>NZ_WMEF01000010.1 GCF_009724685.1 Lysinibacillus cavernae
TTGATTAGCTCAAATTGTTTTGCTGGCATCAATTTTGATGTCCAAAATTTTGTTTCGTTCACTAGCGAAGCTAGTTACTAAAAACTTTATTGATTACGTTTTGCTTGTTCAGTTTTCAAGGTTCATAATGTTGTCCTTTCAGACAACTATTTCATAATATCATACAACCAAAAGGCTGTCAACACTTTTTTTGGAGCGGGTGATGAGAATCGAACTCACGACATCAGCTTGGAAGGCTGAGGTTTTACCATTAAACTACACCCGCGAATATATTTGAATTGGCGCGCCCGGCAGGAGTCGAACCCACAACCTTCTGATCCGTAGTCAGACGCTCTATCCAATTGAGCTACGGGCGCATATAAATTTTTTTGACTTGGTGCGGCCGAGAGGATTTGAACCTCCACGGGGTTGCCCCCACTAGGCCCTCAACCTAGCGCGTCTGCCATTCCGCCACGACCGCTTCAATCAGTAACTTTTTCATTATACTATGATAATCTAAAAAGTCAACCTTTTTTCTTAAAACAAGATGAGCCATGAAGGACTCGAACCTTCGACCCTCTGATTAAAAGTCAGATGCTCTACCAACTGAGCTAATGGCTCAAATTAAGAAATGAATGGCTGGGGTACTAGGATTCGAACCTAGGCATGACGGAATCAAAATCCGTTGCCTTACCGCTTGGCTATACCCCAATAAGTGGCGGTCCCGACCGGGATCGAACCGGCGATCTCCTGCGTGACAGGCAGGCATGTTAACCGCTACACCACGGGACCAATATTATTGAAAATTAAAATTTAAAGAAATGACCCCTACGGGATTCGAACCCGTGTTACCGCCGTGAAAGGGCGGTGTCTTAACCACTTGACCAAGGGGCCATGGCTCCGAAGGCAGGACTCGAACCTGCGACAACCTGATTAACAGTCAGGTGCTACTACCAACTGAGCTACTTCGGAATAACATGTGTTATATTGTCGTCGTTATCTTGTCGACTTTTACTATTATAGGGACAACTCAATAAAACGTCAACTATTTTTTTATTTTTTTTACTCCAATAACTTTAACTTCCCCAGACACTTACTACAGCAATACTTTTCAACATTCATCTTTATTTTTCGTTTATATAATTGTAGGCAATTGACACAAGTATAAGTATAACGGCGGTGGCGTCTTTTTGTTGTGACTTTAGGGGATTGTAAAATCGAGCAAAATCGAGGTGCATTTACTTTTCTTAATAATTCTCGAAAATCCTTATCTCGGTGTTGATACCCTTTACCTTCGATATGTAAATGATAATGGCATAACTCATGCAAAACTATACCTTCGATTTCTCTAAAGCCATATAACTCATAGGCTTTGGGATTAATCTCTATATTGTGAGATTGTAAAAGATAACGTCCGCCAGTTGAACGTAATCTACCATTAAAGTAGGCTTGATGCTGAAAAGGTTTTTGAAAGCTTTCTAAAGATAAGCGAAGAACAAGCTGTTGTAATTCCTCATTGTCCATACTAATCACCTCTAACAACAAGAATACCACACTGCGTAGTATAGACAGTGTGGTAAAAATTTATTACTTAATCTAATGTTTGATTTTTAGGTGGAAGCATCGTTAAAGAAATACGTCCTTTATTTACATCTATTTGTTCTACCCATACAGTTACAATATCGCCTAGCGCAACAACTTCTAATGGATGTTTAATACGTTTATTTTGTAATTTAGAAATATGCACAAGCCCGTCTTGTTTCACACCAACATCAACAAATGCTCCGAAATCTACTACATTTCTAACTGTTCCCTGGAGTTCCATACCTACTTTTAAATCTTCCATTTTTAATACATCGGTTTTAAGCAAAGGTTGTGGGAAGGCATCTCGTGGGTCACGACTTGGTTTCATTAAAGTATCCACAATATCTTGAATCGTCACAACACCTACGCTAAGTACATCACTTAAATTTTTAATATCTAAGGTTGCAATTGCTTCTTCTGCTTTCTGTGTTCCTAACTCTTTTTTATCAATTTGTGCCTCTGCTAATATTTGTTCAGCAAGATTGTAGCTCTCAGGGTGAATACCTGTAGCATCAAATAAATTTTTTGCTTCAGGAACACGTAAAAAACCAATAGCTTGTTCATAAGTTTTAGCACCCAGCCTTGGAATCTTCTTTAATTGCGCACGGGTTGTAAATTGACCATTTTCTTCTCGCATCTTCACGATATTCTCAGCAACCGTTTTTGATAAACCAGAAACGTATTGTAAGAGAGAAGAGGAAGCAGTATTTACATCCACCCCTACTTGGTTAACAGCTGTTTCTACTATAAAAGTTAGTGATTCATTCAATTTTTTCTGAGATACATCATGCTGATACTGACCTACCCCAACCGCTTTAGGTTCAATTTTCACTAACTCCGATAAAGGATCCTGTAAGCGGCGTGCAATGGAGACAGCACTGCGTTGCTCAACTTGTAAATCAGGGAATTCTGCACGTGCAACATCAGAAGCGGAGTATACAGATGCTCCTGCTTCGTTGACAATAACATAAGCTACGTCAGTAGTAAGCTCATTCAACACATCAGCAATAAACTGTTCTGTTTCACGGGATGCTGTTCCGTTACCGATTGCAATTATACTTATTGGATATTTGGCTAAAATTCCTTTTACAGCAGCTTTTGATTTTGCCACATCTGGTTTAGGAGGGTGTGGGTAAATAGCTGTAACCTCAAGCATTTTCCCAGTCTCATCCACAACGGCAAGCTTACAACCTGTACGGTAAGCCGGATCAACCCCCAGTACATATTTACCTTTCATAGGTGGCTGTAGTAATAGATTACGTAAATTTTCAGAGAAAATATGAATAGCCTGTGTCTCAGCTTTATCTGTTAGCTCGTTTCGTAATTCTCTTTCAATGGAAGGCTGAATTAAACGTTTGTACGAATCCTCGATCGCCAGTTTCACTTCTGCAATAGCAGGAGACGAGCCAGTTGCAGGTATCCATTCCTTCCACATAATCATTAATACTCGTTCCACGGGTACATGAATTGAAACTTTTAGAACTTCTTCTTTTTCCCCTCGGTTTACCGCTAAGATACGATGTGGAACAATGCGACTAACAGGCTCCTCATACTCGTAATACATTTCAAAAACATTTTTCTCATCGATTTCTGCATTTTTTACATGTGTGACAAGTACGCCATCTTTCCATGAATAGGCACGAATTTTTTCACGGATAGCGGCATCGTCAGCAAAACGTTCTGCTAAAATATCTCGTGCTCCCATTAGCGCTTCCTCGGTATTAGCAACTTGTACATTATCCACAAAACCAATTGCTAATTGCTCTAATGTGTCATTACTATATGCTAATAGAAGATCTGCAAGAGGTTCTAATCCTTTTTCTTTTGCAATCGTTGCCTTTGTACGTCGTTTTTGCTTATAGGGTCTATATAAATCTTCTACACGTTGTAAGACTGTTGCAGAAAGAATGGATTTTTCTAATTCTGGAGTAAGTTTTTCTTGCTCTTGAATTAATCGAATAACCTCTTCTTTACGTTGTTCAAGTTGCTGTATGTAGTGATAACGATCCTCTACAGCTTTAATTTGCACCTCATCGAGAGAGCCAGTAACTTCTTTTCGATAACGTGCAATAAATGGTACCGTATTTCCCTCTTCTAATAATTTAATAACAGCATCTGCTTGCCCTGGTTTGACTGCTACATCCTTTGCAATGAGCTGTAACATCTGTTTTTGTTCCACATCATCACTACCTTTTTCTTTTCATTTTACCATTACACTTTACTAAAAATGCAAAAAAATAGTCTACTCAGACGACTATGAGTAAACTATTTTCATTCATTTAATACATTTGAACTGTCAAGCTTAGAGCGAAACACCGCCACTTGCTAGAATAGCCTCTTGTAATTTCTTTATTGCTTTCCTTTGTATTCTAGATACATGCATTTGAGAAATTCCTAATCGTTCTCCAGCTTCTTTTTGACTAAGTTGCTCTAAATATGTAAGCTGAATAATTTGTTTTTCTCTCTCATTCAACACAACCATTGCATCTGAAACAATCATTCGTTTATTGGTCATTTCATAGCCATCGTCTTCTCTACCCAAAATATCAAATAACGTGACTGTACTACCATCTGAATCTGACTCTATCGAATGATCCATAGAAAGAGCCTGATAACTACGGCTCATCTCCATAGCTTCTAATACCTCTTCCTCTGCTACTTCTAATCGTTCAGCAATATCTTTAATGGATGGAGAACGCTGCAGTTCAATTGTCAGCGCCTCCACCGTTACTTTGATTCTCGGTCCAATTTCTTTTATCCGTCTAGGCACATGAACATCCCATGTTTTATCACGTAAAAAACGCTTAATTTCTCCAACTATTGTCGGCACGGCAAATGCTTCAAAACTTCGACCAACATTTGGATCAAAACGTCTGATTGCACCTAACAATCCTAGCATCCCTACTTGAACAATATCATCATAATAAGATTTACCATTCGAATATTTACGAGCTATTGACTCAACTAGATATCGATAATGAATCACTAAGTTGGTTTGTGCTTCATCATCCTCCGTTGACTGGTACAATTCAATCCACTTTAGTACATCTTCCTTTGATGAAGATTTATGTAGTGATTCTTTCGACATTTTTTTCCACCTGCTCCCTAGTGACATACTTTGTCATGAAGACAGTTACGCCACCATCGTTATTGATCATCACCTCATCCATCAAAGTTTCCATTAAATAAAGTCCCAAACCACCTTCTCTTAGCCCTGCAATACTTTCCTCAGGATGATACGGTCCAATCTTAGACTTGATTTCTTCAAAATTAAAGCTATTGCCATAATCCGCAATCATCATTTCCATCTTATTGTCATACAACGCACACCCAATGACAATTTCACCTTCTTCTTCGTCTTTATAAGCATGGTGCACAACATTTGTCACAGCCTCACTTGCTGCAATTTTTAAGTCTTCGATATCATCATAATTAAAGCCAATCCTACTAGCTAAGCCTGAGACAGTTAACCGAATAACACTGACATATTGCGGTTTAGCAGGAACTCTAATTTCAATATAGTCAAATTCCTTCATTATCTTAATTCCACCTTTTTATCAGTTTCGATATCCATCAAATCACTTAGCCCAGTAATTTCAAACAATCGTTGTAATCTATTCGATAAACCAACCAGCTTTACTTTGCCATTTTCACGTAATGCTCTTTTATAAAAAGCAACAAAAATCCCAAGACCTGTACTATCCATATAATTTACCTTTGATAAATCAAGTTCAATTTCTAATCCTTCTGTAATCTTTACAGCTTCTAATTCCTCTCGTAATCCAGATGCAGTAAATGTGTCAATTTCACCCTCAACAAAGCCAAATAATTTATGATTAATTTCTTTAAAATGTATTGTTACGTCCATATAGCACACCTCCACCATATTTGTTAGACTATTTTCTATACCCAGATCAATTGAAACGTAAACCTACTTTTTTAAAATAACTACAGTAAAATCATCAGATAGTTTAAAATTCTGCACTTTTTCTATTTCCTTATAAAGCAGTTGGCACAATTGTTGAGCTGTTAAATGTCTATTTGCTTTAATTAAAGCTGTGATAACTTCCCGGGAATTTAAGTCATTCTGTGCTCTAAATTCTGTCACCCCATCGGTCATCATAATAATCATATCATTTTCTTCTAAAACAATTTCATGGAACGAATAGCTTGTTTCAGGCAGTACACCAAGTAATAAGCCTTTAGCTTCTACAGGAAAGAATTGATCAACCTTTGCTCTATAATGTAAGGCTGGCTCATGACCTGCGGAAGCATAGGAAAAGATGTTCTGCTTTACATTTAGGCATCCATAAAACATAGATACAAACATACTATCATCCACACCTTTTTCAATTACCCTATTGATGACTTCTAAAACATAGGAAGGATCTTTATATGCATATGCCAATGTTTCAAGTCCATATTTCACCATCGACATACATAAAGCAGCAGGAACTCCCTTACCCACAACATCTGTCACAGCCACACTTAAATAGTCTTCTCCATCATGAAAAAAATGTACATAATCTCCATTCATTTTACGAATAGGAACAGAAATCTTTCCTATATCAATACTTTGTAGCTGCGGTACATATGTTTTCAATAAAGTTTTTTGAATGTTTGTCGCAATGTTCATTTCCATCTCATATTCAGCTTGTTTTTGAAGTAAGCTTTGATGTTCTCTATGCGCCATACCATAATGAACCATTACTTCAATAAGAAAATCATATGCCGGCTGAGCTTCACTCATTTGATCAGGAAATATTTGCTCAACAGCATTTTTATGAATACTAACAACATCCTCTGGGGATATACTTTTTTGTATTAACTGACGTGTGAAATTTTGAGCGATATATAAATTCTTTTCAGTTTGATTGACCATATAATCTGATAATATCTTGGTATACTGAGATTCTAATTGTTTCAATTTCTTCACGTCCTAACGCAAGCTTTTTTCCGCCCTTATTGTTGTACCCACCCCAATCACAGAATGAATATCTAAGCTGTCCATCAATCGCTTAACGCCTGGTAAACCAGCACCTAACCCTCCAGAAGTAGAATAACCATCCTCCATAACTTTGCGGACATCTTTAATACCCGGTCCTTGATCGGAAGCTACAACAACTATTTTCTTTTCAGTAATTGTCTCAACCCTTTCAATTTGAATCATGCCTATACTTGCATATAAATATATATTTCGCGCTAATTCACTAATCGCTGTGGTTATGCGAGCTTGATCAACAGTGTCAAATCCAAGTGCTTTTGCTTCATTGCGCCCCAGTTGTCTTGCTGCAACAATATCCCACTCTGTAATAATTTCAACCGAAGACTTACATGTCACTGCCGTCCCTCCATTTCCTCACGGAGATATACTCTTACACTTTAGTTCGACCTGCTTGACCTAATTTAAACTTATAGCCTCTATAAAGGAAATATTCTATGTAAATTTTCATATACCTTTTAAGAATTTTTTCAAAAATCTATTTTTTAAAAAATCTTTAGTATATCTTAAAGCTTTTTGTACCATTTATAAATAGTAAATTCAAATTATGGTAAAGAAGTATTTGAGGATATAGTACAAAAAAAGCATCGAGATATCATAATCTCGATGCTTCTATACACATATGTATATCAAAATTTAACTAGACCTAAACTAATCATCAGCGCACCATCGACTTTTTCCATCACAGCATGATCAAGTTGCGTAATACGATCTGTCAATCTTGACTTATCAATTGTACGCACCTGTTCTAGCAAAATAACCGAATCACGTTCAAAACCATACTTTTCAGCATTGATTTCAACGTGTGTCGGTAACTTTGCTTTTTGAATCTGTGCAGTGATAGCTGCGATGATGACAGTCGGACTAAATCGATTGCCAATATCATTTTGAATAATCAGCACCGGTCTAGTGCCTCCTTGTTCAGAACCTATTACCGGTGATAAGTCTGCAAAAAAAACGTCACCACGTTTTACATTCAAAGTGTCATCCCCCGCTAACGAGACGCTCCACCATATGCTGTGCTTCATATTCTGCATGCAAGCATTCACTCGCAATCATTAAATTAATATGAGACATTTCAACATATCCTTTAATCATAGCTTCCCGTATTTGATTTGGTTGCTCCTGCATTAAATTTTTGCGCGCCAAAACACGCACAAAAGATTCACCTTCAATTACTTCCTTTGTCTGTAGAAATAGTCTGTCTTGAACAGCAATTGTAGCTTCTCTTAACGTTTTCTCGTACACAGCAAGCACCTCCAACGGAACCATACACTTTTTCATTACTTCCCATTCTATCATTGAAAGATATTGTTGAAAAGACATGAAATGACAAAATATCTGACAATTTGAAGTACAGATTGTAAAAATATGTTGGTTGTCGAAGGTATATGCTGAATAATTATTATTGCAATGCGTTTCCATCTATGAGCCATTTATCGTTTGGGAAAGAAATAAGATCTCCAGAGCTAATTTATTATCCAAATTCAATTATTTATTTTGAAATGTTTGCTCATTACACTACATTGAAAGCTATTTAGAGAATGAATACTACATATAAGAAACTATTTCTAATGACGGTCAATTAAAAGTATATTCTAGGAACTCTTGCTGTTATAATGCATGGTACTTCGTAATTAATTGTTTCAAGCTTAGTTGCCCATTCATTAATGGAAATCATATTCTGTCCTTGTTGGCCAATGAGTGTTACCTTCTCACCTATAGCATATGCTTTTGGTAGCGCAACCATACATTGGTCCATACAAATTCGTCCAACAATCGGTATTCTTTGTCCATCAACTAATACCTCTTGTCCACCTAACTTACGAATAACACCATCCGCATAGCCTATTGGAATCGTTCCAATCCACATATCAGTTGGAGCAACATACGTAGCACCATAGCCAACTGAATCTCCTGATTTTATTTGTTTCACATGAACAAGTTCACTTTCAAGTGAGAACGCAGGCTGTAGTGGAAATGGTAAAATACTTTCCACGTATGGAGATGGTGATAATCCATACATTGAAATTCCATATCTAACAGCATCATATTGTAAGTGTGGGTCCTTTACTAAGGATGCTGCTGTATTAGATGCATGGACAAGTCTTGGTTTAAACGGCATTACTGATAAACAGTTTTCAAAAAACTGTACTTGCTGATTAAAATGTGTTGTATCTTCATCATCTGCTGTCGCAAAGTGAGTAAATAGTCCATCTAGTTCCACATGATCCGTAGACTGTATTGTTTGGTATATCTCTAATAATTCTCGCTCTGAGCGAATGCCTATTCTCCCCATCCCACTATCTACTTTAATATGTAACCGTAAAGGAAGTGTTTCATTCGCTAAAAGAGGCGCTGCTTGCTGAATCCAATCAACAGCAAACGCTGTAAGAATAATACGTTGTTGTGCTGCATAAGGAGCAAATGAAATTGGAGATGCACCTAATATTAGTATGTCTGGTTCTTCAAAATGTGCTCGAATATGTAATGCTTCATCGGGTGTTGCCACCGCAAGTATTGTGGCACCAGCCTCAAGAGCTGCCTGTGCAACAGCTACATCTCCATGACCGTACGCATTTGCCTTTACTACAGCAATAATTTGAACATTAGGTTGTAAAAACTCTTTTAAATTTTTAACGTTTTGATGGATAGCTTGTAAGTCTATCATAGCTTTGGTTGGTCGAAAATACTGCTGTGTCTTCATAAGAATACCCTCTTTATTTTTAATTAAAACATTATGTATTACATACATTTCATTTTTCTACTACTTGTACATTCAAACTTTCTATTTGTTTGAACCCTCACTTTAAAGGAATTAACTTAACATTTTCTAAACAGTTGGGAGCTATTTGTTATTGTCAATAAGCTACAGCTTTCCTATTCAAGAAAGCTGTAGCTAGAAAAGTTACTTCATACTACCTATCGTCATAGACGTCGCCACTTCAATCATTTCTTCTCGCGTTAATTTACTTGAAGCTACAAAGAATTCAACACCGTCTTTTTCCCAACTAACCGATGTATCTGTAATAGCTCCAATTGTAAAGCCTAAGTCAACTGGATCACCAGGTGATGCTACTGGTAACATCGTGTTTTCTTTGGTTACAGGTTGCTGCATGACTGTAAATGCCTTTTCCCCATCGAATGTTAAGATAACACGTTCCATTCCGCCTTCCTGCACAACTTTTTCATTAGCCAATTGTGCCCAGTTTACTACAGGATAGCTTGTTTGGAATTCTTGATATTCTACCTCTGCACCAACTGCTTCTTTGTCGTCTTTTTCTTCTTGCCCCTCTTTGTCAGCTGGTGTAGCTTGTTCACCTTTAGTGCTATCTTTATCTGTAAATTGCTCAACAGCATACTCTTTTGCAGCATGTTGCACACCTAATTTAATTTTCTTAAATGTAATTCGAATTTGTTCTTCTTTTACATCATTCATAATGACTACAGAGGTTGGCAATAAAGTTTTCTTATCTACTGTAATTACCTGATGTGGCATACTATTTTTATAGCTATTTCTAGTAGCCGCTTCAAATATATATGCTTTTTCTTCTTCTTTCATGACAAGATTTTTATCTTCCGCTAAATCTTCTGCTAGAGCTCCAATTAAATATGCCTGACTATTTTTCTTTGGCCAATCGCTTTGGAATTTATACATTTTGTTTAATGTCGGTGTTACAACAAAAACGCCATCAGCATTACGCACAATCATTTGCGAAACATCTTTACCACTTTCCATTACTTCTACACGATAGAAATCAGGTTTTGTATGCCATACTGTAACATCATAATTTCTTGGCTCCCCGCCAGATTTAATCTCCATCGTTGCATTTAACTCATAGCCATTTGTCTCTGCCCATTTACCATTCACTTTCTTTAACACTTTTTCCTGTGAGGCTGCACCACATGCCGACAGAAGTAATATCGTACAAAGTAAGACGAGCCATTTAACTATACGGTTGCCCACGCTTTCACCCTTTCTTCTTTCAAATCCACTACGACAATATATGAACCGTATTTGTCAGTTATGTCATTTGAAGAAAGGGCAATATATTTAAATTTACAAGCCAACCTTTTAGACAAGTTAAGCATTATTCTAATAATATTACTTGAGCAGCTGCATATTGCTTGGAATGAGTAATACTAACAAATCCATTGACAAGCTCTTCCTTAAAATATAATACAGGATTCCCAGCCTCTCCTCTTAGTATCTCCATATCATGAAGCTTACATTGTTCTCCAATGCCAGTTCCCATCGCTTTCGAAAATGCTTCTTTAGCAGCAAATCGCCCTGCCAAAAATTCTATTTTACGAGTTTCTGTATAGCCGGCAAATATTTTTTTCTCTCTTGTAGTTAAAATGCGGTCTTTAAATTTATCTGTACGTTTCATGGCTTTTGCAATACGGTCTATTTCTACAATATCGAGACCAATTCCTTTAATCATGTGACCTTCTCCTTTACCTATTTCCAAAAAGGCATGTATAATAATTGTAAATTGAGGTGGAGCCATGTTTAGTAGAACGGAAAATTTTAAGCAATATACAAAGTATTACCCTATTGTTTCAACGTTAATAGCAGTAAATCTAATTCTCTATGTATTGTCTCTTTTACCCGGCATAGGGACACTTTTGTGGAATTACGGAATCCAAGCAAATTTCCTGGTTCAAAGTGGTGAATGGTGGCGTGTCTTTTCTGCAATGTTTTTACATGCAGGATTTATGCATATGTTTTTTAATATGTTTTCATTATATCTCTTTGGACCAGAGCTAGAAAAAATCGCAGGCAAAGCACGCTTTATTACAATTTATTTAGTATCAGGTATTGTAGGCAACATGGCAACCTATATTTTCTATGATAGTAGTTATGCGAGTCTTGGCGCAAGTGGGGCTATTTTTGGAATTTTTGGTGCTTTTGGGGCATTAGTTTACTATACTCGTCGTACAATGCCAATGCTTCGTAAGCTCATTTTACCAATCATCGTCATCAGTGTCATCATGACTTTTCTTCAACCAAACGTGAATGTCTATGCACATTTAGGCGGTTTAGTAACAGGATTCATTCTTGGACTTATCTATTTACATCCAAAAAGAATTTTAAGCTGGCGTAAACAAAAGATGGCGGGTAAACCATAATATTTTAAAAAGGAGCAGCCTCACGACGAGCTGCTCTTTTTTTCGCTAAATTGACACTTACTATAAAACCACTGTAGCCTCATTTGCCATCTTAATTTTTTTCCATTCGGCTGCTGTTAATCCATAAACAACTTGGTCAACATGATGATCATAAAGCCACTCCGCATCCCTTAAACGTCCTTCTTCGTGAAAGCCCAATACTTTTGGAATTGTACGGCTACGAATATTCCCTACTGCTACACGTACTTCAATACGATTTAATTTCAAATAATTAAAGGCATAATCAATTAATGCTTTCACTGAATTTGTCACGAGACCCTTGCCCACGAACTCATTACCTAACCAGTAACCAATGCTTGTCCATTTATGTTGCCAGTTGATTTGATGATACCCAATCACACCTGCAAGCTTTCCATCATAGTAAATCCCTGTTTGGATGCCATTGTTATCAGCATACTGTTGCATAGCCTTTTTTACGAATTGCTCCGTATCTTCCACTGTTTTAACACTATCTACAAAAGGCAACCATTCACGTAATGTATCCCTTGAACGGTCAGTCAAAGCAAACAATTCATCTACATCACTCAAATCCAATAGCTTCAAATAAGCGCTTTCACTAATGTCATATTTAAACAAAGTCCCCACCCCTTTTGTTCTATTTATTTTATTATAAACAGCATTTCCATTTTTTTATAGTTAAAAAAGCTAACTCTCCCAAAAAATGAAAGAATTAGCTTATTAATTAATCAGTGTTCATACCAAGTTAGAATCGCTTCGGCATCTTGTTGATCTAGGCTCGATACACTTCCCGTTGTACCAGTTGCTCCAGACATTACTGTTGCTTTCATAGACATAACATTCTTTCTTTTTTGAAAGTACGATTGCGTGCTTCCAATAGATTGTATTCGTTTTTTCTCCATTATCAATGTAATACGGCTAAATACACGATACTGCATAGCCAGTTGCTTACCTTCAATTTGATAACCCGCTGTTTTATGTTGCCATACACCAAGTAATATCGTTAATGGAATTAATAGCAATGACAATAACCCGAATGGATAAAAGAAATAGCCACATGCACCAATAATAGGAACTAGCCAAATAAAATCAATTCGATAGAAGAACGGCCTTGCCCTTTTTGGGGACCGAATAAATGTAGGATTCCAATTCATCTCTGGGAAAAGCTGCTCCAATGTTTGCATACAATCCTGTTTCTTAATGAGTGGAAACAAGGTAATTTTTTTATCATTCCCATCTTCACCGTTTCCTCCAGCACTTTCTACGACCACCGTAGAAAAGCCTGTTAATTGACGCAATGGGTTTTCCACAATACGAATAGCCTGAATTCGATTCAATGGCAAAGTAATGCGCTTTTTCTCTAAAAGACCTTTTGTGATAATCAGTTTGTCTTCTTCAATACGGACTGTATAATCGTAGTAATTAATAAGTGTGATGACCACCGATACAACCCAAGCTACAATTAAAATTAACATCACCGTTAAGGCCACTAAAAAAGCCCCGATTTTCACAAAAACAGCTAACTCATGGAAAACCTCTTCATAAGGGATAATATCAGAAAACTGTGAAGCGATAGCAGCAATACCTGATAGCACGACACCAATCCCACCGGATGTCGTTGCTAACATAAGTAGATCACGCATGGACATATGATAAATCATTGGAGTAGGTACTGATTCTTCTATCACTTGTGATTGTTCATGGGCTTGTTGCTGAACTTCTTCACTTTTAGCACGGCGCATTTCTAATTCAATAACATCTGCAGCGGATTTGTGAATGGCTGTAAGTTCAACCTCAGGTTTGCCTCCCTTACTCCCTGCAGTTTCTACCTGCACTTTCACTAAACCAAAGATGCGGTGAAAAATACCCTCGTTGTAATTTAAGCTTTGAATACGTTCAAAAGGAATATAACGTTTCTTCTTAACAAATAATCCATACTTTACACGTAATTCTCCATCCTCAAACCAATACACAAATGTCCTCCATTTTATGATGCCTCCAATCAGTGCAAGAAGTGCTGCACCTCCCCAAACACCGAAAAGTAAAATGGTATCGAAAAAATGATCACTACGAAAATTCAAAGAAAAATTAAAACCGTTAGTTATGATAATAATGGCAATTGGCAATATCATACTTTTTAAAGCTTTTACACTCGTAATAACTGCTGATATTGGGTGTAAACGATTAATTTCCTTAGACATCATCTTCCGCCACCCTTGCTAAATCAGAGATACGTGCACGAAGTACATCTGCTTCGCCCATCACAAGTGCAGGAATCGTATGTACAGTTGCTGCTGTTGAGATAGAAATATTACCTAAGTCATATTTTTTTAATATTGGTCCCTGTGTCGTATCAACATGCTGAACACGTACCATTGGTATTAACGTACGTTTCACAACAAATAAACCATGCTGTACTTCGATTTCATGCTCACGAACCTCATAACGCCAACGTTCCCATCTTATTTTTGGGAATATAAAGACTGATAATACTGCACTTAGTACCACAGCTGCACCAGCTATGAAGTAAATAAAAGATGGCCATTCAAAATAATAAGTACCATAGCTTACTAGCCCCGCTACAATTAGTAGCACCAATGTTTGTATGACTCCATACAAACGCCAAACAGTTAACCCTTTACGAGAAATTTGATGAACCGGTTGAGCTCTCATTGTCGTTCCCCCCTTTTTCTTCAATAAATCTATACGGATTCACCCACCCTTTTGTTTCAACTATAGCCGAAAAAAAACCTTACAGCCACAATGACTGTAAGGTTTAAACATAAAGTTAAGCGTATTTGTTTAAAATTAATCTTCGTGGCGTCGAGGAGAACGAGAACGACCTTGGCCACCTTGTCCACCTTCACGGCGACCTCCATCACGGCGTCCACCATCTCGACGACTATTACGACGATCACCACTACGAGCATTGTCACGACGTCCACCAAAGCTACGGTTACTACGTCCACGATCACCACCACTGCCACGGTTACTACTAGAACGCTCACGACGCATTGGTAATGGGCGTTCCTCAGTGATTGTTACAGGTGTATCATCTGGCTCTCTCGTTAATGAGCGAAGAGCAGCTGCAACAACATCAATTGCCTCATGATTGTCAAGCACTTCTGCTGCTAGCGTACGGTAATCACCTAAATTGTTATTAGCAATAAGACCTTCAAGTGATTCCACAGCTAAACGTTGTTGACCTTCTAATGCTTCGTCCGTTGTTGGTGGACGAAGTGGTGTCATACGTTTTTTCGTTGTTTCTTCTACGATACGTAAGTAACCCATTTCACGTGGTGTTACAAACGTTACTGCAAGACCTGATTTACCTGCACGACCTGTACGACCGATACGGTGAACATAAGATTCAGGGTCTTGAGGAATATCGAAGTTATAAACGTGTGTTACACCAGAAATATCAAGTCCACGAGCAGCTACATCTGTCGCAACAAGGATATCGATTTTATTTTCTTTAAATTGACGTAATACAGAGATACGTTTTGCTTGGCTTAAATCCCCATGAATACCTTCAGCTAGGTAGCCACGAATAGATAGGGCCTGTGCAAGCTCATCTACGCGACGCTTAGTACGACCAAAAATAATAGCAAGCTCTGGTTGGTGAACGTTTAGTAAACGAGATAAAACATCGAATTTTTCACGTTCAGCAGACTTAACAAAATATTGATCAATATTATCAACTGTTAATTCTTTCGCTTTAATTTTCACAATTTCTGGATCACGCATAAATGTTTCTGCAATTTTACGGATTGCTGGTGGCATTGTTGCTGAGAACAGTAATGTTTGTCGCTCAGTAGGCACGTTTTCTAAGATAGAATTAATATCATCGATAAAGCCCATATTTAACATTTCATCTGCTTCATCCAATACCAATGTTTGAACATCTTCTAATTTTAACGTACGACGATTAATATGATCAATAATACGTCCTGGCGTACCAACAATAATTTGAGGTCTATTTTTCAGTGCACGAATTTGACGGCCAATTTCTTGACCACCGTAAACTGATAGTAATTTTACGCGTTTGTCATAGCCAATTTTATATAGCTCTTCTGAAACTTGAATTGCTAACTCACGAGTTGGAGCAATGACTAACGCTTGGATATTAGGGTTTTTTGGATCAATTTTTTCAATTAGTGGAATCCCGAAAGCGGCAGTTTTACCAGTACCTGTTTGCGCTTGACCTAATACGTCACGGCCTTCAATAGCAAAACGAATAGTACCTTCTTGGATTGGTGTTGCTTCTTCAAATCCCATACGCTTTACTGAGCGTAATGTAGATTCGCTAATATTTAATTCTGAAAAATTTGTCAAACTTCTCAATCTCCTTTTTTTCCTTTTAAGTTGACAAATGGTTACATTTTCAGATGAAGTTGTCGGCAAATTCGAGCCTGTGTAGTGGAACGTTTCCGATACTTAAAAATTTTCTCTACATGATGGTTCATATAGAGCTCTCTTATATGAAAAGGAAAGCCCGGTCTTTACCGAGCGGTTCGATTCTGTCGTAATTATTCACTTTAGAATAAAACCGTTGTGTTCAAAAAAAAGTACTCTTCAACCAAATATGAAGAGTCTTCGCACAAAATGTATCCATTGCTTACACTAGTCTAACATGGCTTTAAATCGTATGCAACGATAACGCATGAGTCGTAATAATCTGACTACTTTAAGCATCCTTTAAAAACATCAAAACCTGTGGAAACCATTGAGAGCAATCTTCATCAAAACATATATGATGCTTTCCATTATCAGAAAAATACAAAACTTTATTTTCTGAGGCCAATTCATCAAAGAGAAACTGTGCTGTGTGAAAAGGTACTATCCCATCTAATTTCCCCTGCACTATATATACAGGAATTTGAATATGTCGATAATATGGCTCCACCATTCTAACCAGCTTCATAAATTCAATCGTTGACGCTAGTGGCACATTGTTAAACTTGTGATGATATCGTAAAAAAAGTTCGTTATTAGTCAAATTACGGTGATATGCCTCAGTAGCTAGCATTTTGAAATCCTCTACTAGTTGCCTAGGGCTTACATATTTCGCAGCAGCACTAAGTAATACAAGCTTTTTTACTTTATAGCGTTTAGCTAAATATAACGCAATGATTCCCCCCATCGAAAAACCAACGACTATCACTTCGTCAACTTTTTTAGCTAATGATCGAAAGGCTAGCTCAGCATCCATCAACCAATGCTTCGCAGTAAAACCACTCATATGTAATTCTTCGCCATGCCCTGACAATGTCGGCTCTACAATTAGCCAATCTGTATGTGCCCGCAAGTATGTTGTAAATGGCTCAACTTCATAAGGACCACCTGAAAATCCATGAATACATAGTACACCTACTGACAACATCCTCACCTCATTTAACAAATATATCTCTACATAAGTAAATCGGTGAGCTTTATTCCCACCGATTCATTGCTTACTGTGACGTAAATGCTTTTAAGATTGTCTCTAATTTCATACCACGCGAACCTTTAAGTAATATAATAGCTGATTCGTTCGCTTGTTTTAGTTTTTCGATAATAGCCGTATAATCATCTTCTACATATAGTAAATGTTCTGCATTAAAACGCTCTTTTAAGATTTCATAAAGATACGCCATACGAGGACCGAACAAGCAGACAAAATCAATTTCATGTTCATTTATATGTTCTGCTAGCCCTTCGTGGAAACTTTGCTCATTTGGTCCAAGCTCCAGCATATCTCCTAACACAAGCCATTTTTCAGGACGAATAGTTGACGTAGCCATAAATTGAATGGCCGCTTTAACTGAGGTTGGGGCTGCATTATAAGCATCGTTAATAAACAGTGCACCATTTGTTCCCTGTACTTGTTGCATCCTCATATCTGTTAATACCACATGCTCTAAGGATGTACAAATTTGATCATTGTTTAAACCAAGCTTATGAGCAATTAACATCGCAACTAGTGTATTTTTCACTTGATGCTTTCCAAGAACTGAAATAAAGAAGTCACCCTCTATCATACCGTGCGTAGTGAAGTTACTACCATCCGCATTTGCATGAATATTTTCAGCATATAAAAGATTACCTGGCTCTAATCCGAATGCTACTGCATTTAAGTGTTGTTCCCTTGCGACTAACTCTTGTAGAAGTGGCTCATCCCCATCGAAGAATAATAGTCCATCTGATTGCATCCCTTTTACTATTTCAAACTTTGCTTTTGCAATACCAGCACGTGACCCTAAATCCTGCATATGGGCCTCACCTATATTTGTAATAACTGTCATATGAGGACGAGCAAGCTTAGTTAAAAATTCAATTTCACCAAAGCCACTCATGCCCATCTCAAGGACAGCCACATCAGTATCTTCATCGAGCTGTAAAACTGTTATAGGTAACCCTAACTGATTATTAAAGTTCCCAATTGTCTTTTGTACTTTAAAAAATGGGGCAAGTGTCCCCGCTAAAATATCCTTTGTTGATGTCTTCCCATTTGAACCTGTAATGCCAATAAATTTAGCCTTATGTTCGTTTCGATAGGCTCTTGCCATTTCCTGCAAAGCTAATTCTGGGTCATCCACAAACAATAACGGGTAACCTTCTGGCGGATTTGGTTCGTCTTTTTGCCAGAGAGAAGCTCCAGCACCTTTCTCAAAGGCTTGAACAACATATTGATGCCCATTTGTCTGCTCACCACGAAATGGTACAAATAGGTCCCCTTGTTGAATTGTTCTTGTATCAATGGAAATTCCTGATACAACGGTGTCACCAAAAGCTGACATATCCTCTTTTAACCATGTAGCCAATTGTTTTAATGTTTTTTTCACAATAATCCCACTCAGTCTTTTTTATAGTGAAGCTGTTGTTTTTCTTCATAACGTTCTATTGCTAATGAAATCAGACGATCAATAAGCTCTGGATAGCTCACATTGGTATGTTGCCATAATAGCGGATACATACTTACAGGCGTAAAACCTGGCATTGTATTCACTTCATTAATAAAAACACTATTATCTGCTGTTACGAAAAAGTCTGCACGAACTAAACCGCTACCATCTATCGCTTTAAATGCTCGCTTTGCCAGTTCCTTCAAACTTGAAACAGTTTCCCCAGGTAGCTCGGCTGGAATAATAAGTGCTGTAGAGCCGTCTTTATATTTAGAGTCATAATCATAAAATTCAGTGACTGGTTTAATTTCCCCTGGCACAGAAACTTCAGGGTAGTCATTGCCTAACACTGCTAGCTCAACTTCACGAGCAATAATACCTTGCTCTACTACAATTTTACGATCATACTGCAAGGCAACCTCAATCGCTTTTACTAAT
This sequence comes from Lysinibacillus cavernae, assembly GCF_009724685.1. GTDB lineage: Bacteria > Bacillota > Bacilli > Bacillales_A > Planococcaceae > Lysinibacillus > Lysinibacillus cavernae. The sequence continues at coordinate 19,039 of NZ_WMEF01000010.1, forward strand.
TCTTCACGGTTTGTTGCTTTGCTAATCCCAACACTTGATCCTAAGTTTGCAGGCTTCACAAACATTGGCCAACCCAAACTTTCTTCACAACGTTCAATGATCACCTGTTGTTCATTCTTCCACTCGCTACGGATAAAGTACGTATAGGGCACTTGTGGTAAGCCTGCAATTTCAAATAATTGCTTCATTACCACTTTATCCATACCAGCAGAAGATGCTAATACACCGTTTCCTACATACGGTAAATTTAGAACCTCAAGTAAACCTTGTACAGTTCCATCCTCACCATTTGTACCATGTAACAATGGAAAAATAACATCCAACTGCACAGCATTGCCATTTTCATCGATCAAAAAATCAGTAATATTATTTTCTAAAATTATGGTATTATCACCAAATTGTAATTCTTCTATTGTATTTACAGGTTTTTCTAAACGCTCACCACGTCGCCATTCCCCATTAGATGTAATGAAAATCGGATATACTTCATACTCCTCGAAATTCAAAGCTCCAGTGACTGCACGTGCTGTCGATAATGACACCTCATGCTCCGCTGACTTTCCGCCGTATAATAAACCGATTCTTTTTTTCATTTTTGTGCCCTCCACATACTTCTTGAGTACTATTAGTTTATCATGAAACGTCTTGACAAATGACATAAAAATCTCACCGTATTTTTGACGGTGAGATTTGAGTAAACATTTCGTTAAATAATATAAATCAATTCATCGTGCTCTGTTTTTAAAATGGTATTTAAGTCATCCCATACTTCATCCGGAAAAGAATATTCTGACAGGTTGCGAACTTCAATCCCATAAGCAACTTTTGGCTTCTCAATACGGTATAATGATAATAACGCACCATCTTTAGCAAAGGATCGATAAGAACGTAAAAAATCGGGTGATATAGCAGGAATACTCGATTTTACTTTTCTACGCCAAAAACCAGTGCTCCGTTCCTTTTCACGAATTAAACTATTAAAAACATTTGCAACCAATAAATCCGAATCACTTAAATGACGAAAATAAATTTTAGTCATTTTCTCTAAATCTGACGAATAATAGACGAATCTATTTTGTAATTTGTTAAAAAAAGCAGACGTAATCGGTTCTTTCTTATGACTTATGTAAAGCAATTCTCCTTGTTCCATCGGTGTTAAATGATCTAGCCTCTTTTCGTCCATAAAATCAACCCAACACAATTCCTTTGATTCTGTTGACTTTTTCACAAAACGAGGAACTTCATCTTCCAATACATATTCAAATTGTGTATGCATATTAAAAGAACCGTCTTCATAGGAATGTTTTAATAACAGTAAGTGATGCAGTGGTTCAAGTGCTGCCACAAATTGCGAGAATTTTAACCCGCTAAAAATGACAAATTTATCAACATCATTCATATGAACATAAATATGATACATAAAATCATCAGCTGACTTCAATTTTTTAGCCACAACCATCACCCCATTCTTCAATACATTATAAGACTAAACCTGATTTTTTTGAAACATTTTATGTTAATTGTCGTCACAACTATATACGCAGGCATAAAAGTGTTTTTTGCGTTATAATAGGAACGTTAAACATGCATTTGCATATAAACTTTAGATTACTCAATGAGTATAAGTATTTGCTTAAAATTCCATTGACAATGTTCAAAGCAAATTGCAAGCTTATCAGTAGATACGGACTATTTCCTACATCACTACTGGACTATTATTTATTCTCTTCTTTGAACAATTATAAACGAAATAGGAAGAATCGCATTACACATTTACTCATATTGAGATACTATTTTAATTTAGGTGGCTTTTATGGAAAATAAACGAAATTTCGCAAATCGTTTTGACTGGACCCTTGCTTTTATTCTTTTCACTTTTCTAGTCATTAGTTTGTTAGCTATTGCATCTGCACAAACATCAGGTCAATATGGCGTCAACTACGTGCCAAAACAAATGCAATGGTATGTTATTGGAGCAGTGATTATTGGCATAGTGATGTTTTTTGAGCCAGATCAATATAAAAAAATGTCATGGTATATGTATGGAGCAGGAATTGCCTTATTGGTACTGCTTATTTTTATGCCTGAAGGAGAAGGTCAAATCGGTGCACCCGTTAATGGTGCTAAAAGCTGGTATCATACACCGCTTGGCAATATTCAACCTTCTGAGTTTATGAAAACTTTTTACATTTTAGCACTGGCACGATTAATTAGTAAGCACCATGAGGTCTATTCATTAAGATCATTAAAAACGGATTTCTTACTATTAGGAAAAATTGGTATAACACTTATCGTACCATTGGCCATCATTTTGAAGCAGCCTGACCTTGGTTCAGCACTTGTATTCTTCGCGATTACTGCAGCTCTTATTATTGTAGCAGGCATCTCTTGGAAAATCATTCTACCAACATTTTTTGGTGGCGTAGTGGCAGGCGGCTCACTACTGTGGATGGCTCTTTATATGCAAGATTTTTTAGAGAAAACTTTCGGTTTTAAAACTTATCAGTTTGCTCGAATTTATTCTTGGCTAGATCCTTATTCCTATTCATCTAGCGATGGTTATCATTTAATAACATCGTTAAATGCGATTGGTTCAGGTGAAATTTTTGGTAAGGGTTTTCGAAATAGAGAGGTATATGTAGCAGAAAACCATACCGATTTCATTTTTACAGTAATCGGTGAAGAATGGGGCTTTATTGGCGCTAGTATTGTTATTTGTATTTTCTTCTTATTAATTTATCACTTAACAAAAACAACGCTTTTATTAAAAGATCCATTCTCGACATATGTTTGTGCTGGTATTATCGCCATGATCACATTCCACGTTTTCGAAAATATAGGAATGACCATTCAACTTTTACCTATCACTGGTATTCCGCTTCCGTTCATTAGTTATGGAGGAAGTTCATTAATGGGAAATGCCTTAGCCATCGGTCTTGTCTTTAGTATGCGATTCCACTATCGTACGTACATGTTTACAACACATGATGAAGATGAGTAAAACTATAGAAAAAGGGAAGTCTCGATGTGCGAGGCTTCCCTTTTTCTATTGTAAACGAGTTAAGCTTGAACTTGCGGAGTCTGCGTTGGTGGTGTGAGCACTTTTAAAAGTTCTAGTCGAGACTTTGTTACAGTGGCTGTTACACCCAACTTAGATAAATTCGAAACAATCTTTTTCAAATCTACTTCTTTTGTCATACATTCCACCTCAATCTTTCCTCGATTTTATATAACGTTTTATTTACAAAAAAGTTTCATTTTTCTACGAGTATGATGTCTGACAAATTTATCATACCATCTAACTTGCCTTTAAAATTTTTCATTTTTGTTACATTGTAAAATTTTTTCATCAACACTCTTTACCACCAAACATAATTAAACTAACCTAAATAGCATCATTTTATTCATCTCTATTTAATAACTCTCTAACCATGTTTCTCCTCCCGTTTTCTTGTAATAGCAAGAGCAAGAAGGTTAGAATATACATATTGAAATATTGTATGAAAGCAGGGAACTGTATGAAAAAGGCAATTTTACTATTGATGTCTGTTCAATTTCTCGTTTACCTAGGTTTTGGCATTATTATTCCTGTCTTACCAGAGGTGATTGTGCAGCAAAATTGGAATGATCTCCACGTTGGTGGTTTACTGACAGTATATTCTCTCGCAAGTTTTTTCACAGCACCATTTTGGGGCATGCTGTCAGATAAGGTAGGACGTAAACAACTTATCCTAACAGGTCTAGTTGGTTTTAGTCTTAGCTTTGTTGTTTTTTCATTATTTATCGATAACCTAGCTATTTTGTATGTCTCACGTATTATAGGTGGTTTATTTTCTGGCGCGTTATATACAGCAGTTACAGGATTTATCGCAGATATGTCCAGCGAAGAGGATCGTAATAAATATATGGGCTTTATGGGTATGTCCATTGGTCTTGGTTTTATTTTTGGTCCAGCAATTGGTGGGGTATTAGGTCATTATAGCCTGCAATTACCATTTATCGCATCTGCAGTATTGATTGCACTATTATTTATTTATGCAAGTTTCGTCTTAAAAGAACCTGAAAAACGAAAAGATTCAAACAAACGTGCTATTGTGCCAAAAGGCGCTGGAAAGATGCTACAATACCGTGTGCGTTACTTATTTATATTTTCATTTTTAGTAACCTTTATGCTGGCAGGTGTTGAAGCGACATTCCAACTATTTCAAATCGAAAAAATTCAAATTACACCATTACAAATTGGTTATTTATTCATGTTTAGTGGCTTTGTTGATGCAGCAATTCAAGGTGGTGTCGTTCGACGGATAAAAAACGGCAGCGAAACAACTTGGTTAATTGGCGCACAAATTGTCACTGCTATAGGTATGCTATTATTTACGCTGACAGCTAACCTATTTATCGCGGGGCTTGCCCTTTGTGTCTTTACAGCCGGTAATGCAATTGCTAGAACATGTGTTGTATCACTTTCCTCTAAGGAATCTGGAGGTCAATACGGAACTGCCGCTGGACTTTCTTATTCTATGGATAACCTAGGACGTATTCTTGGACCTTTATTTTTCACTTGGTTATTTACAGTACAAACAAGTCTCGGTTATTATACTTCAGCAGCTATAGCTATTCTTTCTATAAGTCTGATTTATATTTATAAGGCATCAAGCAAATCATTGCGTTTTGAATAATTTCTTGTTGAATCGAAACATGACGTACTTTATAGCTTTCAGAGGGCTAAAGAGGAAAATCGGAGGGCTTTGCATGAACAAAGCAACAAATTTTTTACTTCCTAAAGAGCTAGAGACTTTTCGCTTAGAAATCGAAGCAACGCTACTTTCAACGATTATAATTCAACCATATCGATGCTTAACTACGTTAATTGAAAGTAAATTTGCTGGGGAACCCTATCTCCCCTATTTTCAAACCTATCCAAAAGATATTACAGGGGAGCCGATGAAATTATTAGCTCAAATTAATTTCGCTGAAATTCCATCATTACAAGATTTCCCATCAACGGGACTACTACAGTTTTTTATTTCAGCAAATATTTTTGACATGACCGCCAATTATCACGAGGACATTTTCCAGCAATTTTACAAAGTAAGATTTTATCCCACTGTTAATGAAAGTGTAGCCAGTTCGCAACAAGAGCTCTTTTCTAAATCTGCTACACTGGACTGGTTCCCTATTCGTCAGGAATTAGCATTACAATTCCAATTGGCACAAGAGCCTATTTCTGTACTAGATTATCAGGCGCGAAGTTTTCTACCCTCCCTCCTGTCCTCACAGGATGATGATGTACAAGAAATCTATTTACAGCATTTTCTAGGAGCGGGAGCTAAAATAGGCGGCTATGCTTATTACTTAAATGCAGATATACGACAAGAATCCAAGCTACTTCAACGCTACAATGTGTTGTTATTACAAATTGATTCCAACGATGCGTTAGGGATTATGTGGGCAAATTGTGGTGTTGGGAAGTTTTTTATAAATCGAGAAAAACTTCTTCAAAAGGACTTTTCTGACGTTTTATTTCAATGGGAGAATTACTAACTAAACCATTTGGATTATCTCTAACAAGTACTAGGGATAGTCCTTTTACATGCTAACTAGCCATTTCGTATCTTCTTTCCTCTTTTGAAGTAAGCTATACTAAGTATGTTATTAACTATAGTAAAGGCAGGTGTAGGAATGAGCATTTTTACAGATATAGAATATTTAGTCCCTTTAACTATGTTGTTTAATATTTTAGCAGCCATGACCATCATTTTTTTAGAACGTAAAGATGCTACCTCTACATGGGCATGGATTCTCGTACTATTTTTCCTGCCATTAGCTGGATTTATTTTGTACTTATTACTTGGCAGACAATTACGAAGAAAGCATTTATTCCGTTGGGAAGGGCGCAAGGATATCGGGATTGATAATCTCATTAGCTACCAAAGGGAAGCCATTCGTAATGAAACATTTGAATTTCGCATTGCAAACGCTGAAAATTATCAAGAAATGATCTACATGCACCTCAGGACAAATAATGCCGTATTAACGCAGGACAACCATCTTGATATTTTTGATGACGGTGCCGATAAATTCGAACAACTCCTGAAAGATATTGATGCAGCTAAAGATCATATCCACATTCAGTATTATATCTTCCGTCTTGATGATTTAGGTACACGTATCGTTCAAGCACTGACTAAAAAAGCAAAGCAAGGTGTCAAGGTCCGCCTGCTCTACGATGAGATGGGCTCACGCAATGTGAAAAAGCGTCATTTTAAAGAATTACTGCATGCTGGTGGTGAAATAGAAGTTTTCTTCCCATCCATTTTGCCACTTCTTAATCCCCGTCTAAATTTTAGAAATCACCGTAAAATTGTTGTCATTGATGGTCGTATTGGCTATATTGGTGGCTTTAATGTTGGAGATGAATATTTAGGATTGCAAAAAAAGTTTGGTTACTGGAGAGACACCCACTTACGCATTGAAGGTAGTGCCGTGCACCCATTGCAAACACGCTTTTTATTAGATTGGAACCAAGCAAGTGCACAGCAAAAAATGGGTTACTCCGATCGCTACTTCCCTGCTATTCCCCAAAAAGGTGATGTTGGTTTACAAATTGTATCAAGTGGACCAGACTCAGACTGGGAACAAATTAAGATCGGTTACTTAAAACTTATTAATATGGCTCAAAAATACATTTACATTCAAACACCGTATTTTATTCCAGATGTAAGCTTCTTAGATGCCATTAAAATTGCAACCTTGTCAGGTATTGATGTGCGCATTATGATCCCTAACAAACCTGACCACATGTTCGTTTATTGGGCTACTTATTCTTATGTAGGGCAGTTATTACGTGCAGGAGCGAAAGTCTATATTTATGAAAAAGGCTTTATTCATGCGAAAGCCATTATTATTGATGATGAGGCATCGACTGTTGGAACAGCTAATATCGATGTACGAAGCTTTAGCCTAAATTTTGAGGTCAATGCCTTTATTTATGATGCCAACATATCGCACCAACTTGCAGAACTGTTTGAAAAGGATATTTTTGATTGTACTGAGTTAACATGGGAAATGTACAAAAATCGCTCGGCACTTATAAAATTCAAAGAATCTATTTCACGTTTATTAACACCTATTTTATAAAATAAAAAGGAAGAGAGCCTGTTCAACTAGAACCGCTTCTCTTCCTTTTTTATTTCACGCCTAAATATTCTTCTAATGTAATGTTCTGTTTTGTCATCTCTTTAGCAGCGTCTCTACCTACATAACGATAATGCCAAGACTCATACATATAACCTGTAATATCTTCTTTATTTTGCGGGAATCGTAGAATAAAACCATGTTCTTGAGCGTGAGCAAATAGCCACTGCCCTGCTGGTGTTTCCCCAAATTCTTCTGTCAGCCATAAATCTTCTTTTCCACGCTCTCCAATATCAAACGCTAAGCCTGTTTGATGTTCCGAATAGCCTGGACGAGCACTGTATCGATCTGCTGCTGCTTGTCCATCACGCTTAACATAGTTATCATAAAGTGTTGTTTGATATTCAAAAGAACGATAGCCACTAAATGCAACTAAATCAAATCCTTGTTGCTTGGCTGCTGCTAGCATTTGATTTAATGCTTGTCTTGCTTCTGGATTTTCTTCAGGTGCAAAGGTAGAAGGAAGCGGATAAATTTTATTTGCTAGCAAAATTCCATTTATATAAGTTGGTTCAGTAGGTAAAGTTTGATTTGGTAGATAGCCATTTTCATCAGGTTGCTGCTCTGGCTTTGCAGGTGTTTCAGGTGTATTGTCTGGTATCTCTGTTGCAGAAGAATCTTTTACATTTGTTTCGTTTGTTTCTGTTGTTTTTTGTTGCTCATCAGACGCACTATTTACTTGATTATTTTTATAGTTGTAAACTACAAAAATAGATACGATTAACGCGATAGAAATGAAAGCACCAACGATGAGCGGAAGACGATTGTTTTTCACTATTTATGCCCCTTTTAAAATATCAGGTATGAAAAGGATGATGTTCTTAAAGAGTTCCACCCTGAAAATACCTATTTCATGATATTACTAGTTTGATATAACCTCATTTTAGCACTGTTCACATTTTCAGGTGTGAATTTCCCACGTAAATCTTTAAATTAGTCTGTTAGAATGATAACAAAGACTACGATAGAGGCTATTGCGAAAAAGGTTGCCATATACTTCATCCACTTCGCTTCTTTAACATAGCCTTGTGCTTCAAAACTCTTTGCTCTAAACCCGTTTGATAAGGCAAACATAATTGTCATAGCAAGTACGGCAAAATTAAATTTCCCCATAATAATAAATACGAGCGCCGCAATACTAAAAATTGCGACAAGAATAGATGATAGCCACTTTCTGTTCATCTTGCTGTCCTCCTAAAAAAATCGAGGCAACAGAGGCGCCTCGACATCAATGAATTTATGATTTTGCTTTTTCGGGATGCTCCGAATAATATTTACGTCCAATATATGTTTGGATAATCAACAATGCACCGCTGACTGACCAATATAGAGGTAGAGCAGCCATTGAAGACATTGAGATAAAGACAATCATAATTGGTGAAATATAAATAAACATTTTCATCTGAGCTTTTTGTTGCTCAGGTACAGTCCATAATGATACACGAGCCTGGACTAGATAAACAATCCCTGCAACAATGGTCATAATGATATCAGGTGAGCCCAAGCTAAACCATAAAAACTCATGTGATTTCACATCTGCAGAATACAAAATCGAGAAATAAAGTCCCATAATAATTGGCATTTGAATTAACATCGGTAAGCAACCCATATTGAGTGGATTAATGCCATGCTTTTGATAAAGAGCCATCATCTCTTGTTGATATTGCGTTTGCTCTTCTTTAGTCTTAGCTTCCTTCATTTTTTTCTGAACGGCTTCCATTTCAGGTTTAAACGCATCCATTTTCGTTTTCATCAATTGTTGCTGACGATAGTTTTTCAACATAATCGGCATTAAGACTAAACGAATTAAAACAGTTATCGCAATGATCGCTAAACCATAGCTCCCTGAAAAGATATCATTCCCGAAAAATTCCAGTAAAAATTCCATAGGTTTTACAAAGATACTATAGAAAAAACCTTCTTTGTTTTCCACAGCTTGACAGCCACTAAGAACAAAAACGGCCAATCCAAGCATTGAAAATAGTTTCAAATTTTTCATTTTTCCACCTACTATTATTTATCAACTACTGTGAAGTATACCTTATACTGTCTATCTTTATCAAATAGCAAGTGCTACTAATTCTCGACGCTATTTCTTTATTATGATATTCGCAAAAAAGATGCGAACTTTAGCAATGCTAATTTGTTCGCACCTTTTATTTGCTCAAAGATTTAGACATTTTGTAATTCAGTTTCTGCCATTTCAAAACGATAAAATTCATGATGAAGCTCATCTCTAAAATGCTTTGGCGTAACTCCAGTGTATTTTTTGAAAATACGAGTAAAATAACTTTGATTACAGAAATGGAATTGATCTGAGATAGAAGTAATACTTTTGTTTGTATGCCGTAAGTAGTATTGTGATTCTTCTACACGTCGAACATTTAAATATTCGACTAATGTAATGCCTACATGTTCTCTAAAAATACGTGATAAGTGACTAGTACTTATATGAAAGTTATTGGCGATACTTTCTACAGTTAAATCGTTTTCTAGTTCATCATTTATATACATAATCACTTTGTTGACAGTTTGATGTCGGAAAGTCGGTTGTTTGCGATCTGCAATAAAGTAAACAAAGAAATCAATTAAATCATCGGCAAATTGTAAAAATTCTGCGTCTTTCATCTGATTTTCTATCATATCGTTACAAGCGATATTAAAAGCAAATGCTTTTTTCGAAGGTACTTGATTGTCCAGCAATTTGCGGGCGACGATTGATGACAAAACGGAAAAATAACTTCGGACAATTTTAATGACCTGCTTGCCAAAACGTATTGAAAGAATATCAATTAAATCATGCAAAGATTTTTTTGCTTTTGCAGATTCTAAATGGTAAATTTCAAAAATTAATTTCGACTCAATATTAAAAAATTCTTCGACACCGATATATTGGTTAATATTATCGATTTCTTGGAAGTATCTTTTGGATATCGTTTCTGACATAGAATGTTGATGTAGTTGCATAATCTTCCCCATCTTTCCTCAGAGTGCACGAATTGCATGACAATATTTGACATCAATCGCAACGAATTAAAAATAAGAAAATAGTATTTGCTTATTCAACATAAGAACTGAGTCCTATTTCACATTTTTTATAAAAAATAACTCTAAAATAACCCAACTAAAACACCAGATCTCAAAAAAATAGACTATACAGTGAATTTTACCATATTCTGCGATTTCCTTTCAACCACATTTTAATTGATACTCTAGTTCTAATTTATCACATACGCATAGTAGAAACCTCGTATACATATACCTAACAATTAAATTTTACCATATACCTATCAAAAAAAATTAGTCTTTATTTAAATTAATTTACAAATTATACAAAACATTTTGCATCATTCTAATGAGTCAATCGACATTTTTCTATTTTATTCCTAAATCTTCTCTATATAATTTATATGAATATGTAGTAAAATAGATGATAATACTATTTTTAAAAGTTTAGATGAGGTGTTTATAGTGGATCCAAAACAAATAGAAGAAATTATGGAGATTATTAAGGAATTCTTCCCTGAAAATACTTCCATCGCAATTTCTGATACCAATGAATATTTATATTACCAGCCGAGCAAAAAAGTTGATTTAAAAATTAAACCTGGCGACCCTATTAAAGAAGGTTCAGCTGCTCACAAAGCATTAAGCTATGGTCAAAAAATTAGCTCTTACATTGAACCTGATGTCTTCGGTGTCGCTTACTATGGAATGAGTATTCCTTTAATGGAGGAAGGCGAAACTAAAGGAGCTATTACTGCTATCTTCCCGCAAAAACCATCAGCATTCTTAACAAACTATATTACAATCAAAATCGATGATTGCTGGTACCCAATCAAACATGATCAAGTGATTTATTTAGAAACTCAACTCCGTAAAACATTTGTTAAAACAATGACTCGTGAAGGTTATCACCGTTTAAACCTAAGTGATCTAGAGCTATTTTTAGCACCTGACTCATTTATTCGTTGTCACCGCTCTTATATCGTTAACATTGACTACATCGATGAAATTCAACCAGATTCACACTCAACGTTTTTATTAATTATGAAAGACGGTACACGTATCCCTGTTAGCCAACGCTATGCAAGCTACTTCCGTCGTTCTTTAGGCTTCTAATTTTTAAGTACAACGAGCAATTTTTTAAAATTGTTCGTTGTACTTTTTTTACGCTAAAATTGACTACTTCTCTTCCCACATTAACAATTTTCACATAGTTTTTAATGTAGAAATCAACTAAATTTATACAGCTCTACAATAAAACGTTTTCTCTGTCGAAAAATCAACTTAATGCTCGGTTTTCCTTTTTTTACTCAATTTAATGCTATTCTTAAAGTTTTTGTGACAATTTGGTGATAGTATTATTCAAATGGTTGGAGTCATACTACAACTGAATAAACAGAAAATTCTCAAATGTTTTTTCTAGTTTTGTAATCGGTTTCCATCAAAATTATTTAGGGGAGGATTTTTTTATGGATGCAAATGTTCAAAAACGCCTAGGTTTAAAAGAACTTGAGAGTAAAATTGTCACTGCTGAAGCAGCAGCAGCACTTATTTCTAACGGTGATGTAGTTGGGATGAGTGGTTTTACTCGTGCTGGGGATGCAAAAGTTGTTCCAATGGCATTAGTTGAGCGCGCTAAAAATGAAGAATTCAAAATTGATGTATATACAGGTGCATCATTAGGACCAGAAGTAGACAAGTACTTAGCAGAAGCTGGTGCAATTCGTAAACGTGGACCATTCCAAGGTGACGCTGGTATCCGTAATTTAATTAATTCTGGTGATGTCTTATATGTAGATGCTCATCTTTCACATAATGCTGAGCTAGTACGCCAAGGAATTATCGGTCCAATTAACTATCTAATTCTTGAAGCTGTTGCAATTACTGAAGAAGGATTAATCATTCCAACAAATTCTGTAGGTAACTCACCAATCTTTGCAGAATATGCTGAGAACATTATTATCGAGTTAAACATTTCACATCCAGAAGCATTAATCGGTATCCACGATATTTATGTACCAGGTGAACAAGGTAACCGAGAAGCAATTCCAATGACAAATGCTATGCAACGCATTGGTGAAATCGGTATCAAAGTGGATCCAGCTAAAATTAAAGCAATTGTTATTTCTGAAGAACCAGATGCTCCTTCACTAATCGTACCACCAGATGAAGAAACACAAAGAATGGCAAACATTTTATTAGACTTCTTCAGTGACGAAATTAAAGCTGGCCGTTTAACAAAACAATTAATGCCATTGCAATCTGGTGTAGGGTCTGTAGCAAATGCTGTACTTGATGGCTTTGCAGATTCAGAATTTGAAGATTTAATTGTTGCATCAGAAGTACTTCAAGATGCTGTATTCAACCTAATCGATGCCGGTAAAGTTAAATTTGCTGCTGCTACTTCAATTACACTGACTGAAGAATTACAGAAAAAAGTATACGGCAATTTAGACAAATATGCCGATAAAATTTGCTTACGTTCACAAGAAATTTCTAACCACCCAGAGCTTATCCGTCGTTTGGGACTAATCTCAATCAATACTGCTCTTGAGTTAGATATCTATGGTAACGTAAACTCTACGCATGTATCTGGAACTCGCATGATGAACGGTATCGGTGGTTCAGGTGACTTCGCACGTAACGCACGTCTTGGTATTTTTGTCACAAAATCGTATGCAAAAGGTGGAGCAATCTCTTCTATCGTGCCAATGGTTTCTCACGTTGACCATACTGAGCATGATGTAGATGTAATCGTAACTGAGCAAGGTATTGCTGACTTACGTGGTCTTGCACCAAAAGAGCGTGTACCTTTAATTATTGAAAACTGTGCACACCCAGATTACAAAGAGCAATTATGGGATTACTACAACCGTGCTGTTGAAGCAACTGGTAACCAACAAACACCTCATATTTTAGAGGAAGCACTTTCTTGGCATGTAAATCTTGCTAAAAACAAGACAATGAAAAAAGAAGTTGCAAAAGCTTAATTACTAAATTATGGACGTCTAATAAGTCAAAACTTATTGGACGTTCTTTTTTTCTGTACCGAAAGCGACGCGGATCGGTTATTTGTTGTCAAAGAATATGACTATTACTTCAACTCGCGAGCTCGAAAAAACCTGTACATATTGTTTATCTATGCGAAAGCGAAGCTCAGCTGCAATTACGCCAAGACGTAATTGATTAGGAAATGTTATAATAGAACTATATGAAACTAACTTACTATCATGTTCTATTTCATCGGAGGAGCTATGAAGAAATTTATCTATGTTATTATTTTCTTTTCTTTTTTCGACCTTTTTACCCAGCTTCCTGTTATGAGTACATATGCTGAATCTTTAGGAGCATCAGCATTCCTAACGGGCCTTGCAGTGGGCATGTATTCACTTTCCAATACATTTGGTAATATCATTTCGGGCTTTTTAACGGATCGTAAAGGACCTTTTATCATACTAATAGTTGGTCTTTTAACAACAGGTTTGTCGTTAACACTTTATAATTTAATTGAGGAGCCAATTGCTCTTTTAATCGTACGTTTTGTCCATGGACTTGTGGCAGGTTTCATTGTTCCTGCTGCCTTTACATTTTTAGCAAACGCTACTGAGCAAGAAAAAAGAGGTAAGGGTAGTGCTATTTCTGGTGCATTTGTTGGTATTGCAGCGATTATTGGTCCTGCGTTTAGTGGTATATTAGCAAGTCGAACAAGTGTCCCATTTGTTTTCAATATCACTGCAAGCTTTATGCTTCTGCTAGGAATTCTTGCATTCTTTATACTGAAAGCCAATCAAGAAAAAAGTGAGAAAGCAGAGCCTAGTACGTATATTCCGATCAGTGTATTTTTTAATAACACAGGAACAGTAAAGGCATTTTTAGGCGCCTTTTTCTTAATGTTTTCTCAAGGTGTAATTGCTTATCTACTTCCACTTAAAGTTCAATCTTTAGGCTTTGACTCTCGTTTAAGCGGCACTTTAATGAGCACATTTGGTATTATTGCTGTCCTTGTTTTTCTATTACCAACAAATCGGATTTTTGATAAGGTAAATCCACTGAAAACATTGTCTTTTGGTATTAGTTTAATGGGAATAAGTCAATTATTAATTAGCCAAGCAGATTCAAGCTCCTTACTATATGTAGCGATGGCTTGCTATGGAGTCGGATTCGGTTTCCTATTCCCATCAGTGAACTCACTACTAATTGACTCTACGACTGCTGAAGTAAGAGGGAAAGCATATGGCTATTTCTATGCATTTTTCTCTCTTGGTGTAGTTTTAGGCTCTTCTTTACTAGGCTGGCTGTCACTTGGTATTATCAGCGGCTTTATCTTTACTGGGATTGTATTGTTGCTCTTTGCTGGAGCTATTCTTATTCCACGCAAAAGACCTTCTCATGCTTAAATGAGAAGGTTTTGTTATTATTTTTCTTTTTCTTGAATTTCTTCATTATAGAAATGAACACCCGTATGTCCTCCACCCTCAGCTACCATTTCATTCGAAGCAATTTTAGTTGGAGATGTGCCGGCCTCTGTTGCTACCTCTGCCGTTACACGCTCCGTAATTTTGCCATCCATGTTAGGACCTGCTGAAAGATACGACTCTAATTTGGCTTTCATACCATTAAACATCGTTAGCGCTTTATCACGATTCTCTTTTTTACTTAAATAAGATGCTGCTAACCCCGCTAAACCTGCGATGACAACACCTGTGCCTTTTCGTTTTGCCATGATTTATTACCTCCTAAAAATATAGAAACTAGCTCTGTACTAAAGTTTTTCCCTATTCTTAGAAGAATAAACATTATTTTTTTATTATTTCTAGCATATATATTAATGTAAGATTAATACTTGCTCTTTTATCTAGTAATAATTCTGCTATTTCAATACAATACGTCTTGTTTTTATTAAAGACAATCTTAATCATTCTCCTATCAGAAGCCACCCTAAAACCTTAAGTTTTTTCATTCATCCTAATTTTGTAACAATTTATGATTATAAAAGGCAAGTAAAGGGAATTAATGAATTAATACTAAAAACAGGAGAGTGGTTATGATGAAGGAATTAGATTTAGCTTATGATTGGATAGATATGGCTTCATTAATAGTTGGAGCTGGCTTCTTAACAGGTCTAATTTATAGTGTCATTCTACTGTAAGGAGCTGCTTAAATGATTTGCTCTAGCAATTAAAAAGGCAATCCGCTTTACTCCAAAGCAGATTGCCTTATTTTTTATTGTTTCACATCATTATATGCATCTGATTTTTCAAATGCTGCAACAACGTAGGAACACACAGCTTCCATTTTATAGCCTTTTTCACGTGCATACGATGCTGCTTGGTCGAGTAATTGTTTGGCCACACCCTGACCTCGGAGCTTATCTGATACATATGTGTGATCCATTACCATTACCGAGCCATTTTGCTGCCAAGTAATTTCTGCTAGTCTTTCCCCTTCTTGCTCATTCAAAAATGCAAATTTATCTTCAGCTAGTTGCTGTAATTGGAATTCCATTTCTCACCACTCCTTTTATTCATAGTATCATAGCTTTTTATATTTTCACAAAATTTATGTACATAAAAAGAATCTGTTTACCTACACTAGTAAGTTCTACAGATTCTTTTCTATTACATATAGACTTTAGTTAAACCATGAAGAAATAGTATCTTTTAAATTAGCAAAGAAACTTTTCACACTTTCCCAGAATCCTTTATCTTCCATAAGTGAGCCGAATTTCTCTTGGATTGTGTTACTAATATCATTTAATTGTTCCGACCATTTACTAAAATCAATATCAAGCTTACTGATTTTATCCATTAAATCTACTAGTAATTGACGGTCCTTTTCACTTAAATTAATTTCAAGCTTGTTTAATTGCTCTTGTACGATTTTTTCAACGTCTTCACGTGTTGCTGGTTTTAATTCCGCAATTTGCTTTTTAATTTCTGTCAGTAGCTCTGCAACTTTTGCGTCATCTACTCCTGCAGATTCTGCAATGGTTGTTGCTACCGATAATTCTTCGTTTGCTACATCTGTACGATCAATATCAAGTGTTTCACCTGTTGTGACCTCATATGCCTTATATATGCCTACTAACGCTGAGTGCCCTGTAACAGCTTTCGGTGCAGCTACCTGGACAGTTGCATCTTGAATTCCTGCCGTTAACATCGCATTCGCGTACATTTCAGAAGTAACTTGAGTAATATTAGAAGGCGTTACAATCTCTATAACTAGACCTTTTCCTGCATCTCTACGTGTAATTTTTGCAGAAGAATACATACGGGAGCTTGAATTACTATCTTTAATGTATTTAATTAGATCCTCACCTGACACCGTAATTTCTTCGATTTCAGGTTCTTCACTTACTTTTAATGATTTTTTTACAGACTCTTTTTCAGCTTCAGATAAATTTGCTCCATACACTACGATAGGTACGCCTAATTTTTCATCTATTGCTTTTGGAGGCGTATTGTCAGAGGCAAATCCTGTTGCTGGTGCCATCACTCCAAATACCAACATTGTAGCTGTTAGTATTTTAATCCATGTTTTTTTCAAATCGTGTGACCCCTTTCGCTAAAAACTTCTATTAGCCTGTATAATGTATGTCATTATACAATTATTAGTACGAAAAAAAGACGAGAAGGTTTCAAGGATGTCTCTCGTCAATTTCCTTTGGTAAATGCTATTTTAGCAAATCATTCTAATCATCCACTAAATTTCTTCAGTCCAACCATCTTGTTGCTTCACTTTACCCGCTTTCATAAGTGTTCCTAAGGCACGTTTAAATGCCCCTTTACTCATATTAAACATTTCTTGAATCTCTTCAGGAGATGATTTATCACTAAATGGCATTTTGCCACCTACATCTTGTATATAATTCAATATTTGCTGAGCATCATTTGAAAGTCGCTCATGTTTTCGTGGTAAAAGAGAGCCATTCATCGAACCATCTTCTTTAACATCGATAATACGAACAACAACATCTTGTCCTAATCGAGGCTCTGCATTGCGCTCTGATTCATGAACAAAAATACGGTAAGGAATCTCTACACCTAGCAAAAATGAGCCAACTGGTAACAAACGATATGGTCTTGCTTGGATGTTTTTATTATGCATATCTTCAAATGCACCTTCATATAGCTCAGAAATTTTTTCTTCCGTTGCTAAACGTCCAAATAAATCACCATTGCGGTCCGTGCGCAATGTCATAAATAAATGATCACCTGGTTCTGGCCACAATTCTTTTACTGCTGGTAAATCCTCTTCCTTCACTAAGACCTCACGTGATGTACCAATATCAACAAAAGCCCCTTCACGTTCAACCACTTTTAAGACACGTGCCCAGCCGTATTCACCTTGTGTAAACGCAGGAATAGCAGTTGTAGCAGCTAGATCGCCACGACGATCTACAAATAAAAATACTTCAAGGCGGTCACCTACTGTTAGTGGCTCTGTTACCTCTGAAGCATTTAAAGGTAGTTCTTCAACTCCATTTGTTAAAATCCATTTCGATGTTTGTTGCTCTAATACCGTTAACGTAACGACTTCACCTGATTTTAATTCGTTCATATTGTTTTCCTTCCTTCACACCATCATTTTAAAGATTGTGCTGTGTCTTAGATGCTTCTAACTTTTTCACGATGTCTGGATTCTCTTCCATTACTTGCACAAGATCTGCAATACGATCGATTGAATTCCAACTTAAATGATGCTCAATTCCCTCAACATCATCATAAATACGTTCTTCATCCACACCAATCATTCGTAAAAACTGCTCGAGCAATTCATGGCGCTGCACAAGACGCTTCCCAAGCTTTTCGCCTTTAGGCGTCAATGTCAGTCCACGGTATTTTTCATAAACTAAATAACCATCTTTATCTAATTTTTGAACCATCTTTGTAACAGAAGAAGGAAGAACAGATAATGCTTCAGCAATGTCAGACACTCGCGCATATCCTTTGTTGGCGATTAATAAATATATTTGTTCGATATGGTCCTCCATACTAGGTGTTGGCATATCCTTTTCCCTCTCTTTCCTTTTCTTACTCTCTAGTTTACTACAAGCTTGGCTTAAAAGTTAACTGAAAATACATATGCCAGTAAAACACTACCTGTACAACTTAAAAAGAGCCTCTTCTATTAAGAAGTAGGCTCTACTTTGTGTCGAGGATACTTATTTACCACATGTAACACATGAATAATCTCTTTGTTGATGCGCTCAATACTTTCAGGAGTATTCATTTCTTTAAATGCCTCATCTCTAGCTTCCATAGATGTAACATACTTACTTGGCAATGCATTTAGTGTAAGCGCCACAGTGTCAAATTCACAGATTTCGCATTTACAAAATGTTTGATATTCTGGTCCTCGTAGTAAAAAGCTTACTAAACCACGCACAATTTCTTCTGTAACATTTACTAAAATAAGATCTGACATATACAAACTTTCGCCTCATTTATATTTAATTGTTACATTACTCCTGAAACTATAATAGCCTTAAAAAAAGTCTTTTTCAAGAATCACTAGTAGCATCTATTCGCATAAAATACATAGTGTCAAAGTAAGATTAATTTCCTACTTATTGCTATCGAAACACACCATACTTACTACTTTTTTGCTCTTATTAGTCTTAATGAATTAAAAACAACTAATAACGTAGCGCCCATATCCGCAAAAATTGCTATCCATAATGTTAACCAGCCTGGAATTACAAGCAACAACGCAATTAATTTTAAAGCTAGGGCAAATATAATATTCTCTTTAATGATGCGTAATGTTTTTCTGCTTAAGCCAATTGTGTATGGCAGCTTTGTTAAATCGTCACCCATTAAAGCAATATCGGCTGTCTCAAGAGCTGCATCCGTTCCTGCCCCACCCATCGCAATTCCAACATTAGCAGTAGCTAGTGCTGGTGCATCGTTTACACCATCTCCAACCATTACTACAGCGCCAAACTGTGCACGTAAATCTTTAATCGCCATTAATTTTTCCTCTGGTAATAAACCAGCGCGCACATCTGTCAACTTTAATGAAGTAGCAATGGCTTGTGCAGTAGGCTCTGCATCACCTGTTAACATCACCATATGTTTTACTTTTAGGGCATTTAATTTATGCAATACGTCCTTACTTTCATGACGCAATTGATCAGCAATCCCAATTAGCCCAATAAGTTGGTTATTCGAAACAGCTGCTATCACTGTTTTACCCTGTTCTTGTAATTTCTTAACCTGTTTCTCTAAATTTTTATCTACAGTAGCTAATGTGGCAACCCATTTCATGCTACCTACATAAATAATTTGATTGTCAACTGTAGCATAGGCACCCTTGCCTGTAACTGATTGAAAATCTGTCGGCACTAGCTCTGATAAATTTTTATCGTGCAATCTATTCAAAATAGCTTTAGCCAAAGGATGTTGGGACTGTTTTTCTACTGCTGCAACTAGTTGCAACACATAGTCTTCTGACCATTCGTCAGTTGTCACAATATCTGTTACTGCAGGTTGCCCTTTTGTTAACGTACCTGTTTTATCAAAGGCCACAGCTTCAATATGTCCTAATTGCTCTAAATGTACACCGCCTTTAATTAGTACACCGTGCCTTGCAGCATTTCCAATGGCTGTTACAATAGCAACTGGTGTTGAGACAACAAGTGCACAAGGACAACCTACAACTAAAACAGCTAAACCTTGGTAAATCCAGTGCTGCCAATCACCTACAAATAAAGGTGGAATAACAGCTACTAAAAAAGCAATGATCATAATGGCTGGTGTGTAATATTTAGCAAAGCGATCAACAAATTGCTGAGAAGGAGCTTTTTCAGCCTGTGCTTCTTCTACAAGATGAATAATTTTGGCAATGGTTGTGTCTTCTACACGCTTTGTTACACGCACTTCAAGTGCGCCTTCTTCATTTAGCGTACCTGCAAAAACTTCATCATTCACTGTTTTATTAACTGGAATCGACTCACCTGTAATGGCGGCCTGATTTACCGCAGACAATCCGCTAATGACAATACCATCCATGGCAATCTTTTGCCCAGGTTTTACAATTAAAATATCTCCTATTGCAATTTCCTCCGTCGGTAGCTCAAGTTCATGGAAATGTTCACCATGGGCTCTTTTGATAATAGCTGTTGGCGGAGCTATATCCATTAATTGACGGATTGATTGACGCGCCTTTTCCATTGAATACGCTTCAAGTGCCTCACTTACAGCAAATAAAAATACTACAACGGCTGCTTCTTCCCATTCACCAATAATAGCAGCTCCAATGATGGCGATGGTCATAAGTGTCTTCATATCAAATTCAAAGCGAGTTAAATTACGGAACCCCGTTTTAAAAATACCGATACCGCCCACTAAGATGGCTATGATGAACATGGCTATCGGTAACGGATTCGATTCCCCACGCATACCCACAAATAGATAGCCTAGAATGACAAAGAACAAAGATATTCCCGCTAGAACATTTTCCTTTTTACGGTAAAATGGTGTTGCATTTTCAAATGTTCTTGCTGCTGATTGGGTAACCTTAATTCCATCAAAGGCACCTGCTTCTTCAATTTGATCTACACTAATAGCGCCAATTACAGTGATTTTAGAAGCACCAAAGTTTACTTGTGCATCCTGTACCTCAGGTATAGCCTTTACATTTTTCTCAAACTTTGCGGCACAGCTGGCGCAGGATAAATTTTGTAGCCTGTATTCTTGTTTAGTTGGTGTCGCTGCCATTAGCAATCCCCTCTTTCGCATGTTCATAGGCAATTGTTACAATTTGGTATACATGCTCATCCGCTAAAGAATAATACATCTGCTTCCCTTTACGGTGTGATTTCGCTAAATTATTATCTTTTAAATAACGTAAATGATGTGATGCTGTGGCAACTGATGAACCGATAACAGAAGCAACATCACAAACACATAATTCATCTTCTACTGTTAAGGCATAGGCAATTTTAAGCCTCGTTTCATCCGATAATGCTTTTAAAAATTTTGCTACCCCTGATAAATCTGGCATTTGTTGTTGTACCTTTGTGACCGCTTCTTCATGTACATGTGTCACCTCACATATTTCTTTTGGCATTTTCTCACCTCATTCAAATATTCGTTTGATTGTAATCAATGTAACATATTATTCCATCATATTCAAACGAATATTTGAATGTTAATGATGTATATCTCTTTTATGCAAAAAAATTAGCGCACTTAATATGTACGCTAATCTTTTAATTACTTTGCTTTTAATAGTAATGTTTTCCCTACTATCTCTTCCTTGTTTACATACGTTTGGTGGTAATCACCATTAGCCCAATCATGTACTTGATCTTGATACCATTCTGACTTTACATGACCACTTTGACCTGGACCTACAATATGATAAGCCGAGCTTAAATCACCTACATCCACCACAAAACGCCAAGATGCACCGTGATTTACATTACCCGCTAAATCATTGTCTGCTGCTTGCACTGTCACCTTCGATCCGCCAACAGGAATCTTTTTAGCGTTAAAGTATGAAGCAAGAATTGGTGAGGCACTACCTAATGAATGATCAAAAGTAAGCTGATGGAAATCACCCCATTGCCATTTTGATGCATTTTTGCCGAATTGATTTTCTAATTGTGCTACTGTGAGCTCAAGTGCCTTGAAAACGGTTGCATCAACGCCACCCTGCTCATTAATCCAAATACTTTTTTCCCCTGTATATGCTGTCCGTAAAAGCTCGTCTGTAATATTAAATTTACCATACATGATATTATAAATATCTTCTGGCATTTCATCCTTAAATAATACTTCCTGTATTTTAATCATCAATGTATGGAAGACAAGGGGTGCACTCGATTCCTTCGCATCCACCATATCCCAATCCTCTAGCATTGCAATAATCTCTTCATACTGACCATCCTGATCCTTTGCTTTTATTGATGTTAATAGATTTGGTAGGAACTCTCTGGCATAAAGGTTATGCTGATCCATTTGCAAAGCCATCATATCTTCTACTGTAATAGAATCATTTGCCTCTAGTACTTCTTTAATCCTCTCAAACCGATATGGTTGCGCCCAGAAGTTCGTTATATGATAAGGATATTCCTCACCTATTACTTGGTTATTGGCCGTTGCAATAAATCCTTCTTTTGGATTTACTACAGTCGGTAGTTCATCCCAAGGAATAAAGCCTTCCCAACCATAATCGCTAGAATCACCCGGAACCGGTAGTTGACCGTCCCCTTGCTTGCGAATAGGTATTTGTCCATTTGCTTTATAGGCAATCGTACCGTCCTTTGATGCAAAGACAAAGTTTTGAGCTGGTGCCTTAAAATCTTCAAGTGCTTTTTCAAAGTCATCCCAAGATTTCGCCTTATTAAATCCAAGTACTGCTCTTAGTTCTGCTGTAGATTGTAATGCCGTCCATTGCATCGAAAAATGTGCTGTTGGCTCAGTTTCTTTGAATGTTAAATCTGTCATAATAGGGCCGTGACGTGTGACAAAGACTTCAAAATCTATCGTTTCTCCATCCTTCACCTTTATAGATTCATCACGTACCTCTGCTTGCTCCCACTTACCATCGTAACGGAATTGTGTTGGATCCTCTGGATTAGGTATTTCAATATATAAATCCTGTACATCAGGACCCACATTTGTAACACCCCAGGCAATTTCATCGTTATGGCCTAAAATTATTCCTGGAATCCCTGCAAAAATAACACCACTGACATTTTGTTGTGGTGATTGCAGATGCATTTGATACCAAATTGAAGGTGTACTTAACCCTAGATGCGGGTCATCTGCTAAAATAGGTCTTCCCGATTTTGTTTTATCTCCAGACACAACCCAGTTATTACTACCATTAAATTCATTTGGTAATAACTCTGCATTGAATTGCCCTTCCATTGCTACAGGATTTTTAATATTAGCCTCGATAATCGATGAAGCATTTTCAGGATACTTGATAAATAACTCTTTTGCTTTTTCTTCTTCAAAGTTTTGTAAAGCCCAATGTCGGAAGGCTAATGTATTCCAATTCCCTCCTAAATCATAAGCCATATACTTACCAATTGTTAAAGAATCAACAACTGTCCACTCCTCTGGCTCATAGCCTAACAAAGCAAATTCATAACTCAATGTTTTATTTTCCTTAGACTGCTCAATAAAAGCATTTACCCCTTCAGCATACCATTGGAGCACTTGCTTACTTTCTTCATCATAGGCAGCTAATGATTTTTCAGCTGCATCTCGTAAGCTAAATGTTCGGAAGTGTTTGTCCGTGTCAATCGTGGCTTCCCCAATAATTTCAGATAGTCGACCACTTGCCTGCCTTCTTGCTAAATCCATTTGAAACAGTCGATCTTGTGCTTGTACATAACCCTGTGCACGATACAAATCGGCATCTGTCTTTGCGAAGATATGAGGAACCCCTTTATCATCCCTTGTAACCGTCACATCCTGATCCAGAATAGAGACAGCTAACTCACCATCAATCACTGGCTTTGATTTATTCATAAACCAAGTAAATCCAATAAAAGCTACGATAGCTAAAGCAATCAGTACCCCAGCAATGACACTGAGCCACTTTTTCCATTTAAACTTTCTCTTTCCCACTTAATAACCCCCTCTTTGCACTATATTCTTGTACTACCTTCCCAAACTCTTAAAATCTGTTTTTAAGAGCAATTTTTTTAGCGAATTTCTGTATTTTATGTAAAAAAATTATCTGTATATACAAAATTTTGAATCTATTCGCTACTAGCATAGTATAAACAATATGAAATATGAAGGCTACTGAGCACACGTTGAGTAATCGTATTTCATATAGAAAATGAGATTCTATTTGATCGGGTTCTCCCATTTTGAGCGAAGCCCCTTTGCTTTGCAGAACGATCCTATTTTTGATTAGACACCTTTAAGACATTTGCTGAATCAAAATAAAAAATCGTATTTCTAACTGGAAAATACGATTTTTAGTACTAGACATGTAATTGTAATTCAATCGGACAATGGTCGCTGCCCATGACGTGTGGGTGAATTGTTGCGCTATCAATTTGATTCTTCAATTGATCAGACACAATAAAGTAATCAATACGCCAACCAATATTTCGCTCACGTACTTTATTCATATAGGACCACCATGTGTAATGGTCTGTTTCACCAGGATGTTGATATCTGAAGGAATCTACAAAACCGCTTGCCAATAGCTCTGAAAATTTCTCACGCTCCTCATATGTAAATCCAGAATTCCCTAAATTAGACTTTGCATTTTTTAAATCAATTTCAGTGTGTGCAACATTCAAGTCACCACAATAGACAACAGGCTTCTTACTGTTCAGTTCTCGTAAATAACTTGCCAAACGATCCTCCCATTCTAATCGTAGTGGTAGTCTTGCTAAATCACGCTGTGAATTTGGCGTATAAACATTCACTAAATAGAAATCTTGATATTCTAATGTAATGATTCTGCCTTCATCCTGATAATCTTCATCTCCAACTCCATACTTAACAGATAATGGTGTATGCTTTGTGAAAATTGCAGTTCCTGAATAACCTTTTTTCTGTGCATAATTCCAATATTGCTCATATCCTTCAAGTGGAAGCTCTACTTGTCCAGCTTGACATTTTGTTTCTTGGATACAGAAAAAATCAGCTTCCACCTGATTAAAGAACTCTAAAAAACCTTTACCTAAGCATGCTCGTATGCCATTAACATTCCATGATATAAATTTCATCTCATTCCTCACTCCTAAAAAAAACGCCCTTCGACTTAAGCGAAGGGCTTCCTATTATAGATCGTCACCAACAATTTTAACTTCAGTTTCTAATTCAATGCCAAATTTATCTTTTACAATACGTTGTACCATTTGGATTGTCTCAATATAGTCAGAAGCAGTAGCATTCCCTTTATTGACAATAAAACCTGCATGCTTGGTAGAGACTTCTGCACCACCTACACCTTTGCCTTGTAAACCACTATCTTGTATAAGTTTCCCTGCAAAATGACCTGGTGGTCGTTTGAAAACACTCCCAGCGGATGGATATTCTAAAGGTTGCTTTGATTCACGTTGAAATGTTAAATCAACAATCTTTGCATCAATTTCTTCTTGCACTCCTACCGCTAATTGAAATTCAGAAGACAATACATAATAACCTTTTTTGGCAATTATGCTTTGACGGTAACCAAGTTCAAGCTCTTCTTTCGATAATAGTAAAATGTCTCCTTCTCTCGTTAACACCTTAGATGAAACAATAATATCTTTAATCTCGCCACCGTAAGCACCTGCGTTCATAGCCATTGCTCCGCCAATTGACCCAGGAATACCGCATGCAAATTCAAAACCTGTTAAAGACGCTTTCGCCGATAGCTTCGAGACATCCTTGATAAGCGCACCACTTTGTGCGTAAACATACTCATTATTAATACGAATCTCATCTAAGCGTGAAAATGTGACAACGATTCCTCTATGACCGCCATCGCGTACAACCATATTAGAGCCGTTACCTAACATTAATAAAGGAATATTATTTATATATGCATAGCGAATAACGGATGCTGCCTCTTCTTCCGTTTCAGGGAGAACAAAAACATCTGCTTTGCCACCTAATTTTGTCATCGTGTACTGCTGTAATGATTCATCTAATTTTATATTGGCAGGATTAATGCTCTTTGCTAAATCCATCGCCCATTGTTCTTTTGTCATGAGAGCTAATTCCTTTCTAACGTCCTTCTTACTCTACACCAGTATGGATTTAGAACCCCAATTTGACAAGTAAAATGAAGGGTATTTTTATCTCACATTATAAGACAGGTCAGACCTGTGCAGAGATGATGAATATTATAAAGAAAATTGACAGTCATTCCAAGTGTCGTTTTTGGTACAATATTTAGTTGAGTGTTGAAACAATCAGTTCACTTTAGAGCCAACTACTTGCCCACGTTTCAATATTACGGATAGCACCTTCTAGTGCTCGACCTTTATCTGTTAATGAATATTCAACACGTACTGGAACTTCAGAATATACTTTTCGTTCAACAAGCCCCTCTTTTTCAAGCTCCTTTAAACGTTCTGATAATAAACGCCCACTGACAGGTAATGCAGATTCAATTTCATTAAAACGCTGTGGCCCATCTAGTAATTGATATAATATTAACCCCGTCCATCGTTTCCCTATTAAATCCATTGCTTTTGCTAAACGAGGACACAAAGTTGTCTCATTCATAATTTTTCACCTCTATGTAACTATTGTAACGACTATTGTAGTAAATGTAAATTTGAAGTAACTTATTTACGTAAAATAATTAATTAACTTTTTTATACCTAATTACTAAAAGTAACTTATAATTTCACTTTTTTCATATTATAGGCGAAACATTTGATATGAGCGCAGCAAGATTTGTTATGTTAAGCGATACCACACTCCTCTTAATAAAATGCACTTGTTCCCAATTATATGACTACCTGTATTTATATACGTTTTGTTAAATGTTCACAGATTCCACTTTTATATTTAAGAAACACTCATTGAATATGGTATTTATTTACTTTATCATTCGTTGTAGAATGCTGATTTAGGGGGTTTTCAAATGAATAAATACACTATTGATTTCAGTCATTCAATCATTGGCTTCTCTGTACGACATATGATGATTTCCCGAATCCATGGTACATTTGAATCGTACAACGCTGAAATAGTTGCGGCCAATATTGAACAAATGAAAGATACACACATTTCTTTTACCATTGCAGTGGCTAGTGTCTCCACCAAAAATCATGATCGTGATGTACACCTCGTGTCTCCAGATTTTTTTGATGCAGATATCTATCCAAAAATAGTATTTACCTCTACATCTATTGATCATCTAGATGATCAAAATTTTGCAATTCATGGGGATTTAACCATCAAAAACATAACAAGGCCTATCGTATTTAAAACAGTATATACAGGGAACGGTGTCAATCCATGGGCACAAGAAGTATTTGGATTCCAGGCAAAGGCACAAATTGATCGTCGAGATTTTAATTTAGTCTATAATACACTTTTAGAAACTGGCGGAGTATTAATTAGTGACGAAATAGACATTGTGATAGGTCTCGAATTAAACCCTCTTTAAGTGTGTAGATTCTTGGCAAGGTGCATATACTTCGAACAAGTGGAGAGCGTCATGAACTAAAAATGAATGGCCTTGACTATGGTCAACTAGTAACCTATCAAGGCGCACGGTATCATTAAACCGACATAAAAAGGAGAGTAACGAATAAATCGTACTCTCCTTAAAATTTATCTTTATTTAATTAAATATTTAGCAAATCCAGCTTCTGTATCTTCTAAAAATTCGATACCACTACCTGCAGGAATAAATTTTTGTGCATCTTTTGCAGAAAGGTAAATAACCTTTGTATTTGCTGGGAACTGCACAAATGACCAGTTATTATCAGCAGCAGGGTTAATTTTTTTATTAGCCGTAATATAATCAACAACAGCCTGACGATTTTCATAAGCATAGTTTGTTACATTAGAGCCGTCAGTATTTTTGAATGTAGCCCCATATGATCCACCAACACGGTAATTGTTTGTAATGATGATGAATTCTTGTTTTAAATCAATTGGTTTACCATTAAACTGAACATTTTTAATACGGTTTGCCTTTTCATCAACAAGATTACCACGACGGTCATATTTTGCTGGTGATGTTACATCAATTTGATACGTTAAGCCATCTAACACGTCAAAATTGTAAGAACGTGCTTCCGGATCAATAATATTTTGTTCTTCTTTTTTATTAGAATCAATCGTTGCAAAAATACCTGCAGCCATCTCTAACCATTCAATTGCTTGAGCACCATTCACTTTAATTGTTGCTACAGTATTGTCATAATGATAGATGTCTGCCATATTTTTAATTGCTAGTGGCCCCACAGGAATGTTTGTATAATCAAGTGGGTTATTTCGAGAACCTGCTTTGAAAGGTGCCCCAGCAGAAAGAAGAGGTGTCTTTTCATCAGCAGTACCCTTCAGTTCTTGCTCAATAAACCATTTTTGTGCTTGCGTTACGATTTGAATAGAAGGGTCATCTTGAACCATTGAGAAATAGCTATGAATTGGTGCAGTTGTTTCACCAACAGGTTGACGAATATAAGTTAAAGTACCTTCGTGTGCTTCTTTAATAGCCTCTAACACTGTTTTAGATGGTTGTAAGCTTTCTTGCTTGATAGATTGTAATGAACCTTTTCCATCTACCACAGCCCACTCTGATCCTTGCTGTTCTAGTTTTAGATCAATTACACCAAGGTGGCTACCATAGCTACCTGCCATAACAGTAGGAACACCATGAATTGTCCCCTTATCTTGATCTACATCCTTTAAATCCTTATAGTCACCAGGGAATGTTAAATGCGAGTGTCCTGTAATTAATGCGTCGATACCTTCAATTTCTGCCAATTGATAGCCAACGTTTTCAGCACCCTTCACATAAGTATCTTCACCAATCCCTGAATGTGAAAGGACAACTATTACGTCTGCCCCTGCCTTCTGCATTTCTGGTACTACCTCTTTTACTGCTTCGACTGGCTCTTGCATTTCAACTTTACCTGCTAAATGAATGGCATCCCATTCAACAATCTTCGTTGGGACGATTCCCGTTACACCAACTTTAAGTGTATGTTTCTTTCCTGTATTGTCTACCACTTCTTTATCAAGAATGACATACGGTTTGTACATACGCTCTTTTGTTTTTGCATCGTACGTATTAGCATTTACGACTGGATATTTTGCATCGTTTAACACTTCATCTAAAAATTCAAGACCATAGTTAAATTCATGGTTTCCTAAAGTTCCACCATCATATTTTAGTGCATTAAGTGCTGCAATAGCTGGATGAACCTCACCTGGCTTTAATACATTTTCTAATGCTTTATAAGAGCCAAGTGGGGTACCTTGAATTAAATCCCCATTATCAAATAGTAATGTATTTGGATTTTTAGCACGTGCCTGTTCAATTAATGTAGCTGTATTAGCTAAACCAACCTCAGAGGATTGCGCATCTAAATAGTAATTGTAATTTGCTAAATTTGTATGGATATCCGTTGTCCCCAAAATTTGAAGATCTACTGATACTCCACTTGAAGGTTCTTTGTATTCTGACACAAAACGCTCAACAATACTTTCCATTTGTTCTTTCGTCACATAATCACGAGGGCGAATTGTGTTATCCTCAAATGCTTGCAGAATATTTGCTGCAACAGCGTTTGCTAAATCTTGTTTATAAGCCTCAGCAATTTGATCTGCGTCTTTAAATTGATCTAAAGCAGAAAGGGAAGCGTTTTCACTAACTAGCCCACGAGCAGATATAACAAATGCTTGTTGACGTGTTAGTTTATCGTTTGGACCAAATGTAGTGGCTGTTTTCCCTTTAATAAGATTTAATTGTACGGCCTTTTCTACATAAGGTGCTAAATCCTTAGAGACATCGGTAAATGAAAGGGAAGAACCGTCACCCACCTCTACTTCTAAGCTTTTTACTAATTCTTTTACATAATCTGCGCGTGTCACATCATTGGAAGCAGCATTAGCAGAGAATGGTATAAACGCGAATAGAACTAGTAACATCGCTAAGAAATTAGTTATTAATTTCTTATTCATACAACAACCTCCTTAATAATCTATTATTTTCCTACAAATCCTATTATATTAAACTAATTCTGTTTTTTACTGAACAAATAGTCCTGATTATATGTATTTTTAAAAGAATGGGTAATTACTTTCCTTAGAAATCATAGATTAATACCATTTTAATTTCTAACTCTAAACAAGATGTTAGTATATGTAAATTCAAAATAATTAATTAATATCAATATGTCCGACCTCCATATCACAACATACATCTATTCACAAAATAAAAAAGCCCTCCCAAATTTGAGAGGACTTTTAGTAAAAAATAATTTTTATGCATTTACAGTTTGTAATGATTGAGCCACGTTTTTAACTTCTACTAGGCCATTTGCAATAATTTCTTGAGCTTTATCAGGTGATGCATTGTGACCTTCAATAATTACTTCTTCGATAATTTCAATACCGAATACGCCACCTACTACGTTTTTAATGTAGTTTACTGACATTTCCATTGGCTGTGCTTCTGGTGATGAATAGTAGCCACCGCGAGCATTTAAAATAATCGCTTTTTTATCAGTCATTAAGCTAATTAATTGACCATTTTCACCGTATTTGAATGTGAACCCCGCTTGGTATACATAGTCAATAAATGTTTGTAATGGTGCTGGAATTGTTAAGTTCCAAAGTGGGAATGCAAATACTACTAAATCAGCTGCAGTTAAAGCGTCCATTGTCTTTTGTTTAGCAGCTAAAATACGTGACTCAATGTCTGTTAACTCGCCACCATTTTGTACTTTACCAAATGCGTTGAAAAGGTCTTGTCCGAAATAAGGCATATCTTCGGCAAAAACGTCAAAAGTTGTAACGTTTACACCTTGTACATTCTCCATGAATGTGTCATACATTTTTGTTGAAATACCGTCTGGACGGTTGTTAGCTTTTACTACTAAAACGTTCATTTTATAAATTCTCCCTTAAACTTCATATTCTAATATCTCGAATTCGAGATATGTGTTTATCTTAAAAAATTTCACCTTAAATGTCAACGCTACTTTTCTCAGACTTTTGACTGAACTATTATGGTAATATTCTTTCACCTATCTAAAAGATAGGGGCTCATAGCTTCAAGCCCCTTAGTAGTGGCGTAATGTAATTGCTAAAATTTACAGTTATCGTCTGTACAAACACCAGCGTTCTCCGAGCCAACCATCTCTAACTTCGGATGTAAACCCTCTTCCTCAGCTACTTTACGTAGTGTTTCTTCAAATACCTCTTGTGGCTGTGCACCTGAAATACCGTATTTGCGGTTCAAGACAAAAAACGGTACCCCTCGAACTCCAAGCTGTAGTCCTTCTTGAATGTCCGTTTCCACATCGTTTTTATAATCATCATCTGCAAGAATCTTTGCAACTTCCTCACGTTGTAGCCCTACTTGTTGTGCTATCTCCAATAGTACCTCTTCTTGTCCAATACGTTTTCCTTCAATAAAATGACTGTGTAAAAGTGCTTCCACAAGTGCTGTAACATCTCCCTGTTGTTCAGCCCATTTTACAAGTCGATGTGCTTTTAATGTGTTCTCTTCCATTAAATTGCTAAAATCGTAGTTTAAGCCTACTTCTTTTGCACGCGCCGTTACGCCCAATGTCATTTCCTTAGCTTTCTCTAAAGACATACCATATTTCTTTGCTAATGATTCATACACACTAACATTAGAATCTACCGGCGTAGTTGGATCTAGTTGATAGCTTTTATAGACAAGCTCCACCTGACCACTAAAGCCAGTATCTTCAATAGCTTTCTCTAATTGTTTTTTACCAATATAACAAAATGGACATACATAATCAGACCAAATTTCAATTTTCATTACTTACACACTCCTTTTGCTACATTGTAGCGATAGATTAAATCATAGGGCAATTTTTATGCCTCATTGCATAAATTTTCAAGCCTTTCTACATACTGAACATAAAAACAATGTGAGGTTTATATATGACACAATCTCTGTGGCTCGCAACAAACGAGTCAGTCTCGCTATCTTCACTTACTTCCTCAATAACTTGCGATGTGTGCATTATCGGTGGAGGCTTAACTGGTTTATATACAGCCTACACTTTAGCTAAAGCAGGTGTTGATGTAGTTCTACTTGAGGCGAATACCCATTTTGGTCACGGTACGACTGGGCACTCAACAGGAAAACTAACAGCTCAACATAGTATTGTATATGCTAATCTTTTAGAAAAATTATCCGTTGACGAAGCACAGCTTTATTATCAACTCAATCAGCAAGCCATTGATAAAGCTAGACAATTACTTCCTCAAAACAGTGTACGGCAAGTAGATTCACTACTATACTGTCAGACTAAAGAGGGCTATGCACAATTATTGAAAGAATGGAATGCTTATAAGGTTTTAAATATTAAATCAAAAATCACTTCTGACACTGAGTTACCATTTCCTATCACAAAAGCATTATGTATGTCTCAACAAGCTCAAATAAATCCTGTAGAGGTTAGTAATTTCCTTGCCAAAGAGGCACAAGCGATGGGTGCAAGACTTTATGCCAATACTCGTGTTCAGCAATTAAACATACCACAAAATAACTTACATACCGAAAAAAACATGTCGGTTCAATACAATAAGCTAATTTTGTGCTCGCATTATCCAATTGAGGCGTTTAAAGGATTAAAGCTTTTTAAACTGTCCAATAGCCGCTCTTATATGGTAGCTAGTAAAATTACGGAGACGATGCAAGGTCAATATTTATCAGTTGACTTTCCTTCTCGTTCGATTCGTACTGCTACAATTAACAACGAAAATTATTTAGTATTGGGCGGAGCGAATCACATTGCGGGGGAAACAGTTAATACTGAGCCATATTATGAAGCGATATCCAATGAAATGAAGGAACACTTTGAACAGCAGCCACTTTATCGATGGTCTGCACAGGATATTGAAACACCTGACATCGTTCCTTACGTAGGGAGAATTACAAACTCTTTACCAAACGTACTTATTGCCACTGGCTACCGTAAATGGGGAATCTCCAATTCCTTTGTTGCAGGTGACATTTTATCCTCTCTTATTACTGGAGCAAGGAGTGAAGATGGCGCTATTGCACTTTACTCACCATCACGTACAAAATTCGGTGCCCAATTCATGCAAATGCTCAAAGTAGGTGGTTTTGTCGCAAAGGAATATATAGCTGGTTATATGAGAAATTCTACTGCACCAACCTGTACCCATTTAGGCTGTAAAACGAAATGGAATGACGCTGATGAAACATGGGATTGTCCTTGCCATGGTTCCCGCTTTAATGCTAAGGGAGAGGTTCTTGAAGGCCCTGCAGTTCAACCTTTAAAGCTCGATTAAAAAAGAGGCTGGGACAAAAAGAAAAAATGTTAGACCGATTGTATTTCGGTCTAACACTTTTTTGATTTAGGAAGGAACACTCTATTCATTGAAGCAAAAAAGTTATTATCTGTTTTCGCTATTTTTCAAAATAGTCGAGTTCTGTCCCAGCCTCTTTCAAATTATTTTAGTGCTTCTGTTAATATTGGTACAATTTGTTTTTTTCGAGAAACTACGCCTGGTAATACAACACGGTTGTTGATAAGCTCAGCACCAAACCCTTTTGCCGCAGCTTCTGCTACTTGTCCAATAGCAACAGCTGTTGAATCATTATTTAGAATATCTGTCACTACGAAGAAGAATAAATCTAAGCCGTTTTCTGCAACATTTTTATTTAATATGATTTCTAATTCCTCTTGACGATTAAGTACATCGTTAATATCTACAGCATTAACTTGCGCTACAACAGATTTATACTCACCAAATTGGAACTCTTTCGCATCTAACGATAATAGATCTTCTAGTGATTTATCAGATAGGTCTGCACCTGCTTTTAGCATTGCTAATCCATATTCTGCAGCATCTACACCTGCAATTTTTGCTAGCTCTTCGCCAGCTTTTACATCTTGTTCTGTACAAGTTGGTGATTTGAAAAGTAATGTATCAGAAACAATTGCTGATAACATTAAACCAGCAATATTTGCAGGTATTTCTACACTATTTTCCTTGAAGATTTTGTTTAGAATTGTAGCTGTACAGCCCACTGGTTCAGCACGATAGTATAGTGGATCAGCTGTTTGGAAATTTGCAATACGGTGGTGGTCGATTACCTCTGTAATTTGTACTTCCTTAATACCATCAGCGGATTGCTGGAATTCATTGTGGTCAACAAGTATTACCTTGTCCGCTTCCCCTACTACAGTTGAGATTAGTCGAGGCGCTTCAAAACCAAATTTATCTAATGCAAATTGCGTTTCATTATTAACATCTCCAAGACGCACAGCCTCAGCTTCTTCACCAATTTGTTGTTTTAAATAGGCATATACAATAGCAGACGTGATTGTGTCTGTATCTGGGTTTTTATGTCCAAAAACTAATACTTTACTCATTGAATTAATTCCTCCTAAAATGGCACTTACATTTGTATTTTATTTTATCATACCTTATGGCCTTACAAGTGAAAAAGTGAAACTTTGGATCAATGACGCCTCTGTGTAATTGCCGCTGGTCGCAAAAACAATGCGCCCAGCTTATTTAGAGTTTACTGAAAAAGCTCTAATTTAAAATTAAAATATTGAAGTTTAATATACAAAAATAATTACATTCCTTCAAATACATACTTTTCAAATAAAATATATACATTATAGCTACCCTGAATTGCTATGTACACTTTTATAACAATTAAACGACTCTGCATTATTCTCTATATTTACCAACCTTATTTTAACATTTAATAGTAACAATGCATCTTTTTCTAAAATAATTTAGATTATATAGATATTTAGTTGGATTTTCGTATTTAAGTCATCATAATTTTATGCTATTATCAGATAGTCTATATTTTTGGATATTCAGGAAATGGGGATTACGATGACGAAGAAGATGGAAAAAAAGTACATTCCTTTAGCAAACTATTTTGAAGTAGCTTTACAACAAGAAATCACTTTATCCTTTAGTGAGTTAGAAAACATTATGGGACAAGCATTACCGAACGCCGCTTACTTAAATAAGAGCTGGTGGAAAAAAACTAAACCCCCTCTCTCACATTATTTGTCATGGACAAATGCAGGTTATTATGTCATTGATGTTAAACTTGGTACGAGCGTAACTTTCTCACACACGCAAATGAAGTCTACAGAAAGCAGTACTTCTAATAATGAGGAAAACCCATCTGCATACATAATTCGAGGGATTGAAGCATCTGATGCTAGATCATTCATTCATTTACAGGAAGAGATTTTTCAACAAACTGACTTCATGTATAATGTTCAAAATGAACTTGATCTAACTGTCCAACAACTTCGTAAAAATTTAACCTATTGGAAACAACTAAAAAACCGTACAATATTACTTTGTGTATTAAATGGAATATTTGCAGGCTATGCCGTTGTTCATGGTTATAAGCAATCGAAAGCTAGACATGTTGCCTCTGTTCGCTTAGCCGTTAAGGACGAACATCAACAAAAGGGCATCGGCTCTGCACTGATGAAGGCTGTTGAAAGTTGGTCTAAACAACGTGACATTTCTCGTTTAGAATTATCTGTTATGGAGCATAACAATGTTGCTTTACATTTCTTTACAAAACTAGGCTTTCAACAAGAAGGCATTCGACAAAATGCTATTAAATTAAATGATACTTATGTTAATGAATATAGCTTGAGTAAAATTCTATAATTCACCTAGATGTCTAAATAATATTTGGACATCTTTTTATATTAAATAACAAAAAAATACGCATAGACTTGTGTGTTGTTACACATCGTCTATGCGCAGTCTACATTAAAAAACCAGCTTCTCTCTAGCAGCATCTAAAAATAATACATTGCTTTCTACTTGCTCGTAGGATTGCTGATATTTTTCATACTGCTTCCTGTCTTGACTTACCATCTCCTCGATCAATGCATGCAAGAAGGAAAACAAGACTGGTGCAATATCTAGTTGAGAATGATTTTTTGTTCCAAGAGCAAATAATGCACTAGAATATTCTCGAATTGGGGAAAATGCGGAACCTGTAATCCCAATAATTTTCACTTTCTTCACTTTTGCAATTTCAACAATCGTCTTAATATCCTTCATCTGTTTATCAAAGGAAAACACAATTAAAGTCGTATGTTCGCCCATGCTATTCATTTGATTCACAATATCATCCGAATCTAAGCGAAGATGCTTAATATTAGAACGCAATGTTTTTAAAGTGTAGGAAAGCCAACCTGCAACAGACGCATCCTGACGATTACCTAGAATATAGATGTTGTCTGCATCATGCATCCATTTTGAACTTTTTTGAATTTGTTGATCGTTAATTAATTGAACTGTTTCTTGAATATTATGGCAATCCTGTTGCATTACCTTGCCAAAGCTAGAATTAGTCAGCTTTTTAGCGGTGTATGTGGGCTGTACCTTATCTCCTACATTTTGAGACAAAATATAGCCTCTAATTTCCTCTTGAAGTTCTACATACCCCGATAAATCCATGGCATAACAAAAACGAATCACTGTTGATTCACTTACATTAGCCAGTCTGCCAACCTCTGCTGCACCATTAGCAATAACTGTAGTGGGATTATCCATAACAAATTGTGCTACTTTACGCTGCCCCTTTGACAGCCTCACAAACCTTTTCTTTATATCCTCATGAATACTCATTCCTAACAACCTTTCTTTCAATGACCTTATCACGAATGGGAGATTGTTTCCTACTGACTCAAAATTCGATTAAAAATACAGTATCACGATTACAATTTGAATACAATGACTTTTCTGAAAAATCTTTATCGCATTAACCTGCTAATATACCAATTTAATTTACTTTAAGTGTTGATTCGTAATTTTATCAAATTAACTAAATAATTTGAATAAAAATTAATAAAAACTTATTTTTATGTAATTTACTAGCTAATAAATACAAAAATGTCCTGGATTTATTACACTAATCCAGGACATCTTATTTTATTATTACTCTAATTCAATTTGCTTCGTTTCCTTCCCAAGGAAAATGACACCTACAACGCCAATAATAATTGCTCCACAGAAAATGGCAAAGATATAGCCTATGTCATAGCCCGCCGTTAATAAAAAACCAACTAGCAACGGACCAAAAATACCACCGATCCGACCTACAGCTGCCGCCATGCCCGCACCTGTCCCTCGGATAATGGAAGGATACTGCTCAGGTGTATAAGCATATAATGCTCCCCATGCCCCTAAATTAAAGAAGGATAAAAACATACCTGACGTTAGCAGTACAACAAGTGTATCTGCATTACCAAAAATGAAGGCACTAATAGCAGTACCAATTAGATAGGAAACAAGAACAAATTTACGTCCAAATTTTTCTATAAACCAGGCTGCTGTAAAATAACCTGGTAGTT
Source organism: Lysinibacillus cavernae (assembly GCF_009724685.1). Lineage (GTDB taxonomy): Bacteria > Bacillota > Bacilli > Bacillales_A > Planococcaceae > Lysinibacillus > Lysinibacillus cavernae. The sequence goes on from NZ_WMEF01000010.1 coordinate 56,270, forward strand.
GAGCTAGCGTCATGATTAGAACATACTTAAAGCTTGTAATCATATCAAAGCCCTTACCAACCATTACACTTGGAAGCCATAAAAACATACCATAATACGAGAATACAACTGTAAACCATAATAGCCACAGCATAAATGTGGACCGGGCATATTTCTTCGACCAAACGTCTTTCATATTTTGACTAATGCTTCGTTTTTTTGATTCTTCCTTCACAGTAAATTGTGGTGAATCTGGCAGATGCCAACGAAGATAAATAGCATAAAACGCTGGAAGTGCTGTTAATATAAGTGCTACTCGCCATCCCCACGTAGGAATAACAAAGTACGAAATTAGTGCAGCAATTAACCATCCTGCTGCCCAAAAACTTTCTAGTAAAACTACTACGCGTCCCCTTTCTTTTGCTTCCACACTTTCAGACACTAATGTTGAAGCAACAGGTAACTCACCGCCTAGCCCCATTCCTACAAAAAAACGTAAAATTAAAAATGCAGTTAATGTAGTTGTAAATGCGGATAAACCACTTGCAACGGAAAATAGAACAAGTGTCCACATAAAAATTTGCTTTCGCCCTACTTTATCGGCAAAAACCCCAAATACGAGTGCTCCTACAGCCATCCCAATTGAGTTAGTACTACCAATCCAGCCAGATTGACTTGGTGATAGTCCCCATTCAGCTGCCAATGCTGCAATGACAAACGATAATATGCCAACATCCATTGCATCGAAGAGCCAACCAACCCCTGCAACACCTAATAGCTTATTTCTAGAAATGGATTGCTGAGGTTTCTTTGTTACTACTGTATTTATTGTCATCTCAACCACCTGTCTTTACACTTGACTTTACATCACAAGATTACTATACAGTTGTTTCAAGAAAGTGACAAGTAAAATTCAAATTACCGAATTGTTTCGACAATTAATGAAATGCTATTGAAATAATAGTGCGATTTGCGTTAAAATGTCTTTTATACAAAAACAACTGTTCTTTCTATGAGAACAAAAGGAGATCGTAACGTTATGTGGAAAGGCCTTATTGAAGAATATAAACAATTTTTACCCGTAACTGAAAACACACCTGCTTTAACTTTAAACGAAGGCAATACGCCTCTTATACATTTAGTGAATTTATCCAAAAAACTGGGCATTGAACTTTATGGAAAAATTGAAGGTGCAAACCCAACTGGCTCATTTAAAGACCGTGGAATGGTATTTGCAGTTGCGAAGGCTATTGAGGACGGTAGTCAATGCGTTATTTGCGCTTCTACAGGGAACACTTCTGCCGCTGCTGCTGCTTATGCAACACGAGCTGGCATTCAATCGATCGTTGTTATCCCTAAAGGAAAAGTTGCTCTTGGTAAACTTGCACAAGCTATAATGTATGGTGCAAAAATCATTGAGATTGACGGTAACTTTGATGATGCTCTCACTATTGTTCGCCAAGTAAGTGAAACAACGCCTGTCGCACTTGTAAACTCAGTAAATCCATACCGTATTGAAGGTCAAAAAACTGCTTCATTTGAAATTGTAGATGCACTTGGTTCGGCACCTGATTATTTGTGTATTCCAGTAGGTAATGCAGGTAATATTACAGCGTACTGGAAAGGCTTTAAAGAATACAATGCTGCAAAAGATTGCGGTCTACCAAAAATGTATGGATTTGAAGCTGAAGGTGCTGCGGCAATCGTCAAGGGAGAACCTATTGCTAAGCCTGAAACAGTTGCAACTGCCATTAGAATTGGTAATCCTGCTAGTTGGAAATTTGCAGAAGCTGCTCGAGATGAATCTAACGGTATTATTGATTCAGTTACAGACGAAGAAATTGTAGCTGCTTATAAATTAATCGCTAATACAGAAGGTATTTTCGTTGAACCTGGTTCAGCTGCTTCCTTAGCTGGTGTTATTAAATCGGTAGAAAACGGTAAAATTCCACAAGGCGCTAAAGTTGTAACAATCTTCACAGGGAATGGACTAAAAGATCCTGATACAGCTATGAATGTATCATCTGTGGAAGTAGTATCTCTCAAAAATGATGAGAAAGAAATTCGTGCATACATTGAGGGTGTACTATGAGTAAAATGTGGCAAATCTCAGTTCCTGGAAGCACAGCCAATTTAGGACCAGGCTTTGATTCAATAGGACTTGGCTTGTCTCTTTACTTAAAGCTTTCCGTCACGTTACAAGATGAATGGGTTATTATCCATCTCGATGATAATGGTCCTAAAGAGTTTGAGCTTGAAGAACACTTACTATACGTCATTGCAAAAAAAATTGCCGATCAATATGGTAAACAATTACCTGCTTGTCGTGTGGAGATGGCTAGTGAACTCCCGTTAGCACGTGGTCTTGGAAGCAGTGCAGCAGTTATTGTTGCAGGTATTGAACTTGCTAACCAAGTATGTGAACTTGGGTTAACTGTTCAAGATAAGCTCAACTTATCCTCACAAATTGAAGGACATCCAGATAACGCAACCGCTTCTGTCCTTGGAGGATTAACTATTTCCTCGATGGATGAAAAAGGAATCGTCGATACATTTCATATCAATGATATCGATGCATCCTTTGTGGTATATGTGCCAGATATTGAGTTAAAAACGAGTGAATCCCGTTCTGTTTTACCAGAGCAATTTAATCGAGCTTATGCTGTCTATGCTTCTGCGAATGCTAATATGTTAGCAGCTTCCTTAATGGCACGAGATTTTGAGCGTGCTGGTCGTTACATGGAAGCTGATTTATTCCATGAACCGTTTCGTGCAAAGTTAATTCCTGCGTACTCAGAAATTCGTACGGCTGCAAAAGCTAACGGTGCATACGGTACGGCTTTAAGCGGAGCTGGTCCGACATTAATTTCTATTATTCCTTCTGCTATTGCTTCTGACTTTGTTCAGTTAATGAAAGATCAATTCCCAGAGCATCAAGTTATTTTAACAAAAGCGGATGAACACGGTGTACAAGTCGATGAATGTATGAAACGTCTACTATAATAGTAGGCGTTTTTTCTTGAAAGCAAGTACGTATAAAACTAATATTATAGAAGTATAGAGGTAGATATTTTATATACTACTAGGATACGTGCTTTTCTAAGGGGGAACTATGTTGAAACCAATTATATTCTGTGATTTTGATGGCACAATAACAGAAACTGATAATATTTTTTCACTTATGACTGAATTTGCACCAGAGGAATCTGAAAAAATTGCCCAAGCCATGATGGAACAAACGGTTTCATTTAAAGATGGGCTTTCAGCTATGTTTCATCTACTTTCTACTAAACAAAGAGATGAAGTAATTCAATATCTTATGGATTCAGCGGTAATTCGTGAGGGATTTGGAGATTTTGTTCGCTATGCTCAAGACAACAACATCCCATTTTATATTGTAAGTGGCGGGATCGATTTTTTCATTGAGCCTTTAGTTGAAAAATATGGACCATTTTCAGGCATTTACTGTAATAAAGCAGACTTTTCTGGTGAACAAATAAAACTTATTTATCCAAATAGCTGTGACGAGGAATGCGCTAAATATAGCACACAGGGTTGCGGCTGTTGCAAGCCTAGCGTTATGCGGAAAGTTGCCGAGAAAGATCATTTTAAAATCGTTATTGGTGACTCTCTTTCAGATTTTGAGGCAGCTAAACTAGCAGATATTGTTCTTGCTAGAGATCATCTCATTGAGCGCTGTGAGGAGCTTCACGTTCCATATAAATCTTTTACTACTTTTCATGATTGTCTAAACATTGTACAAGAGCTTGTACAATCAAAAAAAGCTGTTACTACAACTTAATGTAGAAGAAATAGGAAAGGAGCCTCTTTCACAAAGATGGCTCCCTTTTCCTATTATTTTGATGAACAACATGTTGTGCCAATACCTCTAGCGGATGTCACGATTTTAAGAGCTAGGTTAACCTCTACTCATCAGCTAAAAAATTGGGACGCAATAAGGCTAAAACGTAATTGATTATGCTAATAACACTAAGCTAACGGCCATGACCGCCATTCCCGCTACTAAACCATACATCGATAAATGTGTCTCATCATATCTCTGTGCTGCTGGTAATAATTCGTCCAATGAAATAAAGACCATGATCCCTGCAACGCCAGCGAAAACGATTCCAAACATAACATCCGTTAAAAATGGCATAAGGAGTAGGAATGCTACTAGTGCACCAACAGGCTCTGCTAATCCTGATAAAAATGATAACTTAAATGCTTTTCGACGATTGCCTGTTGCAAAGAAGATCGGGACAGATACAGCAATCCCCTCTGGAATATTATGAATGGCTACTGCAATGGCAATAGCAATCCCAATATTCGGATCATTAATAGCCGCCATAAATGTAGCGATTCCCTCAGGAAAATTATGAATTCCAATGGCAAGAGCAGTAAAAATGCCCATCTTCATCAAATGCTCTTCATTAACCTGGGGCTTTACAGCATTCACATCTTCAACTAGTTTTACTTCATGAGGATTAGTAGCTTTAGGAATAAATTTATCTATTAAAGCAATAAATAACATCCCACCAAAAAATCCGAGGATTGTCATCCAATAGCCATTTGTTGTGCCTAATGCATTGGTTAAAGCATCTTTCGCTTTAACAAAAATCTCTACTAGGGATACGTATATCATTACCCCTGCTGAAAAACCTAGTGCTAGTGATAAAAACTTTGTATTTGTTCTTGATGTAAAAAATGCTATTAAACTACCTACACCCGTTGCAAGTCCGGCAAAAAGAGTCAATCCTAATGCCAGTAAAACGTTTCCTTCCATTTCCCTTCTTCCTTTTCTCTTTTTCTTATTGTACTCATCTTAACGTAGAAGTTTCCTATGCGCAATTCTTTTTTATGAGGCAAATATCATTCTTAACATTAGTGAAATAATGCTTAATCATCATCAGAACAGAAAAAAGCAGTATCAGTTCATGCTGATGCTGCTTTCACCTTTTATTTATGATTCGATTGAAACGTTCGTTTGCGACGTTCATACCAGATGACACAGATGATAAACCAAGTATATCCCATGCTCCAACCAGCAAGCACATCCGTAGCAAAATGTCGTGCTCCTGCAATACGTGATAATCCGATTAGTACCATTAGTATCGTCGCTCCAAGCCACAGAACGGTTTTACGGCTTTTACTATTGTTTTCAGCAAAAATATAAGCAATTGTGAATAAGTACAAAATACCTGTCATAGCATGTCCAGATGGAAAGCTAAAGGATGTCAGTTGATCCTCTATTTCAGGTCGTGGTCTTTGCACCCATTTTTTTAGTAATTGATTCAAAACATTACCTGCTGCAAAAGTTAAAACAACAAATAGCATGCCTCTATAATTTTTTACCTTCCAAGCCAAATACACCATTAAAACTACTGCAACAGTGACAACAAATTTAGGCTCGCCTATATAATGAAAGACCTCAATAAACCGATTACCAAAAAGGATCTCCGCCATTTTTGCATCAAACTTAGTCATCAATTCACTTTGAAAAGTAGTTCTTAATACAATAAATATGATTAGCGTTATGATTGCTAATGGATATGCCCATTTTTTCATTCCTTCACCTCAAAAAACACTCATGCTTTGGTCTCCCACATCATAACACAAATAGAACTATCCTGAGGGAAAATAGGCTTTCGTTTTAAGAAAAATTTGCAAGCATGTACGCTTGAGTAATAATAATGGACGCTACTTCTGGTTTTTCGAAATAATTGGAAACGGCCAATGCAACAATGAATAAAATGGCTACTATAGGTAGTATTTTTCTAAACATCATAAACACTCCCTTATCCTTTTACTGTCCAACTTCGGTTACTTGATTAGCACTGGATCAAAGAGCCAGTCTTTTGGACCAAAGTTTGGATCCTTTTCTCCTCTAACTTCACGGGAAATGCCACTATTTATAATAGCTTCTCTAAATCTTTTACTGAATAACGTCTTTCTATAAAGATATCTTCCATCATGACTAAAATCAGCTGAGTAAAACACATCACCTTTTACATTCTTTAAATCTTCATGATGATAAATATCAGGACCATTAATCACTCCATTTAGACCACAGTTACACGGAGGTTGTTCAGTTGCAAAGTATAATTTAACTCTATCCTTGCTACACTCAGGTAGCATTTGTGTAGGAATAATTTGATAAGCTAGTTGTTTTTCTTCCTCTGGCCCTTTATGGATAACTTCTAAAAGTTCATAGCCTTCTAGATTTTCTTTCTTCATTAGTAACACCAGTTCTTCAGAGGCAACCCAATAACCATTTACATGGACTAAATGACGATCCTTCATCTGGGTAGTATCTATTACTATAGGCGATAACTGCTCTTTATCCATAAGTCCACAATATTTACAATGTGTACTCAAAGAAAATAGTGTCCCTTTATCCTCTAAAAACATTTCTGGTGAATTACCTGTTGAATTTAAAGTAAATAATGATGCCCGTTCATATTCGATATCTGAAAATTCAAAATAAAAACGTTCTCCTATTGAAACAATACCAAATTCGCGTTCTAACGATTCATATAGAGCTGTTACCTGCTCGTATGTTACGTCTTCATTTAATGTAAAAATAGGATTAAATTTTGTTTTTAAATTTCTTTTTCTAATTTCAGGCGCACCAATCGCAATACCATGACGATTATAAACGTTAATAACTTGATCTTGACTAGTTTCAGCTATAGAAAACAAATTTTCAAGTTCTACTTTCACAATACACGCCTACCTTTTATATAAAGTTTTATGGTGAAGTATATTGACTAGCTAGTAACATTCTACAATCTACTAACGCTACTTAATTCATAGATAGACAGGCTGCTTATTATAATAAAATCATTTGTATACTATCCACTATAGTAAATCTACTTAACCATTGTTAATCTAAGGGTACCAGTACTCACACCGTTATTTCAACTTCGGGTTTACGCCATTTTTTTGGCGTGATTCAGGTAAATTTTGGCGTGATTTGGCGGTCACAAAAAAACACCGCCACTTTTTTGGCGGTGTTTCTAATTTTTCATAGGATATTTAGCACAAAAATATGGATTTGTTTTACTTAGGAAATATATAGGATATTGCCCACCCAAAAGTTCCCTTTTAATAGAAAAATATACCAACAGTATAGCATAGAAGAAGCTTAGAGTAAATTCATTCTTTCAGCAAGATTAACAGCTTCTGTTCGTGAATCTACATTTAGCAAAGAAAAGAGTTGAGTTAAATACCTCTCCGTAGTTCGTTGAGGAATATTCAGTTCAATAGCGATAGCTTTATTCGTATGCCCCTCAGCAATGAGTCTTAAAATTTTCTTTTCCTTTTCATTTAAAAGGATATCTTTAACATTTTGCAGTTTAAATTTATCATCTAGAAAATCTAAGAAATTTTTCGGTAAAACGATTTCACCATTAGCTATCGCCCGAACTGTTCGTAAAATTTGCTCTTTAGAGGCTGTTTTAGCCAAAATACCTTCTATTTTTCTTTCTAAAATGAGTGGATAATAATCCGTGATATCATCACCTGTATAAAGAATAACTGAAGCATTTGACTGAATAGCTTTAATATTACGGGCTAAGTTGATTCCATTTTCTAATGGCATATTAATATCAATTAAATAGATATCGTATGGCTTATTTTTTATTCTTTGAATGACACACGTAGCATCGCTTTCAGTATCAATAATAATATCTTCATTCTCTTGAAACAAGTTTTTAGTACCCTCTAATACTATAGGGTGATCATCCACTATGAGCATCGTAATCAAGTGCTTCACTCCCTTCTTTAACCGTTATCCTAATAGACATCCCTTTATTTATGTGTGAGTCAATATAAAAATGGCCATTAAATGCTTTCACACGCTCCTGCATACCTCGAATGCCCATCGATTCTGCTACGATAATGTCCTCCACGTTACATCCTACGCCATCATCACTATAAATGATTTCAAAGCCATCATTCTTCTCTTTTAGATGTATTTCAACGGATGTTGCATAAGAATGTTTTAAGGCATTATTTAGTAGCTCTTGGAACAAACGATAGATCATTAAATTCATGCGCTCATCTTCTAAGTATAGACGATCAATCGTGTAAATTAGTAAGAAGTTAGCTCTCTCTTGAACTTTCCGAATTAACTTTTCTAATGCGGCATTTAAACCTAATGTGTCTAGTAAAGGAGGTTTTAGATTTTCACAGTAGGACCTTAATTCATGTAAGGATGTAACCATTTGTATATGAATTTTTGCAAGTTCCCCCTGAATATCAGTTGTATTTTTTGCATTAACCAGGACATCTACTTCTCTTGCTATATGAAGTTGCTCCTGTAAATTGGTGTCGTGTAACTCTTGAGCTAACTGGTATTTTTCTTCTTCGAACCTTAACCATAGTAGCTTATTTAGCCATGGTAATTGACCATCATCGGCTTGCTTCATATGCTTCAGTTCCTCTAACAGTTCTTCCACCAACTTCGTATTTTCAATAAAATTATTTACATACAAGAGGAGCAATTCGAGCCACAAAAGTTCCTCGTCTTTTAAATGAATCGTATTGTTATGCCCCAGCACTAAGGCTCTTTTATAATGCGCATCCTGATGGAGAAAAGCTACATAAACTTTGTCGACCCTTCGTATTTCTCCCAATCTTATTTCTTCCATTATTTTAGGATGTATTGTAATATTTTCTCCAACAATTGTCGTGAATTCATTCGTATCATAGTTATATGTTAAGACAAAAACATCCTCTAACTCAAGATGTACGGAAACCTCGTAAGCAAATTTCTCTAAAAGCTCATTGATTTTAATGGTTTTGCCAATTTTATCGACAGCCGTATATAACTGATGAATATAATCACCTTTTGTTGAAAACAATATTTTTCGTTTCCGATAATCTACCTTTTCTTTTACGTAGAAGAGTATAACTAATGAAGTAAATGTAAAGAAAGCTACTCCTGACATAACTGTCATTGTTAAATACCGACCTGCAATAAAGTACAGTCCCACTGTAAACCATAAAGTAAAGGTTAAAGAAAATATAACATAATAGCGTAATCTTGTAATATGATACTCAATATCGAATAATCTTTCAGTCACCTGTGTAAAAATAAAGCTAAAAGGTATAAGCAATAAAAATAATGAGCAAATCTCAGCTGAAAGAATCTGCGTATCAAAAAGGATTTTTGGGAGTGCATATAAAAAAAGAAATGGCAGGAACGGTATTAGTATACTACTTAATAAAATTTTCAACTGTGGCGAGCTATATTTGAAATAGCTTATTAATAAAATACTAGAGATAATCAAAAGGAGAATTAAGAAAATAGCTAATACAACATTGGAAAGAATATTATTAGAAGTAGGATAAATAGTGCCAATACAACCTAGTATAAAAGCGATTAAGGGAAATATATAAAAGCGTTTGATATTATTCATAAATACCCAATTCGTTTTCACAAATAAAAAATAATTTCTTAAAAAATGTAATAATAAGATTAAGCATAACACCATACTACTGCGATTTACGATAATACCAATCGCATTTAACCTACCAGAGACACCACTGCTTACGTATGCTAATGAAACACTTAACATAAAAAGAATAAGTAAGTCTGCTAACTTTGAATTTCTTTGTTTGAAATGTAAATAAAACGCAACGAATAACGTCAAAAAATAATAACATGCCGGAACAATTAATATATATAGAAATTGTTGAGGAATATCTATATGTTTAATATGTATATTCATTATATTTCCACTTGGCTTCATGACTGTTAATTCATTAGCTGATATTATTTTGGATTTATACTTCAGCTGTTTTAAATGGTCAATTGGGTGCTCATCTACCGTTAAAATAACATCACCAATGGCTATATTTTGGCTCTCCGCCCAGTCTTCATAATAAAGTTGAGATACTAGCCACTGGCCATCTTCTTTTTCTACCTCAATTTCTATAAATGGCGCGCTATAATTCACATAATTTAAATAGAAACCGAGAATTAAATAGAGAATTATAGCTGGCCAAAATAATTTACTATGCACTGTTTTTAGTTCCAAACATCATTTTCTGCAATCATCTCTCCGCTAAATGCTTCTATAATTGCTTTTTGTTCAACAGGTGAAATGCCAATTAATGAGGCTTTTTGTTGTTTTAATAATCCAACTAGGCTAGGATTTTGTTCTAAATACTGGATTACATCAATCATACTAATCTCTCCTCATCTCATTAAATTTTGTAGAAAGTCTTTACCTAACTCGTTTATCGCTACATTTTCAAGGTAATTCAAGGCTTTAAACTTATAGACATTTTTCATTGTAATGGCATAACGTATTGCCCCACCATTTGTCAACTCGTTTTCTGTTGCATTATTATCCAAAATCGTAACTATATCATCATTATAATAGCTGGCAACCGATTTTGAAACATCATTTTTCTGTGATAAAAGATAAATAATAGGCAAAGAATATCTTTTATTTAGTAGGTCATTTTTAGGACCCCATGCTTTCAAGCTTTGTATATCATTTTTAATTTGTTGGATAATGCCTATGTATTTCCCATATGCCTCAACTTCTTTCGATATTTCCCCTTTTGCAAGCATTTCTCCAATCAAACAACCCATTGCTGTTAAAGAACCCGATTTCAAAGTAATCATTTGTACATACGAATCTTCATCACGACAATTATTTAGTAAGTCAAGTTGCTGACCATTTATACTTTTTAACGCGTATTCCTCAAGTAGCCTTATAGCAGCTCTTTTATGCTTAAAGGATGTTTCATCTATTGCTTTAGATGCCACAATTAGCATTGCTAAGGCAACATTTAAAGAGAGCTCAGGCGTTTTGTTCCAAATATAGTCCGAATCCTTATCCTGAAGATCATCAATAATATCAAAAGATAGTATTAGGAGTTCAATTGCTGCAGCTACTTTGTAGATATCTTCATTTTTACCATCTGAAAATGCTTCATAATGCCAAAAACATAACTTACCAAAGGAAAAACCAACGGATGTTTTTTCTTCTATGAAGCTTTTTAACAACAACATCAGCTCTTGGCCAAGTAATCTCTCATTTTCCACAAGAATGTCTAATGATTCATTAATACGTTCATCTAAATTGTTCAATAGTCCCATCTCCCTTCTGCTATATTAATAGATATTATATAGATTAGTGGGAATTAATACTAGCGGAACAATTATACACTACGTTTAATACAATTATATCCTTGATAAAGTGTAATACCGCCAAAAAGTGGCGTTATTTCTGCAAACCACGCCATATTTTTGTTAAAAAATACTAAAAAAATGGCGGTGTAGAACTATGTACCGCCATGAAAGTGGCGTAAACTCATCATTGAAATGGCGTTCTGTCAGATGTTACGCTTAGATTAATAATTAATTTACGCCTCAGCGTAATTGCCGCTGGCATTACGCTTTCACGGATAAACAATGCGTCCAATTTTTTTAAGCTCGCAAGTAGAAGTTAACTTTAAACCGTGGCGAAATATGACAAGGATTAACTGACCTGTATCATGCAGCCCTCTCTTAGAATCTGTTACATCCGCTGCAACACGATGTTGGGGACACCCAATAAAAAAACCAACACAAGCATTCATCTACCCCTATAGAGGAGGTAACTTCTGTACCTGACGCTTCGCTTTCGATATAAAAGCATTTGCTGAATCAAGATAAAACCATTTATTCAAAGTCAGGATAGATTGATGAACATGAAATTTTTTGTACTGGGAGTGACTTAAAAATGAGCGATACTATTTTCATACTTACGGCTAATTTTTCATGTAATATCTCTGTCTCAGCTGAAGAAATTACAATTAAGCAGCCTACAAATGATCAACGACGAATTGAACAAATTATTATTCGATCTGAGTTAAAAGCATATCAAGAAACCTTAGCAACGTATAAAAACATTTCCACCTTTTCAAATGTTATTAGTAATATCCCTGGATTTGAGGATACATTCCAACGAAAAAGAGACCAATATATCGAACAGTATGGCATTATAAGAATTTCGAACGAAAGCCTATCTAATATGCCGTTAGTCAATCCATTTGCCTTTGGATTAAATCTAGATTCGCCTACTGTCTATGTGACACCACATTACACAATTCTTAATGCTAGAGGGCTAGCAATGGCTACAAATTCATCTAATTCACACAGTACCCAAGATGATTTGGATGAGCTATGCCATACAAACATCTCAGGATTGTCCATTAATGAGAACACCATATCCTTTAATATGGATTCAACTTTTAGTGCGTGGAGAGGCACATCTATTAAGCATTAATTAATATTCATTACGCCTCGGTTTAATAGCCGCTGGTGCTTTGCTTTTGCACAGATAAAAAATGTGTCCAGCTATTTTCGAGCTGACGAGTAGAAGTTAACCCTATAACAACGGTTAACTAGTCTGTGTCGTACAGACCACTCTTCAAAATGTATGACTTACGAAAGGGCTTAGGGGCAATATGATGTTGGTCACACCTCATCGCCACAGGATAGGTTGTTTTTACCTTTGTTCCTTTACACTTGAACACTCACTGAAAAAAACCACAAAGCATTCTTCTCCCTCAATAGAGGAGGGAGCCTTCGAATGAAATCAATATAGACATTGATTAAAGTAGATAATTCTTCGTTATCTGCTTTTTTATGTATAACAAAAAAGGCGTCTCAAATGACTTGAGACACCTTTAAATGATTAACCTTTTACATAATAAACTTCTTGTCCGCTTTCAATGATATGCTCAGGCTTTGGCTTTCCTGCGCTTGCCTTATGACCGGCGATATGTTCAGGACTCTTCTCCCAATTTTTCCATGCTTCTTCTGATTCCCAACGAACCATCACTAGCACTTCCTCATCTCCACGGCGAACTTTTTTTACAAGTACCTGCTTATCAATGTAACCAGGTTGTTGTTCAAGCAATGATGGCTCGTTTGGGTTAGCACCAAAACGTTCCACCACCTTATCCGAATTTCCTTCCGTCACGACAATACGTTTAATTTGTACAAACATATTAGTTAACCGCCTTTAAAACATCTTCAACTTTTAGCGTTTCAGATTGTAATCCGCCACCTGAAAGATACCAAACTTCTGGATCTAGGTAGAACACTTTACCGTTTTTCACAGCGTTTGTTGCACTTACGATTTCGTTTTCAATCGCAGCTTTTGTACCAGATTCACCGTTTTCAGTTACTACTGCATCACGGTCAACTACAAATAAAATATCAGGATTTGTATCACGTACATACTCAAAACTTACATTATCACCATGTGTTCCAACTTTAACATTTTCATCAGCAGCTTTTACACCAAATACATCGTGAATCACACCGAAACGTGAACCAGTACCATATGCTGATAATGCACCTTCACTACCTAATACGATTAAAGCTTTCTCTTCAGATGCAGTTGCTTTCGTTTTTACTTCTTCAACTTTTGCTTCATATGCAGTAATTGCATCTGTAGCTTCTTTTTCTTTACCGAAGATTTTACCTGCTAATTCTGTATTAGCTTTGAATGACTCTAAGAAGTTTTTGTTATCTACACCAATGTATACTGTAGGTGCAATTTTAGATAGTTCAGCATAAGCTGCTGACGCACGACCAGAGATGAAAATAATGTCTGGGTTGATTTCAGATAATTTTTCATAATCAGGCTCGAATAAAGTACCAGCATTTACATATGTGCTATCTTTAAATTTACTTAAATATGACGGTAATGAATCTTGTACTACAGCAGTAGGATTAACACCTAAAGCATCTAATGTATCTAGGAAACCATTATCAAAAACAACTACTTTTTCTGGAATTTTATCAAGTTTTACTTCTTCAAAAGTAGTGCTACCATCGCGTCCTTCGATTGTGCTACCTGGAATTGTCAGTGGATATGCAGATGATTCTTCTTTTTGTTCTTCTGCTGGTTTATCAGTTGAAGTACCTTTATCTTCTTCTTTTGCCTCGTCTTTTGAACCGCAAGCAGCTAATACTAATAACATCATTGCCATTAATACCGTAAGTAATTTCCAATTTTTCATTTCGAAATTTCTCCTTTTAATTAATTTATTTGATAGTCAATTGATGGCACAACCATCTATAACTATTTTTACGAATTAAAATAAACACAAATTCGACAGCCATCCTGCTCTTGAACAGGGATATCCATATCATAGATTTCCTTCAAAGCGTCAGAGTTAATAATGTCATTTGTAGGGCCGTTTTTGACAACACGACCATTTTTTAACGCAACAATATGGTCTGAGTAAACAGAGGCAAAATTAATATCGTGTAATACGATGACCACAGTTTTCCCTAACTCATCAACCAGCTTACGTAAAATTTTCATAATCTGTACAGAGTGCTTCATATCTAAATTATTCAATGGCTCGTCCAGTAAGATATATTCTGTGTCCTGTGCAATAACCATTGCGATAAAAGCACGCTGACGTTGACCGCCTGATAGTTCATCTAAATAATTATGTTGTATATCTTCTAAGTTCATATAGCGAATAGCTTCGTCAACCTTTTCTTCATCTTCAGCCTTTAAATTCCCCTTGGAATAAGGGAAACGGCCAAAGGATACAAGCTCACGAATCGTTAGACGCACATTCATAAAGTTAGATTGCTTTAAAATCGATACTCGCTTAGCAAAATCATCTGATTTCCAGCTACGTACATCTGCTTTATCGAGTAGTACTTCGCCAGTATCTGCATTGAGTAAACGACTCACCATTGAAAGTAGCGTGGACTTCCCTGCACCATTCGGTCCAATAAAAGATGTGATTTTTCCTGAGGCAATATCAACACTTACATCTTGAACGACAGGTTTTTTCCCAAAAAACTTCGTAATTTCTTTGACTTGAATCATCCTGCTGACCTACTTTCTCTTAATAATAAGTAGATGAAGTATACCCCACCCACAAAATTAATAATGACACTAAGTGTAGTACTGAAAGTGAATACTCGTTCAACCATCCACTGCCCACCGACTAAAGCAATAATACTCATCACACAAGAACCAGCAATCAAGATAGAATGCTTGTATGTTTTGAAATACTGATATGATAAATTTGCAACGATTAAACCAAAGAATGTAATTGGCCCAACGAGTGCTGTCGATACAGCAATCAATATGGAAGCTAAAATTAACATACGTTGTACCAACTTATCGTAGGGTACACCTAAATTAATAGCTGTATCTCGCCCCAAAGACATCACATCTAATTGATTCATATGACGCCAACCATATATGAATGTTAATAAAATGATGACACCTGCTAGCCAAACTAAATCTGAGTTAACATTATTGAAACTAGCAAACATTTTACTTTGTAACCCTAAAAACTCATTAGGATCTATTAATACTTGGAAGAACGTTGTGATACTACCTAAAAACGTTCCTACAATCATACCCACAAGCAGTAAAAAATAAATCGGTCGCTTACCTTCTTTAAACAATACTCGATAAAAAATTAAAGCAAATACAATCATGGCTACAATAGCGAGCGTGAAATTATAGTAGATATTAATGACTAATATAGACGTAGAACCAAAGAAAAAGTAGATGCATGTTTGAATCAACATATACAAAGCATCTAATCCCATGACACTAGGAGTGAGAATACGATTATGTGTAATTGTTTGGAATACTACTGTTGAATAGGCTATAGCTATACCTGTTAAGCCCATCGCCACCACTTTTATTACGCGACGTGGAAATGCATAATGATAATTACCATTTAACTCCCAAAACAAATACAGTAAAATAGCTATCACTGCAAGACCTAGTAAAATGAACATTCTTGTACGATTACGCATATGCTCTCCCCCTAAACAACATGAATAGGAAGATGGCACTTCCAATTACACCAACAGTCATACTAATTGGTATTTCATAAGGGAAAATAAGTACGCGGCCAATAATATCGCAGAACAATAAGAAAGACATACCAAGTAATGCTGTATGCGGCAATGTTTTTGCCAAATTATCACCTTTAAACAGTGAAATAATATTCGGTATGATCAAACCAAGGAATGGAATAACACCGACTGTTAATACCACTGTTGTAGAGATAAGAGCTACCAACACCAAGCCTAAATTCAGCACAAATTTGTAGGATAGTCCAAGATTTTTCGCAAAATCCTCTCCCATTCCAGCTACTGTAAAACGATTTGCATAAATGTAAGCTAAAATAAGTACTGGTACACTTATGTATAACAGTTCATAACGGCCTTTCATGATTAATGAGAAATCTCCTTGTAACCATGCAGAAATGTTTTGGATAATATTTGCCTTATACGCAAAGAATGTTGTGACGGAAGACAAGATATTTCCATACATTAAGCCAATAAGCGGTATAAAGATCGCATCTTTAAATTTAATTCGATTTAATATTTGCATAAATAATAATGTGCCGGCTAAAGCAAATATGAAAGCGAAGGAAATTTTTTGGAAATACGTGACATTCGTGAAGAACATCATAGAAATCAATACACCCAACCGAGTGGCATCTAACGTACCAGCT
Source organism: Lysinibacillus cavernae (assembly GCF_009724685.1). GTDB lineage: Bacteria > Bacillota > Bacilli > Bacillales_A > Planococcaceae > Lysinibacillus > Lysinibacillus cavernae. The sequence continues at coordinate 72,773 of NZ_WMEF01000010.1, forward strand.
GTCGTTGGTGATACGAACTTATTCCTACTTAAGCTTTGCATAATTAAACCAGCAATACTCATACCTGCACCTGCTAGCAAGATTGCAACGAGTCTAGGTACACGACTAATTAAAAATAGTCTAGTTTCTTCTGATTGGAAGTCTAATAGGTCACTTGGCTTTATATTTACTACTCCAATGAATAGCGACACGATAGACAACACAATAGTTGCTGTTAAAAGATATCTTATTTTCATAGTAATCCCCGGTAGATTTCATTTTTGTGTGTAACTCACTTTCTAGTGAAAATGATTATCATTACTCACGATTCCCATTATAAGCATGATTTTATTCTCAGTCAACCGACAAATGAGAATTGTTCTCGTTTTATTGAGTATTAACCAAAAAACGTGTCTAATTAACGAAATATCAGCAATTTCACCAAACTTTTCAGCTAAAATCATTCACTATTTCTACAAATTTTTTATCCAAACAAAAAGGTAATTGAGAACAAATTCTTTATCTCAATTACCATTACTATATTAAACAATCTTCTTAGCGCCTCTTAACCATGCTGAAATAATGAATATGATTAATACTAAACCTACATAGCCCATGACTGCATACAGCTTTGCTACTAATGTCGTGAATCCTACTAGACTCGCTAGAAATCCGAGACCACCTATAAAAATGACCGCTACTCTAAAACTTGCTCTACTTGGCTCAAAAAACCTTACCATAAATGAATAAAGCATTCCTACGGCAGTATTATAGATCATCCCTAAAAGAGAAATTGTCATTAATAATCCAACAACTGGATGAATTTCATTAGCTAGTGCTAGCATCGGAATGTCTAGTCCAACAATGATATTCATTTTTGCTAGAAGAGAAAAATTAATAAGTAAAATTAAAGCACCTAATAAAATGCCACCAATAATGCCACCCATACCAGCTACTTTGTCATTGCGTATCGAACCACACATAACAGTTAATAATGAAAAACTAACGCCTACATTGAATGACATATATAAGAGAGCAGTCACCCACCAACTATTCGCACTTATTTGAGCCTGTTGAGCAATAACTGCCTGTTCTACAAAGGTTAGATCCATCGTTGCTATGGCATAGATAGCGATAATGGACACAACTGTTAGTAGATAAGGTGTGGCAAGCGCGATGATATTAATAATGCTTTTCACATCCATCATGACAGTAGCTACTGTCAGCATAATCATGCAAATACTTCCTAGCCAAATAGGCAGTCCAAACATTTGCTGCAATGTTGCACCTGCGCCAGCAAACATAATAACAGCTACACCAAATAAAAAAAGCGATAGAACTAAATCCAACACAAAGCCAACAGTATTCCCTGAAATTTGATAAATCAAATCCTTATGTGAGGCTGTGCGGAGTCTTGAGCTAACTTGAGCAATACACATTCCAACAATAGAGAAACCAATCATGGCTAACACTGCACCATAGATTCCTTTAAAACCATAGCTTGTAAAATAGAGGACAATTTCCTGCCCTGATGCAAATCCTGCACCAACGATAATTCCTACATAGGCACCACCAATTTGCAAGCTTTTTTTCAATCAGTTCTCTCCTCGTTTTTCCTTTATCCAACGATTGACTAAGTAACGCTTATTGATAGACCTCCGTACTAATTGTTAACTTATCAATGACAGCCATATTAGGCGCATAACCAATACCAACCGACTGGGGTACCTCAATATAGCCGTCTTTAACAATTACTTCAGGTTCAATAATATCCTCATACCAATAATGACTAGAACCTGCCGTATCACCAGGCAATATAAAATGACTCAGTGATGTTAAAGCAATATTATGTGCTCGTCCGATTCCAGCTTCTAACATGCCACCGCACCAAACTGGAATACGGTTCTCTTTACATAAATCATGGATTCGCTTCGCTTCCGTTAAACCGCCAACTCGTCCAATTTTGATGTTGATTACACCGCAGCTCCCAAGCTCTATTGCCCTTCTGGCATCTTCAAAAGACGTGATGCTTTCATCTAAACAAATAGGCGTTTTCAACTTTTTCTGTAAAGTTGCATGATCGACAATATCGTCAGTGGCTAATGGTTGTTCAATCATTAATAATTCGAAGTCATCAAGCTGCTGTAATATGTTTATATCATCTAATGTATAGGCAGAGTTCGCATCTACCATCAATGGTAAATCAGGCAGTTCAGCACGGATTGCTCGTACCACCTCGACATCATAACCAGGTTTTATTTTCACTTTCACCCTTTTGTAGCCTTTTTCAATATGGCTTTTTATCAGCTCTATTAAATGAGCAGTAGAGGATTGGATACCTACACTGACCCCGACTTCGATACGTTGCTTTTGACCGCCTAATGCCTGTGCAAGTGATTGCTTCGTTTGTTGAGCATAGATGTCCCATATAGCACCTTCTATCGAAGCTTTCGCCATGCAATTTCGACGGATAGGGGCAAATAATGAAATAACCTCATCTGGATGCCTAATCTCTTTATGTAACAAGATGGGTATCAAAAAATCCTTCAACATATGCCATGTTGTACTTAATGTCTCTTCTGTATACCAGGGTGCCACAAAAGCAACAGTTTCTCCCCATCCCGTAATCCCTGATTCATCTTTTGCTTCTATCAATAACAGCTCTTTTTCATCGACTGTACCAAAGCTCGTTGTAAAAGGTGCTTTCAAAGGCATTTTTAAGTGCCTTAAAGTAATCTTTTCTAATCTCACGATAATCACTCCCTACCTATATTATAAGGCTAATAAGGAGCGTCTGACTAACAGATAGCTATGAACGTATTCTGGGTGCTTTTTTATACGCACGATGGCATAACCGTGATTAAATAATGTTGTTAAGATTGTTCGAATTTTATAACGCCAGTCCTCCGCAAGTTTTGGACTCTCGATTTTTATTTTTTGTAAATATTGAGGGATTGGTACTAGATAGGCATCCTTGTAATAGGCGTGTTCCATTTGAAATACATTATCAACATCAAGAACTGGCAATCCATCGACAGTTAAAGTCCACGGTACGATCTCTTCTGCTATTTCTTCTAATTCATCCAGGCTATCTGCCATCTGATCGCGCTCGATCCACCACTCAACGACTAATCTATCTGAAGGTAGCCCTTCATTAAAATCATCATGAAGTGATCCATAGTAATCATTATCATATTGATAGCTTATAGCATTCAGTTTTAAAAATGCTAGGTTAGCTAACCGTGATTCTAACGGTTCAATTAACCAACGGACAAGCTGAAATCCATTTTCTTTTGCATATTCTTGTTGGGTGTGCTTCAATAATTCACCTACGCCTTGTTCACGATATGCCTTTTCTACACCAATCATGTGTGAATGGAAGTATATTTCTCGGTTTCGATAGCCGACGAAGCAATAATTAAAACCAATTAACTTTTCTTCTAAATACGCTCCTACTATTAATCCGCCATTTTGTACAGCAGCTAATAATTGATGGGAGGGAATTGCTTGACTACCCCATATTTCAGCATTCAATTTTTGAACTTCTGCAATTTCTATAGGTGTCATCACTTTGCGAATACGTACTTTCTCTAACATTATGCGGACGCCTCCTTTGTATGACCTGACTCCAATGCTAACAAGACGGCTCTCGTTAGTATTTCAACCCCTGTGACAAGTCTTGCTTGTTTAAATTTCATTTTCGGATGGTGTAACCCTGGTGTTAACCCACAGCCTAGGCCTAACATTGTTGATTTTAAATGTGGTCGCTTTACAGCATAGTGATGAAAATCTTCTCCACCAGGTGTATGAACTGGCTTTCTTAGATTCGATAATCCTGCAGCCTGTATGATTGCCTGCTCCATAATATATTGTGCGCTTGCATCAACCTCAGCAGCTACGATATTGGCAACTGTACGTAATTCAATCTGCACCTTATGCAATAATTTAGAGGAATCAATAACCCGTTTTACCCCTTGTGCTAAATCATCCATTATATTGTTTTGTTGTGCACGAATATCAATAGTAAACGACGCATTTCCAGGGATAATATTGCCTGATTCTCCCCCTGCATGAAACTTTGTCATCTTAACAGACACAGGTACCATAGGATCTGTATGGATGGTTCGTAAATCTTCGACGATAGTTGCACCTACTTCAATAGCATTGGTGCCAAGATGCGGTCTTGCTGCATGGGCATCCTCCCCTATAATTTCACCTTCAAGTAGACGAGAGGCACCATGATATAAGGCTGCACAATAAGTACCATCCTCTAGTTCATGAACAGGTCTTACATGAACACCAAACAAATAATCTAAGTCATCAATAACCCCTTCTTCTAAAACTGATAAAGCTCCTGTTCCCTTTTCTTCCGCAGGTTGGAAAATAACACGGATTGTACCGTTAAATGATTGCTGAAGCTCTTTTAAAAGTAATAGCGTTCCAATTGCCATGGTCATATGTCCGTCATGCCCACAGGAATGGTTTGCACGGAAATGGCCATCGACCACCTGCCATAAGGCATCTATATCTGTTCTTAACCCCACTTTCGGATTTCCATTTCCCACATCAACGTATAGACCGGTGGAATTTTTAAAACGTATCGGTGAAAATCCTTCTTCTGTTAATAGCTCGATGATATAATTAGTCGTTTCTATTTCATGCCAGCTAATTTCTGGATTTGCATGTAAATGCGTAAAAATCTCCATTAATCTCGGCCTCAAATAATCCAATTCTTCCTTCATGGCTTCCAACCCCTTAAATTTTCATATTATTAAAATTATTATAACTAAAATAATAATTTTCTACATAGAAACTTATACCCTCACTCAACAAAATAACTACTTATGATAATATATTTCACCCTAAACTTCATAGATAGACATTTATTTAGATAGCAAAAAAAGATGCAAGTACAGTCACTCATAAGACTGTACTTACATCTTTCTTTTAGTTAATTCCTTTCATCGCCTTAGAAATAATCGGTGAAAGCAATAATATTAAAATTCCGACCACGATGGATAGTGATCCTAAAAATCCGAAGTATGTGAATTCGCTTACAACTTCATACACTCTCACTAATTGAGCATTAATTGCTTGTGCTGCTGCACTTGTTAAAAACCATAAAGACATGGTTTGTGCCGCAAAGGCTTGCGGTGCCAATTTCGTTGTAGCAGATAAACCTACTGGTGATAGTAATAACTCACCAACAACTACTAAGAAGAATGACAGAACTAGCCATAAAGGGCTAACTAACGTTTCTCCACCAGATAAGTGTGCTGGAATCATCATGACTAAAAACGATAGACCTGCAAAGAACAATGCATAAGAGAACTTACGTGGTGTCGTCGGTTGCTTGTCTCCCCATTTAAGCCATAGCATCGCAAACAATGGCGCCAATGTTATAACAAATAATGGATTCAACGACTGGAACCATGAAGATTGGAGCTGAATGCCTCCAATACTCAACTGTGTACGTTCATCTGCATACGTTGCTAAAATCGTTGCCCCTTGTTCTTGAATAGCCCAGAACATTACCGCAGATAAAAATAACGGAATGTAGGCAAGAAGGCGAGATTTCTCATCCTTAGTTGTCTTTTCACTGCGATACATATAAACAAAGAACACAGTTGGAATGATTACACCTAGAGCCGTAATAATTAAACTGAATACATTCATTGTTAATGTACCCGTTTTAATACCAATAGCACCTAAAATAATAATAAGTAAAGCTGCAATTCCGAATTGTGTAAAGACTTTTTTACGTTCTTCAGGCTTTAATGGGTTATTTACTTGTAAGCCCGCTAAGCCTAAATATTTTTTCTCTGTTAGTTTGTAGACAATTAAACCAATCAACATTCCAAGACCAGCTAAACCAAAGCCAAGGTGGAAGCTATACTTTTGTCCAATTGTTCCGACAATAAAAGGTGCAATGAATGCTCCCATATTAATACCCATATAGAAAATAGAGAAACCTGCATCACGGCGGCTATCCGTTTCAGCATAAATATCCCCAACAATACTTGAAACGTTTGGCTTTAATAAACCAGTCCCCATAACGATAAATGCCATTGAAACAAATAGCATGCTTACACCGCCAGGCAATGCCAGCAGTAAGTGACCGATCATTATTAACACACCACCATAAAAAATGGTTCTACGTGTTCCTAAAACTCGGTCGGCAATCCAACCACCAATAATACCAGACATATAAACGAGTGAACCATAGATGGCCATAATAGAGTTTGCTGTTCCGCGGTCTAGACCTAATCCACCCTCATGCAGTTCGTAATACATAAAGAAGATGAGAATTGCTCGCATACCATAATACGAGAAACGTTCCCAAAATTCTGTGAAAAACAAAGTAAAGAGCCCTTTAGGGTGTCCAACAAAGCCATTTTGAGGGACAGATTTTACAACTTCATCTTTACTAGACATACAATACCCTCTCCCAATTAAATTATTCTTAAAAAACATCATTACCCTAATTTAAAGATATAAAAACTTTGTTTCATCATACTAAAGCGTTTTTTTAACTTTAGCAAGAGTTTTAAAAAATGTTGAAAATTTGTCATTTTTCTATAAATTCTGATTGATTATAATAGAAATTATTAAATCCTTTGATATATCTAAGTTTTCTCACTCTTTCATAACTGGAAAACGATTCATCACCATTTAATTATTCTAAAATATTTAAAATTCGGATTTTTCACTAATTCACACTATTTCTCTGTGATTTTTAGGTACATAACACTTTGTTCTAGACTCTACTATTCCCCCTAATCACAAAAAGCATGCCAAAAATCTTTTGGCATGCTTTGGGTAGTCTATATTTTTAATTCACAACATATTGTTGATACTTTGCATAATCCGCTGCTTTTACTTCAAGCGATAATAATGTACCGTCCTCTTCATAGGCTGTATTAAAGACAGAGGCGTGTTCATTTAGATAAGAAACAACGTTACCTTGGTCATAAGGTATTAACATGTCACACGTCACATAATGAGAGAAAATGTGTTGACGAATTGATTGTAATAATTCCTCTAAGCCTATCCCTTGTTTTGCTGAAATCCAAATATTATCACCACTCACAACTGGATAAGGAACATTTGCAATATCAGACTTATTATACACATAGATTGTTGGAATTCCTTCAACACCAACTGCTTTTAGTGTTTCATTTGTTACATCCATCATAAATCCATGCTCTGAATTTGAAACATCCACAACATGGAGTAAAAGGTCGGCATCTCGTGCCTCTTCCAATGTGGATCGGAATGCTTTCACTAAATGGTGAGGTAATTTACTAACAAAACCAACCGTATCTGTGAGCAAAAACGTCTTTTTATCAGGCAGTTCAATCTGACGAACTGAAGTTTCAAGTGTAGCAAAAAGCATATCCTTCTCAAAGACCTGCTTATGCTCTTCTTGTCCTATTTGTGACAGTAGCTGGTTCATAATCGTTGATTTACCTGCATTTGTATAGCCTACAATAGATACAACTGGAAGTGCATTTTTACGGCGCTGTTTACGTTGCGTTTCTCGTTGTTCCTTGACATGCTCAAGATCCTTTTTAATTTTGGCAATCTGATCTTCAATTTTTCGTCGATCCAGTTCAAGTTTCGTTTCACCAGCACCACGGTTTTTAAAGCCTCCTCCAGTACCGCCACCTTGACGGCTTAGAGATGCATGCAAGCCCACTAAGCGTGGCAGCATATATTGCAGTTGTGCTAATTCCACTTGCATTTGTGCTTCTCGTGTTTTTGCCCGTCTTCCGAAAATATCTAAAATAAGCATTGTTCGATCTATGACCTTCGTTGCTAAATCACGCTCTAAATTACGAATTTGCGAAGGAGACAATTCATCATTAAAAATAACAATATTTGCTTGTGCTTCCTCATAGAAATTTTTGATTTCTTCTATTTTACCTGTCCCAACATAATGTGAAGGTGTAACGCGCTCCAAATTTTGTGTAACAATCCCTACCACTTCTACATGCAAGGCTTCTGCTAAATTTTGTAGCTCTTCCATAGAATAATCAAAATGCTCGTCATTTCGTAAATTCACGCCAACTAATATGGCCTTTTCAATTAATACATCGACTTCCTTAATTCTATCCATTAGAAACCTCCCACCAAAGCCTGGTGCCCCCGCGACAAATTTACTTCATCTTACCATAAAAACCTTTTATCGTAATTATGGCCATCAGTATTTTTCTAAAAAATGCGCCTCTATATAAAGGCGCATTTCAACTATTTTCTTTCTTCTTTTAGTAATACTTCCGAGCGATTGAACTCTTCTTCAATGTCCTTATTTGGTCTATAGGTCATCATACTGACAACAACCGCAACAATTAAACAAACAAAGAAACCTGGAACAATTTCGTACAAAGCACTTGATAAAGCATCAACTTTACCCCAAATAAACGCAGTTACAGCACCCGTTACCATTCCACTAAGCGCCCCATAATTCGTTAATTTTCTCCAATATAAAGAAAGCAAAATAACAGGTCCGAAGGCTGCACCAAATCCTGCCCAAGCAAAGCCAACTAAGCTTAAGATTGAACTATCTGGATTCCAAGCTAGAATTGCTGCAATAATCGAAACAACGAATACAGCCATACGTCCAACAAAAACATAATGTTTATCATCTGCTGTTTTGTTAAATAATGCTTTATAAATATCCTCTACTAGCGCTGAAGAAGTAACGATTAATTGGGATGAAATAGTACTCATGACAGCCGCTAAAATAGCTGCCAGCATGATACCCGCTATAAATGGATGGAACAAAATTTGTCCAAGTACAATGAATACTGTTTCAGCGTCCTTTAACTCACCAGCGTTTTGCTCATAATAGGCAACACCTACCAAAGCTGTCCCAATAGCACCGAATAAGCTTAACATCATCCAGCCTATACCAATACGTCGAGCCTGCTTCGTCTCTTTCACTGAGCTAATCGCCATAAAGCGTACAATAATATGTGGCTGTCCAAAATAACCTAATCCCCAAGCAAGTGAGGAAATAATTCCTGCCGCTGTAGCAGTGGCTGGTAATAAATTCAAAAGATCTGGATTAACCGCATTAATAGATGCAATTGTATCCCCTATACCACCTGTTACAAATACACCAAATAGCGGTACCATTATAAGTGCTAAAAACATAATAAGTCCTTGTAAAAAGTCTGTATAACTAACCGCTAAAAACCCGCCAAATAGGGTATAGGCAACTGTTACACCTGAAACGATTAATAACCCTGTGTGATAATCATAACCAAATGAACTTTCGAAAAACTTGCCTCCTGCTACCATACCAGATGATACGTAAAATGTGAAAAATAATAAAATGATGATACCTGAAGCAATTCTTATAAGCTTGGTATTGTCACGTAATCGGTTATCTAAATAACTCGGAATGGTAATGGAGTCATTAGTAACCTGTGTGTAAACCCGTAACCTTGGTGCAACCAATAACCAGTTTAAATAAGCTCCTACTGTTAGACCAATCGCGATCCAAGCCTCCACGAGACCTGATAAAAATATAGCACCCGGTAAGCCCATCAGGAGCCAACCAGACATATCCGCAGCACCCGCACTTAATGCGGTTACAGCTGGACCTAAAGAACGACCACCAAGCATATAGTCTGTTAAATTTGATGTTTTAACAAATGCATACCAACCAATTGCTAGCATGGCGATCATGTAAATAATAATGGCTAATAATTGATACGTGTTATCAGACATATTTTCTCCTCCTTTTCAATCTTTAGTATCACCAATTCGATAAGAATTACTATATAAAAGATACCATGAATATACAACTCTACCTATAATTAATCAGAATTTTTTGTAAAAATAGTTCCGAATGCCAAAGTAGTCATTGTACATTATAAAATGTGTTAAACTAGTCCCATCTATTACACAATAAAGTAGGCGAAAATGTATGACATTTGAAGAAATGAAAGCTCTGCTCACTGAGCAAATTTTACAACAACAACTTGTGACTGCTACAATCAGTCAACCACGAATGAAATCGAATGAAATTAAACGTATAAAAATAAAGCCTATACTGTTAAAGGATAATTACCATATACAAATTGAATACCAATATGAACGTATTTTAAAACATGAAAATATTCTATTGGCTCATTTTCCTTCCAAGCTTGAAGCCCTTTTGGAGGATTATCGTCAAATTCATATCGATTTCGTAGCCGAGAAGGTACATGTGCAATTATCAAAAAAGAATAAAGTACTTTGGAAATCCGATAAATCTACGTCACCAAAACAAGTTAACTTAGCCCATAATCGTAAGAAAAATTATTTACTTTCTGATGACAAACCATACCCTTTTTTAATTCGATTAGGGGTGCAAACAGAAGATGGGAAAGTTAAGAAACAGAAATACGATAAATTTAAACAAATTAACCGCTTCATTGAATTTATTGATGATGCTTTAACTTACTTACCTCAGGATCGGCAAGTTCGTATTTTAGATTTTGGTTCAGGCAAATCTTACTTAACCTTTGCTTTATATCATTATTTAAAAATCGAAAAAGGTCTAGACATTCGTGTCACCGGTTTAGATTTGAAAAAAGAGGTTATTGAAGAATGTTCTACAATAGCACACGATTTAGGCTATGACCAGCTTGAATTCCTTGTAGGGGATATTAATGATTATAACGATGAATCTGCTGTTGATATGGTAGTAACGCTACATGCATGCGATGTAGCCACAGATATGGCATTAGCCCGTGCTGTAAAATGGGGTGCAAGTGTAATATTAAGCGTTCCATGTTGTCAGCATGAATTAAATCGTCAACTAACTACACCAACTCTTGATATTATGTTGCAACACGGTCTTGTAAAAGAACGTTTTGCTGCACTTGCCACAGATGCTATTCGAGCTGAAATTTTGTCGTTAGTTGGCTATGAGGCACAGTTACTAGAGTTTATTGATATGGAAAATACACCTAAAAATATTTTGATTCGAGCATATCAAACAGGTAAAAAACCAAGTAAAGAACAACGCGTTAACTACGATGCCTTCTTACAATTACTAAATGCAAAACCCTTTTTAGCAAATGAGTTAAAAGAGTACTTATAACTTAGCGAGGTCCTTCATCCCAAATAGAAAGGCGATCCAATTAGCATTGGACCGCCTTTTAACTTGTTTCAGCAAATATCTTTCTCTATTATGGGAGATGAATGCTTGTTTTGCTTTTTCAGTGGGTATTCAAACGCCTGATGAATCAGCATAACCCCTGTCGAATGTCACAGATTTTAAGAATGCCGACACACAGGTCGGTTAACCGTTGTCACAGAACGTGACGGTTTTGGGTTAGCTTCTATTCGCCAGCGAGAATAAATCTGGACGCATTGTGCAAAACAACTAAGCCGATACGTAATTTGATTATAGCTCTTGTCGTAATGCTTGAATGACATCAATTTTTGTAGCTTTGCGCGCTGGACGATAGCCAGAAATCATCGCTACTCCAACACTAATGGCCGATGCGATAATGACTAGTTGCCACGGGATTAGAGAAAATGTTATATCATTTGTTGCAAAAGCATCTTCCCCTGTTGCTGCCTTTAATATCAATGGTAATGCTATGTTAGCCGCAAAGCTGACAGCATATGAGATGACAACCGCAATAAGGGTACCAAAAATCCCAATAAACGTGCTTTCCATTAAAAATAGTCGTTGGATAAGCTTTGGACTCGCACCAATCGCCTTTAACACACCAATTTCACGAGTTCGTTCTGTAACAGCCATAGTCATTGTGTTAAATATCCCAATGGAAGCAATCAACACCGCAATTGTACCCACGAAAATTAAACCAATTTTCAATACAAGGAAAAATACATTCATTTGATCTAATTGCTCAGTCACTGAATATACACTATAGCCATTATCTTTTAATTTCTCTAATAGTGGCTTTACATTCTCTAAAGTATCAGCAAAAATATTAAATTCGGAGAAAAATACCTCTTCCTCTTTGATCTCGCTTACCTTAGATAAACTTTCAGCTAACACTGACTTTTGTGCTTTATCCATATGAATGGCGTTATCCACCATCCAATCGTATGAAGGTTTTTCCATCACACCAACAATTGTGTAGCTCATTTTTTCTGTTTCGTCATTTGCGCCAATGTTAGATACTAAAGACAAGTCAATATTCTTACCAATCATTGACTCTTTATAGCCCTCTTCACTGCCGTCATAGTATGTGCCATCTGCCTCAGCCTTTTTACTCTTTTCAGCTATGATAGTACGTTCTGCCTCATTCAATAACGTTTGAGCGAAATGATAGCCTACAACAATTTCATTTGGTTTTGAAGGATAGTTTCCTTCTGCAAGCTTGCCATTTACCTGTTCAAAGTCTTGTATATCCGACAAAGTTAAATTAGAGGTTGTATCACGGTCTCCTAAAAACGAATGTGCAGAAGCATTTATACTTATGGTTTCAAGCACTGTTTCCACATGATCTAACTTTTTAATTTCTTGCACTTGCTCATCGGTTAATTGTTTATCGCCATACACTTGAATTTTCGTAACTGTCTCATTTGAAAGAATTTCATTGCGTAGAGATTCCTGTAAACCAAAGCCAACTGATGCTAGTACAATTAGAAAGGCACAGCCCATCGTTGCAGCTAATATCGTCATAAAAACACGCAATTTATTTTTCTTTATATGCTGAGTAACAAAATCTAGTTGATCCTTAAATAACATGTTAAGCCTCCTCCTTTACGAGTTCCCCATCATACATACGGAAGCGTCTATGAGCTATAGTAGCCACTTCTTCATCGTGGGTAATAATGACAAAGGTTAGCCCCAATTCACGATTTAAGCTTTGAATGAGCAATAAAATATCTTGCTCTGTTTCTGAATCTAGACTTCCTGTTGGCTCATCTGCAAGCAATACCGGAGGATTTGTAATAAGGGCACGTGCAATACTGACACGCTGTTGTTGTCCACCTGAAAGTTCATTCGGATAATGATCTGCCACTTCTGTGAGACCAACCTTGTCCATTAATTTTTTTACTTTTTCATTTCTTATTGCTTTGCGTAAACCTTGTAGTTTTAAAGGTAATTCAATATTTTCAAAAGCCGTTAAACCCGGCATCAATTGAAAGTTTTGAAAAATAAAGCCGAAGTGACGTAAGCGAAACGCAGCACTTTCTGTTTCAGTCAGATGAACCGTCTCCTTACCATTCACTTTAATCGATCCCTGTTCAGCTTTCATAAAACCAGCTAAAACTTGTAATAAGGTTGATTTTCCTGAGCCACTTTTTCCTACAATAGCAACAATCTCTCCTTTATTGACCGCGAAGTTCACGCCTTTTAATACTGGAACCTGTTTTTCCTTCCCTCTTTTACCAATTAAAAATGTATGCTGTAAGTTTTCAACTTGAATCATTGTGAATAAACGCTCCTTTCTCAATCAAGTTCTATTGTAGAAAACAAATCTTAATAAAGAGGAAGGATAAAAATGAAGATATTCTTAAGAATAGGAAGACACTCTTCTCGTCATAAATGAATTTACATTACCTTTACAATTGAAAATAAAATTTCTATCGTCATTCATCAATTTTCTTATTCTTATCTGTACTAAACAGTTAATAATACAGTCAAATCACCAAATATAATAAGGATTATTCTGTATTTATAAAAACAAATACAGCTTGACCATCTTTCTTTTTGTGAACGAATTGTATATTACAGGAATGTAAATTTTTATGTCGATTATGAAATTTTTATGTAGATAAATTAAAGATTTTGTTATGATAGTAAAGTTTAGAGGTCGATTAATTTATTTATATCCAGGAGGATTCGATTTACATGCTTAACTCAAAAAAACAAGACCCTTTCTTTATTGCATTGCATAAAATTGCTGAAAATATGAGAGAGGCTGTACATTACGCAAATGATTTTCGTATTAACAGTGTAGCTGACCTTAAAGAGATTAGCATTACAATGAAAAACTACGAAACTGCTGGCGATAAGCTCATTCATGAACTGATCGTAATGCTAAACAAATCATTTATGACACCTATTGAGCGCGAGGACATTTTAGAATTTGCCATTCGTATGGATGACATTTTAGATGGAACAGAGCACTGTATTGCGCACTTTGAAATGTTTTCGCTCACTGAGATTGATGAATCAATGCGCACTTTCTTAGGATTTATTTCTAAAAGTGCTGATGAAATTGTCAAAGCTACTGAAGAGTTAAAGAAGAAGAATCTAATTGGTATGCGTCCACACGCAATTCTTATTAAAGACTATGAACGTGAGTGTGATGAGGTACAACGTTCTTCCATTAAAAAGTTATTTTTAAACGAAAAAGATCCGATTCGCCTCATTAAATTTAAAGATATATATGAACAACTTGAAGATATTGCTGATCATTGTCAAAACGTAGCCAATACTATGGAAACAATTATCATGCGTAACGCATAATTAGGAGATGGCATTTTACAATGAATACAATCATCATTCTAACCGTACTGGTCGTCATCTTTGCCCTAACATTTGACTTTATCAATGGTTTCCACGATACAGCAAATGCTATCGCAACTTCGGTTTCCACTAGAGCATTGCCACCTCGTGTGGCGATCATCATGGCAGCAACCATGAACTTTGTCGGTGCTATTACCTTTGTAGGGGTAGCGAAAGCTCTAACAAAAGACATTGTAGATCCGTTTTCTTTAAATGCCTTTGAAGGAGACACAACCGGTTCAGTCGTTATTTTAGCTGCATTAACTTCAGCTATTATTTGGAATTTATTAACATGGTATTTCGGTATTCCATCTAGTTCTTCACACACATTGATTGGCTCTATTGCAGGTGCTGCTGTCGCATCTGCAGGATTCAATGTGTTAAACTATGGCGGCTTTACTAAAATTATTTTGGCGTTAGTGTTTTCGCCAATACTTGCTATTTGCGCCGGCTTTATCATGATGACGCTTTTTAAATTATGGTTTAAAAATTTAAATTTATATCGAACAAATAAAGGTTTCCGCACTATGCAAATTTTCACTGCAGCCATTCAATCGTTTACCCATGGTACGAACGATGCGCAAAAAGCGATGGGGATTATGACAATGGCTTTAATTGCTGGTGGTTTGCATACAGGGGATGAAATACCTTTCTGGGTACGAGCTGCAGCGGCTACAGCAATGGGTCTAGGTACATCTATCGGTGGATATAAAATTATTAAAACAGTTGGCGGTAAAATCATGAAAATCCGTCCCGTTAACGGTGTAGCAGCCGATTTAGCATCAGCTACAGTTATCTTTGGCGCTACATTAATTCACTTACCAGTATCTACAACACATGTTATTTCTTCATCTATTATGGGTGTTGGTTCTGCACAGCGTGTCCGTGGTGTAAACTGGGGAATGGCTCGAAAGATTGTTACTACTTGGATTATTACAATGCCTATCTCAGCCGTTATGGCATCCATTATTTATTTCGTATTATCATTATTCTTTTAACAATGAAGACTCCTGTCCGATGAGTGGACAGGAGTCTTTACTTTGTCACACGACAAAATGTGACACATCCTTTACACTATTTGAAAAGGGGGATACAAAAACAACTATGAAAATTTTTTCAGCTTTTATTACAGCACACGCTAAAGCAATCGTAGCCATATGGCTTATTATTTTTCTAGCAATGGCCTACTTTGCTTTACAGCTTCCTGGCAAACTTCAGGGTGATGGCTTTTTCGTTGAAGCAGATCATACCTATGTTACAAATGAGCTAGCAGAAACATTTGATCTACCATCTGATACGATTTTGATTGTCTTTGATCCAGCTCAAGATAAGAAAATTGAAGATACTTTAAAAAAACTAGATAACATAAAAGAAATTCATTCAATTCAATCACCATTAGAAGATTCCTCTTTACGAAAAGATGGTATTGCCTATGCAATGGTTCATTTAAAAAATGATGTAGAAAATCTCCCTGACATCGTTGAGGAATTCCGTTCTTTAATTGAAGAAGAAGGGGTTAGCATTACTGGAGGACCGGTTATTTCTGCTGACATTAATACGGCCAGTCAAAAAGATTTGGCGTCAGCTGAAGCCATTGGGTTGCCAATTGCCATCATCGTTCTATTATTGGCTTTTGGTACGGTTGTTGCTTCAATTTTGCCAATCATCATTGGTGTTGTAACAGTCGTTACTGCCTTTGGTATAATGACGCTACTTAGTGGTAGTGTGAATCTATCCATTTTCGTCTTAAATATTGTCCCGATGCTTGGCCTTGCTTTAAGTATTGACTTTGCGCTACTGTTTATCAACCGTTACCGAGAAGAGCGTACTCACACCTCTGTTGCACAAGCCATTCAAACTGCTACACAGACAGCAGGACGTTCAATTATTTTCTCCGCAGTCTGTGTCATGATTGGCTTAGGCGCTATGATCGTTATAGATGTAGAAATTTTTCATAATATCGCTCTAGGAGGTACTATAGTAGTCCTGTTAGCTGTACTTTCTGGCTTAACACTTCTTCCTGCCACAATGATGCTTTTAGGTGATAAACTCAACAAATGGCGTCTCATACGTGTTAAAGCAGGTGGTGCTAATCGTTGGCGCGGCTTTGCTGGTTTTGTCATGAAACATCCAGTCGCTATTGTGATTACAGCATTATTGTTACTTGGCATCGGTATGCTCCCATTAAAGGATATCCAACTAACGATTCCTCAGGTTGATTCCTTACCAACAAAATATGATGCACGTGCAGCTTACGATAAATTAGATGAAACGTTTGAACTCGGCGGATCCTCTACTTTATACTTGTTAGCTGAACGAAAAGAAGGCTGGGAAGATGCGGAAGGAAGAGAGCTAATTTATGCTATTCAAGAAAAGCTATTAAATGACTCCCTAGTAACAAAGGTTTCAACAATCTATACAGCTGCTAACATTCAAACGCCTGAGGAGCTTTCTGCTTCTTTAGCAATTCCACAAGTTGCGGAACAGTTAGAGCCAGTAATGAATACTTTTTCAAAAGATACACAATTATTTATCCCTATTACCATCGATGCAGCAGGTTCATCCACTACAGCTCAAAAGTTTGCCCGAACTTGGATGGATAAAAACCTAGGTGTTGATTTTGCACTTGGTGGTCCGGCTAAATTTAACCAAGAGATCTTTGATGAAATTGCGAGTAAAATTGTTTTGGCAATAGCCATTATCATTGTATCTACATTTTTCATTTTAATGCTGGCATTCCGTTCGGTCTTAATTCCGTTAAAGGCGATTATTATGAATATTATTGGGCTTTCTTCTGCCTTCGGTATACTCGTTTATATTTTCCAATACGGACATTTTGGTATTGAAGCAGGCTCAATTGTACTGATTATCCCAGTCATCGTTTTCTGTCTTGTATTCGGCTTAAGTATGGACTACGAAGTCTTTTTAATCTCACGTATCCAAGAAGAGTACTTAAAAGGTGCAGATAATACTCGAGCTACAATTGATGGACTAACTTCAACGAGCCGTATTATTACATCAGCTGCACTTATTATGATTGTTATTACAGGAGCATTTGCCTTCACAGATGTTATGCCTGTGAAACAAATTGGTGTTGGTATAGCCATTGCGGTTGCTATTGACGCAACGATAATTCGTCTGATGCTTGTACCTAGTCTCATGAAACTATTTGGCGATTGGAACTGGTGGCTACCTTTCTCAAAGAAAAGTAAATAATATAGTTAAAATCCGCCTCCTTCATAAAAAGGAAGCGGATTTTTCAATTAAGCATAGATGCTGTTATACCATTCTTTTGCAGCTTGTACTTCAGGCATTGTTAGTTGATGACCAAAATTAAACCATTTTGTCGTTACAATTGCACCTGCCGAAGTAAAAAGTGTTGCTAAATCCTCAGATTCTTGCGCTGTACACATCGGATCATTTGAACCAGCACCAATATAAATAGGGGTAGAAGAAAGTTTCGGTAATTCAATCCCACGTCTTGGCACCATTGGATGATGAAGAATTGCACCTGCTAGCGCATCTTCATAATGGAACAATAAACTTGCTGCAATGTTAGCACCATTTGAATAGCCTATCGCTACAATTTGTTGACGATCAAAGCCATATTGCTGTGCTGCTTCAAGTAAAAAGTCGTTAAGCTCTTTTGTACGAAAGATTAAATCCTCAATATCAAAGATACCTTCAGCCAATCGCCGGAAAAAACGTGGCATACCATGCTCAAGTACATTTCCTCGAACACTTAAGATATTTGCTGTATCATCTATTTCCTTTGCAAGGCCAATTAGACTTTCTTCATTACCTCCTGTGCCATGTAACAACAGTAAAGTCGGCTTTGTTTCATCTGTACCTTTATAAAAAATGTGCTGCACTGACAATCACCTCTCAATTATCTTGAATTCGAGATAATTGTAGCCTGTGGCAAAATTAAATTCAAGCTCTTTGACTTATTAATTTCACGATTTTCACGATTTGGCTGCTCTTCATGATTTTTATAAAAATTAGTAATGGTATAAACTGAAAATAAACATACCGCAATAACAACAACAATAACAATTCCCACTAATTTTTTCCCGTTCATTTATGATGATCCCCCGTATTTTTTATTTCTTTGTACGAAAGCCTTCTTCTAGTAAGTATTCTTTCGCAGCATCATACGTACCAAATGCCTCTTCAAGATTTTCCCCATGGTATACATTCCAAGAACGTTGCTCAAATGCTAGCTGTAATTGACCACCCTCTCGGCTATGCCAAATCTCTACAATCGGCTCCTGCTCTTCTACTTCTTCTGATAAATACTGGATAGAATCCTCAATAATTTCACGAAGCTTTTGCTCATCGTAATCACGAATATTCACTAAACCTTTATCATTAGCCTCTTGCTCATAGCGTAATAAATCTCCAACAAAGACAAAGCCATTGCCATTTGGATGTAGCTTTTCAACTACAACTGTCTTCTCATAAAGGCTATCCATGTAATGATAATTTAAGCGTTTTAATGAGATTTCCTTTTTAGTTAGTCCAGAAAACGATTCAATAATCGTTTGTTTTTGTTCAAATGTTAGCATATAAAAAATGCTCCTTTTCTTTACAATCTATCTAACAGTATAACTCATTTTTTCCTATTATATCGTGTAGTTTCTAAATCATTTTTGCCAAAAAAATAGGACAAGCTATTACGTAGCTTATCCTATTTATAATTATGATGTTTGGTTAAATATTTTTTCGGAAGCAAATTTTATCACTTGTGCAACGTACAATTCTCGATAGGGAACAAACTGTGCTGTACCGACTGGTCTGACAATTTTTACACGTTGACCATCAGGGAAATATTCGTAGCCTTCAATATTAAGTGTCGTCGTCTCTCCCAAGAAGAAAGCCTCTGCTTCATTTAGTTTTGCTCTCACTACACCTGATACTTCCTCATACTGTAATGCAAAGGAATTCCAATCATGCTTGAAAGGGTATATGTAGACATGGCAAAATTCATTGTCGATCATATTTTCAGAAACGATACTGCAAGAGGTCATGCCCATTTTTACAACTTCATGGACATCTATTTGGAGCCCCAATTCTTCTTTTACTTCTCGAATACCTGACTCCACTGTCTCAATAGCTAAAAGATGCCCTGCTGCCGTAATATCCAGCAACCCCGGATAATCCTTTTTCTGCGAGCTACGGACTTGAAAATAAATATATTCTTCATTTACAAGCCAACAGTGAAACGTCTCATGCCAAAGCCCTTTTTCATGTACTTCCGCCCTCGTCGCTGTACCAATTTGCTCATGCTGCTCATTAAATACCTTCACAATTTCTTGTTCCATTTTTTTCGACTCCTATACTGACTTCGTAGCTTTTTTCTTAATCGCATTACGTTGATCATAAATATTGGATACGATAACCTTTAATACTGCATAGAATGGTACAGCAATAATAATACCAATGAAACCTGCAATATTACCTGCTGCTAGAATAATTGTAATAACTGTAAGTGGATGGATATCGAGTGATTTTCCCATGACGTTAGGCGTGATAAAGTTGCTGTCAATTTGTTGCGCAACAAGCGTCACAACGGATACCCAAATAACTAAAATAGGATCCTGAATAACTGCTACTATAAGTGCTGGTGTAAAGGCGATCCAAGGTCCAATAAATGGAACCATATTCATAAAGAACGCGAAGATAACTAGCAGTAACGAATATTCTAATCCGATAATTAAATAACCTACATACATAATCAGTGCTAATAAAAAACTTATTTGCAGTTGACCTTGAATATAAGTACGTAATACATCATCAATTTCACTTAATGTTTTCTTAACCCATTGTTGACGTTCTCCACTGAAATACTTATAGATGGATGGAGCAAATTTCTCATGATCCTTCAGCATAAAAATAAAGAAAAATGGAATTAAAATGGCTAATAACGACACGGACACAATGGATTGTAAAAAGGAAACAAATCCTTTACTCGCCACTACTGCAATATCTTGTACAGAATTCGCCATTTTTTCAATAACATCATTTAATTGCTGTGGGAAGTTATCTTTATTTTGCAGCACATAGTCTGTTAATTGCTGAATGCTCGTACTAATACCAGAACTAATCATAGGGGCATTCTTCACTAATTTATTGACTTGCTCGGCAATTGGATTACCAATCATCCAGCCAAAACCGCCTGCCAGCGCTATTAGGCCAAACACAATCGTCAATATACTTGCCCATCTTGGAAATCTACGTTTTTCTAAAAATCTCTGAATCGGCTCAGTCACATAATATAGGACACCGCCAAGTAGTAAAGGCACAAAAATTGCTTTTAATATGATGACAAGTGGTGAAAAAATCCAATGAATCTCTATAAAATATTTAATGATTAGTAGTGTAAGTAATATCCCTACACCTACTTGAAACCAAACTTTCCTCGTCACTTTCATTCACTTCCTTTTATCACAGTTACTGAAAATACTACTGATATATTAACCATTTCGCAAGTATTCTAGTATTTATCGACAAAACAAAATTATATGTAGGTTAAAAATAAAAAAACTCGCTCACTTCCACAGTGCATCTCGTGGAAGTGTAGCGAATTTAAGTGATCAATTATAGCGACGAGTCATCTACTGAATTTAAGTATGCCTCAATTTCCCCAATAACCGATTCAACACAGCCATCTTCAAATGGTGAAATTAAGCCTGCCTCTTTTACAAGCTTTGTAAAGGACATAGAGCCACCTAAACCACATAGATGAATATAATCTTTCCAAGCCGCTTCAAATCCTTCACGTGAACGTTTCCAGAACTGGAAGGCACAAATTTGTGCTAACGTATAATCAATATAGTAGAACGGGCTTGCATAAATGTGACCTTGACGTTGCCAAATGCTTCCAGCTTCAAGGTAGCTGTTTTGATCATATTCACGGTGTGGTAAATATGTTTCTTCAATTTTCTTCCATGCTGCTTTACGTTCAGCTGGTGTCATCGTTGGGTTTTCATAAATAACATGTTGGAACTCATCTACTGCAACACCATATGGTAAGAATAAAAGACCGCTACTTAAATGCGTAAACTTATATTTTTCTGTATCTTCTTTAAAGAACAGCTCCATCCAAGGCCATGTGAAAAATTCCATACTCATCGAGTGAATTTCACAAGATTCGTAGGTTGGCCATAAATACTCAGGAATACCAATGTTACGGCTTGAGTAAACTTGGAAAGCATGTCCAGCTTCGTGAGTTAACACATCAATGTCGCCTGATGTACCGTTAAAGTTCGAGAAAATATATGGAGAATGATAGTTTTCGATAAACGTACAATAACCACCACTCTCTTTTCCTTTCTTCGCTACTAGGTCCATTAATTCATGGTCAATCATGAAGTTGAAGAATTCTCCTGTTTCAGGAGATAGCTCCTCATACATTTTTTTACCGTTCGCCACGATCCACTCTGGATCACCTTTTGGTGTAGCATTACCTGATAGGAAGTTTAGTGCTTCATCATAGAATTTAAAATCTTCAATTCCAATACGCTTGGCCTGACGCTCATATAGCTTAGTTGCAACAGGTACAATTAAATCACGAACCTGATCACGGAATTTTTTAACCATTTCAGCGTTATAATCAATTCGATTCATGCGAATATAACCTAGTTCAACATAGTTGTTATAGCCTAGTTTAATCGCAATTTCATGACGGACTTTTACAAGCTCGTCATATAAACGGTCGAATTCATCTTCATGCTCCGCAAAGAAACCAAAACGAGCATCAGTTGCTGCCTTACGTGTTTCTCGATCAGTTGATTCCGCAAACGGACCAAGCTGAGCAAGTGTTAATGTCTCCCCATTAAAGTCGATTTGTGCAGAAGCAACAAGCTTATTGTACTCAGATACTAACTTGTTTTCTTTTTGCATTAAATCAATCACTTCTGGTGAGAAGCCTTTAATTTGATAAGTTGCTAGGTCAAATAATTGTTGACCCCATTTTTCTTCTAATTGCTGACGGAACGGTGAGTCAATTAATGCTTTATAGTATTCTGTAGTTACTTCTTCTAGTTCAGGACCAACTTCATCGAAATAGTCGCGCTCTGCTTGATAAAATTCATCATTTGTATCGATTGAAGCACGAATATATACTAAGTTAGCCATTGTGGCAAAGTCATTACTGATTGCATTTAATTGTTCAATTACACCACTTTGCTCGTCCATCGATTGTGCATTTTTAAAATGAACGATAAGCGCTAATTGCTGCTCTTTCATCGTTGCAACATTTGGACGGCTGTATTCATAGTCTTTAAACGTTTTCATTCAAGTCCCCACTTTCTATCATATACCCCGTGATACTTCTATTATATGCCAAATCTATCCTATTAAGAAACAATTTTCTTCGCTCAACAGGGGGTGTTTTTTTACACGAGAGCTCTAGATACTAAAACTAAAAAATCCAGAAGCCATTACGCCTAGGGATAATGGCTTTAGTAGCCAACAATATATGTTTTTAGTAAAGCAGCTCTTTCTCTTATTTTTAGTTTTGCTTCTACTGATTTTGGCGTTTCGGCCGCTACGACATCTACCTCAAAATCTAAAGTCTCTGCTAGATATTTTGCACGTTTCAAATGAAAATCATTGGAAACAATAGTGATTTTCTTTGTCTCTTTTGGTACTAGTTCTTTAGAAAAAACTAAATTCTCATATGTGGAAGTAGACTTATCCTCTATGATAATTCTTGTAGCACCTATACCATTTTGTTCCAGATAATCTTTCATCACAGATGCTTCTGTTCGATCTTCATCTGATCCTTGTCCCCCTGACACAATGACCTTAACATGTGGGTACTTTGTTAAATATGGAACCGCCACCTCTAATCGACTTTTTAATGAAAGTGATGGCACACCACCAGGCTTAACTTTTGCCCCTAGTATAATCATATAGTCAGCCGAGCCATCTGCATTTGGTTCAACACCCTGCTCTATTTCTTTTCCCAACCAAATATAAAGCACAATTCCTATACAAATTAGAAAAATACTTACTCTAATCACCCATTTTTTCACAAATCACCCCTCCCTTACCTTTTATTAACGTGAAGAAAGAAAAAAGGATGCTTGTTTACCAAGCATCCCGAATGATTATCTTAAATTAAAGCGTTTAATGGACTCTTGTAGTGCAGATATCTCATCAGTGAGATCATTGGAAGATTCACTTACGAGCTGGATTGCTCGTTGCTGTTCATCTACAGATGCTGTTACCTCTTCAGAAGCAGCAGCATTCTTTTCACTAACCATGGCAATACTTTCGATGGATTGCATAATACCATTCTTAGAACTATTTAAATATTCTACACCCTCTGTCATATCTCCTATGATTGCTATTATTTTTTCAACAGCCAATTTAATTTCTTTAAAGGACAACTCTGTAATCATGACCGAATCATTTTGTTGACGCACAATAACATGTGTTTTTTCCATCTCATCATTTACTAAGTTCGTTTCACTTTCAATACCCTTTAAAGTAGTGCGTACTAGTTCTGTCGCTATAGATGTTTGATCTGCAAGCTTCCGTACTTCATCCGCAACAACTGCGAATCCTTTGCCATGTTCACCCGCTCGTGCTGCTTCAATCGAGGCGTTAAGAGCAAGAAGATTCGTTTGATCTGAAATCTCAGTAATCGTCCCCACAATGCCTTCAATTTCACGCACTTTGACAATTAAACTACCAAACACAGACCGAATATTCTGAATAATAGTTGAAGACTCTTGAGATTTCATTTTCAAGCTATCTATATTGACTAAACCTTCTTCATTTGATTTTTTCATATGCTGTGATGCGTCTAGCATTAATTCATTTTTATCATGCAATCCTTCAATTTGTTGAGCAAACTCGACAGCTATTCGATTCGTATCCTCCGCTTCGGATGCTTGCTGTACAGCACCTTTCGATACTTCATTAATAGCTTTGACGATTTCGTCACCATAGGCATTTGTCTCTTCAGCCACCGCTGTTAAGTTTGCTGATGTCGATTGTATTTCTACAATTGCTTCCTCCACGTCTGAGATTAGCGTTTTGAGTTGATCAACCATCTCATTAAAGCCCTCATTTAACTGACCAATTTCATCTGAACGTTGTAAATGTTCAATCTCTACAGTTAAATTCCCTTTCGCGACTTCACGTACACGCCTAGATAATTTTTTAACAGGTAAAGCCAGATGTCTTGAAACAAGAATAACAATGATAGTCCCTATAATAATAGCACCCGCTAATGTCACACCAATCACTAATAATAGAGAATTCGCCTCTTCATTAAAATCTTGCATATATGTACCTGATGCAATAACCCATCCCCAATATGGATCTTTTGCAGAGTAAATAATTTTATCTGCTATCACATTTTGACCTGGTAACTCAAATTCATATTTTGTAAAGCCACCACCATCAAGCGCCTTTTCCGTTACTTCTCGTATAAAGTAATTGCCGCTACTATCTTGGTCCTCCCAAAGATTATCTCCTTCTCTAGTTGGATGTGTTGTTAATGTCCCTTTCTCATCCAACACATAGATATAGCCATACTCTCCTAAATCACCCGGATAATTAATTGGTCGCTTGCCTTCACTATCTTTAGGACCAAGGAATGCTTCTCGTACTCGCTCCTGTGCTACCTCTAAAGGAATGTCACCTTTTTCAACACTCTCGTTTGCAAGTTCAATTAATTGTAAAGAATTTTGAACACTATTGTAAATTACTTGCTCACCAATATCCTCCATCCCATGCTTAGCCTTACTATAACTCACTAAACCAATAATAAAACTAGGAATAATTAGTAGTGCTAATGAAATAATAATTAGTTTCCCCTGGATTGAACGTAAAAAACCCATACTTTAGTCCCCCATTTCCTTCGTTCAACTATATATTAATTTATATTATATTATGTTATGGTTTGTTAATTTTAACAATGGGTAAAACACAATTTATTTTATATTTTACCTTTATTTGTCATATTTTAGTATTTTTCTCCAACTTGTGAACCCACGGCATTGCGGAATATGTATCATTAGAAACTATTTTTCTACAAGATCTATACTCCTAGAAAAATAGTTTCAAAGTCATCATAGTTTGAATGTATTAATCGTTTTTATTACCTCTCTAGATGTTTGGACTAAAACTGTTACAACTTTATTTTATTGTACTATTATTCTAACTATTTAGACATTAAATTTATGAAATTAAGGATATCCAAATAACTAATGCGATTAAAGTAGCGAACAATGTTGGAATTGTAAGAATGATGCCGATTTTAAAATACTGTCCCCAGCTAATTTTAATGCCTTTTTGAGCCAATATATGTAGCCATAACAATGTCGCTAACGAGCCAATCGGTGTCATTTTTGGACCTAGATTCGTGCCAATCACATTTGCATAAATCAGCCCTTCTTTCATCATGCCAGTTGCACTTGTTTCAGAAATCGCTAAGGCATCAATCATGACAGTGGGTAAATTATTCATGACAGCTGATAAAATTGCCGCAACAAATCCCATAGTGAGTGTTGCCACTACGAAGCCTTGTTGTACAGCTTGCTCTAGTAAACTTGCTAGCAATCCTGTCATCCCTACATTTTTTAAACCGTAGACAACCACATACATGCCAATAGAGAAGAATACTATATTCCACGGAGCTCCTTTTACAACCCTTTTCGTATCTACGAAAGAACTACGCTGTGCAAGCCATAAGAAAATAGAGGCCACACCACATAAAATAAAGGATACAGGAATGTGTAAAAGTTCACCGATCACGAAACCTGCTAATAGGATGGCAATCACATACCAAGATATCGAAAATAATCTTGGGTCTCGGATTGCCTGCTTTGGGTGCTCAACTGCCTCAAGAGAATAATCTTGCGGAATGGACCGACGAAAAACAATATAAAGTACTACTATACTTGCTACTAAAGAAAAGAAGTTCGGTACAACCATATGAACTGCATAATCTATAAAACCTATTTCAAAAAAATCAGCCGATACGATATTTGTTAAATTACTAATAACAAAGGGTAAGGATGTTGTATCTGCTATAAAGCCACTAGCAATGATAAATGGAAAAATCATTTTTTCAGTTAAATTCAGCTTTCTCACCATCGCTAAAACAATGGGCGTTAATATTAAAGCAGCACCATCATTAGCAAATAGAGCCGACACAATAGCCCCTAGACATGCAATGTAAACAAATAAGCGGATTCCACTCCCCTTAGCAAGCCGTGCCATATGAAGAGCAGCCCACTCGAAAAAGCCAATTTCATCTAATATAAGCGAAATTAAAATAATACCAATAAATGAAAGCGTGGCATTCCAAACGATCCCAGTCACCTCTAGCACATCATGCCAAGTCACTACCCCAATTAGTAGTGCAATAGCTGCTCCGATACAGGCTGACCAACCAATAGACAATTTACGTGGTTGAACAATGACAAAAAACAAGGTAACTAAAAATAAAATAATTGCTAAAGCAGTATCCACCATTTTCCTCCCTAATTAAAAACCAGTAGCCTTATATGCTACTGGTTTACTCCATTAAATTAAATTATCGGTTTATTCGCCTAAATCTGCATTGTGGAAGACATTTTGTACATCTTCTAAATCTTCTAATGCATCGATTAATTTTTCAAATTTCGCTACATCGTCGCCTGTTAATGCCACTTCTGTTTGTGGTAGCATAGAAAGTTCTGCTACTGTAAACTCTTGAACACCCGCAGCCTTTAATGCTTCTTGCGTAGCAAAGAATTGATCCGGTTCAGCATAAATAATGACAGCTTCCTCTTCTTCCAAAATATCACGAGCATCAATATCTGCTTCCATTAAAATTTCTAGGACTTCATCAGCCGTTTTACCTTCTAAACCTATAACTGCTGTTGAATCGAACATATAAGCTACAGATCCACTGACACCCATATTTCCGTTATTTTTACCAAATGCTGCGCGAACATCAGATGCTGTACGATTCACATTGTTTGTTAAAGCATCCACGATAATCATTGTGCCTGCTGGTCCAAAGCCTTCATAACGCAATTCATCAAAGTTTTCATCACCGCCACCTTTTGCTTTATCGATGGCTTTTTCTATAATATGTTTTGGAACACTATATGTTTTTGCGCGTTCAAGCACCACTTTAAGTGCACGGTTTGACTCTGGATCTGGTTCGCCTGATTTAGCTGCCACATAAATTTCTCGCCCAAATTTTGCATTAATACGGCTTGTGCTTTGATCTTTAGACGCTTTCTTTTCTTTAATGTTATTCCACTTACGACCCATTGTTTCCACTCTCTTTCAAAAGATAAATTTATAAAAATGATAGATACGCAGTTGCACATCTGTAAATGGTAATTAAATACTTATCGTATCTTTACTCTGCAAATAATAACATAATGATGCTTACAAAGCTAGATATACCAATGTTTAAGCTAATATTTTCTTGAAAAAATGCTGTTAAAATTTACGTTTTTTAACGTCACCTTACAGCTGTTCTTGCTTAATTTTTTCTAGTAATGCCTGACAGCCTTCTTGCACCAAATCATAGGTTTCTTGAAAATCATCTGTATAGTAAGGATCAGGGACGTCTTTGCGATATTGCGTTAAATCTAAAAAATGAAAAATCTTTGGTGAGTGAGGGTCGCTCAATATCGTTCTGATATTATGAATATTGCTTTCATCCATACCAATAATATATGTAAAGCTTTCAAAATCAGTCTTTTGTAACTGTCGACCTTCCATTCCTGTTGTGGAAATACCATATTCTCTAAGCTTATCCTGCGTGCCTCGATGCGGGGGTTCACCAATATGCCATGAACTAGTAGCAGCAGAATCTACTTCTATTTTATCTCTTAGATGATTTTTCTCTACCAAATCACGCATGACTGCCTCTGCCATTGGTGATCGACAGATGTTGCCTAAGCAAACGAAAAGTACTCGAATCATTTTTATTTATCCTCCTACAACAAAGCACTCAAAATCACTTTGATTCTGAGTGCCATTGTATGTTATTTGACTGCAATACGTTTTTGTAATTCTTCTGTTAATGAGATTAGCTCATTTTCAAGGTGTTGGGTAAATTGCTCTCTACCTTCTTTTCCTTTACCCGTTACATAAAATGGTTCACCATAGATTAAATAACCTTTGCCACGCTTCATCACATCTCCAGCATTACGTGCACCCACGTAAGCAGCAGGTACAATTTGCGCTTTTGCCAGCTGTGCGATTGTAATCGCTCCTTGCTTTAAATCTGTTCCTTCTGCACTTCGTGTACCAGATGGGAAAATCCCAACAATTTTACCTTCTTTCAATAACTGTGAAGGAATTTTAATAACGCTAGGACCTGGATTATCACGGTCCACTGGAAAGGCATTTAAACGCTCAACAAGCCAACCAAGGCCTTTCATTTCGAATAATTGCTTCTTCGCCATAAAGTGAATTTCTCGAGGGTACATGGCTACGCCAAGGTTTAAAATATCAACATAACCTGTATGTGTACAAGCTATAATAAACCCATTTTCTTTCGGCAAGTTTTCTTCTCCATATACACGAGCCTTTGAGCCCATTAGTTTTAATATTACTTTGACAACATTTGCTACTAATTTATACACTGTTACATTCCTACCTTATTCAATAGTTATTCCTATTGTAATCGAAAAGACAAGTATACTGCAATTGTAGATGACCATCTTAAACTTTCCCTATTAATAGATCCACATCAATCGTAATTTCATTTAATACAATAGCTGTATCATCTTTTTTATGCCATCCCATCGGTGTCATCTCTAATAATGCTGGCACAAGGTCCTTCGCAAGCAGTGAAGTATAGGTTATACGTTCTACGTTAACCTCGTTAAAACTATCTCGGAATCGTGAAACAATCTGTTCATTGGAATATGTCTCTTTGTTGGAATCTGCGTATAGTTGTGCTCGTAACTCATGTAAATAACCGCTTTGGGGCACAACTTTTACAATACAGCCATTAGGTGCAAGAAGACGTTTAAACTCCTCATAATTTGCAGGAGATAAAATATTTAAAATCGCATCGAAGCCGGATTTAGCAAAAGGACTTTTCGCCAAATCACCTACACACCAAATTTGATGTGGATAATGACGTGCTGCAGCCACTATGCCCTCCTTTGCTATATCGATACCGATGCCTATACGATCATTTTTATCCTTCATAATACGCGCTAAATGTGATCCTTCTCCACAACCAGTATCAAGCACTGTTTTTGCAGAGGCAATAAGCTCAACGATTTTCTCTTCTACAACATCATAGATTCCACTATCGATTACAGCCTTGCGAGATTCAAAAAGACTCTTACTATATTTAGAAGTAGCACTATGCGTCAGCATATTGACATAGCCCTGCTTGGCGATATCAAAAGAATGGTTGGCGGAACAAACCAATCTCCCCTGCTCATAGACATACATCGATTGCTGACATACCGGACAAGCAAAAAGCTGGATATGTTGATCCATTAATGCTGCCCCTACAGCTCGTTTAGAAAGTGCTCCCATTTCTATGCCTCCTTCTGTTCATTTGGTGAAACAAGGGCAAATCGCTCCCATTTACGGCTCTTCCATCTAAAGTATACGATAATTGCCCGTACCCATTCATCTGCTGAAATGGCTAGCCAAATACCGACCAAGCCCCAATCCAGTACGAATACAAATAAATAACCGAGTGGCAGACTCATGCAGACCATCGATAGAAACCCAATTTTCACTGGAAATCTTGCATCCCCTGAAGCACGTAAAGAGTTAATGACAACAATATTCATTGTACGACCAGTTTCAAGTAAAACACTTAATGCCAACACAGATGCCCCAATCGCTATAACTTCAGGATTATCTGTAAAAACATACATGAACTGTTTGCGGAAAATCGTGACCACAGCGACCATAATGATCGTAAAAACAAATGCCGCACGTACACTTATCCAAAGCTGTTGATAAGCCTCCTCTTTTTTGCCTGCACCTACCCGTCGACCGATAATGATTGCTGTCCCTGTACCTATGGCAATTGCAAATAAATAGGTAAACATTGAAATATTCATGGCATATTGTCTTGCTGCCAGTGTTTCTGCTCCTAAATATGTCGCGTAATATAAAAATATGATCTGACAAAACTGATAAAGAACCTGCTCAAATGCAGATGGTAAACCGATGTTTAATATCTTTCTTACATATTCCTTTGAATACTCGAAATAATATTGTACCTTTACACGAACTTCCATTACCTGATACAGCAACCAGAAAAATACGAGTACTGCTAATCCTCGACTAATGACAGAAGAAATAGCTGCTCCTTTTACACCAAGCTCTGGTAAACCCAAATTCCCGAAAATAAGACCGTAATTCAACACAACATGCAACACGTTCATACCAAGCGATACATACATCGTTTGTTTCGTCCAACCATGTACACGGATAATTGCAGCAAGGGCATTAATGATAGCCTGTAGGAAAATAAAGCTCCCGATGATTACTAAGTAACTTTGTGCATAGTAGAGTACTTCTCCCTGCAAGTTCATCATGGTCATTAAATGACTAGCAAAGAAGAAAAATAGAATACTCATCAAAAGCCCCACGCCCAAATTCATTGTGACGGCTAAAGCCGAAATTTTCGCTGCTTCAAAATAGCGTCTTGAACCCAAATATTGAGAGACAACAATGGACGCACCATTGCCCACTACTTCAAGAATCAGGATAGCTATATGGATATATTGATTGGCTGCACCTACCCCTGATACAGCATTATCTGATAATGCACTGAGCATAAAAGTATCGGCTAATCCCATTAACATAAATAAAAATACTTCTAAGAAGATGGGCCATGTTAAATGGAATAGACTTAACTTATTTGTCTCTTTAATTGTGTCTGCCAATACTTTCACTCCTCCTATATTTTTCTTAAAAATCTATTGTATCTTATCACAAATTTTCAGACTGTAAAGAGGTTTGTAGGAAGACAGCGCTTCCACACAAAAAATCCCTCTCACATCTTTTTGTGAAAGGGCTCCTTCTTAGGTTAAGCAATAGGATTGTAATTGCTTACGCTTTTCAGTTGTTAGGCCAAACTCCTGCTCTAAAAACTCATTTTTTGAACCATAGCGATGATCCATAGCATCCAATGCTGCTTGTAAATAATCCTCGCGAGCTGACATCAATGCATAAAATTGCTGTAATTCTTGCTCATTATATTGACGCTGAATAGATTGAGCCATTTTTTCTACCATTGGACGTAAATAGATATTCGTATCTAAATAGTCTTCCATTATAGTCTTTTCAGGTACATCTAACGCTAATAAAATAAGGGCACCCCCTATACCTGTTCGATCCTTTCCAACGGCACAATGGTGAACAAGCCCTAAATTATCAGGATTTTGAATAGTTTTCATTAACTCCTTAAAAGAGGCATTATTAAAAGGCATTTGTGCATAAAAGTCTCGGAACATTTCAGGGCTTATAACTTTATAAAAATCTCTACCACCAGTATTTGTTGGCATTTCAAATGCCTGATTACCCTTCGCTGGTATTTGAATATATTGAGACTGCGAGAATACAGGATTAGGATTATGTTGTGCCTCATTGTTGTCACGATAATCAAAAATGGTTTTAATACTTAATGTTTCAAATAGCTCTTTATCTGCCAATGTCATTTTTCCAAGTGCGGCTGAGCGGTAAAATAAACCATTCCTTACAACACGCCCATCTCTTGTCTTATATCCCCCCATATCTCGGAAATTATAGACTGCCTCAAATGGAATAACCTTTGTATCTAACCTTTCCATTTCCTATACCCCCTTAAATAATTGAGCATTCACCCTTTATTTTATAGAACATATTAAATTAATTCCAATTTTCACGCTAGGAAATAACTAACTACATAAAAAATGCTAGCCGTAAATACAGCTAGCATTGAGTCTTTTCTTATTTAAATAACTCTGGGTATACGGCTTTTGCTACTAGCTCTACGGCTTCCCCAATACGTGGACCAGGGCGATTAGAGATATCGGTATCCAGTGATTGTACTGCTTTGTTTTGAATGGCTGTCACAGTATTCCAACCATCACGAGCAAGAATTTCTCCTATTGGATCTTCCGTATAGTTTACTGTCGTTAAAATAACTTCTGGGTTTTTCGCAATGACATCTTCCTCAGATACTGGCGCCCAACTTTTTAGGTCAGAAAAAATATTGTTAACATTGGCTACATCTAATATTTCTTGCTGGAATGTGCCAGAGCCTGCTGTATAAATCTCAGGCTTAGGGCTAATCTCTAAATAAACATTTTTTGGTGTTTTTACTTCTTTCACCTTTGCTTGTACGTCAGCAATTTTCGCTTTAATCTCTTTGTTTAACGCCTTTCCTTTCTCTGCAACACCCATAACAGTGGCAATTTGTTCGATATCTCCATAAACATCATCAAATGTAGCTGCAGACTGAATTACGAACACTTTAATTCCCGCTTCTTCAAGTGGTTTTAGTGCATCCTTATCACCAATAGTATAAGCCATGACAACGTCTGGATTTAACGCCAAAATTCGTTCACTGTTAAAATTCATAGAATCAGATACACGTTCGATTTTCTGTGCAGCTTCTGGATACGTGTCATATTCAGTTGCTCCTACGATTTTATCGCCAACACCTAGTGCAAATAATATCTCAGTATTACTTGGTTGCAATGATACAATTGTTTTTGGTACTTCATCAAACTCTATTTCTACACCGCGATCATCTGTCACTTTGTAGCTTGTTTGCTCAGTCTGTTGCGTATCCTGTGAAGCATCTTTATTTTTAGTATCTTCAGCGGTACCACACCCCACTAAAACTAGTGCTAGTAGTAATACTGACAACCATTGAAAATTAAATAATTTCTTCATTGTTATTCTCCTTTTTCTTTTTCATCGGATATGATTTACTAATAAATGGTATTTCAGCTATCCCTGCTTGCTGGTTCATATAGACAGCCATGACAAAGCATACATTAGCTAATAAACCTAAATAATCAAATAGGATAGTTGATACTTCTCGTTCTTCGGCTACTTTGTGTAATGTACGATATGATTTTTTAGCTTCACTACGGCAAAGATGTAAAGCGGCAGCGGCTTCCGTCCCTTGAGGTAAAACAAAGCTTTGAATCTCTTCCTTCACATGACCAACATAAAAATCATAGCGCTCGCTTAACCAAGATAGATCCTCTTTTGTTACTGCTAGTTTTCCTCGAACTGAGCCATTAACATGATAAGCCATAGGCAAAATGAGCATTAAATCATCTGCAACAACTTGTACATCCTCTTTTTTCACTGCAGCTAATGCAACTCCTATATGCGTTGTGAGACTATCTGTCCGAATTTCAAAATCGACCGTAGATGCCTTTTCACGCATAAATGGATAGCAAGAATAACGTGCATCTTTTTTCAACTTGTAATCCCCCCACTTTCTCTATGAAAAATTCTTGCTTCAAAGGAACAAAAAAACGTCGCCCCTTTATCTGAAAGGAACGACGAAAATAACATAAAGATTGCCAAATCAACCGACATAGCCTATGTATTTGCCGTATATCCTCCTAGCTTCCGAGAAGTTTTTATACGTTCAAATAAAGGTCGGTCTCCTGGCTTGTACATCTCATTACAAGAAAACGAATGAATTATAAAGAACCTTCCCATCTCCATTGAAACAGTGGTAAATCTTTATAATAGCTGTACTTACAGTTGCGGAAACAGCTTCGGTTTTTCACCGAATTCCCTATTATGCTAATTAGCACCTTTATTCTGCAAGAATAATTCACTTGTAAAGCAGTTTATCACATATTAATAAGAAAAAATAGCTGTGCTCTGGATGGGAAACTTTAAAAATGAGAAAAATGCAAACCATTTAATAGGCTATTACATTTTACGAAATTTTTAAATTATACTATTCTTTCAATTGCTTCTTCAATATCAAGCTGTGAATCTGTTGGCTCGAAGCGTGCAACAGTCTTTCCGTTTGCATCTACTAGAAATTTTGTAAAATTCCAGCGAATATTACGACCGTCTAAAAAGCTTGGCGCTAGTTGAACAATTGCCTCAGCAAGCATTTTCTCCTGCATGCTTGCCTTCCCAAATTCACGAAAATCCACTTCATGCTTTAAATAATTAAATAATGGATGTGTAGCCTCTCCATTCACCTGTACAAGCTCAAAAATCGGGAATGCAACCCCATAATTCACCTTACAAAGGTGCGTAGTTTCCTCTCCATCTTCTGGATTTTGATGGCCAAATTGATCACAAGGAAAGCCTAAAACAACAAAATTATCTTTCCCATATTTATCATACATTTTTTGTAAGTCTTCAAATTGATAGGTAAATCGACATTGATTGGCCGTGTTAACAATTAACATCGTTTTTCCACGATATGTTTCCATAGATAAGATTTCGCCATTTGGCTTTCGAATTAAATAATTATAAATGCTCATTTCATGACCCCTTTTATTTTTTCATCTATTATAGTTGACTAGCTACTGATAACCAAAGAATCTGCACAAAAAACACCATCTCGTTATTTTGAACGGATGGCTGACTTAAACTTCTTTTTATTTTTATTATCTTGCTCTTCATTAATTAACCGATGTGCAATGTCTAACAATTTTGGGTCTTTTGTTTGATCATACAGCTTTTTAAAAGAGACAATAATGTCATAGCGTATGAGGGTAGGATGTTTCTCATCTAAGCATGTTTGAAATCTCTTAGCTAAATAAGACACAACTAAATCCCTTTGGACCTGACCAGCTAGTCCAATTTTCCAAATAGCTTGTAATGCGCTCCTTGCAGTACCAAATTGTTCATCATATGTCACAGCCCAAATCTTCAAAAAATCTTCCAATACTCTTTCTTCCGGATCACTTTTTGCAGCTAAAGCGCATAAAATTTGTGCAGCACGTGCACGAGCATTCCCATTATTATATGTAAGAGCTTTTACAAGCTGTTCCCAGACAGCATATGTCCAATCTACGGGTTCTTGCATAATTTTCATTAATTCCTCGTAAGATTCATATTGAACATCTTGGTCAAGCTCTGTTAGATTACTAAAAAGTTGCAAAATCTCTTTTTCCATAAATTATCCCTACCTTTATTGTTTCAGAACGTAATAAAATTCGATTTATGGTACACTTAACTTAATTTTTTTCGCAAAGAAGGTGAGTTTATGAATAAAATTAATGCTAGGAAATTGATTTTTCGATTGATTGTGATTCTATCCCTACTTGTAGCTGCCTATTTTATTATCCCAGTGTCCATGCCTTTACTATTTGCAGGGATCAGTGCTTTTTTCTTAGAACCTATTGTCATGTTCTTTAAAAGGCGGTGGAAAATGTCACGGAAAATAGCAGTTGCTTTTATTTACATAGTGAGTGTTATTGTTATTTCTATTATTTGCTATCTTTCAATTACACAGATTATGTCGCAAATAATCTTATTGTCTAAGCAGGCTCCTTATTATATTTCCAAGCTATCAGATATGTGGCTTCATATGCAAGAAAATATTTCTAAATACACTGAAGACTTTCCACCTGAAGTAAGTGCTTCGCTTCAAAAAACCACAATGGATTTCATAAAGAAAATTGAAGAATCCTTTTTAAGCTTCTTTAATTATAGCAAAGTTTCAGCATTCTTTTCAGAAATTCCAAGCCTATTTATTAGTCTTCTCGTTTATATGATTGCCCTATTCCTATTTATGCTTGATTTGCCAAAATTAAAGCAAATCACTTATAAATACTTAAAGCCTAACACTGCAAAAAAAATAAAAATTATTTTAAATCGCTTAAAAGATGCAACATTTGGCTATATGAAGGCGCACTTATTTGTAAGCTTCATTATTGGAGGCGTCACTCTCATAGGACTTCTATTAATTCAACCGAAATATGCCATAACAATGACTATTATTATCTGGTTAATAGATATTGTCCCTTTCCTAGGCTCCATCATTATTTTAGCCCCATGGGGACTCTATCATTTATTGATGGGCAACACATCAATTTCTGTAAAATTATTCATCTTAGCTGCTATTTTACTCATTATTCGTCGTGTCGTCGAGCCTAAACTAATGGGAGACCACATTGGCTTATCCACTTTGCCAACCTTAATTGCCATGTTTATCGGTCTACAGTTATTTGGCATTATCGGTTTACTTGTTGGTCCCTTTGTTATTATTTTCTTTATTGCCTTGAAAGAGACAGGTGTCATCAAATTAAATTTCAAAATATAGCGCAATTAAAAAAGGTCATCTTTGTAATTTTTTCTCTACAAAGATGACCTTTTTATAGTGTCATTCGTCTATATTATATAGAGGCTTATTGAATACGACCAAAGCCTACTAAGTATTGATTCCACCAATCAAGTGATTCAATTACGACACCATTGTTTTGAGCGTCGATCATTGTGTTGTTACCTAAGTAAATACCTACGTGTGCTACACCCGAACCATAGCTGAAGAATACTAAGTCGCCAACACGTGCTTCACCTGCTGAAATACGTTGTGTTGCTAAATATTGCTGTGACGCTGTACGAGGTAAAGAAACACCCGCTTGTTTGTATGACCATTGCACAAGACCTGAACAGTCAAAACCTGTAGATGGGTTACTACCACCCCAAACATATGGGCGTCCTAGGAATTGTTTAGCTGTTGAAATAGCATCGCCTGAAGATACAGTACCAGCACCTGAGCCAATGACAATATTTTGTGTTGGTTGTCCGCCACTATTGTTTTGAGTTGCTTGTACAACTGGAGTTGCGGCTTGGAGCGCACGTAAACGAGCTGCTTCTTCTTCAGCTGCTTTTCGCTCTGCTTCTAAACGTTCTTCTTCTTGTTTCGTTGCAATTTGAGCTTTTAATGCAAGTGATTTCGCTTCGTTTTCAGCCTTTTTCACTTCCATTTCGCTTTCCTTTTGTTGCAGCTCTTGGAATTGTTTTTGAAGCTCTTTTTGTTTTTCATCTAATGTAGCTTTTTGTTGCTCTAAGCTTGCTTTATCTGCTTCCTGTTGATTCACTAATTCTTGGTCAGCATCCATTAATGTTTTTACCGCTACGACACGGTCCATTAAATCTGCAAAGCTTTTTGCTTCAAGAACGACGTTTAAATAAACACCTACAGTATTATCTTGTGCTTGGTATGCAGCCATACGCTCACTTAAGATTTTAGAACGTTGCTCAATACGTTTTTGTGTTTCAACAATACTAGCATCTACCTCTTTAATTTCAGCTTGTACTTGTTTAAATACTTTTACTTTAGCGTCGATCTCTTGTTGTAGGTTTGTTAGTTCTTCTTGTAATTTTTTAACTTGTGCATCTATTTCAGCCTTTTTCTCGATCATTTGTTGAGAAGATTCTTCGGCATGTACTTCTGTTGGTTGAACTGTATTAAATAATAAGCCGCCAGCTAGTGCCAATGCTAGCACCATCGACTTACGCCATTTATTGCGTTTACCCACGTTACCTTCATTTCCCTTCATCTATCAATTTCGCTCTCGATGTTCTATGTAATCACTTGAACGATTTCTATATTAATCAATTGTTCTTATATTTGTTTTAGCCTTTTAAAGTTTAGCATTTCCGGCATAACTTTTATACTATTTCGCGTCTTTTTAATACATTAGTAAAACTCGAAACATTTCTGTAATATTCGTATAATCGTTTTATTATTCTACAAATTACAACTTTATTCTACATCACGTTATTATTAGCTAATTCGACATTAGACCCAGGCATTACTTTGTAATGATTTTGTAATATTTCTCGTGATTGTTTCAACGAAAAAAGGTAGGGAAAAAATTCCCTACCTACTGCTTCATTGATCTTAGTGCTTGTATAGATAATCTCACTAACAAAATAGCACATAAAAATAAACCTAAATAAGCGGCTGTGTTTAAGTATACCGCATAAGAATCATGAATAAATTGTGAGATGGCTAAAAGAGCTACAGATATAATACCAAATGTAATCCCAACTAGAAGCAGCACAAATCGAGAAAAGAGATGTGTAATAAAACGGGCATTATGTTCATCAGAGAATACATCATGATGTAAAATAATTTTCCCACTCTCAACGCGCTGAATTAGCTGATCTACTCTTCTCGGCATTTTACGCAAGGTTGGTATAAGCATGGATAGTTCTTCTTGCAGACGTTCTTTTGTAGCTATAGGCTCTTTAAATGGCTTTAAAAAAGACGCTCGCATATAAGTAGCAGAAAAATCCTTGGCCTCTGTAAAAATATCAAAACGTGGATCAATTACTCTTAGTGTTCCATCTAGCGTCACCAGGGAACGGAGAGCCAATCCTACCGCGGGATAAAAAGCTAAGCCAAAATCTCTTACCACTGTGAATAAAGCATGAATTAATTCTTCGGTAGGAATGCGATCAACATAGGAGATTTTCAGCAAAATTTGATCGATTGCCTGCTCCATTCGTGCACGTTCTGCATGATCGGCATTTTCCACTAGTAACATCAAACCATCATATAAAATGCTTGAATCGTTCAGCTGAATGCCCATCAAAAATAACTTCAAGCCTTCTTGCTGTGTAGCACCCAATCGTCCAACTGCTCCAAAATCGAGCAAGACTGGTGTGCCATCTGTTTCATCAATGTGAATATTCCCTGGATGTGGGTCGGCATGAAAAATACCCGAGAATAGCATCTGTTCAAAAAAGGAATATAGTACCGTTCTTGCGAATTGTCTTCGATCAATAGATAAACGATTGAATTCAGATGCCCCTTCTGCCACGCTTCGTCCGCGAATATATTCCATCACTATCACATTTTCATTACTGTACGCAGTATAAATCTTAGGAATTCTCACCTTATAATCACTTTTAACTAGCGCATTCTTCACCTGTAATGTATTACGTACCTCAATATCTAAATGGATTTCCTCACGTAGCCCATCTGCAAATCCACCAGCTAGCTCTCGAAAGCCTAATGACTCTGCCCACGTGGATTTGGTGGATAGCCAATTTGCAAATTCCTCTAAAATTTCAAGATCATCGCGCATTATCCCTTTTACTTCAGGACGCAGTAGCTTGACTACAACATCATCATAATTTTTGAGTCGTGCTTTATGCACCTGACCGATAGATGCTGCTGCAATGGGCTCCATTTGAAAATGACTAAATATTTCAGTCATTGATTGCGGAAGAGAACCTTCTAAAATTTGAGCAACTTGCTCCGCTGGTAGAGGCTTCACACGGTGTTGTAATCGTTCTAACTCATCTATAAAAATGGGTGAAAATAATTCTTTACGCGTAGAGAGCACTTGTCCGAATTTAATAAATAACCCACCGCATTGTTCTAACGTTGCTCGCAGTGCAATTGCAAGCTCTTTTTCATTTTCGCGTTGCCTCGCATATTTAATCGTTTGCACTACACCATTTGTTACTGCAATTTTTAACACCTGACGCAAACGCTTCTGCTGTCGCCAATAGCTACGCAGTCGTAATAGTAAAGATTTTTGACCGTTACGACGATCACCAGCTGTAATACCACTCGGATCAAATAGCTCAAAAACTAGATAAAGCAACATAGAAATCAGTAGCATACTACCAATCCAAATCAACGTGCTAACCTCTGTCACCGTTTGCATCATCGTTTCTGACATAAAGTCTGTATGGCGCAAATAAGAATACCAATAAACGAACGATGTTAGTGTCACACTAATAACGACAGATAACACTCTACGAACAAAATTGATATTCGAGCCAATTAATCGTCCGCTAACAATATAAATCAAACCCGATACTATGAGGATTTGGATTAAAAATTTCAAAAAAATCATCAGTGTCACCCCCTGTACCATTTCCATTTCCTACTATAAGCTAGTATAGCAAATTTATGTATCAACTTTCTTTTACAAAGGTCATTTTAAACTACCTATGTGGGTCATAAAAAATTGGCTTTTAGTGGACTTCGTGAAACGTATAAATGAAATTTTACAAGGCTTCTTAACGAACACAAAAGGGATGCTGTCAGACAGCATCCCTTCTATTAATTTGTAGACAGTACTTTTTCCCAATCAATCGTACCATCTTTAATCTGTTCACGTTTTTCTTTATTTATAATGTCGTTTGGACGCCCGCCTTTTGGCCAGTCTTTATCATGGTTTGCCCACTCTGGTCGATCTTGCGATAAAATAAAGGCCGCTAAATCAGCAGCTTCCTGCTCTGTTAAAGTACCTGCTGTACCTATTGGCATATTATTTTGAATATAACCAGCCATTTTTGACATACGTGCCATGCCCGCTCCATCATTAAAGGAATCGTCCCCCCATAATGCTGGACCAGTATTTGCACCAGTACCAGAACCATCAGCAGCATGACATGCTATACAAGACTGTGCATACAGCTCCTCGCCATTTGCAACATCTGGGGTCGGAACATTTTTCATATCACTAGTACCTGCCCATTCGCGTTTTGCTCCAATCGGTACACCTTCAGAAATATATGCGAAGTATGCTACCATTGCCTCTAGCTCATCACTATTCATTTCGAACTTTTTACCATTCATACTACGAACCATACAACCATTAATACGCTCTTCTATCGTAACAACACCACCTGAGCGTCCAATATATTGCGGATAATTTGCCATTACCCCTACTAGGGAAGATGCTTGCTCATCATAGCCAGCTCCTGCATGGCAGCTTGTGCAAGATAATTGGTTCCCGACATATTCATCTGCCGCAACATGCGTGTTATTGACAAGCTCATGGCCGTATAATATGGCTTCTTTCATAGGTCCATCTGGTACTTCATCAATACTTGGCGGAGCATAGACAACTGACTGAGCAGCTGCTGTTGTTGGTAATTGCGTCTGCACTGTCGCTTCTTTGTCACTCACATTCGAATCAACAGAAATTTTGTCACTGACAATTGTCCCAACAAAAATTGCTCCTGCTAACAGTACTGTCCCTGCTACTCCTGCTACTAAAGGTTTCATCTATAATACCCCCCTTTGTATCTTCCCTTATATTTTAGCAACATAACAATTAATTGGATGTGATTTTTCTCACACATCCATAAATTAGAACCATTAAGATGATATAAATGGTTAAATTAACCATTTATTTTTGTGCTATAACACAAAAAACAAGACTTAATACCTCTTGTAGTATATATCCATTTCTGATTAAAAAGGTGTCGAGCACTATTATGCACTCGACACCTTTAAAACGTTCTATAGTTTACATTCCCCATTAGCACATACAGCCTCACCTTTACCAATTAGCTCAACTGTTGGTTGTATACCTGCTATTTCTGCAGCTTGATGTAAAGTTCGCACAAACACTTCATTTGGCTCTGCACCTTTAATGCCATAACGGTTTTCAAACACAAAGAATGGCACACTTTGCACACCAAGTTGCTGTGCGTCATAACGATCTTGTTCTAACGCTACACTAAAATCATCAGATGCTAAAATAACTCTGGCCTCTTCTATATCTAAATCTAATTGTGCTATAACTTTTAATAAAAAAGCGTCCTTGTTCAAATCCTCTCCAGATACAAAATAACCAGCCATTAATGCTTCCGTATAAGCCGATTCTTTGCCAAATTGCTGAGTCCATTTCGCTAATCGGTGCGCTTTTTCTGTATGCGCTGTTGTCATACTTCCAAAATCATAGCGCAAACCAACATCCGCTGCTCTCATGGCTATGCCCTTGGTCATCCCTTTCACTTCATCAAGTGTTGCATTATATTTTGTAGCTAACCCTTCATAAAAGGTTGGAGCATTTTCTTTCGGTGTATCTTGACCTATTTGGTATGCCTTATATTCAATTTCTACTTGTCCTTTATAGCCAGCAATCTCAATTGCTCGTTCCAGTTCTCGCTTGCCAATATAACAAAACGGACAGGTAAAATCAGAGAAAACTTCAATTTTCATTGCTATAGTCCTCCTATAGTATATCCACCCAAATTTTAATAGCAGTTGCTAAGATAAGCACCGCTAATATCCCTTGTAAGAACTTTGTATTTAATTTTTTCCCTGCTCTCGCACCAAGAGGAGCCGCTAGAAGACTAGCTACAATCAAGATGAGCGCTGGATAATAATCAACTTGTCCAGTCATTAATTTTCCAATGGTGCCTCCTATTGAGGAGATAAAAGTGATGGCAAGACTTGACGCAATGGTCATACGCGTTGGAATTCCTAAGACAACTAGCATAATTGGTACTAATAGGAAGCCGCCAGCTGCCCCCACAATCCCTGAACCGGCTCCAACAAATAATGCTACTATGACTGCAAGTGGTTTATTAAAGGTAACCTCCTGCATTGGTTTATCATCAATTTGCTTTTTCGGGATGAACATCATGACCGCGGCAATCAACGCAAGGATACCATAGACAATGTTAATGCCAGACTCTGATAAAAATTTTGAGCCAAAGCTACCTACAAAGCTTCCTGTTAATATAGCGCTACCCATATAAATAATGAGTGATTTATTTAAATACCCACCTTTGCGATATACCCATACACCTGCAAGGGAGGCAAAAAGTACTTGAAGTGCACTAATTCCTGACACCTCATGCGCTGAAAAAGCAGCAAAACCTAATAATGGCGGAATATATAATAACATTGGAAAATTAATAATAGCGCCGCCTATACCTAGCATGCCTGATACAAACGAACCGATAAAACCAATAAGTAAAATGGTTAAGATCCATGCAATATCCATTTCTTTATCCTTCTTTCCAGCTACAATAAACAAAGAGCAAGGAGGGATGTTCTACCTTAATAGACAACCCTCAATTCACTCTATACTTTCTGAATTAAAAATGTAATGACGCCAGCAGCTTCGGATTGGTATAAAATTATATGACCCCTAGCTTTTGCCCAAGCAGGAATATCCGCTAAAGCTCCTTTATCTGTCACCTGAACTTCTAAAACTTCTCCTGTATTTAATGTATCCATTGCTTTTTTTGTTTTCACAATAGGCATTGGACACGACAGCCCTTTTGCATCTAGTTGTAATTTTGACTTCATAGTAATCTCCTTCGACACGGCAAAGGTTGTAAGCGATTTGCCGGTTCTTCTATTCGTTTCATGAAGGATAAGCCGCCTTCACTTTAGCACTTTCTTATCGAACTGCACAGCGATTAGGTCCGATTTCCATTTCTGTTTGTTCATCTGGTGCAGGTGCTATTTTCCCCATGTTCACCTTACGAATTTCTTGATAGGCATTTGGTTGAGGAGGAAGTTGATCTGTCACCACACGTCTAAATTCTTCTTCATCTTGAACATTCAAGCCATGGTTTTGTCCAAATAGAACGCCGAGTGGTTTCGCAACTGTTCCATCTTCATTGAGCTCATCAATAATCATAAAATGTGCAGGTAATACAATGAGTTCATGAGACAATTCTCGATA
The DNA here is from genome assembly GCF_009724685.1 of Lysinibacillus cavernae. Taxonomy (GTDB): domain Bacteria; phylum Bacillota; class Bacilli; order Bacillales_A; family Planococcaceae; genus Lysinibacillus; species Lysinibacillus cavernae. The sequence goes on from NZ_WMEF01000010.1 coordinate 116,642, forward strand.
GCGTTTGTATAGTGTATCTCGTAAATCACCCACCCAATCTTCTGCAAGACCTGCTAAATCAGGACGTCCGATGGAATCGATAAATAAAATATCGCCCGTTAATAAAAATTTACTGTCAACAACGAATGATGTAGAGCCAATTGTATGTCCAGGGGAATATAAGGCCCCTACTTCTATTTTAGTGGTACCAATTTGAACGGTTGTGCCATCAACTAAAGGTGTATAATGAAACACTACTTCTTCTGCGTCTTTAGGAGGTAGATAGTAGGTTGCACCAGTTGACTCTGCTATGTGACGCCCACCTGAAATATGGTCGGCATGTAAATGAGTATCAAACACGTGTTTAATTTCAACGTTCTTTTGTTCCGCAAAGCTTGTAAATATTTCTGTAAAACGAACTGCATCGATGACAGCTGCTTCACCTTTGGATATAACCATATATGAAAGGCAGCCCTTTCCTAAACGAACAAATTGATAAAGCTCGCCACCACCTGTTAAATCGCCAACTTTAATCGGCTCCAGATATTCACTCCAAGATTTCATGCCTCCCGCTAAATAAGCGACATCATGACCTGCATCGGATAACATTTCAGCGATCATTAATGATGACCCTTCTTTTGCACAAACAACTAATACTTCTTTATTAGTTGGGATTTTCGGTAAAATTTCCTCGATACCATCTAACAGCTCAAAATATGGTATATTTAGGTACTTGAAACGACGACCATCGATTTTCCAGTCTTCGAATGCATCTGCATTACGAACATCTAAAATAAACAATTCTTCATTGTTAATAACCTTTTTAGCCACTTGTGATGCGTTCCATTTCTGAATTGACACAAACATTACCCCCGTAGGTATGATTTCAATGTATTTTATAGCGGAGAGCGATAATAACTCTCCGCATTCATAAGACACTCGTTAGAAAGTCAGTGATGGTGCTGCATCTTTTGCAAATTCTAGGAACGTTACGGCGCCCCCCACTTCAATTCCTTCAATAAAGTCACCAGTCGATAAACCCATTACATCCATTGTCATTTGACAGGCAATAAATTTCACACCTAGTTCCTGCGCCATTTCCACCAGTTGAGGAATCGCTGGAACATTCGCTTTCGCAAAACCTGCTGCAAAATGCTCTGCTCCAGCAGGCATCGGCAATGCGTGCATACCTTGCTTATGAATGAAATTCAAACCTTCAAACGTAAAGAAAATCGCTACTTCCTTCTCTGAAGCTGCCGCAGCCGTCGCGATATTAAACACCTTATATGCATCAAATAAACCACCGTTACTTGCAATGATTGCAACTTTGTTTGACATAATAAAATACCTCCAATTAAATGTTTTTTGTTAGATCGCCCTTCCAAGATGTCATTCCTGGTAAGACGTTAAAGACCCTTGTAAAACCATGTGAAGCCAGCTTCTGTGCAGCCATATCACTACGTTTTCCAGTGCGACAGATGACATAAATCTCCCGCTCTTTATCGAGCTCCGAAAGACGTGCTTCCAGTTGGCCCATCGGAATAGATTTTGCTCCGGCTATATGACCGAAAGCGAATTCTGCTTCCTCACGAACATCAAGAATAAGTCCTTCACTACTGGTAATCAGTTCTAAATCAATTGTTTGATCAAACATAGTTTCCTCTATTCGATCGTTCGAACATTTACGAATATAATGTTTAAGCACACCTTCAGTTTCTAATGTGCCAACATATTGGTGACCTACAGTTTCAGCCCATGCAGCTATATCAGCTTTGGATCCTTTATCTGTCGCAGATACTTCTAAAATTTGACCATCTACTAAATCTGCCATCACCTTTTTCGTTTTCACTATCGGCATTGGGCATGAAAGCCCCTTGGCATCGAGCTGGAAATCTGCCTTCATACGCTTAACAATCCCTTCATACCTATATGGGTATTATTTTTAACAAAAAAATATAGATCGAATCTATTTCTATACTTGCCACTCCCAAGCTAGCATACCTCCAATCATATTCGATACATCAAAGCCATTATTTTCTAATAGTTGAGTAGCTCTTCCGCTACGGGCACCTGATCGACAAACTATAATATAGTGTTCATTTTTATTTAAATCTTGCATTCGAAACTCTATCAAGCCAAGAGGAATATGCAGGACACCAGGAATATGTCCAGCCTCTACTTCATCTACCTCTCGAACATCGATAAGATTTAACCTTTCTCCTCGCTCTAGGGCTTGTTGTACTTCTTTTGTTGTAATTTCTTTCATGTTTTCTCCTCCTAAAAAGCGCTCATTCCACCACGAACATTAATAATACGCTCAAAGCCTTGCTTTTTCAGTTGCTTACATGCCTGACTACTACGCATACCACTTTGACAAATCACGATAATTTCTTTATCCTTTGGAAGTTTATCGAAGCTCGATCCGAGTGGAATATTTTTAAATTGCGGGATATGACGTCCTTTATATTCAGCAGGCGTGCGTACATCGATAAATACCTTATCCTTATCATTCAGCAAGTTTTTTAATTGTGCTACTGAGATTGACTGAACGCCTTTTGTTGGTTTCATTCGCCAAATGAAAAATGCTGCGATAATCGCAATAATAAACCATGTTTCCATACTATCCCTCCTCCTTTTTTATACGTTTTAGGGTATATTAAATTATCGGCTTTTCACAACCAAATCCATCGCCTCTTGGATAGCAACATTCATTTTTTCAGTGTCACCTTCAGCAGTTGAAATACAATCCAATAAATTATCACTAACAATAACACCTATCGTCCGATCCACCGCGGAACGTACGGCAGACAGCTGTGTAATTACATCTTTACAGTTTTGACCTTCTTCCATCATGCGTAAAATGCCTCGCAATTGACCTTCCATTCGTTTCACACGATTTGCTGTTTTAGAATCATAAGCCATTCTGTTTACGCCCCTCTCAAAACGATTCAATGAACCTGCTTACGAGATTTATAATATACCCCATTAGGTATATTGTCAACACGAAAGCTTCTACTCTTTTTTCTTAGATTTTTTCTATCCGTCAGTAATTATTGTTTATCCATCACTTCTCTTCACTTTTCCGCTGCACAAAAAAATCCCTGCTACGAGACATAACTCGTAACAGGGAAATTTATTAGTTTATTTAGCTAGTTGCATGGCAGGTCCGAAGAATTCATAGTGAATTTTCTCATCTTTTACGCCAATTTCTTGTAAATTTTTAATAACTGCTTCCATAAAGCCTACAGGCCCACATACATAAACATCCGCATTATTAGCTACTTTTTCTGCTAATAATTCTTTTGTAATGAGCTTGTCTTCATCAGAGAATAAAGCTGTATAAGATGCATTTGGTAGTGCATTTACTTTCTCTTTAATGTCATCACTGAAAGCTACAACTTTCTCATTACGAGCACATTGGATAAAGCTTACTTCATTTGTTGCATTATCGTTTAGAGATTGCAGCATACTGTTTAAAGGTGTTACACCGATACCACCGCTAACAAATGTAATTGGAGCTGCAGTTTCTTCTAAAACAAATAACCCAGCTGGAACACTTACATCTACTAAATCCCCAACTTGTAGGTCATCGTGAATAAAGTTAGAAACTTTACCATTTGGTGTATGGTCACTTTCACGTTTCACAGAAATGCGATAGCCATCTTCTGCACTCGCCTGCGATAGTGTGTATTGACGATTCATTAAATACTCTTCACCTGGTACTTTTACACGAATGCTGATGTATTGACCTGGCTCATAGGCTGGTAATTGTGAACCATCTTCATTTACAAAGTAAACAGAAGTAACTAAGTCACTTTCAACCACTTTATTCGCCACTTTTAATGGTTTAAATAGACGCCATCCACCATTATTTTCAACTTTTTGGTATAATTCTTCTTCTACCTGAATGAAAATATCTGCTATAACGCCATAAGCCTCAGCCCATGCATTAATAATGTCATCCGTTGCTGCGTCACCTAGTACTTCCTTAATCGCTTTTAATAAATTTTCTCCAACGATTGGGTAGTGTTCAGGTAAAATGCCTAAACTACGGTGTTTATGTGCTATAAGCATCACTGCTGGTAAAATTGCTTCTAAATTTTCAATATGAACTGCAGCAGCATAGACAGTGTTAGCTAATGCTGTTTGCTGACGGCCTTGTTCTTGGTTAGTGTGATTAAAAATATTTAATAATTCTGGATGAGCTTGAAACATATTTTTGTAAAACGTCTTTGTAATTTCAACACCATGAACTTCTAATACAGGTACTGTTGCTTTAATAATTTGAATTGTTTCTTGTTTTAACATATCGCTTACCATCCTTTCGTGATTACAATATAACGCTTTCATTTTCTTAAAGCAATATATAAAATACATCTTTAACAAAATGGACATAATTAATGTATTTTAAATACATCTTTAAAAAAGGATTGAAAATATTATACTTCAATGTAAAAATGCTATAATTATTTTGAATTATAGAAAGTAGGGTGTTCTGATGCGCTTAACTTTATACACGGATTACTCTTTGCGCACACTTATTTATCTAGGTGCAAAGGAAGATGGTCAATTATCAACTATTCAAGAGATTTCAGATGCTTATAATATATCGAAAAACCATTTAATGAAGGTGACACATCAACTTGGATTATTAGGTTATATCGAAACAATCCGAGGACGAGGCGGAGGTATTCGCTTAGCTATCGACCCAAAAACCATTACAATAGGTGAAATTGTTCGTCATACAGAAGAAGACTTTCATCTTGTAGAATGTTTCGACAAAGAAAATAACCTATGTAAAATAGCACCAGAATGTCAACTTAAAGGTGTCTTGTACGAAGCTTTACAAGCCTATTTGAGCGTGCTAGACCGATACACATTAGATGACTTCTTACATTCCAAGGAAAAATTAATGGCACTGCTGCTCGGAAAATAATAATACCCGCTCAACCTCTGTTGGACGGGTATTTCTTTATGAATATGCTTATAATTGTTTTGAAAAGAAAATCATATCTAATGCACGAATGCCATTTTCATAAATTGGCTCTGGGTAATTACGAAAGAAATCTTTTTCGATAATCTCCATACGAAAGCCCGCTTTTTGATAAAAGGCAATATTATCAATACTTGAATTTGCTGTTCCAACCAGAACCGTTTGATACCCTTCCTTCTGGCAAATTTCAGTGATTTGTCGTAATACTTCTTTGCCCATGCCCTTTCCTTGATACTTTGGTACAATAGCAATATTCTTCAACTCAATTGTTGAATCAGATTGGGGAATTAATAGTGCCACTCCCGCTAGCAGCTCTCCACATTTTATTTCATATAAGGTACCTTTATTTAAGTATTCTCGAACTGCCACTTCACTTTCATCAGCTAGTAAAAGCTGTGGTAAAAAGTCTTCACGTTCCCCTTTTACTTTCTCTACGGATGTTCGATAACGGACAAAATCCTCCCGTTCAAAAACATTTAACACACATGGTTGTTTTTCCTTCACCTCTAACCACGAATGCTCCTCTGGATACTCTTTTTCTACTCCTAATCGAATAAAAGATAGCTTTTCCTGTGCCTTTTGAGAACGGATATTAACCTTTCTAGCTCCTGCAAAAACATGTGCTAATCCTAGCTCAAAAAAAGCAATATCTAAGATGGCCGTTTTTGCTTCAAGATTATAACCCTTTCCCCAAAATTGATGGCCGAGCCAAGAGCCAATATGACAGCTCCTTTTATGCTGATCTATAAACATCAGTGATGTCACACCAATCAGCTGCCCTTCCTCATTTAATACAACACGAGGAACTGTCTTACCTTCTTCTTCGTCTACACATTCACGTTTGATAAAATTAATCGTATCTTCTACCTTACCAGCAGGTAACCCAAGTGCATCTCGTACCTGTGGCATTGAAGATAACTCATGCATGGCCTCAGCATATTTGATATCATGTTTCACTAATGTTACCGCCATCCTCTATTCCCCTTTCCCTAACTTTCTATGTTTTCACTATCTAAATACTGCTTTTTTCTTATATCTTTCACCCACAGTTATAATACCATTAAATGGAAGAAGCGTCGCTACATGCTGTGAATTTTTCATAAAGGTTAAACTCACGACCTCTAATTTGTTAACCATTGCTGTTATTGTTCAATAGCTTGTCCTTGAAACATCAAAAGATAGTTGCAACTTTTCAACTATTTTTTCGCTCCTTCATATTGTAAAATCCACTGTGCTGGAGTCATTTTTGACACAAGTTCACCAATTAGGTCAAACGGAATATTCTTTGTGCTTGAAAAACGGATACAGCTTTTCCCCATATTTAATTTAGATGGTACTCGCTTCGCATACTCTTCTTGGAACCAAGAAAGCAATGCTTGGTCTGCGTAAATCCCCATATGGTAGAGCGCAATATGGCGTTTTTGCGCTGCAAGGCTAATGAAAGGTAAAGGCGTATTTGGTGTAACATGATAACCCTTTGGATAGGTTGCTAAGGGGACCACATAGCTGATCATGTCATATTGAATCGTTTGTTCAAATCCCTCTGGTAAATTTGCTTCCACAACATCTACAAGCTTGCTAAAAGCATCACGCCATTTTTCTTCAACTCGCTCCATATATATCTTCATACCTTTGCCTCACTTTATCAGTTATTGTATTGACTTATTTGCCTCTGCTTGTACTTTGCGATATAAATCCTTCGTTTTGTAGCCTAAACGAATAATTTCCCGCATCTCTTTTAAACGAGCTACTTGCGTATCCTGTTTTTTTGCACTATAGACGTACCGTGCCCAATCCTTTTGATATCCAGGTGTTAATCCATCATAAAACACTAAATCGCTTGGATTTTCTGCAAGTAGATCACGTAATTGAGGTATCATGCTTTCATAGTCACTGACACATTGGCTACTCGCTGTTTTCTTTTTACCTCTTCCTTTACCGTCTCTTTTAATGCTTAAAATCGAAAAAGTCTCATTTAATGACATTAAGCTAGCAAATTTCAAATCACTACCAACGATGTATTTTTCCTCGTCAACCTGAATGGCAGGAAAAATCTCATCTCGATGGATAAACTGCTCATAATCCTTATTGCCCTTTTTAGGGTAAACAAAAAATAAATAACCTTGCTCCACTAGACTATTATCTTTTAACACTTTTTGTAAATACGTTTCCATCTCATCTACTGAGAACACAAAAGAAATAATTCGATCAAAGGGTGCATCTCCATTATGGAAAACCCCTTCTAGTAACAAATCTTTCGGTTGATTGTAAATAGCTACTGCTAATTCATCGTTAAGTTTGAATTTTTTATGCATAGCTTAAAACACCTCTTCTACAGTTCTTTTTTCAATTTTAGCATCGAACAATCCGCTCATACATTTTCACCTTAGTTTTGATAGTATACTTAATTATTGAAAACTTGGGTACAAAAAAATAAACGCCCGAGAAAATCTCAAGCGTTACGTTGTTACTCATTATTTTATTTTGGAGGTAGCAACTATCCCTTTAATAATTGGAATAACCGTCCCTATTATGATGACTGGTAAGAACCACCAACCCAAAGAATTAGCCTCACCAAGTCCAATACGGACCATTTGGAACGATATAAATGCAAATAAAATGAGACAAAAATTTTTCACTTCATTTAGTATTTTTCTGCTATTTAAATAAAATGCTTCTACATTATTTTCATTCAAGCATGCTGGATAATTATGCATATGAGGTGCTTTCTCTAGAAGCCCTAATAACATCCATAAAAATAATCCGATGAATGGAAGAATAAATAACTCTATCTTCGAACCCCAACGATCAACCTCGCCTGCGCCATTAAAATGGCCAGGGATTTCATTAGGTAAATTACCCCACATAACTATAATATAAAAGATGGATAGAACAAATAGGCTTCCACCAATATAGTCCCGTACCTTTTCTGCTCTAGTTTTTCGTAATTTTAAAATTGGTCTATACATCTTCCTCCACCCCTATTCATTTCCTTTACTGTTTCTACGTTACGACTACTGTTAAAGTTTCAAAATTTATGAAAATTGGCTCAATATTCAACAAACACCATTAACTATCACTATTATTAGTAGCATTATAACAATAAAATCTACTTTTTTTACTACTTCATTCTCATGTTACGCCCATCTTCAAACTATTAAATACAGTAAAAATACTCATAATACTTTGTAAAATCTATATAATCTGATATAAATGATATATACACATTTCATTATTTTGTAACATTTCTACTAAAAATTGAGAAAGGATATTTCAACTATGAGATTTACTATCTACAAGAAATTATTACTCGGTTTTTTTATAGTTATTTTAGTTCTCGTTGCTACAATCGGCTTAAATATAAAACAGCTTGATTCTGTGAACAAGACATATCGTACATTACTGGAAGAACAAACTACTAAATCTATAAGTATTCAGGAATTACGTGTGATTGCAAAACAGGAAATTGTCAGCATGCGCGGTTATTTACTGCTCGGAGATAAACAAAACTTTCAAAGTAATCAGGACTCACGTGAAGAGTTTAAACAAAAATCAGAAGAGTTGATGGCAACTTTGGATTCAGAAGAATCTATCAAATTCCTAGAGGCTATTAATAAAAGTGAGCAAAATGTCCAACAATTTGCGGACCGTATGTTTGCATTAAAGGCTGACGGAGAAACTGAAAAGTATGAAAAGCTTGATAGTACCCAAGGACGTTTAATTATTAAACAATTTGATGAACGCGTTGAAAACCTTTCTAATTATCAAAATGAATACATTGAAGGAAAAATAGCTGCCACATCAAAACAAATTCAAGACATCAAGCTCCAAATGATGCTTCTTGGCGTATTTGCCGTTGTCATAAGTCTGATAATTGCGATGGTGGTAGGTAGTTTAATGTCTCGTCCTATCAACGGTATGGCTAAGGCAGCGAAAAAAATAGCTGAAGGTGACTTAACAGCTGAACAAATTAGCATTAAAAATCGTGATGAAGTGGGTGATTTAGCACTCGCATTTAATCAGATGGCTATAAATTTAAAGGATTTAATTACGAATGTGCGCCAAAATACTGTGCAAGTCAGTGGCTCTGCTGCTGAATTAACAGCAAGTGCAGACCAAACAATACAAGCTACAGAGCAAATCACTTCTTCTATTCAAGAAGTTGCTAGTGGCTCAGAGGCCCAAGGGAAAAATGCTACGGAAAGCTCCAATGCGATGAAAAATATGACAAAAGGCATACAACAATTAGCCACAACTACAGCGGCTGTTTCTGAGCTAGCAATTGAAACGAATTCAGAGGCTAAAAAAGGCAATGAATCTTTACATCGTGTCATTTCTCAAATGACTACAATCAATACCGCTGTCTTAGAGTCAGCAAGTGTTGTTAAAAATTTAGACGAGCATTCTATTGAAATCGGCAACATCATTGGTATTATTACCGATATTGCCGAACAAACAAATTTATTGGCACTCAATGCTGCTATCGAAGCAGCTCGTGCAGGAGATCATGGACGTGGTTTTGCAGTCGTTGCAGACGAAGTGAAAAAATTAGCAGAGCAATCAAAAAAATCTGCTGAGCAAATCACCACTTTAATTTCTGAAATCCAGCAAGATACAAACCGTGCTGTAGCCGTAATGGATACTGGTACACAAGAAGTTCAGATTGGTATGCAAGTAGTAAAGGTAGCCGAAGAAGGCTTCTCCAAAATTGTAGAGCTTATTAAGCAAGTATCCATGCAAATCCAAGAAGCAACGACTGTGTCTGAGGAGATGTCATCCAGTGCTGAGCAAATATATGCTTCTTTTGATGAAATAGCAACAATAGCGCAAATGTCTTCAACTAATTTACAAAATGTTGCTTCTGCTTCAGAAGAACAACTAGCTACTATCGAAGAAGTAGCAGCTTCAGCAGCTACACTTTCAAATATGGCGGAAGAGCTTCACACGCAAGTCTCTCGTTTTAAAGTAGAATAACATTAATTTATACCTCGGTGGAATTGCATCCAAATCTTTTCGAGGCCTCTCTTGAACACCCGCTGAAAAAAGCTAAACAAGCATCCTTCCCTCCCTACAGAGGAGGGAGTCTTCTATACGTGATGCTTCGCTTTCGCTACAAAAACATTTGCTGAATAAAACTGCTCATGTTCTTAAGGTTCATTGCCTCTAGAAAACGAGCAGTTTTTTTCGTTCTATGTATCTATACGCCATGCTTCTCCTATACTTTTCGCTAAAAATATTGAGCATTTAAACTTGTATAGTAGAATACATATCACTTAAGACAGAATTAAAAAAATTTTTAGAATATTGTTGACAGGAAGATAATATCCAAGTAATATTGCTTTCAACAACACATTGCAGGCCAAGATTGGAAATAGTAAAAGTGGTTGTGTACTTGTAGAGAGCCGATGGTTGGTGTAAATCGGTAGACACACATTTTGAACTCGTCCATGAGCTACTCCCTGAACATATTAGTATGGGATGTCGGTTTCCCCCGTTAACAGGATAGACAGTGATGGCTGTCGATAAGGGGACTTTTTTCGTAAAGAAAAAGTCAATTAGAGTGGTACCGCGAGCATAAACTCGTCTCTATTTTTTTAAATAGAGACGAGTTTTTTTATTTTTTAATAATTCATTGGCCGAAGTGTAGATTTTAAATACTGATTACTATAAAAGGAGTGTTTGAAAATGGGAAGAAAAATTTGGGTGTTTGATACAACTTTACGCGATGGCGAGCAAGTACCTGGAGCAAAGCTGAATCTTTATGAAAAAGTAGAGATTGCACAGCAATTGAAAAAATTAGGTGTGGATATTATCGAAGCTGGATTCCCTGCTTCATCACAGGGTGATTTTGATGCCGTCAAAGCTGTAGCTGAAAAGGTAGGCAACACAAACGACATTATGATTACGGCATTAGCACGTGCTGTAAAGGCCGATATTGATGCTGTTTATAACGCAGTAAAATATGCTGAAAACCCTATGATTCACATGGTACTTGGAACATCTGATATTCATGTGGAGAAAAAATTTAGCAAATCAAAGGATCAAATTCTACAAATTGGTGTAGATGCTGTTCAATACGCTAAGTCATTATTACCACAAGTTCAATATTCCACAGAAGATGCATCTCGCTCAGATTTTGAGTATCTTTGGAAAACAATCGAAGCTGTTATGAGAGCTGGCGCAACGATGATTAACGTTCCTGATACAGTAGGTTTCGCAGAACCAGAGGAATTTGGAGAAATGATCTTTAAATTGAATGACCGCATGAAAAATTTAGATGACAGCGTTCTTCTTAGCGTTCATTGCCACAATGACCTTGGTATGGCAACAGCTAATACCCTTGCTGCTATTAAAAATGGTGCTGACAAAGTGGAGTGTACAATTAATGGTATTGGTGAACGTGCAGGTAATGCTGCATTAGAGGAAGTTGTTATGGCGCTAAAAACACGTAGCTCTATCTACAATGCTGATACACGTATCAATACGAAAGAAATTATCAATACTTCACGTCTTGTTTCTAGCTTTATGGGCTTAGATGTACAAGTCAATAAAGCCATTACGGGAGATAATGCCTTTGCCCATTCCTCTGGTATTCACCAGGATGGTTTGCTGAAATCTCGTGATGCTTATGAAATTGTGCATCCTGAAGATGTAGGGCTTGATGATATGGAGCTAGTTTTAACAGCTCGTTCAGGTCGCCATGCGGTGAAAAATGCCCTTGAAAAATTAGGGTTTTCTAATCTTTCTACTGATGAATTTGAAGGAATATTTGAAGGTTTCTTAAAGCTAGCGGATGCGAAGAAGGAGGTATACGATCACGACTTATACGTTATTGTTGAAAGCTATTATGAAAAACATGATGCAAATAATAAAAATGCTACACATTATAGTGATCAATTCTTTGATTTCGATGATTTACAAGTTGTCAGCAATACAAACTTCCCGTCTGCAAGTGTGAAGATTCGTAAAGGTGACGAAGTATTTAAGGCAAGCGCAGTAGGCTCAGGTCCAATCGATGCTTTGTATTCAGCCATTGCGGAAATTACAAATATTGATGTAAAACTAGTGGAGTATAATATTAATAGTGTTTCACGAGGCAAAGAGGCGTTAGGTAAAGTAAAAATTACTATTGAGCATGAAGGTGAAAAGTATATTGCAAAAGCAGCAGATACGGATATTCTAAAGGCGAGTGCACTAGCCTATATTAATGCCATCAATAGCATTGTAGTAGCAAAATTAACACCCGTTATGAATTAAGTTAAAAAAAGCAGTATGGCCAATGAGTCATACTGCTTTTTCGATCCTAGCGACTGTCACTCACTAATTTTTGATATTCTTCTTCGATTAGCTCTACGTCAAGGCGTTCAAACAACGGTGTGACATTTTGAATCACTTTTGGTAAGTCAACTTGCTCATGCCACATCAATTCATTGATACCTACCATGTTTCTTACCTTCTGTGCTGAAAACGGCAAGAAGGGATGCAGTAGCTGCCCTAGATTAGCAATAATATAGACGCAGGTTGCTAATGTACGATTACCGGCCTCCACATTTTCTTTTACTTGAAGCCATGGTTGTTGTTCATCAAAATAGCGATTAGCCCCACGAATATACTCAAAAATGTTTTCTAACGCTTGCTTAAAATGGCCACCTTCAATAAGAATACCCACTTCATTAAATAGCTGAACTGTTTGTTTTCGAATGTCACTATCCACCTCAGCCTGAGGCACCTCACAAGCAAAAGATTTCTCAATAAATTTCAATGTACGATTGACAAAATTACCATAGGCACCGAGTAATTCACCATTATGACTGTAAATAAATTCTCGCCATGAAAAATCAGTATCACGATTTTCTGGTGCGTTAGTCGTTAAGAAGTAACGAATAGAGTCCGCATCATAACGACTTAAAATATAAGGAACCCATACAGCCCAATTTTGACTAGTGGATAACTTCCGTTTCTCTAATGTTAAATATTCATTAGAGACGATATGTGTTGGTAATGCCTTGGCTCCTATCCCCATTAATATGGCTGGCCAAATAACCGTATGGAATGGAATATTGTCCTTTCCATGGACATAGTACGAAATAGTCTCTTCATTCCATAAGTCTTCAATCGCTAGTTGATGTTCTTTTGCCCATTCTAGACTTGCTGTTAAATACCCTGCTACAGCCTCAATCCACACATATATTTTTTTCCCTTCAAAGCCTGGCACTGGGACATCTATGCCGTTTGGTAAATCTCGTGTTACTGCACGGTCAGGAACTCCTTCTGCTAGGTAGCGCTCCGTCAAACCTATGGCGTTGTCTCGCCAACGTTTCTCCACTTTCGCTTCTGCTAAATAAGAATCTAGTCTTCCTTGAAATTGACTAAAGGTAAAGTAAAAATGCTCTGTCTCTCGAATAACTGGCTCATTCCCACAAATTTTGCAGCGCTTGTCTAGTAAATCAAGCGGATCTAAAATTTCAGAACAGTTATCACATTGATCTCCTCTTGCCTTTGCACCACAATTTGGGCATATTCCCTCAACGAATCGATCTGGTAAAAATTGCTTATCTGTCTCACAGTATGCCTGTTCAATCTTTTTCTTGTATAAAAAATTGTTAGCCAACAGCTGTAAAAATATAGCTTTAACGGATTCATGATGGTGCTCAGCATCTGTTCTTGTATACAAATCATAGGTAAATCCTAAATCATGAAAGCATTGAGTAAATTCATCGTGATAATGATTAGCAATAGCCTCTGTTGTTGTATTTTCTTGTGCTGCACGAATAGAAATAGGTGTACCATTACAATCACTGCCAGACACATATAAAACCTGCTCACCTTTTTGTCGGTAATATCTAGCCAAAATATCACCTGGTAATAGTGCGGCAACATGCCCTAAATGCAAAGAGCCATTTGCATACGGCCAAGCGCCTCCAATAACAATTGTCATTCTAGATTGCTCCCCTCACTTAAAAAATGGTAAAAAAAATCGCCCTAATCAATTCTGATTAGGACGAGTATACCCGTGTTACCACCTATATTTACAAATAGCTCACACTATTTGCCTCAATCAGTACGTCTCATTCGAAATAAGAGATACTGCCGCTGTTGTAACGAGTGCCCATCTCGTCGTAATCTACTTGCTCAAAAGCTTTCGGTACGAAGCTCAAAGGTCATTTTCAAAAGGGTTCATTTACCTCATTTCCACCAACAGAGGCTCTCTACAAAATGCTAATCCAATTTACTTTTCCTTTTCAATGCTTTTCTTATAGGATTGGCACTATTTTACGCTTTATCGTGATGAAATGCAATAATTGTTGTTAAATCGCTTCCGTTCCATTTTTGGAAAAAGATCTAACCTTGAGCGATTAAAAGGCTCCAACAGGAAGGTTTAGTGTTTAAAATCCGTATTCTCCCGAAGCTCTCGATTCACAAACTTTTGTTCAAGTATATAAATTACTTCTCGACACGAGCTATTATTTTGAATGAATAGGTAACGGTATTGCTTCTGATTGATTATCCCATTTAATTATCGCTTCGATCTTCGAATCTTCTGTTGCATTTGTACATCCGTTTGGCAACGTGAAAGTTCCATTGTCCTCTAATGGCACATCTCCTGATGAATCACTAATGGCATACTCTATATTTAGCGGAATAGGTTGCTTGCCGATAAACTTGATATACCCACTAGTTGGTTGACAGTTATCAGATTTCTCAACTTCGTAGTGTACGGCCCAATTGTCACTTTCCCCGTAAAATATAAATGTCTCTCCTTCACAAGCAGATAAAAGTAATAGACTCAAGAAAATTACTAAAAATCTAAATTTCTTGATAATCACTGAAAGCACCCTTTCAATTCCATAATTTTAAGCTATGAAAATACAGATTTCTATTATTTCCTAAACAAAGGTTACATTTTTTGTAAATATTATACAACAACTAGTTTGTTATAAACATTTATAAAAATTTCAACAAAGACGATATTGCTTTGAAAAAAAAAAGCAATTTTTCATAATTAATCAATCTTTATTTTTAATAACGTTGTTAAATCGTCTATCACGATATCTGCCTTTTGCAATTCTTTGTCTTGTGCAAAGTCGAAGCGAACGCCTATAGAGAGCAGCTGATTGTCATGTGCAGCCTGAATATCCGAAGAACGATCACCCACCACTGCCCCGTAATGTATTGCATTTTCCTCTATTACTCTTTTAACTAAGTCGGATTTATGTCCACTTGCTATGGATTGAATGCTGTAGGTTCCCTTTATAAAGCGCTCTAACTGATAGGTTTCAACGATTGCTTGTAAATAGTCAATTTGCCCATTACTCGCTATGTATAACGGATAATTCTCTGACAATACAGCAAGGGTCTTTTCCGTATTTGGATACAAGGCACCCTTACGATTGCGTATTTGCTCAATCAACTTAACATGGAACAACACATTGCTCTCTTCACGTATCTCTACCGTATGCATAGGGCATAATGTTTCCCACACAACAGGCAAGGGAACGCCCATGATTTCTCGATACTTTTCGATCGGTGTATCTCCCTGCCACAAACCTTTTGTACGTAGCACATCGAATGTCGCATCAAGTGCAGGCTCTAAAATAAGATTTGTTTGAAATAATGTGCCATCCATATCAAAAATCATAGCTTTATTCATAGAATCACTCCTTGATACATTATCAAAAAACGCCATATGCAGTTTTTCCTTCTTATAATAATCCAAACGATCTTGCAAAGTGCCCGTATGGAATTCAAATTTGTGTCCATCGGGGTCGGTAAAGTAGATTGATTTTTTATCTTTTTCATCCCTTTGGCGGCTATCTAAAATATTGACCTTCAATTGTACCAATTTATTATACATTTTATCAAAATCATCCTCCGAGATCGTGAAAGCGATATGTGTATAGGAATGACGTATTTCATTGCGTGGTATGTCCTTTTCTACATTAAGGGCAAGCCACAGCCCATTTACATCAAAATAGGCTGTGTTCTTCCCCTTTACTAATAACTTGGCATCAAAAACATTTTCATAAAATGTAATGGATTCCTCTAGATTAGATACCGAAAATAGTAGATGATTTATGTTTTGGATTGTCATATATGTGCTCCTACTTATGATTTTTTTCCTTTTTTCAATCCCTTAGAAACTTGTTTCCACTTGCGTTGTTCCTCGAGCTTTGCCTGAACATTTGTTTTGCGTTCCATATAAGCCAATTCTCTTTGTAGCTTAAAGTAGCTTTGTAGACGATATTGATCCAACTCTCCATCTACAATGGCTTGTTGTACAGCACAATGAGGCTCTTTTTGATGCGTACAGTCACGATAACGGCAAGCTGTTGCTAGCTCCTCAATATCTTGAAAGCTTGAAGCTAAACTATCACCTTGATCCCACAATTGAAACTCACGCATTCCTGGTGTATCAATTAAACACCCCCCATTAGGTAACATCACTAACTCTCGATGGGTCGTTGTATGACGACCTTTTGCATCATCTTCACGAATAGCCGCAACCTTCATAAGCATCTCTCCACACAAAGCATTTGTTAGTGTCGATTTACCTGCGCCTGAAGAGCCCAGTAATGCACCCGTTACACCCGCTGTAAATAATACTTGAATTTCCGTTAAGCCTTCACCCGATAAAGCACTCGTTACAAAAATATCTACACCGAATGCTATAGACTCAACTTCTTGAACTAAGCTTGAAGTATCCTCACATAAATCTGCTTTTGTTAAGACAATAATAGGCTTTGCACCCGAATCCCAGGCAGCCACTAAATATCTCTCCAAACGTCGAATATTAAAATCAGCGTTCAAGCTCATAACAAGTAACACGATATCGACATTCGATGCGACAATCTGTTCTTGAATTTCCAGACCTGCCACTTTACGTGAAAAGACAGATTTTCGTTGGAATAATTGATGAATAATTGCCCGTTCCTCACCTGGCATTTTCTCTACTAGTACCCAATCACCAACTGCTGGATAATCCTCACGAGCTAAAGAGATATACGCATAATGACCAGCAATTGTTGCAAGCCATTCACCCTCTTCTGCTAATACACGATAAGAATGCTTATGCTCTAAAGTAACCCTCGCAGGTACACAATTTTTTAATTTAGGTTGTTTTTTCATCTCCATCATTTGCTCTTCAAAATATGTTGTAAAACCTAATGTTGTTAAATTCAATTTATTTTCCTCCTAAAAGTGCATATCAATGTTGCCTCGACGTTTCATCCGCCAGAGGCTATATCGTGGCTCAGCATTTTTTTACCACAATAAAAAAACCTTGTATCTACGCAATTCGGCAGTTACAAGGTTTCACACGCACGTTTAAAAGATATACAAATACCCCGAGCTATAGCGCGACGTCACTTTGTATATTTTAGGCGTGTGAAATTGAACAAACCGAATTGCAGTTCGCTAATTACAGATCTATTCATCATGTCACATCACCTACTTTCCATTTAGTTGTTATCAATATAGCTAAATTTTCAGAAATTGTCAAATAAAACATTATACTCATTTATTTCAACCCTCCACGCATAGAATAAACAAAACCACTAAATGCGAGGAGATGTTGGATTGCCTAAAATCATTTCTATTAGCACACATCAACCACCTTACACATTACAGCAAGCACATGCAGAGGAACTAACGAAGGAGCTCTTCTTTGCCAAAATTTCAAAACTAGAGCGCTACTTAAAGGTTTTTGAAAATGGTGGTATCGACACACGACATTTTTGTGTTTCACCAGAATGGCATCGTTCGAATCATTCTTTTGAGGAACGTAACGATTTATATATTGAATTAGCTACACAATATAGTGTGAGTGTCATCCAGGCGTGTTTACAAAATACAGCCTTTTTACCCTCACCCATTTCTCCTGAAGAAATGGATGCCATCATTTTTGTTAGCAGTACAGGAATTTCAACACCTAGCATTGACGCACGTGTTATGAACAAGCTCCCCTTTTCAGATCGGCTTAAACGCATTCCTCTCTGGGGGCTAGGATGTGCAGGAGGAGCCGCTGGTGTAAGTAGAGCCTATGATTTTTGTAAAGCCCATCCACATGCAAAGGTGCTTGTCGTTTGTGTCGAGTTATGTAGCCTCACTTTTCAGCCAAATGATTTCTCTAAAAGTAATTTAATCGGTGCTTCCCTTTTTGCAGATGGTGCGGCATGTATACTTGTCTGTGGAGATGAAGTAGCTATCGAAACAAACAGACCAACCCCTGATATTCTAGCTACAGGTTCTAAATGGATGCCAGATTCAGAAAATGTGATGGGTTGGGATGTGAAAAATAGCGGGCTTCATGTTATTTTTCAAAAAAGTATTCCTTCTATTATTACCAATTGGCTCGGACCTTTCATTGAACAATTTTTAATGGATCAAGGACTGTATAGCGAACAACTGACTCATTTCATTGCTCATCCTGGAGGAAAAAAGGTATTAAAGGCTTATGAAGATACACTTTATTTATCTCCCCAAAAAACCGACATTTCTCGGGAAATATTGCGGCAAAATGGCAATATGTCATCACCAACAGTGTTATATGTATTAGAGCAATTTATGTTACATGAAGGACAAGTGGAGGATACAGGCTTGCTCGTCGCTCTTGGCCCTGGTTTTTGTGCAGAAGCTGTATTATTAAACTGGAGGGAGTAACATGATCTTCTATCTTATTTTGATTCTTGTCATTCTACAAAGACTGACAGAGGTTGTCATTGCCAAACGCAACGAAAAGTGGATTCTTTCGCAAGGAGCCTATGAAGTAGGGGCCACTCACTACCCCTATATGGTAACCATGCATATAAGCTTTTTCTTGTTCTTAATTGTGGAAGTTGTCACAAATAACAATGGTATCTCGCCCTTATTCCCATTATTATTTATTTTATTTATAGCAGTGCAGGCATTAAGAATTTGGTGTATTCGCTCTCTAGGTACTTTTTGGAATACAAAAATTCTTATTTTACCTGATGCACAAGTTGTGCGTAAGGGGCCCTATGAATATATGCGTCACCCTAATTATGCTGTCGTTTGTTTGGAGATTCTCCTCCTACCTCTCATGTTTCAGGCTTACTTTACAGCGTTTTGCTTTACATTATTAAACATTACAATGCTCTCTGTGCGAATACCTATAGAAGAAAAAGCATTGCGCGATGCAACCAATTATAACAACGTATTTCAAAAGAAGATTTCGGAGTCTTAACCGAAATCTTCTTTTCTTATTAATGCCATTCCCAATTAAATGGATCTTGTAGAAGCTCCCACGGATGACGATACTCTTCATCCGTTAACAAACAGTTGTCCAATTGTTTAATAATGCTCTCTCTATCTAAATCAATACCAATAATAACAAGCTGCGTCATTCGATCACCGAACTCCTCATCCCAATCATCCAACACCTCAGGGCTCTGCTGGAATACATCCTGTTGCTGAGCATTAGGTAGAGCTGCTACCCAATAAGAAACAGGTTCAATTTTTGCAGATGACCCGGCCTGTGATAATAATAGAGCAACATCCTGATGTCTTGCACTCCAAACAATACCCTTTGCTCGCACAATGGATTCAGGCATTTGATCACACCACTCTACAAAGCGCATTGGATGAAATGGTCTCCTGCACTTATAGGTAAACGAAGATATTCCATACTCCTCTGTCTCTGGTGTATGGTTTTCATGCCCAAGCTCCAACTCCTTTAACCAACCCGCCGATTCTGAAACACGCTCAAAGTCAAAGCGCCCTGTGTTTACTATTTCAACTGGATCAATCTCACCACTAACCGTACGGATAATTTTTGCTTCAGGCTGTAGAGCACGCAAAATACGTTCTAATCGCTCAAGCTCTTCTACTGATACTAAATCACACTTATTTAATATAAGAACATCACAAAATTCAATTTGATCAATAAGCAAGTCCGCAACATCACGTTCATCTAATTCGCCAATCGCTTCCTTACGCTCTAATAAGCTCTCTCCTGACTGAAAATCATGCCAAAAACGATGAGCATCCACGACAGTAACCATCGTATCCAATTGACAAAACTTCGTTAAATCAATACCAAGCTCCTCATCTAAATAACTAAATGTTTGAGCAACTGGAATCGGTTCACTAATTCCCGTTGATTCAATCAAAATGTAATCAATATTACCAAGCTTCGCAAGACGTTCCACCTCCTGCAATAAATCCTCACGTAATGTACAACAAATACAGCCATTGGATAGCTCCACAAATTTTTCTTCTGTCCGTGAAATACCACTGCCATTAGCAATTAACTCAGCATCAATATTAATTTCACTCATATCATTCACAATAACAGCGATACGTAAATCCTTTTTATTTTGCAATACATGATTCATCATTGTTGTCTTACCAGAACCTAAATATCCACTCAATACCGTAACAGGAATTCTCTTTGTCATTATTACAACTCCTCAAATAGTAATCATTACTATTTATAATTTGTAATTAAAGCACAATAATTTTCAAAATGCAAAGCTTTTTATTACTTATAAAAATAAACTTGACAATATTCAGAGAAAAATATATTGTTTAAATCGTAATAATTACTATTTAAAAGGAGGTTCTTTCATGCGTGTACAAGTAACACTAGCCTGCACTGAGACAGGTGATAAAAATTATATATCAACTAAAAATAAACGTAATCATCCAGAAAGATTGGAGCTCAAAAAATATTCCCCTCGCTTGAAACGAGCAACACTGCATCGAGAGACAAAATAATTTTGTTATGGGATTAAATTTCGGATGTTGAGGCTTTTTATTAGTGTAATTCTTAAAACTTCCCAGGATAAGAGACCTATCTTTGGCGTCTCTCCACACTTTTGAAGTGGAGAAGCTCTTCTTAGAGCGACCTTCTACATTTTTAGGGCGAATCCTAACTGCCATCCCCTCTTTTCCCTTCGAGCATCACCAAATAAAGTGCTCCCTCTACGTTCAATCGAAGCACCTCACCGAGCAACAAAAATGACTGTTTCAAAACTATACATTTTGAAACAGTCTGTTATAAAATTCATTGCTATACCTGCTCTCTATTGATTTCTAGAGCTAATTCGTTCAATTTTTGATCTAATTCATCGAGCATTTTTAATCTAAAATTTATTTGTTCATCTACCTGAACCTGTTGCTTTATTGGTGAGCTACTAGCAGATTGGTTTTTGAATTCAACTAATTCATGGGTTAATCTTTCAATTTCCATATTTTTTGTCTCTAACTCTTTTAATAGCTGCTGACGAAGGCTGTTCGTTTCTACTTTATCTCTATGATATTTTTCTAGTGCCTCTATAATACTTTCCATTTGTTTAGCTGTTACTGTGGTGTAGGCACTTATTTTTTTATCTAGACCTTCAAGAATGGCTTTATCATTTGTCTCAATGGAAGCTTCATTCAAAAATTGAATACTTTCCTTCAATGACTTATTTTCAACTCTCAATTCGGTTAATTCCTTTAACAATACCGCTATGGATGCAATTTGTTTTTTTCTTTGCCCTTCTCGCTTTTGAATTTCTTCATCATAGGCTTGAAGCTCCTTGTCAAAATCTCTTTTCAGCTTTAATAGCTCCATCGAAAGATCTTTTCTGAGCCTAGTTAATTGTACATTTTCCCGTTCGAGCCGAAGAACTAAAGCATAATAATCACTATCTCTAAGCCTTTTCACTTCGTTTTTATACTTTGCTAATTCGGCCCTTAAAAAAATAATCATTTGTTGGAGCTGTATTGGATCATTGTTTTTCACAATATCGTTTTCCATCATCACACCTCCTAGCCGGAATAACGTTTTAGTAGATCAACCACCTCTTCAAATTGCTCTTTACTTTCATCTAGTATTTCATCTAACTGCCTCATCAACTTTGCTTCTAATTGTGGATTTGCTGTTTGTTCAACACTGCCCCTTTCTCCTGAGACAAGATAGGCAATTAACAGATGTAATGTATTCTTTTCAAGAAACGCAAAACTATTATCTTGTTCATTCCGACGACTAAGCTGCCCCTTTAATAATTGATTGATGACACTACCAAACTCTTGTTTTTGATCGTCACTCATTGTCATCCTCCTGTGTTTGGCCCATTCCATTGAGATTAATTGGATTTAAAACGACAACTCCATCTGTTAGCTGGTCGCAATATGTAAAACCCATAATAGTGCCAGAATACGATAAATTATGGGCCCACTTTATTTGAAAATTGGTAAATGAAATGGTTTCATTCGGTTCTATTATTGATTTCCCTACTGGTCTCAGCCAATATTCTTCTTTACTTAGTTTATCGTTAAAACGCTCCCAATTACTTTGCCCCTGTGTTTTAAAGTTTGGTGTAAAATTTTCATGGACATATCTCCCAGAGAAGTAAAACGGAGAATCCTTAGGTAATGTAATGCACAAATATGGGTTCGTGATAGGTGTACTACCAACATTACGTATATGATAGGAGCCCAAACATAGACTTTCTTGCTCAGGATCATAGGATATATTGAACGAGGAAGTAAAATAACTGATTAGGTTTACCCTGTTAGGAATGGTCAGCTCCTCTACCAGCCTTTTTATTTCATGCACATACTCGTTTGTCTGTTCTTTTAGCGCCTGTATCTTGTCTTCTACACGATTTATCACTTAATACCTCCTTGCTTTCTCCATAAAAAAAAAGAGAGGATGATCCTCTCTTCATGATATGACTTTCCTCTATTTGTTAGCACCACTAACCTAAAGTTGGGAAAATAATAGGGCATTGTTGTGGACGAACCGCAGTTGGACATGAGAATGGTAAGTCTGCTCTCGGTTCGCAGAACGTTGCTAAAAATTCCACAGTAACTGGGAATGTAGATTGAATACTTTGACAAACAGCAACCGTAATTGTTAACGCAGAGAACGTGATTGTACCAACTCCGCCTACTCCAGTCCCTGGTGTAAGTGTACCAGTTGTACAAACAAAACAATCTAAATCTGTGTATAAGATCTCTACATCTGTCCCCTTAGGTGCACATAACGTTACTTGCTCACAGCGTGAAACAGGGATTTCTGTGCTTGTGTAAACAGTTCCATTAGGTAAAGTTACGACTATTGTTAGAATGAAGTTCTTTTGAATATTTAAATGTTGTAGACAAACAGTGGATCCATCAATAGAGAATTGGCGATTCTCACGGTTTAAGATCACTATTGGATTTGAAGCTGCTGGAATTACTCTACATGAAACAATAGCACCTGTTAAATCTGTATCTGCTGCTACTCCTGGGAAAGTAATAGCTCCAGTTGGAGAAATATCAAATGACATTTCTTTTACAATCCAGTCGTATACCTTATCGACATTTATACAAATGAGTTCCTGCGCCTGGGATGGCATATGCTCTTGCATCCTTTTGACACCTCCATAAGTTTTTTATCTTTCGTTTGTATCATATGTTTTTCAGCTATTAGTGCATGGGCTAACAAATAGTTCCACATGATAATTGTTAAAATCAACAAAGATTGTTTTTACATACAGCTCATTCTTTATAGAAAGAACTAAAATGTTGAAAGGACCGGTATATTTGTAACAGAAAGTCAATATTTTTAATAAACTAATAATGGAATGAAAGGGGTGAACTACAATGGAAGAGTCAAAATTGTATACCACTCAAGAAATTGAAAATTTAAAGCAAAAAATTGAAACCTATAGAGAATCGTTAACTTCATTAAAAGCGGGGACGTCAATTGAAGATTTCCTTTATATGAAACAGGAATTTGATGGACTAAAAACACAGATGGCCCATTTAGAAGGGATCACTGAGACATTAGATACTAAACAAAATTCATACATTAAAGGCTATGATGATCAAATAAAGCTTCTTTCAATACAGATTAATTCTCTGAATCAAACCATTGAAGGAATGAATCAAGAGATTTTAACAGTTTTAAACAAACTAGTAACAGTTGAAGGAATTAATACGCCAACTATTCCTCCCTCCATTGAAAAGCCTTCTCAAACTTCGGCTACTCTTTTACCTAGACAACCTAGAATGGCACAGACAGCAGATCAAACTA
The DNA here is from genome assembly GCF_009724685.1 of Lysinibacillus cavernae. Taxonomy (GTDB): domain Bacteria; phylum Bacillota; class Bacilli; order Bacillales_A; family Planococcaceae; genus Lysinibacillus; species Lysinibacillus cavernae. The sequence goes on from NZ_WMEF01000010.1 coordinate 140,641, forward strand.
CGATTACATCAGCACAACCATCTTATAGACTACTGCAAAGTTTGGCAGGTAAAGCCACAAACCACCAACTAAATGTGAATAATGGCACTTCCCCTTCCCACAATGATTTACAGGCAACCAAACCTGAAGAGCGGCATTTTAATCAGCAATATTTTCAATCAATCAATACGCACCCAAGCCAAATATACAATGGTTTATACAGAAACACGACAGTTGAATCCACATTCCATTTTAAAAATGCTACGGATGCAAAGGAAGTTCCAGTAAGTGTTTATGACCCATCTGCTGTACAGCCTACTTTAAGTGAAGAAAACATCGAGAATAATAATTTACAATCCTCTATTATTCAGGGATCAGGTAGTAATGAAGTCGAAAAATTAAATGATCCTATCGAGGTTGTGCATACTGAAAATGACCATAACAATCCTGATATTTCCAAAATTTCTAATGAATCGTTTGAACAAGTTATATTGGAGCTACCTAGCGAGCGTGTTAGTCAAGATATTGCATCAATAGCTAGCGAGCCAATCAACCAAATCATTGCAGAAACTGCAGTAGAGCCACCTAACACATTTCATTCTCCTTCATTGGAAACAGAAGAATACGTTGAAGTGTATCATGCTGGAACAGCTTACGAGGTTCATCCATCCCTTGAAGAAGAGACTAAACAACCTGAATCTATAAACAAGCAGATTGAAGAAAGTAAGAAGGGAAAAAACTCATTTTTCGATTTCTTTAAAAGATGGAGTTAAGTTTATTATTCTAAAAGTATCCAATATGTATGAAAATGCATATTGGATTTTTTGTGTAAAAATTAAAAGCTACCTATAAGAAATCTATAAACTTGTAAGGTTAAATAGATAATTGCCCTTAACCCCTAAGCTGGAATGAATAGAATAATGAAGAAAGGGGGTGTAAAAATATGTGTTTAAATAATTCAATGTGTGGCTGTTCAGGTAAAGGTCATGGCAATGGAGAATGTAATGCACTTGGACCATTTGTGGCAATTGATGCTGCATGTATAGTACCTCAACCACCAGCACAACTTACTGGCGGGTCAATCATCGCATTTTCCTCAGGGATAGTACCTGTTATTTTAACTTCAACTGCTGGTTTAATTACTACTGTAAGCCTTGTAGGATTCGGTTCATCTGTTCCAGGAGTATCTCTAGCGGGTATTAATATAGACTTAACAGCTCTTGGTTTCACAGAAGCTTTTACTGTCCCACGTGCAGGTACAATTACATCTATTGCTGCAACATTTGCGTCAACTATTGCTCTAGCCCTCACAGCAGGAACAGCAACAGTCAGAGCACAAATTTATCGCGCAGCTGTAGGAAGTAATACTTTTAGCCCTACTACAGCAGTTGTTGATCTAGCTCCAGCTTTATCATTAGTTACACTAGGAATAGGTACGCTTGCAAGTGGTAACGCAAATGTATCAGTTCCAGTAACTACTGGAGAGCGTTTATTAATGGTGTTCTCCACTACAACTACAGGGCTTGCTGCTCTTGTCGCTCTTGAAGGTAACGCAAGTGCAGGTATTACTATTTTATAAACCGTATTTAGGAAACATTAATAAATATAATCCCAATTAGAGCGATTTCTTTTCTTAAGAAATCGCCTTTTTTATATCAATTCGTCAAAGCATTCTGAATATGTGCCAAATGATGCTTACCATGCCATGCATATAAACCAATTGCATGCTCAAGAGTTGTCAGCCCTGAATCAGGATGATTAAAGGCTCTTTGTAATTGTTGAGCCGTTAAGCTTGTCAGCAAATAAACCCAACGTTCATGTAAACTTTCAATTAAATGAAAAGAAGTCGCTACTGGCATTTCAGAATCTGGTAGCTGTGCCCATTCCGCTTCATTGTATGGCTTAATGGTTGGCACATCCTCTGTTAACGCTAGCTTAAAACGGATATAGCTATTCAAATGACTATCAGCAATATGATGGACTAGCTGTGTAACAGTCCAGCCATTTTCACGATAGGATTTTGCCAATGCTTGCTCACTTGCACCACTTAATGCATCCGCAAGTTGTTTTGGTAATAAACGAATGTCTTCAATCCATTCCTGTACTTGCTGTGACGTCATTTCTTTTGGTAAATGGAATTGTCCAATAGGGTATCGTAAATCTGTCATATTGCTCTCCTCCGTTTCTACTCTCTTACTTTTTCATCTTATCAATTTAGTGTTTTCTATGCTATTGATTGCAACGATGGTATTGATCTTACAATACAAAGGTCAATTTTATTCATGAATGTCATATATCAACGTATCGAAGTATGTACCATTCGTATACAGTAAAATAGCCCATTCCCCTGGTTTTGGAATTTTTACATGCGAGGGGGTATGTGCATCTGCTCCATTAACAGGTCCACCTAGCCCGATGTTCCAACCATCCACTAAAATCGGTTGTACAACTTTAGAATCTTTATGATAGCCCACAATCGTTAGCTCTGTCTCACGAATTTCTTCAATCCCCCAAAGATGCCACATCCATTTTTGCGTACTTAAACTTGGCATATTAGCACCAATGACCCCTGACTTATTGACGTTACCAATAATGCCTCTATCACCGAATTCAACTGCTTTATGGTTCCAATCAATTGACGTCAAATCACTTTCTTGCACAAAATCAGGTAGATCCTCTGGCATTGTAACGTTCTCTTTATTTGTACAGCCCACTACGAATAATAGCAGTGCACATAAAAGTACAATTCGTTTCATACTATCCCCCCATTTCTCATGAAACGTTTGTTATGAATAATTTGTTACAGATAATTCCGATAATTTAAAAGAGCTATATTTCTATAGTTCTCATCACAACATCAGCTACTGTCCTTAATGGATGATGAATCGTTATAGCTGTTTGCTCTTCAAATTGTTGTGCCGCATCCACCATCGAGAGTTGAGCAACCGATACGTACCTATAATCATCTGATAAAGTATACAGAGTCCTTAAAATTGCATCATTATAGGCTTCCTTTTTCCCCTGCATAATGAGATCGAATGTATGCTCGATAACTTTTGCCACAACATTTACTGATATTCCTTGTTGCTTAGCATATTGCTGAAGTCTTGTCATCGTTCCTTCTACCGTCGCAGGATTGGTAAAAAGAATGGTTTGAGGCTGTTGTACGCTACATATGCTTGCAAAAAAAGGCTCATCAATTTTTAATATAGGGATTGAGAGGTTGAGCAAATCCTGCTCTTCTAACAAGGCAATGTAATTGGTGCACGTTATTAAAATGGCATCCACATCACAGCTAACTATCCATCCAATTTGCTCCCTGACTTTAAGTGCTAAACCATCTAGACCTTTTGCCACTTGATGTATCACACCTGGGTCCACAAAATGAATCAGTTCAATATCTTCATTACTTTTAAAAGCTTGCTCTATGTACTCTATATTGGAATGATGTGCATGCAAGCAGCCAAGTTTTTTCCTCAACTAAACTCCTCCTAATTTGAAAGCCTCTTTTCCATCGTCGCAATAGCCAGACTTTCCCCCATTTCTTCCTTCGTTACAACATAACCCAATGAGCGATATAACTCAATATTTCGTGGGACACTCATACGTACTTTACATTGACTGATTGTTTTTCCATTCGACAGTGCATATTGTTCAAGCTTCGCGATCAGTACTTTTGCTAAGCCTCGTCCCTGTCTTTCAGGAATAACTGATAATCTAAAAAAGTAGATCCCCTCTGAACTGAGCGTAAATCTTACCATGGCAACTGGCTGTTTCTCCATATAGCCAATAAAAGCCTGTTGTCCATTCTGCATTGCCTGTTCAATGGATTCCACTGTTTCACTTAATGCACTAGATGGAGGAGTTGCTTGTTCATACTCTCTAAATGCCTGTAGCATTACCCTATGTATGACTGGTGCATCCTTGATTTCTGCTATAAATAGTTCCATTACTAAACACCCCCTAAATGTATTAATATTAATTATATTTTATATTAATACATCAAAAAACCGTATTCAATCATACGGTTTCTTTGTGTTTTAATTTTTTTCTTTAGATTTTTCTTCCTTTTCAATATGCTTTCTCGCTATTTTCAAACGTTGAATATCCTTTTTCTTAAGAGGAATAATCTCATTCTTCATCATTTTAATGTAGGAAATCATTAATAACAGCAAAATCACAGTAAATGGTAAAGCGGCAATTAAAGAAGCTGTTTGCAGTGCTTCAAGCCCTCCGGTATACAATAAAACACCTGAGATAGCAGCCATTAAAATTCCCCATACTAGCTTCGAAAATACGGACGGATTTAATGAACCTTTTGTCGTCATACTCGCCATAATAAAAGTGGCAGAATCTGCAGAGGTAATTAAAAATATAACGATTAGCAGTAGTCCAATAACAGAGGCAATTGTTGAAAGGGGCAAGTGCTCTAACATTTGAAATAAGGCCACTGTGACATCGCTATGAACCGTTTGAGCAATTTGTGCATCTTGATGTAAATCAAACCACATCGCGGTTCCACCAAAAGTGGCAATCCAAAAGCAGGCAATAAGGGGTGGTATAATTAATACCCCTATTATGAATTCTCGAATAGTCCTTCCTTTCGATACACGTGCAATAAAGGAGCCAACAAAGGGTGACCACGCTATTGCCCATGCCCAGTAAAAGATGGTCCAATCTTTTACCCAAGTCCCACCTACGTAGGGCTGCATTCTTAAACTATATTGAATAAAGTTTGAAATATAATCACCTATCGCAAGTGTAAAGGTTTCGAGAATAAATACTGTTGGACCTGTTATAAAAACAAATAAAAGCAAGATAATCGCTAAGGTCATATTGACATTACTTAAGATTTTCATTCCCCTTTGCAGACCTGTAGTTGCCGATAACATATAGCCAATAAACATTATGACAATAATGGCTACTTGTAAGAGAAATGTATCAGGTAAACCAAAAACGAAAGTCAGACCTCCGTTAGTTTGTAATACGCCAAGCCCAATAGATGTCGCTACCCCCATAACAGTAGCAATAACAGCTAGAATATCAATCGTTCCTTTAACTAGTCGATTTGTTCCCGTGACAGGCTCTAAAGCGGTAGAGATGAGCATATTCCTTTTTTTATTAAATTGTACATAAGCCATAACAAGCCCCAATATTGCATAAACAGACCACTGACTTAATCCCCAATGAAAGAATGCATAACCCATCGCTAATCTAGCTGCATCTGTTGATAGCGGCTCTGTGTCACTAAAGGGCGGTGAAAAGTAATGACTCATAGGTTCAGCCACTCCCCAAAAGACCAATCCAACACCAAGTCCAGCAGAAAAAAGCATAGAAATCCATGTTAGAAAACTAAATTCGGGACGACCCTCTTCTGATCCCAAGCGAATGGTGCCATACTTGCTTATCGCCAAGCCAAGTAGAAAAAGAACGATAATAAAGACTGCCATTAAATAAAACCAACCAAAATAATCCGTTGTCATATGAAATACGCTGTTTGCTACATTCTTAAATTGTTCCGGTATTATTGCTCCAATAATGACCAAGAGTAAAATTGCCCCACTAGCAATAATAAATACTGGGTTTTTCAAATTTTTATTTTGCATACAGCGCCTCCATTTATCCCAGACAGATGACCAAATTTCCTTTATTATGCGTACAATTCAAGTATTTTATTATTAAAAAAACCACATTATCAAAAGATAATGCGGTCACCCTATTATTGTGATTTATGCATAAAGCGTATCGCTCTACTCATAACTGTTGGTACGATAGAAGCATGATTTTCGTCTAAAGCCTCATAAAAGTCAACAGTCATTATTTTTTCTAACACAGTCGCCATTTGTCGTGCATCATCAACCATAAAGGTTTCAAGTTCACCTGCGCTCATAAACAATGTTTCCTTTATATCCTGATGCTCGTTTAAAAATACTGAAGCACATTGCACTAACTCATGCTCGTTCCACCAGATGGAAGGGCTAATTGCTAGATAGCGTTGAAAGCTAGGTTGACGGTGAAATAGTTGCCAAAGCGTAAAGTATCCTCCTAGAGAATGGCCAAATAAAGCTTGCTGCTCTTTATTTACTGGATAATGAGTTTCAATAGTTGGCTTTAGCTCTTCCTCTATAAATCGACTAAAGTTTACTGCTCCACCAAGCTTTTCATGACCCTTGCCTTTAAATCTTGCAGGATAAATATATGTCTCGGCTGGCGCTGTAAAATCATAGAAACGTCTTTCACGCATATCATCGCCATGCCCAATACCAACGACAATGGATGGCAGAATACCCGTTTTTGGTGCGTTGCGACTTTGTAGACGTACTGCTTCCTTTACAAGATTAAAATAAGATGATCCATCTAGTACATACAAAACAGGAAAGCCTTCCTCTGGTGCTTCCTCATGTGGTACATAGATGTTAATCGTGTACGTATAATCTGTCAATTTTGAAGTCACTTGTTTCGTAGCATAGTCTATTACTGCTTTAGTCATTTGATATCCTCCTTCAAAACGTCATAGCCGTAGCATACAGGTGTATTCGTTACGGGATCTTCCATAATACGAGCATCGATGTTAAATACTTTACGCATCACGTCTGCACTTAATATTTCCTGAGGTGTTCCCGTTTGCATAATAACACCCTTACGCATCGCAATAAGTTGATCCGAATATCTAGCAGCGTGGTTAATATCATGTAGAACCATCACAATTGTACAGTTGTGCTGTTCATTTAAGCTTTTGACAATATCCAAGACTTCTAACTGGTGTGCCATATCTAAATACGTCGTAGGTTCGTCCAACAACAAAATATTTGTTTCCTGTGCTAAAGCCATAGCTAGCCAAACACGCTGACGCTGCCCTCCTGAAAGCTGCCCAAGCTCTCGATTCCGATACTCCATCGTATTCGTGACCGTTAATGCCCACTCAATCATTTCCTCATCCTTGTTTGTTAAACGATTGACATTGTTTCGGTGTGGATAACGACCATAGGCTATTAACTCCTCCACTTTTAATTGACCTGGAGCAACAGGTGTTTGAGATAATATCGCTAGTTTTTTTGCAATATCTTTTGTCGATAAATTTTGCATGTTTTGCTCCTGCAAATAAACCGTGCCTTGTTGCTTTTTTAAAATACGCCCTATCGTTTTAAGGAGGGTTGATTTACCACAACCATTCGGACCAATGATTGTTGTCACTTTGCCCTCCTCTATCGTTAAATTTAACCCTTCAAAGACAGCAACCTGCTCATAACCAGACGCCAAGTTTTCCATTCTAAATGCAGTTTGCACACCATTTCCTCCTATGCCTTAGATTTCACAAGTAAATACAAGAAATACGGGATTCCAATAATTGAAACAACAATCCCCACAGCCAGTTCCGATGGGGCAAATACGGTTTTGCCGATAAAATCAGCTAAGATGAGCAAGGCTGCACCAATCAGTGCACTTACTGGCATGACGTAGCGGTGCTGTATACCGACAAGTTGCTTCGCAATATGTGGTGCCATTAAACCGATGAAACCAATACTCCCTGATACAGATACACAGGCACTAACAAGACCAACACTGGCTAATAATAGCTTCATTTTCTCCTTTTCAACAGCGATTCCTAAGCTCGTAATGCTATCCTCTTCAAGCTGAAAATAATCGAGTAAATATGATTTTCTATGCACATAAATCCCTAAGAACAAGAGCCAAGGTAACATCGTAAGTGCAAAAATCCAATTCGCATTATAAATAGAACCCGCCATCCAAATGGCTGCTGATTCAAAATCCTGCGCACTCATTTTTAAGGATAAAAACAAGGACAAAGCGCCAAATCCACTATTAATTGCAATCCCTGTTAAGATTAATCGCTGCATATCGAGATGACCATTTTTCAAGGCAAATGAAAAAATTAATACAGCAGCAATCGTTCCACCTATAAAACCGAACAATGGCATCATTAAAATAGACAACCAGCTGCTCATATCCGCACTCACTAGTTTTAATTGAAAGAAGAACATAAATATTACGACCGCTGCACCAGCCCCAGCATTGATCCCTAAAATACCTGGGTCTGCTAGTCCATTGCGTGTAATACCTTGTAATACAACACCAGCCATACCTAAGCCAATCCCAACGAGTCCAGCAATGACAATTCGTGGTAAGCGAAATTCAAATATGACAAGATCAAACTTTGAATTTGGCTCAATACGCAACAATGTTTTGATGACATCCATCACAGACATATCGAACACACCATTTGTAATATGTAAATAGCTCGCAACGAAAATCACTAAAATAAGCATCGACATGGTTAAAAAGAATACACCTGAGGTTTTTTTACGCACGTTTTTCACCTCCGTGCTTTCGAACTAAGTATAAGAAGAACGGTACACCAACCAATGCTGTTAAGACCCCAATTGGCGTTTCAAATGGATAATTGACAAATCGGCTAAGTACATCACAAAGTGCTAAGAAAAAGGCACCGATGACAGCTGCACAAGGAATGATATAGCGATAATCGACACCCACTAGGAAGCGCGTAATATGCGGTATGACCAAACCAACAAAGGCGATCTTTCCAACGAGGGCAACTGCTGTCCCCGTCAAGCATACTACTGCTAGCATACTAATAATCCGCACTGCTTTTGTTTTCTGTCCTAAGCCCATTGCAATATCTTCACCTAGCGAAGTAATGGTAATGGCCTTTGCTGATAATAAAGCCAAGACTAACCCTGTTAAACCAAACGGAATAGAAAGGATGAGCATATCCATATCTACCATATGTACCTTCGTGTTATACCAAGCACTTACTGTTTGCGATACTTGGAAATACATTGCAATCGCTGTAGCAATACTACTTAAAAATGTACCAATGACCGTTCCAATAATGGCTAGCCTTACTGGTGATAAGCCATTGCGAATTAATGAACCAAAACCAAAGACAATGCCTGCTCCTAATGCAGAGCCTAGCATCGATAATAAAATCATCTGATAGTTTGGAAGACCTGGAAAAAAGACGATGGCTAATGTTATGACAAATGCAGAGCCATCGTTGACACCCATTAATGAAGGGGAGGCTAAATAATTCCGTGTAATCCCCTGCATTATTGCTCCGGCTACTGCTAAAAATGCTCCAACTAGCAATACTGCGGCTATTCTAGGAATACGGCCTGTCCGTACGATTTGATGATCAACATTAGAAGGATCGAATTCTGTCATCGCCTGCCACACTGTGATTGCACTAATATCTTTTGTTCCATACATAACGGAAACAAGTGCCACAATGGCAATAAGGAAAGGAGATACCGCTAATATTGAAAATGACACTATGTTTGTTTTTTTCAACTTTCACACCTTTTTCTTTATCAATTTCGCAGCACACAATGTCGATCACTCAGTTGTTTTATACCCCTTGGAAAACAACCACATTCAAACCTCTGCTGAATGAAAAATACGATATCTTACAAAAGGCTGGTAATAGCCCGGTGATATCACCAAATCTACTACCAGCCTGTTCATACTATTTAAGTAAATTTTCAGCTGCGGCATCTAAGAATTTCACCTTAGACCAAGCAGTACCACCTTGTGCTAATGGTTCAATTGTGTTAACGAAAATTTGATTATTTTGTGATGCCTTTAAGCTCGTGAAAATTGGATTCTTTTGTAGGTCTTCTAAAGCTTTTGGAGTATCCTTATTCTCTGAATCCTCGAATTGTAAGAAAATCGCATCTGGATTTACTTGAGCTAATGTTTCAAGTGATAATTCAGCTTGTGCTTTAGCTGTTGTTACCACTTCTGGAACTGGTGCTCCTAAATCTTCATATAGTACAGGATTTAAATAAACACCTGCTGGATAGATGTACATCACACCACCACGAACACGGATGATTAACACTTGCTTATCTGCTAATTGCTCTTTAGATTTCACTTGTGCATCAGCCACTTTTGCTTCATAGTCAGAGATAATTTTCTTAGCATCATCTTCTTTACCAGCAAGCTGTGCTAGCAATGTTAGATTTTCCTTCCAGTTTGTTGAGATATGTGAGTATGGAATCATTGTTTGAATTTTATTAAGCTTTTCAGCCGTTTCTTCAGGGAATTTTGAAGTACCCACGATTACATCCGGATCAAGATTAAGAATGGCTTCGGCATTTGGCTCCATTTTATTACCTACAAGTGTAGCACCTTCAAAATCAGATGCTAGATAAGCAGGGACCTTACCACCAACTTCAAGTACACCTACTGGTTTAATACCAAGCATTGCAGCATCTTCCATTGATTCTAGACTTGCAGCAACAATATTGTTCACTTCTGCTGGAATCTCGTATTTCTCACCTAAGTACGTAATTGTCTGTGTTGTAGCTTGCTCTGTCTGTGATTCTGTTGCACTTGTCTCTGCTGTATTATTTGTAGACGTAGACTCTTCTGCCTTATCAGTCCCACATGCAGCCAGTGATAATGCTAAAAGTGCAGGAGCACACATTTTAAAATATTTATTCATAGATATTCTCCCCTAACGAGCTCATATTGATAATGATAATCGTTTTCATATGTATGTCAATACACAATTGATACTCATTATCATTTACGGATATTATCCTAACAAAGAGAAAAAGGATTGTGAATGGACGATTTCGAAAATGACATGGATTTTTGCCGATTTAATCAATAAAAAACTGTTTCTTTTTTATAAGAAACAGCTTTCTATCCGTATTTAGCTTCCTCAATTTTTATCTTTCGATAGGCTGAAGGTGACAAACCCGTACATTTTTTAAATACTCTACTAAAATAAAAACAATCTACATATCCGACACATTCTGCTACTTCAGCTACAGGAATCACATCATATTCTAGTAAGTCCTTCGCACGACGTATACGGTATTCTGTTATATAAGTGCTCGGATTCATGCCCGTGTGCTGCTCAAATAAATAGGCAAAACGACGACGTTCAATTCCAAATTCCCTAGAAATATTTGACACAGAAATCTGCTCCGCATAGTGTTCATGAATATACTGTAATGTCTGTTCCATCAATTCATTAGCACTATCCAAAACCTTCATTTTTGCCGCTAAAAGAATATTTTCCAGCAAATTCATAAATAAGGTCTTAGACTTAAATATTGCCATGTTACCTGGAAAGGAATAGCTTTCTATTAATTGTTGAACATGGCTAATGATTTGCGTGTTAAAGCCTGTATTGATTGGAAAATGCTGCTCTGCTAGTGGAAAAAGAGCCGCTTCCTCTGTAGGTAGACTATAATGAACGACTGCATACTCCCAACCTTTGTGGCCAGTCACTTTAATTTCTATTGGCATTTGAGGTCCTGCATGGACAATCATTCCTGGCTCCATCACATAGGGCGTTCCATCAAAGCTAAATACGGCACTACCTGCAAGTGGCACAACTAATCCACACTTTTCTGGCGCTGTTGTTCTCCCTACATCCACTTCACCAGGCTCCATTCTTTTAGTAAAAACATCTGTGAATTTTACAGAAGCATGTGCAAAGTAATCAATTAAATATTTGATATCCATATGCTAACTCCTATACATGTATAACATGCTGAATTTGTGAAAAATGATGTGAATCATGATTGATTAATCCTACAAAATAGTCGACAATGGTCAGCTCTGACTGCCCAATTTTAAATGACTGCTGCCACTGATCATCTGTAAATGGCTGAATGGCCTGTAGTAATTGACTCCTTGTGGAAATAAAATCAGTGATTGTTTCATCCATAGATTGTTCACTACTTTTCTTAGCTGCCAGCGTATTCAAATGTGTTACATCTGGTCCTTTTGGTAGGCATTCCCCTGTAAAAAGAAAAGGAATACGATGATGTAACACAAATTCATCCCATGGAGGAAGATGGCCAATCACCTCTGCAACTGTCCACTTTCCAGGTTCGATAGGCATACGCCATTGATCCTCGGATATGCTCCTCAACTCGCTTATCCAATCAATTGATTTTTCATAATGCTTGATTACATAAGTTTTATCTTGTTGCAATGGAATCACCTCTTTCACGTCTTACTGAAGATTTATTTCTAACCTCGGCCAACTTAAATGCCACTGTTTGTGATGAATTCTTTGGCGATAAATCGCATAGTTATGCTTATTTTCGAGGAAAAATGGTGTTGGCTCTACAATGCCAGCTCCTAAATGTTTAATACCGTACGGTGCAGCAATTTCTAGTGAACCACTTGTTAATTTTACACCGATTGCAGTTGGTATTTCAGGAAAATGAGCGATTCCATCTAAAGCAGATTGATATGGCTTACTTTCATTTAGCACATGCATGCGTGCCTGATTTTTCACAGACCAAGGCTCGTTTGGAGATATCTTTCTTAGCTCGCGCTCGTAATGTTTCTCAATTTCTTCTGCTAAATTTGCTTTATCAAAATATATCACATCAATATCAGCAATTGGTGTTCTATCTTCTTTTTCATAAAGGTAATCCCATACCATAGAACGAATGACCCCTGCACATATCCACCAATCTGCGAGATGTAACGCTTCTACAGTTGCTAAAACGTTCATGAGCCAGTCATCTGATGCCAACAAATTTTTTAGTTCTTCCTCTGTTCGTAGTACTCTCACTCTTTAACCTCCTACTAATATAAAATATATTTATATATTTCCAAAAATAATATATTAGATTTATATATTATTTGCATTTACCCTAAAGCTATTAAAGTAAAGGGAGAAGCGAATGAAAAAATTATTTCTTTTGTTGTTTTTTGTACTATTTTGCTTAACTGGACTTTTATATATAAATATTTCTTTAACACTCGTATGTATTGGCGTGGTAGCAGCCTTTATCGGCACACTTGCAGGAGGAGGAGGACTGATTACACTTCCAGCCATGATGCTTGTCGGTATCCCTATTCAAACAAGTATTGCAACTAACAAATTTTCGACAGGCATTTCAGCTTTATCCAGTATTTTTTATCTGCTCTACCATAAGGAGCTACATTTTACATCCATTATAAAATATATAGCTATTGCTACTGGAGGAGGAATTTGTGGCGCACTTCTAACAGTGGCACTATCAGAACAAACGATGACCTACACAGCCTGTGTACTACTTATCTTGGCTTTAATCGTAACCTTGAAGCATAAAGAATGGACAGAAATTCCTGATCGAACACAACATAAAACTCATCATCTTTGGCAACCGTTTTTCATTGCCATGTATGATGGTGGCTTTGGACCCGGCTCTTCAACATTCAGTATTTTACATTATCTACGTTGTCATCACACTTATATACAGGCTGTACAGCTCACACGTGTACTCATCTTTGGAAGCTGTACAGGCGCATTTGCTATTTTTTATCAAAGCGGCTTTATTCAATGGCGTTATGCGATTGCTATGGCAATAGGCTCCATTATAGGTTCCCAGTTAGGTCTTCTAGTGCTGCCACACATTCCGTTTAAAGTAGCTAAAATACTACTAATTATTATTATTTCATTTTTGATTGTTCAAGTTGCATTAAAATTGTTTTATTGAGCACCACTCAAATGTTCATGAATTAGCTTCCATTCATCATTAACCAGTGTAAAGATATTCGTTGCTCTACCGCTACCTGATACAAATTTTTCGTTATGATAGCCTTCATAGTGATATGTATAAAGACAGGTAGCTGTTTTTTCATCAACTGTTAGCCATTTTACATCGGTAGCCGAATAGACTTCTTCTTTAATTACATGCCATGAATGGTTGAAGTACGCCTCAATTTCTTCTGTAGTAGTGCACGTTTTGTCGGAGAACCAATAAACCACTTGTGGATGCAAAATAGCCTTTACTTGATTAAAATCATGCGTATTTGTTGCTTGTATATAGCTTTCTAATGCTTGCTGATGTGTCATATCCATCTCTCCTTTTTAACAATATTATCCTAAAGTTAACTTTTTAGAAATTGCTATTTTCAGATGGCTTTCTGCTTTCACAGTTCATACAGAACACCTATAATGATGTCAAAACCCTAAAGACGAAGAAATTAGGAGGATGCTAATGTTAGCTACTATTGAAAAACAATCCAATCACCATGTTGTAAAGTTCAAACGACCGCTACCCTATTCAGTAGACGCTGTTTGGGCAGTAATCACTAAAAATGAAAACCTACAAAAATGGATGAGTAATCTAGAAATTATTGATCTTCGTAAGAATGGTAAAATGCATTTTAATATGAACGATGGAACAGATGCCTATGAGGAAATAGCCATAACGGATTATGCTGAAAAACAAGTACTGGCATTTGATTGGGGTACAGATACAGTGAGATTTGAACTGTCCTCTACTGAGGATGGCTCATTATTACTATTAGTGGAGACCCTTCAAGAGCTAACGGACCACACACCGAAAGATATAGCAGGATGGCACATATGTCTTGATCTATTAGCTGATTTATTGAGTGGCGTTGAACATCAAAGTTTCCCAATGGAGGATTGGCAACAACGATTTAGTGAATACAAAAATCTGGTGGAAACTGTAAAGTAAAATACTATAAAAAAATCCTAGAGCATCGTGCGCTCTAGGATTGCTATTATTGATAAAATGCTGTGGCTACTTCTAGTGCTTTTAAAGGATCTTTTATCGAATCGAGTGTGTAGACAAGCTTTTCATCCTGCCAAACAACTAAATTGCCTGATTGATAAGCATCTAACTGAGCCATACCGTATTGTTTAGGGATTGGTAGCATATGACTTTCTAAATATTCTACAGCCTGCTTTGCAAGCTTTACACCTGCCTCAGGATTGTCAGTCCGTGTATGCGTGGCGATTGCCCATCGTCCTTCATTCCAACCAGTCCATAACGAGCCAGCACCGGCATCTTGATAACCTTTTATATGGTAACCAAGATCAACTTCTTGCCCACCATTTTGGCTAAAATTATCAAACGCTATTTGTGTACTAGCACCTTCAGCACTTTTATATTGCTTAACTATCAATCTTCCGATAACAGCCGCTGATTTCTTTAATCGAATATCATTAATTGGCATATTCTCTTTGCTTTCATAAAAGATAATTTCAACCTGATCTCCTTTAGACCTTGTAGTAGCTGTTAAAAAAGCATCTCGTGCAACCGGTAAAGTCGTTGGCATTTTAATAGGTAAATCAGAATGTAGCTGATCCTCTATTCGTTGAAGAGTTTCAGTTGTTACACTATTTTCGTTATTAGATTGCGCTACAGGTACATGGTTCTGGTCTTCATTTGTCTGATGATTTTTTTCATGATCAGCACAGGCACTTATGATACTAATACTAAATAATAAAGAGAGAACTACCCTTCTTTTCATTGTGTTAACCTCCATAAAGATGATTCTCTCCGTATTTTCCCCTGGTAAAGGTTAACTTAAACGTTTACCTATTTCAGCTCATTGATTCGCTTCGTCAGCTCGTTAAACTTTTCGTCAAGCATCACGTAGTCCTTATCCTTCGCTGTAAGAAAACTTAGCTTACCTAGTATCTCTTGCCTTTCTGTTTCAAGCTTTAAACGAAGAGCCACTGTATCATCCACTTGCTTCGGAGCATCGTTTCTCCATTTTTTCTCTATTTGCTGATTGTGAAGCGCCCAAACACTATCCGTTACTTTTTCTAGAAAGTATCGATCATGTGAAACTACAAGTAATGTCCCATTATATTGTGCAAGCGTACGCTCTAACTGCTCACGAGAAGGTAGATCAAGATGATTCGTTGGCTCATCTAAAATAAGTACATTTTTATCCTCTAAAATATACGCCATCAGTTTACACTTCACACGCTCCCCCATACTCATCTTTCCTATAACAGATGTCCAATGCGTTGAAGTAAACCCTAGATTCTTCATCAGATTGCGAACTTTGCCCCGTTCTTCAAATGTTTCTTGATAAAAATACTGCTCTGGTGTCTGATCAAGTGGTAAATCAAATACTTCCTGTGTCAAATAGCCAATATTTGCAGCAGGGGATAACCATACTTCACCCTCCGCTTGTATTTGACCTAAAATAACTTTTAGAAAACTTGTTTTTCCACTACCATTTTTTCCAGTAATGGCGATTTTTTGTCCAAATTGAGCAGTGATGTTGACATCTTTAAATAACGAGCGATCACCAAAATATAAGGATAAATGCTTGGTCTCCAATAAGCGCTTACCGACACGCTGATTAGTTCCTAAAGCAAAACGAATTTCTGCTTCAGGCTCCACCGCTTCAACTCTTGCCTTCGTAAGCTCTGCCTCTAATCGTTTTTTCTTTGATTTCACCTGCGAGTCTAGACGCTTTGCTTTCACACGATGATATTCCTTAAAGCCTTCTATTTTTGTGGACTGCGCATGACCTTTTTGCGACCATGACGTCAGCTCTTGCATTTGAGCCTCAATCCGCTCAATGTTTTTTTGCTGCTTTTCATAGGCCCGTTGTTGCGTTAATCTTCGATGCTCTCTTTCGGCCATATAGCTTGTATAATTGCCGTAATGTTCAGTGAGGCTCTTGTCCTCAATAGACCAGATTTTTGTGGTGATCTTATCTAAAAAGTAGCGGTCATGTGAGACAACAATGATTGTCCCCTTATAGTTTTGTACTTGTTTCATTAAGAAAGCAGTACTTTGTTCATCTAAATGATTTGTTGGTTCATCAAGCAATAGAATTGGTGCATTTTGTGAAAAGCCTTCTGCCAGGCGCATTTTCAGTTTTTCCCCACCACTTAACGCTGCAAATGACACATGTGGCACCTGCCATTTAGCCAGCAAATCAGCTTCTCTTGCCGATACTTCTAGTTTGTCAAAATGGGCTAGCTCCTGCTCAACAAATGCAATTTTTACAGCTTGCAACCTTTGTATTGCTCCTGCAGTTGGCAATAACGTACCTTGTATTAACTGCAACAATGTCGATTTCCCAGCTCCGTTTCTACCAATAATACCAATGACTTCACCTTGTTTCACTGTGCCTGTCACATGTTCAAATAGTACAGTTTCCTTTATTTCATAACGTACATCCTGTAATTTTAAAAGTTCCTTCATACCATCCATCCTCTCCAGTTGGAGGGACAAAAAAGTCCCTCCAAATATTTTGGAAGGATTAGTCGCTACAATATCATACACAAATAAGCTTTTGAAAAAGCAATATTTGTTACTCCAATACTTAAATACCATGCTTTTCAATTAGAATGAAAACAAGTTTTGGAGTAGCTTTATATCTGGCATATCATGACCGATACAAGCAATAATTATGGGAAATGGGCAGACTAATCCTATTTTTGTTGTTCTTGAAATATAAAATTTCATGTGCAAAAAATAAGATTAGTTATTCATCAGCCACCCATCTTCCCTTCATCTTTAGTTACTGTCATTGTACCACCAAATTTTGCAAAATAAAACGCTCTTTACTCTTTATATAGGTTTATCTAAAACATTCATAGGAGCGAATTTGATTTCTAGAAATGGTACGGAAATACCAGCCATATCTTCGACTCCAGCGGAAGCCTGCGATTATTTCCCTTCCTACAGCTGTTGGGAAAAACCAAAAACTCCTACCACTATTCATCCAAATATACGTATTTCTAAACAAACAAGAACGTATACCACTTGATCCTACTCGCCAAGAAGGTATTGGCGGTGAAAAGCCTGGTGGTGTGCTCATCGGCATTTGTCCTGCTGGAGGTGGTCCGAAATTAGATGGGCCAAATGACGTTGTTTCAAAATCATCATAACCTCCCCAGCCAGGTCTTCTAAAATTATCTTCTCTAAATGGATTATTATACACACAAGCCCTCCTTTTACATTATTCAATATATGTAAAAGGGCGATTAACCGTTGAGCCATTGCCTATTAATGTATAATGAAAGGGATATTTTTCAAAAAGGAGTGCTTATGAAAAAATTACTTTTACTCATTACAGCCGTTCTTATAGCAGTAGGTATTTGGTGTCTAACTCAAAATTCAGCTTCCTCTTCAACTACTATTCAAACAAAACTTGATGATGTGAAGAATTTCAAATACTACTTAGATAAAGGCAATGATGCCATTGGCAAGGAAATGACTAAGTTAGATTTAGTGATTGTTGAACCCATTGAAATGCAGCAAAAATATATCGATAATGCTCAAAAAAGCGATACTTTGATATATGGCTATATTAATGCGATGGAGACAGATAAATGGAATACAGCTCTATATCAGCAATTAAAGGAAGATGACTTTTATCGAAACAAGCAAGGCGAGAAAATGTATTTCGCTGAATGGGATTCTTATTTAATGGATATGACTTCTACGCACTATCAAGACCTATTACTAGCGGAAATACAGAAGCAAATTGTTCAAAAAGGCTTAGATGGTGTATTTTTAGATACGGTTGGTAATATTAATTCTTATCTACCTGAAGATGAACAGAAATGGCAAAATGAAGCCATGCTATCTTTGATCCAAGAAATCAAAAAACGTAATCCTGATTTATCTGTTGCTCAAAATTGGGGATTTCAAACATTAGCTGATTATACCGCACCCTATGTCGACTTTATTATGTGGGAAGACTTCTCTTATCCTGTGGTAGGCAAAGATAAATGGTCACTCGATATGATGCAAAAACTTGTACAAATCCGAGACAAATTTGGTACACAGGTGATGACAATTGGTTTTGAAGATGAATCAAAAAGTCGTGCCTTAGCTGAAAAATATCAGTTTAAATTCTTTTATAGCCCTGCTGGTTCATACTATAACAGCTGGCAATAGTATAAGATAACCTCCGAAACTTTACTGTTCGGAGGTTATTTTAGTTGTAGTGTTATTTTCCAAATAATATTGCATAGCCTTCCAGTCCTCTACCTTTTCAGCAAACGATTTAATATTTTTCCCTGGTATCGGACTCGTTGATGGCATTTTTTTGTAGGCTCGTCCATCTAAAAGCTCTAGACCAATATGCTTTTTAAAAACGTCGAATGCTTTTGACCCATTAAAAAGCACTAGCAGGATATTGGGATAGTTTTTAAAAAGGGTTTGAAAATCATTTGGTTTTTCATTGCGAATCGCTGCATCTAAGCTTCCTTTACGCTCGCAAGTTTCAATCGTGTCCCAAAGTCCAATGGCATTGTGTTTTAATAATGCGATTCTTTTTACATAGTCATCTGGAATATGGGTCTCCAATAGTTCTGCCATAATGGGCCAAAAGTGATTGCGTGGATTGCCATAGTACTGTTGCTTTTCTAACGATTGCTTCCCTGGCATAGAGCCTACAATTAGCACCTTTGTAGATGAATCTACGACTGGTAATAATACATTTTTTATTTCATTAGACACAACAATCACTCCTTTACTCTATTGTAGCGGAAAATCTGAGCCAGCAAGAAGATCTTGGCTTGAAATGAATAATGGGTTGGTAGATGAATGATTCGTTTTATACGACTGGATAATTCTGTAGCCTATACAATAGCCTATCCACGGTGGGAGCTCACCACCATATAAAAATGGCCTATGTTTTTCCACTCCTCGAAGTTGTAGATTTGGCAAAAAGTGAGTCTTCCATAAAGCTATGATCTCGTCAAATGTGTAGTTGTTTAACCATGGTGCTAGCCATTTATCTCCGTATATATCCTTCACCGCACATTCTGCTAATCCCTCTAAAATAAGAGAATCCAGCAAAGTCATCTCATCGAGTGACTTTTTTACAGTGTGTAAACGGCAAACATGATTGTATTCATGAGCAAACAATGCTTGAAGTTCTTGTGTTTCTACTTCTCCAATAAATAAAAAAAGGGCATGAGGATAAGCCACACCGTTTTTATTGGTCATCGTTTGCTGTTGGGTAATTGGAAAAATATAAATA
Source organism: Lysinibacillus cavernae (assembly GCF_009724685.1). GTDB lineage: Bacteria > Bacillota > Bacilli > Bacillales_A > Planococcaceae > Lysinibacillus > Lysinibacillus cavernae. The sequence goes on from NZ_WMEF01000010.1 coordinate 160,399, forward strand.
GGTACTGTGGGACCATGCCACTTCTGTTGTAAAAATAAAAATTCCTGCTGCACCCAATGCCAAACGTTGTGCTTCTTTAATTCCTCTAGCTCAACTGCCTCATGTGGTAGAAAAAGTCCCTGTTGCTGTAATGTAAATTGTACTTCTTCTGGAAACCCATCTTGAAATAGATTTACTAAACGATTACAAAGAATCGAGCATTGTAAGTTATCTAGCTCATCTTTTCTTTTAGATTTTTTGGCGTTGACAAATTCATCTAACCACTTATCTGTTGACACGACTGCCACTTCATCACCTCTTTACAGCATATGTCGCGAATAGACAATCGGCTAATGATAAATGAATCAATTTGCATATATTAGCTTGTAATGAAGTCGAAAGGAGGGATATTTGTGAATCCAGCTGAAACGTATGATCTTTGCTGTAAATATCACGGTAAACGCGTTAGGATTTCTGATTCAAATGGTAGGGTACATGTTGGGGAAATCACAAGAGTAGACAGAAGACAGGTATGGATTCTACCTGATAGAAGATACAGTGGTTATGGTTTAGGATTTTGGGGATTCGGAGGAGGAGGCTTCGGAGGCGGAGGCTTTGGCTACGGAATTGCATTAGGAACAATTCTAGGCATTGCACTAGCTCCAATTATTTTCTTCTAACTCAAGCATTTTTTTTATGTGAAAAATAAGCCATTTCAAACTTTATTGAGATGGCTCATTTTTCATTATTGAACTTGCTCTTGTTGCTGTTTACTTTCAATCAACTCGGATATTGTGACAAATGTGTAGCCCTGTTTTTTTAATGCAGGTATTATTTCTTCTAGTGCTTTAATAGTTTGTGCACGGTTACCTCCACCATCATGAAATAAGATAACATCGCCAGGCTTTGTTCCCTTCATCACCTTTTGCACAATTTTCTTTACACCAGGCTCTTTCCAATCTTGCGTATCTTGATGCCAAGACCACATCACAACTTTGTAGCCGTCCTTTACAGCAGCATTAATCATAGCATCTGTGTAATTTCCACCAACAGGACGGAATAAAACTGGGGAAAAACCAGTAATACTATAAATCGTTTCATTTGTCTGCCGAAGCTCTTCTTGCAAATCTTTGATGGAAACTTTAAACGGATGTGAATACGTATGATTTGCTAATTCATGCCCTTCTGTATAAGAACGTAAAACAAGGTCTGGATACTTATCTGCATTTTTCCCAACAATAAAAAAGGTAGCTTTTGCTTTATATTTTGCTAATAAATCGAGCACTGCCGCAGTGTATTTCGGATGTGGACCATCATCAAAGGTGAGTGCGACAATTTTATCTTCTGTGTTAATATCCCACACAACTTCACCTGTCTGCTCATAATAAGGACGGCCCTTATCTGCATAGCCTTGCTGCCCTAAAAACCCTGAGATGATTAAAAAGCAAACCGTAAAAATCAATACATATATACGTGTCATAGCATCACCTCCCAAGTTCAAAATTCACAGAACTCCGTCATCTTACTATTTACGAATAACAGTGAATTATACTTCTGAAGGATTGTCAGTTCTTATTATTTCAAAAAAACTTTACGTACGATTAATAATTTTGAACGATATGTGAAAAATAACGGAAAGTACTTTATTTTTTAATGTATTAATGTAAACTGATATACAACAATTACATTAAATAATTAAATGTTATGTAACACAACTAAGGGGATGACGTATATGTGGGTTATTACCGTTTTTGAAGAAAACACTTATCGCATGTTTGAGTACAGTTCTAAAAGTGAGGCAACAAGTGCATTAAATAAATTTAAACAACAAACAGCTTTGCTATCGTATACAAAATAAATGTAAGGGAATCTATTCATCACGAGTAGATTCCTTTTTTGCTATTTATAGGCTTTCAGCATATTACTCTGGCATAACTTAATCACAACCAGTTTCATTCTTTTCCATATATCGAATTGGTTAGTTGAGTTGTCGCATTCTTAGAGATTTTTTTAATGGAAATGTTGAACACCTTGCTAATTATCACCATATGTATATAGAGAAAAGGAGTGATTTCGATGGTGACAATTGAACCTATTATGATTAAAGGGCATTTTTTCACTGCAGTTGTTGTTCAATTACCTAAAACGACGCTACTGACCATTTCCAATACTACAGGCTACATTATGTGTGGAGCGTTAGATGTAGGTCTTTTAAATACTCGCTTAGTTGATCGAAAAATTGTTGCTGGTCGTGCAGTAGGCGTGAAGACGATTGATGAGCTATTAACAGCTCCGTTAGAATCGGTAACGTATGAAGCAGAACAGCTTGGTATTACAGAAGGAATGTCTGGTGTAGAGGCACTTTTAAAAATGATTTAACCTAAGAAAGGCGTCAGTTCTAGAGTGACTAGACGCTTTTCTTATATTTCCTGACCTATATTGAATAAGCAATTTCCCCCTTCCCCATACTGTGGGGCAAAGGGAGTGTTGTTATGAATAATGGTAAACATTTTAAAATACATGTAACCTTACTTGCCATCGTCTTCATCGTCTTCATTTGGTCCGTCATTAAGCCCTCCTCCTATTTAGATTGGCTGGCTGAAGTTAGCCCAGGCGTAGTGGCAATAATTGTTGTTGTTTGTATTTATAATAAATTTCGCTTCACAACATTTTCTTATTTTATCATTGCCTTATTGTCGATTCTTACTTTTATAGGTGGGCACTATACCTATTCAGAAGTTCCGCTTTTCAATTGGATAAAAGAAGAATTTCATTTGCAACGCAATCACTATGATCGTTTTGGCCATTTTATTAAAGGTTTAGTAGCCATCGTGATAAGGGAAATATTACTTCGAAAGACACCGCTTATTAAAGGAGCTTGGTTAACAGGTATTACAATCAGTATTGTGCTCGCAATTGCTGCTTTATATGAAATTATTGAGTGGTTAAGTACAAAAATCTCGAAGGGCGGTAAAGGTGCGAAAGACTTTTTAGGCATGCAGGGAGATCGCTGGGATGCTCAGTGGGATATGTTTTTAGCCTTGTTGGGGACTGTTTTAACTTTACTTTTCTTCACAAAGCTCCATGATAAATTTTTGAAAAGACTAAACAAGGAATAATCTATTTTTGCATAGCATGATAGTATAAACCTTTCGAAAGGTGGTTTTGTATGTATTATGCACAGGTCAATCAACAATCTCCCCATCTATCACGTGTTATTACGGTAATTGGCAATGGACAGGTAATGGCTACTCCAAGCTCTGTTCAATTACAAATTGAAGTCCAAACACAAGGCCAAAATGTACAAGGACCTCAGCAGGAAAATGCGATGATAATGAATCGAGTTATTCAATCACTAGTAGCTCTTGGTATTCCAAAAGAGCAAATTCAAACAGCTAGTTATACGATTACACCACAGTATAATTTTGAAGATGGTAAACAAATTTTTAATGGCTATGAAGTGATTAATGCCATTACCGTCAATGTAGCCAATACTGATAATATGGGCTTAATTATTGATACAGCCGTAGAAAATGGGGCAAATCGTATAGCTAATATTCAGTTTAAAAATGACCATGTAGACACTTATTATCAGCAAGCATTAAGTTTAGCTCTTCAGAATGCTCAATTGAAGGCGAAAACCATTGCAGAAACCATGCATCTGCCTTTGCAACCTCTCCCCATAGAAATCGTGGAAGAGCAGGCTAACACACCAATCCTTTATCGCTCTATAGCCGTTTCCTCGGGGGTTACACCTATAGAACAGGGACAAATAGCTATCAACGCTACTGTCCGCGTAAAGTTTCAATACTAAAGACAGGAGCCTCCCGCTAATTGAATAGCAGAAGGCTCTTTATTATTTTATAAATGTATTTTTTTCAATAAAGATTACGTCACCCTGTGTTTTAATAACTAGATCAAAATGCTGACTAAAAGGATGCATAAATAATTCATATTGAAGACGTCGTTCATCATGTGATTGTTTTAAATAATTGATATCTATCCCTCTTTCAAGTACGTCACGACCCGATCTTCTGTTAAACTCTGTAGCCCCATCAGTATAAAAATAAATTTTTAAATCAAATAACTTTGGATTAATAAATGCTACACTCATGCCTTCAACTAGCGTGATCTGTTTTTCTGAAGAAAGTAATGTACTTTTCAAATAATGCGTATCAATTGTCAATAAATCTAGTCCTGTTCTTATCATCTGAACATCTCTTTCTAACGACGGCAAATGATGGGCGGCGGGATGACAAGCAGTCATTTTAAAATGATGATCTTCATTTTGATATGTATAATTAATCATTGTCTGTTTGCGAATGTCTGCACTGACAATATACGGATCAGTATTCATATAATTCACTTCATCTTGATTTAAAGCATTTAATAGCTTTTGGGCAAATGTTGTTTTTCCGGCAGCTCCATGACCTGAAATGCCAATAATCATCCTTTTATCGGCTAACTTAATCCTTTTTAAGATTTCGTTTAAAATTGTCTCCATCGCACTCTCCTTCATCATAAAAGGTATGGTAAGAAACAATCTTACCATACCAACTAATTTTAGGATTCACTATTCTGTGAACTCCATACTCGCTCTATCATTACGCCATTGAGATGAACACTTAATAGAAAAACATCTGGGTTACTTAAATTTTGCCAACTTTGAAAATCAACCTCTTGATCATAATGCTTCAATAACAACGAAATGATATTCCCATGACTCACGATTAATATATTGTCAGCATCTTGAGCAAAAGCGTCTTCTACAACGGTTACAATTCGATCCATCGCTTCTCTGCTGGATTCTCCCCCATCAAATTTTAAATCCATATCAATAAATGTCGCCTGTAATTTTTCGTACCAATCTGGCAGATCTCTCGTACTTAAAAGACGTTCTGAAAGCCGTTCATCAATTTCTATAGTAATACTTTCTCTAATACTTAATGGTTCAATGGATTGGATAGCTCGTAAAAAAGGGCTGGATAGGATTCGTTCAATTTTTATATCCTTGAAAAAATCAGCTAAAGTTTCTGCTTGCTTCAACCCAGTCTCAGTTAAAGGTGCGTCTGGTGATTGTCCTTGCGCAAGACAATGTCTAATAATATAAATTTTCCCCATAAAAAACTCCCTTCGAGAAAGTCACATTTCACATTGTAATTATTTAACATTTATTATACCTGCTTTACTAACTAGTTCCAATCTATTTGTAGCCTCGCCAATTGTCCCCCTCATCGAATATTCACTACCATCTTTTTTGTTTAAACCTTCTAAATCAACGGTAATGTCCGATGAGTCACTTGTAGCCATAAGCTCTAATGATTGTGGGTCATTTTTATAAGAAATTGTAATATCTCCTGAGCCAGTTTCGATTGATAATGATTTTTCTTCGTCTATTTCCTTCAAAATCACCTCCTACGCCCAAAATAATTTGTTCCTATGACGCCAATAATAATGATGACACCACCTATAAAATGGTAAAAACGGAAGGCTTCTTGTAAAAACAAAACGCCTGCAAGTATTGTAATGAGCGTAGCAAAATTACTGAAAACACTCATTTTGGAAGCTTCCAATTTAGATAATGCATAATTTGATAAATAGGACGTACCAAGTGAAGATAAAATACCTAAATATAAAATGGCGATGACAAAATCAGCATGTTTAAATGGCTGATAAAATTCATTGAGTGTGCCATTCACCAAATGATGTCCAAGAGCCATTCCATTAAAAATGACAAATCCACACAATGTCATTGCATACGTTAAAATCAGTAATGAATATTGCTTTGTAAGTCTTCTTGCAAATACGTTATAAAGCGAAGCAGCAATAGCTGAAAGTAAAATAAATCCGCTGCCAATTATATTTCCTGTAGTAGCATTCACGCCATTCATAAATAGCATGTAGATGACTCCAAGTACTGATAAACTAATGGAGACAAGCTGTCCTTTTGTAGCTTTTTCTTTTAAAATTACGCTTGCCAGTGCTAATGTAAAAATAGGGATGGTTGCTTGTATAATTCCCGCCTCTGATGAGGAGATTTTAGCAAGCCCAAGCACTTGAAAAGTAAAAAAAGCAATAGGGTACAAAATTGCTAACGGTAAAATTTTAAAAAAATCCTGTCTTTTGATTGTTAACTTATTTTGCGTAAATGCCATTAAAAGAGCAATACCAATGAGTGCAAAAGTAAAGCGATGTGCAAGTGTATCAATAGGGCTCGCAACAGTCAACGTAACTTTCACAAACATAAATGAGAGCCCAATGACAAAAGCATAAATGATCGCTGCTATATAGGCCTTTCTTTTTTCTGTCATACGATTGTACTCCTTCTTACATCATTCCCGGCCGGTATAGCTATCGTACTAAAAATAAGCAGAGATGGGCGATATTAAAAAAACGCATCTGTACCGATACAGATGCGCTGGAGGTTGTATATGCTTAAATATGAATGGATTTACTCTCAACTCTTGGCTCAAATACAAACAGGTGCTTTACAATCCGGTTCAAAGCTACCGTCTATCCGCCAATTAACACAGCAATTTTCTTGCAGTAAAAGTACGATTTTAACCTCTTTAAAAAAACTTGAGGATCAACATCTTATCTATGCCTTGCCTAAAAGCGGCTACTATGTCGTTGACCATCAACTACCTTACCAACCACAATTAAATGAATACATAGATTTTGCCACATCTTCACCTAGTTGGCATGCATTCCCTTACAAGGATTTTCAGCATTGTATCAACAAAGCTATCGATACATACCAAGCAGACCTATTTAGATATGGGACACCAAAAGGCTTACCCTCTTTAATAACAGAAGCAAAAAAATTATTAACAAATTATCAACTGTTCACAAAAGAAGAAAATATTTTCATTACTTCTGGCGTCCAACAATCCCTATCCTTGCTAAGTATTATGCCATTTCCAAATGGTCGCTCAACCATCTTAGTGGAACAACCTAGTTATCATTTGTATATGGATTATTTAAAAACCTATGGACTTCCCGCAATCGGCATCAAAAGAACATCGGATGGAATTGATTTACATGAATTAGAAAGCATTTTTAGCAAACATAACATAAAGTTTTTTTACACGATGCCGCGCCTGCACAATCCTCTAGGTACTTCTTATAGTAAAAAGGAAAAGGATGCTATCCGTAACCTTGCTTATAAATATGATGTTTACATAGTTGAAGATGATTATTTGGCAGATTTCGAACAAAACCATAAAATGGATCCATTATTTACAGATGACTCACAGGCACATGTTATTTATTTAAAAAGCTTTTCTAAAATTATGTTTCCCGGCTTACGAATCGGGCTTGCCGTTTTACCTGATGTCTTTATTGATACATTTCAGCAGTATAAAAATACCACTGATATTGATAGTTCGATGATTTCTCAGGCTGCATTAGAGCTCTATTTGAAAAGCGGTATGTTTGAACGTTATCAAAAGAAAGTCAGTGAGGCGTATGCAATACGTGCTAACAGACTCCAGCAAGCCATAACAACACATTTGGCAGAATATCAGGCATCTACAGAAGTCTGTATGCATAGCCATATCATTCTTCCAAAACAGGTCAATATCAATAAGCTCATCCAGCATTTGACGCAACGAAATATTTTTCTAGATACAATTTATCGTAATTATTTAGACGAATTTTACTATGAACGGATATTAAAACTAAATGTTTCGAATGTTGAAGAATCAAAAATTGACACTGGCATAAAGGAAATTGCGCAAGCCCTAAACAACCCTAATCATTACTTTTAATTAATGGCATTCATGAAATCTTACCTTAAGTCATATATTTAGACATCATAAATTGGTTCAATAAGGAGGATTCAATGCAATCTGAAAAATTGCGACTAAGGAAGATTCAGCGTCTTGCGTATGAAATCATGGATGAGATGCATAAAGAAAAAGACCGAAATGAAGTGCACAAGTTCATTCCAATCATTGATAATTTGTCGCGAGCAATTGGTGATTTAACGGATTCCGTTGGTAAATACTCATTGGATTATGTAGAAGAAAAAGTAAAAAATGCACATACACTTCTATTTAACAAAGAAAAAGTGGATATGTATTAATAAAGGCAGGGAAAAAGGGTAACCATATATATGGCTACCCTTTTATCATTAATGCGTATCAGGTTCGAATGTTTTACAATCTGTTTCTTCACTGTTGGAAGCATGTTGCCCCTTTTGGCTGACAACATAAATTTTTTCTGCAGTACACTTGTTTCCAGAATCCCAAAATGTGCAGTTATTGACTTCACAAAGAATTTCTTGTGCCATCGTTATACACCTCCTCTTTGTTAGCTTTAACAAATTAGAGGTAATCAATACGTTGTTAAACAAAGTCTATCTACGACAAATTGAATAGCATGCCGTTTACAATGAATCCATACTAAAGTCTAGGTTTGTAGGTTGGCTCGGTAAACGTTCCTGCGATAACATATTGGTTGAGGGTACGTTGTCATCGACTTCTTCAAATCGAAAGCCATCTGCCCATACTTTACCCGAACCAATTAATAACACACCAAAATAAATGGAGTAACCTTCCTCAGGTACATCTAATACGATGGAATAGTGATTCCATTCGGTAGTCCCTGTCACAGAACGTTGATCCATGTTATCAAATTGAATGGTGTCACCCGTACCATTATCAATACGCATCCAAGCACCACATTTTGTAGCATCAGCTGTCTTTAAATAGCATGACATTTTCAACCGCTTACCTTTATATTCAGCTGCTTGAAAGCCCTGCATCATCGTAGCAAATTGCCCATTATTCCCTGATGCTATTGTGGAATATATAACACCCGAACGCTTTCCCGAATGAAATACCTTGTCATCTGTATGAAATTTATATAACTCTGGATTCGCACCACTCAACATCCAACCACTAACATGTTCGTTTAACTCCATCATCTTTTCTTCCTCCATCATATTTAAAGATTGCATCAATTTTCGATACTTCCCTGGTGGCAAGGCGTAAACTTCTTTAAAAGCTCTTGTAAAAGCCTCTTGTGATTGAAACTGGAGTGTAAATGCAATCGTTAATATCGATGCATTGGAGTAAATCAAATAACTTGCAGCCATAGCTAATCGGCGTATACGAATATATTCACCAATTGTAAGCCCTGTTTCTTGCTTAAAAATCCGACTTAGATGGTATTTCGAATAGCCAACATTAGTAGGAAGACACTCAAGTAAAATTTCTTCCGTCAATTGCCCCTCGATATAAGCAATAGTCCTTTGTGTTGCTTGACTATACTCCATGTTACTCACCTCATCTTTATCATATAGGAGAAGGAAAGAAATTTTTTGATGGAAGTTGCTAAATTTTCTTAATCAATTATTTTTGTTGACGTTGCTTCTTGCACAACAATGAGACCGTCATATGCCTCAACAGGTGTCATATTAATGGTATACAGCATTTGTGTAAGCTTATACCACGGACGAAAATCATCGCCGATATTGCCCATTCTTTGCTTTTTTGAAAGAATATTAGCCAGTTCTTCTGATTGATTGGCATTTTCAAAATCCACATAAAAGATATTGTCGTCAACTTCACTAAAGGCATCCACTAATGCATTATGATGTTCAATCGTATATTCCTTACGTTCACCAGAACCCGCATTTTGTGCTTGGAATGTATTTTTTACAAAGTCTGTCCCAATCGCAAAATATTGATCTTTATATTGCTCATTTAAATAATGCCCCATTGATTGATATCCTGCCATTGTAGCAGAAGTTTTTTCTATATGACCATTATGAGCAGACATGAGTACTTTATCATGTCCTTGCGTTGCTTCGTATTCAACAATCCACTGTAAATTCTCAGCTAAATATTCATCCCGTAAATTCATATAGTTATCATCATTTAAAAATAATTGTGTACGCTGTTTCATAATTCGTGCGTATTGAACAGCAAAAGAATAGGCATCCTTTGATGATTTTTTCTCATATAACCCTTTGTTTGACTGTAAATCTTTGATAATTTCATCAATCGTTTTATCAACTTCTAGTAGCTGTGTATTCGATAATTCTCTCATCGTTTTATTCGAAACATGCTCTAGCTGATCCGTATATTTCTTAGCATTTTCACCATGTACATTTGCATAATAATCAAGCAATCCCTTTTTGCTATAATCATAGCGTTGCATATCATTTCCATAAAAATATATTTTCTCTTGCTCACTGACTGTAAGGTTATATTCGTGCATCCATTGCACAAACTCTACCATTTGCTCGGTTTGATAGATGCCGTAATCCAGCGTTTTTATAACCTCCTCTGCAGTGTTAACACCATTTAAAACAAACTGGTTAATTTGCTGGGCTCCACCAAAATCCCCTTCTAAAACAAAGACATGAACATTTTCATTTTTGATCATCGCTTCAAACATATCCTTTTTTAATGTTTGAAACTCCTTATTTCCGTGTGTCGCTTCCCCAAAACCAATAATTTTTACATCATCAGGAATATTAATATCTTTTATTTCACTAATATATTGGGAGGCATCTTTCACAGCATCTCCCTGCCCACATCCAGCTAATACTACTAGTAGCATGCATGCTGTTACTAATCGTATGCTTCTTTTCATCTTTATCATTTTAATTCTCCCTTAAGGTTAAATTGCTTTTCGTTGGAAATAATAGTAACCTCCAAGGAAAAACAGAATAAATCCACCACCTACAACTGTTAACAATTGCTCCCACGGCACAAAGAATACATCGTCTGTATTGCCACCTATATACATCATAGAAAAAGGCTGTGCCCAAGGATAATATGGGCCAATACGTTCAGAGTTCACCGCTAAAATAGATGGTAGCGTAAATATGACATTGACAGCAAAAGGAGCGGCAAAGCTTTTAAACATAATAGACATCCACAATTGCAAGGCCACTAAAGGCAGTGTTGCTACCCAGCCTCCAACAATACTTTTCCACACGATTTCCATTGGAAAAGGATCTGTGTAGCCCTTCAACATACCCACAGCAAAGACCGAGCCTAAATACAATATCTGCATCGCCATAACAAGCAGCGTGATTAATACATATTTGGCTACAAATACTTGCCCCCTCGTTACAGGTAGTGCTAAAAGCTGCTTCCATCCACCCGACTGATGTTCATACCTGCAAATGAGACTGGCAAAAACGCCAGTAATGAGCGGTAAAAACAATAATGCGTACGTTAAATTCATCGAGAATAGGGCAATATACCATTCATTCATTTCAATCCCCTGCATATTGTCTTCTAAATTAGCTGAAAGGCCAATAAACAACCCAATAATAGGTCCAGCCATAATAATCGGCACCATTTTCGATTTACGCAACTTGAACCACTCAGCTCGAAGTATAGTACTCATTATTTCACGTCCCTTCTTGCAAAATCGATCATGCCAGCAATATATAGTAAAATACCAGTACCTACGCCTAGCATGACATTGATCATCGGCTCATTCCATTGGTTCATCAATGAAGGCCATTTCCATATCATCCAATCAGGTAAAACATATGAGGAGTAGGCAAATATCACCCCGAAAATGCCTACTGTAATAGGAATCCCTTGATTATGACTAACACTGGCAATCCACAGTTGCAGTGCTAAAATCGGCAATGCTGCAAGCGCCGGAAAATAACTAAATTTGGCTAGCTCCAAGTAAGGTATCGTTTCTCCTAAATTTAAAAATAACCCGTAACCTAGTGAAAAAATCATTAGTAGTGTCGAAGCCAAAAATAGTAAAATAGCCAACACTGTAAATTTAGATAAATATACGGTTAATTTTGAGACAGGTAATGCGATTAGTTGCTTCCAAGCATTTGTCTCGTTTTCAATACTCGCGATGAACGACGTTAGAATAGCAATACCCAATACAATGGCCAGTGGTGTAAAAGAATGAACATTTAGTAAAAAATAGCCCCAGTCATCTTCACTTTGTTGTAAAAGATAATCTTTTCTTACTCCGTAATTGACCATTTGAAGTGCAACCACACCAAATGGACCTAAGAGCGTTAAAAACCATAAACCTTTGCGTTTAATCTTTAAGAAATCAGCAGTTAACAGCCTTCCCATCATATCGCCTGCTCTCCTGTTGTCATTTGCAGGAAGATTTCCTCCAATGAGCGTTTCTCTTCTTCTACTCTGAATATAGAAATGCCTTCCTGTACAAGAACCTGGACTATATGGGCTACCTTTTCATCCGAGCATTCCTCTAAGAAAATAACGCCATCTCGATAGTCTGCTTTAATGCCATTTGCTAAAAGTGAACGCCATCCTTTTTCGCTATTATTCACTTTAAATGTAACCTTTGGTTGTGCAAATTGACGCATCGCCTCAATAGAATCTTGGAAAATCAATTTCCCTTTAGAAACAATGCCTACTTGTGTAGCCATTTGATCAATTTCTGATAATAAATGACTAGAAATAATAATGGTCATGCCATATTCCTTTGGCAGCCTTTTAATTAAATTTCGAATTTCAATAATACCTGAAGGATCGAGACCATTCGTTGGCTCATCTAAAATGAGTAATTCAGGGTTGTGTAGTAGAGAAGCTGCAATACCAAGACGTTGCTTCATACCCAGTGAAAAACCCTTTACTTTTTTATTGGCAGCTTCTTTCAAACGAACAATTTCGAGAACTTCATCGATTCGAGATTTTGATACGCCTAAAATTTTTCTTATTGCCTCCAAATTCTCGTATGCCGTTAAGTGCGGATAGTAGGAAGGGTTCTCTACTAATGAGCCAACATTGGCTAAGATTTGAATACGTTCCTTTGTAATATCCTTTTGAAAAATTTTAATTGTACCGGATGATGGCTTCATTAAACCAAGAAGCATACGAATCGTAGTAGTTTTTCCTGCTCCATTCGGTCCTAAAAATCCATATATTTCACCTTTGCGTATTTGTAAGTTCATATTTGAAACAGCTTGTTCTTTCCCAAAGCGTTTTGATAAATTTTGTGTTTGTACGATATATTCCATTGTCCTCACCTCTTTAACTATCATAAGAGCCGAAGTTTAAAAACAGGTAAGGACCAAGTTTAAATTTTGTTTAAAAAACATTTCAAACGCAAAAAATCTGCGAGCTTTACTGTCCAAGCTTCGCAGATTGAATCACATTTTTTATGATGATTTTTGTGCCAGATGAATTTGAATTTATTTCCCATTCTAAGTGCATGCCCTTTACCATGATATCGACAATGGATAAGCCAATCCCTGCACCCTTCGCATTCGATTCGTTTTTCATTCCATTGCCATGATCCTCAATAATAAAAGCCATATATCTTTCAGTTGACTCGGTTTTCACGCTTATAAATTTACCGCTATTAGCATGCCGCAGTATGTTTTGGAAGACATTATCGAAAATACGTCCCAACCATAATGGGTCAACATGCCATTCATTGTGTTCAAAAGCTTGCAGTTCTATATCGATGGTAAAGCCCTCTCGTTCAAAAACTGGATACCATGTTGTTAGATGTTCCCGTACGAATCGAATAACATTGATGTTCTTGGGTTCTAATTTGTATTTGCTTGCCATGAGCAATGTGTAGGACATTAAATTTTCAATTAAAGCATCAATATTCACTATGGATGTTTCCATTGCCTTCAAAGCCTGTTTACCTTCTCCTGATAAGGCTTCTTTACTAAGTGAATAGGATTGAGCTCTCACTTTTGTTAAAGGTGTTCGCAAATCATGTGATAAATTAGCAATCAGCTCTCGTCTTAGCTGTTCTTCTTTTTGTTGGCGCTGTTTACTCTCTCTTAGCTCGCAAACCATTCTATTAAAACTATGCTCCAATTGACCAATTTCGTCTTTCTTTTTCACATGAATCTCGATAGGTAGACCATCTACATCACGTATCTCCATAGCCTCTTGAAGATGTAAAAGTCTTTTTCGAATTCCTTTGAAAAATAAAAGCGAAACCACAATAAAAAATACAATGACGGCAATAACACCAAAAATTAAGAAATTACCATAGTTATTATAAACCTTCTTAAGTGGTGGATTAAATGCTTCCCTTGGTAGCTCTATTACGATAAAGCCATTTGACACATCATCACCTAAGAAAGCAATAACCGTAAAGGGATCACCTCCATAGCGCTCTTTTATAAACTTCGTTGTATATGCTGGAGTCCATTTTGTTGGCAACTGATTCTTAACATTCACAGTGTTCAATAAAGTTCCCTCTTCACTCACCCAGAACATAGAGGCTGTAGGGTATTGCGCTTGCCACTTTTGAAAAAGCTGAGCTATAGCATCATCTGTCGCATTATTTATACTTTTAGCCTGTGCATGCCATTGCTCCTCAATATCACTTTCCAATAGAACTTCATTTGAAAATTCCCCTGACCCTGTCTTGCTAATACCTAACATGAACATAGCAACACCAAGATAGGAAACTTGCACAATGGATATGGCTAATAGAATAATGAGTATATATTTCGCTAATAGCGATCGGAAAAAACTCATAATTTCACCCTATAGCCAATCCCTCGAATCGTTTCGATAATCGTAGGTTTTGCAGGATTTATTTCTATCTTTTCTCTTAAGTAACGAATATGAACCATCAATGTTTTATCACCTTCTATATAACTCTCACCCCAAATACCCTCATAAAGCTGCTCCTTCGTTAAAATTTGATTGAGATGACGAATAAAATACTGCAATAGATAAAATTGTTTACCAGTTAAGAGGATTTCTTCTTCATTTAGCTTATTCATAATTCGCATATCTTTCGTATAAATTTTAAGATGCTGAAGTTCTAGTACATCATCATTTTTTTGATATCTTCTCAGTAATACTTCAAGTCTTGCAACTAGTTCATCAGGGTGGAAAGGCTTTGTTAAGTAATCATCAGCGAAATTTAGCCCTTCAATTTTATCTTCTACAGCTGTTCGTGCTGATAACATTAAAATTGGCAGGTCCTTATTTTCTCGCTTAATTCTTTTACCAATAGAAAAACCATCTAAACCAGGTAGCATCACATCTAATATGGCAATATCTTTTGAGGCAATGTGTTGCTCAAGGCCTTCCCCAGATTCTAACCATGTCACTTCATAACCTCTTTCTGTTAGATCCTTGTTTACCCATTGCCCAATTTCTCTTTCATCTTCTATGTACAAAATACGAATCAATGTTCACCCTCCTTGTTTATGACTAAAACTATCTTAAAATACCATATTTTGCATTATACCTTTAACTAGATTTTAAAAACAATATAAATTCCATACATGGTTATTATAGGGTAAATAGCGACTCGTTTTCTTACTGATTTTCTAAAACTTTGATTAGTGGAATAAAAAAACACAACTTTTTGTCAAAGTGGACTTACCCCTGTTAAGTAGACAACACTAAAAAACACTACGCAGCCATCTGGT
>NZ_WMEF01000011.1 GCF_009724685.1 Lysinibacillus cavernae
GGCATCAATTTTGATGTCCAAAATTTTGTTTCGTTCACTAGCGAAGCTAGTTACTGAAAACTTTATTGATTACGTTTTGCTTGTTCAGTTTTCAAGGTTCATGTTTTGGTTTGTTTTAGCGTGTCACCGTGGCGACTTGTATAATACTACACCCTTATTTTTAAAAGGTCAACACTTTTCATGAAAAAAATTTAACTTTTTTCTTAACAAAGAAAAACTTCCTATATATAACCTCAAAATAATTATGGTTTAAATTTTAATATCACAAGTTAATTCAATGTTATTTTCTAACTAAAGTATAATTTTATCATATACTTCAGTAAAAAATATATTAGTTTTTAATTAGAAAAATATACAAAAAAACTCGGTATAGCAACCGAGTTTTTAAAACGGGAAAAAGAATGGGATGGCTATCATCATGACAATAAACATAACTATTTGTAATGGAATCCCTATTCTTACAAAATCCATAAATTTGTAGCCACCCGCTGTCATTACCAGTGCATTCGTAGGAGAAGCAATTGGTGTAGCAAATGCCATACTTGCCGCTACTGCTACTGCAATCATAAATGTTGTGGGACTAACATTCATTGCAATTGCAGCACTCATTGCAATCGGTGCAAACAATACAGCAGTTGCTGTATTACTAATAAACTGACCAAAAATAACAGTCAAAATATAAACACCTACGAGTACACCATAAGGTCCGAAATCACCAAGGGCATTAATAATTCCATCAGATAAAATGGTCATGCCTCCTGTTTTTTCTAATGCTGTAGCCATTGGCAGCATTGCAGCCACAAGCACAATACTTTCAAAGTTCATATTGCTATAGGCATCTTCCATGTTTCTCAAGCAACCTGTTAAGATCATAAGCACGGCACCAAGCATTACAGAAATAACCGCAGGGAAAATTTCAAATGCCATCAATATAATCATGAACAACATAATAATACCTGCTATACCTGCTTTGCCTGTAGCAGCTGCGACACTTGCATGTTCTTTCGGCTGACCGACTACCACGACATCCTGAGTCTCTCTTGCTAACAAAAGAATTTCATCCCATGCACCCTGCACTAATATTGCATCTCCAAATTTCAATTTATGAGAAATCATGTCTTGGAGTTGGTAACCACCTTTGCGATTAATGCCAATGATATTTAAATTATATTTTTCACGGAATCCAAGAGAACTAACAGTTTCATTGATAAAGCTCGAATTAGGTGTGAGCAATACTTCTGCAATACCGAGATGTTTCGATACTAATTCATCCGCTTCCCCTTCCACTAACCCTTGCATCTCAAGCTGATAATCCTCGACAAAACGGCGAATATCCTCTTCCTCTCCTTGAACATATAGCTCGTCCTTAGCATGGATGACACTTGTTGGGCCAGCCATTTCTTGATAGGTCATTGGTAATAAATTGATGCCCTCCTGTGATTTACGATGAATTTTCATCATACAGAGCATATACTTAGCAGGCAATTTTAATTCTGCTAAAGATGTTTCAATAATAGGTGACTCTTCAGGAACAGAGATTTTAAATAGACGATTATTTAAATCATATTGCTTAATGATTTTCTTTGGTGAAAGTTTATAGCCTTCATTTGTCTGTGTACGGTTTTGATCCTTTGGTAATAGGATATTGCGTACAAGTACTAAGTAGGTAATACCAGCAATCATGCCCACTACCCCAATAGGAGTCACTTCGAAAAAACCGAGTTTGTTATAGCCCCGATCAACCAATAACTGACTGACAATTAAATTAGTTGGTGACGCAATCAATGTCATCAGCCCTGAAAGACTTGCTACGTATGAGAGTGGCAATAGAAACTTAGAAGGACTAACCTTCATACTGATAGCTATACTTACAACTATTGGCATCATTAATGCTACTGTACCTGTATTACTCATAAAAGCACCCACAGATCCTACAATAATGAGTAGTAGTACAAATAATTTTAACTCACTATTGCCTGACCATTTAAGTAATAATTGTCCTGCCATGCCCGCAAGACCCGTACGCAGAATTCCTGCACCCACGACAAATAACCCTGCAATCATTAAAACGACAGAGTTCGAAAAACCAGCCAATGCCTCAGCGGGCGTTAAAATATCCGTAATGACAAATGCTAGAAGTGACACAATCGCTACTAGATCGGCTCGTATTTTATTGGTCACAAATGCTAAAATTGTTGCTCCTAAAATTAGAAATGTTAATGTAAGCTGCACATCCATGAATTCCTTTCTAACATTAATCATCGTAATTATCATCAGCAAAAAAATCGTATTCCTTTGCTATTATTATTATAGCTTATGAAAGGCTACATATGATAAAATTCACCATCTTTTCAAAATTAAAAAAGTGTGGCACTCGACCACACTTATAAAAGTATATCCATTATTTTTGATAAAGATGATGCTCTTTAATATAGTCGTAACACGCAGTTGGCAGGAGATATCTCGGCTCTCCATCCATCGCGAATTCTTCCCGAATATAGGTAGAGCTAATTTCCATTGCTAGCCCTTTGTCTATAAGATGAAATCTACCATCATCATTATTTCTTAAAATTGGAGAGCGACTAATCGTTGATAGCATATCAATGCCATGTCTTGCCATCACAATAAATTTATTCTCCGCTACTAATGCGTCACCCTTTTTCCATAATCCCGCACCAATATCCACTAATAAATCTGCCCCCATGATAAAATGAACTTCATCCTCAGGGTGCTTTTCTCTAAAGTATTTCATCGTGTCATATGTGTAGATATTCCAGCCTTCTTGATCCATTTCATAGGAATCTGCTATGAAACGATCGTCCTTGGCAATGGCTAGCTGTAGCATATTCCAGCGATGAGTATCCGCTGTTTTTATTGTTTTATCTTTCCGTTTATTCGAACAAGGTAAAAAAATGACTTTATCTAATTTACAGCGGTGTGCGACCGTGCTTGCTGTCCATAGATGAACATTTGTAATAGGGTCAAAGGATGAACCATAAATACCTATCCTCGCCATCGTAACTACCTCCTGCTACTTCTTTTAATAGTTAGAATTCATTCCCTGCGTAACCTTCTCTTGTATTGCCTGAATGCTTGCCATTTTATTGTCCCAGCATGCTTGACTTAAATCGACTGGATACTCTTCTGGGTTCATTGTTCTTTTGTATTCACACCATAGTAAATGTAAATTTTCTTTCACATATGCTTGTGTTTCTTGAATTGTAGGCTCCTCATAAACAACTTTCCCATTTTCTATTATGCTTTCATGTAAATCTTTTGCTGAAAAATTCGTCACAAATTTACTAATATACGTATGAACGGGGTGGAACATTTTCAATCTTTCTTCTCGCTCTATGTTTTCTCCATCTAATGTAATATAGTCCCCTTCAGCATGACCATTCTCATTATTAATAATACGATAAACTCGTTTACGCCCTGGAGTAGTCACTTTCTCAGGATTTGCTGAAATTTTAATGGTATCTACCATTTCTCCACTTTCATTTTCAATGGAAACTAATTTGTATACCCCACCTAGAGCTGCTTGGTCGTAGGCTGTAATCATCTTCGTCCCAATTCCCCAAGCATCAATTTGCGCACCTTGAGACTTTAAATGCATAATTGTATATTCGTCTAAATCATTTGAAGCCATAATTTTTGCTTCTGTAAATCCTGCAGCATCTAGCATTTTTCTTGCCATTTTCGAAAGATAGGCTAAATCCCCACTGTCCAAACGGATACCAATAAAATGAATCTGATCTCCTAGCTCCTTCGCTACACGGATAGCATTAGGAACGCCCGAACGCAACGTATCATAGGTATCTACTAAGAAAACACAGTCTTTACGCGCAGTTGCATATTTTTTAAATGCAGTATATTCATCTCGATAGGTTTGAATCATAGCGTGTGCATGTGTTCCCGACACTGGAATACCGAACAACTTTCCAGCCCGCACATTACTTGTCGCAGAGAATCCACCTATATAAGCAGCACGAGTTCCCCAAATAGCGGCATCAAATTCATGTGCACGTCGAGTACCAAACTCCATCACCTCATCCTCGCCTGTCACTTGTTTAATACGTGAGGCCTTTGTTGCGATCAGCGTTTGATAGTTCACAATATTTAACAGGGGGGTTTCAATTAACTGAGCTTCTGCCAAGGGTGCTTCGATTCGTAAGATAGGCTCATTGGCAAAGACTAGCTCGCCTTCCCTCATCCCCTTAATAGTTCCTGTAAACTTAAGCTCCTGGAGGTATTGAAGAAATTCTTCTGGATACTTTCCCTCTTCACGCAAATATTGAATATCACTGTGAGAGAATCCAAAATTATTTATAAAATCTATAACTTTTTTTAAGCCTGCGAATACCGCATAACCATTACCAAATGGAATTTTTCTAAAATATAGCTCAAATACAGCTTTACGTTGATGAACATCATCTTGCCAATAGGTTTGAACCATATTAATTTGATATAAATCTGTGTGTAACATGAAGCTATCATCGGCATATTTCATGTGTTTCTCTCCATTCTTTAATGTCAAATAATAGTGGCGCCAAGTGTGTGCTCAAAATGTCCTAATGCCCACTCATGTCCTGTTTGATTAAATGATGCGACGGCATTTTTATGAATCACGAGATCAAACCCTTTATTATAAGCATCTACCGCTGTATGAAGAACACAGATATCTGTACAAACTCCGATTAAGTGAAGTTCAGTAACTCCTCTCTCACGCAATTTCAACTCTAAATCTGTCCCCGCAAAAGCAGAGTAGCGCGTTTTATCAATGTAAACGACATGGCCCTGCTCCTTATTTGTTTCATATAACGTGTTTAAAGCTCCATATAAATGTCTACCTTTTGTATTTCGAATATTATGCGGTGGAAATAGCTTTGTTTCTGGATGATAAACATCCCCTTGTTCATGAACATCGATTGCAAATACTGTAAACTCCCCATTCAATATAAATTCCTTTGTTAAGTCTACATTTGCTCGCTCAAGTAGTTGCCCAGGCTCTCCACAAGTTAAAGCTCCATCTGGTGCAACAAAATCAACCGTATAATCAATATTAATTAGTGCCCGCTTGTTCATCATTTCATCACTCCATTTTATTAATTAGTAATATTTAAATTACAAATTACTATCTTTAAAATAATCAGGAAAGACGGATCTTTCCTAATGATAAATGGATTCCACCATTTCAAAGTCATTAAATGTATACAGTTGTGAAGGTCTGAACGAATTTCGTTTCGTTTTCTTCGGTTTTCCTTCTTCATCCAATACTTTTTCGATAAAAGGCAATTTAGGTGCTTTTGTAAAGAATACGGAATCATTAGATACTCGAGGATCCTCTCCAACAGTCAGGAGCACCCGCTGCAATTCAGATAAGGTGAACTCTTGTGGTAAAAAGTTTTTGGCAACGGTCGTTTGTATCATATCTTTTTTAATGAAATCCAACGCATCAGTAATTATTTTTCGGTGATCGAAGGCTAGCTGAAGTGAAAATACATTTTCTATATCAAACAACTCTACATCATCAGCATCATCATTCGCTTGTCGTTGCTCAATGTACGCTTCAGGAACAATTGCGTAGAATGCATTTGAAATCATCCAACCACGAGGATCTCGCTCAATTTCATCATAAACACCAAAGTGCTGAACAAGTAATCCTTCTACATTTGTTTCTTCTTTTAATTCTCTTTTAGCTGCGATATAAGCTGTTTCCTTTTGATTAGCATCTACAAATCCTCCTGGGAGCGCCCATTTCCCTCCTTCAATATTCGGATTTCCATCAGCATCCTTAGCAGCACGTTTAATTAACATAATTTTCAGCGTCATGCTTGGTGGTGCCTTTTCTTCTGTTTTTTTAGAAGTAATTGTAAAAATAGCAATATCTGCTGTATATCCATCAGGTGTTTGGTATTTTGAAGAATCATAATGTGCAAGTACTTCTTCTTCAGTACGGAATTTTGTCATCGTATAACCCCTTCAATTGATTACAAGGTTTTAGTAATTTGTAATTAACGAATTACTATTTATTTGTATTATAATCTTCCACCCAGGTAATTGCAACTCAATTTTAAAAAAGCATAAATAAAGCTTCCTCAGCCTTATTTATGCCCATTTTTTATTGATTATTCAGGAGAATGCCGTTTTGCACAACAACTCGCCCATTTTTAATAACAGTGTGCGTATGGTTCATGCCATAGAAGTATTGTAGTTGTTTGTAGTTCGCAACATCTAGAATAATCACATCTGCTTTTTTATCAGCTTCAAGGGAGCCTATTTGTTCTCCTCGATTCAGTGCATATGCCGCATTAATCGTTGTTGCAGTCAATACTTCCTCTAATGTCAGCCCCATATGCATGCAAGCTAAATTCATGATAAATGGTAGACTCATTGTCGGTGATGACCCTGGATTAAAGTCTGTAGATATTGCTACAGGTACCCCTTCATCAATCATCAAACGCCCTCTCGCAAACGGTGCACGTAAAAAGAAAGCAGTTCCTGGTAGCAATACAGCAATCGTACCTGCTGCAGCCATTCTTTGAATGCCCTCATCAGAAGCAACTAGCAAATGCTCTGCCGAAATGGCTCCTACTTCCGCAGCAAGCTCCGCTCCTTTATAAGGTTCAATTTCATCAGCATGTATTTTCGGCGTTAGGCCAAGTGCTTTGCCAGCTTCTAAAATGCGTTGAGATTGCCCTGGTGTAAAGACACCTTTTTCACAAAACACATCATTAAATTCAGCCAGTTCTAGCTCTGCCACTTTTGGTAGCATAGTATGAATCACGACATCAACGAATTCATCCTCACGTCCCTTATAGTCACGCGGTACAGCATGAGCGCCCATAAAAGTACTCACAACATCAATGTCATGTGTAGCTTGTAATTTTTTTGCTACCTCTAGCTGTTTCTTCTCCGTTTCCCAATCCAAGCCATAGCCTGATTTTGCTTCAACTGTTGTCACACCATGTTTTAAAAATCCATCTAAGTGCTGCATCGTTTTTTCATATAATTGTTCAAAGCTAGTTTCTCTTGTACGCTTTGTTGTAGCGTGAATTCCGCCACCTGCATTCATAATTTCCATGTAGGTAGAACCATTGAGTCTCATATTAAACTCTTGCTCTCGTGTTCCACCATGCACTAAATGCGTATGACAATCCACTAAACCAGGCATAACAATCTTGCCAGTAGCATCAATAATCTCTGCTTTCTTCACTAAATCAGGGAAGTCTTCTTCCAACTGGTCAAAAGCTCCGACAGCTACTATACGATTTTCCTCAATAAGTACACTGCCATTTTCCACTATTGCTATTTCACGCATTCGCTCTTTCGTACGTGGTCCTTGAACATTACTTTTTAATGTAATCACTTCATTGGCATTCTTGATTAAAATGGTCACTTCACATCACCCTTTAACATTGGTATATGCACACCTTTGTTTTTCGCTGTATTAATCGCAATGTCGTAGCCTGCATCAGCATGGCGGGCAACACCCATCCCCGGATCGGAAATTAACACACGCGCGATTTTTTCAGCAGCAAGTTCCGTTCCATCTGCTACTAACACTTGACCTGCATGCTGTGAATATCCCATACCAACACCACCACCATGGTGCACACTTACCCAGCTTGCACCGCTTGCTGTATTAACAAGTGCATTTAAAATTGGCCAATCTGATACTGCATCCGAACCATCTAACATTCCTTCTGTTTCACGGTTTGGTGATGCTACTGAACCTGAATCTAAATGATCACGACCAAAAACAATCGGTGCTGATAATTCACCATTTGCAACCATTTCGTTCACTTTTAAAGCAAACCGGTGACGATCACCATAGCCTAGCCAGCAAATACGCGCAGGTAGCCCTTGCCATTTAACCATTTTTTGCGCCATGCCGATCCAATTTACAAGGCCCTCATCTTCAGAGAACATCTCTTTCGCAAGTGCATCTGTTTTATAAATATCCTCAGGGTCTCCTGAAAGTGCCGCCCAACGGAATGGACCTTTTCCTTCACAGAATAATGGTCGAATATAAGCTGGTACAAAGCCTGGGAAATCAAAGGCATTTGTCACACCCATTTCCTTGGCATATGCGCGAATGTTATTACCATAATCAAAAACTTCCGCACCAGCTTCTTGGAACTCTAGCATTGTCCGTACATGCTCTGCCATTGTTTCTTTCGCTCTTCGCTCATATGTTTTAACATCAGATTTACGAAGCTCTAGTGCTTCTTCCAATGTCATTCCATTTGGGACATAGCCATTAATCGGGTCATGTGCAGATGTTTGATCTGTCACGAAATCTGGAATGATCCCTCGATTCAGTAGCTCTCGATTGACATTTGCACAGTTACCAACAAGGCCAATCGAAGCTGGCTCTTTTTGGTCACGTAATTTATTGACTAATGCAATGGCTTCATCCACAGTCTCCACAATGTAATCACAGTAACCTTCTTTTATTTTACGTTCAATGCGAGCACGATCCACTTCAACAACTAGTATCACAGCGCCTGCCATTTTCCCTGCTAAAGGCTGCGCACCACTCATACCACCCATACCACCTGTAAGAATGAATTTGCCACGTAAGTCTGCAGTGCCAAATACTTTTTTACCTGCTTCTACGAATGATAAATAAGTGCCTTGTAAAATACCTTGAGCACCAATATATATCCAGCTACCTGCAGTCATTTGACCATACATCATTAAATCTCTGTCCTCTAATTCATAGAAGTGATCCCAATTTGCCCATGCCGGAACTAAATTTGAATTGGCAATTAACACACGAGGAGAATGCTCATGTGTACGGAATACTGCTACCGGCTTCCCAGATTGAATCAATAGCGTTTCATCATTCTCTAATTCTTTTAAAGAAGCAATAATTTGTTCATAGCTTTCCCAATTACGAGCAGCCTTTCCAATACCACCGTATACGATCAATTCATCTGGGTTTTCTGCCACCTCAGGGTCTAAATTGTTCATTAACATACGCATTGCCGCTTCCTGTGTCCACCCTTTACATGTTAGTTCTTTTCCACGTGGTGCACGAATATCTGTTTTAATTACCATTAAAAACACACTCCTTTAAAATAATTAAAATGCCGTTAACAAAAAACTGAATATTCAGACTTAGTTAGATGTCATTATTTTTGAAGAAGAGGTGACTTGGAAAACCAAGTCTACCTCAGCTCTTATCGTTATACATACTCATTTACTAAAGCATCACTCGTTAATAAATATTTCGCCAACGCTTCAATTTCATCACCAATTGGTTGATCTGTTAATAACGGCGGACAGAATTCCCGCACTTTCTCTAAGTATTGACGTGTTGTCGGAGATAATTGCTCTTCTGCCTTATCTAAATGGATAGCCTGTGATGCACAGATCATTTCTATTGCTATCACTCGAGCAGCATTGTGGACAATCTGACGAACTTGTCGAGCAGAAGTTGTTCCCATGCTCACATGATCTTCTTGATTTCCTGATGTAGGTATAGAGTCCACACTAGAAGGATGTGCCAGCACTTTATTTTCTGAGACAATGGAAGCCGCTGTATATTGAGCAATCATAAGACCACATTCAATCCCAGGGTTTGTAGCCAAGAACGGCGGTAATCCTTCATTAAGCTGAGGATTTACCATACGTTCAGTACGACGTTCTGAAATATTGGCCCACTCGCATACGCCAATTTTCAAAAAGTCCATTGCTAAGGCAATTGGCTGACCATGGAAATGACCACCTGATAGTACCTCACCGCTTTCTAAAACAATCGGATTATCTGTAGTTGCATTCATTTCCGTTTGAACTCGGTTCTCCGCATAGAAAAATGACTGCCAAGAAGCGCCGTGTACTTGCGGAATACAGCGAAGTGAATAAGCATCCTGCATGCGTATTTCTCCTTGCTTCGTCACACGCTTACTACCTTCAAGCCACTTACGAATACGACCACCAACAAGCTCTAATTCTGGATGTGGTCTTACAGCTAAAAGTGCTGGATCAAAGGCTGATGTAATACCCTTCAAAGCCTCAAGCGTTAAGCTAGCTGCCATATCAGCTGCAAGCCCAATTCGTTCAGCTTCATTGACCGTTAAAACCCCAATCCCTGTCATGGCTTGCGTGCCGTTTACAAGCGCCAGCCCCTCTTTAGCTTGAAGTCGAACAGGCACTAATTCTGCTTTCTGTAACGCATCTCTACCACTCATCACTTCTCCATTAAACTCTGCCTTCCCTTCTCCCACTAGTACCAACGCTAGATGCGATAATGGTGCTAAATCACCACTTGCTCCAACAGAGCCTTGTGACGGAACAATCGGATGAACCCCTTTGTTAATAAAATTCAATAATAGTTGTACAGTTTCCTCACGAATACCAGAAAAACCTCTAGCTAAAGCATTAGCACGTAACACCATCATTGCACGTACAACATCAGTTGGGAACGGTTCGCCAACTCCTGTTGCATCTGATCGTAATAAATTTAGTTGTAATAACCCAATATCTTCTTCCTCAATTTTTATATTGCTGAGTTTACCAAACCCTGTGTTTACACCATAGATCGTTTGTCCTTCTGCTAAACGTTTTTCGATACGCTCTCTACTTAGACGAATACGTTCTACACTAGCGGCAGAAAGCGAAACTGCTGCTTGCCCCTTAACGATTTCCTCAATTTGTTGTCTTGTTAATGTATTGCCATCAAGCTCGATGATTGACTTCACATGACATCCCCCTGTTCCCTATATAGCTATGTAAATTAATTACACTTCAGCGTAATGGCGTCCAGATTTTTTGAGCTTGCTCGAAAAGCTCCTCTTCAAAATCCGTGACATCCACCCTTTACCTTGATTCAAGCGGAGTTTGAATAGCCACTGAGTCCAGATAAAGTCTTTTCATTCTTTGATCGTAATATCTAAAACATCAGCATTAAACTTCATTTAAAACGTTTTCATCATAAAAGTGGTTTCTGCCGAATGGTGGTCAATTACTCTATTTACATTGTACTAACTACTTTTTTCAGAATATAGAGAATTTTAATAGCTAAAACAAGATTTTTTTCAGATTATTATGTTATTTTTAATAATATAATCGTATTTTTATATGAAACTGGACTATTTTAAGAAAGGTTGATGTTATGAAGTTGTTATTAATAGATCGTGATGCTACCGATTTGGCAGGTATAAAGTGGTTTTTGCATACATATTTCCCTGGGGATGTCTACATTGAAATATGCACAAATATTTCAGAGGTGCCTCAAAACATTCGACAATTTGAACCTGATGCCATACTGTTAAATATAGACTTATTTCCCAATAATCTCTTGTCTACTCTTTATCGTGATTTACAAAAGCTTTCCGGTGCTATTCTAGCAATGACGACTGAACCATTATTTAAAAATGCATTGAAAGCAATTGATTTACAGGTAGCTCATCTTTTTGTGAAACCCATAGATTTAGAAGTATTAAAGCAAAAACTCACAGCCATTTCTCTTCGCACACCACAGATCAAGGAATATACACAGGAGAATACAAAAGAATCCTTTTATTATCAATTATTTTTAGATAACAAATCTAGCTCTATTGATACCCATATACATTTCGCAATGATTGAGCCTGAGCATAATGAAACCTTTAATAAGCTTTACAATTGGCTTCAACAAACACCTATTCACTTCCATATGAAAACCTATCCTCTCTCTAATAGAATCGTATGTCTTTTTCAAACGCACGACATAAAAATGGTAGAGAAGGATGTACGTACGCTTATGAAGGAATGGCGTTTGATTAGTAATAGTTCTTTAAATATTGGTATCTATGATGGAACAGCTACAACCATTAAAAACATGTATACATTAACAAAGCGTGCTCTACATCAAAGTTTTTACGAAGGCTTTGGGCATATTTTTTATGCTAGTAAACGATATGAAACACAGCCCTTTGATCCCTTACTAACACCGGAGGAACAACAATTATTAATAAGCAGTTTGGAAGATGGTAATCTCGAAGTCATTAAAACATTTTTATATCGACTATCTAATGAAGGTATATATTACGAACAAGATGATTTACGCATTCACCTAACGAGTGTCTTAGCACAAATTAGGCGCTTTATGCTGAAATATAAATTACACGAAAAAGCAGTTATTGAGCAAAATTACCGTCAGCTTTTTCACTTAATCATTGAACATCCTATTTTTTACACGATTCTCAATGGCATTATTTCTTTTACACAAACATTAATAGAATTAGCACGGGAAGCTCGAATAGAGAAACGGGCCGATTATGTTGAGCTAGCTTTAGAAATAATTGATCAACAATTTAAGGATAGCTCCTTGTCTCTTCCCTTTGTCGCCCACAGGCTCGGGATTAGTCCAAATTATTTAAGTACAATTTTCTCAAAGAAGCAAGGCTTGCCATTTAAGCGCTATTTACAGCAAATAAGAATTCACCATGCCATTAAAATGCTGCTTGAAACAGATTTTGCTATTAGTGAAATTGCCCATTTAAACGGTTTTGATGATCCAAATTATTTCATTAAAATATTTAAACAACAAATCGGTATTACACCTAATCGTTATCGAAAAAACTAAAAGATAAGGCCTACTATAGATTTTCAATTAGTCAATTTTATTTTCAATAAAGGTTATTACAATGTAGCAATTATCTTAAAATTTATTTCAATTACTTTACAATTATTTTTTAAATCCAGTTTAGAAAAGCTAAATTTAAGGAAAAACTATGTATAATACGTAGATCTTTCGCATATATTTATAGTTTATATTTAAATATAAAAATTCTTTAACGATAATTATTATAATGTACTAGCAATTCTATTTTATATTTGTTATAGTTATAGACGAAGAGTTTGACTTACATTTTTTTCAGGAGGTAAACTAATATGACAAACGCAAATGATCGCAGCCGTCGTTTTACAACAGCAGGTGGTGCTCCAGTAGTAAGTAACCATGACTCTATGTCAGCAGGTCCACGTGGCCCTCTTTTACTTCAAGATGTATGGCTAGTTGAAAAATTAGCAAACTTCAACCGTGAAGTAATTCCTGAACGTCGTATGCACGCAAAAGGTTCAGGTGCATTTGGTACTTTTACTGTAACGCATGATATTACTCAATATACAAAAGCAAAGATCTTCTCAGACATCGGCAAGAAAACAGAAATGTTCGCACGTTTCTCCACAGTTGCTGGTGAACGCGGTGCGGCAGATGCTGAACGCGATATCCGTGGCTTTGCCCTTAAATTCTATACAGAAGAAGGGAACTGGGATTTAGTAGGGAATAATACGCCTGTATTCTTCTTCCGCGACCCATTACACTTTACAGATTTAAACCACGTGGTAAAACGTGACCCACGTACAAATATGAAAAATGCTAACTCTAACTGGGATTTCTGGACTTCATTACCTGAGGCACTTCATCAAGTGACAATCGTAATGTCAGACCGTGGTATTCCAGCTGGTTACCGTAATATGCACGGTTTTGGTTCTCATACGTACAGCTTTATCAATGCTAAAAATGAGCGCGTTTGGGTTAAATTCCACTTCCGTACAGAGCAAGGCATTAAAAACTTAACAGGTGCTGAGGCTACTGAGGTTATCGGTCAAGACCGTGAATCTTCACAGCGTGATTTATATGAAGCTATTGAAAAAGGCGAGTTCCCAAAATGGAAAGTGTACATTCAGGTAATGACGGAAGAGCAAGCTCGTGAGCTACCATACAACCCGTTTGATTTAACAAAAGTATGGTATAAAAAAGACTTCCCATTAATCCCTGTAGGTGAGTTCGAGTTAAATAAAAACCCGGACAACTACTTTGCAGAAGTTGAACAAGCTGCATTTGCACCATCTAACATTGTTCCTGGTATTAGTTTCTCACCAGATAAAATGTTACAAGGTCGTATCTTTGCCTACTCAGATGCACAACGCTATCGCCTAGGTGTAAATCACTACATGCTGCCTGTCAACGCACCGAAATGTCCATTCCGTACTTTCCACCGTGATGGAGCTATGCGCTTTGACGGCAATCTTGGTTCTACGCTTAGCTATGAACCAAATAGCTATGGTGAATGGGAGCATAACTTAGACCAAAAAGAGCCTGAACTACGCATTGATGGTCATGCAGGTATTCATGACTTCCGTGAAGACGATAATAATTACTTCGAGCAACCAGGTAAATTATTCCGTCTAATGACTGCAGAAGAACAACAACGCTTATTTGAAAATACTGCTAACGATATGGCTTCAGTTGAAGAATTCATCAAACGTCGCCACATCCTTCACTGCTACTTAGCAGATCCAGCATATGGTGAAGGTGTTGCAAAAGCAATGAGTCTTTCATTAGAAGGTATGGATCTTACAAACCCATACGTAAAACAACCAACAAACGTTTAATATTCCACTTATTATTGATATCCAAATCCAACTTTTACTCCATGTGAATCTGTCATTCACATGGAGTTTTTTTGTATCGAATACTGCGTAATGGCGTCTTGATTTTTTCGAGCGGATGACTAAAAGTTAATCTCAATCCGTCCCCTCTTGTAACAACAACTAACTGACATGCGTTAGATAGGCCTTCCATCAGAGATTTTGGTGCAACTGGCTAGTATTCTCTTATTTCAGCGGACGTTAGTACACTCGTCCAAATAAAGCAAAACAAGTATTCCCTCAGGAGGGAATCTTCTACTGAATCAAGACAAATAAGGCTTGCGTCTATTTATTCGACACAAGCCTTTTACTTCCTTATTGGTAAATCTGACTCCCCGCTTTTTTAAACTCATCGGCCTTTTCCTTCATTCCCTGATGAATGGCTTCAGTTGTATTTAAATCCTTTTCTTTAGCATAATTACGAATATCCTGTGAAATTCTCATGCTACAGAATTTAGGGCCACACATAGAGCAAAAGTGTGCTGTTTTTGCCCCCTCTGCTGGTAGCGTTTCGTCATGATATTCCACTGCACGCTCTGGATCTAATGATAGATTGAATTGATCACGCCAACGGAATTCAAAACGTGCTTTTGACAGTGCGTCGTCTCGTTGTTGTGCACCTGGATGACCTTTTGCTAAATCAGCCGCATGTGCAGCAATTTTATAAGTAATAACGCCCACTCGAACATCCTCTCGATTAGGCAAGCCAAGATGCTCTTTCGGTGTCACATAGCAAAGCATCGCTGTACCAAACCAACCAATCATTGCTGCACCAATGGCAGATGTAATATGGTCATAGCCTGGGGCGATATCCGTTGTTAGTGGGCCCAATGTATAGAATGGTGCTTCCTTACAAACCTCTAATTGCTTGTCCATATTTTCTTTAATCAGGTGCATCGGGACATGCCCTGGCCCCTCTACCATCACCTGAACATCATGTTTCCAAGCAATTTGCGTTAATTCACCTAGTGTTTCAAGCTCCGCAAATTGCGCCTCATCATTTGCATCTGCAATTGAACCTGGACGTAAGCCATCGCCTAAAGAAAAAGCAACATCATACGTTTTCATGATTTCACAAATTTCTTCAAAATGAGTATAAAGGAAATTTTCTTGATGATGATATAAACACCACTGTGCCATAATGGAACCGCCACGAGACACAATACCCGTCACACGCTTTGCAGTAAGGGGGACATAGCGTAAAAGGACACCTGCATGGATGGTGAAATAATCAACACCTTGCTCAGCTTGCTCAATGAGCGTATCACGATAAACCTCCCACGTTAAATCCTCAGCAACACCATTTACTTTTTCCAACGCTTGATAAATAGGTACTGTTCCCACTGGCACCGCTGCATTTCGAATAATCCATTCTCTCGTTGTATGAATATGTTTACCCGTCGATAAATCCATAATATTATCGGCACCCCAACGTGTAGCCCATGTCATTTTTTCAACTTCTTCTGCAATGGAAGATGATACCGCAGAATTTCCAATGTTCGCATTAATTTTCACATGGAAGTTACGACCAATAATCATGGGCTCTGCCTCAGGGTGATTAATATTTGAAGGCATAATTGCTCGTCCTGCTGCAATTTCTGATCTTACAAATTCAGGGTCCCTATTTTCGCGGATTGCCACGAACTCCATCTCAGGCGTAATAATCCCCTTTCGTGCATAGTGAAGCTGTGTTACATTTCTATCCTTTTTAGCACGCAAAGGTTTTCTTGCTAATTTAGGAAAAACATTTTCTTGATTGCGTGGGTCATCTGCACGACGAAAACCATTATCCTCTGGTTTAATCGTACGCCCAGCATATTCCTCAACATCCTCTCGCTCTTGTATCCATCCACGTCGTAAAGCAGGCAAACCTTTAGTAATATCCACTTGATAGGCTGGATCTGTGTAGGGACCACTCGTATCATATACTCGGATAGGGGTATTTTCCTCATCCCCAAAACTACCCGTAGTCGGACTTAATGCGATTTCACGCATAGGCACTAAAATATCCGGACGAGATCCTTCCACATAGACTTTTTCGCTTCCTTCAAAGCTGGACATAATTGTAATGTTCTTTTCACTAATTGCTGACATAAGCTACTTCTCTCCCTTAAATATATTTTGATACAAGGACCGAATCTAGCTCACCCCAACAAATAAATAAAAGCCGAATCCAAAATAATTATTTGGATCCGGCCATGAATGTAAAGGTCTATGTATTGCACAACATATTATGCAATAGCTTCTTAACTTTCCCACGCTGGTATGAGCCAGATCAGGTCCAAAGGGTCAAGAAACTTCTAAGTGTTTCCCTCTCAGCCTGACTCATCAGACTCCCCTAGTTAATACTATTTAGTTTGATGCTAGTGTAGCAGATATTGCTAAGAGATGGAAGATTTCGTTTGAAAATTTTTGAACTTTAAGCAACTAAGTAAACAATATTTCCGCAATGTAAATGACAATAGTAACCGTTATACAGCTGACTATGGTCGAAAATAAAACAGTTTGTGCAGCTGTTGCCGATTCCACATCATATTCCAGCGCTAGACTAGAGCTGTTGCGCGATGTTGGAAAGGCACTAGCTATAAATAGTGATTGTGCGACAACGCCATCTAGTCCCAACACGTAAATAATGACTAATGCCACAGCTGGTCCGATAAATAATCGTGTAAAACAGCTGACAAAAACGGTTTTATTAAACATAGATTTAATTTCAAGCTGTGACAATTGTGCACCTAACGTAATTAAAGCCACAGCAATAAAGCCATCTGCTACATGGTCTATTGGTATTTTGATAAATTGGGGAATGCCAATATCAAAATAGTTCATTGCTACACCAATAATCAGGGCATGAATAATCGGCATTTTTAAAAAATCTTTAATGATCGTCATGCCAGATTTGGTAGAAGAAATTAAATTGTACAAACCATATGTATATGTTGTCATATTTTGAAAGATAACGAGTATGACTTGGATGGCTACACCAATGGGTTGCGTTACAAATATCATTTGAGCCACAGGAATGCCGTAGTTTCCAGAATTAATGAGTACAACACTATTTTTAAAGACAGCCGCTTCCGTTTTGGCTAAACCAAGCCCTTTCGCTAAAAAGTGACTGAGTATTATTTGACTGCCTATAAATAGAACAATAAATAATCCAACTTCACCAAGCACAGATATCTCTACACTAGTTTCATATAAATTAACAAAAACAGCCGCTGGCATAAAACAGTATGTAATAAGTTGAGACAATGCTTTTAAGTTAAAACGAAATTTCTTTTGTAGTATAGCGCCTAGTACAAGTAACACTAAAATAGGTACCACAATTTGAAAGAAAATCATTCCGAGATACATCATATCGATGACCCCCTCCCTTTTTTTATAGTAGTGCTGATTTTCTACTAGGTCAATGTCTCTTACTTTCACACACTAAATAATAAAAGAAAGACTGCCTATGTACAGGCAGCCTCGGACTGTCGACAAAAGGAATCGAGAAGTTCACACTCGATTCCTTTTGTCTTTTTTTCTTCTATGAATAAGGTAAAAATGGTGATTTTCTACCCGTTTAAACATACTCTTCAAGCATAAGGGCTCTTTAAGCTGCCTGCCACGTCCAAGTAGGCAGTTTCTTTAAATTCATGGCAGCAAAAGTAAGCATCGCCCGAAGGTAGAGATATGCGGGACTTCTGTATGGAACCAAATCCTAAAAACCAGCGATACGCCATATTCGTTTGGATTTCTTTGATAGTTTGACGCATGGAGCGAATGCCAAAGACATATTGAATAAACGTCATTTTAAAGAGAACGACAGGATCAATACTTGGACGTCCATAAGCTGAATAGAAGTTTGCTACTAATGGATTTCATTCTTCGTCATCATGGTTCATCACCTGGAAAGGTCGAAAGGTTACTTTTTATCAACATATGAATAGGGATTTCTTTATGTAGAAGTTGATTGGAACGAAGGGCGGCTACTCCTGCGGGAAAAGCGGGAAAGTCGAGATCCTGGACTGAGTGAATGTTTTCTGTACGAAAGCGAAGCGGCAGTAACAAAGCGAGGGAAGCAGCTCGACCCCGCCCGCGGAAAGCGTCCGCCCGTAGTGGAAATCAACGGCTTTACTTTATTTCATTGTAAAAGAAAAAAGACTGCCTATGTACAGGCAGCCTTTCTCTTTACGCAAGCTTAAATCGATTAACGACTTCTTGCAGTTCATTTGAAATATCATTCATGTTTTGAATAGACCCTGCTACTTTTTGTAACTCGGCTTGTTGATCCATTGCAGAAGCACTTACTTGTTCAGCAGAGGCAGCTGTTTCCTCTGAAATAGCCGAAATACTTTGGATAGCCATAATTGCTTGATTTTTATGCTCTAACATACTAGACAGCTTAACCATTAGTTCACTAATTGATGTTGCAATGGAACTCGACAGGTCACTGTTGTCTTTAAAAGCCAATTGTGTGCTTTGTACTGACTCATTTTGGGATTGCATTAAATCTGCGTTAGAAGCAATGACAGCAACTGTTTGTTGAGAGTTATGAAGAATGCTTTCTACAGTACTCTTAATAATTTCTGTTTCATTTTTAGATTGCTCCGCTAACTTTCGTACTTCTTCTGCTACTACCGCAAAACCTTTCCCATGTTCACCAGCTCGCGCAGCCTCAATACTTGCATTTAAAGCTAATAGATTGGTTTGCTCTGTAATGCTTTGAATTGAAGCAATGATCTGATTTATATTCGCAATATTAGAGGCTAACGATTCCATTTGCTGTTGAATACGCCCATTCATTTCATTTGTCTCTATATTACGTTCACGTAAACTTTCAACCTCGAGCAATCCTTTTTCTGTTGTAGCACTCGTTTTATGCGATAGATTATCCATCTCATTGGAAAGTACAGTAATAGCATCCATCTGATCAGATAAATCCATCATTCGATAATTCGTTTCTTCTGTATCCTCTGATTGCTTTGATGCTCCTTGTGCAATTTCATTGATGGCAACAGAAACCTCTTGACTAGAAGCTACTATTTCATTAAACGCCTCATGTACTTGATTGGAAGATTGGTTTAATAATGTCGTAGAATGCAATACTGTTTGAATCGCATCATTGGTTTTATCTAGCATATTGTTATAGGCTAATGCAACTGCACCAATCTCATCAGGCTTAATATACTTCTCCTCAACCCTTTGCGTTAAATCCCCCTCTGCTGCTGTTTCAATGGACGCACGTAGAAACTTGAGCGGTTTTAACTGTTTGAAAATGAATAACACACTTGCTACTGTCATCAAAGCAACCATTATAATAGAGGCAATAATTGTAAATATAAATACTTGGTTGTATGTCTCTAAGATCTTCGATTCAGGTAGAACAATTTGAACAGTCCAGATTTCATCGATGCCTTCTAAAGTCATTGGAGCAAAAACATTATATGCTTTCTCTTTCAATTGATTGGAATTCATATAAAGGCTTGTCAGTTCTTTATTTTCCATTGTTTGCTTAATGCTTGTCCAATCCATATCATCCTGCATATTGAGCCCATCAAGCTCTTCACCAAAACTATTGGCTGTTAATATACCTTTATCTGTAACAATTGCTGCATAGCCACCTTCTGGTTTGACAGATTCTGTTAATTCATTTAAATAATCAATAGCTACATCTGCTGTCAATACACCAAAAAACGTCCCTGACGCATTCACTAATGGCACTGAGATTGTCGTCATTAGAACATTCTGACCGTTTACATTATAATCGTAAGGCTCTGTTAAAACTGCACGTCCCTCCTCTTTTGGCACCCAATACCATTCAGAGGCACTTTTATCATCAACACCTTCAAGAAGAGCAGTCGAAATTTCGTTACCATTTTTGCTTAAATAAGGGCCAAACCGTTTTTTAGAATCTATTAAAGTAGCTGCATCACTTGGGTTTAAAGTGATAGAATCTTCCTCAAATATAGCTCCTACCCCTAGTAAATCAGCATTGTTAGCTAAATTACTTTCCATGATATCTAAGACCCCTTTAGTGGATAGGGATTTATTCTTTTCCATACTTTCAATGATTCGCTTTGTTGTTTGTAGAACTGTATTTGCTTTCTTGAATCGTTCACTCATAATAGCTGCAGAGGATTCAGCTGCCTGCAATGTTGCATATTCCGAATCTTTCACACTTTGTTTTTTTATAATGATTCCCGTTGTCACTGTATAGGATAAAAATAAAACTAAAAATAATCCTATTATTAGGGAAGATAGTTTTAATGCAATACCTCTCGATTTTTTCATAACTAACACCCCACTTTTACTAATAATGATAAAGGATGGTTAGTTATATAACAATAAATATTTAGCGAATAAAGTAGAAATTTACAGAATTATAGAGATAAATGCGTATATTTTAACAAATATTTTAATTTCTATTATAAGGACTTATAGCTTATTTAAATTTAGATTTATAGTTAAACATTCACTTCCAATTCTAAATTATAGAAAAATATGATATATTATCTATTAAATAAAATGATTGGAGTGATTTATATGAAAAATAAAGCGCTATCAACATTAATGGCTACAGCTATTACAGCGACCTTGATATTACCAGTGTCGACTGCAAACGCCTCTTCATCTCAAAATCAACCAAATTTATCTGAGACACAGGTAGCCGCTACAAAAGTGGCAGGCGAAACGGTAACAATAAGAAATATTACAAAAGATACGGTCATTACATCGAACGGTACATTCAGAATCCACAAAGAATTGAAGCCCCTATTTGATTATTCAAACAAAACAGCATTAACGAATGCGCTAGCCACTATGGTAGTAAAAAATGGGCAAATTACTGACGTAACTGCACTAACATTGAACAAAGCAGGTACGAGCAAAAAAGCCGTATACTTTGACGGTGGTGATGCACAAATCTCTGGGGATCTTACAGTAAATGCGGACTATGTGAAGGTTCAAGAAGTTATTGTGGATGGACAGCTTATCATTACAAACAGAGTAAAAAAGGCTATAACACTCGATGAAGTTTCAGTCGGTGATACCATTACATTAAAACCACTTATAACGAAAAAGACAAATTGGCTATATGTTACTTTAAGGGATATGGAGTCATCGAACATCAATTTGGCACGTACGAAAGTTAATGTAGCTTCTGACCAAACACTTTCTAAAATTGGTGTAGTAGGTAAAGTTACGTCATTTGAAGTGATGGCTAATGTGGAAAAGCTAACAATTGATGTTGAGAAGGATTTCAACCTTTATGGTGAAGGAAAAATTGATCAAATCGTTGTAAAGGGCGGTACTAAAGTAGCTTTAGACTCAGGACATCTGGTAAACAATGTACAGGTAGACAATAAAAATGTTTCTGTCACACTTCCTATTATTGACAAAAAAGAGCTTAATACGCTAATAGCATCACCGCCATACGTAAAAGTATCTATTAACAACGGGTATGATGTTTTAACGACTGAAAAATGGACAACTCAAGCAGAACGTAATGTTTTTGAGTCAGCCGTAGCTAGCGCAAGAGCTGTATCAAACAATACAAGTGCCTCTCAAGAACAAGTGAAGAATGCTATTAATCAGTACAAAAATGCACTAGCAGTTTACCAAGCTGCTCAGAAAACTGGAACAACATATGGCTATGGCGATAAAGCTTCTCTACAGTCATTAATTAATTCTGTTCAATATGTTACGGTTTCTTGGTACAATGGCTCAGATGTTTATAACAATAATCCTTGGACAACACAAGCCGATAGAAACGCTATAGAATCTGCTGTGTCATCTGCCCAAGCAGTAGTGAATAATTATTACGCTACTCAAAATGATATTTCCAATGCAGTAAATAATTTAAACAATGCTATATGGACTTATAAGAATGCTTATAAGTATGGTAATAATGGGTATTATGTTGATAAAACTAATTTACAATCACTTATTACATCTGCATATAATGGAACTGTTACAATCTCTTATACTGAAAATGGCAGCGATGTATCTATTAATTCGCAATGGACTAGTTTATCTGAATATCAAAAACTAATAACTGCTATTGACCAAGCGCAATCAATTGTTAATAATTTATATGCAACACAAAGTGAAGTCTCAAATGCTTATAATAACCTTAACAATGCAATTACTTATTATAACAAATCTAAGAATACAAAACATTAACAGAAAGGACTCTGCGTTTTGCAGAGTCCTTTCTGTTAATATAAAATTGAGTTTTAACTAAGACTATTCGTTTGCGCAATTGCATTTGCCTGTTTCCAACTTTGATACCAATCCTCTATCTCCTTGTCTGGTTCCACTGCCAAGTGCTCCTGAAGCATCTTTTTTAACAGCCAGTACTGCTCTTCAACAGCACCAGCGTTATTCAGTAGGTCGTATAGCTTCATCAAGGTAAAGTAGCTTTCCTCTGCATCATAGATAAGAGCTTGGACTTTTTCCTGCACCTTTACAGCAGCCATGTAGTTCTCATTC
Organism: Lysinibacillus cavernae; assembly: GCF_009724685.1. GTDB lineage: Bacteria > Bacillota > Bacilli > Bacillales_A > Planococcaceae > Lysinibacillus > Lysinibacillus cavernae. Next base: position 22,903 of record NZ_WMEF01000011.1, read on the forward strand.
TTTATATAAAACTCGCTTAACTGATGGGCATGGTGTAACCACAGTCGCCTTAAGCGCTCTCTCTCACTTTCTGCCCATAGATAATCGCAATCCCCTAAAAAATCACCTGTATACATTTGAAAAACTCGTTCATGTTCATCCACTGTTGTCTGTTGTAATGGAGGTAATGATTTTAAGCAGGATAGCCACTGTTCTACATCCACAACGACATTTTCAACTAATAGTTTATAGCCTGAATTCAACAAAGGGCTTGAAATTTGTACGCCATCCAGCCCGTAGTTCTTTAATGTTTGCCGTATTGTATAAATGGCTGTATAAAGTTGCTTAGATGCTTTATCAATATCAGATTCTGGCCAAAATAATTCTAAAATCGTATCACGATAAATCATTTCATCACGGTGATTGAGCATGTAGGCAAATAACTCTTTAGCTTTAGATGTACGCCACTTCATGAGCTGTGTATGGCCGTCTGGTGCAACAACATTTAGCCCCCCAAAAAGCTTGATAAATGTATGTTTAGCTAGTACTTTTTTATGTTTATTACTAATTTGTTCGAGACGTTCTAAGGTCTTTTCTAAACGCGCATTTTGTACAGGTTTCAATAAATAGTCAATCGCATGTAGATTAAATGCATCTATTGCATACTGATCAAATCCTGTTGTAAAAACAATTTCCACATCAGGCAATAATTCCTGGATTTTTTCCCCTAATGCTAAACCGTCCAGATCAGGCATTACTATATCTAAAAATACAACGTTCGGTTGTAGCGTCTGTATCTCTTCAATCACTTTTAGAGAATCGGTGTATTCTCCAACTATATCAATTCCCGGGACATTACTTTTTTCAAGTAAGGTTTTTAGTCTCGTTAATGGTAAATGTTCATCATCTACTAGCACGATTCTCATATTTACTCCTCCTTAAAAACTATTCCTTTACTTATTATCGTTTACTTTTTGAAAGAATTGATAGAATAACCATTACTTTTGAAGGAGAAAAAAACTATTTGTCGAAATCTATTATTTATGATGAAAAAGAAAATATTCTCCAAAAATTTTACTATTTTTCTAATCGCAGCGTTATTTTTTTGCTTTCTATCGCTTATACGATTCACTTGGATGAATTTCACAAACATTTCAGAAGGGGTTGCTGCTACACAAGGGACTGTTGATTTAACAAATATTGATACAAGCCATAATTTTAAAATCAAGCTACAAAAAGAATGGGAATTGTATCCTAATATCTTCCTTGCTTCGGAAAGCGTTACATCTTTTGAGCAAAAAAAGATTTATACGAATCAGCCAGAATCTTGGGATCAGTATTTTCAAAATAACAATGGGAATCACTATGGTTCCTATCGTTTAAAAATTTTAAAAGAACACACGTCACCTCAGATGTATGGTATTACGATTCCTGAAGGTTTAGCACCCTATGAGCTTTACATAGATGGTCAATTCATTGGAGGATTAGGAAATCTTACGTCAGATAATGTTCAAACTGCTCCTACTGGCAGACCTGTTACTTATTATTTTACGCTTACTACTAATGAAAGCGAAATTATTATACAAGGTATTCAAACTAATCCTTATGTACAAGGTGGATTTCAACGAGAAATTGTTTTTGGTGATCTGCAATCTATGGAACAGTCAAAGTCTTTTTCCATTGCAACTCAAATGGCTGTTTGTCTAGTATTTCTATTTTATTTATTATTTACAATTCTACTTTGGTTGATAGGCATTCGAGATAAATCCCTACTTTATTTTGCCCTAATTATTATTTCAACTTGTGTAACTGTACTTGTTTCAAGTAATAAAATTTTATATAGTTACATACCTATTAATTGGATTTGGGCAAATAAAATATACTATTTCTCTTACATTAACAATATGTTATTTTTCGTTTTATTCCTACGTGAATTAATGAAGGAGTATGCTAAGCCAAAAATATTAACGATTGTTCCTTTTCTATGTGCTACCTATTTATTATTTATTGTAGTAGCGCCCATAGAATATATTTTCAAGACCAAAATGATTTTTACATTACTTTTTATCGTCTCTCCTATTATTATAACTATCTACACACTGACTATTGTTATAAAAGGTCAAAAGGGTGTGATGTTTTTATTATTAACGGGAACAGCAGTAGCAACCAATTCTTTATTTTCCTCTTTAAGACAAAACGCAACATTACCTTATAGTCACTATCCTTTCGATTTATTAATAGGAATCACTGCTTTATCAGCATTTTGGTTTACCCGATATTTTCAAACAACTTTACAAACAGAAAGGCTTTCTGTGAAATTACAAAAAGAAATAAATACAAAAGATGATTTTCTGGCAAATACCTCTCATGAACTGCGGAATCCTTTGCATGGCATCATGAGTATTGCTCAAACGATGTTATCTAAGCAGGATGCTAAGGAAAATCAAAATGATTTAAAGCTACTGGTCCGAATTGGTAATCATATGACCCATATGCTAGATGATTTATTGGATTTAGTAAAATTAAAGGAAAAATCGCTCAAACTACAACCAAAACCTTTAAATACTTATATTCTTGCAAGTGGTGTAAGCAGTATGTTTCGTTTTATGCTGAAAGGGAAACCAATTGAGCTTGTCGTGCGTATACCCACTCATTCACCACTTGTGCTAGCCGACGAGACACGACTAATTCAAATTTTTGCAAATTTAATTCATAACGCCATTAAATTCACTGAACAGGGCTCCATTACAATCGATGCAGAAGAAGTTGGTAAAAAACTATATATTTCTATTACAGATACGGGAATTGGTATTGAAAAGGCTATGCAGGAAAGAATATTCGAACCTTATGAGCAAGTTGATTCAACAATGACATCCATAGGTGGTGGACTTGGATTAGGCTTAAGAATTTGCCAAGAGCTTATATCCTTGCATGGTGGGACCATTTCGTTGTCATCTACTATAGGGAAAGGCTCAACCTTTACTTTTTCATTACCAATAGCTAAAACTCAGTCGCTAGAAGACAGCGAATTGCGTACTGAAAAGGATACAGTGTTATTAAAATATACTTCTTTAATAAGTGATTTATCGATAATTGAACACAGAATTCCGTCTACTACTGAAAAGGACACTTTGGTGACTAGCCATGCGCGAATTCTCATCGTTGATGATGATGCTGTAAATTTACAGATCCTCGTTAATGCCTTTTCAACCGAGCCCTTTGAAATTGAAACGGCTTTAAGCGGGGCCGAGGCTCTTGAAAAACTACAAGAGAATAGCTTTGATTTAGTGATTTCTGATATTATGATGCCACATATGTCTGGCTATGACTTGGCAAAGCACATTCGTGAAAAATTCTCTATTTCAGAGCTACCATTATTGTTCTTAACTGCACGACAACAAAGTGAGGATATTCAACTAGCCTTTTTAAGTGGGGCAAATGATTACGTTAAGAAACCGATGGAGTATCTGGAGCTTAAAGCACGTGTTCAGGCACTCATTCAAATGAAGCAATCTAGTGAAGAACGTCTTCGTATCGAAGCTGCTTGGCTCCAAGCACAAATACAACCTCACTTTTTCTTCAATACGCTGAACTCTATTATATCCTTACATGGCGTAGACGAGGAGAAGATGGAGGAATTACTTCTTGCCTTTAGTGACTACCTACAAATGAGCTTCGATTTCCAAAATGTCGATTTAGTCGTGCCAATCGATTATGAATTAAAGCTTGTACGCGCCTACATAGCAATTGAACAAATTCGCTTTGGTGACAGGATACGAGTTGTGTGGGATATACCTAATCAGATGGGGCTGTTCGTTCCTCCACTGTCAATACAAACGCTTGTCGAAAATGCTATTCAGCATGGTATTTTACCACGCCGGGAAGGTGGCACTGTGACCATTTACATCAAAGAGATGGAGGAGCGTTTTACAATAGTCATTTCTGATAATGGTGTTGGCTTTGAAACAAAGACGCCTAAAAAGAAAACTGGCGTAGGTCTCGTTAACACGGAACAACGGCTAAAACAATTATTTGGTGTGGAATTAACAATAGACAGTGTCATAGGTCATCGTACAACCATCTCCTTCTCCATTCCAAAAAATTAATGGTTTATTATGTAGTTCTATCCGTTAGCTCGATGACTTTATCCTTCACTTTACTAGACTGATTCGCTTTATAAATCAAAAATGACTAGGCTATGAGATGCCTAGTCATTTTTGATAGTTATACACGGTCCTCACACATAGCACTCATTTAGCACAGCACCCTCAACAGCATCTGAAACCTAAACAAACAGGTAATGTCTTCACTCAACATCACCTGCTTTTCTCATTACATTTCTATTATCTTTACCAATATGACTTCCTTTATAGGTACTGAAGTTGTGCAATTCTCATATAAAATTTATAACCAATCTACCTATTCATCCAAAAAATGCATAAAAAAATACTTGCCTATGATAAAATTGGTTTATCACCATATCTTGGATAGATTTTCACTCAAATTATCTACGTTAACTATTAAAAACTAGGAGGCTTCTCATAGTATGAAAAACAAAAAAAGATGGGCCTTGCTGTCTTTAGTGGCAGTCCCTTCGCTTCTTTACAGTGCACCCGCATCGGCAGATGATATGACTGGACATGCAAAAACTGCCTACATATACAACTACAATGCTAACGTGTCAAATGTTATGCAACTGATTAACAACATTAACAATACAACCGCTACCTTCCAAGCAAATTTAGAGGCAGCCCTTAAAGCCTACAATGCTTTAACGGAAACAGAAAAACAGTATGTAACGAACTATTCAACATTGTCAGCACATCAACAAACAAGAGTGTCTTACCGTAAGTTAGCTGCTAAAATTGAAGAAAAGTTAAATTCTGTGGAATCCACGTCTATTAATTATTATCAAAATGTTATTGAAACGCGAGATTGGTATAATACCTTGAATGCTGCGCAAAAATCATATGTAAGTGCATCTGCACAAAAAATATTAACATCCTATATAACACCAAATACATCTGTTGATAAAGTGGTCAATAAAATTCGACTAATCAATTCATCTCGTCTGACTTTCCATAAAGATGTGGCTGATGCGAGAGCGGAGCTTAATGCATTACGTAAGTTTTCAAATGTTTCTTTACCTGTGGGTATCGAACAGCTTTTACTTGATGCTGAACAGCTTGTTGTAAAGGATAAGGCTGCTGCTAAAGAGGTTGAAAATGCCATTACAGCTTTATCGCCAAAAACGTCGACTGTTCAAGATGTACAGGTAGCCAAAACAGCATTTGAAGCTTTAACACCTGTACAACAGCAACTCGTACCGAATGTTTGGACTTTAGTCGATTTTGTACAAGGAAAATATACACTTCCTACAAAGGACAACGTCCCTAAAACACCTGTGTTATCAGACAATGCGGCTATACCAGGCAAAACCACTGAAATGACAAAAAGTAAAAACACCTATAAGGCGAAAATTAATGTAGCTAAATCAGAGATTGATACAGAACGTTTTATTCTCACTACAAAAGATAATATGACGATCATCATTCCACCACTTTATACACTAGTGAATGAGGATGAAGGCGTGATGGATATTCAAGTGACGAAAAAGGCAAATCGTATTACTTTCCAAGCGACTTTAAATAAAATACCAGTAACATTTGATGCTAATATGGAAATCATTATTGAAGGTTTATCAGCAAGTTCATCCATCGTCCACTCAAATGAGTTTGGCAAACGAGTACCCGCTGACTTTATCGTTAGTGGAAATCGTCACATTATCCAAACAACTTCTCCTGGTTCATTCCAAATCATAAGAAATTAAACCTTTTAAAGCATGAAAGAAGTACCAACGAAGCTTGTGTTGGTTTCTTTCATGCTATCTTTTTGTACATATCTACCGATAAGGTAAAGCCCCTCTGTATATATATGAGGCACTTATTTTGCCGTAGCTACTAGTCGATCCACAATGAAATCTAGCTGTTTAGTTAATGAATAAATGTCGTTGTAATAACAAAAACCAAAATCCATTTCAATAAGCCTGCCTTCTTTAATGGCTGGAATATTGGACCAAACTGGGTGATCTGTTAAATCGACCATCCCTTCATAGGATGAACGGAAAACATAATCACCTGCATAATCCGTTATTACTTCTAAAGATACATCAATTGCCTCTTCCTTGTTATTCTTATCATCAATTTTCTGTTGAATAATCTCGGGGGCTTTCATTCCTAAATACTCGTAAATGGCTTGGGAACCACGTCCAAAGGTGTAACTAGTCACAACTGACATTTTTCCTTTGCCACCTTCCATAATACTAACTGTTTTATCTAAAATGCCTGCCTTTTTTAACTTTTCTTGACTGTCTTCTACTTTTGCATAGAAATTAGCTAAAAGCTCTTTTGCTTCTTTCTCTTTCCCTAGCACTTCTCCAATTTTAGTTAAACGCTCATCTAGTGATGTTGAGAAGTCTATCATGACAGTAGGTGCAATCTTTTGCATTTCATCATAAAGTTCTTCCTTACTTGGAATTATGATGACATCGGGTTTTAATTGAATCACTGCCTCGACATTTGGCTCGAACCATTCACCTAAACTTTCAACGGTTTTTAATTCTTCCTCAAATGCTGCTCCCTCTTGTATTTTAGAGGAGCCCACTGGTGTCACATCAAAAGCTAGGACATCACCTGTATAATACATCACCACTACTCGCTCAGGGTTAACAGGTATTTCAACGTCCCCTTTCATAGTGGATATAATTTTTGTTTGTGATTCGCTGGCTGTTTGTGTAGTAGAAGCTTGTTTTTCTCCACCTATATTGGTAGATGCTCCGCTGCTGCAAGCGCTTAATAAAAGTGTTAGACATAGAAAGAGTGTTGCAATAGCTGATAATCCTTTTTTATTCATTGATTCATACTTCCTTTCATTATATTGATAACCTTTCTCAATATAATCTTGGAAGCTAAAATCGACAATGGAGTATCTTTCAGACATTGAAGGACTATCTTTTACTAGACGATTCACCTGTTCCATTTGACGAAATTTTGTGGGTGAAACGCCTACTCTCTTTTTGAATAGTCTACTAAAATAATAGACATCGCTATAGCCGACACCCATTGCGATATCGCGTAAGCTAGCGTTTGTCTGCTCAAGCAAAATAGAAGCCTTTTCAATACGAAGTTGAATTAAATACTCAATCGGACTACAACCTATTTGTTGCTTGAATTGAATGGATAAATGAGATGGACTATAGCGTAATGCCTTTGCAATTGATTCTAAAGTTAATGGCTGTGCATAGTTTTTTTCTATATAGGCTTTAATTTGACTAGAGACATTCAACTTTTGAATATCGACACTGTCCAGATCTAACTGCATGAAAATCTCATTTAATAATTGGTAAAATAACGATTTTATGGTGAATTTGCCGAGATTTTTTGCATTTTCCCATTCTATATACATATAATGTATTTTTTCAAACATGGTAATTGGTGAGTTAGGTACAAGACTGTATTGATAGTTGAAAGGATTATTGCTTTGCATGGCTCTTGCTATCAGTTTATTAGAGGTTAAAGGAATCGAAGCCCGATAGAATACCATATAGTATTCAAATCCTTTGTCGGTTGCAACGATTTGCAGAGTGGAGCCCTTCCCACCGTGAATAAGATGAAAGCCCTCTAGTGTATAGTTTGTTAAATCGATTTGGACTTCCGCACCACCACCTGTGGTATAAAGAAACATATTAGCAGGTAATTTATATAATTTTCCAATTCCCTCAGGTTTGATAAGCTCATATCGTATATCGAGTACTTTAATCGCTGCATGATTCCAAAGAAATAGAAACTCCTCTTTTGGTAGCATCCTAATTCATTCCTTCCAATTTATTACTACCTCCAATTTTATTATAATTGATAATCATTCTCAATATTTTATTTTTCTAACAACAATAGTGAAGGCATAAAAAAATCACTCAAACAAAGCTTGAGTGATTTTATTCAATCGCCTTTATTTTTCTTTAGCATGCTGTACTAACATTTCTGTCACTTCTTCAATCTGACCAAGAATTGAAATAGGATCTGAAAACCAAAAACTCCATCCATCAATTTCAAAGATTTGATCATTTTGTACTGCATCAAGCGTTTTCCAAACTGGTTCGTTTTTATAATCGTATGTTTCTGTCGCTTTATCCACTGCCATAAAAATATAATCACCCGCATAATCTGTAAGTAACTCAGGGGATAATTGAAGCCAAGGCTTTTCAGGATCAATTTCCTCTAATACTTTTGCGGGTGGTGTCATGCCAAGCCCATCATAAAATGATCGCCCTGTATAACCATTACCGTATAATGTTATATCATCTTTTGCTCCACCAGCCAAAATCGTAACTGTTTGATCCTTACCAAGGATATCTTGAACGGTTTGTCGGGCTTTTGCTACTCGTTGATTGTAGTCGTCTAACCAAGTTTTTACCTCATCCTCTTTATCTAAAATTCTACTAAACTCCTCCAATGTTGCATCCATTTCTAAAGTAAAGGGTATTAACACAGTAGGCGCTATTTTGGCATATGCTTCATAGTTCTTATCATCCCCTGTAATTATAAGGTCAGGCTTCAAATCAACTACTGCTTCAAGGGATTCCTCAAAATATGTAATTCCTTCATTATGCCCCTTCAAGTAAGGACTTTTCATATAAAGCTCCAGTGTTCCTACTGGTTTAATACCCATAGTTAATAAAAAACCTGGATAATAATCGGTTACGATACGTTCAGGGTCGAGAGGAATCTCTACATCACCCTTCACAGTTGATACAATTTTTGTTGTCGACTGTACTTCCGCTGACTCATTAGCTGGTGCTTTTGTTTCCCCATTATTAGAAGCAGTAATGGCAGTACCAGAACATGCACTAAGCAATAAAGTAAAGCATAACAATAAAGTCGCCATCATAGAGGACTTTGTTTTTTTATTCATCGATAAATCTCCTTTTGTCTTATATTGATAATAATTATCATTATCAATATAATGTCGTATCCACTTTTTATCATTAGACAAAGAAAGCCGATATATAGGACGATACGATTTCTTCTTCACTGGCTGTTGTTTGAATTGCATAGGGGTTTGCCCGCTGTATTTTTTAAAGATACGAATAAAATAAGAGACATCTTCATAACCAACACTCGACGCAATTTCTTGCAAGCTTGATGATGTATGTAATAGTAAATGTTGTGCTTTTTGTATTCGTATATGAATGAGATAATCAATAATACTTCTACCCGTCTTCTGTTTAAATTGCTTGGCTATATAAGGCACACTATAATTCAACATTTGGGCAAGCGATTCTCGTGTAATCGGTTGACTGTAGTATTCTTCGATATAATTTTGAATTTGTTCCACAAGATCTGGCTGCTGAACAATTACCTGCTGTTGGTGTAATTGCTGCAAAAGCTCATAAACAAATTGATAAAAAAGTGCTTTGACATGAAAATGAGCTAGATTCCCCCCCTGTTTGAGCCACTCTCGGTGCATAGTTTCAATTTTCTCCTGTAATGTGAGTACATTCGAAACTTGAAAAACATATTGAAGCTGAAAAGGTTTTTCACGCTCCCATAACGCTAGCAAACTTTTTCTATGAGGAAGAGGTAGCGCCGCTTTGTAGAGAATTAAATAGTACTCCAAACTATCTTCTACAGCACTAATCTGTAGGCAGCTCCCTTTGCCAACATGCGCTATATAAAAACTTTCTATTTTATAGGCTTTACTATCCAATAATAAATTAGCTTTCCCTTTTATTGCGTACAGAAAACCGCTTGTTGGTACACGATAGGAGCTAAGCTGTTCATCACTTTGCATCCTTATATAACGGATATCAAACACTTGAATGGAAGCCGCTTTCCACAGAAGAATATGATTATCTATGTTCACTTTGATTTCACACCTTTCTAGTCAAATCATAGAATGGTTCCTCTTGTGAATATTATAAATGATAAACATTCTCAATAATATCTTAAATTGTCACAATAAAAAGGAAGCACCTTCGTTTCTTAAGGTACTTCCTTTTATGTTGAGCTAAATGCTTCACTCAACTCGCGTATTATTTTTTATTCGTTAGCCAGTTTGTTAACTCCTCAACCTGCGCCAACACTGCTGTTGGATCATAATACCAAGAGCGCTCCTCTGGCCAAACATAAAGGTGATCATTTTTTACAGCTGGCAAGCTCCCCCATATAGGGTCATTCTTAAAATCTTCAACTGTACGATCATCTGAAGTCAGAATAATGTAGTCACCTGCATAATCTGACAGTACCTCTTCTGAAATTTCAGCCCACTGCTTTTCCATAATTTCATCTGCTACTTTTGCAGGCGGCTTTCGACCAAGTGCCTGATAAACAGGCTGTCCACCTCGCCCAAAATTATCACCATAAGCATAATAAGTTTTTCCTGCATCTTCAATAATAGAAAAACTTGCACCCTCTGGAATAATCGCATCTACTTGTGCTTTGGCATCAGCGATTTTTTGATCATATTGTGCGAGCCAATCCTTTGCTTCTTGCTCTTTACCAAGTAACTCCCCAAAATATGTAAGCTCTTCATGTGCATTCTTCAATTCACCATAAGGGATGACAACAGTAGGAGCAATTTTACTTAAAGCATCATAATTTTCCCCGTTGCCAGTAATGATCACATCGGGTTTCAGCGCTATAATTTTCTCAATAGAAGGTTTTCCATAATCACCGATTTCCTCTACACCCTTTAATGCTTCCTTTAAATAAAAGTTTTCTAGAGCCAACCCAGGAGCTCCAACAGGTTTCACTTCTAATACAAGTAAACTAGCGATATATTCCTCCGCTACAATACGCTTCGGATTAGTCGGAATAACCATTTCACCATTGATAGTCTGAACTGTTTTGGTCTTTGCTTCTTTTGTATTTTGTTCTGCCGCTGCATTATCCGTCTTTTCCTTTTCTCCGCAAGCCGTTAACATAAGCAGTAATAGAAGAAGCAATGGTACTATAAATTTTTTATTTTGTTTAAGCAATTTCTTCCCTCCACACACATCAATTGATAATCATTCTCAATAATTGTAGAAGATTATAAAATAACTGTCTATGCATGAAAGTGATTTGTTGCCCTGTACTTTTATGATGTCAGTACTTGCATTAATTTTTGTAATTGAGCCGCTGTAGATAATGGATCGTATCCATAAAATAATTCATACTGATTAATAAAATACACCTGTTTCTTTTGCACAGCCGTAAGCGACTGCCATTTTTCTGAATGTAACACGTTTAAAAAACGCTCTTTTTTGAAATCTTTCGTAGGAAGGGCCGTTACGAATATATAATCCGCTGGAAAGTGAACAATATCTTCAATATCTACTGTTAAATAACCTGTTTGGTTAATATTTTGTGTAACAATCGCATCTGGTCGCCTAAAGCCTAAATCTTCATATAATATGTGACTCCCTCTCCCATGGCTACTATTTAGACAATAAGCTTCATGACTTCCGATTTCCCAAACAATAGCACTACCCCTTTCGCCAAGCTTTTGATCCAGAATATGGTTACAGAGAGCTATCTGTTCATCATATTGCTGGAGCCAATTCTTATACACTTCTTGTCTATCAACGATATTGGCAATAAGCGCAAATTGCTCTCGCCAGCTTAACTGTTTACATGGCAGCTCCAATACTGGGGCTACTGACAGTAATGCTTGTTTTTCCCTGCCGCCACTGTAGTTAATAATGACATCTGGACAGGCGGCTGTTATCTCCCGATAATTTGAAGTAATATCATACTCATAACCCTTAAGTTTCTGTAAAGAAGGTACAGATTTGATACCCTCTAGAAATGGCGAGTACACCCCCAAAACTGGCGTAATGCCAAGAGCAAGTAAGCATGCTGTATGATTGGTATTGAGTGCAATGATACGCTTAGACTTCTGATAATAGACTGTCGGCGATACACCCACAAACTCTCTAAATTTCCGACTGAAATAGGTCCCCTCACGGTAACCAACCTCATGAGCAAGATCATCTAATTTCGGCATTGCAAACAATAATTTTTTCTGCGATTCTCGTATTCTTAACAACGTTAAATAAGCACTGTAGGTATAGCCTGTATGCTTATGGAACGTACGTGAAAAATGCTCTGGGCTTACTTGTGCTTTTTCTGCCATTTGCTCCCTTGTTAATTCGTCACGGAAATGTAGATTAATATAATGAAGCACCTTATCAATCCATAAGCCTTCTTGTTGTTGTTTATTATCACGTAAATGGCTGTACAACTCTTCTAGCATTTCACCAAATAATTTTTGCAAACGAAACGGATTACTCCCCCCAACGGTCGCTTCCTTCTCTACTTCTTTAGCTAAATTCATGAGCCGATATGAACAATGTTCCATTAAAGTGGCCTCTTGTAATAAGCTATCTCTTTTGGAACCATATGCACGGTATTGAATGACGATCCCCGTACTTTCCCTTGTTTCAAGTAGATAAAAATCATCCGTATCTTCTAAAAACATAACAGAATTTGAACTAAGCTGAATCGGCCTACCTTGAAGCATACACATGATATGTCCCTCATAAACTATGACAATAAACGGGTGTGTGAAATGTACTTCTTTGCAACTTACCATTTCTTCTAATTTTACTATTTGAATAGGTTGATAAAATACATGGGACAGTAACTGATTATCTTTATACATTATAGTTCTATCTCCTAAACACTTAATTGATATTGATTATCATTTTCATTATAATAAAATAGAATAATAGAAATCAATTGAATTAGGAGGTTAATAGCTTTGGCAAAGTTTTTAATAAAGAATGTCTTCTTAGCTGGCATTTTAATTATATCCATTCTTTTAGCTGCATGTGGCGAGCAGCCCTCTTCTTCAGCCGATAAAACGAATGAAGAAAGCTCAAATCGAGTATTAACAGATTCAATAGGCCATGAAGTGACCATTCCTAAAAATCCTCAGCGTATCATAGCTCCCTATCTAGAAGATCATCTTGTAGCATTAGGTATTAAGCCAGTTGCTCAGTGGTCCGTAAAGGGCGGGACATCTATCCAAAACTATCTTCAGGATTCTTTAAAAGACATTCCAACGATTGAATTCGATCTTCCCTTCGAAGCTGTTACAAGCTTTAACCCAGATTTAGTTGTAATCGGTTCCCCTGAAACTGCTGAAGGCGAAAAATATGAGCAATATAGCAAAATTGCACCGACCTATGTAATGGGAACAGAGGATAACAATTGGCGTAATAAACTCTTGAAGGTGGGTGAAATTTTCAACCAAACAGATAGAGCAAAGGAAGTTCTCGCACATTATGATCAATTTGCTAAAGAAGCAAAAGAAGAAATTGATCAGAAAGTTGGCAATCCCTCAGCCACTGTCATCTGGAATATGAATAATACAATCTATATGGTAAGTGACACAGCTTCTAGTGGTGTGGTTCTTTATGAAGATCTTGGGCTTCAAGCACCGATGCTTGTGAAAGAAGTATCCGCCTCTGCCGCTGGTAATTGGTCACCAGTTTCGTTAGAAAAATTTGTACAAATTGATGCTGACTATCTTTTTGTTATTAACAGTGATCGTGCAGGTAGCTCTGAATTGTTAAATGATCCCCTTCTAGCTAATATCCCTGCCATTAAAAAAGGCCATGTTTATGAGTTTGACCAAAGTTCAAGTTGGTTATATTCAGGGGCTATAGCTAATCGTCAAATCATTCAAAATGTCTTAGACAGCATTGCTAAGTAGAAAAACCCTTCAGCGTCGGCATAACGCTGAAGGGTTTTAGTGTGAACTATACTTTACAAATTCTCGAGGACTCAGCCCATATCTCTCCTTAAAAACCTCAGCAAAATGACTTGCATTTGAATAGCCAACAGCATTTGCCACTTCCATGATATTTGTTGCTCCATTTTGCAGTAAATAACAAGCCTTTTCTAATCGTTGCTCACGTAAGTAGCCGAATACCGTTGTACCATACATTTCTTTAAACCCTTTTTTCAATTTATAATCATTTAAACCAATTATACGAGACAGCTCCATGAGTGAAGGAGGGTTCACTATATTTCCCGCCATGATGGATTTTGCTTGAGATAATTTAGCTCTATCGTCCCGTGAAAATTCCATTGAATTTGGAGGGTGAGGGAAAAAAGATTGGAAGGCTCTTGTTAAAAGTTGTAAGGCCATACTTTCTAACTCCAAATTAGTCATCCGATTAGTTGCTATGCCTTCTACCAGTTGTTTTACCATAAACAAATCAAATGGATCTATCTCCTCTTGAAACAAAAGATAGGGAGATCCCTGAAGAATCTTCGAAAATTTGGTAGAAGCACCGTCATTGCCGTTGATTTTTTCCATGTAATAATTAAAAGTTGTTACAGGAATACCGATGCCAACCATCTGATAAGGCTCATCTTTATTAAATAAAAAATTTGCCTCTACTTGCTCCATCAATTGCAAAGTACATGTTCCTGCCGTTACTTCATATTCACAATTGGAAATTTGAACGCCACGTGTCCCTTGCAAGCAGTAGCTAATTTCCACCATTGGCTTCGCTGTATAGATATTCATTCGTTGTTCTTGCTGAAATGAATAATCCGATACTACCACCTCTAAATCTGCACGAGGCATATAACGGTGTATTGTCCCTTCCTTCATTGTTGATTGGAATGTCATATATTGTGTTGCTTTTTCCTGTGGTTTTAATATTTCTAATGCATGGAAAAATTGTGTGAAATTTTGATGAAAGTCTGTATTTATCGCGTTCACCATCCCTCAGCTATTTATTGAGAATAATTATCAATAATTAACCAAAGTATAGCAAAGGTACATTTTTTCTGCTATAAGAATTAGTATTCTTCTGTTGTTTCAGTAGTTAGTGTAAATGCTAGCAAGATACATACCAAGAAAACCATCGCTCCGAAGCCATAAGCCACTGGAAATCCTCCAACATGCTCAATTAACCAACCTGCTAAACCTGGTCCCATCATTTGACCAACTGCATAAAAAATGGAAATAAATCCGATAGCAGATGCAATATATGTAGGTGGTACTTGCTGACTTGCCTTCATCTGGATCAAGACAAGAACACCACCGAGCGATGAACCCCAAATAATGGAGGAGCATATAAACCCTCCAATATTTTTAAACATTATTGGTAGTAAATCGCCGACAACTGATAATAGTAATGCTGTTGTTAATGCCTTTTTAACGCCCATTTTATCTGCTAACATTCCCCAGAATGGAGCGCCTCCAATCGACACGATTCCCGCAATGGCATAAATGGAACCTGCTAGCCCGTTGGATAGTCCAAGGCTTTTCATATAGCTTGTTTGATATAGATTAGGAATAAGATAAACTAGACCAACAGCAAAATAAATACCTGCAATGATATACAGCTGCTTACTGCGCCACGTTGTTGTTTTTTCCTGTACGCTATCCTTTTTAATAGGACTCGGTTGCTCAATTGTCCAAAACGCTAACAACATGACAATCAGTGTAAAAATGGCAAAAACTAGCCATACTCCTCGCCATCCTAACGTAGGAAATTGTTGCAGCATAAAGGGTACGAGTAAACCTGATAAAAGCATCCCAATTCCAGCTCCACTCATTAACAGCCCCATGACAGTCCCTCGTTTCTTAGGGTATAGGCTAATAGCTATAGATAGTAATGGCGTATACACAAGTGCACTTCCAGCCCCTGCAAAAAACAGTGTGATAGCAGCCCCCCAGAAGTTAGTGACGAACACTAGACCTAGTAACCCTAAAACAACATAGACTCCTCCGACTAATAAAACATTTTTTGCACCAATGCGCATTGTAAGTACTCCTGAAAGTCCAACTGCTAATAAATAGCCTAAAAACAGCATTGTACCTAAATAACCAGTCTGTGAGGTCGTAAAGCCCAATCCCTCCTGCATAAACGGTAAAATAATGCCATAGGCCATACGTGCAAATCCTGTCGTTGTTACGATTAATAGCATACCTGTTATGACAAACACCCAAAATTTTTTCATTTGTATACTCCTCCTATTACATGCATCTTAGTTCAGTGAAAGGCCCTTTTCCACCTATGGAAGGATGCTTATACGGTTAAACGGATTTTATTTTCCACCATATAAAATTGAGACATTGCCTTTTTGGATAAACTTCAATGACTTATCTTTGGTTTGTCCATTGTCCTTAGACAATGACTAAATTATGCTAACCTATATCGATAATGATTATCATTTATGGAGGAATAGACGTGAAAAAATTAAATCGACATATGCTCATTTGTAGCCTATTACTACTGGTTGGAATCATGCTAGCTGCTTGTGGTTCTAACAATGAAGAGGCAAAAAAGGAAGACACAAAAAAAGAAGAAACAACAGCAGCAGAATCAACAACTCGTGTCTACAAAGACTATATAGGTCATGAGGTAGAAATCCCTGTAAAACCTGAGAGAGTGGTTTATCATGGGGAAGGATTCGGTGATTTGCTTGCTTTAAATATCAAAACAGTTGGTGCAGGCTTCTCCTGGATTACCAATTATGCTTGGGAAGATCGTGTAAAAGATGTGGAGGACGTAGGTTTTCCAATTAATGTAGAGAAAACATTGTCATTAAAACCAGACCTTATTATTATTGGTACTTCTGATGAAAAGACCTATTCACAGCTTTCTAAAATCGCACCAACTATAGTATTTGATACTTTCGCTCCTTTGGACCAACGTTTAACAGAGCTGGGCGATATACTTAATAAAAAAGAAGAAGCAGCTCAATGGATAGATGATTATACGGAAAAAGCAGATAAAATGTGGGAGTCTCTTGTAGCTGACGGCACTGTTAAACCAGATGAAACAGCATCCGTTTTAACCTATTATCCAGGAGATCGATTATTTGTAATGGCTCGTGCGGGACTTTCTCAAGTTTTATATGATTCAAATGTTCTTAAGCCTGGGGACAACATTCAAAAAATACTTGATGATGGGACAGGCTTTGCTGAAATCTCCACAGAACTTCTTCCTGAATATGCTGGTGATCGAATTTTCATCTTAACGCCAGCAGATGATGAAGCGAAACAATCGACAAAAGATATGATGGAAAGTCCAATTTGGAAAAACCTACCTGCTGTAAAAAATGGGCATGTATACACGATAGATATTCAAAAAAGTGATAGCGACGCTTCAACAAGAGAGTGGCTGTTAACAGAATTACCTACTATGTTAAAAAAATAGATTACAAGAGACATTTCATCTTTGTTGAAATGTCTCTTTACTTTTTATACAATACAGTTAATTGATAATCATTTTCATTTAACAAGGAAGTGAACAGATGGAAGACAATATTTCAACTTCTTTTAACAATAATTTACTATTTCATTTGGAAGATATTGACTGTATTTCACAGAGCTATCCGTTTATCTCAACGTCTCACCATACGATGTTACTTTTTACAGATGCCTGTGGGACATTAACAATTGATGATATTCCCTATTTGGTGACGAAAGGGAAAATTTTTCTTATACCACCTCATTCTATGATTGATTTATCGGATTTAACTAAAGAATACTGTTTCTATAAAATTACCTTTACAGCTTTTCAGCTAAAACATGAGCGCCCTTCTCCCTATCTAGAATCCATTTTTTCTGATGTGGCGTATACCATTTATCCGAATACGCGCTTTAGTCGACTTACAGAAGATTTATATCATTTAAAGTCTAACTCGGATTATCTTAAACAACAGGGGATCTTGTATGAACTATTAAATTTATTATTTGAACACCAGCTTCATATGAATTACCAATTAACTATGACAAATGCTGTTGAAGAAACAATCAACTATATACATAAGTATTATCAACAGCCTTTAACCGTTAAAATGCTTGCGGAATTAGCTCATATTGCTCAATGGCAATATAGTACGATCTTTCAAACTCTAACAGGGAAGAAACCGCTAGATTATATTACAGATTTACGTCTTACCAACGCAAAGGAATTATTGCTACAAACAAATGAGCCACTAAAGGATATTGCACTGCAAGTTGGATTTGATGATGAATATTATTTTAATCGCCGCTTTCGACAGGTAGTTGGTATTCCGCCGAAACAGTTTGCACGACAATATAAGCAGAGAACAGTTGTGAAAGATTGGACTGGACATGAGGTAGCCATTCCAGCCTCGCCTCATCGCATTATTTATCATGGCGAAACATTTGGGGATCTGTTGATTTTTGATGTTCAGCCAATAGGTGGTGACAAAAAATCTATTAGTAAGTCTTTTTATAAAAACCATGTTCCATACATTAAAGACGTTGCATTTCCGATTAATCTAGAAAAATCTTCGAAGCTAAATCCAGATTTAATTATCTTTACCAATAATGACGAGCAGCAATATCAGGCCTTATCATCTATTGCACCAACGATTACCTTAAATTCATGGGATTCCTTAGAAGAACGCATTCTTTTATTAGGGCAATGGCTTAGCCAACAACAACGAGCAGAGGATTGGCTAACTCGCTTTAAAATCCAGGAAAAAACAATGTGGCAGCAGCTACAAACAGTTATAGAGCCTGGTGAAACTGCATCTGTTTTAACTTTTGATCATGGTAAACGTCTTTATGTCATGGGCTGTACAGGTCTATCTCCTGCCCTGTTTCATCCAGATGGATTTCAGCCTCACCCGCAAGTCAAAAAATTAATTCAAGCAGGCATGGGGTATAAGGAAATTCCGATAGATCACTTGCCACGATACGCTGGTGATCGAATTTTTATGCTTTTATCTGATAAACCCGAATCGCAAATAGCAACGATGGAATTGATGCATAGTGATATTTGGAAAGGGCTCACTGCTGTACAAAACAACCATGCTTACTTAGTAGATACTACAAAATGGAATTTTAGCGATGCCTTTACAAGAGAGAAGTTACTAGGTGCATTACCAAAATTATTGGTTACTACGTAATTTCTATACTTAAACTCAAGGGGTGACATGTTATATGAAAATGGAAAGCATAACAGATAGAATAACTACTCAAATATCATTAAAGGATATACGGGATTACATTGCCAAAAACCATCAACAACCTCTCACGATAGAGCATCTAGCACTCATTTCTGGACTAAGTGCTAGCTACTTTGGAGAGGCCTTTAAAAAGGCATTTGGTCAAAGTGCTACAGATTATTTAACAGAGCTGCGTATTGGACATGCCAAACAATTACTGCGTGACACAGATCTATTACTGCGTGAGATCGCTAGAAAAGTTGGCTATAGTGATGAATTTTATTTTAGTCGGAAATTTAAAAAAGAAGTTGGGGTTTCACCTTCCGCTTTTAGTAAAATAGCTCGCCAACGAATTTCTACTTTTTCTGTGTCCGCTACTGGGAATTTATTAGCACTTGGCATCATACCCGTTGCAGCCCCATTGAACGCTAAGTGGAGCCCTTATTATTACAATCATTATCAAGATAAAATTCAAGTGCATGTCAATATATTTGATGCAGAATCAGAGGATAACTTTAGAAAATTAGCCTCTGCAAAGCCAGATATTCATATTTTTCAGGAAGAACCATCCCTATCCATGTTAGATTGGCTTCACACAATTGGCGTTAAAAATGTCTATATACAAGCAAAGGATTGGCGAACACAACTAAGAGAAATTGCAGTTGCTGTCAAAAAGCAAAGCCTAGGTGAGTATTTTATTCAAACATACGAACAAAAAGCATTACAAGCAAGACTAGAGATTAAACAAGTAACTGGTGATGATACTTTTGCCGTTCTACGATTATGTGGCGACCAACTATTTTTATATTGTAATAAAGGAATTCAAGATGTGCTTTTTATGGATTTGCAGCTGCACCCTGTCGATGCGCAACAACAAACATGTAACGAGCTTATTACACTAGAACAGCTAGTAGACTTAAACCCAGACCGTGTACTATTTATCATTTGTCCCGATTCGCCAACTCGGAATTATTGGCTCACTTTACAATACCTCGACAATTGGAAAAAGCTCCAAGCCGTTAAAAATGGCCATGTCTATGTTTTGCCATCGAACCCATGGTTTGAATACTCTGCAATTGCTATCAATCGGATGTTAGATGAAATGTTACTGATGTTAACCGGAAAAAATCCAAATCCTTTTCCTGCCCCCGTCCATGGTATCGTTTCTGACAGTGAATTATAATTCCATTTGAGAATGATTATCACCGGAAGGAGACTTTGATGAACAATGAAAACCAATTGTCGTAATCACGGTACAACGATTTTAAAAGCTATTTATGTATTAGCTACTCTATTGCTGGCTATTGGCATACTTACTGCCTGTAATACTGAATCGAGTAAGAAAGACGCACAGAAAGCAACACAAGCAACCTCAGAAAGTACAGCAGAGCAAAGTGTTTATCCATTAACAATAAACGATGAGGTTGGTAATGACGTTACACTAACTGCTAAGCCTACTAAAATATTTGCACCTGTCATGGAGGATTCTTTACTTGCTTTAGGTGTTAAGCCTACTATGCAATGGTCGAATGGTGTTAAACCACAGCTCTATTTACAAGATCAGCTACAAGGTGTACCCGAAATTAGCTTTGCAAGTGGCCCCCCATCAGCAGAAGCCATTATGGCAAATAAACCAGACTTAATTATTTTGCCCAATTCATTTTATGTTGAAAACGGCACATATGAAAAATATGCAAAAATTGCACCAACCTATGTGTTCAATAATGCAGCAAGTGATTTAGAAGGTTCTATTAAAGTATTGGGACAGCTGCTTGATGAACCAGATAAAGCTGAGCAAGCCTTACAGAGTTATCAGGAAAAGGTGGATGCAGCAAAAACAAAGCTAGCGCCCACGACAAAAGGCAAAAAAGTAGCGTTAATTCGTTTTAATGCAAAAGGTATGTTTTTCATGACCGATGAATATTTCAGTGGTTATGTCTTAACACATGAATTAGGATTTGAACAAAGCAGCCTCGTGAAAAACGGTGCCTTTGAGGTGTCACTGGAAATATTACCTGAACTAGATGCCGATTATATTTTCCTAATCAATGATGGCAATCTTGGAGATGAATTTATTAACGAATTGAAGGACAGTAAAATCTGGCAAAGTACAGCTGCCTTCAAAAACAATCAAGTATTTGAAACATCTGAGGATTATTGGCTAAATGGGGGAATTCATGCACAAGGAAAAGTGATAGAGGATGTATTGGAGTTTTTAGCGCCATGACAACAATGACAAAGAAACTTTATCTATCAGAAAACTATTTTGAATATGCCATGACATCCCGCCAACAGTTAGACTATCGAATTTTAATTGCTGCCCCAACAGACGCACCACCAGCTGATGGCTATGCTGTTATATATGTCTTAGATGGGGACGCACTTTTTCCAACACTTGCAGAGGCAGTAAAATTACAAACACGCAAACCAAAGGGCTATGATCCCATTGTTGTAATAGGTATTGGCTATCCTTCAAAGGAACCTTTTGATATGGAACGACGCTGCAATGATTTTACATTACCTGTTCATGAAGAAAATCTGCCCCCACGTCCAGATGGTACACCTTGGCCTCCTAACGGGAAAGCCAATGATTTCCTAGACTTTATTGAGCATGAGCTAATGCCTACTGTGGCAAAGGAATGGCCTATCAATAAAAAGAAACAAGCGATTGTTGGTCACTCATTAGGCGGACTTTTCACACTATATGCTTTATGTGCAAGACCCCATTTATTTAGTCATTTTGTTGCAGGCAGTCCTTCTGTTTGGTGGGCTGACAATGCCGTACTTAAAGAAATAGAAAAATTCGTTGAAACTTGGAACGGTCAGCACGCTATTAATCTCCTACTTACAATCGGTGCTAACGAGCTGCCAGATATGCTAGAGGGGGCTGATCTAGCAACCGAACGAATGAATCGTTTAGGCGACAAAAACGTTCACACTCATTATGTGAAGTTCGATGAGGAGGATCATGTGAGTGTCCTGCCTTGTATGCTTAGTCGACTTCCTCGGTTTATTAATTCCTAGCTGAAAAACCCAAGTGGTCATTTGTCCACTTGGGCTTTTTGCAACTTAGGTTATTGGAAAAAAGGCTAAGTATCTCCACCTAGCCTCCCTATTTGCTTATTTTGATAACATATTTGGAAATTCCTCTAGCAACATGCTACTCGTTGTCATATCATCATAATTCCATTTATCCTCAATGAAATGTACTTTATTGTTTTTCACAGCAGGTAATGAGTTCCACAGCGGCGGCTCTTGCTTCAATTCATCAAATGCCTTTTGAGCTTCTTTATCTGCAGAAAGTAAAACGAATAAATGATCACCTATAAGTGTCTCATGTAGCATTTCTTTAGTAATTTCAATATATGGCCCACTATTTGGTTGTAGTGCTTGCACCTTCTCACATAGAAATTCCGCTTGATACCATAGGTGTATACGGTAATTGTCACATTCATAACGGTATAACTTTCCTGTCTATTTTCTTTACTTCTACCATTATTGAGGAAAATTTACCATTCATTTTTATAATCAAAAAAACACTAACTATTAGAATTCATAGCTAGTGTTCTTATATTCTACGGTGTTCTAGGTTGAATTAATACAAAGTTTGGAGCCGTTGGAGCTGTTGACTCTTTTGCATAAACTATATTTCCGTATTTATCTTTAGTAAATAGATATATTTTTTGATCTTTCTGGAATACGTTTGTAGAATTTGGATTATTGCTTGTTTGTATTGCTGTAAACGTCTTAGCAGAACTTGCATCTGAAGGTTTTGTTATTTGTCCCTTACCATAAGATATTATTGCACCACCAGGAATATCTGTATAATTACTATTATCAGCTCTAACTATAATATCCCTAATATTATCTAATGTTAGTTCATAGCCATCCGAAAGAACTGCATAATAGTAATGCTGATCCCATGTTATATCTGCGTTCAAGTTTGCTACAACCTGAACCTGTTTTGAAATATTTATATTACTTGGGAATTGTGTATCAGGTAACAATGTCGCCGAAGTAATTGTATTTACTTTTGTTGGATATTTGTATTCTGCTTTTTGTTTACTAAATATCCATCCACCTTTATCCTTAACATTCGCATTAACTGTAATGTCGAAGCTTTGCGTTACTTCATTAGCAAACTTAATAATCAATTTACGAGGCTCCCACTCTTTTTTAGCTGAAGTATCTTCCCAATCCCATGTATAAGTAGGAGAGATAGCATTACCTGTTTCAGGATCAACTAATTTAAAATCGGAACCAGTTAAATCAACTGCCTCAGAGAAAGTCACTTCAAATGTTTTGCCATCAAGCTGTTTAAAGATTGGGTCTTCTACCCTTGGTGGAGTACCATCAGAGAAGAATTTATATGCCATTATCCCTGTACCAGATACACCTGGTGTCAAAGCCATTGTTTTATTTTGCTTTTCATCATAAGTATAAACTTTTGACTCTGTACCAACTTGAAGCATAGTCGCATTCTTATATCTATCTTTAACTGCTACATACAGCTCGTAATCCTGATGAGGTTCTAAAGCAAGACTAATTTCATTTGTATCCTTTCGCATAGTACTTGCACGTCCCCTATCAATTACCTCCTCAGCACTTGTTGGTACAGGAACTGCTGTGTCACCGGCTTTTCGAAGAATATAGTGATACGTGCCCTCTTCATTTGACATAAATTTAAAAGTAGCATTTTTATTACCTTCAGCTATTTTAATAGAGGTATTTTCAATCTTTGGTGCAGTTCTATCATCAATAACATGTTTAGTTTGTATATCTGAAACATTTCCTGAACGATCACGTAAAACCATATAGATTGAATAGCTCTTAAATGGATCTAATGGTGGCGTTGTATTTGGTAATGGGATTAATACCTTTTGTTTTCCTAATTGGGCAGGCTTGTTACCTCCACTACCGATAATTGCTACATCCGCTGTTCCAACATTAAATGTCTTTTCATCTAATTGGACAGCTTCAATTAAACGCAAACGATCATCACGTGTAAGCGTTAATCCTGATTCCATAATTAAATAATGGTATGTTCCTGCTTTTGTCGCATTAAACTCTAGAAGTGTTTGATCCTTTGTACTATTAATTACTGGTTCTCCAATAATTGTGAGGATCGGTCCAACACTATCATTATGAATATATTCAGCAGTATTTCGCGGAACTGTGTTATTAGGAATATTATTAATATTTTCAAATTCGATATCAGCTAAATCTTTGACCTTTGGTGATATTGTAACAACTAGGTTATCACCATTAACAAAACCTGTTAGTGATGGAATGGTGAAAATAAGTCTTTTCTGCGCTTTACTATAGACAACCTTTGTAGGATGGATTGGTTGCTGATCACCTTGGTTGACTATACCAGTCCCAGAAAGGTCGTAGTTCTCTATTTTTTCTGCAGAAATAGGATCTAACTCTTCACTAACAGTGACATAAAATTCATTTTTAATTTCATCAAGTTTTACAAGTTCTCCACCAACAACATATGGTGGTACATTATCAAGTGCCTCAGTTTTAAAATCTTTTACCACAGCAGGGTCTACCGAGAAGTTACCTGAATCATCCTTCATCACTACATAAAGTTGGTACAATGTTTCAGCCTCTAAACCTGTTAACTTTCCTTCTACCCCTAGTTTACCAGCGATAGCTTTTCCTGTACCAGTTGGATTAGCAACAATATCTGCCGTCGTCGGGTCAGCAGCTGTTGTTTTCTTACGTACATAGTAGTAGTAATCTCCAGGTTCACTCGCTGTAAATGTAAATTCAGCACGTGTTCCACCATGTAATTCTTGGACTTTTAGATCCTTTACCACTGGTGGTGATGCATCTTTCATTTGGAACGATTGTGACACAATATCGGATGCATTTTTCGAACCGTCTACTACCATGATGTAGATGACATATTCTTTTTTCTCACCTAGATTTGAAACTTTAACCGAGTTTGTACCTTTGACTGCGGCTCCACTGCCGTATGCTACGTTATCATTTGAAAGATGATTTACCATTTCACGTTTATTTGGTGCCTCTGCACCCTTTTCACGGACAATATAATAGTACGTACCGACTTCATCTGACGTGAAGTCTGCCTGAATCTCGCTGCCATTTAGCACTTTGACATTTGTAATACTAACTGTTGGCTTTGTTTTATCATCAGGGTTCTGATTCTCGTTTTCATCTTTATCGATTGGTTTGCCATCAGGATCAGTGATAGTACCTATATTGTCTTTATCATCTAGGAAATCATCAAAAATATTATTTGGAGATCCGTCCTTAGGTAAAATAACTTTATCAATATACGTATAATCTCCAATATCAATTTTGCCATATGAATTACTAACAAATAATGTACCGATACGACCATCAATATACAGCTCAAGATCTGTGTGGCTATTGTAATTGATCCAATCGATATTTCCTGAACCATAGATTGTAAGTTTTGTTTCGGTATTTAAATTCAATGTGCCAATATTGCCTTGAATTTCAAACTCTCTCACATTTCCAATAATGTCTACGCGAGGTAGTTTTGTATTTGTTTCGATTTTTGTACCAGTTTGAGATACAACTAGTCGGGAAACACTGCTGTTATAAAATTCAAGGTATTTTTCAACATTTTTCATTTCCTGCTTTTCTTTAGACCAGTTCACGAATGGCTTGTCTTTATCAGAATTTGGGTTTGTCCAATTTTGGAGGTCATTCGTTGAATTGTTATTTGACGAATCTTCATCTTTGTTATTATCTGGATTTGACCAATTGATAAATGAGATATTGTTGCTTGCCACACGCCCAAGAGCTAATGGTTGCTTATTAGTAGCACCTAAATTTAACGGTGGACGAACCGTTTCGTTAACAAACATTGTCCCTGTCAGTGTCATATTAGAAAACTCAATATAGTTCCCGTTCACCACAATCGTTGCACCAAAAGAACCGTAATCACCATCAAAATCAAGGGAGCGCGAGCTTGTTCCACTTGCATTGAGTGTTAATTTTGAGATGGAGCGAATTCCTTTACCTGAAAGATCCCCCTCAATGAATGCACCTTTTAAAACGGGCGCATTGTATTCGTTAAAAATATGAGCAAGGCTTTCTGGAATTGTATAAGATTGACCATTTATATAAACGGCATCATCATCAACATTTGTAATTTTGTAAGATGTTTCATTGTTCTTCTTCTCTTGTGAACCCACCACAAATGAAGCAAATTGTCCGCGTGTTACGGCATCAAAAGGAGAAAATGTAACAGGTGTTGTACCCTTTGTAATATTCAAATCAATTAATGTTTGAATATAGATAGCATTGCTTGTTTGGCTATTAACATCTTTGAAAATATTATTGTACGTAGGGGATACCTCTAGATGGAATCCAACTACTACTATTTTGGCTAATTCGCCTCGAGTAAGCACTTCATTTGGGATAAATGTGCCGTTTGAATAACCAGACATGATGCCTGCATTTTGCAACGCTGCAACATATTTATAATATACACTCCCCTTAGGTACATCCTTATAATAAGGGTCTTGAATATTTTTTGTATCCAATTTTAAAGCAGTTACCAGCATTTTCGCTGCCTCTCCACGTGTTACACTCACGTCTGGGCGGAAAGTATTATCCGCAAATCCGCTCATCACGCCCTGAGAATATAATTTTAAGATTTCGTTATAATTATCCGAGTATTGGTTAATATCCGTAAAGGGAGAAGTAGCCGCTGCCGCTTTTTGTGGTGAAGGCACTACAACTGCAATTCCACTTGAAGCAAATACCGTTGCAATCAAGGCTTTATTTACTTTTTGGATTTTAGATTTATCCATTCCACTCTTCCTTTCACCTATGTATTTTGATACGTACAAATTTCATTTTCCTAATACCCTTTATATCGACCAAAGGCTGGATAACCTTCATAGATAAATCTAAAATAGTTAGGTAAAATTCTTGATAATGATACTAGTTTGAGAATACGCTGCTCTCTCTTTGTGAGGAGTGGGGCTTTTTTAAGCTTCATAACTGAGCGAGGCTTCTTCCTTTTGAGTGGAGTAACTCTTTTTGATCACTTTCACACCCCTTCCGAGCGGATTCTATGCAGGAATACACCAACAAAAAAGCCAAGGAGCATCGGTGCTCTCTTGGCTTTCACGATATATAGGCATACATCTAGTCGTACTTGTGGGTGTCATAAGGGAAAGGGGGATAACCTTACGTCTTGTCAAGTCGATCAAGAGATGTGACCCGAGTTACATATCATTTGAACTTGGATTAGAAGTCATATGGCGAATGACTTAAAAGTAGCTTGCCCAAATGATGTTTGCATTAATCATTTACCCCCAAAATTAAAGATGTAAGCACATTTGTTATAAATTTTTACTCAAACTTTGTTCGGCAACCTTTACTTGATTGCGTCCCGCTTGTTTCGCAAGATATAATGCACCATCAGCCGCTTCAATTAATGCCTCAGTGCTATCTGCCATTTCTGGATATACAGCAATTCCTGCAGATAGTGTTACAGGTCTACCACAAGGGCTTTCTGTAGTCGCTAGAATTTCTCGCAATCTTTCTGCCACTTGTGCTGCCTCTTCTTCTGTAGTATTAGGCAATAGCATGACAAATTCCTCACCACCATATCGACAACACACATCCCCTTCACGTGCCACAGATTCCATATGTTTAGCTGAAAATTGTAAAACTTTATCTCCAACTGCATGACCATATGTATCATTCACACTTTTAAAATGATCTAAATCTAGCAAGATAATCGCGTGCGAGACAT
The DNA here is from genome assembly GCF_009724685.1 of Lysinibacillus cavernae. GTDB lineage: Bacteria > Bacillota > Bacilli > Bacillales_A > Planococcaceae > Lysinibacillus > Lysinibacillus cavernae. Next base: position 50,644 of record NZ_WMEF01000011.1, read on the forward strand.
TACTTGCTAGCCACTCAGCGAGCATGGCATCCATCGTACGTCGATTGGTAACGCCTGTCAGTGGATCGACTGTTGATTGATCCTTGAAAAACATAACTTGTCCATGTAAAAACGATAAACTCCGTATTAAGACATTTTTCAAAGAGGAAGCTTCAAAGTACCACCCACTAACAGATTTTAAACCTTCCACATTTTTCTTATCTAGGCTTTCCTCTGTTAAAGTCGCTAATTGCTGTAATGGGTTGGCAATGCGCGCTGCAGCCCAAAGTACAATAATAATAGAAACAATCATAAGCGGGACAGATTTTATAATAACGTCCTGTACACGATCAAAAGAAGGTGCTAGTGCTATATCTAAAGGTTTCTGAGAGACAACCCCCCAACCTGTTGAAGGCACTGTACTATAGCCTGCAAGCATTTTCACTCCTTTTGTGTTCTCAACTAATTGAATACCATTTTTGCCAGACATCACAGCTTGAACCACTTTATTTTTTGTTACAACATCATTAATACGGCTTGGGTCCTGATGATAGATAACACGTCCATCTGAATCGACTACATATACGTAAGAACCATCCTTACTATAATGTTCCCCTAGTAACGTTTTAAAGGCATTAGGTTCCTTTAAATAAATAGTCCCTGCTACCATACCTAAATATTCATTTGACTCAGAGAAAATAGGATGGGATATAAAAATGATGAGGCGTCCTGTCATCGCCTCATAAGGTTTAGAAATGGTTGGTGTCTTTTTGGATAACGCCTCTTTACCTCCAATGGATGTTAAAACCTCCCCTTTAATTTCAATTGAAGGTGGTGATACAGATAATACAAGTCCCTCTGCATTTGTTATTACCACAGAATTGAACATTTGATTTTGCAACCTCAAACGCTCCGTTTCCTGATTTAGGGCATCCTCATCTTCCATTTTGTCTCTCATTTGATTCGCACTATAGCCTAAAATTTGATGGGCTTCATGGAGATAAGACTCTGCAGTAGATGCCAGTTTCTGAGCATAAACTCGATTTGTTTCAAGTGTATTCTCCTTTATCGAGTCAACATTCATTCTGTATCCGCCCCACACACTGCCAATGCTCGTGAAGAAGAATGCTGCCATCGCGACTCCCATAATTAAATGCTTTAATTTTAAATGATGTGACTTCATTACTTCCCTCCTATTTATAATAGTTTTGTATATATACCTTGAGAGATAATTTGTCGAATTAGTGACTATTATAAGCAAAGACTCCATTAGGGAAAAGTATCATTTCATAATGGCGTAGGAAGTACCCATCCAAACTCATAAAATAACGCACCTCTAGGATTGTATCAATAAAGTGGGTTGCAGCATATGGACATCTAGTAAATTTTGTACGTCATCACATCATGCTTTTCACAAGAATGAATTTTCTAATAAATGACTATTGTTATCTGAAATTTGACAAGGCATCTAAATTCTAAATTTTTTTACTTTTATTGTTATTCTGACATATAAAATTTAAGATGTTTATTTTATAATAAAAAATAGCATAGGCAAGTTAAGATTTATTCTGTTATAATACTGATTAAATTAAATAAAAACTGTATTATTACAGAATTTGCAATACGCTTTTCACACAATGGGGATTATGAGAAAAGCGCTACGCTGCCATCGTAGGGATGGTCGTGTAGCCTACAAAAAAGGGGTTGGAAGATTTGGGTATTTTAAAGGGGTTAAAAATTCTCGATTTTTCTGCATTACTACCAGGACCAATGGCAACAATGATATTTGCTGATTTAGGAGCTGATGTCATCCATGTTGAATCATCAAAGCGCGTTGATTTAACACGAATTATGCCTCCCTATGATGATGATCATGAGGCATACATCCATCAACATTTAAATCGATCTAAAAAATCCATTACATTAAATTTAAAATCGCCAGACGCTATAGACATTGTTAAATCACTTGTACAAGAGTATGACGTTATTATCGAAGGCTTTCGACCAGGTGTCATGCAACGGCTTGGCCTCGGCTATGGAGCGCTTAAAGAAATAAATCCAAAGGTTATTTATTGTGCGATTACAGGCTATGGACAAACTGGACCTTATAGCAATCGACCTGGACATGATAATAACTATCTTTCATTGGCAGGAGTACTTGACTATTCACGCCATAAGGATAAAAAACCTGTCTCCATGGGCGTTCAACTAGCAGATATAGCTGGTGGGACAATGCATGCCGCAATTGGGGTACTGGCTGCTGCCCTTCATCGTGAAAAAACGGGAGAAGGACAATTCATTGATATTAGTATGACAGATGCTGTATTTTCACTTAATGCAATGTATGGCTCAGCATTTATTGGTGGTGGTCGTGTACCACAGCCAGAGCAAGAAATTTTAAATGGTGGCAGTTACTATGATTTTTATAAAACAAAGGATGGACGCTTTTTCTCTGTCGGTAGTTTAGAGCCTCAATTTCGTAAATTGCTCTGCGAAGCACTCGATATTCCTGAGTTGATTGATAATACCTTTAATGATTCCTACTATACGCAAATTCGTTTTAAGGAAGCTGTTCATGATGCATTTTTATCAAAGACGTATGAGGAGTGGCTTGAAGTTTTTAACGAGGATTTTGAAGGTTGTGTAGAGCCCGTTCTCACATTCCCAGAAGCATGTGAGCATCCGCAGCTAAAAGCAAGAGAAATGATAGTAGCGATCCCCAAAAGTGATGGCTCAATGCAAAAACAAATTGCATCTCCGTTTAAATTTGATGGTTCACAGCCCGAATACAAGCATGTGGGTGCTAAGCTCGGCGAACATACGGAGGAAGTTTTGCTATCTTTAGGTTACGATGCTGAGCGAATTAAAGCGTTGCAAGAAAATGGTGTGTTAGAATAAAAAGGAGTGTCTAATACTGTGACGTATTAGACACTCCTTTTATACATACGCACTAATAAACATGCGCATGTTTTCAAAATGGTCATCAATTAGCAAATATTTTTTATAGGTCTCCATTAATTTTTCAAAAAGCTCGAACTGTTCAGTTACAAATAATACTCTTAAAATATTTAGCATATGCAGGGAGGCACTTTGTGCTACAACATGATACGGTACATCAGGTTGACGATAATTACGCCGCCACTCTTCCACAGATAAACCAATATGCTGTAGTGAGTTATTAACATGTAGTGCAATGTCCTGTTGAACATAGGCCTCAATAGCAATAAGCTGTTCACTACTAAAGTTTTTTTGTACTAATGAAGCATTAATTTTTTTATTAGACGCTAGGACATGTTCTTTTAACAGAAGTAAGCCATCCTCATAACGTGCAAATTTTACATAATGATCAAGTAGAATAGCATATAAATTTTCTAAATAATTTAGTTGATAGTTTTTAATAATGGCAGGCGGTGTTGGTTTACGATTTGGCAATAGCTCCTTATACTCCAGTAAAATTTCGATAGCGTAATTATTTAAACGTTCATCTTCTAATAAATATTCACCATAATGTATAACCTTTTCGCTCTGTTGTTCTCTATTTGCTATATGAAATAGAATATAGGCAATTAACACTTTTTCCTTCTCTGTTAGTGCATACATTGAGTAGCGCCATTCCACTTCAAATGAAGTAATAAATGCTTTGACATTGTTATAATCGCCCTCTGACAAACAATAATGTGTAACAATTTGATAAAGACGCAGCTGTTTCTTTGCCAAACAGCTTGCATTGTGCTTATCCACATGAGTTATACACTTATCCAGCATCAATTTATAGTTATTCACAAAGTTATCCACATGTTCACAATTTCTTTTCACAGATTGCTCGAAATGTCCCATTATTTCATAAAGAAATGTGAATTGCTCTAAAGGTCTGTGGATAAGTAGTGAATAAACTTTTTTCGTGAAAAGCCAATGCCAAAATGATTCATATTCTTTATACATCATATGCACTAAATATTCATCTTGAAATTTATATAAAATAATTGTTTGTAGCTCATTAACTGGCATTTCTATTTGCATTCGTTTGCCAAATACTAGCCAAATTAATCGTTCTAAGTCTATTGTGTGTTGCGCGAAGAGCTGTTCAAAAAAAGTCTCTTTTCCTTTTTGTGTATAGAAAAAAGCATTGAGCCGTTCATTCACAAATTTTGCATCTAAACTATATTTGTCAAAATACATTTGCATTTCTGTTGATACACGACCCCAATATTTACGAGCAGTGGAAAAGGCAATATTCTTAGCCGTTTCTTCGTTTACTAAAAACAGATTGGGTGAGAGCGAAGTACCAAGTATTTTTGGATCTTCATGCAGATTAGACTCTGCCTCAAGCCATGTTGCTAGTAAATTTTCAGCACCCTTTTCACTTCTTTGTTTATAAGCCATGAATAATTGCTCATCACAGTCCAACAGCATACAATTGGAGCCTCCCATCAAATTCGACCAACAAAGATCTTCCCCTATTATTAAAATACATGTTTTTAACACTCTTTCTTCAATATAACAAATCTTAACTAACATATGCTAAAAAAATAGTGATATGCATAGTGAAATCGCTATCAAACATAAAAAAATCCATCTATAAAGTGGAGCACTTCATAGATGGGAAATCTTCATCACCAAAATAGTGGATATTTTCTTGTTTCTCGTAAATTATTTATCAACAATCCGAACAGCACAATAATGACTGCACCAATTAATACTGGCATTACTAAGTAGCTCCAACCATAGCCTCCTAAAATAATAATAATTGGATTAGCACCCGCAGGAGGGTGAATGATTCCTAAAAGGGCCATAAAAAATATGGTTAATCCAACACCAAGACTAATTGACAGCATACTAGAGCCTAGTAATGTATACATTGCCAAACCAATAAATGCTGAAATGAAATGACCACCTATAATATTTCGGGGCTGAGATAATGGTGCATTCCAAACAACAAATACAAGTACGCAGCTACCACCAAGTGATGCCATTAACCAAGGAGCAGCTGTAAAATTTGTTAACCATAGCAACACAAAAATACATATTAAACCGCCTATTGCTCCTGTGAAGGCATCCGCGAAATTTGTTCGAGAAGGAGCATGACCTCCTCCTCTCATTTTTAAAATAAAAGGTTTTATACTATTCTTTTTCTCTAGTTTATTTTCCACACCTAAGAACTCTGTCATTCGACACCAACTTTTCTATTTTACACTCATCTATTTAATGCTGACATATTGATCGTTATTAAACTTTAACTATTATATCAACACAACAATAGAATTCAATCTAAACTTCAAATTTCAGTCAAATATTTACTTTTTCAACTTGTATCTCATACAAAAAAGCAAACCTATAAAAGTTTGCTTTTGAATGGAATCATCCATTAATCATATTGCTTTTTCACAGCCTTATAAATTCGGACCTTTTTTAATATTGTTTTTGGTACTTGGAGGGTTGCAGTGACAACCCCTGGGTGGCGTCCAATTTCAATGGAACCTGTGATTGTTGCTCTATTTAATACTTCTGGATCGCTCATCTCAAATAGCTTTGCAGCTCTATGGATCGCATTATCAGTAGCATCATTTAATGTTTTTCCAGAACCAACCACAGATACAGGGAATGCTTCCTCTACCTGTTTCACACCAAACTCCTCTGCTAGCTCGCGAGCACGACGTTTTTCTTCTTTAGTAAAGGGCTTTGCCGTATAAGGTAAATCTTCTACATTTGGTAGTAAAACTGGACCTTCCAATGCTACTTTTTTCAAGACACTAACTTGGAGCTGCACAATACCCGCTACATCTGTTGTATGCCCTGCAATCTCACCATCTCCCTGCATGGCATGCATATCCCCAATATATACACCACCACCTGGAACTTTTACAGGACAAATAATCGTTGCTCCTTCTCGCACTCTGCTGATGTCCATATGTCCATCGGTACGATGTAAATCCAATTCATCTTGGGTAAAGGCATATTCATGTGGTGCCCCAATTAAAAATGAACCGAAATCACCAGCATTATGAGAATCTGGCATCGCTTTAGAAGGAGTTGTACCGAGCTGACCTAAAAATGGTCGCATTCTGGCCATTACACCAACTAAGTCGCTTGGCGCTAAAACCACAACAGGATTTTGTACAGAGTTTTCAGGTGTCCTCATGTAATTTTTGGCATCAAGGGCAATACGGCGAGCACCCTCTCGTCCAACAGTCACACCAATTTGTCCTTTTTGATCAAGTGCCATCGTATAGCCGTTCGTCATTTTAAATGGGGCAGTTTCTGTGTCGCATGTCGAACAGCGAATCGCTTGTGGACCTATTCCTTTAACAACTGTGCTTGGGTGGAGCTTGCCACAACCTGGGCATTTTACGGAAACAAATGGATCACCAATAAATCGATCTACAATGGCCTCATCATGTCCAGATGAAGTTGCCAATGACGTGACCTGAATAGATTTAATTTTAATGACGATAGCATCTCCTACCTCAGCACCTTCTACAAAAACAGGTTTCGTCACTTCATGTCCTCCACGAATAGTGGGTGTTAGCATTGGTCCCCAGCATCCAGGTGTTGTATTGGCAATAATTGTTCCACCATCTTTAACGGGCCCTAACATTTTCTGCGAAGGATCTAAAATACCATCAATGAACTCATTTACGAACAATGTCTCAGCGGCTTGCGGTTGCTGTATAAAGTCATCACTTTCTATTCCTTCTTTTTCAAGCACATGCAATTCGTTTGTCATTTTTCGCCACGCTCCTAGTTCCGGTTTTTATGTATAAAGTTGTATGTTAAAAACGCTCTCCACATTTGCAGAGAGCTATTTTTATCAATTGTTCATATATAATTCAAAAATATGTGAGAAATCTTCTTTTTTGTACTTATCTTTATGATCGATCATCCAAGTATTCGCAAAGCGAGTAATTTCCTCGAATGACGCGGATGGAGAAATGTTGTCATTGCCAATCCTGCCAAGCGATGACGAAGCAATGTTTAAGCTTTTTTCTGCTACCTCTAACTTATAGGCATTGTGCTTTTGCTCGTAGCTAATGGCGTGTAGTGCTTTATATAAATCTTTAATGTCATCAATAAAGCGTTTATGGATGTCGATAGATAGTGGAGAATTGCCGATTGTAAACTTAATTTCGACATCAAGATCGATTGTTCCTGCTGTTTCGAGAAAAACATCTGTAATAGAATACATAGAAAAATCATAGCGTCGTAGTAATCGTTTCTTACTCATGGCACTTTCGCCATCTACATGAATAATGGCACGATTTGTAAAGCAATACTCATCTGCCTTCGTTTTAATTAAAAAATAAATTTTCTCGTCAATTTCATGAAGAATAAAATCATCAGCATCTGTTTTATCATAATCCTCTTGTGACACAACTACCCCAATATCTGAAAGTCCAAGTGCATCTGCTGCTATTTTTTTAAACATCTTCATTCCTCCTAATTCGTAATACTCTTTTTACGCTTTAGTATCTGTAAAGGTTTCATTACTCTCCTAAATCATCCATTGGTTGTGTATATCTGATCATTGTTTCACATTGATAGTCCGAGCACTCGAAATAGTAGGGTTCCTCGGTAACTGTAGTTGTAATTTTCACTTTATACCTAAAAGGAAATCCTTCTTTTTTGGTATACTCTCCAGTCTCCACCTGTCTAATTTGTCTTTTTTCTAATCCTTTAAAAGCTTGTGAAGCCCCTGTTAATAAAATTTGTTTCTTCTGGAAATGGTCATATTTATGATGATTAAAATAACCAGCCACACCTATTGAACAAATGAAGAGAATAATAATAGCTAAAATCGAAATAGAGTTTGTTAATTTTTTATTATTCGATGTTACTCCAATAATAAAAAGACTAATCATCACGGAAGTGAAACTATAAATGGCTGTAAATATAAGTGTCGGCTTTGCATTTAAGGGCATTTGATAAATAAACAAGATAAATACAAACACAACAAGTAAAACAATCCAAATAGGAATGAGTATTCTTTTTGATGTCATCTTTGTAAACCCCACATATCATTTAACCCAATTCTAGCATATACTGTATATTTATACATACAAAATCTTACATAAATACGATTCAATGTAGTATCTTCATTTCCTCTTTCCAGTACATTTCATTTATAATGATTGTCAGTAAAAGATTCTTTTAAATAGAAAGGTCGTGTGAACAAGTGCAAGAACCAACCATATTAGTAGTGGATGATGAAGCTGATTTAGCTAATTTGCTAAAATTAAGCTTACAAAAAGAGGGTTATAAACAAATTTACACAGCTGGCTCCATTCGCGACGCTTGGACAAGCTTTCAACAAGCAAAGCCAGATATTGTACTTCTAGACGTCATGCTTCCAGATGGAGAGGGCTACGATTTATGTAGACGTATCCGAGAAGTATCACATGTGCCTGTGCTCTTCATGTCTGCTAAAAATGAAGAAATTGATAAAATTTTAGGGCTAGCTATTGGTGGTGACGATTATATTACCAAACCTTTTAGTCCTAAAGAGGTTGCCTATCGCGTAAAGGCTCAATTACGCAGAGCTGGCTATCAAACACAAGAGACAGCTACAAGCATTGCCGAAAAAGCACTACAGATTGGGCCGTTTCAGCTAAATGCCGATGAAACTGAAGTACATAAAGATGGGGTTTTATTGGAGTTAACAGCTAAAGAAATTGGGCTAATGACATGCTTTATGCACAATCCTAATCGAATTTTAAGTAAAGAAACACTGTTTGAACGTGTATGGGGAGAGGATTTTTTCGGTTCCGATAATACCGTCATGGTGCATATTCGACGTTTGCGTGAAAAAATTGAGCAGGATGCCTCTAAACCTTTGTATATCACAACAGTAAAAGGGCTTGGCTATAAATTCATCATGCCAAAAGAAACGCAAGGATGAAGTGGAAATTAACAGCGCGCTTTCTCCTTTCCGTACTATCTATTGTCATCATCGTTATTTTTGTCAATACGGCCATTTTAATGGGACTGCTCACTTATCGGTTAGCAACTGATTCTGATGGTGCTTCTGCAACCAAAGAGGAAAACTTTGTACGGGATTTCCAGAAGTATATTGAAATAAAGGACGGAGCGCCTTCAATAAGTACTGAGGGACTTGAACACTTGCATCATCGAAATGCTTGGATTCAATTACTTGATGTAAATGGTCAAGTTATCGATTCCCATTTCACGCCAGATCAAGCTCCTTCACACTATGCACCTATCGACTTAATTCAAGTATATAAATATAAAGAATTTGATTCTGATACTACGGTTTATGTTGGTAGTAAGGATGAGGTTAGTTACCTTATTGGCATCAAAGGTAGTGGTGTTACAAGACTTGTTATGCACGTTTCTGGTTCCTCACTCTTACAGTTCATTGGAAAATTTGGTTTATTCATTGTCATTGCAGACTTGTTAGTAGCTACATTAGTTGGCTGGCTTTTTGGTCGTACATTAACTAAACCTCTTTATGCGATGATAGAGCGCATACATCATTTAAAGAATCATGAGCATAAGTTTATTAAAACCCCTGGTGGTGTCTACAAGCCTGTTTTTGAAAATTTAAATGAAGTATCGCGCGAATTGGCTGCGCATGAACAGGAGCGAAAGAGACTCGAGATTATGCGTGAGGAATGGATTAGTAATGTCTCACACGATATGAAAACTCCACTAGCCTCCATTCGAGGTTATGCAGAGCTATTGAATGATGAACAATTAATTCATAGTGAGCAAGCTGCGTACGCAAAAATAATAGAAAAACAATCCTTGCATATGCAGGATCTACTCGAGGATTTAAATTTAACGATGCGTTTAAGACATCAACAGCTGCCACTCACATTAAAAAAAGTGAATATGGTGCCATTTATTCGTGAAGTTGTGATCGATACATTGAATACACCACAATATGAGCTTGCCAATATTGAATTTGAGGCATCTACAGAAAATAGTCTCCATCAAATTGATGAGCATTTTATGCGCAGAGCTATCATGAACTTTTTACAAAATGCCCTACTTCACAATTCGCCTGATGTATCTGTTCATGTGTCTGTTGATGATGCTACTATTACAATTTCTGACAACGGCAAAGGGATAGCAGCAGAGGATTTAGAACATATTTTTGAACGCTATTACCGAGGTACAAATACAGAAAAAACAACTGGCACTGGTTTAGGCACAGCCATTGCTAGAGATATTATCGAGGCCCATGGAGGCATTGTTACCATCAGCTCTGATGAAGGGAAAGGCACAACCGTTACCATTTATTTAAAAAAGGAGCAGCCCTAGTTTTCTAGTGACTGCTCCTTTTGCCTATTTCATTTGATCCTGCACCTTAGCAGGTAACTCATGGAATTTTACTTCATCGAATGAAGTGACTTCTGTTTCTTTTTTCACATAAAGCTTTAAGTAAGCATCATGACGTAGATTTTTGTGAGCTGAAAACTTTAACGTTTTATCTTTTCCATTTTTATCGTAAGCAGATAGCTCGTACCAATACATTTTAAAGATTTCACCGCTATCTGCCTTATACTCCTCTATCTCACCATCAGCAGTGATATGAACATAGTATGTGTCTTTATTTAATCGGTTAAAGTCTACAGTCATCAATACGACCAACCCTGCAACGAATAAGATAAACAATGCACCTATTCCGAAAAATACTTTTTTCATATTAATTATTCCCCTGTCTCACTATTTTATAGAACGAACGCACTGTAAAGATATAATAAATAAAGTAAATAGCTGAGTATGCAACCATCCACAGTATTACTGGCTTTGTAATATTCATACCAAATAACTGTGAAAACGCTAGTAGCGCAAACGCACTATGCACTATGCCTACGATCAGTGGTGCACTAAAGATAACAGCCACCTGCCCTGCCACCGTCTTTAAGATTTGCTTACTATTCACACCGATTTTATTTAGTATTGCGTATTTTGCCTGATCTTCCTCAGCTTCCGTTAAAATTTTGAAATAGATAATACTACCAGTTGCCGCTAGGAAAACGAGACCTAAAAAGCTTCCTACAAACAATAGTGCACCAACTGTTGCTAAACTATCCTCATAGCTTTGAGGAACACTAGAGAAGGATTCTTGTTGTTCAGAAGATAATTGCTTGTAAATATCTTGTGAAACGTCCTGTTGTTTCAAATCATTGTCCAATCCAACAACCTGCATTATTACCTCTTCGGCATCATTTGTAGCAGTAAATTCTTGATCATTTACAACGAGTACTGTTCCCGCTGGTATAAAGTTTAGTACGCTTTCTGTGAACATTCTCTCTACATGGAAGGAATCTCCGTTTTGTAGCTTAAAGTCTTCTCCCGTAAAATCATGTGAAAATCGATCGTCATAGGCTGCATCAAGTAAAACAGTAGAGCCATCTGCAATGTGCAGTTCTTGATCCTTACCTTGTAATTTCGCTAAACGATTATAATCAGATTCCTTAAGTAATGTATATTCAAAAAACGAGAATTCATTATCGACACGTAAATTTTTCACAGACAGTGCTTCATTATATAAGACGTCTTTCTGAGAAAATTCTACTGTATCGCCTTTCCACATAAATGTATTTGGCAACATCTGACGTACGGTTGCTTCTGCATTGTAATACATCCCGAAGACGCCACCGCCCGCTGTAATCGTTGTTGCACTTAAAATCGCAATGATCGATAAGGATTTAGCATTTGCTCGAATTCGATACAATAGCTGAGAAACACCGATTAAATTCAAGCCCTTCCAGGACCATGATGTCGCTCTTTTTAATGCTGTTAATACAAAGACACTCACAGTATGGAATAGAAGATATGTCCCGGCAATTGTTACGCCTATGACCATTAGTGGCGTACCTAACACCGTAAAGAACCGCCAAATTTCACTTGTAAACATATCAGAGGCAGCTGTGTAATAACCAAATGCAATGAGAGCTGTGCCAAGTAAAGCGGCTACTAAAGAGGCACGTGGAATTTGCTCACCTTGTTTTTCTGCATGAAATAAATCAATCAACTTAAATTGATAAATAACACGATACCCTTGTAATGAAGTGAATAAAAACAGTAGTGTAAAAATACCAGTCGTATTCATTAGGGCATCCATTGAAAATGTCAGGCTTCCAACAACTTCATAGCCCATTAAACGTACTAAGATCATTAATAGACCTTGTGACATAAAGAATCCCAATACAATACCAAGCACTAGAGAAACAAGCCCTATTACTAAGTTCTCAAAAAAGAGCATTAAGCCAATTTTTTGCTTACGTACACCTAGTAAAGAATAGAGGGCTACTTCCTTCTTCCGTTTCTTCATAAAAAATGAGTTAGAATAGGCCATAAAGATGACAATAAAGAATAATAGCACTACTGACGACGCACTCATCAATCCTTTAATTTGCTGAGAGGATTGTTTTAAAGCTGAAAGATCGTCATTATATTTGAGCGTCACAAACGTAAAGTAAATGACGATACTAAATACCATGGAGGCAATATATAAGAAGTAATTCGACAAATTACGCTGAATATTTTTGCGCGCTAAACTAAATAACGTCATTTACTCCACCCCCGATGCTAGACAGCACCTGCAAGATCTCTTGGAAAAATTGCTTCCTTGTAAGAGTCCCACGATGAATTTCCTTAGAAAGCCGCCCATCCTGAATAAATAGTATGCGCTGACAGAAGCTAGCTGCAAAAGCATCATGGGTAACCATCATAATGGTTGCCGCTTGAGTTTGATTTAAATCACTTAAACTTTCTAACAAATCGGTTGCTGATTTCGAATCTAATGCACCAGTAGGCTCATCGGCAAAAATTAATTTTGGCTCTGTCACTAATGCTCGTGATGAGGCTGTACGCTGCTTTTGTCCACCTGAAATTTGATAAGGATATTTATCAAGTAAATCACTTATACCAAACAATGCAGCAATCCGATCAACCCTTGCGTTTATAGCCTTTGTTGGCATCTTCGCAATAGCTAGTGGTAAAACAATATTTTCTCTTACTGTTAAAGAATCGAGTAAGTTATAATCTTGGAAAATGAATCCTAAATTATCACGACGAAAATCTGCTAATTCAGCATCCTTCATACGTGCTAAATTAGTATCACCAATAATAATTTCACCAGTCGTTGGCGTATCGATAGTTGCTAACACATTTAGCAACGTAGATTTCCCAGCCCCAGAAGGACCCATTACACCAACAAACTCTCCTTTTCCTACTTCAAATGATATATTTGATAGCGCTGTAAAAGTATTTGCGCCTTTGCCGTAAGTTTTTCCAACGTTTTGTACCTTTAATAATGGCGTCATATACGCTCACCTCTTCTTTCTGACTTTAGTATACGACCCCAAACTTACAACAAATTTGTCGCAAGCTTACAACAACCTTAAATCATTCGTTCAGAAAATGTTTTTTGAGCGAAACAGAAACGTCAGGTACAGAAGACTTCCCCTTATATAAAGGGAGGAGTCTTCTGCTAAATCAAGATACAGCTATCATAGATTCTGAATGCAAACATGCTGAGGCATAATTGATTATCGATAAATACACGCTTTTTATTAAAATAATATCCTTATTTTTCACCAAACTTTTGAAATTTATCGACATAAAAAAAGATCCATACACAAATAACTGTGCATGAACCCTTCTAATCTATTGTGCTAAAACCTTTTGAATATCATCCTCAAAGCTACTCGGCTTATCCGCCGATGCGTAACGTCCAACAACTTCACCATCGCGATTCACAAGGAATTTTGTAAAGTTCCATTTAACGCTGCTACCTAAAAATCCTTTGGAGTGAGAAGTAAGATAATCGAAAATAGGATGGGCTTCCTTACCATTCACCTTGACAATCTCATGCATCGGGAACGTCACTCCATATGTCAGTCGACACTGCGATGCTGCTTCCTCAGCAGTTGCTAGCTCTTGCTTAAATTGATTTGACGGAAATCCAAGTACAACAAGGCCTTCTTCCTGATATTTTTCATAGAGACCTTCTAACTCCTCAAATTGCGGTGTAAAGCCACATTTCGAAGCTGTATTGACGATTAACATAGGCTTCCCTTTATAACGTTCTAGACTATAGTCAGTACCATCCTCTAAAGTTACGTTAATATCATAAATGCTCATTTCTCTACCTCCTATTATAAACGTCCATTCATTCTTGCCACCTGCTGCAAAGGATCCCAAACACCGTTAAATGGCGGTGCGTAGGCTAAATCTAAATCTAGCAAATCAGGTAATGTCATTTTACTATATAATGCCGTAGCAAAAACATCGATACGCTTATCGACCCCCGCGGGACCCACGATTTGCGCGCCTAATAGCAACTGATCACGCTTGCGCACAACCACTTTAATATACATACGCTGTGCGCCTGGGTAATAACCAGCTATATGGCGCGCTGATAATTTAAATGCCTCATAGTCAAAGCCAAGCTCTTTTGCATTGCGCTCATTAATGCCTGTCGTAGCAATTGTTAAATTGAAAAATTTTAAGATAGAAGTCCCCACAATTCCTCTAAAAGGTGCAAATTTCCCTGACATATTAAGGCCAGCTAAACGACCTTGCTTATTGGCAGTGGTTCCCAAAGGTACGTAATCTAAACGCTCTTTCACAATATTAAAATGGGTTGCACAATCTCCAGCTGCATAGATATTTTCAATAGAAGTCTCCAAATGTCGATTCACAATGATAGCTCCATTTTTTGCAAGTGCTATCCCTGTGTCCTTTAGAAACTGCGTATTTGGTTTAATACCTGAAGCTACAATCACTAAATCTGTCTCATAAACACCGTTGTCTGTAATAACACGTTCAACCCGTTTATTACCTTCAAATGCTTCCACACTTGTATTTAATAACAGCTCCACATTGTTGTTCTTTGCTTCCTCATGAACATGTTGAGCAAGCTCTTCATCTAAAATTCGCGCTACATGGCTGCCTCGTTGAACCAGTCTTACCTTTTTCCCGCAGGCATGTAGCGTTTCTGCCATTTCTAAACCAATATAGCCACCACCTATAATGGTAACCTGTTCTATATTTGATGTTAAATCAGATAGTAAATCCTCTAGTTGAGGAATCGTTTTCACTGTGTGGATACCTTCTAGATCGATTCCCTTGTTCACAGGTATTACTGGATTGGCACCTGTTGCAATAAGAAGCTTATCATAGGGAATTTCAAATGATTCGCCACTTGCTTGTGTACCGGTAATAATCTTTTTTTCTATATCTACATTTTCTACCTCATAGCCAACTCTTGCATCAATGCCATACTTATCTCGAAAAGTCTCGACATCTCTTGCAATTAAACGTTTGGTTGATGAAATACGACCATCTACAACATAAGGCAATCCACATTGCCCATATGAATAAATAAAACCACGTTCTAAAGTAGTTATTTCTGCCCCTGGTACATTACGATAGATTTCCATTGCTGCTGACATACCTGCAGCATCTCCCCCAACGATGACGTATTTCATTCTACAAGCCCCCTTATTTTTTCCTTGTTGCGATTAAATCTGCATATTGATCGATATACAAACGTCGTTTTCCACCACTTACAATGACACGAATAACATGAATAGCTATTATTATTGTAAGTGCAAAACCTGCTAATGCAGTTAGTAGAGAAATGACAATTTGCAGAACATAAAATGGTGAATCCATATCTAATTGAATGCCACCAAGTGTTGCAATGGCATCTGATAGACAAACGGTTGCGATAATGGCTACACAACGACGCCACGATTGCCTTACAATACTTTTACCATTCCTGTTGACCATTGTAAAACGCATCACTTTCATACCTAGCGTTGCACCATTCATCATACTTGGAATCAAACCAAAGAGTATCATGTAAAGAACCATTTTCACTAAAAATTCGAAAGTGCCACTATACCCTGTCAGAACACCAATAATGAGCCAAATCGTTTGTGCAATAAATAAATCAATGACTAGTGCCAGTAAAATAGAAATAGGTTTAACAATATCCTTTTTTTCCATTTCTGTAGCTTTAGCCTCAACCTCTTCATGAGAAGGGAATAATGCCCAAATAATCGGTGCTAAGAAGAATCCTAGTAACGCGCCTACACTGTTTAGTAATAAATCATCAACATCAAAGATGCGGTATGCACAATTAAAAATGCCGTATATACCCGTTCTTTGTGTGACCTCATAAAACAATGTTAGCAAAAAACTTATTAGAAATGCACGTTTCCAGTACCTTCTTTCTTTAAGAAAATATCGTAAGTAAACACCAAACGGCATTAGTAGTAAGAAATTAAAAAAGGATTGGAAAAATGCTTGCTGTTTCGTAACAATAAGCCAAGTAGACGGATTTGTTACAACAACTCCACTGTCCTTTAAAATATCTTCGACAAATTGAAAAAGTCGTAAGTTTGTATGGACTGTATTAGCTGATTGCAGTGAGCAAGTATCTCTTGTAGATGGAAATGGCAGTAACACTAAACATAACGCGGATAGAAAGTAAAAAATAAATGACAACATAATAATAGTTTTGGACATAGATAAGTAACCATATTTGCGATACGTATAAATAAGCCACGGAATAAAAAGTACAAATGAAAAAATAATAGTTATAATAAATGCTATTAAGATGGATTGTGTGTAAGTTGACATATAAGCACCTCTCTATTTAAATTGCCCGATTTTATGAACACTAAAACTAAGTTTAGCCCTCTAACACTACATGTATATTTCATCAAACTTACATAATCCTTAATTCAATAAAAAAACAGGTAAAGAGTATATACTCTCTACCTATTACTTATTATGCTTTCGTTATTTCATCTTTACAAAATACTAAAATCTCTTCTAGCTCATCTTCTTCTAATGCAAAGTCTAAGTATTCACCCTCTGCTTTTTCGATGATGAAGTAATTTAAAATGAATGGCTCCTCGCCCTTTTCACCAATGAGTGCACGAATTTCAATGCCAGATTCGTGGTATAGCTCATCTTCTTCATCAATTTCTACATCCAAAATAAATTCATAACGCTTACCTTCAATAATATTTGTAGGGTCTAAAATTTCTTCCATTGAGAATTGTGTAATTTCCATTATGCTAGCTCCTTTTTCTTTAGCTGTTCCTTTTTATATTAAATCAATTTCAGCATGGGTCAACTAGAAAAGCCGTATACACCTGTAAGTAATTATGCCAAAATAAAATGGAATTCATTTTATAGTTAAGTATATCTACATAAAGGAGGCTATTTCTTGAAAGAACTATTATATTATCAAGACGTAATGTTACGTGAGTTTGATGCTACCATTGTCAGCAAAGGAATCGACGAAGCTGGTCATCATTATGTTGTACTATCTAATACCGCATTCTATCCAACTGGAGGAGGGCAACCTCATGACACAGGGACATTAAATACGATTGAGGTTATAGACGTTGAGAAAATTGATGATGAAATTCGGCACTATATTCAAGGTGACCTATCAGCTTTAGATGGTGTCATACATGGCAAATTAAATTGGCCAAGACGATTCGATCATATGCAGCAACATGCTGGTCAACATATTTTAACAGCTTCCTTTGTGGAGCTTTTTGATGCTCAAACTGTAAGCTTTCACCTAGGAAGTGAGCAAGTCACAATTGATATTGCTGTAGATGCTCTGACAGAACAACAGCTTGCAGCGGCAGAAGCAAGAGCGAATGACATCATTTTAGAAAATCGCCCAATTCAAACGGCATGGATTACAGAGGAGGAGCTTGTCAACTATAACCTTCGTAAAGAAGTCGCTGTGACAGGAGATATTCGACTTGTGATGATTCCTGATTTTGACTACAACGGCTGCGGAGGAACGCATCCAACCTCTACGGGACAGGTCAGTGCCATTAAAATTCTAGGAACTGAAAAAATGAAGGGCAATGTGCGCGTCTCTTTTGTTTGTGGACAACGTGTTTTAATTGAGCTTGCAATGCGTAAGAAAGTATTAGCTGATGTTGCTCGACAATTAAGCGTCCCTGAAATTGAAGCCGCTACAACACTTGCGAAAGTTCTATCGGCTCAAAAAAATACAGAAAAAGCACTTGTAGCTACGAAAGAGGAGTTACTAACATATGAAGCCAAAGCACTTGTTGCTAATAGTGAAGGTGTAGTAACTGCTGCTTTTAATCAACGGACAATGCAGGAGCTACAAAAAATAGCTCGTATTATTGTCACAGACCAAGCAGACATTATGACCCTACTTGTTTCAGAAAATGAGGGCAAACTACAATTCGTTGCTGCAAAAGGGAAAAATGTTACTAAAAGCATGAAGGATGTTGCTGGAAAGGCACTGCCTCTTATTAATGGTAAGGGTGGAGGAAGTGATCAAATGGTACAAGGTGGCGGAGAATGTACCATGTCTAAGGAAGAACTACTAGTAGCTCTGCAAAACGCTTAATTTTATTACAAAAAGGAGCTGTCAACACTGGACAGCTCCTTCTTTTTTAATATTTAAATTTTTGAATGGCTCCATATAATCGCTTTGCCATTTCTGATAATTTCTCGGTTTGAATGTTCATCGTTGCTACTGTCTTCACCTGTTCTGTTGTTGCATCTGTTACCTCATGCACATAATCACTTGCTGCATGTGCAGTTGCTGCCATTTCTTCCATAGAAGCTGAAACTTCCTCCGTATTCGCAGACATTTGTTCAGCTGAAGCATTCATTTCTTCAATTTGACCAGCTATTTCTCCAACCGCTCGAACCATTTCCTCAAAACGCTCACCTACTGCCTCAATAGACGCTAACCCACGCTCTACATTATCTTCGCCTGATTCAGCTGCTTTTACTACTTCTAATGTGTAGGATTGAACGCGTTCAATTAATACATTAATTTTTGTAGCCGATTCAGCTGTTTGCTCTGATAATTTGCGAACTTCTTCTGCCACAACAGCAAATCCTTTACCAGCATCTCCCGCACGTGCTGCTTCAATAGAAGCATTCAGTGCCAATAAATTCGTTTGATCAGAAATATCGGTAATCATTTTAGAAATTAAGCTAATTTCCTCTGACTCTTTTTCTAGTTTGTGTATAATCGTCAACTCAGCTGATGTACCTTGCTGAATCTCATTCATGCGATTAATAGATTGATGGACAGCATCATTGCTTTCACTAATTTTCTGGGAAATAAATTCTGTATTACAAGCAATTGTAGACGCTACTTCGGCTACATTTTGTATACCTAATGCCATTTGTTCCATTGCAGATGCACTTTCCTCTGCCATCACAGTTTGACTCTGCGCCCCTCTGTCTACTTCATTGATTGCACCAGCTATTTGCTTGGAATGCTTTGTCACAGCAGTTACATCCCCCATTAAATCACATGAAGCTTCATTCACTGCAGTTGCTTCCTGGCTCACTTTCGCAATCATTTCCCGCATATTAGCAGTCGTACGATCTAATGCACGCGCCATTGTCCCCATCTCATCAATACGCTTTAAATACTTCTCAGGAATCTCTTGTGTAAAGTCACCTTCTGATAAACCTTCACTAATGCGAAGCACATGACGAAGTGGTCTGCTGACAGAGCGTGAAATAGCAAACGAAATGAATAGACCTAGTATCGAAACAATGAAGGTCGTGACAATAAAGTTTGTCTTAAGCTTAGAAAGCCCTGAGAACATCTCGTTTTCTACTGCTATAACGCCCATTTTCCAACCATTATTAAGGGTATGATAGCCCATTAAGTTCGTACCTGCATCCTCTGCTGTAAATGAAAAATAGCCGCTATTATTAGCGATCATTTCTTTTGCAGCCAATGCTCTGCCCGTCATGATACCTGTTTCTTCAGCTTCTTTAATGGGATTGTTTTGCTCCTTTACATATGCATGATTATTATGCCCAATGATGGTTCCTTTGGCGTCTAACATAAATGCGTAGCCACTGTCTCCCACTTTGATACCTTCTACAATATTGGATAAATAATAGCCATCAATGCGGGCTAATAATAAAGCTTTTTCACCTGTTACTGTATTAATTGGTGAAACGATTAAAATAACGGGTTCACCTGTTACACGGCTAATCGTTATTTCAGACATAACAGACTTGCCAGTAAAACCTTCCTTGACATAATCACGATCACCTAATTCAGCTGTTGTATCATCTAAATAATGAGCAACTCCATCAGCTTTAATAATGCCAAATCCTAAATAATTTTCATTATTAGCAAGTCGTTTCGACAAGTATTGTTTTTGCTTCTCAAATTCCATACTACGAACTGCCTCTTGCTCTGCTATTGCCTCTACCTCCACTAATGTTAATTGGAAGTGCTCTTCTATGTATTGTGAAACATCCCCTGCTCTAGATACTAAATTGGATTCCACTTGCTCATTCATTGCATTCGTACTATTTATCCAAGTAGATAGTCCAAGCGTGCCGCAAGTCACAAATACAAGAGCTATAATTGCAACAATTAATTTACCACCAATACCTTTTATCCACATTTCTCTACTTCTCACTTCTTCCATTTTTAGCTATGTTATTCGGATATTTATGCATTTACTTCAGAGTAAGGTCACTAAAAGTAGAAGTCAACAAAACTTTTCCAATATGATTAATAAATGTATAATAATACCATTTTCACTATTGTTATAGTGCTTACAATTTTCTACAATTTTTTTAATTCATAGGCACACTTTGCTATAGAAAGACAGAATGCATCAGCACTATTGGATTAAATTAAAACTTTTTCCAACAGGAATTGATTATAATTCACATTTTTTGCTGATTAATAAAGATAGGATCGGTTTAAAACATTTTGAGGGGAGGATTACTATGAGCACAGAGAAAAACAATGTTTCTCGTCGAGACTTTTTAAAAACAACAGGTATTGCCGCTGGTACATTAGTTGGTGGCGGATTAATTGGTGGTCTAGTAGGCTATAACATCAATGGTAAAGGAACTGCTACTCTGGAGCATGATAAGCATGGCACTACGAATGAAGCTACTGGTTCACCAAAGGCTAAGATGTTTTTCAGAAATGAAAGAGATTTTAGTATCCTATCAAAGGCCACAGAACGTATTTTCCCAGAAGACGATTTGGGACCAGGTGCTATAGGCTTGGATGTTCCTTACTTTATCGATCATCAACTAGCAGGAAATTATGGAAGTAACTCTAAAGAATATATGCAAGGACCATTTGACGTGGGTGCCCCTACACAAGGCTATCAAAGTCGTTTAACACGTGCAGAAATTTTCAGGCAGGGCATTCAAAAAATAGATGACGAGGCTCAAAAGCGTTATAAAAAGAGCTTTAACGATTTAGACGGTAAACAAATGGATGAGATTTTAACAACTTTTCAAAAGGGTGAAATAGAAATGGTTGGGGTAACATCTGCATTCTTCTTTATATTATTACGTGCCGCTACATTAGAGGGGGCCTATTCTGACCCAATGTATGGGGGAAATCGTAATATGGATGGCTGGCGTATGAAGGGATTCCCTGGCCACCAAATGGCTTTTATTACGCAAATAGAAGATTCGAAGTTCCAAAAAATTGAGCCTAATCCACTAGGCGGTCATTAGGGGGGAGAACATGGCTAAAACATTGCCAAGTGTAGACGTTGTAACAGTTGGTGTAGGTTGGACAGGCGGTATTGTTGCTGCTGAATGTGCCAAAGCCGGCTTAAAGGTTGTCGGTTTAGAGCGTGGACAAAAGCGTGGTACTGAAGATTATTTAAATGTCCATGATGAATACCGTTATGCCATTCGATATGATTTAATGCAAAATCTATCCAAAGAAACGGTAAGTTTTCGTAATGATCGAAATATGAAGGCATTGCCAATGCGTCAGCTTGGCTCCTTTTTACTCGGAGAGGGTCTAGGAGGATCAGGAACACACTGGAATGGTATGACATATCGATTTTTACCCTATGATTTTCAAATAAAAACTTTAACAGACAAACGTTATGGACCAAACAAGCTTGGACCAGATTATCTTATTCAGGATTGGGGTTTAACATACGATCAATTAGAGCCCTATTTCGACAAATTTGAAAAAACCGCAGGTATTTCAGGTGATGATAAAAATACATTTAGTGGTAAGCGTTCAAACCCTTATCCAACACCACCTATGAAAAAAACACCGATGCTTGCACAATTTGAAAAAGCCGCAAATAATTTAAAGCTAACACCTTTTATGGTGCCATCTGCCAACGTATCAGAGGTTTATAAAAATCCTGATGGTGAAACGATAAATGCTTGTCAATATTGTGGGTTCTGTGAACGTTTTGGTTGCGAATATGGCGCAAAATCTTCTGCAGAGATTACGGTAGTCCCTACTGCATTAAAGACAGGTAATTTTGATTTACGCTTTAATTCGAACGTTGTGGAAATTTTAAAGCAGGGCAATAAGGTTACCGGTGTAAGATATATCGATACCGTATCTGGGGAGGAATTTATTCAGCCTGCTAATGCTGTCGTATTAACTAGTTATGTCTTTAATAATGCCAAGCTATTAATGGTCTCTGATATAGGTGAAAGATATGATCCTACTACTGGTAAAGGAACACTTGGCAAAAACTATTGCTATCAAATCTTACCTGGTGCTGCTGGATTCTTCGATGAACAATACAACACTTTTATGGGTGCAGGTTCTTTAGGTATGTGTATAGACGACTACAATGGTGATAATTTTGACCACAGTGATTTAGATTTTATTCATGGTGGTAATATCGCCCTCACACAAACAGGTACCCGACCAATCGGCTCCAATCCAACACCACCAGATACACCTACTTGGGGACCCGAATTTAAAAAACAATCTATTTATTACTATACACGCTCATTCGGGATTGGGGCGCAAGGTGCGTCTATGCCACATAGGGAAAACTATATATCACTGGATCCTACCTACAAGGATGCTTACGGGCTACCATTAACTCAATTAACATACAACTTTACCGCGCAGGATCGTGCACTTCATAAATATATTTCTGCACGTGCTGCAGACATTATGAAGGAAATGGGTGCAAAAACGATTGTCCCTAACGCTGAAATTACCGATTACAATATCGTACCTTATCAAACAACGCATAACACTGGTGGGACTGTAATGAGCTTATCACCAGAGCAAGGTGTCGTTAATAATTACCTACAGCATTGGAATGTTGATAATCTTTTTGCGGTAAGTGCTGGGAACTTTGCACACAACAGTGGTTACAATCCAACAGGTACGTTAGGAGCACTTGCTTATCGTTGTGCAGAAGGGGTTATTAAATATAGTCAATCAGGCGGGTCTTTAGTGTAATTTTTTAATGAAAAATTAATTGTAAAGGAGGCAAGACTTATGGGAGGTCTTGGAGCAATTGGAGTACCTGGATTAATCATTATTTTAGTCATTGTGTTAATTGTATTTGGTCCGAAAAAATTGCCAGAAATCGGTGGAGCAGTTGGAAAAACTTTTGCAGAATTTAAAAAGTCTACTAAGGGGCTTATGGACGATGATGATGATCCCGTGAAAAAGGTCGAAAAAAAATCTGACGCTTCGTAGGAGGGTTTCCTATGGATCCATATGAAGACGGAAAAAGAAAATATTTAAGCCCTCTTGATAAACCACAAGCTGAGCCTTCTATAACTGTGGAGGCTTTAGTTGAAATTCCAACGGTAACAGTTGAACAGGGTTATGTAGCAAATGAACCATTAATACCTATTCACTCATTATTGGAACATCTTTCTGAACTACGTAAGCAAATCATAAAAGGGCTAACCGTTTTTATTTTATTTTTTATTATTGTCTTTTCTACTATAAATATTTGGTTTCCCTTTGTAACTCGAGGTCATTCTCTAATTATTTTAGGACCACTTGAGGTTGTGAAATTTTATATGACGATTTCAACTACTTTAGCATTTGGTCTTTCAATGCCTTTTCTCGTTCATTTTCTGTGGAGCTTTGTAAAACCAGGGTTAAAGGAAGAGGAAAGTCGATTTTTAGGTCTCTATTCACCAATTATGCTAGTCCTTTTCTTATTGGGTATAGCTTTCGGCTATTTTGTCGTAAACCCACTTAGCTATTCATTTTTAGTAAGCATAGGAGCTACCAATTTCGATGTCATGGTATCAGCAAGTGAATATATGCATTTTTTAATCATGACCACTGTACCACTTGGTTTATTATTCGAATTACCGATTGTCGCCCTATTCTTATCAGCCATTGGTGTACTGACTGCTGAATCCATGAAAAAAATACGAGGCTGGTCTTATATTGCAATGGGCGTAGGCTCCGCTATCATAACCCCACCTGATTTTATAAGTCAGCTACTCGTCTTAATACCTATGATTATTTTGTATGAAATAAGCATCTATCTTGTCAAACGTATAGAACGTAAACAAATTGAAAGCACTGCGTAAATTTAACGCAGTGCTTATTTTTTCTTCAAATCCATCACAATAATTTCTGGGAGATTAAACATGCGATATGGTACTGAACTATTGCCTAACCCTCGGCTAACCACCATTTTGGTCGCCTCAGCTTCGTAGACACCGGCTGTATATTTTGGAAATAGTCCCTGTCCTGGCGCAACAAGCCCACCAAGCCCAGGAATACGAACTTGCCCACCATGCGCATGTCCTGAAAATACTAAATCTATGTGATAACTTACATACGTAGTAAACATTTCAGGTCGGTGTGCTAGTAACAGCTTAAACATATCGTCTGGTAAATAAGCTGTTGCCATGTCCAACATATCTTCTGTTGATCTACCCATTAACGGATCCTCAATTCCAACAATCGCCAAGCGCTCCCCGTCGCGCTCTAACACGGTCGATTCATTGGCCATTATATGTACCCCTAACGATGACAGCGCCTCATAAATTTCATTAACCTTATTTGTCGCTACTTCATGGTTTCCCAGTACATAATAAACATCCGCTATTTCAGCTAGCCCTTTCACTGCCTGTAGACTTTGCTTTAAATCGTAGCGATTGCTATCTATCACATCACCTGTGATAAAAATATAGTCAGGATTTGTATCCTTAACCTTAGCAATCAGTTTTTGTTGATTGTCACCAAAGAGGGCATCATGTAAATCCGATACTTGTACAATGCGTAGCCCATCAAAGCTGGCAGGCACTTTTTCTGATTCAAACTCATGTTTACTTATGACTAGCCAGTGATTGTTTACGTACAAAAAAATGACTATAAAAACAACAAAGAAAATAACATATAATAATTTTTTCAATCGCAATCGCTCACTTTGTGGCTACTTTTTTCAGAAAGAATCTGACTTCCCTATTATAAGCAAAAAACAGATTGATTGTAAGTATATGCACTATAATTACATAAAATGCACAAAATCTATCCATAGCCTAGCGCTTATGATAGGAAATCATGCGCATTTTAACTATTCTTACCCAACTTTCACATGATATACTATGGGTATAATTACATACGTATGTACAACATTGTCTTAAAATAACAAGATTGAGAGAACAAGAATGAGAAAGTTGTTACTTATTTTTATGGTCATTATTAGTGTTGTGATGATTGGGGTGACGTCTCAATTACTCAGTAATGAGAGCCCTAATGCTCCAAAAGCAGTTGCTGGAGTAATAGATCTAAGACAGTATGATATGCACCGTAATACCATCAGTTTGGATGGAGAATGGGATTTTGTCCCTAATAAATTATTAAACTATTCAGAATTCGATCATTACAAATCTTATTTAGTAAATGTTCCATCACTATGGTCAAAGTACAAACTTGATGATCAAAATTTCACTACTTTTGGTAGCGGTACCTATCGGTTAAAAATTTTAATTAATGATACAGATACTATATTGGGTATAAAAACCGGTAATATTCGGATGTCGAATGCCGTTTACATTAATGAAAAACGCATTGGACAAAGTGGTGAACCTGCAGAAGACTCGACATTTGTACAACAAAATGTCCCGTATATTGCTTATTTCTCGCCTGAAAAGGGAGAACTTGAACTCATCATTCA
Source organism: Lysinibacillus cavernae (assembly GCF_009724685.1). Lineage (GTDB taxonomy): Bacteria > Bacillota > Bacilli > Bacillales_A > Planococcaceae > Lysinibacillus > Lysinibacillus cavernae. The sequence goes on from NZ_WMEF01000011.1 coordinate 76,560, forward strand.
TGTAGCTAATTTTGATTATGCATCAGGTGGAGGAATTATTGGGTCAATTTTTATCGGGGATCAAGAAAGTATTGGTAAATTAAGAGAAAGCTCACTTTTCTACGATTTAATAACCATTGCTGCCTTTTTTACAATGTTTATCTATTTTGCTGGTTCATATCTTTATGCCAAGCTTGAAATCGATCAGCTATACTTTTCCTTATTCTGCTTCATGGTTGCTTTATACTATGCCTCCCATGGAGAAAAAATATTAATGTTGTTACTCCCTATCTCCTATGAACTCCTTATAAGAGTTCAGATCATTTCAAGTATCTGTACAGGCATATTCATGCTGTTGTATTTTTACCATGCCTTACATCAATTTGCTTATAAAAAAGTCGTGAAATTACTTTGTATTATTGGATTTGTATTATTAGCTACCGTTATGCTACCAATATCCATTAGCTCATACTTACAAATTGTGTATTCCATTTATATTTTTATGAATATCTGTTATATCCTTTATATTCAAACCATTGCAATCTTTAAACGAGCAGTTGGAGCCATTTATTTATGGCTTAGTTCATTTGCTATTCTCGTCTATATGGTTGTAGCTACTTTAAATCTCAATATCAATCTAGAAATCTACTCTTTACCTCCCTTGCTCCCTTTCATTTGTTTAACGATGCTCTCTCTTTATATTTCTCATCGTTTTACAGATTCTTATTTAGAAAAGGGAAGATTAACAAAAGCTTTAATTAGAGTAGATAAATTAAAAGATGAGTTTCTCGCAAAAACTTCCCATGAATTTCGCACTCCATTACACGGTGTGATTGCCATTTCTCAGTCCATGTTAGAGCCTCATGACAGCTCTACATTAACACTGGAACAAAAGGAAAAAATATCGCTCATATTTAATATCACAGAAAAGTTATCTCACCTTGTTAATGACATATTAGATTTTTCAAAATTAAAAGAAGGTGAACTAAAACTACGTCTTACCAACGTTGATCTTTATTCTGTAACTCATGTCATCGTTGAAATATTGTCGTACATCGAAAATAAAGACGTAAAAATTTACAATTACATCGAACGAGGAAAATTCATATTAGCTGACGAGGATAGACTACGTCAAATTCTTTATAACTTAATAGAAAATGCTGTTAAATATACGAGGCACGGAAAAGTAGAGATTTCATGTTATGAAGAACATGGATTCCTTGTTATTGAAGTAAGTGACACTGGTCGAGGTATTGCTCCCGAACATTTAGAGTCGATCTTTGAGCCATTCCGACAGTTAGGAAATGCAAGTAGAGGAGCAGGTCTAGGTCTAAATGTGACTAAAGAGCTTGTAAAGCTGCATGGTGGGGAAATCACTGTCCATTCAGTCGTTGACCAAGGCACAACTTTCTGCGTCAAACTACCTGTAGAACAATTAAAGAAAGAGCAGCAATATAAACAACAAAAAAATCAAATCACATTGACTAAAGAATATTTGCCGATAACTTTCCCTTATTTTACAGAAAGAAAAATGGGCAAAAAAATACTGATTGCTGATGATGATCATATTAACCTCAAAGTATTAATCGATATTCTTGCAAAGGAGAATTACTCTATCATTGCGGTTGACGATAGTCAGCAGGTTTTTCAACAATTAATATTGCATCCAGACATCGATTTACTGATTTTAGATATTATGATGCCTAACCTTTCTGGATACGAGGTCTGCCAGCAAATTAGAAAGAACTATTCTTCTGCGGAACTACCAATATTAATGCTCACAGCAGCCATTCGTCCAGAGGATTTGCTTGCAGCTTTCCAATCTGGAGCTAATGATTTTCTACATAAGCCATTAGATACTGCTGAATTGAAGACAAGAGTTAGAAATCTTATCTTGCTAAAGGAATCTGCGGAAACAGCTGTAAAAATGGAAACTGCTTTTTTACAAGCACAAATTAAACCACATTTTATTTATAATGTTTTAAATTCCATTCTTTCGCTGAGCTATTTAGACATAGATAAAGCGCGTACTATGATAACGGATTTTGCCACATTTTTAAGAAGCAGCTTTTCATTTGAGAATACTAATAGCCTTATTCCTTTAGAACAAGAACTTACGCTTATACAAGCTTACGTAAATATTCACCAGACAAGATATCCAGATCAGCTAGTATGGGAAAGTCAGGTGGAGGAGCATTTAAGCATACTGATTCCCCCCCTGCTACTTCAGCCTTTAGTGGAAAATGCACTTTTTCACGGATTAAAAAACAAACGAGTAAATGGAAAAGTGACAATGACTATTAAAAAAGAGCAACAAATGATTGATATCCTAATCAAGGATAACGGTAGTGGGATGACACAAAAAATGGTAGAAAACATTTTAGCGGAAGAGCATTCCGTTCATCAAGGTGTAGGAATCCGTAATATCTCTAAACGTTTAAAAAAATATGAAAATGCTACTTTCCTTATCGAAAGTGTTGTAGATAAAGGAACGACCGTAACAATAAAATTTCCATTAATTTTGGATGAAAAGAGGTGAAAGAATGTTAAAATCGATCATCGTGGACGATGAAATTTTAGCAATCCACTTATTAGAGGCAATGTTAAAGGACAATGAGACAGTAGAGGTTATTGGCAAGTTTACAAATCCTCTAGAAGCGATAGACAACATCTTTAAGCTAAAGCCAGATATTCTTTTTTTAGATATTGAAATGGCGGAGATGAATGGCATTGAGGTTGCCAGCAAAGTAGAAGAATTAGCGCAATTAATGGATATCATCTTTATAACCGCCTATGAGCATTATGCTATTGAGGCATTTTCAGTTCAGGCAGTAGACTATATTTTAAAGCCAATAGAAAAAATGCGTTTAATGAAAACCATTGAAAGAATCGCTTTACGAAGGAAGCAAACACATTTAATAGATAGGCCTAGTAAAGATGAAGCTATTCGAATCATTGATAATTTTCACTTTCATGTTCATTCCGGAAGGGCTTATATTGAGGATATAGCATTAACATTATCAACAAAAGAATTTCAAATTTTATTCTTTCTAGCACAACGCCCAGAGCAAATTTTCCATCCGACTGAATTGTACAAACTGATCTGGGCAGAGGAAAGCATTGGACAAACACAGGCATTGAAAGTGCATATTAGTAATTTACGAAAAAAACTGGAGTCCGCCTCCGGTCATCGAGCTAAAATTGTAACTGTGAGAGGATCTGGTTATCAGTTCCTCTTTGAATAAAGAAAAAAAAGCACGACGAATCGAAAACTAAATCGCCGTGCTTCTTTTTAATTTTGTGCCGCTTCTTGGATTTCATAAAACGCCCAATGAGTGCTTGGGACATCTGTAAAAGTTGGATTTTGATGCTCTTTTGTTACTTGACGCTCAAACAAGCGATTTAGTACCTTCACCGCTTGTGCACGCGTTACATAACCATCAGGGTTAAATGTGTCTGCTGTCATGCCGGTCATTATACCCAATTTACTAACAGTATCAATCGCTTTAACAGCCCAATGATTGAGACTCACATCTTTTAATACTACACTTTGTGAAGTTGGTTGACAGAAATCTACATTTGGACGATTTACACATTGCTCTTCTATCCAGCGGGCAGCCACTGTTGCCATCTGAGCACGAGTAATCAAGCCGTTTGGATTAAAATTAGTTGTAGTAACCCCTTTAAACAGACCCTTTTCCTTCGCAAATTCTATAGCATCTTTAGCATCATGTTGTAGTGTATCTGTATATGTTGCCTTCGCTTGCGGAATTTCATTACCTGTTAATTGACGAGCAAACATACTTGCCATTTGTGCTCGTGTAACAGGGGCATTTGGACGAAAGGCACCATCCTGGTAGCCTTTAATATAAGGTGTATTTGTAACAGCATCTGTAATTAGCTCCGTCACTTCTTCCTTTTCTGGTAAGTAGAGAATGGAGAAAGTGGAGAACTTATTTACCACAAACTGTAAACCTGCTATTCCTTTTTGAAATTCTACAATCTTTCCATACACAACCTCTTTTGTGCCATCACTATGCTCAATATAGATAGCCAGATGATCAAGCTGTTCCTGTGTTAAATCTGTAGGTAGAGGTAAGGTTAATGTGACGGGACGGCTTTGCATATTTGTTTCTATGGTCATTGGACGACCAAGCAACTCAACAACTGCACTTCCTGCCAACTGCTGCACAACCCTTTCCTTTTTTGCTTGTTCTTTGATATCCAATTGTTCAGCCTGCCCTTTTATAGGAACAAGTCGGAAATAGAGATTATCATTAAACATTTCCAACGAAGTTTTTGGCACTTCAATTCTGACGTTATCTGTGACAATTTCAAGATGGACTGCACCATTTTTTAAAAGTGTCACCACATTTTTTGGTATGGACACATGGACTTGATTTACTTGATCCTGCTGGTCTGGAATAATTATTCTAGCTTTATCATTTCCTTGTTCCTTTAATTTCCTAATCGTCTCTGTTGCGCTCTCTGCAGTTAATGTCACTTCATCGTTTATCGTGTTATCTACATTTTTTGTTCGTTTTATTGTTGTTTTAGAAACTAGGTCACCATCACCAGACTCAACATCTACCACAATTTCCTCTACATTGGTTGAAGGTGTTGATGAACCTGAATCAGGATTTGGTGAAGGATCCGTATTGCCGCCACCTGTATTACTACTAATCCATTTTGCATAAATCACTGTGTTCGCTGTAATAGCAGTATCAAAATTATATGGTGTTGTGTAGGCATTACTTGTATACCAGCCACCAAATGTATGCCCCGCTTTTGTTGGCGTTGGTGTCGGCTGACTTGCTTTTCCTTCATGTGCCACCGTCTGATTTGATATGGCACTTCCTCCTGCTACATCAAAGCTTACCGTATGTGTCACAGCTAATGGATTCCATTTTGCATAAATCGTTGTATCCGCTGTAATTACACTGTCAAAATCATATGTCGTCGTGTAGGCACCACTTGTATACCAGCCATCAAATGTATGCCCCGCTTTTGTTGGCGCTGGGGTTGGCTCCGTTACCTTTTCCCCAGAGATTATTGTTTGCGAATTGACTACACTTCCTCCATCCACATTAAAGCTCACCATATACGTCATTGGATTCCATTTCGCATAGACGATTGTGTCTTCTGTAATCCCATTAGAAAAATTAAATGGCTTATCTCCGGTACCGCTTGTGTACCAGCCGCCAAATATATAGTTTGCTTTTGTTGGCACTGGGGTTGGCTCTGTCGCTTTCTCTCCATAGGCTATGGATTGCGATGTAACTACACTTCCTCCACCCACATCAAAGCTCACCGTATACGTCATTGGACTCCATTTTGCATAGACAGTTGCGTCTCCTGTAATAGCAGTATCAAAACTAAATGGTGTATTCCCAGTACCGCTTGTATACCAGCCACCAAATGTATAGCCATCTTTTGTTGGTTCAGGTGTTGGCTCCGTTGCCTTTTCTCCATAGGTTATGGTTTGTGACGAGACTGCACTTCCTCCACCCACATCAAAGCTCACCGTATATGTCACTGGATTCCATTTTGCGTAGACTACGGTGTCTCCTGTAATGGCAGTATCAAAACTAAATGGTGTATTCCCAGTACCGCTTGTATACCAGCCGCCAAATGTATGACCAGCTTTTATTGGCTCAAGGGTTGGTTGACTTGCTTTGTCCCCATGCTCTACCATTTGATTTGAGACGGCACTTCCTCCTGCTACATCAAAGCTCACTGTATAATGATTAATTGCCCATTGTGCAAAAAGTGTGACATTCTCGGTTGCTATTTTAAAGGTATTATTCGGCAAATAAGAAGTTCCTGTACCATCCGCCTTTGTATTCCAGCCTATAAAAGAGTGCCCTGTTTTAACTAGATACCCATCATTTACAGCTACAGTAACATCGTCATTTTGACTATATGTTGCATTATCTTGAGGTATAGTTCCACCTGTACTACCGTTACCATCGTATAAAACTGTATAAGTTAAAGGTGAAATGATTTTTGCAGCTGATGATACACCTTGACCCCCATCTAAAATGAGTAGTTCATCACCTTTTGGCTGTACAGTAAAAGTATAGCTTCCTACGCCATTTGTTTGGAATGCGGTAGTAAAGTCAAAACCTTCATTGATATTTCCAGCTAATACATTTGTTGCTGTTCCAACCGCTGCACCTTCCTTATACAGAAGCACATCATAGCTCACAGCATTAGGGATAGCCTGCCATTTCGCAATATTTCCATCCCAGCTCAAGCCATTTGTAATGCTTGCTAGCTTAATAATCGTTTGTGTATTGGAATGAATTGACGGAACTCCATCTAAATATGCTAGCCCATCTCCCTTGGCTTTTACGGTTACTGTATATGCTCCCACTCCAGCTGCACGCATTGTTGGTAAGAAATTATGCGTTGTTGTATCTGCTGATATATCAACGACACTACCAATCGGAGAGCCACCTTTAAAGAGCTGTACAGCATAGGAAGATTCACCTGCTATATCGGTCCATGTCGCAATACCACTAGTACTTAAAGCGACATTGTCTACTTGTTCGAGAGTAGGTAATGCTCTTATCACCGTAAGGGTATATGTTTTAGTGGCTACTCCGTTTTCAGCAGTCACAACAATGGTAATTGTGTTACTGCCTACATTTAGAGGTATGGTGCTCAATAGCCCACTTGCAATGGAGGTACCATTTAATGTAAGAGTTGCGCTACTATTTGCAGTTGTTGGCGCTATATCAATATTTTCAACATTATAAGCAACATTAACCTGATAATTCACTGTACTATCTGTAAAATTAGGATTTAAATTGCCTGATGAAATAACTAAATTACTTAAATAGGCATTATCACTAGGAGATAACGTAGTAAAACGCCATGTATTAGTTGATGTTATACCTGCTATCCCCTGATTTGCCGTATCCATGAATGCCCCATTATCCATTAATACATAATAAGTCTTTCCTTTTAATAGAGTGTTAGTTGGTTGAATTGATACCATAGAGCCATTTACAGTCGCATTAGTAGCTTCTATTGATTCTATTAAATTATCATTTTGATCATAGATACGAATGTTCTTTCCTTCAACAGCTTCTACATTTTCGCTAAATGTTAAAGAAAGTGTAGGGTTAATTGAAACATCTGTTGCATTGTTTACTGGTGCTGTTGATAGTAGTATAGGTATCGGATCTTCGTTGACATCGATAACCGAAATAGTAAATTCCTTTTCATAAAATAAGCCACCTTTATCTGTTACCCTAATCCGTACACTATAGCTACTATTAGTTTCATAATCAAACATACTTTCCGTTTTCAACTGATCTCCATAAATACTAAAGCTACTATTATTCGTATCCCCTTGACCTGCAACTAAACTATACGTTAACGTCTCTCCAGCATCGGGATCTGTAGCGCTTAAAGTTCCCACCGTTGTTCCTGTTGGTTGGTTTTCTTCTACTGTGGCTGGATCTAATTTTATATCGGTAGGTGGACTATTTTGGACATGGGCATCACCATAGGTAATTTTTAGAGAAGGTGCCAAGGGTGCCAGCTCAGGTTCCATCGAGCTACTAAATTTAACTACAGTCATCTCACTTGAATCGCTTGTTAATATAAATGTAACATTATCCCCACTAATAGCTGATGCATTTTTTACTAAATTTGTAACATCAATTAATTTTTGGTATATTTCGGAGCCGTCACTTGATGTTACATTCGTAGTAATTCCTTCTTCCGCTTGCATAAAATTCGGAAATTCACTTCCCTGTGAATTACTATCCCAACTATTATTTCCTATCTTAACTGTTAGATTGGAAGAAGATTTACTATCTTGATTAATTCCATATAAAGTGAGCTGAGCTGAAAGAATAGATTTAGATGTATCAATAGGGCCAAATTTGAGGGCAACAAAATCTATCATATTAGCTTTATATGCAACATTCATAATATCAGGTGCCTTATATTCTGTAAGTAAATTACCATTTGAGTCCTTTTGTACATTCATCTGATCCACGGGAGATAACGATATTGTAGAACTAGCACTTGCAGGTTGAATTCCTAAGGTTGAGAAAACAACCGTAGCAATGGTAACAATTAAAAATACTTTGTATACTGCTGTTTTCATAAAAGAAGTTAGATCCATTCTCACTCCCCCTTCCTATGGCTTTGGAGGAAATACTCCATCTAAACAAATAATAAAATTCATTGCTACAAAAGGTTGCATATTATTATGTGGCTGATTCCCACCTTGTGGCTTTACTATATCCACCTTCATTGCAACTGCATTTTTCAAATTAACATATGGTTTTGTTGAAATTGCTAACTCACTTCCCCAAATGGCATTAGTGGGATTGTTAATGCCACCTGCTACTACAGAGGAACCCTGTGCTCTATGTGTATGAATAGGCATTTGCGTTTCATTAAGTGTTACTGTACTTGATCCTATTGATTGGGCAAATGTCCTTGGTGTTAAACCAGGACCATCGCCATAGTGTATGGGGGCACGTCCCCTTAAATCAGGTAACTGAAATGTTGTCTTACCATCTCCGCCATAAGTTATTCCGATAATGGAAAATAAAGCATTATATTGAGCAATAGACAATAGACTGCCATCACAAAATGCCCAATCCCTCGGAGCATAGTTTCCTGCGAAAATTCTAATTTCACCTAAATACGGATCCATTCTATAATCTCTCCTTATCCTCTACTTGGAAAAATGCCCATTGTTGCAATACAAAATGATAAGCTTAAATAGGGCTGCATATTATTATGTGCTTTATTCTGTCCTGTACTTGACAAAGCAGCTTCATTCATGGCTGTATTATGATTTTTAGCATAAATATTCTTTCCATTAACTGCCCCCCACGTATTGTCTTTTGGTGAGGGCTTATCTGTTGTTGAGGAATCTGCTGTTATATCATGGGTATGAGAGGGTATCTCGTTAACTGTCAATGTATGTGCTTCCTCTCCTCCTACTGTTCCGTAAGCAATCTGATTACCTTGATGTAATGGTACTTTACCTTGTAAATTTGGAAGCGCAAAGGTTGACTTACCATCCCCGCCATACGTACATCCTAACAATGAATATAGCGCAATATTTCCAGTTATCATTAACAATTGACCATTACAAGGAAGCCACCCTCTCGGTATTTTATCGAAACTAAAAAGACGTATTTCTCCTAAAAATGGCTCTGCCATTATACTCACTCCTTTTATTGAAAATCCGGATAAAGACCCTGCGTTGCAATAATAAAATTAATGACTAATGATGGCATGATGTTATTATGAGAGTAAGTCCCACCTGCATTAGAAACTAACTCGTTGTTCATTTGTATAATATTACTGGTAACATTCGTTTGATAGTTTGTGAGAGTTGATACACCCCATGTATTATTAGCTGGTGAATTTTCTGTTGCATCAGTTGTTATATTATTGGCATAAACTTCATGCGTATGTGCAGGTAAATTTTCCTCCGTTAATGTAACTGTCTCCACTCCACCTTTACTTGCCCATGGATACTGAGAACTAGTATGAATTGGTAATCTTCCACGTAAATCAGGTAAAGCAAAATTCGTTGCACCATCTCCACCGTATTTGACACCTATTAATGAAAAGAGTGCCTCATTACCTGTAATAGTCAATAATTGACCATTGCATAATTCCCATCCTACTGGAGCATATTTACCACTAAACATGCGGATTTCGCCTATATATTGATCTGACATAATGCACCCTCCTTAATGTAATTTCAATGAATGCTATAAAAACCCATTAAATAACACTCGCTAACATATCTTTATGTGCTTCTTAATAGACCCTACTTCCATATCTACTTCGATGCGAAATATTTAGTAAATGTCTGATACATAGTCTTGAGTTTTTTGAAATAGAAAAATTTCATTCTTACTGCCATCTCATTTTCAAATATATTTCATCTGCTGACGATACTTGAAATCCTAATCTCTCATAAAGATTTCTCGCAGGATTTGTATGAAAAACTTGCAATATAACTGGTTTATTCCCTTCTCTTGCCTTCTGTAGAAGTTGAGTAATTAACAATGTACCTATCCCTTTACCTTGGTAACTTGGTAAAATAGAAATATCAATAAGGTGATGATAATCTGTTAATTCTTCTGTTAGTAATCTCCCTACGTATTGCTCACCTACGACAATGATAAAATGATTTGCCTCTTGAAATTGCTGATTATAGGAAACTTGCTGTGTGCGCCATTGCATTTCTAAAAAAAGCGCCTTTTGTTCAGCCGACCATCCCCATGAATCTATTTCTTGATTTCTTGTAGAAGCATAGATTTCGTAGAGAAAGGCTTCATCTTCCTTTGTGATCGATTTAAGCTCTATTTTCATCACATTTGTTCCACTTTCTTTTAAGCATTCTTATTAGTCACAATGATAGATCTTACAAAGTTATGCCCTTTTTCAGGAAGGTCTTCCCAGCTATCAACGTGCAATTGATGGTCTGCTAAACATTCAGCTCGATTTTCGCTTTTTTGCGGAACGTCTAATGTTAACGAAATTGTGCCATATGATTTTTCACCAAGCGGAACTATATCTCGCCATGAACAAGAGCATTCATAACCATTTGGACCAGTGGATGCTTTTATTCCTAATGCCTGTAATGTTGTATATGGAGGAATATTAACCGGCTTTTTATCTTCCTTATCATCGGTATTCCAGATTCCCCATTCCAACTGTGATTGAAAAACTTCAAGCTCACGGTCTGTTGCATTTGTGATCATTAGTGAGAATGTCCAAGTCGCCATTTTAGTACTCTCCTCCTGTCATTATTGGTTTTCTCGCATTATTCATTACATCGTACAGATGTGTACGATGTAATACGGCGTAATCCCATTCAGAAGCACCAATCAACGTTGTTACATGATTGTTATCCGTTCGATAAAGGAGAATCATTTTACTAAAAATCCAAGGTACAACGTCCATATCTTTATCACTTGGTGCTTCAAAAACTCTTTCTTTCGATTTTTTCTCCGTTTGCTGTTGCTCTTTTGTAACAGCATTTAATATATTAAACTTTGCTTTTAATTCCGCCTGTAATTCCTGTGCAACACTTGCCTTTACCACTTTTTCATCAGATACAGATACCTTTTCTGTAAATTTAAAGGCCGTTTCAATGGTGCTAACTTTTTCCTCTACCACTTTACTTGCAGTCGATATTCCATACTCATCTTTTACTGTAATTTTTCCCTTTTTAGTAACTGTTTCAATTTTAGTTGCGTCGGCTCTTAAACAAGTTACCTCAATGGAAAAATACTGTTGCACCTCACGCTGTTTTAAGTAAAGGCTATCAAACTCTAAATCATTGACCCCATCCCATAGCTTTTTTGAAATATTAAAGGCAGGTGTGCGGAATAATGACATTTTTTCAAAATGAACACCACTAGGAATATATTGATTTAAATCAATATCTCTCACGTCTTCAATTTCAACGAGTGCTTTGATTTTGGACCAATTTGTATTTAAATCATTATTTAGTTCCTTTTGTTTCGATATATCTAATTTGTTAAAGATTCGTATATTTCGCACAAAGTTATGACCATCATGTGCAATGTCTTTCCAATCAGCTACTTCAAAATATCCATTTGCTCGACAGCTCGCTTCATTTGGATCATTATAGGGAACATTCACATAAAGACTTATTACCCCATATGGTGCCTGCGTTTCATTATTTTTATCTTTCCAGGAGCATGAAAATTCATAACCATTTGGTCCAAAGGCTGATTTGGCCCCAACAGCTTGAATCGTTTGTCCCGCTTTAATAGCTTGAGGTTTTTTATCCTCTTCACCGTCTGTATTCCAATAACCCCAATGTAACTGTGATTCTACTAGCTCTAAATCTCGATCCGTGTCATTTGTGACATTTAAATAAAAAGTCCATGTCATCGTCATTACCTCCATTTAACTGAATTTTCTGAATATAAAATCCAGATGTGTATTAACCTTTCTATCTCTTAATACCTAAAAATGATGTCGAGTATTGTATTTTTTAGGACTCTCTTACTGGTTTTTATTATATTATAACTTCCCTATTTTCCACTACGAAATAATGCCATTTTCTAAGTTAATTTTTCTTAACCTTTCAACCTATCTCTTGTCATAGTTCAAAAAAAAATCTGCTGATGTTCTTTTAGATGAACATGAACAGATTTTAATAGTGCCTATTTATTCAATTAAAACGGGTAAAGATCTTCCATACTAACTCATTTCGATCCCCCACATCTATTTTTTGAAAAATTATCTTTAAATGATCTTGAACGGTATAACTGGAAATACCAAGATTATGGGCAATGATTTTTGTTGGCACCCCCTTCATTATTTCAACTACTACTTCCTTTTCTCTAGGTGTAAGATGATAAGCTGTTAATAAAAAGGTTAGCATTTCTTTAGGAGATGCTTCATTTAATATTATCGCTATTTGTTGCTGTGAATCGGTTGTCTTGAGCAAGGATGCTTGGATCGTTATATAACCCGTGTTATTAATAGGCACTAATAACGAAGTTTGCATGTTCAATCTGTTAGCCTGTAACTTCGCACAAAATGCCTGTATTGGCTTGGGCAATTGCCAATCAAGCAAGCCTTCATTGCTTCTTAAATGGGTTAACAATTGAGAAGCCTTCGAACTAATAGATAGAATATGATAATCCTTATCTAAAATAATGATGCCACTCTCTCCTGCTTCCGTTGACAGCCGCTCTTCAATAATCGAATGGTAGAATGCCTTTAATGCCTCTCCCATCACTGACATGAGTATTTTTACTTGTTCTAGCTCATCATCTTGAAATATGGGCTGTGCATTTTCCATCTTTTTAAAAAGGGTTAAAAAGCCATAGCATTGCCCCTGAAACATTAATGCAGCCCGAATTTCATCACTAAATCCATAGGGCACTAATATTTCCCTATATCGTAAACTCTGACTACTTGCATCACTTAGCCGTCCAATGCATTTGCCACTTTCTACTAGATTCCTATAGTTATGTACGTCTTCAGTCGCATATTCTAAAGTCATTATTTTTTGATGAACATCCTCGATCGATTGCTCTGTTACAGCACCTATAGAAAAAAGGGTTTGCGTATCTATCACAGAACAACAATATGCATCAAAATCAATGAATCTCCGTAATTCTTCTACTATCATTTGTCGATATTGAAATGAATTTTGACTATTTTTTATACATCTCGCTGATATCCTTTGCCAATCATGACGATTTCTCATAAAACTCCTCCCCCAGAATTATGGGATAGCACATTCTCCATAAGTATTTATAATTGAGAATAATTCTTAATTATATTGTACAACACGGAGGTATAAAAATGAAAAATCCACTACATGATTGGCACAGTCCCATTGTATCCACTTATCAAAATACGATTCGGCAAAAAATTATAGGCTATGACCTCATCTATAACATGATGACAGACATACTTCGTGGTCACACAGTCATCAATAACATTTTAGTAGTAGGTGCTGGCGGAGGTCAGGAACTTCTTACGCTAGGAGAAGCCTTCCCTTCCTCACATTTTACAGCCGTTGATACATCAACAATCATGCGACTGGCTGCTGATAAGCGGCTAAAACAACTTGATCAGGCGCTTCATATCGAATGGTATGAGGATGATGTACTTTCGCTCGTATTCCACCATCAATATGATGTTGCTACCTGTCATTTAGTTTTACATTTTTTAAAGGACATTGAACAAAAAAAAGCATGTCTACAAAAAATGGCGTATAGCTTACAGGACGGTGGTGTTTTATTCCTTTCTTCAATCAATGCAGACATTGAAGACGCGACATTCCAACAGCAGCTTCAGTATTGGCGAAGTTCTATGCTCCAGAACGATATCTCTGAAAATGATTGGTTACGCTTTGAGCAGTCCCTTGGGTCAACTATCTATCCAATTAAACTTGAGTTACTTACTGATTTGCTACATGAGATGGGCTTTACAAAGGTTATCCCCTATTTTAAATCACACTTGGTAGATGCCTTAGTAGCTATTAAAGAAGAGGGAAACAAATGACAAGAGAAAATATATTAATCGTCGGGGGCTATGGTGAAGTTGGTAGTAAAATTGCAACTTTACTACTCTCAAGCTATCCAAATAGAGTGTGTATTGCTGGTAGAAATTTAGAAAAGGCTAAACAATTTTGCGCCCAACACCATGACCTTGCTAAGCCTATACAAATGGATGTGTCAAAGACTGTACCTTCTCAGCAATTAGCCAATGTAGCACTTGTGATTATGTGTTTAGAGCAAAAAAATACTTCATTTGCGCATCTCTGCTTGAAGGAGGGGATTAAGTATATTGATATTACAGCAAGCTATGCCTTCCTAAAAAAATTAGAGGATCTCCATCTAATAGCTGAACAGAATCATTCTACAGCCGTATTTAGTGTAGGGATGGCCCCAGGTTTGACCAATTTAATGGCCATGCATGCTGCACAGCAATTATCCTCTATTGAGAAACTTCATATTTCTATTTTACTAGGTGCAGGCGATACACATGGAACCGCAGCGATTCTTTGGATATTGCAGCAATTAAATATACCGTATTATACTTACAGAAATCGCAAAGTTGCTAATTTTACTAAAAAGCGGATTGTTCAATTTAAAGGAATTGGCAAACGTAGTGTATATCAATTTAATTTTTCAGATCAGCACACATTAACGAGACATTATTCTCATATTCCTATTGAGACAAGATTGGGCTTTGATGTAGAGTCACTCAACCGGTACGTATCATTTTTACAAAAAAGTCGTATTGCCTATCTGTTGAAGTTTAATAAAGCACAAACAACGCTTGCCTCAATCATTCAAAAAACAAAAATTGGCTCAGATGTTTGTGCTATAAAAATTGAAGCTATTGGGACAAAGCATCACAAGGATACAACTGTTATAGTAGACTTTATAGACCATGATGAATCTCTTGTTACAGCAAAAGTTGCAGCGTCTATTGCTACACAGCTCCTTGAAAACAAATATCCTTCAGGGACCTACCATATTGAAGATTTGTTTACATTTGAATCATTGCAACAGCAATTTGAAACGTCCTCTTTTTCTAAATCTTTTATGCCTTAACTGTAACGACCAGCGCATATAAAAAACGCATTTAGCTCCCCTTCTATACGAGGGCTAAATGCGTTTCATTATTTATAAAACCTTCTCTAAAAAATCCTTTGCACGCTGTGTTGATGGTGCTGTAAAAAACTGCTCTGGTGGAGCATCCTCAATAAGTTTGCCACCATCCAGAAATAGAATACGATCAGCAACTTCACGAGCAAAGCCCATCTCATGTGTAACAATCAGCATTGTCATACCAGTTTCTGCAAGGTTTTTCATCACGGCCAATACCTCTTTAACCATTTCAGGGTCAAGCGCTGACGTAGGCTCATCGAATAATATAACTTGAGGGTCCATCGCAAGTGCTCGTGCAATCGCAACACGTTGCTTTTGTCCACCCGATAAACGATTTGGATATTCTTGACGTTTCTCAAAGAGACCTACTTTCTTTAGTAACTCTTCTGCTTTATTGATTGCAGTGGTCTTGTCCATACCCTTCACATTGATTGGAGCGTATGTTAAGTTTTCAAGCACAGTTTTATGTGGAAAGAGATGAAAATGTTGAAAGACCATACCTACTTCTTCACGTATTTTCATAATATTTGTCCCTTTATCCGTTAGGACATCACCAGCGATAGTTACTTTTCCGCTTGTAGGGATTTCTAATAAGTTTAAACAGCGTAGGAACGTCGATTTGCCAGATCCAGATGGACCAATAATGGCGATTACTTCTTGTTCTTTTATTTCTGTGGAAATGCCCTTCAGTACTTCATTCTGTCCATATGATTTGTGTAAATCTTCAATTTTAATCACTTTTTCTCATTCCTTTCTCGATTCGTTTACCAAGGAACGTTAAAACTAGCGTCATGATGTAATAGATAATACCTGCAAAGAGTAAAGGCTCAAGATAACGATATGTCGAACCCCCTACAATATAGGCACGACGCATAATATCCAGCGCACTAATTACTGTAACAACTGCTGTCTCTTTATTTAATGTAATAAATTCATTGACTAAAGACGGTAAAATATTTTTTACTGCTTGTGGGATAATAATATCCTTCATCATTTTTGCATACGGAATCCCAAGAGCTTGAGCTGCCTCCATTTGTCCTTTATCCACTGCGTTAATTCCAGCACGAATAATTTCTGAAATGTAAGCACCTGAGTTTAAACCAAACGCAATAATGGCTGTTGGAATGGGTTCAATTTGAATATCTAGTAATTGTGGAACTGCATAATAAATAATTAATAATTGTAAAACAAGTGGTGTACCACGGAAAATGGATGTATAGAAATCAGCAAACCAACGTAAAACATTTACCTTGCCAATTTTACATAATGCTAGTAGTATACCTACGATAAAACCGATGATGGATGCACCGATTGCAATTTGAAGTGTAACACCTATCCCTTTTAAAATATAAGGAATAGAGGGAACGATAGCTGTAAAATCTAAATTCACAGCCCTCCCTCCTTTCTTTTTTATCTTGATTCATAAATTGTTTTTGTATCGAAAACGAAGTGTCCTGATACGCAATTGATAGACATGAAAAGCACAAGCGATAGCCCAAAAATAGAGCTATCGCATCTTTTAACTATTCAACTTTTTCTAACCATTTTTCTTCTAGCTCTTGAATTTTGCCTTCATCAGCTAGTTCTTTTAATGCTTTGTTAATTTTATCTTTCAAATCGCTTCCTTTTGGAACAGCGATAGCTTTGAAATCTTCTGGCTGCTCTTCTACAGGGAAGGCTACTAATTGATCATTTGTTTTTAAATAACCCTTCGCAACGCCACCCTCTAAAATACCTGCATCTAATCGTTTAGACATCATATCTTGAATAATCTCAGGGATTCGTGTACGACCTTCTACAGCTACATCTACTTTTTTCGCAATTTCATTACCTAAATTTTCTTGAATAGATGCTGTCTGTACACCAACTTTTTTACCAGCAAGATCTGCTTCTTTTTTAATACCACTATCCTTTTTAACAATGATTACTTGCTCTGTTTCATTGTATTTATCAGAGAAATCAACTACTTTTTCACGTTCTGGGTTTGGCGTCATACCAGAAATAACTACATCAATTTTTCCTGCTTGTAATGCTGGGACTAAACTGTTGAAGTCCATATCTTGTACTTGCATATCAACGCCTATTTTTTCTCCAACTAACTTGATTAAATCAATATCAAATCCAATAATTTCTTCACCTTTTGCTGCGTCAACATATTCAAATGGCGCATAATCAGCTGAAGTGCCTACTTTTAATACTTGCTTGCCCTCTGTATCCGTATTAGATCCTGTATCGCTTGCATTATTGTCTTTAGTGCCACATGCTGCAAGTACACCGATGACAAGTACAAGCATTACCATGAATAACTTGTTCTTCATATTCAGAAACTCCTTTTATTTATAATTTATTGTGTATGAGAATACATTTCTCGAAAATAGTCGATTGGATATTTATTCATATAGAAGAATAAAAAATCTATCTGCTAATTAAGATATACTCTTTTGAAATAATAATCAAGATAAAGTAAAAAAAATTTAACAAAATATTATATACATAATTTTCTGATAAGTCAATTTATTTATATTTCAAGTATGCTTTACTATACTATTTTCCGAAAGCTCGATAATTATCCCCTAATTACTGAATTTTAAAAAATAAAAAAAGACCCCCAAATGGAGGTCCTATCCTTTATTTATCCTCAGGAAACAGCTTTGACTTTAATTCGTCCTCCCCAGAGCCCTCAGCTAATGGAACACGAGAACGATAGGCGGCTCGACAGATTAAATGTCCTGCAACTGGTGCTGTCACAAAGACGAAGAGAATCCCTAAAATTAATCGTACACTGACAAAACCATCATGCACCCAAAAATAAATAAACGCACCTAATAAACATGTTAATACCGACAACGTTGAGCTTTTAGTAGCAGCATGTGATCTTGTATAGACATCTGGTAAGCGAATCATCCCAAATGCGCTAATAACACTCACAATTGAACCTATAAGAATTAGTATGACTGCCGCCCATTCAATCATTTGATTTACGTTCAACAATCACACCTCTTTCTATATATTTTGTAAAGGCAATGGTTCCAATAAACGCTAATATACCTAAAATAAGAATAGCTTCTAAGTATGCCTTTGTTTTTAAGATAATCGAAACGATCGCAATAGCTGATAATAGATTTACCCCAATCGTATCGAGAGCTATGGCTCTGTCAGGCATTGAAGGACCGCGGATAACACGATACAATGACAACGCAATAGAAATACTAAAGAAGGCGAGGGCCAGAAGTAAAATATTCTCAATCATTAACGTGTCACCTCCATAATTGCTTGTTCAAATTTTCCAATTGAGCGAATAACAGCATCCTTGGACTGCTCGATGTCCATTGCATGGATATAGAACACGTCCCCCTCTTCGGATACTTCCATGACGACAGATCCTGGTGTTAGTGTTAGCAGTAATGCAAGTGCTGTAATCTCCCAATCACCCTTTAGCATGGTTTTATAAGTAAAGATACCTGGTGTAATAGTAAGCTTTGGTGTAGTAATTTGTCTTAACACACTATAGCTGGATAAAAATAGCTCCCAATTAAAAAGCCATAACAATTTTATAATCGAAAAAACTCGTCGCAAGTAGAACTGTGTGCCATAAAAGCGATGCATTGCATATAAAATACCCATACCGACAATAAAGCCCATTAAAAATGTCGAAAATTGTGGTGTCACTTCATCCTTCAAGAGTAACCAAAGTGCTGCGATAAATAAATTCAATATAAACTGCATTGCCATTATTTATTCACCTCACCTTGCCATAATTCACCATCTAAAACAGCGTCAATATAGGTAGAAGGCGTATAAAGCGTTTCCGCCGCATCTGTTACAAAAGGTGCCAATCTTTCAGCCCCAATGCCTAAACCAATTGTACAAGCAGCCAGTAAAGTTAATGGTAGTAATATTCGTTTTGGTAATGGTTTTTCATCCTCTAAACTAATAATCGTTTCGCCAAAAAAGGAAGAAAGAAATATGCGCAGAAGTGAATACAAAACAATTAAACTAGAGAAAAACCCTAGACCTAATAGAACAAAATTGCCACCTTCGATTGCCCCTTGTCCTATTAAAACTTTCCCTAGAAAACCACTTAATGGGGGTATACCAGCTAATGAGCACATTAATATAAAGAATAACCATCCAAAGAAAGGATAATTTCGAATTAGTCCACTCATTTTATCTATGACCGTTTCCCCAGTGACATAAATCATCATACCAACAGCTAAAAACAACATAGCCTTTGCTACCATATCATGCATTAAATAATAGATAACACCTTGTAAGGCTGATTCTGTGCCGATGGCTAGACCAGCTACTATAAAGCCAACACCAATCAGCACATTGTATGAAGCAATCGTTCTGACATCACGTCCTGAAAGAGCACCTATACAACCTGCTACAATCGTTATCCCTGCCATTATTCCAAGCGCAATGTGCGTGACTTCAGTATTATTTGGGAAAAGCAATGTAAAAGTACGTACAAGTGCATAGACCCCCACCTTTGTTAATAAAGCAGCAAATAACGCAGCAATGGCAGTTGGTGGCACACTGTAGGAGCCTGGCAACCAAAAGAATAATAACAGTCCAGCCTTCAAACTAAAGACGATTAAGAAAATGAGCGACACTGTTGTAATTAGAGGGTTAGCTCCTGCCTCCATCACACGAACCGAAATATGAGCCATATTTAATGTGCCAACTGTTCCATAAAGGAAGGCTAATGCCACTAAGAAAATCCAAGAGGCAACAATATTAATTAACACGTATTTCAGTGCTTCACGCAGTTGAATTTTTTCTCCACCTAAGCTGATAAGTGCATAAGAAGCTAGCAACATTACTTCAAAACATACAAATAAGTTAAAAATATCGCCAGTCAAAAATGAACCGTTGACCCCCGCTACCATGAGTAAGGTAAATGGATAAAAATACATTTTTTCATACCTTAACTCTATTGTGAAAATTGCATATAACATACAGATAACGGCTACTAGATTTGCCACTAACACTAATAATGTTGCAAATGAATCTGCAACAAATGAAATACCAAATGGTGGTGCCCAGCCACTAAAATCAATTCGCATTACACCTTGTTGCTGAATCTCTAACAATAGAATGATGCAAATAATAACGATAAAGCTTAATGTCAATAAGCTAATGATGCGTTGTAAAATAACACGTTCTTTTAAAAACACCAGTAAAATAGCTGTAATTACCGGTACGATTAATGGTAAAACAATCATATTACTCATCCGGCGTACCTCTCAATTCATCAAAATTCCCTGAACCATTTGTTTTATACGCTCGATAACCTAAAACGAGAACAAATGCTGTGACAGCAAAGCTAATAACAATAGCTGTTAAAATTAATGCTTGCGGTAACGCATCTGTATAAGGACCCTCTGATTCTCCTAATAATGGTACATCTCCTTTTTTAAGGCCTCCCATTGTAAGAATCAGCAAGTGGGCGGCATGCGATAAAACAGCTGTGCCTAAAATAACACGCAATAACTGTTTCGAGAGGATTAAGTATGTCGCAACAGCTACTAATATACCTACTAAAACAAGTATTAAAGACTCCATTGGCTACTCATCCTCACTTATACTTAAAATAATTGTCACGACAACACCCACAACCGTTAAAGCTACACCTGCTTCAAAAATGGTTACGGTTGAAAAACCCATTTTCCCAAATATAGGAACATCTATATACGTATATGCCTGCGTTAAAAATGGTACATCGAAAAACAACGAACCAATTGCAGTTCCAGTAGCAAGCAAAACCCCCAGTGCTGCAACCTTTTTAAAGTCGAATGGCATTCCTTTATGCACAGTCTCAATATCATAAGCTAGATATAATAAAACAATGCCAGAAGCTAACACGAGGCCACCTATAAAGCCACCACCTGGAGCATGGTGCCCAGCAAAGAACAAATACACTCCAAGTGTTAAAATAATGAACACGACAGCCTTTGTGACCGTCCTTAATATCACATCATTAATTTTCATGATCTGCTTCCTCCTTTCGTGGCTTAAGCTTTGTCAGCGCATAGACCCCTAAGCCAGCAATCAGAAGAACAACAACTTCTAGCATCGTATCAAAGGCACGGAAATCCCCTAGTATTGTATTGACGATATTGGAACCGCCAGCCAATTCATAGGCATCATTGAAATAAATAGATACTGGTTCAAAGCGGTCGTAGTGTACTACTGCCAATCCTACAATTGTTACAGTTGCCCCTACAAAAATGGAAATCATCGCTTTAGACCATTGAATCCTTTTTCGAGGCACTTCCGGCATTAAATCTGGTAAATATTTAAAACATAAAAGGAATAAAGCTGTTGTTACCGATTCAACAACTAATTGTGTTAATGCTAAATCTGGTGCACGGAAGATGACAAAGAAAAATGCAATTGAATAACCTAGTACACCATTTAACAACATCGCTGTCACTCGGCCCTTTGCAAAAATCATCCAAACAGCCGCAAATATCATGACAAATACAAGAATTAATTCGTAGGACTCAATAGCAGAGTCCCTATCAAAATGAAAGGTCATTGCATCTGACCAAATAAAGTAACCAGCAATAAGTGCAACGAAAAATACATATATATAGACAAAATAATGTGTTAAATTACCCGTCATATATTTGCGAGTAAGCTTCTCTGAGCCATTTTCACTCATCTCAATCATTCGATTGTAAAACGTATTAAACGTATATTTTTGTGAAAATATGCGATATAGTGGCTTCCAGCTTTTTAATGTTTTGAATAAGACAATCCCAATAATAATGACACCTAACGTCATCAATAATTCTGTATTGATACCATGCCAAGCATAAATATGTGGTGTTAATTCACTTGTTGTTGGGAATGTAGGATAAATACTTGCCATGGCAGGTTCTAAAATATAGTGGCCCAGCACATTTGGAAAGAAGAAGATACCGACTACTAACAAGCATAAGATGATTGGTGAAATTAACATACCAAGTGGTGCTTCGTGTGGTTTTCTATCCATCTTCTCAGGCTGTAGTTTACCCAAAAATGTGCGACTAATTAAAATCAAACTATAGACAAAGGTAAAGATACTTGCTACCCATGCTACTATTGGGAAAAATAACCCTACATCGGCAATAGAGAATGCTTCTACATCTCGAATAGCTAATACCGCTGCAAAAAACATTTCCTTACTTAAGAAACCATTAAATGGTGGTAATCCTGCCATCGAGAAGCTACCGATTACTGCAATTGTAAAAGTTATAGGCATTAAGGACATCAAGCCACCAAGACGACGAATATCACGAGTACCTACTTCATGATCGACAATCCCAACCATCATGAATAGGGCACCTTTAAATGTCGAGTGGTTGACAAGGTGAAACAGTGCAGCAAAGCTTGCCTGTGTGTACAAAATAGAACTTTCTCCATAGCCATAATAATGACCAACAGAACCAAGGCCAAATAGACTCATAATTAGGCCAAGCTGACTCACTGTTGAAAAGGCTAATAAGGCTTTTAAGTCCGTTTGACGAACAGCATTAAACGAGCCCCAGAATAGCGTGACTAGACCGACGACACTTACTAGCCAGAACCAAATTGCTTCCCCGCCAAAGACTGGAGAAAAACGAGCAACTAAATAAATACCTGCCTTTACCATCGTGGCAGAGTGCAAATAAGCACTAACAGGTGTTGGTGCTTCCATGGCATCAGGTAACCAAATATGGAATGGAAATTGTGCAGATTTAGTAAAGGCTCCTAGTAAAATCAGGATTAGCGCTGGCGTAAATAGGGCATGATCACGTATAACCCCTACATTAGCTACAATTTCACGAATACTAAATGTATTGGATGCAACATAGAGCATTAGGAAACCTGCAAGCATGGATAGACCGCCAAAGACAGTAATCATCATCGCCTTTTTGGCCCCTGCACGTGATGCCTTTCTATGATGCCAAAATGCAATTAATAGGAATGATGACACACTTGTTAATTCCCAAAATGTGTATAATACCATTAAGTTATCTGAAAAAACAACGCCAAGCATAGCGCCCATGAATAGTAATAAATAGCAGTAAAAATGATGAAGAGATTCTTTCGTTGATAAATAAAAAATAGAATATAAAATGA
The DNA here is from genome assembly GCF_009724685.1 of Lysinibacillus cavernae. Classification (GTDB taxonomy): domain Bacteria; phylum Bacillota; class Bacilli; order Bacillales_A; family Planococcaceae; genus Lysinibacillus; species Lysinibacillus cavernae. The sequence goes on from NZ_WMEF01000011.1 coordinate 99,818, forward strand.
CTAAACTACCTACACCTGTAATCAGTAAGCCAAAAATCATACTGAGTCCATCAAGGTAAGTTGTGAAATTTATATTAAAAGAGGGAATCCACTCATATGTATGGATAAACGTTTTACCCTCGGCAAGTTGAGGAATGTAGCGCGCGAGTAAAAGAAATAAGATGAATGGAACAGATATAACAAACCAGCCAAGATGTGTGACACGCCTTAGTCGCCTATAAAGCAATGGGATAAGGGCCGCACAAACAAATGGCAAAAGTATCGCAATGAGAACAGTAACCAAATGAAAACCTCCTACTATCAAAATCATCTAGAAAAAAATTTGTGGTGATTGGATTGTTAAGTGCTAAGACTTTAGAAATTTGTTCAAGCTAAGTAACATGTCAGATATGTTCTTGAAATTTTTACAAATGGAATGTGGTGGGGTGTTAAAGTGCCTTGTCGTTACTCTACGCGACAGCGGCAATGATTGGAAAATGGATATTTTAAGTTATTTAGTCACTTCTAACCCGATGTAAGCCTAAATAACTTGTGGAAAATCAGATAATTTATACAGTTGCACATCAATTCGACTCAATTATACCGGCATTATAAAGACACTTGACTATCTAATTAACTCACTGCATAATAGTGTGGCATATGAAAGCAATTTAGCTTAGATGCACGTAATGCATAAATTAAATAACTTTAAATTATTGATTTAAACTTAATCCTTCAAGGGTTTTCCAATATATTTCCGTTAACTTTTATACATTTTTAAGTATACAATATAAATGAGCATAATGCACTGTAACAGCATCGATTTTAGCTGTTTTAGGATAATTTCTTCAAAATCAACAGTGAAATTAACAAAATACCAACAGATAAGAGGTGTACATTTTTTATGAAGCATATAAAAGGGCGTTTGGATGAAAGTATATTAGTTTGTGTTTACTACGGCTTAAATGGCGAACGTTTAATACGTCGTGGTCATAAAATGGCCACAATGCTAGATTGCCCACTCTATATTCTTTCAGTCGATTCGCAACCCCTTGATGCATTTGACGCAGAGAAATCTAGCTATATAGAGCAATGGAAGAAGTTATCAAATGAACTTGAGGTAGAACAATTCATTTTGCAAGATAATGAAAAACGCCCCATACAGAAAGTTATTGCTGAAGTCGCAAAGAATTATGGCATTTCGCAAATTATCGTAGGGCAAAGCGCACAAAGCCGTTGGGAAGAAATCACTAAGGGGTCGTTTCTTAACGTTCTGTTAAAAGAAGTTCCTTTTGTAGATTTTCATATTGTGGCTGTCCAACGTCCGACAGACGATGATGCAAATGAAACATATGAAAAAGGAGTACGTGCATACTTAATTAAAGAGCAGGATAACTTTAAAGTAGCATTTACATGTCCAAAATATGTATCTATTGAAGGCATATTCTTCAAGGAAATTGGCACAGACTTTGACAATGGCATCTTTAAATTTACTTACAACGATAAAATGCATGAAGTTCACATTTCAGAAGGCTATGTGATCGATCAAGAGAATCTTCCAGCAGAATTTTTAGCTCCGTTAAGACAATAAAAAAACGCGTACCTCTTTAAGAGGACGCGTATTTTTATTAGACTGCAGCGGATGCTGGTTTATCCTTCGGTAAAAAGAAAGCAATCAGCAATAATAAAGGTAATAAAGAAACGACCATCATGGTAAAATCTATACCTTTGTGATCCATCAAAATACCGATTACCATTGCACCTATTGCCCCCATGCCAAAAGCAAAGCCAGTCGTTAGGCCTGCCATTGTGCCAATCTTTGTAGGAACTAGCTCCTGAGCATATACCACTGTTACAGAGAAACTAATCATGATCAACGTACCGATAATGACTAAAAATAGCATGGCAGCCCATAATGGTACATATGGCAACGCTAAACAAAATGGCATTGGTACTACCACAGAGAGTATAATGACATTTTTTCTACCAATACGGTCTGATAGAGACCCTCCGAAAAAAGTACCTACAACGCCAAATGCCATGAAGGTGAAAATTAATATTTGTCCTAATCGAAGGCTGACATCATAATGATCCATCAGATAAAACACATAAAAGCTTGTTATATTTGTTGTATAAAATGATCGTGCAAAAATTATAGTAAACAATAACGTTAAAGCAATTCCTACTTGTTTCTTTGTTAATGGAGGCAAAGTTGAAACTAAAACACGTTTTTTCTTCGCAGTTCGCTCTTGCTCCAACTGCTTTTTATACCACGCTGCAATTTTACTCAATAAAATGATGCCGAACGTTGCAACTACTAATACGATGGCAGCGCCACGTTGTCCAAATATATCAAGAATGTAAGCACTAATTAATGGTGCAAGAGCTTGTCCTGAATTTCCCCCTACTTGATAAATAGACTGAGCAAGCCCTCTTTTAGAGCCAGCTGCCATAAATGAAACTCTCGATCCTTCAGGGTGAAATATAGCTGAACCAAAGCCTATAAATAATACCGCAATAATAATTATCCAGTACTGGGTTGTGAACGCTATTATGGCAATGCCTATAAAAGAACTAATCATACCTATTGGCAAAGCATAGGGCATTGGTCTTTTATCACTAATAAAGCCTACAGCCGGCTGTAATGCAGAAGCAAATATATTTAAGACAAAAGAAATCAGACCAATTTGTGTAAAGCTCAATCCTAATTCACTCTTAAAAATTGGAAACATTGCTGGGATAACAGCTTGCATCGTATCATTAATAAGATGAGCAGCACCTATTGCAATCATTATTGGATAGATGGGATTTGTCATATTTAATTGTTTGTTCATGCTGCCACCTCGCTCTTTCAAATTTTGTTTATTCATGATTGTCGCATACTATTAACCATTTTGCACAAGCTACAGTTTGACAGCTGTAAAAGGAGTTGATATATGCATGGAAAGCTTTATTCATGCTCACTTTTGGGAAATGATTCTTCGAACTACACTTTCGTTTTTTGCATTACTTATTCTGGCACGTGTACTTGGAAAAAAACAATTGGGCCAACTAACATTCTTCCATTATATTACAGGTATTACATTTGGATCGATTGCATCAGAAATTGCCTCACAGGAAGAAACGCCTTTTTTAGACGGTATGATATCCCTCATTTGGTGGAGTGTCTTAACATATTTGATGACCGTTATTACCATTAAATCAAAAAAAGCACGTGTTCTCATTGATGATAAACCTACGATTGTTGTTCAAAAAGGGCTTATATTAGAATCAGCACTACGAAAAAACCGTCTTCATTTAGATGAGCTAACAATGATGCTACGTGAACAAGCCATTTTCTCTGTACAAGACGTTGAATATGCATTACTAGAAACAAACGGGAAACTCAGTGTATTACAAAAAACCTCTGAACAAGTGGCTACAAAGCAGGATGTTAAAGCAGATATTTCACCACCTACTTATCTGCCAACAGAAGTCATTTCTGATGGTCAACTTATTAAAGAAAATATGGTTGAGCTTGATTTGACTGAAGACTGGGTAATGAAGAAATTGAAAAAGCAAAATGTGCAATCAGTAGAAGAAGTCTATTTTGCTCAAGTCCAAACAAATGGTTCCTTATACATCAGCTTAAAAGATAAAGCGAGACATTCAAGCCCATAAGTTTGTCTCTTCTCTTTGCTATTCGATCTTAACAATATCTAATGGTGTAATAATACCTAGTAATTTTTGATGTGGTTCGCCATGCTCCGTTATTAATAAAGCCTCAAAACGCCTTCCTCTTTCGACCCCTTGTTTAAAAAGTTCCTCAGCCTCATAGATCGTTATGTACCTACTGATAAATTTGTAATTCACCCTATTTTTCTCATGCATTAAAATATCATGCAACGTTGGAATCCTTTTTGGTAAATGGTCGCCACCCATCTTTGACGCAAGCCAATTAGTGATTCCTACTGTCGTGATAAGCCCTTTAAATTGTTTATTATAATAGACAGGAAATTGGGTATATTTTCGGTGACGTATCACTTTCAACATATGTTTTAGAGAATCATTTTCTTGAAAAATCAGTACTCTTTTACGGAACATTTGCCCCACAAGCGTTGGCTTAGCAAGGGTAGCATCTATGTATTCAATTTTTTCTACAACATCTGTATGTGGTTCTGCAATTACATAGTGTAAAGAAGTACGATGATGCACAATCGCATTTCGTAAGTCCGCATACGAGCGTAAATCGTCTTCATACTTCTTCACTAACACATCCTTTTTCTTCGCTTGATCGATAAGACGATAAAAAGGCATAAAATCCTTGGCACCTACAATATCTCGTAATCTATGGTCTATTCGATTAAACGCTGTCAGGAAACGATCGGAATTTTCAGTCTCCACTTTTCATATACCTTCTTTCTATAAAAATCTATATATTTTCCGAGTTATTTGACAAATTTCGAGTTACACCCCCATTATATTCCTAAGTTATGGATATTCCAAGAATGTAGTTTTTTACTAGCATAAAATAATTTTAAAATCCCCCTTGAAAGTGACGTAACGTCATTTTGTATACTATCAGTAACAGAGAGGGGGATTCGTTATTTTGCTTACAATTCACAATGTTTCCAAACAAACTGGCATTTCTGTTCGAACATTACGTTATTATGAGGAGATTGGACTGTTACTTCCAACTACTAAGACGGATGGTGGACATAGGATTTATGGAGAGAATGAACTGAAAACGCTACAGCAAATCGTATTTTTAAAGGCATTAGGATTCAAATTAAAAGAAATTCAAAAACTTATTACTAATTCATGGGAGTGGGAAGCAAGTTTAGACCATCAACTTTCTTTTGTAGTAGAGGAACAAAAGAAATTACAACAAATGGAGAGCGCTATACTTGGATTAAAGAATGCTTCCGCTATTGAGGGAGGTTTAACAGAGTCTCTTATTCAAAAGTTCATTAAACTTTCGATTCAGGACCAAGAAAAAAAGCAAGCTTTCCGACAGCAGATGTTTGTAGCTGCCGAAATGGACCTTATTCACAAACTCCCTAATATAAATCGCAATGATCCTAATTCTTTAGAGTGGATTGGTTTATTAGGTCAGTTAGAACAGCTAAGTAATGAAAATCCTGAGGCAGATTCCGTACAGTGCATTATCAAACGAATGATGGAAAAGGCTAAAGTAGAATACAAGGGAAATGAAGAATTTTTAGAAAAGATGTGGGCAATACGTATGTCTCCTCAAATAGCAGAACAGGTTGGATTATATCCATTAAAGGAAGCATTTCTGCATTTTATTGAACAGGCTTTCAATGTTTATGAAGCAAAAAATCATCCATTTGGTGATTTACAAAAATGAACATAGAATTTTTACTGTTGATTGGCGCCCTAGCTTTATTAGACATGTTTAGCCCTGCTATCATTGGTGTTACTGTTTATATACTACTTGTAGCTAAAAAAAATCAAATTCGGCTTTTACTAACGTACTTAATAACTGTGGCTTTGTTTTACTTTAGTACAGGGATTTTTTTAATGTTAGGTTTACATGTCCTATTCGATCCTATTGCTAATTTGCTAAGCAGTTACACTGCTCGGTTAATCATGACCATTGTGGGGGGAACTTTATTTATAGGTAGTTGGTTAGTACCTAAGAAAAAGGCAAAAGGAGCACCTAAACCAAAAGCTTTACATGTGAGTGCTATGGTAGTCCTAGGTATCACCACTTCTATTTTAGAAGTTGCAACTGCTCTTCCTTATTTCGCTGCAATTGGCATTTTAACGAGCAATCAATTAGCGTTTTATGAATGGTTGCCTTTATTGGCAGCTTACAATTTAGTGATGATAACACCAGGAATCATCCTACTTTGCTTACATCTTTTATTCCGTGGCTATATGATAAAACCTTTAAGAAAAATTCAAACACTTTTTGATCAAAGCACAAGTTCTGCTCTTTCTTGGATCATGTTCTTTGTTGGACTGATTTTGCTTATAAATGGTGGGATGATTTAAAGCAAAAAAAAACGAGGCTGGGACAGAACTCGATTATTTTGAAAAATAGCAAAAACAGATAATAACTTTTTCGCTTCAATGAATAGAGTGTTCCTTCCTAAATCAAAAAAGTGTTAGACCGAAATACAATCGGTCTAACATTTTTTCTTTTTGTCCCAGCCTCGTTTTATACGCTTCAGATTTTTGTAGAAGAAGCATTTCTTTTCATCATCATAATCCCAATGTTAATAAAGATAAGCGTCAGTACTACGGTAATAATAACACTCCACCAATAATCTAACATTTCCATTGTTCCCCGCGCTAGCAATATTCCATAGCTCGGTAATTTCCAGGGGGATATAGTCCAAAACATCCCCACTATCATATCTACTATTTGCCCTAAAAAAATAACCGTAAATCCACATGTCGTAGCTATAACTGTTTTAAAGCTAGCACTCATCATCAACGTTACAGCTATTACAAATAACAGCCAAACATAGTACGTACAAAAGCTCACTAGTAGTGCCCCAAGGTCCAAGGTTCCGTATAGAATACTTGTATAATAGACACTTGCAGCAAACCCAGCAAAAATGCTTACAAAGCTAACTGTGCTCATAACGATGAACTTGCTCATAAAATAAGCGCCAAAAGAAATGGGCCTTACATAAAATAATGTAGCCATACCGTTTGCTCGTTCTTTACTAATGATCCCTACAAAAGTAGCCATCATCACCAGTAATCCTATTGTTTGAAACTGCCCAATAGAGGCTTGCAGTAAATCAACTGGCATTAATTCTGGCACCAGCATTTCAAAGCCTTCTGGTACATTCCCAACAGCATTTAAAATATCCATCATATAATAGTTTGTCAGTGGGTCACTCATTCCAAGCAAAGCAAACACAAGAGGTATCCATAAAAATTTCCAGCTCCGCCATGCCTCTTTAAATTCTTTTTGTAATAGTATATTGAATCCTCTCATGCTTTTTTCGCCACCTTCATGAAAATTTCTTCCAAAGATGCTGTTTGTCGCTCTACTTTTCTTATTGTATAAGTGCATACACTTAAACGGTGAAGCAGCTTCTTCATCGTTGGTTCCTCATTCAATATCTCGATATACACATAACAACCTACTACCCGATCAGATGGGCTTGCGAAAAGTTTTGCCTCCTCTTCACTGCCAAATTCAACTACAAACTTTTGTTCATCAAATCGCTGTCGAACCTCACGTAATGTCCCCTGCTCTACTAGCTTTCCATTTTGCAAGAATAAGAGCTGGTCTGTCATCTCTTCTGCATCATTTAAAATATGCGTTGAATATAAAATGGTTGTGTCTTGTTGTAAACCTTTTAATAAATCAAGCACTTCTCTACGTCCAACGGGATCTAATGCTGAAACAGGTTCGTCTAATAGCAATAATTTAGGCTTATGCACTATTGCTTGGGAAATACCTAGACGCTGCTTCATGCCACCAGAAAAAGTTGCTATTTTTTTATGTTGGGCATCCCCTAACCCTACAAACTCTAGTGTTTTTCGCGCTTCCACTTTAGCCTTTTTAGCTATTACACCATTTAGCCTTGCAGCCATTTCAGTAAACTCTAACGCACTAAGCCAAGGATGGAATTGTGGATATTGAGGTAAGAACCCTATATTTGCACGTAAATCGCCATCTAATATCCTCACACTCCCAGCAGTCGGTTTTAAAAGCCCTGTTAACATAGATAAAGTTGTCGTCTTACCAGCTCCATTTGGGCCAATTAAAGCCGTTGAAGTCTTATCTTCTAAAATGAAATGAACATCATCTACAACTTTGTGCTCTGCAAATTGCTTGGTCAATCCCGTTACCTGAAGTAATGTTGTCATGACTGCTTTCTCCCCACAATAAAGTACGCTATGGACCCTATTAGATTTGCAAATAAAATGATAAATACCCATAAAATTTTAGGTCCATTTGTTGCGTGAATTTTACGCAAGTCAATAAGTGCTACTATCATTAAAATAATTTGAACGATGATGAGCGGTGCTATAACTGCCCATGGAACTTTTGCTAATTCCTCCATCATACATATCACCCCATTATTTGTTATACTCAAACTATAACAATTTTGTTCTAATATGTATAGAACAAAATCTTATTATTCAAGCATAAAAAAAGACGTACCCTAATCGGTACATCCTTCTCGATCATTTATAAAGTTTTTGTAGCGCTTCTTCCATTTTTGGACGAATGGCTACTTGTGGACGAGCTTCTTTGACTGTCGCTTCCGCTTCCTCTAATGAATTGGTCATTCCTAGCTCCATTAAGACAGCCGTTGCGGCAACACCTGCACGACCACCACCACTTCCACAGTGAACATATACTTTCTTCCCTGCCTCATAGGCTAAAGCAATTTCCTTCGCTACTTTTTGAATAGATGGTGCTACTTCAATATCCTCATCTGCTATAGGTATATGTTTATAAGCATACGGAACTGTTTCTTGCTCTTGTGAGGAAAGCCCATGAACGCGAACATCGATCACAATATCCACTGATTCTTGTGTAAAAGCTGCCTCCGCATCTTTTGCACCGCCAAAATATAGTTGATCCTTTACTAAAACATCGTAATTTTTTTCCATATATTACTCACTCCGCATGTTTATTTCAGTAAATGCTTAATATCCTCATAATATGGTAGAGCAGTTAATGCACCTGCTTTTGTTGCGGCAAAAGCTCCTAACTTATTGCCAAAGCTTGTACAACGCACAAGTTCTTCTTTTGTTGTAGGTAAACCATTGTAATGGACATCACGCAATACACCTGCCATAAATGCATCTCCTGCACCTGTAGTATCCACAGGCACAACTTTCTCAGTTGGTACATGGATAACCTCACCATTAAGGACAGCATAAGTGCCATTCTCTCCTACGGTAATTAAAATAATAGGTACTAAATAGCTATTTAGTTGTTCAATGCCTTCTTCTAAGCTAGTTGTTTCTGTTAGGAAGAATAATTCATCATCCGTTACCTTTAAAATATCGACATCTTCAAAAAATGATGTAACCGTATCTCGACAGATTTCTTCGCTACTCCAACGTAATGGACGTATATTGGCATCCATTGCAATAATTGCACCCTTTTCCTTAGCTATTTCAACAGCAGCTCGCGTTGTGGCAAGTGCCGTAGGATGGAACATAGTACCTGAACACACTGTTAAAGCAGATGCATGTTTAAAAGCTGCTTCGTTTAACTGTGATGGTTCTACTTGTAAATCTGGTGTTTCATCTACATAATCTTTAAAAATTCGCTCACACGCTTCTGTTAGATGCACATATACACCACTTACTCGCTTTGCTGGATTAAATACGGCATAATCCAGCTTTACACCCTCTTGAGCAAGCCCATCTCGAACAAATTGAGAGCCTTCGTCATCCCCTGTGATTGTAATGAGTGCGGAAGGCGCACCAATACGGCTAATACCAGCTGCAACATTTACCGTTGCACCACCCATATATTTAGTAAATGATGCGTTTGTTACATCATCAGCAATATAGTCAATAAAAGCATCTCCATAGACTAATATAAAATCCTTATCTTGCTTTGTCATGATTGTCCTCCTGAAAGTCTAGTCATTATAGATTAACACGAAAATTGTCATTTTATAAAGGTTTTTACTTTTGACATTTCTTAATGAGGGGCTAGAAAACTTGAGTCATCCTCTATCTTTGTTATACTTGCCTATAGAAAGGAAGGGATTTTCAAGATGAGTATTACAATTCGACAAGCGCAACCACAAGATGCCCATGCCGTTGTGCCTTTAATTATCGATGCCATTGGCGATATTGCTAATCGCTTAACTGGTGAACAATCAGCAGAAGCTGTTATGCAAGAACTGACAATTCTCTTTCAACGTGACGACAATCGACATTCATATTTAAATACCTTTGTCGCTACTGAAGGTGAGCAAATATTAGGGATTCTCGTTTACTATTATGGCGCACATGCTGTTAACATGGATGCTAACCTTATTAAATGGCTAGAAGCAAAAAATGCCCCGTCGATTATTATTGATCAAGAAGCCCATGAGGATGAGGCCTATATCGACACAGTTTGTGTAGCACCAGAAGCACGAGGTAAAGGTATCGGAACATTGCTATTACAATTTGCCGAAGAGCTCACAAAGCAGCGCGGCTACACTAAATTATCATTAAATGTTGAAACTCAAAAAGAGGATGCTCGCCGTCTTTATGAACGTTTAGGCTTTGTTATTACGGAGCCATGGTCCATAATTGATGAGCCATTTCATCATATGGTAAAACAGTTTTAGGAAGAGAAGTGAAAAATTAATAGATGAAAACAAATTTTATTTACCCTCTTTTGATTGTCATTGCTTCTAGTAGCTATGGTATTTTGTCGACTATTGTCAAAGTAGCTATGCAGCATGGCTTTACATCAGCAGAGGCTGTATCAAGTCAGTATATTATTGGCTTTATACTCGTATTAGCCATTTTTATTTTTACAGACAGAAAATTACCAAAGCCGTCCAAAAAGGGCTTACTTATTTTAATTTGTGCTGGTATTTTTACTGGAACGACAGGTATAGTGTACGGGGAATCTTTGAAGTATCTACCTGCTTCTCTTGCAGTAGTCATGTTGTTCCAATTTACATGGATTGGATTGCTCATTGATTGTGCCCTTCATAAAAGATTACCAAGTCGACCTGAAGTGATTTCTATCATAATTTTATTTGTAGGAACCATTTTAGCTGCTGGTGTATTAAATGTAGATTTAAGCGGCATCCCTATTCAAGGTTGGCTATTTGGCTTTGCAGCAGCCGTTACCTTTGCCTGCTTCATTCAATTCAACTCTCGACCTGTTGAAGGTGTTACTACCACATCAAGGGTATTATTCGTTTCCTTTGTAGCTCTCATCATGATCAGTATTTTCCTCAGCCCTGAAGTTATTTGGAACGGCAAATTATTCATGCAAGGCCTGTGGAAATATGGACTAGCACTTGGACTTTTAGGTATCATTTTACCGATTTATTTATTTTCAATTGCTATTCCTAAAGTTGGTGGTGCACTTGCTTCCATATTAAGTGCCATCGAATTACCCGTTGCCGTAACAGTTTCAGTTATTGTTCTACATGAACCTTTAACTGTTGTACAAATCATCGGTATTATTCTCGTTATTGCTGGTATGATGTTGCCAACTATCATTGCACAACGTCAGCAAAAAGACAGCTTATTAGAAGCACATTCATAAATCGACAAAAAACTCCTTAAAAATGGATTGATTCCTTTTTGTGGAGTTTTTTTGAACTTTACTGAAATGCCGTTGCTAACGGTTTTACACTTCGCTATGATGAATGCAAATGTAATTTTTTAATAATTCTAACATTAATGTTATCCCTTCGTATTATACTGCATTATGCAAGTACCTTACTTTAAGAAAGGGGAAGAGGATGAAAAAAAACCACATTCTTGGTTTTTTCCTAGTGCTGATGCTTTTGGTTTTAGCTGCTTGTAACGAGAAGGATAAGCAAAATTCTACAAATGATGCAGAAAATAATGACAAAACATCTGAAGTAGCAGCTACAACACCATCAGGAAAGCTTGTAATCTACACAGGACGTGACGAAGAAATGGTGCAAAATGTGATCGATCAGTTTAATGAAAAGTACCCAGACATTGAAGTAGAGTTTTTAACGATGGGCGCTCAGCAAATTTTGGAACGCTTACGTGGCGAAAAGGCCAATCCACAAGCCGACTTTTGGTGGGGTGGCACACAATCAGCGCTCATTGTTGGTGCAAAAGAAGATCTATTGCATGCATGGCAGCCTAGCTTTATTGATTCCATTGATGTTGCACATAAAGATGCTGAAGGACGTTGGATTGGGGAAATGCTGCTACCAGAGGTCATTATGATTAATAGTGATTTACTGACAAAAGAAACAGGACCACAGGATTGGGATGACCTATTAGATCCTAAATGGAAGGATCAAATTTTAATTCGTGGTGTTCTTGCGTCAGGTACAATGCGCACGATTTATTCCTCTATGATTGTACGACAAGGTAAAGATTCACCTGATAAAGGCTATGACTGGTTATTACAATTAGATGCTAATACAAAAGAGTACACACAAGACCCTAATGCTTTGTATTTAAAGCTCACACGCCAAGAAGGTAGTGTCTCCTTATGGAATTTACAAGATATTTTATTAAAGAAATATACGACAGATTATCCTTTTGACTATATTTATCCACAGAGCGGAGCACCTATTTTAGTAGATGGTGTAGCTGTTGTGAACAACGCTAAAAACCTAGAAAATGCGAAATTATTTGTAGAGTTCTTATTTGAAAAAGAGATGGTGACACAATTAGCTAATGATTATTATCAAATTCCTACACGTTCGGATATTGAGAAAGCTTCCATGCCAGAATGGTACCAGGAATTAGATTTAAAAACATTCGATATTGATTGGCAGCTAATGTCTGACAAAGAAGCTGAGTGGATGGAATATTGGGATAACAACATAAAAGGGCGCGGTAAATAGTATTGACGGTAAAAATTCGGCTCATATAGCGGATTTTTACCTTCCTGGATCATCCCTATTCTTTGTTAGAGAGGAGTTTATGATTGAGAAGTGTCCGAATCGAGAATGTCTCGAAGCAATTTGGTCAAGTGTATGGTGTGAACGATTTAAATCTCGAAATAAAAGCAGGTGAATTTTTTACTTTTCTCGGTCCTAGCGGCTGCGGCAAAACAACTACATTAAGGATGATTGCAGGCTTTTATTACCCTACTAAAGGCAAAATTCTTTTTGATGATCGAGATGTCACTCGACTTCAGCCAAATAAACGTAATATCGGTATGGTATTTCAAAATTATGCCCTTTTCCCTCATATGACAGTTGATGAAAATATTGCATTTGGTTTACAAGTTCGCAAATTTTCAAAGTCTGAAATTATGCACAAAGTTGATCGAATTAGAGGACAAGTACATCTAGCAGCTTACGGCAATAGAAAAATAAATGAACTATCTGGTGGACAACAGCAACGAGTTGCTTTAGCTAGAGCACTGGTGATTGAGCCAGACATTTTATTACTTGATGAACCTTTATCTAATTTAGATGCTAAATTACGCGAGGAAACACGCATTGAAATCAAACGAATTCAATCTGAGCTTGGTGTCACAACGATTTATGTTACCCATGATCAAATGGAGGCAATGGCTATGTCAGATCGAATTATGGTCATGGAGAATGGCTATATCAAGCAAATTGGGACCCCTCAGGAGATTTATAATCAGCCAGTAGATCGATTTGTGGCTAATTTTATTGGTGAAACCAATTTAATTGAAGGCACAATACAAGCAATTAATAGTGAGGATGTTCAAGTGAGAACAGTAAATGGACATATGATTACTGGGCGAAAGCAACAAAGCTCTCCGGCTGTAACGCATATGATTGGAGACAAAGTGTTTATTTCAATTCGACCGGAGTCTATTCATCTAGGTGCTGGTGATAATACTTTAACAGGGAAAATTACTTTTGTTGAATTTACAGGTATTAGCGTTAATTACATTGTAGATTTTACTGCGTTTTCACTCAAAGTAATGATTATTAATTCTTATGACCAAATAAAGAAGATCGGTGATGACATTACAATTAATATTGCTCATGATTCACTGTATTTTTTAGGGGAATAGGAGGAAGCCAATATGGAAAAACAGTCTGTCAATGCTTCTGAAGAAAGTGCGTGGACACGTATTTTTCATTCCAATTGGTTTGTCTATGTTTTAATATCGCCATTATTTTTAGTGTTGTTCGCCTATGTGGTTTATCCCTTCTATCAAACATTTATCCAAAGCTTTGCTGGTGATGAGGCTTTCTTTCACTATAAGAAATTTTTTGATATAGCTAGTCCAGCAAATTTAGAGGCTTTGTGGACCAGTGTCTATATTTCGATAATCAGTGTGATTTGCTGTGCAATTGTTGGGGTAACGATGGCCTTTTTACTTGAACGTTATAATTTCCCAGGAAGACGAATACTTTCAATCTTAGTATTGGTTCCTATGGCACTTCCTCCCCTAGTGGGTGTGCTTTCCTTTTCATTTTTGTATGGGGATAGTGGTATTTTCCCTCGAATCTTTCAACATCTATTCGGCTTAGATCATGTTCCATTCTCATTGAAAGGGATTTGGGGGGTTATCGTCGTTCATACTTTCACGATGTACACCTATTTCTATTTAACAGCATCTGCAGCTATCAAAGGGCTAGATCCTGCTCTTGAAGAGGCTGCAACTAGTCTAGGCGCAGGGCGTATACGAGTATGGACAAAGGTTATTTTACCAATGCTCACACCTTCCATTGTCGCCTCTTCCTTATTAGTATTCATGATTTCTATGGCTTCTTACACGGCACCGTTAATGTTTGGTGTAGAACGTACAATGACGATGCAAATCTATTTATCACGTACGAATGGGAACCTTGAGATGGCCGCAACACAGTCGATGATTTTATCTTTCGTGTCTATCACCTTTTTAATCATCATGCGCTGGTATCAAAATCGGCGGAATTATCAAAATCTCAGTAAAGGGATTAGTGTTCATCGTTCTGAGGTAACCTCTAAAAAAATTAAAATTGTGGCAACAATCTCCTCCTTTATTGGCACATTAATATTGCTATTACCTATATTAGTTCTACTATTAATATCCTTTTCTGTTGATGGTGCTTGGAAGACACAAATTCTCCCGACTGACTATACGATGGATCATTATATTGCACTTTTTACTGATGAGCGCACATGGCGCCCTATTTGGAATTCTATTCAAATGGGTGTCGTCGCAACAATAGGCAATATTATCTTTGGTGTCGCCGCTGCTTATGCTATGGTCCGATTAAACTTTAAAGGGAAAACGTTACTCGATATTTTGATAATGGTGCCTTGGGCTTTACCAGGAACTGTTGTAGCGGTCAATTTAATCGCAGCTTTTAGTACAGAAAGTATTTTTAGTTTTAATCAAGTATTGATTGGTACATTTTGGATTTTGCCATTAGCCTATTTTATTCGACATTTACCACTTGTTTTTCGTTCGACATCCGCGTCTCTCGTACAATTAGATCAATCGATTGAAGAGGCTTCTCGTGGCTTAGGCGCTAATTGGTGGTATACATTTAGACGTATTGTTGTACCTTTAACATTCACCGGGATATTAGCAGGGACACTTCTAGCCCTAGTGCAAAGCTTTGGTGAGTTCGTAGCATCCATTCTGATTTACAGTACATCTACTATTCCATTATCTGTAGCGATATTCCAAAAATTATACGCATTTAAATTTGGGACCGCCTGTGCTTATGGTGTCTTACAAATTTGCTTAATTTTAGTTGTCCTTATTATTTCTGAAAAATTATCAAAAGGCAGCGCTGGTACAGCCATATAACTGCCAATCTATTAGGGGGCCATTACAATGTTTGAAGATTTTCGCAACAAAACACAGCAAGAAGATGGGATGATATTCCCTTCTAACATCTATCGAAAAATTGTTTTACAGCCAGCTTATGATGAGGCGAAGAAAAACTTTTTAACAATCATGCTACAAATCAATATTGCTCATTTAAAAATGTTAGAAGAACAAGGACTCGTAAAAAAAGATGAAGCTAAACAAATTGGGACCGCTCTAAAAAAAATAGACTTAAATTATTATCGTTTAGAGGATTACAGTCCCCAATATGAAGATTTATTTTTCCGCATTGAAAATAAATTAATAGAGCTTGCTGGTGATGTTGCAGGAAATCTTCACATTGGAAGAAGTCGTAATGATATGGGCATCGCCATCTATCGAATGACGTTAAGAAAAAAATTATTACTATTAATGCGTGAATTACTAACATTACGTGGTGATTTAATCGCTGCAGCAGAGGAGCATGTGGACACTATCATGATTGGTTACACACATACTCAGCAAGCTCAGCCCACAACCTTTGCTCATTATTTAAAGGCTGTCATCGACCAGCTTGAACGGGATTTTGAGCGTATGCAGCACGTCTATAAAACTGTCAATCGTAGTAGTATGGGAGCTGCCGCCTTAACAACAACAGGCTTTAATATTAGTAGAGAACGTATGCGCGATTTGTTGGCATTTGACGATATTATCGAAAATGCATGGGACGCCGTTGCAGGTGCAGATTACATTGCAGAAGCCGCAAGTATTGTACAGCTCGCTGCACTCAATCTTGGTCGTACGTCTCAAGATTTTTTATTATGGGCAACTCAGGAGTTTAATGCATTTACACTAGCAAGTCCGTATGTGCAAATAAGCTCTATTATGCCTCAAAAACGTAATCCGGTTTCAATAGAACATACACGTTCATTACTATCTGCGGTTGTTGGAGATGCAGGCACTGTATTACAGATGGTACATAATACACCGTTTGGAGATATCGTAGACACAGAGGATGATATGCAGCCTTATTTATGGCGTGCCATTGACCGTTTAATTGGTATTTACAAATTATTTGGCTCTCTTGTTGTCACAATGGACGTGAACAAGAAGAAATTAAAAAATCGTGCGGAGAATAGCTTTGCCAATGTTACAGAGCTAGCTGATACGTTAGTGCGTTCAGAAGGGATATCATTCCGTCAAGCACATAGTATTGTTAGTAAATGTATTAAAGTTCTACTTTCTCATGGTGAAGAATCACTAGCTAGCCTTACATGGGGCCTTGCTAATACGCAATCTAAATTAATTACAGGCAAAGAATTAAGTATCTCTGAAGAGGACTTTTATAATACGTTAAAACCAGAATCATTTGTTGGTGTTCGAACATTATTAGGTGGCCCAGCTCCGGCGACAATGAAAGCAGCCCTTGAACATTCAAAAATGAATGCCCACAACCTTTATGAATGGGTACGTTTAAAGGAAAGTACTATTATTGAAGCGGAAAAGGAATTAACAGCCTTTCTAGAGGAATGGAATCAATGAAGCAATGGTTACTGATTATTGACGGCGGGGCAACAAAAACGGCGTGTGTGTTAGTTCATACTGGAGCTGGTGAGATTCAATATTCTACATCAACTACGGGCTCGAATTATCAAGCGATTGGTGTTGAATCAGCTACAGCAATATTACAAGGACTTTTAGCAAATATAGAAACATTTTTGCTAAAACACCCCCACTCCCAAATTGCTGTGGCTACTTTTGCATTAGCTGGTATTGATTCTCCTAAGGATTATGAAATAGTAACCGGAATTGTTCAAAATGCTCTAGCCGCTACAAAGCTACAAATCGATACACTTATTATTGAAAATGATGCTGAAGCCACACTACTAGGCGTGACTGCTGGACAGGCAGGTGCATTACTCATTGCTGGAACGGGAGCAATTGCCTACGCCTATGATGGGCAACAAATTGTACGTGCAGGAGGCTGGGGTCATCGAGCTGGCGATGAAGGCAGTGGGTTTTGGTTGGGGCAAGAGGTAGTAAGAGCTATATTTAAAATGGAGGATGGTCGTGGTGAGCCAACTATTTTAAAAGATGCTGTCTACCATACTTTAGGTATACAAGATGTAACGGAGCTTGCTGAATGGTTATTTCAACCTTCTTATACAAATGCACAGCTGGCTAAGATGGGTTCATTTGTAGCAAAGGCAGTCGAACAAGAAGATGCTTGTGCCATTCAAATATCACTACAAGCAGCTCATGAATTAGCACTTCTAATAAGGGCTATATTGAAAAAAATTGGCTATCAGAAGGGAGCGTTCCCACTTTATTGTAATGGTGGTGCCATCAAGCACAATCCGCTCATCTTAAAAACCTTTATAGAGAAAATAGCATTAACCTATCCTCAGGTTGACATCAAGCTATGTCAGCAACCACCTATTATTTATTTAATTGAACGGACAAAAAGGGCATATGACTGTTTATAAGTCATGCCCTTTTCTTAGTGCTGAAAAACAAAACTATCAATAGAATTTTTGTGGAAGGTGAAAATGGATTTCCGTTGCAGGCTACTTGCTTTCCTGTGGGCGAGCGTCGAGCTATCCCACGGGAGTCAAGTAGCCCTCCACTCCACCACAAAAGTGTTTTGACGAATAAAGTGAAGATGTTCACTTATTGATCGTTGTTGTGACTCATCACTTCTCCACATTGAAAAAAGGAGCCTATCCTTGCTCTAATCATACAAATAATGAGCTATTTTGTTTACTTCGGCTAGTATGAATGAGAAGGTAAAGACACTTTTGCACATGGTTGATTGGAGTGGAGCCAGCATCACAGCCAAGATCCTGGAGCGAACGCAGTGAGTGAAGCGGATCATCGGACGCCCCCTGTAAAGGACACTGGCTGAACGGAAATAACCCCCTCGCCTTTCAAGATGGCTGTTTGTGCCGTTGACATCACCTTGTCTTAAGTTAAATTAGAGAGCCATTCTCTTCAATTCATCCGTTGTAAAATAGAGATAGCCATCCTTCAAAAATAAATCCCTCGTATCCTCATTATTTAGTACCTGTTCCCCAGTACCATCTGGACGAATTTTTGTTAAATATGCCCCTCGAGAATAATTACTAAAGAAGAGCCATCCATCTGAATAAACGATGTATTGTGCTCGCGAATTCGTTACTCGTTTCGTCTTACCAGTTGTCATATCAAGCACATACAACTTATTGTCATCTGAAATGTTACTAAAATATAATTGATCGCCAGCCTGTGCGGGGAAGTCAATATCATGATAATAGTTATAAAGTGTGCTTGTTGCCTTTGGATAGTCTTCAGCAATCCATGTGTGATCTTTGGCCATTGTACGATCATCAACTAAAAAGTATTGGTAACGTATTGCACCTTTGCGATCTGGTACTGGATCGTTCCATGTCGTATCGAGATGGTACCATTGACCATCCAGCTTTACTAAATTCCACGCATGTCCCTCTTGACCGACATAGCCCACAATATACTTTGTTTCAATACCCAGTTTTTGAAGCATTGAGTGAGCAAGTAAAGCATAGCCTTGACATACTCCTCCATGCTCTGCAAGAACGGTATAGGCACTATGAGGACTAGAATTGGTTTGATCTGTATAGGCTGTATTGGCAACAATATAATCATTGACAGCCCGTACTTTTTCAACTTCTGTCATAGAGCCTTTACTGATTTTAGCGATAATTTCTTGGACATTCATCTCCACATAAGCCGCCTGCTCTGGGGTCATTAAATAACTCTGTTCTCCAAAAATAGTCGCTTTATTACGTCCGTATTCAAAACGAATCGAATGTTTACTAACATGACCGTAAACATAATCATCTCGTTTGATAGCTTTGTTATAGGCTTCTTCTACAATTTGTTCAATTCGTTGTGTATTACCTTTATATTGAATTTCAAACTTCGGTGAAAAACTACTATAATACGAATACATCGCATCAGCCATTTCCTTAGCATTCGTAACAACTAACTTCGTTTCTGGTTTCTGAATTGGTGGCGCTTTAGGTGCTACCTCCGCTTCATGTACATCTTCTATAGGTATGGCTGTTTCTATTGAGGCATCGTCTGAAAGTCTAGCAGTAACATCTACGATTTTCTCTTTTGTTGAAAGAAGCATTGTTTCTATTTCGTCATTATTTGTCCAATCCACCACCTGCTGAACGACTGCCTTACCAGCCATATAAATGGGATCAATAAAAATAATAATAATAGCAATAATAGCTAATTTCTTCCACAAATTCCTCACCTCCAACCGTCTTCTTTTCATTATATACAAAACAAGCACAAAGAACTCACTGAAGGGTCCATTTGTGCTTGTTAATATTTGTTTGTTGACCTAATTAATTTTAAGTCTATGTTCTTTAGCATTACTATTATACATTAAATAATTGTCACTAATCTTTAAATCCGTTACTGGCTGCTTGATCAACACTTCAGCTTTTAACGTTTTTAAATCTAGCTTTGTCAAATACCCACTGTTACTGTAATCACTATAGTATAGATACTGATTAGTTCCCGTGATATACAATGTACGTTTATCCAATACCTTTAATTTTTTTCCACTTGTCATGTCCAGTTTATACAATTTATCGTTATCAGCAGTATTACTAAAATATACGATATTATTTAGCTGATACGCAAAATGAACATTGTTCATATAGCTGTATTTTGTACTTGCAGCAGTAGGATAATCTGTCTTCACCCAATTATGATCTTTGTTAAGCTGTGCATCCGTCACTAAAAAATAATCATATGATGCAGCACCAATGCGATTTGGCACCGGATCATTCCATGTTGTATCTAAATGGTACCATTCTCCACCTAACTTTACTAAATTCCAAGCATGTGCTTCGTTCCCATTAACAAAACCAACAACATATTTTGTCTCGATCCCAGACTGCTCTAACATTGCTTGTGCAGCTAATGCATAGCCTTGGCACACAGCTTGTCCCTCAAATAATAATGCATAGGCACTATGTGGACTTGCCTTTGTTTTCGTCCCGTACATAGTATTGGATACAATATAATCGTTAATAGCCTTTACTTTTTGGAACTCTGTCATAGAAGGCTTGATAATATTTTTAAGTATTTGACTAATCTTTTTTTGTACGGCTGTTTCTTGTGTTTGATTTGTCAGGTATTTTACTTTATATGTTACATTACCTAAAGAATCTGCGGACATCGTGGTACTTTCCATATGTCCACTTGCATAAACAGCTTGTTGTTTAGCTTTTTCAAAAGCATCCATCATGTCCTTCTTGAAATCACCGAGTGGACCTGTGTACGTAATTTTTATGTCAGTCTCAAAATTTTTTATATGCTTTACAAGCTCTTTTGTAAATTGATCCCATGTTGATACTGACGAGTTAGCTACTACAGGATAAATTGGGAAAGTATTTTCTGTTTGCTTTGCATAGGCAGCAGTTGGGCTTAACATTAATAAAGTAGCTCCACATAACAACCATTTTTTCATAACTAATCACCTTCCCTTTGAATCTATCGTTATTATTTAGCATAACAAAGAACGTAGTGACTAAGCTATCATACAAGTTCACTAACTAAGACTTTTAACTAAAAATTTATTACATTAATAGCGGTATAAAATACCCAATAATTAAATATAAGTATCGAATATAACTATTTTTTTGCAAAAAAATAAAACTCACCAAAACATAGTGAGTTTTATTTCTATTACCTACTTTTCACAACTAAATTAACCGCCTCCTGAATGACCTCATTCATTTTTTCGCCATCCCCTTCAGCATTTTGTACACATTCCAATAAATTTGTACTTACAATAACACCCACTGTTCGGTCTACAGCAGAGCGAACTGCTGATAGCTGTGTAATGACTGCCTTACAGTCCTTTTCTTCCTCCATCATCTTCAAAATACCACGTAGCTGGCCTTCCATCCGTTTTACACGATTTTTCACTTGATCTGAATATTCCATACATTGCTCCTTCTTTCTATACTCGCTACGTTCTAATGAGTAATCGTTATTCTTTATCCTAGCTCATTATTTCAAATTTAAACCTAGCCGTTGCTATTCCTAGGTTTCAAATAATTCATAAGCATTCTCGTAATAATGGTACCAGCACTTGATATTTCATCATACTGGATAATCGTATTCTTCTTTATACGTAATTGACCAATCTCTACCTCAAATATTGGACACTTTCTTTTAAGTGCCGCAACTAGCATATTTGTATCATAATCATAGCGTTCGCCTTTTACCTTCATCAGCCAAGGCAGCTCATTTATCGAAATGTAACGCAAACCCGTTTGTGTATCCATTAATTTCCGATGATACAGTAACTCAAAAAACATGCTTGTTGCACGATTTCCCCAATAGGAAAGAAATGTACTATCTGCTGAGTGGAAATTACGTACACCTAGCACAATACCTTCTGAAAACACCTTTGTCATCGTTAACACAAGCTTAACATCTTGTAATGTATGCTGACCATGCGCCCCTACTGTAAGAACACCATGAAACATTCCTTTTTGCTCTCGTATATATGCAAAGGCAGTCTTCAATGCGCGACCTTTTCCAATATTGCAATCATGCTGGAGTACTTGGCAGCGATCTATTTTATTTAGATCTTCAAAAATATCTTTATATTTTTGATCACTCCCATCATTGACAATGACAATTTGTGTAATGGTCGTTGCTAATAATTGATGTACATAGGTAATGAGTGATAGTTGTGGATTGTATGCTGGAATAATAGCTGCAATATTTTTCATTTTGCTCCCCCACCTATAGGCTGACAGGCTCTCCGTATAACGAATCTCCCTTATATCAAATAGTATCACGTAACAGGAACAATTCAACTGATGAATCCCATTAAAACTTATCAATAATATCGATATTTCTCCGATATATGAAAAAAGAGATTTTTATCTTAATTCAGCAAAGGTATTTTATACGAAAGCTACTAATTCAGTTTTTCCAGTGGTCCGAAATAGAGGAACACCTTCTAAAAGCGCCACGTCCTGCGTTAATGAATGTGTGACCAACATCATGTTGCTCTAAAGCCCCGCGGGTGTAACAGATTTTTTCCATCTAACACGAAAAAATCCGGACATATTGTTTATCTGCGCGAAAGCAAAGCGTCAGCGGCTATTACTCCGAGGCGTAATTGATGAAAGAGGTGAGTTCTATCGTCTTGCATTACGAAACTCTTGAAGAACAATGTCAGAAATTAAAGCGGCTATCCCTCACAAAATTAGCTAAAAACTTACAGGATGCTAGTTGGCTTGCCATTTCAAACCCAGCACTATCTTTGCAAAAGTCTCTTCTTGTATTAGAGGATATTTTGTATGAGATTTATCAGTTGGAAATGCATGCTGAACCAAAAATAAAAAATGTTCGAATGCTATTAAATAATCGAAGTTTTGTAGCACAAATTCATCCTCGTCGTATTTACTTATTAATGAATTTAGTTCATAAAATGACAAGTCATACTAGTAATGAAATTGTGGAAGCCAAAGCGGCAAAAATTGTTCTCGATTATCTTAGTGATATCGTTGAATGGTTTATGAAACGCTATGATCGTAGCTTTAGGTCTCCTAGCATGTCTGCTCATACTGCAGAGGTTCTTTCGATAGTTGATAATAATATACTCCAGCATGAGCAATCAACGGAAGCCTATAAACATGCAGCCAACTGGTTTGAATCTGCAGCGCAAAATGGTGATGCAAGTGCTCAATATAATTTAGGGGCTCTTTACAATCATGGGCGAGGTGTCAAAAAAAATTATGCACTTGCAAAAATGTGGTATGAACGGGCTGCCGCACAAAATGATGCCAATGCTCTCTATAGTCTTGGTGTACTCTTTCATCTAGGACAAGGTGTTGTGCAGGATTATATGGAGGCAGCACACCATTACCAATTAGCTGCCGATTTAGGGAATGCAGATGCACAGTACAATTTAGGTGTGCTTTATAATCAAGGCCGGGGCATGTCGCAAAACTTTCATGAGGCAGCCAAGTGGTATACCTTAGCTGCCAATCAAGGTAATACAAGTGCTCAAAACAACCTAGGTTTCCTTTATCATAATGGCACAGGTGTCAAGGAAAGCTACGAGGAGGCTATTGTTTATTTTGAAATGGCTGCTTTGGCGGGCGATGCAAGTGCCCAGTATAATCTCGGCTATATGTACCTTAAGGGCCGGGGTATTTCTCAAAACCTTGAAGAAGCTGCAAAATGGTTTCATATGGCCGCTTTACAAGACCATGTAAATGCAGAATTTCAGTTGGCAATGCTCTACAATACCGGTCAAGGAATCTTGAAAGATCATATAGAAGCCTTAAAATGGTTCAAGTTAGCCGCACATAAAGGACATTTAAATGCACAATATTGTCTTGGCCTACTATATGAAAAAGAACAGGATATTGTTTCGGCAGAAAAATGGTTACTGCTAGCTGCAGAAAAAGGGCATATTAGTGCTGGCTTCGAGCTTGGCCGTATATATGTATATCAGCTACAGCAACCAGATAAAGCATTGTCGTATTTTAAGGCTGCGGCCGAAAAGGGCTATGCGGATGCGCAGTACGAGCTTGGTCTACTACTGACATCAGGTGCAGGTGTTGTTGTTAACTATCCAGAGGCCGTTAAGTGGTGGAGGGCCGCAACGGATCAGTCACATATTCAAGCTGAATATCAATTAGGCTTATTATATGAGCAAGGATTGGGTGTTACTATGGACCTTGAAGAGGCACGCAGATGCTATCGACTAGCTGCCATTCAAGGACATGCAGGTGCACAATATCAACTTGGTAATTTATTTGACAAGGGCAAAGGTGTAAAGCAGGATTACACAGAAGCTGCTAAATGGATTGAACAGGCTGTGGCACAAGGACATATAAAGGCACAATACCAATTAGCACAAATGCATAGCCATGGACAGGGAGTACCAAAGGACTTTTCAAAGGCCGCTCAGCTTTATAGGCTAGCTGCTAATCAAGGGCATCAAAAAGCGCAATTCCAGCTTGGTATGCTCTACAAAAAAGGGCATGGTGTAGCTCAAGATTATCAAGAGGCTACAAAATGGCTGAGACAATCACTTGAAGATATTAAATAAACATATAAAACCTACCGCATCACGAATTGTGACACGGTAGGTTTTATTAGCTTTCCATATACTCTTGTTGCTTAATCATGAAAGTTATTACAATAAATAATGCAAAGCTGATTAATAACGTAGTTCCACCTACAATAAAGAAGACTAATGTAAATGTGCTACCAAAATTAAATGGATTTATATTGTAGAACCACATCCCTAACGTTAAACCTAAAACACCAAGAATAGCAGTCCAACCATGAATGGTTACTAATTTTTGTGATTTCACTTTGAAGGCTCGATAAAAAATACCCCATGCAAACATACTCAGCCAACCGACAAGTAATATGTGCGCATGTATCGGTCTATACTCGTAACTACCTGAACCTGACATATGTGACCCTAGATACGTTCCGATAAAAGCAAAAATCGCAGCTAATCGAATAAGGCGTATGCTCCATTTTTGTTCCATACGATAACTCCCCCTAAGCTTGTTTATATTAAGTAGCAGTTTATCGTGTGAACATGAACTTTACATGAACTCCTCATGACAAAGTTGGTAAATGGATATATACCTTTGTACCAGCATTCATCTCGCTTTCCATCTGTACAGTGCCTCCATGTAGCTCTACAATTTGTTTGACAATCGCTAGTCCTAGCCCCGTTCCTTGCTTTGTTCTGGAGGCGTCTGCACGATAAAAACGGTCATATACTTTTGCTAATTGATCTGTAGTCATACCTATACCGCTGTCCTCAACAAGAATTCCAAGCGAAGTAGGGTTCTTCTGTAGCTTTAGATGTATCGATCCACCCTCTACATTATACTTAATGGCATTTGTTAACAAATTATCCCATACATTTTGTAAAAGCCCTGCATCGCCATCATAAATAATTTGCTCTAGCTTGTATGATATCTGGAGCTGTGCCTCTTCAATTTGCCAACGATATTTTCGCACGGTTTCCTTCAGCTGTTCATCTAATCTGTAGGGATCACGTTTTACGATTCTAGTTGATTGATCAAGCGATGTTAATAATAACAATTGCTTGGTTAATGTAGAGAGGCGTTTTGTTTCGAGCTCAATTATCGCTGCATATTCCTGTCTTTCCTTCTCAGTCAACAAAGGGTTTTTAAGTAAGTCAACATAGCCTTGAATATTTAACAAGGGCGACTGAAAATCGTGTGATACATTACTAATAAATTCTTTTCGTACACGGTCATTTTCCTGTAATTTCTCTGTCATCATATTAAAGCTTGTAGCTAATTGACCAATTTCATCTGCACGATCAATATCTAATACTGTATCGAACCTCTCATGTGCAAGCTGTTTAGTTGCCGCAGTTAGCTTTGTAATCGGTCGAATTAATGCTTTAGCAAACAGTAACATGGCAAGTAAACTCAGTACTATCATAACCAACATTAATCCTGCAAGTATCGTGTGCACCTCAGAAAACAATAAGCGAATGTCAGGTCTTATGAACAATGCGTAGGGTCTGTTGTCATAAGTAAATGGTACACCTATTGTATTAATTAGTTCGTTAGCAAAAAAACCTGTCACAAAGGTTTCTTTAGGGAAGTCTCGCATACCATGATAGATTTCTCCATGTAAAACATGTTCAACAACAGACGCTGACAGTGCTTTATCACGATATTCCCCACCAAAAAAATGTCCTTCCTCACCAGATGTCACATAAACTTGGTAGCCAATTTCGCCTAATGTCATCAAATAATTGTTTAAATCATCAGGCTTCGCTGTCTCAATATAATGCGCAATATCCTGAGCGATGTTGACGTTTTTAGTATCATTTTTTTCTTTTACCACTTGATGATAATATGTATTCGTCGCTAAAAAACCAATACATAGGCTGCCAATCATCACGAGCATTGTCGTCACAACAAATTTACTGTATAAAGTCTTCATGTTGTTTCCTCTAGCTTATAACCAACACCTCGCACTGTTGTAATCTCAACAGCTGTGTCATAGCTTTTTAATCTTTCACGTATCCGCTTCACATGTGTATTCAAGGTTTGCTCGTCACCATCATAGTCATAGCCCCATACTTGCTCCATAATATAGCTACGAGTAAATACTTGATGGGGACGTGACGCTAGCAAAGCTAGTAATTCAAATTCTTTCAAAGGTAATATGAGTGTATCTTCGCTTATTACAACTTCAAAACTTCGGCGGTCAATTACTAATTTTCCTACTTGAATGGTTACTTGATTTTTTTTATCCAATCTACGTAATATGGCTGCTATACGAAATAATAACTCTTTTGGTTCAAAGGGCTTCACAACATAATCATCTGATCCTGCTAAAAAGCCACGCTCTTTATCCTCTAGCTCGCCTTTTGCCGTTAATAATAAAACAGGGATGTCATAATCTTGTGTTAACATTTCGGTTAATGT
The DNA here is from genome assembly GCF_009724685.1 of Lysinibacillus cavernae. GTDB lineage: Bacteria > Bacillota > Bacilli > Bacillales_A > Planococcaceae > Lysinibacillus > Lysinibacillus cavernae. The sequence goes on from NZ_WMEF01000011.1 coordinate 126,701, forward strand.
AAAACCATCCATTCCTGGCATCATTACATCTACAACAGCTAAATCAGGCAGATTCCCTTCAAGTAATGTTAGTGCTTGCTGTGCATTTTCCGCACGTAACACTTGATAACCTTCTCTTGTTAAATAAATATTTACTAGCTGTAAAATATGAACATCGTCATCGACAACAAGAATCTTCATCTGCTTACCTCCAGTCAATAAGAAAAAATCCGCCCACTTGGAACGAATTTTTCATCTCAAATCATTATTATTTTATAACGAAAATATAGAAATCAACAGCAATACGAGAAATGGTAAGCCAATGACAATATAACCCCTAGGATTAGCAAGGTTCATGGTCCAACCTACCCCAAATCGTTTCTCTACAAAAACAGAAGGATCTTGTCGATTCATATAAATTAAGCCGCCCTTCCAATAGCGATCTTCATCTATGTCCATTACTTGTGAATCAATATTTGCTACATAACGCACTCTGTGTTTACGCTTTTTCAAAACATAAATAAATAGAGAGCCGATCAAAACAACTAAAAAGAAAATAAATACTGGTAATAGCTTATATCCTACAGTCATGGAAGGATAGATATTGCTTAGTTGTAACACTGTTAATAGAATTGTTAAAGCATAGCTTACCAACAAAATTTTCCAACTCATATATTTCCGCGTTTTTAGCTGATCCTCCAACGATTCATCTTTGCGATTTACAGCTATTTTTATAGCAGATCGTTTAATGGAGTCGGTAATTCCCCACATCATACATTGCACCATCAGCATAACGAGCGGCAGCGAAACAGCCGTGAAATACGTCTTGTTTCGCCAAGCATCCGCTTCTCCACTTGGCCCCCAATGTACTGCTATATCATTTGGCATTTGGTCGTAATGAAGCATTGTGTAAATCATTAAAAACACTGATATTCCTAAAGGTACCGCAAAAAATGACCAAGGAAGCATCTCATCACGGCTTCGTGCAGTTAAATCTACTGCCCTTACTTGTTTAATATTGACGCACCATTGCTCCTGCTTTTTCAACATTGATACCTTTTGATGATTTACCCAGTACAGTATCATACTTACTGTAAGCATGCTAAATAAACAGCCCATTAAAACCATACTTTGAAGGGATTCAGAAGGAGCTAGCATATTGTAACTAATAATCATAATGATTAAAAATACTATCCCAGAGCCCCCTACTAATTGGACATACTGTTTTTTCATCTTAGCTAAGACGGGATGCTTAATATTTTGATCAGGTACAGTGACCCCAAAAGCTATAGTCTCCCGTACAATATAAGGAACCACTATTTGCATAGCTAATGTCATGATGTAGATTGTTGTAAAAACACCAAGTAGCATTTTGCTACACTCCCTCTGCTGGTATTTGCAAATCAGCGAACACCTTTTTCATCATGTGCTCAATTTGTTCCACTGTTGCGCCGAGCACCATTCCTTCTGCCACAACAGGTTTCAAATTCTTTTCAATTTGTCGTAGTTGGTCAGGTGTCAAAGCTCTCTCCTCTGTCGAACTTATAATAGCTCCAGATTTAGGCCTGATGACAATAATCCCTTTGGCTTCTAATTCATGATAGCTCTTATTAACAGTATGCATATTCACACCTAAATCTGCAGCTAAAGCCCGCACAGATGGCAAGGTATCGCCTGGCTTCATTTCTCCTCTTGCAATGCCTTCAATAATTTGACGTGTCACCTGTTCATAAATAGGTACGTCAGATTGTGGCTCTATTTGAATAAACATGTTTATCAGCTCCATATTTGTTATATATCTAATATAACAAATTTACTGCATTTGTGCATGAGGTACACCTATTAAACAGGCGAACTCTTCATCGTTTTAATAAATTTTTGCACAAGTAAGCTTTGCTTTTCATTATTCCTCGTGCAAATAGCAATTTTATGTTTAACGGCCTGTATATCCTTTACATAAACCCTTGCCAATTGTCCGCTCTCAACATACTCTCTAACTGCAAGGGAAGAAATAAAGTTTGCACCATAGCCTGCCATAACAGAACGTATGGTTTCATTGATGCCATTAAATTGTAATGCAATTTTCGGTGGCTTCACCTGATATGTTTGACATAAGGAAAAAAGATGCTCCCTCATTGAACTCCCTTCTTCCCTCATAATAAATGGCTCCTGAAACATATCAAACAATGTAATGGTTTGATATGCATATCGATGATTAGGTGACACTACAAACCATAATTCATCCTCATATAGCTCCTCCCACCATATTTCTTTAGGCCTTTCAGAAATTCCTCCACCATAAATCGCAATATCAGCTTTAAAGTGAATAAGTTGTTCAAAAGCATCCTTCGTATTGGTAGTTGTAACCCTTAAACTCACATGTTCATGCGTTTCCTTGAAAGCAGCTGCCCATTTTGGAATTAAAAAATTAGCTGGCAGATAGGTAGCCACAATATGTAAATTCCCTGCTTTTGCAAGTCGGTAATCTTCTATAAATGATTCAATATGATGTTCAAGTGCAAGAAGATTTTGTGCTTTTTCTGCTAGAGCCGTACCGAATTCTGTGAGTACTACACCACGCCCTTGTTGCTTAAATAGCTGCACCCCAATTTCATGCTCAAATCGCTTAATTTGGCTTGAAACAGCAGGCTGACTAATACACAGTGTCTCTGCAGCTTTTGTAAAACTGCCTGTAGTAGCAACTTGATAAAACAATTTTAAGCCATGAATATTCATGATGTTACTCCCATTCATAATCTATAGTTATGTATAAATAATAAGAATATATTTTTATTATGATTCATTCTATCATACACTCTATTTGCAAGCTTGCACGTTAAAACAAAGAGAAATGAGGACTGTATAATGACAGAGTTACATGTTTGGCAAAACGTAGATGATTATTTTATGGATAAACTCCTACCAGAAAACAGCCACCTTAATGCTGTACTACAGGCTAATAAAACTGCAGGTATTCCAGAGATTGACGTGTCCCCGACTCAAGGAAAACTATTATATTTACTAGCTAAAATAAAAGGGGCAACAAATATTTTGGAAATTGGCACACTTGGAGGTTATAGCAGTATTAGCTTAGCTCAAGCCCTCCCTAAAGAAGGTAAGATAGTGACTTTAGAAATTAATGAAGCATATGCCTCAGTCGCTAGGCAAAATATTGAGAATGCAGGCTTTAAAGAAAAGATTGAGATTATGATAGGAAAAGCACTAGATACATTACCCAACTTGAAAAAAACAGGACAATTATTTGACTTTATTTTTATTGATGCCGATAAGCCAAATAATCCTGCTTACTTGAAGTGGGCACTAAAGCTTGCTAACCCAGGTGCTATTATCATTGCGGATAATGTAGTACGCAATGGAGCCATAACTGATGAAAGTAGTGAGGATGAGCGTGTCAGAGGCGTACAGCAATTTATGGATTTACTAAAAGAAGAACCTAGAATTGAAGCAACAGCTGTACAAACAGTTGGCGTTAAGGGCTATGACGGCTTTGTACTAGCCATCGTAAGCTAAATAGGAAAAATCCGCGTAAACTTGAAACAGTTACGCGGATTTACCTATAAAAGATGCCTTACAAGCTCCCCATCTAAGCTAGTAAGACATCTTTCACCCCTTAATATCTCTTTACTTTTATTAGTAGACCCCTTTTAATACGATCGTGCTCATCTCTTTAGATTAAACGGGAGAACAGACCCCGTTACGTTATGTTAGTGGAATAGGTTGGATTGAATCTAAGTACAATCCAATATTATTAGGAAAGTTTGAAATGTTCATAGTAGATTTGTATCTTACGCTAATTTTTCGTATCCAGGAAGCGTCAAGAATTCCGCAAATTCATCTTGCTCAATTAAAGATTTAAACAGTTCAGCAGCTTCGTCATAGCGACCACTGTTATAAGCTTGTTCCCCAACAGCCTCTTTAATTTTCTCAAGTTCTTCTTCCAGTATTTCTAAGACAAACGCTAAAGTAATGCCACGTCCATCATCCAAAACACCTTTTGGATGACGAATCCATTGCCATACTTGTGTACGAGAGATTTCTGCTGTCGCAGCGTCCTCCATTAAGTTATTAATTGGTGCAGCACCATTACCACGAAGCCATGAAGCCATGTATTGTACTCCAACACTACAATTAATGCGAAGACCCTCCAGAGTAATTGTCCCCTCTGGTACGGCTACTAAATCTTCCGCAGTAACGTGTACATCTTCACGTTTTTTATGAATTTGGTTTGGCGTTGTCATGATGGCATCAAATTGTTCCATCGCTGTTGCAACCATACCTGGATGTGCTACCCAAGTACCGTCATGCCCCTCTGTTGCCTCGCGGCATTTATCTTCTGCTACCTTTGCAAATGCCACCGCATTCGCCTCATCATTATTTTTAACAGGAATTTGTGCAGCCATTCCTCCCATTGCAGGTGCGTTACGCTTATGACATGTTTGAATACATAAAGACGTATAGGCCTTCATGAATGGTACAGTCATCGTTACTTGCCCGCGATCTGGTAAAATAACGTCAGCTTGATTGCGGAGACGTTTAATGTAACTGAAAATATAATCCCAGCGTCCACAATTCAGACCTGCTGAATGTTCGCGTAGCTCATATAAAATTTCATCCATCTCAAACGCCGCTAAAATGGTTTCAATTAATACAGTAGCTTTTATAGTGCCCTGTGGAATACCAATATAATCTTGTGCATAGACAAAGACATCATTCCATAAACGAGCCTCTAAATGGCTTTCTAACTTTGGTAGATAGAAGTATGGCCCTGTGCCTTGTGCTAGTGCATTTTTAGCATTATGGAATAGATATAAGCCAAAATCAAAGAAACTTCCTGAAATCGGCTCTCCATCTACAAGTACATGTTTCTCAAGCAAATGTAAGCCTCGTGGACGAACTAACAGCACTGCCGTCTCATCATTTAGTTTATATGTTTTTTCATTAGATGCTTGGGTAAATTCAATCGTCTTATTAATAGCATCGCGCATATTAATTTGACCACCTATCATATTTCCCCATGTCGGAGAAGATGCATCCTCAAAGCAAGCCATGAACATTTTTGCTCCAGAGTTTAGAGCATTAATAACCATTTTACGATCAACTGGTCCTGTAATTTCAACCCGGCGATCTTGCAGGTCCTTAGGAAGTGGTGCAATTGTCCAATCACCTTCACGAATAGACTTTGTCTCTGATAAGAAATCAAGTTTCTCTCCCTCATCAAGGCGTTTTTGGCGTTCTTGACGTACCTCCAACAGCTCCTTACGGCGAGCATCAAATTTTTCGTGCAGGGCAAGAACAAACTCAAGAGCTTCAGGTGTTAAAATCTCAATTGTTTGCTCATTTTGTTGTCCAACAATTTTAAGCTTGCCTGTCGTTGCTTGTTCCATTAGTTGTTTACCCACCTTTGCAATTTTAGTTTCGTCATCCTCCGCCTTAGGAGGAGCGGAGGAGACTACTCTATGATTATGAATTTAGGAAAACACGTAGTTAAGCTGAGACTTAAACAAACTGTTCAGTTTCAGTAGATCCTGCCATTGCCGTTGTAGAAGAAGTACCACCTGAAATAACTTGAGAAATTTCATCGAAGTATCCAGTTCCCACCTCACGTTGGTGGCGTGTAGCTGTATAGCCTTTTGATTCCGATGCAAATTCTGCTTGTTGTAGCTTAGAATATGCAGCCATACCATTATCCTTATAATCATGTGCAAGCTCAAACATAGAGTGATTTAATGCATGGAAGCCTGCTAATGTTACAAATTGGAAATTATAACCTAATTTGCCAAGTTCACGTTGATACTCTGCAATTTCTTCTTCTGAAAGATTTGCTTTCCAGTTGAATGAAGGTGAGCAGTTGTATGCAAGCATTTTACCTGGAAATTCAGCATGAATGGCTTCAGCAAATTCACGAGCTTCCTCAAGTGATGGTTTTGAAGTTTCACACCAAATTAAATCTGCATATGGAGCGTAAGCTAAACCACGAGCAATTGCCTGTTTGATACCTGCTTTTGTACGGAAGAAACCTTCAGGTGTACGCTCACCAGTAATAAACTCCGCATCACGTGGATCAATATCTGATGTAACCATATCAGCAGCATCTGCATCAGTACGAGCAATTAAAATAGTATCTACACCCATAACGTCTGTAGCTAAACGAGCAGCCACTAAGTTACGAACAGCATTTTGAGTTGGAAGTAAAACTTTACCTCCAAGATGTCCACATTTTTTCTCTGAAGCTAATTGATCTTCTAAGTGAACACCAGCTGCTCCAGCTTCAACCATCCCCTTTACAAGCTCAAATACGTTAAGAGGACCACCAAAACCTGCTTCTGCATCTGCAACAATTGGAGCAAACCAATCAAATTGATCTACACGTCCTTCAGCATGATCAATTTGATCTGCACGTTGAAGTGCTTGATTAATTCGTTTTACTACTGCTGGTACAGAATTGGCTGGGTATAACGATTGGTCAGGATACATTTGACCAGAAAGGTTTGCATCCGCAGCTACTTGCCAGCCTGATAGATAGATAGCCTTTAATCCTGCTTTTACTTGTTGAACTGCCTGATTACCTGTTAAGGCACCCAATGCATTAATAAATGGTTCTTCACGTAATGAATTCCATAGTCGAGTAGCACCTTTTTGCGCTAATGTTTGTTCCAGTACAACACTGCCTTGTAATTTAACAACCTCTTCAGCTGAATAAGTGCGCTCAATTCCAGCCCAGCGTGGGTTTTCAGCCCATTGTTTTTCTAAAGCTTCGATTCTTTCTTGACGAGTTGACATAGTGAAATTCCACCTTCCCCTTTGTGTACAATATACTCTGTTAAAAAACTTTTAATTTTCTGTTCCATAACAGTATTATTTGTTGTAAATTAATATATAACAGAGTAATTGAATTTTCACTATTTTTTGATAAAAGACCAAATTTTTAGGATGAAACTGCTTTTTTAAGCGATGAAATTTGGAAGACTGTTTACAAACAAGGGGGATATTCACAATGAATAATGAGTTAAATTCTTTCGCAAATGATATTTCACAACAATATATTGGCATGTTGAAAGACTGGGTTCCTGTTGATTCATCCATTGCAATTGCTGTTGAAAATGCTTATGTTTATTTTCACTCAGGTCATCAAAGTATTCATTTAGAAATAGGTCAACAAGTAATGACAGGGAGTATTGCGGAGCAGGTATTACGAACACAGAAAAAGACAGATGCAATATTAGATAATTCCCTATTTGGTACACCCTATTACGGCATAGGTTATCCCATATACATTCAAAATAAGCCTGCGGCACTAGTAGTTGTTTTACCATCAGCCTTCTCTACAAAAAAAGCAGAACCTTTTCAGTTTTTAACAGGAAAGCAAGAGGAAGAGTGGAATCCAGTAGCAATTCATAAAATATCTCATATAGAAAGCTTGCAGAAAAAAACATGGTTTTATGTAGAAGGCGAACAATTTAAAACGAGTATTACACTAAAAGAACTTCAATTAAGGTTGCCAACTTATTTTATCCGTATTCATAGATCCTATATTGTCAATATTCATTTCATAAAAAAAATGGCACGAGACTTAACGTCGAATTTTATTGTTACTTTAACTGATGGAAGTGAATTGCCAGTGAGTCAATCCTATATCAATAATCTTCGAAGTGCTCTTGAATTTTAAGTGTGAACGCTGTTTTTTATCTTGATTCACTTGTACCGAAAGCAACGCGTTAGGTACAAAGCTCTCTTCTCTATAGAGGAAAATGATGTTTATTTTGATGAATCAAGATAAAGCCTCCAGCGAATGTCACACACTTTGGATAGAATTTTTCTAGTTAACTTGAAATAATGCAATTAGAAGAAGAACGAAAAAAGACCAGAGAAATTATTCTCTGGTCTTTCAATTGCTTAGCGACGTCCTACTCTCACAGGGGGAAGCCCCCAACTACCATCGGCGCTAAAGAGCTTAACTTCCGTGTTCGGTATGGGAACGGGTGTGACCTCTTTGCCATCATCACTAAACTATGTTCGACCTTCAATACACGGCGTATTACTGTGTCTTGAAGCTCTCTTGAAAGTATTGTTCTTTCAAAACTGGATAAACGGTTCATTGAATGTTTCAAACGTTTTGGTTAAGTCCTCGATCGATTAGTATTCGTCAGCTCCATGTGTCACCACACT
>NZ_WMEF01000012.1 GCF_009724685.1 Lysinibacillus cavernae
TAGTTACTAAAAACTTTATTGATTACGTTTTGCTTGTTCAGTTTTCAAGGTTCATTATTTAAGTCGTTTTTCAGCGACTTCTTTATATTAACATCTCACTCAAATCATGTCAATCACTTTTTTTAAAAAGTTTTTTATGCTTTTCATTAAGTTTTCGTCATGTCTTAGCGACAATTAATATAATACAATACAAAGTTATTATTCGTCAACTACTTTTCTAAAAAAATATCGAGGTATTTTTTAGATACCTCGATTACAAGCATACTACAGTCATTGCCCCATTTCTAGAGCGTCTTTATTGACCTTGTAATGACGGTGAAAGATCATATCATTTTTTGCAGCAATTGGTTCTATTTGAATATAGCCTTTGTCTACCAAATACTCTACAAACACTTCTAAATCTACTGAGTAATTCATAAGCTCGTGATGATCATGCAACTCTTGAATAGTCCACATTTCTTTTGCTTGCATGACTTCTAATATATGCTGTGCTCCATCTCGTGTACGAGAGTGAATTAAAAACTCACTTGCTAAAAACAATAGTTCTAAGCGTTTTTCTATTGGCTCATTACTTGTCACAAGCTCTTCATATAGCTTATAGATGGCTGGTTCAATTTTTTTCACTTGTGCCCAAACAGTCACTTCAGGGTATAGTCCACTATCAATAATAGATAGACGGCCCAAATGATGTAGGGAATCGACTACGTGATTATAAGCATCCAAGTAACTTCCTTTATCAAAGTATTCTTTCCCCGCCAAATAACGGCGAATTAACTTTGAAAATTGGATACCTGTTTTGATTTTACGACCGCTATACGGAAATTCCTGCAATTCTATTTTTAATTTATGCAAAAATTCATTTCGATCAAATAGCACTCTGCCGAAGAATATCCAATCTACTACCTTCTTATTAGAACCGATGAGCAACCATTTTCGTATTAACTTCTCCGTAACAGTATGTAGAGCGACTTTATTTCCTTCATATAAGTAATGTTTCGAAAAGACAGGTTGCTCTGCTTCTTTTACGATAATTAGTAAAACCGTATCAAATGTATCTGTAACGTTACTTTGTTCCTCACGCTTTTCCACTAAAATTACGCCTAATGTATTCGCTTGACTTGCACGTTCTTGATATATTGGACGCAATACTTGCTCCATGTTCAGCCCCCCTTTATTCATACAGCATCTCTTGTTCCGTTAAAAATTCGACATACTCTAAAAGTATTCCTTCTTTCGTTCATCTCAAAGCTAAAATACTTTGTCCTTATATGTTATAGTAGATTTTAGATTGGGAGGCAAGATGAAATATGAAACCTTATAAAAGTAAAATTAATAAAATTCGTTCATTCGCATTAGCACTAATCTTTTTCGGTTTTATTGTCATGTACGGAGGCATTTTCTTTAAAAATAGCCCGATTTTAGTTTTAATTTTCATGTCGCTAGGTGTTTTATGTATTATCGGTAGTACAGTTGTATATGCTTGGATAGGATTACTGTCAACAAGAGCTATTCAAGTTGAGTGCCCTAATTGTCATAAACATACAAAGGTTTTAGGTCGTGTAGATATGTGTATGTACTGCAATGAGCCATTAACGCTTGATCCTACTCTAGAAGGTAAAGAGTTCGATCAATCCTACAATAATAAAACAAAAAAATCCTAGCCCTTTATAAGAGCTAGGATTTTTATTGTACTTTAGCAGTAGCACCTTTACATGATGGACAAGTGCCGTATATCTCTAAACGATGCGAATGCACATCAAAGCCAGTTACCTGTGATGCAAAATGCTCTATTTCGTCGAGTCCAGGGTAATGGAAATCAACGATTTTACCACAGCATTCACAAATCATATGGTAATGATCATTTGTCACGAAATCAAAGCGACTTGAAGCATCCCCATAAGTAAGCTCTTTCACAAGACCCACTTCGCGAAATACGCGCAGGTTGTTATAGACAGTCGCTACACTCATATTAGGGAACCTGCCCTCAAGTGCTTTATAAATTTCATCGGCAGTAGGATGTGCCATTGATTGAATCAGATATTCCAAAATAGCATGACGCTGAGGAGTAATACGTACACCAGTTGTTTTTAACGTGTCCAGTGCATCCTGTAAATGCGTTGCAGACATCGTCATGCACCTCTTCCATAAGTATTATTAATTTATAATAGTTATAAATAGTGTATCCAATTACCTCTACTTCGTCAACAATCATACATTGCTTATCCTCAATATATCAATGGTCGTTCCTTAATATCCTCTTGATAAATCCATGATATTTTCTAAATCCGTATCACCCTTCAGCCATTTTGTTAGGCTTGGCTTGAAAATTTCTAGACTTCGTTCAACGTAACGAGAAGAATGACTAGATATATGTGGTGATACAATGACATTCGGTAATGTCCATAATGGATTGTCCGACGCCAGAGGCTCCTCTTCAAATACATCTAAAACAGCATAGCCAATTTGCTCTGTTTCGATAGCTTGAATGAGAACCTTTTCATCCACCAAGTTACCTCGACCAAAATTCATGAAAATTGCACTACTTTTCATCGTTGCAAAATGTTCTTCTTTTAATAAATGTGTAGTTTCTTTTGTTTTCGGTAACACGGAAATGACAATATCCGCATCAGGTAAGGCTTCTTTTAATTGGGCAAAGCTAATGATTTTATCCATATTAGCCGCCTCTTTTCCAGATCGATTGCAACCAATCGTCGTTACACCAAAAGCTTGCAATAGACGACCAACTTCTGCGCCAATAGCACCTGGACCTAAAATAAGGGCTGTACTATCTCGTAATTCTGTTTGTTGCGCTTTTTTTGACCATTCGCTTTTCTTTTGCTGCTCATACATCCAAGGTAAGGCGCGTTTAATCGCTAAAATATGGGCAAGCATCGATTCTGCCATTGGTGTTTTATGAATTCCACGGACATTTGAAACTAAAATACCACGTTCCATAATAGCATGAGCAGGCATTTTTTCTATACCTGCTGACGCAACAAAAATCCACTTTAACTTAGTCGCAAATTGGATACTCTCTTCTGTTAAATCTTCACCATATGTAACTAAAACATCGGCTTGTTGAAGTTCTTCATTTGATAAGCCACTTCCGAAGACAAAATCTACCTGCGGAAATTCTGCTAGTAATGGTTCACGTAAAGTGGGTCTTGGTTCAAACGTAAAATAGATTCTCATTGCGCTGCCTCCTGTTCTGCTAAATAGGCATACACATCTTCAATATGATTTTTCACTCGTACCTTGCGCCAAGCTTTTATAAGCCTACCCTCTGTATCAATTAAAAACGTTGAACGCTCTATGCCCATAAATTCGCGTCCGTACATTTTCTTTAAAACCCATACATTGTATGCTTCAGCAACAGCATGATCCTCATCGACTAATAATGAAAATGGCAACCCGTGCTTATCAATAAATTTTGTGTGTTTGTTTACATCATCCGGACTAACACCAAGAACAACAGCATTTAAATGACTGAAGTCCTCAAACTTATCACGAAAATCACATGCTTCCGTTGTGCAACCTGGAGTCATATCCTTTGGATAAAAGTACAAAATAACATTCCGCCCTTTAAAATCAGTTAAATGAACCATCTCTCCCTTTTCATTTATTAGAGAAAAATCTGGCGCGTTCTGTCCTTCTAGTAAAGTCATAAAAATCTCCTCCTCTGTACGTTCTATTTTACTCTAAGGTACAAATCAAGTCATATCCTTTAATTTCTTTGGATTTCTTACACCGATAGGTCTACAATAGATTACGTATAAAAAGTTAGGAGGCAATACTATGAATCACACAAAATCCGAAGCAATACATGCAGAGGCTTTACAGCATATTGTTGGTGGTGTAAACAGCCCTTCTCGTTCATATAAAGCAGTAGGTGGCGGTTCTCCAGTGGCAATGACACGGGGCAAAGGCGCTTATTTTTGGGATGTAGATGGCAATCGTTATATCGACTATCTAGCGGCTTATGGGCCAATCGTTACTGGACATGGTCACCCTCATATTGCGAAGGCCATTTCACATGCAGCTGAAAATGGTACATTGTTTGGAACACCGACTGAACACGAAGTTACTTTCGCGAAAATGTTAAAAGAAGCAATCCCTTCTATGGATAAAGTACGTTTTAACAACTCTGGTACAGAAGCTGTTATGACGACTATTCGTGTTGCACGTGCCTACACAGGTCGTACAAAAATCATGAAATTTGCAGGTTGTTACCATGGCCACTTCGATTTAGTATTAGTAGCTGCCGGTTCTGGTCCTGCAACATTAGGAACACCTGACTCAGCGGGTGTGACAACATCTACAGCAGAAGAAGTTATTACTGTACCTTTCAATAATCCTGAAGCCTTTACTGAAGCCATGGAAAAATGGGGCGAAGAAATTGCGGCTATCTTAATAGAACCCATTGTTGGAAACTTCGGTATTGTTGAGCCAAACCCCGGTTTCCTTGAATTAGTACATGCTACTGCAAAAGAAAAAGGTGCCTTAACGATTTACGATGAAGTCATTACAGCCTTCCGTTTCCATTATGGTGGAGCTCAAAATTTACTTGGCCTAACCCCTGACCTAACTGCACTTGGGAAAGTTATTGGTGGTGGTTTACCAATCGGCGCATATGGTGGTCGTAAAGAAATTATGGATACAGTTGCACCACTTGGACCAGCCTACCAAGCAGGTACGATGGCTGGAAATCCTGCATCGATGCAAGCCGGTATTGCCTGCCTAGAAGTGCTACAAACACCAGGCATTTACGATGAAATGGATAGACTAGGTGGAATTTTAGAAGAAGGTGTTTTAGCAGCGGCTAAAAAACATGATGTGACGATCACACTAAATCGTCTCAAAGGAGCACTAACTATCTACTTTACAGATGTGAAGGTAGAAAACTATGAGCAAGCTGAAAACGCTGATGGTGAAATTTTTGGTCGCTTCTTTAAACTAATGCTTGAGCAAGGCATTAATTTAGCTCCTTCTAAATATGAAGCTTGGTTCTTAACAACAGAGCATACAGAAGCAGACATTGTTGAAACAATTAAAGCTGTAGATTACGCGTTCTCTCAATTGTAATCATGTGACAATACAAAGGCGACTTTCTAGTAGAAGTCGCCTTTTTCTTATTCATGCATACAAATCTATGTATTTTATGAGCACTTCCTTCTATAATGTAAAGAAACTAAAAAATATTAGACAGAAAGGACATCTTTATGAAATTAGGTGCCCGTGTATTTAAAACTGGTGTCGCTATTGTATTTGCCCTGTTTATAGCAGAGTTGTTAAAACTACCTTCACCTGTTTTTGCTGGGATTGCAGCCATTTTTGCAATTCAGCCTTCTATTTATCGTTCTTATCAAACCATTGTAGAGCAAGTACAAGCAAATATTATAGGGGCGACCATAGCCGTCATTTTTGGCTTACTTTTTGGCCATCATGTTGTAGCCATCGGTATAGCCGTCATAATAGCTATTGGTTTAATGTTGAAGTTTAAACTTGAAAAATCTCTTTCTTTGGCATTAGTATCAGTCGTGGCAATCATGGAGTTTCAAGGGGATGACTTTTTAACATTTGGGTTAATACGCTTTCTCACTATTTTAGTTGGGGTATTAGCAGCATTTGTTGTTAACCTTGTGTTCTTACCACCGAAATACGAGATAAAACTATTTCGCAAAATCTATATTTTACAGGATGATATTATTCGTTGGACACGACTTGCAGTACGTCAGGCCTCTGAGCATACATCCACAAAGGGTGCATTAAGTAAGTTTAAAAATCGTATGCTACGAGTTGATACATTATATGATTTATATAAGGAAGAGCGCAATTACTTCAAAAACAAAAAATATGTGAAAGCACGTAAATTAGTAGTCTATCGTCAAATGATTCTAACCTCCAAAAAGAGTTTAGAATTACTTCAACGTTTGCATAACCATGAAAACGAATTAGCTCAGCTACCAACACAATTTCACTTAATGATTCAGGAGCGACTTGATTCCTTGCTAACGTATCATGAACAACTGCTCTTAAAATATACAGGGAAACTAAAGCCTGAGCATTCACAGTGGAGTAAAAACATTGACTATGTTCAGCGCAATGAACTGATGGAGATTTTCATCAAGCAAATCAATTTTGCTCGTGAAGAAGGCGATACGGAATTTTCTAGTTATCACCTACTCTATATTTTATCAAGGATTTTAGATTATGAAGAAAATCTAGAGCATCTAGACACACTTATTGTGTCTTATCAAAGCTACCATGGTCACGAAATTAACGTAGAATTTGAAGAAGAATTCATCTAACAACTTTGTAGCGACAGATTTGATGTAAAAGAATCTGTCGCTTTTTATTATTTCCGCAATGTTAGTAGTTGCTGCTCTGCTTGTTGACGTTTAACCGTTTGCTCATCCCGTAAATGCTGGTAATTTGCAATACCTGAAACAATGATATCCCACATTTCCTCAAGGGTCTGTGTTGTGCCTGATTGCTGAGCCATAGCAGTGCTTAATTGAACCGCTTCATTGCTAGCTCCTCCGAATTGCTTCATACGATTTTCGAAGGCTGATGCAGATTGATTCTGTAATTGTTGTCGCCTTTCATTAACAGCATTCATCATACCCATTTTAAAAACAGGAATGGTTTTAACAAAAGCACCATTAATCTGTTCAATCAATTCACTATTACCATAACGCAGCATCTCAATTTGCGGAGCTGTTATAATGGCAACCATACGCGATTTTTCCAACTCATCTATTTTTTGTTGGAGCATCTCTGCAATTGTTTGCAAACGATTAAGCTCCATTTTGGCCACCTGATTGCCTGCCTCACTTTGTTTGACATACATAGGGATCAGTGTTGTTTGTACCTCATGTAATTTCATGTCGGTTGCTACGATATATTTTTCTAGGTCAAGGTAAAACATCAAATCTTCATTATATAATCGTGCAAGTACTCGATTATCCTTCGCTAATTCCTCTTCCATCAGCACAAATTGATAATGAATTTTTTCAATATCTCTACCAAGTACACTATATTTCGCAAATAGATCTTCATCATTTTTGGTTTTACGTGCAAATAACTTTTTAAAAAAACCCTTTTGCTCAGCAAAATCCTTTTTATCAAATGACAACATTAAGGCTTCGAGTTGCTTAAATAATTCACTCGATTCATAAGATGATGATTGGGTGAGGATATCTAAAATTTGGTCTGCGAATTTTGCTAGTTTTGTCGCTGGCTCTTTTCCCAACGCCAGTATTTCTAACTGATTTTTTATATTAATTTGATTGGCAATGTGCTGTACCTCTGCATGGTCCCTTAACTGTTCTTTGACGGCTTCTGCAGTTTCCAGTGTCAGCCGCTCCAGCGTCAACGAGTTATTTGACATTCCTGCCGCCTCCTTCCTATCATCAGAAAAAACGATTAAAGAGTTTTTTAATGATTTTGTCGGGTGCTGTTTTTTGCTGCTTTGGTTCTTCATAGTACAAGTCAAATAGCATATGTTCTAAACGGTGTACATCGTAAGTATCTTCTTGTAAATGTTTTTCTAAATCAAGTTGACCTGTGGGATTATAAAAGACAATATCCATACCAAAACGATTTAAAAATGCTAATAATGCAATGTCCTCACGTGATAATGCTGGTTGCTCAGGTGATTGGTACAATAAGAGTTTTGGTACCTCTTGTGAATAATCAAAGCTTTGTAGTAACCGTAGTATATCTTGAGGAATCATCGTCATTTGTTTAAATAAAAATAACTGTAAATCATATAAAGTCTCATTTGGCTGTTGTTTTAACATTGGTTGCTCACATGATGTTTTTATCGTATGGGCAATTGCACGCTGTAGCTCCAATGTTAGTTCACCATACTGCCACCAGTCACTTTGCATAATACGCTCTATCGAAAGCTCACCATTCACTAAGCAATGCTTATAGTGAAAATGGAAATTGGCTCTGCTCGTTGTTGCATACGGGAATTCCTGAACAAAAACAGTTTGTTGATTTGCCATTAACTGATGCATGTAATGCCAGTATTCTTCTCGTCGGCTAGACACTCCGCTTATTTTTGCAAATATTACTGGTATGATTACTTCATTTTCTATCACTTCAAATTGTGGTCGAACCATAGCCTTCTCATCTGCATAAATAAAAATATCATCGTATGTCATACGTAATGTTAGTGAACGTGGCATAAAGTCTTTAAACTGCCAAGGCTTATAGACCCCTGATTGCTGATCATGCATCAATTGTTCGAAATGCTGACTTGAGCGATAACCTACAGTCGCCTGGCGATCACGAAGCTTGTCAGGAAATGGCTGTAAGGTTGTTTGATTTGCATATGAGTACGTGATAGAGAACGTATCAGTAGGATCTATTTCTGCAAATTCATCTATTTTAGCTGGATGAAAAATTAATACGTCACATCCAAGCTCCATTAGTAGCAATAAAAAATAGCGCTGACTAATGGTTGTTTCCCCATACCAAACAACTTTTGGAAAATCATCTGTTGGCTTCATGGCTTTTGTCCATTGAATCCAATGATTTTTTAACCATTTCACCATATCAATTAAAAAACGGCGAAACTCATTTGCGAGCAAGCCTAAGGATTGTTGTTTTTGAAAGAGCTCAACTACTTTAATGGTCGCTAACTGTAAATGTCGATTCATTACGCTATCATCATGTTTTGGAATTAACTGATGGCCATACATCATCGCAACTAAACGATTAATAGATAGGCCTTTTGGCGTTTGTTGATGCTGCGATAAAATCGTTTGTATGGCTTGAAAATCTTTTTGCTCAATATGCTTATTTAATTCTTCACTTAAAATATGGATATTCGTGTTTTGTGACAATGTAAATATTGAATTGAAATAATCATCTTCTTCGATTGGTACGCCCAATACACGAACAGCTATCCTGCTAAAACTTATTTGTTGAGCTGTTTCCT
Organism: Lysinibacillus cavernae; assembly: GCF_009724685.1. Classification (GTDB taxonomy): domain Bacteria; phylum Bacillota; class Bacilli; order Bacillales_A; family Planococcaceae; genus Lysinibacillus; species Lysinibacillus cavernae. The sequence goes on from NZ_WMEF01000012.1 coordinate 8,951, forward strand.
CATAAAATGCGCGATCCTTTGGTGATTCTTGAAACGCCTGTAGCCAATCATCAGGATGTCGCTCCAACACTGATTTAATTGTGATTGTTTGCATACAAACGCACCTCCTAAAAAATCATCCTCAGTATATGCTGAAGAATTCATTTGTCATAGGATGACTCTACCTTATGACAACTAAAAAAGTTGAATAACCTATACTACCGTTTGTTGTGAAGCCATCTGTAAAACAGTTTCTAGCAAATCTTTTGTAAATGCTTCACCATCGTGAGCCGAGTAAGTTGTATTGTGTAGAACTTTCGGCTGTTTATCCTTCAAATCTCCATGATTCGGTGTAAAAGCTAAATCAGCCATTGCCAGCATTCCATAATCCATAATAGAATCGCCTGCTGCTATATGCACATCGTATGTACAGAACTCTTTCATATATTCTATGGCAGCTTCCTTCGTCAGTACCTTGGGCATAAAATACAATTTTTTACCTTGCAGAAGAACATACCAGCCATGAGCATCAAACTCTTGAATCATTGCTTGTAATTCATCGTGTTGTAAAACTTCAAGATCCACATGATGTACGTAAAAAAGATCATCTATATACAAAGAACGTTGTAGCCATTTATCGGATTTAATCGACTGAAAATGCTTTAACATGTCCTCTCGCGGGATTGAAGAATCTTCAATACGTCTACTTAATGCTTTCGTCCATTTTTCATATGGCTGACCCTTATCTAATATTGTACCTCCATTGCTTGTAATTGCAAAAGCAGGGCATAGGTCATTAATAAAATGGATTCTCTTATATTGATGCAATGCCCTAGTCGTAACGGGTACAAATAGTGTTTGTTGTTGTACCTTCTGCAATAAAGTCGCTGTTTCCTGCGTCATCATGCTCATTGCTTCCCCAGCCCTGTGTTCAACTACCATTGCCTCTGTAAAAGGCGGAAATATCTCCATCATGCGTTTAGAATAAATAAGTGTTCGATCTAAATCCGATGTAAATAGTATCATCTCAATCTCCTCTATAATTCCTTTATTAAACCGCAACATGCATAGGACATATTCGAATATTCTTCTATTAATACATTTTTTTCACGAGCTAGCAGTAAAATATGTTCCAGCTCATGCATGTCCTGTGGATTAATTAAAATCTTCCAGGGTATCCGTCGAAGTAAGACTCTTGTCGTTTCTCCAACACCGGGTTTGATGAAATGTATATTATCAATGCCAAAATCATGTTGAATCTTTTGCACAGACTTCATGCCCTGCCAAGTAATCGGGGAGATGGCTTGCTCTTGAAATTTTTGCACAATCTTACTCTGCACTTGGTCAAAGCATGTGACGATACGTTCTATGTACAAATTGGAAACATCTATAGCTTCTAATTCTTTGTAGTATTTTGCACCATGAAAGTCGTTCGCATCCATAAACTGCTGATTCAAAACCGTTCTACTTACCAATCCAGATACAGTCGAATTTAAACAAGCAGATGGAATTAAAAAATCTTCACGTGTTCCATAAATGGCAGCGCAATGCCCTGGATCTGCCAAAACGGCTAAATTAGCATCTAATTGTACTTGATATTGCTCATTAAATTTTTGACAAGATTGCTTTAATTCATTGGTAATTGCACCTTTTCCCGTCCAACCATCGATAAATTGAAGACACCCTAAAGGGTGCTGTGTCAAAATGTAACGAATCGCCGTTTCATCAAACCCACGACCACGTAGTATCGAGATAGAATAATGCGGAACATTCACCTGATAACGCTTAAAAATATACCGTTTGACTAAAATGCCGATTGGCGTACCTGCTCTGGCTAAACTAACTAAAATTAAATTTTCTAACCCTCTATTCTTGATCATTTGCTCTGCCACTACGCCAACAGCTAATGCGATTTTTTCTGCGTAAGCATCTAATGTCTTATAAAATAGATTCATATATGTGTCAGATGGTTGAAATTCCACTGGCAGCATTTCAGAATAATGTGTGCCTGATTGAATGAGCTGTTCACGCTTTTCATTATCCATTTCAAGAAAAACATGCCCAATATCACGCAATAAAAAAATAACGTCATCTGGTGCATAGCTTCCCATTTTATCTGGCTGTAAAGTCGGTATCATCGTACTACCTCCATTTCATGCATACAAATCACGTATATTTTTGCGTTACTGACAGATTGTAATGACTTTACCACTCGGGCAACTACCTCTTTACTTGCTATACGTTCCACAATAAAGAAAAGTTCCGAGTATGACTGACTTTGGACATTATATAAATAATTGTCCACTCCATTATTCTCTGGACTCTCAAAAGCTATTTTATCTGTAATCGTGTAATCTAATTCATCTGTACGATAGATAGGACTACGAGTGGTCGATTGAAAATAAACATCGTTTCCTAAGTAAGAGGCAATCTGCATAGGGACATACATAAACTCACCTGTTCCAACAACAAGTGCTGGTCCGTCTGTTCGTAGCTCTTTTAATTGCTTAGCGATTGCTTGTACCATTTTCCTTTGTTCAAAATGTTGTTTGGATGTTAGCATAAATCTCCCCGTTGCTACTAAATAAGGTTGATTGTTTACTAAACCGTTCTCAGCAACAGATTGATAATATTTGCGATCAACAGATTCTTTGATTGGCAATAGTTTTATATCTTGAGCAGTGTGTGTAAGTAAGCTAGGCTGTGCTCTTGTTAAGCTAGGAACACCTGTACAGTTAAAGTGTCCACACATGATTGCGATAAACTCAATAGAGATTCCCCATTGTTCTTCTAATTGCTTAAAGGCTAATTGCTGCTGTTCAGAACGCCAATCTAAAATAGATAAAACTGTATAGTGTTGAACTAATGGAAATTTTTGTTTTAGCGTTTGAATAATGTTAATAACCGTATTACCAGTCGTGATCTCATCATCAATTAGCACAATGCGCTTAGCTTGCAGTAAAACTTCAGGCTCCTCTGTATAAATTCTATGGCTTGTTGCATGTGAATGCTCTTCCTCGAACGTAACAAATGGCTCAAAACCTGGAAGAACTTCACGTGTTGTGTGGATATACATCGCGTTCGATTGAAACGCATTAAATACGGCATGCCCAAGTGCTGTAGCCGTCTCAGCAAATCCAATAAACAATGTTTCCATTGTTAACTCTATGCTTCCTTCAACAGATTTTGGTAATTCATCCAACTCCGTACCTTCCTTTAAAGATTTTATGACGGCTGACGAAGCAATCACTTTTTGTCCAGTAAAATTCTGATGATACATCATGGCTAAAAGTGTCCCTGTCAGTAAAGGTACTTGTGGTCGCACAGCTAAATGCTTGCCAAGAACAGTGCTCACAAACAAAAATTGTCTCTTTTTATTAATACGAGCTGCCATTTTAAACAAATCTGTTAGAGCAAAATTGTGTGGATTGTGGGTAATTTCAATATCGATTGAATAATTCGGCAAAATGCTTAATTTACTCATTTGTTGTTGCATAAACACTACCACCTATTTCAGAATTTAATAAAAGTGAGGCAAAATCAACAGATTCATGATAAACACCATAGACATGTGCCTGTTTTAATATTCTTTGTGCCCATCTCATATGTGGCTTAATTTCATTCATTTTATTAGCATAGTGACTTTTCATAACACCTTTGCGTCCATCATTATTTTCTACAATACTTAGTGCATCTAAATACTCTTCATAGGAAATGGCATATAGGGCATGAACGACACGGATATGGCTAGGATGAATAATTGTTTTTCCCACAATGCCGTTTTGTTTGTCCATTAAAACTTCCTTCATTAATCCATCTAAGCAATCGTCTAATAACGCTTTCCTTGTATCAAGCGCATCTTTCTCACTAAATGGCGTCACTCTTAAAGCAGGCTTTAATATACGTTGATTACTAAAATACTCCCACACAGGTCCAGATATCACAAAGCCATCTTCTTCACGACCTAAGACATTAACTATATCTGCAATACAATCTCGAATTACACTGATATCATAAATGGTCGAGTCCATTCGGCGGCGAATTCCGTATATACCACAAAAATCGGTAGCACCTATACGTACATTTAATACAAGAGCTTTGTATTGATGTAGAACGGCTTTAATACTTAATAATGCTTCCATGCGAGATTCCTTATATAATACTTCACGACTTTCTAAAATCGGCATACCATATAAAATTAAATTATTCTCCAAAATCGTTTGTTCAAGAAGCTCAAAATAACGGGCACCATGCACTGCTGTAAACTTCGGGAATACATAGCCTGTTAGTATTTCTTGCTTTTTCCCTAAAGTGGTTGTTAAAAAGTGAAATTGTTCAACATGACGTACACGAATAAAAAGTAATGGTAAATCTTGAAGTAGCAGTTGTTTTTGGTGATAAAGTGTATATAACTCATTAATATCCTCAATCAACTTTGCTTCACAATTTACTAATTCCATTTCCCCTACTGCATCTTCTAGATCAATAACAAGTGATGTGAGTTCTTGATATTTTTGTGATTGGATTAAACTCACAATATTAGGCATGGAAGCTGGCATATACAAAGTCGCACCTAAGGCATATGACAAAATATCTGGCGTTTCCCATTTAGTAAAAGGCTGTGGCTTCTTATAAAATATCGTCTCTGCTTCTGTTGCAAAGTGTTGCATCTAATCCTCTCCCTAATAAGTGTGCCTTTTGTGAAAAAAGCACTGTATCAGTCTGTTCTATACAGACCAATACAGTGCCTTGTTTACACTGCTATTTTCTTATTCATCTTGTGAACAACAAATGTCAATAAGAATGCAGCAATTAAAATAAAGATGAATAATTCATGTGATAGATGGACTACAAAAATACTAATGGCAATTACCATATAGATTCTATAGCATTCAATTAATGATAGGAATGCAACAGCGATGGTACGGATGCTGCATCGGTTAAAACATGTCCTCACATCTGCCAGTAAACATACTGTGTATATGTATTTAATATCTCGTTTAATACATCCACACAAGATCCTCCGTCATGTATCTATACCCTACTAGTTACTGCAGTCCATATGTGTTGATTAATGCTGCTAGTCCACCCTGATAACCTGAGCCTATTGCGGCAAATTTCCACTCGCCATTATGACGGTACAGTTCACAAAATACAACGGCTGTTTCAATACTGAAGTCTTCACCTAAATCATAACGTAATACCTCTGATCCTGACTCTTCATTCGTCAAACGAACATAGGCGTTTAGGACTTGACCAAAATTTTGATGACGCCCTTCTGCATCGTAAATCGTAACCGTCACCACAATTTTTTCTATTTGAGGAGATACTTGCTTTAAGTTGACAAGAATTTTTTCATCATCCCCGTCACCTGCACCTGTACGATTATCACCCGCATGGACAACAGATTGATCTTGGCTCGCTAAATTATTGTAGAAGATAAAGTCTTGCTCATTACGGCATTTGCCTGATGCATCTAGTAAAAATACAGATGCATCGAGGTCAAAGTCTTGCCCACCATCAAATTGTTTTACATCCCAGCCTAAGCCAATGCCAATGTTATTTAAGCCTGGATCTTGTTTTGTTAAATCAATACGTTGCCCTTTACTTAACTGAATAGCCATTCAAAATCTCCCTTTCTGTCCAAAGATGAAATTTTAGTTTACATTCAAGCCATAATCATTACATAAAGCAGCTAAGCCACCCTGATAACCAGCGCCAATCGCATTAAATTTCCATTCTCCGTTATGGCGGTATAATTCGCCTACAACAATAGCTGTTTCAATACTGAAATCCTCACCTAAATCATAGCGAACTATTTCTTCATTTGAAGCAGCATTAATAATACGAATATAGGCATTAGACACCATGCCAAAGTTCTGATTGCGTGATTCAGCATCATGAATTGTTACAGTGAATGCTAGTCGTTGAACATGTGCAGGCACTTGAGTTAATGCGACTTTTACTATTTCGTCGTCACCTTCACCTACACCCGTTAAATTATCTCCTGAATGTTCAACTGAGCCGTTGCCACCTGTTGTATTATTGTAGAAAATAAAATCATTTTGATCTGCTACTTTTCCAGTATCAGCAAGTAAAAATACAGATGAGTCTAAATCAAAATCATTACCACCGTCATATTTATTTGTATCCCAACCTAAACCTACAATAACATTTGTTAATCCTGGATTTGTTTTTGTTAAATCTACCTTTTGACCTTTTTGTAGTGAAATGCCCATATTCTTTATTCCTCCTATTTAGTCATTTATTTATTGATATCTTCGAACAACGTCGCCAAGTTTTATATCATTCGTTCCCGTACCAACTGCAGCAAATTTCCATTCACTATTATGACGGTAAATTTCACCACAGACTAACGTCGTTAAGTTCGAATAATTATCAGATAAATTATAGCGAATTAATTCACTTCCTGTCCTGTCATCATACACACGAATATATGCATTTTGAATCATGCCAAAGTGTTGATTACGACCTGCTGCATCATAAATGTTTACTACAAACACAAGTTTATTATATTGCGTTGGTATAGACGATAGCTCGATTGTAATCACTTCATCATCACCAGCGCCATCACCAGTTAGATTGTCCCCTGAATGTTGTACAGAACCACAGTTACTTGTTAATTTTCCGAAATAGACAACATCGTCTCCAGCTAAAATTTTGTCATCCTGCAGCATTAATACGGAGGCATCACAATCGACACTTCTGCCACTATCGCTATTTCTACTAGAAAATAAACCACCTAAGAAGCCGCCACTTTTTTCTTGACTTACAGGGTCCCATCCTAAACCAACTTTAATTTTATTTAAACCTGCATTGCCTTTCGTTAAATCAACTCGTTGCCCTTTTTGTAAATTAATCCCCAATTTTAACACCCTCCTAAAATATGTATTTCAACTGAAAGATTATATAGTAAGCAATAATCCATTAAAATAAAAAGTTTCTACTTAATTAAGTCTAAAATAACATGACAAAAAATTCAATTAATGGCTCCGAAAAGGTATTCCACTGATTTTATAAAATCCTTCACGTTCTCTTCTATAAATTTAGAACGTTTTCGCTATAAAAAAGTTCCTTTTATTTCCTTAGTACATATTCGCGAATCAGCTGAAAAAACCTTCTAACTTGTAGAAGGCAATTGTATCTATTTACTAACTTTTCATTTTTGGATCAAGCGCATCACGCAGCCCATCCCCCATTAGATTAAATCCAAGAACTGTTAGCATAATAGCTAAACCTGGGAAAATCATCGTCCATGGAGCATTTAATAAAAATTTCCGGGCATCGGCTAGCATTTTTCCCCACTCAGGTGCTGGCGCTTGTGCTCCCAGTCCAAGGAAGCCTAGTGCTGCCGCTTCAATAATAGCTGTCGCAATTGCAAGCGTACCTTGGACAATAATGGGTGTCATTGAATTTGGCAAAATATGGGAAAATAAAATTCTTGAATCACGCATACCGATTGCTTTTGCCGCTACAATATACTCTTCTTCTTTGACACTCAGAACTTTAGAGCGAATTAAACGACCAAAATTAGGTATGTTAATAATTGCAATGGCAATTAATGCATTCTGTAAGGATGGCCCTAGCACCGACACGACTGCAATCGCTAATAGCATACTAGGGAAAGCTAGCATTATATCAAATATACGTGAAATAATTGTATCAATCCATTTTCCATAATAACCTGCAATAATACCAAGCAAACTACCAACAATTACGGATAAAACAACCGAAAAAAAGCCTACCCATAGTGAAATCCGTGCACCATGAATGATTCTAGAGAAAATATCTCGCCCAAAATCATCCGTACCAAACCAATGTTCACCTGATGGTGCCAGTAAACGTTTCGTTAAATCCTGCTCATTGATTCCCTGTGGTGCTATGAATGGGCCTACTGCAGCCAGTAAAATGAAAAATATAACAATCCCTGCTCCTAATAAAGAGACCTTGCTCTTTTTAAAGCTACGCCAGCCTTCTAACCAAGGACCTACTGCCCGTTCTTGAACTGGTGCTGCTTCTTTTTTTATGTCAATTGCTCCAGTCATCATTGCAACTCCCTTCTATTTGTATTTAATACGTGGATCTATCACTGTATACAACAAGTCCACGATTAAGTTAATCATGATGAAAATAAATGCAACGATAAGAATACCTGATTGAATAACAGGATAATCTCTGAAGCCAATCGCATCATAAATATAACGACCGATTCCTGGCCAACTAAAAATCGTCTCTGTTAAAATTGCACCGCCTAGCAGTAATCCTGTTTGTAAACCAATTACTGTTAACACAGGAATAACAGCATTCTTTAGTGCATGCTTATAAACAACGATAAACATTTTTTGGCCTTTAGCTCGTGCAGTACGTACATAGTCTGAACGCATAACCTCTAGCATAGAAGATCTCGTGATTCTAGCAATGATAGCCATTGGTATTGTCGCAAGTGCTACTCCTGGTAATACTAATCGCTTTAATACTTCAATAAATTGATCGAAACGTCCTTGAATGAGCGTATCAAGTAAATAGAAATGGGTTATCGAGGTAATAGGATCTCGAACATCCTCTCTACCTGAAGTAGGGAACCAGCCGAGCTGGCTACTGAATGCCCACTGCTCCATCAAACCTAGCCAAAATACAGGTACAGAAACACCGACTAATGCCACAATCATGGCAATATAATCGAACCAAGAGTTTTGGAACCATGCTGAAATAATACCTGCATTAACTCCAACAACAATGGCAATAATCATGGCGAATAATGCCAGCTCGGCTGTTGCTGCTAAATATGGGAAAATTTCTTCTGAAACAGGTAATTTTGTTCGTAGAGAAACGCCCATGTCTCCCTGAAAAATACCTGCCAAATAACTAAAGTATTGTGTATACCAAGGCTTATCTAATCCTAAACTTGCGTTTAACGCCTCGACCGCCTCTTTTGTCGCCTGTTGCCCTAAAATAACTTGCACTGGATTTCCAGGGATTGCACGTATCAACATAAAGACGATAAAAGTCATTCCAAGCAAAACTGGGATTAGTTGGAGTAAACGTCTCCCCATATAGTGAAGCATTTTCATCACCTCTCTAAGATTTTCATATTATTCTTTGAAGTCTTTATATACTGTTGAAAGGTTGAGCCTTCACCAAACGTTTTTGAATGTTAGATGAGTGGTCTTTCATACAGGAGAAAAATGAGTATCTATTACTAGAAAAGAATAAAAATCTGCTAGATTTCCACGGCTTACCCGCAGAAAAGCAAGCAGATTCTTACATTTCCTCTATTCAATTAGACAATGAAGTTTACTATTGAATATCAACTGCATCTAGACGGTCAGAGCCTGTAGGATGCGCAATATAATTCGTTACTTTCTTATTTGCAGCTAAAATTGGTGTAGAGTGAGCAAGTGGAACCCATGGAGCATCCTCAGAGATAATTACTTGAGCTTGCTTATAAAGTTCATTACGCTTGTCCTCATCGATTTCTGTTTGAGCAGCTACAAAAAGCTTGTGTAATTCTGGATTGTCATAGAATGTATAGTTGTTAGATCCAATATTATCGCCATCTAATAACGTATATAGGAAGTTATCCGCATCTCCATTATCGCCTGTCCAGCCAAGTAGGAATGCATCGGCTTCACCATTTTGTGCTTTTTCTAAATACGTAGCCCATTCAAATGACACAATTTTAGATTTAATGCCTACGTCTTCTAAGTTCTTTTGAATCGCTTCTGCTACTTTTTGTCCATCTGGCATATATGGACGTGGTACTGGCATTGCCCATAACTCAATTTCCTTACCATCATAGCCTGCTTCAGCAAGTAGTGCTTTCGCTTTTTCAGGATCATACGTATAACCTGTAACCTCATCGTTATAACCAGAAATTACTGGTGGCATTGGATTTTTAGCTGGCTCTGCTAGCCCTTCATAAAATGCATCTACTAATGCTTGTTTATCAATTGCATAGTTTACTGCTTGGCGAACTTTTACATTATCGAATGGAGGACGTGTCACTGTTAAACCTAGATATCCAACGTTCATAGATGGACGTTCGATTAACTGTAAATTAGCATCCCCTTCAATTGTTCCTTTATCAGATGGACTTAAGCCATCAGCCACATCAATATTACCTGCCGTTAAATCATTTAAACGTGCAGAGTTATCTGGAATAGAACGATAAATAACTTTATCTAATTTTGGATAACCATCAATGTAATAATCAGGGTTTTTCTCAATTGTTACAGAATCATTACGTACCCAGCTGACAAATTTGAATGGACCTGTCCCTACAGGATTAGCTGATAACCCTTCTTCATCTGCTTCAAAGGCTGTTGGAGAAGCTATAGCAAATGGAGACATCGCTAAATTTTTCAGGAAAGGTGCTTGTGGTTGGCTTAACTTAAAGACAACTGTATAGTCTCCCTCAGCAGTAACTGATTCTATTACTTGCTTGTCTCCAACAATAAATTGTGAACTAAAATAAGGATATTTATCAGTACTTGATTTCCAACGTTCAATATTTTTGGCAACTGCTTCAGCATTGAAATCTGTGCCGTCATGGAACTTTACACCTTCTTGTAGCTGGAATGTATAAGTTAGGCCATCCTCTGATGCCTCCCATGATTTTGCTAAACCTGGTTGAATCGTTACATCTTGTTCACCAAAGTTTACTAATGTTTCATAAATATTAGCTGTCACCGTAAAGGATTCACCATCTGTGACAACAGCTGGGTCTAGTGCTACAGAATCTCCACCACGACCATAAACTAAAATTTTTGGTTCACCACTGCCAGCTGTATCGCCACCAGTCGAAGTATCTTTACTACCCGTATCCTTAGTATCTGAGCCGCCACAAGCTGCTAAGATTGTCGAGAGAATAAGGAGCAGCATTACACCCAAAGTCCAAAGCTTCTTTTTCTTCATTGAATTTCCCCCTAAGAGTTTTTATATCATTTAATGTTGGAGCGCCTCATAAAGATGGCAAGCAACATAATGACCTGGTTTCACTTCTTGCATTTTAGGTACTACTTGCGAGCATTGTTCCTTTTTATAAGGACATCTCGTATGGAAAGTACAACCGCTTGGCGGGTTTGATGCACTCGGAATATCTCCCGAAATAATAATCTGTTCCCGTTCAAACATCGGATCAGGAACAGGAACCGAAGATAAAAGTGCCTGTGTATATGGATGAAGCGGTTCGGCATATAAGTCCTCACTCGCTGTCAACTCGACTAATTTACCTAGGTACATTACGCCAACACGATTGCTGATATGGCGAACTACCCCTAAATCATGGGAAATAAAAATATACGTTAGCTTTAAATCTTTTTGCAGCTTTTGCAATAAATTTAATACTTGTGCCTGAATGGACACATCGAGCGCAGATACTGGTTCGTCCGCAATGATTAAGCGAGGATTGGTCATCAAGGCTCTAGCAATACCGATACGTTGCCTTTGACCTCCACTAAACTGGTGCGGATAACGCTTGATATGATATTCATTCAATCCAACAATCTCAAGTAGCTCCAACACCTTTTGCTTTCTCTCTTTCGCATTACCTATGCCATGTACAATAAGAGGCTCCTCTAATATTTTACCGATGTTATGTCGTGGATTTAGCGAGGCATAGGGATCTTGGAAAATCATTTGAATATCTCTACGCGCCTTCCTCATTTCGTTGTTAGATAATTCTGAAATCACTTTGCCCGAGAATTCTATTTTACCTTCAGTTGGCTCCAATAAACGCATTAATAAGCGACCTGTGGTAGATTTGCCACAGCCTGACTCTCCAACAATTCCCAATGTTTCTCCCTCAAATACTTCAAATGAAACATCATCGACTGCCTTTACATCCCCCGCATGTGTATTAAGGACACCCTTTCGAATCGGAAAATATTTTTTTAAACCATCAACCTTTAATAACGCTTTCGACACGTTGCTCCACCCCCTGCTTCTCTAGTAAAAAACATCTCGATTTATGGTGTTCTGCTGCTTCAAATAAAGGTGGTGTTTCCTGTAAACAACGTTCCATCGCATATTCACAGCGTGCCGCAAAACGACAACCGACCTGAATACTTCCTGGTTTTGGTACACTGCCAGGAATGGAATATAGATTATCCTTTTTATAACGCATATCAGGCACTGATTGAATGAGTCCCTGTGTATAAGGATGTTTAGGATTTGTGAAAATTTCTTTAATGGGTGCCTCTTCCACAATTTGCCCTGCATACATGACAATCACTCGCTCACAAGTCTCCGCTACAACACCCAAATCATGTGTAATTAGTAACACTGCTGTATTCAACCGTTTATTTAAATCTTTCATAAGTTGTAAAATTTGGGCTTGAATCGTAACATCCAATGCAGTTGTAGGCTCATCTGCAATTAATACTTGCGGGTCACAGACAAGTGCCATGGCAATCATGACCCGTTGGCGCATACCACCTGATAGCTGATGTGGATAATCTTTTAGTAATTCCTCAGCACGTGGTAAACCTACAAGTTTCATAATTTCAACCGCTCTAGCATACGCTTCCTTTTTCGACCATTTTGGATTATGAATTAATATGGCTTCTTTTAGCTGGTCACCAATCGTAAACAAAGGGTTGAGAGAAGTCATTGGTTCCTGGAATATCATCGCTATGTCTTTTCCACGTATTTTTTGCATTTGTTTATCCGTACATTGCGCAAGATTTTTGCCATCTAGCAAAATTTCGCCACCTGTTATTTTCCCTGGCGGTGATGGGATTAAGCCCATGATGGACAGCGACGTAACACTTTTACCACTACCTGACTCTCCTACAATCCCTAAAATTTCCCCTTCATGGACAGAAAAATCGATATCATCTACAGCAGGAATTTGTCCATTATCTGTGAAAAAGGTTGTCTTTAAACCTTTTATTTCTAGTAGCTTCTTCCTCATGTGTAACGCCCCACTCTACCTATATTTTACTTAATTGTATAATAATATTAATAGAATAATATAACTTTTTATAAAATTCTCTATTGTCAGATAATTCTAACCAATAATTGCAACTCTTTCAATCATTAATATTCTGCAAATTACACAGAATTTCTACATCAATCGTCTTCTGTAATAATTAAATCTTATTAAGAGATAGTTTTTAAAATTTATCACAAAAAAATAGCCTTTCATTTAATTATAAATGAAAGGCTTTTTTGAAAAAAATTCATAAATCGTATAATTTACGGTAATTTTTAATCTAAATGTTGCACTTGGAACAAATTATAATACGTTCCTTGTCTGTCCATTAACTGCTCATGTGTTCCGCTTTCGATTAATTGTCCGTGATCTATGACAAAAATCTTGTCAGCATGAGTAATCGTAGAAAGACGGTGAGCAATAATAATAGTCGTCCGTTCATGAGCAAGTTTATCTAATGAATCTTGAATCAATGCTTCACTTTCTAAATCTAACGCAGAAGTAGCTTCATCAAGGATTAAAATAGGAGGATTTTTTAAAAACACACGCGCAATGGCAACTCGCTGTTTTTGTCCACCAGATAGCTTTACTCCTCGTTCTCCTACCTTAGTGTCATAGCCATTAGGCAGACTCATAATAAAGTCATGTGCATTTGCAGCTTTAGCAGCTACGATGACTTGTTCATCTGTTGCATCCGGTCTTCCCATTAAAATATTCTCTTTTACAGAATCACTAAAAAGGATATTATCCTGTAGGACAATGCCAATTTGTGAACGTAACGAATGGATTGTAACGTCTCTTACATCATATCCATCAATCGTCACTTTCCCACTTGTTGTATCGTAGAAACGGGGAATCAAACTAATAATCGTGGATTTACCACCACCACTCATTCCCACAAAGGCAACAGTCTCTCCTGGATTAATCGTAAAATCAATATTATTTAAAATAGATGAACCATCATTTTCATACTTAAAGGATACGTTGTGCAAGCGAACTTCTCCACTTGCACGTGGTAGTTCACGAGCATAGTCCTTGTCATTCACTTCATAAGGCTCATCTATTAATTCAAACATTCGATCCATTGAGGCGATAGATTGCGTCAAAGTAGTTGAAGAACTTACAAGCCGGCGAAGTGGACCATATAATCGTTCAATATAAGCAATAAAAGCAACCATCGTTCCAACTGAAAGTGAACCATTTATTACTTGGTAGCCAGCATAGGCTATGACTAACAATGGAGCAACATCCGTAATTGTATTAACGACAGCAAATGATTTAGCATTCCACTTTGTTTGGTCGAGTGCCTTCTCTAAAAACTCCCCATTTGCTGTATCAAATAACTTTTGTTCATGCTTTTCTAACGTGAAGCTTTTAATAATACTCATGCCAGCTACACGTTCATGCAAATAGCTCTGTACGCCTGCAAGTGCTTGAGAACGTTTACGTGTTAAATCACGTAGCTTGCCAAAAAAGTATTTCACACTTAATGCATAAAATGGGAATGCGACTAACGCTACTAAAGTCAGCTTCACATCCATCGTTAGCATAATGATAATTGCAATAACAATTGTCGCAAGATCCAGCCACACATTCATTAAACCCGTCATAACAAAGTTCTTCGTTTGCTCAACATCATTAATGACCCTTGAAATTACATCGCCAGCACGTGTATTGGCATAGTATCTTAAGCTTAATCGCTGTAAATGCGCGTAAATCTCTTTTCGAATATCGAATAGCACCTTATTACTAACGTGTTGTGCAAAATATTGTCGATAGTACTCAATAGGCGGGCGGATAATAAAGAACACAATAATAGTTCCACCTAGCCAATAAAACAGCTCTTTGGTTTTTTCTACATCTGTTAATTCATCAGCTGCAATAATATCATCTAACACAATTTTAATGAGCAAAGGAATAAATAGTGGAATAGCAAATTTCACTATACCAATGATAATCGTAAAAATAATTTCCCATGTATATGGTTTTACAAAGCGCATATACCGCTTCATGCTTCCCATTTTTCCATCACATCCTTACAAAAAGAAACAAACATTCGATGATGAATGTCCTAAGTATTATAGCAATATTTTGCTTAAAATACAGTTAAGTTGACTTTACAGCGAACTATTTTGCCTCCACCTTCAAAATCCGTGTCATCCGCAGGAGACTTTGGGCAACATAATGTTGGTCACACCGTCATTCCCACAGGCCGTGGCGCTTTTTGATGGTATTCCCCTATGAGTTTGACTATCCGTTGATAACAAGCAGTCATCTTCCCTATAGAGGAGGAGGCTTCTGTACCTAAACAAAATGAAACAAGAAAAAAACACCTATTAGTTAAACTAATAGGTGCCTTTAACAATCATCTGACTGCATATCAAGCTGGAATTTGTAACGATTTGTCCAGACATTGATGAAATCGGGTGCAAATGGTCCTTTTTTTTGTTGAATCCAGCTTATTAATTTATCGACATTGCGCTTTAAAATTTTATCTATGACATCAGGATAAGACATTTCCTTACGATGCAGCTCATATTCATCCTCATCTAAGAGGGTATAAGACATGTCAGGAAAAACTTTAATGTCTAAATCATAGTCGATATATTTAATGGCATTATTATCGAAAACAAATGGTGAGCTTAGATTGCAATAATAATACACACCGTCTTCACGTAGCATACAGATGATGTTAAACCAGTGTTCCGCATGGAAGTAGCATATAGAAGGCTCTCTCGTTAGCCACGTACGCCCATCAGATTCTGTCACAAGTGTCCGTTCATTCGCACCGATTACGATATTCTTCGTTCCTTTTAAAACCATCGTTTCTTGCCAAACACGGTGGATACGGCCATTGTGCTTATAACTATGTATTTGTATCGTTTCTCCTTCTACCGGTAATGCCATTTTGAAGCCCACCTTTTCGTCTATGCTACCTAAATCTAGCAGTCTCTAGTATATTATAGCAATGTGAACACGAAAGGTGTAGTTAGAAAACCACAAATTTCACTACGCTATTTTGAATTAGTATAAAATTTAGTCAATTGTAAGCGAATTTTATTATACTATCAGCTTTTCTGGGATTTATTAGTTAATTCCACAAGTATTCTACTTTTAGAGGAGTTCCTTTACAGCTATTTTTTACTTTCCAGAATAATTAGAAAGGGGCTGTCTTTTTCATCTTTTCGGATTTCAGACAGCCCCTTAGAGGTAAATGCAATTATGCAGTTACAAAGTGTTATTCACCTAGATCTTGGTTAGTTTTGGAGAAACGACCTGAAGCTGGAGCTTTTTTTTGCTCTGCTTTAGCATTTTGCTTTTGCACTTCATTTACGTCCGTTTCATAACCAAACTCTTCACTTTGACGTTGCATATTTTTATTCGGTTGGAAATTCTGGTTGTTTTGTTTTTTCATCCTTCATTCACCTCCACGCTAGTTATTGTGTACGGAGGTGAAGATTTTTATGCTCATAAATTTATTATTTTTAGTAGGATTTATTTTCCTGCGATTTGCTTTTTATTTCTTCCCAAATTTTTAACATCGGAACAGGCATTGGCAAAAGTTCTATTTGCTCTCGGGTTAGCCAATCGCCCATGGAAGCAGACTCACATTTCATATAATAGCTATTTATGTGCCATGTTAAATGTGAAAAAACATGCTTAAATGTAAGCAACTCCTGCTTAGCTTGTACATGTATTGTATATTCTTTTGTAAAGTTTTCTACTGACGTATCGTTAGGATCAATCATGGGAAATTGCCATAGATTAGCTAGTAGGCCTTCTTCAGGACGTTGCTGCATTAAAAATCTTCCATTTTCATCTTCAAATATAACAACATCATACGTCAGATGCTTCATTTTTAATTTTTTTGATTTGACAGGTAGTTTTTCTGGTTCGCCTTCATTAAACGCTGTGCAATATTCTCTCACAGGACATAATAAACATTTTGGAGAGGTAGGTGTACAAATTAGTGCCCCAAGTTCCATTAAACCTTGATTAAAAGAGGATGGATTGTCAGGATCAATTAGCTCCTCAACTGCCACCTCAAAAACCTTCTTCGTTTTTGGTAAGGCTATGTCATCATGTATATCAAGCACTCTACTTAAAACTCGCATAACATTACCGTCAACTGCATGTTCGGGCTTGTTATAGGCAATACTTAAAATAGCTCCTGCAGTATAAGGGCCAACACCTTTTAATTTGGATATTTCATGGCGATTGTCAGGTACTACGCCTCCGTAATTATCTAAAACCTCACGAGCACCTGCTTGTAAATTGCGAGCACGGGAATAATAGCCAAGACCTTCCCAATGCTTCAGTAAATATTCTTGTGGTGCTTCCGCAAGCAAATCTAATGTTGGGAAACTTTCCATAAAACGATTGTAATAAGGAATAACTGTGTCAACACGTGTCTGCTGTAGCATCACTTCCGATACCCAAATTTTATAAGGGTCTGTTGTGTGTCTCCACGGTAAATCGCGTTTCTCAGCGTTAAACCAGTCGACTAAAGATTGTCGAAATTCTGTTACATATGGGTAATTCACAGTGACCTCCGATGTTTTTACGATTTAATTTATGATTAAAAGGGTATACAATTAAGAAAAGAACATTCGTATAATCGACAAAAATCGTCTTTCTTGCATGACCGAATGTCAAAAAAACTTAATACACCTTTTATATTATTGAAATAAAGATGTATGCACATTGTACTCGATTTTAATGCATACTAGGAGTGGATATTTTTGGATTCAGGTACACATTTCGTTATGGGTATAGCCCTTGGCGGTCTTGCATTAGCCGACCCTGTAGTAGCTAGTCATTCAATGACTTTTACTGCAGTAATGGCAGGTACAATTATTGGCTCACAAGCTCCTGATGTCGACACTGTGTTAAAACTACGTAATAACGCAATCTATATTCGACATCATCGTGGAATTACCCATTCACTACCTGCTGTGGCGATTTGGCCCATTTTAATTACAGTTGTTTTATCGCTTATTTTGCAAGACGTAAATGTGTTTCATTTATGGCTTTGGACATTTTTAGCTGTTGGGCTTCACGTCTTTGTTGATATTTTTAACGCATATGGTACACAAGCAATACGGCCATTTTCTAGAAAGTGGGTTGCATTAGGTGTTATCAACACATTTGATCCAATTATCTTTTCCTTCCACTGTCTCGGCATTGTGTTATGGGCATTTGGCACAAATCCAGTTTGGACGTTTAGTATCATGTATTTCGTTATTGTGATTTACTATATTTTACGATTCGCTGTTCAAAAAGCAGTAAAAAAAGCTGTTCACAATACGATACAAGATGAGGAATGTGTTATTGTCGCACCAACAATGCGCTTCTTCCATTGGCGAATAGCAGCCAAGTCCAAAACACATTATTATGTCGGGCGAGCATATGGAAGGACTGTTAATATTTACGATAAATTTGAAATTAAGCCTTTACCAAAAACGTCGCTAATCAATGCGGCAATGAAAGATCCTAATTTAGATGCATTTGTATCCTTTTCTCCAATGTACCGATGGGAAATTTCTGAACTCGAAAACGGCTTAACAGAAGTAAGATTAATCGATCTTCGTTATCGTAGTGACAATCGCTATCCTTTCGTAGCAGTTGCACATTTAAACGATGACAATGAAATTATTACATCTTACACGGGCTGGATTTTTACAGAAGATAAACTCCAGAAAAAATTACAAATAGGTGCAAGTAACTAAGCAGTAAACCCTGACCAGTATTGGTCAGGGTTTCGTTATTGTAACATATCATCACTAGCATCTAGTAAATGCACATATTTCGGATTGCGTCCTGCAAACGCGTGTAGTTTATCACCATAGCTTGTAATTAATTGACGTACAAGATTTTCTGTGTAGTCTGCGCCTCGATAGTCATACCCCGCTTTTGCGGCTGTTGATTCAAAATCACTCCATAATAGTTCAACCCAGACGCGTGCACGTCCAGCTGACATTTGTGGGTTTTTTGCAAGCAATTCTGCTGTCAAATTCTCAATTTTTTCTTCCATTTACTTGCCCACCTTTACAGGTGACAGCATAGAAACTGGTAATGCCTCTTGGTACTTATCCCCACCTAAACGGTGTCCCCAAGCAAAGCGTCCCTTCAAATAATCTACTTGGAAAAATTCATTATCCGAACCATCAATACGATACATTTCTCCTGGAACGATCGTATCCAGATCAACTAAATAGGCAGCTGCCATTAAAGCTTTACGCTCAAAAACGGCAAACTCATTGATGATTCCTAGCTGCTCTGCCTTACGCGCTTTCTCTTTTAACATAGCAATTTCCTGACGTAGTTCATGCTCAGACATTGCAGCATAATTTTTTTCGTTCATTCTTCATTCTCCTTCTCTTCTATAAAACGATCTATTACTTCTATAGGAAAACCCTTTTGATAGAGCGCCTGTTTGATTTTCATTTTTAGCTCATAACCAGTATACTTCGCTACGTACTTTTTCCAAACCTTTTCGCCTTGAGCATCGAGTAGTTGCTGCCAGTTATCCTCATCTTGTCCAACCTCTATTTGACTAAGTACCTCTTCAACAATAGGAAATGCATACCCTTTCCTTAGCAGAAAATCTTGGATTTTGGCTTTTATTTGTGTTGGCGTTCTCTTGTTCTCTGATCGAACAATTTTATCAGCTAACTGCATCGCCAGTTTTAATTGTTCGTCAGAACTATATGTAGCAAGCACCTCATCCTGCAAGTTTTTATCAATGCCTTTTTTGATAAGGTCTTGTCTAATGGCTCTCGGCCCTTTTTTCATTGTCGCTTTTTTTGTATCTAGCAAAGCCTTTGAATAATTTTCATCATTTATAAAGCCATATGATTTTAACTTCTGTATTGCCTCTAATACTACGGCTTCTCCGAATTCTAATGCGAGAAGTTTTTTCTTAACCTCATGCTCACTCCGCATTTGATAAGACAGAAAGTTTAATCCCTTATTAAATGCCTTACGTATCTCATCTTCATAGGCAATCTCTTGAATTTCGAATTCATCAAGCACCTTTCCCTTTGTCAAACCAAATTGTAGAAGAATGGCTTCATCAACTGGAAAAGCATATTCCTCATTTAAATAGATATTATAGCGTTCAGGATTGTTTTTTTGACGTGCAATTTTCGTAATCATACGCATAGCAAACACCTCACTATTGTTCATTATAGCATTTCTCGTTTAAGTGAGCTGTGATCTGACGCGAGGACTTCGATTGCATTCCCGGGTATTTTACTTCGTTTCACGGGTATTCCTCTTCCTTCCGCGAGTATTTACTCTCATTCGGGAAAGCACTGTAGATGTTCGCTTTTGGATTAAGTGGTAAACTTATTAGTAAGAATATTTATTCGAGCCGAAAAGAGGTGCTTGTGATGAAAATCGTTATTGCTGGTGGTACTGGCTTTGTTGGAAATGCGCTTATACAGCTTTTGCAAGACAATGGACATGACCTTTTTGTTTTAACACGTCATCAGTCAAGCTTTGAAAAAGGTGTTCACTATGTACAATGGTTACAGCAATCCGAAACACCTTTGCAAGTATTAGAAGGTGCTGATGCCTTTGTTAATTTAGCAGGTGTATCATTAAATAATGGACGTTGGACAAAAAAACAAAAGAAGGCTATTTATTGGAGCCGAATGAATGCGACACTTGAAATAGTGCGTATAATGGAGAGGCTCACAAAAAAGCCTAAAGTACTTGTCAATGCTAGTGCAGTAGGTATTTACCCCACTTCTACACAAGTCATCTATGATGAGAATTTTGCTGATTACGCTACCGATTTTTTAGGTACTACCGTTCATGATTGGGAACGACACGCGAAACGAGCAGAATCATTAGGGATTCGCGTAGCTCTTGCACGTTTTGGTGTCATATTAGGACGAAATAGCGGTGCACTCCCACCTATGCTATTGCCTTACCAAATGCATGTAGGCGGAACTATTGGTTCTGGTGAACAATGGCTATCTTGGGTACATATTGAAGACGTAGCACGTGCTATTTATTTCGCTGTAATCAATGAAACGATTCACGGCCCATTTAATGTAACAGCGCCTAACGCTATGCGGATGAAAGAATTTGGACAAACCATTGCAGCGATCATGAAAAGACGTCATTGGCTACCTGTCCCAAGTTTTGCAATGCGTTTAGCTCTCGGTGAACAAAGTACGCTTGTCTTAACAGGACAACAGGTTTTGCCTACAGTTTTAGAACAACACCATTTTACATTTACATATCCATATTTAAAGCAAGCACTTGAAGACTTATTAAATGCTTAGAAATTAGATTGGATAATTTATAGCTTTTTTACGCATCCTAAATGAAAAAGAAAGGATGCGTTTTTTATGTGGAAACAACATATTGTAGGTGCGGTAATTGCTACTTTTATTATTGCTGCAGGAATTAGCTTTAATCCTTATTTTGCTGCTGGTTCTGATGAACATCATTGGGGCTTTAAACGCGCTAAAAATGGTGAACAGGCAGAGGCAGGGGCACAGCTTGATCAGTTACTCGATCAATATGGTGCTATTTATAAAGGAAAGCCAGATAAAAAAATTGCCTATTTAACATTTGATAATGGCTACGAAAACGGCTTTACCGAAAGTATTTTGGATACATTGAAGAAAGAAAATGTACCTGCAACTTTCTTTTTAACAGGACATTATTTAGACAGCGCCAGTGGTTTAGTGAAACGTATGGTGAAGGACGGCCATACTATCGGGAATCACTCATACGGTCATCCGAATATGGCACGACTCTCTCCAGATGGAATGCGTACAGAATGGCGAAAGTTTGATGGGAAGTTACGTGAATTGACAGGCATCGATCGCACGACATATGCTCGTCCACCAGAAGGAACTTTCAATGCCAAACTTTTAGAAGTGGGAAATGCTGAAGGCTATCGTCACATTTTCTGGTCTGTCGCATTCAAGGATTGGATGAAGGATGAGCGTCGAGGTGCGGATTATGCTTATAATGCACTGATGGAACAATTACATCCTGGTGCCGTTATTTTAATGCACACTGTAGCACAGGATAATGCTGAGGCTTTACCAATGTTTATTGCGGAAGCCAAAAAGCAAGGCTATACATTCTTATCGCTTGACGATTTAGTATTAGAATATGAAGATTTCCCTGTCGCTTTGCAATCGTCTGCTCCTTCGTTATAATGGGGAGATGATATTATAGAGCAGGGACGTGGAACGTTTGACGCAGCAAACAACAATGACCGTGGGACAAAAATTCCCACTAACAATAAAAAGGCTTGGTATTAATGGTGAAGGTGTAGGGTTTTATAAACGTAATGTGGTATTTGTAAAAGGAGCCATTCCTGGAGAAGAAATTACGGCTCAGGTGACGAAAACGCAGCATAATTTTGCTGAAGCAGAAATTTTAGACATTCGTAAAGCTTCAAAGCATCGTCAGGAAGCACCCTGCCCTGTTTACAATGAATGTGGTGGCTGTCAGCTTCAACATATGACGTATGACAAACAGCTAATAGAAAAGCGTGATATTGTCATTCAAGCATTAGAGCGTTATACAAAACCTATAGCTGAAACGATTGAAGTGCGTAAAACACTTGGTATGGATGACCCTTGGCATTATCGTAATAAAAGTCAATTCCAAGTGCGTAAAGAGGGCAAGCGAGTATATGCAGGCCTATTTACTGAAGGTAGCAATAAGTTACTAAATATTAATGATTGCCTTGTGCAGCACCCAGTCACATCTAAAATTACCGTAGCAACACGTAAAATTTTACAAAAATTAAACATCACCATTTACGATGGTCGTACGCTAGATGGTCTAGTGCGTACCATTGTTGTACGTACAGGAATTCGTACTGGTGAGACACAGGTCGTTCTTATTACGACTAGAAAAGAAATTCCCCATTTAGCTGAGCTTATTGCACGAATTAAAAAAATAGATCCGAGTATCGTATCCATTGCACAAAATATTAATCGGGAAAAAACATCATTAATCTTTGGTGATGAAACCCTTGTTCTTGATGGCAAGGAAACGATTCACGAAGAGCTTGGGGAATTGGCCTTTGATTTATCGGCGCGTGCCTTCTTCCAGCTTAATCCAATACAAACTGTTCATCTCTATGATGAAATTAAAAAAGCTGCTGCTTTAACGGGGAAAGAAACTGTAGTAGATGCGTATTGTGGTGTAGGAACAATTGGACTTTGGCTAGCAGATAAAGCAAAAGAAGTTCGTGGGATGGATGTCATTCCTGAAAGTATTCAAGATGCGCGTAAAAATGCGCGCAACCATGGCTTCAAGCATACTAAATATGCAGTTGGTACAGCAGAAAGTGTCCTAGCAAAATGGCGAAAAGAAGGATTTACACCAGATGTTATTACAGTAGATCCACCACGTACAGGGCTAGCACCTGAATTTATTCGAACAGTGCTTAAACTTAAACCTAAACGTATTGTTTATACGTCTTGTAATCCATCCACTTTGGCAAAGGACTTACAGCAACTATCAAAACTGTACAGTATTGAGTACATTCAGCCGGTGGATATGTTTGCACAGACAGCACAGGTAGAATGTGTGGCTAAGCTTGTGTTGAAAAATAACTGATATTAAAAAGGGCGTCTCAAAATAACTTGAGACGTCCTTTACTTGTTATGCACAGCACAGGCTGCCTGGTGGATGATGGACGGTCCAGAAAAGTCGATACCTTAACCAATACCCCAGGATTTAAAAGATTTTTAAATTGTAAACTTTTAACTTTTATGAAAAGAACTTTGACACGTAAGCTTTGAACTTTCATCTTTAACCTTTGAGCTTTCATACCAGTTTAGTTGAAAGTTCTCCTTTGTTTAAGGCATGTTTCACGTTTAAACTCGCACACATGCCTTTAAGCGCGAGCGACTTTTCGTTTTCCATTTTCGCTAGGCCATGCATATTTCACTAAGCTCGCACTTCAATAAATGTTGTGGCATTTGACTCCGATAGGACAGCATCAACCTCTGATTCAAATTCTTCAATACGATTTCTCAATGTCTCTATTTGCTGTTTGACATTCAGTGGATTTATGATTTCATACTCATTTCTTTTCATAAATGTTTCAGTATGTAATTTGACTTCTTCTGGGGATTGTTTATCTTTATTACCTAATATGTTAATTAAATAAGTTTCCAGTTTAGCAGGTAATGCATCATTTTCTTTGGCGACAGTATTTATTGCTGAACGGTATTGATGTTGCATGATTTCTAGCAGGTTCTTTTCATATTGAATAGATTGTTTCCGTTCGATCGCCTCGGCTACAGTCATTTCTTCCTTGCCAACCTTCACCAATGTGCTTGCGTTCGACTGCACAATTAGAGCTTTTATTTTATTTCGATAGCTAATTAAGCCTACCACTTTATCATAAGAGGATTGCATGTGCTTCTCATATTCATGAATATCTACACCATTTATTTTACTATTACTTTTTCGATTAGCTAATACCGAGCTAACTTCATTTGTTGCAGCTTCAATACGTAGATTTAACATTTTTAATTCTGTTAATGCGCGGTGAATAGATAGTTTTTTCATTTCGGTCATGATAAAACCTCCTTCTTAAACAAGTGTTCTTTCATTATAATATAGACAGATTGACAAAGTCCAAAATTTACCTTTTAATTTTTATTTGATTTCATAAGAACTTGCCTGTATAATATTTTTCTAGGTGCCAAACCTATGTAACTTGGACGGAACATCCTTGTTACGCAAAAAACGCCATAACAGCACGGATTTGCTGGGCGTTTTTTGTTTTTGAGCGGGATGATGAGCCCCGCTCTTTTTATTTTGCCATTGAAATTTGTCTGTTCTTTTGACGTCCAAATATGAGTAAAACCAATGCAACAGCTAGCAACAGCATTGCCACAAGTAAAAGGAAGCTATAATTTTTTACATATTCTAAGTAAACTCCACCTAAAAATGGTCCCGTTAAGCTACCAATGCTTAGCGCAATTCCGCAAAGTAAATTCCCTGTAGGAAGTAGCTCCTTTGGTGTTAAATCAGCCATAAATGTAATCCCTAATGAAAACATGGAGCCAACTAATGTACCCGTTAAGAAAAATGCTACAGCTACAGCTAGTTGTGAATGCTCTAAAAAACTAGCAATTGCGAAAATAATAGCGCCACCGAAAGACCCTACCATTAAAATATTCCTTCTTCCCACTCTATCTCCAAGTGCACCAAGTGGCACTTGCGTTAAAATACCACCAAATGTAAAGACAGATAAAATAATAGGGATCATGCCTACTTCAAAGCCTTTACGTAATGCATACACAGGAAATAAGGCATTTAGTGAGGATTCAAGAAACCCATAAACGAAAGGGCCTAAAAATGCAATCCATCCAAATAAAATAGCCATTTTATAACGTTGCCACCCTCTGGCATTTAAGTCGCCCGTTAATCGCTCTGGTTTTTCATTTCGTAAGAAAAATACAAAGGACCATGCAAATAGGCACATAATGGATGATACGATAAACGGTAAAGCCTCAGCAATTTCAATCAGCTGTACCATAAGGGGTCCAACGGCAAAGCCTATGCTAAATGATAAGCCATAGATGGCCATCCCTTTTCCCAAGCTTTTATGATCAGCTGTACTGGTAATCCATGTTTGCGTCGCATAATGCAAGGCATGGTCACCTACACCAATCAGTAAACGAAGCACAAACCAAAAGGTCACACTTTTCCATAATGGAAATGCAAGCAAAGACGCAAAAACAAGTGCTCCACCAATTAAAATAATCGGTTTATAGCCCCACTTCCGTAAGGGCTGTTCGATAAAGGGTGAAATAAGTAATGTACCTATGTATAAGCCTGTCGCGTTCAAGCCATTCAATGCTGAGGATACACCATCACGCTCGAAAATTATAGAAATAAGCGGTAATAGCATACCTTGCGAAAAGCCTGATATGGATACAATTATTACTAAAATGGTAAATCTTTTTTTGCTGTAATCTGAGAAGTACGTCATCTTTTCCTCCAATATCAAGTCATTCTTCCAAAGAACAGCATACCAAAAAGCCTTAGCGCTCACCACATGTGATTTTACGCTAAGGCCTAACTAATACTTATATTCATTTAATTGTATAAACACGAATTTCGGCTTTTGATTATTACCGAGTACTTGTTTAAACTCCCTCCTTTTCGAGTTAGAGTAGTGAATGACTTTTTCAATCAGCTCCTTTACTTTATCTTAAAACAACTTTAACACACATCGTAAATATTGTAAATATTCTGTCTATTTATTTTTAAAATTAATCTCTTAGACCTAGTTGTTTGCCTAAAGATTGAAATTTAAGCCCAAATCGGCTACTATGGAAGGGATGAAATGAGGTGTCCGAATGTCAAAGCCAATCACTGATAAAAAGCAGCAAGTAACCTATTTAAAAGAGCGTCTTGAAATATTTTTAGAAGTATTAGATGCCCTTGATCCTGAAACAGCTGAATTAGAAGATATTGATCGCTTAATTCAAATGATGGATGATTTAGAAGACAAAATGGAGCAATTTAATGCTCGTGAACAATAATGAATAGAAATCAAGCGAGCACATTAAATGCTCGCTTGTTTTTTTAATGACAGTCCCAGTTATATAGTACTTTGCTAAAATCTTTATTTAGTAGTTCTTCCTCCGTAATGAAGAAGTTACCAACGCCACAATCGCCCCAAAGTATATCATCCCCTACACTATCAATCTGTAACAGCATGATTGTAGAGTCAGTATAATCACCGTATGCTCGTGGATCTTCCTGTGTAAAGAACGGATAGCCACCTATTTTCAGACCATCACTAGCCAAAGCATCATAGAAGGCATCCTCTAATGTTTCATCATCCTCTAAGGATGTCAAGATGCTCCCGTACATGTCATTACTTCTAAAATCATTAATCGATAATGGTTCATAATTTGTTTTAAAGGATAATGCCATTTCCCGCTCTACTGGAAAAAACATTTCCTCATCCTCTATTTTTACAAATGAAAAATCTTGCACAAGCTGTGATTCATCATGCACGATTGTTTCATGGAATAGAACACGAAAACCTTCTTGATTTTGTCCATTATCAAAATCCATTCCTAATACATCATCATAACCATCAATATAAAACTGCAATATCCCCTCTTCAGGGAAATTTGGTAGATGCTTCGGTACCTCTGCAAAATTAATTTGAGCTAGAAGCTTTAATGGATGTCCATCATTGTTTTTTGGATACTCCATTGACAGTGGAAAATAAGGGTCTCCTGCAAACTTACTTTGAAACAAAGTTGTTTTACTTACTTCCGTATCAATCAATACAACAGGCTTCATTGTTTCTTCTATTAACGGTTTGTATTGTTCAAATGCTTCCGGTAATTCAAGTGAATTATTAACAGACATACAAATTCCTCCTAATTGTGGGTTTAACCTTATTTTAGAACAAACGTTCTAATAAATCAACTCCCTATCAAAATTATATTAAAATATGCTTTAATTTAGTGCTCTCAGATAAGGACTCTTTTTTTCATTAGTTGAAAAGAGTATAATGTAACGTGGAAATAATCAATTTTTTCTATGGGGGGCAATACCAATGAATCTAGAAACTTTGGAGAAAAGTCTTTACGATTTAATTACTGAAACATCTACGAATTTACCGAAGGATGTACGTCGTGCTATTAAAAAAGCAAAAGAGGCTGAGAGTGCTGGTACTCGTGCAGCAATGAGCTTAGACACAATCTCAAATAATATTATTATGGCAGAAGATAACGTGTCACCAATTTGTCAGGATACAGGTCTGCCAACTTTCAAAATTTATACACCTGTTGGCGTAAACCAATTAGAAATTAAAGCTGCAATTAAAAAAGCAATCAATGATACATCAGCAGATGCAAAATTACGTCCTAATGCGGTGGATTCATTAACTGGTGCAAATAGTGGTAATAACCTTGGTGATGGTTTACCAGTTATGAAGTTTGAACAATGGGAAAAAGATTACATTACAATTAAATTAATTCTAAAAGGCGGGGGCTGTGAAAATAAAAACATTCAGTACAGTCTACCATGTGAATTGGATGGTCTTGGCCGTGCAGGTCGTGACTTAGACGGTATTCGTAAATGTATTTTACACTCTGTATACCAAGCACAAGGTCAAGGCTGTTCAGCTGGTTTCATCGGTGTAGGTATTGGTGGAGACCGTTCTTCTGGCTATGATTTAGCAAAAGAACAATTATTCCGTCATGTTGAAGATACAAATTCAAATCCTGATCTTGCTAAATTAGAAGAGTATGTTGTCAAAACAGCTAACACATTTGGCATCGGTACAATGGGCTTCGGTGGGGAAGCAACATTATTAGGTTGTAAAATTGGTGTAATGCACCGTATCCCTGCTTCCTTCTATGTTTCTGTTGCATATAACTGCTGGGCATACCGTCGTATGGCTGTTGACATCGATCCCAAAACTGGCGAAATTATTAATTGGCACTATCAAGAAGGCGAAAAAATTACCTTTAAAGAAGATGAAGTAGCTGCAACAACTGAAGATACTACTACTGAAGTAGAGCTTACTGCACCAATTACAGAAGAACAAATTCGCTCACTAAAAGTTGGAGATGTTGTTTCTATTACTGGTCGTATGTATACTGGCCGTGACGCTATCCACCATCATTTAATGAGTCATGATGCGCCAGTTGATTTAAATGGTCAAGTTATTTATCACTGTGGACCTGTTATGGCAAAAGATGAAGAAGGCAATTGGACAGTAAAAGCGGCTGGTCCAACTACTTCTATTCGTGAGGAGCCTTACCAAGGTGATATCATGAAAAAATTCGGTATCCGTGCTGTTATTGGTAAAGGCGGAATGGGACCAAAAACGTTAAAAGCGCTTAATGAACATGGTGGCGTTTACTTAAATGCCATCGGTGGTGCAGCTCAATACTATGCAGATTGCATTAAAGGCGTTGACGGTGTTGATTTAATGGAATTTGGTGTCCCAGAAGCTATGTGGCACTTAAATGTTGAAAAATTTACAGCAGTTGTAACAATGGACTCACACGGTAACTCACTACATGCAGATGTTGATAAATCATCATTAGAAAAACTTGCTTTGCATGCGGAAAGAGTTTTCTAATTAAATAAATGTAAGCAGTAACCCGTTTTACTGCACAATATTGTAAGGCACAGAATATTCCTATTGAATAGACTGTGCCTTTTTTCTATTTAACAAACACTTCTTAAACAACCTCTCCTAATTCTTTACGATCATAAAATCTCTTTCAAACTTCCTACTTTATTTTTATATATTCCTTTGTTATAATAATTCTAAATAAAAGAGATGGTAATTGAAATCCATTTTCAATTACAAATTTAATCAAAATGTTTGTATATAAAGGTTTTGATATTGATTTTCATTATCAGGAGGGATATGAATGGAATACTCTAATCGAGAAAATATAAATTTAATTGAGAAAATTAAAGAGCATGCAGAATTACTAGCTGCACTTATAGCAGGTATTTTCATCTTACTAGCATGGCGTTTAGATACCAGCGGACAAACAACAGCTTCTGTTTTACTGTATTTAATTGCATTTTGTATAGGTGGTTTTGCAAAAGCAAAAGAAGGTATCGAAGAAACGATAGAGGATCGAAAGCTAAATGTGGAGCTACTGATGGTACTAGCGGCAATTGGCTCAGCGGCAATCGGCTATTGGACAGAGGGTGCCATTCTTATTTTCATCTTTGCAGTAAGTGGTGCACTTGAAACGTATGCTATGAACAAAAGTCATCGTGAAATATCAGCACTAATGAATTTACAGCCAGAAGAAGCTTGGTTAGTCCGTGGCGGTTTTGAGCCTATGAAAGTAGCAGTTTCTACGTTACAAATAGGCGATCATTTGTTGATTAAACCAGGCGAACGCATCCCAGCTGATGGTGTTATTTTTAAAGGACAATCTTCAATTGATGAATCCGCCATTAGCGGTGAGCCACTACCTGTCTTAAAAAGTGAAGGGGATGAAATATTCGCAGGTACAGTTAACTTGAACGGTGCGATTACAATGGAAATGACAAAAGCAAATTCAGAAACACTGTTCCAAAAAATTATACAGCTTGTCCAAAGTGCTCAAAGTGAAAAGTCTCCCTCTCAACAGTTTATTGAAAAATTTGAAGGGACTTATGTAAAGTTTGTTTTATTAAGTGTTGCAATCATGATGTTCCTTCCCCACTTCTTGCTTGGTTGGGATTGGACAACAACATTTTACCGAGCAATGGTATTATTAGTAGTTGCTTCCCCTTGTGCACTCGTAGCATCCATTATGCCTGCTACACTTGCTGCAATCTCAAATGGTGCGAAAAATGGTGTGCTATTTAAAGGCGGTTTACATTTAGAGCATATCAGTGTTTTACGTGCACTGGCTGTCGATAAAACAGGTACCTTAACACAAGGTAAACCAGTCGTTACAGATTTTATTGTTCGAAATGGCGTAGATCGTGATATGACTTTAGCAATTCTTGCTGGAATTGAGTCTCAGTCAAATCACCCACTCGCCCAAGCCATTACTTCATATGCTAAGGCTGAAGGAATCAGCACATTGCCACAAGCAACAATTGAGGATATTCCTGGCTGGGGTATAAAGGGCACAATTCAAAACAAGGTATATCAAGTAGGAAAACCAGAGTTTGTTGGTGTCCAACTTGCTAATGATTTTGCAAACAGCGCTGCCACAAAACTTGCATCGGAAGGGAAAACAGTTATTTTCATTCGTGATCAACATGGGGTTGTCGCTTTAACAGCTCTAAAAGATACCGTACGCAACGAAGCTAAAAAAGCTGTAGCATTATTAAAAGAGCTTGGCATTCAAGTGGTGATGCTCACAGGTGACAACGAAAAAACGGCTAGAGTTATTGCTAAGGAAGCTGGAGTTACTGAATATGTTGCGGAATGTCTACCTGAAACAAAGGTAACAGAAATGAAACGTTTACTTACAGAACATCAATTTGTTGGAATGGTCGGCGACGGCATTAATGATGCACCTGCACTTGCTACTGCAACCACTGGTATTGCTATGGGTGAAGGTACAGACGTTGCACTAGAAACAGCTGATGTTGTATTAATGAAAAATGATTTATCTAAAATTGCTTATGCTGTACGCTTGTCTCGGAAAATGCAGCGTATTGTGAAACAAAATATATTCTTCTCTATCGGGGTTATTGTGTTATTAATCGCCTCTAACTTTTTACAAGTAGTCGACCTACCTTTAGGTGTAATCGGGCATGAGGGTAGTACAATTCTAGTTATTTTAAACGGTTTACGTATGCTAAATAAAAATGTATAACGACAAAATAGCCTCGCTTCTCTAAACAAGAAAAGCAAGGCTTTTTTTAATATTGGCATTTCCTTAGTCATGAATTTCTTTTTGCAACGCTCTTTTCTGCATTGTAGCATTTAATACGCCACCAAATATTATGATAATACCGGTAAAATATAGCCAAAGCATTAAAATAATGACGCCACCAATACTACCATATGTAGCTGAATAATTCGCAAAATTATTAATGTAAAAAGAGAAACCATATGTGACTGCTAACCAGGCGATTGTAGCAAACATAGCTCCTGGCCAAACGCCCATTATTTTCAAACGCGGACTTGTATTAGGTACAAACCAGTAAATCCCCATTAAAACGATAAAAATAAGTAGTGGTGGTATCGACCATCTTAATCTATGCCAAACCGACTCAAATTGCTCCTCTATTCCAACTATCGAAAAAAGAAAATGTCCAATTTGCTGTCCAAAGACTGGTAATAAGAGAGCCAAAGCCATTACAAAAACTAGAGCAATTGTAAAAACTAGTGACAGCCCTCTATCTAAAATACCTGCCCTACCCTCTGTATCGTAGGCTTTATTTAAGGCTCTAATCAACGCATTAATCCCTTTAGATGCAGACCAAACTGTACCTAGAACCCCAATGGATAATAAACTACTATTACGATTCGTTAATATTTCATTCAGTGTATTTTCAATCAGTTTATAAACTTCATCTGGCAATACATTTACTAAAAACGAATATACCTGCGTCGTTTCTAAATTAAGATATGGCAATAACGTCACTAAAAATATAAGTAAGGGAAAGAACGATAGTAGAAAGAAATAAGCTAATTGTGCAGCAAGCGCAGACATTTCTACTCGCTTTAGCCGACCTATTAAATCTTGGACAAAGCCTTTGGATGTCATCACATCTATCGTTTCCTCCTCAGGCGAGACAAACGATTTTACATAACCAAAAGCATTATGCATAGTTGCTTTTCTCTTCTCCATACAATTCCTCCTAAAACTACCGTTATTCCTTATGAGGGACAGTGAAGGCTGATTTCGTGTCCTCAATCATCCCTTGTATCGTGGTAGGTAAATCTTTAAATTCATCAACCTTTCCTGCAATTGTATTGACATTTTCTGACACACTCTCACAAAGTACCTTCGCTGCCAGTACTTTTTCCTCAACTAAAACCTGTAATTCTTCTCGATTTGACGCGTAGTATGAAATGGCTTCCTTCATTTTCTTAGTTGTGGCAATCGTTTTTTCACGAGTAGCGCGATCAAGCATACTTAATGCAGCACCGACTGCTGCTCCTGCTACGATAGATGCTAATAATTTACTTTGACCCATATTAATAACCTCCTGCTTGTGTAATTGCATATTCCCTATTATTTCATAATTAAACAGTCTACTGTCCTTATTCTACCCAATTACTGTCTATTTTTAAAGCAATGCTCAAATAGAGAGTTGACATTTTTTTTATTCAATGAAATGATATGTGCGAGGAGTACGAAAGGTAGGGTAAAAAATGGATTTATCAGTTCCATCTAAAGAAAACGTTATTTATATGGTTGATCAAATGAAAGATAAACTACGTATGGTTAATGTCGACGCGATGAAATCAGAACATTTCGATGAAGCTAATTATGAAGATTTAGTGTATTTATATGAGATGGTGATGAAAAGAGAAACATTTAGTCCAAGTGAAATGCAGGCGATTGTTGCTGAATTGGGATCTTTACGTAAATAAAGTAAATAAAAGCTATTAGCGTGTGACGATTGGTCAGCTGCTAATAGCTTTTTTTTATTGTGTATTTTTTGCTTCTGAACCATCCTCGGTAACTAATGGCTGGATGAGCACTTCTACACGACGATTCTGTGAACGACCTTCTGCTGTATCATTTGGAGCAATCGCTCGGTTTTCACCATAGCCTTTCGCACTAAAGTTCTCAGACTTTAATTGCGAATTACTGTCTAATAATACCATGTAAAAGTTGGACGCACGCATTAATGATAGCTCTAAGTTTGATGAGAAGTTAGGGCCCGCTGGCACATTATCTGTATGACCTGTAATGACAATATTACGTGGTGGATTAGACACTAATACATCCGCAAGTTCTTTTGCAATTGGAATATATTCTGGTTTAATCGTTGCTTGACCCGGATCAAATAAAATACTATCACGAATAGTTACAAGCAGCCCTTCATCTGTCATTTCCGTAGCAAATTGACCTTCCATCTCATTGACAGCAATAAAGTTATCCACACTATCTTTAATTTCAGCTAACTCCTGCTGATCTTTTAAATAGGCTGAATTTTGCTGTG
Source organism: Lysinibacillus cavernae (assembly GCF_009724685.1). Taxonomy (GTDB): domain Bacteria; phylum Bacillota; class Bacilli; order Bacillales_A; family Planococcaceae; genus Lysinibacillus; species Lysinibacillus cavernae. The sequence continues at coordinate 42,516 of NZ_WMEF01000012.1, forward strand.
GGGTTTGGTCGCTATCTGCATTCGGACTTGGTACTGGTGCAGGTTGCTCTAGAAAGCTTGTTCCACCGTCAAATACTTGACTAAATACCGCCGACATTTTCTCTAACTTTTCTTGGTCAACTGAACTTGATGCAAATAAAATAATAAACACAGCTAAGAGCAAAGTTAAAATATCTGCGTAAGGAACTAACCAAGATTCATCAATATGTTCATCATGCTTTTTTTTCTTAGCTTTCTTTGCCAAGGCCACCCGCCCCGCTTTCACCAGAAATTTGACGACGTTCTTCCATCGTTAAGTATGATGATAGTTTCTGTTCAATTACACGTGGAGCCTCCCCTTCTAATACTGAAAGGATACCCTCAATCATCATTCTCTTTTGTTTTACTTCTAAAGCAGACTTACGCTTTAACTTGTTCGCAAATGGGTGCCATAAAACATAACCTGTAAAGATACCGAGTAATGTAGCCATGAATGCTGCCGAAATAGCATGTCCAAGCTTTTCGATATCGTTCATATCAGCCAATGCGGCGATTAACCCTACCACTGCACCAAGAACCCCTAAAGTTGGTGCATATGTACCTGCTTGCGTAAAAATAGCAGACCCACTAGCATGACGTTCTTCCATTGCTTCTACTTCTTCCGTTAGTACATCACGGATGTAATCAGCATTTTGACCATCAATTGCTAATGTAAGACCATTTTTTAAAAATGGGTCTTCAATTTCTGAAGCCTTACTTTCAAGTGCTAATAGCCCTTCACGGCGAGCTAAATCAGCCCATTGTGAAAACATTTTAATTATTTCTATTTCATCCGCTAATTTTGTTTCTTTAAAAAGAATTTTAAATAGCTTTGGTACACGCTTTAACTCTTGCATAGGAAAGGCAATTGTTACTGCGGAAATAGTACCGAAGATGATAATTAGAATGGCTGCAGGATTATAAAAAGCTGTTAAACTTACACCCTTCATTACCATCCCTGTTAACAGCGCTATAAACGCAATTATTAACCCTATAATCGACGATTTATCCATTCTAGAACCTCCAAATCTACTAATAATGTTAATTTCGGCTGTTTTTCCATAATTTAAATATGTATAAACCTAGTATAAATGTATTTCAGTTATTTTTCGATGAAATTAATGCTTTTTATTCACATTTCGACCATTTTTGATTATATTGAATTAAGAATATTACACTAAACCGTCTTAAATCGAAAGGGGATATGAATTTGTTATTATCATTCAACACAAAATTACTAAAATATGCCGAATTAGCAGTAAAAGTAGGAGTAAATATCCAAAAAGGTCAGTATCTTTATATAAGCTGTTCGACCGACAACTTAAAACTAGCACAAATAATTACTAAAATCGCTTATGAAAATGGTGCAAAACAAGTATTTGTCGATTTATCAGATGACGAACTTGTACGTGCTCGTTATGAAGGAGCACCAAAAGACTCATTTGATTTCTTTCCGCCTTGGAAAGTGCAAGAGCGTGAATGGTTGGCTGAACACGGCGCCGCTTTCTTAAGCATTAGCTCACAAAATCCAGATCTATTAAAAGGGATTGAGCGTGACAGAATCATGGCTTTCCAAAAAGCATCTGGTCAAGCACTTTCTAACTATTATCAATGGTTACAAGCAGATAAATTTAGCTGGTCAGTCATTGCTGCTCCTTCCAAGGCTTGGGCGTCAAAAGTATTTCCTCATTTACCAGAAGAACAACAAATGGATGCATTATGGGAAGCAATCTTTGCAGCGACACGTATTGACGTTGAACATTCTGTGGATGCTTGGCTTGCACATGATAAGGAATTACATAGCAAAGCTGATTATTTAAATAATAAACAGTATAAGTCACTTCACTATACTGCTCCAGGCACAGACCTAACAATTGAGTTACCTGCACATCACTTGTGGACAGGTGGTAGTAGTGTCAACACACAAGGCCAAGCATTTATGGCAAACATGCCTACAGAAGAAATTTTTGCAGCACCTTTAAAAACAGGTGTGAATGGCTATGTAACGAGCACTAAGCCATTAAGCTATGGCGGTAACATTATTGATAACTTTACATTAACATTTAAAGATGGGCGTATCGTTGACGTAAAAGCTGAACAAGGGCAAGAAATTTTAGCTTCCCTTATCGAAACAGATGAGGGCGCTCATTACCTTGGTGAAATAGCATTAGTGCCACACAAATCGCCTATTTCACAATCCAATTTATTATTTTACAATACGTTGTTCGATGAAAATGCCTCAAATCATTTAGCCATTGGTAGTGCCTATGCATTTTGTATTGAGGGTGGTAAAGAAATGACTTCTGAGGAATTAAGTGCCCATGGTCTTAACCAAAGCTTGACACATGTAGACTTTATGATCGGATCGAACAAAATGAATATAGATGGTATTACTCATGATGATCAAAAAGACCCAATATTCCGCGATGGAAATTGGGCATTCTAAATAATCCATTCCTACTAATAGTATTCTAGGCTAAGTATGTTAAGGTTGTCATAAATTATCCTTAGATTTTCCTAGTAACCTATTGTATAATTGTTGTAGAGTATTTTAATAGATCATTTAAGTAGAGAGGAGCTCTAATAATGTTCATTACAACTGTTCTTGGTTTTTCAGCAGTTTTATTAATTTCAACGGGATTCTTCATCCACTACCTACAAGTTGGTTTAGATAGCAAGTCTTCAGTAACTGTAGATCCAAAGCCAAGTGAAAAATTTTAATGTTTAAAAAACAGCTACTGAAAAGGTAGCTGTTTTTTTAGGTTAAAATTTATTTTTAATCTACTAAAGCGTATAAAACTGCTCCTTTATTGTAAAAATTATCTGAATAAAGTCTTTATTGTTTGCATATTTAAAGTTTTGCTCTAAAATATTTTTTGTAAGGAAGGGAGCAATATTCATGACAATGTTACAAGATATTTTAGAATTTAACAAAGAGTTTGTACAAGAAAAAAAATATGAACCATTCATCACCACGAAATATCCTGATAAACGTATTGTTGTTTTATCTTGTATGGATACTCGTCTTGTAGAGCTTTTACCAAAAGCAATGAATTTGCGTAATGGCGATGTAAAAATAGTGAAAAGTGCTGGCGCATTAGTGAGCCATCCTTTCGGAGCAGTTATGCGTAGTTTATTAGTTGCTGTCTATGGTCTACAAGCCGATGAAGTTTATGTCGTTGGACATTATGACTGTGGAATGAGTGCCGTTGATCCTGATGCCATGTTAAGTGAAATGGTTAAAAGAGGTATTAATCCAGAAACAATTTCTATGTTGGAATATTCCGGTTTTGATTTAAAAGAATTTTTACGTGGTTTCGGTGACGTTGCAACAAGTGTTAAGAAAAGTGTCGATACGATTCGTAACCACCCATTAATGGTAAAGGATGTACCTGTTCACGGCTTAATTATTGATCCAAATACGGGACATTTAGATTTAATTGCAGATGGTACTAAACAATAGAAATCACTTCTTGATTTAAAGTTACTAGATGAACAAGTGCCTACCTTTCATTTTGTGAAAGATAGGCACTTGTTTTTTCTATTCGTCCTCTAAACGTGCATACATATAGTGGTCTACCCAATGACCGTTAATATATAATAGCTTTTTCAACAGCCCTTCTTGCTGAAATCCCGACTTCTCTAATACACGCATTGAGGCGCTATTTTGTGTCGATACATATGCCTCTACGCGATGTAAGCCAATTTGATCGAATGCGAATCGGACCACCATATTCACTGCCTCTGTGACGATTCCCTTACCTACATAAATTTCATCCATCGCATAGCCAACAAATGCACTCGAGTACGGTAAGCGTTTTACAGCATAAAGTGCAATATGCCCTATTAGATTATTTGTACCATGCTCAAAAATACCAAAAGTAAATTCTCGCTTTGACTCCAATAAATAGAGACTCTCTTGAATTTTTTTATATTGAGCGTCAATTGTATAATATTCTGGTCTTTGTAGTGGCTCGTAAACAGACCAAAAGTATTTATTGCGGCTTACGAGACCCGTTAAACTTCGTGCATCTTTTTCTTGGAATGTGCGGATGTAGCATTTTTCCCCCTTTATCGTTACCACATTCCCACCCTTTTTTCTCAGTAGATTCCAAATTTTAAGCACCATTTCTCCACACTAGCCTTCCAATAAAAATCAGTACATTTCTTATTCTTTGTTCTCACGAGCTACAATCCAGTCGTTGAAAACCCTAGTTTTTTTATTGTATGTAAAAAAAGATGCTGCTACAACTAAAACAGCTCAGTCTTATTGTCACAGCAGCACGATTATCTTATTTGGTTTTTTGCTCTTTCATTTTCTCGTTAATTATTTCTAAACTGGATGATTCAGCATCCTCAAGTTGACCATTGTCTAATACATTTGTTAGATGGAGACCACGTTTTTTAGCCTCACGTTCAATGTGTGCAATCGTTTCTTGAAGCACCTGAACACGTGCATGTTTTTTATCATCTCCAGCTACTAAAATCCATGGAGCATCTTTTTTATCTGTCTTTTCAAACATTGCATTTGCTGCTTCAATATACTGTGGGGTTTTGTCACGATTTCGCCAATCCTCGTCTGTTAGCTTCCAAGACTTATAAGGATTTTGTTCACGTTCTTTAAAGCGTTTTAATTGCTCCTCATCTGAAACATGAAGCCAGAACTTAATGATTATGTAATCTCCTGCAGTTAAAATCTTCTCAAAATTATTAATTTCTTCATAAGCACGAGACCATTCATCCTTCATTGCGAACCCTTCAATACGCTCTACTAATACACGACCATACCAAGAACGATCAAAAATCGCGATTTGGCCATGCTGAGGTAATTTTCTCCAGAATCGCTGTAAATAGTTGTAGCGTAATTCGTGTGGCTGTGGAGCTGAAATTGGATGAACAACATAACCGCGCGGATCAACGCGTTCAATCAGTCGTTTAATAGCGCCACCTTTACCAGCAGCATCCATACCTTCAAATACCAAGATCAAGCCAATTTTGTTTTTTAATAAAAATTGCTGAGCGTTTAACATTTCATATTGGAGTACTTTTAATTTCTTTTTGTACATCTTTTTATCTAGTTCAATGGATAGGTCTAGATTTTTCAAATTTTGTGCCATGAAACTCACTCCTTTTATTTGCATAATCTTATTGTACTAAAGAAATATATGGATGCCTATTGAGATGGTAAATTGTAGATATTATTCGCAAAACAACACGATACATTGATGTAAATTTCCGTTATAATAAAAAAGTGACAGTACTATACTTATTTGTCTTTTCCCTATACAATCTAACACGAAGGGAGAGGAAACAATGCCTCGGTTTATTTTGATGACAATCTCTTATCTTGTCTCACTCATCCTAACCTTTTCGTCCTTTTTCATGAAGATAAACGGTCAATCTTCTCTAGAAATTTCTAATCGGTTTTCTGTGGTATTTGCACCTGTTGATATAAGTCATGTAATTTGGATTATCATCTATATGTTAATCGGTTATTGGTTAGTTATGAACATCAAAAAGACATCTATGAAACAGTCTGCTCTCTTTAGTTGCATAAATATTTTGCAAGCATTGACAATATACGTATGGCATCATGAGTTATTTATTGTTTCTCTTGGCATTACATTACTTTTAGTCTTGTATTTATTTATGTTGTATAATACGTACCCTCTTCATAACAAAGCATTGTCTGGTCGTATTCCTTTCGCCATTTATTTTGCATGGATGACATTTATTTTGATTACGAATATCAGCTTTACGTTAACAGCTTATGGTTGGAACGGTTTTGGTCTTAGCACACCTCTTTGGGCAGTGATTTTACTGACATTAGGTGGAGCAATCGCGCTACATATCCGTTTTCATCACTTTGATATCATGTATCCAAGTGTTTTTATTTGGGCCTATATAGGAATCGCTTTACATAATGGTTTTGATGAGCTACTTGTAACGACAGCCGCCTTCTTTTTATGTGGTGTTCTCTTTGTTGGTATTTTATTTATTAAAAAAAATCCTGCCTACCAAAAATAAATTGGTTAGCAGGATTTTTAATTGCATCTTATTCTTCTTCTAATGAAGTTAAAATAATTGGTTTATCTTTTGTAACAATGACTGAATGTTCAATTTGAGCAACAAGTGATTTATCAGGTGTGACGAATGTCCAACCATCACCAGCTTCTACAATATGTTCTGCTTGCGCTGAGATAAACGGCTCAACCGCAAGAACCATGCCTTCCTTCATAATCGTAGAATCCCATGCATCATAGTAATTTAAAATATGATTTGGCTCATCATGTAAGGATTTACCTAAGCCATGTCCTGTTAAATTCATAATAACAGTTAAGTCATTAGCATTCGCTTCACGTTCAACTGCTTTACCAATTTGATTGAGTTTAGATCCAGCCCTTACCTTTGTCATCGCTCGATCAAAAGCACTTTTAGCAACGCGACATAGCTTTTCTTTGTCTTCATAGCCATCCCCAACGACAAATGAAATACCCGTGTCTGCAAAGTAACCATTCAATGAGCCAGAAACATCAATATTAACAATGTCACCTTCTTGAATAACACGTTTTCCTGGAATACCATGCGCCACTTCTTCATTGACACTAATACAAGTATATCCTGGGAAGTCGTATTCCCCTTTAGGTCCAGAAATTGCACCTGCCTCCGCAAACATACGACCAGCAATTTCATCTAATTCAAGTGTTGTAACACCTGGTTTTGTAGCAGCTTTCATCGCTTCACGAATTTCAGCACAAATGCGTCCTATTTTTTTAAAAGCTTCAATTTCTTCTTGCGTTTTTACAATCATGTCTAACGTCCCTTTCATCTAATATCTACTAATTAATATAACATAACTTTTTATGCGTATAACGATAAACGCTTTAAATATTGTATGCTTCCCTACTTTGCAAAGTGCTAAAAGAGCTGTTTACCTATTGTAGCGATAAAAAAATCCCCCTCACTAATGTGAAGGGGTTTGCTCTATGCTTTTCTTTGCATTAATTGTGGAGCGGCTGTGAATAAAAGAACGCCCACAATTGCTGTTAGGATGGTTGCTGGGAGCATATATGTACCATTATAGATGATGGAATAGATCCATGCATTTTGATCTCCAGCATATTCTGCAAAAAATACAGCTCCAGCAACAGTGTGTGCTGCATATCGTAAGAAACCTGCAAATACAGTACCTACAATAATGTAAAGTGCCATTTTTGTTTTGTTTAGATTTTTAGCAGCCTCCAGTACCGGCCCACGTACGACTGCGGCTAGCCCTACAACTGTGAAGGCAACACCATAATCCAATAACCCTTGGAGCCAGTGCACAATATATGCACCAAACATTGTTTGCATAACACCAACGAGTAGACCAGTCGTTAGTCCCGCTACTAAGCCCCAACGAAATGCTATTAACATAATCGGTACCATTACAAGACTAACAGAGCCACCTTGTGCCCATACTTTAAAGGAAACCTGATCAAGCACAAGACCAATCGCTGCAAATATCGCAATCTCCACAAGCATTAATAGTCTTTTTTTGTCCATATATATTCTCTCCTTTGTTCCGATGTAGGATACAAGAGCAGGAATAGAAATGCGCTGATATGTCTCTCTCTGACATCTTTTTATTCCATCAAGAATGAAAAAACGATGCCAGGACAGAGCCTCACATCGTACAAGTGTCGGTTTCTATCCACATCCCTACGCAAGTGTTAGCTTACAGGTTCAAAGAGTGAAGGCATTACGTGCCCAGTCTCAGCTGACATCATCAGCTCCCCTTGTGGTCGTTACATCTGAATTTATTTATTTGAACATTCTCATTGTACGCAAAGGATAGAAGGATTACAACCTCTTCCATCTATTATTTTTGAAACTTTGCTGTTTTTCATGCGTAAATATTAAAAAAGGAGGTACAACTATGGAGAACCAAAAAATTTTATCTGCCTTTAGTTATCTTAGTATTTTCTTCGCCCCATTTATTGTCCCATTAATTGTTTACTTTGTTACGAAAGATAGCGACGTAAAAAGACATTCGATTCGTGCACTTGTCTCTCATTTAATTCCTTTTGTTTTTGGTATCCTGTTCTTTATTGTCTTTGTTTTTTCTACATTTAGTATAGATCCAACTTCCAATACTAATTCGATGATGATTATTTGGTTCGTTTCGTTCGCCATTTATGCCATCGTCTCACTTGGTATCGTTATATGGAACATTATTCAGGCTATTCGTGTTGTCCGCTAATGTTTCATTTTTACGTTAAACAGGTAAAGTAATTATCAATTACGCCTCAACATAATTGCCACTGGTGCTTCTCTTTCGCACAGATAAACAATACGTTCAAATTTTTTCGAACTAACTGACTTGTGTCATACTGGCCTCTGTGCAAATCTTTAACATCCACCTTAGGATTCGTGACACTATTTCAGCGGATGCTTGAACACCCACTGAATCAAGATAAAAGGAGCTGTTTTTTGATGAAAGTATCAAATGTTGTAAAAACTGCCGTAAAATTAGCACCAATTGTTATCCCTATCGTAAAAAAAGTAATGGCTGCAAAGAAAGGCTCAACTCCTCCTACAGCCACTCCTCGAAAAAAATAAAAGGAAGGCGTATTCCCTTTTCGGAAATACGCCTTCCTTTTATTTCACGTCAAAGTGTGTTTGACTATGTCCGTTCAACGTTTTTTCAACATGTAAAACAGCTGGCATCGCAGACTTTAATTCAGGCACATGAGAGATAACGCCGATCATTCGACCTGAATCCTGCAAATCAATTAATGTATCAATTGCTTTATTCAATGATTCCTCGTCGAGCGTACCAAAGCCCTCATCAATAAACATGGTTTCTATATGAATATTACCTTGGTAGCTTTGAATGACATCTGCCATTCCTAAAGCAAGACTTAATGAGGCATTAAACTTTTCGCCACCTGATAGTGTTTTAACATCTCGCAATTGGTCCGTGTAGGCATCATAAACATCAAGACCAAGTCCACTTTGTTTCGCATGCTTTTCCAGCCTATCTGAGCGTCTAAGCTCAAATTGACCGTTTGATAAATGATAAAGACGAATATTTGCAGCTTCAGTAATTTGGTCTAAGTAATTAATCTGAATATAACGCTCAAAGGACAGCTTTTTCGAATTCTGCCCATTCAATAATCCGTAGAGCTCCTTTACTCTCCCTGCTTCTTTTTCAAGTAAAAGGAGCTCTCTCGCTATTTCTTCCACCTTATCAATAAAGCTTTGGCATGATTGCGCAAAACCTTTCATTTGTTGCAAACGTTTAAATGCTTCCTCATATGAGATACGAAGTTGTTCTACTTTCTCTTCCATAGACACTAAATCTTGCTTTTCCTTTCCTTTCAGATACATAGCCCCTTCAGTAATTTGGATTTGCAAGGTGTGTACTTGTAAAGCATAATCACTGCATACTTTTCGAAGTGCCTCTAATTGTATCGCACTCCGTTTGGCAGCAGCGTATTCCTCGTAGCTGTCAAAGCCTATCTCTTGCATGCTGGCTGAAAATTGCTTACGCTTTTCATTCATTTTGAGTTGTAATTCTTCAAAAGATTGTTTTGCAATTTCCGCAGTCAGTTTTGCATTGCTTGTAACTTCCTTTGCAGCATGTAAATTTTCTTGACTCTCTTGCCATATTTTTTGCAGAACCATTTTCTGTTTACTTACATTAGTTAGTTCTTGCCTTAATTGCTGTATAGTTGGCAAATTGGCTGGCATCTGTTTCTGCTGTTCTTCTACAACTGCTTGAAATCTAGCCCATTCTTTCATCTGTTCAGCCAAATAGTGCTCTAATTTTATATGTTTGTTCCGCAGCTGTTCAATTCTATCACGCTGACTTTTTAGTTTTAATCTCACATCTGCTAATTGATGATTGATCACTTTTAAGTTAGCGATTTCTTGCTCAACCTTGTGCAACGAAGCGACTAAAAGTGCTTGTTCTTCTTGATTAATATGCTGAGCTTCTAGTTGCATACGTGCATCTTGAAGAAGCTGTTGCTTGGTTGTTAAAAGCGCTGCTTTCTCTAGATATATACGCTCGTCTGAAGAAGCCTTTACTCTCAACGTTTCCACCTGCGCAAGATCAACAACTTCTAGTTGCTCTGTATGTGTTTTTTGGTGCGTCATACTTCCACAAACAGGACAAGGCTCCCCTTCCTTTAGCTGTTCTGCTAAAATGCTAGCCTGATTTGTAAGCCAGCGTTGCTCTAATAGTTGAAGAGCTTTTTTACTTTCTTGATAGTGAGCGTTTGAAGTACCTACATCCTGCTTAGCTAATTCTACGTCACTTGTATATTTTTCAACTTGCTTTACTAAAGTTACCTGTTCTCGTAGTTTTGGTAACTGCTCTAAGTAGCTCTCATAGGGCTCGACTTGCGTCTCATAGTGTTCCATTGTTTGTGTAAATTGCTGTAACTGCCCTTGCTCTTTCTCCAATAGTAAAAGGTTATCAGCCACTGCTCGCTTCGCAGTTTCAACATATTGATTGGCAATTTGTAGCTGCTGGACGTTGTTCTCATATGCTTCGAATTTTGGCAATAGCGCTTGTAACTGCAATTCCTGCTGCACTATCTGTTGACGTTCAGGTTCCTTTGTCTCTTCTACCACATATTTTTCTTGTGCTCGTTGTAGGAGTTCTTCTGTTTGTTGCTGTTTACCCTTCGCCTGTTGAAAAGCTTGTTCTTTTAAATTTAGTTCAGCCCGTACATCAATGCATTGTTGTTCCAGCAGCACAAGTCGCTCTGCCTGTTCCGCTAAAGCAATCTCCTGCTCCTTCGCACGGTAAATATCCTGCTCATTTAACAGTATTTGTAGCCGTTGCTGACGATTTTCTTGCTCATCGAATTGCTCATTAAGCGTTTTAGCTAATCGATAACTTTCCTGCTCTTTTTGGTGATGACTATAAGCTTCTTTGTATTGTAGCTGTTCCTCCTCTATACATTTCGTATAGTAGGTAAACTCTTCATCAAGTGCCTGCTTCAATTGGTGCAAATTCTCCGTATTGTTAGCAATCAGAGTGAATAAAGGGGATGGCCGTTGTGGTAAAGCACCAACAATTTGACCAAGTAGATGTTCTTTTAATTGCTTTGCACGTTCAAGATCATTTTCTGCCTCTTTTCGTTTGGCATCCAGCATTTTAGTCATAACACCGAAGCGGTCTGTTTTAAAGATTTTCCGTAAAATAACTTCTTTATTTGTAGAATCAGAAGTTAATAGTTTGCGAAACTCACCTTGTGGTAACATCACAATTTGGCTAAATTGATCTTTTGTGAGACCTATAATTTCCTGCAATTTTTTATCGACTTCAAGCGTTTGCTGCTTTTCAACAATACTATAATCAAGCTTGCCCTCTTTTACTTCTGCTAACTCGATTTTCTTACCAGTGATCGTTTTATTTTTTTCCTTGATGTGTCCTGGCTGACGTACTATTTGATAGACTCTTCCGTGCATTTCAAAAATGAGTTCTACAGCTGTATAGACATCATCATAAGCAAAGCCGCTTCGCAGTAAAGCCGTATCCTGACGATCCTCACCACTGCCAGATCCATAGAGCGCATAACAAATTGCATCGAAAATTGTTGTTTTCCCAGCACCTGTTTTACCTGAAATGGCGAACAAACGGTGTTCCCCTAGTTCTTGAAAATCAATCACTTCAGTGTCTTTATATGGACCAAATGCAGTTATCGTTAACTTTAATGGCTTCATTTTACTGTCTCTCGCTCCTCATCTAATAATTCCTGTAACATTTCAGTAAAAAGACGTTCGGTATCTTCATCTGGCTGAATGCCGATAATATTTGTAAAGAAAGAGCGGAATAAATCAATATCCTCTAATTTTTCAGTTTCTACTACTTGCAGTTCACGTGGCATCTCTTGTCGTAGTACTTTTCGTTCCACATGCATAGCGTGTGGAAAAACGGTGCGAATGCGTTCCATCGGCGAAGATACGGATGTTGTATCCGTCAATCTGACAAATACATAATCATCACTTGGTGCGAGTGTTAATAGATCCTCTAATTGACCTTCTACTACTCGTAAATCCCTTCTTGGCACTAACTTTCTTTTTGTTACTGTACTATGACCATGTTCATCTATATTAACGATCAAAAAGCCTTTTTCATGTAAATGCTCAGATAATGAATATTTTAACGGAGAGCCTGCATATCGAATGGTTTCATTTAAGACATAATGTGCCTTATGTAAATGCCCAAGGGCTGTATAGTGAAAAGGTTTAAATAAAGCTGCATTCACACAATCTGACCCCCCTATGGAAAGCGGTCGCTCTGAATCACTTGTATTGGCTTCCTCCTCGCCATATTTCGTCACAAATGCATGTCCTACAAAAACATGACGTTTGCTTGAGTCCATACCCTGAGTTATATGCTCTATAATTTTCTGCATGGCGTCTTGATGAGAACGAATTGTTTCCTCTTCAAAGATACTACGAATAGAAGCAGGCTCCACATATGGAATAAGATGAAAATACACTTCCCCATATGGATCATTTAAAATAATAGGTGCATAATCTTTCGTAAATTGGCCCTTAATATATAAACCACTATCCCTCATTAAACGACTACCAAAATTTAATCGACCTGCACTATCATGATTTCCCGCAACTGCTAAAACAGGAATCTTCTTTTCTAATACTATTTTCGCTAAGACATCATTTAGTAAATTGACTGCCTCAATAGGAGGCATCGAACGGTCGTATAGATCACCTGCTATGACAATTACATCTGGTTTTTCCTCATCAATTGCTTGTATGAATTGCTGTAGAATATAATGTTGATCTTCTGTCATATAGACACCTTGTACAAGCTTTCCTAAATGCCAATCTGCTGTATGAAATATTTTCATTGTTGTACCTCCTAGTCTTCTTTATATTTTAGCATGACTATTGCCTCTCTAGTGTTATCCTTGCGTTTAGCAGTTCTATCCAATACTGGCTTTCATATAAAAAAGCATCCTATAAGTAAGATGCCTTGTTATAACGATTATTTAGATGTTCTCCATAAAAGCTATATACCCAGGGAAACCCTGAATAATATATGCCGTATGAGCAGTTTGTTGCTGTGATACTTCTTTTTTCTTTGACTTCACCGTCGATTGTTCCTTTAAGATTTCCTCAAACGAGCGAGGATTCGGTTTGGGCAATTCCGATGAAAAGATAGTTAACACATCACTACCACTATAAGCTTGTAAAAATGCATTAGCCATTTGACGATAGCCCTCAAAATTCGGATGGACATCAGCATTATTTGGTAAGTAGTTTGTTGCATTCAATCCAAAGACATCATAGACATCTACATAAACCGCTCCTGCAAGTTCCGCCTGTTGCTGTAAAATCGTATTTAACTTGACTAGCTGTGCATTGGTTCCTTCTTTTTGTGACGGATGAACAGTTGGATAGGCAAAATAATAGCCCATGATATAAATTTTAGCCTTTGGTGCACGCTCGACCAATTCATCTAAAATTGTTCCCATATTTTTTCTCGCCATATTTAAAGCGTAATCTGTTTGAAGCTGTGAAAAGGCTAATGTACCAGCAGTCGGGTTCATCTGGACAAGACGTAATAAATCATTGGCACCTGCCGAAACAGTAATAAGTGTTGCGTTTGCTAATAAGTCGCGTGCTTCCTCAGATTGTATTCGTTCTAACACATCTGCCGTTGTAAAGCCTGGAAAAGCAAGTTCTTTTGTATAAAAGCTCAATTGACCAATCGAGCTTAATTTCATGGCAATTAAGTCACTATACCCCATATCAATTTCTTGATAAGGAGTTTGACCAGCAGCTAAGGAATCGCCAATAGCTACATAGTTTTCTGTTTGAGCAAAAGCAGATGAAGCCCAACAAGTCATTGATACTATCATAATACACACCAAGCTCCATAATCGCTTCATCTGCTCTCCTCCATTTCTTCTTGACTAAAGATTAAAAAGCCCAGCTACCCTTACGGAAAATTGGCTCTACAGTACCATCTGGTAAAATACCATCTATATCCATTTCACCGCTACCAATCATGAAATCTTCATGCGTCACAGAAATATTAGCGCCTAATGCTTCAAGTTGACCGTTCTCTAAGTCTCTACCACCTTCTAAGCATGTGGGATATGCTTCACCAATAGCTAAATGGTTTGAAGCATTTTCATCGAATAGCGTATTAAAATATAGTATCTCTGACGCCGAAATTGGTGATTCATGCGGAACAAGTGCTACTTCACCTAAATAGCTTGAGCCCTCATCCACTTGAATAAGCTCCTGCAATAAATCATGACCTACTTCAGCTTCTGCCTTGATAATTTTGCCCTCTTCAAATGTTAATTTAAAACCATCAATGATATTTCCTTGATACACTAAAGGCTTCGTATTACTTACATAGCCGTTTACACCTTGTTTCATCGGAAGCGTATAAACTTCCTCTGTCGGCATATTGGCTATAAAGACATTACCCTCTGGCGTTTTACTACCACCCGTAAGCCATTTATGCTGTGGTGCTAAGGCGATTGTAAAATCTGTACCTGGTGCTGTATAGTGAAGTTTTGCATATTTTTTATTATTTAGAAGTTGTGCACGAGATTCTAAATTGACTACATGTTCACTCCAATTTTCAACTGCATTGCCTTCCCCAATATGAACCGTTTTAAAGATCGCTTCCCATAATGCAGGTACTTGCTCTTCTTTTGTTAAATTTGGGAATACCTTAGCCGCCCATTTTGGTGAAGGTACTGCAACAATAGACCAAGCAATTAAATCCTTCATGACTGCATTACGATAATTTTTCAATGCAACCCCAGATACTTTTTGATGTGTGGCTAATCTGTCTGCAGCTATCCCTGTCAATTTATCAGGATCTGCTGCATCAATCCATAATAGAGCACCTTTACGTTCAATGACCTCATCACGCATTTTCACGACCCATTCAGGGAAGCGAGTAAATTCCTCATCGGAAGCATATTCAAAATACGCACGATCCATTTCATCATCTGAAAAATTAACATGAACACGCCCTGCGCCGGCTTTATATGCCTCTTTTACAACTAAACGCGCAAAATCTAAAGCTTCTACTGATGTATTCACTAACAAGTACTGACCTGGTTGGATATTGACACCCACTTTTACCGCAAGTTCTGCATATGCCTGTAATTTTTCTTCAAACATCATATTAATTCCCTCGCTTTTGTCCAATTGTTTTAGAATTACCTTCAATCAGCTTGCCATCATGCCATACTTTTTGCACAGGCTTGCCTGGAATTTCTCTTGTCCATTTTTTATATGTTTTTTCATCATGATACGATAATAACGTTAATACTTCTCCATCTGCTCCTGCACGACCTGTACGACCTGAACGATGTAAATACTGCTCAATTGTTCGTGGTACATCAACATGAATAACATGTGTTAAACCGGCAATATCTAAACCACGAGCAGCAATATCTGTCGCAATTAAAATACGTGCGTCCCCTTTACGGAATGCATCTAACGCCTTTTTACGTTCTTCTTTTTTCATGTCAGAATGAAGTGTGACAATCGGTGCTGAGCGATATTGTAGTTTTGTTTCCTTCATTAATAATTGATCGATATTATTAACGAAAGCCAAAGCTCTTAATCCCTCTGTATGTGATAGTCGACGTAGGAAATCCGTTTTATCCCGTTCTTCAACCTTCAAGAAAGAATGTACCACTTTGCCGACCTTTAACATATCCTCAGGTTTAATTTTAAAACGTACTGGCTCAAACATCATGCGGCTTGCTACTAATTCAATTTCTTCTGTGATAGTTGCCGAAACAACAACTACTTGTCGTCCATAGGCAGAACCCTCAATAAAGGATTTAACGACAACACGATATTCGCGACTTAGTAATTGATCACACTCATCTAAAATAACCGTTTCAATTTCTTTTAATTTTAATTTTCCTGCTCGTGCTAATTCATTTAATCGTCCAGGTGTTCCAACAACAATGGTTGGTTTTTTCTTTAATTTTTCAATTTGGCGAGCAGAATTGGCACCACCAATTAGCTGCTGAACTGTAATATCTGTGCCCGCTGTCCATTCACGGATGACTTCTACAATTTGCATTGCAAGCTCTTGTGAAGGAGCTACAATCAGTCCTTGTGTTTGCTTTTTCGCCCCATTCACTTTATTCAATAGTGGTAAAACATACGCTAATGTTTTACCTGACCCTGTTGGTGATTCAGCTACAACGTCTTTACCTTCGAGCATAGCTGGTATCATTTCCTCTTGAATTTTCATTGGTGTTTCAAAATTCCATTTTTGTTGTATTTCTTCTTTTAATAAATTAATGACTGACATGTTATTTCCCACCTTCTATCTGCTTGACACTAGTTTAACACACTCCGTAGGTTCCTACTTTATATGTACGTAATCCTTGTCTAATCGTTTCAAAAAATCTGTGACATCCACTAAGGCGTTTGACCATTCGGTGAAAAAAGTAAAACAACCATTCATCTCTCCCTAGAGAGATAAGCGTCTTCTATACAAGATCTTTCGCTCTCTGTAAAAAAACATTTGCTGAAACAAGATAAAAAATCTGCTCAACTCTAACACGGAAAAAGTAAGCCTGTCCACAACTCTTTAAAGACTTGTAGCTTACCCGTGAAAAGCAAGCAGATTCTTTTCAATTCATTCAATGACTAATCGATTAGCTCATAACCGCAAGCCAAAATCGCACATTCAGCTAAAACGATTAATGAATCGATATAAATTTCACTTAATTTCAAATCTCGATTGACAATAGAGAGCTCTGTACAGCCAAGTACAATTCGATCACAATTTAATGCTAACATTGCTTCTTCTATTGGTAGCCAGTCCTCCTGAGTGACATCCTTACCAGCCTTGACATAATCATAAATGATTGTCATCACATATGCTCTCATCTCATTATCTGGAACAACTGGTGTAATTCCGTATGCCTCTAAGGCTTCTTGGTACATGCGTGATGTTAAGGTTCCTGTTGTTGCTAAAACACCAACACGCTCTGCCCCTAAATCAGCAGCACGCTTCGCTGTTTCACGAATCATATGCAAGACAGGTATGGGGGAGCCTTCCTCAATCTCATTATAAAAAGTATGTGCTGTATTACATGGAATGGCAATCATATCTGCTCCTACAGAAGCTAATTTTTTAGCATCCTCAATAATCACTGGAACAGGATTGTCCTTCGTATTATCTAAAATAAAGGCTGTTCGATCAGGAATATTTGTATCATTATCAATGATGGTGTGTAAATGCTCCTGGTCTTTTTGTGCCTTCGTACGTCTTACGATCATTTCACCAATGAACATTGTTGCAAGTGGACCAACGCCACCAATTATACCTAAAGTTTGTTTTTTCATGTGTTAGACAGACCTTTGTTATTAAAATATTTCTTATACTTGCGATAGAAGCTTAAATTATCAAGTGTTACATTTAACCAACGTTTTGCATTCATATCCTTATAATTAAAAATAGAATCCGTAGCCATACCTTGACGAATCAAACTTTTCGCTTCAATGACCAGTTGTTCATTTTGTACATATTTGAAAAGAACACCATTTGGGACAATTGTCCAAAGATGCTTGTTTTGCACGTATGTTAGTGGCTGTTTACTTTCTCGAACATAATCGTCCGCAACATACTGCATTAAATTATAGCCACTAGCAGTCACATAATAATTGGAAAGTTCATTATGTAATTCAATACTTAACAATTTGTATTGACCATCACGATCATCATATTTCATATCCAATGTGGCAAAGCCTTGGAATAGTATAGCTTCAAGAAATAACTTCACATTGTCCATTAACTCTTGATTATAGGTTGTCATAATAGCTACATAACGACCAATACCTTCTGGAGAGTGTTCTTCTAAAATGGGATTCCCTACAGCAAGAAGTTTTGCCTTCCCATCTTGTCCTACATAGGCATTGACAACAAGCATATTTGCATCTTCACCAGGAATATATTGCTGGATCATAAGATCATCTCGATAAGCCGATTCCTTATAAATAGCATGGAATATGCTGTCCTTTTCATCCTTATCATATGCAATATATACTTTTTTCTTACCAGGAAAAATACATGTAGCATATTTTGTCATATTCATTGGCTTAATCACAATTGGATAATCAAATGGCATGTCGTAGTCCTCATAATCATTAACCGTGCATACATGCATTGCAGGATATTGAAAACCATATTGTGCACACAGCTCATACATCTTTTCACGAGTTAATAGCTGATGAGCAAGCGTGGCATCTACATAAGGAACAATGAAATCCTCTGCTAATTCCACTTTGTGCTCTACGATTTTTTTGACATAATATTCATCACAGGCTAATAGCAGTAATTTTTTGTCGACGTATTCCTGTGCAATTGCCTTAAGTGCCGTAACAAATCGTTCTTCAATATGAAGTCTAGGCACCTCACGGAAAGTCAATAAATCACTTTGTTGAATTTTTTCCATATTCGTATGATTTAGTGCAAGCGGCTTCACACCATAGGCTTCGTAAAATGCTCTGGCCATGCCATAAGCATTCATTTCATCCCCTAGCAAAACCGGTAAAAAAGCGTGCTCAATGGCCATTCTACTCAACTCACTTTTGCTTTTTTTATTAGTGTAACATACTTCCTAATAAAAGGATTTGTAGCTAATCTATTTATGAACAGCTACGGCTTGTTGTCCTAATTCCCGATAACTTTTGAAAAATTGATCCACATTGTATGTAACATAGCCCTTTAACGGATCCATTACCACTACTTTATCGCCTAAATGCCCTGTCAAGACAACTGCATGTAAGTTCATATAGGCATTATGTGAAGTTGACTCACCTTCATAAATCCAGCCTCTATCTTCATTTCGTTTAGGTTTCGATAAATCCAGCGTCACCCATGTTACGACAGGAACTCCCTCACGAACAAGCTGTAAAATGTCCTCCTGTGAGGCTTTACTCATATTTGACACGCGTAAATCAGCCTGTTTATCTGCAATGACTGCCTCTGCTGCTTTGACGATTGGTGCAGCAAAAACGTACATACCATGAGCTTTATCACGAGGATTACCCGCAAAAGCTTCATTTGGGTTTGGCCCAAAACGTTGATTGCCTACAGTACGTATATTTTGCTTTGGTAAATAGTTATCAGCCATTTCAAGCTTTGACACATTCATTCCAAAATAATTTAAGACAGCTGTGAGTGATGTTATTTCACAGCCATGTGGAAGCTCAGGCTTTTGCATAACAACTGGTACATCTAATTCCTGCTCGTCTCTAGAAAAATGTGTTTGTAATCGATAGTATGGCTTTGTTATATCATATGTAAAATTCTCGATTGTTGTATACCCATCGTTTGCCGTACTATTTTCAAGTGTTGTTGCCGCAATTGCATATTCTCGTCCTGATTTGAGCTTAGAAAATATGGCTTCTCCCTCTTCGGAACCAATCGCTTCTTCTACTACATCTCCTGTTTGTACATCGGTGACCGTGAGATAGAGACTAGGAATGGGTGCTCCACTATTAAATTCTACTGTTAAAACTGTTAATTGATTTTTTTGTTTTGCATCTTGCTGTAAAAATGGCTGACAGCTAGAAAGTAACATAATGATCAAAATACCTATAAGTAAAAGGCGTTTATACCCCGTCCACAAGACAAATTCCGCTCCTATTCTAATTCGAAGAGTAAACCCTTCTCCATTCTATTATTTCAATTTGTCGTAGACTCTATTATACGATACTTTCATAGGCGTTCCTATCGTATCTTGATTCAGCATTCATCTCTCCCCTCAATGAGAGAGATGCATGCTGGTTATGCTTTTTTCAGCGGGGATAAATGATTTGACTCAAATCGTTGTTACTTTTGGTCGTAATGTATGTTTCAACACCTTACCAGAGGCATTGCGCGGTAGTTCTGCTAAAAATTCAATTTCATATGGTACTTTATATTTGGCAAGTCGTGTCTGACAATAGGATAATATCGTGTTTTCATCGAGGGACTTACCCTCCTTTAACACAACAAATGCTTTTGGCACCTCGCCATATACTTCATGTGGCAATCCAACCACTGCTGCTTCTAAAATCTCAGGCATTTGATATAGAACTTCTTCCACCTCAATCGGGTATATATTTTCACCACCACGGATGATCATATCTTTTTTCCGATCTACAATATATAAATAACCTTCTTCATCGAATCGACCTAAATCGCCTGAATAGAGCCAGCCATCTTTAATCGTTCTAGCAGTTTCCTCTGGATAGCGCAAATAGCCCTTCATTACCTGTGGTCCTTTTACACAAATCTCGCCTACTTCGCCAGCTGGCACTGACATTCCTTCACTATCAACTACACAGACCTCTGTCTGTGCTAATGGTTTCCCTACTGAGCCAATTTTCGTCAATGCATCCGTATCTAATAAAGATGTAGCTGCAGGTGAATTTTCTGTTTGACCATATAGATTTTGAACTTTTACATTTGGAAATGCCTCTTTCACTTGCTTGACAAGCTCATAGGGCATTGGGGCAGCTCCGTAACATAATAAACGTAAATGGTTCAAGCTTTGTTCCTTGAATCCTGGCGTATTTAAAATGATGGTATACATAGATGGGACCCCAAAGAAGATGGTTGCATCAGTTGCTGCGATTTGTGCTAGCGTTTTGGTTGGTGAGAATGCTTCCTCAATGACAATTGTTCCTCCTTGATAAATCATTGGCATAGCAAAAACATGAAGGCCTGCACAATGAAATAAAGGTGTACAAATAAACATCTTGTCTTTTCTAGACATGTTCATAGAAGATGACCAAATATCTGCGGTAGCCACAATATTTTGATGTGTTAGCATGACGCCTTTTGGTTTACCTGTTGTACCAGAAGTATACATAACAACTGCTGTATCATGAGCCTCCAATTGCACAACAGTTCTTTTGTAATGATCGTTTTCGACAATGTCTTTCATTTCTTGAAGTCCGACAACGTATTGGAATGAATAAGAAACGTCCTCTAATAAAGCAGCTAGTCTTTCATCGTAAATAAGTCCCTTTGCTTGTGAATGATTAAAAATAAAATCAACCTCTGGAGCTGCTAATTTTGTGTTAATAGGCATCACAACGAAACCAGCTAATTGAACACCTAAATAAGCAATTAAAAATAAATCTGAATTGAGCGTATATAATGCAATTACATCGTCTTTTTCATAATCTTGCTCTTGTAAATAAGCAGCAAATCTTTTTACACGTTGATAAAAATCACGATAACTTAGCTTTTTCCCATCATACAAAGATGCAATCTCATTTGGTTGCTGTACAGCATAGTTTTCAAGAATATCCGTCATGTACATCGTCATTATAAGCCCTCCAATTTTTTTAATGCTGTGTAGAGTCATCATCAAAAGCAAACTATTAAACTACTAAAAATTCAGAAAATTATGATTATATTTTAACAAGCAATGAATTTCTTGGCAATTTTTCTACACATCCAAAATATGAAAAAGAAATAACGAAATATTCTTAGACATTTTACTTTTCTAGCAATTTCTATTGGGTGTATGATACTTGTACGATTATTTTTTTGGAAAGGCCGGATTAACATGCTTTATGCACTTTTGGGAGATTTACATTCTAATATAGAAGACACTAAAGCTGTTCTAGCTCATATTCAACAAACAGCAATGGAAGCGAAAATCATTGGGTTAGGTGATTTATATGAATGCACCGTTAGTAAGAAAAAGGCACAAACAATGTCTGGCTTACCTTTGCATAAGGCTGCCATAGTAGAAAGTGAATTTGAAAAACTACTAACCTTCCCCTCTATACGGGGCAATCAAGAAGAGCGTATTACTCAGGTGACTGGCATCGAACGTTTTAAGACATATCCTGAGACAATGGAAATTATTGGTGCGACGCTTATACATGGACATCAATTTAAGTGGAGTGTAAGTTGGCAGCCAACATTCCCCCCCTTTCAAAAACCGCTATTATTCTTTGGCCATAGCCATGAATCGGGTCTCTATCATCAACAAAAAAAGCTACCGATGCGTATTCGCCATGGGCAACCAATTGTATTACAAGACAAACAATATGGGGTTAACGTAGGTTCCGTTGTCGATCACCGTGAATGGTGCCTTTACGATAGTAAAGAGCGGACTGTAACATTTATGTGTGCTCCGACTGTTGATAAATCAACGTAGTAATAACCCATAAAAAGAGCAAGTTAGTCTACACTAACTTGCTCCAAATCTTTTTAGTGAATATATTGTTTTTTGCCATCCAATAAAATTTCCTTTAACACTTTTAGTTTTTCAATCACAACATGCGATTCTTCTGTAATTTCCTTCAGGTATTTTTCAGCCTCTGTTTTATTACCTGCATTGTATTCACGGACTGCTTTTTTCGCTATATCATGAACATGAATAAATGGTTGTTCTAATTCTACATAGACACGTTCTTCGCCTAGCAATTTTTTCCCTGTACCATAATACCATTCACCAAGGCGCGACTCCTGTGGCGAACCTACATCCTGCTCTGTCATCGTTTCAAAACCTAACAGTAAATTATAAATCTTCCAGCGCCATAATAAATGGTCTGTTATGGCTAATTCAATAATATCCTCTTGGCTAATAATAAAGTTTTTAGAAATCGTCGTTGAACGGTATCCGTCAATCATTTTACTTAACTTGTAGATAGCAGAGCCCATATCGAAAACGATTACCTTACTTTTTTGCATACTCTCTGTGATGGTATGGTTACGCTCAGAAATAGTGGTAGCAGATTGTGCTTGTACCTTTGTCGTTGTCGCTATCTCCTCGAAGCGAGCCCCTTGCTGCTGTAAATTTTTATTTATCTCTGCAAGAGTCTGTGATATATGTAAGGTATCTGTAACACCTTGATGTAAATCTTGAGAAAATTGAGAAGTTAATGAACTAATATTATGCGTAATATGAAGTAGCTCCTGTATATCTGTATGTATAGATTTGACTGATGTACTTGTATCATCAGCAAGTTTTCGGACTTCCTCTGCAACAACAGCAAAGCCTTTACCCGCTTCTCCAGCACGAGCAGCCTCAATCGATGCATTTAAAGCCAACAAATTGGTTTGATCTGCGATTCGCTTAATCAATTCCATCAACTTCGCTACACTATTTACACGTTCAACTAAACGCTTAATATCCTCCTGCATGGATTTATGGCCCTCATCAGTCGTTTGTAAAATGGAGGATACTTGTTGTAACGAATCTAAATCTTGATTTAATTTTTTAAAGGCATGCTTTGTTTGCTCTGAAATATCGCCAACAGAAGTGGCAATCTCTTCAATACTTTCATCTAACTCATGCATTAATTGATCTGCTGCTACAATTTCCTGTTGCTGAATATCTTGAAATTCAATCAGTTCCTTAATAGTATCTAACTGTGTATTATAAGTAATGATTTCACCTAAACCATTCACTACAGAGCCTGCTTGAATTTCAATATAGGTCTCTAAAATAATTTGTTGATCGATTGTTACCAAGCTGTCATAAGATAATAAGACATCCAGCATTTTTTCTTGATCACGCGATAGTTCTTTTACAATTAGTGGAATGATTAACTGGTTAATCAATGTATAGGCAGAAATCATCCAGTTAGGCAGGACGCCAATTCGGGCATGTATATAGGCGATTTTACGTCGTTTAAATACATAGTCTAAATCTAATTCATCGTCAAACAAACTAATAAAGTGTGTATCGAATAATCCCTTCAAACGTTCTACCGTTGAATGCGTGTTAATGACATGGTTAAACTCCGGAATTTCCAGTAAACGATCATAAAAATTATCGAGTATATCATGTCGATTATTTTCATAAATTTTCCGTAAGAATCCAACAGATTCTCGTCTAATTCTGGATAAAGCAAGAAAATCTAGCTTCTCTTTAAAGCGTTCATTGGCCTCAATGTCTGAATTTTTTGCTGCTGAGAAATAATCATAGTTTTGATTAATCTTCTTTCTTTTGAACATAGTCCCACTCCCAAATGTTATAGAATAAATTTAAATTACCAATATTTATAAATGATTTATAAAGCTTTCTTCATTACCTTCAACTAATAAAACATATATATTTTACCAACAATAGAAAAACAAAAATAGATTCTCAAAAAATTCTTTACACTTTCTTATTTTTTTGTCCACCTTATTGACAATTTCTCACTTTCTTAGTTAAACACTATTTTAAAGCAGAAAAAACGCTAAAATCATGTCTGACTTTAGCGTTTTATTTATATAAACTTATAGGTTGTGCTAGCACTCGCAATCGCAATTTTGTAAGTCATCCAGTAACTTTTCCATGACTTCTAGTTGTTCACAAAGCGTTTGAATCATGCACTTTAGAATCGGGATTAATTCTTGGCAAATACAGAATCTAAGCACATTTTGCGCAAGTCGTATTCCGCCTTGATGATGGACAATCATTTCCCGTAGGTAATTGATATTAATGCTATTTGATACTGGTGGGGCACACATTGCATTGAACATGGCTTCTGTAATTTCTTTGTAAGCACACATATACTCGTATAATTCATACTCTGAGTTTTGCACGACACAACATCTATTTTGTATCGCTTCAAGACTTTCAAGCATCTCTGTATGTGTTTGAATGATTTCTAATGCGAGATTTTGTACGGGAATATTTGTTGTGAAGCGCAATACATTTTCTGACATTTGGATTGCTGCTACTTGATGAGGTATGATTTGCTTAATAAAGTTCTCTGAAATACTACAAGTAATGGTTACATAGGTCATGCCCTGCATCATTTTTTTGAGGATTCGTTGATATTCCTCTAAATAAGCCTTTGTTACATTACTGAGTTCAATTGGTCTAGCCATTAGACACACTCCTTTCAGAGTAATGTATGCCTGCTAGGTTGTTGTGCGATAGACAATTGTACCAATTACTCAACATTTACAATGACATCCTGATAGTCATAAATTATTATTGATCTTCCTTGTATGTATCTAAGCATGTTTGACAAATACATTTATTCGGCTCTGTCTGCACGGCATTTAACAAATATTCTGGAAAACTCACCGTCATGCACCAGCAATCTTCTCCACCCTTCGCCACCACACAATGATTTTCTCCTCCACATAATGGACATTGCCTTTCTAACATGATTTTGCACCTCCTTCACTTTACCCATCATTGTAAAGTAAAAGAGGAAGAGCACTCAATACCTTACTCCTCCCAATACGTTTATTGTCTATGCTTGTGTATTTCTTGTTTTACTTCTTCAATATTTGTGTCACTAAAGATCGCCGTCCCATGTCCACCGCTTTTAGCCAATAATTCCTTTACTTCATTGTAAGATAATGCTGCCTCTGCATTTTTCTGCTTTACTTCATTTATATTAGTGCCCGCTGACGTATATTGGATATCTTTTTCATGATTCATCGTACTTCTACCTCCTACAATTCATCTGGCTGCATTTCAATTAATTCATCGCCTTCTCTTTTTACTCTCTTATTAAGCTCTCCAACTGGAATGGCGTCTACAGTTTGCATATCTTCATGCAAATCGAAAAGACTAATTGTATCTGATTCAACCATATCAGGTTTATCTTTACTATTTAAATTCATAAACATTTTCTTTTCATGTGGTACTTTTTCTATGTCCATCATCCACACTCCCTTCCCTCTTAATGTGTGTAATGCTGAAGAGATTATGTGTCTTTCCTTTTTGCAGTTTTATCAATACGGTGATATTCAGAAATTTGAATGACCCGTACATTTTTTGTATGCAATTCATGATAGATCCCTCTGCTATCTGTAAAGGAGATATATTGATCACGTTCACTTTTTACTAACTTCTCTGCTTCTTGCTGTGACTCCATATAGATAAACCTTCTGACATAATGCATTTCATCAAAAAAATACGTTATTTTAAATTCCTTCATTCATAATTGCTCCTTGACATCTATTACTGCATATTGTAACCAAAGAGTTGAAAAATCTTGCATTCCTAAAATTACATAAAACAATACGCATATAGTAGAACAGCAACCTTTTTAAAGGAGGAAATATCGTTGATTCATACAGTCAAAGCTGGCGAAACGCTGTCTCAAATTTCTCAAGATTATCGCACTCCATTGGCATCTATTATCGCTGCTAACCCAGGAATTCAGCCTGATAGTCTTTTCATTGGTCAACAAATTGTTATACCTGGCTTACCCGATCCAGATACCATTCCTTACCGTATCGAGATTTCTACCGATAATCGTTGGCTGCGTTTATATAGAAATAACACCCTTCAAAAACAATATCCTATAGCTGTTGGACGCATGCTGCATGAAACACCAGTTGGCAGTTTTATTATCATCAATAAAGCTCCAAATCCAGGTGGTCCTTTTGGCACAATGTGGATGAGTCTATCTAAAGAACACTATGGAATTCATGGCACCAATGACCCTAGCTCGATTGGGCATGCTGTTTCTCGTGGTTGTATTCGTATGCAAAATCAAGATGTTGAAGAGCTTGCCAGCATTGTTCCTATTGGTACTGAAGTAGTAATTCATCCCTAATTAAAAAGCTATCCATTTTTGCATAGACAAAATTAAGAAATGTTTCCCTTCTCTGTTATCTTTGTTTATTCTTCCCGAAATTAAATAGCAGTGTGCATAGGTGATTCATTGTAAATGTCGTATAAGATGAAATGCTAAAAGCTATACTATCGTTGACTAAAGCAATTATTTGAGGGATTTACAACTATAGGAGGGAATACGTTGTCCACAAGTAAACAGTTATTATCTATATTCGCCCTAGGTGGCATTAATGAAATTGGAAAAAACATGTATGTAGTGCAATATCAAGATGACATCATCATAATTGATTGCGGGGCAAAATTTCCAGATGAGACCTTACTTGGTATTGATTTAATTATCCCCGACATTACTTATTTACTTGAAAATAAAGAAAAAATTAAGGCATTAATTGTGACACATGGGCATGAGGATCACATTGGTGGTATCCCCTATCTATTAAAAAAATTAAATGTCCCTGTGTATGCTACCCGATTCACTCTAGGGCTTATCGAATTAAAGCTAAAAGAACATAAGCTTCTAAGAGAAACCGATTTAATTGAAATTCATGCTGATTCAGCTTTACATTTAGGGCAAATTGATATCAATTTCTTTAGAACAAACCATAGTATACCGGATTGTTTAGGCATCGTTCTTGCTACCCCTGAAGGAAATGTTGTCCATACAGGTGACTTTAAATTTGATTTAACACCTGTTAATAACCAGTTTGCTGATATTCATAAAATGGCAGAAATCGGTTCAAAAGGTGTACTAGTACTTATCTCAGAAAGTACCAATGCAGAAAGACCAGGTTTAACACCATCTGAGCAACTTGTCGGGCACCATATAGAAGAAGCCTTTTTACACGCTGAACGTAAAATAATCATCTCAACCTTTGCCTCAAACGTTAATCGTATCCAACAAATTGTGCATGCAACTATCTCTGCTAATAGGAAGTTAGCATTATTAGGTCGCAGTATGGTCAATGTGGTTGATGTAGCAATCGAACGTGGTTATTTATTTGTTCCAGAAGATTTGTTAATTGATGCACGTGAAGTTAAATATCTTCCACCAGAAGAAGTAGTAGTACTATGCACAGGTAGTCAAGGTGAGCCACTAGCTGCACTTGCACGATTAGCAAATGGTAACCATCGAGAGGTAAAAGTTCTACCAGATGATACGGTCATTCTAGCTGCCTCTCCTATTCCAGGCAATGAAAAGGGCGTATCTCGTATTGTAGACAATTTGTTTCAGCTTGGTGCAAAAGTCATTTATGGTTCTTCCAGTCATACTGGTATGCATGTATCAGGACATGGTCATCAAGAAGATTTAAAACTAATGCTGACGTTCATGAAGCCTAAATTTTTCATTCCTATTCATGGCGAATTTCGTATGTTACATCAACATCGATTATTAGCAGAATCTGTTGGTGTCCAAAAAGGTCATACATTTATTATGAAAAACGGTGATGTCGTTGATATTGAAAATTCGAAGGCAAGACAAACTCGTAAAGTTCCAGCTGGAGACACGTATGTTGACGGCATCGGAATAGGTGAAGTGGAAGGGATTGTCCTCCGTGATCGCAAGCAGCTTTCGGAAGACGGAATGCTTGTCATCGTATTGACACTTAATAAAGTAGATGGTGCTTTTATTTCAGAGCCTGATACCATTTCACGTGGGTTTGTTTATGCAAAAGATTTCGAGGAGCTGTTAAATAAGGTCAATGTACTTACAAAAGAAATAGTAATAGAACTTCAGGAAGACAGCAGGCAACAAATACATGTCTTAAGAAGAGAAATCAAAAGAACAGTGGGACAATATCTATTTACGCAAACAAAACGCAAGCCTATGATTTTGCCAATTATTATTGAAATTTAACAAATCGGTGCAGGGATTGGCATATCCCCGTTGCACCGACTTATTTTTATTGATTACTTATCTTAAGAAATCATACTTTTGTGCTGCATTTAAAAACTCACCATTAAAAACTTTATGTAGTATCTCAATATATTGCAATTGAAGCATTTCAAACCCTTGATGTAAGTTGTTCGAATGCTGCTTCGTTTGATTCGTAATGTTATGGAAATATTCAGGTAATTTTTCGACCGCTGTTACTAAAGATTCTGTATAAGATAATAAGTGTTGAATAGCATTTAATAATTGAACTACTCTCATTTGAATTTCAATAGGGGGTAGATCAATTATTAAACGATAGATATTAAGCTTCTCTTTGTTTACCTGACACCATTTAAAAAAGTGAAATAAATAGTCACTTTCAATAATAGATTCATTCGGTATGATTGCCATAATATCCTGACCTATGCATACATCTTTTTTGCATTGATATATAGTCGTTTCCATCAAATTTAGTTTATTAAGAAGGATACTTTTAGCTGGCACATATGAAATATTAAATTGTTCAATAAAATTATTGCCTACCTTCGGTATTTGACTAATATCATCTTCTTTCAATATGTTCTTCAACGTTTCTTTGGTTATGAAAGGAGTACCTTCACTAGTAAAACATTTATCATTCGTGAACGTTTTCCCAATTATAATTTTCGCTACCTCTTCTAATAAAAATTGCTTCACCATGCATGAACCCTCCAATCTTATAATCCTAATATGTAAATTTCCAAACACAACATTCACTAACGATTTATTCTTAGTGCTACACATCAAGTCATTTGGCAATTAAAAGGGACTTCTCTAAACATTGTACCATTATATAATAACTTTTTCTCTATTATACCACTATAATAGTATAGTCATTTTATTTGTTTTTCACTAGCTTTTAACTTAGAGGTGATTCATATGTCAGATTTTTTAAAGCTAGTAGGTGAACAACTCCGTATTATTAGATTATCCAAGGGACTAAGTCAGGAAGAAGTTGCTGAGAGAACAGGGAAGTTAGGTTTTAGTAAAGGACGAGTTTCCAATATTGAACACGGTCAATCTAATATAACCTTAAGCACATTAGAAACACTTATCACGGCACTAGATATTGCCCCTGAGGAGCTTTTTAATTTTCAAAAATTATCTGGCGTTACTGATATTGAAGAAAAGAACCTCATGCTAGACATTCATCGATCATTATTAAGAGAACGTAATATAGACGAGGTTAAATACGTAGTTCGCATTACAAAGGATTTTTTAGATACGATTGATTCACAGTCGAAGAAAAACAGCTCCAATGGTCAATGACATTGGAGCTGTTTTTCACAAAAATATTATGCATATATAGTTACATACCAAATTTTTGACGATAGCCACATTTTCTGCAAAGTTCCTCAACAGCTTCTCTTCGTGAAAAGCCGTCTACGATATTATTAGCACGTTCCCCTTCTACGATTTCTGAGAAAGATTTCTCATGTACATTTCCTAAATTAATGACACCTTCTCCATCCAAGCAGCAAGGCACAACAGTACCATCTACAAGAATAGCTGCTTGACTGCGCAGTGCATGACAAAAGCCCTTGCCCTCATCCTCTGGCTCTAGCAAGCTTGGCCATCTAAATTCATGATCCTGATTCAAATAAACATGAGGGGCAATTTTTACCCCTTTACCAGGCTCTACTTTTTCTTCAATGCGAAAATCAAGATTATATTCATTTTCTAAAATATCTAATGTCTCACGGTTTCGGCGCGCTGCAATGTCAGAAACTTGATCCTTTTGTAAATTCCATAAACGATAGGAAATAATCGTGTTGTATTCCTTTGATTCGCGCACAAAATCTAAAATATCCCCTAAATATTTTTCACGATTTTCAGAGCCCTCATGTCCATCAAAGCTGTGTAATGAAAAATTAATTTGACGTAATGCTGGTTTCCCTAATATTTTTTCTCGATTTTTTTTAATGAGTGTACCATTCGTTGTTATATTGACCTTAAAACCTTTTTCATAGGCAGCATCTAATAATTGGTCAATCCGTGGATGTAATAGCGGCTCTCCTTTTACATGCAAATAAATATATTTTGTATGTGGACGAATTTCATCCAAGATTTTATTAAATTGTTCTACTTTTATAAGTCCTTTTGCACGCGCTGTTGGTGGACAAAAACTACATGCTAAATTACAGACACTCGTTATTTCTATATATACCTTTTTAAATGTTCTCAACGTTGCTTCTCCGTTCCCGTTCACTAAAAAATTAAAATCCCATTCATTTTAACAAATTTATAGGATAGATAGCAAAAATCGTCGAGCGTATATATACACCCCTACCTTTTCTCTAGAGAACATGGCTACACGTACAAGTGGGCAGACAAAGCGCTAATATGTTAATAGTAATATCAAACGAAAGGAGGAAAAAAAATGTCTGGCTTTAATTCTAAGAAATTTTTTGGCCCTGAGGAACCTGAGCATGAGTCATCAAATAAGCAGGCTAAAAACCATATAACAATTAACTTTACATTCAATATAGGAAATACAGATTTTAACTTTGAGCAACGAGCAGAAGGTGGGGGTCAAATCAATCATGATGTGGGTACAAATGCTAATCAAGGTGGACAAAATGCTAGTAACGGAAGTCATACACGAAATGTAAATTCTCAATTTGCAGATGGCAATGGCCGAAGTGGAATTGCTGGTAATGATAACGACGAGGCTGGTGGCCAGCAAGGCCTAAAGGTACGGGATAGCTTAGTCATTGAAAGCGATATACATTCATCATCTAACCATAGTGAAAGCAACGAAGAGGACAATGATTTATTATCAGGAGAAAATGAGTAGTATCCAACTAAAAAACTTCTATCTGTTTGATTATGCTCTAAGCAGATAGAAGTTTTTTTCTTATACATTACGTTTATAGTTTTTTGTACCATCATATGAATATAGCATCGGTTTACTATCCACATACGTTTCTAAGTGAACAGGACGCCCCCATAGCTGATAAATATATGGTAATACATTTTCTAAATAGCGAGGGTCTAGTTCCATCCCTTCGTAGCCATGTACTAAATAAAGCTCACCATTACGTAAATAATCACCATTTTTAACAACAATATAAGGGAAGCCACCGTTTACACGCATCGATACAAGCTGATCTCGAACCATCTTATGATCTTTGTCGGTAATACGATACTCATTACCTTTCTTTTGGAATAAATATAAATCTTCTCGCTTCGCCAAATCTTTTGTTAAATAGTTACGAATAAAGGAAATATCCGATTCTATCTCTCTTACCTCAAAGATCTTTTCACGTCCAGTGTTTGGCTGAACGCCTAGTCGTCTCATTTCCTCTGTCGGGTTATTATAACGGTTTTCAATGTCCTCTAAAATTTTTATGCCAAGGTAATATGGATTGATAGAAGTTTTTGAGGGCTGCACAACGCCCGCATTTAATTTAGCGTATTCGATTGTCTCTGCGGTTGTTAGATTCAACTCTCGCATAATTCGCTGATGCCAAAAAGAAGCCCAACCCTCGTTCATTATTTTTGTCTCTAATTGTGGCCAAAAATAAAGCATTTCTTCACGCATCATTGTTAATATATCTCGTTGCCAGTCTTCTAATTCTCGGCTATGCTCCTCTAAGAATAACAAAAGATCCTTTTCTGGCTTTGGTGGAAATTGCTTTAATCTCCGTCTTATTGGTTTATAGACTTTATCTTTTTCTTCTATGCTCCATAAGTCATCGTATGGTGATTTTATTGGTGGTCTTTCCTCCTCTAGCTCATCCTCCTCATTCCAAGATAATTTTGGTCGTAAAATAGATGGATCAATATGTTCTTGAATAGCTAGAACGGCATCCAAAAACTGTTCAACCTCATCCTTACCATATTCTCTTTCATAGCCAGCTATTCGCTCAGCCGTTGCTGTCATGCTCTCTACCATATCTTTTCTTGTATTAGAAAATCGCACATTATTTTTAAAGAAGTCGCAGTGTGCTAAAACGTGGGCGATAATCAATTTATTTTGGGTCAACGTGTTGGTATCGAGTAAAAATGCATAGCATGGGTTAGAGTTAATAACAAGCTCGTAAATCTGACTGAGTCCTAAATCGTATTGGAGTTTCATTTTATGAAATTGTTTACCAAAACTCCAATGGGAAAAACGAGTAGGCATACCGTATGCGCCAAATGTATAAATTATATCTGCTGGACAAATTTCATAACGCATTGGATAGAAGTCTAAGCCAAAGCTTGAGGCAATTTCGGTAATTTCATCTATCGCTCGATGAAGCTCTTTCGTGTCCATTTTACGTCCCCTCCTTTGAACGTGATGCTGATCAAACATTTATGTTACTCTTCATTTTTTTTGAAAAAGCTCTTTAAGGCATCATATACATCGCCTTTTTTTCTCAAAATATGATATCTAAATTTGGGATCATCAATTTTCTTATACGTATACATAAGTGTCGAGAAACGGTTATGTTGATTGACCTCACCATAGCCAAACATACTAGATACATCCATTAACTCTGCCACTAATTTCAAGCACTTTTCATTATCCATCGAAATATTTTCACCATCTGAAAAATGTACGGGATAGATATTATAGCGAGATGGATGATATTTATCCTGAATCAATTCCAATGCCTTTTTATAAGCTGAAGAACAAATGGTTCCTCCGCTCTCTCCCTTTGTGAAAAATTCCTCTTCTGTAACTACTTTCGCCTCTGTATGATGGGCAATAAATTCAATCTCCACTGTTTCATATTTTGAACGTAAAAACTTAGTCATCCAGAAGAAGAAGCTCCGCGCACAATATTTTTCAAAGGCGCCCATCGAGCCACTTGTATCCATCATGGCAAGCACTACTGCTTTTGATTCCGGTTTCTCTATTTCATCCCACGTTTTAAAACGTAGATCATCATTATGAATAGGTGTGATTTCTGCTTTGCCATGCATCGCATTACGCTTTAACGCATTTAAAATCGTGCGCTTTTTATCAACGTTACCCATTAGCCCTTTTTTTCGAATATCATTAAATTCTATTTTTTCCGTTTTAATATCTGCCTTTTCTTTCTGCTGTAAATTCGGTAACTCAAGTTCATGAAATAATACATTTTGAATTTCCTCAATACTTACTTCTGCTTCGTAATAATCTTGGCCAGGCTTGTCACCCGCCTCTTTTCCTTTACCTGGAGCCTGATTTGCTTTACTGCCATCTCGTGCAACTACATCCCCAACACTACTATCCCCTTGTCCTTGCCCTACATGCTTAGAATTATCATAGTTATATCGAATTTTATATTCATCAAGTGAACGAATCGGTATTTTAATAACCTCGCGACCATTGGACATCACAATACTTTCTTCACTAACTAAATCAGGTAAATTATTTTTAATCGCATCTTTCACTTTTTCCATATGGCGTTGCTGGTCCTGGTGCCCTTTACGATGGAGGGACCAATTTTCCTGAGAGATGACAAAGCGCTTATTTTCGTGTTCAGTCATTTTTATCCTCACCCATCTATCAAATTCGCTTTTTCTATACTATGCTTGCGAAGCACTTTCTTGAACTTTTTTTGTAAAATCAATTGTGCATCTAAATAATTTCCCCGTCCTGATAATAAAAGGAGTGCCCTAATAATGGGACACTCCTATCTGACTTGAAACAGTAAAAGTTAATTATCGATTAAGCAGACTTCCTACATATTGAAGTAGCTCGTTTGCTGATGTTGTATTGTAGCCATGTTCATCAACAAGTCTTGCTACTACCTCATTAATTTTCTTCAATTGCGATTCATCCGGCATTTTTGAAGAAGTTGTAATTTTCACAACATCCTTCAAATCTGCAAATAATTTCTTTTGAATTGCTTCTCGCAATCTTTCATGAGAATTATAGTCAAACCGTTTGCCTTTTCGTGCATAGGCAGAAATCCGAATGAGAATCTCCTCACGGAATGCTTTTTTAGCATTTTCTGAAATACCAATTTGCTCCTCAATCGAGCGCATTAATTTTTCGTCAGGGTTCATTTCCTCACCAGTCAGTGGATCGTAAATTTTATTTTTATTACAAAATGCCTCTACATTGTCGAGGTAATTGTTCATCAACGTTTTTGCCGATTCTTCATAAGAGTACACAAAAGCCTTTTGTACTTCATTTTTAGCAATTTCATCATATTCTCTACGAGCAACCGCAATGTAATTCATGTATTTTTCACGATCCTCTTGAGAGATGGAAGCATGCTGATCCAGTCCATCCTTCAGTGCCCGTAAGACATCTAATGCATTTATAGATGGTACTTCTTTACGAATAATAGCAGAAGAAATACGGTTAATGATATAGCGTGGATCAATACCGTTCATGCCTTCGTTCGGAAACTCTTTTTTCAGCTCCTCTAAGTCAACGGAATTAAATCCCTCCACATTTTCTCCGTCGTACAGGCGCATTTTCTTAATCAGATCCACACCTTGTTTTTTCGGTACTTCTAATCTTGTGAGAACCGAAAAGATTGCTGCGGCCTTTAAAGCATGCGGCGCAATATGAACATGAGACATATCACTTTCTTTTATCATCTTTTCATAAATATGTTCTTCCTGACTAACTTTTAAGTTATATGGAATTGGCATAACAATAATACGAGAATGTAAGGCCTCATTCTTTTTATTTGAAATAAAGGAGCGATATTCTGTTTCATTTGTATGAGCAACAATTAACTCATCTGCACTAATTAAAGCAAATCTTCCCGCTTTGAAGTTTCCTTCCTGTGTTAAAGATAATAAATTCCACAAGAATTTTTCATCGAGTTTCAGCATCTCCTGGAACTCCATCATTCCTCTATTGGCCTTATTGAGCTCCCCATCGAAGCGATAAGCACGAGGATCTGACTCTGAACCATACTCACCAATTGTTGAAAAGTCAATACTTCCCGTTAAATCAGCAATATCCTGTGATTTCGGGTCTGAAGGTGTAAATGTTCCGATACCTACACGTTTGTCTTCTGAAAAAGTAATGCGTTCAATTATCACGTTTTCAATACGTCCATCGTATTCCTTTTCAAGACGCATCGTATTTAAAGGCGATAAACTTCCTTCAATTCTTATGCCATACTCCTCAAAAAATTCATTACGCAAATGGTGTGGAATTAAATGTAATGGATCTTCATGCATTGGACATCCCTTAATTGCGTAAACCGCACCCTCATCTGTTCGCGAATATTGCTCTAATCCGCGTTTCAGTAAAGTAACGATTGTTGATTTACCACCACTAACAGGTCCCATTAATAATAAAATACGTTTTCTAACATCTAACCTGCGTGCTGCTGGATGGAAATATTCCTCCACCAGTCTTTCAATTGCTGTTTCAAGCCCAAAAATTTCTTGTCCGAAAAATTTGTACATTTTTTGCCCATCGCGTTCCTCTACACCAGAACTTTTTATCATATTGTAGACGCGTGAATGGGCTGTTTGAGCAACTTCAGGTCTTTCCCTAATGATGTTTAAATAATCTGCAAATGTCCCTTCCCACTTCAGCCTGTTTTCTTCTTCGCGATAGTTTTTCACTTTATCTAAAATGTTAATAGCCTTCCCTCCATTCAGGGCTTGATTTATAACATAGTATGAAGGAAATGACATGATGATACCCATTACTTTTTGTTTGATGAAGTTTCTTCTTATTACTTCTATTTTTTTTTACAGAAGAATCGGGATTTACAGACTGTTATGATCGATAAAAGCTTACTGAATGAAGATAAAAATTTCGGTTATTCTAACGTTAGAAAGGAGGTCCATCATTGTATCGCCATTTTAAAATTTTTTTATCATTCTTACTTTTAGGGATTATGCTGTACCCTACTGCCTCTTTTGCAAAGGAGGCACTGACACAAGAAGAAATTTTACAGCAGCGTATGTCCTATTATGTACAATTTGATGAATTACTCATTCCTTGGCATTTTTTAGCTGCTATCGATCAGTATGAAAGAAATCTACAATCCGTTCGTAAAGATATCCCGAAACGAGAAGGCTATTTGGCTATACAATTTTCTGATGAGTATTGGTCAGGAGCATTAAATCCTGTAAAGGAAGATACTTCGCCTGAGACAATTAGCTATTTCGGAGGAATGGGTCTTGATGGTAATCATGATGGAATCGCTAGCCCTAAGGATGATGAGGATGTCATCTTTTCAATGGCTAGTTATTTAGGCAAATTTGGAACCACTGATGAGGATTTCAAATTAGCTTTATGGGAATATTACGGAAGCGAAGAAGCTGTCAATCAAATTAATACCATTTCAACACTTTATAGACATTTTAAAACCATTGAACTCGACGCACATACCTTCCCTCTCAACATTCGTTCGAATTACAGTTATAAAGGCACTTGGGGTGCCAATAGAGGCTGGGGAGGACGGAGAATACATGAGGGAACTGATATTTTTGCAAGCTATGGAACCCCTGTGCTATCTTCCTCATATGGTATTGTTGAGATAAAAGGTTGGAATCAATTTGGTGGCTGGCGTATTGGTATTCGTGACAATCATAACTCCTATCACTATTATGCCCACCTTGGTAGCTATCATAAGGACATTGAAGTAGGTACAATTGTTGAGCCTGGTAAAGTTCTTGGCTATGTAGGGAGTTCGGGATACGGAAAAGAAGGGACATCAGGAAAATTCCCTCCACATCTTCATTATGGTATTTACAAATTTAACGGGAGAACCGAATGGGCTTTTGATCCATACCCTTCCTTACTACAGTGGGAACGGCAAGCAAAAAATCAAAAACAGTAACGGGTTTCTTTCATACATGGCACTTGAAGCATTTTGCTACAGGTGCTTTTTTCTTATATATAGGGAATTTAACTTAAATACATTAATCAGTTGTCAGACTTCTATATATATTTAACTATTTGCATATGAAAATAAATTATACTGTTGTACTAAAAAACTATTTTTAATTATTTCTACCGAAAGTCTTATTAATCTCCCTAAATAGTTATAAAATAATAATTGGTATTGATTAAAACTCTCGATGAGTAAGTAAAGGGATGGGAAAATGAAAGGAATTTTTCAGTTTAAAACACTTAAAGCTCGAATTTTAAGTGCATTTATTCTTTTGTTAGTTTTAGTAATTAGCTTCACAACTTACACCTATAATTCCAATACTAATATGGAAAGACAGGCAAAAGGTTTAGTAATGGAAGATTTAGTTGTTTTAAATGCAAGTAAAAATTTAGCACTATCTATGAGTGTCCGTCAGTCCTCTGCTTTAAACTATGTGATGACTGGTGATGAAAAATACAAGGAAACGTTTAATGAGTATCGCAAAATGGCTGAGGAAAACAATGCTATTCTAGACAAATATGAAAAATCTGATGAACGCAGCCAACTAGTAGAATTAGCG
The DNA here is from genome assembly GCF_009724685.1 of Lysinibacillus cavernae. Taxonomy (GTDB): domain Bacteria; phylum Bacillota; class Bacilli; order Bacillales_A; family Planococcaceae; genus Lysinibacillus; species Lysinibacillus cavernae. Next base: position 80,373 of record NZ_WMEF01000012.1, read on the forward strand.
AGTGATTGGAGTAATCTTGTCAACACTGAGGTATTTGATATCTATCAAAAGGGCAAGAAAGAAGTAGCTTTAGAAAATTTAATGGATACACACGATCTCGCAACAAAAGTGCGCAATGGGTATGAAAAGCTTGCGTATGATCGTGCTGAAGCGATTACAGTTGTTGGTAATGATGTTGTAACAACCAGTTCAAACAATCGAACAATCGGAATTGTTGTTAGTTCAATCTTAACTATAGCTGGTATTCTAATTGCTATTATCACAGCTAGTACCATCTCTAAACCAGTTACTGTAGTAGCAAATCGCATGAAAGAATTAGCGGATGGTAATTTCCAATTGGACCCATTACCGGTGAAAACGCGAGATGAAATTGGCACGTTAATGACATCTGCCAACGATATGAATGTTCAATTAAAACAAACAATTCGCTCTATATACACTGTTTCTGAAACTGTAGCGGCGAGTAGTGAGGAGCTCGCTCAATCATCCAATGAAGTACAAGCAGGTACTGAGCAAATTACAGTAACCATGCAAGAGCTTGCTTCGGGCACAGAAACACAAGCATCAACAACAGGTGATTTAGCAGAAACAATGACAGCATTCAAGCGTAGTATTCATGAAACTACACAGGAAGGTACTGAGTTAAAGGAACATTCTAGTCATGTTCAAAATTTAACGGTTTCTGGAAAAAATTTAATGGTACAATCTACAAAACAAATGGCCGCAATTAATGGGATTGTGTTAGATTCTGTGAAAAAGGTTGAAAGTTTGAATGAGCAATCTGCTGAAATATCCAAGCTTGTTTCAGTTATAGACGATATTTCAAACCAAACAAATTTACTCGCACTAAATGCAGCGATTGAAGCAGCACGAGCAGGTGAGCATGGCAAAGGCTTCGCGGTTGTGGCAGATGAGGTACGTAAGCTTGCTGAGCAAGTCCAATTCTCTGTCACAGATATTTCAACTATCGTTCATCGCATTCAAGGTGAGACGAGCAATGTTACTTCTGCGTTACAAATGGGCTATGAGGAAGTAAAAAGAGGCACAACGCAGCTCGATCAAACGAATGAAACGTTTGAACAAATTTCTAATGCGGTAGAGGATATGATTGATAATATTACGACCATTTCAACTAATTTAAATCATCTTGCTCAAAATTCCGAAACAATTAACGCCTCTATTGATGACATGGCCTCTATTTCACAGGAATCGGCCGCTGGTGTTGAGCAAACAACAGCAACTGTAGAGGAAACTGCCGCTACTATGGATGAAATTGCCAGAAGCGCAAATCAGCTTGCTGGAATGGCTGAGGAGCTAAATAGCCAACTACAGCAATTTAAAATTTAATCGAACGTCACACAACAAAAGCTATCTAGAAATTTTCTATTTCAAGATAGCTTTTTTTCTTCATATTTATTGCCAATGTCTTATAGGGACTCTTTCCAATTCATGGCGTTTAATAATAACACTTATCTTTTGAAACCATTTTTCACATAACTCCGCTGCTTCCTTGTAATCGTCTTCCTCTCTCGAAATTGGCTTTTCACCATTATCCATAAAAATATAGTCTAGAATGGGGTCTGATAAATGATCTACTACTAGCTTTAACGAAAGCTGTGAGATTTTATCTTCCTCAGAATCAACTTCCTCTAATTCTTCCTCCTCACCAAGTAATGAGCCACTCATGAGGTGGTTCTTTGTTTTAACCATAAACACTTCGTCTTCCATGATAGCTACTTCATATATTTTGTTAAATGGAATTTCCGTTATTTTCAGCTCTTCGTCTAACGCCTCTCTTAGAGCAACAATAAGCATACTTGTTTGTTCATTTAACAATAAAGCATTTAGAGCATCACTTGATAATGTAATTTGCGTATGAGGAATAGCCTTTATCTCCTCCTCACTTGCTTCCTTCATTTCTGCCAAAGTTTGCACAGCAATATAACGCTCTTTAATATAACGAATACTGCCTATACCTACTAAAGCTAGTCCAATTAAAAAAAATAGCTGCTTAATGATGGCTAATTCAATTGCATTTGCTAGAAAAAGATAGATGATCCCTAATAAAATGAAGAAAATAATTTTCATTCAGATCCCGCCTTTATCAAGATAATCGCTAGAAAAATAGTTTGATGTACTAGCAATTTATTCTAGACTCTATCTTTTCATTCTTATTTATCCTATATACCGCTCAATAAAAAAACACGAGTCCATTGAAAATGCAATGAACTCGTATTCTAAGTATTAGCGACCCATTAATTCTTCCCTACTGCTAACGTCATCTAATGTTTTATCTTTTTCTATTTTGTGCATTTCAAGGACATGCTGTGATGGTGGTACAAGTAAACTTACTAAGACAATTGTAATACCTGTTATAACAACACCTGAAAATACAGGTGCCTGCCATAATTCATTTAATAGTCCTAAAAATCCTTCTGATTGTATTGTCAGACTAGGTACAAATGTCAATGACGTAACAATGTAATAGATTAACCCAACAGAAATACTTGCCCAAACCGCTGGCGTACTCACACGTTTCCAAAATGGTCCTAATACGATTGGCCAGAAAATTGTAACGAAAATAATATCCCATGCTAAATAAGCTAAATCAATAACTTTTTGGAAGCTTATCGCAAGCACTAAACCTAATAATGCACTAGATAAAATAACAGATCGTGAAATTCTTAATAGCTTTTTAGGATCAGGATTACGATTAATAAAGTCTAAATAAATATTCTTTGTGACAATACCCGAAGTCGCTACATAACATGCAGCTACAGTAGACATTCCCATCGCCGCCATTGCTGTTAAAAAAATAGCTGCTAATAATGGAGGGAAATATCCTTGTGCAAAGGTAAGCATCAATGTTTCTGGGTTGGTGCTATTAGGATAAATGGATTTAAAGGCTTCACCTAACATGCCAGGAATCCAGCTAATAGCAATGACAATACTTCCAGCAATAATCATACTACGTTGAGCCACTCTTGGGCTTTTCGCAGCTGCAACCCTTTGTCCTAAGTCAACTGCTGGAATATCCCCAAGTGCTAATACAAGATACAGTGTCCAAAACTCCGCTCCGGCCTTTTCAAACAATGTATTGATATTCCACCATTCCGGGTTAAAGGTAACGTCTGGATAGTAAAATAAAATAAAAATAGTAATACCTACTATGCCTGCTACTGCAAGCGCACCCTGTACTATTTCTGTATAAGCTACTGCCCACAGCCCACCAATGACAGAATAAATAGCAGTTAAGGATACAAATAGCAGTGCTGCAGGAATAAAATCAATTTGTAACAATTGCTGAATAATATATGTACCACCAACTGTTAATGCTGCTGCATTAAAGACACCGAAGGCAATCACCATCACCACACCTGTATAGGCACCTAACTTTTTACTACCATAGCGTAAACCATAGTAATCTGCTAATGTCCAGCCCTTTAAACGTCGTAATGGCTTTGTCCAAATGAGTGCTCCAAGAATCATACAGGTCCCTAAACCACCCATTGTTGCCGTTCCTTCAAAGCCACCACTCGTATAACCTGAGCCTACTGCTGCAAAAAAGAATGGAGCAGCTAATAAGGCCGCCACCAAACTTCCTGTAACAACAGATAGAGGCATACTCCAGCCTGCAACAATTAAATCCTCAGCTGTGTTAACACGCTTATATCCTTTATAACCAATATAATAAATAAATAGTAAGTATAAGCAGAAAATAATAATATTTAACATTCTTGTACTCCTTAGTTTTCCATTATCCGTTCATCACGACTCCACCATTAGGCGTTAAAACTTGACCTGTATAAAAGTCCGCATGATTAGAGGCTAAAAATAACACACTTTTCGCAATCTCTTCTGGTTGCGCTAAACGTTTTAATGGATATTTCGCAGATTCTTCCTCTACATAGTTGTCACCAAACTCTTTTAAAATGTCTGTGAATGTGCCACTAGGAGCTACTGCATTGACGAGTATAGAAGGTGCTAACTCTCTCGCTAAAGCCTTTGTAAAAGCATTAATAGCACCCTTCGCCGCTGAGTAATGGGTAAATTCTTCACATCCTAAACTACCAATATCAGATGAGATATTAATAATCTTTCCTGTATGACGTTCTTTCATTCTTCTAGCTGCCTCACGACAATTATAGAAACAACCATATAAATGAACTTTAATCATTCTATCCCACTGTTCATCCGTTAAATCGGTAATGCTAGAAGCCTGTGCAAAACCAGCATTATTTACAAGAATATCAATTCCCCCTAACTGCTTGTCCATAAATTGATACATCTCTTGTACTTCATGAGAATTAGAAACATCAGCATGGTATGTTAAAGCTTTCACTCCAAACTTCTCAGCTTCCACACGAACTGCTTCTGCCTCTTGTTCATCGCCAATATAGTTAATTAAAATATTGGCTCCATGTTGGGCAAAGCCTAATGCAATGGCTTTACCGATTCCTTTACTAGAGCCCGTAATTAAAACATTTTTATCTTTAAAATTAATGTCCATCATGATCATTCTCCAATTTGAATTTTGCAACAAGCCCTTGTAGCTCTTCTGCTGTTTTTCCAAGTGACGAAGAGGCATCCTTCACATCCTGCATTGTCAATAATTGCTCTTGTGTAGATTTCGATACATTGGTAGAGAATTCAGCTGATTGCTCTGCAGATTGTTTAATATTATTAACAGATGCAGCTACTTCCTCTGAGGATGCAGAGATTTGTTGAGAAGCTGCTGAAATTTCACGTATTTGACTAGCTACTTCTTCTGACGAAGTAAGAATTTCTTTAAAGATTTCTCCTACTTCATTTGTAAATGCCATACCTACTTTAACATCCTCTTTGCCCTTCTCCATGACAGTTATAGAGGCGTTGGAATCAGACTGAATAGAACTAATTAAATTGTAAATTTCTGTTGCTGACTGAGAAGACTGTTCTGCTAAACGTCTCACTTCATCAGCTACAACTGCAAAGCCTTTGCCATGTTCACCTGCTCGCGCAGCTTCGATTGCTGCATTCAATGCTAAGAGATTTGTTTGATCGGCAATAGCAGTAATCAAGCTAACAATTTCACTAATTTTTTTCGTATTCACATGCAAGCCATTTATTGTTGTACCGATTTGTTCAACAGAATTATTAATTAACTCCATTTGCGCAATAACTTGCTGTACAACTTGATTGCCTCGTTCAGAAGCTAGCGATGCCGAAATAGAAGATTCCGCAGCAGTGTTTGCAGAGTCAGCAATTTGTTGAATACCTGTTGCTGTCTCCTCCATAGCAGCTGCTGTTTCCTCTGTCATAGTCATTGAAGTCTCAGCATTTTGTGTAATTTGTGTCATATCTTTTGCAATATTCGTTGAGCTGTTATATGTCTCACCAGCATTCACAGTTAATTGAGTTGCTGCCGAAGAAACATGGTCTGATGTATTTCTTATGTTTAAAATAATATGTTGTAAATAAGCAACCATCGCTTGAATAGAGGCAGATAATTTGCCGATTTCATCCTTTGAAATTTCTAAATCAACATTCACTAACTCACCATTAGCTACTTGGTTGGCAACATTCACCACTTTTTTAAGTGGTTTTAATAAACGATCGATAATTATGTAAACTAAAACTAATAAAATTAAAATTCCGATAATAGCAATGACAATTTGTTTAATCACACTTGTTTTAATAATCGTATTGATATAATCGGCGGAGTAATCAATCCCTAAAAGGGCAATCAATTGTCCGTTATCATCTTTAATCGGGCTAAAAACGGTTCTCCAAGAGCCAAAAGGATCCTCGAAAATATCTGTTACTTCAGTACTATTATTTTGAATAGCCAATTTTGCTGTTTCTACATGTTCATCCGCTAAATCCGTAAAAATGTCACCAGCTTCATATACCTCATTTAGATTAGAGGTATAGCCGATTGGATTGACGCCACCTTCGTCCTGCATATCCCAAATATAACTCCAACTCATAATACCTTGCTGTTCTTGAATCATATCGAGTTGTTTTTGGATCTTAGTAAACTCCGCGTTTGTTTCCCCTTTTTTGGACAATAAATCTTTTACTTCATCACTGTCCAAATTCATAGCTGTTAATAAACCAACACTTTTTAACTCTTGCTCTAAATCAGTAGTCATTCGATTATTTAATTCGCTAATACTTTGGGTAGTGATAATAGAAATAAGCAGTAAAACAACAATAGAAACTGTCAATAAAAGCTTGTTTTTTAATGATGTGTTTTTCAACAACTTCATAACCCCATTTCCTCCTTAGATTTTTTTGCAAAAAAATAACCTATTTCAAAAGAAATAGGCATAAAAGAACTTAAACTAGAAATTAGTGGATAAAACTAGCACTCTTTTGCAACCCAGCCATCTTAGCAACCATTGCCTTAGACCTGTAGCTTTGCGTCTTTACTTTTCAGTAAATTTGCCTATCTTTTCCTTTCTTAAATTAACACAGTAGGTAAAAGTAGTCAATGACACCCATCTAAAATATACATAGTTTATACTATTTTACCCATCATTAACAATTGCTTGTTTGCTTAAAAATACATCATTCTGAAATTTTCATTCACTACTTTTATTGAACAAATAAAAACAGCTACAACATTGTTTAACGTTGTAGCTGCCTATTTTCCACTTACCCCTAAGTGTTTGATTACATTATACGTTCTGTGTGACAAGTAAAACGGATGGTATAAAGGATAGAGCAAACATAGCGATATACCATACTGAAGTACGACGTAATGAAAAACGAACTTTTTTTCGTTCTGCATAAAAAATATCTAACATAACAGCAACAATAAAAGGCATTGTAACGCATGCAATAGCTACTAATAAGATGTCAAAATAAATCATACAAGCACCCCTTTATTTGTGAACATTTTTCATCTTTTTTGTGAACATTTTGTGATAATTTTATTGTACACAATTTCGTCACAAATTGTCAACGAATTTTAAAGAAAAAAATGGTACTTTATGATTTAAATTGGCAAGATCAGTGGGTTACTCTCTATATTTATATGTTAACCCTCTTAAAAAATTTCGTACAAATGAATCGCCGCATTCTTTATAATTACGATGACTTGGATTTCTTAAAATAGCACCTAATTCACCTTTTGTAACCTTGATGCCACCATCAAATAAAATTTCAAGCATATCCTCAGCTGTTAAAGCTAGGGCAATCTTTACTTTCTTTAATAGCATATTATTTGGACTTTCTTTGCCAGACACAGGTAGCGGTCCCTCTGTCTGTCCTTCTTTTGGTTTTTGAGGCCCACGTTTAAAGGTAATTAGACCATTTAAAAAAGCTTCTAGCATTTTGTTATTACACTTGATGTATTCTTCTGGCGCTTCTTCCTCATCATTAATCTTAATAAGCATATTTAATATTTCTTCTTTTGTATATTCCATGCCGCCTAGCTTAAATATCTCTACCATATCTATATTTTTTATATCTAGTGCATAGCGTAAACGAATTAAGAGATCATTATTCGTCATTGTGTTGTTCCTCCTTTTATTCAACCTTAAATAGCAAAGAGCCAGGCTTAATTATAACAGAGAGTTTGCTTATTATTGCTAGCTTTCCACAAGTTGTTGTTGTTAGCAATTAGCGTGTGCGTTTCCTTCTTTTTAAATGTATGAAAAGTTTATTAGCAACCATTCTAAACGCAAGGAGGTGAGAACAATGGCTAACAATAATCGCAGTTCAAATAAACTTCTAGTACCTGGTGTACATGAAGCTGTCAATCAAATGAAATATGAAATTGCTCAAGAGTTTGGGGTTCAGTTAGGGCCAGAGGCATCTTCTCGCGCAAATGGTTCGGTTGGAGGAGAAATTACAAAACGCCTAGTAGAAATTGCTGAGAAACGTTCAAAAGGGTTATTATAATTAAAAACTAACAAGAAAAGAACGAATCCCATTTGATGAAGTGGAATTCGTTCTTTCGTGATTTCTATTATTATGCCGTTTGCAAATCCTTATTTGCTTCCTTAAGTGTCAACATAATGATAAAGGAAATGCAATACAGTGCTGCTAAGTAAATCATTACGACTGTCATATCATAGCTTTGTAAAATATAGCCGACAAAGATTGGTGAAAATCCACCGATTGCTCGACCAAAGTTAAAAATGGTGTTTGTTGCTGTACTGCGAATTTGTACTGGATAGAAGCTACTAATTAATGCACCGTACCCTGCAAACATTCCGTTAGAGAAGAATCCTACAATGGCACCGCCAATTAAAATGGATGCTGGACCAGTTGCAAAGGAATAAAGGAACACTGCACAAGCAGATGCCAATAAAAAGATGCCAAATGCTCGCTTTGCACCAAAACGATCCATAAATCTGCCGAACGTCAGCATCCCAATAATCATGCCGACTGCGGTACTAATTGTCCACAATGCTGAGCTAGAGACAGATAAACCTTGCGATTTCTGTAACATAGATGGTAGCCAAATCATCAAACCATTGTAGCCTGCGATTTGAACAGTAGCCATTAAGATAAGGGAAAGGGTCGTCATCGTGATACGTGGTGAAGCAAATAATTGTGCCAATTTCCCTTTGTCTTGTTTTTTATTTTGATTGTTTTGCGATGCTAACCACTCTGGTGATTCTTCAAGATTTTTACGTACGATGAAGGCAAAAATTACTGGTAATAATCCAACAAAGAATAGTGCTCTCCATCCTAAAGTTGGTAAAATGATGGCACTTAATAAAGCTGCTAAAATTACCCCATATTGTGCCCCTACACTGACATAAGAAGAAGCTCTTCCTTGCTTATTCTTTGGCCAAGCCTCCGCCACAAGCGCCATACCAATACCATATTCCCCACCAGCACCTAAACCAGCGATAAATCTATAGACATAAACTTGTTCAATACTTGTTGCTACCCCTGTTAAGGCTGTACCGATGGCAAACAATATAACGGTATACGTAAACACTTTTACCCGACCATATTTGTCTGCTAATACACCAAAAATAATACCACCCAGTAGCATCCCAATATTTGTGATGGATGAAATCAATCCACCCGTTGCAAGATCAATGTTAAATTCTGCAATAATCATTGTCATAGCAAAAGAAATAAACATAATGTCCATTCCTTCTAGCGTTAACCCAGCCACTGAAGCGACTACGGTTTTTTTACGATAATCCATTCTTTCTAACCTCCAGTTTTAGTTGTCTTTCTCTTTTAGTGTTCGAGTGAATGGATTAAAGCTGTCTTGTCCATTCTCTTTTGAAGCCTCACAGGACTCCCTTTAAAAGAGGGGGATGGAACAAATAATAAAAGCCCTTTCGTCACAGAGGACAAAAGGGCATGTCAAAGCAAAGATATTAGCTTTAAAATATCATGTAGCCCTTTTCAGCCTCTCTGGACCGTATTAAAGGAATTATTATTTCGTTCGTTTATACCGTTCTACATTCTATAAGATTACAAATGAAAAAGCAATGGTTGAATAGTGGAAATTAACTTGGACATTCAATAAAGTTGTGAGCAAATTGATAAATGACATGAGCAGGAACTGCCAAGTTTAGATTTTGGCCATCATCAAAGCCTGCTGTAATCAAACCTACCAATCTCCCATGCATATCCAATAAAGCACCCCCTGAACTACCGTTTGAAATAGCAGCAGTAAATTGAATCATAGACATTTTCCGAATATCCCTAAATCCTGAAACAATGCCATCAGAAACAGAATTAAATAACCCTAAAGGACTGCCAATCGCAACAATTTTTTGCCCACGCACTAATTGACCATCAATTTTAACAGGTAAAGGTTGGCTTGTTCTATCCACTTTCAAAATAGCCAAATCATGTAGATCATGATATTTCACAAATTGGTGGGTCATATACTCATTCGTGTCATTTTCATATAGCACAGAATAATATTTTCCACCACCCACAACATGTAGATTCGTTAAAATATAACCATCACGATGTAGAACGACACCAGAGCCAAAACATAAGACTTTGTCATCTGCCCCAAATGTTTTAATCATTACAACAGATGTCGCTAAAGAAGCTAACTGCTCATAACTACACGCTTCTGTAGAAACCATGCTAGAACTACGGGCTGGGACAATCGTCGGTTGTTGTGGTGGTATGCTTTTCATCGAGAGCATTTTAGGGATTATGAATTCTTTTTCATAGCAATCAGGACAACTATGCAAAGTAGATGATGCTGCTATGATCGGATACAAATTAGTGATATCCCCTTTAGGGTTCATGTAGCATATATCGCAGCCAAGTGTCGATAAGAAATATAAGAATAATGATTCATGCTGCGTAATGTCACCTATAAAAACAATTTTAGAGGATGTTTGATTTTCCTTAGAAAAGATTTGTGGTAAATAATAATCCATCCAATATAAAAATTTAACTGCAAAGTTTTTTAGTAAAGTGTCATTAGCATGCGGCTGGTGTTCTTTAAAAAGTTGGAGAATTTTTTTAAAGCTAAGCTTTTTTGTCCATTCAAGTTGATGATTCGCTAATTTACTGCATAAAGATGTCTCATACAGTAACTGCATACTATCAGCAGCAACCTGCCAATCTCCCCAAAGCTCCGACAGTCTATCTGCATCTTTCTTATTATTGATGACCTCAAGCCTATGTAGTCGTAAATAAAATACGCTTTGATTTAAGAAATACTCATCCATTTTTAAAATATCTTCTTTATAAAGATCTACAGAATCAGGTATACCAATATACCGTAGAAAGACTACTTCCTTCGTAAGGGCATTATTGTTAGGACTGATCTGCATAAACTCCTGAAAAGGATTAGCTAGCTTTTTATACTTAATTTTTAACGGTCTCGTTGTCACAACCATCTTCATACAACTCCTATAAGCACGTCATTACGTATAATGGTACTTATATACAATTCTCTGACATCTCTCTAAATCCTCTATTCCTGGCAAACAAAAAAGCCCAACTCTATAAAGAATTGGACGCTTGCTTCATCTTTCTCAAATACAAAGAAATACTTATTAGAAAAATGACTAATAGTAGGGCTTGTATAAATAAAAAGCTGCGCATAAAAACAAGAACCTCCCCACCAGCTTCTGTAGCCAGAGCACCAATAGCTAATGCAAATGACAAAACAGACTGCTTGAAAAGTCAAACCAGCTAGACGATGAGCTGCTTGAAAAAGAAATCATGCCATAAGCAAATGAAAAGGAATTAGCATTGAAAGACCTCGCTCAAATAATCGAAAAATTAAGGACTCATTGGACAAGCTATCTGGAGACAACATAAAAAATAGAGAAATCCGAGTTCGGATTTCTCATTCATTGAATCTAGTTATGTCCCAGCCTCTCAAATGATTCGCTTACTTAAATACTTGCGCTGCAGCAACAGCCTTTTTCCATCCTGCATAAATTTTGTCACGATGGTCATTAACCATATTTGGTGTAAATTGACGATCTACATTCCAATACTTGCTGATTTCCTCTGTCGAATGCCAATAGCCAACTGCTAAGCCCGCTAAATACGCTGCACCTAAAGCTGTTGTTTCATTAATAATTGGGCGATCAACAGGAACATCCAATAAATCTGCCTGGAATTGCATTAAGAAATCATTAGCCACAGCTCCGCCATCTACACGTAATTTTGCTAGCGGAATATTAGCATCTGCCTCCATCGCTGCTAATACATCCTTTGTTTGATAGGCTAACGATTCTAGTGTAGCACGTATAAAATGCTCCTTCGCTGTTCCGCGTGTTAAGCCAAAGATAGCTCCACGCACATCGGAATCCCAGTACGGTGTTCCTAAACCAACAAATGCTGGGACAACATAAACACCATCTGTTGACTCTACACGCTTTGCATATTGCTCTGATTCACTCGCATTGCGGAACATACGCAAACCATCACGTAGCCATTGAATCGCTGAACCTGCAACAAAAATACTACCTTCTAAAGCATACGTTACTTTGCCATCCAAGCCCCAAGCTAATGTTGTCAATAATCCATTATTTGACTTTACTGCCTTTTCGCCAGTGTTCATTAACATAAAGCAGCCCGTGCCGTATGTGTTCTTGACCATGCCTTCCTCAAAACATGCCTGACCAAATAATGCTGCTTGTTGGTCACCAGCAGCACCCGCAATTGGGACCGCAGAGCCAAAGAATAATGCTTCCTCTGTGTAGCCATAAATTTCAGAAGAAGGTCGTACTTCTGGTAGCATACATGCAGGAACAGTTAAAATTTCTAATAGTTCTTCATCCCACTTTAAGTCATGGATATTATACATCAATGTACGAGAAGCATTTGAATAGTCTGTTACATGTACTTTCCCACCGGATAGCTTCCAAATTAGCCAAGTATCGATTGTACCGAAAAGCAACTCTCCTTCCTCAGCTTTTTCACGTGCTCCCTCAACATGATCTAAAATCCACTTCACTTTTGTACCAGAGAAGTAAGCGTCGATTAATAAACCTGTTTTATCACGGAATACATCATTGTAACCGCTTTCCTTTAATTGCTCACAAATTTCATTCGTTTGACGTGATTGCCAGACAATTGCGTTATAAACAGGCTTGCCAGTATTTTTATCCCACACAACTGTTGTTTCACGTTGGTTTGTAATCCCAATCCCTGCAATTTGACTTGAATTCACACCTTTTTCTGATAACACTGTTGCAATACAAGATAGAATAGATGACCAAATTTCCTCTGCATGATGTTCTACCCAGCCTGCTTGTGGAAAATGTTGTTGGAATTCTTGTTGTGCTGTGTGTACGATTTTACCCGTTTCATCAAAAAGAATAGCTCTTGAACTCGTTGTGCCTTGGTCTAACGCTAAAATATATTTTTTTTCTGACATAGAAATCCCTCCAAATAAATTAGTCTTCTACTTGAACATTCTTAAGCGTTAATTGTGCTCCTATGAAAATAGCAACAACAATTACTGCAACAATCCAAAATGCTATACTATTTTTCCCTTCAAATATTTGTTGGAAAAACAATGCACCAAATGTACCCCCAATAATTGGACCTACAACCGGTATCCATGCATAGCCCCAACCAGAACTACCTTTACCTGCAATCGGTAAAATAAAATGTGCAATACGTGGACCTAAATCACGAGCTGGATTTATTGCATAACCTGTTGGGCCCCCTAAAGCCATCCCAATTACAATAATTAACATACCAACTAAAAATGGATTTAAACCATCTGTAATCGTATTTGTACCTAACGCTAAAATCCCTAAAACTAAAATAAATGTTCCTATCATTTCTGATAATAGATTTGATAAAGGATGCTTAATAGCCGGCATTGTGGAAAATGGCGCTAATTTTACATCGGCATCTGCTGTTGCTTGCCAATGTGGTAAATACATAAAATAAACAAGCGTAGCCCCTAAAAATGCACCAATCATTTGAGCGGCAATATATGCTGGTACATCTGCCCAAGGAAAATTTCCAATCGTGGCAAGAGCAATTGTTAGTGCTGGATTTAGGTGAGCACCACTGATTCCACCTACTGCATAAGCCGCCATTGCAACAGCAAGCCCCCATGCAAAGGTAATGACGATCCATCCACCACCAAAGCCTTTTGATTTGTTTAGCACGGCACCTGCTACTACGCCGCCACCAAATAAAATAAGAATCATTGTGCCGACCAGCTCAGCTGTAAACGTAGACATAGTTTAGTCCCCCTTTGTGATAATAGCCCATAGAAAACAAAAAGGAACCCACATCCAATCAAACTACATTAATACATGTAGTTGAACAAATGTGGGTTCCTTTTCCTAACCACGTGCTTATGAACTTATGTCCATTTTAGAGAAAAAAACATACAGAGTCAACTATTTTTTGAAATTTTCCCATAATTGTCTATTAGATGTTGTGACGGCAATAGCACCTCCAGCTATTGCTTCTTCAATATTGTCTACTGTACGCACTAAGCCACCTGTAATAACAGGGATTTGTGTACGCTCATAGATTTCCTGAATCATCGACGGAATAATGCCTGGTAATAGCTCAATATAATCAGGCTGCGCTGTTTCAATCATCGAATAACTTTTTTCAAGAGCGATTGTATCAATCAAAAAAACACGTTGAATAGCCATAATTCCACGAGCTTTGGCTTTCATTAGCATATTGGAACGCGTTGAAATAATGCCAGCTGGACGAATATCATTACATAAAAAGTCCGCTGCAAAATTATCTGTTTTTAAACCATGAATTAAATCTGCATGAATGATTAATTTTTTTCCATGTCGATGTGCCTCACGCTTTAAAGACATCAATAAGCTAATGTGCACCTCCAATAGCACAATATAATCGAATGGGCTTGCTATTATCTCGTCAAACTGCTTGACGGTACGCGCAGCAGGAATCACCTGTTGATTATCAAAATGCATTCCATTCTCTCCTTCCCTTATAATACAGTGTGAATGCTCACCCTTATATTATGTTGAGAGTAACTACCTCATTATAGCGCAGTTGTCGCACGTTTTATTTCTTTCTTTACATCTTCTTCATATTGTGTACGTTGCTGCGCTGTCCAATTGAGTTGCTTAGCCATCTCATCTAAAATAGCCTCTTCATAGTGTTGAACAGTTGCCATTTGAAAGAACATATATCCTGTTCGGCGAATCATAAAATCATTTGGATGAACGGCCATTTCATGATGAATACTATACATCAATTGTGCATATAGCCATGATGGTAAGATTGGATGTCCTTCCTTTACATAATTAAAAACAATTTCTACGTTGCTACCATAATGCTGCGTTAAAAATTTGGCCTCTTCCTCTGATAAACCTATCTTCTTACCTAATCTTGTATGATCATATAAGAAGGCATAAAATTTATTTGAGCCGCCAATATGGCCACCAGAAATCGGAATATTTTTTGTTGTACATGGAGAAGATGTAATGCCAAACTGTTGCTCTAGCTCTTGTGCAATCGTATTTAATACCGTTTCAGCCATTTTACGATAACCTGTTAATTTCCCACCTGCAATTGTTACAAGTCCCGATGGCGAAATCCACACTTCATCCTTCCGAGAAATTTCAGATGGATTTTTTCCGTCCTCATGAATCAATGGACGAACACCTGCCCAACTTGATTCAATATCCGCATCGCTCACCTTCACATTTGGGAACATATAATGAATAGCGTTCATTATATAATCGCGATCTTCTTGATAAATATCCATATTGCGAACATCGCCCTCATAAAATGTATCTGTTGTACCCACATATGTTTTTCCTTGACGAGGGATGGCAAATACCATGCGACCATCAGGTGTATCAAAATAAACAGCTTGCTTTAATGGGAATTTGGATTCATCAAAAACAATATGCACACCTTTTGATAAAATTAAGTGCTTCCCTGCTTGCTCACCTTCAATTGTGCGCACTTCGTCCACCCATGGACCAGCAGCATTAACCACAGCCTTTGCACGAATATCGATTGTATGATTTGTTAATAAATCCTTTGCAACAATGCCATTTATTTTTTGCTGTTCATTATATAAGAAGTTTTCGGCTTTTATATAATTAAGTAATGTTGCACCTCTTTCAATGGCTGCCTTCGCTACTTCAATTGTTAAACGAGCATCATCGGTACGATATTCTACATACATACCACCGCCAAGTAATCCATTTGTTTTCACTAATGGCTCCTTCTCAATGGTTTGACCTGTATTTAACATATAACGACGCTCGTCACGTTTGACACCTGCTAAAAAATCATAGACACGCAAGCCGAGATTTGTAGAATATTTTCCAAATGTCCCTCCTTTATGAAAAGGTAACAGCATCCAAACAGGTGTAGTCACATGTGGACCATTTTCATAAACAATGGCACGTTCCTTTCCTAACTCTGCTACCTCTTTTATTTCAAATTGCTTTAAATAGCGTAAACCGCCATGTACTAATTTTGTGGAACGGCTAGATGTACCTGCTGCAAAATCCTGCATTTCCACTAATGCTACAGAAAGACCACGTGCAATAGCATCCAGTGCAATACCACACCCTGTAATACCGCCACCAATTACTAATAAATCGTACTCCCTGCCTTGAAGTTCCTCTATTGTTTGTTGTCGTTGTAACGCAGAAGCTGTACTCATACTTTTTTCCTCCCTCATCTTTTTAACGATAAAAAAAGACCATCAAAAGCATATGTACGCTAGGCACATATGTTTTCAATGGTCTCTCAGTTACTCAAACCTACTATTAACTTACTTTGATTGTAATATGCACATTCAAAAAAGGCAAGTTTATGTTTAAGCAGCATCCTGTCATGTGAAGGAATATAGCACTTGCCTAAACAAAGTGGTTTTTTCTAGCAAGTTTTTCAACAAGGTAACAGTCTCTGGCAGATGAATTAAGTCCATTTGAAACTAAATAAAAACTTGAACGTAAATTTACTAAAAGATAACAACTATTAAAAAAGGAATGACATATATGAAGGAATGGTGGCAAAGAAGAAAAAACAAGAAGAACGACAACGGTTATACGTTTTTAGATTTCATTTTTGATGTACTATTTTGGATACCTGAACTCATTCTCCTGCCTTTTAGAGTCCTTTTCTGGTTACTTAGAGGCATAGGTAGATTGATTGGTGGTATAGTTGATTTTGTCTAAATTAAAAATGCAGCTTGCTTATTATGATGATTAAAATTAATAGTAATATGGCTAAAACTCGATACTCACCGTTCAAACTATAAAGCTCCATTTTTCATTTTTATCATGCTAATAACTTTTTATAAATCAGTCACATTTATTAGATCGAAAATCGTTTCTAAATGATAATTGTCTAAAAGAAAACAGATAGCATAGATCTCTCTACACCATCTGCTTTTCTACTCTGCTAACGTTAACCACGCCACCGCTTCACAATGCGTTGAGTGCTGAGCGTAGACAAAAATTATAATTGATGTAGTAAAATTCTCTTCAAATCATAGTTATCATAAATAGTTACAAAGTTAATTATACAATCCACTTTGAATATAAAAATAAGATTACGCTCTTCTATTTGTATATTACCTTTCGAAAAAAGTGACATATTCATAATTCTTTAGATTGATTTCACAACAATCTTTAAACAGCCTTCCTGAATTGCATTTACATAATTTCTCAGTACCTACTAAATTATTATATTCTTTTTCTAAGACTTCTTTATACTTTAATGCCCCTTCTTCAAAAGTTTTCAAATTAATTTCCGGACTTTTAAGGTCTTCCTTAGCCATTAATTTCGAAAATTCAATAACTCCTCTAATATTATTTAAGTTTTGACTATCTTTGATTGAATTATCCCAAATTTTATTAATGTTTACTAAACCAAAATTAATATAATTAAAAGAATAAATCTCTTTTTTATAATTTAGTTTCATTAGATGCTTTAATAAACTTTCCTTAATATTTTGAGGACAATTATTTAAACCTATTACGCCTATTGAAGATTCCCAATCAATAAAGTCTGTTGGATGATATTCTGCAGCTTCAATATCAATAGTATATGGACGGAAATTTTTAAAAAATATTAATGGATTAAAACTATCTGAAAGCGTTATTGAAAGACCTTTGATATTATACTTATCTTTAAAAACACTTTGTATATATCCATTATTTTCTTTAAATACCTCTCCAAAATAAAATACCCTTTTTAATGGTGTTAAAAAACGCGAAATTAATATACCATCTATATTTTCAAAACTGATATCCGATGCAAACGATTTATTAGTTAAGATCCCAGCATGTGGATTGATTAAAGAACTAACTACTTCATTTATAAAATCGTCCCAAACAATAACAAGAATTTTTATATCTCTTGAATAATCAGATGATGTTTTATATTCAGAAAATTTTTCGTCGGCACTTTTAATAAAATCTTTTACTTTATTGTCCTTTGTATAACTTAAAGTTTTATATCTTTTAATAATACTTACTTCTTTTTCAGAAAGTCGTGTTGTAGTCTGCACACCTTGTTGACGATTTTCAAATGTTCTATGATCGGGTGTTTTAACCTCAAATGCATACCAAATATCCTTAATTTTTATCCTATATTCTGGATTTTTACCTTGATTTCTAGCGCTGGGTTCAAGAATCACACTATTTCTATCTACACCTTCTATATTAAGTAAATTAAACAAAACATATACCTCTGCTACTCTTTGAAAAAATTGTTGAGGCTCACTTTTAGGATAGCTTGCAATACTATCAATTGTAATTTGAGCATAATTTTCAACATACGAATCGATAAATTCGAGTACTTCACTAAATTGGGTAATAAAATGCGTATTTCTACCGTTACTAAAAAATGGATGAACATATAAATCAAATTGTAAAATATGTTTATTTTGGTTCGCTTTCAATTCATATGAAGGTATTTTAGTTTGAAAATAATTTAATATTTCTTTTCTATTCATTACCACAATCTCCAATTATATGATTTTTTCAAATAATTATCTCGCGTTATCTCTAATAGTAAACACTTTAATAAAACCTATGTATCCTTTATTTTACTACAAATATTCATTATTCCATAAAAATCTCTCCTACTTATATTTATTTTTCATAGTTACTCACCCTGTTATTATATAAATATAAATATTTTTCTTTTATTTTATATCTCACTTCCAACAATCTACCTTGCTCACTTCTGTAGAACTAACGCCAACCACATTAGCACGATTCATTTATAAAATTACAGTAAAAGATATATTTAATTAAAGACACATATCAAAAAACATCTTAATTATCTAAAACCAATCGATCCCATTTCTCAGATAAATAATCGATAATTCCTTCTTCATCTTCTTTTGATTTCAAAGTTAATAAAGTTTTAATATCATTATCATCGAAAAATAAAATAAACTTCCTGTCCCTATTCATTGTATCTTTACATCGTTTCATTAATAATTCTACATTCTCAACTTTGCGACACACTAATAAACCAAATTTCCCGGTTGTTTCTCCTAATGCTCGCTTCATTCATAAAATCATAGTAAAAGCAGACGGCCAATTAGAGGTGCATTATCACACTTCTAAACCGTCTGCTTTTTATGTTTCAACGAATATTAAGCTAGATGTTCCAAAGACACACCCTAATAAAGCGTACATTAAAAAACACGCTTAACTTAGTTTAATCAGCTAGTTCAAGCCACGCCACCGCTTCACAATGCGTTGAATGCGGGAACATATCCACTGGTTGAATTTCCTGTGTTTGATAACCGCCATCCTCCAAAATACGAAGATCGCGTGCTAATGTAGCTGGATTACAAGAGACATAGACCACTCGCTTTGGACGTTGTTCTAAAATCGTATTTAAAAGTGCTTCATCACAGCCCTTGCGTGGGGGGTCGACTACGAGTACGTCTGCTTCCTTACCTTCTTTATACCATCTTGGTATAACTTCTTCTGCTGGGCCAGCCTCAAAATAAGTATTTGTAAAACCATTGAGTACTGCATTACGTTTGGCATCTTCAATCGCTTGTGGGACTATCTCAACTCCCATGACTGCCTTTGCTTTTTGCGCAAGGAATAAAGAGATGGTACCAATTCCACAATACGCATCAATAACACGTTCATCCCCCTGCAAGGCAGCATAATCAAGCGCTTGTTTATAAAGGACCTCTGTTTGCTCTGGATTGACTTGATAGAACGAACGGGCTGAAATTTCAAAGCGCACATCGCCAATTGTATCAATAATGACGTCCTTGCCCCATAGGTTGATCGTGTCATCACCAAAAATGACATTTGTTTTCTCACTATTCACGTTTTGCATAATCGACGTGACATTCGGAACAAGCTTTTGAATCGTTGTAACTGCTGCCTCTTTTTGTGAGAACTTTTTCTTTTTTGTCACGAGGACGACCATCACTTCACCTGTTGCTCTTGCTTTGCGAATGACCACATGGCGTAGCATACCTTCATGTGTTTGTTCATTGTAAGGGCGAATCCCTATCGCCGTTAATTCCTTCTTCAAGCCTGCTAGAATGGCGTCTGCTTCTCCTGTTTGAATTAAGCAACGTTCCATATCCACAATGCTATGCGTTTTTGTTTTATAAAAGCCTGCGATAGCTTGTCCTGCTTCATTTTCAGAGAAAGGAATTTGCGCTTTGTTGCGGTAATGCCAAGGTTCTTTCATTCCTTTTACGGGGAGAACAGGTGCATCAATTTTACCAATGCGCTGCATCACATTGCGCACCATATTTTCTTTCCATTTTAGTTGCCCCGCGTAAGATAAGTGCTGTAATTGACAGCCGCCACATTGCTTGAAATAATCACAAGGTGCTTCAACACGGTCTGGTGATGGCTTGATAATTTCTACAACTTTTCCAAAGCCATAATTTTTTAAGGTTTTCAACACATGGATTTCGGCTGTTTCGTTCGGAAGTGCGCCCTGTATAAATAACGGGTAGCCGTCAACCTTTGCGACACCATTACCATCATGTGTTAAATCTTCTATATAAACTGAAAGTCGATCATTTTTTTTCACGGGTGCTGACATTCGTACATCCTCCATTTCAATCTCCTTATTGTAGCATGTGTTGGCGAATGAAAAAAGAACAAGACTTGCCCGTTATGTTATTCCCCTCACTAACTTGAAAAAAGATCATGTCAATAGCAGAAAAAGAGCCTTGGGCAATGTGAGGGGGTGATTTCCGTTCAGCCAGCGTCCTTTCCATGGGGCGTCCGATGAGCCGCTTCACTCACTGCGTTCGCTCCAATCAACCATGTGCAAAAGTGTCTTTTCCTTCTCTTTCATACTAGCCGTAGTAAACAAAATTGCTCATTATTTGTATGATTAGAGAAAGAATAGGCTCTTATTTTCTTGTGGAGAAGTGATGAGTCACAACAACGATCAATAAGTGAACATCTTCACTTTATTTGTCATAACACTTTTGTGGATTGGAGTGGAAGGCTACTTGACTCCAACAGGATAGCGAGACAGGCGAGCTCCTGAACGGAGCGGTAGCTCGGCGCTCGTCCACAGGAAAGCAAGTAGCCTGCAACAGAAATCCTTTTTCACCTTACACAAAAATTCTATGGATGGTTTTGTTTTTCAACACTATGAAAAGAGCCGCTACTCGCGACTCTTTCCTTGATCTTTTGTAATATGATAGTCCCTTGGTGCCCACCAAAATGCAAACAAAATACCGAGGATGACAACGATAAAAGGCGCATAAAAAATTAAAAAACTCTGCATGATCTTATTTCCTCCTATGCGTGATTGTCTTCTTTTCCTGTCACATAATTTTTATTGAACAAGAACAATTTCATCAATAAATAAAGTGAAGGAAGAAGGAGGCAAAGCCCTAAAATAAATGCGATGATTAAGGCAATCGCCATTTGTGTACTTGTGAAGCCATCGTAAATTGTTAAATACGGATAAAGTAAATAAGGATACTGTGCAATACCATAAGCAAAGAATGCTACAGCAAATTGAGCGATGAGGAGCCCAACCGCCAGTCCGTACTTTTTACGCATCATAATGAGTACGACTGTGATGATAAATAATACGGCAGAAATCGCAAACATCCACCATAAATTAACCATGTGACTATAACTTTCTGGGTTGATGGATTTCATTTCATACATAATGCCAAGTGCACTGATCATTAAAGGTGCAGCCCACACAAGTGCATATTTTCGCATTAGTTTTGTAGCTTCTATGTCGTTTGCTTTATGGGCGTACCAAGTTAAAAATACGGAAGAAATATAAAGTACAGCGGCAATGCTTAGTACCACAATGCTCCATGCAAATGGACTTGTATATAAAGTCCAGTAGTTTAATACAGGCTGCCCATCAATCAGATCAACATAGCCTCCACCAGCAATGGCAAAGACAACAGACAAGGAAGCAGGAATTAATAAGCCTGCCACACCATATGTCAACGTATACCCAATGTGTCCACGCGCACCATAGGATTCAAAAGCATAGTAGGAGCCCCGAATTGCCAATAGTACAAGTGAAATACTGACTGGCACAAGTAAAATTGTTCCGTAATAAAAAGCTGTTTGTGGGAAAAATCCTACGATTCCTACAAAGAAGAACACTAAAAAGACATTGGTTACTTCCCAGACAGGTGATAAATAACGTTTGATAATATTTGTTAAAATATGATTTTTACCAATGAGCAGGCTATATGCGTTAAAGAAGCCTGCACCAAAATCAATTGAAGCGACAATGACATAGCCAAATAGGAAAATCCATAATACTGAAATACCTAAAATCTCTAATGTCATAGGAAGTCACCGCCTTTTTCAGAGTGGCGCTCTTCAATCTCACGCTCAATCGGATTCTTTTTAAACATTCGTACCAATACGACAA
This sequence comes from Lysinibacillus cavernae, assembly GCF_009724685.1. Taxonomy (GTDB): domain Bacteria; phylum Bacillota; class Bacilli; order Bacillales_A; family Planococcaceae; genus Lysinibacillus; species Lysinibacillus cavernae. Next base: position 102,666 of record NZ_WMEF01000012.1, read on the forward strand.
TACTTCCTACTGCCAATACAGCATACACACCCGCAAATAACAGCAGCATTAAATCCACATGATCACTCGTCGTAGCTCCTTCTGGTGTGCGCATTAAACCATAAAGTATCCATGGTTGACGTCCAACCTCGGCAAGCCACCATCCTGCTTCAATCGCAATGATCGACAGTGGTCCTCCCGCCACAATAATCCATCTATACCATCGTGAATGAATAAACTGCCAACCACGCGCTTTCCCTACAACATAAAGTAATGAAACTAGCACCATAAACATACCGATGGAAACCATAATATCAAATAGATAATGGATATAGAGTGGTGGTATATCTTCTTCCGCAAATTGATCTAAGCCGATTACCTCTGCATTAGGATTAAAATGTGCAAGAATGCTTAAAGCATACGGAATTTTGATGGCATATTTTACTTCTTCTCCATCTAATACACCAAATAATACAAGTGAAGCTTTCCCTTCAGTCTCAAAATGCCATTCTGCTGCTGCTAGTTTTTCGGGTTGATATTCGGCTAAGTATTTTCCTGAAAAATCTCCAATAACAGCGGCTGCAATGGAGAAAATCAGGCCAATTTTCATCAATAAAAGTAATGATTTTTTATGGTATACATGCTTAGATCCTCTTAGCATTCTGTATCCTGCAATAGCAGCCAGCACAAATGCCGATGTCATATAGGCAGTTACAAGTACATGTGCAACCTTTGTCGGCATGGCAGGGTTAAACATTGCTAAAAGAGGTTGGATATTAACAAGCTCTCCGTCCACAATATCAAAGCCTTGCGGTGCATTCATAAAAGCATTAACGATTGTGATGAATACAGCCGACATAGACGCCCCAACAGCAACAGGGATTAACAGCAACATGTGCTTTTTCTGACTATCAAAGCGGTCCCATGTATATAAATAAATACCTAAGAATATTGCCTCAAAGAAAAATGCAAACGTTTCCAAAAAAAGTGGTAAAGCAATCGTTTGACCAGCTAGCTGCATAAAGTTAGGCCATAGTAGTGAAAGTTGTAAGCCAATTGCAGTTCCTGTTACAACACCAACAGCTACGGTAATAACAAAACCACGCGCCCACCGTCTTGCCATTAAGATATAATGCTCATCATTCTTTTTATACCCAGTCCATTGAGCAAGCATAATCATTAACGGGACACCCACACCAATCGTTGCATAAATAATATGGAACGATAATGTCAACTCAGTTAATGCTCGACTCCAAAAGACTGCAGATTCATTAATCATCTCATTGCCCCCCTAACTTCCAAATATTTTTCCAAGAATGGAAAGTAGCATAACGATTGCAACACCAAAGCTTAGCCATATAAGCTTCTTTTCTTGTGACTTATACATAGGCAACACTTCCTTTCCTTTATCCATACCCCCATTTTCCACTATTACAACGAAAAAAACCTTAATAACGGACTGAAATTTCAGCCTATTAGTAAGGTTTCAAATTTTGTTCAAGTAATATACGCACATTCGCCAAACATTTTTCTAAATTCATTCACAATGTTAGTTCTAGCACGTAGATTGTGGAATTTTAGCCATGAACCTTTAAGAATAGTGAGCGCCAATAATGAGAAGTTACTTTGTTATTCAATGTTACAGGAATCCTTTTTCGTGGGCTTTCTCTCCCTCATAAAAGAGCAAGCAAATAAATAGATAAAGCTCATCCTCATTAAAATCGGATGAGCTTTTCAATCTTTAGATGCGGTCTTCCTCTCGAATATCTGCAAGTGGAACAAAAATTTCAATATGTTGTTTCAAGTTTTCGAACGTAGCAGGTGCGTCTCCGCCATATTCGCCATCTAAATTAAGATGGACTTCGTTTTCTGTAGTAACTTTGACAACGCTAGCTTTTTTGTAGATGACACGGTCATCATTTAAATGCTCGCCTCTTAATGCCATGGCAGCCAGTTGAATAAACTCAGGTAGGCTAACTTTTTTAAGTACTAACAATGTAAAGTATCCATCATTAATACTTGCATCAGGTGCAAGTTTCTCAAAACCACCTACTGAATTGGTTAGACCACATAGGAACATCATGGCGTCACCGTCAAATACTTCTCCATCATATTCAATGCGCATATGCGAGGCTTTGATTGATGGAATCATCTCTACCGCCTTTAAATAGTAGGCTAGTTGACCAAGCATGGTTTTCATCTTACTTGGTACTTCATATGTTAACTCTGTAATTCGTCCGCCGGCAGCAATATTGATGAAATAACGTTCTCCATTTAAGAGACCAACATCAACTGGTAATGTGTCGCCTTGAATAATAATGTCTACAGCTTCATCAATATTTCGAGGGATATGCACAGCACGGGCAAAATCATTTGTAGTGCCCATCGGAATTAGACCAACTTTCGGACGGTTTTCAAATGGACTTACACCTGAAACAACTTCATTTAATGTGCCATCTCCACCAACTGCGATGATGATATCAAAACCGCGTTCTACCGCATTTTTTGCTGCAAGCGTTGCATCGCCCTCACATGTTGTTGCGTGACAGGATGTCTCATAGCCTGCTACCTCTAGTTTTTCCAACACCTCTGGTAGATGCTTCTTAAACACTTCGCGTCCAGATGTAGGATTATAAATGATTCTTGCTCGTTTCATAACATACCTTCCTGCTTCATAAGATTCTATTTCATTCAACGAATTAAACGCTGAAATGTTGCAATGCTTTTGTCATTTTTGTAATGTGTTTGTTACCTGATTTTTAAAGTCTTCATAGACATAAGTCCAGTAGGTTTGATTCGAAATATTTTCCTCTCGAATTTCTGCATAAAGGGCTTTTTGGGCTTCTTCAAATGTTGGATCTTCTTTATCTGGTAAGCTTGCTCGTTTCGTTACTACTAGCTCTTGTAATTCAGGTGCACGTGGTCCCCATTTTCCAACAACCTCACCTGCTTCATCTAACAATAAGTATATTGGAATAGCACGACCTCCGTTTGTTAAATAACAATCAATTAGAGCTGTATCGGCATCACGGAAAACTGCACGCATATCTAATCCAGCTGCTTCAGCAACACGACGAATAATTGGATTGTTTAACATTGCGTCCCCGCACCAATCTTCTGTAATGGTTAAAATTTTTAGTTGCTTGTCCTTTAGTAAGTCGATAAACCCATCGTTTGTTGGCACTTCATAGCCATCATAAATACGGAAACTTTCTTCTTTCAGCGTCGTCATGTTCTCCATATATTGTTGTATTGAAATAGCTTCATTAAAATATTGTTGTTCTGTTTTCATTGGCTCGTCCCCCTTATTATTATCTATTCTATATTTTGCTATGAATACTCTTTTTAAACAACTATTAAGTGTTGCAAATTGCAAATTTGTTACATTTTTGAAAATTAATAGCCGAGAAAGCAATGAAGCTCTCTCGGCTATTATGTTACAACGAGTATTAACGTTTGGCAATTTCTTGTTGTAATAATTTATTAACCATTGGTGGGTTCGCTTGGCCTTTTGTTGCTTTCATGATTTGTCCAACTAGGAAACCAATAGCACGATCCTTACCGTTTTTGAAGTCTTCAATAGATTGTGCGTTGTTATCTAAAACTTCTGTTACGATTGCTAATAATGCACCCTCATCGGAAATTTGAACTAAACCTTTCGCCTTCACAATATCCTGTGCAGAACCGCCATTTTCTACTAATTCAGCAAATACTTTTTTACCGATTTTAGAAGAAATTGTACCATCCGTAATTAATTTTACCATTTCAGCAAGGTTTTCAGGTGTTAACGCAGTATCTTTTAGTTCTTTTTGCTCTGCGTTTAAGTAAGCAGAAACGTCACCCATTAACCAGTTAGCAGAAAGCTTCGCATCTGCATCTTTCACTATCATTGCCTCGAAGAAGTTTGAGATTTCTTTCGAAATAACAAGAACCCCTGCATCATATGGTGTTAAGCCTAACTCTTCAACATAACGTTTTTTACGCGCATCTGGAAGTTCAGGAATTTCTGATTTTACACGCTCTAGCCATGCATCATCAATAGAAAGACGAACTAAATCTGGCTCAGGGAAGTATCGGTAATCATCTGTTCCCTCTTTAACACGCATTAAAATTGTTTTACCTGTTTTTTCATCAAAACGACGTGTTTCTTGCTCAATCACGCCACCTGATAATAATACATCTGCTTGACGTAATTCTTCATGCTCTAAACCACGACGAACATAGTTAAAGGAGTTCAGGTTTTTAAGCTCCGTTTTTGTTCCAAATTCTTCTTGACCATAAGGACGAATAGAAATGTTGGCATCACAACGAAGTGATCCTTCCTCCATCTTACAGTCAGATACATCTGTATACTGAATAATTGATTTTACTTTTTCAAGATATGCATAGGCTTCGTTTGGTGTACGAATGTCTGGTTCAGAAACGATTTCTACAAGTGGTGTACCTTGACGGTTGAAGTCAACTAATGAATGATCACCTGCGTGAGAAAGTTTACCAGCATCTTCTTCCATATGAAGTCGTGTAATACCGATACGTTTTGTATAGCCGTCTACTTCAATATCAACCCAGCCGTTTTTACCGATTGGCTTATCAAATTGCGAAATTTGGTAAGCTTTCGGATTATCAGGGTAGAAGTAGTTTTTACGGTCAAATTTTGTTTCTTGTTCGATTTCCATATTTAGTGCAAGAGCTGCACGCATTGCGAAATCAACTACATTTTTATTAAGAACTGGTAGGACACCAGGATAACCTAAATCGATTACTGTTGTATTTGTATTTGGTTCAGCACCAAAGTGAGCTGGTGCTGGTGAGAAGATTTTTGAGTTTGTTTTCAACTCAACGTGTACTTCTAAACCAATGACTGTTTCAAAGTTCATGTTATTTTCCCTCCCACATTTGAGGAACTTGTTTGTGGAACTCCGTTGCTTGTTCAAAAGCATGAGCTACACGGTAAATAGTTGCTTCGTCGAAGTATTTACCAATAATTTGTAAACCAAGTGGTAGTCCGTTTTCAAAGCCACATGGAATTGAAATGGCAGGGACACCAGCTAAGTTCATCGGGATTGTTAAAATATCGTTTGCATACATTGTCATCGGATCATCAACGTTTTCACCAATTTTGAATGCTGGTGTTGGTGCTGTAGGTCCAATGATAACATCAAAGTCTTCAAATACTTTGTCGTAGTCTGCTTTGATGAGTGTACGTGCTTGTTGTGCTTTTTTGTAGTAAGCATCATACGTACCTGCACTTAATGAGTAAGTTCCAAGCATAATACGACGTTTTACTTCATCACCAAAACCTTGTGCACGTGTTTCTTTATAAAGATCCATTAAATTTGTAACGTTTTCTGCACGGAAACCATAACGGATACCATCGAAACGAGATAAGTTTGAAGACGCTTCAGATGAAGAAAGGATATAGTACGCAGCAAGTGCATATTTAGAATGAGGAAGTGATACTTCTTCTACCGTTGCACCTAAGCCTTTTAATACCTCTAATGCATCTAACACTGATTGACGTGCCGCTTCGCCAACACCTTCACCAAGGAATTCTTTTGGTACAGCGATACGTAAGCCTTTTACATCACCAGTAAGGGCTGCAGCATAATTTGGCACCTCTACGTTTGCAGATGTAGAATCATTTGGATCTAAGCCTGCAATAGCTTCAAGTACTAGAGCATTATCTTCAACATTACGTGTAATTGGTCCAATTTGATCTAAAGAAGATGCAAATGCAACTAGACCAAAACGAGATACACGACCATATGTAGGTTTCATCCCTACAACACCACAGTAAGCTGCTGGTTGACGGATTGAACCACCTGTATCTGAACCAAGAGAGATTGGCACTTCACCGGCTGCTACTGCTGCTGCAGATGCACCTGAAGATCCTCCTGGTACGTGGTTTAAGTTCCATGGATTTGTTGTTGTTTTAAAATAGGAGTTTTCGTTTGAAGAACCCATTGCAAACTCATCCATGTTTAATTTACCAATTGTAATCATTCCAGCTTCACGTAGCTTATTTACAACAGTTGCATCATAAATTGGCATAAAGCCTTCAAGAATTTTAGAGGCACAAGTTGTTTCTAAACCTTCTGTCACGATGTTGTCTTTTACACCGATTGGAAGACCAAATAGTGGTCCACGTTCTTCAAATGGTACTTTATCCATTTCAGTTGCTTGTGCAGTTGCTTTTTCTTCGTTTGAAGCAAGGAATGCTTGTACATCGCCATCAAGCTTTGCAATACGCTCGTATGCTTCTTTCGTTAAGTCAGCGATTGATAAGTTACCTGCTTTAATTTCTGCTTGTAACTCCTTTGCTGAACGTTCAAATAACGTCATGAGGAATCCTCCTATGTTTTAGTATTACATGATAGCTGGTACTTTTACTTGACCATCTTCTTGTTCTTTTACGTTTAACATCATAACTTCGCGATCTAAACCTTTTACTGCAACATCTTCACGCATTACATTGACTAGTGGTAAAACGTGAGTTGTTGGTTCAACATTCGTTGTATCTAACTCGTTTAACTGCTCCGCAAAGTCTGTAATTTTCCCAAGCTGTTCAGCAAATTTTTCCGCTTCTTCTTCTGTAATTGCAAGACGTGCTAAATTTGCCACGTGCTTTACTTCCTCTTTTGTTAATTTAGCCATTTTTCACACCTCCGAATACTTGTTCAATTCATTGTTTTTATTGATAACAATAGGGTTGAATAAAGTTAACCATGCCAATAATCATAACATTATTCATATTAAAAATCACAACTTTCACCAAAAATATAGAAACTTTCACTACTATAACAAAGTGTTGTCACTATATTCCTTTTGCGTCCCTTTAATTCTAGACATCTACTTCATTTACGCCTGGCTTTCGCCCAGATAATTTTTTGAGCTAACGAGTAGAAGTTAACCGAAAACCATCACGTCCTGTGATAATGTTTAACTGACCTGCGTCAAATCAGCAGAAGACTCCCTCCTCTAAAGGGGAAGTCTTCTGCTGAATTAAGATAAAAATATAGCCAGCACAAAGGCTGACTATATTAATCATAGACATGCACGTAAGGATCCTTGTCATTGGCTTTTTTGATAATTAAAGCTTCAGGACCATTTATTGAAGTAACGCTCACTTCAACATGAATATTATCAAATTGGTTGATTAAAATACCTGTCAAATATTGCGTAAATCCTATTATTTCAGCTTTGCCAAAAAATTGGATTGGAATTTCGATAGTAAGATTTTGTATTTGCTTATTTCGATAAAAACCTGTCCCAATCACACTAGTATAGTTAGAAAAGTATTTATCGACATCTTGTTTAAAATTCTTGAAGTTATTGTTGACATCACGATAGACATCCTGTGAATCATCTGTAGGGAACATGACATAATTTTCATCTATGCCTTCCCAATCGGCAATGTCGTTTTGCCCAGCTTTTGCTACACCGTAACTAAAGTATGCCCCTGGAATAATTTGATTGCGGGCTTGCTGTTTAAACAAACCAACAACTATAGGTATATCTTTCAACTCTTCACGTGTGCGTAAACGGGATACAATTTCAGCAGCCATTTTTTTGCCTTGCTCAACTAGATCCGACTCAGAAATCGGTTTCTCATAATACTCTCCATACTGTTCTTTCTGATAGTAGTAAATAGAGTTAAGGGCAAGACCTATCGAAATTCCGCCTAATTTTACTTTATTATCTTTTGTTTTTGTTAAGTAGTTTTGCTCCACAATATGAGCTAAATAAACGGGAGCCTTCGTTGCTCTTTCTTCCGGTGTCATCGTTTCTGTTGTCGGTGGATTCAATCCATCTTCTGTTTGTGAACTACGGGCAAGCCATGAACTCACTGTACTTTCAGCTAAATATTGACCTTCTTGGAAGTAGTAGTTTTCCGTATCAAACTCATTTTGAGATAGACGCATTAAACCCCCTTCTACTTCCTTCATATCATATTTTGTATAAATATTTGACACAACTAGTCCTCTACTTGCACTCTCTTTATAAGGAATAAGTGTCTTATAATAGGATTCATCAATCTGTATGCTTGGGATAATTGTTGTTTCAGCTTTTTCTTTCTGTTGCGTTTCCTGTGTAAGCTCTGTCTCCTTCTTGTCAGAAGGCACACAGCCGACTAGCATTGCAGCAGCTACAATTGCTGGAATGAGTCGAAAAGACTTCATTATTTAGTGCTCCTTTACTAATAGTCAATTTTAGGCTGACGAGTCAATCGACGCCATGATGTAATCGTTATGCATTCAATATGGCTTCCAAACAACAAAATATATTGAAAATGCACTTATTAGATGAGGTTAAGTTGTTCAATTAAGTTTTCTTCATTCCAAACTTCAATACCTAATTGCTCAGCCTTTGTCAGTTTAGAACCCGCATCCGCACCTGCGATGACAAGGTCCGTTTTTTTGCTGACACTGCCTGTTACAGTACCACCTAACTCTTCTATTTTCACCTTTGCTTCGTTGCGTGTCAATTGCTCAAGTTTACCAGTTAAAACAATTGTTTTACCTGCAAAAGGATTATCACCTACAACCACTTCTACTTTTTTACCTTTATAGGTCATATTTACGCCTACTTCAGCAAGTCTGCCTATGACTGTACATGCATCTTCATTTGAAAAATATTCGACTAGGGATGAAGCCATCTTATCACCAATCTCATAAATAGCGACTAGCTGAGCCTCCGTTGCTGCCATTACTGCTTCCATTGAACCAAATTCCTCTGATACAATTTTCGCTGCCTTTTCACCAACATGTCGAATTCCTAGACCAATTAATAAACGCTCCATCGAATTTTCCTTAGATGCTTGAATGGCATTCACTAAATTGGTAGCAGATTTTTCCCCCATGCGTTCCAATCCAACAAGTTGCTCAACTGTTAAATGATATAAGTCAGAAACATCATGGATTAAATCTGCACGTAATAACTGCTCAACTACTTTATCTCCAAGACCATCAATATTCATGGCATTTCGAGAAACAAAATACTTAATGCTCTCTGCAATTTGGGCAAAGCATGCAGGGTTTACACAGCGTAATGCCACTTCACCTTCAATACGAATCAATTCACTATCACAAACAGGGCAATTTTTTGGCATCTCAAATGGTACTGAATCCTCAGGGCGTTGCTCTATAAGGACTCCTACTACTTGCGGAATAATATCACCAGCTTTTCGAATAATCACTGTATCCCCAAGGCGTATATCTTTATCTCGAATTAAATCTTCATTGTGTAAAGAAGCACGTTGAACCGTTGTCCCCGCTACTTGTACTGGACTTAAAATAGCTGTTGGCGTAACAACCCCTGTACGTCCTACTGTTAAATCAATATCAAGTAATGTTGTGACAACTTCCTCTGCTGGGAATTTGTAAGCAATTGCCCAACGTGGACTTTTTGCTGTATAACCTAGCTCATCTTGTTGAGCATAACGGTCCACTTTAATAACGATACCATCAATTTCGTAGGCTAAATTTGGGCGGTTTTCTGTCCAATGTTCTATAAAGGTCATTACCTCTTCAATTGTAGAGCAACGTTGACGCTCTTTGTTAGAAGGGAAGCCTAGACTTTCTAGATAATCAAGCATTTCTGCATGTCCATCAATACCATATCCTTCACCATCTCCACCAATGGCATAGATAAAAGTTGATAATTGACGACTTGCCGCAATCTTAGGATCTAATTGACGTAAAGAGCCAGCAGCGGCATTACGTGGGTTGGCAAATAATTCTTCCCCATTGGCTGTACGCTGCCCATTTAATTTTTCAAATGATTTTTTTGGCATGTATGCCTCGCCACGTACTTCAATCGTAACAGGTTCCTTTAAACGAAGCGGTATCGCGCGAATTGTCTTTAAATTGGCTGTAATATCTTCCCCTACAACACCATCTCCTCGTGTTGCTCCTTGTACAAACACACCATTTTCGTATTTCAATGAAATGGCAAGACCATCTATTTTCAATTCACATACATAGGAAAATTGATCCCCGATCGCTTGACGAACTTTACGATCGAATTCTTGTAAATCTTCTTCGTTAAAAGCATTTGATAGGCTGAGCATTGGGTAATCATGTGTCACTTTTTTAAAGCCCTCTACCACTGCTCCTCCAACACGTTGGGTGGGAGAATCGGGGTAAATGAGTGACGGATTCGCTTCTTCTAATGCAATCAGTTCATGTAATAATTGATCATAGACACTATCAGCTACGACAGGCTTATCTAACACATAATAGGCATAACCATATTCATGCAGTAATTTATTTAACTCCGCTATGCGTTGTTCTATTTCGTTCATTTACGTTCCTCCGCTTACGCTTTTTCAATCGGTGCAAATTGAGCTAGTAATCGCTTAATACCAATTGGTTGTGGAAAAGCGATATCAAGCTCTGTACTATCACCCTCACCTTTTACACTAACAACCATACCTGTTCCCCACTTTTTATGGATAGCCTTATCTCCAGCCTTCCAGCCAAATTGGTCTCCACCCGTTGCTTGTAAACGTGCTGTAGCAGGCTGTGTTTGTTGAATAGCCCCAAGTGTCCGTTTTTGATAGCTACCTGTTGAACGATTGCTAGTGGCAAACGGTATATTTGAGTTAGTACCTGCCTTGGAAATTGATTCTGTAATGTCTTCTGTAATTTCCCCTAAAAATCTTGAGGCAATATTAAAACTTGAACGACCAAAAATTGTTCGGCTTTGTGCACATGTTAAATATAGACGTTCTTCTGCACGTGTCACGCCAACGTACATGAGACGACGCTCTTCTTCCATTTCGTCCTGATCATCTAAAGAGCGAGAATGTGGGAAGATGTTTTCCTCCATACCGATAATAAAGACAATAGGAAACTCTAAGCCTTTAGCCGCATGCATCGTCATTAAAATAATATTGCCCTTGGATTCATCTTCTTTATCGAGTGCATCGATATCAGCAATTAGTGCTAAATCTGTTAAAAAGGCAATTAAGCTTTTATCATCACTTCGCTCCTCAAAAGCCTTTGTAACGGATAAGAACTCTTCAATATTTTCTAAACGACTTTCGGCTTCAATCGTTTTTTCGTTTTGTAACATTGCACGATAACCTGATTTATCAATAACTTGCTCCACAATTTCAGTGACAGATAAATAATCTTGCATTTCTGTAAAGCCTTTAATCATTGCATAAAACTGCTCAGCTGAGTTTGCAGCTTTTCCGGAAAGCCCCATGAATATAAGATCATTCATAGCATCAAAAATGGAACGATCCTGGTCAATCGCATAGCGTGCCATTTTTTCAAAGGATGTAGCGCCAATACTACGCTTTGGTTCATTAATAATACGTGCAAGTGATAAGTCATCGTCATTATTGGCAATCAGTCTTAAATAAGCTAGTAAGTCCTTTATCTCTTTTCGATCATAGAACTTTGTTCCGCCCACTATTTGATAGGCCATATTAGACTTTACAAGCACTTCCTCCATCACACGTGATTGAGCATTCGTACGATATAAAATGGCAAAATCATCAAATGAACGATTTTCTTTTTCGATCAACTGTTGAATCGTTTGTACAACAAACTGCGCTTCTTCTTGCTCGTTATAAGCTTTGTATAAGGCAATTTTCTCACCCTCTGCGTTTTCTGTGCGCAGTTCTTTTGGATAACGTGTTGTATTATTTTGAATGACGTCATTGGCTGCTTGTAGGATGCGTTTAGTTGAACGATAATTTTGCTCAAGCATAATTGCCTTGGCATTAGGATAATCCTTTTCAAATGATAGAATATTGCCAATATCCGCTCCACGCCAACGATAAATGGACTGATCGGAATCTCCTACAACACAAATATTTTTAAATTTCTTAGCCAGTAACTGTACAAGTAAATATTGTGATTTATTTGTATCCTGATATTCATCCACATGAATATATTGAAATTTATTTTGATAGTATTCAAGCACTTCTGGTATACGTTTGAACAACGTGATCGTTGTCATAATTAAATCGTCAAAATCAAGGGACTGGTTGCGACGCAATCTTTTCTCGTAGCCTTTATAGACACGTGCAACGGTTTGTTCATAAGGATTTTTATCGTTCATTTGTCCAGCGTAATCGTCTGCCGTTATACACTCGTTTTTAGCTGAACTAATGGCATTTAAAATAGCTCGTGGCTCAAAACGCTTTGGATCAATATTCTCATCCTTCATCACATTTTTGATCACTGATAGCTGATCAGTAGAATCTAGAATGGAGAAATTACGCGATATGCCTAGTTGATCGATATTACGACGTAAAATTCTTACACACATCGAGTGAAAAGTAGATACCCACATACTATCGCTAGTACCATTGCCAAGAATACCATCAATACGCTCGCGCATTTCACGGGCTGCTTTATTCGTAAACGTTATGGCTAAAATTTTTGAAGGATATACTTCCTTTTCTACGACTAAGTAAGCAATTCGATGGGTTAATACTCTTGTTTTTCCTGACCCAGCACCCGCCATTATTAGTAACGGTCCCTCAGTTGTTTTGACTGCTCTTTCCTGTTCAGGATTCATACCTGCAAGTAAATTTTTTGTTAACTGTTCCATTTCGCACCGCCTTACAAACATTTGTTCTAAAATTATAACGTATTTTTAACAGCCTTAACAGTCGCAAGTGCAGCTTTTAAATCTTCGTAAATGATATTCCCAACTACTACTGTATCTGCATGTCTTGCCATTTCCTCTGCTTGCTTTGCAGATGTAATTCCTCCACCATAAAATAGTTTCGTATTGTTCAACTCATTTTTCACAGCACTTACCACTTCAATATCACCATAAGTACCACTATACTCTACATAAAATACAGGCAATTTAAAGAAGTTTTCAGCCATACGTGCATAGGCAATGACATCGTCAGTTGATAAATCTGTTTTTGCATTTGTCACTTCTGCTACCTTACAATTAGGATTTAAGATACAATATCCTTCTGCTACCAATTCATCCCACACCATAATATCGCCGTATTCCTTAATAGCCTCATGGTGTAAATTCTTAATCCACTTTGGGTCATCACTATTTAACACTGTTGGAATGAAATAATAATCATAGCCTGGTGTTACCGCATCAATCGTAGAAATTTCAAGCGCGATCGGCACCTCAAAACGACGTACGCGAACAAGTAAATCTAATACACCATCTAATGTCACACTATCGGTACCACCTACTAAAATGACATCTGTGCCTGACTCACAAATTTTTTCTAATGTTTCATCTGAAATGTCCTTTGCCGGATCTAGCTTGAACACATGTCTCCATTCTAAATAATCCATCTATTTTACCACCTATCATTTTCTATCTACTCGTTTACAAGTATAGCTTATGATTAACGACAAAAAAATGAAAAAGACTGAGTAGAACTTCTACCCAGCCTCTTTCCCTACTATTATTTTGGTGCTTGAAACGGTTTTTCATCAGGATACAAACGACCTAACATTTCATCATATGTATCATTTCCATAATCGAAGCAGCGACGAACACGTGAAATAGTTGCAGTACTTGCACCTGTTTCCTTTTTGATCGATTCGTAGGTTTTCTTTAAACGTAGTAAATGTGCAACCTCAAAGCGTTGTGCCAACGATTGAATTTCACTAATCGTACATAAATCATCAAAAAACTTATAGCATTCTTCGATATCTTTCAGCTCCAACACTGCTTTAAATAATTGATCTGTTTGATGCCCCCGAATTTTTTCGATTTGCATGCAATTTTCCTCCTTTTAAGGCTGCGTTTTCACCATTGCTTCTAACCCTGGTGAAGATGGTACGAAATGAACCCACGACTTTCCTGGTACAAGCTTTACAGGCTCCCCTGTTTGCTCTACAGCCATTGGTATTCCATTAACATTAGCCCATTTGACTTCCCTCAAATAGCCGTTTTGAAATACGTAAGCATTTCCACCAGAAGTTAAATCAATTGCTTGACGACCAACATCATCCATTGTTTGATGATCCATTTCTAAGAATAGAACATTTGCTAATGACAATGTTTCGTCTGTTAACATATCCTTTGTGTCCACGCCAGCCGATTGTCGTTCATAGTGATTACTTTGATGATCATACACATACGAGTTGTGGAAATCTTCATTATTTCCATAGTAAATGTCAACTTGACTTGTTTCAATGCCTATTTTACCACGTTCATCGGGTTCATAAAAAGCCTGAAGTACTTTTTCACTGTAATTCATTGAAGCACCTACCATTTCAGCACCTTTTATGATATTTTCTGATGTAATATATGAATTGTGTGGAGCAACACGATCGCTAGAGCGGTCAAAAAGTATTCCATCATAAGCCATACCGTTGATATGATCGACTATTCGGTTATCAAGCATCGTTTTCGCCTCTGGGCTATAGCCGTGTGCTACGTAAAAAGCATTGAATCCCTTTGCCATATCAATAAAATAAGAGCGTGCACTACGAACTGGACCAATATTTTCAGGCAGTTCACTTTGATATACTGCTAAAAAGCGTGTCACATTGCCTTCCGCAAGCATTTCATAAATCAAATCCGCAGCAGCTAATCCTGATTGTGGACGTGCTGCTGGATGATTATTGATTGTTACAATAATGGGGCGCTGCGTGATTTCTTCTTGCACTGCTTCCCCAGTAAGAGGCGCCACAAATTCTGGTTGTTGAACAGTTTCTTTTACTACTGTTTCTTCCTCCACTATATTTTCATCTGTTTCTTTGACCTTTGGTGTATCCTTTGAACATCCCCCAATCACCAAAGCACTAAATGCCATAGCAATCAAAAATTTCTTCGATTTGAACACAAGCAAACCTCTCCTTTGAACAATTACACCTGACTGTAATTGTTAAACAACTGAAACACTTTCATAAATTAGCGCATAACAGCAGGTAATAATAACTTATTCTTCATCACATCGAAAATCCCTTTTGGTGTTATGCGAATATATGGCAAATGAGTGGACTGTAAAAATAATAGCGTATAAATAGCATCTCCAAGTTGATAGCCTCGTTCAGCTAAAGCTTGTTTTAAAGCCTTTTCTTTCTCTGTTAAAGATAAGACATCACCATCATATAAAAGTCCACCGATTGTTAATGGGATGTCCGCTATCACTTCGCCTTTTTCTACAAGAACAATACCGCCGTTCATAGCCTTCATTTCTTCAAAAGCTTTGATCATATCGTCTTTATTTTTCCCGATTAACAAAATATCACCCGTGTTTGAATAGGAGGATGCAAAGCCTTGAACACCTGTCGCAAATCCTTTAATCATTGTATTCACATGCCATTTCCCTTCTCGGTTAATTAGCATTAAATAGCACTCATCGTGATTCCCAAGCTGACCTTCTCTCGTAATGAAAGAGTTATAAGGCTTCGTAATAACATCATTTATCAATTCAATCCCAAACGGCATAGAGAACTGGAAGTCCTGTGAATCTAATGAAAAATCTAAATCTAGTGCTGGGATAGCAGAATAATCAATTGCTGCTAATCTATGCACACGTTCCCCATCACGCTTCAACCAAACACCCTTTGATAAGACGCTTTCTGGAACGGGATGATATTCATCTTGTAAAATATTAATGGAAGCAAAACGTCCTGTTGCGATAAAACCATGCAAATTGGACATATTATAATAGCGTGCCACATTATAAGAAGCCATTTGGTAGGCATCAATTGGAGATACCCCGGCATCTAAGGCTGCTTGAATGCATTTATCCATCACACCGTCCTCATGGAATGAAGGTGGCGAGCCATCTGTTGTCATCATTAAATGATCAAAAATAGGAAGCTCTTTTTCTACTATTCCCTTTAGCAAATGTGGTAAATCTGGACGAATGGAAGAATGACGTAACGTCACAGCATAGCCTTGCATAATACGACGCTCCACTTCTTCTACTGTCATTGCCTCATGATCACCATCTGCACCGAGTAATTTCATGCGTGCCAATGTTCTCTCTGATGCTCCAGGGAAATGTCCCTCAATTTTTTTTCCTAGACCTTTTGCCATTTGCATACGATAAAGCATTTGATCATCACCATGCAACAGCTTCGGCCAACCTGTCAACTCTCCACCAAGTAAGACATCGCTTCTCTCTAGCCACTCTAATATGGATGTGTTAGCGAAAATTTCTTCCTCTTGCTCCAATTCAGTTTGTGAATCAAAGCGAGTCCACCAATAAAATGAAAATGGCAACTTTTTTAAATTATCTAATATTGAAAACGCTTTCTTATTTTCTAAAGATAAAACAAAGCTTAAATTGTCGGAAATAAAAGTTGTTGTC
This sequence comes from Lysinibacillus cavernae, assembly GCF_009724685.1. Taxonomy (GTDB): domain Bacteria; phylum Bacillota; class Bacilli; order Bacillales_A; family Planococcaceae; genus Lysinibacillus; species Lysinibacillus cavernae. Next base: position 118,918 of record NZ_WMEF01000012.1, read on the forward strand.
CCAAGCTGTCCGCAAAAATCTGCAAATGACTGTGGGTGATACAGTTGGAATGGGTGTACATGTGGCTCTATATAGCCTGGCACAATTGTTTTTCCTGTACAATCCATCACTTCTGTTCCTTCTATTAAAGGAGGCATTCTGTCACCAGCATAGACAATGCGATCCCCTAAAATCCAAATGTTTCCTACTACCCATTGTTTCAACATACTATGCAAGTATCGTGCATTCTTCAGCACAATATCTGGTGCCTTTTTCCCATCAATTACTGCTAATTGCTGACGTATTTTTGTTATTTTCCATACTGGATCCATGCTATTCGCTCCTTCCTAAATTACGTAATTTTTCATTGTGTAAATCCAATTTGAAATCACATACTACTACTGCATAACCGCATATTTTCATAAAACTTATGCTTTATGCAATCATCTTGTTTCAATCGTAACACAGCACTTTCATAAAGCAAAGTGCACCTCGCTTATTTTTTCCACAATGACTAAAGGAGGAAGTATGATGATGCAGCAAGCAAATTTAAGCGAAAAAAATGCATTTTGTCGTTTCGCCATGGGTACAAGTTTGACAGCATTTGGTATCGCTAAAGTTTCTAGAGATCCTAATTGTACAAAAGGTCGATTGATGATTGCATTAGGTGCCATGAAAATGGCAGAGGGACTCTTTAAATATTGTCCAGCGAAAGCTATCATGAGCTCCAATATGCAGAATGCCATGAACACCTCTATGCAAAGTATGTTCAGTGGGCAAAATTCTATGTCTTCTGAGCAAATAGATAAGCTCATGAAGGATTTCTCCTCTGCAATAGCTGGCAATTCTTCAGGTTCACAAGCCAACGCTTCAAAGCAATCTGACACCAGCTCTTCAGCTCAAAATTCCTCAAGTAGTAGCCAATCTTCAACGAATAAAGCTCAGAATCCTTCTTAGTCAAAGGAGCCGTCCCAATCAATATTGAGACGGCTCTTACCTCTTACGTTTGAAACGACAAGAGGTTTCAAAAAATATTTTAATTTTTTGTAAAATCTACTATTTACTTAAACGTCCGCCAGCCAATATCTTTACGGAAGAAAAAATGATCCCATGTTTCCGTTGCAATGCCAGCATAAACTTTTTCCTGTGCTTCCTGTAATGTAGAGGCTTTTGCACCAACTAACAGTACACGACCACCATTGCCAACAAATTGGCCGTCTACTAATTTTGTACCTGCGTGGAATACTGCATATGAGTTTGAAAGTGCCTCTAAATTCGGTAATGCCTTGCCTTTTTCAACATCACCTGGGTAGCCCTCTGCTGCAATGACAACACCTAGCATTGCTTCTTCTGACCAGTGTAAATCAAATGGCTGTTCATCCATTAACGCCATCATAAATGCACCAAAATCAGAAACCATGCGTGGTAAAACTACTTGCGTTTCTGGATCACCAAAACGAGCATTAAATTCTATAACCTGAGGACCTTTTTTCGTTAAAATTAAACCTGCATATAAAATACCTGTAAAGGAAGCTCCGTCAGCCTCCATGCCTTTAACAGTAGGTTCTACAATCGTTTGATAAGCGATATCGACTACCTCTTGTGCGATTTGTGGTACTGGTGAATATGCACCCATACCTCCAGTATTTGGCCCTTGATCGCCGTCATATGCACGTTTATGATCTTGTGCAATAACCATTGGATAAATTTGGCCTTTATGAATAAAGGACATGAAGGAGAATTCTTCCCCATCTAAAAATTCCTCGATGACTACACGTGAAGAAGATTCACCAAAGCGTTGGTTCCCAATCATATCCTCGACAGCTTCAATCGCTTCGTTCTCTGTCATCGCTACAACAACGCCCTTACCAGCAGCTAAACCATCTGCTTTAATAACAATTGGCGCTCCTTGTTCTTTAATATAGGCTATTGCTTTTTCTGCTTCAGTAAACGTTTCATGTGCTGCTGTAGGAATATTATACTTATTCATTATTTCTTTGGCATAGGATTTACTGCTTTCTATTTGAGCGGCAATCTTTGTAGGGCCAAAAATACGCAAACCACGTGCTGTAAAGAAATCGACAATGCCTTCAGCAAGTGGCTGTTCTGGACCTACAAATGTTAAAGCAATATCATTTTCTTTGGCAAATTGAGCAAGCCCTGCAAAGTCCATTGTTTCAATAGCAACAACCTCTACCTCGTCCCGCATACCATCATTCCCAGGCGCTACAAATACTTTGTTAACAGATGGGGAAATGCTAAATTGTTTAGCGATTGCATGTTCACGACCGCCGCTTCCAATTACTAATACATTCATTTTAGAGAATCCTCCTCTTTGTGAGTAAGACCGAGATGAACCAACATCTCGGTCTGTTTTATTGCCTATCAGTTTAGTCAATTAGTGTTTAAAATGACGTACGCCAGTGAATACCATAGCAATACCATATTCATTTGCTTTATCAATGGAATCTTGATCTTTAATTGAGCCACCTGGTTGAATAATAGCCGTAATTCCTGCCGTTGCAGCTGCTTCAACCGTATCACTCATTGGGAAAAATGCATCTGATGCTAGTGCAGCACCTTTTGCTTTTTCTCCAGCTTGCTCAAAAGCAATTTTAGCTGCACCTACGCGGTTCATTTGACCTGCACCAACACCAAGTGTCATTTGAGAATCTGTTACAACAATCGCATTAGATTTAACATGTTTGACAACAGACCAACCAAGCTGAAGTGCTTCCCACTCCTGTTCTGTTGGTTCACGATCTGTGACAACTTTAATATCTGCATTGCCAAAGCCATAGCGATCTGGCTCTTGTACAAGAAGGCCACCTTCAACAGATACTACATTAAATTGATCTTGTTTCGCTTGCTCGAATGGAATAGTTAGTAAGCGAATATTTTTCTTTTTCGTTAAAATGTCTAACGCTTCTTGTGAGAATGCAGGCGCAATAATAATTTCTAAGAAAATATGACTTAGCTTCTCGGCAGTTGCTGCATCTACTTCCATATTTAACGCGATAATACCACCGAAAATAGATGTTGAATCTGCCTCATAAGCTTTATCGAATGCTCCCTCTAATGTGACACCTGTTCCAACGCCACATGGATTCATATGTTTCACCGCTACAGCGGCTGGCATTTCAAATTCTTTCACAATTTGCAATGCTGCATTACCATCTTGAATATTGTTGTAGGATAACTCTTTACCATGTAATTGTGTTGCATAGGCTAATGAGAAGTCAGAACCAAGACGTTTTTGGTAGAATGCCGCTTTTTGATGCGGGTTTTCACCATAGCGTAAGTTTTGCTTTAATTCATATGTCATTGTTAAGCTCTCTGGGAATTCTTCTTCTGTCAGATAGTTTGAAATATAAGAATCATAAGCGGCTGTGTGACGGAAAACTTTCGCAGCTAATTTACGACGTGTTTCAATTGTTGTAGCGCCGTTTGCTTTCAGTTCCTCTAATACTGTTGCATAGTCATTGCTATCCACGATTACTGTTACATATTGATGGTTTTTTGCAGCAGAACGTAACATTGTTGGGCCACCGATATCAATGTTTTCAATCGCGTCATCCCATGTTACATTAGGCTTTGAAATTGTTTCAACAAATGGATAAAGATTGACACATACAATCTCAATTGGCTCAATTCCATGCTCATTCATTTGTGCTTGATGAGACGCATCGTCAAACTTTCCTAATAGACCACCGTGGATCATTGGATTTAATGTTTTCACACGACCATCTAAAATTTCAGGAAACTTCGTTACTTCATCTACTGCTGTTACAGCTACCGCATTGTCCTGTAACATTTTTTTTGTACCGCCAGTTGATAAAATTTCATAACCTAATGCTACTAATTCCTTTGCAAATTCTAAAATACCATCTTTATTGGAAACACTGATTAATGCACGTTTTGTCACAACAATATCCTCCTAATTTTTATCGTGCTTACCACGAACTAACTTGCTTCTATAAGATTACTAGAGTTAGGTCTTACTTGGTGAGTAAGGTTCTCGACCTAACTCTTCCTTCAGTTATTGTAATAATTGCTGTAAAGCCTTTGTATATAATAGATGCTCTTGCTTATGAATTTCAGCTTCTGTTGCCTCTCGATTCCCTTCAATGACAAGTACAGCAGCCTGCGCGATAATCGGGCCAGTATCCATCCCTTCATCAACAAAATGCACGGTTACACCTGTAATCTTCACACCATGGTTGATTGCCTGTCCAATGGCGTCCTTCCCAGGGAATGCTGGCAATAATGAAGGATGAATATTAACAATTCGTTGCGGAAAGGCGGCTAATAATACGTCACTAATTAATCGCATATACCCTGCAAGCACAATCCATTTCACATCGCGTTTACGTAAAGCTTCGATAATAGCTGTCTCATAAGCTGCCTTCGATGCGAACTCTTTTGGGTTTAATGCTAACACAGGAATCCCAAAGTTTTCAGCACGTGTCATTACAAATGCCCCAGGCTTATCTGTCACCACTAGTTCAACCTTTGCATGCAGTTCACCGCATTCAATGGCCTCTTGAATGGCTTGAAAATTACTACCGCTGCCTGATGCAAACACGGCGATTTTTGTTGGTGCAGTCATTACACTAAACTCCCATCATGTGAGCCATTGAATACTACTCCTTCACCTTCTACAACGCGACCAATTGTATAAGCTTTTTCTCCATTTGATTCTACTGCAGCGATTACTTTATCAACTTCATCTGCTGGAACAGCTATCACAAAACCAATACCCATGTTAAATACATTATATAAATCTTTATCTTCTAACTGACCTTTATCTTTTAGGAAGTCAAAAATACGTAATACTGGCCAAGAACCTAGGTCTATTTCAGTTGCTAGTCCTTCTGGCATCATACGTGGTAGATTTTCATAGAAACCTCCACCCGTAACATGTGCACAACCATGTACATCTGCTGCCTTTAAAGCTGCTAATACTGGCTTAGCATATAGCTTTGTTGGTACTAGAAGCGCCTCACCGATTGGCCCTAAATCTTCATAGCCTTCTACAATGGCATCCACCGCATAATCATGATCTGCAAAGACAATTTTACGTACTAAAGAATAACCGTTTGAATGTACACCACTTGATGCAATCCCAACAAGCACATCGCCTTCTACAATTTTTTCACCTGTAACAATGGCAGATTTTTCACAAGCACCTACTGCAAAGCCAGCTAAATCATATTCATCTTCTTCATAAAGTCCAGGCATTTCCGCAGTTTCTCCACCTATTAGTGCCGCACCAGATTGCACACAGCCATCTGCAACACCTTTAACAATTTGTTCGATTTTTGCAGGCTCTGCTTTTCCAAGAGCTACATAGTCTAAAAAGTACAGTGGTTCCGCTCCTTGTGCAACAATATCATTGACACACATTGCTACACAGTCAACACCAATTGTATCGTGCTTATCTACCATGAAGGCTAACTTTAACTTTGTTCCTACACCATCAGTACCTGAAATAAGAACAGGTTCTTTAAGATGAAGTTCTGACAAGTCAAACATGCCACCAAAGCCACCGAACGTTCCCATTACACCTAGACGGTTCGTACGTTCAACGTGAGACTTCATTCGTTTTACGGCTTCATAGCCCGCTTCAATATTTACACCTGCTTGTTCATATGCCTTTGACACGCAGAGTTCCTCCTTATTATCCAAATCGCCTAATTATCCTAGAAAATGTTGTACAGCCTTCTAGATATCACTAATCCGTTGCGATGGTTTTCTTAACGTAATAGTTCTTTTTCATGTGGTAAGATGGTATCCGGGAAAATCTCAGTTGGATATTTACCTGTAAAGCAAGCTAGGCAAAGTCCACGGTTGTCATCTTCATATGGTCGTGCAATTGTCTCTACCATACCTTCAACAGAAAGGAACGTCAGAGAATCCGCACCGATTGTTTCACGAATCTCATCTACTTTATGACTAGAAGCAATAAGTTCTTCATGTGTTGATGTATCAATGCCATAATAACAAGGATTTGTCATTGGGGGTGAAGAAATCACAACATGAACCTCTGCAGCGCCAGCATCTTTTAACATTTTGACAATACGACGTGATGTTGTGCCTCGTACAATGGAATCGTCCACCATTACTACTCGTTTACCCTTTACGACTTGAACAACTGGTGAAAGCTTCATTTTCACACCACGTTCACGTAATTCTTGTGTCGGCTGAATAAAAGTACGACCAACATATCGGTTTTTAATAAGACCTAGTTCATAAGGAATACCACTTTCTTCTGCAAAACCAATCGCTGCTGAAATACTTGAATCAGGTACACCTGTTACAACATCAGCCTCGATATGCGCACATTCACGGGCAAGCTGTTTCCCCATACGTTTACGTGCCATATGAACGTTAATACCGTCAATATCCGAATCAGGACGTGCTAAATATACATACTCCATCGCACACATAGAACGTTTCTCCATATCAGCAAAACGATCTGATTTTACACCCTCATCGTTAATAATGATTAACTCTCCTGGCTCAACAGAACGAACGAATTCTGCGCCAATTAAATCAAATGCACAAGTTTCAGAAGCTACCACCCAGCCATCTCCTAGCTTTCCAAGAGATAGAGGACGTAAACCATGTGGATCACGTGCAACAAGCATTTCATCCTTTGTCATAATTAAGAAAGAGTACGCACCCTTTAATAAAGAAAGGGCATTTTTCACCTTCGCACGGAATGGTGAGTGCGAGCTTTTCTTAATAAGATGCGCCAGCACTTCTGTATCAGAGCTAGAATGAAAAATACTACCTTGACGCTCCAAATACTGTTTTAAATGTGTCGCATTGACTAAGTTACCGTTATGGGCAATTGAAAGGCTACCAGTTGAGGAATGGAATAATAATGGCTGTACGTTTTCGATACCACCACCACCAGCAGTCGTATAACGGACATGCGCAATAGCTGCTTTGCCGTTTACTGCCTTTAATTTATCTTCGTTGAAAACATCATTAACTAGTCCTTCGCCTTTCACCGCGCGAAGATGCTGTCCGTCTGAAACGACGATTCCAGCCCCTTCTTGTCCACGGTGTTGAAGAGCATGAAGCCCGTAATAGCTAAGGTGTGCTGGACTTGGGTTACCCCAAATACCAAACACCCCACATTCTTCGTTTAAGCCTCTGAGTTCAGCAAGCATGGGATTGCTCCTTTCCAATTAGAACGGAATTCCTCCACTGTACCTTCTACAAGCACACCTTTGTCCCCGTTGATTTTAACAAGTGCATCGTTTGTTACGACACCAATTTTTTGAGCATCTTTGATGATTTCTACAAATGCAGCAGCATTTTCTTCTTTTACTGTTACAACAAAACGAGATTGACTTTCACTGAATAATGCAGTTGTAGCAGAGCCAGTTAATGTTATGTCAACACCAAGGCCGTTTGCACCGAATGTTTTTTCAGCAATAGCTACAGCAAGACCACCCTCAGCAACGTCATGAGCAGATTGTACAAGTCCAGCTTTAATAGCCTTTAATAAAACTTGCTGACGTGCCGCTTCAACTTCTAAATCAATGGCTGGTGCTTTACCTGAAATAACGCCACCATTTAATAGTTTTTGAAGCTCTGAACCACCAAACTCGGTTTTTGTCTCACCAATCACAAATACGATATCCCCTGCAGCTTTTACATCCTGAGTTGTGACATGAGCTAAGTCTTCAATAAGACCAACCATACCGATTGTTGGGGTTGGATAAACCGCTTCGCCTGAACGTTCATTATATAGTGATACGTTCCCACCAATTACTGGCGCATTTAATGCTGTACAAGCAGCAGAAATACCGTCAGCAGATTTTTCAATTTGCCAGAAGATTTCTGGTTTCTCTGGATTACCAAAGTTTAAGCAATCTGTAATAGCAAGTGGCGTACCACCGGTTGCAACGATATTACGAGCTGCTTCAGCTACTGCGATAGCACCGCCCACTTCTGGATCTAGATAAATGTAGCGAGAGTTACAGTCTGTTGTCATTGCTAAACCTTTATTTGTACCACGTACACGGATAACGGCAGCGTCAGATCCTGGCTTAACAACTGTTGACGTACGTACTTGATGATCGTATTGATCGTATACCCATTCTTTTGAAGCAATTGTCGGTGCTTTTAATAGAGCATTTAACGTTTCTTTATAATCTGTAATAACTGGTTCTGTGTTTTCAATTGCTTGGAACTGAGCATAGTATGCAGGTTCAGCAGATGGCTTATGATAAACAGGTGCATCTTCCGCTAACGCATCAGCAGGTACTTCTGCCACTACTTGTCCATTGTGTAAAAGACGAAGCATTTTATCATCCGTTACTTGACCGATTGCTACTGCATCTAAATCATATTTATCGAAAATCGCTTTAATTTCATCTTCGCGACCTTTTTTCACAACTAATAGCATACGTTCTTGAGACTCAGATAACATCATTTCGTACGCTGTCATTCCTGTCTCACGTTGAGGCACTAAGTCTAAATTCATTTCTACACCAGAACCAGCCTTTGAAGCCATTTCTGCTGAAGAAGAAGTAAGACCAGCTGCACCCATATCTTGAATACCAACTAAAGCATCAGATTTTACAACTTCTAAACATGCTTCAAGTAAAAGTTTCTCCATGAATGGGTCCCCTACTTGTACTGCTGGACGTTGGTTTTCTGATTCCTCTGTCAATTCCTCCGAGGCAAATGTCGCACCATGAATACCGTCACGACCTGTTTTTGCACCAACGTACATAACTGTATTACCGACCCCTGCTGCAATACCTCGTTGAATATCTTTATGGTCAATTAAACCAACACACATTGCATTTACAAGAGGATTACCTTCATAGCAAGGATCAAATTGAATTTCGCCACCAACTGTCGGAATTCCAATACAGTTACCATAGCCTGCAATACCAGCTACTACTTCTTCAAATAGATACTTACCACGTGCAGATTTTAATTCACCAAAACGTAGTGAGTTTAGCATGGCAATTGGACGCGCACCCATTGAGAAAACATCACGGATAATGCCGCCCACACCCGTTGCAGCCCCTTGATAAGGCTCAATAGCAGATGGATGGTTATGTGATTCCATTTTAAATACTACTGCTTGTTCGTCACCAATATCAACGATACCTGCCCCTTCCCCTGGTCCTTGTAAAACTTGAGGCCCTTTTGTAGGGAATTTACGTAATACTGGCTTTGAATTTTTGTAAGAGCAGTGCTCAGACCACATTACTGAGAAAAGACCTGTCTCTGTCCAGTTAGGCAGACGTCCTAAAATACCTTCTACCAATGCAAATTCTTCGTCTGACATCCCCATACCAGCGTATAGCTTTTCGTCTTTAATTTGCTGTGCTGTTGGCTCAAACTTAGTTGTTGACATGATTTTCCCTCCACTGCTTCACAATTGATTTAAATACTGCTAGACCGTCTGCACCGCCCACCAGTGCATCAACAGCTCGCTCTGGGTGTGGCATCATCCCTAATACATTGCCGCGCTCGTTTATAATCCCTGCGATATCTTCTAAAGATCCGTTTGGATTGTCACCTGAGTATGTGAATACGATTTGATTGTTATCTTTTAGTGATTGTAAAGTTTCCTCATCACAGTAGTAATTACCTTCACCATGTGCGATTGGAATATTGATGATTTGACCTTGCTCATATTGATTTGTGAATAATGTATTGTTGTTTTCAACTTTTAGCTGTACTGTACGGCACATAAATTTTAAGTCTTTATTGCGCAGTAAAGCTCCTGGTAACAAACCTGCTTCCGTAAGGATTTGGAAACCATTACATACACCTAGTACAGGTTTACCAGCATCTGCTGCCTTCTTAACTTCTTCCATAATGTTAGATTGATTAGCCATTGCACCACAACGAAGATAATCCCCATAGGAGAAGCCTCCAGGTACTAATACGCCATCAAAGCCACTTAGATCTGTTGCTGTATGCCATACATATTCTACTTCTTCACCTAGCTCGTCTTTAATCGCATGATACATATCGATATCACAGTTTGACCCAGGGAATACGAGTACTGCGAATTTCATGATTAGTTAGCCTCCTCGACTTCGTAACGGTAGTCCTCAATTACAACGTTCGTTAAAACCTTTTCACACATTTCTTTTACTAGCGTATCAATGTCACGTTCTGTATCGTTAATTGTTAGTTCAAGATATTTACCGATACGTAAATCTTCTACTTCACCGTAGCCCATTTTAGCTAAAGAACCTTGTACTGCAGAGCCTTGTGGATCAAGAATGCTCTCACGTAATGTTACATAGATTTTTACTTTTTTCATTGTTATTTGCCTCCGAGTCTAGAAAGTATAATAGTATAAACTTCAGTTAAATTACCAAGGTCTCGACGAAAAACATCTTTGTCTAACTTTTGCTTTGTTGTTGCATCCCAAAGTCGGCATGTATCTGGTGAAATTTCATCTGCTAATAATACATTGCCGTCCGTATCACGACCAAATTCTAATTTGAAATCAATTAGTGTCACATTGACATCTGCAAAGATTGGCTGTAGAACTTTGTTAACGGCTAGCGCCCCATCATAAATAGCTGTTACTTCAGTAGGTGTCGCAAGATCAAGAACGTCAATATGCTCGGTTGTAATGAGTGGATCGCCTAACGCATCATCTTTATAATAAAATTCGACGATTGGTCGCTTTAAAGATGTTCCCTCTCCAAGACCAAGACGTTTTGCTAAACTTCCTGCAGCAATATTACGAACGACAACCTCAATCGGAATAATCTCTACTTTTTTTACAAGTTGTTGCGTATCCGATAACTGTTTTACGAAATGTGACGCAATTCCGTAAGCTTGTAATTTTTCGAAAATTAATGAAGTAATGCGATTATTTAAAATGCCCTTGCCTTCAATTTCCTCTTTTTTTTCACCATTGAATGCTGTCGCACTATCCTTGTATTCAACAAGTAGCACATTTGGCTCCTCAGTTGTATACAATTTTTTAGCTTTACCTTCATACAAAAGTTGACCTTTAGTCATGTCGTTTTTCCCCCTGATATTATGAGATACGCTTGTATTAATGTTCAGAATTGAACCGTGTCTCCACGATCCAACTCTGAAACATTTACTGGTGGCTTTAACATTTATTTAAGTTAGCTAAATAAATATTAGTTAAGTCCTAGTCGTTCAAAAATCATATCAACATGCTGTAAGTGATAGTTGTAATCAAAGCACTCATCCAGCTCTTCTTTAGTTAAATAAGATGTGATTTTTTCGCTTGCATCGACTAATGTACGGAACTGAACTTGCTCGTCCCATGCCTGCATTGCTAAAGGCTGTACAGTATCATAAGCTTCCTCACGTACTAATCCTTTATCAATCAAAGCTAACAAGATGCGTTGAGAATAAATAAGCCCAAATGTGCGACCCATGTTACGTTTCATGTTTTCAGGGAATACTGTTAAGTTTTTCACAATATTACCGAAGCGATTTAGCATATAGTTAAGCGTAATTGTTGCATCCGGTAAAATAACGCGCTCTGCAGATGAATGTGAAATATCACGTTCATGCCATAAAGCCACATTTTCATAAGCTGTCACCATATATCCGCGCATTAAACGTGACATACCAACCATGTTTTCAGAACCGATTGGATTACGTTTATGTGGCATTGCTGATGATCCTTTTTGTCCCTTTGCAAAAGCTTCTTCCACTTCGCGTGTTTCAGACTTCTGTAAACCGCGAATTTCTGTTGCAAATTTTTCAATAGATGTAGCGATTAAAGCTAGTGCACTAAAATATTGTGCGTGACGGTCACGCTGTAAAGTTTGTGTTGAAATCGGTGATGCTGCAAGTCCTAATTTATCGCAAACATATTGCTCAACACGAGGATCGATATTGGCATATGTTCCAACAGCTCCAGACATTTTCCCAGTTTCAATTACTTTTGCTGCTGCATCAAAGCGTTCAAGGTTTCGCTTCATTTCTTCATACCATAAACCAAGTTTTAAACCGAAAGTTGTTGGTTCTGCATGAACGCCATGTGTACGGCCCATCATGACTGTGTGTTTATGCTCTTTCGCCTTAGCAGCAATAATATCAATGAAATTCACGATATCTTTGCGTAAAATATCATTTGCTTGTTTGATTAAATAAGAAAGTGCTGTGTCCACTACGTCTGTAGAAGTTAAACCATAGTGTACCCATTTACGTTCTTCACCAAGTGTTTCCGAAACAGCACGAGTAAAGGCTACAACGTCATGACGAGTTTCTTGTTCAATTTCTAAAATGCGATTCACATCAAATGAAGCATTTTCGCGAATTTTAGCTACGTCCTCTTTTGGGATATCCCCTAATTCTGCCCAAGCCTCACAAGCTAAAATTTCAACCTCTAGCCAAGCTTGGTATTTATTTTGTTCTGTCCAAATTGCGCCCATTTCGGGTCTTGTGTAACGTTCAATCATCGCGAATCTCCTTCTATTCTGACCAGATGTCAGAACTCTCGATTTGTTGTAGTGTTTCCTCTAAGTCTTTTGTCATAATCGTTACATGGCCCATTTTACGGTTGACCTTAGCTTCATCTTTCCCATAAAGATGGATGGACCATTCAGGATATTTAGCAATTGAGTTACTAAGTGGCACGACATGCTGCCCTAATACATTGACCATAATGGATGGTGCCCAAAGTTGTGGCTTTCGTAATGGCCAACCACAAACAGCACGAATATGCTGATGGAATTGTGAAACATTACACGCTTCTATTGAATAGTGACCAGAATTATGAGGTCTTGGCGCTAATTCATTAATAACAATGCCACCATCTTCTAACACAAACATTTCTACCGCTAGCGTTCCTATTAAATGTAAGTAATCTGCAATTTTTAAAGCTTCTCGTTCCGCAGCTTGAGCTGTGCTTTCAGATATGCGAGCAGGCACAATTGTTTCATGCAGAATATGATGAACATGAATGTTCTCTCCAACTGGCTGACAATACGATTCACCATGACCATTTCTTTGAACAATGACTGAGACTTCCTTAATGAAAGGAACAAATCCTTCTGCAATACATTGAGAATGTGTGAATAGTTCTTTCGCTAAAGGTAAATCCTCAGTTGATTTTAAAAGCTGCTGACCCTTGCCATCATAACCACCTCTTGCTGTTTTGACTATACAAGGATAACCAATCGAATCAATATTGGCTACTAATTCTTCATAAGTTTTTGCAACAATATATGGTGCTACTGGACAACCAGCTTTCACAATGGCTTCTTTCTCCGTTACACGATTTTGTGTAACGCGTACCAACTCAGCTCCCTGAGGAACGTAAGCCATTTGTGATAAACGTTTTAAGCCTTCAAAATCAATATTTTCGAATTCATACGTGATGACATCACTTACTTCTGCAAGCTCTTCTAATGCAGCTTCATCATCATATGGAGCCACAATACGAATATCCGCTACTTGTCCACATGGTGAGTCCATTGCAGGTTCAAGAACAGCAATTTTAAAACCAGACTCTTTTGCAGCGAGTGCCATCATCCGACCAAGCTGACCTCCACCTATAATACCTATCGTTTGTCCAGGATAAATAATCTTCGTCACACTAAGTCACCTGTGCTTTCTAATACTTGCTGTTTTGTTGCTTCACGTCTAGCATCTAATTGATTAGCAAGTTCAGTATCTGTTGTAGACAAAATTTGAGCTGCAAGTAATCCTGCATTGGTTGCTCCCGCTTTGCCAATAGCTACTGTTGCTACAGGTACACCACCAGGCATTTGAACGATGGATAAAAGTGAATCTAGTCCGTTAAGTGCACGTGATTGAACCGGTACACCAATTACAGGTAACGTAGTTTTAGCTGCGACCATTCCTGGTAAATGTGCAGCACCACCTGCTCCAGCGATAATTACTTGTATTCCTCGCTTGCGAGCTGTTTCTGCATATTCAAACATTAAATCAGGTGTACGATGCGCAGATACAACCTTTTTTTCGTACGGTACTTGTAATTCATCTAAAATATCACATGCATGTTTCATTGTTTCCCAGTCACTTGAACTACCCATAATGACACCGATTTTCGGATTCATAAATTGTCGCTCCTTTTAAACGATAGAAAAATGATCAATTATTGTGCAAGCCTCTATTTTTAATAGCTACTGCAATTCTTATATTTTTCACAAAGAAAATCCCCAAATAAACTACTCTCTACCATTACACGTGAAAGCAGCTTACTTGAGGACTTATTAGGACAAGAATATTTCCATGTACTCAATTGTACATCGACCTTCTTGTATTAATGCCAAAAGCGCTTTCCCGCATAGTCCAGCATTTACGGTGCCGGGTAGAGACACTAGAGCCAATTCTCTAGCATATATGTGGGATTTATTTTGTTTTTCCTTATCACATTTTAACAAGTGATTGTCTTATCGTCAATGCAAAAATGCGAACATTTTTTATAAGTGCAAAAAAAACGTTCGGATTTTGGTCAAAATCACACAATTTCTTGAACAGGTATAGCTTTAAATTGAATTTTTTGACGCAAATAAGTTGGTTCACCATTAACTATATGAAAAAGCGGCTCTTCTTTTCGTCCAATGGCCATATAGCCATCCTGCCGCATTCTTGCTAAACAATCCTCTATTGATTCGTTTTCTTGTACCTCATACCAAATTTGCTTTTTCGCCAACTTTTTCTTCCTTTCCACTACATGTTTTATATCATCATCACTCATACTTCATTATACCTTTAGTTGCTTTAGGAAGTATGTAAGAACATATGAATGTTGTTCTTTAAATAGTAAAAAACTGCAGATTCATATCCACAGTTTTGATTAAGATTCATTATAACCATAAAAAGTTTTTAAATAGATGCCTAAAAATAATAGTAGTATAAACAAATGAAGAACAACAAGAACCATACGATGACCTTTAATGCCAAGTAAGGCACTGACAATGCCTAGAGCACCTAGAATAAAAGGCATAAACATATTTGCATCATAGAGAAATGTAAAAAAACCCCCATACCATTTCGTTGAATCATAACCAAACATAAAAAATGTTAGTAGTAGACACAAGATCGAAAGAGCAGAAAAAATGTTACGCCCCATGTTGATTCCTCCATTATCTAGCCCAATATATATATTGTTCAATGAATTAGTCATTAAGTTAGCATGGAAATAGTTTAATTTATTATATCATTTTATAAATACTTCATTAAATAAAAAAAGTCATGGAATACATCCATGACTTCAAATTGCTTAGCGACGTCCTACTCTCACAGGGGGAAGCCCCCAACTACCATCGGCG
>NZ_WMEF01000013.1 GCF_009724685.1 Lysinibacillus cavernae
CGCTTTTCCCGCAGGAGTCGCCGCCCTTCGTTCCAATCAACTTCTACATAAAGAAATCCATATTCATATGTGATAAAAAGTAAAATTTCGAGGTGATCAACTATGATGACGAAAAATCAAATCAATGAACGTGAACAATTAGAAATGTTAACGATTGATCAATTAGTTCCTAAAGATCATTTAGTGCGAAAACTAGAGGCTGCTATTGATTATTTTGAGCATTTTTAAGTTGCTGTGAATATTAGACCGATAGAAATTTACAATAAATAGACATATGGCGAAAAAAGGTTGTTAGTATCTATAGAAAAAAGTTAATAAGTATGCTAGTCCTAGATTAATCGCATATAATAGAACTATAACAAAATGGGGGTGCTATACAAATGACATATGCAAACGCTAAATTGCAAGAAGAAAAGGTATTTAAAGACCCTGTTCATCGGTATGTACATGTTCGAGATCAAGTGATATGGGATTTAGTGGGTACAAGAGAATTTCAGCGTTTACGTAGAATTCGTCAGCTTGGTACCACATTTTTAGTATTCCATGGAGCGGAACACAGTCGCTTTAGCCATTCTCTTGGTGTTTATGAAATTGTACGACGCATAGTAGATGATATCTTCGTAGGTCGCCCAGATTGGGATGAAGGTGAAAGATTATTAGTATTATGTGCAGCCCTTTTACACGATTTAGGGCATGGTCCATTTTCACATGCCTTTGAAAATGTTTTTGAGCTTGATCATGAATACTATACAAGGCAAATTTTATTAGGTGATACGGAGGTAAATGCCGTATTAAAAAAAGTAGCAGATGATTTTCCAGAAAAGGTATCACAAGTGATTGAAAAGACGTATCCAAATAAGCAAGTCATCAGCTTAATTTCAAGTCAAATTGATGCTGATCGTATGGATTACTTACAGCGTGATGCTTATTTTACAGGTGTTAGTTATGGTCACTTTGATATGGAACGGATTTTAAGAGTGATGCGTCCGCGAAAAAACCAAGTGGTCATAAAAGCAACAGGAATGCATGCTGTGGAAGACTATATCATGAGTCGCTATCAAATGTACTTGCAAATTTACTTCCACCCTGTATCACGAAGTGCAGAGGTTATACTAAATAACATTTTAAAACGAGTAAAACAATTAAACGTGGCAGGTTATACATTTAAGCATGAACCTACTCACTTCCTAGCATTTTTCCGTAATGCGATTACGCTAGAGGATTATCTTGCATTAGACGAGAGTATACTTTTTACATATTTTCAACTATGGATGCAAGAGGAAGATGCTATTCTAAGTGATTTAAGTCGACGCTTTGTTAATCGTAAGCTATTCCAATACATTGATTTAGATCCAGGGGTTGAGTTAGATAAATATCAAAAACTTCAGGAGCTTTTCAAGCAGGCAGACTTGAATCCAGATTATTATCTTGTTCATGATACAACGGCAGATTTGCCATATGATTTTTACAGACCTGGGGAGGAAGAAGTGCGTGTGCCCATTTTTTTAGAAATGAAAAATGGTGAGCTACGTGAGCTTTCTCGTGAATCCATTATTGTTGATTCCATCTCAGGTCGTATGAAAAGAGACCATAAAATCTATTTTCCATTAGATATTTTAGAGGATGATTCCACACATTCAGCCATTAAGCAGCAAATACTAACGTTGTTAAGAAAAGACGGAAAATAAAATATATATGAGTAAAGCAGTAAACACGTTCAATTAGAACGATTGTTTACTGCTTTTTTTGTATAAATATATGATTTGTTTAGAAATTGTTCAGTACCGTTAGTTATAATGTAGCGAAAATAATAAAAGGGGGGTGAGGCCCATTATTCAAGATATCGCAAAAGTAATGTTTGTAAAACAAAGAGTGAAAAAAACCATTTGTTGTTAATTCTAATGACCTATATTAGAATACTTATTGGCCATTATTCACATTGGCACCATGTTAATAGAAGGAAAGAGGGAGCAACCGATTGTTTGTAGCATTCCTTTCCTTAACATCGAAAGGATGCAATCGTCACAAACATTTATCTTGATTCAATAGAAGGCTCCTCCTCTATAGGGGGAAAGAATGCTTGTTTCTTTTTTAGCAAGTGTTTAAACGCCCATTGAATTAAGATAAAGCCCCAGCGGATGTCACAGATTTTGACAAGAGGTCTGTACGACACAGGAGTAACCGTTGTCACAGGACGTGACCATTTTAGGTTAATCTCCACTCGTCAGCTCAAAAAAATCTAGACGCAATTACGTCGAGGCGTAATTGATAGCTCTCTACCTATAGGAAAAGAGGAGCGATATGAGGAAAAAGATGAACATCGCAATGCTGACCATGTTGTTAGTGTTTCAAACACTACTTAGTCCACTGTCAGTATTTGCAGCAGAAGCCCCTTCTACACCACCGGTCGACAAAGACAATGTTACAGATTTAACTAAGGGAGGTACTGATGAAAACCTCTCTACATCACCAGTCGACAATGGCACAGATTTGATAGAGAGTGATTCTAATGAAGAAGACCTTTCTACAAATCAGCCAGAAAACGAAGGCACTGAGCAAGTCCCAGAAGGAGAAATTGCTGAAGATGTAGGCGATGCTAGTAAAGAAGAAGATAAAGATGAAGAAACAGCAACTGATGACTCGGCAAAAATAGTGCCGTTGAATGTGGGACCGCCTGATCAAGTTGTCGATAGAGATGGTGAAAAATTCAAAGAGCAGATCGTTCTAACAATTGATGGTACACCTGTAACTGGTACATCAGTTGAAGGAAAAGTCGGTGACACAATAAAATTTAGAGTAGATTTATCATTAGAGCCCGGGCATACCTATGGTGAAGGTTCTATACTGACTTACGAATTACCAGCACAATTTTCAGGGTTAACTGGTAATAAACAGCTATTTTATAATGGTGAAGTAATTGGAAAAGTGGCAGTTTCAGGGCAAAGTGTTAGCATTACATTTACAGATGCTATTCGAGATGAAAAAGGTGTAGGTACACTAGTTGAAGATATGTTTTTTGAAATTACAGGAACTCTACAATCTGCAAATAATAGCTGGTCAGAAACAATACAAGTACCAGGTTTCCAAGATATTACGCTTGATTTCACACCAGTAAGCAAAGGTTCAGCCATTACTAAAAGTGGTGTTGCAGATAATGATGCAAAAAATAGCGAATACATTACATGGACTGTAGATGTAAATACGAATTTAGCTGTTAATACAGATGGTGGTACAACAACATTTACAGATACACTGACGGGTGCTCATACATTTGATTCTATCGAATCAATATCAGAGCTAAATATATCTCCAAATGGTGCTATTACAGAAGGGGCAAAAATAACACCGTTACCTACTATTGTCGGAACAACAATGTCATTGGAGTTGCCTAATAAAGCACATACAGGTTACCGGATTGTCTACAAAACAAAAGTGAATGATT
Organism: Lysinibacillus cavernae; assembly: GCF_009724685.1. Taxonomy (GTDB): domain Bacteria; phylum Bacillota; class Bacilli; order Bacillales_A; family Planococcaceae; genus Lysinibacillus; species Lysinibacillus cavernae. The sequence continues at coordinate 3,443 of NZ_WMEF01000013.1, forward strand.
TAGGTATCATCCCACCAGCAAAGTTTGATAACACCGCTAGCTATAATGGGATAACAATTCCGAAGGTAACGGTAGAGGTTGGTTTCGACACACCTTTAGAAAAAATAGTGTCTAAGCCAAAGGTAGAATCTCAAGGTGTAGTAACTACTGAATGGACAATTAAATATAATCATAACAAGCGTACAATTCCAGCTGGCTCAGCAAAACTATCTGATACATGGACTACGGGTCATGAATTATATGGTAGTGTAGAAGTATATAAAAATGGCTCTCTAACTCCTGAAACTAGTGATAGCTACAAAGTTACTAGCAAAACAGATGGTCTAGGTTTTGATTTGGAGTTCCAAGATGGAGTGGCAGATGCGTATACAATTAAGTATAAAACAAAGCCAGATACTAACACTTATCCAACGACAAACCGTACTATAACAAATACAGTAACTCGTGAAGACTTTACGGACCATACTGGTTTAAAGAATAAGGTCGACACGACATACTCTCCAGAAATTTTCGTATTAAATAAAACAGCTGAAGGTGTTAATTACGAAGCTAAAACAATGGATTGGAAAATTGTTGCGAATCAAGCGAAATACACATTAGCGGTGGGTACAATATTTACTGATACGTATGGAGGGTCATACCTTACACTAAAAGATGGACTAACAGTTAAAGCAGGAGGAATCACTTTAACAGCGGGTACTGATTATGAATTAGTTAAAACGGATGATACAGTTGATGGGCAAACAAGAGAAACCGGATTTGTAATTAAATTGTTAAAATCTGTTAGTGATCAAATGGAAATTGAGTATACAACCGACTATGAAATTAAGGATACTGGTACAAACACGCGTGTATACAAAAACCAAGTAACATTAAGTGACACGGGTATACCTAATTTCGGAACATCTACAGATTCAGCTACTCAAGATATTGTAGGTGAACAAAAAGCAAATGGTAAGAAAACAGGCTCTTACAATTATGAAACAAAAACATTCCATTGGGATGTAGAGCTAAACTTTAACTACAACACTATAACGAATGCGATATTTAAAGACATATTACCAGCTAGTCAAACAGTAACAGAACTTAAAGTAGTAAAAGGTACGTTGAGTGCAGGAGGTAATTTTGTGCCAAGCACGGATCCGAATGATACGAAAACGATTGATGTTACAAATATAAAAAATGAAATTGTCCTTGAACTAGGCACGATTACAACCCCTTATAAAGTGACTTACCAATCGAAAGATGCGAATGCTGTGTATCCTCATGGTTCCCTTATTACGATTAGCAATGAAGCAAAATTATTCTCACAAGGTAACGAAAATTCACCTAATGCAACATGGCATAAAGATGTACCAGTTGCACATACAGAAAAAATCATAGACAAAAAAGGGACATCAACATCAACTTCACCACAAGTAAATTGGAACTTTAAATTTAACTATGCACAGTCACAATTAAGCAATATTGTGATTACAGATACAGTTGGTAAAATTGATGGCGACCCAGCACAGTTAATTTTAAAAGATTCATTCAAAGTGTGGGAAATGAATTTTAAAGGTACTGACTCAACACCTGTTAAAGGTCAGCAAGTTACGTTAACAGATGAAAACTTAACAGTTGATACAGTAGCAGGAACGTTTGAATTAAAATTACCAAATGGCGATAAGGCGTACTATGTTGAGTATTCTACTGTGTTTATGGGACCAAGTGGCAGTAAGGTAGATAACATAGTAAATGTTAGCTACGTAAGTGAAGAAGGAAATAGCGGTTCTAGCGTGGTTAATGACCTTGTATTCAAATATGATGCTGGTGGTAAAGTTGGAACAGTACCATTCGTTATTTTAAAAACAGACGCAGCAACAGGCATGCCTATGGATAACGTTAAATTTGATTTATATGGTCCATATACAGGTAATACGTTATTAACATCTGGTTTGACTAATGCTGATGGTTATTTAAACTATGGATTAAAACTGGCACCAAGCGCAAATGCAACTAAGAAATACAAAGTAGTGGAAGAAACACAAGTTGGTTACGAACCTCTGACACAAGAGTTTGTGCTTGATCGTGATAAAATTGAAAAATCGGGTAAATATGCTGGTTATCAAGTAATCAAAATTGAGAACAAGCCATTAACAGGTTTTAAATGCGACAAATTTGAATTAACGATATACGATGTTGACGGAAATAAAGTTAACAATGAAAAAGTAAAATTAGTGAATAAAACAACAGGTGTAGAAGAAGAGTATACTGTAACAAATGGCACAATGATATTTAAACGTGAAGCTGCGGTATCAGGTTCAGAACCTATTCTTCAGGCTGGTAAATATGATGTTATTTATGATGGTGAAACGTTAAAAGAGATTACAGTTGAATATAATGACATGTGTAATGCTGAAATCCAACCAGCACCAAAATGTGAAAACTTCACAATTGTTGTGAAAGATGAGCAAGGCAATATTCGTAAAAATATTACAGAACTAACATTAAAGCAAGGTACAACGGTGGTGAAAAAGGTATCACCAGGTGCAGAAGGTAAGTTTATTGTTGATTCCAATAAAAACAATCCTGCAGATGGTGTGAAACCAGGTGAATACACATTGTACGAGGGCAATCAATTCTTAGGAACAGTCGTACTAACATATATGAAAAGCTGTGATTATGAATTTACAGTTATACAAGCACCGAAATGTGAAACATTCGAATTAACTGTCAAGGATGTTGATGGAGAATTAGTAGCTGATAATACTGAAGTAACGATTAAAGATATATCAGGTAAGACGGTAGCTACTGAAAAAACAAAAGATGGTAAAGTAGAATTAAAAGATTTAGAGCCAGGTGTTTATCAAGTGTTTGATAAGGATGGCAATAAAATTGGCGATTTTTCAAGCAATATTAATTGTCAAGCAGTAGTTCAACAGAAACCAGCTTGCGACCGCTTTACAGTAGAGCTGAAAGATGAAAATAATGTATTGGTTAAAGCGGGTAAGGATGTTGTCATTAAAGATAAATCTGGCAATGTTATACCGACAGTGATAGAAGCAGATGGTAGTATGACTTTTGCTTCTGAAGATGTACCAGCAGGTGAGTATCTAGTATATGACAATAAAGTTTATTTAGGTAAAATTGTAGTTTCCTATAAACTAACTTGTAAAACAGCGTTAACAATTGCTCCTTCTTGCCCAGACTTCACATTAACAATTAACAACATGTATGGTCAGCCACGTGTAGGCGTGAAAGTTACCATTACAAGTGAAGATGGTTTAGCAGTAGAAGAAAGTGGTTCGCCAGAGTTTGTTACAGATAGTAAGGGTCAAATTACAATTAGTAATTCCATAATTAAGCCAGGTAAGTATATTGTTAGAGAGAACGGTAAAACAATTATTGGTACAGTTATAGTAGGTAATACATGTGAGGCTAAAATACAACCGATACCACCTACTACAGATCCAAATAATCCAGATCCGGGACAGCCAGTAGATCCGAACAATCCAGATCCGAATAAACCGGTAGATCCGAACAATCCAGATCCGAATAAACCGGTAGATCCAAACAATCCAGATCCAAATAAACCAGTGGATCCAAACAATCCAGATCCAAATAAACCGGTAGATCCAAACAATCCAGATCCAAATAAACCGGTAGATCCGAACAATCCAGATCCAAATAAACCGGTGGATCCAAACAATCCAGATCCAAATAAACCGGTGGATCCGAACAATCCAGATCCAAATAAACCGGTAGATCCAAACAATCCAGATCCAAATAAACCGGTAGATCCGAACAATCCAGATCCAAATAAACCGGTGGATCCAAACAATCCAGATCCAAATAAACCGGTGGATCCGAACAATCCAGATCCAAATAAACCGGTAGATCCAAACAATCCAGATCCAAATAAACCAGTAGATCCGAATAATCCTTCGACTCCTGGTGATGGTGGTACATCTGTACAAAATATCATTGATCAAGGGAAACAACTGCCACCATACAATCCATCTAACGCAACAAAAGATACGTTAGATGCTTATAAAGATTTCCTTGATAACTATAGTAAGCTATCAAAAGATCAGCAGGCTGAGGTAGCTCAATCTATTGATATTAATAAAATCAAAGCAGATGCAGAACGCTTAGAAGCGCTGTTAAGAGCACAAGGGAAATTACCGCAAACAGATGGAGCGAATCAAACAGCTCTTGTATTTGTCGGTTTACTTCTTGTATTTGGAGCAGTTTGGTTAATGCGTCGTCGTCAAACAGAGGCATAATAATAAAAAGAGGCTGGGACAAAAAGAAAAAATGTTAGACCGATTGTATTTCGGTCTAACACTTTTTTGATTTAGGAAGGAACACTCTATTCATTGAAGCAAAAAAGTTATTATCTGTTTTCGCTATTTTTCAAAATAGTCGAGTTCTGTCCCAGCCTCTTTTTGTGTAGACATTGAACATTTTAAAAGGTTCCTTTGGCATTTTCTAATGAATAGCTTTGAACAAAGTCTGCTTGTATAGCCAGTCGTTTGGAACCTTTCTCTGCACAAGTAATCAATGTTAATGTAGTTTGATCAGGAATATCATCAATGATATAAACATCTGTTGCAGCGATGATTTTTTTCATTGATAATTTATACTCATATACATCCGTCATATTCGTGACATAAATGATGTCGCCTACCTGCGCTTGATAGAGTGGACTAAATAAAATATTTTTATCCTCAAAATAATGGCCTGCCAAAGCATAGTTCCCCTGACCGAGCTGTTGATTGGGTTTCATTGTACCGGCTCCAATGGCAAGTACAGAATTCCCAACCCCCTTTAAAACGGGCAGTTGCATATGTACGCTTGGAACGGCAATACTTCCGATAACAGGCAAATCGCTTGCCTTAAGCTGTGCTTGGAGTACTTCAGCAATGGATAGTGATTGTACGGCATCAAACTCAAAATCAGCATCGGCTTGATTGTTATTTTCAATGTCCTCTGCACTGTAATCAGTTGTATTTAATTGGTCACTCAAATGAGCAATAATAGCATTTTGAAGCGGATTAATAAAAATTAATAACAGGCCAATGATTAGTACACCAATGAGCAGGGCCAGTTTAAGTTTATTCATTTTGTACATCACATCCTAGTAAAAAATGATGGCGTGGTTGTAAATTTAAAAATGGGCAGAGCACTAGGCCACTCTACCCGTTTTCATCTTATTTATCACTAAAACGGACCCCTGCAACGCCGTAATGGTTTTTAGACATTTCTTCGATAAAAACTGTTACATTTTCTGCAGGTGCATTGACTGTGCGAGAAACGGCCTCTGTTACTTCCTTTACAAGGGCACGTTTTTGTTCCTCTGTACGACCTTCAAGCATTTTCACTGTTACGTATGGCATAATATTGCCTCCTTTATAGAATAATGTTGTATAGTTAGTTTATAAGAAAGTATAAACTTCTTACTTGCGTTGAGGCATATACGCGATGTCGAAAATTGTGTTTAATATGACAAAAAGTGCGTCGATATGCTTTCCTTTATAATAGCAGAACGGAGGATATTTAAGTATGACAAATGAAGAAAAACCAAAACAAAAAATGGGCTTTACCATTATAAAAAATGATCCAACAGATGGGCATAAAGGGTTTGGAATCGGTTCACTTTCATTAGAGAATGTATCGCCCGTTATTATTGATGTAGAAGAAGGAACGGCTTCTGTTGAAATCGGTGCAATGCATGCTCGTAGTGACGTTGAGCGAGGGATAAAATTTACAATGGACCGTGCTGATTCTGAGGGTGGAAAACCATATTGGTTAGTGTGGGTGACGATAGATCATAAAGAAGATGGACCATATTATGCGGGTGTAACAGCTTGTGAAATGATAGTGAACCGTGAAAAAAGACGGGGCTATAAAATTCTAGCTGATCATGTGAACAAAATGGATAAATCCATGAAGCGTCATATTATTGTAGAGCATATGGATGCACCGTCTAAAAAAGTATTGGCTACTTTCCTAGAGCAACTTAATCCGGAGCTATGGGGACGTAGTGATGAACAATTGCGTCAAGATTTATTTGTCGAATAGACCTATAATGATTGAACAATCTGTGACATTTTGCGATCACTTTCGATATTAGGTTGAAAGTGGGTTTGAAACAAAGTAAACTTGAGGCAGAGCTTACATTTTAGTAAGCTAGGACACTTGGTATCGCGAATGTGATGAGCGCTATGCGGCATTTGAACAACCCAAGCCAAATGCCCCATGATGCTCATACTTCGCTTACCATAAAAAAGAAAAGCTTTCTGTTCCCACGGACACGTTTCCGGGGAAGAGAAAGCTTTTCTTATTTTTTTATATCAGTTACTTTGTCGAGAGCCTTCATAAAATAGAACGTGTTATGATTGAAAAGGTTTCCGAGCTATTGTTTATTTTTTTCTTCGCCTTTAAAAAGTGAGAAGGGCAACATGTTCCAAAATTCTCCCCATGTATTACTGTCGAGAATATCGAAGTTTGTACATTTTTCAGTAGGTACATCCTTCGCCTCTATATAGACAAGACGTTGTTTAGGACAAGCATCAGTCGCAAGTTTACCTGTTTCGATATCAATGACAACGCCTTCTACACCTTTAGGTTTTTTGAAATCCTCATTTTTCGTCCCTTTATTGACATTCTCCATAAAGTCAATCCATATTTGCTTTGTGGCAGCAGTATCTTCTTTTGTTGTAAGGTTTTTACCTTGGTCATAGCCATTCCACACACCAGCGGTTAGATTCGGTGTAAATCCGATTAGCCATTGGTCACTATTGGTAGAACCTGATTTAGCTGCATATGTGTGTGTCATACGAGAGCGAATACTAATTCCCGTAGCAGGTGAGTAATCACTGAAAACTGGGTCAAAAATACCTGTCATCATCTCTGTTAAGATGTAGGCATTTTCTTTTGAAATGGCCGTCTCTGTTTTGCCCGTAACACCTTTGTTTTCATAAATAACGTCACCGTGTGCATTTTTAATGGACACAATGGTTGTTGGGATTGTTTGCTGTCCTTGTGACGCTAAAATATTATAAGCATTCGTCATTTCATATAACGTCGTTTCAATAGTTCCGAGTGCGATTGATAAATTATCCTTCGCCCCAATCCCTACACTAAATCGGTTTGCCATATCATGAAATTCTTTGAAGCCAATGTCCTCTAATGTTTTCACTGCGTAAATATTATCTGAAATCGCAATCGCTTGTGCCATAGTCATATCGTGATCAGCAAACTGACCATTCACGTTTTTAGGTGCATAAGTTCCACGTCCATTATCATAAGTAAAGGTTGTTTCACCAACATCTAAAAAAGTAAGGGGTGTGTAGCCATTTTCTAGTGCTGCTGCATATAAAATGGGCTTAATAGTAGAGCCTGGTTGACGTTTAGCCTGTGTGACACGATTAAAGGAACTTACTGAATAGTCACGACCTCCAACTAATGCAGTGACAGCACCGGATGTAGATTCCATACTAACGAACGCTGTTTGGAGATCATTCGCAGGCATGTTTTTCGCTACAGCCTCTTCGGCAGCTTTTTGATGTTCAAGATTAAGCGTTGTTTGAATCGTCCAACCACCTTCACTAATATCGAGGTTTTTTGATTTTAAAATTTCACTTGCCTCTTGCCATGCCACATCAAGGAAATAAGGGGCAACAGATTTTGTTGCAACCCAACTATCATTTTTTAAGACGAGCTGTTCATTTTCAGCACGGGTTTTTTCCTCTTGAGTAATAGCACCTTGATCTCCCATTAGTTTTAAAATAACGTGTTGTCGATTCGTTGCCTTTTCTAAATTGGCAATTGGTGAATAGATGCTTGGTCCTTTTGGTACACCTGTTAACATTGCTGCTTCTGCAAGTGTTAAGTCAGCAGCAGATTTACCGTAGTAAAATCGACTGGCGGCTTCTACGCCATACATGCCATGGCCGTAGTATACGGTATTTAAATAGCCTTCTAGTATTTCATCCTTGTCATAAAAAACTTCTAATCTATAGGCATACAGAGCTTCATTTAATTTACGTGTCCAAGATTTCTCGTGGGAAAGATAAAGGTTACGTGCATATTGTTGCGTAATTGTACTAGCCCCTTGTACTTTTCCACCGGCCTTAATATCCACTAAAATGGCACCAGCAATACGTGAATAATCAAAACCACTATGTTTATAAAAATCTTTATCCTCAACAGCGACTACTGCTTCTTTTAAATAGGGTGACATCTCATCTAGACTAACCCAATAACGTCGTTGATTTGTAAAGTGATCTCCAATTTGGTTCTCATGTTCATCTAGGAAAATGGAAGCTTTCGGTACGGTTAAAGGGGGTGCACCAGCCATTTGAACATAGATGCGTAGTGCAACAAATGCTACGACAATTGCAGATGCAAAGGCAACAAAAAGAGTAAGGGTTTTACGTGTGCGCTTTACACGCTTTTGCTTTCGATGATAGCTTTTTCGTTCCATCCGACTTCACCTCGTTTTCTCACAACTTCGAACTTAGCTTTAGTATGTGTTCGAACATGCATCTTTAATCGAAATTCTAACTAAAAACTATTGCACTTTATTCAAAAACATCTATACTTTTTTTGTACTACTTGAAATGATAGCATTCGACAGAAAAATCACGCCTTGTAGATTTTAATCGAAATTTGCTAGACATTCCAATAATGTATACGAGGATGAAAGGATACAGGTTTCATTACAATCCTGTAAGCCATAATAGAAGAAATTTAAGTAATGTACTATTAAAAACAATATTTTAATAATAACGGAGGGCTAACAATGAGATTTGATGAAGCTTATTCAGGAAATGTTTTTATAAAAAGTCATCCTACTTATGAGGATGCACAGGCAGTGATTTATGGAATGCCAATGGATTGGACTGTAAGTTACCGTCCTGGATCACGTTTCGGTCCACAGCGTATCCGTGAGGTATCTATTGGTCTTGAAGAATACAGCCCATATCTAGATCGTGAGCTTGAGGAAGTAAAATACTTTGATGCAGGCGATATCCCACTACCTTTTGGGAATGCACAACGTTCATTAGATGAAATTGAAAAATTTATTGAGAAATTAGTAGCGGATGGCAAAATTCCTGTCGGTATGGGTGGGGAGCATTTAGTATCTTGGCCTGTGATGAAGGCTGTATCTGCAAAGTATGATGATCTGGCTATCATTCACTTTGATGCTCATACGGATTTACGTGTGGAATATGAGGGGGAGCCATTATCTCACTCAACGCCAATTCGCAAAATTGCAGAACATATCGGACCGAAGAATGTTTATTCATTTGGGATTCGTTCAGGAATGAAAGAAGAATTTGAATGGGCAAAGGAAAACGGTATGCACATTTCAAAATTCGAAGTGCTTGAACCGTTAAAAGAGGTTCTACCAACATTAGCTGGACGCAATGTTTACGTAACAATTGATATCGACGTTTTAGATCCAGCACACGCACCAGGCACTGGTACAGTAGATTGTGGCGGTATTACATCGAAAGAATTACTAGCTTCGATCCACGCTATTGCAGCAAGCGGAGTAAATGTTGTAGGTTTTGACCTAGTAGAAGTAGCACCTATCTACGATACATCAGAAATGACAGCAAACACAGCCTCTAAATTATTACGAGAAATGATTTTAGGCTGGGTAAAATAAGGAAGACTTTATAAAGGTTGATATGAAGCGGTTTGAGTGGGGTTTAGCTATGAGCTAGCCCCACTTTGTATTTTTATCTCAATTAATAGCTATAAAATAATTATTCGGATATTTCATTTTCTGAAAAAAATATCGAAAATTGATCAAACTATCTGCTTGTTTTATTTGTTAACTATGGATGTACTAATATAGTAAAAATTTTATCATGTGGATTTATTTGACTCATTATTCATAATACGAATATAATTTTTGTAAATAAAAGGGGAGGAGGAGTATTATGATTTGGTCAGTTCTCATTAATGATCTATCCATCTTTATCAGTACAATGGAATACTTTTGGCTAGTTGCTTCTTTGGTTTTAACTGTTTTAAGTGTTCATTTACACCTATACTTTGCCAATAAAATAACAGTTCAAGAACTGAAAGATGAAGAATTTGAAATTGACTATGACATCACAAATACTTGGACTCCACCTATGCTAACGTGGTTTGTACTGTGTATTAGAACGTCAGAAGACAATGAGGAAGAAAGTGTATCTCCTAGTTTAATTTAGATTTTAAAACTAGGAGGAATAGCATTGTTTACTTTTTTAACACAACCTATCATTTACTTGATTCATTTCATACATTCTTTTACAGGAAGCTATGCGATTAGTGTCATTGGCATTACGATTGCAGTAAGGTTAATTCTTATGCCGTTATTTATTCAATCGGCAAAGCACCAGAAGAACTCGAAAGAATTAATGACGTCAATCAAGCCTGAATTAGATGAACTTACTGCTAAATTGAAGAATAGTAACGATGAATCTGAAAAACAAATGGTTCAACATCAAATTCAACAGTTAACATCAGATTCATTGAAAAGTACTCTAGTAGGTTGTTTACCAATCATCATTCAATTACCTATATTATTTTCACTGTACTACGCGATTAAGTTAGATGCTGTCATTGCAAGTGAAAATTTCCTTTGGATGAATTTAGGTACGATAGATAGTGGGATTTCGATTATTGCTTGTTTAATTTATTTCATTCAAAGCTGTATCACTTTAGAGAAAAATCAACCAATAAATATGAAGGTTATGGTGTTCATTAATCCAATCATGATCCTCATTTTCAGTCTGTTTAATCCTGCGATTATTCCAATCTATTGGACAGTTAGTGCTTTATTATTAATAGTTCAACAATTGATCATAAAAAAATGGTATAGATAGAATGACAGACAATCCTCTCTTTCGATAATGTGAAGAGAGGGTTTTTATTTTCTGTAATAAACTCGTTTCGGTGCTCTACATGACTTCTATCTTGAAAAAACAATGGTATTCATCCTATAATAAAAAGGTTATAGTAAAAGATTAAAAAGGAGCGTCCGTTATGGCGAACGAAGTAAGATCGCAAGTGAACATTAAGCTCATTTCTACGATTCGTCCAAGTGATGGAGAGTCCGAAAGTTTTGAAATGTGGCTCAAAGGGCAGCTACTTGAAAAAGCAGGAAGCTTGTATTTGAAATATGAAGAGGTGCAGGAGGATAAAACCGTCCGCACTACGATGAAGTTAGGTCATGAAAAGGCATTGATTATGCGTGCTGGAGCTGTCAATATGCGGTTACCACTTAACATAATTGAACAACAAAGAGGGCATTATGAGAGTGAGTTTGGTTCAATGCCCCTCGTTATAGACACGAAAAAAATGATGTTTACGAAACAGGCAGTAAGCGGAGATTTCCATGTACAGTACGATTTACTAATGGGTGGGCAATCCGTTGGCAACTATACATTAGATATTACATTTACGGAGGTACAATGATGAACGCAGTAGAACAAGTACAACAGGCTATTAAAGCAGCAATAGCTAAGGCTGTTGAAAAAGCAGGCTTAGTTGAGGCTGGCACAGAATTATCGATTCACTTGGAAACACCAAAGGATAAAGCGAATGGTGATTATGCAACAAACATTGCGATGCAATTAACAAAGTTAGCTAAAAAGCCACCTCGTGCGATTGCGGAAGCTATTATAGAAAACCTTGATACGGCTGGTACAGACATTGAAAAAATCGACATTGCTGGACCTGGTTTCATGAATATCACAGTGCGTAAAGATTTCCTAACAAGTGTAGTTACACAGGTTCTTGAGCAGGGTGTTGACTATGGTCGTTCGAATGCTGGCGTAGGGGAAAAGATTCAAGTGGAGTTCGTTTCCGCGAATCCTACAGGCGACCTGCATTTAGGGCATGCACGTGGAGCATCTGTCGGCGATTCATTGTGTAATGTATTAGATATGGCTGGTTACAGTGTCTCTCGTGAATACTATATTAATGATGCAGGGAATCAAATTAATAACTTAGCATATTCATTAGAAGCACGTTATAAACAAGCATTAGGCTTGGATGCTGAAATGCCAGAGGATGGGTATCATGGCCAAGATATTATTGACATTGCAGGTAAGCTAGTGAAAGAGCATGGCGATGCGATTCTATCAAAATCAGAGGAAGAGCGTTTTGCATTCTTCCGTCAGCACGGTTTAGCGTTGGAATTAGATAAATTAAAAACAGATTTAGCAAACTTCCGTGTAAACTTTAATGTCTGGTATTCTGAAACGTCACTTTATGAAAACGGTAAAATCGAAGTAGCATTAGATAAATTAAAAGCAAACGGTCATGTGTTTGAAGAGGACGGTGCAACGTGGTTCCGCTCAACAACATTTGGTGATGATAAAGACCGTGTATTAATTAAAAATGATGGTTCTTTCACATATTTAACACCAGATATTGCTTACCATGAGGATAAAATTGTCCGTGGCTTCGATAAACTAATTAATATTTGGGGAGCTGACCACCACGGCTATATCCCACGTATGAAAGCAGCGATTCAAGCACTTGGCTATGATCGTGACACATTAGAAGTAGAAGTTATTCAAATGGTTCAGCTTTATAAAAACGGTGAAAAATTCAAAATGTCTAAACGTACAGGAAACGCAGTTACAATGCGTGAGCTTGTGGAAGAGGTTGGCTTAGATGCAGTTCGTTACTTCTTCGTGAAAACAGCGGGCGACTCTCATATGGACTTTGATCTAGATCTTGCTGTATCTCAATCCAATGAAAACCCAGTGTACTATGCGCAGTATGCACATGCACGTATTTCATCCATTTTACGTTCAGCAAATGAACAAGGTTTTGCTGCAACAACAGAACATCTTAACCTGTTAACAGCAGAAAAAGAAATTGATTTACTGAAAAAAGTGGGCGATTTCCCAAGAGTGGTAGCTGAAGCTGCGAAACACCGTACACCACATCGTATCGCAAACTATATTCAAGAAACAGCAGCTGCTTTCCATAGTTTCTATAATGCGGAAAAAGTATTAGATGCTACAAACAAAGAGTTAACAGAGGCTCGCTTAGCATTAATTACGGCTGTACGCACAACAATTGCCAATGCGCTACGCGTAATCGGCGTATCTGCACCAGAAAAAATGTAATACCATTTTTAGCCCCTAACATGTGTTAGGGGCTTTTTAAATGGAAAAATTTTGAAAGTGGTGGATAAAACAGAAAAAGTGACGGATAGTATTTCGAAAGTGACGGATAGTATTTCGAAAGTGACGGATAGTATTTCGAAAGTGACGGATAGTATCTAGAAAGTAACGGATAGCATCTAGATAGTAATGGTTAGCACACTCACCACACGCAGAATAGCTGTTTTAAACATTATTTTTTCTGTTAATTCAGAAAATTTTGTTGCGGTTTACGTTAACGTCAATGGTATACTGTTGCCAAATAGGGAGGGGGAGATGGTTTGAAGACGATACAGGAAGTGGCACAGCAGTTTAATGTGTCTACACGAACAATTCGTTATTATGAGGAACTTGGACTTCTTTGTCCTCATCGTTCATCGGCCAACCAGCGAACCTTTTCGAAAAAAGAATTGGCGAAGCTCAAGCTTATTTTCAGAGGGAAGCGTTATGGATTTTCATTGGAGGAAATCAAGGAGATGGTTTTACTGTTTGATTTTGATCGCTCGGGAATTCAACAATTGGAGCGAACTGTTGCATACGGTGAACAAAAAATTCAAGAGATTGATAGTAAAATAGCTGAACTTACGCAAATGAAACACGAATTACAACAAATGCATGGCATGTTTAATGAAAAATTAACGACTTTAAAGGGAGAGATACATCATGAATAGTTCCAATTTGTTAGCGCGTAATGCCCGTAAGTATCCGAAAAACGAAGCCGTAATTTGTCATGGCAGAAGAATGACTTATTGTGATTTAGATGAGCAAGTGACACGTTTTAGTCATGCTTTGCTGGAGCAGGGAGTAAAGCAGGGTGATAAGGTTTTAATTTTTATGCCTAACGTTGCAGAGTTTGTTGTAAGCTATTTTGCCATTCAGCGTATTGGAGCTATAGTAGTTCCGGTCAATGCAAAGTTTACATTGCAGGAAGTAGAATATGTGGCACAGCATGCCGAAGCGAAAGTGATTGTCGCTCATGAAGCCATTTTTGCTACAGTTGAACATATAATGGTCATCCCATTAAAAATTAAAACAGGTCAAGAGAAAGCTGGCTGGCTTCATTACGAAACAATGATTCAAAATGCTAGCACACAACCGATAGATTGTCAGCTTCATGAAGATGATGCTTCGACTATTTTATATACATCAGGTACGACAGGGAAACCAAAAGGTGTGTTATTTAGCTATCGTAATATTATAACTGTGGCACAAATGATTGCAGTCGAAATGGAAGTAAAACCTGAAAGCCGTATTTTACTGATGATGCCACTAACACATTCAGCACCATTACATTTATTTTTAATGGCAGGTGTACTTGTAGGGTCGACAAATGTATTAACACCAACATTTACACCAGACTTATTCATCGATTCCATTGAGCAAGAAAAAACTACTCATTTCTTTGGTGCACCTGTTGCCTACTTATTAACGGCACAGATACCAAGATTACAAACAGCCGATCTATCATCCATGAAATGGTGGGTATATGGTGGTGCACCATTATCTCAAAATGAGGTTCATTTCATTCAACAGGCATTTCGAACAAATAATTTAACCTGTGTGTATGGATTGACGGAGGCAGGTCCAAGTGGTTCGTTGCTATTTGGCAAGGAGCATGAAACAAAAGGAGGGAGTATTGGCAAGAGAGCACCGCTTGGGACAGAGCTGCGTATTGTCAATGACAATGGTGAAGATGTGCGTGTGGGTGAAGTAGGAGAAATTGTCTTGTTGGGGGAGGGCAATATGCTTGGCTACTACAAGGATGAAATGGCAACCAATGCTGCTTTTATTGATGGCTGGTTAAAATCAGGGGATCTAGCTCGTATGGATGAAGATGGCTATATTTGGATTGTTGATCGAAAAAAAGATGTGATTATTTCGGGAGGCGTCAATATTTATCCAAAAGAAATTGAAGATTGTATTGTAGGTTTTGAGGGGATATTTGAAGTGGCTGTGATTGGTGTACCACATCCACAGTGGGGGGAAACTGTAAAGGCAGTTTATTCCGCGAAACAAGATATTGATGAAAATGCTCTAAAAGCGTATTTAGAGGAGCAGCTTGCAAAGTATAAAATACCGCGAATTTTTGAAAAAGTGGAAGCGCTACCACGGAATGCTTCAGGCAAAATATTAAAACAATCATTGAAGGGACAAGAGGTGAGGTAGCATGAAGGTTTTACAACAGGAAGTAACGCAAATTACTAACTTTTTTACAGATGATGAAACACTTCAAAACGTACTAGAAATGATGCTAGATAAAGAGTTTTTATCATATGCCCAGAGAGAGCTGACAGACTTCGGTGAGTTATGTGCGGGTGATATTGATGTGAGGGCAAAACATACTGATCGGCAGGGGGAGCCACGCCTACAAAGGTATAATGCCTATGGTGAAGAAGTATCAGAGGTTTGGGTCAATGATGGCTACAAGAAAACGATTGAGGCGACATATAATGCGGGCATTGTTGGCTACGTGCATAAGGAAATACCGCAACTAGGTCACAAGGGAAATTACGTCTATAGCTTTGCGCAAGGTTATTTACTGTCACATGCAGAACCCGGTTTTTATTGTCCCGTGACATTGACGATGGCTACTGCCTATCTATTAGACCATTATGCTGATGAAGAAGTAAAGCAACGTTTCTTACCACATGTTTGTGCAACGGGGAATACGGAGTTATATGAAGGTGCGACATTTTTAACAGAACGTCAAGGAGGATCAGACGTTGGGGCAAATGTTGTAGAGGCAAGAAAGGAAGACAATCAATACCGTCTCTATGGTGAAAAATACTTCGCATCCAATGCAGGTATGTGTGGGGTAGCAATGGTGTTGGCACGTCTGGAAGGTGCTCAGGCAGGTTCAAAAGGTTTAACTTTATTTGCAGTACCGTGGCGTAAAGAAGATGGAACGACGAATAATCTTCGCATTCGTCGGCTTAAAGATAAATTAGGTGTTCGAGCAGTTCCATCGGGAGAGGTTGAGTTTAATGGCGCACTTGCTTACGTTGTAGGTGAACAAAATAAAGGGATTTATTACATGCTAGAAGCCCTAAATCTATCAAGAATTTGTAATGCAGTAGCATCCATTGGTATTATGCGTCGTGGCTTCTTAGAGGCGAAGCATTATGTAACAAATCGATATGCATTTGGCAAGCCCTTAACGCAATATCCGATGATTCAGGATACATTAGGTAAATTCGCAGCTAAGCTACATGTAGAAGTAGCAACTGTATTTGATCTTATTCAATTATATGATAAAGTGACGAGTGGTCAGGGGACACAACAAGATATAATTATGAATCGCTTATATATTGCTATTATGAAAAAGGAAACGGCAGAGCAAGCAGTGCATTATGCAAGTGAAGCCATCGAATTACATGGAGGTAATGGCTATATTGAGGACTTTGTAACACCTCGCTTACTGAGAGACGCGCAAGTATTGACGGTATGGGAAGGAACAGCTAATATTCTGGCCTTGGAACTTATTCGTTTAGTTGATAAGTTTCATGCACATGAACTATTTGTCCGTGAGATGGAGGAACGGTTAGAAAGATTAACGGATAGTCCATTAGTGCAGATCGTTAAAGAACAATTAACTAATTTAGAGGCAACATTACAAATTTTTAGTGCTTTAGACGAAGCAACTAAAACGTTTGAAGCAAAAGATGTTGCGAAAAAAATGGCTCAGCTGTATGAAAGTGTAGTAGCAGTTGAATGGGCACAAAAATTTGGTGGGAAATATGAAAAGTTAGCGGACGTTTATTTAGAGCAGACGTGGTCATTGCGACAAATAGGATCTCAAATGAAAACAGTTCAATATTTTTCTGAAATTGTATAATAGTGTAGGAGTCGTCTTGAATGGAGGCGACTTCTTTTATTTTCATGTATAATGAAATCAACTGAATATTATAAAGGTTCTTTACTTAAGTAAAGTGAAAAGGGAAATCAGTGCAATTCTGATGCGGTCCCGCCACTGTAAGTGTGAGTTTTTTCAAATGATGCCACTGAATATTTCGGGAAGGCTTGAAAAAACGTAATGAGCACAAGCCAGGAGACCTGCCTTTATAGCATAGACATAACAGCCTACGAGGATAGGATGGTGGAATTTGTATCAGTTTTTTGGTGCGATTTTGCCCCCTCATCATTCGAAGATGAGGGGGCTTATTTTGTCAAAAAAGTAGTAGAACAAATGACGCACAGATCAACGAAGGAGGATTCACATGAAGAAATTTTGGAAAATAGGGTTATCAGCATTTTTAGCAGTAGGGTTACTAACTGCTTGTGGCCAAGAAGCGAAAAATGACAAGCCAGCAGCTACTGAGCAGCAAACACAGCAAGAGTCAACACAGGTGGATGAAGCAACATTCCCAATGACCGTAACAGATGCGATTGGCAAGGACATTACACTTGAATCACCTCCTGAAAAAATTGTTTCACTAATCCCAAGTAACACAGAAATATTATTTGGCCTGGGGTTAAACGATGAAATAGTAGGTGTGACAGACAACGATGATTATCCAACAGAGGTAGCTGAAAAAGAAAAGGTTGGCGGCATGGAGTACAATATTGAAAAAATTATTGCTCTCCAGCCAGATATCGTTTTTTCACATGAATCTAGCATGTCGCTTTCAGAAGCAGCCATTGAACAGCTTGAATCAGCAGGTGTGAAAGTATTTGTGGTGAAAAATGCACAAGATTTTAATGAAACATACACAACGATTGAGCAGCTTGGCCGTGCTACAGGGAAATTACCAGAGGCTGAGAAAATTATTACAAACATGAAGGCAAAAGTGGAAGAAGTTCTAGCTAAAGTAAAGGATGTTGAACCTAAGAAAGTTATAGTAGAAGCATCTGATGAACCAGATATTTATACAGCTGGTAATGGTACATTTATGAATGCAATGCTTGAGATGATTCATGCAGAAAATGTAGCGGCAGATGCTGATAATTGGTATAAAATTGATGCAGAACAAATTATCGCGAAAAATCCAGATGTCATCGTAGTGACCTATCACTATGTACCTGATATTTTAACAAAAATACCGCAGCGTGCTGGCTTCGATACAATTAATGCCGTGAAAAATAATGCAATTGTACAAGTAGATGAAAGCACAACAAGTCGTCAAGGACCCCGTTTAGGAGAAGGTCTTGAAGAATTAGCGAAAGCCATCTACCCAGAGGTATTTAAGTGAAAAAAATAGCAGTAGCCTATGTATTAACATGTACGCTTCTTATCATAAGCATCTGGTGTGGCGTAGCTATAGGCTCAGTTCATATTCCATTAGAGGTTATATGGAATCAGGCAGTTGATGAAACAGCTGCCAATATCTTCTGGAAAATCCGCTTACCACGTGTGCTTTTAGCGGGACTAGTAGGGGCATCTCTCGCCATCGCAGGAGCAGCTTTCCAAGGTTTATTAAAAAATCCATTAGCAGATCCGTATACGTTAGGTGTTTCCTCTGGTGCTTCTGTTGGTGCAGTTATGACCATCTTTTTTAGTATATCCATACCTGTTGTAGGTCTGTATGCCTTACCAACCTTTAGTATGATTGGTGCTATGATTACCATGATAATTGTTATGAGCTTTGCTAGAATCGTAGATCGTTCATTGAGGATGGAAACGTTGATATTAACAGGTGTTATTTTTAGCTCATTTTTAGGTTCTCTCATTTCTTTAATGATTGCTTTATCTGGAGAGGAACTACGTCAAGTAATTGGCTGGTTACTTGGTTCTGTGTCAATGCGAGGATGGCCGTATGTCCAAATGATTATCCCGTTTGTCGTTGTAGGAACACTCATGCTATGGACACAAAGACGAGAGCTAAATGTTTTGTTATATGGTGAAGAACGAGCGAAACATTTAGGTGTCAATGTGAAGCGGAGTAAGTATTTGATTTTAGCAGGTGGGTCCATGCTAACTGGAGCTGCCGTAGCTGTTTCCGGCACAATTGGCTTTGTAGGCTTAGTTGTTCCACATATGACAAGGATGATTTGGGGTTCAGACCATCGCCATCTACTACCATTATCGTTTTTAAATGGTGCTACATTACTCATTATTTGTGATTTAGTAGCACGAACAATCATTTTGCCAAGAGAGCTACCAATTGGTGTTATAACTGCATTTATTGGGGCACCTGTTTTTTCCTACATTTTTTATAAGCAGCGAAGAAGCAAGGGGGTAAGGGCATGATTGTTGTCAAACATTTAGCAGGAGGCTATGAAGACGTACCAATCGTCAAGGATATTAGCTTTACCGTTGAAAAAGGAAAAATTCTTGGGATTTTAGGACCAAATGGCAGTGGGAAATCCACATTATTAAAAGTAATGAGTGGTATCTTACCAGCTACTGCTGGCACGATTACGATTGATGGGCAAGATATTCTTTCTTATAATGCTCGTGCTTTAGCAAAAAAGATGGCTGTACTACCACAGCTTCATGCAAATGCTTTCTCAAACAGTGTGAGGGAGGCCGTTTCTCTTGGGCGCTACCCACATCAAACAGGCTTTTTTTCAAGCTGGTCTGAACGTGATGAACAGGCTGTTCAACATGCTATGCTTCAAACCGGCGTGAAGCGTTATGAGCATACGCCAATGGAATTTTTATCTGGCGGTGAACAACAAAGGGTTTTCGTAGCACAAGCACTTGCTCAAACAGCAGAAATTCTACTGCTAGATGAGCCAACGAATCATCTAGACATTGCACATCAACGTCAAATCTTAGATTTGGTACGGAAAGAAGCCGTGGAGTGTGGTTTAACAGTTGTCATGGTACTACATGATATGAATTTAGCTTCGCTGTATTGTGATGAATTACTACTCATGGAGAGTGGCCAAATGAGAGCACTTGGTGCACCACATGAAGTATTAATTGCATCCCAAATTGAAGAAGTTTATCAAGCAAGAGTTGCTACATATGCACATCCTGAAATACCAAAACCACAAATTACAATGATGCCTGCAGCAACCGATTATCAGCAGCGGGCTGTAATAAAAAAACAACAATTCATGATAACGGAACATTATATTCAACTCCAAACAGAGATTCCTTTAAAAACAGTGTCTTCAGCAGTTCATAATCCAGGTATTGGCTGGCATAATTGTTTATTAAATCGCTCTGTACCTGCTGATTATGTAATCAGTGATGTAAAGAGAGAAGTTAGTGAATTTTTGCAAAGGGAAAATTTCTCACCTACAAATACTGTTGTCATGCTGACAGCAGTGCCAACAGCTCTTGTGGCAATCAATGAATTTTCTGCTCCTTTTGGTAGTATGATAGTAGCTGTAACAGCTGGAGTGGGCAATGCGGTTGATGTTTCGCGTGTACACGAAAGGCAAGATGATCCATATATTGGTACTATTAATACTTGGGTCATTATCAATGGCTGTTTATCGGAGGAAGCATTTTTTCAGGCGATGATGACCGCTACGGAAGCAAAAACGAAAGCTTTGCAATCAGAAAATATTCGTGATGAACGAAGTGGAACTATTGCTACAGGTACTGCTACAGATAGTCTATTAATTGCGGCAACTCAAAAAGGGGAAGAAATGCTGTATGGTGGCCCAATTACGGAAGTTGGTAAAATGATTGCAAAGGGCGTTTATGAAACAACGGTTCAGGCGATTAGAAATTATAAAAATCAATATTAGGAGATGAGAGAAATGAAACTTTACACGAAAACAGGCGATACGGGGAAAACAAGTCTTATTGGAGGTCGCGTTGATAAAGATAGTTTACGTGTTGAAACATATGGGGCGATTGATGAATTAAATTCTTTTATTGGTAAGGCTGTAAGCGAGTTAGATCAAACACTTTTCAAGGATATTTTGACTGACTTAGAAACGATTCAGCATGAACTTTTTGATGCTGGTGGAGATCTTGCCAATGTAATGAAAGAACGAAATTATAAGCTAACAGAGCAACCAATTGAAGTGCTAGAAGCACGTATCGATGCATTATCAGATGAAGCACCACCATTACAACGTTTTATTTTACCAGGAGGCGCACCAGCAGCAGCAACTTTACACATTGCTCGTACAGTTGCACGTCGAGCAGAGCGTGAGATGGTGACGCTTATGAAGGAAGTTGAAGATGTGCCGAAGGTTGTGCAAAAATATTTAAATCGATTATCAGATTATTTATTTGCAGCTGCTCGTGTTGTAAATGCCCGATTAAATGTAGCGGATGTTGAATATATTCGCAGTGGGAATGTCTTTAAAAAGTAAAAATTAGTTTTGTAAAGAAAGTAAAAATGGCTACTTTGAAAAAATTCAGGGTGGCTTTTTTTCTTGTAAAATGTAAGAATATAAAATTATCAGAAATATTTCCGTTTTATGTTGACTGAATGCTCACTCATTTATTAGAATAGGAATATAATGATGTACATTTCCGTATGAACTAGCAAATTTACCACAAAGAGAGAAAATTACGACAAACTAAAGGGGGGACCAACCATGAGTCCATTATTAATTGCTAATATTGTTTTAACAGTCGTGGTTGTGCTTTATGCAGTAGGATTGTTCTTCTATCTGTTGAAAACACGCTATAAGTATGTGCAATTGGGGAAAAAGGTTGAGTTTGATGAGAGTGTAAAAGAACGACTGCGCTATATTATGGTCAATGTATTTGGTCAAAATAAGCTTTTAAAGGATCCAAAAAGTGGTTTAATTCACGTTATGTTTTTCTATGGATTTTTAATGGTACAGCTTGGTGCCATTGATTTAATTTGGAAAGGATTAGCGCCAGGATCACATCTGCCATTAGGCATTTTCTATGGTGTCTTTACATTCTTCCAAGAACTTGTGGTTCTAATGATTTTAATAGCGGTTGTGTGGGCATTTTACCGTCGCTATGTAGAAAAGCTAGTGCGTTTAAAACGAGGGTGGAAAAACGGACTTGTATTAATTTTCATTGGTGGCTTAATGGTATCAACATTAATCGCTAATGGTATGGGGTTAGTTTGGCATGGTGAGGGATTAACATATACGGAGCCAGTTGCTTCTAGCATAGCTGCTATTTTTGGCTTCCTACCTGCATCTGTAGCTGTTGGAGTGTTCTATGTCATGTGGTGGGCTCACCTATTAATTCTATTAACATTCCTTGTGTATGTACCACAATCTAAGCATTTTCATTTAATTGTAAGTCCTGTTAATGTTTACATGAATCGTTTAGATCGTACAGGTACATTAACACCAATCGATTTCGAGGCTTTAGAAGAAGCTGGAGAAAATGCTGAGAGTGAAGAGGATATGCCTTCTATTGGGGTCGGACGCATACAGGACTTCACGCAAAAGCAAATGCTTGATCTGTATTCTTGTGTAGAATGTGGTCGCTGTACAAATATGTGTCCAGCAACAGGAACAGGAAAAATGTTATCGCCTATGGATTTGATCGTGAAGTTGCGTGATCATTTAACATTTACGGGTGCTGTTGTAACGAAGCAAAAGCCATGGGTGCCTTATCAATTCTTTGCTAATACACAAGGCAATCAGCTTGCAATGGCAGCTGGTGCTGAAGGAGCGGTGATTGAAGACATCTACAATCCATCTTTAATTGGCGATGTGATTACAGAAGAAGAGATTTGGGCTTGTACAACTTGTCGTAACTGTGAAGATCAATGCCCTGTAATGAATGAACATGTTGACAAAATTATTGACCTTCGTCGTTATTTAACAATGACTGAGGGTAAAGTAAATCCAGATGCGCAACGTGCCATGACAAACATCGAGAGACAAGGAAATCCTTGGGGATTAAACCGTAAAGAAAAAGAGAATTGGCGTGATCTAGATCCAACTATCCATATTCCAACAGTGAAAGAGCTTAAAAAATCTGGTGAGGAAATGGAATACTTATTATGGGTTGGTTCAATGGGTGCATTCGATAACCGCTCTCAAAAAATTGCTTTAGCTTTCTGTCGCCTATTAAACGAAGCTGGTGTGAAGTTTGCTATCTTAGGAAATAAAGAGAAAAACTCTGGGGACACACCTCGTCGTTTAGGGAATGAATTCTTATTCCAGGAGCTGGCTACGGCAAATATTGATGAGTTTGTTAAGAACGATGTAAAGAAAATTGTGACTATCGACCCTCATGCTTACAACATCTTTAAAAATGAATACCAAGACTTTGGCTGGAAAGGTGAAGTGTATCATCATACTGAATTATTAAATCAGTTGATTGAAGAAAATCGCCTAGCGCTAAATTATGAGGTTCAAGAAACAATTGTTTTCCATGATTCTTGTTACTTAGGTCGTTACAATGATGTCTATGACGCTCCACGTGAGATTCTACGTGGTATTCCTGGAGTGAAGCTTGTGGAAATGGAACGAAACCGCGAAACAGCCATGTGCTGTGGTGCAGGTGGTGGCTTAATGTGGATGGAAGAGCATGTCGGAAATCGCATTAACGTAGCTCGTACGGAGCAAGCTCTTGCAACAAATGCATCGGTTATTTCTTCTGGCTGTCCTTATTGCTTAACAATGCTGGAGGATGGTACAAAGGCAAAAGAAGTAGAAGATTCAATTGGAACGTTTGATGTTGCGGAATTACTAGAGCGTTCAGTGTTTGGTGAAAAAGTGAAGGCTGTTGATCATTCTTCAGAGGAAGTAGTAGAAGAAACGCTCGAAGAGGTGCTAGCATCAGTAGAAAATGCTCAACAAGACAAAAATACTGAAGCAAGCGCAGAAAAATGATCGTTATTGCAGAAATATTTTAGTTATCTGAAAAATATAAATTGCACAATAAAAAATTGTTTTGTAGAATAAGATTAAATGGAAATGGGAGTTGAAATGAAAACTCCCATTTTTCATCGATAGAAGTCGAGCGAGCGTTCAGTCAATAAAATGCTGCACTACTTCATCGTGTACGTAAAACAAAAGGGGTGTTTTACTTGAATAGAGCTGTAATTTTAGCAGGAGCAAGAACTGCGTTTGGCAAATTTGGTGGTTCATTATCAGCATTAAATGCAAGTGATTTAGGTGCCATTGCAATTAAAGGTGCGCTACAAAAAGCAAATATTGCACCTAACGAAGTGGATGAGGTGATTTTAGGCTCTGTTTTACAAGGGGGACAGGGGCAAATTCCTTCTCGACAGGCTGCGATGAAAGCCGATTTACCAACAGCGGTAAAAACAGAAACAATCAATAAAGTTTGTGCGTCAGGGATGCGTGCAGTGACATTAGCAGATCAATTGATTCGATTAGGGGACGAAGAAGTGATTGTTGCTGGTGGGATGGAGTCTATGTCTAATGCTCCTTATTATCTGTTAAATGGTCGAAACGGCTTGCGTATGGGCGATTCAACAATGGTTGATGGTATGCTTTATGACGGCTTAACATGTGCTTTCGATAAAGCGAGACCACATATGGGTAGCTATGGGAATGCAACTGCTAAAGATTTCTCGCTAAGTCGTGAGGACCAGGATGCTTGGTCAGTTCGTAGTCATGAACGTGCACTAGCAGCAATTGAAAACGGTAACTTTGCTGAAGAAATCGTACCAGTCGAGATTCCACAACGAAAAGGTGAGCCATTTGTTGTTGATACAGATGAAGCACCAAGAGCAGGTACATCTTTGGAAGTGCTGTCAAAGCTGAAACCAGCCTTTGACAAGGATGGCACGATTACAGCAGGAAATGCACCTGGTGTTAACGATGGTGCATGTGCACTTGTAGTCATGAGTGAGGAACGTGCAGAACGTGAAGGCAGAGAGCCATTAGCCATTATTCTTGGACATGACGAGCTAGCGATTGAGCCAGAAAACTTCCCACAAACACCGGGTCTTGTCATTAATAAATTATTGAAAAAGACCAATAAATCATTAGCGGATATTGATTTGTTCGAAATCAACGAAGCCTTTGCAGCAGTTGCTTTAGTCAGCAAACAACTGGCGGATTTAGATGCAGAAAAGGTTAATGTTAATGGTGGTGCAGTTGCTTTAGGTCATCCAATTGGTGCATCTGGCGCACGCATTATTTTAACGCTTGCACAAGAATTGAAGCGTCGCGGCGGTGGCATTGGTATTGCTGCAATCTGTTCAGGCGGTGGTCAAGGTGATGCAATTATGATTGAAGTACCAAAAACAGGGGGACTGAACTAATGGGAATCCAAAAGGTAATGGTCATTGGTGCAGGGCAAATGGGCTCTGGCATTGCACAAGTTTGTGCGCAAGCAGGCTATGAAGTGAAATTGAACGATATCAAACAAGAGTTTTTCGAGCGTGGACTAGGGGTTATTACGAAAAATCTTTCACGCGATGTAGAAAAAGGCCGTAAAACAGAAGATGAAAAAGCAGCCGTTTTAAGTCGAATTAGTATGTCACTAGAGTTACAGGATGCTAGTGATGTAGATATTATCATTGAAGCGGCTGTAGAAAATATGGAAATAAAGCAATCTATCTTTAAGCAACTTGATGGTATTGCACCAGCACATGCTATTTTAGCTACGAATACTTCTTCACTACCTATTACAGAAATCGCAGCTGTAACAAATCGTCCAGAGCAAGTGATTGGTATGCACTTTATGAATCCAGTGCCTGTCATGAAGCTTGTCGAAATCATTAGAGGTTTGGCAACAACTGATGAAGTGTACAAAGCTGTTGAAGAGATGACAACTAAGTTATCGAAAACACCAGTAGAAGTGAATGACTTCCCAGGATTTATTTCAAACCGAATTTTACTACCGATGATTAATGAAGCGATTTATGCACTATATGAAGGTGTAGCTACGAAGGAAGCAATCGACGATGTCATGAAGCTGGGTATGAACCATCCGATGGGACCGCTGACATTAGCAGACTTCATTGGCTTGGATACTTGTCTTTACATCATGGAAATTTTACATGAGGGTCTAGGAGATAGTAAATATCGCCCTTGTCCACTGCTTCGCAAATACGTTGCAGCTGGCTGGCTAGGAAAGAAATCAGGAAGAGGCTTTTACGTTTACGAATAATCCTATGGGGATGGGGTTATTTAGATGCTACGGGACAACTAAGAGGGGTGACATTATAGATGCATTTGCTATTTACAGATGAGCAAATTATGATGCGCGATATGGTACGTAATTTTGCTCAGGAAAAAATTCAACCATTTGTAGAGCGAATGGAAGCAGGGGAATTCCCTCGAGAGCTTCTTCAACAAATGGGTGAACTTGGCTTAATGGGAATCACAACACCAGAGGAGTTAGGTGGCTCTGGTATGGATTTTACATCGTATATTATTGCGATTAATGAACTATCGAAAGTAAGCGCTGTAATGGGCGTTATTTTATCAGTGCATACTTCGGTTGGAACGAATCCAATCATTTACTTTGGGAATGACGAACAAAAGAAACGTTATGTACCAAAGCTTGCAGCAGGGGAATATTTAGGTGCATTTTGTTTAACAGAACCAAGTGCGGGTTCAGATGCAG
Source organism: Lysinibacillus cavernae (assembly GCF_009724685.1). Taxonomy (GTDB): domain Bacteria; phylum Bacillota; class Bacilli; order Bacillales_A; family Planococcaceae; genus Lysinibacillus; species Lysinibacillus cavernae. Next base: position 30,008 of record NZ_WMEF01000013.1, read on the forward strand.
GCTCTCTACAATCAAAGGCAGTGCGAGATGGCGATGAGTATGTCATTAACGGCTCTAAAGTATTTATTACAAATGGTGGCGAGGCTGATGTGTATATTGTATTCGCATCGACTAACCCTGCTCAAAAAACACGAGGCATTTCTGCATTTATTGTCGAAAAGGGAACACCTGGCTTAATCATTGGAAAAGATGAAAAGAAGATGGGCTTACACGGTTCACGAACTGTTCAGCTGACATTTGATAATTGTCGTATCCCAGCAGACAACCTCTTAGGGGAAGAGGGAGAAGGCTTCAAGATTGCGATGGCTAATTTAGATGTTGGACGAATTGGCATTGCGGCACAGGCTTTAGGGATTGCTGAAGCAGCACTTGAGGCGGCTACCGCTTATGCCAAAGAACGTGTTCAATTCGGCAAACCGATTGCGACGCAACAAGGTGTTGGCTTTAAGCTAGCTGATATGGCAACGGCTGTTGAATCAGCAAAACTATTAGTCTATCGTGCAGCAGATTTACGTGCAAAGGGTTTACCGTGTGGAGCCGAAGCTTCAATGGCCAAACTTTTCGCATCACGTACAGCGGTACAAACTGCAATTGAAGCTGTTCAAGTTTTCGGTGGCTATGGCTATACAGAAGATTATCCAGTAGAGCGATATTTCCGCGATGCAAAGGTTACTGAAATCTATGAAGGTACAAGTGAAATTCAAAGGCTAGTCATTAGTAAACATTTACTGAAATAAAGCCTGATGTTAGGTAGTTGGATAGTGCATTATGCGTGGGAAGATAAATTAATTAATCAAGTAGCAATCGCTCATTAGTGTGAAAGATGCTCAATAAAGTGGGGGAAGAAGATACAATACCCGCTCAATCCAACATAACAAGACACAGTCACACAGAACAGAGTCTAATAAAAAAGGGGAAATGGACAATGAACTTTCAGTTAACAGAAGAACATGAACAATTACGTGAAATGATTCGTGATTTTGCTATTAATGAAGTGGCTCCAACAGCGGCAGAACGTGACGAAAATGAAGAATTTGACCGTACAATTTTCGATAAAATGGCGGAGCTTGGTTTAACAGGTATTCCGTGGCCAGAGGAATATGGTGGTGCAGGATTTGATTATCTTGCGTATGTCATTGCTGTCGAGGAATTATCACGTGTCTGTGCTTCAACAGGGGTAACGTTATCTGCACATACTTCACTTGCAGGATGGCCCCTTTACAAGTTCGGTACAGAAGAACAAAAACAAAAATACCTTCGTCCAATGGCTGAAGGAAAGCATATTGGAGCGTACGGATTAACAGAACCAGGATCAGGTTCGGATGCTGGTGGCATGAAAACATATGCAAAGCGTGATGGCGATGATTATATTATAAATGGCTCAAAAATCTTTATTACAAACGGTGGCGTGGCAGATACATACATTGTATTTGCGGTAACAGATCCAGAAGCAAAAAATGGTACATCAGCATTTATCGTGGAAGCTGGATTTGAGGGATTCTCTGTAGGTAAGAAAGAAAAGAAATTAGGCATTCGTTCATCTCCTACAACAGAGATCATTTTTGATAACTGTCGTGTTCCAAAAGAAAACCTACTAGGAGCTGAAGGAGAAGGTTTTAAGATTGCCATGACGACATTAGACGGTGGACGTAATGGTATTGCGGCACAGGCTGTGGGAATTGCTCAAGGGGCACTTGATGCAGCAGTCGAATACGCTAAAGAACGTGTACAATTTGGTAAACCAATCGCTGCAAATCAAGGTGTATCCTTTAAATTAGCAGACATGGCTACTCAAATTGAAGCTTCTCGACTTCTTACATACCAAGCAGCTTGGTTAGAGTCTAATAATCTACCATACGGTAAGGCATCTGCAATGGCGAAATTAATGGCTGGCGATACTGCAATGAGTGTAACGACAGAGGCGGTTCAAGTATTTGGTGGCTATGGTTATACAAAAGATTATCCAGTAGAGCGCTTTATGCGTGATGCTAAAATTACACAAATTTACGAAGGTACGCAGGAGATTCAACGTCTTGTTATCTCGCGTATGTTAACGAAATAATTGATGACTGAAAAAGATAAAAGGCCCCAAGTACAGTCAACTGTAAAAGATGAAAATTTAATCGCCATTCGCCGTGAACAAATGATTCAGGGAGCTATAAAATTATTTAAAGAAAAAGGCTTTCATCGAGCCACGACGAGAGAAATCGCAAAAGCTGCAGGCTTTAGTATCGGTACCTTATATGAATATATCCGAACTAAAGAAGACGTTCTTTACCTTGTTTGTGATAGTATCTATCATCATGCAATGGAGCGACTTTCAAGTTACGAGATTAAAGCAGGAACAATCGATGAGTTAAAAGAAATGATTCGAGAATATTTCCTGCAAATTGATAGCATGGTTGATGAGCTAACAATCATGTATCAAGAAACAAAATCATTGTCAAAAGAAGCGCAACGTTATGTCTTTAGTAAAGAGTTTGAAATGGTTGCCACATTTGAGCGGTTGCTACAGCGTTGTGTGCAGTCGGGAGAACTAACTATGACAGACAATCAAATCCATTTAGCGGCCAATAACTTAGTTGTGTCGGGACAAAGTTGGGCGTTCCGCAAATGGGCATTACATCGTCAGCATTCAATTGATGAGTTTATTGACATGCAAATCACATTGTTCATTTCAGGCATAAAGGGGTTCTAATATTTTGTAAGGGGTTGGTCGGCAATTGCATAAAGCGACATTGCAATTGCCGGCTTTTTTCAATTCATTAAGGGGAGAGAGTGGGGGTTTCATATGACAAAGGTAGACGTATATCGTCCAAAAAATCACGTACGTTTTGTGACAGCATCGAGTCTCTTTGATGGACATGATGCTTCAGTCAATATTATGCGACGTATTTTACAATCGAGCGGTGTAGAAGTAATCCATTTAGGTCATAACCGTTCAGTTGAAGAAGTCGTGAATGCTGCGATACAAGAAGATGCGCAAGGTATTGCTGTTTCTTCTTATCAAGGTGGGCATATGGAATACTTTAAATATATGTATGATTTACTGCGTGAAAAAGGTGCACCACATATTAAAATTTATGGTGGTGGTGGTGGGGTTATTCTACCACGTGAAATAAAAGAACTTCATACGTATGGTATTGCTGGGATATTTTCACCAGAGGATGGCCGTGTATTAGGGCTACAAGGAATGATTAATGAGCAAATTAAAGGAACGGACTTTCCAACAGCAACTGGTAGCTATTTAGAAAAATTAGAGGCTTTAACGACAAAAACTCCTGAAATTTTAGCGAATCTAATAACAGCAGCTGAATCAAATGAGGATGAAGCTACGAAAAATATGCTGGATGAGGCACGAAAGCGTTCAAAAGGTACACCTATAATGGGGATTACAGGAACAGGTGGCGCAGGGAAATCTTCGTTAACGGATGAGCTGATACGCCGATTCTTGAAAGAATTCCCAGAAAAACGTGTAGCCATTCTTTCAGTCGATCCGACAAAGCAAAAAACAGGTGGGGCATTACTTGGGGATCGAATTCGCATGAATGCTATCTTCAATAACCGTGTCTATATGCGTAGTTTAGCAACACGAGGTTCTCGCACTGAATTATCTGCATCGATTGGTGATGTGCTAGATGTAGTACGTGTAGCAGGCTATGATTTAATCATCGTTGAAACAAGCGGTATTGGTCAGGGTGATGCCGAAATTACAAAATACACGGATCTATCCATGTATGTCATGACAAGTGAATTCGGTGCACCAACACAGCTTGAGAAAATTGATATGATTGATTTTGCAGATGTTATTGCTATCAATAAGTTTGAGCGTAAAGGCTCTGAGGATGCACTGCGTCAAGTCCAAAAACAATACCAACGTTCACGAGAACTTTGGGATGAATCACTGGATAATATGCCAGTTTACGGTACGATTGCTAGTCAATTTAATGACAAAGGGACAAATGCATTATTCGCAGCCTTAGTTACGATTATTAACAAAAAAACAGGTTACAATTGGGAAACGAGCTATGAGCAGTTCGCTAAAACGCAAAAGCAAGATGTCATCATTCCAAACGATCGTCGTTATTATTTACGTGAACTTACTGACACTGTTCGTGGCTATCATAAAAAATCAGAGCAGCAAGTGGCATTTGCTAGACGTTTGTTCCAATTAGAAGGTGCCATTGTAGCAGTTAAAGAAAAAGCGCCAGATGATGTACTTGTCGCATCACTTACTTCCTTAGCAGAAGGTGTCAGAGATGAATTAACAGCTGAATCCAAGCGTATATTAGAAAATTGGCAAGCTTTAAAAGAAGCTTATGCTGGTGATGAGTTTGTGACGAAAGTTCGAGATAAAGAGATTCGCACAATCTTAAAAACAACAAGTCTTTCTGGCACAAAAATCCCAAAGGTTGCATTGCCAAAATTTGAGGACTATGGTGAAATATTGCGTTGGGTTTATAAAGAAAATGTTCCAGGGGAATTTCCATATACAGCAGGTGTTTTCCAATTCAAACGTGAGGGAGAAGATCCGAAACGTCAATTTGCTGGGGAAGGAACTCCGGAGCGTACAAATAAACGATTCCACTATTTATCCAAGGACGATGATGCGAAACGTTTATCCACAGCATTTGATTCAGTAACACTGTACGGTGAGGACCCAGATTATCGACCAGACATTTATGGTAAGGTTGGGGAATCAGGTGTATCTATCTGTACACTTGAGGATATGAAAAAGTTGTATGCAGGCTTTGATTTATGTGCACCATCTACATCTGTGTCTATGACGATCAATGGTCCAGCACCTATTATTTTAGCGATGTTCATGAATACGGCAATTGATCAACAAGTAAAATTGCGTGAGCAAGAGCTAGGACGAACTTTGACAGTTGAAGAGTTTACAGAAACACGTGAGAGAACATTGCAGGTCGTGCGTGGAACAGTGCAAGCTGATATTTTAAAAGAAGATCAGGGGCAAAATACATGCATTTTCTCAACAGAGTTTGCTTTACGTATGATGGGGGATATTCAGCAATACTTTATTGACCATAAAGTACGAAACTACTATTCAGTTTCAATTTCTGGGTACCATATTGCGGAGGCTGGAGCGAATCCTATTTCCCAATTAGCCTTCACTTTAGCAAATGGTTTTACGTATGTAGAGTATTATTTAAGTCGTGGCATGAATATTAACGACTTTGCACCAAATCTATCGTTCTTCTTCTCTAACGGGCTTGATCCAGAGTATACAGTAATTGGACGTGTTGCTCGTCGTATTTGGGCCATTGTTATGCGGGATAAATACGGTGCAAATGAGCGGGCGCAAAAACTGAAATATCATATTCAAACATCAGGTCGTAGTCTACATGCACAAGAGATTGATTTTAATGATATTCGTACAACATTACAGGCATTGATGGCGTTACAAGACAACTGTAACTCATTGCATACAAACGCTTATGACGAGGCGATTACTACACCTACAGAGGAATCAGTACGTCGTGCTATGGCCATTCAAATGATTATTACGAAGGAGCATGGTCTAGCGAAAAACGAAAATCCACTGCAAGGTGCATATATTGTTGAAGAATTGACAGATCTTGTGGAAGAAGCGGTTCTTGAAGAATTTGATCGTATTAATGATCGTGGTGGTGTGTTAGGTGCAATGGAAACGCAATACCAACGAGGGAAAATTCAAGAAGAGTCTATGCACTATGAAATGCTAAAACATTCAGGAGAGTTACCAATCATCGGCGTCAACACTTACTTGAATCCAAACCCTCCTTCAGATGCTGATATAGATAATATGGAAATTGCACGTGCATCAACAGAAGAGAAAGAAACACAAATTCACAATTTACAAGCATTCTGGAAGACACATGAAGAAGAAAGTGAAGCAGCGATTGCGCGTTTACAAGAAGTTGCTGTCAACAACGGTAATATTTTTGCTGAGCTTATGGAATCTGTAAAAGTAGCTAGTTTAGGACAAATTACAAAAGCCTTATATGAAGTTGGCGGACAATACCGTCGTAATATGTAGTGCTAGTCGTTCAAAACTTCTTGCTTTCTATCATTTTTTCTAATTTATGGGACGTACTTCTCTAATTTCTAGTGTCTAGTCATAAGATTAGGCACTTCTTTTTATTTCAGCTATAATAGAAATGTAAAAAAAAGGGGAGGCGCAGTAGAGGATGAAATCAGCTATTCACTACATAATTATATTAGCTTTAGTATTGGGAGCCATTTTCCTGTATAATAAGCAAATTGGCGCTATTCCTTTACTACTATTATCTGTCTATTTGTTTTATCTTGGAATAAAAAAAATGCGTAATATAAAAAACAGTAATTGAAGCTAGCAAAGGGGCTAAAACTTTGTATATAATGGGTATTATGCTTATTGTATGGAAAGTACCTTTTGCGTGGCCTTTTTTGCTGCGCTTGGAAAATAAAGCTCCATGTAATTTTATAACGTCCATTGTGATGAGGGAAAGGAAGTGCACGAATTGAATTTTCGTGAAATGACAAAGGAACAATTAACTGAAGAATCGTTAATTAACTTAGCTTATGCAGTATTAAATGAAAAACGTGCCTCAGTGTCTTTTAATGATTTGTTAAAAATAATTCAAGAACTTGTGGGCTACAGTGATGAAGAAATAAAATCCCGTCTGCTACAATTTTACACAGATATGAATGTAGATGGCCGTTTCTTGTATAATCAAGAAGCAGGCTGGGGCTTACGTGAATGGTTTAAAGTAGAGCAAATTGAAGAAGAAACAGCACCTTCTGTTAAGACACAAAAGAAAAAATCTAAAGCTGCCTTTGATGAAGAAGATGATCTTGAAGAAGATTTGGAAGAAGAAGACATCGACTTTGACGAGGATTTTGAAGAGTTCGTTGATGAAGATGAAATTGAAGAAGATGACGATAAAGAAGATATTGATTTTGAAGACGAAGAATTAGAAGAAATCGATGAAGAAATTGATGAAGACTTTACTGAAGAAGATGATGAAGAGTTCGATGAAGAAGAAGAGGAAGAGAACTAATACAGTACTCTTTGAATTTTCTTTCTTTTAAGCTTGATGTAAAAAATCTTGACTTCTATCACGGTTACGTTTAATCTTTTACTTGGGCTCCTTAAAAGAAGGAGAAAGAACGTGTATATAATACGCTCCCCCTGCAAACCTATGCAGGAGGAGCGTTTTTTTTGTTTTTAACTTTATTCAGTCTAGTTCTCCCAGCCTTTAGTACTGATATGAATATAAATATTTTTATTTAATCATGATGTATAGTAAACGGTGACTGAATAGATGTTAGCTTTTTAAGGTTTAAAGGAAAGTGGAAAAGAGATAAAACCGATTACAGCTTCGAATCGACTACATTTTTGTAGACATTCTCGGCTTTTCTTTTTTTAGGGTATTTGAATGAAAGTTGTTCTGATCCCTAAGTGATCTAGTAATTTTAGAACATCATAAGGAGGAATTTATTCATGACGAAGTATATTTTTGTAACAGGTGGGGTTGTATCATCACTTGGAAAAGGGATTGTTGCAGCATCTCTTGGCCGTTTATTAAAAAACCGTGGTTTAGAAGTTACGATTCAAAAATTCGACCCATATATCAATATTGACCCAGGTACAATGAGCCCTTATCAACATGGTGAGGTTTTTGTAACAGATGATGGTGCTGAAGCTGACTTAGACTTAGGGCACTATGAACGTTTCATTGATATTAATCTTGGCAAACATTCTACAGTAACTTCAGGTCGTGTTTACCAATCTGTATTACAGAAAGAACGTCGTGGAGATTACAACGGTGGAACAGTACAAGTAATTCCTCATATTACAAATGAAATTAAAGATCGTATCCAACGTGCTGGTCGTGAAACAAATGCAGACGTTGTCATTACAGAGGTTGGTGGAACAGTAGGGGATATTGAATCATTGCCATTCCTTGAAGCAATCCGTCAAATGAAATCAAATTTAGGTCATGACAATGTAATGTATATTCACTGTACGCTTATTCCATATATTAAAGCAGCTGGTGAGCTTAAAACAAAACCTACTCAACATTCTGTTAAAGAATTACGCTCTTTAGGTATTCAGCCGAATATTATCGTAGTACGTACAGAACAAGAAGTGCCACAAGATATGAAAGAGAAATTAGCATTATTCTGTGATGTTCAACCACATGAAATTATTGAATCTCGTGATGCTGAGCATTTATATGAAGTACCATTAAACCTTCACGCACAAGATATAGATGATATCGTTCTTGATCATTTTGGCATCAAAGCACCAGAGGCAGACATGGAAGAATGGTGTGACCTCGTAGAAAAAGTGAAGAACTTACCAAACAAAAGAAAGGTAGCACTAGTAGGGAAATACGTAGAACTACAAGATGCTTACATTTCAGTAGTAGAGGCATTAAAGCATGCAGGCTATGCATATAATTCTGATATTGAAATTGACTGGATTAATGCAGAACACGTAGATGCAGATAACGTAGCTTCTTTATTAAAGGGTGCTGACGCGATTTTAGTACCAGGTGGCTTCGGTGATCGTGGTGTTGAAGGGAAAATTTTAGCGACACAATATGCGCGTGAAAATGATGTACCTTTCCTAGGTATTTGTTTAGGTATGCAATTAGCAACAATAGAATTTGCTCGTAATGTAATTGGTTTAAAAGGCGCTCATTCAACAGAGCTTGATTCAACTACAGAGTATCCGATTATCGATTTCTTACCAGATCAAAATGATAATGTAGATATTGGTGGTACATTACGTTTAGGGTTATATCCATGTAAATTAAAAGACGGTTCTAAGGCAAGTAAAGCTTATGGCAAAGAGCTTGTTTATGAGCGTCACCGTCACCGTTATGAATTTAACAATGAATATCGTGAAGCAATGGAAGCAGCAGGTCTTGTCTTCTCAGGTACAAGCCCTGATGGTAAATTGGTTGAAATTATTGAGCTACCAGAAAACAACTTCTTTGTAGCATGTCAATTCCACCCAGAGTTAGTTTCACGTCCAAATCGACCACAGCCATTGTTCCGTGATTTTATCGGCGCAACATTCAAATAATCAAAAAAGAGTTGTCTCGTCTATTGAGACAACTCTTTTTAATGGATGTTTACAGCTCTTCATCATCAAATCCAAGCATTTCATCATAAGCAATTTTCACTGCTTCATATACAAAAAGTCCGGCAATCGTATGTGGCACAACAATTCGCTGTCCTAAATCATTTGGCAATAAACCACCTCTGACGCGTGTAGAAATATACGTATAGGCCAAATCTGCAAGAGGGTTTTCCGCATTGGCTACTTCACTAGCAACAGCAGCGAAAGGAATAAAACGATTATTTAATTTTTGAGCAAGAGCTAGTGCCTCTTCATCATGCGCGCTACGAGTGAAAATGCAAACGCGGTCAGATTCAGTTAAGTTTGTATCCGAAGACCAAGCAGCTAACTTGCTAAAAGGTTCAACTGCTTGAAATGCATTGAACTCAACAACTTGCATTTCACCAAAGCAAGCGAAATATACATTTCCTTCGCCAATGGCTGCTTGTGCAAGGAGCCTTGCTGTTTCTTCAATGGCATCCTCTTCATTTTGAGTTATTCTTTGTAATAATCCGCTTAATTGTGTTGTTAGAATTTTTGACATGTTCCCACCTCTATCAATATTATAGGGGGGAGAAAGGTAGAAAGCAAAAGCAGATAATTTATAATACTAGAAGGTATTAAGCTGAAAAAGGAGAATTATACATAATAAAGAAAGTTTTTATGTAAGAATAAAAATAAAAAAGGGCGGAATGAAATGTGAAACGATTACTAATTGTCGACGATCAGCAGGGAATTCGTTTACTTTTAAATGAAGTGCTGAAAAAGGAAGGATATATTACATATTTAGCAGCAAATGGTTCAGAGGCATTAAAGTATGCAGATGAGCAAGCGATGGATTGTGTCTTACTGGATATGAAGATTCCTGGGATGGATGGTATTGAAATTTTGAAACGTTTAAAAGAAAAATTTCCAAAGCTCCCTGTATTTATGATGACGGCATATAGCGAGCTCGATGTTGTGCAAGAAGCTTTAGAATTAGGAGCCATTCGTTACTTTACGAAACCTTTTGATATTTTTGAAGTGCGTGATGAGGTTAATAAAGCTTTACAAGTTTAATGAACAGGCAGTGGACACCACACGGCCTGTTTTTATGTTTATATTAGTAATGAGCAAAATATACTTTTACTTATGCATTTCGGGTGCTACCTACACTACGGCTGACACTGCCGCTACGTTGCACTACGCTTTCGTGTAGAAAATAATAGCCCCTGCTTTTCAGGGGCAGCCTACGTTACGTTGACACTACACTACGGCTGACACTGTCGCTACGTTGCACTACGCTTTCGTGTAGAAAATAATAGCCCCTGCATTTCAGGAGCAGCCTACGTTACGTTGACACTACACTACGGCTGACACTGCCGCTACGTTGCACTACGCTTTCGTGTAGAAAATAATAGCCCCTGCTTTTCAGGGGCTATTATTTTTGCTATGATTGAGTAGCATATTTATGTAGAAAGAATAGTCCTATGAGGAGGATTTTTAGTATGGCATTAGTATCTATGAAAGAGATGTTAATTAAAGCGAAAGCAGAAGGTTATGCTGTAGGTCAATTCAACATTAACAACCTTGAATGGACACAAGCAATTTTACAAGCAGCTGAAGAAGAAAAATCTCCAGTGATTCTTGGTGTTTCTGAAGGCGCAGGTAAATATATGGGCGGATTTATTTCTGTTGTTCACATGGTAAAAGGTTTAATGGAATCTTACGGTACTACAGTTCCTGTAGCGATTCATCTTGACCATGGTTCTAGCTTTGCAAAATGTAAAGAAGCAATTGATGCAGGATTTACTTCTGTGATGATTGATGCATCACATCACTCATTTGAGGAAAATGTGAAAATTACTTCAGAAGTAGTAGAATACGCACATGCTAAAGGCGTTTCTGTAGAAGCAGAATTAGGGACAGTTGGTGGAGATGAAGATGGCGTAATCGGTGGTATTATTTACGCTGATCCAGAAGAATGTCGCAAAATGGTTGAGCTAACTGACATCGACTGCTTAGCACCAGCACTTGGCTCTGTACACGGTCCTTACAAAGGAGAGCCGAACCTAGGCTTCAAAGAAATGGAAGAAATCTCTAAACTGGCTGATCTTCCACTTGTTTTACATGGTGGTACAGGTATCCCAACGAAAGATATCCAACGTTCCATTTCATTAGGTACAGCTAAAATCAACGTCAATACTGAAAATCAAATTGAAGCAACAAAAGCAATTCGTGAAATTCTTGAAAACGACAAAGTTGTTTACGATCCTCGTAAATTCCTGGGTCCAGCACGTGAAGCCATTAAAGCAACAGTTATTGGTAAAATTCGTGAATTTGGTAGTGCACAAAAAGCATAATTTTTGCATTTAATATGTTACAAAAGCATAGATAAATACACATAATAAGAGAAGTGTTGATGCTTTCAATCGACCTTCTCTTGTTTTTGACATAATGAAATTTTGGAAAATATTTAACAATATCAGAAAAATGATCAGGAGGAAATAGTATGAAATTTTTTATTGATACAGCAAACTTTGAAGAGATTAAAGAGGCACATGCATGGGGTATTTTATCAGGAGTTACAACAAACCCATCATTAGTTGCTAAAGAAGAGAATGTTTCTTTCCATGATCGTCTTCGTGAAATCGCGGAGCTTGTTGACGGCTCTGTAAGCGGGGAAGTTATTGCACTTGATGCAGAAGGTATGATTAAAGAAGGTTTGGATTTAGCTGCTATTGCTCCAAACATTACTGTGAAATTACCAATGACACCAGCAGGATTAGAGGCGTGTCGTTTCTTTGCAAACAAAGGTATTAAAACAAACGTGACATTAATCTTTAGTGCAAACCAAGCATTGATGGCTGCTCGTGCTGGTGCTACATACGTATCGCCATTTATCGGCCGTTTAGATGACATTGGTCAAAATGGTGTAGAGCTAATTGAAACAATTGCAGATATGTTTACAATTCATAATATCGACACGCAAATTATTGCTGCCTCTGTTCGTCATCCACAACACGTTACGGCAGCAGCTTTAGCGGGAGCACATATTTCAACTACGCCATTTAAAGTATTAAAGCAGCTTTTCAACCATCCATTAACTGAAAAAGGAATTGAAGGATTTTTAGCGGATTGGAATAAGAGAAAAGGCGAATAATAAGAATATAAAGTGAGCCAATCGCAAAAATACTACTTTCCAATCATGAGGGAGAACGCAAAATGGATGTTTATAAAATTACTGGCGAAAATCGTCTACGAGGTACAATTAAAGTTAGTGGTGCAAAAAATAGTGCAGTCGCCTTAATTCCTGCATCAATTTTGGCGAACTCTCCAGTGACTATTGGAGGGATACCCGAAATTTCAGATGCTTGGACGTTAAAGGCTTTATTAGAGGAAATTGGTGGGGAAGTTTCGTTTGAGGATGGCACAATGACAATCGATCCAACAGATATGATTGCATTGCCTTTACCAAACGGTAATGTTAAAAAGTTACGCGCTTCCTATTATTTAATGGGTGCTATGCTTGGACGTTTTAAGAAGGCTGTCATTGGATTACCTGGTGGCTGTTTCCTAGGACCACGGCCAATTGACCAACACATAAAGGGCTTTGAGGCATTGGGGGCTAAAATTACCAATGAGCATGGAGCTATCTATTTACGTGCAGATGAATTGATTGGGGCAAAAATTTATTTAGATGTGGCAAGCGTTGGAGCAACAATCAATATCATGTTAGCTGCTGTGCTTGCTAAGGGACGTACTGTCATTGAAAATGCTGCTAAGGAACCTGAAATTATTGATGTAGCTACACTTCTAACGAACATGGGTGCCAATATTAAAGGTGCAGGTACAAGTGTCATCCGTATTGAAGGTGTAGAAGAGCTACATGGTACCGAGCATACGATTATTCCAGATCGTATTGAAGCATCCACATTTTTGATAATGGCTGCGGCAGTCGGTGATGGTATTACAATTGATAACGTTATTCCACTGCATTTAGAAGCAATTATTGCAAAGCTTCGTGAAATGGGTGTGAAAATTGAAATTGGTGAAGAAAGTATCTATGTACCAAAAACAGACTTCTCCACATTACAGGCAGTGGATGTCAAAACATTGGTATACCCTGGATTCCCAACGGACATTCAGCAACCACTTGCTGTGCTAATGTCACAAGCATTTGGTTCCTCAAAAGTAACAGATACTATCTATACAGCTCGATTTAAGCATATCGATGAGCTTCGTCGTATGAATGCAGATGCTCGTGTAGAAGGAAATACGGCTATCATAAAAGGGCCAAGTAAACTACATGGCTCAACCGTAACAGCTACAGATCTTCGCGCTGGTGCAGCTTTAGTATTAGCTGGTCTCTTAGCAGAAGGTGAAACTGAGGTTCAGGATATCTATCATATCGAACGTGGCTATAGCTCACTTATTGAGAAATTACGTGAGTTAGGCGCTGATATTCGACGTGAAACAATCATGGCACGCGTAGCTGAGACAAAGGAATAATGAGAGCTAAAAGTTTTCAGCCAATTATGTTACAATAGAGGTAATTTGAATGTTTTGGCACGTAAAGATGCCGATAACGGGAGGCAAAGCAACAATGGAACGTAGTTTATCGATGGAAGTAGTACGAGTAACAGAAGCAGCAGCAATCGCATCCGGGAAATGGATGGGGCGCGGTTTAAAGATTGAGGCAGACGATGCAGCAACAACAGCGATGCGCAAGATGTTCGATACAATTCCAATGCATGCTACAGTAGTAATTGGTGAAGGTGAAATGGATGAAGCACCAATGCTATATATTGGTGAAGAACTTGGTTTACGAAATGGTGGTCCACAAGTAGATATCGCAGTGGATCCTTTAGAAGGTACAAATATTGTGGCAAAAGGTACGAATGGTGCAATGACGGTACTAGCTATTGCAGATAAAGGCAAACTGCTAAATGCACCAGACATGTATATGGAGAAAATTGCTGTAGGGCCAGAAGCAGCTGGTAAAGTCGATATAAATGCTTCTGTAACTTTTAACTTATTACAAGTAGCAAAAGCTAAAAATAAAGATATTTCTGATGTTGTAGCAACCCTTTTAGATCGACCACGTCACCAAGCAATTGTTGATGAAATTCGTGAAGCTGGTGCACGTATTAAGTTTATTCAAGATGGCGATGTTGGCGCAGCAATCAATACTGCTTTTGATGAAACAGGTATTGATATTATGTTTGGAACAGGTGGAGCACCAGAGGGTGTTATTGCGGCAGTAGCCTTAAAATGCCTAGGTGGAGACTTCCAAGCAAAACTAGTACCAGAGGATGAGGAGCAATTAGAACGCTGCACAAAAATGGGTGTAGATGTTGAAAAAGTTCTTTATTTAGATGACCTAGTAAAAGGTGATGATGCTATTTTTGCAGCGACAGCTGTAACAGATTGCGAGCTTTTAAAGGGTGTTCAATATAAAGGTGCTTATGCCTTAACTCATTCAGTCGTTATGCGTGCTAAATCTGGTACGGTCCGTTTTGTTGAAGGCCGTCACGCTCTTGAGAAAAAACCTAGATATTAATGATATTTTCTTCTAAAATATACCTAGTACATCTATTGTGCTAGGTACCTTCTTCTTAAATTAACCATCCCATATTTTTAAGGCAATGTTTAGTTATATGGTGGAAAATGTACCAGTAGGAATTGTTAAACTGAGGTAACCATATAAGCGTTAAAGAGCCTATTGTAAAAACTTCAATGATAACCCCAATAATTGTATTATATTTTGAAAAAGACTGGAGTTGTGCATATGTCTGCATTGACAATCGCTCAATTAGAAAACATGACGTTAAAAGAGCTTTACGCCCTTGCACGCCAATATAAAATTTCATATTATAGCAAGCTAACGAAAAAAGAATTAATATTTGCTATTTTGAAAACGCGTTCAGAGCAAGAGGGCTATTTCTTTATGGAAGGCGTACTAGAAATTGTTTCGCAAGAGGGCTTTGGCTTCCTTCGACCAATTAACTATTCACCAAGTAAAGAAGATATTTATATTTCTGCATCCCAAATCCGTCGCTTTGATTTACGTAATGGGGACAAGGTGTCAGGAAAGGTGCGACCACCGAAAGAAAATGAACGCTATTATGGTCTATTACAAGTGGATGCTGTCAATGGCGAAGATCCTGAAGTAGCGAAGGAACGTGTTCATTTCCCTGCATTAACACCTTTATATCCAAATCGACAAATTAAGCTTGAAACAACACAGCGTGATTTATCAACACGTATAATGGATTTAGTTGCACCTGTAGGTTTTGGACAGCGTGGTTTAATTGTTGCACCGCCAAAGGCAGGTAAAACATCATTATTAAAAGAGATTGCAAACGCTATAACTACCAATCACCCAGAAGCAGAGTTAATTGTCTTACTGATTGATGAACGTCCTGAGGAAGTTACAGATATTGAACGTTCTGTGAATGCAGATGTCGTAAGCTCAACATTTGATGAAGTACCAGAGAACCATGTAAAAGTGGCGGAAATTGTATTAGAGCGCGCACGACGTTTAGTGGAGCATAAGCGTGATGTGATTATTTTAATGGACTCCATCACACGTTTAGCACGTGCATTTAACTTAGTAATTCCGCCAAGTGGACGTACACTTTCAGGTGGTATTGATCCGGCTGCTTTCCATAGACCGAAACGTTTCTTTGGTTCAGCGCGTAATATTGAGGAAGGCGGTAGCTTAACTATTTTAGCGACAGCTTTAGTAGATACGGGGTCTCGTATGGACGAAGTCATCTATGAAGAATTTAAGGGAACAGGTAATTTAGAGCTTCATCTTGATCGTCAGTTGGCAGAGCGCCGTATTTTCCCTGCGCTTGATATCCGTCGTTCAGGTACACGTAAAGAAGAGCTTCTTCTTGAGCCAGAACAACTTGAAAAGCTATGGGCTATTCGTAAAACATTTTCGGATGCGCCTGATTTCGCAGAACGCTTCCTGAAAAAGCTACGCACAACAAAATCGAACGAAGAATTTTTTGAAAAATTGAACGAAGATATGAAAAAGGCAACAAAAGGTAAGGGCCTTTTATAAAACAACATCACCATTGACAAACAAATTGTCGATGGTGATTTTTTTGTATATTTTTTACTACTGTATATTGAAATTGATAATCATTATCAATATAATGGTGCTATAAACATGTTTATTGAAGGAGACAAGTATGAATTTTGATGCCTATATGCTTCTTTGGGAAAATGCATTTATCCAGTTGAAGCATATCGATTACATAAATAAATCAGATGTTCAAGTATCAAAGGAATTAACACATAGTACGTTTCTTATCGTAACAGCGGGTGATGTACAAATTGCTATTGATGAACAACCCTATCATGTGCAACGCTTCAGTATTTTTCATATTGGGAAATCCCAATGTCTTCAGATAACAGCACAACAGAATGTCAGCTATTTCCTCATTAGCTATAAGGGTGATGTTATGTATAAAGATGCTTTTATGCAACATTTACAGATGCACTATCAACCCTTTCAAACACATTTCTCTTGTGTGCCCTCGAATCCTATAGCCATTTATAGCATTCTCCAAGATATGAACAGTAAATGGCAGTCCGGCTCTATTCAGGAGCATTTATCTGTGAAGGCCTCTTTCTATGAGCTCATCTACAGAGTGTTTCAAGAATTAGCTGAAGGACAGGGTAAACCACATGAAATCGATAAGGCTGAATTAGCACGATTATATATCAAGCAACACATTCATCAACCATTATCTATACAGACATTAGCCGATATGCTTCAGATAAGTACACGTCATTTATTACGCATCTTTAAAGCCCGTTATGAAGTAGGTCCACAAATTTATTTACAGCAATTGAGAATAGAGCAAGCTAAACAGTATTTGCTAGCCAACCAATATGGCATAAAAGAAATCGCTATTTCTCTGGGATTTGAAGATGAATATTATTTTAGTCGTGCTTTTAAAAAAGCAACAAATATGGCACCAAGTAGTTTTAGGCTGAAATATACATCTAGCATGTCCGAAATTGCCATTACAAGTGAGAATCATTTTCAATACAATAAGAATCAGCTCGCGCAAGCAAAACGATTTGAGAATGAAGAAAATGAAATCATGAAGGAAAAGGTGATTCAGCATATAAAACTACCTTTTTTACTAAGCCTGTTAGTTTTACTTGCAGCATGTAATGAAGATACAAACCAAACTAAGGTAGCTGAACAAACTACTTCAAATACTGCAGAGACTAGAACTGTAACAGATGATAGTGGGCGGGAAGTAGAGATTCCGGTGAGGGCAGAGAGAGTTGTAACCGATTGGTATCTTGGTCAAATTTTAGCGTTGGATGTTGTACCAGTTGGGGGTGTGAAGGCTAACCTCGATTATGCTGCTTTTTTAAAGCAACACTACAAGGATGGGGAAATTACGAATATTGGAACAGATGGTAAGGTGTCATTAGAAAAAGTATTAGAGTTAAAACCAGACTTGATTATTACATGGAATGCAGAGGATGTAGAGAAATACGAAAAAATTGCTCCGACAATTGTCTTTGCCGAAGATGCTCATCAATCTGCGACTGAGGAAATTAAGGCGATGGCTAATTATTTAGGAAGAGAAGAAGAAGCGGAAGCATTTACAAAGGAATTTGAAGATCGTATAGCAAAAGCTAAAGAAAAAATTAAAGATGTCATTCCAGAAGGAGCATCATTTACTATTTATGAAATGTTTGTAAAAAATGCAACGATTGTTGGGAATTCAAGTGTATCAGGCGGTAGAGCACTCTATCAAATTTTGGGCATGAAACCTCAAGAAAAGGTGCAGGAGTTATATGATACAAAGAAATCGAGTAGGGGACGTTATGAAATTTCCTATGAGGTAGTAGGTGACTATGTAGGTGACTATAACTTCATGATTAACTTCTTTAACAAAGATAGGAAGATGCCAGCGACATGGACTAATTTAGATGTCGTTAAAAATAATCAAATAGTAGAGCTTCCGTCTGAATATTATTTTGCTTCTGATCCACTCTCTGGTTTACATCAAGCTGAAGAACTAGTTGATAAAATAGTTGATTTTACGAAGGCTCAGCAACAATAACTGTGAAAACATGTGAGCTAATTGTTTGTATAAGCAGATTGCTCAATTATTAGATACGTAGAATGATATTGCAAAAGGAGGCTGCAACCATGTTATTAAAGCGCTTTTTTTCATATTATAAGCCCTATAAAGGCTTATTTATTTTAGATTTTAGTTGTGCCATATTAGTGGCGCTAATCGAGCTAGCGTTTCCGATGGTTTTAAATAAAGTAATTGATGATATTCTGCCAGATGGAGAAATAAAATGGATCTTTATGGCAAGTTTATTGCTGTTTGCCTTATATATATTTAATTCCATTCTACATTTCATCGTATCGTATTGGGGACATATGTTAGGAATTAATATTGAAACCGATATGAGGAAGGAATCTTTTAGCCATGTGCAAAAGCTATCTTTTAGATATTTTGATAATAACAAAACAGGGCATCTTGTTTCTCGATTAACAAACGATTTAATGGATATTGGTGAACTTGCTCACCATGGTCCAGAGGATATCTTTATTGCGGCAATGACGATTATAGGGACGTTTGGTGTCATGTTCTATATTGACCCAACCTTTACTATTCTTATTTTCCTACTTGTACCTATCATCTTAATTTTGACGATTATTTTTGGGAAGTTAATGTCCAAAGCATTTCGTCAAATGTTTGGAGATATCGCAGATTTCAATGCACGAGTTGAAAACAATGTAAGTGGTATTCGTGTTGTACAAGCCTTTACAAATGAAGATCATGAGATTAAACGCTTTAAAGTAAATAATGAAAGATTTCGTATGACAAAGCTGTTTTCCTATAAAGTAATGGCTTGGAATGAAGCAATTTCAGGCATACTTACGAAGGTTTTATCACTATTTACACTATTAGTTGGTGCTTATTTTGTATTAAATGGACATTTAACAAATGGTGATTTTATCGCATTTATTTTACTTTCAGGTATTCTTTTAGGTCCAATTAATAAAATAAATATGTTTATAGAAAGTTATCCAAGGGGGATGGCAGGCTTTAGACGATATATTGAATTCCTTGAAACAGAACCTGAAATTGCGGATCGTCCAGAGGCAAAAGACATCAATGAAATCGATGGCGAAATTACTTTCTCCAATGTATCGTTTGGCTACGCTGCCAATAATCGTGCCTTACATCAAATTAATTTAAAGGTACGTCCTGGTGAAACTGTTGCCTTAGTAGGTCCATCTGGTGCAGGAAAATCTACAATTTGTAGTTTATTGCCACGTTTTTATGAAGTAAATGAGGGTTCCATTAAAATTGATGGTCTTGATATACGTGATTTTAAACTGCAATCTTTACGTTCGCATATTGGGATTGTTCAACAGGATGTCTTTTTATTCGATGGTACCATTCGTGAAAATATCGCTTATGGTAATTTAAATGCCAGTGAAGAAGATATTTGGTATGCAGCACAACGAGCGCAACTTACAGATGTGATTAATGCTTTACCTGAAGGCATGGATACATTAATTGGTGAGCGTGGCGTTAAATTATCAGGTGGCCAAAAACAAAGATTATCCATTGCCCGTATTTTCTTGAAAAACCCAAAAATCTTAATACTGGATGAAGCAACATCCGCATTGGATACAGAAACTGAACAGGCTATCCAACAAGCATTAAACGAGCTTTCCATTGGACGTACTACATTAGTGATTGCCCACCGTTTAGCGACGATTAAGGATGCAGACAGAATTGTCGTTGTATCGAAAAAGGGCATCATTGAAGAGGGCACACATGAGCAATTAATGGAACGCAAAAATGCATACTATGGCTTGTATACAGCTCAATTTGGATTACAAATATAAGAGCGAAAATTAGCGTAGCATTCTCAAAAATGAAAGGAAGTTAAAGATGTCAGTACTTGAAATAGATCATGTTGCGATTGGTTATTCCTCAGCACTCATCGTCAATGATTTAAGTGTGGAGATTCCTAAAGGGCAAATCTCCACGATTATCGGTCCAAATGGTTGTGGCAAGTCTACTTTATTAAAGGCTGTTGCACGTGTTTTACGAACACAGAACGGTGCTGTCTATTTAGATGGCAAAGCTATACACCAATTAAAGACAAAAGAAGTGGCCAAAAGAATGGCTATTTTACCTCAAACAGCAACAGCACCAGGAGGGTTAACGGTTTTTGAATTGGTATCATATGGCCGCTTTCCTCACCAAGTAGGGTTTGGTACATTGCAAAAGGAAGACTATGAATATATCCATTGGGCTATCGATGTTACGGGGCTGAGAGAATTTAGTGATCGACCAATTGAGGCATTATCAGGTGGCCAGCGTCAGCGAGTATGGATTGCCATGGCATTGGCGCAAGGCACGGATATTTTAGTACTGGATGAACCTACTACTTATTTAGATTTAGCCCATCAGTTGGACATTTTGTTGCTGCTGCAAAAACTAAATAAGGAAGAAGGACGAACAATTATTATGGTCTTGCATGATTTAAATCATGCGTCACGATTCTCTCAATTTATGATGGCTATGAGAGACGGAAATTTAATGGTGAGTGGCAATCCAAAAGAAGTGATGACAAAGGAGAATTTACAAAAGGTATTCAATATTGATGCAGAAATGGCTGTTTGTCCATATAGTAAAAATCCAATCTGCCTATCTTATCAGTTGTACGATATGAAGGGAAAAATCTAGTCAGCACTTTTAATTGGAAGTTATGAGGAGGAAATAAAATGACTACGTCGACAGGAGTAGGAGAGCTCCACGATTTAGAGGAGCTACAGAAACGATCTCATCCGATCCGTGGAGTAGTAGCTTTAATCGTAGGAGTAATTGGATTAATATTTGCCATTGGCTTATCGATTTCTTTTGGTGCAGCAGATATTTCATTGGGTACTGTTTGGACAGCAGTTACCCATTTTTCACCAGAATTAACAACACATCAAATTATCCATGATATTCGATTACCACGAGTGCTTGGAGCAGCACTAGTAGGTGCAAGCTTTGCAGTAGCGGGTGCGATTATGCAAGGCATGACACGTAACCCATTAGCAGACTCTGGGTTACTTGGCTTGAACTCCGGAGCGGCATTTATGTTAGCGGTGTGCTTTGCCTTTTTCCCCGGACTACCTTATATGTTTTTAATTTTATGTTCCTTTGTAGGAGCAGGTCTTGGTGTTGCCATTGTTTATGGTATTGGCTCACTTTCAAAAGGTGGCTTAACACCAATGCGACTAGTTCTGGCTGGTGCTGCTGTTAGTGCTTTACTTGGAGCGCTAGGAGAAGGAATTGCTCTATATTATCGCATTGGACAAGACCTAGCATTTTGGTATGCGGGTGGTGTTTCGGGCACAAAATGGAGTCATCTACAAATATTATCTCCATGGATATTTGTTGCGATGATAGGAGCACTTATTCTATCACGTTCAATCACTGTACTGAGCTTAGGAGAAGAAATTGCAGTTGGACTTGGGCAACGTACGGCAGTTGTAAAAGTATGGGGAATGATCATTGTTTTAGTTTTAGCGGGTGCAGCCGTGTCGGTTGTCGGTGCGGTTGGATTTGTAGGGTTAATTATCCCTCATTTAACGAGATACATAGTTGGACATGATTATCGCTGGATTATCTCTTGTTCTATAGTATATGGGGCATTGCTTGTTGTGTTAGCTGATTTAGTGGCACGTATAATCAATCCACCTTATGAAACGCCGATTGGCGCACTAATTGCCTTTATCGGTGTACCATTCTTCCTTTATTTAGCACGAAAAGGAGGAAAAGAACTATGAGTAACAGCTATTTAACACCAAGTCAGCTTAAGGCGAAAAGAAAGAATTTCTCCATCCTTGTTACACTCATCGTGTTAATCATCATTACCTTTGTTATTAGTATGAATACTGGGGTTATTAAACTGACACCAATGGAAGTTCTGCGGACACTTTTTGGTCAAGGTGATGCACAACAGCAGCTTATATTATTTGAATTCAGACTTCCGAGAATTGTGATTGCTGTATTAGTAGGTATGGGCTTGGCGATATCAGGTGCTATTTTACAGGGCATTTCTAAAAATGCTTTAGCAGACCCGGGTATCTTAGGGATTAATGCAGGGGCAGGACTTGCCGTCATGCTATATGTATCATTTTTTCCTACAACAAAAGCAGCACCTGTTTTTTTACTACCAGTATTAGCTTTTGTAGGGGCAGGATTGACAGCGGTGTTGATTTATTCACTTTCTTATAAAAGACATGAAGGTATTACTCCGATGCGTTTAATCTTAACAGGGGTAGCTGTAGCAGCAGGGATTAGCTCGGCTATGATTGTGCTAACACTACGCCTATCACCAGAAAATTATCAATTTGTAGCAACGTGGCTAGCAGGTAGCATTTGGGGCTCGAATTGGCGATTTGTGCTGTCGTTGTTACCCTGGTTAGTCATCTTATTGCCTTTTGTCTATGCAAAATCACGTGTATTAAACGTATTAAATTTAGGTGAATTAACTGCTGTTGGGCTAGGTGCTTCTATTGAAAAAGAGCGCCGTTGGCTGTTGGCCGCTGCTGTTGGTTTAGCTGGAGCTAGTGTTTCTGTAAGTGGAGGCATTGGTTTCGTGGGACTTGTAGCACCACATTTAGCTCGACAGCTTGTTGGAGCGAAGCATCAGTTTTTACTGCCAACCGCAGCACTGTTAGGAGGCTTTTTAGTCTTAATGGCTGATACGATCGGTCGTTCTATTTTAGAACCTTCTGAAATTCCAGCGGGGATTGTGGTAGCTGTTTTAGGAGCACCTTACTTCTTATATTTATTGGCACGATTGAAGGAATAAATGTCGTTTTTTTATTGAAAACGAATAGTGTGTTTATTGAAGGGAAGAATAACAAGTTGTAGTTTAGTGCTTGTCACAAAACTTTATGATCGAATCAAGATTGAAGGGAATGGGTACTAGAAATGACAAAGGAACTATATGATGTAACGATTGTTGGCGGAGGTCCAGCAGGTCTCTATACTGCCTTTTATAGTGGAATGCGAGATTTAAAAACGAAAATTATTGAGTATAGCTCGCAGCTGGGCGGTCGTATGTTAATTTACCCTGAAAAAATGATTTGGGACGTCGGTGGGGTAACGCCTATATTAGGTGGCAAGCTTATTGAACAACTCGTTGAACAAGCTGAAACTTTTGATCCTACAATTGTTTTAAACCAACAGGTCGAAAAATTAACTAAGCAACAGGATGGGACATTTATTTTAACATCTTCTACAGGTGAGAAGCATTATTCTAAAACGGTTATTTTAGCAGTAGGTTATGGCGTTCTTTCTATGCAAAAGCTTGAAATAGAAGGTGCAGACCGATATGAAGTAACGAATTTACATTATACAGTACAGGAATTAGAGATTTTCCGAAACAAGCATGTTTTAATTTCAGGAGGCGGCAATTCTGCTGTCGATTGGGCAAATGAGCTAGAGCCAATTGCTGCAAGTGTTACGGTCGTTCATCGCCGTGATGACTTTGGCGGACATGAAAGAAATGTTGTGCGAATGAAAGAATCCTCAGTACGTGTGAAAACGCCATATGAGGTTGTTCAACTACATGGTGATGGTGATTTAATACAGTCTGTATCCATTGTGAATAAGGAAACAGATGAGGTTGAGCGTATAGAGATCGATGCCGTTATTGTGAATCATGGTTTGAAATGTGATTATGGTGCACTTGAAGAATGGGGATTAAACATCAAAGATGAGGTAGCAATCGTCGATGAGAATCGTGAAACAAACATAGCTGGTGTCTATGGGGCGGGCGATTTTATTGATCATCCAAGTAAAGTAAGATTAATTGCTGGTGCATTTACGGATGGAATACTTGCATTAAATAGTGCTAAGCTATATTTGGAGCCAGATGCACCAAAAGTAGCCTATGTATCTTCACATAATATTCGTTTTAAAGAACGAAATGAAAAAATAGGATTAGTAGACAATGATTATCGTGAAGTTCGTGGATAAGGATTAGAGAAGTCTTATGTTCAATATTTTTTTCTTGAAAATAATGAAATGA
Source organism: Lysinibacillus cavernae (assembly GCF_009724685.1). Classification (GTDB taxonomy): domain Bacteria; phylum Bacillota; class Bacilli; order Bacillales_A; family Planococcaceae; genus Lysinibacillus; species Lysinibacillus cavernae. The sequence continues at coordinate 54,216 of NZ_WMEF01000013.1, forward strand.
CTATGCTATAATCGAAAAGTATGCAACGTGTACATATGTAGCTGACCCTTTCGACACAAATTTTGTAGTCGACATATTCGGGCTATGTAAGGTACAGTTCGATAATACTCTGTTCCAGATGGTTCAGGGCGAGAGGAGAAAACGAATATGAAACAAGGAATTCATCCTAACTACAAAGAAGCAACAGTAACTTGCTCTTGTGGGAACACTTTCAAAACTGGTTCAGTAAAAGAAAACATCGTTGTCGAGTTCTGCAACGAATGTCACCCATTCTATACTGGCCGTCAAAAATTCGCGTCTGCTGATGGTCGCGTGGATCGTTTCAACAAAAAATACGGTCTTAAAAACTAATGTTAGTTTAATACCTGCCAAGCATGCGCTTGGCAGGTATTTTTTTCAGTAAATAATACATGTTGATGCAAGTCTTTTCAAAATCCATATAGACACAAGAAAGGGAGAAGACAAAATGGCACAGCTATATTTTAAACATGGTGCAATGAATAGTGGGAAATCAATAGAAATTCTAAAAGTTGCCCATAATTATGAAGAACAACAAAAGCCTGTAATGATGTTTACTTCAGGTTTAGATACGCGTGATGAGGTTGGTTTTGTTTCCAGTCGGGTAGGTTTAAGACAACAAGCCATTCCCGTTTATGAAGATACAAATATTTTTGAACTAGTCAAAAATAATGACCTCAAACCATACTGTGTGCTTGTGGATGAAGTTCAATTTTTAAAAAAGGCACATGTTTTACAACTAGCTAACATTGTGGATCAATTAGATATTCCCGTGATGGGCTTTGGTTTAAAAAATGATTTTCAAAATGAGCTATTTGAAGGTAGCCAGTACATGCTTACATATGCAGATAAAATTGAGGAAATGAAAACAATTTGTTGGTTCTGTCATAAAAAAGCAACAATGAATTTACGAGTAGATGAAAGTGGAAAGCCAGTTTACACAGGTGATCAAATCCAAATTGGTGGTAATGACTCCTATTATCCGGTTTGCAGAAAATGTCACGCACATCCACCGCTGTAAAGCTACATCCAAATAGTATGCCTATGGAAGCGCTAAGAAAAAGTAGCGTACATGCGAAATTTTCCTTATACTAAGTAGTGAAAATCAATTACGCTGTGGCGTAATTGACGCTGAGCTTTGCTTTGGCGCAGATAAACAATACGCCCAGATTTTTTCAAGCTGATGAGTAGAAGTTAACCTTAAACCGTCACGTCCTGTGACAACGTTTAACGGACCTAAGTCGTGCAGGCCTATCTTAAAATCTGTGACATCCGCTAGAGGATTTATCTTGATTGCCCCTATAGAGGGGGAGTCTCCTGTACCTGACCCTTCACTTTCGGTACAAAAACATTTGCTGATTCAAGATAAATTATGTAAATGACCGTTATGCCTTAGTGGAATTTCGATTGAAAGCTTCTCTGTAAAAGAAGGAGCATATTATAAAAAACTAAATAGAGGTGAAATCCATGTTTGATCGATTACAAGCAGTGGAAGATCGCTATGAAAGGCTAACAGAGCTTTTGAGCGATCCGGATATTGTTAATGATAATAAGAAATTACGTGAGTATTCCAAGGAACAATCAGATATCCAAGAAACAGTGGATACTTATCGTGAATATAAAAGTGTTAAAGAGCAGTTAGCCGATACACGTGAAATGTTAGATAGTGAAAAAGATCCTGATATGCATGAAATGGTGAAGGAAGAATTTAACCTATTAAAAGTACAGCAGGAAGAGCTAGAAGAACGTTTGCGCATTTTATTAATTCCAAAAGATCCAAATGATAATAAAAACGTTATTATGGAAATTCGTGGTGCAGCTGGTGGTGACGAGGCCAATATTTTTGCAGGCGATTTGTTCCGTATGTATTCTCGTTATGCTGAGACGCAAGGCTGGAAAATTGATATTATGGAAGCTACGCCAAACCCAATGGGCGGCTATAAAGAAGTGATCTTTATGATTAACGGACAAGGTGCTTATTCAAAATTCAAATTTGAAAATGGTGCACACCGTGTACAACGTGTTCCTGCTACAGAATCACAAGGCCGTATTCATACATCAACGGCAACAGTAGCGTGTTTACCTGAAGTTGAGGAAGTAGATGTTGAAATCCATGAAAAAGATATTCGTGTAGATACATTTGCTTCTTCTGGTGCAGGTGGTCAATCTGTTAATACAACAATGTCTGCTGTTCGTATGACCCATTTACCAACAGGTGTTGTGGTTTCGATGCAGGATGAACGTTCACAAATTAAAAACCGTGAAAAAGCAATGAAAATTCTACGTGCTCGTGTTGCAGATATGTATTTGCAGGAAGCGCAAAAAGAGATTGATGCTACACGTAAATCTGCTGTCGGCTCTGGCGATCGCTCCGAGCGTATTCGCACATACAACTATCCACAAAACCGTGTTACTGATCACCGTATCGGTTTAACGATTCAAAAGCTAGATCAAATCGTCGAAGGTAGACTAGACGAAATTATCGATACGCTAATTTTGGAAGAGCAAGCATCGAAGTTAGAGCGTTTAAATGATGACCTATAAAAATGTGAATGAGGCCCTTGAGTGGGCTTCTTCTTTTTTAATGGATAATGGTCGTGAGCCAACAGCAGCGCGTATCGTCATGCAACATGTACTGGGTACTAGCTATTCAGGGGTTATGTTGCATTTACAGAGTGAGCTAACAGCGGAGCAACAAAAAAAATTTAAAGCATTGATAGAAGAACATGCAAGTGGACGTCCTGTACAATATTGTGTTGGTAGTGAGGAATTTTATGGCCGCTCCTTCATAGTAGATGAATCTGTATTAATTCCTCGACCTGAAACAGAGGAATTGGTATTTGGTACAATTAATCGCATACCTAAATTATTTCAACATCAAACATTGAAGTTAGCTGATATCGGTACAGGAAGTGGTGCCATTGCCATTTCGATGAAGATGGAATGCCCAGAGTTAACAGTTATAGCTACGGATTTATCGAAGGAGGCACTAGCAACTGCACAAAAAAATGCCCAGCGATTAGAAGCGGATATAGATTTTAGATTGGGTGATTTAACAGCGCCGCTTGCAGGAGAGAAATTTGATATTGTATTATCGAATCCACCGTATATCGCCTTTGATGAGGTACAAGTAATGTCGAGTGTTGTGCTTGAGCATGAACCACATAGTGCGCTATTTGCAGAGGAAGAAGGTCTTATTTTATATAGACAATTAGCTGAACAATTACCAGCCTGTATGAATAGACCAGCATTGATTGGGTTAGAAATCGGTTATACACAAGGTGAAAAAGTAGCCAAATTCTTTCAAGATAGTTTTCCACAGGCTACAGTTTCAATAGAGAAAGATATTAATGGTAAACCTCGAATGATTTTTTGTGAGATTCATGTATAAAGTATCTTAATCTTGCCAACAATGTTGAGCAAGGAGGGATTTTTATGTTAAACGAATACAAGATTATTAGATTACCTAAACAAAATATCTTTCTAGCTTTTGCTAGACTAGTAATAATTGCGATTGCTTTACAACTATGTATTTTATATATTCCATCATTAGTAGGCTTTGCGAAGGAAGCTACTAATAATGAGCAAGAAAAGGATTTTCGTATACGTGTCATTGCGAATAGTAATACTATACAAGATCAGCTAGAGAAAGAGCAGCTTGCCCAAGATTTAAAACCATACTTTATGCAAGTGGCTACTGCTGGACTTGTAGGGAATGAGCAAATTCTTTCGTTAAAACAACAAATTGAAACAGAATTGAGCGAAAATTATCCACAGATGGATACACAGGTTGTCGTTGGGGATAACTTATTTCCACCGAAAAGACAAGGTGCTGTACTATATCCACAAAATGTGTATCATTCAATTGTTGTTAAGATTGGTGATGCACGTGGGGATAACTGGTGGTGCAGTATCTTCCCATCTATTTGTGAGCCTGACAAAGAAGAAGTAAAAGAAGAAGAGCCGGAAGAAGAGAAGGTAACGTTCTTTATATGGGAATGGATTAAAGGGCTTTTTGAATGAATTGTGCACAAATTCAGATAACTTATGCACATTTTTTAATAAGTTATAAACAATATGTGGATAATTCAGTGAAAAATGAATAATTGAAGGTAGGTTTTAATCATGGAAACTGTTTGCAAGGTTGTGGACAGTAATGTGAATAGTCAGATTAATTATACACAAGCTGTGGATATCTTAAATGAAGGCAATGTAGTAGCATTTCCGACAGAAACAGTTTATGGCTTAGGAGCAGTTGCCACAAATGATATGGCAGTTAAAAAGATATTTGAAGCAAAAGGCCGACCTTCAGATAATCCTTTAATTGTCCATGTTGGCACAAAAGAGGAAGTAGCATTTTATATAGACCATATTTCTGAAGTAGCTAAACAATGCATGGATTTATTTTGGCCAGGTCCACTAACGCTTGTGATGCCAGCAAAGCCAAATGTATTAGCTCGAAGTGTAACAGCTGGATTATCGACAGTTGGCATTCGGATGCCAGATCATCCAGTAGCACTTACCTTGCTGCAACAGCTTAAAAAACCGCTTGCTGCGCCAAGTGCTAATCGTAGTGGTAAGCCAAGCCCGACAGAGGCAGTCCATGTATTAGATGATTTGGGAGGGTACATACCTTATATTTTAGATGGAGGTTCTACAGGGATAGGGCTTGAGTCCACTGTGTTAGATGTGACACATGAGCCTCCAGTGATTTTACGTCCAGGTGGTATTACAAAAGAAATGCTTGAGGCTAAAATTGGGCCTGTTATTCAGCCGACAAAAATAGAGCAGAAGTTAGAAACGACACCTAAGGCACCAGGAATGAAATATACACATTACGCACCAAATGCTCCTGTGTATTTAATAGATTGTCATTATGAGAAAGTCAGTGAAGCTGTTCAGCAATTGCAGCAAGAGGGACATGTGGTAGCACTACTTGCACCTGCTAATTTTGAACATATCAAGGCCGATTTTTACTTCTCCATTGGTGAAGCAGGCAGTAAGCAAGAAATGGGTGCGACTTTATACAATGCACTTAGAGCATGTGATAAAACAACAGCTACCGTTATATTAGCAACCACAACCTCAACAGAAGGTGTAGGCGCAGCTATAATGAATCGATTGGAAAAAGCCTCTGGCGGTAAATGGTATTCATTGTAGAAAAAACTAGCGACAAAAGACATGAAAATTTTTCAATGTCTTTTGTCCTTTTTTATGTTCATTTATCACATGCACAAAAAAGAAAATCTATTGTGTGGACAATTATGATAATAATGTATTTCCGAGCATAAAATGATAAAATATTAGGGAGCGAAGGAGTGCGTTCTTGCAGGGGATTCTTGCAGGTATATTAACGTCTGTTGATGTGATTGGTCTATATGTTTTGCTGCCAAATGTTAGATATCGTTTATTTCTGGCACTATGGACGGCTGCACTGCATATGCTTTTCCCGTTATTAGGATTTGAATTAGGAAGCTATTTAGTTCGTTTCCTATTAGAATGGGGACAATGGATTTCGAGTATTTTATTATTTTGTATTGGGATGCATTTACTATTATTCTCTCATAGAGATGAAAAAGTAATGATTTCACCTGTACTTTTAGCTGTGACTGCAAGCCTAGATACCTTTTCAGTTAGTGTTTCTTTTGGTATGCTACACTTAGAAAAAACAATTTTTATAATGAGCGCAGGCTTGAGTGCTCTAATTTGTGCTTATGGGTCATTAGTCATTGCACGTAGAAGCCAAGTCTTTTTTGGCAATAGAATTCAAATAGTCGCTGGGATTATCTTTATTATCATGAGTATTCTAGCTATTCAACAATAAATCAAACTGGAGAGTGATAAGTGTGAAAATATTATTTGTTTGTACAGGCAATACTTGTCGCAGTCCAATGGCAGAAGTCATATTAAAACATAAACAGATAGACAATGTAGAAGTGCGCTCGGCGGGTATTTATGCTATGCCAAACGCACAAATGTCAGCAAATGCACAACAAGTGCTAAATGAAGCGCAAATGTCACATCAGCATTTTGCGACGCAATTATCAATGACTGAAATGGAATGGGCAGACTTAATTTTAACGATGACTACTGCTCACAAAGACACCGTGCTTTCAAGTTATCCAGAAGCTGAGAATAAAGTATTTACATTGAAAGAGTATACAAATGAAGGCAGTCTGGAAAATGTAGGGGATCCTTATGGTGGAAATAAAGTAATATACGAAGCAACATTTGCAGAATTAAAGGGATTGGTAGATCAATTAATAAAAAAACTAGAAAAGAATTGAGGGGCCCTATGAAAAAACAATTTGGTTTACGACTTAAATTGGTGTTATTTGTTAGCGTACTTGCATTAATCACCTACAGTGTCAGCTTTATATTCATTGAGTTTTTACAGCCAACTTTCTTCCCTGAAACGAATCGAAAATTGTTTGAATTGATTACTTACGCATTAGGTATTACATGGTCAGGTATATTGGCTGCTATATTTAGTGTAATCCTAATCAAACCTTTACAGCAGCTTGAACATTCTGCAACGCTTGTGGCAGAAGGGAAAATTGGACAGGATGTACAGATGCCTAAAACAAATGATGAGATTCGATCAGTTGCAGAGGCATTCCAACAAATGGTGTTAAATTTACGTCAAATGGTAGAGAGTATTGATCATAACTTCCAACAAACTAATCAATCGATTATTCAGCTTTCAGATGAAGCTGGAGTAGCAACTAGAAAAGCAGAAGGCATCGCCTCTACAGTGAAGCATATTTCTGCAGGGGCAGAAGCATCCGCAACAGCTGTACAAGATACTGCTGAAGCAATTGAGGATGTGCGAGCTCTAGCAACTGAAGTAAATAGTAGAGCAGAGGCATCAGCATCGCAATCTAAAGAGATCCTACATAATTTATCAACAACAACAAAAGCAATCGAAACATTAGTGAATAGTATTCAACAAATTGCAACAGGCAACAATGAAGCGCTGAAAAGCATTCATGTATTAGAAGAAAACGCTGGACAGGTAGAACGTATTATTAGCTTAGTCGGTGACATCGCAGCACAAACAAATTTATTGGCATTAAACGCCTCTATAGAAGCAGCTCGTGCAGGAGAGCATGGAAAGGGCTTCGCAGTGGTGGCTGAGGAAGTTCGTGGTTTAGCTGATGAAAGTGCGAAAGCTGTACAAGGTATTACAGCATTAATACAGTCCATGCAGCAAAATGTAGAAGTAGTTGTTAAACAAATGAACGAACAAGTGGCATTTGCTACGAAGGAAGCTGATCGCGTTTCTGAAACTACGACAGCAGTAGAAGGAATGTCTTCCAATGTACATGAAATGGCAACAGCTATTGTTGAGATTTCTTCTTTAATTGAACAACAAATGCATAATATTGAAACGACAGCTCGACAATCGCAAGAAGTCGCAGCTATTGCAGAAGAAACGTCAGCAGGTGCACAGGAAGTTCGTAGTGCAGCTGAAGAGCAAGCGCATGCAATCGAACAAGTAGAGCATCTTGCTCAAAGTTTAAAAAAGCAATCGGAAGCATTGCATAAAATGATTCAACAATTTGATAGACAAGCATAGACCTATAGACTCTACAAAAATGCGACGTAAAATCGGATTTATGTAGAGTCTTTTTTCTTGATTCAGCTAAAGAGTTCTTCCTCTAAGGCAGAGATGAATGCTTGTTTTGTTTTTTCAGCTAGTGTTCAAACGCCTGAATCACGAAATAACCTTCGGCGGATGTCATAGGACGAGCCAGTATCAGGTTACAGCTACTCGTTAGTTCAAAAAATCTGTACGCATTGTGTATCTACGCGAAAAGTGAAGCGTCTGCAGCAATTAATTCTAGGTGTAAGACATTACCAGACGAACAGTCATCTTCATTTAATAGAGAACTTTTATCTAAGCGCCACATTCTGTCGAAGCGTTTATGTCCACGGTAAGTAAAAAGCTAAAAAAACTTTAGAAGATGGAATATTACAACAAAAGACCGTTATCCGAACTTATTAACATGATATTCACACTATCCACAGAAAAGTAGCTTTAAAAGTGAATATTTTTATGTTAGAATACAATAAACGTTCGTCTTTTAGGAGAAATCAGCATAAAAATACAAGAAAAATCATGTTATTCTTCAGAAAGAAGTGGTACACTAAGGTTGACTATAATTCGAAAAGAGGGAACCCAGTGAGAATAGCAATTTCTTCTGATCACGGAGGCAATAACTTACGTCGTGAGATTATGCAGCTATTAGATGAACTTCATATTAGCTACGAAGATTTTGGTCCACAATCTGCGGATTCAGTAGACTATCCAGATTTTGCAAAACCAGTTTCTGATGGTGTTGCAAACGGAGAATTTGATAAAGGTATTTTAATTTGTGGCACAGGGATTGGTATGTCCATTGCTGCTAATAAGGTAAAGGGCATTCGTTGTGCATTAGTGCATGATGTATTTAGTGCCAAGGCAACGCGTTGCCATAATGACTCAAATGTTTTAGCAATGGGTGAACGTGTCATTGGTCCAGGCCTTGCACGTGAAATTGTACAAACATGGCTAGCAACAGATTTCGAAGGTGGCCGTCATACACGCCGCATCGAAAAAATTACTGAACTAGAGCAATAAAAGGTTCATTATGCCATGCTTGGCATTCGTCAAGGATGTCATACATGGCATAATCTTAATGGATATATATGAAGGAGCTGAGCTTAATGGTTGTAAACCAAATACGAGCACATTTGACTCAGTTACTCAGTGAATTTGAAGAGCAGGTAACATTACGACCTCATACAATTTTTGTCGTAGGATGCTCTACATCTGAAGTGATTGGTCAGAAAATTGGCACAGCAGGTGCATTGGAAATAGCTGAAGCAATTTTTGAACCGTTACAAGAATTTACAGCGAAACATCAACTACATTTAGCGTTTCAAGGTTGTGAGCATATTAACCGCGCCATTACGATGGAAGCATCAACAGCTGAAAAATTTGGCTACGATGCAGTGGCGGTAGTCCCAGTACGAACGGCAGGTGGATCTATGTCTGCGTATGCCTATACGCAATTTGCTAACCCTGTGGTTGTGGAATCAATACAGGCACATGCAGGTATTGATATTGGACAAACATTAATTGGTATGCATTTGAAAGCAGTAGCTGTACCAGTTCGAACATCAGTGAAAATGGTGGGAGAAGCAGTTGTCACGATTGCAACAACGCGTCCAAAGCTAATTGGCGGAGAACGTGCTGTATATAAATAGTTACCGCTGATATTAGTGGTATAGTTAAATAATGATACTTTGGGAGGCTTTATCTAACATGGCATATGAAAAATTAGCAGTACAAGACAAAGCAGTATTAGATGGAATTCTTGCAGAAAAAAAACGTCAACAAGCAAATATTGAATTAATTGCATCAGAAAACTTTGTATCCGAAGCGGTTATGGAAGCGCAAGGATCAGTATTGACAAATAAATACGCTGAAGGCTATCCAGGTAAACGCTACTATGGTGGTTGTGAACATGTAGACGTAGTAGAAGATATTGCACGTGACCGTGTGAAAGAAATCTTCGGGGCAGAATATGCAAACGTACAACCACACTCTGGTGCGCAAGCAAACATGGCTGTTTACCACACGATTTTAGAACCAGGTGACACAGTTCTTGGTATGAACCTTTCTCATGGTGGTCACTTAACACATGGATCGCCAGTAAACTTTTCTGGTATCCTATACAACTTTGTGGAATACGGCGTAACGGAAGATGCACAAGTAATTGATTACGAAGATGTACGTCAAAAAGCATTAGAACATAAACCGAAACTTATTGTTGCGGGTGCTTCTGCATACCCACGTGAAATTGACTTCTCTAAATTCCGTGAAATCGCAGACGAAGTGGGCGCATACTTCATGGTAGATATGGCACACATTGCTGGTCTTGTAGCAGCAGGCGAACATCAATCACCAGTACCATATGCTGATTTTGTTACATCAACAACACATAAAACTTTACGTGGACCACGTGGTGGATTAATTCTTGCTTCAAAAGAATGGGAGCAAAAATTAAATAAATCTGTATTCCCAGGAATTCAAGGTGGCCCATTAATGCATGTCATTGCTGCTAAAGCTGTAGCATTTGGCGAAGCGTTACAACCAGAATTTAAAGACTATGCAAAGCAAATTAAAGCGAATGCCAAAGCTTTGGCAGAAGTACTAATTGCTGAAGGTGTTGAAATTGTCTCTGGTGGTACAGATAACCACTTATTACTGCTAAATGTTAAATCTCTTGGTTTAACAGGTAAAGTAGCAGAGCATGCACTAGATGAAGTGGGTATTACAACTAATAAAAACACAATCCCTTATGATACTGAATCTCCATTTGTTACTTCTGGTATTCGTATTGGTACGCCAGCTGTTACTTCTCGCGGCTTTAAAGAAGAAGATATGAAAGAAGTTGGAGCAATTATTGCAGCGGTTCTTAAAAACCCAGAAGATGAAGCAGTTAAAGCGGAAGCAAAAGATCGTGTGAAAGCATTAACTGATAAACATCCTTTATACGTATAATAGAATAATAAGACTGTGTTTAAAGTAACATTTTCACTTTAAGCACGGTCTTTTATTTTGTAAATTAAGTATAATAATGTAAAATAATATTTTTTCTAACAAAGTAGAATAATCCTTTTATTTTTGAATAAATTTACATAAAACCAGTATAAAGGGATATATTGTTATAGACTGAGGACAAATAATGTCCTGGAAAAGAAGTTTTTTTTAATAAAAGTGAAAATTTAATTAAATTTTATGTACAATGGAAATGGGATGAAGTGATAAAGGAGGGGTTTTATGGTCACTAAATCGTTAGGCATAGATCATGATGTATTATTAAACAGTATTCGTAAATTAGGGGATAAATCTAAGGAAAGCTATGTGATTTTTGATGCGATAAATCATCATTGCATACTAGACTGTAATGATTCTTTTTACATGCTTACAAATTCTTCGCGGTCACAAGTCCTAAATACTGATTATTTTTCATGGCTATCGGTGGATGAAAAAAAGACAACTATTGAAATGATTAAAGAAAAAATACATAACGGCATAATGGTACAAGCGAAGCTATACCATAACGGCATCAATAAACCTCCCTTTTGGGCAGAAATACAAACTCTGCCATTTTGCAATGAAGCAAATGTAACGCAATTTGTTTTAGTACTTGTGAAGGATGTTACGTATTGCCATACAGAAGACTTCTTAATGCGTTTAGAAAATGATATGTACAAGGCAATTGAGAGGGATAGCTCATTTGAACAAAAGATGAAGATTATTTGCCATGGGCTAGATAAATTTTTTATGCCGAATATTTCAAGTATGGTCCTCATTAAAACGGAAGCAAACCTGTTACAAGTTTTTACAGGTGATAGAGTGGAAAGTGTACCGAAGTGCTGTGAGAACAACGAATTTTTTAGCAAGGTTATGCTATCCGAAACTTCTACTTTAATTGAAGATTTAGATGAGGCTGATATTCCTAAAGAACATAAACAATATGCTGCTTTATCCCAAAGACCATATGGATGGTTTATACCAATACGCAATCAACAACGACAAGTGATAGGGCTTTTTTCGATATTTTGTAAAAAAACACATAGTGACCAAACGTTTTATAAAAATATGTTTCGTAAAATGGGAGCACTTGTTGCACTAGCCTTCACGTATGCAAGAACCCAGGAAAAAATTTGGGATTTAGCCTATACAGATATTACAACGGGTCTACCTAATCGCCACAGCTTTGTTAATACCATTGAAAAAGAGATTGAACATGGTCAAAGCGGTTTTATTAAAATAATAAAACCAAGTGAATTTCATCAAGTAGTTGAACTATATGGACGCGAAATAGGTGATGAACTTTTAAGACAACTCGCTAAACGCCTTGAACAAGACAAGCCGGAATACAATGAATATGTTGCTAGATTTACAAGTTCTAGTCTCATACTGTCTACGATGACACATAATGAAAATTTGAATGATTATGAATTGAGGATAAAAGAAACGGTTCGTCAACCCTTTATTATTGGAGGAAAGCAAATCTATATTACGTTAAAAACAGGGATTGCTTCCTATGATAATGACACAAAGATCAATGATGCTATTCGTTTTGCTGATAACGCTCTATCTTTTGCAACCGATAAGCCAGGCACATATACTGAAATATTTACAACAGAAAAAAATGATGTGCTGGTACAGAAAATGACTGTTTTAAACCATCTGTCACAAGCAATCAAAAATAAAGAAATAACTGTCCATTTACAGCCTAAAGTAGATTTACGTAATGGAGAAATACAAAGTATTGAAGCACTAGCACGTTGGGTGTCCCCTAAACTTGGTTTTGTTTCACCGGCAATCTTTATTCCAGTAGCAGAGAGCGTGGGAAAAGTTCGGGAAATTGATGTTCTTGTTTTAGAGACCGTGCTTAAGTGGCTTTGGGAACGTCAGCGATCAGGAAAGAAATTAGTGAAAATAGCAGTCAATATTTCACCTGATCATTTTTACTATACGCATTTCGTTCAGGATACATTGAAACTAGTTCGGAAATATAATATTGACCCTAGTTATATCATATTAGAGGTAACAGAAAATATTGGCTTAGTAGATTTCCAATCTGCCTTTAAAATTATCCAAGAGTTAAAAAGCTATGGCTTTAGAACTTCAGTAGATGATTTTGGGACAGGCTTTTCTTCATTAAGCTATCTGCAACAGTTGCCATTCACTGAATTAAAGATTGACCGTAGCTTTATCAATGCCATTGAAGATGCAGCAACACTTGCTATTGTACGCTCCATTATTCAGTTGGCTTTAAATTTAGGGATGACCTCTGTAGCAGAGGGAATTGAAACAGAAGAACAGGTTGAAATTTTACGTGCGCTAGGTTGTACAATAGGACAAGGATACTTTTATTTTAAGCCAATGCCAATTGAACAGTTAGATACAATACTAGATCAATAACTTATTTTGGCCAAAAGAAATATGACAATAGGAGTCGTCCTAAATTTATTTTTGAGGCGACTCCTTTTTTCTGTTATACTAGTTGAGATAAAAATGAAATCCGAACGGTTAGGAGAGATTCCCTTTGAGCAAAGTCTATGTATTTGATCATCCACTAATCCAACATAAGTTAACTTATATCCGCGACAAGAGTACAGGAACAAAAGAATTTCGTGAGCTAGTAGACGAAGTAGCAACACTTATGGCATTTGAAATCACACGTGATATGCCAGTAGAGGAAATTGAAATTGAAACACCTGTAACAATTGCAAAAACAAAAGTACTTTCTGGTAAAAAGCTTGCGATTGTACCAATTCTTCGTGCAGGTATCGGCATGGTAGATGGTGTATTAAAGCTTATCCCAGCGGCTAAAGTTGGTCATATTGGTCTTTATCGTGACCCTGAAACATTAAAACCAGTTGAATATTATGCAAAACTTCCAGCAGATGTTGAAGAACGTGATTTCATCATTGTAGATCCTATGCTTGCAACTGGTGGTTCAGCAGTGGAAGCTATCAATTCACTGAAAAAACGTGGTGCTAAAAACATTAAATTCATGTGCTTAATCGCTGCACCAGAGGGTGTAAAAGCTATTCAAGAAGAACATTCAGATGTAGATATTTATATTGCTGCACTGGATGAGAAATTAAACGATCATGGCTATATTGTACCTGGTTTAGGTGATGCAGGAGACCGTCTATTCGGTACAAAATAAAATCAATATATGAAATTTCCTCATTTAGGAAACTAATAACTTGTGAAAGCGTCCTTCAAATTGAAGGGCGTTTCATAGTATGTTTAGGTAAGTACGCCTCTTAATGGGTATTAACGGGTGTGGTGGATCTTTTCATACAATAACAAAAAGGACGGTGCAGATCATTTTGACAAAGAAATGGAAAGTAATGACGATTTTTGGTACAAGACCAGAAGCAATTAAAATGGCTCCTCTCGTTTTAGAGTTACAAAAGTATCCTGAGCAAATAGAATCTATTGTAACCGTAACAGCTCAGCATCGCCAAATGCTCGACCAAGTACTAGAGACATTTAAAATTACGCCGAACTATGATTTAAATATTATGAAGGATCGTCAAACATTAATTGATGTCACTACAAACGCTTTACAAGGCTTAGATAAAGTTATGAAAGAAGCGCAACCAGATATCGTTTTGGTTCATGGTGATACAGCAACAACTTTCATTGCGAGCTTGGCTGCGTTCTACAATCAAATTGCTATAGGGCATGTGGAAGCGGGTCTTCGCACATGGAACAAGTATTCACCATACCCAGAGGAAATGAATCGCCAACTAACAGGTGTTATGGCTGATTTACATTTTGCACCAACTGAAGTATCTAAAAAGAACCTTCTTGATGAAAATAAAAATTCAGAGACGATTTTTGTTACTGGTAATACAGCGATTGACGCGTTAGCAACAACTGTTAGCGAGCATTACACACATCCTGTATTAGATAAAATAGGCGAAGATCGCATGATATTATTAACAGCACATCGCCGCGAAAATCTAGGTGAACCAATGCGCCATATGTTCAAAGCGATTACTAGAATTTTAGCTGAGCATGAGGACGTACAAGTTGTATACCCAGTCCATATGAATCCAGCTGTCAGAGAAATCGCAAATGAAATCTTAGGCGACAATGAACGAGTACATTTAATAGAACCTCTTGAAGTGTTTGATTTCCATAACTTTGCAGCAAATTCTTATATGATCTTAACGGACTCAGGTGGTGTACAAGAGGAAGCCCCTTCATTAGGGAAACCGGTGCTTGTTCTTAGGGACACAACAGAACGTCCAGAAGGCATTGCAGCTGGAACGTTAAAGCTAGCAGGAACAGAAGAGGAAACAATTTACGCCTTAGCAAAGGAATTACTAACAGATAAAAACGCTTATGAAGCAATGGCAAAAGCATCAAATCCTTATGGGGATGGACATGCATCTAAGCGTATTGTAGAGGCACTGCTAGGATTTTTACAAAAAACGAATTAATGTACTATTTTTTAATTCTAAAAAATAAGTCTAATGTACCTATTGAAATGGGTAAGCTAATTTACGAGCATAAACATGTCGTAAATTAGCTTTTTTTATGCGTGGGAAGGTTGTGAACTTTTGAAACTATGAAATTTCATACACAAATTTGTCAACAATTTGACAAGAGTATAGAGGCTGTGAAGTTTTTCTCCTTTACCAATTGACTTCAAATATCACCTATTGTATGCTTACAAAGGGTAAGAATGATAAGGGTTTCAGTTCAAAATAGGACGTTGAAACACTTGTTATATCAACTTTCTACTAAATTGACAGTTCAAAATAAAACTGTCGATTTGCAACGTTCTGTGCGTTTCGGTTTTTACCGAGCAGGTAAGGGGTGTAAGTTATTTTTTGGGCATTTACACCTGAAATTGAAATGACTCTCCCATTACTATTCCGCTGTGAGTAGTGCTTTTCACTGCTCTTTTCTGATTTCACATAGTGGTCAGCAAACGTTTTCATTACTCGAAAAAATGATTCAGGAGATTACAACCAATGCTAGATTTGCATCACATTTTTGCTGTGCAGAAGAGGGCGTTATTTTTTTTGCTTGCACTCTGCGCATTAGGCTGGGGATTTACATCCTATCAAACTGTATTTGCGGGCATCGCAGTCGGTGCATTCTTTGGTACGTATAACTTTTGGATTTTAGTTCGCCGTATGGAGAAGTTTGACAGATCCATTAGTGAAGGGAAGAAAATAGGCTCACTTGGTACAGCGCTTCGCTTTGGATCAGGTGTTGCGGCAGTCGCAATAGCCATTTCGTTGCCAAACTATTTTCACTTAATTAGCACGGTAATAGGGCTAATGATTCCGTACGTTTTTCTCTTTGTCGAGAGAATTGTGTCACATGTAAGGAACCGCTAATGTGCTTTAAATTAGAAAGAGAGGTGAAAAATAACAATGAATCATGAAGCTCCGTTACTAGAGGTTGGTTTTTTAACATTTAACTTATCAACAGTTATGATGTTACTAGTTGCAGCAATTGTCGTATTTCTAATTGCCTTTATTTCAACTAGAAGCCTAAAGCTAAAACCTACTGGTATGCAAAACTTTATGGAATGGATTATGGATTTCGTTAAGAATATCATTAAAAGCAACATGGACTGGAAAACTGGTGGTAGATTCCACGTTCTAGCTATCACGCTAATTATGTTTATCGCAGTATCTAACTTATTAGGTCTTCCATTCTCTATCGCCTACGATCATCAGTTATGGTGGAAATCACCAACAGCTGACCCTACGGTTACGATGACGTTGGCAGCGATGATTTTAGTCTTAACGCATTTCTATGGTGTTAAAACGAAGGGGACAGGTCATTATGTTGGTACATTCTTCAAACCAATGTCATTCATGTTCCCACTTAAAATAGTAGAAGAATTTGCAAACACATTAACATTAGGTTTACGTCTTTACGGTAACATTTATGCGGGTGAGATTTTACTTGGCTTACTTGCAGGATTAGCATCATCAAGTGCTGTGGGATTCATCGGAGCAATCGTTCCTATGATGGCATGGCAAGGTTTCTCAATTTTCATCGGCTTTATCCAAGCCTTTATCTTCACAATGTTAACAATGGTTTACATGGCTCATAAAGTGAGCGATGACCATTAATATAAAGCATATATCCTATGCTTGAACCACAAAAAAACATACAATTCCAAGGAGGAAATTTTCAAATGACAGGTTCATTAGGTTTATTAGCAGCAGCAATCGCAATCGGTTTAGGTGCACTTGGTGCAGGTATCGGTAACGGTCTTATCGTATCAAAAACAGTAGAAGGTATCGCTCGTCAACCAGAAGCTCGTGGCGTTCTTCAAACTACAATGTTCATCGGGGTTGCATTAGTTGAAGCCCTACCGATCATCGCAGTAGTAGTAGCATTCATCGTAATGAACAAATAATTCAGTTGAACACTGAATTTTACTAGTGGCGAAGCAGGATTCACCAGATGAAACTTCGCCCTTCATTTTGGAACAGATAAAAGCTATGTGTAAATATAGCTTTTTAAAATAGGTAGTTTTTAAAGTTTTAAAATAATGTTGAAGTTAAAGCTCTTGAAGGGAGTGAAACAATCGTGTTTTTAGATTATCTTGTACTAGGTGCAGGCGCTAGTAAGTTTAATAGCGGAGACATCATCGCAACATTAGTTATCTTCTTATTATTAATGTTATTACTAAAGAAATTCGCTTGGGGTCCACTTATGGGCATCATGCAACAACGTGAAGAATTAGTAGCGAGCGAAATCGAAGCAGCTGAAAAAGCGCGCAAAGAATCGCACCAATTTTTAGAAGAACAAAAGAGCCTTCTTAAAGAAGCTCGTACGGAAGCACAATCGATTGTTGAAGGCGCTAAGAAGCAAGGCGAACTACAAAAAGAAGAAATTCTTACTGTAGCACGCAATGAAGCAAATCGCTTAAAAGAATCGGCTTTACGTGAAATTGAGTCTGAAAAAGAAAAAGCTATTGCAGCTGTACGTGATGAAGTCGTTTCATTATCTGTACTTGCAGCATCTAAAGTCCTTAGCAAAGAGATTTCTGAGGCAGACAACCGTGCTCTAATTGAAGAGACGATTGCGAAGGCAGGGGAAGCTCGATGAGTAATTCAACTGTAGCAAAACGTTACGCTCAAGCGCTTTTTAAATTAGCGCAACAAAAAAATAGTATTACTGAAGTTGGAGCTGACTTAAGCGAACTAACAAAAGTAATTAAAGAATCTCCTGATTTTTTAACGCTTTTAAATGCACCTAAGTTCTCCATCGACCGTAAAAAACAAATGGTAGCTGAAATCTTTACTGGTGCAACACCAGAAGTTTTACACACAGTTCAACTTTTAGTTGAGAAAAAACGTGTAGACGAGATGAAGCTAATCGCTAAGACATATGCTGAGCTTGCTGCACAAGCACAAGGCACTGCAAATGCAACTGTATTTTCAACACGTGCACTTTCTGCTGAAGAAAGCGCTAATATTTCGCTAGCATTCGCGAAACTTGTTGGGAAACAATCATTAAACATTACAAACGAAATCGATCCATCTTTACTTGGTGGTATTCGTGTTCAAATCGGTAACCATATTTATGATAGCTCAGTAGTAAATAAACTAGAGCGTCTAAAACGTGAATTAATCGGTTAATAATTTAGAAATGTGAGAGGTGACATACATGGGCATCAAGGCTGAAGAAATCAGCAGTCTGATTAAACAACAGATTGAGAATTATGAATCTGAACTAAAAGTAAGCGAAGTTGGTACAGTTATCCGTATTGGTGACGGTATCGCTCTTGCTCATGGCCTCGACAACGCCATGGCTGGAGAGCTTTTAGAGTTCTCTAATGGTGTTATGGGTATGGCTCAAAACCTAGAAGAAGGTAACGTTGGTATCGTAATCTTAGGTCCATACACTGACATCAAAGAAGGCGATGAAGTTCGTCGTACAGGTCGTATCATGGAAGTACCAGTTGGTGAAGAACTAATTGGTCGTGTTGTAAACCCACTTGGTCAACCAGTGGATGGACAAGGTCCTATCAACACTACAAAATCTCGTCCAATCGAAAGTCCAGCTTTCGGTGTAATGGCTCGTAAATCAGTACACGAACCACTACAAACTGGTATTAAAGCGATTGACGCATTAGTACCAATCGGTCGTGGTCAACGTGAGTTAATCATTGGTGACCGCCAAGTAGGTAAAACATCTGTAGCAATCGATACAATCTTAAACCAAGATGGCGAAAACATGATTTGTATCTATGTTGCTATCGGTCAAAAAGAATCAACTGTACGTGGTGTAGTTGAAACGTTACGTAAGCACGGTGCACTAGATTATACAATCGTTGTTACTGCTGCTGCATCTCAACCAGCTCCATTACTATACTTAGCACCATTTGCGGGTGTTTCTATGGCAGAAGAATTCATGTTACAAGGTAAGCACGTGTTAATCGTGTATGATGATCTTTCTAAACAAGCATCAGCTTACCGTGAACTTTCACTTCTTCTACGCCGTCCTCCAGGTCGTGAAGCATACCCTGGTGACGTTTTCTACTTACACAGCCGCTTACTTGAACGTGCTGCGAAGTTAAACGAAACATATCAAAATGGTTCGATTACAGCTCTTCCATTCGTTGAGACTCAAGCTGGGGATATCTCTGCATACATCCCAACTAACGTAATCTCAATTACTGATGGACAAATCTTCTTACAATCTGACTTATTCAACTCAGGTGTACGTCCAGCGATTAACGCCGGTCTTTCTGTATCACGTGTAGGTGGATCTGCTCAAATTAAAGCGATGAAAAAAGTTGCAGGTACGCTACGTCTTGACTTAGCTGCATTCCGTGAACTTGAATCATTTGCTCAATTTGGTTCGGATTTAGATAAAATCACACTAGCTAAACTTGAGCGTGGTAAACGTACGGTTGAAGTACTTAAACAAGACCTAAACAAACCACTTAAAGTTGAAAAGCAAGTTGCTATCCTTTATGCATTAACTAAAGGTCATTTAGATGATATCCCAGTACAAGATATCGTTCGTTTCGAAAGCGAATTCTTAAGCTGGTTAGATTCAAACCACACTAACGTTTTAGATCATGTTCGTACTACAAAAGAACTTGCATCAGACGCTGAGTATGAAGCAGCTTTAACTGCATTCAAAAAAACTTTCGCTAAATCTGAATAAGCTCTAACTAGTCACTTGATTAAAAAACAGAAGGTGGTGAAATACCAGTGGTAAACTTACGCGAAATAAAAGGTCGTATTAATTCTACAAAGAGTACGAAACAAATTACGAAAGCGATGCAGATGGTTTCTTCTTCGAAGTTACGTCGTGCGGAGCAAAATGCTAAAGCTTACGTTCCTTACATGGAAAAAATCCAGGACGTAGTAGGCGCGATTGCATCAGGTACAAAAGACAGTGGACATCCAATGTTAACTGCACGTCCTGTCAAGAAAACAGCTTACTTAGTCATTGGTTCTGACCGTGGTCTTGCAGGTGCTTACAACTCAAGTATCCTACGTCAAGTACAACGTACAATCAACGAGCGTCATAATTCAAAAGACGAATACGTGATTTTAGCGGTAGGTCGTGTTGTTCGTGATTACTTTGTAAAACGTGATCATAATGTCATCAGTGATGTAGTAGGTCTTCCTGACCAACCAACATTCGCTGATATTAAAGAAATCGCTCGTAATGCTGTTGGTATGTTCATTGATGGTACGTATGATGAACTTTATATGTACTACAATCACTTTGTCAGCGCAATTGCTAACGAAGTGACAGAGAAAAAACTTCTTCCATTAACAGATATTGCACCTGTAAACAGTAAAGCTTCTTATGAATTTGAACCATCTGGTGAAGCAATTCTTGAAGTGTTACTTCCACAATATGCGGAAAGCTTAGTTTATGGCGCATTATTAGATGGAAAAGCAAGTGAACATGCTTCTCGTATGACTGCCATGAAAAATGCAACAGATAACGCATCTGATCTTATTGCAGATCTGTCGTTGCAATATAACCGTGCACGTCAAGCAGCAATTACACAAGAAATTACAGAAATCGTTGGTGGAGCTGCAGCCTTAGAATAGGCTGAGCTCACCAATGTCGTATAAGAATACGATAGGAGGGTACACAGTAATGAATAAAGGACATGTTATTCAAGTAATGGGTCCGGTTGTAGACGTAAAATTCGAAAACGGCCATTTACCAGCAATCTATAACTCATTAACAGTTAAGATTGAACGTCCTAATGAAGAAGCAACAATTCTTGCATTAGAAGTTGCACTTCATTTAGGTGACGATTCTGTTCGTACAATTGCAATGTCATCTACTGATGGCTTACAACGTGGAGCAGAAGTAACAGACTCAGGAAAAGCTATCTCAGTACCAGTTGGTGAAGTTACACTTGGTCGTGTATTCAACGTACTAGGAGAAGTAATCGACTTAGGTGAAGAAATTCCAGCTGATGCTCGTCGTGATTCAATTCACCGCGAAGCACCATCTTTCGATGAACTTTCAACTACAGTTGAAATTCTTGAAACAGGTATCAAAGTAGTAGACTTATTAGCACCATATATCAAAGGTGGTAAAATCGGTCTCTTCGGTGGTGCCGGCGTAGGTAAAACAGTATTAATCCAAGAATTAATCAATAACATCGCACAAGAGCACTCAGGTATCTCTGTATTCGCTGGTGTAGGTGAGCGTACTCGTGAAGGGAACGACTTATTCTTCGAGATGAGCGATTCAGGCGTTATCAAGCAAACTGCGATGGTATTCGGTCAAATGAACGAGCCACCTGGTGCACGTATGCGTGTAGCTTTAACTGGTCTTACAATGGCAGAATACTTCCGTGATGAGCAAGGTGCTGACGTACTTTTATTCATCGACAATATCTTCCGTTTCACACAAGCAGGTTCTGAGGTTTCTGCCCTATTAGGTCGTATGCCTTCTGCGGTAGGTTACCAACCAACACTTGCAACTGAAATGGGTAAACTACAAGAACGAATCACATCTACTAACAAAGGATCTGTAACTTCTATTCAAGCGATCTATGTACCAGCCGATGACTATACTGACCCGGCTCCAGCTACCACTTTCGCCCACTTAGATGCAACTACTAACCTTGAGCGTAAATTATCTGAAATGGGTATCTACCCTGCGGTTGACCCATTAGCTTCGACTTCTCGTGCATTATCACCTGAAATCGTAGGCGCTGAGCACTATGCTGTGGCTACTGGTGTACAACGTACAATCCAACGTTACCGCGAATTGCAAGACATCATTGCAATCTTAGGTATGGATGAGTTATCTGATGAAGATAAACAAACAGTAGAACGTGCTCGTCGTATTCAATTCTTCTTATCTCAAAACTTCCACGTTGCGGAACAATTCACTGGTCAAAAAGGTTCTTATGTACCTGTAAAAGAAACTGTTCGTTCATTCAAGGAAATCCTTGATGGCAAATGGGATCACTTACCAGAAGATGCTTTCCGTTTAGTTGGTTCAATTGATGAAGTAGTTGAAAAAGCGAAAAGCATGGGCGTAGAGGTTTAATACTAGGGACGAGGAGGAAAAAATATGAAGACAGTTCAAGTCAATATTGTCACTCCCGACGGCCCAGTATACGATTCTGAAGTATCAATGGTAATCGCTAAAACAACTTCAGGAGAAATCGGTGTTCTTGCAGGCCATATTCCAATGGTTGCTCCACTTGCAATTGGTGCAGTGAAGCTTAAAAAAGAAAACGGTTCGACTGATATTGTTGCTGTAAGCGGTGGTTTCATTGAAGTTCGTCCAGAAAAAATCTCAATTTTAGCGCCTTCTGCTGAAATTGCTGAAAACATCGATGTTCAACGTGCTAAAGAAGCCGTTAAACGTGCTGAAGGACGTCTTCAAACGAAACAAGACAACATTGATTTCAAACGTGCTGACCTAGCATTAAAACGTGCGTTGAATCGTATCAACGTTCATGAGGGTAATATCTAATTCATTTTTAACGGGCAGATATAGCATCTGCCCGTTTTTTAAGATAAAGCAACAAATTAAAGGTGAAATGGAGGAGATAGCATGGAACTATATGAAGCGATAGGACAAGAAGCTTTATTAGGTATTTTATCGCATCTGTTTTTTATTGCTATTACTTTTTACGCATTACAAGCTTTTATGGTCGATAAACTATTTAAGAAGAATAGAGTTTTTCAAATTCAGCTCATATATATTTTACTAAGTATTGTGATAGGCTCAGCAGTATCTAATTTTTTTCTTCAAATATCTAGTTGGTCTGGCAAACTCCCATATTTATTTTAAAAGATCGACTTTGGCTTCTATATTTAACAAGATTTATCCGTCTACATACTTCAAAGGACTTTATAATACCATTTGTGCGGCCCTTTGAACTATGTAAAAATGCTTATCAAGTACACCTTGACGTAATGATAAGATTTCTAATTGTACTTGCACATTTGAATCCTTGTAAAATCCATGACCCATCTTCTTTTTGTCTTTCACACGAAAATATGGAGTTAAAAGTTGTTTTTTGTACATATATCTTTGGGTATGTATTAGAAGTGAACGGGTTATTGGTCATTCACAAAAAAAAAATGGTAGCGTACAATAAATAAATAGCAAAATATCTAATAATGCCTTAAAATAGTGATTTGGACGCTTGAACGAGCGTTAGAAAAGTTGTACTATAGAGTTGTTTGTTTACTGATTATGACATTATACTTCTTTTTAAAATAAAAATTCGATAGGTTAATAGATTGAATTCGGAGGGACATAGGGTGGATAAAATAATAGTGACTGGCGGCCAAAAACTACAGGGGAAAGTACGTGTAGAGGGCGCAAAAAATGCAGTGTTACCAATCCTTGCGGCAGCTTTACTTGCTTCAAAAGGAGAAAATGTAATTAAAGAAGTCCCTAATTTAGCAGACGTCTTTACAATAAATGAAGTACTTAAAAGTTTAAACGCAGCAGTTACATATATACCTGAGGATAATGCCGTATATATAGATGCAACAAAAGAACTTTCAAGTGAAGCTCAATTTGAATTTGTTAGCAAAATGCGTGCGTCCATTTTAGTAATGGGTTCACTACTTGCTCGTAATGGATATGCTCGTGTTGCGCTTCCAGGAGGCTGTGCAATCGGTTCTCGCCCAATTGAATTACACTTAAAGGGCTTCGAAGCGATGGGTGCAAAAATTTCATTTGGTCACGGTTATGTTGAGGCAAAAACTGAAGGTCGTTTAAAAGGGGCTAATGTGTATTTAGACTTCCCAAGTGTTGGTGCGACTGAAAATATTATGACAGCTGCATCTCTAGCAAAAGGGACAACTGTGATTGAAAATGCCGCAAAAGAGCCTGAAATCGTAGATCTTGCAAACTTCATTAATAGTATGGGTGGCCGTGTAATCGGTGCAGGTACAAATACGATTCGTATCGAAGGAGTCGATACATTATATGGCGTAGAGCATCATATTATTCCCGATCGTATTGAGGCTGGTACATTTATGGTAGCAGCGGCTATTACTAAGGGAGATGTAGTCATTGAAAATGCAGTTCCAGAGCATATGACAGCTTTAATTGCTAAGATGCGTGAAATGGGCGTAGAAATTATCGAATTGGATGAAGGAATCCGTGTACGTGTTCCTCATACATTAAAAGCTGTTGACATCAAAACGATGCCACATCCAGGATTCCCAACAGATATGCAATCACAGATGATGGCTTTAATGTTAACTGCAGAAGGTACGAGTATTATTACAGAAACGGTTTTTGAAAATCGTTTTATGCATGTTGAGGAGTTCCGTCGCATGAATGCTGGTGCTAAAATAGAAGGACGCTCTGTGTTTATTGAGGGGCCGGTTGATCTTCAGGGAGCTGAAGTAATGGCAACGGATTTACGAGCTGCGGCTGCACTAATTTTAGCAGGTCTTGTATCTGAAGGAATTACACGTGTTACAAAGCTTTACCATTTAGATCGTGGTTATGTTGATTTCCATGGTAAATTAGCATCACTTGGTGCCAATATTGAACGAATTACTGAAGAAGTTATGACAGAAGAAGACACAACAGTTGAATTACCTACAAACTAAATTCATTATAAAACCCTTTGCTTTTTTAGCAGAGGGTTTTTGTTTTCTCATAACTAAAAGAAACCCAGCATATTATTCCTTATGAAAAAATGGATGATTAGTATAGGTGTCATTTGTTTAATTGGAGCATTATATATGCTTCCTATAGTAGGGTTTAGCGAAAGACAGGAGGTTGTAAAACTTCCAACTAAAGATGAGAATGCTTGTGAAATATTTATAGAAGTGGAGGGACAAGAAGAAAAAATCCCTTTGGAGACGTATATTACAGGTGTAGTTGCTGCGGAAATGCCTGTTTCCTTTAAAAAAGAGGCATTGAAAGCACAAGCAATTGCAGCACGAACATATGCGTTGAAAACGACAAATTACGGTAAAAAGGCAATTGCTCCAACTGTTGCAAGACAAGTATTTTATGATGAAGAGCAAAGAAAGGCGAATTGGGCTAGCAATTTCCTGGGAAATGAAAAGAAAATTGTCGAAGCTATCAATGAAACGAAAGGACAAGTTCTTCTTTATAATAATGATCTAATTACAGCTATGTTTCACTCAACAAGTAATGGGAAAACAGAAAGTGCTTATGGCTATGGTGGAAATGAAATTCCATATTTGCAAAGTGTTGCAAGTGTATCAGATCAAACATCACCAAAGTTTGAGGCAGAGCAAGAGTGGACACTAGCACAATGGAATAAGTTATGGCCTGTACAATGGCAACCTAATGATTTTAATCGAATACAGCTATTTAATAATGACTCAGGGCGAGTAGAGCGATTGCAGTTAGGGAATACTGTTTGGACAGGAAGAGAGGTCCGAACTCTCCTTGGCATACCATCAACTGATTTTACAATTGACTATAATGCCAATACAAGAAAGGTTCATGTGAAAACACAAGGCTATGGTCATGGAGTGGGAATGAGCCAATACGGAGCAGAAGCAATGGCGAATGAAGGAAAAAAAGCTACCGAAATTTTACACTATTATTATCAAGATATTGAAATAAAAAAAATAGATGCATGTTTAAAATAACTTCTAGTTGTTCACACTGCAACTAGAGGTGATGAAAATGAGAGAGGATAAAAATAATAAAACTTCTCAAAACCAAGATCCAAATCAAAAGGAAAATGGTCAATTACAAAAGAAACCGTGGTTTTGGCCAGCAGTTTACACAGGTGGTGCACTAGTTCTAGCAGGATTGTTATTTGGTTACAATAGTCTCGTATCAAAAGTAGAAGAGGCTCCGCTACCAGATTTAGCTGAAGTAGATCCAGGTCCTGTAGTAGAAACAAATGCTCGAACTGAAAACATGATGTACCCATTCAAAGAAGAGAATTTTAGTAAAGTACAAGTTTTACAAGAATTTTATGAGCTAGAGGCAAATGAAGAGTCACGTGAGAATGCACTAATGGTATTTAATCAAACATTTACAACGTCTTCTGGTATCTCTATTGCTATGAATGGTGAAGAATTTGAAGTACTAGCTGCTATGAGTGGTAAAGTACTAGAGGTAAAACTAGACGCATTTACAGGCAATAAGATTGTGATTGAGCATCCAAATGGTATGCAAACACACTATAGCTCTGTAAAAGATATCGCTGTCAAAGAAGGCGATGAGGTAACACAAGGTCAGGCATTAGGAAAAGCGACTGACAATGAGTGGAATCAAGCGGCTGGCGTCCATATGCATTTCGAAGTTCTTGAAAACGGAAAATATATTAATCCGAAAAAATTACTAGCTTTTTAATCCGAAAAGCTAGTAACGCATAAAAAATCAGCATTTTATCAGGAAAATGCAAAACGTGTTCTGAATAGCTTTGTCCTTACATAAGGTGAAGAAATGCGCAAATGTGCATCTGATTGCCAAAGCATTTTGTGAAATTGTGTGGAAAGGACGAAGAACGTGCATGAGCACATTCGGAAGCGCTGCATACGCCTCGGTGAATTACTGATTGAGACGCGTGAGACTGTGCGTGTCCTCGCGAAAATGACTGGTTATTCAAAAAGTACGGTGCACAAAGATTTAACAGAGCGATTACCAACAATTCATGAAGGATTAGCTGACCAAGTGAAAGAAATACTCGCCTACCATAAGGCCGTACGTCATATTCGTGGAGGAGAAGCAACGAAAAACAAGTGGAAAGAAAGAGCGAGTCATGAGTGATTCGTTCTTTTTTGTTGTGTTGGAGAAGCATAATAGCTGTTTTCAAAGGAATAGTAATTCTATATTATAGCCGTTCATAGCATGAAAAGAAAACAGTCTTATTCACTAAATTTAGGTGAAATTACCAATAGAATATGATAAAATATTCTAGATAAAGAGATAAAATGAACGTTATGTAGTTGGAACTGGCGGGAAGGAGAAATTATAGAATGTTTTCGAAAGATATTGGCATTGACTTAGGAACTGCGAACGTATTAATCCACGTTAAAGGAAAAGGGATCGTCCTAAATGAACCATCTGTTGTGGCGATTGATAAAAAAACAAACAAAGTATTAGCGGTAGGGGAAGAAGCTCGCCAAATGGTAGGGAGAACGCCAGGTAATATCACAGCAATTCGCCCACTAAGAGATGGAGTCATTGCAGATTTTGATGTGACAGAGGCGATGTTAAGACATTTCATCAATAAATTAAACGTAAAAGGATTTTTGGCAAAGCCACGAATTTTAATTTGCTGTCCAACGAACATTACAAGTGTTGAGCAAAAAGCTATCCGTGAAGCTGCAGAAAAATCTGGTGGTAAAAAAGTATATCTAGAGGAAGAACCAAAAGTGGCAGCAATCGGTGCAGGCATGGATATCTTCCAACCAAGCGGTAATATGGTAGTCGATATCGGTGGCGGAACAACAGATATCGCAGTTCTATCAATGGGTGATATTGTAACAAGTGAATCCATAAAAGTAGCAGGCGATGTGTTTGATAATGATATTTTGCAATATATTAAAAAAGAATATAAATTGCTAATTGGTGAACGTACAGCAGAAGCAATCAAGATGACAATCGGTACAGTTTTCAAGGGTAGCCGTAATGATACAATGGATATTCGTGGTCGTGATATGGTAACAGGCTTACCACGTACAATTTCAATCCATTCTGAGGAAATTGAACGTGCATTACACGAATCTGTAGCGATGATTGTCCAATCAGCAAAAAATGTCTTAGAAAAAACACCACCTGAGCTTTCAGCTGATATCATTGACCGTGGCGTTATTATTACTGGTGGCGGTGCATTACTACATGGAATGGATCAGCTATTAATAGAAGAGTTAAAAGTTCCTGTCTTCATTGCAGAGAGACCTATGGATTGTGTAGCTATTGGTACAGGCATTATGCTGGAAAATATTGATCGTGTGCCAGCATCCTTATAAAAATAAAATGAGGTGATTTCTTTGTTTAAAGGGTTTTATACAGTTGCAACAGGTATGATCACGCAACAAAGAAGAACAGAATTACTAAGCAATAATTTATCCAATGCGAATACGCCAGGATTTAAGGCAGATCAATCAACAATTCGCTCGTTCCCAGACATGCTGATGTCTAGTATTGGAAAGACAAATGCTCCCGCCAATCAACAAGCTGGCGCTGAATATATGAGTCAAGTAGGAGCTTTAAATACAGGGACATATTTACAAGAAACATTGCCAAATTACATACAAGGCCAAATCTACAACACTGATTTTACAACAGATATGGCATTAATCGATGGAAATTTACCACAAAATGAAGATGGTGTTACAGGCTCAATTTTCTTCCGTCTTGAACATCCAGCTGGTGGTGAAGCCTATACACGTAATGGTAATTTCACGTTAGATGGTCAAGGCTATTTAGTAAATGGTCAAGGTCTATACGTACTAAATGATGCAGGACAACGTATCCAGCTACCAAATGATGATTTTCGCCTCGATGAAAGTGGAGCCATTTTTGTGAATGATCAGCAGGTAGCACGTGTTGGTGTATCATTTGCTGCGAATCCGAACATGCTACTTAAACAGGATAATGGCCTCATTCGTACACAAAATGGTGAGAACTTACCAACAGCCTATGGAGCGAATGGCGTTTCCTTTACACTACGTCAAAACTATTTAGAAGGTTCAAACGTAGATTCTAGTCGCACTATGACAGATTTAATGACAGCCTACCGTGCGTTTGAAGCAAACCAAAAAGTATTACAAGCTTATGATCGCAGTATGGAAAAGGCTGTTAATGAAATCGGAAAAATTTAATGGGCGAACAGGAGGCGTTTTATAAATGCTACGTACAATGATTACGGCAACGAACACAATGGGCCAATTACAAAATAAACTTGATACGATTAGTAATAACATTGCCAATAGCAGTACAACAGGTTTTAAATCGAAGGAAGCATCTTTTAATGAACTACTTTATCAGCAATTTAATAATGATAAGCAGGATCGTGCTGAGCGTCAAACACCTGTTGGTATTCGTTATGGATCTGGTGCAATGCTGGGACAAATTAAATCCAATGAAAAGCAAGGTTCATTACAAACAACTAATCGAGATTTAGACTTCGCTTTTACAAAGGCAAAACAATATTTCAATATTTTAATGCCAAATGGTGAAAATGGAACCGAAACAGTGTATACTCGACAAGGTGACTTTTATTTATCGCCGTTAAATAACGGGACAGTCATGCTAGTAACGGCAGAGGGTTATCCCGTAGCTAATGCAGCAGGACAAGCCATTACATTACCGGATACTGTTAAAAGCTTTGCCGTCCGAGAAGGTGGCGTATTAGAAGCATCTTATCCAAATGGCGATATCATTCGTACGGACTTAGCCGTAACTGAATTCCAAAAGCCGCAAGTAATGGAACATATCACAGGTTCGTATGTTGGGTTACCAGACAATCTAGCTGAACTAGGCTATACACAAGCAGACGTTCTGACAGAGCTAGTTGGTGCCAATCGTCAACAAATCGGAATGCAAAGTGGTACATTAGAAATGTCCAATGTAAACCTATCGAAGGAAATGACAGAACTAATTCAAACACAACGTTCTTATCAATTCAATGCAAGAACGGTTACATTAGCAGATCAAATGCTAGGACTAATAAACGGCATTCGATAAAAAGTTATCCAAAAACACATAGTAAGGAATGAAGAGGAGTACAATCTATGACTAACGATTCACGTCGACGTTCTGTGCCGACACAAGAAACCGATACGCAACCAGAAAAGAAAGAACGCCGCTCAAATGGAGAGCAACGCGAGGTTCGATGGGTGCAAATCCGACTGATTCCGATTTGGTTACGCATTGTAATTGTTCTCGTCTTAGTCGTTGCTGCCGCAGCATTAGGCGCAATGTTTGGCTTCAGTGTTATTGGAGAAGGCAATGCTATGGATATTTTTAAATTTGAAACATGGCAACATATATTTGATATTATGAATGGTAAAGAATAACATTATTCTTTACCTTACTTTGTGTATACATACCTAAGTTTGAGGGGGAAATGACATGTTAACAGCAGAGCAAATTCAAGCAATCCTACCACATCGCTATCCTTTTTTATTTGTAGATCGGATCATCGAATTAGAAGAAGGGAAACGTGCAGTAGGTTTAAAAAACGTTTCTATTAATGAAGACTTTTTTAACGGGCACTTCCCAGGATATCCTGTTATGCCAGGTGTCTTAATTGTAGAAGCATTAGCACAAGTAGGCGGAGTGGCATTATTAAATGCAGAAGAATTTAAGGGACGTTTAGCATTTTTAACAGGTGTGGATAATTGTCGTTTCAAGCGACAAGTCGTACCGGGCGACCAACTTAAACTTGAAGTAGAATTCGTAAAACTTCGTGGTGCAATGGGTAAAGGACATGCTGTAGCAACTGTAGATGGAGAACTTGTATGTGAAGCCGATATTCTATTTGCAATTGGGCCAGAACAGCCAAAACAAGCTTAATTTGCATTTGTAGACCAAAAGATATAAAATAGATAAAGTCAAGTCAAAAATTGATTAATAGGTTCTTAAATTGCGATGGCGAATAAGCGATTGTGAATTGAAATAGATGTAATTTTTAGGTTTTACAAACGTAGGAGGATTATTAAGATGTATAAGGAATTGTCTTCAGGTATTAAAATTAGCATTACTCGTTCGATTTCGACATCTTTTGAAACATACTTAGCAAGTATTGGTTGGGATGATGAGCGCTTTTCAATGGAAGACTTCATTGCAAGTTGGCAGACTTATTTTCAAGAAAATGCCGCATGGATCGAAAAAATCCCTGCTGATACATTGATGAGTGCACAGTTTCATGAAGAGATGGCAAAAAAAATCGATGAAGTTATTGCCAAAATTTTAAATGAAGAACCAACAACACAGCAAACTGAAACAATCGAAGCATTGCAAAAAGAGTTAGGCACAAACTATAGCTATGACTGTAAAGCAGAAGCAGCATATATTGAACAGTTATTAAAAGAAAAACAAAAATAGTTTGTACAAAAATCGGATAGTTCCCTCCTTTCCCGGGCAATCTATGTAGGATCACAAATACACACGTATTTGATGACATAGTACCCAAGAAAGGAGGTTTTTTACTATGTGGAAAATGTCATTTTTAACCATTATTCTTGCAACTGTATTCCTTGGAGGATGTAACTGGGGAAATAATGCAGTAGAAGATCACCCAGTAAGAGAAGTCGAGAATGACGTTCGTCGTGGTGTGGACAATGTCGAGGATGCATTAGATCCAAATGATACGGATGATGCATATAATCGAAATAATGTAAATGGAAATGGTGTTGATCGAGGCACTGTTAATGATAATACAACATTGCCTGAAGCAACAACACCTGGGTCAAATGCTGATTTAAACGGTACAAACGGCTATGACAACGTACCAAATGCAAATGGTGTAAACGGTGTTGAACGTAAAGACAACGTAAACAGCAACAATAATAATGATATTGTCGATGACAAAGTCAACGACACGGAAAAGTACCGTGACGGTATGAACAACCGATAACATAAAAAAGAGTGTTTCCTAAATGGAAAGCACTCTTTTTTCATGAAAATATACTGCTGAGAGAAGTGAAAACACGCGGAAGCAGAGTGAAAACCCGCGGAGGAGAAGCGAAAAACCGCGGAAGAGAAGTGAAAACTCGCGGAAGAGAAGTAGTTACCCGCGGAAGAGAAGCGAATACCCGCGGAAGAGAAGCGAATACCCGCGGAAGCAGAGCGAATACCCGCGGAAGCGAAGCGAATAGCCGCGGAAGAGAAGCGAATACCCGTGAAAGCAGCAAAATAAAGCTTCAAAAAAATGCCTTCATATATTCCAATAAATTTTCGGGTAAATGGTAAACTCGATCTTTATATGCACCAGTATAAGAAAACTTAAATTTTTTTAGTAATCGAGTGGCTGCATCACTAGAACGAATATGAAAAAATGACCGTAACTGTTGATTTGTAATAGTATGTCCTACTAATAATCGATAATCATGCAAGGCTTCTGCGAAAATTTCTATACTCGTATTATGACAGGATGAACATTTCCAGACACCACGATGGTAATACATTTTATACAGATAGGAACATTTTGGACAAAGGACACCTTGTCGAAATCGTGATGGTGCAATCGCTGTTTGAACTTGGGGAATCAGTTGTTTGGAAAGAAGCACTTGGACCAGTTGAGTTAATTGATTTTCTGATAATAATTTTTGAGGATACTTTTTAAAAAGGGATTGAAGATGTGCATGAAGCCCAGACAGATGAAAAATTGGGACAGCAGCATTTGACGGGTTAGTAATTATCGCTGAAGGATTCGCAATGACAACAGCACCTTCAACGGGGAGTGAATAGTTTTCAAAAAGTGTTTTAAGAAATCGCATATGGCGCTCTGTTTGAGTAAGAGCATTTGGAAATCCTTCAACAGTACCATCTAACTTCGTGCGTGTGCATTGATGTGTATATTGATCAAAATCAAGACGACCATGAATGTTTTTGATTTCTAAAACGAATATAAATTGAGGACACATAAAAAGTGTATCGAGCTGATGTGTATGTTGAGCAGCGTTTGCCAAATATAAATTATGTAATACAAAAAAAATATTTGGACATATTATTTCATGCCATTCACGATCAACTTTTTGTTCACCAGCAAACCCTGCATCTACACGACGAAATTGCTCTTGAAAGTAATGGAATTCGACATCATCCTTAAGAAGACGCCTCATTAAAGCCTCAAGCCATAATAATTTTAAAGGTTTTTCCCTAATAGCAAGCAAAGTATAACCTCCCTTTTTAAATTGTATTTTACATAAAAATAGTAGCTTGTCCAACAAAAAAACGATGCAAAATACGCATCGCTAGTCATTTTTTAATTTTGGTCGCTTCTTCATATCTTTCGTAAAGCGTTCCAGTAAATTCTCTAGGGAAACACCTTCAGCAAGTAGCTCTGAAAGCAATTGTTCGGCATATTTAGAACGTTTAATTTTGAGTGTACCCTTTAATAGTACAGAAACATGAGCACCGATTTCTTGAACAGTATGTACGATTACCTGGAAAGGAGCGGGTTCATTATCTGGAAATGAAATAACTGCACGTACATTGAAGACAGTAGCATTCGCTAAGAGCTCATCAAAGGTTGAGCGATATTGTTTATCCATAAATAATTCAAGTACCCAAGATTGATGGCTGTTCTCCTGATTAATAATGATGCCATCGACTAAAGGGAATGGTTGCACGCCATCTTTTGTGACAAGGTCAAAGGAAAGCATTTTAAATGTTTTCATTATGTATATTCCTCCTAAGTCTGTCATTCTTTTAGTATAACACATGAAAGTATCGGTTGTTTGTTATGCGCACCTGTCACGACTTTTTAAAAACTGCGAAATTGATGATTTCATGAAGTAGCATTTGCCATTACAGCCTAAAGAATTCAGCTGAAAAATTATTAAAAAATAGAAAAGTAAAAATGCTAATTTACCTAATTTATGCTTAAAAACTGATGGAAATTAACAATATCGGATTTTGCTAAAAATGGAATCGTTTTGTAAGATGAGAGCAATCTAAAGTAAAGGAGGTGAACGAATGAATCAAGTCGGACTGGTCGGAAGGTTTACGAAAGATCCAGTGTTACGTTACTTATCTGGAAATCGTGTGCAGACTCATTTTTCACTCGCCATTAATCGTAATTTTAAAAATAATCGTGGGGAAGTAGACACGGACTTTATATTCTGTACAGCTTGGGGAAGGCTTGCAGAGCATATCGTCAAATATTGCGGTAAAGGCTCATTAATAGGTGCAAACGGCCGTATTCAAACAAGGTCATTTGTAAATGAAGAAAGCACCAAGATTTTTATGACAGAGGTAGTGGTAGAAGATGTACGATTTTATCAGCTCAAACAAAGGGATAGTGACGAAATAGCTGTTGTCCCTCCAAAACCACCGAAAGAACAGGAAGACTTAAAAGATTTTGTATTACCATAGCAAGTTAAGTTTACATACGGGGCAGGAAAAAATCATTGTCTGATCCGCCATTCTTCTTCTATCCGTGCACCGTAGCAACAGAAAGGAATGATGTGTAGATTTATAATAAAACCATTGCTGAAGACCGCACAGCAATGGAAGTTTCAACACAACTAAATAAGAATAATGAAGTAAGTAGGGAAAAGAAGCAACAAAGTTCCGCTAAAAGAGCGCCAAGAACAATTTGCTCTTGGCGCATCTAATTAGTATATGTCTAATGTTATTAAATCACGAAGTTCTTGATCCTCTAATTCGGTCAACCACTGGCTTGATTGAATGAGTTCTTCTGATAGAGCAGATTTCTGCACCAACATTTTATCAATTTTTTCTTCGATCGTGCCTATTGTTACAAATTTATGGACTTGCACAAATTGTGTTTGCCCTATGCGATAAGCTCGATCGGTTGCTTGATTTTCGACAGCAGGATTCCACCAGCGATCCGCATGTAAAACATGATTAGCTGCTGTTAAGTTAAGCCCTGTTCCACCTGCTTTTAAGGAGAGGATAAATATAGGGAAATCTCCTGCCTGAAAAGCCTCAACTAAGCGGTCACGCTGCTGCTTAGGCATTGCACCAGTTAAAAAAGGTGCATCTACATTATATAATTCACTTAAACAATGCTGTAGCAATTGCCCCATCCCGATATACTGTGTAAAGATAAGGCATTGCTCGCCATTGTCCACAATCTCAGCTGCCATTTGTACAATGCGCTCTAACTTGGTCGAACGTGTAAGCATCGTTTCGGCATCCTCGAAAGGCTCCTTTAAATATAGGGCAGGATGATTACATAATTGCTTTAATTTACTGAGCATCTTTAAGACGCGTCCCTTTTTTTGAAAGCCTGTTAACTGCTCCAGCTGATCGAGTGTCTCTAAAATATAGCCTTCATAGAGAGAGGCTTGCTCGGCTGTTAATGGGCAGTATTCGTTCGATTCTAGCTTATCTGGTAAGTTAAGCTGTAAATGTGGATCACGCTTTGTACGACGCAATAAGAATGGCTGAATTTTAGCTCGTAGTTTCTGCTTATGTGAATCCGATTCGTCCCGCTCAATAGGTAAAATAAATTCCTCGTTGAAGCGGCCAAAGCTACCTAAATAACCCTTATGAATGAAATCAAAAATAGCCCATAGCTCAGATAAACGATTTTCTACAGGTGTCCCAGTAAGGGCAATGTGATGGTCACCTAGTAATTTACGAATGGCTCTTGATTGCAATGTCTGCATGTTTTTTATATTTTGAGCTTCATCAAGTACAACAGTTGCCCAATCAATGTTTTGTAAAAAATCAGTATCCTGCGAAACAGTACCATAGGTTGATAAAATAACATGTGGTTTTTCTACTGCCACTAACTGTTTAAATTCTTCATCTTTCGCTCGGTTTGTCTGATAATGCGTATGCACAACCAGAGAAGGAGCGAATCGAGCGAGCTCTTTTTGCCAGTTACCGAGAACTGAAGTTGGACAAATAATGATGGATGGCTTTGTATAATCAGCTACATCCTCATAAATATGAAGTAAATAGGTAATCAGCTGAACCGTTTTACCAAGGCCCATATCATCAGCTAGACACGCACCGAAACCTTGTTGACGCATAAAGATTAACCACTCAAAGCCCTCTACTTGATAAGGTCGTAATTCGGTCTGTAAAGATAATGGAATCGGTACTGCAGGCAATCCTTTTTTCTCCAAAAGCTGTTCCATATATGCTTTTAATGACTGTTGAATTTCCAATGCAAAGATTGGATCATCTCTTAGTGCATCATCAGCATCTTCTTCCTCAAGAGGTGCAGACAAGTCTTCAGGTAATTCTCTAAATAACAACTCCCGAACAGTCCAGCTTTCATCTTCTGCCTGCTGCATCAATTCACGCATTTCTTGCATCCAATGGGCGTCGACTCGGAACCATTCAGTACCAATACGAATAAATTCACGTTTCTCATCCACTAGCTTTTTAAATTGCTCAGGTGAAATCGTTTGTCCATTCATAGAAAATTGCCATTTAAACGTTAAAATATCATCTAATCCTGCTACCTTTTTTGCTGAGACATTATTAGTTGTGACGCGTACACGGATTTTGGATTGTTTTAAATCCTTAAGCCATGCAGGTAGTACAACATCAAAACCAAGTGCCTGCAATCTAGCGAGATCCTCACGTAAAAAGGATCGTACTTCTGAATCTTCCAGCGCCACACGAATAAAAGTATCACTTTTGCTATCATCGTTGGATAGAAGATCTACAATTTGCTGTTGTTGCTGCTCGATGTCAGTTGCATACATCCGCCATTTTGTAGGAAGTGCATCTTCTATTGGTAAAGATTGCTTGCGAATAGCAGGTGTCCAGTAGTTTTTTGTAGTAGCAGTGCTTAAGACCGTTTCTAATAACCATACATCAGAATCATCCTCTGGTTCACTTAATCGTAAAGAAACCGAAACTGCACCAGTTTGACGAGTTTGATCCAACGGCCAGCCACCACGCAAGAAAAAGGGCAGTAGCTTTGGTAAATCAGTTATAATTAGCCCGACTTGTGAAAGTTTTTGCTGCACAGCCGTTTCTAATAAAACTGAATCGATGTGATCGATAGGAAAAGTTAGTGAAGAAAAATCTTCTGCAATGACAGCGTGGGACCAAAGTGATGGCTCCTGCCAGTATTCCTGTAAAGCCAATATTTTTTCAAGCCATTCTTTACTTTCTTCATTTGCACCAAGCCAACTGATAAAGGGATGTTGGAAACTTGATGAAAAAATATCAAGTAACTCAGCAGTAGAAACCTCAATCGTATAATCAGCCCGATTTGTTAATAAACCATAAACATTTGCTTCATAAGTAAAGAATAGCGAAGAAATGAATGTATCTACGTCGATTGTCGTACCATTTGCAGTAAAACCCTGCAACGTAAAATATCCTTCCCGAGCTACATCAATACGGAGCTTTTGTGTTTTGGAAAAAGGGGAAGGAGCATTTATTGTCATCATACTAAGTTTCCTTTCTCAATTTCTTCTTGTAATGCACGAAGTCTTTTATATTCTGCACGAATAGTATGCATATATGTTTCAAAATAACCCGTTTTACCAGCTCGTTTTGCGGCACTACGCATACTTTTCCAAATACGCACAGCCTGCTTATAATTCATGCGTGATTTTTGTGCAATTTCAGCCATTGCATAGACATGGTATAAAGGTAAGACAGTAGCAGGTTCAACCTGTAGTACATCCTTTAGTCCACACATTTCTAAATAAGACAGAGACGAAGGATTTAATTGATGAAGAGCAGCCCATTCACGATAACGCCCTTTTTTAATTAGAAAGCTAGAGAACGGCTGAAGACCATACACACCAAAGGCACTGTATAACATTGCTTCCTCTTCCTCAGTAAGCTGTATTTCATCAAACAATAGCTGGAATTGCCTTACGTACTGGGCTCGCTGAACAACTGGCACGACTTCCTGTAGAAATGTTTCAGTCAAAGGTAGTATTGCTCGTAAAATGACTGCCAATGAATAGGATTCGCCAGCACGTTGAGCAAAGGTAGCAAGTTCAAATAAATCCTGTATTTGTGCCAAATCAATCTGAGCCAAACTTTCGAGCAGCAAATCCTCTTTTTGTAAGAGCACATAAAATAATAGTCTTAACGATTGCAGGAAAACTTCTGCTGAAGGGTGATCAAGATTATTTAAATAAACTAATTCTTGTTCACGCCGAGGCTTCTCGTAAAAAAGCACTGCCCAAAGCAGCATGTACAGGCGAAGTCGATTGGCAAACAGCCCCTGTCGTTCTAATAAAAATTCCCTTACTAGCTCTTGGATTGCATCATAAAATGGGTCAGTTGCAAAAAGTCGTGACCGATTAGTAAGCTCTGTGAGGATGCTCTCAAATGATTGACTGCTTTGGTCGATAAAGTATTTCATATAAGGTGAATCTAACGAATGTCCAGGTGTTTCATTTAAATGCCGCCATATAGTATTAAAAATGGCTAACTCCATAAAGAGTTTGTAAAGAGGCTGCCATTCACGCTCAAAGGGCATATGTCGGCGAAGACGCTCCAAAGCATCCGTCCTTACAGCAGAAAGTCCATAGCCTTCTAATACTCGGCCGGGTGGCAATAATCGCTTCATTACTTCATCAACCATCATCGACCAACTTTGCGGGCTCCGTTCATCAGCTAAAGATTTTAGCTGGACAGATTTTTGAGCACGCCAAGCACTCGACCAATTTTGAACGGAATCAAAGTATTGATAGAGGGCGAGTAATGCACCAACTTGATGTCGACACCATTTGGTTTGAGGACAGTTACAATGTAGCTCTTCTTTGGAAAAATCAATTTCAACAGAAGCGGGTCTGACATCCTGAACACTTGCATATAATATAGAACTTGCTCCATTAAAACGTTCAAACACAATGGATTTATTCCTTACAGAAAAGACAGCACGACGCACTAGTTCTTCATCTTCCGTAGTGGAAGGGTGTAACCCTTGTTCAGCTTCTTTTAATTTTGTCAGCACAAATGCTTGATGCTCCTTGGCTAATTGCGATATAGATAATGCCATAACCTCACTCCTTTCATCATGTATGGCTATTTTAACTTTGTTCATTGTAAAAAAGGAAAAAAGACTGTCCTTCCATTATACGATTAAAATGCAGTAATGATAAGCTGAATGATTAGAAAGAAAAAATGAAATAAGATAGTTAACAAGGCTTTTGATTTATGTTAAAATCTGAATAATCAGATAACAAGGGAGGGATGAAGGATGATGCAAGTTCAATACATGAAGCCGTTTTATACAAAAATTACTGGGGACAAATTACGTCTCGTATTTGCTTATCAATATTTCTCTATTTTAAAAGAGAATGAGATTTTCCATTTCATTCCCATAGAAGGTAAAGAGATGATCATCAACTTGAAGACACAGCAAATTGAAAATTTATCTGAGGTTTTTGTTTTCCAAAAAGGAAATCGTTTTATCCGATTACCACTTTATCAACTACTGCTTATTACCAATGTTCATGAGCATTTAGCACCAATACTTGAAAGCGCTACACCGAAGCAACAAATCCCATTAGTTTCTACAGTGACGGTTGGTGAAATAGATCAGCTCATCACAGAGCTAGAGGAACAAAATTATGATAATTTAATCGATCAGGCATTATTAGAGAACGATAAAGCACTCTTTTTCGAACTGCTACAGCAAAAGAGCCATCAACTTGGAGGTTTCAAAATTGAATAGATGGAATGCCCAGTAAGCACCTACTTTTCGTAAATGAGAAGAAGGTGCTTTCATTATGCGCATTAGTATAAAGGGTAGGTCGAAAGTTTAATATAAAAAGATGCAAGGGGATGGATTGCTAATAAATCCCGAAAAAATTGAAACGATTCCCAATTTAAAGATTAATAGAATAGCGAATAGACCGATATAAATAATAAGAAGGTGGTGAAAGCATGCTTGGTAAGTGGTCAGCAACGGGGATGTCAATCTTGAATAATATGAATCGGCATCAAAGTGCGATGAGCAAGGCAATGCTACGCATTTCTTCAGGTTATCGAATCAATAGTGCGGCGGATGATCCAGCTGGACTGGCGATTTCTGAAAAGATGCGTGCTCAAATTCGTGGATTGAATATGTCGGCTAAAAATATTCAGGATGGCATTTCTCTTGTGCAGACGGCAGAAGGAGCATTGAATGAGACACATGCCATGATTCAACGGATGCGTGAGCTAGCAGTGGAGGCAGCCAATGATACATTAACAGATGATGATCGTAAGAAACTTGATCTGGAATTCCAAGAATTAAAGAAGGAAATTCAGCGTATCTCGACGGATACAGAATTTAATACTAAGACGTTGCTTAATGGAGATCACGAGACTAATGGCATTAAAATTCAAGCAGGAGCCAATGCAGGGCAATCTATTGAACTGTTTATCAATGGCATGGGATCAGAAGCACTGGGCTTGAAGGATGTTTCTATTGCCACTCGTGAGGAAGCGGATAAAGCCATTTCATCAATGGATGAGGCATTAAA
The DNA here is from genome assembly GCF_009724685.1 of Lysinibacillus cavernae. Classification (GTDB taxonomy): domain Bacteria; phylum Bacillota; class Bacilli; order Bacillales_A; family Planococcaceae; genus Lysinibacillus; species Lysinibacillus cavernae. The sequence goes on from NZ_WMEF01000013.1 coordinate 94,371, forward strand.
AAGCGTATCTAATGAACGTTCTCGTCTTGGTGCCTATCAAAACCGTTTGGAACATGCCTATAATGCCAATGTGAACACCGCAGAAAATTTACAAGCAGCAGAGTCTCGAATTCGGGATGCAGATATCGCAAAAGAGATGATGAACATGGTAAAGGCTCAGATTTTAATGCAGGCGAGTCAATATGTGTTAGCGATGCATATGCAGCAAGCACAGTCCATCTTAAAATTATTAGAAGTTGGAAAAAAATGATGAATTTCAATTTAATTGAAATTCATCATTTTTTAATGTTTATTGTGAAAAAACCTCAATCGCTAATTTAGCTGTTGCTGTTGCTTCATTTTGTAATGGTAGGACAGTCTGACGCATATTATCTTGAACCGTTGTATACGCTTCAAGGATTGCGACAGCTTGTTCAAACAAGGTAACACCATTCCAATCATCTACTTCGACATGTCCTATAACTGGTTGGCCAACAATGTCAGCAAACGCATCGATTTTCGGATCATATGAAATCGCAATAAAAGGTGTAGCATAAATGGCTGCGAAGATTAAGGAATGCAATCTCATACCAATTAATAATTGAGATTGTCCAATCACTGCAATTTTCTCCTCTATGGATAAATCAGCAGGAGCAATCAAACTCTTTTCCTTCATCAGTGCGGCTACATCCTGCGAAGTTTTAAAATCATGGTCACCATGCATAGGTAAGAAGACGACTTGCTCACCTTGACGTACTAATTGATCTAGGCTGTGCGCGATTTTTTCTTTGTACGCTACAGTGGATGGCCAGTCACGAACACTTACAGCAATATAGCTCTCGGCTGACAGGGCTACGTTTTCTAGCCATTGACAATCAAAGTCACTTCCGTTTAGCCCCATAACAGGATCTGGCACAACCATTGCCTCTTTACGAACACCTATCTCTGTTAAAAGAGCATGAGAGGCGTTATCTCTAACCGTAATTTGCTCGACCTTATTAAAGACTTTGCGAACAATGAATTTACTAAGAGGGTGATTAATCGGACCCATACCTTGGGCGTAAACAAATACTGGCTTCTTCAACCATTTTGCAATTTGAATAACGCCCGCATAGTAAGGAATGGTTTTCATGCCTGTTTGATCCTGCATGAGACTACCACCGCCGCTTATAAGTCCATCAGCTGTTTTAAGCAGTTGGTGAATTTCTTTCATTTTCCAACGATTGACGGCCTTGACACCGTATGTTTGCTCAGTAGCTGCTGGGTTATTGGATAATACAGTAATCTCTATATCTTGCTGCCATTTCTTTAAAGAGTGAATAATGGACAGCAGAATAGCATCATCTCCTACATTGTCAAAACCATAGTAGCCAGATAAAACAACGTGCATTATGACCACCTCGCGATTGCCTTAGAAACCCAACGATAACCAATTTTGAAGAGTAGGATAAATACCAGCCCTACGACAAGTCCAAGAGACACGCTGTATAGTGTACGTAATACAGAAACTGCTACTGGGATGTGTAAGTGTGTAAAAGTATTCACGATAGATAAGAATCCAATAACACCTGGTACAAGTAGGATACTACCCCATTTACGATTAATCCCCATTACATATAATGCTAAGATGAAGAATGGGAAACCAATTAAAAATTCCTTTGTTCTTGGTCGAACATATAACGTATTTTCTAACCATTGTCTAAAGACTAATTCCATGTTACTTACAGAACCAGCGTTACCTGTTCTGCTAATGTAAAATAATCCGACACCTGCTACAACAACGAGTAAGAGCACATGCCAATATTTTAGTTCTTTATTTAATAATGTTACTGTGTTGGTTAAAGATTTTTTCATGTTTTGATCAACTAATTTGTTGATCTCAATTAATGTAAATAGTAAGACGCCCATGATTGGAATAACATAAACAAGTTTAACACCTTTAAATGCGGCAAAGCCTGTCATAAAGGCATTACCATTCAATAAGCCAATGACAATGACAATCCCAATAAGGCTAATTGCAACTGCCTTTATATATTGGACAAATAGTTTAGACATTTTCGTAGAACCTTGCGCTGTTTTGATCACTGCATAGGTAGGTGCAAGGACAGCAATAATTAATGCGAATGCTTGTAAGAATAGGGTGCTCTTTAGTAGGAAGTAAGCAATGGCAAGTACCGTCATAAAGCCAGCTGCCGCTATACGAAGAGGCATCCATTTTACTAATTCTGAAACGATAAATGTAAATAAAATACCTGCTAAAAATACGGCTGCCGTTACCCAAGCTGGTACGGCTACTTTATCAAATAGCTTTGGCTCACCTGGTGTGAAATGATCTGGCATTCTTTCATGTACACCGTTCAAGTAATCAATCGTTTCCTCTACATTCTCTTTGGCGTTGCCAGTAGTTTTAATATGATAGAAGATTGAGCGAATATTACGCTCTTTCACAGCTCTTGTCGTACGGTCAATACTTTCATTTAACTTTAATTTTGTCTCTCTGTTGACATTGATACTATGCAAACGGATCATATTGTAATCTGTCATTTGAGCAATTTTACTTTCGCCCTTAAGCGGGTTACTTTCAATTGTGTAGAAGTAATAGCCAGCATCACTTAATTTTTCAACTAATTGATTGCCATCTTCTTGTCCAAAACCAATTGCTTCATCACCTTGGCCAAGTAAGCGACCAGCAGAAGCATCTTTTAATGCTAGTAATTGGTTAACCAATTTTTCGTTAGCTACTTCGTTAGCTGCATTTTCTACTTTAAAGATGTGAGCTAGTCCATGCTTACTAATCATATCAATAGCAGGTTGATCGTAGCCGATTGGTGTTTTTAAATCATAATTGTGGTTAGAAGCTGCAAGGAAATAAAAAGCTTCTTCTCCTATTTGAACTTCATCTGGTTCGATGCTGTCCATGATGAGCTTTTTATAGCTTTCATTTTCAGGGACACGGATGTAATAACCACTCTTAGTGATATCAACAGCATCTTTATAAGGTGTGAACAATAATTGTGCTGCTAATTCGTTTTCTTTATAAATAGTAATCAAATTTTGTTTTTCCATTTCCTTTAACGTTAAAGGCTCTAGACTTACTGTATTCAGTCCAGCTTCCTTTAAAGAGGAAAGGATATCATCCATTGTTAAATCACTATTTTTATCTGCGGTTTGTATTTCATCGTAGGGAATCACAATTTCATAAGCATCATTCGCTTGCTCCGCATTCCACCTCATCATAATACCTGTTGAGGAAACGACAAGTAAAAGAACAATGATTCCCCAAAGCCATTTCTGTTTCGACATAAGTGTCCTACCTCTCTTATTTATGAAAATCTTTTTCCGATAACAGGGATTTTCTTTAAATCTTGTTTATGAATAGCTTTCATCATCCATAGTAGAAGGAAATAAATAGCTCCTCCAACTAGGATTGCGACAGTCAGATAACCCATTGCCCACATTCTAGACCAATGTGTAAAATCAAGCCAAAGGGTCGGTAAACCAACTGCTGCCCCCATTACGATCGAAGAAACAATCATTTTCACCGTATCTTTTCCAATGACAGTGAAGCGAATCATACGATAAATAAAGACAGAATTCACAATAAATAACACAAAGTATACCAACAATGTTGCATATGCCGCACCATCTAAACCGTATGCTTGAATAAAGAAGATGTTAGAGAACACCTTGAGAACAACACCACTCAAAATAATGATGGCTCCTGTTTTTGCAGCATTCATCCCCTGTAAAATGCCTGTTCCAAGCAGTGTCAGGGATGTAAAGACAGAGCTAAGATTAATCATGGCTAACATTAAGCTTCCCTCTAAGTCTTTGAAAAGAGCTAGATTTAAAGGCAAGGTTAAGGCTAGTAACCCTATAGCAGCTGGCCAAGAAATGAGATGTGTCATACGATGTGTTCGTTCAATAATACTGCGTGTTTCATCCAATTTACGTTCGGCTAGCTTCGTTGTAATCAGCGGCACAAGTGGTAAGATAATCGAAGAAGCAAACACAGTCGTAATTTGAACTAATGTCAGCCCTCGACCATAAATCCCGTAAAGGAAGCTAATTTCACTAGCATCTGCCCCAGCATTTCTCAATCCATATGTGACCGTGAAGGAATCAACAAAGTTAAAGAGAGCCATTGTCACAGAACCAATCGCAATTGGGATGGAGATTTTTAAAATGGTTTTACTATAGGTAGAGAAATCCTTACCAGAATATTTCTCCTTACTCGTCACTTTTACTGAAGAACGGAAATATTTAAAAAGTAAATAGAAAAGTGAACCGAGTGCCCCAAGTACAGAGCCTGCCATAATACCACCAGCTACGATATCATTTGAATAATCCATCGCAACTAGGAAATACGCAACAATTAAAATTAAAGCAACACGTACTAACTGCTCAATGACTTGCGAGATGGCAGTAGGTCGCATATCCCCAAAGCCTTGGAAAAATCCACGGTAAACGGCCATATAAGGAGCTACTAGTAACGTGAGGGCAACAATAATTAACGCAATCTCTGTTGAAGGTCCACCAAGTGCATTCGCTATCTGCTCTGAAAAGCCGTAAATGATTGTAAAACTAATGACGCCAAAGGATAGTGCAAGGATTCTTGCTGTTACATAAATTTTTCTAATTTTGGCAGCGTCATTACTCGTTCTAGCTTGTGCAATCAGCTTAGAAATAGCGATAGGGATACCAGCAACGGATAAATATAGCGCCACCATATAGACAGGATAGACAAGACTAAAAATACCGAGTACTTCATCGCCAGCAATATTTTGAAGTGGTATACGGAACATACTGCCGATTACTTTAGAAAGTAATGTCGCAATTGTTAAGATGAGTGTACTTTTGACAAATGTTGACTGACTCATTTTGTTTTGCCCTGACCTTTAAGCTTTAATGCAATAATCTTTAAAGCAAAGCGAGGGAGCACGAGCATTCTGCCAAAACGACTTGGCTGACGCAGCAGTCGATAGAACCACTCAAGGTTTAACTTTTGCCAAATGACTGGCGCACGCTTCACAGTGCCAGCGATGACATCAAAGGAACCTCCTACACCGATAAATACACCCTTTGAAAACTTATCTAGGTTTTCAGTAATCCATTTTTCCTGTCTTGGTACACCTAAAGCCACAAACACAAGATCAGGCTGTAATGTCGCAATCTCATTTGCAAAATCATTGTTATTCCAGTCAAAGTAACCATCATGATAGCCAACGACATCAACATTCGGATAGTTCTGATGTATATTCGCAACTGTTTTTTCGATTGTTTCTTTTTGTGCGCCTAATAAATAAATTTTAAAATGCTTTTGTTGGCCAACTTCCAAGAGCCGTACCATCGTATCATAGCCTGTTACACGCTCTGGAAGTGAATCACCTAGCATTTGTGCAGCTTTAACGACACCAATACCGTCCGCACAAATGTAAGTAGCCTGCTGTAAATAACTCATCACTGTAGGATTTTCATTTGCCTGCATGACAACTTCTGGATTGGCTGTCACAACGAAAGTCTTTTCTTGCTGTTCAATACGATTAACGAGTAAATCAACAAACCCTTGCTGACCAATATGTAAAAAGGGTACGCCCATAATCGTTACATGCCTCATATAGTGTTCAAACCTTTCTGTAATTCCTTTTTCACTGCAATCTATCATACCATAAAAGCAATATTGACAGGAAATTTTCGATAAAGGGTTTACCTGTAGTAAGAGGGCATATCACTGAAAAAAGAACGGTTGCAAAAAAGGATGTCAATAGTAATAGGAGGGCAAAGCCTATTGCTATGCATGAACTATTTAATGGTTGAATAAGCATAAATTTGTACTAAATTTTAGGAGGAAATTTTGATTATTATAACCTGTAATTACGAGTTTCTTCTATTATATAGTGATTAAATAACCAAACGAAAAAAGGCCAACAAAAAGAGTGCGAATCAATGTCGCACTCTTCTTTGGATAATCGCAATTGAATTATTTTTTTACAATATAATCGCCATGCACCCAGCCTGTTTTTCCATTGTAGATTACTTGATACCAGGCACCATTCTTTATAAATTCACCTTTATCATCGACAGCCCCAATAATAAAGCCATTCGGTTTAACCGTTCCTAAAATGGCGCTCGTAGTGGAAGGTTCACTTCTGACATTGAGCGTGATGTTCATGTCGACAATCTGTAAGCCATTTTCGAGACTAACATAATCATCAATTATCCAACCTTCTTGTCCATTAACACTCACTTTGAACCAACCACCATTTTCGCCAAGTAGTTTGAACGATGTGTCCTTTGGCAAATTTGTAATAATAGAAGCAGCATCTGCTGTATTTGGATACGTTCTAAAATTGACATTACTAGTAGCCTTTCCAGTTGCCCCAGCTAAACCTAAATCCAACGCATATTGCTTTGTTGGGCTTGGTAATGAAGGAGCGGAAGACTGACTTTGATAAGCAGGTACATCAAACACTAAATTGCTTGACGTATGAGCACCAATTAATTCGTAGATGTCATAAATCTTTTTCGCCTGGATCACTGCCCACATAACATGCGTAGCATATTGATGATCTGTTGGTTTGTCCGGATTCCAACGCATTTTATACAACGTGTCCTGACCCTTACTAATATATTGATCCTTTACAAATTGTGCACCACCAATAATAGCATCCTGAACGGTAAACCAGCCATTTGTATAGGCACGTTCAGCACCATATTTATTTGCATCAGCATCAATAGCACCAATGCCGTAAACATTGTAGGTTTTCTTAATCTCAGTTAATTTTTCACGATTTTCAGCAGTCACCATCATCGGTTTACCGTTTGTATCTAAGCCAACCTCGATGCCTTTTATAAGTGCAGAGGCACCATTGGCCGTTTCATGTAGCGCATGGGATAACAAATAAATGGCATTCACATTGTTATCGACACCCGCCTGAATAAAGGCATCCGCTGTATCTGCTAAGCTTCCTTTATTTGCAAGTACTTTATCGTTCAGTTCCTTTGCACTAAGGTTATTCATCACAGTAGATAATTTTAAAAATTGATAATAAGAGGGGCTATCCTGCATAAAACTTTTAGGATGTACATAGTATGACACTAGTGCCTCGCTAGCCGTGAATACGCCAGCACCATCGACCTTTGGATTATTGTTAGCCTGTTTACTTACCACTGAAGCGTAATCATGTGAGTAATTCGATGTAATGTACTGCTTACCACCAGTCTCTGATTCATCTAAATGGATTAAACGGTAGAGTACAGTAGCTGCCTCAGCCCGAGTTGTTTGAGCAAGAGGTGCAAATTGATTATTAGGTTTCCCAACAAGTAGCCCTGTTGTTACGACAGCTTGTACATCTGCATAGGCCCATTTGGCAATACGAGCATTGTCACTAAAAGTAATAGGGGAGGAAGACGTGCTGATGTTTTGATAATGGAGAGCTCTTTTTAACATAGCCGCCATTTCCTGACGATTAATATGATGATTCGGATTGAACTTGCCTTGCTCATCACCTTTAATCAGTCCGTGATAGCTTGCTTGCTCGATGACTCCATAATACCAGTCACCCTTCTTAACGTCTGAGAAGGTTGCGTTACTAGAAGCAGCTGGCAGGTTAAGTGTTCGAACTAAAAATGCGGCAAACTCAGCACGAGTAACAGCATCATTCGGACGATAATTGCCAAATTCATCACCCTTCATTAAATCGTTGGTAATGAGATAGTTCATTTCATGGTAGGCCCAGTGCTTCGATATATCTTCTGCTGAAGCGGTAGTAGGTGCAAGATATAGCATTCCTGCAAGCACTGCCCCGTAAAGAGGTAATTTACGTTTCATTTTTTAAGCTCCCTTCAATAGCTGATGGTGTTCTATCAAACTATCAAAAGTGTAGCATAAAAATAGTCAATCTATTATTACAACATGGGTACAGATAGATTTAACTATTAATTAATAAAGAAGAAACTCATAAAGGTAGTGGAGTAAAGGCACAATTCGCTAAGAAACGCCCTATATATTTCTGTTTCTTTACAATTATAACTAAATTATTACGGGAGTCTTTAATTTTTGACAATTTAGTAACCATTCCAGAAAATGCTTGGTTATTATTGAGAGTAAGGTATAATAGGTAACGGAACTATATGTTACCAATCCAAATGAGGGTATAATTAGTTGGAAGGTTTATTGTATCTATTTAATACCATAATAGGTATGGTAAATAAATCTTCTATAACTAAATTTATGTCCCAATGCTTGAATTTAGTAAAAGATAGTGTTATATTATTGTAGAAAGTGAATAAACTTACTAGAATGGTATTCTACTACGCTTTTTCTAGTAAATTTACTAACAAATTTGCTTTAGTTTTGTATTATTCAAGAAAGCTATAATACATACATTTAGGTAACTAGGCGGTACTATAGTTTTCGTTGGATTAATATCAATTTAAGGAATTTTAGGGAGGAATACATTAATGGCAAAGCAAAACAAAGGCCGTAAGTTTTTCGCGGCATCAGCAACAGCTGCATTAGTTGCATCAGCAATCGTACCTGTAGCATCTGCTGCTCAAGTAAACGACTATAACAAAATCTCTGGATACGCTAAAGAAGCAGTTCAATCTTTAGTTGACGCTGGTGTAATCCAAGGTGACACTAACGGGAACTTCAACCCACTTAACACAGTAACTCGTGCACAAGCTGCAGAAATCTTCACGAAAGCTCTAGAATTAGAAGCTGACGGCGATGTAAACTTCTCAGACGTTAAAAAAGGTGCTTGGTACTACAACTCAATCGCAGCCGTAGTAGCAAACGGCATTTTTGAAGGCGTAAGTGCAAACGAATTCGCACCAAACAAATCTTTAACTCGTTCTGAAGCAGCTAAAGTTCTTGTAGATGCTTTCGGTTTAGAAGGTAGCGAAGGCCTAGGTCAATTCGCTGACGCTTCTCAAGTTAAACCTTGGGCTAAAACTGCTCTAGAAACAGCTGTAGCAAACGGAATCTTCACTGGTTCTGAAGAAAACGGCAAATTAAACTTAAAACCAAATGCAGCAATCACTCGTCAAGACTTCGCAGTAGTATTCGCTCGTACTCTTGATCTAGTTGATACTGAAACTCCAGTAGATGCAGCTATCAAAGCAATCAACAACACAACTGTTGAAGTAACATTCGACGCTGAAGTTGATAATGTTGAAGCACTTGATTTCAAAATCGAAGGCTTAGAAGTTAAAAATGCAGCTGTAAAACAAACAAACAAAAAAGTTGTTGTTTTAACTACTGCAGCTCAAACAGCTGACAAAGAGTACACAGTAACTCTTGATGGAGAAAAACTTGGTTCATTCAAAGGTGTATCTGCAGTAATTCCAACTAAAGTTGAATTCGTAGAACAATCAGTTCAAGGTAAACTTGGTCAACAAGTAACTGTTAAAGCACAAGTTACTGTAGCTGAAGGTGCTTCTAAAGCTGGTATCCCAGTAACATTATTCGTACCAGGTTCAGCTGACGGAATTAAAGCTCCAGTTACTGTTGAAGCAATTACTGACGACAAAGGTGTAGCAACTCACACTTATACTCGTTATGCTGCAACAACTGATACTGTAACTGTATACGCAACTGGTGACCGTTCTAAATTCTCAACTGGTTATGTATTCTGGGGTGTTGATACAATCCTAGCGATTGAAGAAGTAACTACAGGTGCTACAATCAACAACGGTGCTAACAAAACTTATAAAGTAACTTATAAAAACGATGTAACTGGTAAACCAGAAGCTAACAAAACATTTAACGTTGGATTCTTAGAAAACATGAATGTTACTGCTGACAAGTTGGCTAATGCTACAGTTAACGGTTTATCTGTTAAACAATTAAGCAATGGTACAGCTTTAGAAGCTGCACAAATTACAACTGATTCTAAAGGTGAAGCAACATTCACAGTATCAGGTGTTAATGCAACAGTTACTCCTGTAGTTTACGCTTTAAATCCTATTTCAGCTTCAGAAGCAACTAACAACAACAAAACTTATAAAGCATCAGCTTTACAAGCTACAACTTCTAAAGTAGTATTTGCAGCTACTCAAGCTGAATACAAAATCGAAATCACTCGTGATGGTGGAGAAGTTGCAGCAACTGGCGAAGCTAATGGTCGTGAGTATAAAGTAGTTGTAAAAGATAAAGAAGGTAAAGTTGCTAAAAACGAAACTGTAAACGTAGCATTTAACGAAGATATCGATCGTGTTATCTCTACTAATACAAAAGCTAAGTTTGTTGATGCAGATACTGATAAATATTACCCAACTACTAGCACTGGAAACACTGCTAAACAAATTTCTGTTAAAACAAATGATAAAGGTGAAGCTTCATTTGTTATCGCAAGTGACAACGAAAATGACTATGCAACTCCAGTAGCATGGATCGATATCAACAGTGCAAATGCTAAACAAGGTTCATTAGATGAAGGCGAACCAAAAACTGTTGCTACTATTTCTCACTTCCAAGCTCCATATTTAGATGGTGCAGAAATTAAGGCATACAAAACTGGTGTAACTAAATCGACTACTAAATTCGATGGTAACGAAACTGCAGAATTCAAAGCAGAATTAGTGAACCAAAGTGGTAAAGTATTTACTGGTGGATATACAGTAGGTAAAGTTACTTACACAGTATTCAATACTGGTGGAGAAGATATTAAGGTTGGCAATACAGTAATTTCTCCTAACCGCAGTGAAACATTCACTTTTGAGAATGGTGCAAGCTTATTTGTAACTTCTGCTGAAAGTAAAACAACTTCTGTACGTGTAGTTGCAACTGGTACTGCTCGTAAAGATTCAAAAGACTTTGCATTCACAGCTAAAGAAGCTACTGCAACATTTACAGCTACAGATGATGTTCCAAATTCATACACTGGCGTAGCTGCACAATATAACACAGCTGATTCTGGTTCAAACAGCAATTCTATCTGGTTTGCTGGTAAAAAACCTGTAAAATATGCTGGTGTATCAGGTAAAACATTTAAATACTTCGGAGCTAATGGTAATGAAGTATATGGTGAAGCAGCATGGGAAGCATTATTAGCTCAATATGCAGCTACTACTCAAAAAGTAACAATTTCATACAATGTAGATGGCGATAATATTACATTTAAAGTAATTAGTGCAGTTGCTGGTACTTCTGTTGATGCAATTAAACCTGTTGTACCAACTACTCCAGTTGCTCCAACTACTGGCGCTTTAACATTATCTCCAGTAGCAGGTAGTACAGTTGATTTAACAAGTGCTACAAATACTTTAACAATTTCATTAGCTGATGCAGATCTTAACCTAAGTTCAACTGTTATCGATACGGCAACAGTATCTTTAAAAGATAGTGCAAATGCTCCATTATCACTTACATTAGTAGAAACTGGTGTAAATACAGGTGTATTCGCTACAACTGTTCAAGCGGGTACGCTATCTACTTTAGCTGCTGGTACATTAACAGTTACTTATGCAGATGCTAAAAATGCTGCAGGTGTAGCTCAAAATGTTACAGCTTCTGTAACGTTGAAAAAAGCAGCAGGTTCACTAACTTTTGGTTCATTCACTCAAGCTGTAGCAGATGCTCCTGCTAAAGTTGCTGAATATACTTCTAAATCAATTGCTGCAGATTATACATTTGCAACAGGTGAAACTATCACTTTAGCTATTGATGGTGGTGCGGCTACACCTATCAACCTAGTTGGTAAAAAAGGTGCACAAGGTGCTGTAGATGCAATTAAAGCAGCAATTCCTACTGCTGATGCATCTGTATCAGGAGATACAGTTGTAATTAAAGGTCTATTAGATTCTGGCGCAGGTAAAGTTGATGTATCTGCTTCTACAACTAGTCACTTCTTAGTTGCAGCTCCTGTATTTACACCAGCTGTAGTAGCTGCTGCTGCAACACAAGAATTCACAATCGCTACTAAATTAGCTGTTGGTGAAAAAGTAGTTATTGATGGTGTTGAATATACTGCTGTAGCATTTGGTACAATTCCAACAGCTACTCAATTTGTAGTGGAAGCTTCAGCTGGAGTATTAGCAGCTGAAACTGCTCAAGCAACAAACCTTGCGGCTGCAATTACTGCAAATACTGCTGATAAGTTTAATGCAGCTGAAACTGGTGCTGTTATTAAATTGACTTCTACTGTAACTCCAGTAGGTACTTCAATTACTAAACCAGTAATTACTGTGAAATAAGCAATTAACTACATTTTTGGTTAATTAGTTGTTTATTAAAATATTCATGAAAACTCTATGAGGATAATTTTCCTCATAGAGTTTTTTTGACTGTATTTTAAGACCTTGCTAACTGTAGAAATAGAAATACTGGCAAATGAATACTATTTACCTTCTTTCGAAAAGGATTTAAAAATCATGTAACTTTTTCTAATATAAAGAGTCTACTTAACTATATAAGAAAATAGGTGTTAGATGACAAGACATGCTAGTAGAACAGATTTTAATAATGAAGTTACTTATCAAGTAATATTCATACATAGAACGATTTGAATTTTATAAAAAGCCAGCTTCATTACTTTAAAACTCAGTATGATGGAGGTTATTAAAAAAGGATTTATCAAGCAACAATGCGTTTACTAGAAAATCTTCATGGAATTATGGAAATACCATTTGCTCCATATGAAGCTTTTGAAGGAGAGCGCTTAGCACTCTAGTACCGAATTCTACTTTTTTCGATAAGAATCCCACATTTTGGTGTTTTTCATGTTAAGATGATAAAGACTATTGAAAGAGAAAAAAAGGAGATTAAGATGTTTAAGAAACTAAGGACTACATGTATTGTATCAGCAGTTGCTTTGGCTACCATTTTGCCTGGACAAGCGTCTGCATCAGCTACTAGTAACAATGGAATTCAGATAAAAAACAATGTTTCGATCACGATTAATGGGGAGACGATTAGTGTCAATGACCCTATTTTAAATAAATCGGATTTCTTATTATTACCAATGCGTGCATTATATGAAGCGATTGGTGCGAGTGTCGATTGGAATAAGGAAACGTTGACAGCATCAGCTACTCGCAATGGTAAGAACGTTGATTTAACGATTGATTCGATGACGGCTTTAGTCGATGGACAAGAGGTGGGAATGGATGTTGCACCATTTATGTATAAAGACCGGACTTACATGCCCCTCCGTTTCGTTAGTGAAAACTTTGATGGCACTGTAAATTGGGATCCGGTTACGCAATCAGTAGATATTACGCTTTCCGATGATCAACAACCAGAGACACCACAGGAAGATCCTTATATTCTACATATCAATAACAAGCGTATTGTGATGAAAGATCCAATTGTTACGAAGGATGGAAGAACTTACTTACCTGCCAGCTATATTTATGATTATTTAGATGATTCCTCTGGCACATGGCAACCTGATGGCTCCTTTGAATTGCTAATTGGTGGTATGAGCTTTATTTTCAATGATAATAGCAATCAAGCTTTGGTTAACAATGAAGCAGTGACAATGATCGAAAAGCCATTTATTCAAAAAGGCAAAATGTACGTGCCTGCTAAGTTTCTTGTCGATGCGTTAGGCGGAAATTTACGCTATATCACGGAAAAGAAAGAAATGTATATTTACGTTTATCGTTATATGTACACAAGCTCCTTCCTGGAAAAATCATATGGCACTACGTCATCACCAGAGGCAGTTCCTTCTGCTCGTTTAGAAGGGGATCGTGATTTATTTATTAGTGATAACCCAGAAACGTTAACACGTAAGCTAGTGCCAACCAATAATGCAACGCTTGCACAATATGATGTGAAACCAACAGCAGCTACGAATAAGCATCGTATCTTTGGCTGGCATTACAACACGTTAGGTGCAGATGTCAATATTGGTATTACGGTTCAAAACAAGTCTACGACAGAAAGCATTAAGATCACTGACTCGAAAGGTATTAACCAAAAAACAGGAAATAGCTGGGTAGGTCATGATATTGGTTTGACGATCGCGGACGCTATGTTAAATAACAAGCTTAAAAAATCGGACAGTAGTGGTATTGTTATTGCACCAGGGGAAACGAAGGTGATTGAAACATTCGATCTACATCACGATTATATAATTGGTTTTTTACATGATCTAGATATTCAAGCGGTCAATGGAGGAAAGCCAGAGTATACAATTCGCACAGTGCTTTCCAAGGATGATACAGATTTATCAACAATCCTATCCGATCAGGTTGCAATTGATGAGTATGCGAAACATCCAAGAGGTGCGTGGCCAAGTGCTACTATTCTAGCAGAGCTACCAGCCTATACAGTAGATTCTCCTGAGGTGGGCTATAACATTTCTAATGGCCGTACTGACAATCTACAAACAGCTGAAAACTCACTTTCACAAATCAATGGTGCTGTCGGAAATCCAGGTCATTTCGGTATGAACTACAAAGTTTCCATTCCTGTGGTCAATCCATCGGGAACTACAAAAACGATTAAGCTGAAACTAGCTGGTCGAGGCGGGCTATACAGTGGTGCTATTAAGGTCAATGGTCAGGTATATTTAGTGCCTTCTTTAAGAGTGGGAGCAGAGTATGTTGAATTACCAGATTTCAAGATGAATGGTTCAAAAGATACGATTGAATTAGAACTAATTCATGCTGGCGGTGTTAATCTTCCAGTAGCTATCTATGTAGAAACAAAATAAAAAAGTCACTGGCACGGGTCATGTGACATGAAAACGTGCCAAACTTTGAATATATTCGGAGTGAAGAAATTGGCAAGAAAACTAGTAACAATTGTTGTAGTCATGTTCGTGCTTATACTAGCAGTCAACCCAATCAATGGCCAAGCAGCTGGTTTAGGCAATAAAGTCAGTGAAGTTAAAACAGAGGTTTCACCACAAGTAACACATGTTCAGCAAAACTATTCTTCAGGTTCTATACGTCAGTTTGTAAATGTTTTAGATGTCAATTTAAATAATACATATACAAAACTAGAAATCGGTATGCCAAATCCTATTAATTCATTAAAAACAACATCAGCGATGGCAAAGCAAAACACGTATGATGGTCATCGTGTTGTTGGAGCAGTAAATGCTTCTTACTTTTTAGGAAATGGTATGCCAGCGAACTTGTTAGCGGAAAAAAATGAAATTGTGAACTATGGTATTTTGGGAGATACGTATGATAGCCCAACTCAAAAGCCAGTTGCGTTTGGTTTATCTAAATCAGGGAAAGCGATCGCAGATTATTATACAACGAATCTATCTTTCCAAGTGAATGGCAAAAGCTATCCTATCGATCTCATTAATAGTGAACGAGGAACAAATAAAACGGTTTTATATACACCTGAAAAAAAATCAACAGGTTCGAATACTTGGGGTGTGGAACTGGTAGTGTCAGGTGCTAGCCAAGATACAAACAGCTTGCATTTTGGTGATCAATTCTCAGGCACGGTTTCCCATGTAACAGCTTATGGAGCAGAGGGTAACTCATCTGTACCAGCAGATGGCTTTGTTATTTCTGTTCAAAATAAAGAGTTAGCTACTGAATTAAGTAAAATTACAGCAGGTACAAATGTTGATGTCAGCTTATCAATCGATCAAAAATGGATGGATGCACAGTTCATTTTAGCTGCAGGACCAATGCTTGTGCGTAATGGTAAAGTTGATATTTCAATGCCAACGAATTCTGGCTTTGCCTCCACACGTAGTCCACGTACTGCAATAGCAGTGGATGCCACAGGTACGAAGGTATCTCTTGTGACAATTGATGGTCGCATAAGTGGTCATAGTAATGGTGTTAATTTATCAGATTTAGCTTCTCATTTAATTTCAATGGGTGCTTCCTCAGCTATTAACTTAGATGGAGGCGGCTCTACTGCGATGGTCGTGCGTAATCCGGGAGGCTATTTTGCCAACCTTGTGAACAGACCATCAGAAGGAAGTGAGCGTCGTGTATCAGCCATTTTACAGGTTGTGAATACTGCGCCACCAGGGAAAGCAAAATCGATTACATTAAGTAGTGTTGGTCAAGTAATGAAAGGTTCATCAGTTGATATGCAGGTTGCGAATGCATATGATCAATACTTGAATCCGATGACAATCAACCCAGCCAATATGAAATGGACAGTTGAAGGAAATATCGGCAAGATGGACGGAACAACCTTTACAGCTACACAAAAAGGTGAAGGAAAAATTATCGGTGAGTATGAAGGTATTCGTACGTCTACACCTGTAAAAGTAGTAGACTTAGCAGAAAAACCTATTGTACTAGATAGCTTTGATAATGCGTCATCTTGGACAACAGAAGTGGCGAAAGCAAATGCTTCATTAGCAAACTCTAAAGAGTATGCTAGACAAGGAACGGCTAGCTTACAATTAAATTATGATTTCACAACAGCAGGTACAGGCACAAAAGCGGCCTATATGGTTGCTAATACATCAATTGCTATGTCAGGTCAGCCTAAAAACATTGGTCTGTGGGTATTCGGTGATGGCGGTAAGCATTGGCTAAGAGGCGTTGTTGTTGATGGCACTGGCGCTAAGCATACGATTGATTTCACAAGTCAAGGTGGTTTAGACTGGAGTGGCTGGAAATACGTGACGGCAAATATTCCGAGTGATCTAGCACAGCCATTAAAATTTGAGCGTTTATATGTTGCTCAACCAACAGCAACGCTTCAAAAGAAAGGCCAACTATACTTCGATCAATTACAGGCTGTTTATAAAGACAATCATGAGGAATTAATTTATACAGATGTCACGAAAGGGCATTGGGCTTTCTCAGAAATACAAAGCTTAAACAATAAATCGCTTATTAAAGGTTACTCAAATGGAACATTTAAACCAGAAGCATCTATTACACGTGCAGAGGCAGCGACAATTATTGCTAGAGCTTTAAATCTAACAACAACGAAAGATTCAAGCTTTACAGATGTGAGTAAAGGTCATTATGCATATAGTGCCATTGCAGCAGTCGAGCAGGCTGGCATTATTAAAGGGCAGGAAGTAGGGAAGTTTAATCCAAACGGACAGCTTTCACGTGCAGAAATGGCAGCGATACTAACAAGAGCGTACAAATTAACAGGTACGAGCAAAGTAAACTTCACAGATGTTAAATCAACTCATTGGGCGTACAGCAACATCCAAGCGCTTGTGGCGAATGATTTAACAGGAGGTTTCCCAGATAATACATTTAGACCAGATGCACAAATTACACGTGCTCAATTTGCAAGCTTCTTAAATAGATGTCTATCATTAAAATAAAGAAGACAAATCCTCTGTAACAGCTACAGAGGATTCTTTATGTTCTGTTGAAAAATAAAACAATCAACGGAATTTTTGTGAAAGGTGAAGTGGATATCCGTTGCTTGCTTTCCTGTGGGCTAGTGCCGAGCCGCTTCCTCGACAACTTCTCTGTGCAGGATCTCGCCTGTCTCGCTATCCCACGAAAGTCAAGTAACCTTCCACTCCAACCCACAAAATGTTAACTTTTTAGAAAGGTTTTCACTAATCATAATGCTGTCACTCATCACTTCTCCACATTTTTCACTACTGTTAGTATGAAAGAAAAGGAAAAGACACTTTTTTAGCATGGTTGATTGGAGTGAAGCCAGCGTCACTCCTAGGGGATTTAGCGTCACAGATGAGACCCTGGAGCGAACGGAAGTGAGTGAAGCGGCTCATCGGACGCCCCCTGGAAAGGACGCTGGCGGAGCGGAAATCAACCCATCGCTCGCTTTGCTAAATGTTTTTTAGTGTCATCTTCTTTTATAACAAAAAATCCGCCTAGCCCGTAAAAGGACGAAGCGGATTTAGATTAGAAAACGATATATTTCACATATTGCTTCCAAGTTAACTCTTTAAAATGGTTCCATTGAATTTTTTCAACAGGTAATGTTCTGAAGGTATAGGCTTCAATAGTACGTTTCTCATTAGAGAGCATTGGCGTTCCTTCATCTACATAGTCCATAAAAATAGCTGACTTAGCGGTATTAAATTGCACATTGACATCGATTAGCTGGATTTTGCCATCCTGATTGATGATGTATAGCTTTTTATTCCCTTTTTTCGTCTTCGCTAGCCATGATTTATCAACCTTATAAGAATCAAATGCTTCATTAACAATGATAGAGACTTTGCCAGTTGTTGAAAATGGAATGTCCTCTAATGGCGCATCTTGTTGCAATGTCACTTCATAACTTGTTGGTTGGGGCAAGGCTGTTGTTTTGGCTAGTTCATTTGCCCAAAATGTTTGATCATCTGTCGCAATCATTTGTTTTTCTAATACGACGCCAGTTAATGCATCTTTAACATGTTTCACTTTAAAATCAACGGTTTGGCCTTCCTGTACTTTTTGCCATTCCTTTTCTGATAAATAGGCATACATTGCTTTTTCATTCGAATAGATTTCAAAAGTTACTGCACCAGCTTCTTCTTTAATTGCTGACACAACACCGTCAATAGGACTGACAATACCTTGACGAGACTGTATTTGTGTAATTTGTGCCTCAATTAGCGCAATTTGGCGATTCGTTTCGGCAATATGTCGATTTAACAGCGCAACTGCTGTCGATGGTGAATTTTGTTGAGCAAGCTCTAATTTTAGCGTAACAGACAGCTTATCATTGATTTGATCTGTATTAATGGAGCTTTTTGGATCAGACCCGTCCCCATACTCATCCTCAATTTGATCCAGTGCATCCTGTAAATCACTTAATTCTGTTTCATAGGCTGTACGTTCCGATTCAAGCTTTGTTAGCTCTTCGTCCACTTCATCCGTTTGGTATGTAGCAAGTAAATCATTCATCATGATCTTTTGACCACGCTTTACATTAATTGCTGATAAGCTCGTTGCATCGGCCGTAATCGTATACGTTTCAGCAGGTGCTACAATGGTTTCTTTATTGACACGCTCTGTATTCGTGCCGATATAAGCCTTTTGAAATTCGTCGATAAAGTAGGATCGAGTCACATTGCTATCTTCTTTGAAGACAAAATAAGCATTTATACCGATTACTAGCATCGCCAACACAATGGTCATACTTGTCCATGGTCTTGCTTTGATAAATGCCATCATCCTAACCCCCTAGCAATCCATTCTTTAATTGGTAGAACACTAATCATCCCAACAAATAAGGCCATAAATAGTTGTATACCAATCAATTTGACTACTAACATTTTTCTACTAGCTTCCTCTTCCCATTTTGATAGGAATAGATACTGCACAATAATGATTAAAACGGTTGTTACCGTCAATTGATTGATGCTGAATAAGACAAAATCTGTTTCAATCACCTGTAGGGCAGCGGGAGCTAAAGAAAAGAAAGAAAACATCGTTGTAAAGCCTACTGCATAGAAAACAGCGAAGAGTATTGCTTTTTCAATTAATAGAAAGGCAACAACATAAAGTTGGACTTTTTTTATCCAAGTATAAGGAATGTCCGTTAATAGATGTAAAAGGTATGTGACACCATAATAATGGAAGCAGAAATAAACGATCGCCCATAAAATGGCACCGAGCATGGAAAGTACGCGTGCTACATAGTATTCATTTTGTAAATCCATTGCGAATAAGGACGTTAAATTTTCTGTCCCCATTCCCCAATATTCGCGAGCAGCGAACAACAGGATAAATAGGCTAAACACCGTTAATGCGCGTTTTTTATATCCGATGACCTCGCCTTCCTCTACGATGCTTGTAAAGTAGGTAGGATTTTTTAAGCTATGCCAGAACTTATAATGGTAAAACATAAACAGCGTCCTTTCGTCCAAAATGAGATATCAAAGTTGTAGTATACACCTTGTAAAGCTATTATGACATATGAAAATAGCTGTTTTTTTCCAATAATTTCGTTGAAAAAAACGTATTCCATCACTACATGTCGATTGATGAAAAACATCATATAAGACCATTGTATAGTATAATTGAAATAACTTCCTGTTTTTCTAGCTAGTAAATTTGAAAAATTACTTTTGATGCTCATAATTTTGTAAATATACTAGATTGGCTTGAAAACATGTCATTTACACCGATACTAAAGTAATGATTCTAAGATGGAAATAGACACAAACATTTTCCTATACATAAAAAGATGAAAGGGTGGTTCGATTGAATCGAAAATTGACAGCAGGGGTCATAACAAGTCTTTTACTGGCACCTACGGCTATAGCGAATGCACAAGAAAATGATGCACAGTCTCGTGCCACAACGCAAACAGAGCAAGTTGCCTATGCTAACGAGGTGGCAGCCGCAACATCAAGAGAACAAACTATTGCACAATTTGGCAAGTTATCCGAAAATTCCTCACCTGATGATATGGTCATTGCCAAAGGGGATGCTGAGGTTTTAAGTACAACAGATTTTAATGATGACGAAATTGCATTTATTAAAGCAAAGTACACTTATGTAGTGGAGCAACGTCGACTATTAAGTGAACTACTGGATATAGGAAAGAAAATTACTCCGACATCTTATACTAGTAAGACATTCATAAGTGAAGTCTCAAATTTAGATAGTCTTTATAAGGCATTTTTAGGAGATGAAAATACTGTTAATTCTTATCTAAGTGTACAAGCTGATTTTGAAATAGCTGTTTCTGAAGCTTTGGCGAATGATGCTAAAGGCATTGCCTCAACAGTCAGAGGCGCATCCTTACAATACGGCTACAATGAAGCTGAACGTAATACCTATTTTAAAGGTAAGGAAGCAGATATTGAAAAACTAAATAAATTAGTTGGTGACGCAACTGCAGCGACAGTAGCTACCGACACATTAGATATTTTAGTTGGTTTATTAGGCTCTACAAATAATAATCCTACAGCTATTCCTAATGCAATAAATAGTGTGACAACTGCCTATAGTGCATTAACATCCGATCAAAAGAAAGTTGTGGAAGCTTATAATCCAAAAAATGATGCAGTAGCCCCTTTTAAAAAATATAAGGATGCGTTAACAGGTCTGACTGCTGCAGATAAAGTTTCGATAAGTATTACGCAATTGATAGCAAAAAAGCCGGCCGACTTTACTTCAGCTACTAGTTTCATTAGTGCAGTAACCGCTATTGAAAAGTCTTACAACAGTCTTGATGAGGCTTCGCAAAAGTTGGTGACAAATTATACTGACTTTACGCAGTATAAAACAGCAGCCGATATTTCCAAGCGCATTTCAGCACTACGTGTTTCAAGTGAAGCGGCTTATCGTACAGAAGTCGATTCGGTAAATATTGAATTTAATAAACTTACAAATACTGTTAAGGAATATGTAAAGAATGCCGCTGATTTAGAAGGGGCTGTAGCAAATATAGCTTCTGCGAAAGAAATTGAGGGTTATATCGCAGCTATTGAAGGAACGCAAGATAAAGTGGCTGCTATAAATAAAGCACGTGAAACATATAATACCCCAACTGGAACGAATATCAATGCGGCAAATGTCAAAAAAATCGTTAATAATCTAGCAGAGTTAACAAAGTGGGAAAAGGTTTATAGTACGTCTTTAAATGTGGATAAACTAATCGACAGTATTGATCCAACAGCTTCTACTTTTGAAAGCAAAACATTTGCAGCAAAGACTGCTTACGATAAGCTTGGAGTAAGTGAAAGGGCTTTAGTAAATAGTGATAAAAAGTCTAAGCTAGATTTATTTTTCAACTATGCTGATCTATCAAAAAAAGTTAATGCATTGAATCCGTCTATGTCAGACTACAACACACAGCTTGCAGACTTGAAATCTGCTGTTACAGCTTTAGATGCTACGGGTAGTGCTTATGTAGCCGCACTTGATGGCATTAAAGATAAGCTCAATGAAAAATTAGCAGCTCTTACAAATGAAACAACAGCAGTAACAGATGTTATTAGCAAGATTAACAGTTTAAATACTTCATCTAATCTAGTACAAGATATGCTAGATGCCCGTTCGGCTTATAATGCACTACCATCAGCAGCAAAAAATCGTGTAACAAACATTAAAATTTTAACAGATTTAGAGAAATCGCATAAATCGGTAGTCAATGTCATCTCGCTCTTTGAAAAACTTGATCCTTCATCAAAAAGCTATATTTCTAAAGCAAAATCAGCTTTTACTGCTTATGCAAAGCTAGATGATCAGAATAAAACATTTGTGAGAAATTATAAGGATTTAAATAATGTAGTAGCTGTAACAGATGTTATTGTCCAAATTAGTGCGTTAAATACTTCTAAAAAAACGTATAAAGATGATGTGAAGAAAGTAACAGATGCTTATACAGCATTAGCGGATGCAACTCTCCAAGGGAAGGTTATCAATTATGCGGACCTGACAAAAGCACAAGGCTATATCGATATGGCCAAGGCATTTGATGACCGTGTCGTTGCATTGGCGAATGAGGGTCCTGACACATTTGTTAAGAAGGTAGCAGACCTTGCTGCGGAATATAAAATAATGGATAAAAATGCGAAAAAGCTTGTGGAACAAGCCAAAACTTTAAGTGCGTACGAAAAAAGCAATAAGTCCGTCGTGAAGGTTATTCAAATGATTGATGCCTTAAATCCAACAAGTAAGGATTATACAAAAAAAGTACTTGCTGCTCGCAAGGCTTTTAATGCCCTTGATGCAGTATCTCAAAAACTTGTGACGAATTACGCTAATCTAACCGCTGTTGAGGATGTAGCTTCTTTAATTGGTCTCATCGCTTCATTAAAGCCAACGAGCAAAACATTCTATCAGGATATGAAAACGGCTCGTGAGCTTTACGATGCACTTCCTAAAGAGAAGCAGCAAGCCATCGTAAACTATGATGCACTTGTTGCGGCAGAAAATGAGCAGGGCTTGGCACAGAGCGTAGTTGAGCTGATTAACTTAACAGTAGAACAAGATGCAGACTATTTAACGAAGCTTATGAATGCACGTGTAGCCTATGATAAGCTGTCATCGAACCAAAAGAAATTAGTGACGAATATTAAAGATTTAACAACACGTGAAAAAGCAGTCAAACCAATTTTAAGTGTGATGGTACAAATTAATGAGCTAGATCCAGAAACGAAAAACTTTGTTAGTAAGGTTAACTCCGCTCGCAAGGGGTATGACAAACTTTCGAAAGATCAGAAAAAATACATCGATAATATTGATGTGCTCTTAAAGTTTGAGCCTGTATCAAATGTAATGGAATTGATTAGCAAATTAAAATCTTCAAGCAGCACATTCCTTCAAGATACATCACGAGCACGCTCACTTTACGATGCACTACCTGCCGATTTGCAGCAATACGTGACAAACTATTACTTATTACAAGCAGCTGAAACGAGTATCTTAGGTGCTGGCAATGTGATGCAAATGATCAATGACTTACCTGCTGTTGATCCAAAGCAATATGTGAAACGTATTCAAGAAATTCGTGCTGCTTATAATGCTTTACCAAAGGATCAGCAACGAGCTGTACAAAATTATAGAGTTCTACAAGACCAAGAGAAGCTGATTAAGCCTGTCATTAGTGTGGTAGAGGATATTGACCGATTGTTAACGGCCAAAGATATGGATAGTCAATATCAAAAGATTTTAAAAGCCTATGATAAGCTTAATGCTGATCAAAGACGCTATGTTTATAACGACCAGCTATTGCTTTCATTAGACAACGTTATAAAGGTCTATAATAGCATTGCTAGTTTGAATCCTAAGGATAAGTTTTACTTTGGGATGGTTGAGGCAGTGCGTAAAGAGTATGATAGTTTGAATACGACAGATAAACAGCGTATCTCTAATTACTCTATCTTATTAGAGGCAGAGAAAAGTATGGCTGATGTCAAGAAAGTTGTAGAATTAATAGCGGGACTTTCTCCAAGCTCGCCAACGTATATTGAAGATGTGGCAAATGCAGTTGCTGCTTATAAAGCACTGGATTCAAAAGTACGAGGACAAGTTATCAATGAAGACGCGCTAAAACAAGCTGAAAAAGATGTGGCAGCAGTTCTTAAAGTTGTTCAAACCATTGGCAACATTGATCCAGATAGCTCATCATTCGAGAAAAAAGTGTTGGCTGCCCAAAAAGATTATAGCTCATTGTCAATCGAGCAACAGGGATTAGTGTATAACTACCGTATTCTAGAAGAATATCTAAAAATGATTCAATAGTATGACAAAAAAGGAGTTTACCCAATGAATATTACGGGAAAACTCCTTTTATAATGAGATAATAATTGATTTATTAATTAATTTCCAAAAAAGTGAAACTATATCAGTTGAAATTCGTATCTTATAGTATAAGTGGTGAATTTTTAGTGGATTGTGCCATTTGATACATTTTCATTTTGTCATTGTGAGGAGGTAGCCCTGTTGAAAAAAATACTTTGTATAGTGGTACTTTCAATAGCTGCAACCATAGGAAATTTAACTAGTTTCAGTCAGGTAGAAGCGGCATCCGCAAAAGCTGTGGATGTTACAAATGCATACTGGGCAAATGCTTCGATTCAACATATGCTCACTAAACAATATATGACTACATACAGCGATAACACATTTAAGCCTGAGCAACCTATTACAAGAGCAGAAGCTGCTGCTGCCATTGCTCGTTCGCTTCAAATAAACGTAGATAGTGCCAATTCAGCAAAATTTAACGATGTTCCTGCAACACATCCGTACTACAAGGAAATTTGCCAGCTCGTTAAGCTAGGTGTCATTCAAAAAAGTGATGCTTTTCATCCAGAAGAGCCTTTAAAGCGTATGCAGGTGGCGAAAATGCTAGCACTTGCCTATCAGTTCAAGGTAGATAGCAATAATAACAGCCAATTTGCAGATATTCCTCGCACACATTGGGCAAAAGATTATATCGAATCTTTAGCGGATATAGGCATTATTAGTGGAGTAAATGCTAAATATTTTGCACCTGACCAATTGGTAACACGTGCACAGTTTGCTGTTTTTGTTGAACGAAGCATTACTTTTCAACAAAAAATAAAGAAACTAGAAGTAGCCTATGACTATTTAGCAAAGGATTATATCCCAACAGTCAATCTTTCTACAGAATGGTCTAAAAAGGTCATTGAATTAATTAATGTAGAAAGACAGAAAAATAAGCTGGAACCGGTTGTCTATGATCCAGAGTTGACACAAATCGCTATTATCAAAGCGCAAGATATGGTGAATCGCCATTATTTTGAACATGTTTCTCCATATTATGGTGCACCTTGGGATTTAGCGACATTATTTGATTATGACTATACAAGCTTTGGAGAGAATATTGCCAGAAATATTAAAACACCAGATATTGCTGTGAAGGCATGGATGGCTTCTCCCAGCCATCGAGATAATATTTTAAAAGAACATTATACAAACACAGGTGTTGCGATAGCGCAGGATAGCAAAGGAAATTATTATTGGGTTCAAATGTTCTCTAGTCAATAAGCTGTTGTGTAACAAAGAGTCTCTAATATTACAGGAATGTTACGAAAGTTCCAATTTACGATAAAAAAATCCCCTTTTTAACGCTGGAAATACCACCAAACGTTGGTATTACAGCGTTTTTTTGCTGTCTAAAACCGTTACACAATTGAAAAATAACAGAAGCTTCTTTTGTGATAGTCTATGTATAGGCAAAAAAGTTTTGAAAGGGGTATAACAAAAGTATGAATAAGAAATGGTTATTACCGATTTTTGCATCTTTCATGTTATTTTCAACTACTAATATAAATACTGCTGAAGCAGCGACTAAAGCAGATGTTACTGATACAGCTTCTAAATATTTAGGTATTCCATATAAATACGGCGGTACAACTACAAGCGGTTTTGATTGTTCTGGCTTTACTTCTAAAGTATTTTCAGACTTAGGCATTGAGCTAAATCGTACGTCAGGTTCACAATATCAACAAGGTACTGCAGTAGCAAAAAGCGATCTTCAAGTTGGCGATTTAGTATTTTTCAATACAAGTGGAAGTGGTATTTCACATGTGGGTATATACATAGGTGACGATAAAATGATCCACTCTCAAACTGGGCAAGGTGTAAGTTACTCAAATGTTAACGATCCATACTATTGGGGTTCTCGTTATGTAGGTGCTAAACGCGTTGCAACATTTGATGCACAACAACAAGCAGAAGTAAAACAAGCAGCAATTGACTTTTCAGTATATGCTTCTCGTGCAGAGGTAGCAGTACAAATTGCAAAAGCTTTGAACTTAGATACATCTAATACAACTTCTAGTTTTGTAGATGTAAAACAAACAAATGCAAATGCAGGTGCTATCGCAGCAGTAGAGAAATTAGGTGTCTTTGAAGGCGATGCTAATGGGAAGTTCAACCCGTCTTCACCAATTACTCGCGCACAAATTGCTAAAGTATTAGTACTGGCATTTGGTCTTGAAAACCAGGGTGAAACTGTTACATTTAGTGATGTACCTCAAAATAGCTGGGCTAATGGATATGTTTCGACTCTAGCATCAAATGGTATTACTAATGGTGATGGAGACGGTAGCTTCGGTTCTGATGAGTTACTAAAAATCGACCAATTAAAAGTATTTATCAAAAGAATTCAACAATAAGTTCATAAAGTTAACACTTTAATGGTGTAATAGATTGCAAGAATTGATCTTTTGAATAGCGTATAATGGAAGAAGGGTTTGCAATCGCAGACTCTTCTATTTTTATGATAATTTTGTAGGAAAGGATGTGATTTGGAAAATTAAATTTTAACAGTTCTATTGTCTGATGCATTTTT
Source organism: Lysinibacillus cavernae (assembly GCF_009724685.1). Classification (GTDB taxonomy): domain Bacteria; phylum Bacillota; class Bacilli; order Bacillales_A; family Planococcaceae; genus Lysinibacillus; species Lysinibacillus cavernae. The sequence goes on from NZ_WMEF01000013.1 coordinate 120,994, forward strand.
TAGCTAATTTTGTTAAAATGGACACGTTAAGAGAACAAGAAGGGAGGAAATAAGACATTGAACATCAAAAAAATTAGTCTTATCTTGTGCGTCTTATTCATTTCGGCTTCTATGTTTACGATACATAGTGCAAGTGTCAGTGCGGCAACCAATTCAAATATAACATTTGAAGATGTCACTAAAAATCACCCAGCCTATGAAGAAATCAATTATTTAGTAAGTTTAGGGGTTATTCAGGGCTATTTTGTCAATGGTAAAAGAGTCTTTGGCCCAAATAACAATGTAACAAGAGGACAAGCAGCTAAAATGGTTGTTGTTGCCTCTGGTAACAAACCATTAGTTGTGAATAAATCTAGCTTTTCAGATGTTACAGTAGGCACTGAAATGTCAGGTTACATAGAGCGTGCTGTACAATTAGGGTTTTTCGACAAAAATATTAAGGGTGAGTTCCTACCGAACAAGGCTCTAACTCGTGGTGAAATGAGTTATGTCTTAACAAAGGCATTTAAGTTAGATACGAGTGAGTATGAGGGAATTGACTCACCATTTACTGATGTAGGGATTACACATGAATATGTGAAATACATCAATACAATCTATTACAATGGTATTACGAACGGAACAGGCAATACGTATTTACCAAATAGCACAGTAACACGTTCACAATTTTCATTATTCGTTGCACGTGCAAAAAGTGAAAAATACCGTTTAGAACTACCTGTAAAAGGTGTACAAGTACCAGATGTATCACAAGTCATTGGCTTAGTAAAAGTTACAACAGATGGCTTAAACATCCGTAAGTCAAAGGATTCTAACTCAAACGCTAACATTGTAGGTAAGGTTAATACAGGCGGTAAATTATCAGTATATGCAGTTGAAGGCAATTGGTTAAAGGTTACGTATAAAGGGGCATATGCTTATATTTTCAAGCAATACGCTGAATTTTTAGATACTGACGGCAATGAGTTAGGAGCAGTCGAAAAAGAAGTAACGACAAAAAATAATGTTAACTTATATGTGAAGCCAACTTCTTCAGCAAAAGTAATTGTATCAATTAAAGCCAATGAAAAATTACCAGTTTACAAAACAGTTGGTGGCTACTATTTAACACAAGTTAATGGTTTACCAGGTTATGTTGTAGCAAACAGTACAACGGATACTACTGGAGAAGAAAAACCTGATCCAGATCCAATACAGCCTCCACCACCAGCTTCAGGAGAAGTATTAGGAAGAGTAACGGTTGCTAACCTAAATGTCCGTAGTCAAAATAATTCAACTTCAGCCGTGTTATTTAAGTTGAATAAGGGAGAGTATGTCCAAGTTAATAGCATCAATGGTTACTGGGCAGAAATCACACATAATGGTCAAACAGGTTATGTGCATAAATCTTATTTAAAACTATTAAATCAATCTGCTAAACCTTTACAAAATCGTATTATCATTTTAGACCCAGGTCATGGTGGTAAAGATCCAGGTACAGTAAAAGGTTCTGCATCTGAAAAGAACATTACATTAAAAGTTAGCACTCAAGTGAAACAATTACTAGAGAATGCTGGTGCAAAAGTTTATATGACACGTACTGGTGATACGTATCCATCATTACAAGATCGCGTAGATTTTACACAAGCAAACTATGGTGAGATTTTCGTTAGTGTCCATGTCAACTCTGCTGCCAATACGTCAGCACAGGGTACTGAAACATATTATGCTATATCTACAGGAGATATGTATCAGGAGGACGTTGATTTAGCCACTTTTGTTAATAACCAAATTGTTAACAATTTAAATATGAAAAATCGTGGCGTTAAACAAGAACAATACTACGTAATTCGTAACATGGTCATCCCGTCTATTTTAGTGGAACTTGGTTTCTTAACGAATACTGAGGATAACAGTAAAATGACAAATGATGAATATGTTAAATTATTTGCAGAATCTATTTATAATGGCATTTTGCAATACTATAAAAAACAATAAGAGTTGAAGAAACGATTCCAAAAGCTATTGGAATCGTTTTTCTTTTGTCTTAGTTATACATACCCTTATTTTAGAAGCACAAACCAAACGATTAAAATGGCTGCCTCGTCATATAAGAAGCAGCCAAATTGCTTTTATTTCACTGTATTGATGAATTTAATATAATCTTTACTAATATAGACTGGTTCTGTATGTAGTTTATCAGAAACAACTTGATACCAACCATTTGAACCTGTATCTGTGATAATTACGGGCATGTTACTTTTGTTAAATGTGAAAAGTGGGCTCTGATTTGTCGATGCATCTGCACGGACATTCAGACCAGCTGTTGTTGTCAGTGCAATTTTATAAGGATTATTGGCATCTTTAAAGCCTAAAGATTTTTCCGCACGATAGTAGTGTCCAGCAACTTTTGCGCCCCAGAATGGATCAGAGGCATATTTTACGTTGAAACCAATAGCCTTAGAGCCTACAACTGCACCATTCGTATAACGACCGCCTGGCGTAATATAATTTGGCTGTAGGAACTTTTCAACAAGTTCATTTATGTTTGCTCCGACACTATCAAACATTTTGTTTAGTGGATTCGTGTCATAGACATATAAACCAAATAGATTGTTTAGGTTTTGAGCGTGATCACTCATACCATAGGCACTCTCATGCTGAGCTAGAGATAAAATAAGCATAGCATTGATATGAGAGTTAGTTTCCACCTCTTTTAACACGGAGCCCAAGCCAATTAACTTACTTTTTGTTGTAGCATTTTTATAAATGGAAGCTCCTGAGCTTTCAACTTCCGCTAATTTTTGCAAAATATATTGATCTAACTCTTCAGCTGTATATTGAGTTGTCGCACGGGCAGGTAAGAATTGATAGTAATTATAGCCTTCGCCTTTTGAAGAACCGTTAGCATTTGTGAAATTAATGCCATCCCAGCTAAAGTATTTTTCACCTTGCTTCATAAAGCTAGGTGCCTTGCCGTACACGTAACTGGATGAATACTTATTTGATTTATAATCATATAAAGTATGCTTAATTTCGCCACTCTCATTTGTGTAGTAGGAACGTCCCTTCACTAAAGCAGAAGGAATTAAGCTAACGTCAGCCTGCTTTAAATAGCCCACATGACCAGCTAAGCGTACTTTTACTTGTGTGGCATCACTGCCTAGGTATTCCATTTCTGTATTACCAGCAACCGCAATTTGATCCTTAATCGTTTCAGAATTCAGCGCAACATAATTATTCGTTACTACATAACCCGAAGTCATTTTGATAATTTTATTATTTTGCGTAATCACTAACGAACTATTCGTCATCGCTTTTTCAGCTGCCTCAAAGCTCGTAAAGGATTGCTTGTCTACTAGGTTACCATTTGCTATTTCTTGGACGATATAGGTAGTGGTATTCCCATTATTATTGTTGTTGCCAGAGTTATTATTGTTATTGGCATTACCATTATTATCGGGATTCCCGTTGTTCTCATTATTACCAGTATTGTTTTCAACAGTATCAGCCAGAAGAATTAAACGAAGTATAAATGTAGATGCTTCACCGATTGTTGCATTGTCTCTAGGTAAAAACATGCCATTAGAGCTTCCTTTAATAAGTCCTAATTGCGCACCGATTGCAACATCCTGACGGAAATCTTTAAAAATAGTCGCATTGTCTTTGAATGTAATAGAAGAAGTACCTTTTGGTATTTTTAAATAATCAACGGCTCTAATTAGCATAACGGCCATATGCTCTCTTGAAATGCGCGCATCTGGCTTAAATGTACCGTCTGTATAACCTGTGATAATCCCAGCAGTAGCTGCAAGCTTAATTTCCTTTGCAAATACGTATGAGTCTGTGACATCTGTAAACGTAATGTCGTTCTTCGTCTCCAAGTTTAAAGCTTTTGCTATGTATGTGGCAAATTCACCGCGTGTAACTGTATCATTCGGACGATAGCTACCATTTGCATCTGTAAGCAAGGCTTCCTTAGAAATTAAATAGCGTAGACCACTTTCGTGCATATGTCCTGATAGCTCATCAGCATAGGCCGATTGGGGTTGCCAAATGACTAGACTAACAAGCATCATGAGCAACATTAAAATTGATAGTTTTTTCATAGTTTTACCCTCCTAAACTGATATCATTTTAACAAAGTTGTACAGTCAAGTTAAGGGTCAAATGTTAGAAATATCATAAAATATACCAGCTAATTATAGGAAATAAGTATGCTTTTGTCTTATATAGTCAAAGTTAGAGTAGAAGCTAAGAAGGGGAATGAATCAAAATTCACATGAGTTTCTTCTATTATAATAGTGGTTTCTGTTTAGCCCATAAAAAAATGCCGCCCATTGTTTGGAATGGACGGCATTTTAAAAAAATATTAAAGCATTTCTGAAGTTGTTTTAGCTTGCATATGAAGTTGTAGGTAGTCTGG
>NZ_WMEF01000014.1 GCF_009724685.1 Lysinibacillus cavernae
TAGTTACTAAAAACTTTATTGATTACGTTTTGCTTGTTCAGTTTTCAAGGTTCATTATTTAATAGTTACAACAAGTAACTTTTTATAATTTAACATAATGTTAACTTCGTGTCAACTGTTTATGTTAATATTTTATAAGTTGTTCGTTTGTTTCGTAACAACGTGTTTAAATATATCATCATAAAATCTAGTTTGCAAGAGTTTCATTAAAGTAAAACTATTCTCATTATTTAAAATCAAGTTTCTTCTATATAATGTAGAAAATTAATGATTTAAATTTTTAGGCAGGCTCTATTTTTATTACTTAAAATTCCAAAATAGCTATGTGTTATTTTTGTTGTCAAAGCAGAAAAAGCATCTCAATTGTTAGTACCTTACCTAACAATTGAGATGCTTTTTAAGTATGTTTAACTATCTTACCCAGATGAAGTATGCAAGAAAGACAAAGAATAAACCGTACATCATAGGATGAACTTCTTTTTTACGACCTGCTAATAACATTGTAATTGGATAGAATACGAAACCAATTGCAATACCAGTAGCAATTGAATAGCCCAGAGGCATCATTAGTACTGTAAAGAATGCTGGTACTGCTATTTCAAATTTATCCCAATCAATTAAACGTAATGATGATACCATCAGTACACCTACAATTACTAATGCTGGTGCAGTAACTGCTGGCGTTACTACCGCCAATAATGGAGAGAAGAATAACGCTACTAAGAATAAAACTGCTGTTACTACAGCTGAGAAACCAGATCGAGCACCCGCAGCTACACCAGAAGTTGACTCTACGTATGCAGTCGTCGTTGATGTACCAAATAAAGAACCGATTGTTGTTGCAAGTGCATCAGCCATCAAAGCACGACCTGCACGTGGTAATTTATTATCTTTTACTAAACCTGCCTGTGTTGCCACGGCCATTAAAGTACCTGCTGTATCAAAGAAATCAACAAACAAGAACGTTAATACAACTACTAAAAACTTCACGTTAAATAGTGATTCAATATCTCCAAGTGGTTGTAGTGCGACCATGAATGTAGAATCCACACTTGGAATAGCAGAAACAACTGCCGTTGGAGGTTCAATAATACCTGTCACCATACCAATAATCGCAGTAATAACCATCCCTAAGAAAATACCAACACTGCGTAATTTAATAATTAGAATAACAGAAAGAATAATTCCGAATACCGCTAGTAATGTAGCTCCAGTAAAAGTTCCTAAAGTTACTAATGTAGCTGGACTATCTACAATAATTCCTGCACCTTGTAAACCTACGAAAGTAATAAACAATCCAATACCTGCTGAAACAGCATATTTAAGTTGCACTGGAATGGCGTTAATAACTGTTTCACGAATACCTGTTAAAGATAAAATGATAAAGATAATCCCTGAGAAGAATACACCAGTTAAACCAGTTTGCCAAGGAATACCATAAGCACCTACTACAGTAAAGGCGAAGAATGCATTTAATCCCATACCAGGGGCCAGTGAAATTGGGAATTTAGCGAATATACCCATAATCAAAGAACCAACTGCTGCAGCTAATGCTGTTGCTACGAAAACAGCACCTTTATCCATCCCCGCATTTTCTAGAATACCTGGGTTAACAGCTAGAATATATGCCATTGCAAGGAAGGTTGTAATACCGCCTATAATTTCGCGGCGATAATTAGTTCCTAATTCATCAAACATGAAATATTTTTTCATTATAAAAAAATCCTCCGTGTGGTCGCCTTCAATATCGAAAACAAAAAAGACACGCTGACTACTCTACTAGTCGCATGTCTACGATATATTTCATCACTATTAGTGTGTGAAATAAATTAGTGTTTATACATCTTTATATAAACCCAAATCGTAGTCAAGTTATTTACGGTAACTTGGTAGAAACTCACGGGCCTTATTCCCGACATTATACGACGACTTATTTAATTTACATTCGTAATATATCATTTCACATTTTAGATTTCAACCCCATTTCCGAACATTTTCATAAAATAAAATACGAAAGTTCGTGTAAAATTCTTATTTAATGTTCATGTTCTAATAAATCCTTGCTAAATTGACTAAGTACTGAACATTACATAACCCAGCAATAACTAAAAAATCCCCCAGAATTCATTCGAATTCTAGAAGATTCTCTGATTGCTCTATGTCTTAATTCATCACTTTACTTTCCAAGAGTTGAATTCTTTTTTCTAATTTTTCTTTCCAATCTTCTGCTAACGCATCCACTGCTTGTATTCGTTTCATAGCAATCGCATCTTTGTTTTTAAAGTACTCTTCATTGCCATATAAAACTGAAATACGCGCAGGATGCTTTTCAACAACTTCAATTGTTGAATCTGCACAAATTACCCCTTCTTCCAGTACGCGTGCGAGGTAGCCTGTATAACCTGTTTCAATTAAACGTTTAAGTAATGTGTTTGCCTCTGTATACCGATCAATCGTACTACATGGAATACGTCCTTGTGTAATTTGGATGATAGCATCACCTATTTTATAAATATCACCGATACAAATATCCGTTTCTAACATATTCGTTACTGTTAAGTTTTCGCCAAATGCAGCAGTAGGCAACGCTTTACCAAGTTCCTGTTCCCATTGTTGGTAATGTTCCGCAGGGTATAAACAAACTGCACGGTCAGGACCACCATGATGTTTTTTATCTGCCACATCATCTCCCTCAAAGCCATGAGATGACAAATAAACTTCTTGTATTTGTTGCTTTTCAATCCCTGTAATCATTGAACGCCCTTTGCTATCAAGCAACTCTTTCGGCATTCCAACAGCAAGTGTGTGAATCATTGGCATATTTTTCTCCATTTAAATCCCCCTAATCTAAATAGTACAATCCTTTTGCATTCATTTAGTTTACTACATACAACACTTTACCAGCAATTGTTGCTTTAACCTTGATATAATTCGAATCACACAATCTATGTATAGCCTAGAAGTGATCAAATCAAAAAACCCTAAAAATCTCTTAAGGCTTTTAGGCCAGTTGCTACTATTCCCACGCAATCATCACTGGTGGTTTAGAAGTAATGTCATACAGTACGCGGTTAACACCATTGATATATAAGGGATATACGATTTTTATCAAAACGAAAAATCAGTTCAATCAATGTAATTCTTGTCTCAAATTGTAGCAGGTGCCCCTGTATGAAGAGTTTTTTGGCACCGAATATAAAATTTAGGAGAATAATAACCGCTAGCATCAAATGAAAAAAAGAACTTCAAATAAGAAAAACATAGGGAGATTTTATTCTTCCTATGTTTTCATTCTTATTTATCTGTTTGGTCTTGCTTCTTTTTCAAATACTCCGCACGTATTTTTTCAAGTTGTTGCTTTTTATCAAATTTGACAGGCTTATGTTTTTCATGATACTTTGCCACAGCTACCTTACCTTTGGTATCCAATTGATATTTCCCCACTTTGTTCACCTACTTTTCTTGTCTTTAATGAGAATCTATTCAACAAATATAATATACCTTATTTTACTGAAGTAAACTTTATTAGTGTACTGCCTAACCTTCATCTATCAGTAAAAACATAAAAAACTTAGCAATCGCCAAATGGTATTCATTATACTTATCTTCGCAACCTTGAATTTTGACAAAAAAAACCCCTTCTAGTTACTTGTTATAAATAACTAAAAGAGGGTTTAATTTTTGAAATATAAATAGTTGCACGTTAATCACGATGTAGTTCTTAACAAACTACACTAGACATTGTTATGACTACAACCCGTTTGAATTACTGAACAGTCCTATTCCCACTCAATTGTTGCTGGTGGCTTAGATGTAATGTCATACACTACGCGGTTCACGTGTTTTACTTCGTTTACTAAACGGACAGAGATTTTCTCTAGGACATCCCATGGGATACGTGCCCAGTCAGAAGTCATACCGTCGATTGATGTTACGGCACGGATACCGATAGCATAGTCATACGTACGTGCATCGCCCATTACGCCAACTGAACGGATATCAGGTAATACCGTGAAGTATTGCCAGATGTCACGATCAAGACCAGCATTTGCGATTTCTTCACGTAGGATGAAGTCTGATTCGCGAACGATTTCTAATTTTTCTTCTGTTATTTCACCAAGTACACGGATTCCTAACCCAGGACCTGGGAATGGTTGACGCCAAACGATTTTTTCATCAAGACCAAGTTCTAATCCTAGCGCACGTACTTCATCTTTAAATAATGTTTTCAGTGGCTCGATTAATTGGAATTGCATATCTTCTGGGAGACCACCAACGTTATGGTGTGATTTGATTGTTTGTGCAGTTGAAGTACCCGATTCAATGATATCAGTGTAAAGAGTTCCTTGTGCTAAGAAATCCATACCTTCAAGTTTTGATGCTTCTTCATCAAATACATAAATGAATTCATTACCGATAATTTTTCGTTTTTTCTCTGGATCAGATACACCTGCAAGCTTGTCCATAAAACGTTTGCGTGCATCAATTTTAATAAGATTCATGTCGAAGTCTTCTGTGAATGTTTTCATTACTTGTTCAACTTCACCTTTACGGTTTAAGTTGTGGTCTACGAACATACAAGTTAATTGATCACCGATTGCTTTGTGGATTAAAACAGCCACAACTGATGAGTCAACACCACCAGAAAGTGCACATAAAACTTTTTTATCGCCTACTATTTCACGAATCTTAGCGATTTCAAGTTCAATGAAGTTCGCCATTGACCAATCGCCTTTCGCTTCACAGATATCAAATACGAATTGACGTAATAAGTCATTACCGTAAACAGAGTGACGTACTTCTGGATGGAATTGTACAGCATACAGTTTGCGTTCTACGTTAGCCATTGCAGCAATCGGACAAGATGCACTTGTTGCGATTACTTCAAATCCAGCTGGAACTTCTGTTACATGGTCACCGTGGCTCATCCAAACGATTTGCTCAGTTGGTAACTCACCAAATAACTTATTTGAAGCAGTTACTTTGATTTCAGCTTTACCATATTCACGCGTTTCTGCCCCTTCAACTTTACCGCCATTTGTATGGGCCATTAATTGCATACCATAGCAAATACCTAAGATTGGTAAGCCTAAATCAAAAATGGCTGGATCCACATGGAAAGCATTTTCATCATAAACAGAGTTTGGGCCGCCTGAAAAAATAATTCCCGCTACGTTCATATCTTTAATTTCTTCTGCAGTCACTGTATGTGGATGTAATTCACTGAAAACACCAAATTCACGGATACGACGTGTAATTAATTGGTTAAATTGGCTACCAAAGTCAAGTACAACGATTTTTTCTTGCTCTTTTATTAAAGGGCTAGCTGTCAAAATTTCCACCTCTTCTATTATTTTTTAAAGGATATTTTCATTTGTTCATAGAAAAACGCGAAGAAAGTAAAAAAACTCTCTACGCGTTCATAAGCTCTTGATTATTTATAAAGGCGAATGCGTAGCAAAGTAAAGTGATTTACTATACTTTTCACCTAACGAAAACATCCGCCTTCATAGAGAAACCATTTAAGGTGATTTCGTAGAAACATCCGAACCCTATTATCGAACTTATATGAAAGCAATCCTTGCATTTAATTTTTTTCATTTTACTCTTTGTCTAGGTTAAAATCAACTGATAGTGCGATTGATTAAATATTCCCAACTTTCTTTCAGCTTTATAAAATCAACTTCATGTTTATCCTTCCCATAAACATGCTGCTCATAAACTGCCGTCAGCTTTTGCATTTCATCTGTCTCTAGAGATGCATCTACTCGCTCTGCAAACGTATGTAACGTTTCCCCATCTCTTCTGCGCAGTCCAATACGAGATAACTGCTTCAATAAAACATGGTAAGAAGAATCGAAGTTAGACCAATCCGCTACTTTTTTGCGATATACTCGCACATGCATCTTCGGAATCCATGTTTTACGCTGTAAGAATAAAGAAATTCCACCAATAACCAGCAAAATAATGGTGATAATCCAAACATAAGTGAATTTCTTCACCCATGTCCACACCGCATCAAAGCTAAATGTTGAGTTAGACTCTTCCTTCTTTGATACCTGTTCTTGTGGTTTTGGTTGCTCTGGTTTTTTCTCTGGCTGTAACACTTCATCCTGTTCAGACGTATCTAATTGGATATCATAATCAATGTTAACATTGCCTGTAAAGCCAACGGTAGGTTCAAACTCCATCCAGCCCGTTCCAGGTATATACGCTTCCACCCAAGAGTGTGCATTGTCATTCGTAATTACATATTCACGTAGTCCGTCTGACATTGGTCCTGCAGTTCCTGGCGCAAAACCTTTAACCCATCGAGCAGGAATTCCTACTGAACGTAAAAGAACAATCATTGAAGTTGAGAAATTATCACAATACCCTATTTTTGTATCAAACAAAAATTGATCAACATAATCTTGATCTTCAGCAGGAATTGCCACTTCTGTTTTATCGTATCTAAAGCCGTTAGTCCTAAAATAATCTTCCACAGCCTTAATTTGATCGTATACAGTACCTTTATCTTGCGTTATTTCATACGCCAAGTCCCTTACACGTTGTGGAAGTTGGTTTGGTAACTGTAAAAAACGGTCAAACGATGAGTCCAATGTTTCAAGCGTAGTAGGATATGACAATTGGAGTTGATCCATACTATAGACTGGTTCACTATAAGACAACGAATAATTTGATAATGATTTTGATTCACCCACCTGCTGCTCTATTGTCATCTTTTCAGTCTGCTCATCTTGAATAAATAAAGTGGCATCTTGAGCCGAAACCGATAACAAACCATACGTTTGAATTAAAAACGGCATTGGAACAGCAATATCTAATTGAATCTGTCGTTCATTTTCAGGTGATCCCACTTGTAAAGAGGTCAGAATTGGTGTATCTGTCTCATAGACGTTTTTCCCAAAGTTCCCATCTGAAACAATCCAGCCTTTCGACGTATACGTATCTTTTGTTTCAATGCGCCAATAATGACGATCACGAGATGAGGCAGTGAAAATTAATGTATTATCTCCTTGAAACGGTCCACCTAGTTGACTATCATCTTGGCTATAACCAACTGATTTTTTACCAGTTCCACTTCCATCTTGCCCAGTAACTCCTTGGATAAACGGTACGGGATCTGCCCATGTTGGTCCCGTTTTTGGTAAAAAGAATGCTACAGAGCTGACAAGGAATACCGACACAAGCATCGGAATAACAATTTTCCATTTCTCCATTACAGTACTAGTCGTTTCAACTTGAAGCCATAGACGTTTGACAAAGAGTACACCTGTCATGATTAATCCTAGAACAATTACTTTTACAATAGCCGCTTTACCATCGTAGTCGCTAAACGTATCTAATGTGGCAATGAAGAATACCGTCATGACAAAAAAGTAGAATATATTTTTCCGCACTGAAACCCAATGGTGGATTAAATAAACGAGCATCCAGATCAACACAAGAAACAGCACTGTTCTAAAAGCATCTGATACTTGCCCAAAATCCCCTGATAGTAAAGTGGTCATATTCCCTTTCCATTCAGACAATAAGAACGGGAAAGTCTCTCCGGATAACACAGGACTCTTGCTATAAACGAAGACGACAAACCAAGTAATATAGCCAAACTTCACTAATCCCGATAATACAGGATGTACTCGGAATAAACTTAGTGCTAGAGACAGGCCTATAAAGACTAAGAAGAGATTCATTCCACCAGTATTTGTTAGTTGCATAATAGGAATAAGCCATTCCCGCAAAATAAAGAATACAATCACATAAGCAATGGTTAATTCCAAAAATTCCATTAACGATTGTTTCACGGCTTCATCACCTCCGTGAATAAATCATAAAAATCTGTTGGGTCTACATAAACAATTTGAATATGTTTATAACGCATCATAAACTCAGAATGCATAGGTGGCTGTTTTGCCACTACAAAACAAATACAGCTCTTCACTATATTCGCAAGAGTATGTAATACTTCATTTGATACATCACTTGTCACATAAAGCAATGTTGCAACTTGCTTAAAGGCTTGTTGGTCATAAAATCGGAATTTGACATTCTCTGTGGGTTTTATAGCCGCTAAATGATACATTACCTGATCTAACTGCTTCTCACCCTGTATAACTGGGAATACTTTCGTCACTTCCCCAGCGGAAATAAAAGATATATCTCCTCGTTCTTGAACGATCATCTGTAGCATAGATGCCACTAACTCCACCTTTTCTTCAAACATGGAGGATTTTTTTGCATCGAGTACTAACATTAACTCAGAAGATTGTCGATCCTCGAATTCCTTAGATTGTAAGGTCTGCGTTCTCGCAAATGATTTCCAATGAATCCATGAAAAACGATCCCCTGGAACATATTCTCTTAAGCCAACAGCCATGGATGTATCCTTTACAATGGAATATGGTGACATCATTGGACCAACATCATATTTTGTTTGAAGAGCAGTGTATTTCATCTCCCTTATCCTCGGGTAAACTAAAATAGTTTGTTCCTTTTCTGCTACGACAATCTTTTTTGCCCAGCCAAAAAAATCATAGAAAACTAAAGTAACCCCTAAGTAGCGATGTTCCCCACGAGGCATATTTTCCAAGTCATAATGCCAGCTAAATTTTTTTCTAAAGCCAACGAATTTAACAGCATTCGAATTTTGTATTTTAGCTGTGACTAATTCCTCACTATCTACAAGTTCCTCCATCATGATATATGCGAACGGAAAACGTGTTTTTCGTTCTATCGTAATAAAAACCTTCGCTGATTGCCCTCGTTCTATATGCATTGGTTCAATTTTTCGTTCTACTAATAAAATATTTTCTCTAACAATTAAGAACATTAGTGCGTACACTAAAAAAGGACTAACCGCAAAAAACACAAACCAGCTGACAAATCCGCCTTGAAACATAGCATAACAAAATGTTACAACCATCAAGAAAGTAACTAATAGGAAATGTTTACTTTTCTCTAAAAAAGCTTTCCATTGCGTCATTGTTCTGCAAACCTCTTTGTCGGAACTGGTGTTTTGGCAATAATACGCTGGATAATTTCGGCTGCTGTTACGTTATCATAGCGTGCATCTGGTTTTAACACTAAGCGATGACTAAAGACAAACGGCATTAGGTACTGAACATCATCCGGTGTAACAAAGCTACGACCTTTCATAAATGCGTAAGCTTGAGAAGCTTTCATTAGAGCTATCGTTGCCCGTGGGCTCACTCCTAAATGAACATAGCTATTTTCCCTCGTTTGGGTAGCTAGCTCCACCATATAATTTTTGACCGAGTCTTCAACATATACACCTTGAACAAGCTCCTGTAATTCAATTAATTGTGCTACAGTTAATACCGCTTCGATTTTTTCAATCGGCTTACCATTTTCAGCTCTACGCAATATCTCTACTTCTTGCCCTCTTGAAGGGTAACCCATTTTTATTTTCAATAAAAAGCGATCCAATTGCGCTTCCGGTAACGGATAGGTACCTTCGTGTTCAATTGGGTTTTGTGTGGCCATAACAAAAAACGGCTGGTTAATCATCATTGTATTACCGTCAATTGTAACTGAAGCCTCCTCCATACCTTCCAACAAGGCTGATTGCGTTTTTGGTGAAGTACGGTTTATTTCATCTGCTAGTACAACATCCCCCATGATCGGCCCTGGGCGAAATTCAAACTCCATTGTCTTCGGATTGTAAATGGAGATCCCAACTACATCCGATGGCAATAAATCTGGTGTAAATTGAATACGCTTAAACTGAGCGTCAAAAGATTTTGCAAGTGCGCGTACCATCATCGTCTTTCCAACTCCAGGTACATCCTCTAACAATACATGTCCTCTGGCTAATAATGCGACAAGGCTCAGCTCAGCAACCTCTCTTTTACCAATCATTACTTTTTCTATATTTTCTAAAATATCCTGTATTTGAGAATTCATATGTCGAAAAACCTCCCATTCCATCAGACAATTGTGTGAATTGCATGATAACTACTAACATAAGCATATCGAAATCTGTCTTGTAAAACAATTATCAGAAACTTCTTCCTGCTACTAACATTAATAAAGAAGGCTTGTTTGAATGTTATCAAACAAGCCTAAACTTTATTATATAACGCCATTATGAAATAGAATGTTACAATTTTAATCTTTTTAACCATATTTCTTCTAAAGATGTAGAATTTTCTTGTAAAAAAATATCAGCTATCGCCCCAGAAATAATAATTTTCCCTTCATGCAGAACTAATACATCCTCCGCTATTTCTTCAGCAAAAGATAGTAAGTGTGTAGAGAATATGACCGTATTTCCTTTCTCCTTTTCCTCCAACATCATATTTTTCAGCTGCGCTATCCAAAATGGATCAAGGCCATTTGTTGGTTCATCTAAGATCAGCAAAGAACCGCTGCCGAGTAAGCTTTGCGCAAGGTTTAATCGTTGTAGCATTCCCTTAGAAAACTGTTTAGCTTGTTGCTTGCGAACATCCCACAAAGAAACACGCTTCAATACTTGCTCTTGTTCATATTTATCTACTTGTTTTAAAGATGCCAACAACTCGATAATCTCAGCGGCAGTTAGCATAGTGGGGAAATGTACATCGTCAGGCATATAACGAATTGCTTGTGGTTTATGCCAGATTATATCACCGGATTTTTGCTTTTCTTGACCCGTTAATAAACGAATCAACGTACTCTTTCCAGCTCCATTACCTCCAACCAACGCTAGAATTCGACCTGAATGCAGTGTAAATGTAGCTTCTTTTAAACCCCTATCATTCTCATAGACATTGGCTACATTTTTCGCTTCTAAAAGAATCATCGTTGCCGGTCCTCCTTTAATAACTTCGTAGCAAGCATAAGCGGTAGAACGATCCAAAGTGTCGTTACGATCCCGTATATCACGTGGCCCAATGGCGACATATAAAACTTCGTTACTCCATAAAACGCTGGCCCAAGCACACTAGCTTGATTGCTGAATATAAAATAACCAAAGCGCAGCCATTCCACAGGATTTATATGTATCGTTACAATGATAAGCTTTTGTAAAACATGACCAGCTACAAACGCACCTAGCGCCATTAAAGCATAAGAAATGAGCAATAAAAAAAAGGACCATACAACAAGCGATAATGCTAATGCAAACAACTTTGTTTGGGCAAATGCCCCCAGTACAATACCTACTGATACAAAAATAAAGATACATAATAACGTAAGGATAACTAAAACAATCGGTAATCGTACGCCGCCTAAAAAACCACCTAATGCTAATACAACACCAAATGCCACTAACACCACTAATAAAAAAGCAAGTGATGTAGCTACATATTTACCTATAATATATTGCCGACGTTTCATCGGATAGGTTTTTAATAACGAATACCAGCCAGATTCTATATCACCAGCTATATTCATACTTCCAATGCTCACGATAAATAATGGCAATAGAAACAATAACACATTTAAAAATGATGCTGTTTGCCGTGTAAAGCCCTCGGTCTCAGGTAAAGCCATTTGTTGAATGACAATGATCGCTACAAAAACAAATGTAAAAAGAAAGGCTACTAGTTGCATCCAACGGCTTCTTAAAATTTGCTTCAGTTCTATTTTCACAAACATCACTCATGAATCCCCCAATTAAACGTTAGCAAATCCTGATAAGCTAGTAATTGACCATCTCCTTCATTAGTCATCCATTTTTGCGCTTCGTCTTTTGTCGCAAATGCGAGAACGCCATAGTTCATCGGAGTCCAATAATCTTTGTTGTACACAAAGGTCGCTTTATAAATGTCAATCCATTCATTGTTTGCTTTATTTTTAATATAGGCTGCACCAACTTCATCCTCACCATTTAGTTCAAGATATTCCATCAGACACCCAATATCATCAAAAATCTCGTAATCTCCATTTTTCAAAACAATTTGTCCTGCATATTCATTATGAACAATACTCATATTACAAATTTTACAAACATCTGTTTCACTGATAATCTCACGTGGTTTATATGTTCTATCGCTGCAACCTACCAAAATGGCACCGCATAAAATAACAATAGTTATCCACCTATTCATACTCGCATCCCCCTTTTCCAAAACCATAAGCCACACATTGACACCACTAAACCAATGAGCAATTGTATGCTATTTATCGAAAATGCTGTCTCTTTCATATCACTGAGCAATTTCGGTTCATTATCTACGAGTAGGTTTTGTTCTGTTTTATTAATTTGCTGATCTAGTGACGTCAGGATCATGACGCTTGGTGATGCTACAAAAAATTGATAAACTGGTTGTCTCACCATCCACTGTCCAAAGCTCGACACAGCCACGTATGGAACATCCCCGAAACCATCACCCGCAACATCTATCCCTGTATAATCATCATAAAAATTGCGAACGAGACGAAAACCTTGATGATCTGATCTTGCCGTTAATATATTTCCTGTAAACTGGTTATCGTTTACGATTGAGCCATCATCTACCTTTGTACCTTCTAATGCAGTCTGATTCATCTGAAAGCGATTTTCTTGTATTTGAATGACTGAACTTTTTTGCAACGCTACACCTACCCGATTATTTTGAAAACTATTTTTTCTTATCATTGCCTGCTGAGTATCATACATTAAAAGACCATAGCTATTGAAATCGTTATGGCTACTGACGGTATTATTGGCTATTTCTAAGTTGGTAGTCATCATGACCATAAGACCTGTAACATTATGTAAATACGTATTAAAAAGTACCTCCACACCACTTGAATACATAAAGTGTGTCCCGTAACGGCTATTTTTCACCTTGTTTCGTTGAACATTGATTTGCTTCACTTCTTCTACGTATATACCATCTTGCACTTGTTCAATAGTATTTTGTTCGATGGCAATGTCCTCACTTTTAAACACAGCAATCCCATTACCTTTTTCAGCATAATGTGACTGATTACCAACAACTCTATTTTCTAAAATTCGAACATGCTTAGAACGTTGAATATGGATACCCACTTGAACATCTTTTACCTCAATCGCTCTCAGTTCTAAATTCTCTGCTTCATGAGCAACAATTCCTTTGTTTTTTGCACGTATCATTATATTTTCTACAGAGACATTAGCAGCATGTTCAATTTTTAATACAGGATTATTATTTTGAGAATACAGCTCAACCCCTTCTTCTCCGCGCAGTATAATTGGTTTCTTCACCATGAAATTTCCTTCGTAACGACCAGCAGGAATATGAATAATATCTCCAGTTTTTGCTTGATCAATTGCAAATTGAATATCAAATTCCGCATATGCCGTTTGACTTGTAAATAGAAAAAACAAAAGGAAAAAACCTAGTTGCTTCATCACTCTTTACCTCCTCATTCAGCATGAAAAGACTAGAGGAATGCCCCCTAGTCTATGGTGTTAATGACTGTGTCCCTCTTGTTCATGATTCATCTCATTCGAATGCACGGAACCAGATTCACCATTTTCTTCCTCAGCCTTTTTTTGCATCATTTTCTTACGTCTCTCTAATGCGTCATCTGTAATTTTTTGTAGATCTTCAACATAAGCATTCGAATTTTCTTGGATATATTTATCCGCTTCAGCCTTGTCCACGAAATAAATATAGCCCCAGTTCATCGGAGATTTCAGCTCTGTTTTCACAATAGTTACATCTTCAACCTTTGCCCAATTCTTCGTAACAAAATCACGGACAAATTTTTCATTTTTTTCTTCATTAGCAACCTCTGCATTTAACAAACAGCCAATATCGTCATAAAAAGCAATGGACCCATCTGCTTTTATTGCTTGCGCTGAAAATACGCCCATCTCATGATCTTTCATGTAAACCTTCATATTACACATTTCACAAACTGTGTCTTCCTTTGGCTCTTGTAACCGTGGATCTACTAGTGAAGCAACTTGTACAGAATCTTTCATTGTTTCTGTTTCATTTTTCGTAGCCTCTTGCTCCGTTTCCTTCTCTTTATCTTGGGCTTTTTCGCTACCACATGCTGCAAGTACAAATAATAATAGTAGTGCAGGTAACCATAATTTTTTCACAACTATTTCCTCCAAATTTAGTTTTCTGTTGCCATACTCTACATTACAGATTAGTTGTGAAATTAGTTAAAAATCGCGGTGAAGTATTGGAAAAATTCTCTTGAACATTCAATGAACATCTTTACTTCAAATATTTTGAATTGAGAGCAATTCTTTCGTTCACTCTCATCAACATAAAAACTCTCCACACCCATAGATGTGGAGAGTCCGGCACTTATATGGAAGAACGGTAACTACTGAGTCGCTTCTTTTGTTTGCTTAAACGACTTAGCTTTATTGCTGTTTCATTTAAATCATGACGAATTTGTAAATCACTAGTACTATTCATATGAATAGGTGCACTATTTTTAAGTTGTTGCTGTTGTTTTGGCCCAGTAATCGTACCGTGCTTCTTCTCTTTATTTTTTTGCAAACTATTTTTAAATTGCTTTTGTGGATTTTGCCCAAAGTTATGGCTAAGATCACCAGCATGTAAATACTGATTTTCCTGCCGAAAAATACTACTTGTCGTTGCACTTACTCTAGAAGTCCTCATAAAAAGTTACCCTCCTCTTCATTTTATTATCCCTATAGGTAATACTATCGACATTATATGCTGTTACTTAACAACATAGAACTAAATAGCATAAAAAAAGAGAGAAAAGAGCTATTTTAAAAGTGAATTTCACTTTTTTATAACTCTTTTCACTCATCTTACTTCCAAAAATCATCAAATATCGTAATTGGCATATGGCGTTTATGTTGAGAACGTAAATAATATCCCTCTAATATCCGACGAGGTTCTTCAGGAATTTCCTTCCCTTCTAGGTAATCATCAATTTGATCATACGTCACGCCAAGTGCCACTTCATCTGGCAATGACGGGCGATTTTCCTCTAAATCAGCAGTTGGCACCTTCATATAAAGATGCTCAGGACATTTGAGTGCTGCTAGTAATTGTTTCCCTTGTCGCTTGTTTAAACGAAAGATTGGCATTAAATCTGCTCCACCATCGCCAAATTTTGTATAAAAACCAGTGATGGCTTCAGCAGCATGATCTGTTCCTAAAACAACTGCCCCATTCATTGCAGCAATCGAATATTGCACCTTCATACGCTCACGTGCTTTTTCGTTCCCCTTCACAAAGTCATTCAGTTCAACACCTGCATCTCCTAAGGCCATCACACTGGCATCAACAGCATTTTTTATATTTACTGTAAAGGTTTTCGTCGGCTTTATATAATCAATCGCATCCTGACAATCTTGTTCATCTGCTTGCACGCCATATGGTAAACGGACAGCAAAAAATGAGTACTTCATTTCTCCGGCTTCTGCATTTAGCTCATCAACTGCCAACTGTGTAAGTTTCCCTGTTAACGTCGAATCTTGACCGCCTGAAATACCAAGAACAAATCCTTTTACAAAGCTATAGCGTTTTGCATATTCCTTTAAAAAATCAATGGATTTACTTATTTCATCCTGCACTTTAATGTTAGGTAATACGCGTAATTCCTCAATAATTTGATGCTGTAAAGTCATTGTACCCGTCACTCCTCCTATTACATTTGCTTAACCATACTGTGTACTTCTTCAATATTCCGCATCTTATTATCCCAGCATTTTTGACTTAGATCGACTGGGTATTCTTCAGGATTCATCGCTCGTTTATATTCATCCCACAATAATTCTAAGTTTTCTGCAGCATAATCACGCATTTCCTCTAAAGTAGGATTTCGATAGTTTATTTCACCATTTTTAATCACATGCTGATGTAAATTTTTTGCTTCGAAATTTGTGACAAACTTTGATACGAACGTATGGATTGGATGGAACATTTTAATACGTTCTTCAGCTTGAGGATTTTCATCTTGCATCGTGATGTAATCTCCCTCTGCTTTTCCATTCTTTTTATCGATAATACGATAGACATTTTTTAGTCCAGGCGTTGATACCTTTTCAGCATTTGCTGAAATTTTTATCGTATCTTCCAGTTGTCCTTCGCTATTTTCGATAGCAACCATTTTATAAACAGCACCTAATGCAGGCTGATCATAAGCTGTTATGAGCTTTGTGCCAATTCCCCAAACATCTACTTTTGCACCTTGGGATTTTAAATTTAATATTGTATATTCATCTAAATCATTTGAAACAATGATTTTGGCATCAGGGAAACCAGCAGCATCTAACATACGACGAGCTTCTTTTGATAAAAAGGCAATATCTCCACTATCTAAACGTATGCCAATGAAATTAATTTTGTCTCCTAGTTCTTTGGCTACTTTAATAGCAGTTGGAACACCAGATTTCAATGTATTATAAGTATCCACCAAGAACACACAATCTCGATGACGTTTAGCATAGGAATGGAATGCATCATAATCATTTTTATAAGCTTGCACTAACGCATGTGCATGTGTACCAGATACCGGAATATTAAAAAGCTTACCTGCTCGCACATTACTAGTGGAAGCAAAACCTCCGATAAACGCTGCACGAGTCCCCCAAATAGCAGCATCCATTTCCTGCGCACGTCTTGTACCAAATTCCATAGCCACTTCATTTTTTATAATTTGTTTAATACGGCTAGCTTTTGTAGCAATTAATGTTTGGTAATTAACAATGTTAAGTAATGCCGTTTCAATAAGCTGTGCTTCTACTAACGGAGCTTCAATCCGGACAATTGGTTCATTCGCAAAAACAAGTTCCCCTTCTACCATGGAATACATATCCCCTGTGAATCGAATATTTTTTAAATACTCGATAAAGTCCTCTTTGTAGCCTACTTCCTCACGTAAATAGGTAATATCGGATTCACTAAAATGAAAATCACGTAGATAATCAAGCATTCGCTCTAACCCAGCAAATATGGCATAGCCATTACCAAAAGGTAATTTTCTAAAATATAATTCAAAAACTGCTTTTTTATTATGTATGCCATCCGCCCAGTAGGACTCTGCCATATTAATTTGATATAAGTCTGTGTGTAGCGCTAAGCTATCATCTGCATAGTTTGATCTCACAAGAAACCCCTTCTTCCGCTTTGATAATTAGTCCTAGTATACACTATATACCCAAATTCTTGCGTTTTACATTCCTTCTATTACATGTTAGGTTTTCTAACATAAATAGTCAGAAAATTTTGAACTGTTCACATTTTAGACACAACTTTTAATACCGCTTTCATTCCCTTTCTAAAAACCTTTTAATCAATATATTTCGTGAGCAGAAATATATCATGTAATAAAACCTAACACACATTTCAAAAAAACAATTGCACAGTTTTCCATACCGTTTTAACATGTAAATTAAATTTACGCAAGGAGCTGGTACAAATGAAAAAAATAGAAGCAATCATTCGTCCTGAGGTTTTTGGAGCTGTTCGGGACGGACTTGCACAGGAAGGAATAGCAGGTTTAAGCGTTTCTGAAATTGCCGGCTGTGGTCGTCAGTTAGGTAGAACGGGTCTATTTCGCGGCAATACGTATGAGATTGAATTTTTGCCCAAATTAAAATTAGAAATGATTGTGGATGACGGAAAGGTCGATGCTATCGTAGAAATATTGTTGCGTGAGGCAGCAACTGGCAAGGTTGGAGACGGGAAGATTTTCATTTATCCAGTAGAACAAGCAATTCGCATCCGCACAAAAGAAGTCGGATCGATTGCAGTAGAATAAGGGGGACGATATAGATGGATGAAGTACTATTATCTGTTAATTTAATTTGGGTGATGCTCGGCACTATTTTAGTATTCTTTATGCACGCAGGTTTTGCCATGGTTGAGGCAGGATTTACCCGTTCAAAAAATGCGGTCAATATCATCATGAAGAATTTCCTTACTATTTCACTTGGAGGCATCGTCTATTTTTTATGTGGCTACGCCATTATGTTTGGTGACACAGTAGGTGGTATTTTCGGTACTAGTGGCTTTGCATTAAAAGGGGTTGATGATCTTTCATTCTTTATCTTCCAAACGATGTTTGCCGCAACAGGAGCAACTATTCTATCTGGGGCTGTTGCAGAACGTACTAATATTTTTGCTTATATCGGAGTCATTATACTCATGTCTTTAGTCGTTTATCCTGTTGTAGGTCACTGGGTTTGGAGTGGCCAAGGTTGGTTAACTGATCTAGGTTTTGTTGACTTTGCGGGCTCTACTGTTGTTCACTTAACAGGTGCTGTAGCAGCATTTGTCGCGGCTGTTATGGTTGGACCACGACTTGGTAAATATGAAAATGGTCGAGTTAATGTCATTACAGGACACAGTATTCCATTAGGAGCTCTAGGTGTATTTTTACTTTGGTTTGGTTGGTTCGGCTTCAATGGCGCCTCTACTTTAGCCGCAGATCCTGAACTCGTTCCTAGTGTCATTGCCAATACATTTTTTGCGGCAGCTGCTGGTGTGGCTGCTACCGCCTTCTATACAAAATTTCGATATGGACATATCGATGGCTCCCTTACATTAAACGGTGCATTAGCAGGGCTTGTAGGGATTACAGCTGGTGCCGCAAACGTCAGCATTACCGGCTCTCTTATCATTGGCATGATCGCTGCTCCATTACTTGTCGAAGGTGTACGTTTCCTAGAGTGGAAGCTAAAAGTTGATGATCCAGTTGGTGCGATTGCTGTTCATGGTATTTGTGGTATCTGGGGGACATTGGCAGTTGGTTTATTTGACATTGGTGGTCAAGGCTTATTTTATGGCGGAGGCTTTGGTCTCCTAGGTATTCAAGCAATTGGTGTCATCGCAACAATTGCCTGGGTTAGCGTATCTGTGGCAGCTGGTTTATTCATCATCAAAGCATTTGTACCATTACGCGTAACAGCTGAAGAGGAGATTGCTGGTTTAGATGTAATTGAACACGGAGCTCCTGCCTACGAATTCCAAGATATTTTCAAAAGCTCTGCAATACGAGGAGAAACCTTCGCTCACCGTTTAACACACTTCGGTAAAACACAGAACAATGCACAGGAAGAACAACACGTATAGCTAGTAAAAAAACTGCCCCTTATCTATAGATCTGGGGCAGATTTCCTTTTTTAATGAACTGCTCTGATTGATTTTAGGAGCACATTGTTCATCTCTTTATCGAGAAAGCTCGAAGCGATTTATATCTTTATCAAAAGTACTTTTAACTACGCTTAAAGTGATCATTCCTGTTAAACCCTTAATTTGACCTCTTAGTAACCTACTTTTTAAAAATTTAAACTTTCTCTAACTCAAGTAAAAACTGTTTCATATCTAGGCCACTTCGAAAACCTGTTAATTGACCGTTTTTTCCAATAACACGATGGCATGGGATGATAGCTAAAATTGGGTTCGCACCAATCGCACTACCTACAGCTCTAACTGCTTTAGGATTACCAATCCGTTGTGCGATATTTCCATATGATGTTATTGAACCATAGGGTAATTCTTTTAAGGCGTCCCAAACTGCTAATTGAAAAGGTGTTCCTTTCACATGGATCGGTAGGTCAAACTCTGTAAGCTCCTTATTAAAGTAGGCTGTTAGCTGATCTTTATACGGTTGTAATTTTTCCGAATTTTCTTCAAAACAATACCCTTTAAAAGGTTTTTTAGCCCATTCTTCAACTTCATTGAAAGATGCATTCGGTGTCCCTATATAAACAAGCCCTATATTTGAAGCCACTATATACATATCCCCCTGTGCATACATTAATGTATCAAAATACAATATTTCCATTCCCACATCTCCCCTACTTTCTTCTATATTAATCTGCAACTCCAGTCATTTCATGCTACAGTTATTTTAATGACGATAACAAAGGAGTATCAGTAAATGAATACGCTGTATGAGCCTGCCATTCACTTTCAACAAGTTCATTTTTCAGTAAATGACAAAATGATATTAAAGTCAATTACTGGATCTTTTCCAAAAGGTAAAATTACTACCCTAGTTGGCCCTTCTGGTGCAGGTAAAACAACTTTACTTAAATTATGTAATGGCCTACTTTCACCAACAAAAGGGCACATACTAATTGATAATCACCCCATCTCTACATATGAGCCCACAGCTTTAAGAAGACATGTTGGTATTGCTTTACAAGCAGCTCCAATGATAGCTGGCACTGTGCTAGAGAATCTTGCACTCCCTCGCATACTACAAGGAAAGGAGCTGTCACAGCAGGAGGCTGTTCAATATTTAGAGGATGTCGGATTAGACGCAAGCTTCTTACAGCAATCAACAAACGAATTATCAGGCGGACAACGCCAAAAGGTATCCATTGCACGAACTCTTATCAATCAATCCTCTATTTTGTTATTAGACGAAATAACATCTGCACTGGATCGTCAATCCGTACAAGAAATTGAAAAGTTAATAGCCACTATTAACAAAAAATACAATGTCACTATGATTTGGATTACACATAATTTGCATCAGGCATTAACGATAGGTCACTATACATGGGTTATGATGGATGGCGAATTAATCGAAACTGGTAAAAGCGCTTTACTCAGCGCACCGACGAACCCACGTGTAGCAGAATTTGTACAGGGGGTAAACAAATGACATTTACTGCTCTATCCCTAACATTAATTTTTGTATGTATTCCTCTACTTTTATCCAAAACATTAAGGTTAGGGCTTGAAAAAGAAACGCTTATTGCGACCTTACGATCCATTATTCAATTGCTCACTGTTGGCTATATTTTAAAATTTGTTTTTGACGGAAGCAGCTATATCTATATTTTTCTCATGGTAGCACTAATGATTATAGTTGCTACGTTAAATGCACGAAAAAAAGGCGAAGGCATTAAAGGAATCACCTCGAAAATAGCACTTACACTTGTTGTGATAGAAATTGTTACACAAGGTGTCTTATTAGGCTTCAAAATTGTTCCAGCAACCGCCCAGTATATAATCCCCATTAGTGGTATGTTAATTGGCAATTCGATGGTGCTGTCCATTTTATTCTTAAATCGTTTTACAGCTGAAATTACTAGCCATAAAGATCAAATGGAATTAATTTTATCGCTAGGTGGCACACCAAAGCAGGCCGTACATCGACAACTAATCAATGCCGTAAAAGCGAGTATGATTCCTACTATCGAAAGCCAAAAAACAATTGGTTTGGTGCAACTACCAGGTATGATGAGTGGGCAAATCATCGGCGGTGCTGACCCGATCCAAGCTGTACAATTTCAACTTTTAATCATTTTTGCACTTCTAACAACTGCAACATTATCCAGCATCATGATTGGCTTTTTAAGCTATCCTGTGCTATTTAATGAACGAATGCAAATACTCGATATGAAATAATTGTTAAGCTGAATTTAATATAGTTTAAATAATTTGTGTTATACTAAGAAGAAAATGCAGTTAGGAGAATGACCATGTTATTACGCGATTTTTTCATCCATTTATCTGAAAACCAACTATTAAATAGTACTGCAAAGAAATATGGCCTAAAATTAGGAGCACAAAGTGTAGTAGCTGGTACAAATATCGAAGAAACAATTGCAAGCATCAAAGAACTAAATGCACATAATATTTCTTGTACAGTAGACAACCTAGGTGAATTCGTTTCAAGTAAAGAAGAAGCAACTGCCTCAAAAGAAAAAATCCTTGCTGTGGTCGAATCCATCCATGAGAACGGTGTTGCTGCACATATTTCATTAAAACCATCTCAATTAGGTTTAGACATCGATGTTGATTTTTGTTATGACAACCTGTATGAAATCGTAGAAAAAGCCGCTTCTTATGATATATTTGTTAATTTTGACATGGAAGACTACGGTCGTCTTCAAACATCATTTGATATGGTAGAAGAGTTATCTAAAACATTTAATAATGTTGGAACAGTAATCCAATCATACTTTTACCGTGCAAAAGATGATATCGAAAAGTTCAAGGACTACCGTTTACGTATCGTAAAAGGTGCTTATAAAGAGCCTGTCGAAGTAGCTTATCAAGATAAATTAGATATCGATTTAAACTTTATTGAGTTGATTGAATATCATTTGCTACACGGCAAATTTACGTCAATCGCAACACATGATCACAATATCATCGCACATGTTAAACGCTTTGTAGCTGATCATAATATTCCGCTTGATAAATTTGAATTCCAGATGTTATACGGTTTCCGTACTGACATGCAGAAAGAGCTTGCAAAAGAAGGCTATAACTTCTGTGTATACGTTCCATTCGGTGAAGATTGGTACGGCTATTTTATGCGCCGTTTAGCTGAGCGTCCTCAAAACCTTAACCTTGTAACAAAGCAAGTGTTTACGAAAAAAACGAATACAGTTCTTGCTGTAGCAGCTGGTGCATTCGTTCTTGGACGTTTAACAAAACGTAATAAGTAAAAATAGAAAAGAACCTTTCCGCTAATGCGGTAAGGTTCTCTTTTTATTTGTTCCATCCTTTTTCTTTAAAGCGAGCAATGGCCTCAATACGATTACCAACGTTTAGTTTTTCTAAAATCGTTGAAATATAATTACGAACGGTTCCAGCAGATAAAAATAGCTCTGCGGCAATTTCCTTCGTAGTCTTACCTTCTGCCACAAGTGTCAGTACCTGACTTTCCCGATCTGTTAAAGGATTTTCGCTATCATCTTCATAGACAAAATCAACGAGTTCTGGTGCATAAATTCGTTTGCCGTCCATTATTGTGCGAATCGCACTCACTAATTCCTCTATAGGACTATCCTTTAGTAAGTAGCCTCTTACACTTGCTTTTCTAGCGCGCTCGAAATAACCTGGTCTAGCAAATGTAGTTAAAATGATGACTTTACAATCAGAGCCAGAGCTATGCATTTCTTCTGCTGCGTCTAGTCCCGTTTTAACTGGCATTTCAATATCCATAATACAAATATCAGGCTGATACTCTTGCACAAGCATCAATGCTTCCTCACCATTTTTTGCTAAGCCAACGACCTCCATATCCTCCTCCATACTAAGTAAAGAGCGAAGAGCGCCTAATAGCATCCCCTGATCTTCAGCAATCACAATTCGTATCATGTCCACAAGCCTCTTTTCTATATGTTCTTCAGATTTCCTTTGCCATTCTGATGCGTAATAGCCACTGGAATGGTTACCGTTAATGTAGTACCTTCAACACTTTCAATCTTAACGGACCCATTGATAAACTCTAAGCGTTCACGCATTCCTTTCAATCCGTTACCAGTTTTCCATGCTTGTTTTTTCGTAATCCCTTGTCCGTTATCTCGAACTACTAAGTAAACTTCTTTAAAGTTTTGATGGAAAGCAATTTCGCATTTTGTTGCCCCACTATGTTTTACAACATTATTGACCGCCTCTTTTAAGCACATTGATAACACATTTTCTACAAGCGGTGGAACTTGCAATGCGTTTTTATCGCCATCAAAGACAAATTCCATTTCTGCCGCCTTTAATATTTGAGAGATTCGCATTAGCTCATCCTCAAATTTCGCGGTGCGCATCCCTGAAACTAATTCACGAACCTCTTTTAAGGCAATACTAGCAGTTTGTCGTATATCCTTAATCTCAATTAAAGCTTGCTGTGGGTCACGTTCAATCAACCGAGAGGCTAGGTCACTTTTTAAACCTATCATGGATAATTTTTGTCCCAATGTATCATGTAAATCTCGAGCTATACGTTGTCGTTCCTCAAAAATAATTAACTCAGCAATACGTTCATTGGCTGTTTCTAACTGTCCCTCTAGGTTTTCACGTTTATTTTTGGAATAAATCGTTAATGGCAATAGCACAACAGCTAATATGGTTAACACAACAAAAGGTAGCTGCGATAAAAATAACTGAAGCTCAACAAAGAAACCAACACCTGTAGAAATAACTGTAAACCCTATATGTAGACCGTACATAATATAAAAGCCGACGGGTCTTCTTATGTTTCCAATAAAAAATGCTGTGAAAATGGATAGATATACATAGCCATATAAAATGGTCATGACAATATTTATGACCATTTCAAAGCTGATCCACATATAAACTAAACCGCTTTTCGAATTCATGGAAAATCGATAGAAAATAAAATAGAGCATTAAAAACGTAATTCCTATAGAAATTTCTATATAAGATGATTTCCTAAAAATGAAGAAAAACGGTAGGAAACAAAAAATAATCCATAAATACACACTGAGCATTGGACTATTCGGGATAATACTATGCCATTTCCTCAACATAATCTCACGCTCTTTCCTACTTTTCCCTTATTATAACAAGAAAATTGATTTTTTGCCTGTGCATGCTTTGGACAAGCCCCTTCCATTTACATAAAACAGCCATCTCCCTTTCAGAGATGGCTGTTATTAGTTAAGCGGCAATACTGCCTCTAGCTTTGCGTTTTATAATTTCATTTACTTCTTTAAACGAAATAAATTTACCTTGCTCTTCATCATACAACTTGTAACGTAATGATTCTAAACTTGTACCTAAAGTAATTGTTGTCGCCATGTGCAATGGTGGTGTTTCATTGTGTGCCTTTTCAAGATTATAGTTCGGTACACGAGGAGCTAAATGATGGACATGATGGAAACCGATATTCCCTGTAACCCACTGTAAAATTTTTGGTAATTTATAGTATGAGCTACCTTCAACTGCGGCTTTTACATAATCCCACTCTGTGTCATGTTCAAAGTAAGAATCTTCATACGTATGCTGAATATAAAATAACCAAATACCTAGGGAACCTGCAATAAATAATGTAACGCCTTGGACTAATAAAAATGCTTGCCAGCCCATGAAGAAAATTAAAGCGGCACAAAGTCCAACAATGACAATATTCGTTAACATTGTGTTGAAACGTTCCTTTTTCTTTGCATCCTTACGATTAAAACGATTTAAGACAAGTACCATATATAAAGGTCCTAACCCAAACATAACGAATGGATTACGATAAAAACGATACCATAATCGTTGACCCTTTGAGGCTTGCATATATTCTTCCACTGTCATCATATCAATATCACCGATACCACGCTTGTCTAAGTTCGAGCTTGTTGCATGGTGAATTGTATGTTCACGTTTCCATTTTTCATATGGGAATGATGTTATCACTCCTGTAAAAAATCCAACCCAGTCGTTTGCCTTTTTACTTTTAAAAAATGAACCGTGTGTACAATCGTGAAAGATTATAAAAGTTCGTACAACAAATCCAGCTGAAATAACACTTAAACCGGCTGTTAACCAAGGTGAAACATCCACTAACAAATAACCAGCCACCCACAACGCAATTAACGGTACAATTGTATTTATCATTTGAAAAACACTTTTACGCATATCAGATTTAGCAAATGGCGCTACATCTTGGCGTAACTTTTTCGTTTTTTCTTTAATTGTTGCCATCTTTTACTCCCTCGTTTCCTTTTCCTTATGATCTCATCATAAAGCAAGAGTACAAGTCAGTAACAGACGCAAACATCACAAAAAGGATATGACATTTGTCATATCCTTTTATGATTTTGGTCCAATCAAATGTAGCTGATAGAACACAAGGTCTAGCCATTGTTCAAACTTATAGCCTGCATTTTTTATTGTCCCTGCATATTCAAAGCCTAATTTTTCATGTGCTTTAATACTACCTATGTTTTCTCCGTCTATGCCAGCTACAAGTGTTTTTACACTATTCTCTTCTGCAATTGCTATCAGTCTGTGCATGAGCTTTGTAGCAATGCCTTTTTGATAATGCTCTTTATGCACGTAGACGGAGTGCTCCATTGTATGTTTATAACCTGGATAAGGACGGAATTGACTATAGGTTGCAAAGCCAGCAACAACACCATTTTCTTCAAATACTAGCAATGGATTTCCTAATGTTTGCTGCTCCTTAAACCATTGCTCTTTTTCATCTAAAGTTTGTATTTCATATCGATAGACTGCCTTGCTTGTTAAAATAATATCATTATAGATGTCCAAAACCTCAGGTATATCTTTTATTGTCATAAATCGAATCACTTTGCTCACGTCCTTCCGAAATTATCCTCATGTTTAATGGCAAGAGAAGTAGATATAGATAGGCTTTCAATCCACTATCTATATCCATCCTATTTTACTCCCTATACATTGAAGTAACGAGCATCAGGATGAGCAAAAACAATTGCTGATACAGATGCTTCTGGCTCCATCATAAAACCTTCTGTTAGATGAACGCCAATATCCTCAGGCTTTAATAAACCAAATAGTTTTTCCTGATCCTCCAAGTTAGGGCATGCAGGATAACCGAATGAAAAACGTTGGCCTTGATATTTTGCTGCAAAACGATCTCTCATTGTGAAGTCTGTTGCATCAGGGAATCCCCATTGGTCACGAATTTCTTGATGCATACGTTCAGCAAAGCCCTCTGCTAATTCTAGTGCAGTTGATTGTAAGGCATGACTTTCAAGGAATTTACCATCCTCTTTTAATTGGCGAGCTTTGGCCATAACACCTTGTCCTGCTGTTACCACCATGAGAGAAATATAATCCATTTCACCACTCTCCACAGTTTTTAAGAAATCAGCAAGACATAAAAATGGTTCAACCTGCTGACGTGGGAAGGTAAAACGTTCAATTTCTGTCTTTCTATCAGCAGGATCATAAACAACTACATCATCGCCATCTGCTTGAGCAGGGAAAAATTGATACAAACCTGAAGGCTTTAATAGATCACTTTTTAAATAATCATCTACTAAATCCTTTAACTCTGTTGCTCTTGTATCACCAGCATCAAGCAACTGCTGAACTTGCCCTTTCAAGCCTAAATGGTGTCCCAGTAATGTACGCATATTAACATATGGATATAAATGCGATACTGCATAATCTTTCTTCACATGGCGGCGTAAATCAGCTGGTAAAAATACGGATGCTTCCTTTACTGTACGCGCAGGCTTTATCGTTACCTCTTTCGCGGGACGAGCAGCTCGTTTTTCATCAGCCTCTAACCGTTTTTGACGAGATTCCGCAATTTCTGCTAAGAAGTTTGCACGTGTCCCATCACCCATCAATAAATTTGCTTGCTCTAATCCTTGCATAGCATCCTTTGAATAAATAACTGGACCATCATATTCATTGGCAATTTTTGTTTCTGTAAAGCGTCGAGAAAGTGCAGCTCCACCAACTAAAATAGGTACATCTATTCCAGCCTCTTTGAAATCTTGTGCAGTAGTGACCATCTGCTGCGCTGATTTAACCAGTAAACCGGATAGCCCAATAAAATCTGGTTTTTCCTTGCGAATAGTTTCTATCAATTGTGCAGGCGTTACTTTAATTCCTAAATCCACAACCTTAAAGCCATTATTACTTAAAATAATATCAACAAGATTTTTCCCAATATCGTGCACATCACCTTTTACAGTGGCAAGTACCATTTTCCCTTTACCGGCACTCTCTTCATCCTTCTCCATGAATTGCTCTAAATGTGCAACAGCAGCCTTCATAACTCCTGCTGATTGTAAAACTTCTGCTACAATGAGTTGGTTATCATTAAATAATCGACCTACCTCAGCCATACCCTCCATTAAAGGACCATTAATAATATCAAGCGGTGCCTCAAAGATTTCACGTGCAGCATCTAAATCCTCAATTAGACCTTCTTTTGTACCTTCTAATATATAGTAAGCTAAACGACCTTCAACCGTTTTCGGAATATCTGCTTCGGTTTTTTCCTTCTTTTTATCACGATAGAAATCTGTGAACACAGCCAATGTTTCATCATTTGTATTAAACAGCAAATCATTTGCTAGTTTAATTTCCTCTTCAGGAATGGATGCATAACGCTCCAGCTTCTCTGTATTAACAATGGCATAGTCTAAACCAGCCTGTGTACAATGATAGAGATACACAGCATTAAGAACTTCACGACCGACTGGTGGTAAACCAAATGAGATATTACTTACACCAAGTACGGTTAATGTCTGTGGCAGTTTTTCTTTGATCAAACGAATCCCCTCAATTGTTTCAAGAGCTGAGCCAATATACTGCTCATCTCCAGTACCTACTGGGAACATCAATGGATCAAAGATGATATCTTCTGGTTCAATTCCCCATTTTTCGGTTAATAGCTGATAGGACCGTTCAGCAATTTCAAGCTTGCGATGACGATCAACCGCCATTCCTTTTTCATCAATTGTTCCAACGACTAAGGAGGCGCCATACTTCTTCACGAGTGGCATTACTGCATCAAATCGTTCTTCATCATCTTCTAGATTAATAGAATTAATGATGGCTTTCCCTTGGGAATATTTTAATGCTTCCTCAATTACTTTTTCATCTGTTGAGTCAATAACAAGAGGAACCTTAACTTTTTTCACAACCTCCTGCATAAAGCCACGCATATCAGCTAATTCATCACGATCTGGGTTGGCTAAGCAAATATCAATAACATGGGCACCATTTTTTACTTGTGCACGTGCAATTTCCGCTGCTTCCTCAAATTTCCCATCAATAATCAAGTTCTTAAATTTTCGAGAGCCAATAACATTCGTTCTTTCGCCAATAAATAATGGGCGCATAGAATCGTCATACAATAATGGCTCAATACCTGACACTACGTGACCATGTGTTTTTTCTGGTAGCTGGCGGGGTTGTTCATTTTTTAAAACTTCACGAATGGCTGCAATATGAGCTGGAGTCGTCCCACAGCATCCACCTACAATGTTAAGCCAACCTTTTTCTGCAAAGCCTTTTAACTTTTGCGACAAAGAATCTGGAGACTCATGATAACAACCTTCTTCATCCGGTAAACCTGCATTCGGATAACAGCTAATATAGCCTGTTGAAAGTTCTGCTAATGAACGAATATGATCCGTCATAAACTCTGGTCCTGTCGCACAGTTTAAACCAACTGATAATGGTTTAATATGCTCTATAGAAATATAAAAAGCATCAATCGTTTGCCCTGCAAGTGTAGTACCCATAGGCTCAATTGTTCCTGATATCATGACCGGTAGCTCTTTTCCAGTAGCTTCGAAAGCACGTGCTACGCCAAGTGTACCTGCTTTTACATTTAACATATCCTGACTTGTTTCTAGTAACAGCACGTCTGATCCTGCCTCTATTAATGCTTTCGCTTGTACATAGAAATTTTCCTCAAGCTCATCAAATGTAATACCACCTGTTACTGACAACGTTTTTGTTGTTGGACCCATAGCTCCTGCAACAAATCGTGGCCAATCAGATGTTGAAAAATTATCAACTGCTTGTCGAGCAATTTCGACAGCACGTTTATTAATTTCTTCTGCTTTTGCGCCAAGATCATATTCATTTAATACAAGTGGTGTTCCGCCAAATGTATTCGTACAAATAATATCTGCGCCTGCCTCTAAATATTTTTGGTGAATTTTCTCAATGACATCAGGTCTCGTTAGCACAAGATTTTCATTACAACCATCAAGCTCCTCACCACCAAAATCCTCTGCTGATAAGTTTTCGTTTTGTAGCATTGTTCCCATTGCGCCATCAAGAATTAAAATACGTTTCTCTAGTTGTTCTTTAATCAAGTGCTTAGCCATGTATACTTACTCCTTTTTTCTGTTCATCCAATTGCTCTATATATTTCATCAACTCTAGTGTCACATCGTAGCGTAAAAATGGTGTAATGAGGTAAATGCCGTTGAAATATTGTGCAGCCACTTCTACTAATTCCTTGGCAATGGCAATTCCTTCAAAGGTTGCACGTTTCTTATCATCACCACAGGCCTTCATCCTCGCTAATGCATCTTCAGATAATTTTATGCCCGGTACTTCATGATGTAAAAATTCAGCACTTTTATAACTCGTAACGGGCATAATCCCAATATAAATCGGTGCTTGTAAATGCTTTGTTGCCTCATAAATTTCCACAATTTTTTCCTTTGTGTACACTGGCTGTGAAATAAAGTAGTCTGCACCATGTTCAATTTTCTTCTCTAAACGTGCCACAGCACGATCTAATACACGGACATTTGGATTAAATGCAGCAGCAACTGAAAAATTTGCTTTTTTACGAAGTGGTTTACCTGAGAATGAGACCCCTTCATTTAACTGCTTAATTAATTGGATAAGTTCCATTGAAGATACATCATAAACACTTGTTGCACCTGGGAAATCTCCAACTTTTGTTGGGTCACCTGTAACAGCTAATACATCATGAATCCCTAATGCATTTAACCCCATTAAATGTGATTGCAGACCAATTAAATTACGATCTCTACATGTAATATGTGTAAGTGGTCTTACACCATAAGTGTTCTTCAACAATGCCCCCATGGCAATATTGCTAATTCGTGGGGAGGCTAGTGAATTGTCCGCCATCATGACTACATCTGCGCCTGCATCATATAATTGTTTTGCTCCTTCAAGGAATCCATCAATCTCTAAATGTCTAGGTGTATCTAGCTCTACAATTACAGAGCGTTCACGTTTTACTCTTTCATGAAGAGGTTCATATTTTGTTGGCTCTGCTTCGCGAACAACCTCAATCTTTGCTGGTTTTGCATGTTTTTCATTAACGGGTGATAACTCTTCTAAATATTTCTTCGCTGCTGCTATATGCTTTGGTGTCGTACCACAGCAACCACCAATTAAGCGCATTCCTTGGTCACGCAGCTCCACAGCCGCTCGACCAAAATAATCAGCCTCTGACTCATAAACAACACGCCCATCTTCTAAGTCTAGAAGTGAAGCATTCGGATAAGCTGACATAAATGCCTTCTCAGGAAGTTCTACACCTTCAAATGCTTGAATTGTATGATGTGGTCCTAGTCGACAATTGACACCAACAATATCTGCACCTAGTGCCTCTAGTTCATGTAGGGCGTTATTTAAAGACATACCATTTTGTAAAACACCAGGCTCATGCATAGACACTTGTGCAATAATCGGTAGATTTGTTTTTGCACGTAGCATCGTTAATGTAGCTGTTAATTCTTCAAAATCATAATAGGTTTCGAGTAAAAGGCCGTCTGGATTACCTGCAAGTAAAACACTCGCTTGTTCTTCAACAGTCGCTATTATTTCATCTAATGTTGCATCACTTTTACGAATACCACGAATACCTCCAATTGTCCCTAAGACAAATTGACCTCCGTCTGCCGCAGCTCTCTTCGCAATTGTGATAGCCGCTTCATTGAACTGTTGGACACGTGATTCTAATCCATAGCGAGCTAATTTGATGGCATTTGCACCGTACGTATTCGTTTGAATAATGTCAGCACCAGCCGCAATATACTCTCTATGAATCTTTTCAATTAACTCTGGTCTTTGAACATTCATTTCCTCATGACAATACTCCAAACCATAGCCATAAAGCACTGTCCCTATTGCACCGTCTGCCGTCAATACATGCGTTTTTAACCTTTCAAGCAATCCCATAAAACTAGCCTCTCTTCCTATATCTCTGTATAATAAAAAGCCTTCTTTTATAAAAAGAAGGCTTTAACGATTCGTCATTGTTGTTCCTTCTCATCTTCGACTCAGCGGTCTTCTGGATTTAGCACCTGACAAAAAGTTGGTTGCTGAAGCTTCAATGGGCCAGTCCCTCTGCTTCTCTTGATAAGAATTAAGTATGAATTTTTTAAATAATTAAAAGAATCATATCGTTTACTAACGAATGAGTCAAGACTATTTCACGTAACAAAGTAATTTTTCGCTTAAAATCTTAGAAATTGGCTAGATCCTCCGCAAGCGCCTCTCCAATTTTTTTCCCATTTTGAATGCAAGCACCAATACCTACTCCAAAATAAGAACAACCTGCAATCGATAGATTCGGATAGTTTTCATTCAGCTCCTGTAGTAACCCTTGTAACGCTTCTCGGTGAGCTAAGTCATATTTAGGCATCTGATCAATCCATTTAGTTACATTAACAACTGTTGGCTTGTCCTCTATTCCGAGGCTTTTTCTAACATCTTCTAAAGCAACGGCTGTCAATTCTTCGTCAGTCATAGCACGTAATTGCTCATACGCTGGATTGATACTTTTATAAAAGAGTCGTACAAGTAATTGGTTGTCTTTTGATGTATGCTTCCATTTACGGCTTGTCCAAGTTGCGGCATTACAAGTAACGTCAGAATGATGTGAGACGATATAGCCAGTACCATCTGCTGGCAGTTTAGAATCTGGCACATCAAAACCTAAATACATGGTAATCGCTGATGCTGTAGTAAATTGGTCAAAATAACGGTTTAATGATTCATCCTGTATTAGACTTTGTACAGCTTCATTCGGTAATGCTAGAACGACATAATCTGTCTCA
The DNA here is from genome assembly GCF_009724685.1 of Lysinibacillus cavernae. Classification (GTDB taxonomy): domain Bacteria; phylum Bacillota; class Bacilli; order Bacillales_A; family Planococcaceae; genus Lysinibacillus; species Lysinibacillus cavernae. The sequence goes on from NZ_WMEF01000014.1 coordinate 32,177, forward strand.
ATATTTTCTCCATTTGCTAAGGCAATCGTGTACTGGTTATGTTGTTTTTTAACATTTATTGTTGCGACACCTTTGATGATTTCTACATCTGTTAATGTTTGTTCAAGTCGATCGATTAAAGAAGATAAACCATTTTTAAAAGATATAAATTTCTTGTTAGCAGCTTTAACAAATTGCTCACGATTCGCATCAAAACCTTTAATGATGCTTCCATAATCATTCTTATAGTCAATCAAATACGGTAAAGTAGAGGCAATGGAAAGCTGGTGTAAGTCACCTGAATAGACACCTGCAAGAACTGGTGCAATTTGATTTTTCACAAGCTCCTCCCCTAAATAATAGGTTAAAAACTCTCCTATCGAGCTTTCTTTCGTGAAATCTTGGTTTGGTAACGTCAAATCCTTTAATGCTTCTTGTTTACCTTGCTCTGAGATCAGTGTACTTTCCTCAAGAGATGCCAAACTCATTGGTATACCGAATGTAGAATCTGCTGGAATAGCATGGAGTTCATTATTCGTATAAATATAGGAAATACCTGTTTCGTTGTAAACTAGATCCTTTTCAAATCCAAGCTCCTGAACTAACTCCATCACGCCTTTATGACGGGCTACAATTGAATCCGCACCCGTTTCCATGATAAAGCCTTGTTCATACGCTGAATATAATTTACCACCTAAATATGTATTCTTTTCTACAAGTACTAGCCGAACATCTAAATGCTTTTTCTTCACTTGACGTTGTAAATAATGCATTGTGCATAATCCTGTAATACCGCCACCTAATACAACTACTGTTTTCATAGTAAACCGCCCCTATTTTTAGTTCTTTCTATAAGTATAAACCTATTTTGATTTAATATTACGTTCAATCCTTTACAAATTTAGCAAAAATAGAGCTACCTCATCATTGAGATAGCTCCTTCTTTTTGGATTTAGAAATATGTAGCTCTTTAAGATCCAAGTATTATTAGATGGACTACACAACACACATATTAATAGGTACTATAGTGTTTAATAAGCCTAAAAATATGAAAACATTGAAGTGACTACTAGTAGTCTATCCTTTTAAATTTTGGGCAAAGCTCGCTAAATTCTCTGCTGAATTCGTTACTTCAGTAAATGAAGTACCTAACTCACCTAATATAGCAACGATTGCTTGTATTTTCGTAGCCATACAATCATTTTGATCTTTTGCTTCTGTCATTGCCCCCAATATGCTTGTAAATTGGCCTTCTGTCTGTAACATATTTTCCTCACCAGACGCCACTTCTTCTTGAATATTTGTAAGCGAAAGCTCTAATTTCTCTGTCCGTTCACTCGTTTTTTTCAATAGCAATGCAACTGCTGTAACCGATTCTTTTGTTTGAATAGATAATTTACGAACTTCATCAGCTACTACACTAAAGCCCTTACCCGTTTCTCCAGCGCGGGCAGCTTCAATTGCAGCATTCAAAGCCAGCAGATTAGTTTGATTAGCAATATTAGTAACGACACTCATAATCGTTTCCATTTCCCTAGACATACCTGATAATTGTTCTATGTTTTCTTCTATATCATGAAGTAAATGAATAATATTGTGCATATTCTGTGATTGATTTTTTAGACGTTTTCGACCTTCAAGTGCTTGATTTTCAGCTAATGTAGACACATCAAGTGATTTTTTAGCCAGTAGTTTAATTTCATCAGATTGCTTACTTAGGTAGCAAAATGAATTATTTGTCTCCTGAGAGATTGTTGCAAGTTCTTCGGAAGAATCTACAATTTGTCGTTCGATTGCTTCTTTCTCATGCTCCATTTTTTCTTTCAATTGTTCGACAGTGTTTTCAAAAGCTTCTAAAACGAGCTGTTGCTCAAAATTACAAATTTTCGATATAGCTCTTATCGTATTAAACTGATCTTGGGGGTGTTCTATATTTTTTTCAACCAAATCAATAAATGATATAGATAAATCTTGGAATGCACATATATACCATTGTGTTCTAAGCCCAATGTGGACATGCACCTTTGCAATCTTTACACGCCTTTGGTAATACACCTCATCAATCGTTCCGTTAAACATTTCAATAATATGCTGTCGTAACGTTACTTTAAGCTTTTCTACTGAACTATGATGACTAATAATATCTACCAAATGATGTTCTGTTCCTATCATGTTGTAAAAACGGTTTACGATGTGATCTACATTCTCCTTAACATATGGCTGGAAAGCCTTTAAATATTGTAAGTCTTGTTTTGTTAAGTTCAGCATCTCAATTTGCTTCACCATAGATTGGCTATTAGACAAATCCATTTTCACTGTGTATTGCTGTAAATCCAACACCTTGGTCTTTCTCTGCTTTTGAAAAATCACACATCTTCCCTCTTTCATTCCGTTTACTTTCAGCAGGCTGAGAAACATCAAATACCCTTTAACATATTGATTGATATAAGAAAAAATACCGATAAAATCAGATTAGCCCTATTTCTATGTTTACATAGGCTAGTTCTATTTTATCTGACCCACTTCCTCCAAAAGCGTGTCGAACATCTTATAAAAGGTAATCTGCACTCAGCTAACAGATCTAGTCAATACATGACTAACAGTAGTTTTATTTAAGTATGCTTCTTTTCAAAATCACTCATATACCTTAATCATTTTATAAATGACTGTCAATCTTATAAATACCATTTATTTACATAAAATGCACAGAAAGTCCTTCTAGTCAAAATAATTATAGTAGAAAAGAAAAAAGCTACCACTATATCATTTGGTAGCTTTTTCACCTATTTTCTTGTTTAATATGCATGTTTTTTTTATATTTTTTCTATTTTCTTATTTATCTTCTTTAAATTTCACTATATTACTATTTTTTAGCTTACTCTACGATACCCTTATATACCTAATTAAACATAGATATAATAAACATAAGTACCTACATTACATAGTTGAATAAATAATTCTAAATTCCTACGTATTATTTACACGAAATTTACAATCCTTTAAGTTCCTGTAATATTTTAACGGCATCTTCAATGCCAGCATCTACTGCGAGTCCATACCACTTGATGGCTTCTTTCAGATTTCTAGCAATTCCTTCACCTTTATTATAAATATGCCCAAGTTGTAGCTTTGCATCAGCATCCCCTTGAAGTGCAGCCTGTTTAAACCAATGGATACCTTTTTCAACATTGCGTATACCTGCTAATCCATTACTCCATATATATCCTAAATCATAGAAGGCATCTACATGATATTGAGAAGCGGCTCTTTCATACCAGAATAGTCCACGATTTATATCTTTCGTTTGCCCTAATCGCCCCTCTAAATATAGCCCACCAAGACGATATTGTGCTTCCACATATCCGGTTTCAGCAGATTTTTTATAAGCACTGAAGGCTGCTTCTTCATCTATTTCAACGCCTAACCCCTGCTCATAGATAATCCCTAGTGTAAACATCGCCTCTGCAACGTTCTTTTTAGCAGCATAGTCAAACCATTTTTTTGCTGATGTAAAGTCCTTTAGTACACCCTCACCATTAAAGTACATATCTGCTAAATTATTAGCAGCATCCGCATGTCCCTGTAAAGCTGCTTTTTCATATAATGAAAATGCTTGAGCATAATTTTCTTCAACACCAATGCCCTCAAAGTAAAAATTCCCTAGCACATATTGGGCATCGGCATTACCCTGAACAGCAGCTAATTCAAACCATTTTAAAGATTTTTCAGGTTGAAAATGTTCGCCTTCTTTCGCGTTGTAGTATTCCCCTAGTTGATATTGGGCGTCAGCATCCTGCTCCTCGACCGCCTCTTTATATAAATCAATAATTACCTCATGATCTAAATCCTCTTCATCTAAAATAACGACTTGTTCATCTTGATGACGGAAATACCATTCAACAATATCAAGTACATCATCTACAACTTCTATATTATTTGCTAATTTTTCTAGCGAAGAAATTTGCCAAACAAGAATATAGATAGGTTGGGGGATGGCATCACGCAAGACATCATCATATTCCGCTAACAGTGTTAATACATTCTCCTGTACGGATTTGGCCTGTTCTGAATGGACAATTTGTAAATGACGTTGTTGCTGTTCTTTTAATAGCCCCCGCACTATTTGATACAATATTTTTTGCAAGGCTGTTAGGTTAACTTCAGCAATTGTAAGTAATTTTATATTTTGAGCAAACCATTGATTTTCTGTTTGTGTTAGATTTTGTAGGGAATCAATTCGTTCTTTATTTCGCTTAGCTAAAATTTGCTCGTACATTGTTTTCCTCCCTTGCGCACTATGTAAAAAAACTGTCTTGCCACTATTATATGGAAGACAGTTGAAATTTGGTTACACATATGCTCTCAATAGTAACCCTACGAATAGCGTAATGATTAAAAAAACTGTAATATGGGTCCATTTATACATCTCTAATAAGCCTATAAATTCTCGTGTAAAGGCATTTGGAACATAGTAAAAAGCTGTCTTTGAACCAATTCCTTCTGCATCTAGCTTTGCCTTTTTAGCATAGATACTTGCGCGAAACACGTGAAAATTATTCGTAACAAATATGGACCGATATTGTTCTACTTGAGCATGTTGGTCCATTATTTTTTTCGAAAAGGCCATATTTTGTTCCGTATTGGTCGATTGATCCTCCATCAGAATCTTGTCAGTGGGAATATGGTGTATATCTAGTAAGTATTGTTTCATGGCAAATGCTTCTGATACCATTTCATCATTCCCTTGACCACCTGAGACAATGATAAAAGGTCTCTCTCCATACTTTCTATATTGCTTGACTGCTTCATCTAATCGACTTGCTAAAAGTGGAGGTACTTTATCACCAATTAACCCTGAGCCCAGTGCAATGATATAATTTGGTTCATAACGTATAGGTGTAAAATGATACAATGTGGCATAAGCAAGGACACTTGTGTATAAAAACATTGTATAGCCAAAAATCAAAAATGCATAGAAGAAAAGAATATGCCAAAATACATTTTCAATTTGAATAAAAATGATGAATACATACCCTATCATCATAATCACAAAACTTAGACCCAAGATGGCTAACATTAAATTACGTACTTTACGCCCTTCCTTCTCAAGCAATACTTTACTATTGAAAAACATGGCTATTGATAAAATAAACATGATGCTTGGAAAGCTTCCTAATATAATAAATATCCCCATTTCTGAAATAATTCCCTGATCATCTGGTAGCAATAAAGGATAATGAATAATGAGCGCTCTGACAATGTATACACCTATCAGACCAAGAGCTACCGCGTTGAGAAAGCGCCTTTTTTCTGTCAGGAACAATATCAAAAATATTGAGATGAAAATTGTTAAAGTTAGTAGCATTGTTTCACTCCTTTCTATTGCATAGCTTTTACAATTACTTCTTTTGTCACTACTTGTTCAAATTTTTAGATATAGCTCAATTATTGAAAGCGTTTATTTTATTTTTCACTATAGTTCATGTAATATTACTATATAAGTAATAGTTTATGACCAAATTCAAAATACTATTGGAGGAATGTAAGTAATGAAAAAAATTCTTGCCGCTCTTTTTGCAGCGACACTGATATTTTCGACTGTTGGTGCAACATTATTCATTTCGGATACACCAACGGCAGAAGCTAAATCTTATAAATCGGGTAAAAAAGGCTTCTCTAACAACAATAATAGCTCAAATATCCAAAATTCTAAGGATACTTCTAAAGATCAAAACAATGCAACAACAAATAAAAATAATTCTACAAATAAAGCAGATACTACTAAAAAAGGTGGCTTTTTCTCAGGTGGCCTGATGAAAGGTTTAATGCTTGGAGGTCTTGCTGGTTTATTATTCGGTAGTCTTTTTAGTGGCATGGGGATACTTGGTAATATTTTAGGTTTATTAATTAACGTAGCTGCAATTGTCGTTATTGTGATGCTTGTCGTAAAAATTATGAATATGTTTAAAGATAAAAAGCGCAAAGAGGAAGCACAATGGCACAAATAATCATCGAACAAGACATTATTAATGCTATTTGTTTATCTCAAGCTTATTATAAAAACATTCGTCCAGAGGATGTTCTTGTTGAATTGACATACGATGATGATGCAGGCTTTGGCGCAGAGGTTGAAGTAAACGGTCAAATCGAGATGCTCAATACAGCAGCAATGATTGGTGCCTTACGTGTTTGGATTAAGGATGTTTTACATGGTGATCCATTCTCAACAGGAATTGAACTTGTTTTAGACGATGAAGAAGGCATAATTGCAAAACTATCATAAAAAATAGCAGTACGATGAACCATTCATAAGGTTCATCGCACTGCTATTTTACTTTTTCAAACGTTTTTTAACCTCTTCTTTTTCTTCCTCATTAAGAGAAAAATCTACGATAGAATGACCCAGCATTAATAACATGATAAACATTACGCCTGTCCCAACAATTAAATAAATCATTGTAAAAACCTTGGAATAAGCAGTTGTTGGATATAACCCTGTTTCTACGCCTGTTGGAATCAAACTCACTACCGCAAAATACATGGCATCTAACCAATACCATCCTTCTGTCCCTTTGTAAAACAACGTTCCTGATAGAATGATTAAAAATAGTGTTGTAAATAATGATAAAAACTGTGGACGTTTAAATGACTTCCACAAACCTTGTACTAATCTTTTAGAAGATAATATAAATGACAGCATCCCCATTCTCCTTTTTTCATTACCCTATATGTACGTTCTACAACATAGTTAGTATTTAACGAAAACATCAAAAGGTAGAGGTGATGCTACCTAACCTCTACCTTGTTAATATTATTTAGTTAATAAATCACTAAAGTTTGTAAATATTTTAGCTGCTTGACCTCGTTTTGTGATAGCTTCTGGTGAGAATGACCCTTCATCCCCTGTCACAATTCCTAACTCATATAACATTGTAACTGCACGTTTTGTTTCAACATTATAAGAAGCTACATCTGAAAATGGCAATTCTCCTTTTGCTATATATGGTTGATTAAACTGCTGTTCATAGGCACGATTAATCATTAAGGCTAATTGAGCACGCGTCACTGGCAATCCAGGGTTAAATTTCCCATCCGTTCCCTTAATAAGACCATGCACATACGCAGCTGCAATTTCTGATTGCGTTTTTGCATCATAGTTGGAGATGTCAGTAAATGGCGCTTTCTCCGCTGTGGATAAACCTAAACTTCTTACAAGAATAGCAGCAGCTTGCGCACGTGTCACACTACCCTCAGGTCTAAATGTGTTATCTGTATAACCATTCATAATACCCGCCTCTGCTGCTTTTTGAATATACTCTTTCGCCCAGTGATTCTCTGTATCTGTAAAGTTTAATGTTCCTCTCGTAGTGAATGTAATCGCAGGTTTTTGAACACTTTCATTGCCAGCTGCATCTATTGCTTTGATTGTTACATTATAGACTGTGTTTTCTCTTAAATCTTCAAGCATAATCTCGGTAGTATCTGCGTTCAATGTTGACGATAATTTTCCATTCACATAGACATTGTAATTCGCCACACCTACATTATCCATCGCTTCTTGCCATCGTATCTTTACAGTTGCGCTATCTTTCATATCTACTTGAATAGCCTTCGTTACATCCCATAAAGAGCTTGTTTTAATAATTGGTAAAAATGCTTCGTTTGCTACAGCTAAATAACCCGCTTCACTTAAATGAATGTTTTCAGGATTTGGTAAATAGTTTGGAACATCTTTTGCAACTACATCATAAGTTGGTACAAAAATTGCGCCTGTTTTTTCAGCAGTTGTTTTAATTGTTGAATTCATTGTAGCCAGTAACAATTTAAATTGCTTTTGTAAGTTCTCGCTATAGTAGGGGAAAGAATTGTAATAGCCCATCACATAAACTTCTGCTTGCTGATTGATCTTTTTGATTTCAGTTAAAATTGTAGCAATATTTGTGACAGCATCTTTTGTAGCTTTTAAGATAGCAACTGTATCAATGCCAGTTGTTTGCGACTCTTTTAATATTGGCAATAAATCATTCGCCCCAACGGTTAATGTAATAATCTCTGCATCTTTAATAGAAGCTCGTAGCTTTGCTTGTTCCTTTGTATAACCAAAACCTGTCACTGTTTTTTCCACATCATTCTGGAGATCTGCCAAAACATTTTTTGTTGTGTATCCTGACATGGCAAAACCTTTATTATATGAAGTAATGAAGCCATCTTGCTGTAAAGCCTGTGCAATAAAATCGGTGTAGCCTAATCCAATTACACCTACTTCATTCATGCCATGCGCTAATGAATCACCCAATGCCACATAATCTTTCTGAACAAGCCAACTTGGTGCTATGTAGTCACTTTGTTCCTCGGCATTAGCTGCTACAGGTACGGCTAATTGCAAAGCTAGTATACTGGCAGCTAAAAAACGAAATTTCTTTGAAAATCGCATTTACTCTCTCCTCTGTAAAATAGTAATTGTTTTCACTATTTTACTAGAGGTGAGTTAAAAATAGGTTAAATTACCACAATTTTTTTGATTTTTTTCATCTTTTATCTATTCAATCTGTATCTTTCCATAAATTCCACCACCACCTATTTCTATAGCCAGTTGACCTGTTCTAGCTAATTCAATTAATTTAGCAATTTTATATGGCACAACTTGTTCAAGCTGTTCTATCGTTACTCGATGCAAAATATTCATTTCTGTATCAAATGCTTCTATTAAACGTTCCATCGTTTTAGGTCCAATACCAGGAATAAAATCAAGAGGTATCTGATGAATGTAAGGTGGTCTATTTCGTTCATTCTGAAAATCTTCTGATAGCTCCTGAATACGTGTAGCTACCCCCTTTATGATTTGTGTACTTTTACAGTTAGTACAAAGCGTAGCTTCGTCCCCTAGTTGTTCACCACATTTAGCACATACGGTTCGATGATATTTGCCAAGCAAAGGATTTAAGCCATAATTGGCTGTTACCATTCGACCTTGTTGTTCATGAAGGGCCATTTTTAATTCTGCAAAATTTGCCTCTGCTAATTGTAACCTTTGATACTCACGTGCCAATTTCCCAAGAGAATGTGCATCAGAATTGCTAACGAATGTGTATGCTTGCAACTCTTTAATATGACTCACCATGTTTGTATCAGAGCTTAAGCCTAATTCAATTGCATCGATAAGCTGTGGATCAAAAACTTCTGCTAAACTGCTACGCACCCCTTTGCCAAACAAACTTTTAAAGGGCGTAAATACATGTGCAGGAATAAAAATACCCTTCAATTCATGCACCTTTTGCTGCAATGTTCGGCCGTCACAATAGATACGCTGTGAACTTAAGTGGATATTTTTCATATGCTGAGACATCCAATTTGAGAACTGCTTCATGAGCATGAGTGTAGGAAAGTACACAAGCACATGAATAGGTCCATGACAACATTGATCATAAATTTCTATTTCTGTTCCTAAAATCAGTGTTGTTTCTTGATAACGTAACCCTCCCTTTGATAGCTCCTTTAATTCACCTTGGTCAATCATCTTTACCATCTCATCTATAACCTCTGGTGAATGACAATCAATGATTCCAATAATATCTAATCCTTTTCTTGCACTAGCAGTCTCTAATATTCGTGCTAATGTTAACGTTTTACTGCCAGTAATCTTAACAGCACGTCCATTGGATGTACGTCCATTATGAATATGTAAATCTGCATAGAATTCTTTCAATTAAATCACTCCACTTTGATATATCTTTAAGATGAAAATACCTTACATCTCTGCAAGGCATTTCTCACTTCATTATGATGGATGATTGCTGCTAGTGCTATTATTCGTCTCATAAGCACCAGAACCATGTGATGGCATTGTTGAAGAATCATAGGCAACTAATGTCACACCCATCTTTTTCTCAAGCTCATTAATTTTTGCAAGTTGTTGTGAATCTAATTGAGCAAATTTAATATCTTCCATTGTCATCAATCCTTTCAACCATAAAGTTCCCCGAAATAAAGTGAACTATACAATATCAATTACGACTCGACGTAATTGTCACTAATACTTCTCTTCGCGCAGATAAACAGTGTGTTCAAATTTTTTTGAGCTGTGTCAAAGTGAACCTAAAATTGCAACATCCTGTGACAACGATAAAATGGCCTGCGTCGTGCAGACCTCACTTCAAAATCTGTGACATGCGCTGGATCAACATAAAAATGACTGATAGTCAGTCATTTTTCGTTGACATATTTTTTCTTATCCTATAACATATTAAACAAGTAAGGCAAAAGTGAGGGATTGCATGTCAAAGGAAGAAAAAATTATTCAAGCTGCAATTGAAGTTTTTCGCGAAAAAGGGATTGAAAAGACAAAAGTTTCAGATATCGTCAAAGCTGCTGGGATTGCTCAAGGAACATTTTATCTCTATTTCCCATCACGCCTTTCTGTTATGCCTGCTATTGCAAAGAATATGGTAGAAAGAATTATTGCTACCCTAGATGAAGGTGTTTCTAGACATAAGCCATTTGAACAGCAACTTGAAGAGGTTGTTGAGATGATTTTCATCATCACAAAGGAATATGGCGATATCGTTGCACTCATTTATGCAGGTATTGCTCAAACAGAGCATTTAAAAGAATGGGAAAGTATCTATGCACCTTATTATACTTGGATGAGTAATTTTTTATTATCTGCACAACAACAAGGAATGATTCGTGATTCTATCGATCCTTCACGTTCATCTAAGCTTATTATTGGTCTAATTGAATCTGCTGCAGAGCAAATTTATTTGTTTGATGATAGCAAAGACGAAACGATGAAACTGCTTAAGCTTGAGCTTCATGACTTTTTATATCATGCACTGGGCCTACGTCACGAATAAGTGACGTTCTCTTTTACTACAAAAATGACTGAACGTCAGTCATTAATACACTTCATGAAAGGAATTTATTTATGCAAAAAGAATGGATGTATGTTGGACTAACAAGTTTATTTGAATTGTTTTGGATATTTGGTTTTAATGTAGCAAACTCATGGTGGCATTGGGTTATTATCGTATTGATTATTGCTATCGATTTCTACTTCTTATCAAAGGCTTGTGAAAACTTGCCTACTGGTACTGTCTACGCTATTTTTGCTGGAGCAGGTGCAATCGGTACTACATTAATGGATATTTTTATTTTCGACGGAGAGTTTAATACAATTAAAGGTATTTTTATGTCTATTTTAGTTTTAGGTGTTATTGGATTAAAATTAGCGGATAACTCATCAACAGAACAGGGTGAAAAGAAAGGGGCGAATGCATAATGGGTTGGGTATTTATTGTATTAGCAGCAATATCTGAAATTATAGGTGTTGTTGGTTTACGCTTTTATAGTCAAAATAAAACTGTACGAAATTTATTAATATACGTCGGTGGTTTCGGACTATCTTTTGCCCTTTTATATGCATCCTTCAATTATTTACAGCTAAGCATTGCATATGTTGTTTGGGTTGGTATTGGTACGGTAGGTGCCGTGCTTGTGAATATAATCTTCTTTGGTGAATCCAAAAATTTAACACGCATTATAAGTATCATTGCTATTATCATTGGTGTAGCAGGATTAAAAGCAGTATCTTAATCATTCTACGACACAGGACGCCCCTCTTATTTCGAGAGGCGTCCTTTTTTAATCTACTGGTTGATGTAGCCAATCTTTCCCCTCTAATGTTCTTGTAACAACCATACTTGCCACTGTATCACCTGTAGCGTTTACCATTGTAGCAGGAGGGTCCACTACTACTCCTATAGCAGAAATCATCGGTAAAGCTTGCATTGGGAGACCATATAATGTGACAATTAACATTTCTCCAATGAAGCCTCCACCCGGAATACCACTCATAACAATTCCAGATAGTAAGGACACTCCAATTGCAGCTAAAAATGTACTGACTCCTGAGAAATCCATATTAAACACACCGAAAACAAACGCTATTTTTAAAATGGCTGACAAGCAAGAGCCATCCATATGAATAGTGGCTCCGAGTGGCAGTACCGTTTCACGAATGTCTTTTGGTACGCCAATCTGTTTGGCAGCGGTTAAGTTGACAGGTAAGGTCGCAAAACTACTTCCTGTACCAAATGCTGTTGCAGCAGGGGTTAAAATATTTCGCCAAAACCTGCTCACCCCTTCTTTTCCACCTGCTATAAAGGCATATAATGTAAAACCGATTAGAAAATATAGTATGGCCACTGGATAGTAGAGGATAATGGCTTTAGCATAATCTCCGAGCAATGCCGCTCCAAAATCGCCAATTAATGTAGCGAAATAAGCCAATAAACCAATTGGTGCATAATACATCACCAACTTGATGACCTTCATAAATACTTCTGAGCCACTTATTAAAAAGCGGCAAAATGGCTTACCTGCATCTCCTGCTAATCCTGTTCCAAGCCCTATTAACACAGCAAATAAAATAAGTGCCAGCATATTACCTCTAGACAGTAGATTCAAAAAATCAGGAACAGTAAAGGTGTTGACTAATTGCTCTGCAAAGCTTAGTTCCTCAGTTGCTTCAGGAGATACTACATCAATCGAAACCCCAGCTCCGGGGGGATATATAGTAACAGCAATTAGCATAATAATCGAAGCAATTATGCCTGTAGCTATAAAGACAACCATCATTGAGCCCATAATTTTACCTAAGCGTTTGAAGCTTTCCATACTTGCAACAGACGAGGCAATGGAGAAAAACACCAATGGAACAACAATCATAAATAATAAATTAATGAAAATATCTCCAAAAGGCTTTAGCACTGTGGCACTTTCACCGAAAAGCAAGCCAATTATAACACCGAGAAGAATCGCAATTAATAAAATCATTGAAAACCGATAAGCTCTCAGTTTTCCCATCTTCACATCCTTTCATTGATCAACTATACCTCAGCGAGATTCCGTCCATGCTTTTCCAAGCACGCATAAAATGATCCTCATTAGAGTACGTGACATCTGCCGGAGACTATAAAATAAAGTAAAACAAGCGTTCATCTCCCCTCTATAGAGAAAGGAGTCTTCAGCTGAATCAAGGTAAAAATTCGTAAATACCCTCTGCAATAAATTCTGCTGGCCCTCGCATCCAAATATGGTCATTGTTAGCCCATCGTATGATTAGGTCACCACCACTAAGATGGACGATTATTTCTTCTTCTCTCTGACAAAAACCATTTAAAATAGCTGCCACTACTGCTGCACTAGCACCTGTGCCACAAGCTTCAGTTATACCAGAACCTCGCTCCCAAACTAGAAATTTTAATTCTTTCGAATGAACGACCTCAACGAATTCTACATTGGTGCGATTAGGAAATCTCACATCATTTTCTATAACACCACCTAATGTTTTGAGCGGGGCTTTTTCAATGTCACTGACAAAAAATACAGCATTTGGATTCCCTAAAAACATCGCTGTTACGAACAAATTATGTTGGGGTAATGTAAATAATTCATTGATGACGAGTTCATTAGGGTTTCCTAACATTGGTATATCTTTGCGATACAATAAGGGTTTTCCCATATCGACAATCACTTCTGTTACCCTGTCGTCATGAACCACTACTTGTACATGCATAATGCCCGATTTCGTTTCAATCGTAAAATGTTCCTGTCGCACAATATGACGTTCAAAGATATACTTGGCAACGCAGCGGAGACCGTTACCACAATTTGTCCCCTCTGTGCCATCTTTATTAAAAATTCTCATGCCACAGTCAGCAGTTTTAGACGGTTGGATAATGATTAAGCCATCCGAGCCAATTCCTGTATTGACATTGGCCATTTTTTTAGCTAATGAACTAAAGATGTCTTCCTTGTAATCATGCTGGAAAAGATCCAGATAGATATAGCTGTTCCCAATACCATGCATTTTCGTAAAGGCAATTTTCATACATTCACTCCTTGTAAAGGATGTTTTATGTATCTAGATAGATGACCATATTTCCCTAAACTTGGCTGACCTTCTTTGCAAATTGATCAGGGATATATGTGAGATAGGGTTTACCAGTTAATGCATGTGTATGAATATCAGCAAAAACACCAAATACTTCTTTCAGCAATGCTGGCGTAAGTACTTCCTCTGGTGTTCCGTGGCAAACAATTCGTCCATGCTGTAAAACGTAAAGTTGATCACAGTACATTGCAGCGATATTCAAGTCATGTAAAGCTGCGACAACTGTTAAATGTAAAGTTTGAATTAAATCCATTAGCTGAAGTTGATGTTGAATATCTAAATGATTTGTCGGTTCATCTAATATTAGTACCTGTGCTTGCTGTGCGAGTGCTCTAGCAACCATTACACGTTTTTTCTCCCCTCCCGAAAGAGAGCTAAAGCTACGTTTTGCTAAATGAGATATACCGGTTTGCTGTAGGGCATCTTTAACGATTTCAAAATCTTGTTCTTGATCAAGCTCTAACAGCTTTTTATGTGGCGTTCTCCCCATACTGACTAAATCATGCACGGTGAAATCAAATAAAACAGGTGTTTCTTGACTAACAACAGCTAAATTTTTAGCAATCAATTTACTAGATTGCTTTAAAATATCCTTCTCATTTAATAAAACCGTACCGCTTTCAGGCTTTAGAAGACGATACATATTTTTTAGCAATGTCGATTTACCGCTACCATTAGGGCCAATTAACCCAACAAATTGCTTTTCCTTAATGTGAATACTTACTTCATGTAATATACGCTGATCGTAAATGGAGAATGATACTTGCTTTGCTTCTAATGACATGTAAATTAATCTCCTTCACCGAAAGAATAATTGTTACGACGGAGTAGCCAAATGAAAAATGGTCCTCCACAAAAAGCCGTAATAATACCAATTGGCATTTCCTGCGGAGCAATAATAATTCGAGCAAATGCATCTGCCCACACTAAAAAAATCCCCCCTATTAATGCACTAATAGGTATTACATATTTATAGTTAGATCCCATAATTAACCGCACTATATGTGGAATAATTAATCCCACAAATCCGATAGAGCCGCTGACTGCGACAAGTACACCTGTTAACAGTGAGACAAGTAATATGAGCTGAACACGAAATTGCTGAAGATTAACGCCTAACGTCACTGCAGCCTCTTCCCCCATTAATAATAAATTTAAATTTCGATAGTTTAGCCATAGCAGCACAAATACGACAAAAAATATTACAGCTGGAATCATAATATTATTCCATTTAGCTCCAGCCAGACTACCTAACATCCAAAACATAACGGCCTTCAAAGCACCCTCTTGCTTTGACATCATTAAAATAAAATTTGAAACGGCTGTTAAAATAAAGGACACAGCCATACCTGCCAATAGCAAACGGAAAATGGAAACACGTCCTCCAACTCGTGATAAGAAAAAAACGAGCATAATGGCAAGCAACGACCCTAAAAACGCTGATACAGAAAGAGCGTAAATACCTAGAAATGAAAAAGCTCCTAAAATAATCACAGAAGTAGCTCCGACGGCTGCCCCTGAAGAAATCCCTAAAATATATGGGTCAGCAATTGAATTTCGGACAAGTGCCTGAATAGCTGCCCCTGCAATAGCTAATCCCGCTCCAACAATAGCAGCTAGCAAAACACGAGGAGCTCTTATTTGCCAAATGATGATTTCTTGTGAACGGCTCCAATCTTGCTCTATTAAATTTTGTATAAAGGGAATCTTAGAAAGAATAACCTTCCATACATATAATGGTGTGACCGATACAGAGCCAACCATTACAGCAAATGTCATTGAAACGATTAAGACAAAGAAAAGAATTAAGGAAAAAAACATAAATTTTTTATTCATTCGTTTTAAACTCCTACTGAATATTGATAAATGAAGCAATAAAAAAAGGTATTCCATGCGAAAATACGCATAGAAATACCCTAGATTAAACAAAGTCAGAAAATATCCAGCTATTGTCCGTAATTGCTTGCATCCTCGTGGGCATTACAGGTTTTACCAATTGGCAGGTCTCCTGGCTTCGAATCAACACCCTATAATTGCCTTCCCATTCTTATACAGTGGCAAAAAATATCATAGGACTCCTCTTTACAGTTGCGGGACAGCGCCGGACTTTCACCGACTTCCCTTTTAAGTGACATATAAAATGTCACACCAATAGTATTTGAAGTTATAAAATTGTGACGATTCTATCATACATTTTAAAAGATCGTTAGTCTACTTATTTAGCAATAATTGAGTTAACCTATAAATTATTTTAGGTTGACACAAATACTTTCGTTTTTTACACTATCAGTACAACTTACAAAATAGAGGTGAAATCATGGCAACAGTTACACAACAAAGTCATCACAAATTAAGAACCGTTGATATTGCCTACATTGGATTATTCTCTACCTTAATGATGGTGGGTGCTAATATTACTTCCTTTGTACCTTTTATGAAAATTAGTGGTGTGCCGATTACGCTACAAACCTTTTTTGCTATTTTAGCAGGGCTTATTCTTGGTAGCAGAAAAGGTGCACTCGCATGTACAGTCTATATGTGCATAGGATTAGCAGGAGCACCTGTCTTTGCTCGCTTCAGTGGAGGATTTGGTCAAATTTTAAGCCCTACCTTTGGGTTTATTATTACATTTATTTTAGCAGCATTTGTTGCAGGTCTTATCGTAGAACGACTCGGAACAAAGAAAAGCTATATAGTGGCTGCCTCATTGGCAACGGCTATTATTTATTTATTCGGCACAAATTGGATGTATTTTGCTTACAAGCTTTGGGCAAGTGCACCAGAGAATTTTTCATATAAATTAGCTTGGTTTTGGATGATTCCTCCATTACCCAAAGATATCATGTTAGCCATTTTTGCAGGTATCTTCGCCTACCGACTACAAAAAACACTGAAAATCATACCCATCCGATAACACATTTCTTCACCTCTTAGTGTCAAATGCAAGAAGTGTTTTTGTCATAGATAATGTCCATCATTTCTGCACATTTGTTTGCTACAGTAAGGGCAAATAGTGAGGAGGATCTAACATGACATTCAAACGAAAATGGTCGATTGGACTACTATCAGCAGCAGCTCTAATTAGTTTATCAGCTTGTACGGAGGATAAAACAGGTACAAACAATAGTGCTGGAACAGAGCAACAAGCAGAAATGGATCATTCTACGATGAACCATTCAAGTTCAGGCGAAGTTCCATCAACATTAAAAAACGCTGAAAATCCAAAGTTTCCTGTTGGGAGTACAGCTATTATTACTGACGGGCATATGGACGGTATGAAAGGTGCTGAGGCAACAATAGTTGGTGCATATAATACCACTGCTTATATGATTTCCTATGAGCCAACATTAGGTGGAAAGCGTGTAGAAAACCATAAGTGGGTCATTCACGAAGAATTGATTGATCCAGATGGAGCACCTCTAGCTCCTGGCACAGAAGTAAAAACGGACGCAGCGCATATGGAGGGCATGGAAAATGCAACTGTCCGTATTGATGAAGCTGTAAAAACGACTGTTTATATGGTTGATTACACTTCAACCACAAATGGTGAAGCAGTTAAAAATCATAAATGGGTGACAGAAGCAGAGTTATCTACGAAATAAAACGAACAACCTCTCCCATTACCACTGGCAGAGGTTGTATTCTAGCTTTTATTTTCTATCGGCTTACTATCTGCTGACTTGTGCCATTTATAGCCGATGCCCCAAACTGTTTGCAAGTAATCATCGGCTGGGAAACCACTTTTCCTTAATTTTTCTCGTAAATTACGCACATGTGAATCAATTGTTCGATCTTCAATTGTCACAGTATATCCCCAAACTATATTGATTAGATGTTCCCTAGAAAATACTTTATTTTGATGATCTAAAAATAATGCAAGCATGGAAAATTCCTTTGGAGTTAATGGGATTGCCTCCTGGCGGAAAAATAATTCAACGGATTCTTTATCTAATCGTAGTCCCTCAAAGCTAACAACTTTTTCTTCTGTTTTAGATCTCCTTAATACAGCATGGATACGTGCTAATAACTCTTCCTCATCAAAAGGCTTTACTATGTAGTCATCTGCACCAATATTTAAACCTTTAACAATATCAGCATGCTCCCCTTTTGCTGTGAGCATAATGATGGGCACATCCCAAAACTTTCTAATTTCTTGGCAAGCCTGCCACCCATCCATCACTGGCATCATAATATCCAAAAGAACTAAATCTACCTGCTCTTTTTCCAAATAAACCAAAGCCTCTGGAACGGACGATAAAGCTCTACAATGAAATACAGGTTCTAAGTATAGAGTTAATAAATCTAACATTCTTGGTTCATCGTCAATGCATAAAATAGTTTTCATCCGCTTCTACTCCTTTAAACGATATTTCAAAAGTAGTCCCTTTATTTTCTTCACTACTAACAACCACTTTTCCCCCATGTGCCTGTACAAGCTCTTTGACAATAGCAAGCCCTAGTCCAGAACCACCTAATGCACGACTACGAGATTTTTCTACTCGATAAAAGCGTTCAAAAATATAAGGTAAATCCTTCTTTGGAATCCCTTTTCCTGTATCTTGAACGATGATGGTTAAAACGTCATTGTAATTCTTTACATAGACAGAAGCTGTATCTCCTGGTGCACAGTAGATTAATGCGTTATTTAATAGATTAAACAATATTTGCTCAAGTCGTGCTTCATCTGCCCATAATGTTAAATCCTTTTCACAACACACAACAAAACGTATACCTTTTTCTTGAAAAGCAGGGCTTAATTTTGCTTCAATGCTTGTAAAAAACGTATTTAAATCAAGACTTTGTTTCTCGATAATAAACGAATTTTCATCCATTTTAGCTAAATCAAATAAGTCTTTGATTAATCGAGAAAGTCTATTGGTTTCTTCTATTATAATAGCTAAATATTCTTGACGATTTTGCTCTGTTAAATCTCGTTTATAAAGAATGTCGGTATAACCTTTAATAAAAGTTAAAGGCGTCCGAAGCTCATGTGCTATGCTCGATAAAAACTCATTGCGCTCCTGCCTTAAATGATTTAAATCATTAGATAACAGTTGGATTGCATTCGATAAATCCCCAAGCTCATCTTGTCCATTAGAAGAAAGAGCGACAGTAAAATCACCTTTGCTCATTTTCAATGTAGCCTCTTTCATTTGTATTAATGGTTTAGCAAGCTTTCTAGATAGAATGATAATGACAGCAATTGTTACGAGACCAGATACGACGCCAACGATGAGAAAATGTTTATTTAAGCGTTTCATTAACGCATGGATGGAGTCAGTATTTTGAAACATAAATACGTAGCCAATGGTTGTTTGCTGATTTTGAATAGGACTGATAGTGGCTATAGCTTGCACCTCTTGCCACTTATCTTGTAAGACCTTCCCCTCATAAGGTATGTTTCCCTCTATATTGTTTATCATATCTCTGATTTCAGGATGTGGTTGCGAGGAGTCCAGTATTGTTCCCTCATGATCAGTAACCACTACATCTGTACTTTCTTCCGATTCCATAAGAACTACGTGTGCTAGTGTTTCCTTATTGAAGTTCTGTTCTAAAATCGTTCGATGTGAGTTCCCTCTTGCTTGCAAACTCGCTAATTCCTCCTCTACTCTTGAATTGGTCAAAGAGGTATGTAAAAAAAACATCATAAATGTTTCGATACAAAATAATGTGATGAAAAAGATAATGCCAAGCTTCAGTGATAATTTTTTCATCTGTAACCACCATTCTAGAATTTCTTAAAAGTATAACGTGAAAGTGTGAAGATTTCATGCAGAAGTAACATCTTGCCAAACGAAAAAGTATTCATAAGTATTTCTTGCCATAACAAAGTTGAATAGACCATTACTTGACATTGATGATTCAATCTATTGTAACAAAACTATAATTTAGAGTTCATAAAACAATTTGTAAGGTTGATTTCAGTACTAATGTTGTAAATTCATTCTATTTTCTTATGTTGTGATATGTTAGCAAATTATTTGATGAGTAGTGGGTCGTTGAGTTGATTGAAGTGGAGAACGAGCGACTTCTTGGAGATTGGCATCACAAATCAGACTTTGGAGCGAGTCGAACGCACCCAAGAAGCTTGCTTTGAGTGGATTGTAGCGAGTCCATTCAGAACGGAAATCACCCCATGCTTTACTGAAATGCAATTTTTCTAATAAGATGACCCATAAGTATATGTATACTTATGGGTCATAATTTAATTAAATGTATTTTTTTGCCCAGTTTAAGAAGTTATCAATTACTACATCAAGGAATTTCACTGTACCTTCATCAGTTAAATTACCTTCTGCATCAAATTTAGTATGAACAGCACCGATATAAACGTCATTGCCGCTTAGTAACGGTGAGTTAATGCCTGGAGAGAATAATATATCACGTAAATGTAATTGTGCTTTTACAGTACCTAAATTCCCCATAGATGCTCCCATAATGATAGATGGTTTGCCAATCATTACTTTATCTACACGAGACAACCAATCAATTGCATTAACCATAACACCTGGAACTGTACCATTATATTCTGGTGTTACCCATAATACAGCATCTGCAGCTTTGACTTTTGCTTTAAAATCAAGAACTGCTTGTGGTGCTTCGTTTTCTATATCTTGATTATACATTGGTAGATCCTTTAGGCTTAAAACTTCAAGATCTAACTTCTCTGTATAACGTTTTTGAATAAATTCAGCTAATTGCATATTATAAGATTCTTTACGGATACTGCCTACGATGGCAACTACTTTCATGATGTTTCCTCCTAAATGTACATTATTCTTAGTATTTATATAGCTATTCTATTTTATACCACATTAATAATAAATGGCAAATTCTTCAACTGGTTTACGATAACCACGTAAGCGTCGACTACTTTCTTTTTCTTTGCCTATTGTAATCATCAGAGCAATTTCATGTGTTTCTGGCACATTAAACAGTTGGCGCATTTTTTGATCGTCAAACCCAATCATTGGACAAGTGTCCCAGCCACGATTTTTCGCAGCAAGCATAAATAACATGGCAGACAAAGATGCATTTCGAATAGCTTCGCCCTTCATAAATGTCTCACCGCGTTCTTCATAAAATTTAGTATTCTCTGCAACAATTTCTTCTAGTTCACCGGCTGTAATTATACCTAAATCAACCATGCCTTGACTTAGTTCAGCAGTATCTTTATACGCTTCCTTATCACCTAGGACAAGGATTACCCCAGAAGCTGAATGCACTTTATATTGACCAAATGCTGCTTCACGCACCTTTTCCTTCATATCCTTATCCAGCACAACAATATAATTGGCGTGCTGTAAGTTAAAGGCCGATGGTGCGAGCTTAACATCCTCTAAAATGGGACGTATATCATCCTCGGTCATCTTAACGTCCTGTAAAAAATTATTAGCAGAACGGCGCTTATCAATTAGCTTAGAAAATTCCATTTATTAAACCCCCAATGCATTTATGTATTTATCCAGTAGAGAGGCTTCTTTCTCTACTGAATAAAATAGTATTACTCATATTCTTTATCGTACATAATGGAGCTTCTTACAGTGTCAATTGGACGAACTAGGCCTTCAATCTGCTCACGTTTTGGTTCTAAAAATGGTGGTAATGAAAGTTTTTCCCCTAAAGTTTCATACGGCTCATCTCCCATAAATCCTGGTCCATCTGTAGCCAATTCAAATAAAATTTGTGGTGCTACTCGGGCATACAACGATTCAAAGAAGTGACGGTTTACATACCCAGATGTGTGGAATCCAAAGCTTTCGAAACGTGCAGTCCATTCATCTAATACCGCACGATCCTCTACACGAAAGGCAGCATGATGAACCGTACCAAAGCCTTGACGAGCAACTGGTAACACAGTGTTGTGCTCTACAATAATTTGAGCACCATTACCTCCCTCACCTACTTCAAATAGGTGGAAATCGCCCTCTTCTGAGATTTCTTTAAAAAGCATTACTTTTTCTAGCATGTCTTTGAAATATTGCAAATTAGCCACACGGACAAATACTGGACCTAATCCTGTAATCGCATATTCAAGGGGGATAGGGCCGTCTTGCCAAGGGGTACCTGATTCAACACCTGTATTATGCTCATCAGAAATAAGCTGATAGTGTTGATCGTCAAAATCAACAAAGGACAGTGTTTTCTTACCAAACTGTTCTTTAATACCCGTATGTTTTACAGCTAAACGATCGAAACGCTTTACCCAATAATCTAAAGCTGCATCGGTTGGTACACGGAAGGAAGTTTTTGAAATTTCATTTGTTCCATGTACGCCTTTTGGTATATTCGGAAAATCAAAGAATGTCATATCTGTCCCTGCACTACCTCTATCATCCGCAAAGAATAAATGGTATGTTTGAATATCATCTTGATTGACGGTTTTCTTCACTAAACGCATCCCTAATACAAACGTAAAAAATTTATAATTTTCTTCAGCACTACTTGTTATAGCTGTTACGTGGTGTACACCTTTTAAATAATTCATACCATATACCTCCTAATTTATCTCGATTTCGAGATAAATACGTAAAATTTTTTTATTGTTGAATAGCGTTTTTGCCAACTTTTTTAAGAGACAAAATCATTGTGTCCAGCTCCTGAGAATCCAATACTTCAAAAATCTCATTTATTTTTTGTTCATGCTTAGGAAAAATTTCTTCCATTAAAGCCTGGCCCTCATACGTTAGCAATACGTAAGTAACACGTCGATCCCTCGGACATGCCTTCCGATATACATAGCCTTTTTGCTCGAGCTTATCAATGACGTAGGTAATACTACTGCTTGCAATTAATATTCTTTTTCCGATCACTTGAATAGGTTGCTCTCCACGATGGTACAAAAATTCAAGGACCGAAAATTCGGTTTGATTTAAATCATACTGAAGTAAATCGCTTTTAGTTGCATCCTGAATCGTTTGATATGCTCGGAACAAGACCGTAAATGCTTTTAAGTTACGATTGTCTTCCTTCATACGACTCCCTCATTTTATTTCGAATTTATTTATCTTTAATTCGAGATAATAATAACACATCCATTTTTAATCAGCAATCTTTTTGTTTCGTAAGATAATTGAAAATGACTTACTAATTGGTTAATTCTTGAAACGTTTGCCACCACTTTGTCAGTCCTTTAATGATGGCATATATGTTACTAGTGCGTTCCAAGATTCCTATCACCAATCTAAAGCAAGTCTATCAACACTGCTAAACATAAACATTGGGTACGTTAATTAAATTTTAAAGCCAACTCACCTATTTTACTGTAAGTTGGCTCACCACATTTATTTAATCCGTTTAAATTCTTTTTCATTTCCGTCAACAAACTCTACATCAACCTCAATGGATTGATAGTCTTCTTCAATATTAAAGACTTTAATGACTTGATCAATCACTTCATCATTAGGCGCTGTAGAATCAAAATTCAACTGCTTAAATAACGGCTCTAATTTTGTATAGGCTTCATCACCTTGCAGCCTTACATTTTTTCGATCATCCTGTAACTTTGCCTCTATTCCTGACTTTTTATCTTCGTATTCTACCTCATAAGACTCCGTTGCAGAGTAATCAACATCTAATGAAAACTCTAAAAAGTTGAATGTCACTTGGTCAGTGGGCGTATCGCCAGTTTGTTGTGTAGCATTCTGATTTGCTGGTGCGTTAGCAGGCACGTCCTTAACCTCATCCTTATTACAGCCATATAGAATGGCCGTCATTAAAGAAACAGCTAATAAAAATTTCAATTTCATACTATACACTCCTTTCTGTACATATTATTTCCCCTTTCAGCTATAAACTAACCCAAAAAAGGACATCTCCTACAATGAGGAAATGTCCTTTCAATGATTTAACTAATAATAGAAATTACGATCAACGTTACTTTCTTGAATTGCTTTTGCCAAACGGACTGTTGACACAGCCAAATCAGCATAGGACACACTCTTTGTAGCATTAAAGTTATTTTGCTGTGCATCAATCAGACCCATACCACTCGCTAACGCAATATAGCCTGTATATGCTGGATCAATAGAAGTTGCATCAGCAAAGTTTAACTTGTAAATATCTTTATACTTTGCAACATTTTCTAGTTGTAGTATTTTTACAGTCCACACAGCTAGATCTTGGCGAGTTAATGTTTCATCCAATGCGAATTGATTTGCAGGCTGTAAAACGCCCATTTTTACTGCTTGTTCCACTACACCATACAGTGGATGATTTTTATCGATATTGTTAAAGGATTGCTTTTCTCCATCTCCATTACCGAAATAGCCATATGTTAAAGATTTTAGTAGAATCTTTAATGCTTCACCCTTTGTTACAGCAGCATCAGCATTAAAGTTTGCTAAATCTTTTACTTCTAGCACATTTTGATTTACAAGATAATTTAATTCATTAGCTGCTGTTGGATGTGAAATTACAGGTTTTTCTTTGGTGTCACCTACCTGATACAACCATTCACCAGAAATTGCATCAATCTGATTCTCTAAACTACCATTGTAAGTTGGAGCATAGACTAGATCATAATGTTGTTTACCTTCAGTATCTTGTTTAGCATATTGTAGCTGTAATGTAAGTGCCTTACTATAAGCTTCTTTTGCTTTATCAACCGGGATTACCTGGCCTACGGATGGCCAGTTATCAATTTTAAGTTTATTAATAAACAATGAGCGTAATGATCCATCATAGCCTACACCTACGTTGATTTCATCTCCAACAACTGCAATACCATTCACTATACGAGGGAAGGAGAAGTAATAATCTTTACTATATTCATCATATACAGGATCACCGATTGGCATTGAATACTCATGTAAATAAGAAGGAGCCCATTGTTTTAAATAATCAACCGCCTTTGCCAATGCAGCCTCCTTAGAGATAGAATTTGTTTTGTCAGTGTTTGTAAAATCTCTCTTTAGATCGTGGTACTGCACGATTTCGCCTGTTGCCTTATTAATTTCAAAAGAGGAACCAGAACCACCATTATTGTACATATACGTATAATTAATAGTATAAATCGTCTCACCATTGTCATTTTCTCGTTCATCAACCATCTCAATAGTGAGCTTCGCTTTGTCTTCATCAACCTTTAATAAAGTTTTCGCAAGCTCTTCGGCTTCAGCTGCTGTCATACCGCTTTTTCTAGGTGGCAATGGCTGTGATGAAATTTTTTCAGCACTTTTCGTCTTTGGAACTTGTGCAGAAAAACCATTCGTTGTTTGCCACTGCCCAGTTAAAGCATGTACACCATTAAATCCTGTGACTGGCATATAGACTAATTTCATCTTACGTTGATCGGTAGAATAATCAACATAATAACGAAGTTCAACTGCTAGGTTGTCACGTACTTGTGCAACAATTTCTTCCTCGCTCTTTTTCTGATTTAAACTATCAAAGGTAGCTTTACTAATAGATTCTGTATTGCGGTACATTCCTGTTATTTCTCCATTAGCAAGAACTTCAATAGAAATACTTTGGTCACCAATAAGCACATTATTATACGTTGGTGAATAAACAAAGGAATAGGTAATTGGTTGTGATAATGGTCGATTTATTTGCATGTTATAATTGAAACCATCATCACGGAGTTTATAGTTCTCTGTATTCTCAAATTTTTTCAGGAAATCTTGTGCAATTTTTTTCGCTTCATTCTCTAAATATTTTGCTGGATATACTGCTTCTGCGATATCAGCTGGCTGATAATGGAAGTTTTCTAACTCTAAATCTTCTCCCTTAAATGTAAAACCACCATAAACATCCTTACCATTCACTGTTTTATGGAAGTTTAGATCATAACGGACAGTTGTGTCTTCTCTATAGAAATGACCACCCCCAGAATTAAATTCATTATCAGCAACAAAATTGAACTCTTCAGGGAATAGTGCACGTAACTTTTTAATTAGCATACTTTTTGTAACTTTTATCTCTGAAGCAGCTAACTGTATTTCAATACGCTCTGAAGGTTCTTTAGCATTTGCTGAAGCTTGCGAAATAGGGGCTAGAACCCCAACAGAAAATGCTGTCGTCGTCAAAATAATACCTAAATTTTTAAACTTACCCAAAATATCCCTCCTAAAATATTATTTACCAGAGTTATAATATACTTTACCATAATTAGATATATAATTTACAGAAAATTACCATTTTAAAGAAAAATAGATTGGGTAATCCTCACTTTTTCTTCCTCTTCTCACTTCTTCACCACATCAAAATTGGCACCAATTAATACCCAATTCTGAGGGAATGGTAGCCCCAACTTCCAATAGCCAATACCACGCAAATTGTATTGTTTAATAAGGTTGAATTTCGCTTGAATTGATCTAGCATCTTCAAACCACACCATATGTGCTCTACCTTGTTCATCATAGTATTCAAAAAATGGTGCTTGGGCTCTCCCATCAAACTGAATCGCTGCATTATAACGTTTAGCAATTTCAATGGCCCTTTGTGGACTAAGTGCTTCTGCATATGGTCCACCCTGTACAAAAGGTAATGTCCAATCATAGCCATATAAATTTTGTCCCAACATAATCTTACTTGCAGGCATTTCGCTAATGGCATATTTTACAACTGCCTCTACTTCTGGTAGAGGTGAAACGGCCATTGGTGGACCTGCAGAATATCCCCATTCATAGGTCATCAGTAAAACAAAGTCTACTATTTCTCCATGTGCCTTATAATCATGTGCAGCCGTCCATGGACCCCGCTCACTGGCACTTGTTTTTGGAGCTAATGCTGTGGACACTGTATATCCTTGAGCATGAAATTTTTCAACAGCTCTTCTTAAAAAATTATTATAGGCTTGTCGCTGATCAGCTGGTAGATTTTCGAAGTCAAAGTGGATATCTTTGACGTCCCCCAGTCGCTTTGCTTCTGCAAGAATATTATCAAAGAGTAAATCCTGAACAGCAATACTTTGAAAAATATCTCTTGCTAATTCTCCACTAAAACTAAAATTCTCCAGATTAGAAACGACCATAGCAAGAGATGCTCCAGTATCATCTGCAATTTGTGTCACACCTTGACTTGGTGGTCTCTTTAGAGTTCCATCCCTTCTTGCCTCATAGCTAAATAAAGCCAAATATGTTAAATATGGACCCGCTTCCCTCGCCTGCTCCAATAGCGCATCACTAACAGATGTCCCTCTCGGCTCTAGATATGCTAAGGTTTCAGCCTTTGTTTTTGGCGGTTGAGGAATATACAATCTCATCCCAACAGCTAATGGCTGATTCGGATTAATACCATTTACTTGAGCAAGCGTTAGATAATTAATACCGAAGCGTTGTCCGATAGACCATAAACTATCTCCTGGCTGTACATAATAAAAGCTCCCGACAATTGGAATTACAAGAGCTTGCCCTACAACTAAACGATTTGGCTCTGGTATTTGATTGGCATCTACAATACTCTGAACCGTAGTCCCATACGCCTGCGCAATACCCCATAAAGACTCGCCAGCCCGTACAACATGTATTTGAATGATTTTGCCTCCTTCTAGCTTGATAAAATCATACCTATAAAGCTTATGAAATCAGAAAAGAAAAGATGTCTTTCAACAACTCCACAAAAAAATCCATCGCTCTTATAGCGAATGGATTTTAGGTTTGTTCATTTTCTGTTCATCTCTCTGACTCGCTCTACAATAGTTCATGAATAATATGAAAGCAAATAATTGTAATAGTGAGCCAATAAAATTAACCGTTTTTTGTATGTGTGCATCAATATTGATGGCAAAAGCATGGAAAACAAATCCACATAGCATACATGCCATAAAGATTTGATAGGTTTTAAAGGTTTTCGATTCTAGAGGTTTTTCTTGATGAATATGCAGCAATAACTGAAAAAGGTAATACATAAAAACGATTAATAGGAACTGTATAAACTGTATTCCTATCTCCCAAAAAGTCTTAACTCCAAGCCATTGAGTTAATTCCAGAATAAAGGATACTACGATTAAAATAATGGCAAAATTCTTCGACCAACGCTTTAAGTTGTGAAAGGATGGTAATAAGTAAATGCCATATGCGAAGAATAGATAGCCCATAAAATCTGGTAAAATATCTGGTATACCAAAAAAGCTTAGATCTAGAAATACAAAACACAATCCATTGGATAATTGTGCATAAGGATTTTTCATTGTCCTTCCTCCTCGCCATCCTGTTGTTGGTCTTGTTTCATCATTAATGGATTCACAATTTCATTATCAAAGGTTTCATTATAACCTGATTGTTCAATTGAATCTTCTTTGTGATCATGCTCTGCATAGATTAGATTCCCTACCCATGCTATAAATGACAATGAAAATGTCAAATAAACGAGTCTGCCCTTGGTAAAGCCCTTAAAGTATATAAACGAAATAAATAAGGACAAGCAAAACATAAGAACGATACACATCGTAGTTTCCAAATATTTCTCCTTATCACTTATTAACTGAGCTGCATGTTTTAATCCAATCGATTGTCCTGTGGTCACCATCACTAGAAATACGAAAACAGAAAGTGTGACTGGAATGGTGAGGATTGTTGCCAATGAAGAACTATTGGTTGTATTGTGCTGACGTTTTATGAGTTTTTGCCGTAATTCGGATGAAAACTCCCGATTAGGATCTATATCAGAACGACTTTTTAACTTCTTCAATAAATCATTATAATGTTGCTCCATCAATTATCCCTCCCCACTTTTTTCCGAAGCCTTGTCATCGCTCGGTGAAAATCAACACGCACCTTCACTTCAGAAATTCCCAATATTTCTGCTGTTTCTTGAATAGTGAAATCCTTTAGCATTCGGCAAATGATAATAGTTCTATCATGGGCTTTTAACGTCATTAATGCCCCCTGGATTATTCGCCATTGTTCATGTTGTTCAACAATTTCCAAAGGCTTCTGAACTTCTTTCAAATTAGGCTGCCATTTGAGTTTCTCTAGTAAAAGACGCTTTATTTTTTGCTTTCTATGTATATCTACTGCAGTATTGCGAGCAATAGATAAAATCCAAGTTTTCACTTTTTCTTCATTCTTCAGATTATCTAATTGCTTAAGTATCTTGAAGAATGTTTCTTGTGTAATATCCTCTGCTTCTTCTCTACTATTTGTATAATAAAGCGCAAAATGATACACATCGCGTTGATATTTATCGTACAAATGTTCTATTTTTGACATATCCTTTGGCAAAGCTTCACCCCACTTTCTACCTTACAAATAAGTCGCAGCTCGCTACTTTTTGTTACACTTTTCCCAAAATATTTTACGTAACTAGCGTCATATGCCTTATTCTTTTAATTGTTTCCACTCTTGTATAATGAAATTAATGTAAGGAGGTGTTAGATTGCGTTTATTTTACCAACAAAAAGTAATCGGTAAGAAATCTCGTAAGCTTCAAAAAGTCCCATTTTCTATCGACGAGCCTGTCATGAATTTACAGGATTTACTAATTCAGCTTGTGACACAAGAGGTACAACAATATAACGATAAAATGGTAGCTATGCCACTTCATCTTTGTTTAACAGATCAGCAATTAGAAGACGCTGCCCAGTATGGCAAAATACATTTTGGAGAGAAAAAAAGCGACTCTTTACAGTCAGTTGACCGAGCTATCTCTACAATGCTTCAAGCTTTTAAAGACGAGCTGTTCTTAGTTCTTCAAAATGAGGAGTCGTTAGATTCGCTTACTACACCATTAACCATACAGGAAAACGATGTTTTTACATTTATTAAACTAACAATGCTTGCAGGACGCATTTGGTAAGGAGGGATTTTTTATGACACTTTCACATGAACAAAAAACAAATTTTCAAAGTAAAATCGATACCGCACCAACAGCTATACAGCCACTAGCAACTGCATTACTAAAATATATGGACAATCGAGATTATGAAATTGAACAGCTAATAACTGCGCACAAAAACGAATCGCTTGAAGAGTTATTTAACGGGCCATTATTTGAAATTCTCACATTATTCTCTTCACAGGAACGTGCATTCAAGATTAAGAAACTAGCATTACGTTTTGATGCTACGATGTTCCAAACTGGTGTTTTACGACGATCATTTCGTTCAGCTCAACCCGTCCAAGACCATCTATTTCAATGCTTACAATTAATAGAGGAAATGCTGACATTTGAGGAAATTGATCTGCAGGAGTTATTGGTTAACCATAGTCAATATGAGCATGGTACTTATCCAAACTATAGCTCCTATGTGATGAAAAATGAAAATGTAAAAGTAATGGGCTTTCATGTCTTTGAGCAGCTACTTGCTGAAGAACTATCCTTAGAAAATCCTTCAATTGAGGAGGCAGTGGAGAGCATTTTATTTGATGAGCATCATAGTAGCTTTTTTGGTCATCCACTAATTCGTGGCATTTTCAAATCAAACAATAGCCGTATGCATGAAGCTCTTGGCAAATTATTGGTAGCAGCTGCACGTCAAGAGGGGCTACGACAAGCGATTGTAGAAAATATTGACCATGGCAATCTTGATGCACAAGTCAAAATGATGAAGCTTATTCAAGAACATCAACTAACACGCTTCTCCTCCGTAATCCGAGCAGTCGATACGTGGATGGGACTTGGCTATAATAGCTTTGAAAATCAAAAAGTAACTGAGGAAATTTTGGCTTTAGCCATTCAAGCTATCGAAGAGGACAACTTTGTCGGGCAGCTTCTAAAAAGTGAACGTACAATTGATATTTACGTTGCATTATGGGCGACTTCTACAAAGGACTATACGAGACTAGATGGAATACTTACAGAACTCTTAAAGCGCGACAAACATATACAACTTACAACGCTTGCCTTTTTGAAAAATTTATCTAAAACCTCCTTTACAGCGCCATTTGTGAAGGATTTAATTTTAACGACGAAAGATATCGAGTTGTTTGCCTTTGCATGGGGCAATTTCCTCTATGCAAATCACTATATTAATAGCGAATATGCTAGCGATAACGAATGGGATAAAAACCTTCAAAGTTTCATGGAAGAAAACGCACAGCTACAAGGCATTGAATATCTTTTATTTGAACAGCTTGACTGGGCAAAGAATGAAATCACTAAAGATGGCTTAATCATCACAGGAAAACCCTTATCCTTTGTCTATGTACATTTGTCATTTGAAGACTTAATTTCAACACAAATTATTTTGGCCCATCATGTACAAGACGAGGCTTTATTCCAACGAATTATTGCACAGGCAGATTCCTACTCACCATCAAGTAGAATCGGCTTACTGAATATTTATTGTCTTGACCCAATTACACAAGGTCAACGTGAATTTCTATTTAATTCTTTACGAGATCGAAGCTCGATTAATCGTTCTCTTGCTTTAAAGAAAATCCATTCTCTAACACCAACCGAAGAAGAAATAGCAAAAATTGAAGATCTTTTAGCAAATAAATCAGGGGCTCTTCGTAAAGAGGCGATTTCGCTTTTGAAAGTTCAGCCACAGGACCATATATTGCGAAGTGCTGAAAAGCTAATAAAAGACAGTAAGCAGTTAAAGAGGCTTGGAGGGCTCGAATTATTGTTAGAAGCCTCTAAGGAATGCGACTTAGCTAGTGAACAAGTTATTGCCTTATGCGCCTTACTACCAAAAGTAACAAAAAATGAACAAGTACTGTTAGATCAATTAGTAGCAAGGGATGTCCCAGAGTATAACGAGGACAACGGCTTTGGCTTATATACGCCGCACCCCCCTATTCAATACGATAGCATCGTCGATGGATCCGTTAAAATGAATGGTGAAGAACCTTGGCAGCAGCTTGTTCCGTTATATGTACAGACACCTACGCCATTTGAAAAATTCTTTCAATATGATATTGAAAATCTATTATCAAAGCTTGAGCAACTCATTCAAATACTTGATAAGCATGCTGAATTTGAGTACGAGACATATCAATGGAATGACACACCCATCGCCACTACCTTGGGGCAAAAATATAGTATTATGGCATCTAAAACGGACAGGCAGCGACATGCTAGTTTGGATGTTTACCCTATTCCAGAAGAAATTGTTCAATGGATCAAGATATCATTAGTTAGCAATGAGGACTTAGCCTATTTTAACTTTTATAATAATCTATCAGAATACCCTGCTGCTCATGATCTTTCAGATGCAGCCCATACGCTTATTGAACCTTTTTTCCAATATGCAAAAATCAAAGCACATGTTGCCCAATTTAATTCCTTGAAATATCACGATACGCTTCAACAAATTTTTTCGGTCCTATCGCAAGATATCGAAAATATTTCTGGCGAGACAGCGTTGCATAAAGAAGCATGCTCATTACTTGAAAAGCATGCACCTGAATTTAATAGCTTTGAACAGGCAATTGGTATAATGCTTCAGCTATTCAATCAAATCCCTGCCGATCGATGGCAAATTAATGTTAGAGATAAAGGTTATTATTACTATTCTTCTACGTCTACAATTATTGATTTAGATATTATCGAGACATTTGTTGATCGATGCTGGTCTGATTATTCAACTTATGGTGAATACGTCAAAATGCTAGCCATTAACGAAGAGCTAACAAAGCGCATGCAAAAAGAAAACTATAGCCCAAATCTATACAATTTATCTATGTTCCAATATTTAGATGCAATGAAAGCTGGCTTATTGACACAGGATCATTTATTTGAAGCAATATTTACAAATACACTTGCTTCAGAAATTTTTAATGAGCCAAATAAATTAGTAGAACGCTATCAACAGTCATTTGAAGATTTAACAGGTTTGCTTGCTATTCGTAAACAAGCTTTTGATCGTATTATAGCCATAGAGCTTAAGCGCGGTGATACACCAACTACTGTTACTAAACTCGCAAGTAGCATTTCTTATTTTGAGGGTATTGATTATTTCTTACAAATTCTACAAGCACTTGATGGAGAAAAGCTTGCAAGAGGCTATATTTGGCAGGCAGAAACGAAAAAGGATGTATTCTCTCGACTGCTAACAAGTTGCTATCCTAAAAAAGAAGAAACGGCACAGCAATTAAAAGAAGCGTGGGAGAAAACGGATATTTCCAAAGAACGTTTAATCGAAGCCATGATGTATAACCAGCATTGGATCGACCTTGTTAGTGAGTTAATTGACTGGGAAGGATTAAAAGAATCTGCCTGGTATTTTATCGCCCATACAACAGATTCTTTATCGGACTTTGCCAAAGATCAGATTGCTCTCTTCTCAAGCATAACCGCTGAGGATTTTAGTGATGGTGCATTCGATTTAGCTTGGTTCCAAAGTGCTTACCAGACACTAGGGGCAAAAAAATTCAAAGTTGTCTATGATGCAGCAAAATATGCTTCAGAGGGAGCCAATCATCGTCGAGCACAGCTTTATGCAGATACAGCCATTGGTAAGCTCAGCCCCAAACCATTAATGACAGAAATTCAAGACAAGCGCAATAAAGATAAACTACGCGCACTTGGTCTTATCCCATTAAAAAAATCGGATGATAAAGACGCCCTAACGCGCTATCAATTCATTCAACAGTTTATAAAGGAAAGTAAGCAATTTGGCGCTCAACGTCGTGCAAGTGAAGCACGAGCAGCAAGTATTGCACTAGAAAATTTAGCTCGCAATGCTGGGGATGGAGAAGCCACTCGATTCACATGGCGCATGGAGTTATCAGCATTTAACGATATCAAGCATTTATTTACAGTACAACACATCGAACAAATTACAGCCCATTTACAAATTGAAGAAGATGCCTCTGTTGTCATTATCGTTGAAAAAGATGGTAAGCGTCTAAAGAATATTCCTGCTGCATTAAAAAAGCATGCTGACATTGTAACCTTGCAAGAAGCACGAAAAGATTTACAGGAGCAATATAAACGAGCTCGTCCAGCACTTGAGAAAGCCATGGAATTGGAAACAGTATTTTCAGCTGAGGAGCTCATTAATTTATTAGCCCATCCGATTCTAGCTCCACTTTTACAAAGGTTAGCTTTTATCAGTGATGAGCACATTGGAATGCTTACACCTGATGGCCTACAGTTACTATCATCTGACATTGTGTCACTTACACCAACGTCAGCCATAAAGATTGCTCATCCTTATCATCTTCTTAAAAGTGGTCAATGGCGACAATGGCAAGCCTATTTGTTTGAGCAAAAAATACAACAACCATTTAAGCAAGTGTTCCGTGAGCTGTATCTCATCAATGAAGATGAAAAGGCACAGAAACAATCATTGCGTTATGCAGGACATCAAGTAAATCCGTCACAAACAGTTGCCTTGTTGAAAACACGGGGCTGGCAAATTAGTTATGAAACAGGACCACGTAAAGTCTATTACAAGGAAAATATTGTGGCATCCTTATATGCACAGGCAGATTGGTTTACACCAGCAGAGATTGAGGCACCCGCAATTGAAGGTGTTTACTTCTATGATCGTTTAACAGGCAAAGATATTGTCTTAGATGACATTCCTGCCGTGATTTTCTCTGAGGTCATGCGAGATATTGATCTCGTTGTCAGCGTTGCCCATGTCGGTGGTGTAGATCCTGAGGCAAGCCACTCTACTGTTGAAATGCGTAGTGTCATCGTAGAAGAATTGGCTAAATTATTGAAGATACACAACGTGGAGGTGAAGAAACAGCATGCCCTAATTGAAGGTAAACTAGCAAGCTATTCCTTACATTTAGGTAGTGGTGTGGTACATCAAATGGGTGGATCAATGATTCCGATAATCGCCGTCCCATCTCAGCATCGTGGACGAATTTTCTTGCCAATGGTGGATGATGATCCACGCACAGCCGAAATCATGTCAAAGCTTTTATTGCTAAGTGAAGATACAAAAATTAAAGACCCAGCTATACTAGCTCATATTCGTAGCTATGAGCAAACACGCTAAAATGTAAAAAACAGGTGACATATTGTCACCTGTTTTTATCGTACATCTGTTTTAATCATTTCAAATAATAGCGGTACATTCGTTCCTCGCTGCAATGAATGGCAGCCTTCCATTAAAAATGACCAACTGCTTTTCATTTTTTCTCTATAGGGTAGCTCTGAACTAACTGGGATATATGCTTTTAAATATTCTTCAACCGTACCTGACAGATTGTCCATAAACTCATCTGCCTTTCGTATTTTCTCTGTCGGGATTTCATTGCGTTCATCCCATAAGACATGCTCTAAATTCGTAGAGAAATAAAATAATTGGTAAGGCACTTTCATGCGGTTAATGGTAAAGTGGTCATTGGCGATTAAAGTTTTAGCATTCTTGGCCTTCATTTCATTTCGTTGTTCAATTTGTTCTTTACGCTTATCTGACTTCACTAAAATAGCATCCTCTGTATACAATAAATTTTGCTCAATATTCTCATCCACCTTGACACATTCCGGTGCAATAAAACAACCATCTGCATCTGTGATATGAACGACAGCAGTTAAGTCATTTGCTAAAAACTTATATTTTTTGAGATAGCTCTGAATTACCCGTAATACACTGTTTTTAATGTTTGGTATACGTTTATTAGCATCCCACTTTGTCAAAATATCCTCACGTTGCACATCAAAACGAATCGTTGAATTCGTAAAATAAGCATCTAGATACTCCTCTAAAATGATTTGCTCCGTCTGCCCCTCAACAATGATTAAAAGCACTTTTTTAGTCATGCTGAACACCTGCTTTACGAAAAGCACGCTTAATTTTGAATGTTTTTGTTTCCTTATATACCTCTTCATCCTGTCCACCAAGCTGAATAGCACGCAGATAGACATCCCTAGCATTATTCACTTCTTTTATACCCTTTAACTGCATATAGCGGTGATTTTCATTTGTTGTCGTGAACCATATGTTTTTAATAGCTAGCACCTCTAACACACGTAGATTATGGGATGTAAAAATAAGTTGTCCTTTTCCATCCTCATCTATCACTGTTAACAACTCACCCAACAAATATTCAAAAACACCCGAATCTAATTCATCAATGACTACACAAGCATTCGGATTATTGTATACAGCAATCAGTACACTAAGAACAGAAATAATTTTTAATATCCCCTCTGACTCTGTTCGTAGCGGTAATTCCTGCGCCCCACGCTGTGACAAAAATTCAAAACGAATACCCTGCTCTCCATTATCCATCGTCTGCTTTGTGATGATATTAATTTTTATGGTCAGACCTGGAATAATAGCCGATAGCACTTGGTTACTTTGCTCAATAACTTCACATAACGCATAGAATGCATCCTCCGGTAATAAAGCTGGACCCTTTAAATCATACGGAATAAGACCCCTCGTTTTCTCCAAATGTATACTAAATGGCATCATCCGTTCTTCAAATAATGGCGCGATATTTTGATTATCTACCACATGTAGGTCTCTATTAAAATCAACTGCAATATTTTGAAGCAGCTGCATTTCTTGCTCAGAAAGTCGCTCCTGTAATAAAGGCTTTACATCTTTATGGAATAGAAAAGACATATATTGCTTTCTTGCTAACTGTTGAATGACAAGTAATTGAATACGTGCCTGTTCACTCAAATCAGCTAATTTTGATTTACGGATTTGGACATCTTTCTCTGTCACAGCAATTAAAACCTTTGACCGCTTCCCTTTTTCATTTTCTCGATAGGAAAGACGTTCCAGCGTAGTATATAGTCGATGCTGATCCTCCTGCAACTCCACATAGTAATCCACAAAAAATGTACCAAATTGATTTTCCACTAAAAATTCTACATCCATACTGGCTGTATGCTCGCCTGCCAATATGAGTCGCTTTTCTTGTGGGGGTAGCTTCACTTCAGCAAACCAGCCTGATATAAGTGTCTTCAATAAACCAAATGCATCTACTATGGTTGTCTTTCCTGAGCCATTTTGTCCATACAGCCCAACAACATTCGCTTGTAGAAATGACTCAAAATCCACCGCGAGAACAATTTCACCCTGTCGTACATTTCGTAAATTTTGTACTTTCATTTTTTTAATTTTGATTATCGCCATATGCTAAACATCCTTTTAGCTCTTTTTTCTTATTATAATGAATTTTGTTATATTTTATAACAATTTCGACCTTAAGTAGCAACTAGCCTATAGCCTATGACAATCATAGCAATAGGCATATGTTAGAAAAAATGAAGAAAGGTGTGTTTCATTGGTTTATCCTAGATTAGCTCCTGAAGATTTTAGCAGTCAATTTCGCCCAGGTATGAAAATATGGGTGACACTCCCTACAGGTACTTATTCAGGTACATTGATTCGAACATTTGGAACGGGAGGAAGAACAGCAGAAATCCAGCTAGATAACGGTCAATTAGTGACTGTAGATGTTAGTCAAATAACTGCAGCAGGTACAGGAACACCGCCTGGTAGTTCCTATCCACCACCTTATCCACCACCATACCCACAACCTTATCCACCACCTTATCCACCACCTTATCCGCCGCAACCTTACCCACCACGTCCTTATCCACCACAACCTTACCCACCGCAACCATATCCGCCACGTCCTTATCCACCGCAGCCATATCCACCGCAACCATATCCGCCACGTCCTGGGGGGCAATATCCTGGTTTTCCACCGCCTTTAATACCAGGACTTCCCAACATTTTACCAGGTATTTTTGGTAATCCAAGACCATAGCAACAAGTAGAAAGGCTTTTTCTTTATTCGGAAATGAACAAAGAAAAAGCCTTTTTTTCATTTTATTCCCATAATAAAAATTATGGACAACCATCGTATTTCCTAGCACGCAACACATGACAAAATAAGTAAAAAGAACTAACACAAAATTGAAAAATGGGATTTCAGCCAAAATTTTAATTCAATTGAAATTGACTCTGTTCTGAGCATACTTCTTTTTTATACTATTAATTGTCTGACTTTTTGTAAAAAAACAACTTAAAATACAAAGTAGTTAGACTAAAAAACTAAATTTCTTCACTTATTCTTATAAATCGAGACTTTAAATAGTAAGTTTTTTGGGTTGTGAATCATTTTTTTTGGCAGTATAGTAGTTTATTGTTAGGGGATAAATAGATTACATTGCATTCATAAATATTCAGAACGCATCAAGACTTCTACGAATAACATAACAATCTTCAATGTATAATTCATTGGCTAAATTATCCATTCCACTTCCTTAACTTGAAATATTTGTTATATCATATTAGGAGGAAAAGCATGAAAAGACGCAAGAAGCAGCATATGTCCATTAGTAAAAAATTAACTGCAATAATGGTAAGTATTTTATTATTATTTGGATTAGTTACTTTAGGACTTTCTTATTATATAGTAAGAAACAGTAATTTAACAGACATGGATCAATCGCTTTATGATAAAGGCATGATCTTAGGAAAAACAATTGATATTGATACATTAAAATCGATATTAGATAATCCAACAGCCAACAATAGTGAAGCCCTTCGATTAACGAGTGAAATGGATGCTATCAATGATAATTCTGATAGCATTACCAATCTATTTTTAATTACGGTTAATGGAGAAAATATTAATGCACCTGTTCTTTCATCTAGCATATTAAAACTAGGGGCTGAATATAACCAAGACATGATAGCTATGGGTTTATCTCCTGATTTCCTTGCAAGAATTAAAGAGATTTTTGAAACAAAAAAAGCAACGGCTACCGATATTTATAGCGATGAGTTTGGTAGCTATAAAACAGGTCTTACACCAATTTTAGATGAAGATGGTAACATGTTAGCGGCTTATGCCATTGACTATGATGTATCGATGGTAACTGGTAAAGCGATGTCTGAAGCTCTCTGGACGTTATTAGTGACCGTTATTTTCTTAATCGGTTCGTCTATTGCTGTGTACACCCTTTTAAGAAAAAAATTAACACCAATTCAACAACTTTCTTTACAGTCTAAAAAGGTTGCTGAAGGTAATTTAGAGCTTGAACCATTGCCAGTTACTTCGACGGATGAGATAGGAACACTCACACAAAACTTTAACTCAATGATTGAAAACTTAAAAAATGTCATTAAAAGTACAACGAACGTTTCTTCCCGAGTTTCAAATACGGCCAATGTACTATCTGCAAACATGCAGGAAGCTTCTGATTCTTACAATAATGTCGCTTCTTCCATGCAAGAAATTGCAAGTGGAGCAGATCTTCAAGTTCAAAAGGCAAAAGAAAGTACAATTACAATTGAAGAAATGAGTATTGGTATCCAACGAATTGCCAGCACATCCAACCAAATTTCCGAATCCTCAATCTTAGCATCAGAGGAAGCTGAAAGAGGCAATGAGTCAACAAATAAATCAGTTGCACAAATGAATGCTATTAGTAAAGCTGTTAACCAATCTGCAGCTTCTGTTAAATTGCTTGGCGAACATTCCAATAAAATCGAAGAAATTGTAGGCATTATTACAGGAATTGCTTCCCAAACAAATTTACTTGCATTGAATGCAGCCATAGAAGCTGCGCGTGCTGGAGAAGCTGGTAGTGGTTTTGCAGTGGTGGCTGACGAAGTACGTAAGCTTGCTGAACAGTCTGAAGCATCTGCAAGAGAGATTTCCACACTTATTTCTCATATCCAGCACGATACAAACGAATCTGTAAATATCATGGTTCACGCTGTAGAAGAAGTGGATCACGGAATTGTCATGATCAATGATTCGGAAAAATCGTTTAGTCAAATACTAACATCCATTCATCATGTGACAGGACAAATTCAAGAACTCTCTGCAACAATTGAAGAAATGGCAGCTGGTATGGAAGAAGTAACTTCTGCGGTTAAAGATATGGAACATTTTTCAGTCAATTCAAAAGACAATACAAGAGCAGTAGCAGCAACTTCTGCTTCTCAACTAAATACCGTACAACGAGTTTCCGAAGAAGCTCAAGTATTATCCGAGTTATCTGACGAATTATTGAATGTTGTCAATACCTTTGTAGTGAAATAAAAAATGAAAGGGCTGCCCTTATTAGGAGATTTATGTCCATTAGCCTCTCACAGATTCATTCATTTCTGTGGAACTAATGGCATAAACACTCCTACATAAGTGTCTGCCCTTTTCTAAAATAGGAGTTGTCATGATTGAATACTAAACGAGAATTTGATGTACATCCATCACAGAATAATACGTATCTTTTTGAGCAACAAACTCTATTATCCAATCGTACACAACTGTTGAACGATGAGGATTTATTAGTATATCAAGCTTTAAATCGCACAATGGCCGACTACAATAAAAACACCACAATTCATGAAGTATTTTATCAGGCAGCACAGCAGTTTGCTGAACGAATCGCATTGTCCTATGAAGGTGGCAAGATGACTTACCGTCAGCTAAATGAACAATCCAATCAAGTTGCCCATATGTTAATTGCCAACGGTCTGCAAAATGGAAACTATGTTGCCATCGTTATGGACCGTAGTAAAGAAACCATCATCAGTTTATTAGGTGTCCTGAAAGCTGGCGGTGTTTACGTACCCATTGATCCGAGCTATCCAAAAGAACGTTGTCAGTATTTATTAAACGATACGGGTGCTGCTTTTATCATTACGAAAAACGAACATACAGCATTACTGAATGACTTCATACATAATGATTTCCAAACGCATACAATGTTAACGATAAACCAATCAGAGCAAGGCTATTCACAAGAAAATATACACTGTGCAGTACGTCCATCAGACTTAGCCTATATCATTTATACGTCTGGTTCTACAGGCAAACCTAAAGGCGTTATGCTTAAGCATGAAGCAGTTATTAATTTGATAACAGACAATCAAAGAATCTACCACTCAACTGAAGAAGATGTTTATTCTCAGTTTATCTCTTATAGTTTTGACCCCTCTGTAACAGAGACATTTACAGCTTTCTTTTCAGGGGCAAGACTTCATATGCTAACAAGTATAGAGCGACTATCAATCGAAGCATTCGCTGATATGATTGCTCGTGAACAAGTAACGACTGCCACTGTACCCAACGCTTTCTTTACACAACTAGCCACACACTTACCTGTTGAATACCGAGAAAAATTAACGACACTAAAATACCTATCTGTCGGCGGTGAAGCCCTATTGCCTGCTGTTGTTCAAAAATGGCATGAGAAGTTTGGTCTATTTACAGAAATTATTAACGTTTATGGGCCGACTGAATGTACAGTATTGTCCTCTTACTATAAAGTAAAAAGCCAGATAACCGACACGCAATCTAATATTCCTATTGGAAGACCTATCGCCAATTATGAAATGTATGTTATCAATGCCGATAATCAGCTTTGTCCAGTCTATGAAACAGGAGAATTATGCATTGCAGGTGCTGGTTTAGCAGCAGGCTATTTACATCAGCCTACAAAAACAGCTGAGGTTTTTGTACCCCACCTGTTTAAGCCCGAACAAAAAATGTATCGAACAGGTGATTTAGTTCGCCTATTACCTAGCGGTGTCATCGAATTTGTTGGACGTAAGGATTCACAAATTAAAGTTAGAGGCTTCCGTATTGAGCTTGGAGAAATTGAAACCGTATTAAGCAATCATTCTAGCATTCAAGAAGTCGTAATCATCGCCAAGAGAATGTCTGATGGTAATAACCATTTATTTGCCTACTTTACGGTGGCAAATGGTATGCAGCTAGAGGAAGATGTTTTAAGAGACTACTTGGCAAATCTTTTACCTGATTATATGGTGCCTGAGCGTTTTATTGAATTGCCTGAAATGCCGTTATCTCCTACGGGAAAAATTAATCGAAAACAATTAGCCTCACTGGAAATAACTTCAGCTCGTAGTAATTCATATGTTACTCCAGAAAATGACACGCAACGTATGCTAACTAGAGCATGGGAATATGTACTTGGCATCGAACCAATCGGCATTCACGATAATTTCTTCCACATTGGTGGACATTCATTAAAAGTACTTGAGATTCTTGTACAAGTAAAAAAGCATATACCATTCTTAAAGATTCAAGATTTTTTCCAATATCAAACGATTGCAGAGTTAGATCAATATATTCGTAGCTATCAGCCTGAAGCTGTTGAAGTTCGGGAGCAACCAGCTAACCTTATCTTCAAGAATTTAATGGAACCAAGCCAACTACAAGTCTTACAAGCAGTAAAGCCATTACCGATGTCGAAGGTACTATTAACAGGTGCTACAGGTTATTTAGGTAGCCATGTATTATATGAACTGTTAGTTACAACAAATGCGCATATTTATTGTCTTATTCGTCCAAGCGCACATACATCTATTGAAGATAAGCTATTGGATAGTATGCAATTTTATT
Organism: Lysinibacillus cavernae; assembly: GCF_009724685.1. GTDB lineage: Bacteria > Bacillota > Bacilli > Bacillales_A > Planococcaceae > Lysinibacillus > Lysinibacillus cavernae. The sequence goes on from NZ_WMEF01000014.1 coordinate 74,312, forward strand.
TCGGAAATAATATTGCTCGCCAGATAAAAGATCGTGTAACGGTTATCCAAGGGGATTTAGGGAAACAAAGACTTCATCTATCCAATGAAGATGAACAATTATTAATGGAAGAAATCAATGCCATCATTCATTGTGGTGCAGATGTGCGTCATTTTGGTGCAGCTGATCATTTCAATAATGTCAATGTTAATGGTACGCGCTATTTGCTTGAACTAGCAAAACGAAAACCAGGCGTCCATTTCCATTATGTATCGACAATTGGTATTCCAGAAGAGCTAGCTGCCACTCAGTGGGGCCCCAATGAGGCAAAAGGCGACTTTGACTACAATGTGAAGCTTGATAATGTTTATACTCAAAGTAAGCTAGAAGCAGAAAACCTTGTGAGGAATGCTGTAAATGACGCAATCCCTATTTCCATCTATCGTGTAGGAAATTTAAGCTGTCACTCCGAAACAGGTAAATTTCAACGTAATATCGATGACAATGCCTTTTACCGTATGATTAAATCTATGCTTTATTTAGGTAAAATTCCTACAGCACAATGGCATGTTGATTTTACACCAATTAATTATGCTAGCCAGGCACTTGTTTCTCTAGCAAGTCAACCAACAACAAACGGTCATGTCTTCCATTTATGTAATCCTGTATCGCTCACTTATTTAGAATTAATCGAGATGATAAAGGAACTGGGTTATGACTTAACGATTGTGACACCACAGGAATATTCGAATTGGCTATTGAATGGCGAGCATTCTAAAGATGTACAGGAATATTTATCATTAGCTATTGCGCAGCTTGAAGGTGATGGAGCTAGCGACTCACCATTTATCTTCAATTGCAAAAAAACACTAGAATTTTTAGTGAATACGAAGATTGAATGTGCTGCTCCAAACACAGCCTTTATTCATAAAATGATTCAATTTGGCATAGAAACAGGCTACTTCCCTGAGCCAAGACAAGTTAAGATAAAATGATAACACAGGATATTCAACTATTTGCACTGCCTTTAGGGGAACAGTTAACACCGTCAGAATGGGAAGCCTTAATCAGCGTGCTTCCTTCTGATACCTTAAGAAAGATTAAACAATACAAGCTTTGGCAGGATTGTCAAAGAGCCTTGTTAGGTAGCACCCTTATCAGATGGGCACTCCTCCCTTACTGTGCTGAAGTCTTGTTACACATGACTCATGATGAATATGGTCGCCCATCTATTGCAGGTCATCCTCATTGGCAAGGCGATTTCAATCTTTCTCATTCTGGTGATTGGATTGTATTAGCTGTAACAACTACCGGACGAATAGGCATTGATATTGAAGAAATAAAGCCTGTAAATAAAGAAATTATTCACTATGCACTATCCGAGGCAGAACTACAATTGGTCTCTCACCAGCCTCTACATGTTTTTTATGAGCTCTGGACATTAAAAGAAGCATGTTTTAAAACAGGTCTACTGCCAATCCAATCTCCTCATTTGCTTGATACTATTGACATTAAAAGAACGAGGAAAGATCTTTCTACACAGTTAATTTACCTCGATCAACAACATCCTGTTTCCATCTGTTGGAACAATGAATCCACAGCGATTAACGTTACACTATTAACTAGACAGCAGCTTCTACAGCGATAACGAAAAGGAGGAGAAAATGATATTTTCTCCTCCCTTTTTATGAATATAAATGTGCCTTATCGTGTCATTTATTCGACCTATTGCGATAACGCTATAACCTATTATTTAAATAAATCTGGATACATTTCTTTAGCTAAGGCTTCCATTCCATCAATTGTGTTGTAGCCATAACCGAACATGTAATTGTAATCTACAATATACATTTGTTTATTTTTAATAGCCTTCATGCTTGAAAGTTTAGGATTTGCATAAATTTCCTCACGTACTTTTGTAAGATCAGAACCATCCCAATTTGGAAGAATTAATACATCTGGATCTGCTGCAATTAATGTTTCAACACTTACATCGCCTGTCTCATCTTTAAAAATATTATCTAATTTAACCATTTTGAATGCATCATTAAAGAATGTTTCATCGTGTGCCGGATATACAAAAAGCTCTTTTGGATCATTTGTGTGCAAATAAGCAAATGTTTTTTCTTCTTTTATACTCTCTAATTTTGAAGAAATATCTTGTTGGCGCCCTTTTAACTCTTTAATAAAGCCATCAGCTTTATCTTGAACATTAAAAATTTCACCGATATTTTCGATATCTTTGTAAATTGAATCATATGTGCCACCTGTTACTGATGACTCTAAAACATATGTTTTAACGCCCATTTCATTAAGCGAGTCTACTGTCCCTACTCCCCATTCAGCATTATCAAATAAGCCGCCACGACCAAATACTAAATCAGGATCCGTTCCTAATGTAACCTCTTTACCCACATATTCATCACTTAAAATATTTAGCTTAGCGTATTCTTTTTCTACAGATTGATCTACTGCACCGAAGTTTGCACCAACACCAACGATTTTATCTCCTAATCCTAAATGTAATAATAGTTCTGCTGCTGGGCGTGTATTCGCCATAATTCTTTCAGGTGCTTTATCGAATACTTGATCTTTCTTCTCCCATGTTGACCCACCTTCAGCCTTTGTATAGTTTTCAACTGTTAGCGGATAATGATCTTTTGTTTGTGTTTCCTCAGCTGTATTTTTTGATGTGTTGCCGCAAGCTGTTAATGTTAACAAAGCTGCTAAGCCAATTCCTAATAATAATTTTTTCTTCATGGTGTTCCTCCTATAGTCCATATGCAAAACCTAATCCATTCGTCACTGGATTGGTAAACGTTTGACATTTTATTTGATATAAAGCTTCTATTGTTTCTGGTGTCAAAACTTCTTCTGGTGTGCCATGTGCATAGATTTCTCCATCTTTTACCGCATAAAGATAGTCGCAGTAATGTGCTGCCATTTCTAAATCATGAAGCGCTGCTAAAACACCAATGTTTAAATCTTTGACACAAGATAGTATTTCAATTTGATAACGTATGTCTAAATGGTTTGTTGGTTCATCTAAAATCATAAATTTAGGCTGCTGAGCAATCGTTCTTGCTAGAATAACCCGTTGCTTTTCGCCACCAGACAGTGACAGAAAGCTACGACTCTTATATGTTTGTAAGTTCGTGCGTGTTAACGCCTCTTCCACAATATCAAAATCCTTTTGATTATCTGACTCTAGCATTTTTTTATGCGGTGTTCTGCCTAACATCACCATTTGCTGTACAGTTAAATCAAAGTGCATTTCATTGAATTGTCCAACCACACCTAAATGTCGGGAAATCTTCTTTTCAGGGCTTTTCAAGACATCTAAATCATCTAAAAAAACCATCCCTTTTTGTGGCACCAGACTTTTATAAATGCTTTTTAACAAAGTCGACTTTCCGCATCCATTTGGTCCGATTAAACCCACAAATTGCTGCTTATTCACGTGAATGGATATGTTTTTTACAATTTCCTTTTTGCCGATTTTTACTTCTATTTCCTTTGCTACTAATTCCATTGTTCTACCCTCCGAAGTTGTAACCTTTTTTTACAATCATATAGATAAATAATGGTGACCCTATGACAGAAGTAATGATACCAATCGGTAATTCAACATTTTGGATTAATGTTCGAGACAGAATATCTGCCCAAATCATGAAAAGGCCCCCTAAGAGCAATGTTCCTAGCATTAATCGTTTATGGTCTGCTCCAAAAATCCCTCTCGTAATATGAGGAATAATTAACCCGACAAATCCAATCATACCTGCATAAGCGACCATCGTCCCTGTAATTAGCGAAGTAAGAATCATATACAATTTACGATAAGCACTTAAATTGATACCTAATGTGATAGCTGATTCATCCCCAAGTAGCATCGTATTTAGCACACGATGTTGGAAAAGGAATAATGCAGCTCCTAGCACAATCACGATAGTTAAAATCGGTGTTTTGTCCCAGCTAGCAGAGGCCAAACTTCCCATAGACCAAAAAGTAACTGTTTTTATACCCTCAGCATTATTTGCAAAAAAGATGATAAGGCTTGAAAATGAACTACATAAAGCACCGATGACAACACCTGATAACACAAGTTTTACTGATGTCGCTTTACCTCCAATGCTAGATAAGATAAGCACTGCCATAGAGGTAATCATAGCCCCTGCAAAAGCTCCAAAAGCTACTCCAAATTGTGCTAACAAAGCACTACTACCAAAACCAACTAGGATTGCAAAAGTTGCACCCAATGATGCCCCAGAAGAAATACCAAGTATGTATGGATCAGCAAGAGGATTTTGCACAACTGCCTGCATCACAGTCCCACATAATGCAAGTCCAATACCAATCAATAATGCAAAAATCACGCGTGGCATTCGGACCTGTAAAATAATATTTAAGTAGGATTCACTATCCACACTGTCAAGCGAGCCAAACTTCCCATTAGATATAGCATGCAACAAGATATCCATCGATTGCTTGAAAGGAATGCTGACTTGTCCTATTGAAACAGAAAAAACGGCAGATAATATAATGGCACCTATTAAAAGCAAGATAATGACATAATAAATATTGCCCATCCCTATTCTGTTAGCTTCCTGTTTATCCAAGATTTCACCTCTATCTATCAAACTAATTATTAATGATAACGATTATCATTATCATTTTGTATTGTAAGTGATAATCTTTTGAAAAACAACAGGAAAATTTTTATTTATTGAATATCTATACATTTAGTAGATAATAAATCGATATGTGGTGCGATAAATCACTAAAAAAAATTTTTCCATTTTACTTAAAAAATCCCTCAATTCATAAATAAAATAAAGTTATTTCCAGTAATTAAAATACTTTCCTTCCTAACCATGCCTGGCTTTCTAAGCCATCGTCAGAATAGTTTTATGAATAAATATACAAAAAAATATTTATTATACATATATACAGAATTAGGAGCATCAAAATTATGTAACATCTATTAAAAAATAGCAAAATGTGAATTGCTATTGGAATCCCTATCACCTTATCTTTTTATAAGTACTGTGCAGGGTTCCAAATTTAAAATTATTCATAATAAAAAACCACTTTCCATAAGTCTATGGAAAGTGGTCATATTTATAGGTTTTGACATATAAATTTAGTCTAAGCTAAAACTTACATCATTCCTGGCATGCCGCCCATGCCGCTCATATCTGGCATACCTGCGCCAGCTGGTTCTGGAATGTCTGCAACTACTGCTTCTGTTGTTAAGAATAGAGCTGCCACAGATGCTGCGTTTTGTAACGCTGAGCGAGTTACTTTTGCTGGGTCTACTACGCCTGCTTCCATCATGTTTACCCATTCACCTGTTGCCGCATTGAAACCAACACCAATTTCTTCACGTTTTAGGCGATCCACGATGATTGAGCCTTCAAGACCAGCATTATTAGCGATTTGGCGAACTGGTTCTTCTAAAGCACGTAGAACGATTTTCACACCAGTAGCTACGTCGCCTTCTACAGAATCAGCTGTTTTTTCCACTGCTGCATAGACGTTAAGAAGTGCAGTACCACCACCTGATACGATACCTTCTTCAACAGCTGCACGTGTTGAGTTTAAAGCATCTTCAATACGAAGCTTACGCTCTTTTAGCTCAGTTTCTGTTGCAGCACCAACTTTGATAACTGCTACACCACCTGCTAATTTAGCAAGGCGTTCTTGTAATTTTTCTTTATCGAATTCTGAAGTTGTTTCAGCAAGTTGTGCACGGATTTGGCCAATGCGTGCTTCAATTCCGTCTGCACCGCCTACACCTTCAACGATTGTTGTGTTGTCCTTTGTCACAACAACTTTTGCAGCACGACCAAGTGAAGTAATGTCAGCTGATTTTAGATCTAAACCTAATTCCTCTGTAATCACTTGACCACCAGTTAAGATAGCGATATCTTCAAGCATTGCTTTACGACGATCACCGAAACCAGGCGCTTTTACTGCTACAGCATTGAATGTACCACGAAGTTTATTTACAACTAGTGTTGCAAGTGCTTCTCCTTCAACATCTTCAGCAATAATTAAAAGTGGACGACCTTGTTGTACCACTTGTTCTAATAATGGTAATACTTCTTGGATGTTTGTGATTTTTTTATCAGTAATTAAAATGTATGGGTTATCAAGAACCGCTTCCATTTTGTCTGTGTCTGTTACCATGTAGTGTGAAGCATAGCCACGGTCAAACTGCATACCTTCTACTACATCTAGCTCTGTTGTGAAACCTTTAGATTCTTCGATTGTAATAACACCATCGTTACCAACACGCTCCATTGCTTCAGCGATCAGTTGTCCAACTTCATCATCAGCAGCAGAAATAGCGGCAACTTGTGCAATTTCTTCTTTATTGCTTACAGGACGAGAGATAGCGTGTAATTCTGTAAGTGCAGCCGCAACTGCTTTATCAATACCTTTACGGATACCTACAGGATTTGCGCCAGCTGTTACGTTTTTCAAGCCCTCACGAATAATTGCTTGTGCTAATACTGTTGCTGTAGTTGTTCCGTCACCAGCGATTTCGTTCGTCTTAGAAGCAACTTCTGCTACTAATTTTGCCCCCATATTTTCGTATGGATTTTCTAGTTCGATTTCTTTTGCAATTGTAACACCATCATTTGTAATCAATGGTGAACCGAATTTTTTTTCTAATACAACATTACGTCCTTTTGGACCTAATGTTACTTTTACTGCATTCGCTAATTTATCTACACCTTGTAACATTAATGAGCGAGCTTCTTCTGAGAATTTAATATCTTTTGCCATGTGAATTTACCCTCCTGAAATGGAATATTCGTTAAGCTTCTTCAATATATTTATATCAATTTCATCTTATTGTAACTTTCCTTCAGCTTACAATAAGCATTCACCTTCATTTAAGGTGCTTATCATGTTCTTATTCAATAATTGCAAGAATATCGCTTTCGCGTAAAATTAGGTATTCATTACCTTCAAATTTAACTTCTGTACCAGAGTATTTAGAGAAAATAATGCGGTCGTCAACTTTAACGTCAAGCTCTACACGTTGTCCGTTCTCTAATACACGACCTGTCCCAACTGCTACTACTTTACCTTCTTGAGGTTTTTCTTTTGCAGAGTCAGGTAGTACAATACCAAATGCAGATTTCTCTTCTACCTCGATTAGTTCAATTACAATACGATCTCCTAGTGGTCTTAACAAGTGAAACAACCTCCTATTATTTAAATAATTGTTGAAATTTATTAGCACTCTATATCAATGAGTGCTAACACAATTATTATGATAATCAATCACCCTTTTTTTTGCAAGTCAGAACTTCGAAAAATTTTGTTTTCTTTCCATATTCCTCTACAATAGAAAGGAAGCATATGAAAGGAAAGGATTTTGACTGTGACTAATTCTCAAAAAGTAACGAAACATAAAAAAACAGCTCTGTATGTATTACTGATTTATATTGTTATGCAAATCTCAAGCAGATGGCTACTCTTACCGTTTCACAAACTCATTATGAAAATAACAGGTCTAGCTTCTGAACAAGCAGCGCCTATTACTCAAGGTTGGTATATTGCTCTTAGCTTTGCAATTGCGCTCATTTTAAGCTTAATTCTAACATCTCGTGATAAGGCCTTTTGGAACATTTATCAAGGGAAAAAGGAAACAATACCACTCACAATCGTTTGGGGATTTGTAGGCTTCTTCCTAGTGTTCTTTGGTCAAATGATTGGTGCTGCCATCGAGATGGCCGTTTTTGGTATCGAAGGAGGTTCCCAAAATACCGCAGATATTGTCGCTTTAGCAAAAGGCGCTCCCATTGCAATATTAGCGATTGTAGTATTTGGGCCAATATTAGAAGAATTCGTCTTCCGCAGAGTTATTTTTGGATCGCTTGTCCAAACAACGAATTTCTGGGTGGCTGCTATCGTAAGTGCTATCTTCTTTGGGCTTATCCACTTCGACTTCTCACATATCTTACTCTATACAATTTGTGGTTTAATTTTCGCCTTTTTATATCACAAAACAAAGCGTATTTGGACTTCCATTATTGCACACGTTATGCTTAATGGATTTGTGACACTTGTACAATTCTATGCTGAACCTTTGCAAAAGTTTCTTCAAGAACTAGAAAAAATGCAATAATTTTTTGTAAAGTTAAAGTAAAGACACAAAAGCTCGGTACCCAATTAGGGCACCGAGCTTTCTCTATTACTGTTGATTCAATTCTTCTATTTGTCGTCGTTGCTGTTCAAGCGCCTCTTCAATCTGACGCTTTTGCTCAGCTTCTTGTTCTTCTTTTAAACGAATTTCCTCTGATTTAAGATATTTCTTATAACCAATACGTGAAATCATGATGCTAATTTCATAAAGAATAAACAGTGGCACTGAAACCATTAAATGTGACGCCAATTCAGGCGGTGCAATAAGCGCGGCACATACAAATAAACCAAAATATGAATATTTACGAATACGAATTAGTAAATCTGGACTTAATAATCCAATACGCGAAAAGAATAAAACGACGATTGGTAACTGGAAAAGAAAACCAAAAGGTATTGTAAGTTTAAATAAAAATGTAAAATACTCATGTATGCCAATAGTTTGCTGAATTTCCAAATCATTCGATAAATTCATCATGAATTTTATGACATACGGGAATAATAAAAAGTAGGAAAAAGATAACCCTGCAATAAACAATAAAAACGAATACGGTATATAGCTTAAGGTTGCTTTTCGTTCTACTTCTCTTAGTCCAGGGCTAATAAACGACCACAGTTGATACATTAACACCGGCGATGAAAGAATAAATGCAATTAAAAAAACAACTTGAATATAAATGGCAAGTGGTGTTACTACGTCAAATGCATGGAGCTCTATATTGTATTGTGCTCCAGTAGATTGAAGATACTTAACAAGCGGCTTAGCGACAAAAAAGGCGCCCGCCATAGCGAGAACAAAGAAAACGGCAACAATGAACAGCCGTTTTCTTAATTCTTCTATATGCTCAATGACAGTTAGATCTTTTGGATTCATTCCTCAAACATCCTAACTTACTTATCTAGTTCTTTCTTTTTCTTGTCATCATCATCTTCGTCGGCTAAACCTTTAGTAGCATTTTTGAATTCACGTAGTGTTGAACCAAATGCCTTACCAAGCTCTGGTAACTTCTTAGGGCCAAAAATTAGTAACGCGACAATTCCGATAATAATGAGGCTCATAGGACCAATACCACCCATTACAGCCACCTCCTCTTTATATCCATCATTTTAACGCATATTTCGCCATTTTGCTAACTAATTATATGTGAAAGTTTTTCGTCACTCTCACAAATTTTTTACCTCGTTTTATTTAAAATTACTGTTTGATAGAAACGGTGAAATCACTTAAAAATATGTATTAATTTCACTCTTCCTGATTACGAATTAAATAAATAAGCGCTTGCAATTCTACCGATAAATCAATTGTTAAGAGCTGCATTCTATCTGGTACTGTTAACCGCTCTGGCGTAAAGTTTAAAATGCCCTTTGCGTTCATTGCCGCTAAACGATCTGCCATTTTTTGTGCCGAGCGTGGTGAAACGGTTAAAATAGCGAGCTCTGCGCCATATTCCGCATACTTTTCCTCTAACAAATCAGGATGAAAAACAGGAATGTTGCTAATCATTTTGCCATCCTTTGGCGCTTTTGAATCGAATGCTACGACAATATGAGTGTTATGGTTTTTTTGAAAATTATATTTTAATAATGCACTGCCTAAATTCCCCACGCCAATTAACGCCACTTTTGTTGTTTCATGCTGATCGAGCGTCTGACTAAAAAATTGTAATAGATGCTGCACATCATAGCCATAGCCCTTTTTCCCAAGGGCACCAAAATAAGAAAAATCACGGCGTATAGTTGCAGAATCTATTTTCATCGCTTCACTCAGTTCCTTCGACGAAATACGTTCCATACCTTCTTGTGCAAAGTTTTGAATAAATCGATAGTAAAGAGGAAGTCTTTTTGTAGTGGCTTGTGGAATTTTTAATTCTTGTTTCAAACTTTTTCCTCCTTATGATGTACCTCATTCAATTTTACTGTATTTAACTACTAATTTTAATACATACATCCTTAACTATATACAAAATTTTTGCAATCCCTCATGGTATTTCTCTTTAGTTAATGGCGCTTTTAACGCAACTAACTAAAAAGAAATCGTTTCAATCTTACATGACTGCTTGGAATAAGTAAAGCACCGACATTGCATGCAAATCATTCATCCATTACACTAAGGGAGAATTGAGGTGTCAAGAATGATTGTTTTACAGGTCAATCAACTATCTAAATCCTTTCTTGCAGATGAAATCTTAAGTGGTGTTAAATTAGAAGTTCAACACCGTGATCGAATTGCCTTAGTAGGGCGAAACGGTGCAGGCAAATCGACTTTATTAAAAATAATTGCTGGTCAAATGTCTTATGACTCAGGTGATATAATTATCCCTAAAGGTATTCAGATGGGCTATCTAGAGCAGCATGCTGGTTTAAATTCTACACTAACCATTTGGGACGAAATGATGTTAATTTTCGCATCACTATTAGCACAAGAACAGACTCTGCGCTCGCTCGAACAACAAATGGCCGAACCATCTGTTTACGAAGACCCTGCTTTGTATGCGAAAATCATGTCGGAATATGATCAATTACAACATACTTTTAAGGATGCAGGTGGCTACCAATATGAATCGGATATACGCTCTGTACTCCATGGTATGCAGTTCTTTCCTGAAGACTACGACAAACCAATCAGCTCATTATCTGGTGGACAACGCACACGTCTAGCACTTGCTAAGCTCCTATTAAGCAAACCAGACCTTTTAATTCTCGATGAGCCGACGAACCATTTAGATATAGAAACGCTATCTTGGTTGGAATCCTATTTAAAGGGTTATGAAGGCGCTATTTTAATTGTTTCCCATGACCGCTATTTCTTAGACCAAGTTGTTTCCATTGTCTATGAAGTATCACGTCATCGTGTCACAAAATATACAGGTAACTATAGTACTTATTTAGATGAAAAAGCTAAAAACTATGAGCGTGATGTCAAACTTTTTGAGCGTCAGCAAGATGAAAAGGCCAAGCTTGAGGATTTTATCCAAAAGAATATTGCACGTGCTTCTACAACAAAAATGGCACAAAGTCGCCGTAAAATGCTTGAACGAACAGAGTGGATGGAATCACCAGATGGTGATGAGAAATCGGCTAGTTTTGGTTTTACGATTGAACGTCAAAGTGGTAATGATGTTTTATCTGTTGATGATTTAACAATCGGTTATGGCGATCATACAATATCAGGCGGTATTAGCCTTCGTACTTTCCGCGAGGATCGTATAGCCCTTGTTGGTCCAAACGGGGTTGGTAAATCGACATTATTAAAAACGATTGTGAAAGATTTAGCACCACTTGCAGGCGATATTCGTTATGGTACAAATGTTCAAATAGGTTATTACGATCAAGAGCAAGCGAAGCTATCAAGTAATAAGAGTGTCTTAAAAGAGTTATGGGATGAATGGCCACTCCTGAATGAAAAAGATATTCGCACTGTATTAGGGCGTTTCCTTTTTAGTGGAGAGGATGTGGATAAAGCAGTATCCTCTTTATCCGGTGGCGAGAAAGCAAGACTTGCACTCGCTAAATTAATGATGCAAAAGGCTAATTTTTTAATTCTCGACGAGCCTACAAACCATCTTGATTTAGATAGTAAAGAAGTTCTGGAAAATGCGCTAATTGATTATCCTGGTACGCTTCTATTCGTTTCACATGACCGCTATTTCATTAATCGTATTGCAACAAAAGTGGTGGAGTTGTCTGGGACTGGGTCCTTTGAATACTTAGGTGACTATGATTATTATGTGGAGAAAAAGCAGGAGCTATTGGAGCTGGCACAAATGAAGGCTGCCTCCCAACCACAAGTACAACAAGAGCTTGCTGATAAAACATCCACCTCTAAAATTGATAAAGAGGCTAAAAAACGTGAACGTCAAATTAGACGTACCATCGAGGATTTAGAAGGCAAGATGCAAGAAAAAACAGCTGCTATTGCGAGTCTAGAGGAAGCTCTCTGTGACCCAGCGATATTCACAGACCATGAAAAAATTTCACAGCTTCAAGAAGAATTAGCTACTGCTAAAGAACAGCATGAGCAATTGGAATTAGAGTGGCTTGAGTTAAATGAGGAACTTGAAAATATTAATATGTAATTTGATTTATGCCATGTGCCTTGCCACATGGCTTTTTTCTTTACTCACATTCTTTTTTCATATATATTGGTCAAGTGCTATTTTTCGACAAAAAATGCCCACAGTTTTATACACACTTTAAATCTAGTAATATCAACATATCAACAGAGTTTTCCACATTGTCCACAATTAAAAATTATTTTATCCACATTGATTCGTGTAAAATGAGCTACTATATATTGAATAGTCACAAGTTATGCACATGTTATCAACATTTTGTGCATAAGTACGCGTGTTCGCTACTTAGTTCGCTACTTTACCTGTGGATAATTTTCTGAAAAATTTGTCAATTACATTATATATACTAGCTATTCTTTTAGCATGGTTCCTTTTTTATCAACAAATTTTTCGACAATCAAAAAAGGTATCTAAAAAACTTAGATACCTCTCACTTTACACTACACCCAAGATTTTAACTCCATTCCTGGACGTCCATTCATCATTAAGTTTCCTCGCATACCAGCTTCAAACATAGGCATGGCTGCCGCTCCAATCATTGCCGCATTATCAGTGCACAATTTTAGTGGTGGGACAAAAAACGGGATCCCTTCCTCATTAAATACTGCCTCTAAAGATGTACGTAAGCCTCTATTCGCTGCTACACCACCAGCTGCAATAACTTGTTTCACCTGATATTCTCGAGCAGCACGCAATGTTTTAGCTGTCAATACTTCTACAACACTTTCCTGGAAGCCTTTTGCAACAGCTGTTGGCGAAATCTGTTCACCTCGTTGATCCATATTGTGCTTATAATTGATGACGGCTGATTTTAAGCCACTAAAGCTAAAATCATAAGAATCTTCCTCCAACCATACTCTTGGAAAAGGCACAGCCTCTTCGCCTTCATGAGCAAGTTGATCAATACGTGGTCCACCTGGATATGGTAAGTTTAAAACACGTGCAACTTTGTCATAGGCTTCACCAGCTGCATCATCTCTCGTTTCACCGATGACCTCAAAAGAGCCATGTTCCTTCATATAGACAAGCTCTGTATGACCACCTGATACTACAAGCGCTAATAAGGGGAACTCCATTGGCTGAACAAGTGCATTTGCATAAATATGTCCTGCTATATGATGTACGCCGACAATCGGCAAATTGTTCGCAAACGCAAAAGCCTTAGCAGCATTTATGCCAATCAACAACGCACCTACGAGACCTGGACCTTCTGTCACAGCAACCGCATCTAAATCTGCTGGCTTTAAATTGGCTTGTGCTAACGCTTCTTCGATCACCATTGTAATTTGTTCCACATGATGACGTGAGGCAATTTCAGGTACAACACCACCAAATCGCTTATGACTTTCTATTTGAGAAGCAACAACATTCGACACGATTTCTTTACCATTTCGAATAATCGCTGCAGCTGTTTCATCACAGCTCGATTCTATTGCTAATATCATTCCATTTTTCATTATAAATTCACCCACATGACAAGGGCATCCTCCCCGTTATCAGTATAATAGCCTTTCCGTATGCCACCATCTTGAAATTGAAGCTTGCGATAAAGATTTTGTGCAACTGTATTCGTTACACGTACCTCTAGCGTCATAACCTCCATGCCATGTAAACGAGCTATGTGCATCGCCTCACGCATTAATCCTTCGCCTATCCCTCGGCCACGAGCCCCTTCAATAACAGCTACATTCGTAATTTGGGCTGCGTCTATAACCATCCACATGCCACAAAAACCGATAATACTGCCATCTGGGTCCGCAGCCAACACATAATGTGCATACTGATTCTCATGCATTTCATAGTAAAAGGAATCTAACGTCCATGGTACAGGAAATGAAGCAACTTCAATTTCATAGACTGTTGGGACATCGTCAGTAACCATTTTACGATAAGTTACATTCCTACTCATGTTGCTTCTCCTTCTGTTCTTTCAGCCAGTTAGCCTCAGCTTCTGCAATTCTTTTGTATTGTGGGACAAAGTAATGAGTAGCTTCGACATTCGGTAGCTCCTTTTTAGTCGCTACACGAATGACTTCCGTTGCACGTGGCAGGTCAAAACTGAACGGTGCACGTACTGCTTGATCACCAAGTACTTCAACAATGTTTTCCCAAAAAATATCAACATCTGTTCCTACAAATAAAATAGGCACCTCTAATGCCTTTAAACGTTCTAATAAGTCATCAATATGTGCATGATAATCATCCACAATAGCCTCTAATGCCATTCCTTGATAAACAGCCGTATAGACATTGCCTCTTCTTGCATCAAAAACTGGACAAATCATTCCGTTATACAGGACAACATTTGCAGCTAATGCCTGTAAACTAGATACCCCTACTAAAGGCTTTTGCAATGTCCATGCAAGGGTTTTTGCTAGGGTTACACCTATACGGACACCTGTATAAGAACCTGGACCTTCTGATACTGCAATCGCATCCAAATCATTTGGCTTTAAACCTACTCTTGCTAGTATCTCCTCAATAGCAGGCATTGCACCTGCCGAATGCGTCAATTTTATATTTTGTACCATCTCGGCCACCACTTTTCCATCCTTCACAACAGCAACGGAAAGCGGCGTATTCGCTGTTTCTATTCCTAACCAAATCATTTCATTAGCTCCTCACATAGTGCCTCATAGTGTTCCCCACGAGGTATTAACACAAAGCGTCGTTCATTTTCTCCGATTCGGTAAATCTCTATCCCTAAGCGATCCTGTGGCAAATCTTGTTCAATTAAATGTGCCCACTCAACCACTGATACCGCATCTCCAAAAAACAGTTCGTCCCAACCAAGGTCCTCATCACTTTCTGCCAGCCTATATACATCTAAATGATTAAAAGGTAACCGTCCCTCATATTGCTTAACAATTGTAAATGTTGGGCTGTTGACGGTTCTTTTGACACCAAGCCCCTTTGCTAATGCCTTCGTAAATGTTGTCTTTCCAGCGCCCAAATCCCCTTCTAATGTAATCGTATCTTGAGCTTCTAGTAATTTTGCAAGTTTTATGGCAAAGCGTTCTGTATCATCAACTGAATTCATGATTATTTCATACATACTCTTTTTTTCCTCTCATCACTACATTACCTCTAGTTTACCTAAACTAGCGAAAATGTTCAAAGCATCCAATATCAATTTTGGCTTGCTTCATTGTTCCGAACAGCTATATAATCTGGCTGTACTGTTAATAAACCAAGCCCTAAGAATAGTTACAAAATAAAAACACGCCTTCTCTATTGAAGACGTGTCAACGATCTTTCTATCTATTGGAATGGCCTTTTACCGCTATAATCTCTTTACCAATTAATTTATCACCCTTAAATTTCACTACATAAGCCTGTGTCATCAGGATTTCATCATTCCAACGATATTCATTATTTTTGATCTTTTTACCTGCACCGCCTGCTGTTTCTACTACCTCAATATATGACATATCATTTTTTAATTTTTCAAATTCTACTTCACTCATATTTTTTTGCCAGTGATACGCATTCGATTCTTCAATCTCTATAATAGGATCCCCACAGCCTACCATCATTATCATGGAACCAATAAGCAAAGGTAAATAAAGACGTTTAAAGAAATAGTCTTTGCTCATATTAACACCTCCGTAGCCAATCCGATTACTTCTAATTTTTACCCTTACTCTTTATGTTAGAAACATATCTAATTTTACCTTATAGAAACGTCATCATTTATCGGTAATTTTTACTATTTTTAGATAATGTTAAAAATATGCAATAAGTTAGGTTCATTGCAATAATTTGATTGATTTCACTGCGATTAGGCGAATTTCTAGTGGCAATAGAAAAGCTTTTTAGGGCAATAGATGTTATTTTTCTATAAATAATGGGTGGTTGGTCATGAAGTTTTCACAGGATGTAAAGCTTTTAGCCTCAATGTTTCTATATGGTGAAATGGGTCCTCAAGGAGCTATGCATTCACCATTCCTACATATGTTTGAATCAAGTACGCAACTGTGTAATTGCCGTTGACGCTCACTTTCGGTACAAAAATCATCTACTGAATCTAGATGAATCTTGTACCAAAGACCAAATCGGATTAAAGAACCCGATTGAACGCAAAAAAAAGCTCTTATGACTTTAACAAATCATAAGAGCTATAATATCAATTTTAAATGGCGGTCCCGACCGGGATCGAACCGGCGATCTCCTGCGTGACAGGCAGGCATGTTAACCGCTACACCACGGGACCTCTTTAAGACATTTATAAATATATCATAAAGAAAATAGATATGCAACGAATATTTTCATATTTTTTCATTATATGATTTCTTATAATTGGCATCAATCTTGCAAATAAAATAATAGTTTCAACACACTATTTAGTAGGAGGTTGGTGCCATGGTTCGGTACATATTTAAACGAATTGGTTATATGATCATTACGCTTTTTATTATCATCTTACTGTCATTTTTACTAATGAAAGCTTTGCCAGGTTCACCGTTTAATGATGAACGCTTACCCGAAACACAAAAAGAACTACTTTACAAAAAATATGGGTTAGACAAGCCTGTCCCTGTTCAATTTGGAATTTATTTAACAAATCTTGTACAAGGGGATTTAGGCGTTTCATTTGTCTTTGATAATCGTCCAGTGACCAAAATTATTCAAGAGCGTATTGGAGCATCGGCAATTTTAGGATTTCAAGCCGTTACAGTCGGTACAATCATTGGGCTTTTATTAGGAATTATAGCTGCTCTAAGACACAACACTATTATTGACTATGGAGCCACAATACTAGCTGTGCTAGGCATATCTATTCCATCGTTTGTCTTTGCAGGCTTTTTACAATATTGGGTTGGCGTTAAGCTAGGCTGGCTACCTATTGCCTTTTGGAATGGCTTTGAATATTCCATTTTACCAACGATTGCTTTAGCAGTTGGTGTTGTTGCTACAATTGCTCGTTTCACACGCATTGAAATGCTAGAAGTACTTAGTCAAGAATACATCTTAACCGCTAAAGCCAAAGGATTATCAAATCCCTTTATCATTACAAAGCATGGCATTCGAAATGCCATGATCCCAATCGTGACCATTATTGGTCCGTTAACCGTTAATACCATTACGGGCTCACTTGTTATTGAAAAAATATTTAGTATTCCTGGTTTAGGTGAGCAATTTGTTAATTCTATTATTACCAATGATTATCAGCTAATTATGGGGACAACTATTTTTTATGCGGTGCTATTTGTAACTGTTATTTTAATCATCGATATTTTATACGGATTAATTGACCCTCGAATTCGTGTGACAGGAGGCGATAAGGCATGACAACAAAGAATTATTCAAAAGAGTTATTTGAATACGCGCAACAAGCGGATATTACTGATGATATCACCTATCGTCCTGAGCAATCTTTTTGGCAGGATGCGTGGCGTGGTTTGCGGAAAAATAAAGCCGCTATTGTTGGTCTATGTACCATTATCATCGTTATTTTACTTGCTATTTTCGGTCCCTTTATGAATAGCCACGGCTATGATGAACAAAATATTGCGCGCACTAATTTACCCCCAAAAATCCCAGTCCTTGAGAATATTCCTTTCTTAGGCTTGAACGGTGTTGATAGTCGAGGCGTAGATCAATATGAGGCAAAAGGTATTACAGAATATTTTTGGTTTGGTACAGATGAATTAGGACGAGACCTTTGGACGCGAGTATGGCAAGGAACACGAATATCTCTTTATATTGCCTTTTTAGCAGCAACCATCGATCTAATTATAGGAGTTGCTTATGGAGCTGTTTCAGCATTTTATGGTGGTCGTACTGATAATATCATGCAACGTATTATTGAAGTGCTAGTTGGTATTCCTGGACTAATTGTGAATATTCTTCTAATCCTTATTTTAAAACCTGGGATTATTTCAATTACGATAGCAATGGTGATTGTTGGCTGGATCAGTATGGCTCGAATTGTTCGAGCACAAATATTGAAGTTAAAATCATATGAATATGTGCTGGCTTCACGAACACTCGGTGCTAGTAATCAACGTTTAATTTGGAAGCATTTAATTCCCAACACGCTTGGGCCAATTATTGTTGCAACTACATTTACTATTCCAGGAGCCATTTTCACAGAAGCATTACTAAGCTTTATCGGGCTAGGGCTTCAGCCCCCTACTGCTTCTTTAGGAACAATTGTTAATGATTCTTATAAATTACTACGAATTTATCCACATGGCATGATTGTCTCATCCATCGTCATTAGCTTAATCATGATTAGCTTTAATTTACTCGGTGATGGACTGCGTGATGCATTCGATCCAAAAACTCGTAAATAAGGAGGTGCTCTAAATGAAAAAATTATTACAAGTCAAAAATTTAAGTGTTTCTTTCAACACATACAACGGTGAGGTACAAGCAGTACGCAACATATCATTTGATTTATTTGAAGGTGAAACCTTAGCCATTGTAGGCGAGTCTGGCTCAGGAAAATCAGTAACTTCTAAAAGTCTTCTTCGCCTCAATCCAACCGAGACAACGATGTTAAAAAGTGGACATATTTTATATAACGGACACGATATTTTAACTTGCAGTGAGCAAGAAATCCGAGCAATTCGCGGAGCTGAAATATCCATGATATTTCAAGACCCTATGACGGCTTTAAACCCTACGATGACGATTGGTAAGCAAATAGCAGAGAGTATAAAGAAGCATACTACTTTACGTGGTCAACAAATCACTAACCGTGTTATAGAACTTCTGCAGCTAGTCGGCATTAAGGAAGCTGATAAACGCTATAAACAGTACCCTCATCAATTTTCTGGAGGAATGCGCCAACGAATAGTGATTGCAATGGCACTTGCTTGTGAACCACGTATCATTATTGCCGATGAGCCTACCACAGCTTTAGATGTTTCTATACAAGCTCAGATTTTAGAATTACTGAAAAGCATACAGCAAAAAATGAATTTATCAATTATCTTTATTACACATGATTTAGGCGTCGTCGCCAAAATGGCTGACCGTGTTGCTGTTATGTATGCTGGAAAAATAATTGAAATTGGCTTAGTAGATGAAATTTTCTATCATTGTCAACATCCTTATACACAAGGACTACTTGCTGCCATGCCTAATCCAGATATTGATACTGATACGTTGTATGCCATTCCAGGAACACCACCAAATCTGCTTCATCCACCTATTGGAGATGCCTTTGCATCTCGTAATCAACACGCACTGAAAATTGACTTTAAAGAGGAGCCACCTCTGTTTCAAGTTAGCGACACTCACTTTGCAGCAACTTGGTTATTGCATGAACTTGCACCAAAAATAGTACCGATTCATCAACAGCTTGCACAGGTACAGCAAGAGAAGCATAAGGCACCTGCTGTATTTGATAAAGAACATCCATATTTATCGTTAAAGGAGGTCAAACAGCACTTCTCTTTAGGGAAAAACGCTGTTAACAAAGCTGTAGATGGCATTACATTTGATATTTATAAAGGAGAAATTTTTGGTCTAGTGGGAGAATCAGGATGTGGTAAGTCGACAACTGGACGTTCCATCATTGGACTCAATGCGATTACTAGTGGAGAAATTCGTGTTGATGGTCGTAATATCAATGACAATCAAACGAAAAAAGACAAACTTGCCTTTAATCGCAAAGTGCAAATGATTTTCCAAGATCCCTATTCCTCCCTTAATCCGCGAATGAAAATAGCGGATATTATTGCAGAAGGACTAGCCATTCATGGGATACCTAAAAATGAATGGAAGCCTAAAATATATGAACTATTAAATATAGTAGGATTAACAAAAGAGTATGCAAATCGTTATCCTCATGAACTTAGTGGTGGGCAGCGTCAGCGGATTGGTATTGCACGTGCTCTTGCTGTAGAGCCTGAGCTCATCATTGCAGATGAGCCTATTTCTGCATTGGACGTTTCCATACAGGCACAAATCGTGAATCTGCTGAAAAAGCTACAAAAAGAACGTGGCTTGACTTACCTTTTTATTGCACACGACCTGTCGATGGTGAAATATATTAGTGATCGTATTGGTGTGATGTATCGAGGGAAAATCGTTGAGCTAGCAGACAGTCAAGAGCTCTACGATCACCCAGTACATCCTTATACGAGGGCATTATTATCAGCCATTCCATTGCCGGATCCCAAGTTAGAACGAGAACGCAATCGTATTATTTTTAATGAAGCTACTTATCAAGCTAACCGGAATAATGAGAGTGAAAGCTTTATTGAGATAAGACCTGGTCATTTTGTTATGCTGACAGAAGAAGAATTTGATCAATATCAGCTAGCACAAGAAGGAGGCATATTACTTTGAATATTAAAGCCACAACCCTCTTCGCTAGCTTTATAGCCATAGTTTCCCTTGGCTATACTTGGCACCTTCATCAATCAATCACTTTATTAACATTGATTAATAATATCTTCCTAGTATCACTTGCCGTTACAATTGTAGGAGCTTCATTGTTTGTTGTGCAAGGTGGGCTGTTTAATGGTATCACCTATAGCTTTAAACGTTTTTTTGCACGTGTCACTAAAAACGGCGTCTATGCTTTTGAATTAGATGGAGATTTAGAATTTGTACAGGCACCTTCCTATACATTTACTTATCCGCTATTGCTAGCGGGTATACTTGGCTGTACCGCAACAGCCATTTTATCTATAGTTTTCTATCTATAAATGAAAAAAGACGATGTCTATAGCAGAAAAAGAACTTTTGGCAAGGTGAGGGGGTGATTTCCGTTCCCCCAGCGTCCTTTCCAGGGGGCGTCCGATGAGCCGCTAATACGTGGCAAAAGTATCTTTGCCTTATCTTTTATACTAGTCGTAGTGATCAGAATAGCTCATTATTTGTATAATTAAAGAAAGGATAGGCTCTTGGAAAAGTGATTAGTTACAACACCTCTCCATAAAATGAGTAGTGAATACCTACATTTTATTTGAAAACCTTTGCTAAAAAGTGACCATTTTGTAGGTTGGAGTGGAAGGCTACTTGACTCCCGTGGGATAGTGAGACAGGCGAGCCCCTGCACGAGGTAGCGGCTCGGCGATCGCCCACAGGAAGCCTTGCTCTACGCGAAAGCGAAGCGTCAGCGACAAAGCAAGTAGCCTGCAACGGAAATCCATTTTCACCTTTCACAAAAATTCTATTGATTGTTTTGTTTTTCAACACTATGAAAAATGCTGTCCTCTGAAAGAAGAGGACAGCATTTTTTAGTTTGTAATTTCTACCCATTTATAGCTTATATCAGCGGAGAATGGATGCTCATATAAATTTTTTACATATGGTTTTGTTAAACGACTTAACCCTTTTTGGAATGTTGGAGCAAATGCTACGTCTTCCATCATTAATTTTTCGGCTTGCTGCATAAGTTCCCAACGTTCTGTAACATCAGAGGTAGTTTTCGCTTGTTTAATGAGTGCATCAACTTTTTCATTTTTATAATGGGATTGATTATAATAAGCTGTTGACTCAAATAATTCAATGTAAGTCATAGGATCTTGATAGTCAGGGCCCCACCCTCCATAGTCTAAATCAAAATCAACAGCCCCCTCTAAGGCAAGCTTTTGCTTATTGGGTTGCATATTAATTGTTAGCTCCAAACCTTCTAAATTTGTTTCTAATTGATTTTTAATAAATTCAGCAGCTTTCTTAGATTCTGCACGGTCATATGTTAAAAACTCCAGCTTTACTTGGTCTACACCAAGTTCCTTTAAGCCAGTAGCCCAAGCTCCCTTCGCTAACTCTATATCTGTTTTATTCATATCACCGTTTCCATCGCGGAAGTCATTCCCTTTATCATCCGTTGATAATCCCTGTGGTACTAAATAGTAGGCAGGAATAGAGCCATCTTGTAATATCACATCAGCAAAGCCTTGTTTATCCCATGCCATATCAATGGCTTTACGAATGTTTTTATTGGATAAATATTTGTTTTCATGATTCATGCGAATAAAATACGTATTCGGCTTTAAGAACGTTGAATACTCTGGACTGTCTTTATATTGCGCAACATACTCACTAGATAACTCGGCAGTATCTATTTCACCAGCCTCATAAAGATTGACAGCTGTTGCTGTATCTTTGACAATTTTTTGTGTGATTTTAGTAAGCTTTACAGTGTCTTTATCCCAATAACTTTCACTCTTTACGAACGTCCATCCTTGTCCATGTTGCCAAGATTCCATCACAAAAGGACCATTATAAATCATATTAGCCGCTTCTAGCGCATATTGATCACCTTGGGACTCTGTAAAATCTTCATTTAACGGAAAGAACGGTGCGTAAGTTGTTAAGCTTATAAAATAGGGAATAGGCGCATTTAGTTGCACTTCTAATGTTTCATCGTTCAACGCCTTTATACCAATCTCTTCTACCTTTCCATACAGTGGATCCCCTTCTGTTTGAACATTTGCAGCATTTTTAATATCTAGCATTAAGTACGAATAAATTGCTTGTGTCTCTGGATTAATGGCTCTTTTCCAAGCATACTCAAAATCGTGAGCGGTCACTGGATTCCCATTACTCCACACAGCATCTTTACGTATTTTAAATGTATAAACTTTACCATCCTCAGAAACTTCATGTGATTCTGCCATTCCTGGGACTGGTGTATTTTCGGGTCCTATACGGTATAACCCTTCGAATACTGAGTTCATTGCCGTCACAGCAAGTGCATCTACACTCCCTAAAGAGCTCATTGTCGTTAAATCACCTGTTGCAACTAAGTGAAGCTCTTGTGCAGCAGTATTGTCACCTTCATCAGTAGAGGCATTGTCTGTTTCATTACTATCCGTTGTATTGTCAGAAGTACTGTTTTCTTTCCCATAACACCCAACCAATACAACAAGTAGTAGTCCTAACAATACGACAAGCCATTTTGTTTTTTTAGCCATCCTCAAAACCCCTTTGATTTTATTGCACGATAGACATCGCACTATAAAAATCTATGCAATTTCCATGCCGATTTCAAATTTTCATAAAAGTGGCACAGATTTTGCATTATAATTTGACTAAAAGGGGGAATGACAACATGTCAAATTTAGAACAATTACGAAATGCTTTACAAGCACAAGATACGAGCGCAATCATTGTCACAAATGCACAAAATCGACGCTATCTAACAGGATTTACAGGAAGTGCAGGAACGGTTGTAATAACGAATACTCGTGCACTGTTATTGGTGGACTTCCGCTATACACAGCAAGCAACTGAGCAAAGTAAAACTTTTGAGGTTCATGAGATTGATCGCAACCGTTTATATGAAACGATTCAAGAGATTTTAGATCAAGAATCCATCCAAACAGTTGGCTTTGAACAACATCACGTAACTTATTATGCCTATCAATTAATGGATAGTAAATTGACAGCAACATTAAAACCTCTAACTAATATTGTGGAAAACTTACGTATGATCAAGACACCAGAGGAAATTGAAATAATTAAGAAAGCTGCTTGGATTTCAGATGAGGCATTTAAGCATATTTTGACATTCATTAAACCCGGTGTTGCAGAAATCGAAATTGCAAATGAATTAGAAGCTCATATGCGAAAAAACGGTGCAACTGGTGCTGCCTTTGATATGATTATCGCTTCAGGTCATCGCTCTGCTCTACCACACGGTGTAGCATCTTCAAAAATAGTTGAGCAAGGTGATATGCTGACACTTGATTTTGGTGCTTATTATCAAGGTTATCGTTCTGATATGACAAGAACCATTGCTGTTGGTGAGCCGCCTGAGCAATTAAAAGAAATATATCAAATCGTTTATGACTCCTTGCAAAATGCGCTTTCCAATATGAAAGCTGGTATTACAGGACAAAAAGCAGATAGCTATACACGTGACTACATTACAGCTAAAGGCTATGGCAAAAATTACGGTCACGGAACAGGACACGGCATCGGCTTAGACATCCATGAAAATATATTCATGTCGACAGTTTGTGAAGACATCTTAGCAGAGAATATGGTACTTACAGTTGAGCCAGGCATTTACGTCCCACATGTCGGCGGTGTTCGCATAGAAGATGATGTCATCATTACAAAAGACGGTGTGGAAGTGATCACACACTCACCAAAAGAACTCATTATTTTATAATTTTTTACACTTATCCAATAGATGTTTACTTTTTTTACACTTTTTTAAAAACCTTTTATTTCAACATCTTGCTCTTTTATATCGAAATCTTATGATCTATTTCTTTAAACGTGTCAAAATTTCTTGTCACTATATTGTCTAAAGTTAGATAGATTAATAGAGAATCGAGGTTTTATTATGCAACTTTCTATTAAGCAATCACAAGATTTACAAATAGTTATGTCTGCTCAACTTCGTCAAGCAATTGAACTACTTCAATATTCAACACAGGAATTAGAACAATATATACGTGAACAAGAACTTGTTAATCCTTTAATCGAACTAAGTGAACCAATACTTAAAGACCATCTACAGATTCCAAAAACGAGTAGCAGACACCATGATTTTATGCAACATGTCACAAAATGTGAAAAAAATGTTCGTGATGAATTATTTCAACAGGTTAGGCTAACATTTTATAACGAAAAGGACATTCGGCTCTTAAAACATATCATTTATCACTTAGATGACAATGGTTATTATGAGCAACCAACACAATCAGCTTATAATGACTTAGAAATAGAAAAGGGCATTCACTTATTACAAACGATTGGTCCCCTAGGTATTGGTGCACGCAATTTAAAAGAGTGTTTACTATTACAAACCATTTATTATCGTAACAGTCCTGTTCATACAGAAACTGTTATTTCTAATTATCTAGAAGAGCTTGCCAATCAGAAGTGGAAACAAATAGCAAAAGAGTTAGATATATCGCTAAGTGATTTGCAATCGATCTATCGTTTTATACAAACACTACAGCCTAAATTGAGCTCATTATTTCATCAAGAATCGGTACATACGACGATACCAGATATCATGGTTGATATTGTTGACGGTGTGATTACCTTTTCGTTGAACGATTACTATTTACCAAAAGTAAATATTCATGTTGACTATGTTCCCTATATTCAAACTCATTGCTCAGAAAAGAGTTTTTTTAAAAAACATTTAACTGACTACCACTGGTTAGTCAACAGTATTGAACAACGTAGGAATACAATAATCAACCTTATGAAGGCACTTATTGAAAAGCAAAATAAGTTTTTTCTATATGGCTTTGATGCTATTCAACCACTTACATTGCGTGAGATTGCTGACCAAATAGATGTCCATGAATCGACGGTTAGTCGCATTACAACTAATAAGTATGTACAAACTGCTTTTGGCACATTTGAATTAAGAGAATTATTCACCTCTAAATTGTCAACAGCAAATGGTCACAGTGTGTCGCAAATAAAGGTGAAGTCATTGTTGGCAGACTATATAAAATCTGAAAATAAGACAAAGCCCTTCTCTGATCAAAAAATTGCTGAGTATTTTAACGCTGCTTTAGGAATTGAAATATCTCGCCGCACCATAGCCAAATACCGTGAAGACATGAACATTCCTTCCTCTGCAAGACGTAAAGTAATACAATTTAAGTAATGACAAAAGGAGCTATCTATTGAGGGATAGCTCCTTTTACATCTATATAAATTTAAAGGGGACTCAATTATTATTGCTTCATATTGACATATACACTTTTTACCTCTGTATAATTAGACAGACCATATTCGCCGCCCATTTCGCGACCAATACCTGATTGTTTATAGCCACCAAACGGCATCGTTTCCCACTCTAATCCAAAATCATTAATCCATACTGTCCCTGCCTGTAGTTTACTAGCAATATAATGCGCTTTCTTTACATTTTCTGTCCAGATGCTTGCAGCAAGTCCGTACTTACTGTGATTAGCACGTGCAATCACTTCTTCTACTGTTTCAAACGAAAAAATAGACATCACAGGTCCGAAAATCTCTTCTTGAGCAATCGTCATCGTATCTTGTACATCAGCAAAGATAGTTGGTTGTACAAAATATCCTTTTTGGAGAGCTCGATTACCACCCGCCACTAAACGAGCACCCTCCTCTTTTCCTTTCTCAATAAACCAAAGGACTGTGTTTAACTGCTTCTGTGACACAAGTGGGCCCATATCTGTTTCTGGATCTAATCCAGGTCCTACCTTCAATGCTTTTGCTTTTTCTGCAAGTCTTTCAATAAATTGATTGTATAGACTACTATGCACAAATACTCGTGTACATGCGCTACAGTTTTGTCCGTGATTGTACATGGTTCCAGCGAAAGTGCCCTCTATTGCTTCCTCAACATCTGCATCTGGTAACACAATAGCAGGAGATTTCCCCCCTAGCTCCAATGTTATACTTTTCACATCATCAGCTGCCTTTTTCATCACGTGAATGCCTGTCTTTGTTGACCCAGTGAAGGCTACCTTAGCTACACCTTTATGTGTAACAATAGCTTCTCCTGCTTCTCCCGTACCTGGTACAATATTCACTACGCCATCTGGGAAACCAGCTTGTTTCATTAATTGCCCCACATATAATAACGACAATGGTGTTTCTGCTGCTGGTTTAATAACAACCGTACACCCTACAGCTAGCGCAGAGCCAAGTTTCCATGCGGCCATGGCAAGTGGAAAATTCCATGGAATAATTTGACCTACAACCCCAACAGGCTCATGAACAATGTAATTTAAGTAATCCTTAGATACTTGCACGGTTTGTCCTGTAATTTTTGTTGCCCAGCCTGCATAATAGCGGAAATGTTGAACAGTACCGTCCACATCATCTGTAAGAGCCGTTTTATATGGTTTTCCGTTGTCTATTGATTCAAGTTGTGCTAACTCTTCACGATGTTCTTCCAGTAAATCTGCAAATTTATAAATAATTCTTGCGCGTTCAGCTGCCTCCATCATGGACCATTCACCATCAAATGCCTTTTGTGCTGCCCGTACAGCGAGATCTATATCTTCTGCCTGCGCCTCACATACCGTAGCAATGATCTCTTCATCAGCTGGATTTAGAACTTCAATTGTTTTACCTGATTGAGATTGTACATATTCACCATCAATATATAAGCCAATTGTGGACTGTAAAAATTCCTTTACTTGTGGTTTTAATGTCATCAAAGTTTCCATGCTCTACCTCTTTTCCATTAATGATGTTCAACAACCAGTACACCTAAATCAGCCATAATTGCTTTAAGTTGTGCATCTTCTTCCTCTGTTAATGGAAGACGTGGTAGACGACAAGGTCCCCCTGCCCAGCCTTTTAGCTCCATAGCACGTTTAGTGATTTGCACGTATTTACCTGATCCCTCTAAAAATGCACATAAAGGTAATAAACGATCATAAATTGCCCAAGCTGCCTCTAAATTCCCCTCTTTTACTTGGCAATATAACTCCGTGACAAGCTCGGGCACAATATTTCCTGATACGGAAATCCAACCAACAGCCCCAACTAAAAACGATTCTATGGCTAAATCCTCTGAACCACAAAACACTTTGATACCGTCTTGTCCTTGACGTACGATATCACGTGCTTTTCCAATACTACCGCTCGATTCCTTAATGTGGGTAATATTTGGAACATCTCTACCTACTTTTAAAATCGTTTCTAAACCAATATCTACCCCTGAAGTAAATGGATTGTTATAGATCATGATTGGAAAGCTTACAGACTCAGCCACTGATTTAAAATGCAGATAAATTTCCTCATCTTTTGGGTGAGCGTAGTAGGAATTAATCAATAAAGCTGCATCGCCTCCAGCTTGTTCAGCCTGTTGTGTATAAGTAATTGCCTCTGCTGTTGTCTCAGCAGCTGTACCAACGATTAATGTAATTCGACCTTTTATTTGATCGACAGCTACTTCTACTGCTTTAAAGCGTTCTTCTTTTGTTAAACTTACGAATTCTCCCGTACTACCATTAATAGCAATACCTGTGACACCAGCTTCAATAAAATGTTCAATATTTTGACGGAAACCATCCCAATCAATGTCAGTTTGATTTAACATAGGCGTTACTAATACTGGAAATACACCATTCAATTTTTTCATCTTTTATCCTCCTTCATCATCTTTCATTACACAATGACAAACCCTTGTTGTAATGGATCCTCACGATCCACAACAAATTGATGGATTCCTGTAATATATCCTGTTAATGCAATTTCGTAGCCAATTTCATGTTTTTGTATAATTTCAATGCTGCTACCAAAAATACTGTCATTTTTTTTGACAGTTTCGTCCCCTAAAACCGCTATTAATGCCAGGGTACTGTCTACTCCTGGAGAACGTAGTATATAGCCATCTCGCTCAAAAGTAACCGACCGTACTGAGCTGTCTAGTTGTTCATATAGTATGACACCATCAGCTGTACTATATTTCTCACTTTCCAGTAATCCCCATGTACTGATTTCTGCTAATTCTTCTAAAGCAAGTGCCTTAAATTGCTGAGGTTTTTCTACCACAATGTAGCGTCGCTCATTATCTATGATCACTTGCTCGCCCTCTATATGTGCTGGCCTTATTGTCAAATGAACTGACAACACGGTATCTTTTTCTTCAGAAAGTTTTACAGAGGCTTCGTATACACCCTTTACTGTTTCAATAGAGTAACTATTATTCTCTGAAAGTTCTATTGTTCCTTGTTCTATTAACACTGTCATTGTGGCTACGAGGGCCTCATATTTGAAGTCTGTAGAAGCCACATGCTGGAAAAATAATAGTCGACAGGTTGCAATAGCTGATGGTAAGACAAGACAGCCATTCATTCCACGATGTCCTCTAGGCTCATTCAAAAGCAATTGTTTAGTATTTTCAAATTGCGTATTTAGGGCAGAAGCCGCTTCCGTAATATTTTCATGTGCAAGCATGATTGGTGATTGCACAACAATGCGAAAGGCTTCTCCAACCACTTGTGTATCTATCGTTTGAAAAGACTTATGAAAATTCATGTTTATCCTCCCTTAGTGATCCATTGGCGGAATCAGTAAATAGCCCTCTTTTAGTGGATCCTGATCATTGTAAAAGAATCTATGCATCCCCATAACCCAGGCAGATCCAGTTACCTCTGGAATAACAGCTGTTAAGCCACCAACAGCTACTTCTTCTAATACACGTGCTTTAAACAATGTCCCGACAATACTTTCATAGACAAAGGATTCATTGAGAGCGAGCTCATTTTTAGAATAGAGTGTAGCAATTTTTGCCGAAGTACCTGTTCCACAAGGAGAACGATCAATCCCTCCTGGTGGTACAACAACTGTATTTTTTAAATTTGCTAATGGATTGACCGGATCTGTATAAAACTCAATATGTGTCAGTCCATGAATAAATGAAAACTCCGGATGGACAATATTTTCTTCAGCATTCACAGTGTTGCGTAGTCGAATAGCTGTGTTAATAATCTTCGTCGCATTGTCTACAGTCAAGTTGAGTTTGATTTTTTTAGCGTCTATAATGCCGTAAAAGTTCCCTCCATAAGCTATTTCACATTCAACTACGCCCAGCTCGGGATCTTTTATTTCGATCGTTTTTAATAGAAAGGATGGTACATTTTTAAATGTCACTTCCTTAGCTACGCCATCCTCTACTTTAATCTGAACATCTATTAAACCTGCAGGTGTGTCCAATTTTATGTTTGTATAAGGAGTATGAGCTTCTACTAAATTTGCTTCAATAAGTGCTGTGCAAACACCAATTGTGTCATGTCCACACATTGGCAAATAACCACCTGTTTCTATATATATCACTCCAAAGTCTGCATCAGGGTGGCAAGGATCTGTAATAATAACACCAGACATCACGCTATGTCCTCTTGGTTCATTCATAAGAAATTTCCGAATCCAGTCAAAATTTTCTTGCATAAATAACATTTTTTCAGACATTGTTTTGCCTTCAAGCTTAGGCATACCACTTATTAATGAGCGTGTTGGATTCCCACCAGTGTGAGTATCAATTGTCGTAAAAAGCTTTTGAAATTTCATTTGTGAAGTACTCCCTTCTGAAATCGACTAAGATGAACTGGTTCAGTAGGAATGCACGTATCTTTGTGCTGTAGTAATTCTTGGATTAGTTTTCCTGTAACGGCTGCCAAGCTAATTCCATCACCTTCGTGACCTGCCGCAATATAGAAGCCTGGTACCTCTTCTACCTCACAAATGATGGGTAAATGATCTTCTGTCCATGGTCTTAGCCCTGCATATGTACGAATAATCGACATATCGGCGATTTTTGGATAAAAACGTACAGCACGTCTAGCAATCATTTTTACCACATCATGATTTACCTTCGTATCAAAACCCACAAATTGGCGACTACTACCTATTAAAAAATTTTGTGCTTCTGTCGGTTCAAACACTAAAGCAACCCCGTACTTTTCAATATCCGCATCCACCTTACGTTCTCCACCAAATTTTGAAATTAAATAACCAAATTCCATAACTTTTCTTAGCCCTACTGGTTGCTGACGTGATGCAACAAGAATATGTCCTTTGCGAGGTTTAATTGGAATATCAACACCAAGCATTTGTCCAATAAACGGTGCCCAAATTCCACAAGCATTAATTACTTTATTTGCTGTTATCCACCCCTCATTTATTTCAAGCAAAAATGCACCATCTGGCTGTTTCGTAATATTTTTCACTTCTGTATGTTTTTTTATCTTCGCACCAAATTTTTCAGCTGAGTGAAACATAGAAAATGTCAGCATATAGGGGTTTACTGTTGAATCGGTTTTACATTCCAACCCGCCGTATAAGTCATCTGCAAAATATTTTGACTCATTCCGCAAGTCCTCACGATCTAGCATAGTAAACTCTAAACCTGCCTCTCGCTGGCGATTAACCCATTGCTGAGCAGCTTCCATCTCTAGCTCACTTTCACAAACAAGGATGCTTCCAGGATTCCGATATTCAAAGCTCATTTCTAATTCTCTATCTAACTCATGTACCAATTGTTGACTGACTAAAGACATTTGACTGTCAAAGCCAGGATCTTTATCAATAGCTAAAATATTGCCATCGCAACGTGAAGAAGTACCACTCGCAAGTTCATTTTTTTCAAGTATCGTGATATCAAGACCCGCTTTTGCACAATAATAAGCAATTGCTCCGCCAATGATGCCACCACCTATAATTACGATATCATGATGAGATTTCTTCAAGCCTCTCCCCTCCTTTTCTATTCATGACTGTTTGATGCAAAAAACATGCCAATCTATCAATTTTGAATTTGTTTGATAAACTAGTCACTATGTGTCAAAATTATTTATATTATTCAAAAGAATTGGACAAATGAATAATGAGGGGGATTTACAGTGCATCCATATCATTTAATGATGAATAAAATGTTAAAACGTAATTTTGCTTTTATTCCTACTGACGATATTGTGTCCAAACTAAACGATGACAACAAACAATATTTTGTAATTGAAAATGACAAGCCTTATGCGGTGATTCGCGGTAAAAGAAAAATGGATGTTGACTATATTGCTTGTCATACCATCCAGTTGGATTGTCCACTCAAAACAGCTATTGACTATATGAAGGAATATGAATTTTTACTAGTTTGTAATGAGGAGAAACAATATGTAGGTTATTTATGGAAAGAATCCTTAGTATATGATCTTGCGTATGAATTAGAATGCGGAAATGCTTATTTACAAACAATTTTAGAAACAATTAATGAGTCATGTACTGTCATTGATGCAGAGCAAAATGTTGTTTATTGGACAAAGGGAGCAGAAAGCATTTTTTCTGTATCGGGAGAAAATATTATCGGAAAGCCAATCACCCATTTCTTCAAAGAAGATCAACTAGAAATTTTACATACATTACAGCATAGAAAGTCTGTTTATCAACAGCAGCACTTTCCTCGTGAAGATCTAGTCGTCATGATCAATTCAAATCCAGTTATGCTGCATGATAAGACAATTGGAGCAGTCGTTGCTGAGACAGATATTACCCATGTCAAAAAATTAAACGAAGAGCTTCATATTACATCTGAAAAATTATTGAATTTAGAGAAACAGATGAATACCAATGGCTTAGCCTACGACCCTTTCACACTTATTCGTGGCAATAGTCCAAAGCTGAAAGAAGTATTAGAAAAAGTTAAGAAGGTAGCCGAAACCGAGGCAAATATTTTAATTTATGGAGAGAGTGGTGTTGGTAAAGAACTATTTGCACGTGCAGTTCATGCCATTCGAGAAAAGCCTGACGCACCATTTGTCGCCATCAATTGTGGTGCCATTCCTAGTGGCTTATTTGAAAGTGAGATATTTGGTTATGAAAAAGGAGCCTTTTCTGGAGCCCATCAAAAAGGAAAAAAAGGAAAAGTTGAGCTTGCACGAGGAGGTACTTTATTTTTAGATGAAATTGGTGAAATGCCGCTAGAAATGCAAGTAAAGATTTTACGACTGCTACAGGAAAAAACGTTTTATACAGTTGGCGGTACAAAGGAAATGGACGTTGAATTTAATTTAGTAGCTGCAACTAATAGAGATTTGAAGCAGTTAGTAGCAGAAGGAAAATTCAGAGAAGATTTATATTATCGGCTAAATGTAGTGAATTTCACAGTTCCCCCGCTTCGGGAACGAGCATCAGATATATTAGAAATTAGCAATTATTTCTTATACGAAAAATCGATTAAATATAATCGTCCTATCCAAGGAATCCCAACAGAAATTGCAAATGTGCTTTTACAATACCAATGGCCAGGCAATGTGCGTGAATTAGCTAACGTTATAGAGCGACTTGTTGTATTTTCTGATGAAGGAGCTATTCATACAGAAGACCTACCAGCGGATATTTTAGCAGTTGTACCAAAAGATGAAAAATTTGAAGATAAGAAGGATTTTCCTTTGGGGACAGAACTCAACAATCAACTTGAACATTATGAACGGGAAATAATTTTAGAACAGCTTGCTCGAGTAAATGGTAATAAAAAAATATGTGCTAAGAACTTAGGTATTACTCGTGCGACTTTATACAATCGATTAAAAAAATTAAACATAGATGTCTAATTTCTTATAATTAGTGTAAATATTTTTATACACTATTTTCTTATATATCTTTAAAATCTAATTTAATCGATTTCTATTTTTCTGGCATAGTTTTTGCATTATCTAGTATGTAAAGTATTTTATATAGTAGAGGTGGAACTATGCAGAATAAATCTATGATTGTATGTCGCTGTGAAGAGGTTAGTTACGATGAATTAGTAGAAAGCGCGTCAAAATATAAGTGCTCAGCACGAGAACTAAAATTACGAACGCGTGCAGGTATGGGCTATTGCGGTGGCCGTACATGCCGTACTATGGTAGATAATATCGCCCATCTCCATCATCCGCGTACAAGTGATGAAATTACATTAAAACACCAGGCACCCATTCGACCAGTGCGATTTGCCAATTTAGGGGAGGTTAAATCATGACAGAACGTATTATGAGCCACCCAGTATTGGGAAACTTAATTCTAAAAGAAAAAGTAACTTTTACTTTTGATGAACAAGTGTTTGAAGGTTACGAAGGGGAATCCTTAGCTGCTGCATTGCTAGCACAAGGAATCCGCACTTTACGTTTGCATGAAGAGACTGGGCAACCTCGAGGCATCTATTGTAATATTGGACATTGTTTTGAATGCCGTGTCAATGTAAATGGCTTAGAGGGCGAGCGAGCATGCTTAACCCCTATTTCAGATGGGATGGTTGTAAAAAGTGGACAGACACTTCCTACGTCAGTAAGGGACTGGAGGAAGAACCTTGAACAATAAAGTAATAATAATTGGAGCTGGTCCTGCCGGGCTTTCTGCGGCAATTACATTAGCAGAAAAAAATATTGCCGTCCTTGTTATCGATGAATATTTATATGCTGGTGGGCGGTTACTTGGACAACTATACGAAGAAAAGCCAGGGACATGGTGGAATGGTATTGTAGAATCTGAACGTTTATTGGAACGAGCAAAATCACTCGAGGTTGAATTTTTACTGCAAACAAGTGTATCCGATTTAGAAAAAGTGGATCAAACTTGGCTCATCCATACAACCAAAGGTATTTTCCGTACCCGACATCTGCTATTAGCTACGGGAGCTGCAGAATCGCCATTCCCAATTCCAGGTTGGACTCTACCAGGTGTAATGTCTGTTGGGGCAGCACAAGTAATGACAAATGTGCATCGTGTGAAGCCTGGTAAACGTGGCGTCATTATAGGGGTCAATGTACTATCTTCTGCTATTGCGATGGAATTACAATTAGCTGGGGTTCAAGTAGCAGCTATAACATTACCTCACGCTAATTTGTTAACGAAGGGTAATAGCAATCCTTTAGAGGTTATGAACTCATTATTACATGTGGCTCATATGGCTCCCTCCCCTCTTGTTAAAATTGGCAGTAAATTGATGAAAAATGACTTTATGAAAAAGCTTGGCATTAACTTTTATCCAAAAAATGGTGTTAAAATGTGGGATATACCTATTATGTTGCGTAAAGCAGTAGTTGAAATCGTCGGTAAAGACGAAGTTGAAGGGGTCATTTTAGCAACAATAAATACAGATGGCTCAATTGTTAAAGGTAGCGAAAAACGAATTAAAGCAGACTTTGTTTGTATCGCTGGCGGACTATACCCTTTAGCAGAACTTGCCTCTTTAGCTGGTTGTCCATTCCATTATATTGAACAATTAGGTGGGTTCATTCCTTTACATAATGAACAAATGGAAACTAACTTAGAGGGATTGTATGTCGCAGGAAATATTACGGGGATTGAAGGGGCCAAGGTCGCATTAGCACAGGGAAAAGTTGCTGCCCTTACAATTTCCCAACGACTAAATGCTGGAGCATCGCAGCATGACATTAAACTAGCCATCCAAGATGTTGAAAAAACAAGAGCCACTGCACATATTCAATTTCATCCTGACATCTTAGCCGGCCGTCAACAGATGAAACAAATTTGGGCTGAATCTGTTGTACCTCTTGCTACTCATTAAAAATGCATAGTAAAGAGTAAAGGTCTTTTTCTCATTTTTATGAGTGAAAGGCTTTTTTGCTTTATGGCATAAAACATGCAATACATATGATGTAGTCACAAATCTTGAAAGGAGGTTTTTTTATTTCAACAAGCATCTACATGAAAGCTATACCTGTACACTTCCCTAATATTGAATGACTGCTTTGTGTGACAAGATGAGCATGGTGTGTAGGACACAATTTCTTGGTTGGTAGTAATTTCGGATTCTAACTTAAGAAAAAGATGTTTTAAGGGGGAAAAAATTATGGAGACAATCGTTAATACATTGGTCGATTATATTTGGGGGAATGCACTCGTATACTTAGCTTTAGGTGTAGGTCTTTACTTTACCATCCTGACAAAGGCTGTTCAATTTCGTTATATTCCTGAGATGATTCGATTATTAGGTGAACGTAAAGAATCAAAAGAAGGAATCTCTTCGTTCCAAGCTTTTTGTATGGCATTGTCTGGCCGGGTTGGTGTTGGTAATATTGCAGGTGTCGCCACAGCGATTGCTGCTGGTGGACCAGGTGCAGTATTTTGGATGGGTGTCATGGCATTTCTAGGCGGTGCAAGTGCTTTTATAGAATCTACACTCGCACAATTATATAAAGAAAAAGCTGATGATCAGTATCGTGGTGGTTCACCATATTATATCGAAAAGGGTTTAAGACTAAAGGGTTTTGCTATATTTGTTGCGCTTGTTATCTGTCTCTCATATGGTGTTCTAGTGCCAGGGATACAAGCGAACACAATCGCTACTTCATTCCATACTGCCTTTAATATTCCGCCATTTATAACAGGTACAGTAATTGTTATACTTTTAGGATTAATCATATTTGGTGGTGTTAAGCGAATAGCTCGTGTTGCTGACAAAATTGTTCCTATTATGGCGCTTGCCTACGTCATTTTAACACTAATAATTTTAGGGGCTAATGTCAGTGAAATTCTAAGTATGTTTAAACTTATTATTACAAGTGCTTTTGGAACTAATGCAATCTTTGGAGGTATCGTTGGTACTGCAATTGCTTGGGGGGTTAGGCGTTCTGTATTTTCAAACGTCGCTGGAGCTGGTGAAGCTACATTTAGTTCTGCTGCCGCTGAAGTATCGCATCCTGCTAAACAAGGTTTAGTTCAAGGTTTCTCAATTTATATCGATACAATCATTGTTTGTACAGCTACAGCTTTAATGATTCTCATTACAGGCATGTATAATGTTACACCTCCTGGAACAACCACACCTTTAGTTGAAAACATTCCAGGTGTCGTGGCAGGTACTGCTTATACACAAGCAGCAGTATCAACAGTATTCAGTGATTTTGGAAGTGGATTTGTTGCCATTGCCATATTCCT
Source organism: Lysinibacillus cavernae (assembly GCF_009724685.1). Classification (GTDB taxonomy): domain Bacteria; phylum Bacillota; class Bacilli; order Bacillales_A; family Planococcaceae; genus Lysinibacillus; species Lysinibacillus cavernae. The sequence goes on from NZ_WMEF01000014.1 coordinate 110,845, forward strand.
CTTCGCATTTACCACTTTAATGGCATACTACTATATTGCAGAAACAACAATTGTCTATTTAGATAATAAGTTACGTTTCCCTATTTTGAAGTTAGTATTAAAAATTATCTTCTTACTAGTTGTTTATGTCGGAAGTGTTCAATCTGTCAGTCTTATGTGGGGGCTTGGAGACATAGGATTCGGAAGTATGAGTTATTTAAACTTTATTGCCATTGTTTTATTAAGCAAACCAGCAATTCAAGTTTTACGAGATTATGATCGTCAAAAAAAGGCTGGTCTCGATCCTATTTTTGACCCAAGAGAAGTTGGAATAAAAAATGCTGAATTCTGGATAAAATATAGTGACAATCATAAACGGACTTAATGATAAAAAAAACAGTCAGCACACAGCTGACTGTTTTCATTGCTTAGCGACGTCCTACTCTCACAGGGGGAAGCCCCCAACTACCATCGGCGC
>NZ_WMEF01000015.1 GCF_009724685.1 Lysinibacillus cavernae
CGCTCGAAATGATGGATAGAACAGGGAAAGTGGAGGATAGAACGCTCAGATTGATGGATAGAAGAGAAACAGGTGGATAGAACTCTCGAAATGATGGATAGAGCAGGAAAAGTGGAGGATAGAATGCCAGAAGTGATGGATAGAGCTGGGAAAGTGGAGGATAGAACGCCAGAAGTGATGGATAGAGCAAAGAAAGAAGTGGATAGAATGCTCAAATTGATGGATAGAATGCCCGAAGTGAAGGATACAGCAGAAAAAATAGTATATAGCCATCCAAAAAAGTGATGGACTGCAAGCTGGCTCATGCAGTCCATCGTTTTTTAGATTATTGAGTTGGAGTGGGCTTCACTGCAACGACCACTGTAGCAATGGCCATTGTTACAAGGATGATGATTCCTAAGAAGCTACTATTTTGTAGTAAATTATCTGCACTTCCGCCAAAAATAATGGTGTAATAGCCATCAGCTCCGTAAGTAGCCGGCAGCAAAGCAGCGGCATTTTTGTACCCTTCAGATAGCATTGTTTTTGGCACAAGAACGCCTGAGGTTACTAGTTGGAGAGATAGGGCACAAATATTGATAACCATACCAATATTACCAAAGAGGATGACAAACACTTGTGCTAGGCAAAGGAAAGCTAGATACATCACAGATTGAAAGAAATATATAGCTAGAAAGCTTTCATTACTAGTAATATCAAAAAGATGCATCAAACCAATCGTTAACAAAGGTAGCGAAAAGGCTACCCCGATATTCAGCAGCTGTCTTGCAAAAAATAATTGCCACTTCGATAGGTTTTCTTGAACAATTTGTGCTGCTTGCTGGTGTTGCATAATCATTACCATAGCTCCGACGAAGGATGAGATGATGACCATAAGTGGGACAAAGTTTGCGGCAAATCCCTTCACATCATTGGTTTTAACAATGGTACTGTCGACTGCGTGGGCTTTGACATTCATCACCGTCGTCTTGACAGAGGCGGAAATTTGTTGTGCTGTATTTTGCTCAAAAGGAAGCTGTGTAAATTGTTGTGAAAAAACTTCTATCGCCTGATTTTGTTGCATTGGATAGAGGGTATGATTTATTTCTTCTGTTAGTTGCTTTGCTACTCCCTCCATCATGTTTTTCGCCATACTAGCATTGGCTTGATTAATAGCATAAATGATTTCTGCCTCTTTCCCTGCTTGTAATTGACTAGTAAAGTCGGCTGGAATTTGCATAATCATATTAATTTGTCGTTCGTTTAATGCCTGTTCTGCTTTTTTCATTGACGAATAGTCCTTTATTGTAAATGGAATGGAGCCTTTCATGTCCATTGCTACCTGTTGACCCACTTCGAGATCTTCAGCAACAAAGCCAATAGTTAATTGCTCGGCTCTTTCATTGACACCATCATAGGCGGTCATCCAAATAGTAAAGAAGATTAATTGAAAAGCAATGGTAGCGACAATGCCTATATAAGTTTCACGAACTCGCAATAAAGCTTGTAAACCTTTCATTTTTATACCCCCTTTATAAGTAAGTACTTACTTGCATTGATAGGAAAAATTTTTTCTAGGAAACGAGTCCCCTAGAAAAAATAGCTACACTTGTCTGTAATAGTTCTTCGGTTGGTATGTCCGACACTATAGTACCAAGACGGGCGCGAGACATAAAATGACCAAAATTAAGGGCAATAAGCGATAATGCTGCTGCTTCAAAATCAACCTCTCTTACTTTTCCTTGCTGATACATTTCTTCAAAGTAATGGATGAGTTCCTTTTTGATCAAGAGAGGCATATTCGCAATTTCTTCACTAATCTCAGGAAATTGTATGGACTCCTTAAAGGCAATCATCACAAAGTCTTTAATCGACATCAAAAACTGAAAATGCTTTAATGAGATGTTTAATAAATCTTTTTCTAATTCCCACGTCATATTTTGATTGATCTCCTGTTGTAAAAGAGGATAATAAGAAAATTGTTCAATAATAGCTTTCAATAAGCCTCGCTTGTTGCCAAAATGGCGGAAAAGAGTGACTTCATTGACGCCTGCTAGTTCTGCGATCGTTTTTGTAGTTGCAGCTGTATAGCCTTTTTCACTAATCAATTGTAGAGCAGCTTCGATAATTCGTTCTGCAGTTCCCTTCATTGTCAAAAACATACTTCCTTTCATGCAAGTAATCACTTACATCCTAGCATATTGTCCTAGTATCTGCAACAGCATGGTTAAACTAAAGGGAATAACAGGGAAAAAGTCGTTGACAACTATATCGACTGCTGATATATTTTACTTGTATCGACAGACGATATATTGATGGACGATATAAAGGGGGGGGTTGTATGACGCAGGAGCATCCGCCATTAACAGAAGGCGTTTATTATATATTATTAGCGTTATATGAGGCTAGGCATGGTTATGGCATTATGCAATTGGTGGAGGAAATGAGCAATGGGCGAGTTCGTTTAGGCGCAGGTACTATTTATGGCGCTATCAAAACATTGTTAGAAAGAGGTTGGATTGTGGCACTCGATGAGGATGGCAGAAAGAAAGAATATATTATTACTGAAACTGGAAAATCGGTAATTGAATACGAAATTTTGAGATTAAGGGAACTTTTTGACAATGGTATCCGTATAACGAAGGGAGTTGAATAATATGCATAAATATCGATTGATGATTAATCCCTATGCAATTGAAAATTGGGTCAATGACATGGCTTGTCAGGGCTGGCATTTGAAAAAATTCACATGGATTCGGTTTACGTTTGAACGTGGAGAACCAGGTAGCCATATTTATCGCTATGATGAATTGGAGCGATTTGGTACCGACTATGAAGAAGACTATCTCGAATTTCTTCAGTCCTCTGGCATTGAGCAAGTAAATCGTTCTGGTAATTTTGTGTTTTTTAGAAAAGCTGTACAGGAAGGGCCATTTGAGCTGTTTACAGATAAAAAAACAAGAATTGGGAACCTGTCAAAAAAAATGACCATCTTGCTTTCTCTTATTCTTCTTAATTTAATCATCGGAATAACGGGTTTGATTGGCGATTTTTCTAATCAAACGGCTGATTGGATTGGCTTCACTTTAAATAGCTTGAATTTAATCGTAGTTGTGTTATTCTCGCTCCCATTATATAAGCTTATGCGTGTACGAAACCTATTAAAGAAGGAACTAGATGTTTTTTCAGATTAAATTAGAATCAATTATTTTCTGGGAAATCAGAAAACTTTAATGAAGTAAACGTCATAATAGGGGTGAGATAATGAAGAAAAGAATATATCGTTTTTTTATTGATTACGAAAAAGAAGAGCAGTGGGTCAATGAAATGGCGGATCGGGGGTGGAATTTAAAAAAGTCAGTAGTAGGATACTTTGTATTCGAAAAAGGGACGCCGAGTCAATATATTTATCGTAACGAATTTGTGAATAGAAAATCAAAGGATTATTTTGAGTTTCTAGATACGATGAATATAGAGTGTGTGGCAAAATTTGGTTGTTGGGCCTATTATCGAAAACTAAAATCAGAGGGCCCCTTTGAAATATTTACAGATACAACCTCAAAAATTAACTATATAAAATCAATGAATCGGATGTTTATACTTTTGTTTCTATTGAATATACTAGCTGGAATTTATAATTTTTCGATAGGGTCTTCGGGACCATCTGTAGGATTATTAAACGCTAGTGTAGGATGCTTTAATTTTTTAGTAGCTGTCATGGTAAGTATTTCTATTGCAAAAAATCAAAGCCGTAAAAATGGCTTGAAACAAGACTTACATATATTTGAAGGATAAGGAGGATGACAACATGACTTTACAGTTACAGCATGTCACGAAAAAGTACAAAGATTTTACAGCTGTGGATGATTTGAATTTTACCATTGAAAAGGGTGAAATTTTTGGCCTAATTGGTCAAAATGGAGCAGGGAAAACAACAACATTCCGTATGATTTTAGATTTACAGGAGACTACAGCAGGTACCATTACTTGGAATGGGCAGCCAGTCAATGCCATTAACCGAGATGTACTTGGCTATTTACCTGAGGAGCGTGGTATTTTCCCAACGATGAAGGTAGAGGAGCAACTTTACTTTTTTGGTGAATTACGTGGCATGAAAAGAGCAGAACTAAAAAAGGAAATTGATTTTTGGATTCAACGTTTTGAACTGGAAGAAAAACGAAAAGATAAGGCAGAAACGTTGTCAAAGGGGAATCAACAAAAGGTCCAGCTTATTGCGAGCTTTATCCATAAACCGGAATTTTTAATTTTGGATGAACCGTTTAGTGGACTAGATCCTGTCAATAAAGATTTACTAAAGGATGCCATTCTACTATTAAAGAAGCAGGGAACAACTATTTTATTCTCTAGTCACCAAATGGATAATGTCGAGGAGCTTTGTGATCATTTGTGCTTATTAAAACGAGGTGTTTCTTTATTTTCTGGTAGCCTACTAGATTTAAAGAAACAATATGGTAAAACAAAGCTTGCTGTTCGTACGGATTGGTCGACAACTCAGTTATTGGCATTAGAAGGTGTCAAGGATGTGCGAGTAGAGAAGGAGCAAACTGTTCTTACATTAGCAGACGAAAGCTTCGCCCAAAGTATCTTCGAGCAGCTTTCTAATGGGAAATATATTGAAAAATTCAGCTTGGATTATTTATCGTTGGATGAAATCTTTAAAGATAAGGTAGGTGGCAATGTTGTCGAAGTTTAGTTTACTAATGATGCAATTATATAAATCAAAAATTAAATCTAAATCCTTTATTTTAATGACATGTTTATATGTACTTGTCATGTCTGTGGCTGTATTCTGGTCAGAAATTAAAGAACTTTTTACGGGTGATGATGAAGCGCAGCAAATCGCAATTATCAATGAAACATCTGCTGATTTAAGCGATATCTTTGTTTCTAATGGAGATATGGCGTTTATCCTGGATGAAAAAGATGTTTCAGCACTTGAAAAAAAAGTAAAGGACGGCAAGCTTGATGCCATTGTGACGATTAACGATCAAAATGGTCAGCTACAAGCAGAAATTGCTACGTTTACACCACTGAAATTAAATGATCAATCAACATTATCATCTTTATTACAATATGCGGGTCAGCATTATGCCGTACAGCAATTATCTTTATCACCTGAGCAAGCAGCACAAATCATGGCTGCTCAAACAACGATCTCGACTAAAAATTTAAACGAGGAGTCAGCTGGTGGAAAAAGTGAAGAAGAAAAGCAATCAGGGTTAGTTGTTTCCTATGCAGTCGGCATTTTAATCTATTTCTTTATTTCTACATTCCTATCCATGATTACGACTGAAATTGCCTCTGAAAAAGGTTCACGCGCAATGGAAATGCTTTTAGTAAGTGTCAAACCAGCAACGCATTTTAAAGCGAAGATTGCAGGGGTATTATTGCTCGCTTTAACACAGATGGGCATGATTGCAGCAGTATTCCTAATCTATGCGAAGTTTATTAAAGACGGAATTGTGTGGGATATGGCTGCTGACATTGTCAAAGAACTGTCCATTGGCTATGTAATCTATGCCATTGTATTCCTACTGTTAACGGTCATCCTTTATCTAATCATTGGGGCATTATTTGGCTCATTAGTTTCAAAAGTAGAGGAAGCAGGTCAAGTATTAATGCCTGCCATGATTATTACAATCATTGGCTTCTACGTAATGCTAACAGGCATGGGGAATCCAGATACGATTATCATTAAAATATTCTCCTATATCCCTCTAACTTCAGGTATGATTATGCCGATGCGAATTGGAGCTACAGATATTGGAGGCATTGTACCATTCCTATCATTAGGTATTTTAATCGCAACAATCGTTGTCGTGTATCTATTCAGTTTATCCTTCTATAAGCGCAGTGTGCTGACATATAGCTCAGGCGGCGTTATTCAAAAAATTAAAACGGTATTAAAAGTAACAACATAAGTCAAAGGCAGCTACATGGATGATGTAGCTGCCTTTATGTTGCTAAGACTCTTTTTTATAACTATAAATTCCATAAAGAACAACACCAATTAAAAAGCCTATTCCACTTCCTACACTAACAGTAACTACTAGAAAGCTAGGTTTGAAAAACAGTCCTACAATTACGCCAACAGCACAACCAAAAATCATGCCCAATGGTATCAAACTATCGATTAAATCTTTAGTCATACCTGACATTCCTTTCCGTCTTATGTTATTTCCATTGTAAAGGAATAGTTTGGATATGCTAAGTGGTTTAGTTATTTTTGTTAATTATTTCTTTGATTAGTTGATATTTAAAAAGCTACCATTTACGACAAGGAATTTACGTAATTAGTCGAATTTTGTATGGAAAGAAGCTATAATTTATAAAAAGGAAGATTCTTCAACAGAACCGGAATAAAGTGTTTTAGTTATTCTAGTCGAAATGAAACTTTTTTTCGTGGTAATCGTAAGTAATTAGTAGAGATAAATTGCAGGGGGTAAAACGTATGTCTGAATTTAACAATGATCTTTTAAAATCCAAGGACCCATTCGCTTCAGAAAATCCTTTATTACAGCCGAATCCACTTTTACAGCAAGAACCTGAGCAAAAGCCAGTACTTGTGTCGGAGCAGGAGTTATCACAAATCGCACAAAATCAGCTAATGTTAAAGAAAGATCCAGAGGTCCATGCACTTGCACAAAAAATTGATGTAAAAGATCAAATTGCCATGCTAGAGCTTGGTAAAGAAACAGCGAGTGGCATTTCTACTTTTTCAGATAAAATGCTGGCAACGATGAAAGCCAGTAAGCTGGAAGAATCGAGTGTTCTATTAAACAATCTCAATAAAATTATGGATAAGTTTGATCCACAAGATTTTGCGGAAGAAAAAAAGGGTGGTTTCATCTCAAAGCTCTTTAATAAAGGAAAAGAGCAATTGGAAAGATTCTTATCTAAATATGACAGCATGAACAAAGAAGTAGACGTCATTTACCGTGAAATCCAAAAATATGAAGGTGAAATGAAGCGAAACACCATCGATCTTGAGAATCTGTATGACCAAAACTTAAATTATTTCCAATCTTTAAGTAAGTTTGTCGCGGCGATTGAAGTAAAAATAGAGGATGTTCGCGCATCATTACCAGCCCTTGAACAAAAGGCACAAACGGGCGATCAATTAGCAGCAATGGAATATGAAACAATGCTCCGAGCTGTGGAATTATTAGAGCAACGTCGTTATGATTTAGAAATGGCGCAGCAAGTATCATTCCAATCAGCACCTCAAATTCGCTTAATGCAACAAGGGAATAACCATTTAATCGGAAAGATTAATTCTGCCTTTGTGACGACGATCCCAATATTTAAACAAGGTTTGATACATGCAGTCACATTGAAACGTCAAAAGCTTATTTCTGATTCTATGGTTGAATTAGACCGTCGTACGAACGAAATGCTAGTTCGCAATGCTGAAAATATTAGTAAAAACAGCGTCAATATCGCGCGTCAAGCTGGTAGCCCGAGCATTAAAATTGAAACAATTGAAACAACATGGCAAACGATTATGACTGGGATTCAAGAAACAAAGCAAATTCAAGCAGAAACAGCAAGAAATCGTGAAGAAGGGCGTAAACGAATTGAGCGTTTGCAATTAGAGTATGAAAAATTAAAAAAAATGTAAGCAAAAAGCTTCTTGCAGCAATGTTTGCAAGAAGCTTTTTTTACTTTGACAAAAACCAAAATAGTGATTATGATAAAATTAAATGAGAATGATTATCAAATAAAAAGGAAGCGGATAGATGTTACATAATGCAATACGATTATTTGAATGTATTCGTGGAGGAGTGAAGAAGTAATGCCGAATAAGTTAAAGCCCTCTCCATTGTCATATGAGCCTTTTAAAGATGGAACACTTGCTCTATACACGACAGATAGCTTAATGATCGTTCCCCAAAACCGCTATTTAGAACTGTTGCATATTGAAGAGTTATACAATACTATGCATACAGATTTAGATAAAAAGCAAGATGGTCTAGAACGAGAACGAAAAATGGTTAAAAAACAAAATGCGCAGCTTTCAGAAGAGATGCAAAAGTTGAAACAGCAAAATACGGTCCTTCTAAAAAAGGTAACAGAATTTAATTGCGTGGTAGAGGAGATGAAGGTGCTCCGCCAACAAAATACGGAGCTGCTTATTGAGTTAAGTAAATACACAGCTATGTCAAGGGAGTCACTGACAGGTCCTCTGAAGTCGATGATTCGAGATATGCGTGAGCAAGGGGTTGGCATTAAAGAAATCCATATTCGCATCAAACGCCAAATCAATCCAGATATTAGCTATAATACAGTGCGCAAATACATTTCCGAGCTAGAGTCCGAACAGAAAGGTTAACGCCTATTACAAGAAGCTAGAAATTAGGCATTTACAGTTGCCACTCAAAGTCCTATAATGAGTCTATTCTTTAACTAGTTTAAGATTATAGGAGATCGTTTATCGATTTCAATAAGAGTAGGAGCGTAAGTGGCAATGTCAAATGAAAAAAAAGGGGTTTTGGCGGCGTTTTTAGCCTATGCCTTTTGGGGTGCCTTTCCTCTATATTGGAAACTACTTGAACATGTACCAAGCATGGAGATTTTATTATCACGTGTAATTTGGTCCTTTGTCTTTACGGTACTTGCTGTCATCGTATTTCGAATGCGTAAGGATCTTCTGGTAGACTTAAAATATTTATGGTCACATCAAAAGCATTTCTGGCAGCTTGCGGGTGCGTCCTTCGTTATTTCAATGAACTGGTATTTGTATATTTGGGCAGTAACACATAACCATTTAATTGAAACGAGCTTAGGGTACTATATTAATCCACTATTGTCTGTTATTTTTGGCGTGATTTTCTTTAAAGAATCGCTAAGTCGTGCACAATGGTTAGCAACGGGAATTGCTTTTATCGCTGTGATTATTTTAACGATTAGTTATGGCTCTGTGCCATGGGTAGCATTATTAATCGCCTTGTCCTTCGCTATTTACGGTGTACTGAAAAAGAAAATTACACTAGATGCGACAAGAGGGTTAGCAATCGAAACGTTATTGATTTTACCCTTTGCATTGGGCTATTATATTTATCTGTTTGCAACCCATCAAACTTCGTTTTTACATGTCGATGTAAAAACAGATATCTTGATGATTTTCAGTGGGTTAGTAACTGCTGTGCCGCTTATCTTATTTGCGAAAGGCGCACAAAATATCCCATTGTATTTATTAGGCTTTATTCAATATGTTTCGCCAACGATTGTCTTAATTTTAGGCATCGTTCTGTACAAGGAGCCATTTAGTCAAGTAGAGCTCTTAGCATTCAGCATTATTTGGGCCGCTTTACTACTATTTTCAGGTTCTAAAATCATTGAGACAAGAAAAGCCCATCATAAATCTGTGACATAAAAGACTTGTAGAATGTTCTACAAGTCTTTTTTCATGACTATCCCAAAAGTGGCTCCTCTTTTGTTTTACGGCGGCACCTTTACTTTTATGTCAGCATATAGTAAAATGATGTCAATAATTAGATAACAATGATAATTTAATGTGAGGTGCTTGTTTGTGAGTGCGGTAGGTTCTAACTAGGTAAAAATTGAATGAAATAAATGATGTGACGACTGGGGATAACTGTCATTACCATACCCCTTGTTTTGTCATGGATTTATTTCAAAAACCTATGTAGATACCTACTATACTTTAATTAAGCGTGGCGTACATGGATGAAACTTCAGTTAGATGAAGTTTAATTTGTGATGCATTTGCCAGTCGCCTTTTGAAGATAAAGCTGTGGGGATCTCCCGCAGCTTTTTTTATGATTAATCATCATTGCTATCTAATATTGGGTAGGTGTCTTCATGCATGATAAAACATCAGAATGAGGAGCATGATCAAATGAATAGTACTACTCTTGACAAATTACAATACCATGAATTAAAGGATATCGTTAAATCCTACTGCGTTAGTGGATTAGGGAAACAACTTTTAGATAAATTAATGCCAAGTTCAAGCATAACAATTGTGAAAAATCGCTTAAATGAAACAACAGAAGCTCGTGCAATTTTAGATGCAGAGGGCCATGTCCCTTTTTTAGGTGTATCCAATATCGAACATATCATGACAAAGCTTGAAAAGGGCATGCTATTGGACCCAAGTGAGCTAGTAAGTATCTCTGACTTTTTACGAGGCTGTCGCAATATCAAAAAATTTATGTTGGATAAGGAATTTTTTGCGCCAGTCCTTTCATCTTACGCCAACTCAATGGCTGAATTTAAAAGCGTGGAAGAGGAAATTAATTTTGCGATAAAAGCCAATCGTGTAGATTCGGCTGCAAGTCGCGAATTAAAGCGAATTCGTCATCATATGGAAACGACAGAGGAAAAAATTAAAGAACGCTTAACGAAATTTTTGAATAACAGTGCGAACAAACTTTACATTCAGGAATTCTTTATTAGTCAAAAGGACGATCGCTATACGATTCCAATTAAGGCTTCCTACAAAAATCATGTACAGGGCACAATAGTGGAGATTTCTGCAAAAGGGGCGACCGTTTTTATGGAGCCGAGTGTCGTTGCTAAATTAAATGTAGAGTTGGCAACCTTAAAGGCTGAGGAAGCGGTGGAGGAGTATCAGATTTTAGCAACATTATCAGGACTATTAATGGAACATCTTCACGCCATTAACATTAATATGGAGTTGATTAGCCAATATGATATGGTCTTTGCTAAAGCTAAATTCAGTAGGCAAATAGGCGGCATGGAGCCACGTCTAAATGATTTTGGTTATATCAATTTAGTCAATGGTAAGCATCCGTTACTATCAGGAAATGCAGTGCCCCTTCAGTTTGCTATCGGTAAAGACTACCGTAGCTTAATTATTACTGGACCAAATGCTGGTGGGAAAACGGTCGTGTTGAAAACAATTGGCTTATTAACGTTAGCAACGATGTCAGGCTTCCATATCGTAGCGGATGAGGGAACCGAGATGGCTGTATTCGATCATATCTTTGTCGATATTGGTGATAATCAAAGTATAGAAAATGCGCTGAGTACGTTTTCATCCCATATGAAAAATCTCTCCGACATTATGAGAGCAGCTAATAATCATACACTCTTACTATTTGATGAAATCGGCAGTGGTACTGAGCCAAATGAAGGTGCAGCTCTGGCGATTGCGATTTTAGAAGAGTTCTATCAGATGGGCTGCATCACAGTTGCGACAACCCATTACGGCGAAATTAAACGATTTTCTGAGATGCACCCTGATTTTATGAATGCGGCAATGCGTTTTAATAGTGATACACTAGAGCCGCTTTATCAATTAATCATCGGCACATCTGGAGAAAGTAATGCCCTATGGATTTCAAAAAAAATGAATGTCCGTGAAACAGTTTTACAAAGAGCAGAGGATTATATGAACAACAAAGATTATCAGTTGACACTCGTTCAAGACAGTAAAATTCGCAAACCTAAAGTAGAGAAAACGAACGTGGTAGCGACGTATACATTTACAAAAGGGGACCGTGTGAAATTAGTAGATTATGATGATGTGGGGCTTGTTTATAAAGAAATGAATCAGTTCCATAATGTTAGCGTGTATTGTAACGGGCAAATGCTAGAGGTGAATGTCAAACGACTTGTACTAGAGTTACCAGCGACAGAATTATACCCTGAAGGATATGATTTGGAGACGTTGTTTGTGGACTATAAAGAGCGAAAGCTACAGCATGATATCGAACGGGGGTCAAAAAAAGCGCTCCGTAAAATTCAAAAGGAAATGAAAAAAGATAAATTGAACTGAAGATTAAGCAAATAAGTATGAGAGGCTGGGACAAAAGGAAAAAATGTTAGACCGAAATGCAATCGGTCTAACATTTTTTTGATTTAGAAAGGAATTATATATTCATTTAAGCAAAAAAAAGTTATTATCTATTTCCGCTATTTTTCAAAATAATTGAGTTTTGTCCCAGCCTCTTAGTATGCTTATATTATTAATATCCTGGGGCTCATAAACCGAATTTAGAGTAAGAAAAACTTAATTTTAGTGTTGTAGTATCTCTTCAATACGCTATGCTATCCATTGGATTTTTTTAAGATGAGTTCGATTTGCACCGAACTCATTATTTTTTATTCTTAAACAGAATTAATCTGTGCTTTTATCGTAAAATAGGTTTCCTCGATTTTTCGTTTGTAAGGTAAATCGACTAATTCCTGTGAATCCAGATAGGCCATTTTGGCAATTTCATAAGCTGTTGTTAACTCACCGAAATGTGCATAGCAAAGGGCTTTATAGGAAAAGCATTCATTTAAGCCCAAAATATCATATGGGTGGATGACGAAAATAGGTGTTGCTTGGAAATGCTCAAATGCAGCCCTCGCTTCCTCATAACGACCGAGTAAATATAAGGACTTTCCTTTTTCCGCATAATAATAGTTTGAATCCAAAATTTCTAAATCCTCATGCTTGAGCTCATTAAAGCTCTCAATTTCTATTAACGCCTGCTCATAATTAAACATGTAATTATTATAATAATGTGCCCGTAAAATATAGATTAAAGCATCTACTAGTGCGCGTTCGGCAAATGCCCGATATTGCTCCAGCTTCATAAACATATGCTCTGTTTGTTCAAAGTCATGGTCAATCATCGCGCAATAAGCACCAATACGATACATATCATCAATTTGATAGAACAGTTGGTTTTTATGAGCATTCGTAATGGTTTCGTTTATTAATTTTTTTCCTTCTTCATGTTCTCCGATGGCAAGCTGTAAAATGCTTGTATAATAAGCCATTAATAAAGCATCACGAGAATCAAACTGATAATCCTCTTGTTCAATCATTTCTTGTGCCTGTAAAATACAGGCATAGGCCAAGTCATATTGACGTTTTTCCGCCAATATGTTCATTTGAATGATGAATGTTTTAAACCAATGGCTAAGTAAATTAATTTCCTTAAAAATAGTGCGGGCTTGCAGGAGGGATGTTTCCCATGAAGCTAATCCTACTTCATACTGTGTGACAGCATATATATACAATAAACGGCCTGCTTCGTAGCTATCAGGAAGGCCCTCTACTGATGGTTTTATCAAATCAACAATTTCTTGATGACGAACTATATCTCCCCATTTTACCTCTGCAAATAAAATTTCAACCTGCTCTAAAAGTGAACGAATGGATGAAGGTGTTACTTCTTCGAGTAATTCACTAGCCTTGACACCTAACCGTTCAGCAATATAGTCAAGGCTTTCCATAGAGGGCTTGGCCTTTTCATTTTCTATTTGACTTAGCATTCCTTTTGTTAGACGATCACCGGCAAGCGCCTCTAATGTTAATTTTTGTTCTTTCCTTAATTTACGAATTCGTGCGCCTAGAGAGTTCACTGCCTCGCCTCCTTTTGTTTAATTATATTAAACTTTTTGTTGCGTGAAAAGAGGGAGCTATGGTATATTTTGTTTAATAGTATTAAACTTTTTAATCTAATTAAAAAACGAAGGGGTTTTAGGATGAATGAAGCGGAGAAATTAAAAAAGGCGTCCTATCATTTATGGACGTTTACAGCGAGTAAAATGATTGCCATGTTAGGAGCAAATGTGATGGCGTTTGGTTTCAGCTTGTATATTTTAGCCATGACTGGTTCGGCCATGAGCTTTGCAACGAATATGATTTGTTCTGTGTTGCCACGTGCCCTTGTAGCACCTTTAGCAGGTTATGTTGCGGATAATTTTCCGAAAAAACGAACAATTCTACTAGCACAGGCAGGGACCATTTTGACAGTTGGGGGCTTACTGTTATATACAGAAACGGTAGGGATGTCAGTTTATGCTATTTACATAGCTACAGTTTTTAATACAATCTGTTCAGCATTTTCTGGGGTAACGTTTTCATCCGCAATTGCCACGCTTGTTAATCCAGAGTGTTTACAGCGTGCTATGTCCTTTAATCAAATGTCCATGTCAGTGGCTGCGATTGGGGGACCAGTCATTGGAGGTATGATGTACGGATTTTTCAACATGGATGTATTTTTGATGGTCAATATAGTGGCCTATGCCATTGCCTTTTGTTTAGAGGCAACAATGGATTTTAACCTCTATAGTACAAGAGGGGAAGATGTGAAGAAAGAAAAGGTGTGGGAAGGACTTAAAAATGGTTTCCATTATATAAAGCAACGAAAGGTCATCAAAACCATTATGTGGGTCGCCTTATGGATTAACTTATTCTTTTCAGCCATCGCTGTTGGAGGAACGTACATTATCTTTGAATTGCTGAAAGTAAAATCCACGCATTTTGGTTTTATTCAGGCTTCAGGAGCAACAGGTATGCTTATAGCTTCCATTTATTTTGCGACTAGACCAGAAGTGAAGGTGCCATTACGTTTCTCGAAAATTAGCTTATTGCTATTGTCAGGAAGTGTGGCCTTAGCCGTCATTCCATTAGTCACAGATTTATCTTATGTAGCCATCGTCTTCTTTTATCTAATCATCTATTTTATTTTCGCCATTTTCGAAATGGGAATTAATATGCCAATTGGAGTGTATATGCAAAAAATCATTTCAGAAGAGTATCGTGGGCGTGTCTTTGGACTAATGGAAACGATGGCTATGTCCATGATGCCAATTGGTATGGTGGTCTATGGTATGTTATATGATACATTACCTGCAACGGTTATTTTGCCAGTAACAAGCGTGATTATTATTATACTTTCTTTAGTATTGCTACGTCCAACCATTTTAAGAGAAGCACATCCAGAGTATTATAATAAAGAAGTTCTGACAGAAAGTGTTCCTAATTCAACAACATAAACAACGGGCATGCATTCATTTGCATGCCTATTGTTGTTTTATCTGTCCTCAATCACAATATACGTTGCTTGAATAGGGCCATGTACGCCGACGATTAGAATCATTTCGATATCTGCTGAATTACTTGGACCAGTAATAAAATTAATGCAGGAGGCAATTTTCTCACCACGGCGGATTTTTTCACTAATCCAACGTGCTGCTTGTGTCATGCGAGGAACAATCGTACTTTTAGGAATTAAAATAATCGATTTTTCTGGTAAGAAACTAATACTTCTGCCTTTATCCTTGCTACTAAAGAGCACTGCAGTACCCGATTCGGCTAATGTTATTTCACTTATGGTAATACCGATATTTGCCTTCTCAGCTTGTCGAATATTTTCCTCCTGTTGCTGTGCATTCCATTCATAGAGTTCAATATTAGTTTGTGGCCAGTGTTCAGTCATTAATTGAGATAGTCCATAATCTTTAAACCGTTCGTCCTTCCATGTTATGACGGACTTACCACCATAATTGTCTACAACGGATTGTAAATCTTGTGAAAGCTTTGCAGTATCGGAAATGACAATATGAGTATGAATGTTGGCACATTGCTTCTTTAAAACCGCAACTAATTCCTCCTTTGTCGCATCTTTTAGAACACGATCTTGTGGTTGATATTGCCAAGTTGGGCGAGGAAGCTCTGTTTTAGGTGAACGTCCGAGCTGCTTCGCTATGTTTAATAAAAAAGTCTCTCGATGTTGAATCCTACCAGTCATTTGTGGTCGCCTCCTTTTGTACGGTGCTTCATCCAATCTCTAAAGTTGTCTTTATTGGGTGCAGGAAAATCTCTTGCTTCAGTCCAGGCTTTTAATGGACCAGGACCGTTCGAAATTGTGTTGTCCTTCGTAAAAGGAGACATTACTGGTGTCGCCATTTTTGTCGCCATTTTATACAGAGTGGGGGAGGAAGCCCCTAAACCAAATGCCTTCATTAATAGCTTTTCAGAAACGGGTGCTTTGCCTTCGTTTTCTACAATGACTTGACGATGTCGATGAATCAGCTGATGTAAAGGGATTTTGACAGGGCAAGCATCCGTACAGGCACCACACAATGTAGAGGCATATGGAAGTTCTTTAAAATCATCATAGCCACCTAATAATGGGGAGAGAACAACACCGACAGGACCTGAGTAAATAGAGCCATACGTATGCCCGCCAACATGACGATATACAGGACAAGCATTGACACAAGCAGCACAGCGAATGCATTGTAAAATAGGCTGGAATTCACTCCCTAAAATAGCAGAACGTCCATTATCAACAATGACTAAGTGGAATTCCTCTGGCCCATCCGTATCACCCTCGTCTTTAATTCCAGTTAACGTTGTAATATAGCTTGTTAGTTTTTGACCGACAGCACTTCTTGTTAATAAACTAACAAGGACCTCCATTTCTTCAAATGTAGGGACGATCCTTTCCATCCCCATGACCGTAATTTGCGTTTTCGGTAGAGCTGTGACTAAATCCGCATTTCCTTCATTCGTTACGAGTGTGATCGAACCGCTTTCTGCAATGGCAAAGTTACAGCCTGTAATACCAATTTCGGCTGTTAAATAGTCATTCCGTAATTTT
The DNA here is from genome assembly GCF_009724685.1 of Lysinibacillus cavernae. Taxonomy (GTDB): domain Bacteria; phylum Bacillota; class Bacilli; order Bacillales_A; family Planococcaceae; genus Lysinibacillus; species Lysinibacillus cavernae. The sequence continues at coordinate 16,377 of NZ_WMEF01000015.1, forward strand.
TCACGAACATAAAGAGCAAGTTCCTCTGGCTTTTCTGTTTGATCGTAGCCTTGTTTTTCTTTAAAAACATCACGGATTTGCTCTTTATTTTTATGCAAGGCTGGGGCAACGATATGGGATGGGGGTTCGTGATCAGCGACCTGCAAAATGTATTCACCTAAATCTGTTTCAATTACCTCACAACCAAGTTCCTCTAAAGCCACATTTAAGTTAATTTCCTCTGTAACCATCGATTTGGACTTCACAATTTTCGCAGCATCTTTCTTTTTTGCAATGCTTTGAATGTAATCGGTTGCTTCTTGTGCAGTTTGGGCAAAGAAAACATGTCCGCCTCTTTTTGAAACATTTTCACTTAATTGATATAAGTAATAATCAAGGTTTTCTAACACGTGCTTGCGAATTTCTTCCCCATGTGCACGCCATTCTTCCCAATGTCCCAGTTCTTCTGCTTGTTGAAGTCGACGTGTTTGAAAACGTTCTTGGGCACTTGAAACAGCACTACGCATGAATTGATTTTCTAGCTCTTTCGTTACACGATGATGAAAACGATCATCACTTGTTTTCATAGCCATTGTTGTTTCCCCCTCTTATTGGCAGTTTAATACCTCTGCAATATGCATTACTTTAATCGGCTTTCCTTGGCGTTGAATACGGCCACCGATATTCATTAAACAACCAGCATCTGCCCCGATTAAAATATTCGCCCCGGTTTCTTCCACATTGTGTACTTTTTCATTGACCATTTCTCCAGAAATATTGCCCATTTTGACAGAGAATGTTCCACCAAATCCACAGCAACGATCCTTGCCGGGGAGGTCCACATAATGTAAACCCTTGACGTTTTTTAATAGTTTAAATGGTGCCTCTGTCACGCCAAGTAGTCGAGTCATGTGGCATGATGTGTGGTAAGTAGCATGGCCCTCTAAATGTGCGCCAACATCTTCAACCTTTAATACATGGACAATAAATTCTGTAAATTCATATGTTTTATCTGCTAATGCTTGTGCTTTTGGCTCCCAAATCGGGTCCCCCTTAAAAACTAGCGGGTATTCCTTAAACATAAAGGCACAAGAACCAGAAGGGGAGACCACATATTCAGCATGCTCAAAGGTTGTAATCATTTTTTTCATCGCATTCTTCGATTCTTTTACATAGCCGCTATTGTAAGCAGGCTGCCCACAGCAAATTTGGTTCTCTGGAAAGTCAATAGTACAGCCAAGTCTTTCTAATACTTCAACGACTGCCTTCCCTACATTTCCTTGAAACATATCCACTAAGCAAGTGGCAAATAGTGAGACGTTCATATTCATCGCTCCTTTATACAAACAACTGGTCATCTGATGACTTTTCTTTAGTTTTATCATACAACAATTTATAACGACAATAAACGTTTTTTTAATGAATTTTCAGAAAAAAAAACTACCTAGTGAGACTAGGCAGTTTTAGTGTGATTTGGGTTCTGTTGTTTCAAAATACTGTAAAAGCACTTTTTCAACATTACTTAAATGAGATGCCATAGCATGTTTGGCTAGCTCCTCATTTTGTTGTTTAATAGCGAGGAAAATTTGCATATGTTCGTCATATAATTGTTCGCTCGTTGTTTTTTTGGAGTACAACCAAATTCGGCGTGTTTCTTTCATCGTTTCAATCATAAGTCCAGAAATTTGATCTAGGATTGTAGCGAGGAGGGGGTTATGTGATGCAGTAGATAGAGCCGCATGAAATTGATAATCTACTTTTTCACCAAGTTCACCATTACCATGGGCTTGCTTCATCTCCTCTAAAATTTGTAGCATTGCTTGAATATCCTGTTCTGTGCGATGGATAGCTGCACTTGCTGCTGCTCCTACCTCAATAATCTTGCGTACTTCTAATAAATGAGCAATATCCTGTTTATTCGTTAACATGGCCGTGGACAAAGGGAAATCAAGCTGATTGGACGACACACTTTTTACAAAAGTCCCAGAGCCTTGTTTGATTTCAATCAATCCCATTGCCTTTAAAGCAGAAAGTGCCTCCCGTACAGCAGATCGACTAACTTGTAATTGTCCAGCAAGTTGCTCTACTGAGTCAAGACGATCACCAGGTTTTAAAACGCCGGATCGTATTTTTTCATGCAAGATTTCGGACACTTCTTCATAAATTTTTTTAGGTTTAATCTTTCTTAATTCCAAGGAGCTACACCTCTTTTTCTCGAACAATTGCTCAGACTCTATCACTATTATACATGAAGATAAGTCATTTACTCACTGAGTAACAAGAATACTTTGTTTTGAGGGGTATAACAGTCGAAATTTGAAAAAAAGCAATTCTATAAAAAACCTTATAATAAGGTCATCAGATGATAAGATTTTCTGATAAATATAGAGTGGGTTGTAAAAATAAATGGTTTCTTACAATAACATGTACGTAGTAGTATGTAAGCTTGTTTCAACATTAGCCGCAAGTAATCGACAATGTCAAGACTGGAGGAAAGAGGTTAGCTTTTCTTTTTATAGATAGGGAGAATATTGGCGAATTTTGTTGACAGGAAATCAGCAGGGGCGCATAATGCAGAAGTAGCTTGATGGAACTTCTTAAAAATCTCATAATTTCGTCATGAAACGTTCACAAACAGAAAGTACGCATTTTATCAAGTTTTTTGGTACGATGGAGGCAGTAACTGTAAGGAGCGATTAAAAAATATGGGATCTGATATTAACGTATTTTTAGCTTTTGGTGCAGGGTTTTTAAGTTTTATTTCACCATGTACTCTCCCACTGTATCCAGCATTTTTATCGTACATAACGGGTATGACATTAGATGAGCTAAAATCAGAAAAAGGTATGCTACAAAAGCGTGCCATTTTCCACACATTATTCTTTTTACTAGGATTTTCAATTATCTTTATCATTATTGGATTAAGTGCTTCCTATGCGGCAGAATTTTTCCTTAATTATCAAACTTTATTACGACAGATTGGAGCTATTCTAATCGTAGTATTTGGTTTAATGATTGTAGGATTATTGCAAATAGATTTCTTAATGAAGGATCGAAAATTTCAATTTAAAAATCGACCATCTGGCTATTTTGGATCTGTCTTAATTGGTATTGCCTTTGCGGCAGGTTGGACACCATGTACAGGACCAATCCTTGCATCGATAATTATGTTAGCTAGCACAAATCCAGGTGCGGGCTTTAGCTATATGTTTGCCTATTATTTAGGTTTTGCGATTCCATTCTTCGTGCTATCTTTCTTCATTTCACGTATGACATGGATTCGTACACACAGCCAAAAAATTGTGAAAATCGGTGGTTATGTGATGATTGCCGTTGGGATCTTGTTATTCTTTGATGGACTAACGTATATTACACGCGTTTTACAGCCGATTTTCGGTGGATTTACAGGCTTTTAATTTGTTAAACTAAAGAGGCATACCGAACTTTAGCGTGGAGGGAGATGAGCATGTGCCTACAGTTTTAGTAGTGGATGACACGCTATTTATGCGTGTTGCAATCAGTAATATGTTTACAGAATGGGGTTATGAGGTAGTCGGTAAGGCAGCAAATGGTAAAGAAGCTGTGGCGATGTATCGTGAGTTACAACCAGATTTAGTCACAATGGATGTAACGATGCCCGTTATGACAGGTATTGCGGCAGTAAAAAAAATTGTCCCAGAATTTCCGAATGCAAAAATTATTATGGTGACTGCATTAGGACAACAAAAATTAATCGTAGAAGCGATTGAAAGTGGAGCAAAAGATTTTATCACAAAGCCTTTCGAACCAGAAAGATTAAAGGCTGTAGCTGATCAATTACTTGGACAAAATTGCTAATTAGACATTAGAGGAGGATTTTTTTTATGTTGAGCAGTATCCCTTCTCACTATTATGTTATAGGGTCGACCATCATGGCCATTCTGATGGGGAGCTTCGTGATGGTCATACGAATGAGAGCTTCCAAAAAACCAACAAATGAGAAGAAAATTATTATTCCACCAATAGCGATGTCTTCTGGTGCACTGATGTTTTTATTTGAGCAATTCCGAGTGCCTCCAATGCAAATATTAGAGGCAGCGGCTGTGGGAATGGTGTTCTCGACCATATTAATTGCTACATCAAAATTTGAAGTAAGGGGTCGAGATATTTATTTAAAACGTTCAAAAGCATTCGTTTTTATATTAATGGGTTTGTTAATATTCCGAGTGGTTGCGAAAATGATTTTAAGTAACTCCATTGATGTCGGTGAATTAGCAGGTATGTTCTGGATATTAGCCTTTGCCATGTTAGTACCTTGGCGAATTGCTATGCTGCTCCAGTTTAAAAGAGTCAAAAAAACAATTCCAAAACTACACTAGAGTTAAAGCTAGTGTAGTTTTTTTGTGCTTCAGCGTGGATGTAACTCTGTTAGTGGTGGATAGAACTCCAAAAGTGAAGGATAGAACGTGCAAAGTGATGGATAGAACTCCAAAAGTGAAGGGTAGAGCGTGCAAAGTGGTGGATAGAACTCCGAAAGTGACGGATAGAACCTCGAAAAGTGAAGGGTAGGGCGTGCAAAGTGGTGCATAGAACCTCGCAAGAACAGGATAGAGTGTGCAAAGAGTGAATAGAACTCTAAAAGTGAAGGATAGAGCGTGAAAAGTGGTGGATAGAATCATCAAGCGTAGATAGAGCCGCAAAGTAGTGGATAGAACTCCAAAAGTGAAGGATAGAGTGTGCAAAGTGGTGGATAGAACCTCGAAAGTACTGGATAGAGCCACAAAGAGTGGATAGAACTTCAAAAGTGAAGGATAGAGCGTGCAAAGTGGTGGATAGAACTCCAAAAGTGAAGGATAGAGCGTGCAAAGTGGTGGATAGAACTCCAAAAGTACTGGATAGAGTTTCAAAGAGTGGATAGAATCTCAAAAGTGAAGGATAGAGTGTGCAAAGTGGTGGATAGAACCTCGAAAGTACTGGATAGAGCCACAAAGAGTGGATAGAACTCCGAAAGTGAAGGATAGAGCGTGCAAAGTAGTGGATAGAACTCTAAAAGTGAAGGATAGAGCCTCGAAAAGTGAAGGGTAGAGCCTCGAAAAGTGAAGGGTAGGGCGTGCAAAGTGGTGCATAGAACCTCGAAAGAACAGGATAGAGTGTGCAAAGAGTGGATAGAATCTCAAAAGTGAAGGATAGAGCGTGCAATGTGGTGGATAGAACTCCAAAAGTGAAGGATAGAGCGTGCAAAGTGGTGGATAGAATCATCAAGTGTAGATAGAGCCGCAAAGTAGTGGATAGAACTCCAAAAGTGAAGGATAGAGTGTGCAAAGTGGTGGATAGAACCTCGAAAGTACTGGATAGAGCCACAAAGAGTGGATAGAACTTCAAAAGTGAAGGATAGAGCGTGCAAAGTGGTGGATAGAACTCCAAAAGTGAAGGATAGAGCGTGCAAAGTGGTGGATAGAACTCCAAAAGTACTGGATAGAGTTTCAAAGAGTGGATAGAATCTCAAAAGTGAAGGATAGAGCCGCAAAGTAGTGGATTGAACTCCAAAAGTAGTGGATAGAACTCCGAAAGTGGTGGATAGAACACCGAAAGTGACGGATAGAACTTCAAAAGTGCTGGATAGAACCCCAAAAGGAACGAATACCCCTTCACACACGCGCAGCTAATAAGAGAAAAACGCTGCACAAGTTTCTGTGCAGCGTTACATTAATCGAATAAATGTTCATATGGGGCGATGTCAATTTGCATTTGCTCTAATTTTTTGCGTAAAAATTTGTGATCGCGTTTTGGTGTTGCTTGGATATATCCACGAATAATGAGGTCGTTATTAATGGCTGCCGCTTTTTCCTCTAAAGCTAGCGCGCCAATTTTCCCTGCAATTTTTTCCTTTGCCACTTGTCTAAAGAGCTCGGGTACAGGGCTTACTAGCTCATATAGTAAGTCTTTTTCAGCTTGTCCCCATAAGTGAATAGTTTTATCTAAATAGTATTCTTGCCAATCTAAATCTGATTTTCCATCTTGCTTAGGTAGTGCTTTTAAAAATTTTCGGAACATGAAGAATCCGCCAATAGCCATCAATGAAATGAGGACAACAACCCAAAATAAAATAAACCATAAAAACCAACCTTGTAACAAATCGTTCACCTCTTTGCCTTCTCTTACTCTATTATAAAAGCTTACGAAAAAAAATTCATCCTAAATGTCTCTTTTTTAGCAATTCACCATTATATAGTGTGTAGAAGGGAGGTGACGCGAGATGGTAAACACTCATTTTTTAAATGCTACACTGCGCCTCAAGTATGTGGATGGCTATGATGAACAAAACGAACCAACGTTCATAACGAAATCGTATCGAAATGTCAATAATACACATCATGCAGACGATTTAGTAGCTGTTGCACATGCCATTGCTAGTCTATCATCGCAGACACTTTCAAGCATTGTAAAGCAAGAAACACATGAATTATCTTAAGGGAGGGATCACTGCATGACGCAAGTATTAGAATTACAATTTGCTACGGCTGACGGTAAAACGACATCACTTACGATTGATGCACCAAAACCGAATGTTACAGCAGCTGAAATTCAGCAGGTCATGGAAACCATTATGGCTAAAAATGTTTTTGTTGGACAAGCAGGAGCCTTGTCAGCCATAAAAGGAGCGCGCATTGTCGAGCGACAAGTAACAGAATTTGAAGTAGCAACAGAATAGTTCAAAAATGGTCTTTGCACAGTGAACTGCAAAGACCATTTTTACCGTAAACGAAAGGAGGAGTCCTAATGGAACAGTGGTTGAACATGATATCCGATATTGGTTTTCCGATTTTAGTGTCATTTTATTTATTGCACCGTGTCGAAGTAAAACTAGATGCGATTCATGCTGCGCTTGTTTCGTTAAAATGAAATTGATTTCACAAAGATGTACGAAAGCTGTCACTTTGAAGTTCTTGTCAACGCTTACAACCTACGTTAGGATGAGGATAGTGTAGGTTAGGGAGAGTGTTGACATGAAACGTAAATTAATGGGGCTAGTCTTTCTTTTAGCCTGTGCGTCTGTGCTAGGCGCATGTGGTAATTCAAAATTTAAAGCAGATTATAGCCTGGAAATACCTGATTTTGAACATGTTAATCAACGAGGTGAGACTGTTTCCTTAGAAAGTTTAAAAGGAAAGCCTTGGATTGGCATGTATATTTTCACGAACTGTGTGTCGATTTGCCCTCCAATGTCATTGAACATGGCACAAGTGCAAGAAAAGCTCCAGAAAAAAGGAGTAGAGGATTATAACATCGTTGCCTTTTCAATAGATCCAGACGTTGATAAACCAGAAGTATTAGCCAATTATATTAGTAAATACAATGTACCAGATGAATCTAAATGGAATCTTCTTACAGGGTATTCACAAAAATATATTGAACAGTTTGCGGTTAAAAATACGAAGATTTTAGTGAAGGACGATCCTAACAGTGACCAAGTCATTCATGGTAATCAATTTTTCTTAGTCGATAAAGATGGTGTCATCGTCAAAATGTATAATGGTTACGCTGAAAATATTGAAGATGTACCTATTGATACGATAGCTTCTGATATCGAAACATATATTGATGAAAATTTATAAATAGGTAGAAAACCGTCTCGTACATTAGAGGCGGTTTTTTTTTGCCATTTTGAATCTGGAAAAATAATCTTTTTCTGGTTGGGAATCGTTTATAGTGTAGAAGGAGGGAGAATGCATGTCTGATAACGAAAAATTAGAACAGCTAATGGCTATACATACGGAGCAATTGTTTCGAATTGCTTTTTACTATACAAAGGATTTACAAATAGCCGAGGATATCGTGCAGGATGTTTTTATTAAATTCTATCATCAAAAACAATATGAAGAACGAGGAGAAATGAAGGCCTACCTTGCCCGCATGACGATCAATAAATGCAAAGATTACTTAAAAAGCTGGGCATATCGAAAAATCACATTTCAGCATAAATTTTTTACAAAACAAAAATCTGTATTGCAGGAATCACTTATTCTTCAAGATGAACAAGCTCTATTAGATGAAGCGATTTTACGCTTACCAATCAAGCAGCGCGAAGCAATTGTCTATTTTTATTTGGAGGAGATGACGATTAAAGAGATTCCTGAACTACTTGCAATTCCTGAGGGTACGGTGAAATCTCGGTTAAAGAAGGGCAAGGAGCTATTAAAAGTGGATTTACAGCATATTGAATGGGAGGTGCTTTTCCATGGATAAGCATACAATGCACGTATTACAGGATGTATCAGAACACAAAGAAGCAATTATTCAAAAGGTTCGACAACAAATACAGCAAGAGCCTTTTCCGTCTGAGCCAAAATGGACGTATCGTGCAGTCACCATCATGATTACTTGCTCTATTTTATTATTCATTGCCTGGCAAGCAGCACAACCATTGGACCAGCTTGCGACAGAGGTAACGGATGAGGAGAAGATACTTACATTCACTGATTTATTTCAAACAGAGGTAGAAGGAACAGCTACCACATACAGTCAGTATTTTCAATTAGCTGATCAACTCAATCAGCGCGAAAATATAAAGTTTTATGCACCACTTCAAGGTTTCAAGGCTATGCAAGAAGTAGCAACTACGATGGGGGATGCCGTTCATCTAATAGATCCTGAAAATCTCCCATTTAAAGCAAATATTCAAGAGGTCTATGCGGTAACATCGGATATGAAAGATGGTAGTCTACAAAAGCAATTTCAATTTAGCTATAAAGAAAAGTCTCTCACTGGTGTGGATTTACAATATGTTCATTTTACTGTAACTAATGTAGCTAGCAACCCTTTAGCAAACCGTGAAATTACTGAAAATATCGAGAGTATTGAAGGGAGTAATCTCAAGAATGTAGGCATTAATTTTATAAACCCAATGTATTATCGAGAGATGACACCAGAATTGGGTTTTGTTTACATGTACTATAATTACGATGAAGCAGCCAAGCGAATTTTTCATATGACTACTAGAGCCAATGAATTTTATACGTACTATAACGGCTATGTCTATCATATCGGTTATCAATTAAATGGGGACCGACAAAAGGTTCAAGAAAAAATGACAAGCATCGTAAGGGAGTTTATTCTTGGCGATTAGCTTGTAGAGACATTCCATGTTAACTAGTATAAAATGGTAGAAATAAGGGATGGGGGTTCAAAAATGACGGTGGCACAAACTTATTTACATGTGGTCCAAAAAAGATTTAAAAGTGTGAAAGAGTTAGGCGATAAAGCACTTGCCCAATTAGAGGAGACACAATTGCACTGGTCGTATAATGAAGAATCCAATAGTATTGCGGTCATTGTGAAGCATGTAAGTGGCAATATGATTTCACGCTGGACGGACTTTTTAACGACAGATGGGGAAAAGCCTACTAGAAATCGAGACGATGAATTTATGGATAGTCTACACACCAAAGAAGCCATTATTGTAGCTTGGGAAAAGGGCTGGCAAGTATTTTTAGATGCTTTAGCAAATTTGGCGGAGTCTGATTTGCAGGGACATGTCACAATTAGAGGTGAACGGCTAGAGGTGATGGATGCGATTGAAAGACAGATGGCACATTATGCGCAGCATGTTGGCCAAATCATTTATATCGCGAAACAAGTAAAGGGCTCTGATTGGCAAACGCTAAGTATACCAAAAGGACAGTCGCAAGCCTTTACAGAGGCCATGCTCGACAAACATCAACAATAAATAAGGAAGATCGTAGCAATCATCAATCGCTACGATCTTTTTTTATGCTAGATAAAGCTTATACAGGGCAGTTTCTGAGTCGATAGCTTGAGCTAATTCAAATGCTTCCTGCTGATTTTTTTGATTCGTGATGACTTCATAGAAAAAACGAATGAGAAACATGAGATTCGCGTTACCCTCTATATAATCATCAGGTGCTAAGTAGGAGTGACAGCCACTCTCTAAAAAGGCAGAAGCTAGCTGCTGCCAACCTAATGTACAGCCTGCTGCAATGATTTTCACGCCCTGTAGCTGACAATAGGATCGGACATCCTGAGGTCCAAAGTATATACTTTTTGGTTCATTGTCTTCATACACATCTTCGCCTAACTCAGGTAAACAAAATCGTCCTTCATCGCCATGGAAATTCAAAATAAGATAGTCCATTTTGTTGTGAAGGTCATTCCCAGACAAGACATCAATTAAATCATTCGGTCTTCCGATTAAATGAAGCGTCACACTTGCACCAAAGGACTCAAGGGCTGCTCTGATGGCCATCGATTCGAAATCACAATCAGGTCCTACTGCTATATTGATATATAATTCAGGCTTACTCATATTCATCTCCACCTCCATGATTAGTATAAATGAAAGTTATTGGATGAGTAAACTGTATATAGAAATAAATACTATATATGTAAAATGTGTTGAGGGGAGGCTAAATATACATTTTTACTTTTCGTTATTCTGAGTACTAGCACTCTTCTACTATTTATTTACAATGGAAGGCTGCAAAGAGGGGTTTCTTCTAAAATAATCCCATTCTTTTGGTTTTATCTCTACGGTTTCCAAATATTTTTTACCTATTTAAACTAGCGATATAGTGGATATTATTGTCAATAGATTGAACGTGGAATTCTTATTTTTGTTAAATTTTAGCGTTAATTTATGAGAATGGTTGTATATTATATAGGTTAATAGGTTTAGGTAGGATATACTCAAGGTGATTATAGGAGAATAGAGGGAATCATATGAGACTAACTGTGGAACGGAAACTGCAAATTGCTTTTGGAATTGTACTAGTCTTCTTGCTGCTCATAACTGGCATTGCTATGTACTACTTGACTAATAATAACCAGACACTAGCAGAAATAGAAGGTAATACGGAATTAATTCATTTATATCAAGATGTCTCGTTCCAAACTGTACGAGCAAATGCAGCGATCCGTGGCTATATATTATATGGTAAGGAAGACATGCTCAACAATCATCATGACATTCGCAATACCTTACATACGTCGATAAATCGTCTTCAGGAAATAAGCGATAACAATTCGGACTTTGAGCAGTTTTTACAACAGCTCGATGACTGGGAAAAGGCAATAGATGGGCAGATTGTCCCGTTGTATCAACGTGGAGAACATCAACAAGCACAACAAGTAGCTTTACCGATTTTAGGAGAAGGCTCTCAAAAATTGGTTGTCTTTGGAAAGACAATGGCAACTGCTCAACAACAAGATATGCAGGCACATATTGAGAGTACCAAGCAAAAAGGAGAAAGAAGTGGTATCGAAATTATGATACTAGCAGCTATATCTTTCTTTATTAGTATCATCATTGCGACAGTATTCGGCCGCCGTATTGCTAAAAGCATTCAGCTAACAGCTATCGAAATGGGTAAATTCTCAGAGGGGAATTTGCACGCCCATTTACAATTTAAAACAAAGGATGAGTTTGCACACTTAGCTGAATCCTTCAATATCATGTCTGAAAAGCTTCGACAAATGATGAAACAGGTAGGGAACTCCTCCGAGCAGGTAGCAGCCACATCGGAACAGCTAACTGCTAGTAGCATGGAGGTTACACAGGCGACAGAAGTGGTCACAGCATCCATTCATGACATTGCCCAAGGAATCGATCAGCAAGATACGTTAACAAGCGATGTACGGAATTTATCTGCTCATATTTTGAAGAAAATGAATGATATTTCCACAAGCATACAAAATGTCAATCATGCGACAGTCGAAACGAAAAATATGGCTAGTATAGGTCGTTCCTCTGTACATGATGTAACCGAACAAATGAATGAAATCTCCGCCAATACAAGCGAATTAAATACACGTGTACAGGATCTTGATGACAATACTGCTGCCATTGTAGCAGCTGTGAATGTCATTAAAAGTATTGCGACACAAACCAATCTATTAGCGATCAATGCCTCTATCGAAGCGGCACGAAGCGGTGAACATGGGAAAGGTTTTGCCGTTGTCGCAGAGGAAGTCCGCAAGCTAGCAGACGAGTCTAATTTGGCGGCAGTTGATATTGAAAAAGTGGTGGCACAAATTACTGATAGCACAAGAATTATCGAAGAAGATATGGTCAACAGTAATGATTCTGTCCATGTCGGTCGTGAAAAGGTCGATGTGGCAAGAGATAATTTTATACAGATTGATGATGCTATTAATGATGTACAAGGACAGACCGAGTTAGTGACCTCAGCCATTCGCACAATCCATCAGGATATTGAACAGTTAGTCAAAGAGATTGACTATATTAGTGAAGTGTCGATGAAATCCAGCCATCATGTACAAAGTGTTGCAGCCTCTTCAGAAGAGCAAACTGCGTCAATGGAGGAAGTTGCTGCTGCCTCTACACATCTAGCAAAAATGGCTATAGACCTACAAGAGTCCATCCAATCATTTAAATACTAAATCAAGCTTACCCCTGAATGTCATCAATTTTATGGCATTTATAGGGGTTTTTTATTTATCTGTAAAACCTGAATAGTAAGAAAATCATAAAAGTAGTGTGAAAAAATATATTTCGTCCGATAAAAGCTTTGGGAGAAATGTAAAGCAGATAAAGAAAGGGAAAGGTTGTGGAAAAATATCTGGCTTACTCAAAAATATAGCATGAAAAACATTTAGGATATTTTTTCACTTCAAGAAACAAAAGGAGACTGATCTATGAAAAAAATATTTAGCAGTTTTAAGGGCAAACTCTATACGCTGTTTGCACTAGTATTACTAATTCCTGTCATATCTGTTGGGAGTCTATCTTATTTATCTGCAAGAGACTCTATTAAAGAAGAAATCTTATTTAGTGCCAATGAAAGTGTGGAAATTCTAAATAAGCTCATTGATAAAACCATTAGTGAAAAAATAAATGACATTAGTGTGATTAGTAGCGAAATAGACGCGCTACAGTATCAGCAATCACATGCATCTATGCTTTCAAAATTTCAGCAATATGCAAAGCATAATCCAGACGTTTCAAGTATTTATATTGGCATGAATGACGGTGCATTTACGCAAGAGCCGTATTTGAACGATTCAGACTATAATCCATTAGACCGAGATTGGTATAAAGAAGCAACGGCCCTTAAGGGAGAAACGTTAATCACAAATCCTTACAAGGATGCGGGAACTGGAGATATGGTTGTGACAGTTGCTAAGCAGGTCAAGGATCATTCTGGGGTTGTGGCAATTGATATTAAACTAACAGACCTTCAAAAAATTGCAGATTCAATTCAAATCGGAAAAAATGGCTATTCCTCTATTTTTGGTGAAGACAATTTGGTCATCTCACACCCTACGCTAGAAGCGGGAGGAGAGCTGAAAGAAAGCTTCCTTGATCAAATGTACGAAAGCCCATCTGGCACCTATGAATATAGCTTTGATGGCGATGACCGTATATTGTTCTATACGACAAATGAATTGACTAATTGGAAAATCACAGGAACAATTTTTGCTAAAGAAATTGACGAGTCAGCTTCCTCAATTTTATATCATACAATTCTTGTGCTAGTAGCCGCTATTATTATAAGTTCCATCGTCTTTTATTTTGTAATGAAGGCTGTTATTAAACCAATTAAAGCCTTAAAGGATAGTGCCGTTACAATTAGTAAAGGTGATCTGACAGAAACGGTAGCGATTACGTCGAACGATGAAATTGGACAATTAGGACAAGCGTTTAATGATATGCAAGAAAGCTTACGAACAGTTATTCAAAAAATCGAACAAAATGCAGAGGAAGTTGCTTCTTCGGCAGAAGAACTAACAGCCAATGCTAATCAGACAAGTATTGCAACAGAAAAAGTAGCCATTTCAATTCAAGATGTTGCATCAAGTGCAGATTCACAAACGATCAGTGCCAATAAAAATGCAGAGTCACTGCATGAGCTTTCAACAGCTATTTTTCATATTGCGGAAATTTCCTCTGCTGTTACGGACCTTTCACAGCACGCTACATCGCAAGCGGATGAAGGTGGGCAAGCCGTTCAAAATACGAAGAATCAAATGCAGTCTATTCATTTATCTGTAGCGGATTCTAATGCGAAAATTCAGACATTACATGAACGCTCTCAGCAAATTACATCCATTTTAGATGTTATTACGAACATTGCGGATCAAACAAACTTACTGGCATTAAATGCAGCCATCGAGGCCGCAAGAGCAGGTGAGCATGGGAAAGGATTTGCTGTCGTGGCAGATGAAGTCCGCAAGTTGGCAGAGCAATCACAGGCATCGGCAAAACAAATTTTTGAGCTTATTCAAGGCATTCAGCAAGAAACAGAGCAATCAGTTCGTATTATGGCGAAGGTGACAGAGGATGTGCAAAGTGGTTTGCATATTTCTGATGAAGCCATTACAAAATTCAGCGTAATTATGGCAAGTATGAATGAAATTACACCTAAAATGGAGGAAGTATCTTCTGCTTCTGAGCAAATGTCAGCAGGTGTCCAAGAGGTAGCAGCGGTTACAGAGGATTTGGCATTCTCAGCTAAAGGCAATGCGACTGCGTCTGAGGATGTAGCTGCATCAACAGAGGAACAATTAGCTTCAATGGAAGAAATCAACGCCTCTGCACAAGCACTCGCACATATGGCAGATGAATTAAAGCAACTGATTAGTCAGTTTAAATATTAAAGCACAACGCCACTCCTTTAGCTTAAAAGGAGTGGCGTTATGTTGTTAGCGATCTTCTTCCCAACAATCAGTGTTTTTTAATGTTGGAATTGATTTTGCATAAAAGACTGGGTTCTTGCCTGCTTTGCGTTGTTTCGTAAAGTCATCCAACACGAGGAAGGCAATTTTGCCGAGAATCATAATAATGGAAATATTGATGAGAGCCATGAGCCCCATAAATAAGTCAGCTAAGTTCCACACAAGTTGTACTTGAGCCATAGAGCCAAACATTACCATGGCTAATACTAAAATACGATAGCTAAACATCCAACCTTTATGTGCATTCAAAAATTCAATATTGGATTCACCATAATAATAGTTACCGATAATGGAACTGAAGGCAAAGAAGATGATGGAAATAGCAATAAAGTAAGGAGCCCATTCACCAACATGGACAGCTAAAGAATTTTGCGTCAAAATTATGCCGTTGCTTTCACCTTTATCATATAAGCCAGCTAAAATAATGATAAAAGCTGTCGCCGTACAAATCATAATCGTATCAAAAAAGACACCTAAACTTTGCACAAGCCCCTGCTTGGCAGGATGTGAGGTATTGGCAGTAGCTGCTGCATTTGGCACACTACCCATCCCAGCTTCATTGGAAAATAACCCACGACGTACACCTTGCATGATAGCAACTCCGATTGCGCCACCAGCAGCTTCTTGTAGGCCAAATGCGTGTGTGAAAATTAGTTTAAAGACATTCGGAATTTCCGATAAATTTGTCACCACAACAAAAAGAGCTACAAGTAAATAGAAGATGGCCATGACAGGTACAAGAATTTGTGTAACCTTCACAATTCGATGTACGCCACCAAAAATAATTAACGCTGTTAATACAACAAGCATTATGCCAATGGCTTTTGGACTAATATCAAAAGCTTCCCCAACGGAAGTAGCGATTGTATTGGACTGTACAGCATTGAAGATAAATCCGAAGCTTAATGTTAATAGAATACTAAAGATAATGCCTAGCTTTCTTTGCCCTAATGCCTTTTCTATATAGTAGGCAGGCCCACCTCGGAATGTCTCGCCATCCTTTACTTTATACACCTGTGCTAATGTACTTTCAATGAAGGCTGTTGCCATCCCTAAAATAGCAATAATCCACATCCAAAAGACTGCACCTGGTCCACCTACACCAATGGCTAAAGCAACACCAGTAATATTACCTGTGCCGACACGAGAAGCAGCACTAATCGTAAAGGCTTGGAACGGTGATACACCCGACTCGCCCTCTCTTTTTTCTACAATTAAACGAAACATTTCAGGAAAAAGACGAATTTGTACAAACTTCGTACCAAATGAAAAATATAGCCCTGCTGCTAAAAGTAAGATAATCAGGATATATGTCCATAAAATATTATTTCCGCTATCAACAATAGTTGAAATCCATTCCATAAGTTGTCCCTCCTTTCACAGTACGCTTTAGTCTACACTGTTTTTTTATGAAAAATCAACTTTTCTAAAATAATGAATTGCGATAAAATTTTGATATTTATAAATTTAAAGTTAGATATTTTACTCTTAAATAATATTTTTTAGAAAAATCAATAATTTTTTCTTCGAGACAGGATTTCTTTGGAATTGAATTTGGAAAATTCTCTTATTTCAGGCGTATAATAATAGATTAAAAGGAGTGTGATTTTGATGAAAACGATTGGTTTAATTGGTGGTATGAGCTGGGAATCCTCCGCGGAATATTATAGGCTCATAAACGAGCAAGTAAAACATCAGCTAGGAGGTCTACATTCTGCCAAATGTATTTTGTATAGTGTAGATTTCCAGCAAATCGAGCATTTTCAAGCTAGGGGAGAGTGGGACGAAGCTGGTCATGTCCTTGCACAAGCGGCGCAATCACTTGAGCGTGCAGGTGCAGATTTACTCATTATTTGTACGAATACGATGCACAAGGTCATTGATGTCATCGAGGCGGCCATCACAATCCCGATTTTACATATTGCGGATGCAACGGCTAGACAAATTAAAGAGGCAGGATTACAGAAAATAGCACTCCTTGGCACTATGTATACAATGGAGCAGGAATTTTATAAGGCTAGGGTGGAGGGATTTGGTATTGACGTTATTGTGCCAGACAAGATTGCACGAATGGAGGTAAACCGTATTATTTATGAAGAATTGTGTTTGGGCAACATTGTATCTGCCTCTAAATCGTACTATATGCAAATCATCGACGAGCTTGTGAAAGCAGGAGCACAAGGAGTGATTCTAGGCTGTACGGAGATTGGTCTACTTATTCAGCAGGAGGATGTCCACGTTCCAGTATTTGATACAGCCGCCATCCATGCACAGGCTGCAGTATCGATAGCTATTCAGGAGGAGACGTAATATGCAAGGAAAAATAAGACAATGGGGCATTGAAATTGGCTCGTTACCAGTAGGAACGAAAAACTGTATTACCGATGTAGCAGGCGTACAAGTTGGGCATGTCACATTAGATGAGCCAGTAAATCAGGATGGAGCTTATGCATGTACAGGCGTCACAGCGATTTTACCGCATGGAGGCAATTTATTTCAGCAAAAGGTGACAGCGGCAAGCTATGTACTGAATGGTTTTGGAAAAACAACGGGGCTTGTGCAAGTGAATGAGCTTGGTGTGATTGAATCACCTATTATGTTAACCAATACTTTTGGCGTGCCAGCCGTTATGCAAGGAACACTGCGCTATATGTTGGACATGAATGAAGACATTGGACTAACAACTGGAACAATTAATCTCGTTGTAGGCGAATGTAATGATAGTTATTTAAATTCGATCAGGGCTTGTCCAGTGACACCTGAGCAGGCTATTGAAGCTATTCGTCAAGCTTCTAATCAGACGGCACAGGAAGGGGCAATTGGTGCAGGAAAAGGGATGATGTGTTTTGGCTATAAAGGGGGGATTGGTTCATCTTCCCGCATTGTTAAAATAGAACAAAGTGAGGTTAGCTATACAGTAGGCTGTATGGTACTTAGCAATTTTGGACAAAGCTCTGAGTTTATTGCCGAGCGTTACGTAACCTCAAATACGCAAAGTCAATCGACCTTATCTCCGACAGATGGTTCGATTATTATTGTTCTTGCGACAGATGCTCCACTTAGCAGCCGTCAACTAAAACGAGTGCTTAAACGTTGCGGTATAGGTCTAGGACGGACAGGCAGCCATTATTCACATGGAAGTGGCGATATTGTTATTGGTTTTACGACTGCACACAGTATTCCACATGTCACAGATCAACTTGTCGAAACACGGACACAGATACGTGAGGATCATCCAGTTATGAATCAGTTGTTTACCGCTGCTGCTGAAGCGACAGAGGAAGCTATTATCAATTCACTTTCACAGGCACAGACTACGATTGGTCGCAATGGGCATACAGTTGAAGCCTACTCATTTAAAAAAGCATAGCGAGAAAAGTTATTGAGACATAAACAACGTTTCAATAACTTTTTTTGTGCAATAAAAACAGCATTCGGCATTTTTTTAGCATGAGTGAGCAGTGCTACGAATAAAATCCTTAAATAGAGGATAAAGGAAGTATTTCGACCAACTTTTGACGTAATGTGTGTCATTGTAAGAGAATAACCAGTATCTTGTAATTATTCTTTTTTTATCTAGTCAATGTTATAGAGATATGATACTATTCATTTTAAAAAACTGAATTATCTAAAAATTTGAGGTGGTGTTCCACTATAGTAAACATCTTTCAACCAATAGCGGCAACTATTGATGTGAACCCTCCTATGGTTCCGTCTGTTTGTGAAAGCTTTGAGCCTCTTATCCAGATAACAGACAATCATCCGAGAATATTCATCGAGCCTATTTACTATCAGCAACAGGTACCTAATAGTTTACGAGCTATCTATGTACGTGAAGGCGTATCTGAGTGCTTGCATGATGCATTAACGTTATTACCTCAAGAATATAGTCTATTACTTTATGATGGCTATCGTCCCTTTCAAGTACAGCAGTATTTGTTTACCTATTTTTCTAACCAAGTAGCAAAATTATTGCCACATTCGACACCGCAAGAAATCATGCAAGTAACTAAAAAGTATGTTGCCTTTCCAAGTGAAGAATCAGCACATTTGGTACCACATTTAACAGGGGGAGCAATCGATGTCACGCTAGCTGATGTCCATGGTAAAGCATTGGATCTTGGTACAGCATTTGATGAAATGAATGAAAAATCAGCTACACGGTATTTTGAAACGTACGCTGAAGAAAATCCTCAGGCTTGTCAATATAGGCGTTTGCTGTATAACTGTATGACATTTGCTGGATTTACGAATTACGCGGAGGAATGGTGGCATTACGATTATCAAAATGCGGCTTGGGCAAGACGTGTTCAAGCTCAGGTAGCACATTATGGAGCAGTACGCGCAACAATACAAAATCATAACGTAAAGGAGTTTAAATTTTTATGAAAATTTATATTAGTGCAGATATTGAAGGCATTACTGGCACAACCACATGGAGTGAGACTGAATTAAACGCACCAGATTATCAATTTTTTCAAAGACAAATGACACGAGAAGTGGAAGCGGCTATTGAAGGGGCCATAGCAGGGGGGGCAACAGAAATTTTATTAAAGGATGCGCATGATTCTGCTCGCAATCTCGACATTACTAATTTACCAATCAATTGTAAAGTAATCCGTGGCTGGACATACGATCCAATGTGTATGGTAGCAGGTCTTGATCAAAGCTTTGATCGTGCCATTTTTATTGGCTACCACAGTAAAGGTGGAAGTGAGCGCAATCCGCTGGCTCATACACTTTGCACATATGCTGATGTCAAAATGAATGGTGAATATGCAAGTGAATTTTTAATCAATACGTATGCAGCGGCATTACATGGTGTTCCTGTGTCGTTTGTTAGTGGTGATGTGGGTTTAACAGAAGAAATTCAGTCCTTAAATGAACACATTCAAACGTTTGCCACAAAAGAAGGGATAGGGAATGCGACGATCAGTGTCAGTCCACAGCTAACCATTATGGAAACAAAGCGACTGGTAGAGTCTTCTATGCAAGTGCCACGTGCCGATTTACAGGTCACTTTGCCAGAACGCTTTGTGGTGGAGGTTATTTATCGTGACCATACACGAGCCTATCGCAACTCTTTCTATCCAAATGCCACATTCAAGCCACATAATACCGTGGAATTTATTACAGATGATTTTTATGAGGTATTACGTCTTTTGCAGTTTTTGACATGATGAAGAAACCCATTGGGTGAGGGGTCTGCTTAACAATGGTTGAAAAGCGCTCAGTAATAAAACCACTCAAAAGGGCATCAAAGGTGGTCCATTCAACGGAGGGCTTTGCTCAAAGGTATATTCAACGAGCAGTAGGACACGCTGTCGCCATGGATTGATTTCATATAAAAAGGATATTATCGAACCTAATAAAGGCATCGTAGCAAAACAAATTGCATAGTGCCGTTGTCCATTTCATCGATAGACGATCAATTTAGACGGACCTAGCTTATGTTTGAACGATTCTATTGATCAGCCTCACAATAGGATTTTCATTATAAAAAGATGACTAGGGGGATGCTTGTGAAAAAGTATTGGTTGCTGTTAGTATGTCTGGTCGTATTGTTTTGTGTAGCCTGTAATGATAAGTCTTCGAATGAAAAATCATCGGAATATCGGGTCGTGTATTCGGGGGAAATTAAAACGTTAAATTATTTAAAGACGTCTGAAACAAATGAATTTGCGGTGGCCGCGAATATGGTGGATGGGCTCATTGAATATGATAAATATGGAGTTGTCCAGCCAGGATTAGCCAAAGAGTGGTCTGCTAATGATGATGCAACCGTGTGGACATTCAAGTTGCGTGATGATGCGAAATGGGTCACACATGAGGGCGAGAAATATGCAGATGTTGTTGCACAGGATTTTGTGGACGGCTTACACTACGTTCTTGATGCAAAAAATGAATCATCGACAGCATGGATTGCGACGGTAGTAAAAAATGGGGAAGCATTTTATAACGGTGAGATGACCGATTTCAAGAAAGTTGGCATAAAGGCGCTAGATGAACATACAGTAGAATATACTTTAGAAGCACCGACACCTTATTTTCTTTCTATGTTGAATTACGTTTGTTTCTTCCCAGTGAATGGACAGTTCATTGCAGAAAAGGGAGAGAATTTTGGCACAACGCGTGAAAATTTCCTTTATAATGGCTCCTATATTTTAGATAAATTCGAGCCGCAAAATGAGCGTGTTCTTGTAAAAAATGAGTCGTATTGGGATAAAGACAAAGTGCTGATTGACCGTATCCGCTATAAATACAATAAAGAAGCGGCAACAGTTGCGCCAGAGCTATTTTTACGTGGAGAAATTGATTCAGCTAGTATTCCAACATCGATTATTGATGAATGGTTTAAAGATGATAAGAAAAAATCTCAGGTTCGTCAAACACAAAATAACTTCTATACCTACTTCTATGCACTCAACTTCAACCCACAATTTGACGCACAATATGAGCCAGATAACTGGAAGGTCGCTGTCAACAATAAAGATTTCCGGAAATCATTATTCCATGCGCTTGATCGTGTTTCTGCGATGTTAACAGTTGAGCCTTATAACCCTGCAGATTTGTTGAGTAATACCATTACGCCGAAAAACTTTGTCGATGTTGAAGGAGTGGATTATACACAATTAGCGCCACTTGCTGCCATTTCCAATGAAGATTCCTTCAATAAAGACTTAGCACTGGAATTTAAAGAAAAAGCTAAAACAGCTTTAGCTGGTAAAGCAACATTCCCGGTGAAAGTATTAATGCCCTATAACTCGGGTAGCCCAGATTGGGCCAATCGTTCTCAAGTAGTAGAGCAGCAAATAGAAAAATTACTAGGAACAGATTATGTCGACATGATCGTTGAAGCTGGTCCATCCACAGGCTTCTTATCTGAGGTGCGCCGCCCTGGTAAATTTGCTCTTTTAGAAGCGAACTGGGGTCCTGATTTTGCAGATCCATCTACGTATACAGATCCATTCACAGTGGATGGAACTTACAATAAACCAGAATTAGCAGAGGGTTATACAGAGGCAAATGGTAATACGACATATCAAAATCTTGTGGATCAAGCCAAAGAAACGATTGACACGGCGAAACGCTATGAGCTATTTGCGAAGGCAGAGGCCTTTTTAATTGATGAAGCCTTTGTTATTCCATATTCAGTAGGTGGTAGTGGCTATGTGGCTTCCAAATTAAATCCGTTTGAGGCACAGTATTCTCCATTTGGTGTAACAGCTGAGAAATTTAAAGGACAGCAAGTGCTTGAAAAGCCAATGAGTAATGAAGACTTCAAAAAAGCGCTCGCACAATGGGAGCAAGAACGAGCTGAAGCTTTAGCAAATGCTGAAAAGTAGTATTGAATCGTAGTTACTAAAGGAGATACCGAAAAAAATAGTCGGCATCTCCTTTAGTCTTTTTGACAAAGGAGGATGGCGCGATGTTGCAGTATATAGGAAAACGACTCTTACAATCCGTATTAACCCTTTTTATAATCATAACCATTGTCTTTTCATTATTACGGTTAATGCCGGAGGAAGGGTATCTAGGAGCGGCAGCGGATAAAATGTCACCAGCTCAGCAAGAAATTTACCTAACAAATCTAGGATTGCGTGATCCATTGCTTGTTCAGTTGGGTCATTTTTACAACAATTTACTGCAAGGGGATTTAGGAAAATCAGTGACCTATCGCACAGATGTCCCTGTTGTTACGATTATAGGAGATAAAATTTCGTATTCTCTGCTTTTCGGATTAGGAGCAGTTGCTTTATCTCTTATCATAGGTGTCCCTTTAGGCATTATGATGGCCTACCGCAAGGGGCGTTGGCTGGATCGACTTGGGACAGGCTATATCGTTTTTGTTGTTGCAGTCCCTGCAGCCGTCTATTACTTAGTTATCCAAATGTATATTACGGATCTCTTTCAATTACCGATGCTTTTTGATGAATACAGGCCAATCACATGGATTCTTCCTCTTACGTCAATGGCTTTGGCACCGACAGCTTCCTATGCGATGTGGATGCGACGATACATGGTTGACGAACTGAACAAGGACTATATTAAGCTGGCAAGGGCCAAGGGTGTGAAAGAACGGACATTGATGTTCAAGCATGTATTACGAAATGCCTTTATTCCCATGGCACAATATTTACCTGCCACTATTTTGTTTACGATTACAGGCTCTATCTATATTGAATCGTTGTATTCCATTCCAGGGATGGGCGGCTTACTCGTTGATGCCATTCAGAGACAGGATAATACGATTGTACAAGGTTTAGTGCTAGTGTTCTCTTCTCTTGGCATTATCGGACTTATTTTAGGGGATATTGCGATGGCTCTTGTGGATCCACGCATTAAATTAGGCAAGGGAGGTGGAGTACGTTAGTGGGCATGTATACAGACGAAATCAATAATATTTCGAATAAGTCTCGTGAAACATTGTTTGAATTTGCTGAAGTCGATGCACGTCAGGCAGAAGAAATAGGTTACTCTAATTACTCTTATTGGCGATCTACATGGCAATCCTTTTTGAAAAATCGACTAGCCGTTTTTTTATTAGTTGGCGTGCTTATTATCGTAGGTTTTACCATTCTCCAGCCCTATTTACCAGTGCAAAAATCACCCACTGAAATTTACCTAGATGAGCAAACAGGGATGCAGGCACGTAATATTGCGCCAAATGCAGAATTTTGGTTTGGCACGAACTCGATTGGTCAGGATTTATGGTCTCGTATTTGGGCTGGCACAAGAACGTCTCTATTTATTGGCTGTGTTGTCGCATTAGTGGAGGCAGTAGTTGGTATTACGATAGGTACGCTGTGGGGCTTTTCACGGAAATTAGAAGCGCCTATTACACAGCTTTATAACGTTGTTGATAATATCCCGACAACCATTGTTTTGATTTTAATGTCTTATATTTTACGTCCAAGTATTTCAACAATTATTATCGCCATGTGTATAACGGGTTGGGTGGAAATGGCTCGATTTATTCGCAATCAAATTGTTATTTTACGTGACCGTGAATACAACCTCGCCTCTAAATGTTTAGGCACACCTGATTATCGGATAATCCTAAAAAATCTATTACCCTATTTAATTTCTGTAATTATGTTACGGATGAGCCTAGCCATTCCTTTCGCGATTGGCGCTGAAGTTTTTTTAACGTATATCGGCTTAGGGCTTCCAATCAGTGAGCCGTCTTTAGGGAATTTAATCAATGAAGGGCGCGTCCTCATGATGTCACCAGACTTACGCTATCAGCTCATCTTTCCAAGTATTGTGTTAAGTGTCATTACGATTGCATTTTATATTATTGGTAATTCCTTTGCAGATGCAGCAGACCCGAAAAACCATGTGTAAGGAGATGAAACAAGTGACGCCAAAAAAATCCCGCATATTAGTTATACAAAATTTAGTTATTCAATTTACGTTACGTGGTCGCGTATTAACAGCTATCCGAGATATTTCACTCGATCTATACAAAGGCGAAAGTTTAGCCATAGTCGGTGAATCAGGCTCAGGTAAATCGGTGCTGATGAAATCCATTATGGGCTTGCTTGATAAAAACGGCAGCATTAAGCAGGGGAGAATTATTTATAATGCACAGGATTTGGGCCAGTTTACGACAGAGCAAGAATGGCTAGGTATTCGAGGTAAAGAAATAGCAATGGTGACGCAGGACCCGATGACATCATTGAACCCGCTCAAAACAATTGGTAAGCAAATAGAGGAATGTGTTGTCATGCATCAAGGCTTAAAAGGCAAGGAAGCCTATGAGGAAACACTGAAATTACTAACAGATGTAGGAATTACTGATGTGAAAAAGCGCTATAAGCAATACCCTCATGAATTTTCAGGGGGGATGCGCCAACGCATTGTGATTGCCATTGCGATTGCCTGCAAGCCAGCTATTTTAATTTGTGATGAACCAACGACAGCTTTAGATGTAACGATACAAGCTCAGATTTTACAGCTATTAAAGAATCTCCAGCAAAAGTACGGCTTATCGATTGTCTATATTACGCATGATTTAGGTGTTGTTGCAAAGGTGGCTGATCGTATTGCGGTGATGTATGCAGGTGATGTGATCGAAGTCGGAGAGACACACGAAATTTTCTTTAATAGTAAACATCCATATACGTGGGCACTAATTTCCTCCTTACCCCAGCTTGGCTCTAAGGGGGAACAATTGTATTCCATTAAGGGCACCCCACCTAATCTTTTTCAAGAAATAAATGGTGATGCCTTTGCACCTCGCAATCAATATGCATTAAAAATTGATTTTATAGAGCGTCCTCCTTTTTTTCAAATTAGTGACACGCATTATGCGCGAACATGGTTATTAGACCCGCTCGCACCAAAAGTAGATCCTCCCGCAGCTTTACAAGCGTTTTTTGCAGAGGGGAGGAGTTATGCCAATGACTGACAAAGAAGTGCTTGTAGAGGTAAAAAATTTAACAGTTGTTTTTGGCAAAGGAAAAAATAAATTTACAGCGATTGATGATGTCAGTTTTCATATTTTCAAAGGTGAAACATTTGGTATAGTAGGCGAATCAGGCTCAGGGAAAACAACGATAGGTCGGGCAATTATGCGCATCAACGAGGTCACAGAAGGGCAAATTCTGTACCATGGCAAAAGTATACAGGGTAAAATCCCAAAAGATTGGGACAAAGAAATTACGCAGAAAATCCAAATGATCTTCCAGGATCCGATGGCATCCCTTAATGAACGAGCGAAGGTTGACTATATTATTTCAGAAGGTTTATATCCCTCAAAAAAATATAAGGATGAGGCTGATCGTCAGCGAAAGGTTCGCAATGCCTTATTAAATGTAGGGCTACTACCAGAGTTCTCAAGCCGCTTTCCACACGAATTTTCAGGAGGACAACGCCAGCGTATCGGCATTGCCCGTGCCTTAGTGATGGAGCCAGAGTTCATCATTGCAGATGAGCCAATATCTGCCTTAGACGTATCCATTCGTGCACAAGTATTGAATTTACTAGCAAGCTTGCAACAGCAAAATCATTTAACGTATTTATTTATAGCACATGATTTATCGATTGTCCGTTTTATTACTGACCGGACAGCGGTGATTTATAAAGGAAAAATTGTTGAGCTGGCGGAAACGGAAAAGCTTTTTGCCCATCCTCTTCATCCTTATACAAGGGCACTGTTATCAGCAGTTCCTGAGCCAAATCCATATAAGGAACGAGGAAAAGTGGTAGAAGTATACGATCCGTCACAACACAGCTACGATCAAAATCCTCCTTCATTCGTTGAAATTGAGGAGGGCCATTTTGTTTTAGCGAATGAAGAAGAACTAGTCAATTATCGCACTTCACTGAAAATGGAGGTAAATAAATGATTCATCCAAAGGCATTGAAAAAAGGTGACACCATTGGTCTGCTTAGTGCTTCTGGGGCAACACCATCAGGTAAATTGCAGCCAGCTATTGCTAGTATTGAAAAGCTAGGGCTAAAAGTTGTCGTTGGAGAAACATGTCACGCAAGGCACGGTTATTTAGCAGGATCTGATGAGTTGCGAGCAGCTGATGTCAATCGAATGTTTAGAGATCCAACCATTGATGGTGTTTTTTGTATACGTGGAGGATATGGCGCCACAAAGATTTTACCGCAATTAGACTTTGATATGATCAGGGCGAATCCTAAAGTATTTGCTGGCTATAGTGATGTGACAGCTTTACATATAGCCTTGAATCAGCTTTGTGGCTTTGTTACCTACCATACACCAATGCCGTCTACTGAATTTATTAGACAAGAGATGGATGATTATACATGGCAATCCTTTATCCAGCAGATTATGGCGAATGAAGAAAAAGCACTTTACCTGGAAAATCCTTCTGAACAATCAATGTCAACACTTGTAGCTGGCAATGCCACAGGTCAGCTCATCGGTGGCAACTTAACATTAGTCACGGCATCACTTGGCACACCATATGAAATTGATACACGAGGTAAAATACTTTTTTTAGAAGATATCGATGAATCGGAACAACGAGTGGATCGCATGCTGACGCAATTAAAACTAGCAGGGAAACTAGATGACGTGGCGGGCATTTTATTGGGTGCTTGGACAGATTGTGGACCAGAAAATCCCCAAAAGCCAGAGCATAGCTTATCACTACAAACTATTTTCGAAGAAATTCTAGTTCCTCTAGGTAGGCCTATTATTGCTGATTTAGCATGTGGACATTGTTTACCAACAATGTCTTTGCCTTTAGGAAGCACAATCATGATGGATGCAGACAAACAACGAATCCATGTTGCTGGGTAGGTGTGCTATGGAGCAGATGATTCAAGAGATGATCAAAGAGACGCCTTATAACGCGCATCTATTTGTTAAAAATCTAAAAACCAACCAGTTGCTCATTGACTATCAGTTGGAGAGTTCCTTTTCTAGTGCGAGTGTAATAAAAGTTCCTATTCTTCTAGCGTTATTAACGTATATGGAGAACAACAATATTTCTCTTGATTCTACGCGTTCGATTTCTCCAGACGATTGGGTAGATTTTAGTGTGATTAGTGAACTGCGGCTTACACAAAGTACTTTATATGAGCTTCTTGTATGGATGATAATTACGAGTGATAATACGGCAACTAATGTATGTATCGATGTAGTGGGGATGGAATTTTTGAATGACTATTTTCGTCAAATTGGTCTACAGGACACGGTGCTACAGCGAAAAATGATGGATGTTGAGCGCCTTGCAAAGGGCATAGACAATCGCACATCAGCACGGGACATGGCTCATCTCTTTACACGTATTTATCAACAAGATGTATTGTCACCCTCTTACAGTAAACTGGTCATTGATATTTTAAGTCGACAGCGCGTACATGACTCCTTAATGCGCTATCTAGTGGATGATGTCAAACTCGCACATAAAACAGGTGGACTTGATACCGTAGATCATGATGTAGGGATCGTTTACAGTAGCGCAATCGATTATAGTATCGGTGTATTTTTAACGAACGTGACGGATAATGATCAGGCTCGTCAACTAATTGGTCGTCTATCAAAAGTTGTTTATGACCAATTGGTGGAGCGGAAGGGGAGATAGCAATGAAGGCTACTGTGACAGCAATGATTGCCAATTTGCATAGTAAGCCAGATCAATCTTCTGAATTAGTAGATGAAGTACTTTATGGGATGACCGTAGACATCACCAAGGATTTGGGCGAGGGATGGGTGTACATCCAAACAGCCTATCGCTATGAAGGGTATTGTCAGAAAGCTGACTTGCTACTAGATGAAGCACTTGCATCTACTTGGCAACATGAATCACGGCATGTCATTATTCAAAGCTTTGCGGATGTTTTACAGCAACCCCGTATTCAAAGCACTAAATTGATTACACTTGTGAAAGGCTCATCAGTTTGTGCCATTGCAGTTGATAACTTACAGGAAGAATGGTCAGCCGTACAATTAGTATCAGGACAAACGGGGTATGTTCGAAAAAAATGGCTACATGCAAAAATAACAGACCATCCATCATCTGAGCAGCTATTTCGCGAAAACGTTGTGCAAACTGCGTTAAGTTATTTAGCGACACCTTATCGATGGGGTGGTAAATCGCCGTTAGGTATTGATTGCTCGGGTTTGTGCTCGATGGCATATATGTTAAATGGCGTTACTATTTATCGGGATGCCAAGATTGTTGAAGGCTTTCCAATTGTGAAAATAGACAGAGACCTTATGCAGAAGGGTGATTTAATTTATTTTCCAGGTCACATTGCTTTATACATGGGGGATCATCTTTATGTTCACTCATCGCTTGGTGGTAATGAAGTGACAGTTAATAGCTTAGATGAATATCATCCACTCTATCGACACGATTTAGCGACTACCTTACAAGAAGTAGGTACTTTATTTCAGGAGAAGCCAAATAGTTAGGCTTCTCTTTTTTTAGGAACATACTAGAGAGCGATAATCGATAGGAAGTGTGCTATAATAGTAAAAAATTTTGAGGGTAGGAGGGGAGTAGTTGTCACTAGACTTACAAGAATTGTTGCGTTCCGTTTTAAGAGAAGAGTTGGCGCCAGTCAATCACCGTTTAGAGTCTATGGAAACTCGCTTAGATACGATTGAAAGTGAAGTTCGAGATATAAAGAAAGATGTTCATATACTGAAGGGTGAAGTCCGAGAGCTGAAGGAAGATGTTCATGTACTAAAAGGTGAAGTTCGGGAGCTGAAGGAAGATGTTCTTGTAATGAAAGAAGACATTCAAGAGCTTAAGGAAGATGTTCATGTATTGAAAGATGAAGTCCAAGAGCTAAAGACAGATGTCCATGTATTGAAAGATGAAATTCAAGAGCTAAAGACAGATGTTCATATATTGAAAGATGGAGTCCAAGGACTGAAAGATGGACAAGCTGAGCTTCAAAAAAACATCGTCGAGAACTTGGGTAAATTTACGGAAAAAATAGCCCATCAAGTAGAGGACAGCTCAGGTGCACTAAATACACGTGTCTTTCAGATCGAAACTACTATCCATCGATTAACAAATTCAGTGAATGTTTGATGTTATGCTTTAATAGGTTAAATCCTATAAAGCTTTTTTTATGGCCATCAAAAGTTTTGTGCTTACGAAGAGACTGAGATTAACAATAGATAATGCCACTAGCTGCCATAAGCCGATTAAAAAAGTACTCATGTATAATTCAAATGTTGCCTCACCTGGGGGCATGTGGGGGTAGGGCTCTAATTGACGATAATGCCAAGCAAAATAACAGGCTAATGAAGTACCCTGCCCTACGTAGATGAAGATCGAATGGATATAAAATGGTATTTTTAGTCGACAACACCATAGCAATAGGTTCAGCAATAGTATGATCGTAGGGAAAATGAAAAGTTGAAAAGAACTCTCATCTATTTTTGTTGCAAATAAAAGGTTGTAGCAAAACTGTATGAATGGCAAAAGTACAAGATTCACGGTGATAAGACTGAGTAGTTGTTTACGCGTCACGATGTTCCTATCCTTTCCGCATTTTTCATGTAGACGTTTGAAATACGAATGGGTTTCATACAATAAACCCTCCATACTCGTTGTTGATGAGCATGAAGGGTTTAGGTTAATAATGATAAATATTTAGCTGTTGACCTGCTTCAAGGCGATCTGATCGAAGCTGATTCCATTGTTTAATAGATGTCACTTTCACATTGTATACCTCTGCAATTTTCATTAATGAGTCCCCGTCAGTCACAGTAATCGTTTTCTTGTCCTTTACAGGGCTATCATATTGTTGTAGGTCATAATTTGCGATAAGTGTATTCAATTTTTCGCTGTATTTTGAATCGGTAGCATAAGAGCCTGTTAAAAACTTCGTTGCATCTGTATAGGCATTTGTGTTGCTTCTGTAAACGCCCGCATAAAAATCTTTGTTCCAAGAAACCCCGTTACGCATTAACTTTACATAATCTTGCATTGATTCCTCATAGGAAGGGTATTTACGGAAGGCAGCCATAATCGTTGATAGATTGCCTGAACCGTCATCTTCTGTCGTTTCGAGTGTCACGGAGTTATTTTGATAGCTGCCTTTCATGCCAAACAGATTATAATTGGGGGCAGAGCCGAGACCACTTTGCCCGTGCTCGCTCTCTAGTATAGCTTGGGCAATCATTACGGATGCATATAAGTCGTTATCAGCACCAAGGTCTCGTGCAATCTCAGCAATCTCGCCAATGAACTCTTCCACACTTGGTCGATCATCAATGACCACAGGCTCTTCTCTTTCAGTCGTATTAAATAGCTGCGTCACCATATAAAACGAAATACAAATAACAACAATGGTGATGATGAGTCCTTTTAAAAAATTAACTACGTATTTCATAGTACGCTTGATGTTGGTCGTGACCACATCTCCCTCCCTTCTATCAAAGTATAGCTATCTCTCATTATTACAGAGAGTGAAAGAGATGTATAGTTGAATAGATTCCATCATTATTAGAACGTCACCAGCAACAATTAGTTCCATGTCATGCCACTTAGATGTCCATCTTAAAATTCTTGGACATAAAATGTTTAAATCTCTCAAAATACTGTTCGGAAGCCTCCCAGCGTCTAATATTTAAAAAGGCTATCTCTTGGCGACCATAATGGTTAGGAGGTTGATAGTGCCGAGAAACATAGGATTGATTTTCTAATGTATAAAAATAATACGCTTCGTCAGGCGTCTGAATTTCAATACGAGCGTTTATAAAATCCCCATCCTCATCTGTATAGGCTTGACGGAAGCTATAATATTTGGAACCGTCCCAGAAACCATCATTGTCCTCATCAAGCCCTTGAATTTCTGGATGCTGTAAAATATGTTCCACATACTGAACTTCGATGTTGTGCAAATAAAGGGTTGCAACATTTACACAGGTTAATAGCTTGATCCAGTGATCGTGAATATCGATTAATTGCTCTTGCGATAAATCCGTAATGTCCCACCATTCAGCTTCTTTTTCTAGTGTTTTTCTCAAGAGGGAGACGGATTGATCGTCATTGAGCCAAATAAAATAATGATACTGTGCAGTCTTCATATAAACGCTGTCATTACGCTTGTCTCCGTCAGCATTGATATGGGCTCGCTGAACCATGAAATGCACATCTTCTTCCTCAATATCGAAAGAAGAATTGTCTTCGGTCATAAGAATACACCGAGTCAGTTTCAAAATATTTTCTGCATCCATACGATTGTGCGTAAAATATACATGAGTTGCCTTCGATTTCAGGGGAGCGTCATGTAAATGAGCAAGTGCGGAACGTCCTTCTTTCAGAATACTTACTAGCGTCGCAAATGAAAATCCAATATCATCCTCATCTTCATCCTCATCCATATCTAAAAAAACTTCATCGATTAACACATCCTGAATAAAGATGGGAAGTCCCTGAAAAACACCATCTCCGTGCCAAACGTTTACGATACATTGTATTGACTTTTGTCCATTAACAGTGAAGTGATACTCGTCATCCTGAACTAAAACAGTAGCTTGAAGATTGCCTTTCACAATGGTTTCCCCATGATTATAGGAGCCACACAAAATATCCTCGACTGACAAATCTCCGTGTACATAGATTTCCTGTCCACCTACGGCTATATTTTTGGCTGTCAAATTGCCCATTACCAAAAGCCCTATCGCACCATCTGTTTCTGTATTATAAAGGTTGTCTATTGTTAAATTGCCATTGATAAAAATAATAATCGTGTTGTCTTGCTGTGGAAAAGGCATGCCCCAATCCAAATCAAGAAAAGGGAGCGTTAAATCGCCCTCATAGTACGCAGCAAAATCGTTATTCCTAAAATCTTTGTAAAACTTTGCCCACCAAGAGTCTTCTGGAAACTTTTCAGCTAGTTGGCTAATAGGCATGAATTGAAAGTCGTTGCTCATAGTTCACTACCTCTCGATTTGCTATTTTTTTCATCTTCTCATAACTAGCAATTGGTAGTCAATTTCATAGATTGGTAGTTAAAAGCACAAATTGATAGAAAATGGTATGATGAACTTTAAAGAGATCTTGCTTTCGTTTTTTTGTTTGTGAAATATTTATAAGTGAAATAACGTCACTAATAACGAAATTTCATTAGCGAATGAAAAGGAGATGACAGATGATAACATTTGACAATGTTTCAAAAAAATATGGTAACGACCATGTGGCAGTCAAAGCCCTGAACGTAGAGATAAAGAAGGGTGAATTTTTTGTTATCGTTGGCCCGAGTGGATGTGGCAAAACTACTTTATTGAAGATGATAAACCGATTGATTCCATTAACAGAGGGTACTATCTGGATCAATGGCAAAAGAATTAGCGATTACAATATTCATGAATTACGCTGGAGTATCGGTTATGTATTACAACAAATTGCTCTTTTTCCACATATGACGATTGAAGAAAATATTGCTGTTGTACCAGAATTAAAAAAATGGAGTAAAATGAAAATCCAAAAACGTGTTGATGAGTTATTGAAGATGGTTGGGCTGGAGCCTGAAACATATCGTCAGCGTAAGCCAAAAGAGTTATCAGGAGGCGAACAGCAAAGAGTTGGCGTCATCCGTGCCTTAGCAGCTGACCCAGAGATTATCTTAATGGATGAACCTTTCAGTGCATTAGATCCAATTAGTCGTACAAAACTCCAGGATGATCTACTGGAAATGCAGCGTACGATACAGAAAACAATTGTATTTGTTTCGCATGATATGCAGGAGGCACTGAAATTAGGGGATCGCCTTTGTGTCATGAAAGATGGACAAATTGTCCAGGTCGGCACGCCTCAAGAGATTGTACAAAACCCTGTAAATGATTTTGTTCAACAGTTTATTGGTATTAAGGGTAATTTATTTGATATCCATGCTGTTATGCAACCAATTGAAGCAGCAATCGAGTTAGGCGATACAATTACTGTGAATGATTCGTTCACTACAATTCTAGAAACATTAGCCCAGCATGACTTTTTAGGTGTCGAGGACGATGGAAAACGCATCGGTATGGTGACAAGAGCATCTATGCTGCACTATTTTGCAGAGAACGCTAAAGAAAGAGGACATGCCCATGACTAATATTATGGAGATGTTTCAGGAACGGAAGGAACAACTACTGACAGCATTACTAGAACATATACAAATCTCCTTTATCGCACTATTTTTTGCGGTCATCATTGCCATTCCTCTAGGTATCTATTTAACAAATAAAAAGAAAATAGCAGAAAGTATCATTGGTGTCAGTGCGGTCTTACAAACGATTCCTTCATTAGCACTACTTGGTTTATTAATACCACTATTTGGTATTGGAAAAGTTCCTGCGATTATTGCCTTAGTCGTTTATGCGCTATTACCTATATTACGCAACACCTACACGGGCATTAATGAGGTAGATCCTTCATTGAAAGAGGCAGCGGTAGCCATGGGAATGAATATGCCTAAGCGTTTAGTAAAGGTAGAATTACCACTTGCTATGCCTGTCATGATGGCTGGGATACGAACAGCGATGGTGTTAATTGTTGGTACAGCAACATTAGCCGCTTTAATTGGTGCAGGAGGATTAGGAGATATCATTTTACTTGGAATTGACCGTAATAATACATCACTAATTCTGCTAGGAGCTATACCAGCAGCCATTTTAGCACTGATATTTGATATTTTGCTCAAAAAACTAGAATCCCTGTCATTTAAACAGACATTGACGACATTGTGTTTCATTAGTATAGCGGCATTAGTAATGATTTTTTTCCCGCTACTAAGTGGTAAACAACAAGATGAAATTGTTATTGCAGGAAAGCTTGGTGCTGAACCAGAAATTCTCATTAATATGTATAAATATTTGATTGAGCAAGAAACAGATTTAACTGTGCAATTAAAGCCAGGGCTTGGTAAAACCTCGTTTGTATTCAATGCGTTGAAATCGGGGAGTATTGATATTTACCCTGAGTTTACGGGCACAGCCATTTCGGAATTTTTAAAAGCAGAAGCCATCAATAATAGTCAATCGGATGTCTACCGTCAGGCGAAAGATGGAATGTTGGAGCAATTTGATATGGTCATGCTTAACCCCATGAAATATAACAATACGTATGCATTGGCTGTATCAAAGGAATTGGCAGAGTCCTATCAACTACAAACCATTTCAGACCTTAAACCAATAGAACAGACGATTAAAGCAGGTTTTACGTTAGAATTTAATGACCGGGAAGATGGGTATGTAGGTATTCAAAAACGTTATGGCATTGCATTTTCAACTATTGCTACGATGGAGCCAAAGCTTCGCTATCAAGCAATAGAATCGGGTGATATCAACTTACTAGATGCATATTCAACAGATAGTGAAATTCGTCAATACAAGTTACACGTTTTAGAGGATGATCAAGCGTTGTTTCCACCATACCAGGGAGCACCATTACTGAGGAAAGCAACGTTGTTAAAATATCCAGCCATTGAAAAAGCCTTAAACAAACTAGCTGATCAAATTACAGACGATGAAATGCGGGGAATGAATTATCAAGTGAATGTGGAAGGTAAGCTTGCAGCAGAGGTAGCAAAAGCTTATTTAGTAGATGCAGGATTACTTAAATAAATAAGATGTAACGACCCTCTAGCGATTAAATTCTAGAGGGTTTGATTTCTATTACTAGTTATTTAACGATAAACATTAAAAAATTATTGATAAGGATAAAAGGCACTGTATAATAAAAAGAAAGAAAGGGGATGCTTCAATGGAGCAAACGATTCAAAGCAAAGAATTTCAATTGTTGACAAAGGGGCTTCGTACCGTGTTCACCATCATCATGGTGTTGATGATTTTTGGCTTGACAACGCTTGCCATTTTTTTTGTTGGGACGATGGTGGTGTCAGAACAGGAAGTAAATCAGGTAATAGCCAAGGGA
Source organism: Lysinibacillus cavernae (assembly GCF_009724685.1). Taxonomy (GTDB): domain Bacteria; phylum Bacillota; class Bacilli; order Bacillales_A; family Planococcaceae; genus Lysinibacillus; species Lysinibacillus cavernae. The sequence continues at coordinate 51,419 of NZ_WMEF01000015.1, forward strand.
AGTGTGACGGCTTCCGTTCATTTTGAAGGATTGCAAATTATGCTGGCAGACCAGGTGGCAAAGGATATTCATTACACAAAAAAAGATGTTTTGACATTACTATTTACTGCTACAATATACATAACTATTTTATTATTAATTGTTGTTCAAGTAAGGAATATTTTAAGTAATTTATTAAAAGGTATCATATTTTCATTAGCTAATAGTAAAAAAATAGAGAGAATTGCATACTGTGTGATCGTGTTGAGCTTGACAGTGAGTGCATTCCGTACATATATTGCCTATCTTATCATGCAACAATTGAACCTTGAGTCACTATTTGTTGGGACGAAATGGATCGAGGGGATTAGCTATCATTTTACAGGCATTAATTGGACACTATTACTATGTGGTGTGGTGATTTGGACCATTGCACGTATTTTCCGATACGGTGCATTTCTACAGGATGAATATGATGCGACAGCTTAGGAAGTGAGAACATGACCATAATTATTCGCTTAGATCGCATGCTAGCAGATCGTAAAATGCAGCTGAGTGAACTGGCAGAGAAGGTTGATGTGTCGATTGTCAATCTCTCAAACTTAAAAACGGGTAAGGTAAGAGCCGTGCGTTTTTCTACTTTAAATGCGATTTGTAAAGCGTTGGGGTGCCAGCCAGGAGATATATTGGAGTATGTAGAGGAAGAAGATTAAATGTAGCAGCGACGAAGAAAGGATTTTTCTAAAATGACGGCTTTTAGTTTTTTATTCATTGCTATTGTAGCAGAGGTTTTTGCAAGCTCCATGCTAAAGCGCACGGAGGGTTTCACTCGTATTTGGCCATCCCTCGGTGTGGTAGTTGGCTATGGATCGGCTTTTTATTGTTTAGCTTTAACATTAAAGGTTATACCTATCGGCACCGCCTATGCGATATGGGCGGGTTTAGGCACAGCATTAACAGCTATTGTTGGTGTTGTATTGTATAAGGAAATTTTCAATCGCAAGAAGGTAATGGGAATTCTGTGCATTATTATGGGTGTCGTGGTCCTAAATCTTGCGGGTGGTCATTAGGAGGCTTGACAGGATGAAAGGCTATTTATTTTTAACATTATCGATTATTAGTGAGGTCTTTGCGACAACAATGCTCAAGCTTTCCGATGGTTTCACTCTACTAGGTCCATCTTTGGCAGTGGCATTGGGCTATGGGATTTCATTTTATAGCTTATCATTATGCTTAAAAACATTGCCATTAAGCTTAGCCTACGCCATTTGGTCGGGTGTCGGCACAGCTTTAACGGTCATTGTAGGTATTATGGTTTGGAACGATATTTTTAATCTCTACTCTGCAATAGGCATTGCCCTCATTATTGGAGGCGTTATTTTGTTAAATCAAGGGGATAAAAATGACAAAGTGGCGGATAGCAATGCAGAAGTGGACTGTTAGCAATGTAAAAGTGGCGGATAGAACTGCAGAAGTGGTGGATAGAGCTGTAGAAGTGACGGATAGAATTACAGAAGTGGCGGATAGAAGAGCAAGAGTGACGGATAGCATACAGAGTGACGGATAGAACAGCAAAAGTTGCCGATAGAACTGCAGAAGTGACGGATAGAACAGTAAAAGTGACGGATAGAATTACAGAAGTGAAGGATAGAACAGCAAAAGTGACGGATAGCATGCAGAGTGACGGATAGAACAGTAAAAGTTGCCGATAGAATTACAGAAGTGACGGATAGAACAGTAAAAGTGACGGATAGAATTACAGAAGTGATGGATAGAACAGCAAAAGTGGTGGATAGAGTGCAGAGTGAAGGATAGAACTGCAGAAGTGGTGGATAGAGCTGTAGAAGTGACGGATAGAATTACAGAAGTGACGGATAGAAGAGCAAGAGTGACGGATAGCATGCAGAGTGACGGATAGAACAGCAAAAGTGGTGGAAAGTGTGCAGAGTGACTGATAGAACTGCAGAAGTGACGGATAGAACAGTAAAAGTGACGGATAGAACAGTAAAAGTGACGGATAGAACAGCAAAAGTGACGGATAGCATGCAGAGTGACGGATAGAACAGCAAAAGTTGCCGATAGAAATGCAGAGTGACGGATAGAACAGCAAAAGTGGCGGATAGAAATGCAGAGTGACTGATAGAACAGCAAAAGTGACGATTAGAACAGAAAACAAAAAGCTCATTGAAGGGGAAAAGTACGATGATAAAAGCCATTGTTTTTGATTTTGACGGTACGATTATTGATACAGAAACGGCTTGGTATAGCGTTTTTAGAGATGCCTATGCACGCTATGGTGTTGAGTTATCGTTAGAAACGTATGCTAGATGCCTTGGTACAAATCTTCAAGATTTTAATCCTTATACATATCTTGTTACACATCATCAAATACAATTGGATGTGGTGGCATTTCGATCATCTATTCAACAATGCCATGCACAGCTGATGGAAAAGGAATCGCTGAGACCGGGTATTTTAACTTTGCTGCAGCAAGCAAAGGAAGCGGGTTTACAAATTGGTTTAGCTAGTAGCTCAAGCCGTCAATGGATTGATCAGTATGTCGATAAGCTCGGTATACGAGAATTTTTTGATTGCTATTGTACTGCTGACACTGTAACAAATGTTAAGCCTGATCCGGAGCTATATTTGCAGGCACTGGAACAATTAGGTGTACAGCCTAACGAAGCAATGGCAATTGAGGATTCTCCTAATGGTGCACAAGCAGCAGTAGCGGCAGGACTCTATACATTGGTCATACCTAATGTACTTACTAAACAATTACCATTTGGTGTGGGGCATCACACTATTGATACATTAGAACAATATGATATACACGATCTTTTAGCATGTTTCTCTAAATAATGTTATGACAAAGACCTCTCCATTCATTGGTAGAGGTTTTTTTAGTTTCTTTGTGAAAAAGTCGTCATATTTGTTATCGCTACATATTATAACGAGAGGGCAACTTACATGGACCAAAACGCTTACTCAGACTAGAGAGGGGGCTATAAATTGAATAGTGAGAAGAAAAAAAACCACTTTTTATGCGAAGCTTTAGGCGATTTGAAAGATCTGCAGGACATTATGATGAATTTTCATTCTAAATATTTCGGTCAGCTGCTTGTCAAAATAGTCGGGAGTGATACAATTCCATTTTTTTTAATTACACATAGTGGCGCTCATTTGAGGTTAATGGATACGGTCAAACAGTTTGAAACGGAATATTTCCGTATTGAGGCGATCGATAAAGAGCGTTGTCGTGGCACAGTGTCTTTGTTGCGGGCTTTTGATTATGAAGGGAACGATACAAATTCTATTGCGGATGTGGTGAGGTTAGAAAAAACGAGTACGGAAAAATCCATTGAACTTAGTGGTATTTCTGCAATTCAGCTATTAAAGCCAGACATGTTGAAAGGGAAATTTATCATTGAGCCTAAATGGTAGAGCCATATTAAACTACTAAAGCTAGAGCATCTGTCTATGCGTAACGGATACAAAATGAATGTAATAGAGAGAGAATCTAATGAAAGGAAGTTTAGCGATGACGATTATTGGTATGCTGCATCATCGACTTGATCCGACAACCGTTCTCAAGTCGTATGCCTATGCAGCAGTTGCGAAGGCAGAAGGGGCACAGTTTTTTTACTTCACACCTAAAAGTGTGGACTTTGCCAAACGATCCATTCGAGCAAAGGTCTATGAGAATGGGCAATGGCAGGAAAAAACAATGCCCTTTCCAGATGTTATCTATAATGCAGGAAGTCCTGAGAAATTATCCGTGTCAAAAGATATTATCAATCGTTTAAAGGAAGAGATTCCATTTACGACCTATTCAATAGGGAATAAATGGAACGTAATGAAGCGCTTGAAGGAAGCAAAGGAATTTGAACAGTACTTAATTCCATCTGAAATTGTGGAGGATATCGATTTATTTCACAAGTTCATTAATTATTATAAAAGGGTTGTATTTAAACCGATTGATGGTCGAAAGGGTAAGGGGATTTATTTTATTACGAAGGCTGGAACGAAACATTTTGAGGTTAGAAAGGATAGCACAAATACCAACTATTCAAAACCTCAATTAGACGCATTGATAAAGGAGCAGCTTGCATCTGGTACCTTTATTATGCAGCCTTATATTCAATCGGTGACAAAATCGGGTCAAGTATATGATTTCCGTCTGCATGTACAAAAAAATGGTGAGGGTAAATGGGTAGTGACGACAGTGTACCCACGAATTGCACCGAATGGTTCGATCATACCGAACATTAATAATGGTGGCTATACCAACTATTTAGATCCTTTTTTGGAGCAAGAATTCAAGGAAGAGGCCTATAATATTCGGCGAATGCTTGAGCATTTTTCATTATCGTTGGCACATCATCTTGATGAAATTCAAATGGAGAAGTTTGGGGAAGTCATTGATGAAATTGGCATTGATGTTGGCTTAGATCAACATCAAAAAATTTGGATGTATGAGGTCAATTGGCGCCCAGGCTGTCCTCCTGCCTTTTACTTGGAATTAGATGTAGTCATCCATTCCATCCGCTATGCCATGTACCTTGCTAAAAATCAAAAACGTTTGAAAAAGAATACCGTTCAACAAAAAAATATGCAGAAAGAAACCGTCCAACAAAAAAATATACAGATGGATACTGTCCAGCAAAAAAATATGGATAAGGAAATCGTCCAACAGAAAAATAAGCAAATGGAACCGAAGAAGAGCTTGCCGATTATTGCGATTACTGGAAGTGCTGGGAAAACAACAACAAAGGCATTTGTTGGTTCAATTTTATCGAAAAAGTGGAATGTTTTTGAATCGAAGGATTATTGGAACACGACAGAGCATACGAAGAAGCATAAGGAAGAAATCAATGATTCTCATCAAGCAGTCGTTTTAGAGTATGGCATGGCTTACCCAGGCATTATTACCAACCATTGTAGCATTATCCAACCGAATATTAGTATTGTGACAAATATTGGTTTGGCGCATGTTGGGAACTTTGATGGAGATGTAAGGGGCGTTGCAAAGGCGAAATCCGAATTGATTCATGGTATGGATCAACAGGGATTACTCATTGTCAATCAAGATGATGATAATTCAAGATACTTAGAGACACAGCAATTTAAAGGGAAAATCATTACGGTGGGCATTAAAAAGGATGCCAACTACCGTGCGTATGATCTACAGTATAAGGATATCGGCATGTCCTTTAAAATGAAGCTACATGGGCAAGAAATCGAATTGTATATTCCTATTTTAGGAGAACATCATGTTTACAATGCATTGAATGCAGTGGCAGTGGCTGATCTTTTAGGGTTTAGTCCACTTGATATTCAAGCAGGGCTCAACTTTAAAAAACCACCAAGACGTTTAACGATTTATAACTGCCGTGATGATATAACGGTCATTGATGATACGGTTCACTCTCATCCACAGGGGGTTCGTGCTGCGATAGATGTTCTGACGAATATCGCAAAGAATCGGAAAGTAGCGATTATTGGCCAAATGCGTGAACTTGGTGTCTTAAGGGAAGAAGAATATAAAAAGGTTGGGGAGTATATTTACGAGGTAGGCATTGACGAATTTATTACCTATGGATTTAGGACAGAAGAAATGAGCAATGCCGCCATAGCGAAGGGCATGCACCCATCCAAGGTACATCATTTTATTAATAAAGACCAATTACATGCACTTTTGGAGAAGCTGATAAAGCCAAATGATACGATTCTTGTTAAAGGTGCTAGTAAAACAAACATGTTTGAAACCGTGAAGTTCTTAGACCAAACATTTAAAGAAGAATAATCAATTTTTCTGCGTTTGACGGGCCACTCTCTGTTTTTAGGTGAGGGCTTGTCTTTAAACATATTGCTAAATGAAAATAAAAAGCCCGAGTAACTGTCCACTGGCAAGCGGCAATTATTCGGGATATTTTTTTCAGACTCTTAAAATAAATTTAATCTCTTTTGCTGCATTTGTTGCATGATTTCTAGCCTCTCTCAATGTTGCCCCCTCTGCAATAACATAGGCATAACGGTGACCCATAGATAAAGGTGGGGTTAAGAGGGTACCTTTTCTTGGTTTGACATATACTTCTACGACGCCAGTTGACTTAGTCGCTCTCGCCTTCCCAATAACCCTCTCTAATATCCCTTTATTTTCTACAATGACATATTTTGTGTAGACATATTTTTTATGTCTTGGCTTAAGATTAGGCTGTTCACCAAGTAATAGCTTCAGTGTTTCTTCTACTAAGCTAAATCCTAGCGCTGCCTGAAGCATATTGTTCATGGCACCACCAGAAATTCGGGGATTAATCTCAATGAGTTTCCAGCCATTTTGTGTTAATCGAAGCTCTAAATGGAGCGCTCCATTTTCTATATCAAAGGCCTTAACGATGGAATGAAGAACCTCCTCAATTCCTGTTTGGATATTTTGAGGAGCTTTAACTAGAACACCATAGCCTGTAATAATAAACCGTTTTCCCTGTGTAATTTCTTGCTCAATAATGCCAATGACATGTGGTTGTCGTTGATGCACAACAGCCTCCACCAAATATTGAGGGCCTTCTAGATACTCTTCAATCATGATTGATTCGTAGGGGTTTTTACTGCGTAATGCTTTGAGGTGGTTATGGAGTTGCTCAGCATCAGTTGCTAATAATACATCTTTAGAGCCTGTTGATTTTGGTGATTTCACGATTAATGGGAATGTTAAATTTTTTGCAATAGGCTCATGGGGTTTCATAAGCGAAAACTTTGGTGAATATGGTTGGTCTTTTAAAAAATTTCTAGTTTTCTCTTTATCCTCCATAATTTCAATCGCGGTGGAGGATGTATAGTTATGACAAAACTCATCACATAGCATCGACGCGACATGGACAAATGGATCAACAAAACTGACGATACTTTTAATGTCTAATCCGGATTTCCCTAGTTTATCAATTTCCATTTTCATTCTTTCTATATTCAAAGTATCAATGAGTATCATTTTATGAATATCGGGGTAGGCTCGTCGCTGCTGAAGTTGTTTTTCATTATTGGTGAAAAGTATTGTGAAATAGCCTAATCTTTCTGCTGCTCTTGTTGCTTCTCGACTTGACCCGGATTTGTTTGTACCGATAAATACAATTGCTTTCAGGTATATCACTCCTTCTATTGGTACTTAGATACTTAATCACCTTTATATATATGCAATGAAATAGATTTCTTCTAGTTATGTATCTTGTCTACATCCAAGCAACTTTCAAGAGGTTACATATACTAGAAAAGAAAGGAGGGAGAAAAAATGAAGCCTCTTTCGGTGAAGAATTTAGCAATGATTACGGCAGGCTATCTAGTGAAAGGGTCAGAGGATATGCTGATACAGCATGGTGCTTATCGATTAAAACAAGTGAAAAAGACCAATACGGCCCTTTTTACAAGTAAACGTATTGTTAATTGGAAAAGTCTTGAGCCACTTTCTCCTCTAGTGCTAGTGACCGATAGAGCTTATCGGCCAAATGAAATTCCTAACCAAGTCATTATGATTCAGGTAGCGAATGCAGATGAGGCCTATTGGAGGTTTGTACATTTTTATCGAAATCAGTTTCATATTCCGATAGTAGCAATTACAGGTACTTCAGGCAAAACAACGACGAAAGAGATGATTAAACATATTCTTTCAGCTGATCGAAAAGTGGCTGCCACCACACTAAGCAGTAATTCTAGAACCGCATCATTGCAATATTTACTTGGTATTGAGGACGATACAGAGGCAGCTGTATTTGAAACGGCTGTTGGCTCACCAGGGGACGTCACGAATGCTGGGAAATATTTTAAGCCGACCATTGGGATTATTACCAATATTGGCGCTCATCATTTAAATTATTGTAAAACACTGGAAGGATATATTCAGGCAAAGGGAGAAATGCTAGACATCATTCATCCCAAAGGCACACTAATCATAAATGCTGAAGATAGGAATACACAACGACTAGATATCTCTAGATTTCGTGGGCGCTTGATTAGGGTGGGAAAGCATGAATCTTGTGATTTTAGAGCTAGTCATATCCAGTACTATCAAAAGGGAATGAAATTTGTACTGCAGCATAATAGAGAAAGCTATGACATTCTTGTACCTGGTTTTGGAGAGCATCAGGTTTATAATGCTCTTGCTGCCATCGCAGCTGTCTATGATATGGGCGTGCCTATTCTTGTTGCGGCAAAACATCTCCAATCATTCCGTCAAATAAATAAGCAACTGCAGCTCTTTGAGGGCATCAATCATTCTATGTTATTGGATGATACTTGGAGTATTACAACTACTTCCTTAGAGGCAGGCTTAAAAGTGTTGAATGAGCTAGGGGATGGCAAGAAGAAAATCGCTGTAATCGGTACAATTACCGACTTAGGTTCATGGGGTTACATTATCCACGAACAAGCGGGTGAATTAATTCATCGTATTGGCGTGGATGTGCTAATTACTATCGGAGAGCATGCAAAGATTATGGCTGATCATGCGCTGAGGCTAGGGTTTAGTGCGCCTGTATATACATTTAAAAATAGCACGCTAGTCTATCCGTTATTGCAGAGGATACTAGATGAAAATTCGATTGTTCTCATAAAAGGAGATATGTATAGTAAAGAAATTTCTAATTTAGCAACAGAACTTAAGCTTAAACCCGACTGAATAGCTCGCTTCTTGAAATATAGGATATTGACTGTGCCACATAGAAAGACGTCCTAATAATGTATAGTAATTGATCAAAAAGCAGCACGCTTGATCAAGAGAATGAATAGCTCATGTACAAGATTGATAAAGAGAGGAGGCGTAGTACACTTGCAACCGATTAGTGTGCAAAAACTTAGGAACGTACTACAGGGAAAACTCATTCACGGATCAGAACAATGGTCTGTTAAGCATGCTATCTACTATAATCGGCACGATTTAACACAAACGCATTCGCTCATGTTTGTAAGTCGCAGTGATAAAATCAATTGGCAAGAGATTGATCGGAAAGGTCCATCTCTCGTCATATCCGATAAACCGACCTCAGAATTAAAAAATGCATTAGACAATACAACCGTTTTACACGTAAAAAGCGTTGCGCAGGCCTACTGGGCATTTATTAACTATTACCGAGGTCTTTTCCAGATACCCGTTGTGGCACTGACAGGAACTTGTGGTAAAACAACGACAAAAGAAATGCTGAAACATATCGCTAGTAAGCATTGGCAAGTGCAAGCATCCGTTAGCAGTAAAAATGAGCCAAGACAATCATTACCCTATTTGACGGGCATTGATGATAAGACACAGACAGCTATATTTGAATTAGGCTTAGGCAACACAGGCAATATAAAACATCAGTGTATGATTTATCAGCCTACAATTGGCATTATTACGAATATTGGTGTGCATCATTTAGATGGTTGTCTCAACCTGGAAGGCTATATAAAGGCCAAAGCAGAGATTGTTGAGGGCATTAAAGAAGATGGCACTTTAATCATTAATGCAGATGATGACAACATCAAAAAAATCTCTTTGAAAAAGTTTAAAGGGAAGATTATCAAGTTTGGCTTACAAGATACGGCAGATTATAAAGCATCGAAAGTGGAATTTGCCAATACGGGCATGAAGTTTGTGCTAGAAGTATCCGAGACAAAGTACAATGTGTTTGTCCCAGGCTATGGTGAGCACCAAGTTTATAACGCTTTAGCCGCGATTGCAGCTTGTCATGAGATGGGACTTACGATTCGTCAGGCCATTTCGGGATTACGAACTTTTAAACAGATGGCAAGACACTTAGAATTTACGACAGGGCTAGGTAACAGTACGATTATTGATGATACGTGGACAAATAACCCGACATCTGTAGAAGCAGCCTTAAAAGTGTTAGATACGGTAGGAAAAGACAAAAAAGTCATACTCGTTTTAGGGGATATTAAGCGATTAGGTAATTTTGAAGAAAAATATCATCGTGAAATCGGCTCCATGGTAGCAGAAAGAGAGATTAATACATTAATTACCATCGGCAAAAGGGCAGAGAATATTGCCGATCAAGCTCAACAAGATGGAACCAGCGCAGAGGTTCATACGTTTAAAGAGGTAGAAGGCGTTTTAGAATTATTGAAACCAATGCTTGATGCGAATACGATTGTCTTAATAAAAGGACCAATGTCGAGTAGATCCATGATTGAATTTGCGAATACTCTTAAAAACTTATCATAGAAAAAGGGTGTCTCAAAGTCATTGAGACACCCAACAATTATTATTTTAAAACACGACGAGCTGTTACAAAGTTCTTTTGTGCAAAACTTGAAGTGATGTTTTGTTTAACAATATTATTAGAAGTCATACTAATATATTGATTATTCCCTAAATAGATCCCAGTTTGTGTGATTTCTTGTCCTCCATTATTCGTAGAGAAGAATAAAAGATCCCCTTTTTGTAACTGTGATTTTTGAATGCGTGTACCAACTAAAGCCTGCTTACTTGCCATTTTATCTTTTAAATCAATACCATGCTTTTTAAAGACATAGTAAGTAAAACCCGCACTTGTAAAAGTCAGTGCACTCTCATTATACGTATAACCGAATTTTGCTTTGCTTGTTAAGCTGGTAGCTGTTGCAATAATTTTATCGGCTGACGTACTAGCTGAAGGTGCACTTACACTGGGAGTAGAATTCGTAGAGAAAACACGCTTCGCTGTAATATAATGTTCAGTATAATAGTCAACAAATAATACTCTTGTCATAACACCTTCTGAATTAGGGATGATGATACGGTGATCACCGGCATAAATACCTACCATAGAAGGAGTTTTAGAGCCTTTCACACTATTAAAGAATACTAAATCACCCTTTTTCAAATTAGCACGTGCCACTGTTGATCCTTGGTTCATTAAATTGCTTAAAGTAGTTGAACCGAGTGTAACGCCACTTTTACGATAGATGAAATCGACAAATGCTGGTGCTGTAAAACGTAGACTCGACTCGTTTGTTGAACTGCCAATCGTTACTTTGTTTTTATAAGCCAGTGCATTCTCAACAATTTTATCACCTTTTGTAGCAGGATTAGCTGAGAGTAGGGTAGGTAATACTCTACGTGCAGATACATAACTTTCTGTATAATACGGTTTACTATTTAAATCAGAGATGACAATATTTTGTTTGGAATCAGCCATGTGGATGATTTTATTGTCCCCGATATACATACCGACATGATCGGGATCAGTTCCTGTTTTTTTACTTTTAAAGAATACTAAATCACCTTTTTGTAATTGGTTTCTCGCTACATATGTCCCTTGCTGAATCATATAATTCTCATTATACGTACCAAGGTCTACACCATTTTTCTCGAAGATATACATTAAAAATGAAGCACAAGAAAACTTATATGGATATGTAGGCTTGTATACAGTATTGCTGTATGTTGCTTGGCCCATTAAGCTCTTTCCTGTCTTAATTAATTGGTCTGCTTTAGCAGCAACAGCCTGTGCGTTGTTTTGTGCATTTGTGGTAGCAGCCTCTACTTGTATAGGCTGAATCGCTGTTTGTACCATTCCAAATGAACTAAATCCAATTGTTAGTGCTAGTGTTGTAGATAAAAATCGTTTATTCATGTTGTAAATAACCTCCTGAAGCATTTAGTAGGATTTCTCCTGTATAGCTTTGCCATGGAAATAATCGTAGCATGAAAATATAGGGCTTCTATGAGGTAAATGTTGCCAAAGCAACAAGGCAGAGGCCTTCAGCACTTGCTATAAAAGGCTTTATCAAGGGAATTTACAGTTTTATTACAAATGTTTCAGTAGAATGTAATATGGAACATTTCCATTAAAAAAACTGCCCTAATTAAAGGCAGTTTAGACTATTTCCTGAATCATTTCTACGCGATTGCCAAATGGATCTCGAAATTCAAAACGCTCATAATGAGGGATTGGTACCGAATCTACTATGTCTATCTGGTATTCTGCTAATCTCTTCTTCCAGAAATCAATGTCTTCTACTTGATACGCAATATGTGCCTTTGTTGTCAATCGATCAAAGCCATCCTCTGTCCCTACATGTACCTCTTGGTGACCAAGCTGTAACCAAAATCCGCCACGTCCTTTGAGAGAATCCGGTTTCTCCATTTCCCGAAGACCTAAGACATGACAATAAAATTCTTTTCCTCGATCCTCTGACCCCTTAGGAATCGTAATTTGTACATGATGCAAACCGATAACCATCATTTTTCAGCCTCCTTTATTTCTTAATTATAGTGTAATTTCTAAATATTTGAAATAGTGGAGGATAGTAATGCGAAAGTGATGGATAGAACCTCTAAAGTGAAGGATAGCCTTCAAATGGTGGATAGAATATTCAAAGAGAAGGATAGCCTCTCGAAAGTGGTGGATAGAATCTCGAAAGTGAAGGATAGCCTCCCGAAAGTGATGGATAGAATCTCTAAAGAGAAGGGTAGCCTTCAAATGGTGGATAGAACCTTCAAAGTGGTGGATAGAATCTCCAAAGAGAAGGATAGAACTTCCTAAGTAGAGGATAGCTCCCCAAAAGTGATGGATAGAATCTCTAAAGTGGTGGATAGAACCCCTAAAGAGAAGGATAGACTTCAAATGGTGGATAGAATCTCTAAAGTGAAGGATAGCCTCCCGAAAGTGTTGGATAGAATCTCTAAAGTGAAGGATAGCCTTCAAATGGTGGATAGAATCTTCAAAGTGGTGGATAGAACTTCCTAAGTAGAGGATAGCTTCCCAAAAGTGATGGATAGAATCTCTAAAGTGGTGGATAGAACCCCTAAAGAGAAGGATAGACTTCAAATGGTGGATAGAATCTTCAAAGTGGTGGATAGAACTTCCTAAGTAGAGGATAGCTTCCCAAAAGTGATGGATAGAATCTCTAAAGTGGTGGATAGAACCCCTAAAGAGAAGGATAGACTTCAAATGGTGGATAGAATCTTCAAAGTGGTGGATAGAACTTCCTAAGTAGAGGATAGCTTCCCAAAAGTGATGGATAGAATCTCTAAAGTGGTGGATAGAACCCCTAAAGAGAAGGATAGACTTCAAATGGTGGATAGAATCTCTAAAGAGAAGGATAGCCTCTCGAAAGTGGTGGATAGAATCTCCAAAGTGATGGATAGAATCTCTAAAGTGAAGGATAGCCTCCCGAAAGTGGTGGATAGAATCTCTAAAGAGAAGGATAGCCTCCCAAAAGTGGTGGATAGAACCTCCAAAGTGAAGGATAGAACCACCAAAGCGAACACCTGAGTATCCGCTTATTCTTCATCTCCAAACAGATTCAAATCATATTTTTCTGAAAGAGATTTAATAGTATCCCATGATTTATCTAGTTCACGTAAAGAATGCTCATACTCTTTTTTAGCATTTTGTCTATCAACTTGATTTGTTGCATCGACTAACTTAGTAGTTGGAGTATAATGATAGCTTTTTTTTGTTTTGAAATCGTTTATCGCGTTATAGACTTCTTTTTCTTCTGGAGAGCTTGTTTTAGGTTTGAAATCGATTTTATTATCTGAGTATTTTATTGCATCTTCATAGAATACTTGCTGTTGAGCAAGAGCTTTTGTGATCTCTTCGCTAGCGTTTACTAATGAATATGTTTGTGATTCAAGCTCGTAATATTATTTTTTTCTTTGGTTTTATATGTCCATTCTACTTTAATATAGTCTTTTAAAAAGTTTTATTCATGTTCATACATTTTAACTTTACATAACATTAGAAAAAGGCAGTAACAACAAAGGGCAAACCCTTGTCGTTACTGCCTTTTTATGTTGGGCATCTGGTATTGTCTATGCAGGATTTTATACATGGTTGATTTGACAGTGTTTTTTAACAGGAGCAACAATGGCAACATGCATAAAATTATGTATATTTTCTGCTGCTAGAAATGGAAAATTAAATCTACTTTACCAAAAATTTATCATATAATTGTATAATTAGCTCACATTGGTCTGTTTGTTTTATAGAAACTAGGGAGGCGATCGCTATTCGAAAACAAAGAATAATATGGATTTCGTTAATAATGCTAGTTGTGATTCTGTTAATAATGTTGTTTTATCGTGAACGGCTAACTTCTTTTAATGATGCTGTATCTGAATTAGATATTGCGAATATCGGAACTGTTTTGATTTCAGATACTAGAGAGCAGTCGCATTATATTAAACCAGAGGAAATAGAGCAGCTTGTCTCGATATTAGATAACCTCTCTATGAAAAAGAAATTAATCCCTAATAGACCAGCTTTTAATGAGGACGCTGTTATTATATTTGGTTCAGCGAATCAAGAAGAATCTTTTTCGATAATGTTAGACTATGGAAAAAATATCATTGGAATTAACCAGTATCAGAAGAATATGAAACAATACATTCTTGAAGATGATTCTGATTTATTTTTATTTGTTCAAGGTTATTTAAAATAATAATGAGATAGTCGAACTGAATCGACTACCTCATTTGTTTTATACAGGGATTCGATTACCCTTTTCGTCGTAAAAGGCGTGGATTTTCCCTACTCCGGTTACAACTTTCATAAGTTGATTTTGAGTAGCCCAATCATGCGCTTCAAAATAGGCTAGCTCTACATCAAATGTTGCAGTATATTGTTTTTTAGCAACTAAGTCAGCTTCAAAATGTTGTCTCGCATTATTACCTGCTTTAAGACCTTGAAGCATACCATTGCGATGTGTTTGGGATGGAGTTGCGGCAAGGAAACTAATAACGCCTAATGCAACACCTACCGCGTTCGTTTTACCGAAGATTGAATAAGCGATACCAGCAAGCGCTGTAATGTTCGAAATAGCTGATTTGAATTGGTCTGCATTGGTTTTACCTTCTAGATAATCAATTGCTGCAATCTGAGCAAGTCGAATAGGAAGGATATCACGGTCTCCTTTAATTTTCTTAACTGCAATGTATTCCTTTGTTACTGTTGGCATATCAAGCACTCCTTTGTATTTTTGTATTTTTGTTAGCTAACACTCTATAAAGGGAATTAGGTATGCCAACCAACAACCTATTTGTGATTTTTCTTTAATATAGTAGTTCATCAAAATTAGGTTTGTGTAACAGGTTTATAGGAAATTTTGGTATAATTTTTAAAAAAGGAAACTGTGAGGAGATCATATGCGTAAACGTATCTTCATAACGATTAGTGTTCTTGCTGTCGTAATTGGTTTAATGGCATGGGATGTATATGAAAATAACAAGCAAGAGGCTCTTGCTATCGCTAAAGCTCAAAAAATTCATACAGTGTCAGATATTTTAAAGAATCCTGACTTCAATGTTCAGATAACAACTTTGGACATTAATAACGTCGCTGTAGAAAATGAAGTACAACAAAAGCGAATCATCCACGCATTAGCCAATTTGAAATTACAAGAATCGAAGAATTTCTATCCATGGGAACAGGCAACTCGTGTTGATATAAAAGCAGATAAAGAATATTCCATGTATGTATTCGAAAAAGAAAAGAACATTTTCTTTATGACAGGTGAACATAGCATTTCATACGATATTGTAAACGGTGAAAACTTGTTCGAAGCACTAAAGGATAATCAATAACACAAAAAAACCTGCTAAATGCAGGTTTTTATTAATTATGTGTGATATTTAGTAACCGATGCAGCAGCAGGGTACGTTAAATACGTCGAACCAGAGTTAGCATTATAAACTTCTGTGTAAACGATGCTGATTGTTACTAAACCAGCACCACGATTAATAGCGCTATTAGCAATGTCCGAAAGATCTTTAGATCCAAGCTGTGTTTTGTCTGCAACTGGATTTCGCATTAAAGACGTAGAACCACTATACACGTCTGCTTGACGCTTATCGAAAGTCGAAAGGGTGCTTACGCCGAAAACCTTAGCTATGTTACCAACGCCAATGTGACCTAATTGTGCTTGGATAGTTGCTGAAGAAGTTGAAGTGCGTAAATAGTTTGCACCACAAAGAGCTGCGTAACTCAAATCAGCGATAAATTGATCATCAAAGCCTGTATCATTATCTTTACTACAGGCAGATAAAAGTAAGATAAAGAGTAAACTTATCAATAGTAGTATTCTGGTTTTATTGTGGTTCATATGTATTCCTCCTAAATTCTATATCTCTTCACACGGTAACACAGCGATAAAAGCATTACATATACCAATAAAAACTAGTAAATTCATAGTTTACAAAGGATGACAGTATTTTATTAGGATAGTGTCTGTGCACCCAAACCTTTATGGTATAATAATAAAAACGGAATAATAGGATAGAGGTACAAATCAGATTTTTGATTTGTTTAAAAGGGAAGATCGGTGTAATTCCGACGCTGTCCCGCAACTGTAAATGGGAGCACATTTCAGAAGGCCACTGTTACGAGTCGTAATGGGAAGGTGAAAGGTGTGATGAACATGAGCCAGGAGACCTGCCTTTATCTAGTACAGCCAAAAACCTACGCGGATAGGGGGTGTTGAGTGTGACTAGAGATATTCTCCTGCATGCTCATAGTACGATGATTGCTAAAAAGGTAGCTTCTATGTTTAATAGAAAGCTCATTTCAAATTGGCAATCAGCGTATTATGTCGTGTATTTGTCATAGTAGACATCTTTCTGATGAGGGAAAGATGTTTTTTTTTATGTAAATCATTAAAGGAGTGGTCCACATGAATCCACAAGTTGTTGAGTATTATGAAAGCTTATTAAAATTTGAAATTATGCAAGAACCTTATGCTGCAAAACCATTAAAGGAGCTTGTCGAACAATATGTTGGACATGATGCTGCGCATGAGCAGTCGATTTTAGCGGCATATGCTAACGTGATAAAAGAATTAATTGGATAAAATATGTTTTGGCTACTTCGTTTTTGAAGTAGCCATTTTTTATAGGCGTATGCTGTTGGGGTTATTTGTGAAAAAACCAATGGCGGGGATTGACGGACAAGCAGTCATCACAAGTCAAATTGCTTTAGAAGATATTGTGGAAAAAGGCTTTGAGGCATTAACAAAAGATCGTAGTCGATGTAAAATTCTTGTCAATATGAGTCTGTAAATCTAATTTTTTTATAATAGTAGCCAAACCTTGCGTCAATAAGGTTTGGCTATATATGTTTTTTGGGCATAATACCAATTGGAATACATCAGTTTGTCATAAAACTGCCTTTAGTACTTCATTCATATTTCACTTTTTATTTATATAATTAATCTGCTATAAATAGAAAGATTGGAGATCAAATATGAAAAATTTACTTTATACGAGATTTTGGCGGCTGCATTTTTTCGCAGCACTTTGTATTACGCCATTACTGCTATCCCTTACGTTAAGTGGTATTGGCTATTTATTTTTCACAGATGTAGAAAAGCAATTATATGATGATTATTTCTTTGGGGAAAGCCATAGAGAAGAGGTCTTAACCATTGATGAAGCCGTGGAAAAAGCTGAAGCGGCATTTGCAGGCTATTCTACTACGAAGGTCATTATGCTGGAAGAGCCTTATAATACGCGTTTAACTTTATCAAATGGACAAGAAGAGAAGTATGTGTTTTTAGATGACAACCATCAAATGGTTGGTAGTCAGGATGCCAATTTCACATTTTCTAATATTATGAGAAATACGCATAGCTCATTATTTATTGGCGGTACCTTTGTCAATTATTTAGTAGAACTAGCGGCATGCTGGACCATCTTTTTATTACTGTCAGGGCTTTATATGACATTTAAAGGCAATCTCTTAAAGAAGGGCAAATCGGAAAATAAACGACAAAAAAGTAAGAGATACCATGCGCTTGTTGGGACAATCATTACGATTCCAATGGTGATGTTCATTGCTACAGGGCTTTTATGGTCTGCTTTTCAAGGTTCGATTCTTGTTAATATTGCTTCAGAAAATCCAACTTTTGGTTACCCAGCATTACAGCAAAAGCCACCAACCTCTGATGTTTCCGAAATTCCATGGGCAACTCGTCAATTAGAGGCACCAACATCAGAAGGCGAACATGCGCAGCATCATGGAGGTGGTGCAGTCCGTTATACGAATGATCAACAAATAACAATCGCCAATCTAGAAAAAGAAATCGATGCTATGCATGTAGCGAAGCCGTATACCATCCTTTTCCCATCGAACGATGAAGGCGTATTTACCATCGCAAAATCTAGTAACTCAGGTGTAACAGGTCTGGATGTGAATCCTTCAGCAGAAGCAACAATGTATTTCGATCAATATAGTGGGAAGTTCATCAATCAAGTCAATTACGAAGATTATGGTATGTTGGCGAAATTCTTTACATGGGGAATTCCTTTACATGAAGGTCATTTGTTCGGCTGGCCTAATAAGCTCCTAAACCTTGTTGTATGTCTTGCCTTTTTAGCTGTGATTGTGTGGGGCATTCGCACATGGATTTTACGTAGAAAAAAAGGGGAGCTTTCTGCACCACCACAAATTTCGCATAAAATTTCAATGCCTTTCATCATTTTCCTTATTATTTTAGGTGTTCTAATGCCATTATTTGGTGCATCATTGATCTTTGTAGCCTTGGTCGAATTAATCATAATAGGCTGGCAAACAAAGAAGAAACTAAGACAAGAAGAAGCTAAATAAAGTGTAACGATACGGCACATCCTTCAACTAATGTGGGATGGTGCCGTATTTTTGTTTTTGTTTAATTCGTTTGCGTGAGCGGAATACTATACTAAATTGTTTATAGATTTTTCAGCATGATTTTATAAATTTTTAAGATTTGTATGGTACATTGCTATTAGTTTCAGCTTATTGGGGGAATGCAGGTGTCGATAAAAACGAGATTTTTGCTATCTTATGTTGGGGTTATTATTATCGCCATTACACTATTACTAGCAGCGGTTTTTCTTTTTTCCTTTGCCATAACAGGTGATGTCAAAGCGATAGAGCATTTTTACAAAAAATCCTATGTACAAAAGCCTTTGACGACAGTAGAAGAAAATGCTTTTCTAGAATTAAAATTAATGGCTAAAAAAAATCCGCAGCAACTTTTAGATATCGAACAGCTACAACAAATAAATGCACCATCTATTGAAATCCTTGTGCGAAAAGATCACCAAATTGTCTATTCAACGCAGAAAGAGCACGAAAAATTGTTGCTCAAGAGTTTACCTGGTTTTGAAGCGACCAATATAAATTCGCGTGACACAATCATGATTAATCAAGCATTTTATACGTACGTAAAGTTCGATTTTTATTTTCCAGATAAAACAGAGGGGAGTATTTTTGTATTACGAGAAGTTAGTTCCCGTGCTGAAATAACAAGAGAGCTTTTACCGATACTATTAGGCATTTTATTTGTAATCTTTATGATGATAATTGGCTTGTTAAATTATTTGGTATCAAGAAGTATTATCAATCCTATTACTGCTTTAAAGGAGGGGGCTGAACGGATTAAATCAGGGGACTTGAATTTTGACATTACGTCCCGCACAAATGATGAAATTGGTCAGCTCAATCGATCGTTTGAGGATATGAGAGTGAAGCTAAAGGAGTCCGTTCAACTACAGCTTCAATATGAAGAAAATCGGAAAGAACTACTATCGAATATCTCACATGATTTAAAAACACCGATGACCTCGATTATCGGCTATGTAGAGGGTATTAAAGATGGTGTAGCCAATACAGAAGAGAAAATGGATAAATATTTAACAACCATCTATACGAAAGCGAAGGATATGGATTTATTAATTGACGAACTATTTTTATTTTCAAAACTGGACTTGAGGAAGATTCCATTCCATATGGAACGTGTGAATCTCCAACAATATATGCATGATTATGTTGAGGATGCGAGTTTTGACTTTATTGCAAGAGAGATTCATTTACAATATATATCAGCGGGTTCACCACTTTTTGCTATGGCTGACCGGGATAAATTAAGACGTGTACTGTCGAATTTATTAAGCAATAGTGAAAAGTATATGGATAAACCATATAAACAAATTATCATTTCCCTACATGAACGAATAGATGATGCGATTATTCAAGTAACAGATAATGGTACGGGTATTGACCCGGCCGCATTACCCCATATTTTTGATCGTTTTTACCGTGCAGAGCCCTCTCGGAATTCGCAAACAGGTGGGAGTGGCTTAGGATTGGCCATTGCAAAACAAATTGTCCTGGAGATGGGCGGCGATATTTGGGTAAAGAGTGAATTAACAAAGGGGACGAGTATATTCATTTCATTGAAAAAGGCTGAGGAAAAGGTGAGCAATCATGAAAAAAATACTGCTAATTGAAGATGAAGTAAGCATTGCAGAGCTCCAACGAGATTATTTAGAGATTAATGGTTTTACAGTAGATATACAACATCATGGAGATGATGGACTGAAGCAGGCACTTCAAGGACATTATGATTTAATCATTTTGGATATTATGCTTCCGGGGATGAATGGCTTTGAAATTTGTAAACAGATTCGTGCAGTGAACAACATTCCAATATTATTTGTGTCAGCCAAAAAAGAGGAAATTGATAAAATACGTGGTCTTGGACTGGGGGCCGATGATTACATAACGAAGCCGTTTAGTCCAAGTGAGCTTGTTGCAAGGGTCAAGGCACATTTATCAAGATATGAGCGACTAGCGACAAACCAACAAACAAATAGTATTTTGTCCATTCATGGTATTACTATTGATACGTCTGCTAGAAAGGTCATCGTGAATGGTGATGAAATTGCCTTTACGACAAAAGAATTTGATTTACTCGTATTCTTTGTCAAACATCCGAATCAAGTATTAAGTAAAGAGCAGTTATATGAGCGAAATTGGGGCTATGAATCAGCTGCAGATGTCTCGACTGTGACCGTTCACATACGAAAGCTACGTGAAAAAATTGAACGTGATCCAGCACAACCAAAGTTTTTGGAAACGGTATGGGGTGCAGGCTACCGTTTAAATGTATAAGAAAGAATAGCTCGTCGTCGTGACGAGGTATTTTTTTTGACAAATTTTTATCATTTTTTAAGAAATGGTTAATGGATAATTTAGCTTTAGCACTTACACTAAGGAAAGTAAGACGATAAAACAGTGAAGGTGGTGCATGACAGATGAAGAGAATGCAGGCGGTCGTCATAGCTTTATCATTTTTGCTTCAAGGTTGTGCCTCAAATGATATAGAGGCAATAAAGCTTGATGAAGGGGAGAGTGAAGCGGTGAAAACAGATTTAACGAGTGACTTGTTTAAAGCTGCAGAAAAAGGAGATATGAACGCGCTTCAAAAAGTCATTGATCAAAAAGTGGATATTAACGCCCAGGATTCAAATAAGCGAACAGCTTTAATGATTGCTACATATAATCATGATACAAAGGCAGCAAAATTATTAATTGATGCAGGTGCAGATGTCAACATTCAGGATAGTATGCAAAACACGCCTTTTTTATATGCAGGAGCAGAGGGCCTTCTTGCTATTTTAAAGCTGACGATTCAAGCTGGTGCAGATCCTTCCATTCCGAATCGATATGGGGGAACAGCATTAATTCCAGCATCTGAGCATGGTCACATTGAGGTCATTGAGGAACTTTTAACTACTACAAACATTGATGTTGATCATGTCAATCATTTGGGATGGACAGCATTAATGGAGGCAATCGTTTTAAATAACGGCAACCCAACGCAGCAAACAGCGATTCAGTTGCTGATTGAACATGGTGCTGATGTGAATATACCAGATAATAATAATGTGACACCGTTGCAACATGCGAAACAACGAGGATTTAAGGAGATAGAACAAATACTTATTGCAGCGGGAGCGATATAAAAACTACACTGTAGAGTACTAATCTCTACAGTTCAGACTGTCGACAAAAGGAATCGAGAAGTTCACACTCGATTCCTTTTGTCTTTTTTCTTCTATGAATATGTTTAAAAATGGTGATTTTCTACCCGTTAAACATACTCTCTAAGCAAAAGAATTTTATAAAGCTGCCTGCTACGTCCAAATAGCCAGTTTCTTTAAATTCATGGCAGCAAAAGTAAGCATCGCCTGCAAGGACTCTAGTTTTCGTACTAAATAATCTTCAGGTATCAATTGATCAATCGTTAACATTTCTAATTGTTCACGTTCATTGATTTGATTCTTCGTCATCATGGTTAAACACCTTAATAGGGAGTTCTTTATGTAAAAGTTGATTGGAACGAAGGGCGACCCCGCCCGCGGAAAGCGTCCGCCCGTAGTGGAAATCAACGGCTTTACTTTATTTCATTGTAAAAGAAAAAAGACTGTAGAGTACTCTAATCTCTACAGTTTTTTTGTTCTTAAATTAATTTTCCTATTTTTTAATTTTTTTTTAATAATTTATTTATTGGCAGTTTAGATATGGGCTTTATGATAAATTTTGTAAACCAAATTACACCATAAAGGAGAGTTTATCAAATGAAAATAAGAAAACGTATTGTCCCAGCAGCATTAGCTTTATCTGTTTTATCAGCAGGGTTTGTAACATTTAATGCGCCATTAAACACTGAAGCTGCAGGTAATCAAACTGTAGCAGTAGCCCAAAGTGAGCAAATAGCGAAAATTACGAACATTAAACCATTAAATACAATGACGCTACAAATTACATTTAACCAGCCGTTAGCAGCAACTGATGTAGATCTGAACAATTTAGATGCAATTAAAAAACATTTTAGTTTTAATGGAGATTTAGAGATTGTCAATGTGCCTCGCTTAATGACGGGTTCAAAGAGTACATATATTGTACCGACGACATTCCAAGAAGATGATTTCATTTATACATTGAGCTATAAAGAACAGCGCAATAAAGTTTTTGAAGGAACAGATGAAAAAGTAATTGTACGAAATGTGGAGCAAGTAACAAACGATACATTTACACTGGAAGCATTCCAAGAAGATGGCGTTGTCGACTATGCCAATATTATTGAAGCATATCGTGCAGGGCGTGGCGATTTAGCGTTTAGCTTAGATCGTCATAATCGTGATACTGATGGCAAACGCTTCGATATTATTTCTTCTTTACGTGATCGCTATGTGACAGTGAAAACAAGTGAAGGGGAAGAGTTTGTAGCTAATTATGTACCATTTACACAAGCGGCTGATGGCAGACAAGCTTCTCAATTTAGATTGCCTGCTGGTCAAACGTTAAAGCCAGGTGTCACATACCGTGTGTACTCACAATGGGCTGAGATTGATGTAAAGAGCTTTGTAGCGAAAGAAATCGCACCGTTTACACTACAATCTGCAACAGTAATTGATCCTCAATCATTTTCACTACAATTATCAAAGGATCCTCAATCCGATTTACTAGCTGGAAGAAGTGTAGAGCTACGCGGAAATGATGGTAGCTCATTACAAGCACAGTACCGCTATTCATCACGTAAAGGTCCTGTAGGCATCTTTGATATGGCTAAGGGAGACACATTAAAAGCAAATGTAAGTTATACAGTTGTCCCATTAAACAATTGGGCTACAGCGACAAATGTAGTCCTACAAGGTAAATAATCTATAATAAAATAATGAATCTGTCATTTGAAACCTAAAACCTGAAACTTAAAAAATCTCGTCACGACTGTGGCGAGATTTTATGTTTATAGCCAGCCTTTTTCACTAGCCACCTGAGCGGCTTGCTGTCTAGATTCAACTTGTAGTTTTTGAATAGAGGTTGATAAATAATTGCGAATGGTACCCTTTGTTAAAAATAATTGTTTACTAATTTCATTAGTGGATAAACCTTCTTTTACAAGCTTTAGTACCGCAATTTCCCGTTCGTTTAATGGATTTTGCCCCTTCATAAACAATGTAGCGGCTAAATCCTTGCTGACAACCTTTTCACCCTGCATGATTTTTCGAATCGTAGCAATTAAATAATCAATTGGTTCATCTTTCAATAGATAGCCGTGTACCTCGCAATCCATTGCTTTTTGTAAGTAGCCAGGGCGTGCAAAGGTTGTGACAATCATTACTTTGCAGGGCAAGTTGGCCTGTTTAATTTTTTCAGCAAGCTCTAAACCTGAAAGATTGGGCATTTCAATATCCACTAGGCAAACATCTGGTAGCTCCAGTTGGATGTAGTCCCATGCTTTTTGGCCATCAGAAACTTCGGCTATTACTTCAATATCCTGTTCGAATGATAAGAGCGATGTTAAGGCACCACGTAACATTTGCTGGTCCTCTGCTAGTAAAACGCGTATCATGCTGGCAGCTCCTTTCCATCTTGTATCGGTATAATGAGTGAAACGCTAGTACCTGTCGACGCGTTACTTTCAATAATGGCCTGACCTTGAAGGATTTGCATTCTTTCTTTCATCGAGGTGATTCCATTGCCGAGTCCCTTTTGTTGTAATCCAATCCCATCGTCTTTGATGACAAGTGTATACTGCCCATTTTGACAGTGAATCGTGATTTGGCATTTTTTTGCCTGACTATGCTTGAGCATATTTGTAGTAGCTTCTCTTACACATAATGCAAGCATCGTCTCCTCTACACTAGAAAGAACGATTTTAGGGCATTGATTGTTGAGGGATGTAATGATATTCGCGCTGTGTAATAGCTGCTGACAGTGTAACAGCTCCGTATGTAACGACACGAAATTCATGTCAGATACGAGTTCACGTACTTGTTTTAGGGCTGTACGTGTTGTGGCTAATATGTCATTTAATTCTTGTTTGACGCTTGAAGGATCTCGGTCAATAAGTTTACTAGTCAATTCTGTTTTGACTTTAATCATCGTCAACGTATGACCAATCGTGTCATGGAGATCTCTTGCAATACGCTGTCTTTCCTCTTGCTGAACAAGCTGGGTATTGACATCAGCTAATTCAGATTGCAGATTCTTGGACTTTTCTACAAAATAAATGAGGACAGGAAACACTAATTGAATCATCATCATGGGTAGTAACACCTGAGACTCTTTCTGCAAAAGAGAGCCTGTTGCCATCTGCATGACAGCCAAAAACATGACAGCAATGGCTAGCATCCCACAAGCAATATGCCATTTAGTTTTTGCTCTTCCAAGTAAATCAGCAAAGGTAAAGCCGAAAATAAGCATAAACGGCTCCTCGAAAATACCCAGTATAGTAATAAGAAGGAAGCCGACTAGTGATGCAAGAAGTAGCTTCCAATCCTGATGCCATAAAGCGATATAGAATGCTATGACGTATAAAACGAGAATCATTATTTTAACAGCTAAGGGGAGGGCTGAGTTGGACTCTAGCACCATCGTTATGAGAAAAATTAGTGAGATTACATCGATAATTAAATAATGCTTTGCTTGTTCTCTAGGATAAATTTTTATTCCTTACACCATCCTTTGTTTCTTTTTGATGTGTCATTGCTTGAATGGTTTGTTTTCGTATCCATTCCATTGGGCCAAACCGGAATTGCTGTAGCCAAATGGAGGCAAAGATAAGTTGTAGTAAGGACAGGGATAGCCAAATACTAATGATGATTACGCTATTTACTTGCCCACCTAAACCAAGTCCCCAACCATAAAAAATGATAGATGCTAGCACGTTTTGTAGAACATAACAGCTCAAAGACATTTTGCCGACATTGGCAAAACGCTGCCAAAGCCAATCTAGCCTCTTATATTCTACCAGTTTACCTAAAATTCCAATATAGCCAATTGATAGAATAGGTGCACATAAATAGCGAACTGGTAAATCAAAAAGACCCCCAGGTATAAAAATAAGAAGATTTAAGGGAATGCCAATGTACACACCGATTGTAAACAGTTTTTGTCGAGCTTGACGTCCTTTGTCTGTTTGTGAAAACACATCGTTGCGCATGAACTTTACACCAAGTAAAAATAAAAAGACATTCATTGGGATAATAAAAATAGCTTCTGTTCGATAAAATAAAAAGTTTGTCAGACGATGCTGCACTTGTGCTAGCCATGTACCATTTTGATACAATGCAGAAACTGTTTCCATACCATTTAAGGAAACGCTAGCGCCTTGTAAGGTACTGATAAAAATAAGCAGAATCAGAAAAACGTGAAAGCTACCAAAAAGATAGAAGGCCCATGTCATGGCTTTGTCGCCAAATCGAATTAAGAAGGCGACGATGACAGCTGTTACGGCATAGCTCATTAAAATATCATATTCCATGACAAGTGTGTAATGAAGTAGCCCTTCCAACCCTAAAAAAATGAGTGTCCAAAGATATACGCCAGGCCAAGCATTTCCTCTTCGTAATGCTTGCTGATATTTTAATTGCAAACCTACCCCAAACATAATCGTCAACAGTCCAAGTAGCTTACCATTGACGAAAAATAAAACGACCATTCGTAAAAAATCATTAAAAGACCACCAGCCAGTATAGTTACTTGTTGTGATAATCGATAAATCTCCAAGATAAGCAAAAATCCAAATATTCGTGCCAAGTGTTCCTAAGACAGCAAAGCCTCTTAACATATCGATAAAGGGGAATCTTTGTTGCGTTTGCATCTATTTCATCACTCTTTCATTGTTTTCTTACATTAAGGATAAGAAATTTAAGGGAGAAAACCAATTCACACCAGTCAAAGAATGTTTATGACAGGTGTCATATAGAAGTTGGACAACACAAAAAACCAGCAACGCTATGGGTGCTGGCACGATTATTTTGTGCAGGTATAGATGCGATAGTCTAAAAATTTTTCGTATTTTTCGTTCATGGCAATGTGCTGATCCATTACATCATATAACTCAGATTCAATAGCTGTGGAAAGATGGAATTCAGGTTTGGATGAGATGGATTTGTTTTTTTGTATGCGAATATCATGAAACCCAGCCTGTTGCAATAAACGTACCCAATCTTTTTTCATAAGGAGAGACTCAAATCCGTAAAATTGTAGGATGTCGTCTGCTAGTTGAGCGGGAAGCAACGTAGAAATGGTAAATTCAATGGCGATGAAGCGACCGCCTTTCTTCAATAAACGATAAATCTCTTGCAAAGCACGTTGTTGATCTACAAAAGCAAGAACCGATTCGGTAAGAATGAAATCAAAGGACTCTTTAGTTAACGAGGTTTGTTCAATAGAGCCTAGTAGAAGGGTGACAGGTAAACGTGCTTTTTCCATTCGTTGCCGAGCTTTTTCAATCATGATGGGCTGAATATCTAAGCCAGTAACGTTTGCTTGATAGTATGTAGCCAAATAAGCAGCCGTTTGCCCTGTACCACACCCAACATCTAGAATATGTGAGGCTTGCTGGATTTTCTCTGTTTTAAATAGAACTTTTGATAGATTAATGCCCCCAGGATGTGCGCCACCAACACCAAATTTAGCTAAAAAAGCAAGATAATTAGAGCCTTGAATAAGTACCACCTTCTTTTTTCTTATAGTATGACAAGAAAACTAGTATGGTTCCGTCAAACAACTTGAATCACTAGATTTCCGTATTTTTGGAGAGGGGATGAAAATATATTATTTTTAACCACTTCTTCAAAAGTCTAATTCACCAATAAATTTCGCACATATACTATTTAGAAGCTTTCAGATAGGGGGTGTATAAATGCCATATTTTCAGCCGAATTCTAGAAGGGGTCCATATCCGCCGAGCAATAGACAATATTTTGGCCCTCCTTTTCGAGGTAGAATGGTGCAGCAACCTTACTATTCTCCCAATCAGCAAATGCAAGGTTCTAGATTAGGAAATTTACCAGATCATTTAAATACGATTATGGGGCATGCTGGGACGATTACTAATGGAGTAAATATGTTAAGGCAGATGGGAGCATTACTAAGTTTATTTAGATAAAAGATAGAAACCCTCTTAAGCGAACTAGCTTAAGAGGGTTCATATTAGGGTTTACTTTACTTGGACAAGTTGCTTTTCGATAATGGAACGGTTTTTCTCTTTAAATAGCTCATTATGAGAGGAGACCATGCCTTGACGATAGGCTGTTGGTTCTAAATAAGTTTTAATTGAATTGACTGCATTGGCTGCATCTTGGAATGTCCCAAGAAGCAGATTGATTTTTCCTTCAAACGATAAAATATCGCCAGCAGCAAAAATACCGGGCTGTGTCGTTTCACCTGTTGCTTTTCCTTCAAAATAATAATCATCCTTTTTAGGAATGGCAATCGCTTCATCAAATGTCAGGGATGCCTCACGGTTATAGCCATGACTGACAATTACCTCATCGATTTGACGAGTATAACTTTGCTTGGTTTTTGTATTTTCACAAGTTACTAATTGAATAGCGGTTTTATCAGCATTGGCAGAAAGCTTTGTAATCGTTGTATTGCATTCTATATGCACGCCCGCATCAAGTGCTTCCTGCACCGTAGCTTCATGTGCTGATAAATTCTCTTTGCGATAAACAACTGTGACTCTTTTGGCTATAGGGCTCAGTTCAACAGCCCAATCAATGGCCGCATTGCCACCACCTGAAATCATAATGTCTTTATCTACAAAACGTTTATAAGACTGAACAGTATAATGTAAATTTGACATTTCATATTTTTCAGCACCTTCAAGTTTTAGCTTTTGAGGATTAATGATACCACCACCGACAGCTAGTAGTACCGTTTTAGTATAATGCTTGTCACCAGTCGCCGTATGTATAATAAAAATGTCGTCCTGACGTTCAATTAAATCTACTTTTGTATCTGTCAAAATTGTAGGATCAAATGTTTTTGCTTGCTCGATTAATTGTTTGACAAATTGTTGACCTAAAATGGGAGGATGTCCCCCAATATCCCAAATTAGCTTTTCAGGATAAAGTAATACTTTTCCACCAAGTTGGGATTGACTCTCTATTAATTTTGTTTTTAACCCACGTAAACCACTATAAAAGGCACTATATAACCCAGCAGGGCCTCCGCCAATAATTGTCACATCATATACATGTTGCATTTTTATTACCACATCCTTAATAAATAGTAAAAAGTAAAAGACAAAATCTTATCAGATAACTAGACTAATTCTAGTGATAATGATTATCATTATAAGCTTTGAATATAATAGCATGGAAAGAAGTAAAAAGAAAGTGAGGGTCCACATGTGGCGAAACAGCTCGTTGGCCCACGTTACTAATTCTTTTTACGGAGCCCCGTACTTCTTGTATTTATTGCGGAGGAATGTGTAGAAAAATGATAGCAAATACTAGTTGATGCACGAAATAAAAGACTTTTGTTCTAATGAAAATAGGGAAAGATTTATTTTTAGAAATCTATATTTCAAGTTTTTGAGAACCTCATTTGTTGAGGTTCTTTTTTTATATAATCATGGCAGGAGGTGAACAGATGATTCTATTAGCGCGGCAACTATTAGATTCGCAGAAAATACTGGAGGCAATGTTGCGAAGATTGCCTTCGACGCACAATGAATACATGCACGTTTGTGACCGTTTAAGGCGTGTCAAAGCAGGGCTAGCTGGTGAGCAACGTGTCAATGCAGAATGGCTAGAGCTAGACTTACCATCCCCACATTATTTTCTTCATGATTTTCAAACAATGAATGACTTCGGTTCCACTCATCAAATGGACACCATCTTTCTTTGTCCCCACTTTTTACTCATCCTAGAAATCAAAAATATAACAGGGATTCTCTCATACGATGCCTCATTCGCTCAGTTGACACGCACGACCATGGATGGCACGGTCGAAGGCATGACTGATCCATTTCTTCAACTGGAGCGGCATGTGGCCTGGATGAAAAGGGTATTACAACGTGAACGTTTTCATTTACCAATTGTGCATGCGGTAGTACTGGCAACGAGAAATGGAATTTTAACGAAGGGATTTGAGGGACAGCCTATATTTCATGTGACAGGGTTGCGTGCTTCTATTCAAAGATGGACAGAGATTTATCAACCCATAGAGACGGAAAATCTCTTACCATTTGCGAAACGTTTATTGTCAATGCACACAAGATTAAAAAAAGAGGTGACGGTGCCACTCAAGGAAATGATGAAAGGTGTAGTATGTCCACATTGTGCAAATGGGCAACCCTTAATGTATCACTATAAAAAATGGACTTGTCCACGCTGTGGATTGGTAGATTACAATGCTTTGAATCGAACATTGGAGGACTACCGAATACTAGTTGGACCACAGCTAACAAATCGAAGCTTCCGCGAATTCTTTGCCATTGAATCCCCAAACCGAGCGTACAAGTTGTTGCAGCAACTACCATTGAAAGTGGAAGGTGAAAAAAGACATAGGAAGTATTGGATTATGGATTAGGGAATTTAGCTACAATTCAAAAGGTTTGAATTGTAGCTTACATAGTGATGGTGGATAGACCGCGCAAAGTGGTGGATAGAGAGGAGAAATTGGAGGGTACGCAACAAGGTGATGGATAGAGTAGAAAAATCGGTGGATAGAATGCGCAAAGTGACGGATAGAGAGAAGAAAGTGGTGGATAGAACGCGCGAAGTGGCGGATAGAGAGAAGAAAGTGGTGGATAGACCGCGCAAAGTGATGGATAGAGAGGAGAAAGTGGAGGCTACGCAACAAGGTGATGGATAGAACAGAGAAAGCGGTGGGTACGCAACAAGGTGATGGATAGAGTAGAAAAATCGGTGGATAGAATGCGCAAAGTGACGGATAGAGAGAAGAAAGTGGTGGATAGAACGCGCGAAGTGGCGGATAGAGAGAAGAAAGTGGTGGATAGACCGCGCAAAGTGGAGGCTACGCAACAAGGTGATGGATAGAACAGAGAAAGCGGTGGATAGAATGCGTAAAGTGACGGATAGAGAGAAGAAAGTGGTGGATAGATCGCGCGAAGTGATGGATAGAGAGAAGAAAGTGGAGGGTACGCAACAAGGTGATGGATAGAA
>NZ_WMEF01000016.1 GCF_009724685.1 Lysinibacillus cavernae
TAGCACCTGACTGTTAATCAGGTTGTCGCAGGTTCGAGTCCTGCCTTCGGAGCCATTTTTTTGCCCATTTTTAAGATGATGTTATACATAAAATATTTACAAAAAAGTATTGCAATCATTAAGAAATGATGTTATTATAAATCTTGTCTTGTTTGAGACGTAATATTGGCCCCTTGGTCAAGTGGTTAAGACACCGCCCTTTCACGGCGGTAACACGGGTTCGAATCCCGTAGGGGTCACCATTTTTAATGCGTGTAATAATGCATTAGCTTTATAAAAGAAAATATACTATGTCATAACACTTGTTTCTATGGAGGATTAGCTCAGCTGGGAGAGCATCTGCCTTACAAGCAGAGGGTCGGCGGTTCGAGCCCGTCATCCTCCACCATTATTGTGTTATTCCGGAGGGGTAGCGAAGTGGCTAAACGCGGCGGACTGTAAATCCGCTCCTTAGGGTTCGGCGGTTCGAATCCGTCCCCCTCCACCAGTTTTATAAATGATTGGGGTATAGCCAAGCGGTAAGGCAACGGATTTTGATTCCGTCATGCCTAGGTTCGAATCCTAGTACCCCAGCCATTTTTTCTTTTATGAGCCATTAGCTCAGTTGGTAGAGCATCTGACTTTTAATCAGAGGGTCGAAGGTTCGAGTCCTTCATGGCTCACTTTTTAAGAATAAAACCTATTCAAAAGTGTTATATTAATTACAGATAACTAATCTCTTGCTGAAAACAGTAGGAGATTTTTTTATGATTTTAAAAAATGAATAAATATGCACAATTTTGTTGAGTTGAGCCAAGTGGTATGTAGGCTTTACAATAATCTTATAACTTTTAGGGGGTATAAAAACATGAATAAACTTAATATTTCTATTATTGGAGTACCAACAGATTATGGACAAACACGTCGAGGCGTAGATATGGGACCAAGTGCTATTCGCTATGCAGGCGTTGTTGAACGCTTAGAAGCTATTGGACATGAGGTCCAAGATCAAGGAGATATTCGTGTTAGTCAAAAGTACGCAGACGCAGCTGTTGATGAAAAGTTACTGAATTTAGAGGAAGTTGTAGAAGTTAGCACTACTTTAGCCAATAGCGTGCATGAAGCAGTAGAGCAAAAAAAATTTCCACTTGTTTTTGGTGGGGATCATAGTATTGCTATTGGGACACTAGCAGGGTTAGGTGAGCATTATAAAAATCTAGGTGTTATTTGGTATGATGCACATGCGGATTTAAATACACCAGAAACTACACCATCTGGTAATATTCACGGAATGCCATTAGCAGTTAGTATTGGACTAGGTCATGAGCGTTTAGTACAAATTCGTACCTATGCACCTAAAATTAAGCCAGAGAACGTTATTATTATCGGAGCTCGTTCAGTGGATCCTGGTGAGCGTGAACTAATTCGTCAACAAGGGATTAAAGTATATACAATGCATGAGATTGATCGACTTGGTATGACGCGTGTAATGGAAGATGCACTTGCATATTTAAAAGAGCGTAATGTTGATGGTTTACATTTATCACTTGATTTAGATGGACTAGATCCTCTTTATACGCCAGGGGTTGGTACACCTGTTCCAGGAGGAATTACGTATCGTGAAAGTCATTTAGCAATGGAAATGTTACAAGAATCAGGCATGTTAACTTCAGCAGAGTTTGTAGAAGTAAATCCAATTTTAGATGAAAAGAATACAACAGCAAATGTGGCTGTTGCATTAATGGGTTCTTTATTCGGAGAAACACTAGTTTAAAGAAAATTTTACAAAAAATTGCCTGTTGCCACATTGCATAAAAATCTTTTGCTATAATTGAAATAAAACGAAACTTTTCTTATCAGTGGGTCGTATAGTATAAGACAGTTGTAAAGGTGGAGAAGTCAACACAATGGATGCGTTAGTAAATAAGAGAATAAAACAAGTGCTTAAAGGCGATCAAAACGCATTTGCCGATATTGTGAGTCTCTATCAGCACAAACTGTACCAAGTATGCTATCGAATGTTAAGCAACAAACAAGAGTCTGAAGATATTGCTCAAGAAGCTTTTGTGCGTGCTTATATGAATTTGCATACTTTTGATCAGAAAAGGAAGTTTTCGACGTGGCTTTATCGCATAGCGACAAACCTCTGCATAGACCGTATTCGAAAAAAGAAGCCAGATTATTATTTGGATGCAGAAGTAGCTGGTACAGAAGGGCTTGATATGTATTCACAAATTGCAGCAGACGACCAGTTACCAGAGGAGCAGCTAGAGCAAATGGAGCTGCAAGATCGCATTCAATATGAAATTGGACGTTTGCCGGATAAATATCGTTCAGTTATCGTATTGAAATATATAGAAGAGTTATCGTTGCAAGAGATTAGCGAGATTTTAGATATGCCGCTTGGAACGGTGAAAACGAGGATTCACCGCGGACGTGAGGCATTACGTAAGCAATTAAACAATCTGTAGGAGGGGGAGCGTCATGAATACTTGTCCAGAGCATATTATTGACTATATGCATGATTATTTAGACGGTGACATTAGTCGTGAGCATGAGCAAGAGTTGAAACAACACTTGCATACATGTAATGATTGTAAACAGTTGATGCAAGAATTGAGTGAAACAATCGCCTTTGTGAAGAGTGCTTCCCATATTACAGCGCCTCCGGATTTTGAAGCAGCAGTGATGGCTCGTTTACCAAAACCAAAAAGTCGAGTAGGTATACAAAAATGGATACGCCGGCATCCGTTCTTTGTGGCAGCAGCAGTATTTTGCTTATTCATGAGTGCTACATTACTAGGTAGCTTTATGGATGACCAGCATTTCTCTGTGACCAAACAACCTAACTTAGTTGTTGATGGTCAAACAGTTATTGTACCTGAAGGAGAATTGGTGAAGGGCGATATTGTTGTGAAAAATGGCGATTTGATTGTTGAAGGTGAAGTTGATGGTAACGTCACAGTGATCAATGGGAAATATATGGCATCTTCGGCGATAGTTTCAGGAAGAATTGAGGAAATTGACGAAGTATTTGAATGGTTATGGTATACGATTAAAAACTCAGTAAAAACAGCTATGACATTCGAGGAAAAAGAAGAAACTAAATAACACTCTATACGTCCTAAACAATAGTGCACGTGAGAGGCTGAAAGGTCTACTCTTCTGAGTAGACTTTTTATTTGAAAAAAGTTACATTTGTTAAGAATGTGATATACTTGAATGTGTATGGATTCGCAATGAAAAGTGGGGGATGCCACGTGCAAATTATCGAACATTTCACGGATTTAACACCTGTGAATATTGTTATTAACTTCATTGATGTACTGCTCGTTTGGTACGTTGTTTATAAAGTCTTAACCCTCATTAAAGGTACGAAGGCTGTCCAATTACTTAAGGGAATTTTCGTCATTATTATTGCACGAATTGCAACAGACCTTTTAGGGTTACAAACACTAGGCTGGATGTTACAGCAGGTCATTGAGTTTGGTTTCTTAGCAATTATTATCATATTCCAACCTGAAATCAGACGTGGTTTAGAACAAATTGGACGAGGAAAGCTATTCCAACGTTCAACTAGTCAAGAAGAAGAAGAGCAAACAAGGCTCATTGAGGCTATGAAGAAATCTGTTAGTTATATGGCCAAACGTCGAATAGGTGCGTTAATTTCTATTGAAAAAGAAACTGGTCTTAATGAATATATTGAAACAGGTATAGGACTAAATGCTGAAATTTCATCGGAACTTCTGATTAATATCTTTATACCAAATACGCCGCTACATGATGGAGCGGTTATTATGCAAAAGGATAAGGTTACTGCAGCAGCTTGTTATCTACCCCTCTCTGAAAGTCCGTTTATTTCAAAAGAGCTAGGGACACGCCACCGTGCTGCGCTTGGCTTAAGTGAAGTTACGGATGCTATTACAATTGTTGTATCAGAAGAGACAGGTGCAATTAGTATTACGTTAAATGGTAATCTCCATCGTAATCTTTCTCTAGAGGAGTTCGAAACACTGCTACGAAAAATGTGGTTCGGATCAGCACAAGAATCAAATGCAACCTCTAAGTTGACTTGGAGGGGGAAAAAGAATGGATAAAATGATGGATAGCCCTTGGGTATTAAGAATCATCGCGCTATTTTTAGCATTTTTGCTTTTTTTCTCAGTTCGTACCGAATTATCTCCGATCAATACAACAACAACGACCGAACAAACGGATATTATTCGTGATGTTCCAGTAGATGTATATTACGACAATGAGAATCTTATTGTAACAGGCTTACCTGAAACGGTAGATGTGAAGATAAAAGGGCCAATGCCTGTAGTCATAAAAACAAGGGCATCAAAAGATTTCTCTGTATTTGTTGATTTAAGTAATTTATTGATCGGAGAGCATGATGTAGAGCTGCAATACGAAAATATTTCTGATAAGTTAAAGGTTACATTAGACCCTGCTACCGTTCATGTAAATATTGAGGAAAAGGTCACGCAAGAGTTCCGTGTAGACCCTGAGATGAACAATCGTTTGATCGAGGAAGGTTATATTTTAAAAGATATGACAGCCAATCCACGTACTGTTTACGTGACAGGTGCAAAAAGTGCTATTGAAAGCATTAGCTATGTAAAAGCAACTGTTTCGGGTGAGCAAGGCTTGAAGCAATCATTCTCGCAGGAAGCGGCAGTAAAAGTATTAGACCGAGATTTAAATAAATTAGATGTGACTATTGAACCTGAAACTGTGAAGGTTCAAGTAGATATTGCGGAGTATAGTCGGGAGCTTCCAGTTGTCCTCAAGGAAACTGGGCAAGCAGCGGAAGACATTACGATCAACTCGTTAACATATACGCCGAGAATGATTAGAGTGTATGGTAGAAAGTCAATTCTTGACAGTTTAACAGAAATTCCAATAACAGTTGACCTGTCAAAAATTACTGAGTCCAAAACGTATGAATTTGATGTAAAATTACCAGATGGTGTGACAAAAATATCTGACAAGAAAATTAAAGTGGAGGCAGATATTACAAAGGTGGAGCAAGAAGAACAACCGAAAACACCAGCTTCTACAGAGGAAACACCACCGCCAACTGAGGAACCGGATGTAACTGATGATAGTACAACTACTGATAAAAATACATCAACTGAGGTAACGGAAGATATTGATTCTTAAACAATATCTGACTATAATTTTATTTTGATTCTAAATCAAAAATCCAATCAAGGTTTGTTGTGGTGAATAGTTAGGACAGTATTCACCTAACAAACTGGCTGAGAGGATTAATAATTACCAATGAATGAATAAAAACAGACTTTTCCAAAAGTAAGCGGACAAGTGTCTAATGATTGATAGAGATTCATTAGGCAAGGTCTTGCATTGAAGGAGAGAATAAGTAGAATGGGTAAATATTTTGGAACAGATGGCGTCCGTGGCGTCGCGAATAGTGAATTAACACCGGAATTTGCATTTAAACTTGGTCGTATAGGTGGCTATGTTTTAACAAAGGATGCAACTGACCGTCCAAAGGTTTTAATTGGTCGTGACACACGTATTTCAGGTGAAATGCTTGAAGGTGCACTTGTTGCTGGTCTTTTATCAATTGGGGTAGAAGTAATGCGTCTTGGTATTATTTCAACACCAGGTGTTGCATACCTTACTCGAATTATGAGTGCAGATGCAGGCGTCATGATTTCAGCTTCACATAACCCAGTTGCTGATAATGGCATTAAATTTTTTGGTCCCGATGGCTTTAAGCTGACAGATGCACAAGAAGCGGAAATTGAAGCGTTACTTGATGTTCAAGAAGATACATTACCACGTCCAATTGGAGCAGATTTAGGATCTGTAAGTGACTATTTCGAAGGTGGTCAAAAATATATTCAATACTTAAAGCAAACAGTGGATGAAGAATTTGATGGTATCCATGTAGGTCTAGACTGTGCACATGGTGCTACGTCATCGTTGGCTACACATCTCTTTGCTGATCTAGAAGCGGACATTTCTACAATGGGAGCTTCTCCAACGGGCTTAAACATTAATGCTGGTGTAGGTTCCACACATCCAGAGGGACTAGCTAAATTTGTTACTGAAAAGGGTGCAGATGTTGGTTTAGCATTTGATGGAGATGGTGACCGTTTAATTGCTGTAGATGAAAACGGTAAAGTAGTTGATGGCGACCAAATTATGTTTATCATTGGTAAGCATTTAAATGCGGTAGGACGTTTGAAAAAGCAAACGATAGTATCAACAGTTATGAGTAATATGGGCTTCTATAAAGCTGTAGCTGACAACGGTATGCAAAGTGTACAAACTGCTGTAGGTGATCGTTATGTTGTAGAAGAAATGCGTGCCAAAGATTATAATTTAGGTGGCGAGCAATCAGGGCATATCGTTTTTCTAGATTTTAATACAACAGGTGATGGGTTACTAACAGGAATTCAGCTTGTTAACATTATGAAAGCGACAGGTAAAAAGCTTTCGGAACTTGCTGCTGAAATGAAAATCTTCCCTCAGCGCCTTGTGAACGTTCGTGTAACTGATAAGCATGCGGTGACTGACAATACAAAGGTGGCTGCTATGATTGCAGAGGTAGAAGCGGAAATGGCAGGAAATGGTCGCGTTTTAGTGCGTCCTTCAGGTACAGAACCACTTGTACGTGTAATGGTTGAAGCTGCTACAGAAACAGAATGTGAGCGTTTTGTTGAGCGTATTGCGGACGTTGTACGTGCAGAAATGGGCTTAGCAGAATAACAAATATAAAAACTCGATTTCCGTTAAA
Source organism: Lysinibacillus cavernae (assembly GCF_009724685.1). GTDB lineage: Bacteria > Bacillota > Bacilli > Bacillales_A > Planococcaceae > Lysinibacillus > Lysinibacillus cavernae. The sequence continues at coordinate 6,752 of NZ_WMEF01000016.1, forward strand.
GGAGGTCGAGTTTTTTTGTATGAAAAGAATGTTTCAAATAAGCGAGCTGGGGAACAGTAATAAAGAGTCACAATAACAAGGAGTGTTTTATTGATATGGCTAAAATTGCTACAGTTATGACGGATATGTTCGAGGACATTGAATTTACAAGTCCTAAAGAAGCTTTAGAAGCGGCTGGACATCGGCTAGTAACGATTGATACAAAAGCAGATAAGGAGGTAAAGGGGAAGCATGGAGCGACAGTGAAAATTGATAAAGGGATTGATGAAGTAAAAGCCTCTGAATTCGATACACTATTTATTCCAGGTGGGTTTTCTCCAGATATATTACGCGCTGATGATCGTGTAGTGGCATTTGTAAAGTCCTTTATGGATGATATGAAGCCTACCTTTGCCATCTGTCATGGACCGCAACTTCTAATTACTGCTAAGACATTGAATGGTCGTGATGCTACAGGCTATAAATCCATACAGGTGGATTTAGAAAATGCAGGAGCAATATTCCATGATGAGGAAGTATTCGTCTGTCAAAAGCAGCTCGTAACAAGTAGAACGCCAGATGATCTCCCAGCCTTTAATAGAGAAATAGTAAAATTATTAGACAGTAAATAATAGATGGGCACAAGCAGTCAGTTGCTTGTGCCTGTTTTCTAGCTTTTGATTAACGCAATTAAAGCATTGTTATGTGTTCAAGCTCAATGCTGAAGATAGTACCTATGCTATCGTAAACATCTGTCCTTTTGACCTTCTTTACCCTAAATAGCATAGCTATCATTTGTTTGTCTACATATTTGTCACGAAAAAGCAGGATAATTAGGTGTTTTTTATAACGAAAATTTGACGTATAGCATATGATTGAGTATGATGGAGAAGTTGAAGATGAGGTCCGACCTTATCCTTTAACGAGCGCATAAGGAGGGAAGAAAGCGCAAAATCGGAAAACAATTATAGCGCCTGAGCTGAAGAAATCGGACGAAAGAATCTTCAGCAGACGAGGTGGAGGTTTATCGAAAATTCGGCGGATGCCTCCCAATCGACATACCCGATTGTCATTTTTCATTTTGAAAGCATTTGAGTGATTGAATGTACAGAAAATGGAGAAGGTATAGGAAAAGCAATAGACAATAAAAGACCTTCACATATCGAAAAATCTCCGTTCAGATAGCTGAATGAGTGGTTTGCTTGCATGTATGGGCATGTTTTATTTTTTAAAAAATAAAACATAACTTGTATATTCAAAAAAACTCGATAGGATGAGGTCTAGTTTGTCATTGCATTAAATTGACAATATCGGAGGACGAGAAATTATGTGTGGAATTGTAGGATATATTGGTGAATCAGATGCAAAGGAAATCTTATTAAAAGGTTTAGAGAAACTAGAATACCGTGGTTATGACTCAGCGGGTATTGCTGTACGTAATGAAGAAGGCGTAACTGTTTTTAAAGAAAAAGGACGTATTGCAGATTTACGTGAAGCAGTGGACGAAGAAATTGCAGCGAAAATCGGGATTGGTCATACACGTTGGGCGACACATGGTGTGCCAAATCGTTTAAATGCTCACCCACATCAAAGTGCATCAGGACGCTTTACACTTGTGCATAATGGGGTTATTGAAAACTATCATTTATTACAAAAAACATATTTAAAAGGCATTCCAATGAAATCTGATACAGATACAGAGGTTATCGTGCAATTAGTAGAGTTATTCGTGAAAGAAGGACTTCCTACAGCAGACGCTTTCCGTAAGACTTTGTCTCTATTACATGGTTCATATGCACTTGCACTATTAGATGCGGAAGCGGCAGATACAATCTTTGTAGCAAAAAATAAATCACCACTACTAGTTGGTATTGGAGAAGGTTTCAATGTTGTTGCTTCAGATGCAATGGCTATGCTACAAGTAACAGATCAATACGTGGAGCTTCACGACAAAGAGGTAGTTATTGTACACAAGGCGAGTGTTGAAATTACAAAATTAGATGGTTCTGTAGTAGAGCGTGCACCATATACAGCTGAGCTTGATATGAGTGATATTGAAAAAGGGACATATCCTCACTATATGTTAAAAGAAATGGATGAGCAGCCTACAGTTATTCGCAAAATTATTCAAGCGTATGAAGGCGATAATGGTGATTTAACAATTGATGCTGAAATTTTAGAAGCATTACGAGCAGCTGATCGTCTGTATATTATTGCGGCAGGCACAAGCTATCATGCAGGTCTTATTGGTAAACAATATTTCGAAAAAATGGCGGGTATTCCAGTAGAAGTTCATATTTCTAGTGAATTCGGCTACAACATGCCATTGCTTTCAGAAAAACCTTTATTTATCTTCATTACACAATCAGGTGAAACAGCAGATAGCCGTCAAGTCCTTGTGAAAATTAAAGAGCTTGGCTATCCAACGTTAACGATTACAAACGTACCTGGCTCTACACTATCGCGTGAAGCGGATCATACATTGTTACTACATGCAGGTCCAGAAATTGCAGTAGCTTCTACAAAAGCCTACGTTGCACAAGTGGCTGTACTTGCATTAGCAGCCTATGTAACAGCAAAGGCAAATGGCGAAGGTTTAGAATTTGATTTAAAACAAGAGCTTGCGATTGCCGCTAACGGTATCCAAACGATTATTGATTCAAAAGATGTATTAGAAGACATTGCAGAAGACTACTTAAAAATCGCACGTAACGCATTCTTTATCGGCCGTAACATGGATTTCTATGTCAGCCTTGAAGGTGCCTTAAAACTAAAAGAAATCTCTTACATCCAAGCAGAAGGTTTTGCTGGTGGTGAACTTAAACACGGAACAATTGCCTTAATCGAAGAAGGCACTCCAGTGTTTGCTCTTGTGACACAAGCATCAGTAGCGTTAAACATCCGTGGTAATGTGAAAGAGGTAGCTGCCCGTGGCGCATACCCATGTATCATTGCGATGGCTGGTATTGATGAAGAGGGTGACCGTCTAGTCATTCCACATGTTCACGAATTACTAACACCACTTGTATCTGTAGTACCATTACAATTAATTAGCTACTATGCAGCACTTCACCGCCGCTGTGACGTGGATAAACCCCGTAACTTGGCTAAATCAGTGACTGTTGAGTAAGGTTAATATTTGAAGAAAATTGTTGTTATGTAGACTTAAAAAAAGATTGATAATACGTAAAAAAGACTGATAAAAAACCCTCTTGTCAAAAAATTTTGGCCAGAGGGTTTTTAGTGTTTATGAATAGATTCTTTAAAGTTTTATAGCTTTGTGATTTTCTTTTATATTCTAGCCAATAATTAAAATCTCAATTTGTTATTCCACAAACGGGCCATTTAATGGAATAAACTTTTGTAAAGATAATAGAAATATGACGTGATTTTTGTCAAAAATCAAACTGTACGGGGGAGTAAAAAAATGAAACAAAATATTTACGATAATTCAACTTTTTTTAAGGATTACATAACCTTACGTGAAAGTGGAATAACCTATAATGATTTTATAGAGCAACCAGCAATTAAATCAATGATTTCGAATTTAAAGGGAAAATCGGTATTAGACCTAGGCTGTGGCGATGGTCACTTTTCAAAGTATTGTGTAGAAAACGGAGCAGAAAAAGTGATTGGTGTAGACATCTCTAATAATATGATTGAGCGGGCAAATAAGATTAACAAAGATAACAATATAGAGTTTATATGTTTACCGATGGAGGACTTGAATTTAGCCAATCAAAAATTTGATCTAATTATAAGTTCTCTATCTATACATTATGTTGAAGATTACCGAACGCTGATTCGAAAAATTAATGGACTATTAAAAAATAATGGGGAATTTATTTTTTCAACTGAACACCCAATAGCGACTGCCCGAAAAGGAAGTAATCATTGGATTAAGAATGAGGAAGGCAACAAACTATACTGGGCATTAGATAATTACCAAGAAGAAGGCGAAAGAGAACACGATTGGGTTGTTGATGGAGTAGTTGTGTATCACAGAACCATTTCTACTTTAATAAACACGCTAATTGAAGGTGGACTTGTACTAGATAAAATCATTGAACCACAGTCAATTTCGACTGGGCTGGAGCAAATGCCAAATTTAATAAATGAGAAGCGTAGACCCTCTTTTATTATTATTAAATCAAAAAAACAAAATAAAACTGATTAACATTTGATTACGATTACCGTTAAAATAAACAATTATTCTTTACAGCAATGAGGCGCTATTCTGTAACAAGAATTGTGCCTTTTCTTCATGAAAGGGCCATATTGTTGAATAACATTCTTAGATGAAAGGTTACCCTGTAGAATTGAAATAAAGTTGCGACGAAACACCCCCTTGAAACCGAATAGAAGAGCAACATTTCAAATAATGTTCCTTGATATAATTCTCTATGTAATATAACTATGTTTGAACAAGGAGATGGAAGCATGAGTAAGTTAACAGGCAAAATCGCTTTAGTTACAGGATCAAGTCGAGGAATTGGCCGCAGTATTGCATTGCGTCTTGCACAAGAGGGAGCCTTTGTCATCGTTCATTACGGGAAAAGACGTAATGAGGCAGAAGCAGTTGTTCACCAAATCGAACAAAGTGGAGGAAATGCTTGCGCGATTTGTGCTGACCTTAGTACTCTAGATGGTATTCAAGATTTATTTACTACTTTGGATGATACTATTCGGGAATATATGGGCGGTGGCGGATTCGATATTCTTGTCAACAATGCTGGAATTGGTCAAATTATCAGTTTAGAAGAGACGACGGAAGAATCATTTGACGAAATAATGAAGATTAATGTTAAAGCACCACTTTTTGTTACTCAGCAAGCTTTACCACGTTTAAAAGATGGAGGACGTATTATTAATATTTCATCTTTTGTGACACGTGCAGCTTCGCCAAGTGTCTTCACGTACAGTATGTCCAAAGGTGCTATCGACACATTTACGCGTCTTCTAGCCAAACAACTAGGGAGCCGTAATATTACGGTAAACGCCATCCAGCCTGGAATTATTAATACAGAGATGAATGCTGAGACTTTGGAAAACCTTGATGGACAAAAATATGCGGCTGGTCTTTCAATCTTCAACAGATGGGGAGAACCCGAGGATGTGGCAGATATTGCCGCCTTTCTTGCTTCCTCAGACAGCCGTTGGGTAACTGGTCAATTGCTCGATGCTAGTGGAGGATCTCATCTATAGAACCTGTAAGATAACGAATTTATAAGGAACTTCAAATGAAGTGAACCCAAAAAGTTAGACACATATTTTAAGCAGTTACTGAGGAATGGACTCTGTATTGGACAGGGCTCATTCCTTTTAATTTTTTTAACTCGTTTATTATTGTAAATAGTAAATGTACCTCTCCAATTCTGAAATGAAATGTTCCATACTTTCAAATTTTTGATGATAAAATAGTTCAGATTTTAATAGTCCTTCATTATGGGAGAATGTTGAACGATTGGCTCCATTGACAGGGAAAAATCCAGTTCCGGATTACAAGAAATAGAATGGTCGGGGTTGGTGATTTACGAACGAAAGAAGATGCAGAAAATACATTAACAAATGTTGAATTAGTGGCAGTAGGACGTTCTCTTATCATAGATCCTCACTGGACAAGTAAAATTTTGGAAGGTAAAGAAGGGAGCATCAGAAGAGTTTTAGTTGACCAAGATAGAGAAGAGCTGATGGTATGGAATGGTATTGTCGATTTCCTAGATTTTATGATGCCTGATCGATTACGCTAAAACAGCACACTAAATAAATAGTGAAAAATTCAACTTCAACAATCGGGCCATATTGTTGAACAGAACCTTTAAAGAAAATTGGATTTTTATGTTAGAGTATAGATAAGGTTGTGAAGGAATGTAGGTTTTCAAACTATATAAAGGAAATTTTTAAAAGATTAACATTTTTGTTATTCTTTTTTTCTTTTGTGATAGATTTATCGTATTCATTTCGTATTACATAGTAGGTACCAATATTTATTGAGCGGGGTGAACAATTGAAAATTACAGAGAACAATGTTGTACAACACATACAGAAAAAAAATGAAAAAGCAATTCCTTTTATTATTAATCATTATGGTGGTTTACTTACAGCGATCATTAAACGTCATTTAAATTACCAGCAGCAAGATTATGAAGAATGCCTTGATGATGTTTTATTATCGATATGGAATAATATTTATTCCTTTGATCCTAAGAAAAATTCATTCAAACAATGGATTGCAGCTATTGCAAAGTATAAAGCAATTGATTATCAAAGAAGACAAATTACCATACAAAATCAGCAATTTTCAGTTTCAGAAATTGCTGAATCCATGGTAAAGGCAAAACAACCATCAGAAGAAAACTGCGTAGAGGAACTCCTTGAGCAATTGTCAGCTAGTGAACGGAAAATCTTTGAAAAATACTATTTAGAAGGAATCCCTTCAAGTGAAATAGCAAAGGACTTTGATGCGAAAGAGTCTTGGGTTTATAACAAGCTTTCCAGAGGACGTAAAAAGCTTAAAAGTTTTTTAGTTCAAAAAAATGAAGTGTGAGGAGTGAGAATATGTCTATTTATAAAGATTTAAATGATATGAATATTGATTTGGAACAGTATGAAGCACAAAACCTTACAAACTTCGAGAAAAAGAAATGGGAAAAGCGTATATTAAAAAAATTAAGTAAAGAAAAGCCATCTCACGTAAAGAAATATTTAGGAGTTACAGCAGCTGTAGCAATAATTTTTAGTTTGATTATTGTTACGGGTTTAATTTCGCCAACGATGGCTGCGACGATGAAAGAAGTGCCTTTATTATCATCTGTTTTTAAATTTACAAGGGATCTTGGTCTACACGCCGCAGATGAAAAGGGACTCTCAACAAAATTGAATACGAGCGTTACGCATGAAGGCTTTACATTAAATGTAACAGAAGTAGTATATGACGGTACACGTGTTGCAATTGGGATTGAACGCCATCATAAAGAAGGTGAAAATACAAAAGAAAGTTTATCAGATCAAATAAGTAATATTGAATTTTTACTAAATGGTGAACCACTGAATCACACCAATTTTAGTGGTGTTTTTGGACAACCAAGTAAGGATAATAATTCCGCAATATTTGAATTTGCAGATTTGAAAAATCAAGGTGGAAATCCTTTCCCGAAGGAATTTAATTTGACATTATCAATTACAATAAATGGCGTTTCTGAACCTTTTAAAATGGATATTCAAGTGAGTGATATTGGTAACTATGTAAAGCTACAACCTAATATAAGTAGAAAATACAAAAATAATCAGCTTACTATTGAACAAATTACACTAACTCCCATAACAACTAGTATTACAACAAGAATAGCCTTGCTTGATAAATCAACTTCTGTAGATTTCCGGGAAGGAATAAGTATCGAAGTTTATGATGAACAAGGGCGTGAACTAAAGCTAATTCATGGCAATGGTAGACGTGAGACGAATAAAGGAACTAGCGATTTCATCATGGATCTACGGGTACATCCATTTAAAACCTTACCAAAAGCCATTACAATCAAACCGTATATTCATCTTTATGACAATGAGGGATCATACCAACTGGATGAAAACGGAGACCCGAAGATTCAATACATTCCAGAGCTAGAAATAACAATACCAATTAACTCAAAAGAATAAAAAAGTAAAGAAAGTGAGGCAAAGCTCGCTTTCTTTACTTTCTAGTACTTCAAACTATCTTTTTACCTCAAAATAATAAGTACCAAGTAGTGCTCCGTTAGATTTAAAAGCTTTAACTTAAGCAGTTCCTGTATTTATCATAATAGCTTTATTACCAACAAGACGTACCTACGATCTTTACAATTAACTGAATTGTATGGAACTGATTGCCTTAGTAAAAGAGAAAATAAAGTCCGTCGGTGAAATTAAAGCGGTGAAGTTTGTGAGAGAACAAACAGATATATCCTTAATACAGGCAAAAAAATTTGTAGATTTTTGTAAAGAATAGACATAAAAATTAGAGTCACTAAACTGTGGCTCTAATTTTTATTAAAAGTATCTTCAATAGTCATTGAACTACTAAATAATAAACTTCGACAGACGTAAACTACGATATGTTTCTGTCATTTTTTTGTGCTTTCATTGCTATGACTATCTACAAATAAAAACAGCGCTAAGTAATTATCGAGGTATTTAGAATCAACGCCTTTAAAACGATTTATCCAATGTTTTAAACGTGAATGTAGTTCGTTCACAATAAAAATGGTTTTAAAAAAGAAAAAGAGATTTTATTAAACGAGAAAATTGTTAGTATTTATACTATCTAAAATAGATATAGAAATATATGGGAAAACACTATTAATAATAAAAAATAGTTATTCAACAATCGGGCGCTTTCCTTGAATAGGAGAGTGTTCTTTTTCATGAAAAGGGGCCATTTTCTTGAGTAAGACATTTAAAGAAAATCGTTATGGAGTAAAGAAATTGTGAAGATTTTCACTTAAACTAAAGGAGCGGGTTAGTTTAATAAGGTGTTTGTTTTATCATTAAACAAAAAAGATAGATGATCAAAGAAAAGAAGTAATACAATGAATATTAGTTTCGATGAACCGCAGCGTAAGATAAGAAAAAGCCATTCCCTCCACAAGCGGAGAGAATGACTTTCCTTCATAAATCGCAAAACTACTGATTACAGTTTTGCCCAACGTTCCTCTAACCAGTTCATAAATTGTACACCTTTGTCGCCTTCATACGCATCAAAGACATCTAAACGCATACGTTTTAGTTTATCTGCAAAGTCTGCCACTGTATGGTCCTTCGGCAAGCTCTTTTTAACTCGTAGGAAAATTTTGTCTGTTCCTTTGATAATATCAAAACGTGCAGGTGATGGCTTCTCTACGTCTTCGCCAAGCGCCACAAGTGCTTCATAGGCTGCTAATTGCACCTTGTTGACAGTATCATGCTGCATACGATTTTTTAATAAATCTATGATTTTGTCATGTTGATAAGCCGATAACTTTTCGACTGCGTCTAAACGCTCTCGCCAGCTAGACGTATAATTGGCCTGTTTTTTTAATGTTTCATACTGCTCAGGTAATGCTGTTTCAAATTGTTTCAAGTAATTGCACCTCTTTTTTTAACTAGAGGAAAAATGAATTCTTCTTCTTCTGCTTCTCTTATTATACGTTGTCTTGGTGAAAATAGCGATGAATCACTGGTAAGGATATATATAATGGAAACTAACTACATTAAAAAAACCCCATTAGATAAACAGATGATTTGTTTATCTAACAGGGAAGATTTAGCCTATCACTTATGTGTAGTTACAGCTTTATTCTTTTGTTGTAGTGCTTCATTTTTTTCAGCGAAGCGGTCATTGTGAGAAGAAACGCCTGCCATTTTTGCTTCGGTAGGGTCAATGTATAATTTGGCGCTATTTACAGCCAGAACAGCATCGTTAAATGCGCCTGCAATCAGTCTTATTTTCCCTTCGTTCGTTACAATATCGCCAGCACCAAAGATGCCTGGCATGTTTGTGGACATTTTTGGTGTAACAGAGATGCCCCATTCTTCAGAGGCTAAGCCCCAATCCAAAATGGCGCCACCAAAGTTTCGGTCAAACCCGTGATTGACAAGCACTTCGTCTACTTCAATGTTTGTCGTATCATTTGAATCAACATGCTGTAATGTGACATGTTCGATTTTATTGCCATTGCCATGTAAACGAGAAACCGTATAAGGAACAAAGGTTGTTGCCATAGACTTCATGCGAGTTACAGACGATTCAAAGGCACTAAAGTCATCTCGTCTATGAACGACGTATACTTCTTTGGCGATAGGAGCCATTTCGATAGCCCAATCTACAGCTGAGTCGCCCCCACCAGAAATGAGTACACGTTTATCTTTAAACTTATTTATGTTGGTTACCGTATAGTGAAGGTTGTTTAGTTCATAACGGTCAGCGCCTTCAACCGTTAATTTCTGAATGCGTGTAATACCGCGTCCTGTAGCTAAAATAATCGTTTTCGTATAATGTTTCTCGCCTGTTTTAGCTGTTAAGACGAAAATGCCATCATCGCGTTTTTCCATGCCAACAACTTCTTGACCAAATACGATTGTTGGATTAAATGTCATCGCTTGCTTGATTAAGGAGTGAATAATTTCTTCACAGCGAACAGGCTCAATGCCACCGACATCCCAAACTAATTTCTCAGGATAAGTACGCATAAATCCACCTAATTCATGCTTTACTTCGATAATTTTTGTTTTCATTTCACGCATGCCACTGTAAAAGGCAGCATACATGCCTGCTGGGCCACCACCGATAATAATGACATCATAAATCTCTTGTTTCATTTAATGCACCAACCTTTCAACTAAATAATCAAGGAATAGTGGAGAGCCAACTAATCCTTCACCTACAACGTAATCTGCTGTTTTTAATGAGTAAACATTGCCTGCCTTCACGGCATCCATCCCTTGCCACATTGGGCTATCCTCTAAATCTTTCATGGACTGTTCACTACTATAATTTTGCATTTGACGTTGTTCGACAAAAATATGGTCTGCGTCAATCTCAGGTAAAACTTCTAAGGAAATGGGCGTGAACCAATCATGATTATCCTTCAACATAGTTGGAATATTTAATCCAAGTTGTGTGTATAACATGTCACTACCAGGACTACCCTTTTCAGTGCCTAACACACGATATTGATTTTGTTCTACACGCAATACAAGAATTTTTTCGTCACCTATCGCATTATGTAGTTTCACTTTGGTATCTTCTATTTTTTCTCTAAACTTCTGGAGAGCAAGTTCCGCTTCTTTTTCTTTATTGAACAGTTCACCAAGCACAGGTACATATTCATCTATTGCAACACCGGCGTCAACAGCTACAGTTGGGGCAATTTTACTTAATGCATCATATTTTTTTGCATCAATTGCTGCACCCTGAGCAATAATGACATCTGGTGCTGCTTCAAGAATAACTTCTAAATTATCCTCATATTGCACAGTTGGGATGATTTTAATATTGTTGTCATTGAATAATTTGAAGCGATATTCAGGTTCAATTTCTTCAACGACTGTCACCATTTGAGGCATTACACCGATTTCAATTAGGTTTTCAGCATAGCTAGAACTAAGAACTAATATATTTTTAGGTTCAGTAGGGATAGTGACATCACCGTAGACATCTTTTACAACACGTGTTGTAGGCTCGCTTTTTTCTTTTTGATCCTTTGCTTCATTTCCGCTTTCTTTGTTAGTACTTGAGCAAGCAACTAAAGCTAAAGCAACTAGTATAAAAAGTATATATTGCATCATTTTTTTCATTGGTTATAGCTCCTTCTATTTGATAATGATTATCACTATCAAATAATAACAGGTAATGAGAGCGCCTACTATAGCGTAAAGTGCCTTAAAAATTGGATTATTGTGTTTTAGGGCAATCACTATCAAAAATAGATTGTTCAATCTGTTGCATAATTTTCCTTTTGCCAAACACACTGCAATTGTTAATCCATAAACCCGTATCCACATAGAAAACACGCTTATTTTTCACGGCATCTAAATTTGCCCACTGCTCACTTTTTTGTAAAGTAGCTAAGCTAAGATCGGCAGTATAATAATCCATTATGCGTTTTTCAATAAATAAATAAGTAGGATTGGCTGCCACTAATTGTTGTAAAGAACATATGTTGAAACTATTCTCATTTGCCCGCAATATTTCAGGCATTTGTAAACCAAGTTCCTGATATAAAAGGATAGCCGAATCACTAGAAGATTCACCGAAATAACGATAACCCAACTCCTCCACACGTAAGTAAAGTACAGTAGCATTCTTCGCAATATGATGTTGTATTTTATTTTTTAAAACATCTACATGTGTCCTAAGTTCGTGAATGATTTGTGTAGCTTCATTCCCTTTATTAAACAATTCACCAAAATAACGAATTAGTGAATATAATTCATAAGGTAGCCCAGTGATAACAGGTGCGAGCGTTTGGAAGTGTTGTTTTGTCTCTTCCGTTAAGTCGATACCGATAATTAAATCGGGTTGTTGTTGTACAATTATGTCTTGTTGAATAACATATTGAGGCATTTCTAAAATGGTTGTACCAACTTCATGAAAAAGATTCTTTTGATAATTTGGAGTTAGGGAGCTAGTCACAGTAACGCAATTAGGTACGACACCTAATGCAATCGCAATTTCTGCGTGTGCAGGTGTGAGAAAGCAAATACGATATTCACCAACGGTCTTTTTGAATTGCTTAGGTGGGCGACCAACAATGCGTTTAAACTGTCGACTAAAATGTTGCACATCATCAAAACCAACTTTTTTTGCGATGTTTTGTGATAAATCATCTGTTGTTAATAGCATTTCTTGTGCGCGGAAAATACGATAACTAATTAAATAAGCTATCGGTGTTTTATCATATAACTCTATGAATTTTCTCGAATAATACCATGGGCTATATCCGGCGATAGTTGCTAGTTCATCTCTAGTCATCATTTGGTTATATTTTTTTTGCATATAAATAACAGTATGTTCAATTCTTTGTTCAAGTGTGTATTCATCTGTTGGTCGCTCTTGCTGTATTTCTTTCAACAAGCTATATAAAATAAATTGTTTAATGGTGATATGGAGATCGTCTATGTTTTTAGCGAGCGATATCCGAATATCTGCGATGATCGTTTCAGGCACTCGTTGAACATAGTAACCATTCATTGTATCGATAGACCAATTACAGGTTGATTTCATTTCTGTATCATACAGAGCAAAGCTAATTAAATAGCCTGAAAAATCAAGACGGTTTGTATTTGTAAGTTGGATAACTGCATCACTTTCAAGGGCAATTAAATGCCCAAATACAATATGCTCTTTGTGTCCATTGATGGATAGAGTGGTTTGGCCATCCGTAATCAATAAGAGAGCCGCACTATCAAGATGTATAGTAGATTTTTGAAATAATGATTTGGCTAAATCTTTTATTTCTGTGCAATGTGCTAGCCAATTAGGATTAGAATCAAGCATTTATGTACTCCTTTAGTTTGTTGTGATAAAAGTATACTACGGAATGTCACAGCAAACGGCATAAAAACGACAAGTCCTTTTCATGTAGCTAAAGGGATAGCAAAAACCAGCTGTACTAGAAGCGTTTCAAAATATGGATACTGAAAGTTATTTTGAAAAATCAAAGATTTCAGCATGTGACATTGCCACGTTTGTAAAATTAGCATGAATTTGAATTATTTTTATAACTAACCTAGTATTACTCTGCACAATTTCTTCTTATTTATAGTTTATAGTATAAGTCGTCAGCGTTTTACGACGTAGAAGGAATAAATATACCAGAGGTGAATAAAATGAAATTAAAAATTTTTGCTGCAACTTTGCTTGCTACTGTTGTACTAGGTGCTTGTAATGGAGAGAGTTCTAATGATGATCACTCTATAAAAGAAATGGAAATGCAGAACATTAAGAAATTGGTGAATGAATATAGCGGGAATAAAACTAAAGACGAATCTGCTTCAATCACATCTAGACAGCTGATTGTGACTGATAAAGAAGAAAAAGAGTTAGCATATGCTTTGCCAGAAGACGAATTTTTTGTTTCAATTGCTCCTTACATAACTGAAACTCACCCTTGTACTAACCATAGCTTGACTGGTTGCCAAGGTGAGCTGGCGAATCAAGAGTTAGCTGTCTATATTGAAGACTCAAAAGGTCGTGTGTTAGTGGATGAAACCATGAAAACTCCAGCGAATGGATTTATTGATTTATGGCTACCTCGTGACCAAACGTATAACATAAAAATGGAGCACGAAGGAAAAATAGTAGAATCAACGTTTTCTACTTATGAAAGAGACGGCACTTGCATTACAACAATGCAGTTAAAATAGAAAAAAGGAGGGTTGTCCAAAAAGTCAGTGAAAACTGATTTTCTGTGGCAACCCTTTACTAGTTACATTTAGAGGGAACGAGAAGTTTTCATTAGGTGATGGAACCTTCAACACTCTTCCTCTAATATGCAGGGTTTTTTATTTCAAAAAATAGCAATGTACATATCCTTTAATTCATTATGTAAAATTTGGTATAATTACATATATCTTTGTACATATCATATGAAGGAGTGATTTTATGAAAAGGCTACTTATCATAACAAGTTATTTAGGATTTTTTATATTAGGAGGTTTGACCTTTACGTACTTCTCAACATCAGAAGCAGCCAGCGACTTGAAAAAAATCAGCGTTTCTCAAGATCCAATCAACTACTATGTGGATAAGGTTGAAAAAGTACCGCAAAAAGGGCAAGCTGGATTTAATTATCAAGGCACGATATATGTCCCAATGCGTTTTGTTGCGGAATCTTTAGGTGAAAAGGTAACGTGGGATGGAAAGACAAAATCTATTTATATCGGTAATGTTCCAAAATTCACCTCTTTAAAAGATGTAAAACCAATTGGACGTGATGAGGATCCCTTGTTCCATAATCCAAGTTCAATCGTGATCCATACAGGGGAAAAATTTGAGCGATCCTACCAGCTTGGTGGTTATCATGGAGGAGGGGCTGTTCAAGACCATACAGTTGAATACTTAGCCAATGGAAATTATAAAGGATTCGAAACCAATTTAGCACCAATTAAAAAGCTAGCTGCTGGTTCTTTCGGGATAGGTTACATGAAAATTTACGCAGATAATAAATTGGTTTATGATAGTGGAGCAATCAAAGATAAGATGAGAGTTAGCGTTAATTTAGAAGGTGCTACAAAAGTGAAATTTGAAATTGAAGGCAGTGGTTTAGGTATATTAGATCCGAAATTTATTCAATAAACTATACAAAATAAGACGATGACATGAATAGTTGGTCATCGTCTTATTTTTGTTAAAGATTTCCAACCTCCATAATAACTATTTCGACATAATTTATTGTTGATACAAATTTGTTAATTTTTTCACATTTAAGTATAAAATAGTCGGTTTGTATATGATATAATTTCAAACGGTGTTTATACATAAAATAGGAATAGGGAGAGACGAGAGTATGATGAAAAAAATGATGAAACGAACGAGTGCAGCATTGCTCGGTGCTTCGTTGATGCTGACAACGGTTGTACCTGTAATCCATGCGGAAGAGCAATTACAACCTCAAGTGCCGTCGATTAGTAATTGGGCTATTGAAACATTAAACGAGGGTGAAAAGTACGGGATTTATCCTATTGAGTGGTATTTTGATGGCTTCCTTCAAGAAATTTCAGTGGATAAAGTAAATGAACTACTAAATTTGACAGAAAAGAAAATTGCCTCTCTAGGTTTAGCTGAAAATAAACAATATAAGCCAGTGGGTGTGAAGAACGATAACACACGTGGTGATATTGTGAAGCGTTTGTATAATATCGTAACGCGCTATGATCTACCTGTTGGCACAGACGCTGTTCAATTTATGAAAGAGCAAAACATATTACAAGGTTCTCCAAACGGACTGCATTTAGAAAAAAAGGCAACAACACAACAAGCTGTTTTACTAGCTGTTCGTTTCATTAAAAGTACATATGCACTTGCTGAGCAAGGATCAAATGGGGTAGCCTGGGTAGTAGAGGATGAGGATACACTTGTGTATTTACTAGGTTCCATCCATCTAGGAACACCAGACTTATATCCGTTCAATAAGAAACTAGTAACAGCGTTTAATGAATCGGATGCACTGTTAGTTGAGGCAAATATTTTAGAAACAGAAGGACTTGAATACTATGCAGAAAAAGCAATGTATACAGATGGCACAACATTAAAAGATACTGTTGCACCAGAAACATTTGCAAAGCTTGAGCAAGTGGCAAAGCTTTATGATCTTCCAATGGATGAGCTGACAGTACAAAAGCCTTGGATGTTATCTAGCACATTATCCATGCTGGCAATGGACGATTCCTTTGGAATGACACCACAAGAAATGGCAATGCATGGTATTGATGTTTACTTTTTATTGAATGCGCAATTACAGCAAAAGCCAGTGATTGAATTAGAAGGTACAAAGGCACAAGTTGATATGTTTGAAGCATTATCACCAGAAGCACAAGAGCAGTCATTAGTCGCTGTATTGGATAGTATCATCAAGCCATCTGAACAAGATCAATCTAAAATTCTGCAAGAGTGGTTTACAAGTTGGAAGCAAGGGAACGTTGAAGAGTTCGCAAAAAGCTTCCAGGCAATGGAAGGTACATCATCAGAGTTCAATGAAATGCTATTTGGTTTACGTGATGAACAAATGGCCAAGAAAATTATGAATGTACTTGAAGAAAAAGAAGGTAAATACTTTGTTGTGGTTGGCTCTGGTCACTTCCTAGTAGATAAAAATATTCGCTATCATTTAGAGAAAAGCGGATACACTGTAAAGCCATTTTATCAATAAAGAAAAACTAAAAAGGCAACCCAAAGCTATGAACTTAGCTAAGGGTTGCTATTTTTGTTGCACCGTTATCCATCACTCGATAAAATTATCAAAAGCAATGTTTTTATGTAAAGAAAAACCAAAAATCTATGTTTAGGTGTACAGTGTTCGCCATGTTAAAACGGTGTTTTTGTTAGTAAAAGGTAACGTACATATAATTTTAAAAACATTCCAAACTAAGTTTATGTCAAAACTTGAGGAGGTTAACATGGCTAATTCAAGACACCGAAAACCAGATGATAGATCCAATAACGTTGAACGAATTCGTGATATTGTTAAAAACACTGAAGAAAAAATTCATGAAGCGGAAATTAGTATGGAATTTGCAGACCCTATGCAAAGTAACATGATAAAAGAAAAAAATAAGCGACGTAAACAATCAATAGAAGCATTAAAAGAAGAAATGAAAGATGAAATGACTGCACGTAAAAAAGGGGAAATTTAATAGTGGATTGTAGGAAAGAAGAGATATCCTATCTTAATGGCATTAAGATATAAATGTTTGCTTCATTCCAAGGTAAGAACAGATGGTTAAGACGTTCTATAATGGACCTCTATATGGCCATCTGTTTTTATTATGGTTTTACGCATCTATCCTCAGGAGCTTCTTATAATTAAATTACATAACAAGCAAATTTAAAAAAGAATTTATATAAATTAAGCATGAATTTCTAAAAAGATGAACCTTTTCCAATGGTCATTTGTTTATAAAGTAGAACAAGCAGAAAGGAGTGCCTTGGATTGACAGAACGTGAATTATTCGATTCTTACAACAAAGATGTATACCGTACCTGTTATTACATGCTACGAAACGCACAAGATGCCGAAGACCTCTGTCATGATGTATTTGTCACCGTATTTCGTCAAGATTGGAGAAGTGTTGAACATACGCGTGCTTGGATTATGCGTATTGCGATGAATCAATGCTTGAACTTGCTTAAAAGAAAACAGGCTCAGTTAAAAAAACAAAGTCAGGTGCAATTGCTTCATGAGCAAAATACAGCATCAGTTAAATCTGTAGACACCATCATATTGGAAAAAGCAGCGGAGGAAGAGTGGGAGGAACTGCTTAGGCAATTACCTGAAAAGTTAACGGCTGTTGTCACCCTTCGCTATATTGGAGAGCTATCGTTAGCAGAAATTGCTGAAACACTAAGAATTCCCGTGGGCACAGTGAAATCGAGACTTCATAAGGCATTAAAAATCATGCGCAAAAAATTGGAACAAAATCAAAATTTATGGTTGAAGGGAGAGAATCAATTTGGAACGCATTGAAAAGAAGTTGAAAAAAGAGATGAAGGCAGACAATAACATGGCGTATCCTGACTTTGAGCAAATGTGGAGCAGTATCCAGCAGGACGAGCTAAAGATTTCTGATAAAACAATCGAACTACGACCTCGTAAAAGAAAGAAATTCGCTTTAGTAGCAGGTCTAGCTGTAGCTCTAATGGCAACACCAGTTTATGCAGCACTGAATTATGACTGGTCCAATATTCTTTCTTATCGAGCTGGCATTCAATCTGCATTAGAACAAGGTTTAGGTCAGACGATTGAGCAATCTGTTAAGAAGGATGGATTCACGCTAACCGTACACACGGCGTTTATTGATGATAATAGAACCTTTATTCTATATAGTTTGAAACCTGAAGCATCTTGGGATGGAGAGGATATAGGCTTTGAACTTATCGGGCTTAAAGATTCAAAAGGAAACTTTATTGAAGGGAATTATACACATTCTTGGAATGAGGAGCTTGGTACCTACCAGGGTTATTTTGAAACGGATTGGGTTGCTGAAGGTCAGGTGGCAGACGTGGAGCTTATGATGGAGAATATTCAATTCATCAGCGATGAGAAATATTCTATCGGCTATAATCCAAATGACTTGACTACGCAAGTGTTCCCTATTCAAAAGGATGGGGTTGACACCGTAACTATTCAATCTTTTGAACAAGATGAGGGTAAAATATTGCTTAAATCAGCAGTTACGCTGACAGATTTAGAAGTCCGAAACACAGGGATATTCATTGAGGCGGTTAATGACAGGAATAATTCAATTGAAACAGGGAAAAGATCTTTCTTAGGAAGTCAAGGAGCAAAAGGTGAATACTTGAGTCAACAACTATTCGAGTCTGATGCCTTACACGAGGAAGGCACTAAATTCCAAATTTCTTATAATCGCATACTAGAAACAAAAGAAAGCACTTGGAGTATAAAACTAAATCTATCTAAAAAACAATTGGAAAATATGTCATTTAAGCAAGTGCTCGATATCCCAATTAACAATGTACCTGGAGGAACTAAAATCCATGAAATGACGGTTACACCGACCCAAGTTCGTATAATTCTTACTCAAGAAAAATACGAAACTTTTCCTTATAGGGATTATCAACTGGATGTGGGGGGGACTTTATTGACTGGGCATATGTGGAGTAAAGATGAAAAACCTAATGAAACAGAGCTGCGCTTTGAAATGATGGGACTAAATGTAGCTTCTTTGGAAAATCAACCTGTAACTTTCGTTGCTAAGCACCGTGTTGAAGGTTTATACGGAGATGATAATTCAACCCGTTTAACGAACATATCAGCAAAGCCTCAAAGTGTAACGTCTAACATCGCAGGGTATCCAATCTCGTGGACTTATTACATGAAGGACAATAACCTCTACGTGGAGTCGTTGAGCTCAGACCCAGTATTTGGTGGAGTCAATCAAACCTATTATCTGGAGGGTAAAGAAAAAATCTATGGACAGCCAGAATTTATGGGTATGCTAGAAAATAATAAAAGGATGGATGTTTATGAGAATTTTGACAAGAAGGAGCTCGATATTCTCATTAATAATTATTTAACTAATCAGCCAAATGATGAGTTACGTATACCGCTTACATTTGAAAAATAACAGACATTCATAAAAATAACAGTGTTAGTACCCCATCTATTTGACTCATCAGTATTCAAATAGATGGGGGTTTTTGTTTTCTCATCAAGATTAAACTTCTTTACATAAAAAGAAATTCATAATATAGTTTAGTTAACTTAAATAAATTATCATGCAGGAGAAGGTACATGACCTCTAACAAAAAAACACAAAAATCCTTTACTTATAAACTTGGAATAGGCATTATTATCTTTTCTCTTTCGTTATGGCTAATCCCAATTATCACACCATTTACACCCATACCTACAAAATTAAAGGCAGGGATTATACCGGGCAGTATTGTTGTAGCTGAAATCATGTTTTGGGTTGGGGCTTTACTTGTTGGGAAAGAAGCAGCTAACAAGTTTAAAAGCTATCTAAATCCTAAAAAATGGCGAGAAAAAGGTGACACTCAAAAAAATGAAGAATAACGATGTTTCCGAGCAAATTAATCAAACCATCGAGGATATTTGGATCATTCTTGAGAAAATGGAAAGGGCCTATACTAAATTTCCCTTAAATAATCAGCAACATGTCCTTTTGACATTAGTGATTCGTCATCCGTCCAGTTCACCCTCAGAACTAGCTGAAAAAATGGCTATTACGAAAAGCGCAGTGAGCCAGCAGTTAGCCAAACTCGAAAAGGAAGGCTATATCACTAAACTTCAACATGAAGAAGATAAGCGTGCATTTTCTATTGAATTGGGTGAGAAAGGATGGCTTTATAAACAAGAAGTCGAAGCGTTTAATCAACAGATTACTGAAAAATATCATGCCAATTTATCCACGAAAGAGTTAGAGGATGTATTTGGTACATTACAAAAGCTAAAAAATATACTTGTGTAAATTACATAAATAGTTTGACAATTTACCTGTTATGTCTTATAGTATCCCTTAATATTAAAGGGGGAATAAACATGACCATTCTTCTTGTTCAATCCTACACGAAAAAACATCATCATAGCCATTAGTCTTGCTATCTTTATTAATTTATTAATATTGAATAGGAAGACTATTTCTCATGTAATCGTATAAATAAAGCTGATTGAGAGCTTTATCGTTATACGGTTTTTTTATTGGTCAAAAAAGAGGAGGAAATTGTGATGAAAAAAATGGACTACCAAAATGTTAGGGGAACACAAGATTATTTACCAGAGCAGGAGGTTATTCGTCGTACCATTCGACGTACTTTAGAGGATACGTTTATGGCTTATGGCTGCAAACCGATAGAGACACCTATTCTTAACTATACAGAGCTGATGGCTTCTAAATATGCGGGTGGTGCTGAGATTCTACAGGAAATGTATACATTAACGGATAGAGGTGAGCGTGATTTAGCGTTACGTTATGATTTAACGATTCCATTTGCAAAAGTCGTAGCAATGAATCCGTCCATTACAATGCCTTTTAAACGCTATGAAATTGGCAAAGTGTTTCGAGATGGACCCATCAAAGCAGGACGTTTTCGTGAATTTACTCAATGTGATGTAGATATTGTGGGGGTAGAGTCGCAGGCTGCTGAGGCAGAGCTAATGATGATGGCGATAGATGCATTTGATAAACTAAATCTACAAATTAGTATCCAATATAATAATCGCAAGCTTTTGATTGGTTTGCTGCAATTATTTAAGGTGGAACAGAATCAAATGAATCGAGTCATTTTAATTTTAGATAAAATTGAAAAAATAGCCCAAAAAACTATGTTAGCGGAATTGCAGGAATTGGGGTTATCTGATAACAGCATCAAGAAAATAAAGCAATTTTTAGATGAACGTGCTCAGATGAGTATGGCGTATTTTAAAGAGTTAGCTAACGAAAATACCTTTTTACAACAAGGTTTACAGGAATTAATGGAACTAACGTCTTATTTAACAGCACTTGGAATAAGTGAGCAATGTCTGTTCAATCCATTTTTAGCGCGTGGGCTTGAAATTTACACAGGGACAATTTATGAAATCTTTTTAGCAGATGGCACCATCCGATCTAGTATTGGCAGCGGGGGGCGTTATGACAATGCAATTGGCGGTCTTTTAGGAACAGAGCAATCCTATGCCACGGTTGGTATTTCTTTCGGGTTAGATGTTATCTATACAGCTTTGGAACTTTCGGGAAAAATAGATCAGCAAGTCCCAATTACGGATATTTATATCATTCCCCTCGGAACAGAAAAGGAGTCTCTTAAGCTGGCAGCTGCATTGCGTCAAAAAGACTATAAGGTAGAAGTGGAGCTAAGTGGTAAGAGAGTGAAAAAGGCGATGGAAAAAGCGAATCGTGAAAATACACCAAAGGTCATTGTATTAGGAGAAGACGAGGTCACTCAAAACATGTATAAATTAAAAGATATGAAAAGTGGCGGGGAAGAAATCAGTACATTTATATTTTAAAAGTAAGGGCATATAGTCATTCATTTGGCTATATGCTTTATTTTTTTGTATTCGACGAGAAAAGGTTGCACTGCCACGGGTGCTGTGTGCCATAACGCAGATAACTACGCTTCATTGATAATAAAAAGGAAATTTTTACTTGCAATTAAAAGTAAATGTGTATATATTGTATATAAAGTATATATACAATATTCTGTGAAGAGGTATTTGCATGCAAATTATTATTTCAAACAGTTCAAAAGAGCCCATTTATGAACAAATTTATGGACAGATCAAAAAACTGATCTTAACAGGAGAATTACAAGAGGGTCAGCCATTGCCTTCCATGCGTCAACTTGCGAAGGATTTAGAGATTAGCGTTATTACAACAAAACGAGCTTATGAGGAGCTTGAAAAAAACGGCTTTATTTACTCTATTGTTGGGAAAGGTTCGTTCATCTCCGAACAAAATACAGAAATGATGAAGGAAAGAAAAATGAAGGTAATCGAGGAAAAGCTGTCGGTAGCGATTCAAAATGCGAAGGAAATGGATATTAGCTTAGTAGAGTTAAAGGAAATGCTTACTTTATTGTATACGGAGGATGAGTGATGGAAAATGTTATTGAATTACAGCATATACAAAAATCTTTTAATGGTTTTGAAATAAAAGATCTGTCAATCAAAGTTAAAAAGGGTTTTGTTACAGGATTTATTGGTGGAAATGGTGCAGGTAAATCGACGACGATTAAAATGATTATGAATTTATTACAGCAGGATAGTGGAACTATTTCTATTTTTGGTAAGCGCTATAAGGGCAACGAAAAGGAAATAAAACAACGCATTGGTTTTGTCTATGATGACAATATTTTTTATGAAAATATCACGCTAAAGGATATGAAAAGGATCATTAAACCAGCCTATAAAAACTGGGATGACAAGACATTTCAACAGTATATTAATCAGTTTGACTTGCCATTGAACAAAAATATGAAGACATTCTCAAAGGGGATGAAGATGAAGGCATCATTAGCCATTGCATTAGCCCATCATGCTGAATTAATCATTATGGATGAGCCAACATCAGGACTCGATCCTATATTTCGCAGAGAGCTTCTAAATATTTTACATGAGTTAATGCAAGATGAAACCAAGACTATATTTTTCTCAACACATATTACAACAGATTTAGACCGCATTGCTGATTATATTACCTTTATTCATAATGGTGAACATATTTTCACGAAGGAATTTTATAAAATTGAAGAGGATTATGCCATCGTCAAAGGGACACTCGATCTATTAGACAGTGAAACGGAGCAAGAGTTCTTAGCCATTCGCAAAACAAACAGAGGCTTTGAAGCATTAACGGCTAATAAACAACGTGTGGCAACTATATTTGGTGACACCGTTGTTGTAGAAAAACCTACGCTTGAAGACATTATGTATTATACAAAGAAGGGATGGTAAAGGTATGTTGAACCTTATTCTAAAGGATGTTTTAATTCAAAAAAACATTCTAATCATTTATATAGCCACGATTATACTTTATTTATTGGTCAATGTTTCTCCGGTATTCATCGTATTTGTTTATAGTGTTGTATTTATTTTGAATGCTTTTTCTAATGACGAAAAAGATAATGCTAATATTTTACTTAATTCATTACCCTATACGAGAAGAGAAATTGTCAGTTCAAAATATATTGGGGCATTAATTTTTACAGGACTCTTTATGTTGTATACGTATGTGGTCAACTTTTTTTTGAATGAGCAAGAGGTAGTAGTATTGTGGAAAGAAATACTGCTTACTATGGGTCTCGTTATGATTGCCATCACATTTATCTTACCTATTTCCTATAAATTTAAAACGAAGTATTTAACTATCGTTGCTGTTGCTTTATTTGGAGTTTATATGGTGATGGTTAATTATTTTGTACCTAATTTTGATGGTAAAGTAAGAGCCCTCGTACAAAAATTCATGACTTTACAGGATCTACAACTATACCTTTTTGCCACAGTTATCATTGTTTTCTTATATGTTGGCTCATGGTTACTGTCTATTCGTATTTATGAGCGAAAGGCTTTTTAATGAAAAAACGGCTGATTCCATTCAATTAAGGGATAAGCCGTTTTTAATTACTATTTAGAAGATCTAAACGCAACTTTCCAAACCACGATATTGATGAAGAAAAGCATCATCAAATATACAGTAGACCCAAATGTCACCTGACTAGCAATTAAGTAGTGCAGCTCTGCAAGCATACCTAATGGGATAAATAACAAAAATACTTTCCAGCCTTGAGCATCTCCGACTTCATCATATGGTTTAGTAAAAGGTATTTTGTTGCTCATCGTAACGAAACAGATGACTGTAAACAACCAGCTCGTTACTAAAACCACAAGTAAATCTGGAATAATTCGTATGCCGTAAATATAGTTAAACACGATACTTAGTACTAAAAATAATGGACTATACAATTTGATTAAAAAAGCCTTTAAGCTACCCTTTTGTAAATGTGTATAGTCTTTAATTGGGAGAGTTTTATAGATCCAAGCAGCCTTATATTTAGCAGAGTGACCCAGCAAAAGTACAGCGGATGGAATTATCATCATACTAAAATAGATATGTAAGTAGCCAAAACTACTAGCATAATCAATCTCTTCGGATCTGCTAAATGTAAACATAAAAATAAATGGAATAATAAACGAAAAACCTAAAGATGGATAGACCTTTAGCTTAAACTCTCGCTCTTGCTTCATCATCAAAGTGGCGAAGCGATAGAAAGCTCGTTCTTCATGTGTTCTACACACAAGCGTTAATAAAAATGTCTTCAGTCGATTGTTCTTCTCTTTTTTAGATTTACTTGTACTTAGCAGTTTTTGGAGATTACGTTCAAACGTTGGAATAAGCTTGATATATACCCAAATCGAAATGATGGGCATAATCAGTGCTAAGATACTGTAGATTACTGTCAATAAGGATGTGTCACCATGTAATACTAATTCATAAGGAGCGGCAAACCACATCGGTATTAGGAAGAGGCTCCACCAATGAAACGACACCACCATATCTAAATTGACGAATTCAAAGGATCGAATAAGAACTTGATAGCCAATCATCAGCATCAAAGACAAAGCAATTTGAACATAGTTGATCATATCTTTCAGCTTTTCACCATCAAAGAAGCGTAAAATTGCAATATATAAAATGGCTGTAAACGCAACAATCAATAAATTAATTAATAGTATCTCAAGACCTGTTAAAATAAAAAATACAATTCCTTGTGTAAAAAGACTGACTACAAGAGGGATGGCGGTTAGGGCCATCGTTAAATAGGTTAAATAAATAAAAATATGCATAAACTTTGCTGCATTGATTGTTCTAGCCGAAATAGGCTTCGTTGAGAGTATGCTTTTGTCTCTGACATCCAAGAGTACAGAAGAAAAATCGGAAATCAGGGAAGTCATAATTAAAAATATGATCATCGCATACGCAATACTCATTTGAAAAAGAAAGTTTTGACCAAACCCCATAAGAGGGATGAGCACAAGTCCAAATAAAACATAAATCCATAGAGACTTAATGTAACCGTATTTTTGATCCTCTTTCTTTTTGTTCTGATTAAATATGGTTGGTACTTTACGTTCATCCATCGTTAATTTTATATGGAGGATTTTTCTCATCATGTCATAGTCAATGCCTGTTTTCACAAAAAGCAATCGGAATCTATCAAGCAATTGTAGCGTTTTGAAATCTGTCATGATTCCACTCCTCTAACAATAGACACAAATTTCTTGCCAATTTCCTGATGCTCATGAAATCCTGTTAACTGGTTAAAAATTCTTTCCAATGTTCCTTCGGTGTTATCTGCTTGTAGCTCCGCAAATGTTCCGTCTGCTGCAATTTTTCCATCATACAGGAGAATGATGCGACTGCTGATTTTTTCAACTACATCCATAATATGAGATGAGTAAAAGATGGTTTTTCCTTGGGCAGCTAGTTGCGTTAAGATTTCTTTAAATATCATGACACTGTTGGCATCTAAGCCGTTGATTGGTTCATCTAAAAATAAAAGATCTGGATTATGTAAGAGGCTGGCAATGATTAGTAGCTTCTGCCGCATGCCCTTTGAATAAGAAGAAATTCTAGAATGGTACGCTTCACCGACGCCAAACAGCTCCATTAAAGATTTTGATTTGTCAGCAGCCTCCTCTAGCTCTAGTCCATACAGTTGCCCGATAAAAGTTAAATATTCGTAGCCAGTTAAGTTGTCATAAACATCCGCGATTTCGGGAACGTAACCAATTCGCCGCTTATAGTCGATTTGATCTTGCCCAATACTTTCCCCAAAGAGTTTGATTTCCCCGCCGTAATCACCTTCGAGCCCTAGAATAAGCTTTACAGTCGTGCTTTTACCAGCGCCATTCGGACCGATATAGCCAATAATCTCTCCTCTAGATGCATGGAGGTCAATCCCCTTCAATATTTCCTTGTTTCCATAACTCTTTGTTAAATTCGTAATCGTTAAAATTTCTTCCATTTTGTAGCTCACTCCTTCATTTTAGAAAAATTAACCATTAATACACTATAACATATTAAAAGTGAGTTTATTCCTTTTGGTAAAAGGGAGCATATCAAATGGATGAGAATAATGAACCTATAATTCAATATTTATCTGAGCTAAAAGTGACGATACCAGTTCAGTCATAACCAATTAAAAGTAGAGAAAATACCCTTTTCTCTACTTTTAATTGGTATATTTTAGTTGTTTTGAAGCTAGTATTGTATTTATCATTTCTTATATAATTAGAATAAACGCTCTACTAATAAAGAAATGAGGTGTGGGATGTTAATTAAATCTAATGAAGATTTGCTTATTTTATTAGATCGTCTGTTACGAGAGCCACAACATTTTTGGAATGATTTTTATGATGATACCTTTCAAAAGATTCCTTTCTTTGTTAATAAGCCTGACGAAAATTTAGTACATTATTTTGCAACGGAAAAGATTTTTCCCGGCAAAGTTTTAGAATTGGGTTGTGGTGCTGGGCGTAATGCCATTTATTTAGCTAAAAAGGGATGTTCCGTGGTTGGAGTGGACATATCAGACAAAGCGCTAGATTGGGCTAAAAAGAGAGTGGATGAAGAAAACGTAGATGTAGAATTAGTGTGTGCTAATATTTTTGAGTTAGATTTACAACAGGAAAGTTTTGATTTTATTTATGATTCGGGGTGTTTTCATCATATAGCGCCACATCGCCGAGTCAGTTATATAGATATGATTAATAATTTATTAAAGCCAGATGGATACTTTGCATTATGTTCGTTTGAGGAAAATGGTGCATTTGGAGGCTCTGCTATGTCGGATGAGGAAGTATATTTAAAGCGTAGTTTAGAGGGAGGACTTGGTTATTCAAAAGGCCAACTACAAGAAATATTTCAGTTTTTAGAGGAGATTGAAATACGGAAAATGCTGCCTATGTCTACGGAAGAGCCACATTTTGGTTTAGAAGGCTTTATTGTAGGTTTATTTAAAAAAATTTAGCAAGGTGAACGACAGATGAAAAAAATTGAAGTGGTATTGTCCGAATATGACCCAAATTGGGAACAACAATTTTTATATGAGAAAAGAAGAATTCAAGAAGTTATTGGTCATTCAATAGTAGGGATTGAACATATTGGCAGCACATCTATCAAAGGTTTAAAGGCTAAACCCATTATTGATATTTTACTAGGCGTCCAAAGTATAGAAGAAGTGCCAGAACTAATAGAGGCGTTAAAAAATATTGAGTATGAATATGTTCCAAAACCAGAGCTAATGGATAGAAGATTTTTTAGAAAAGGGCTATGGGGACAAGGAACAAGTCATTTACACATATGCGAATATAACAGTAATGAATGGAATGACAAATGCCTTTTCCGAGATTATCTACGATTAAATGCTCAAGCCGCCAATGAATATGAAGCTTTAAAAGAACAGCTTGCCGATCATTTTCAAAATGATCGCCCAACCTATACACAGAAAAAAGAGCCTTTCATTCAAAAGATTATTACTAAAGCAAAAAATGAAGGTTATGAAAAATAAAGCCATTCTCAAAAAATTAGAGAATGGCTTTCTACTATTATAATGGGTTATTTAGAGAGCTCAACAACCGTATCATAAAAAATAGTAGTTGCTACAACAATATCCTCATCTGCACTATATTCTAATGGATTATGGCTGATGCCGTCCTTTGAGCGAACGAACAGCATCCCAATAGGTGCAATTTCAGCGATATTCATTGCATCATGACCAGCACCACTAATAAGAGAATAAGGACGTATACCTTGTTTTTCAATACTTGTAGCTAATTGCTGTTGTAACAGGGCATCAGTTTTTGCAGGTTTAATGCGCTGTAACATTTTTGAAACCAGCGTGACATGTCTTCGTTCAGCAATCTCTTGCAGTTGCTGTAAAATCGTAGCTTCTAATGCACTTACTTTATTTTCGTCAATATCTCGAAGATCAATAGAGAATGTGACCTTGCCTGGAATAACGTTTGTGCCATTAGGAGATACCGTCAACTTGCCAACAGTTGCAACGGAATCAGTTGTGTCATTTAATAGTCGTTCAATAGCTAAAATCATTTCGCTTGCTGCGGTTAGAGCATCCTGACGAATGGGCATAGGTGTCGCACCAGCGTGTTCGCTGACACCTGTTACGGTTATCTCTAGCCATAAAGGGGCTGCTATGCCTGTTACTACTCCGACTGGTAGGCCTTCATTTTCTAATACTTTTCCTTGCTCGATATGCATTTCTAAATAAGCTTTTATGTCATCACGTTGTGCCTTTACTAAAGGATAAGGGGACAATTGGAATTCCTTCATAGCTTCTTCAATGGAAATGCCAGCTTCATCCGTGTGTTGTAATTGTTCCTCTGTTAATAGACCAGCCATTGCACTACTACCAAGAAGCCCGAAGCCAAACCTCGTTCCTTCTTCATCCTTAAAAGCGACAACTTGAATTTTTTTAGTGGGTAGCAAACGTTGCTCATGCATGGTATTCACCACTTCAATTGCTGCTAGCACACCTAATGCACCATCATATTTACCGCCTTCTGGTACTGTATCGATGTGAGATCCAAGCATAATGGTTTCCTTACCTTCCCCATAAGTACCAATAAGATTTCCAACGGCATCGACCGTTACGCTCATACCTGCTTGCTCCATATAAGTTGTCACTAATTCAATGGCCCGCTTTTCTTCTAGTGTGAAGGAGAAGCGATTAATACCACCTGTTGCTTCATTGCGGCCAATTTGGCTCAGGTCTTGAAGATGTTGTAAGAGTCTACCTCCATTAATCATGACAATCACTCTTTCATTTGAAATTGGAAGTGGCACTGTCCTTCACGCAAGACAAACTGATCATGTACCACCTCTAAATTTTTATTGTACCCTTTGGCAATAGAGGGGTCGATTACTTTGCAATATAAAATGCCGTATTTCCCCATATCATCATCTGCCCATTGTTGACCTAGAGGACAATGGCTAAACATTTGTTCAACCTCATTTTCTTTATAGATCGTTTCAATTTCAAATAAATCACTACGTCCCATATCATAGTTCGTTAAATAGTTATCCACTGAATTTTCCAAACCATTTGTGCGTGCGCGTTGAGCAATACCTTGACCGCGTTTATGGCCAAAACGTTCTACTGCACGCATGATGACTTGTTCACCAGCTTCTCCATACTCATCTACAACTGGTTTGGCGATTTGTGCAAACATTTTCGAGAAACGAGCAAATGTTGTTAAATCAGCAAATTTCTCTTCGCCTCCAACGATTTGAGGTAAATATTCAAAGAATGTATGATTTTCGCCTTCTGCTGTTGCTTTTTTCGCCATTGCTTCAGCATCCTTTAAACCAAATTTCTCCAAACCTTTTTGTACTAAATCACGACCATGCTCCCCGTATTGCTCTGTAATGGAGAGATGTAATTCCGTAAACATTTTTGCGGTAATTATGTCCATAGATAAAGCCTTCATCATTAATTGTTCCTCTGCCATTTTATGAGCCCCCTCATTACAAATCATATTGATTTACTTGGATTTTATTTTTATTATAGAGGTGGCTACTAAATTAAATCAAATGAATATTTGCATAATCGAATATGAAAAAAAATCATATAAGGGGATAGATTAACATGGCAACATTAGCGCAATATATTGCCTTCCATACGCTCATTGATACAGGCAATTTTACTGAAACGGGTTTAAAGCTAAATCTCACACAGTCTTCAATCAGTCATACCATTAGTAATCTAGAGGCAGAGTTAGGGCTTTCTCTAATTATTCGAAACCGCAACAATATTGTTTTGACGAGTGAAGGGAGAATTGTTTATGAGCATATCTCAAAAATTTTGCAACAGCAGCAGCAGTTGGAAACTTCTGTAGCAAATTTAAAAAATCTCATTGGTGGTACATTATCCGTAGGCATTTTACCAAGTGTTTCACTGGTTTTACTGCCGAAGGTCTTAGCGTATTTTGAACAGCACCATCCAGATCTACAAATTCGTTTGATGGAGGGGGATTATGATCAAATAGAGGATTGGCTACATAATGGCATAGTAGATATCGGTTTTTTAGTACAGCCAAATTCTAAAAATCTTGTATTTGATGCCATTTTTGATGATGAGCTTGTCTGCATTATGGCGAAGGAGCATCCATTGGCGAATGAAGATAGACTTTATCTAGAGCAATTACAGGATGAACGCTGGATTATGCCTAAACGAACGATTGATCGCGATGTATCAAGGATTTTGGCCAAACATAAAATCCATCCTAATGTGGTATATGAATTATCAGTTGATCAGGTCATTTTAACAATGGTCAATGAAAATTTAGGCATTTCCATTGTCCCGAATTCTCTTTTACTACATGCACCAAGAAACCTGATTAGAAAAAAATTTTATCAAGCATATATTAGACAGGTTGGAATTGCACACAAACACAGTATTCATCTTTCTCCAGGGGCTTTAAAGTTTGTAGAAATATCGAAATACTTTGCATCCTTTTTACAAAATTAGATATTGACAATTAAAATAACCCGAACTATTATCTGATAAAACCAATTGGTATTGTTTATATTAATCGGATGGAGGATTTTTGGGTTATGCATATGATAGTTTACGTTGAAATTTTGATCTATTTACTCGCAATGCTTGCCGTCGGTATTTACTTCAGCAAAAAAGATTTATCACATAACGATTATTTTCTAGGGGGAAATAAGCTACCAGGGTGGGCATTAGCTTTTTCTGAGCGCGCAACTGGTGAATCGGCCTATATGTTTTTAGGGGCAATTGGCTTTATTTACGTGGCAGGACTCTCTGGTATTTGGGTTTTATCAGGTATGCTTTTAGGGGTTGTTGCTTCGTGGTTATTTTTATCAAAACGCTTTATGACAGAACAACAAAAATATAAGGTGAATAGCCTAACAGACTATATTGCTATTAAATTTCCTAAACATGCAGATATTATTCGTTGGCTAGCTTCGGCGGTCATGGTGTTATTTTTTGTCTGTTATTTAGCTGCTCAATTTTCTGGAATGGGCAAAACCATTTATTCATTTTCTGGGCTTACTATTACTTGGGGAACAATTATTATTGGAGCAATAATAATTGCCTACTCATGTATGGGTGGATTTATGTCTGTTGTTTGGACGGATACAATTCAAAGTTTTTTAATGTTAATCTCATTCATCATCGTACCAATTGCCGCTTATATGGAAATTCAACAGCAAGGCTTAAGTATTTCAACAGAGCTTGCAAATATGGGCAATGGTGCTGATAGCTGGGTTGGTGGCTTAAATGGACTTGCTTTAGGAGCTATGTTATTTACTAATTTGTCATGGTTCTTTGGTTGGCTTGGTGGTCAACCTCAATTAAGTTCTCGCTTCATGGCCATCACGACAGAGAAAGAGCGAATTACAGGTCGTAATATGGCGATCATTTGGACGTTAATTGTATATGTGGGTGCCTTTTTATCTGCTATTTTTGCGTCTACTTTGTATAAACAGGGCTCCATAGAGGACCCAGAGATGATTTTACCTCATATGGTATTTGAAATCTTACCTCCATGGGTTGCGGGGATTATTGTGGCAGGTATTTTAGCGGCCATTATGTCAACGGCTTCATCACAATTATTAGTAATTACAACGTCTATCAGTGAGGATATTATTCACAAAACATTACGTTGGAATATTTCTAGTAAAAAATTAGTTCATCTTTCTCGTCTAGTTGCTGTTATCAGTGGGATTGTAGGTATCATTATTTCACTAAAATCAGGTTCAGTAATTTATAGCTTAGTGTCCTTTGCATGGGCAGGAATTGGTAATACATTTTCGGTTGTGATCCTCTTAATCTTTTTCTGGAAACGTGTTTCAGGCATTGGCGTTATTGCCACGATTATTGTAGGTTTTATTAGTGCCATTGCATGGTCACTATCACCTATGGAGGCGATTGTCTCAGCCAAAGCCGCTACATTCTTCATTTGTTTAATTGTAGGGGTTGTAGTGTCTTTATTATGTCCTGATAAAGAGGAAGAATAGACTAGAATGTAGGATGTTAAAAGTATTTCAGAGTAATAATATACGATAAATGAAACTCCTGTTTTGATGAAATTTCTCAAAATAGGAGTTTTCTTTTTATGCTTATGACACTATTGAAATATGATAGGAAGAAGAGCAACCACTATAACGGGAAATTACATAATGTGTGGACCTTTTAGGTTGGCAGATGTTATGCAAAAATGAAGCAAGGGGGTTAGGAAGTGTTTAATGATTTTAAGCTTTTGGATGAGCGTCCGGTTTATGTGCAATTGAAGGATTATGTTCAAGACATGATTATCAAAGGACATCTATTAGAGCATCAAAAGCTTCCATCTACCCGTGAACTTAGTAAGTTATTAGCGGTCAGCAGAAATACAGTGCTGAACGCATATGCAGAATTAGAGCAGGATGGCATCATCTATGCAGTGAAAGGAAAAGGAAACTTTGTCGGGAAGGTCACGACATTGAAAACATCGTCTGTAGAAATTGACTGGAAGAAAAGGCTGAATGAAGCGACGTTGCTAGCAGATGAAATTGATTTAATACGGCAAGATATACACTGGCAAAAAGGTATGATTTCTTTTATTAGTATTGCCCCAGAAGAAAAGCTTTTTGATGTTGAAAACTTCAAAAGGGCGTTTCTCACAAGAATGTCCATTGAAGGAGACATTGTCTTGAATTACGGTTATGCAAAGGGCTACAAGCCTTTTATTGACTATCTTCTTGGCTATATGGAAATGAAAGGTGTAGACATTTCTAATAAAGATATTTTGATTACCAACGGCTTTACAGAGGGACTAGATATTTTATTATCTTCCATAGCCAAAAAATCAGGGCGCGTGCTATGCGAAAACCCTACACATCATGCGGCTTTGAAGCTTTTTCGTTTGCATGGGCTAGATATACATGGCATCGACATGATGGATGATGGCATCGATGTAGGTCAAGTAGAGAGAAGCTTAGCTGAAATGGATTATGATTTTGCTTATCTTATCCCTTCCTATCATAATCCAACGGGTATTGTCACCTCCTCTGAAAAAAGGAATGCTATTTTTCAACTGTTATCAAAACACCAAATTCCCATTGTGGAGGACGGTTTTAATGAGGAATTAAGGTACTCAAGCTCTCATTTAGCCCCACTGATAGCTTTTAGCGGATCAGGTAATAACGTTGTGTATATTGGCAGCTTTTCTAAAATCCTTTTTCCTGGTTTACGTGTTGGTTGGATTTTAGCAGATAAAGAATTAATTGATTGTTTAGAAAGCATGAAAAGAGCTCGAACAATTCATACGTCTACACTAGATCAGGCAGTTTTATATCAATACTTACAGGATGGCTATTTTGAAAAATATTTGAAGAAGGCAAGATCTGTTTATAAAAAAAAATATGAGCTTGCTCGCCAAGCTTGTCTCCAATACATTCCCTCTTGCAGAGTGACAGGAGATGGGGGTCTTCATCTCTTTATAGAGCTAAGAGAAAGCATGGATGCACGTATGTTGTTGGAAAAATGCTATGACAAAGGCGTAGTGTTTTATCCAGGCGATGTGTTTTTTACAAATGGACTAGGCAGCAATACATTTCGATTAGGTTTCTCTCGGTTATCAGACGAGGATATTGTCCGTGGTATTCAAATAATCGGTGATACATTGAAAAATGACATGAGGGGTTGGAAATAATGAAGGTTGGCGTAATTATGGGTGGCACTTCCTCTGAAAAGCAGGTTTCAATCATGACAGGCGAGGAAATGGTTGCTCAATTAGATAAGAAAAAGTATGAGGTTGTTGCCATTACGTTGGATGACAACAAAGAGGTTATTGACAAGGTACAGGATATTGATGTGGCTTTGTTAGCACTTCATGGTAAGTTTGGAGAGGATGGTACGATTCAGGGTGTACTAGAAACGTTAGATATCCCTTATACAGGAAGTGGTCTTCTAGCAAGTAGTTTGTGCATGGACAAAAATATGGCTAAAAAAGTACTTCGATATGAAGGTGTGGCAACACCAGATTGGTTCCATCTCGTAAAGGGGGAGGAGCTTCCTTTACCTGTTATAGAACGTATGGGTTATCCACTTGTTGTCAAACCGAATGCTGGTGGCTCTAGCGTAGGTGTCCAGATTGTACATAATCGGAACGCCTTATTAGCGGCTGTTACGGAGGTATTCAAATGGGATAACGAAATCATTATCGAGCAATATATGATTGGTGACGAAATTACATGCCCAATACTAAATGAGGAGTTATTACCAGTCCTTTCAATCAAACATACGGCAGTATTTTTTGACTATAAGGCGAAATATGATGATGCTTCCACGATAGAGGAGCCTGTGGAACTCCCACCTGCTATTCATGACCGTGTGACAAAAGCAGCAATGATTAGCTACAAGGCATTAAAATGCAGTGTCTATGCTAGAGTTGATATGATGATTAAGGATGGCGTTCCTTATGTGTTAGAGGTTAATACACTGCCTGGCATGACTCAAAATAGCTTGCTGCCGAAAAGTGCACTTGCTGCTGGAATCAGTTATTCAGAACTATTGGATCGCATTATTGAAACCTCCTTACAGGTTAAGAGGAATGGATAAATAGAAAAAACCACCTTTTGTTGGCAACAACAAAAGGCGGTTTTGATGTCTTAAGATTTCGCTAGTTCAATAAAACCTTCACCAAAGACGTCCCTTACATCATGAATGGCAATAAAGGCGTCCTTATCGATTTCTTTGACAATTTTTTTGAGCTTTACAACTTCTTGCTTACTAATAACAATATACAGAATTTCCTTTTGTTCCTTTGTATAATAGCCATGACCAGAAAGTACAGTAACTCCACGGTTCATATAAGCAGTCACCTGTCCAGCAATGTCACCTGGTTTTTTAGAGATGATTGTAACAGCCTTTTTAGGGTTAACTCCTTCAATGACAAACTCCATCACCTTTGTACCAACATATAGCATGACAATCGTTAACATTAATGCCTCTGCACCAATAATAAAATAAGATGAAAAAGCAACAATTAAATCGAAGAATAATAGTCCATAGCTAATACTCCAACCAAGATATTTGTTGGTAATTCTAGCTAAAATTGTAGATCCTGCTGTTGTGCCACCGACTCTTATAATTAAGCCAATACCAACACCAGCAAATACTCCACCAAAGATTGTATTAACGATAATTTCATCTGAGGAAATAGACCAAGATTCTGTTAAATGTAAGAATAACGAATGGAAAGAGACCGCGATGATTGTATAAATTGTTGTTTGTCTATTTAGAAATTTATAACCAACTATTAGTAAAGCTGCATTCATGGCAAAGCTGACAATACTCGGAGACCATCCAAAAAGATAATAGGCAATAATCGTTAAGCCAGTTACGCCACCTTCACCCAAATCATTCGGAATGACAAATAAGTTAACTGCCAGGGCAAAAAGCAATGAGCCAAGCATAATCATAAAAATATCGATAACGTATTTTTTCATCCACATAACACCACCAAATCAAATTTTATTTTTTCTTAAATTCCATACTATATCAGGTTTTCTCCAAATGATATACTTTTTGACAAGTTCATTTATGATATATCGACAATAATTAGTGTGCCTATAGAGAAAATTTTTGAAACTTGACATATGATAGATAAATTTTATAATAGTCGTAATACTTCAAGGAGGATTGTTAAAAAATGACACATGCTATGAGACTACGTTTCCAAGTTTTGAGCCAGTAACTGAATAGGGTCAAAAACTCTGTTTGTGAAACCAGAGTAAACGGGATAGTCTGTCCTTTTTTAATCATCTTCATGGGCTTTTGCCTTCTTTTTGGTGAGGATACTACTAATAATATCTCTTTTACTTTTATCACAGGCAAATTGCCTGTGTTTTTTATTGTATGTAGGGAGGAAAGTTAATGTATAGTCTCTTATTCTTTTAATACGAGCTTTAAATAGAAGCTCGTATCGATACCATAGCTATTGATACGAAATGATTAAATTTCGGGAGGTAGCAACATGGAAAAGGTTAGTTTTGAATTAGAAAATGTAGTCGTTACTTATTTAGATAAAGAGGTATTAAATATTGAAAAATTAGCTGTTCATCAATTTGACCGAATCGGAATCGTAGGTAAAAATGGTGCAGGTAAAAGTACGTTGATGAAGTTACTTGCTAGCAAGATTCAACCGACAAGTGGGAAATTGAAAAGCCATGTTCATTTTGGATATTTTGAACAAATGGCAGCACCAATGTTAGGAGAGGCAGATGCCCAATTATTAGGGAAATTAGCTGTCCCCACTTATTCTGAAGGACTAAGTGGTGGGGAGCAGACAAGGTTGAAGCTTGCACAACTATTTTCTTCCTATGCGGAAGCTTTGCTTATAGATGAGCCGACAACACATTTGGATCAAGAGGGTATCTCATTTTTACTTGATGAATTACGTTATTATTATGGTGCGCTAATACTCATTAGTCATGATCGTGCAGTCCTAGATGAACTAGTCACAACGATTTGGGAGGTAGATGGAGGCAGGGTAACCATCTATTCAGGGAATTACAACGATTACGCTTCACAAAAACAATTGGAGAGAGATCAACAAAGTCAGGCACATGTTCTTTTCTTGAAAGAAAAAAGTCGCCTCGAAAAAGCTGTCGATGAAAAAATGAAAAAGGCAGAAAAGATTACACAGGCAGGTAGCATGTCAAAAAGAGAGGCCAATGCAAAACCTAATCGCATGTTTATGACAAAATCCAAGGGTACCAGTCAAAAAAATGTACAGCGTGCAGCCAAAGCAATTGAACATCGAATAGAGAAGCTTCAGAAAGTAGAGGCGGTACAGGAAGAAAGAAAAATAGTCTTCCGACAATCGAAAGCCTTGAAACTACACAATAAATTTCCGATTATGGCAGATCGATTCACTTTACGTGTTCCAGAAAAAATCCTATTGGATGAAGTAAGCTTCCAAATACCTTTAGGTAAAAAAATTGCACTTACGGGCTGTAACGGTTGCGGTAAGAGTACATTACTACATCAAATCGCTACTCATGGGGAAGAGTTAACTATTTCTCCAAAGGCGAAAATAGGCTATTTTCACCAGATGAGCTACCAATTTAAAAGTGAAGAGACGGTTCTCCAATATTTGAAAAATCGCTCTGAATATGATGAAGGCTTATTACGAAGTGTTCTTCATTCCATGCAGTTTGTAGGAACGGATATACAAAAAGGCGTGAAGTCATTAAGTGGTGGTGAAGCCATACGTCTCCAGCTTTGTCATCTGTTTTTGGGGGATTATAATATTTTATTGTTGGATGAACCAACAAATTTTTTAGATATTCAAGCATTGGAGGCACTGGAGCAATTTATCATTGCTTATGAGGGAACAATAATTTTTGTGACACATGATAAAAATTTCATCGAGAATGTAGCGGATGTACAATTTACTATAGAAAATAACAAGATTTATTAAATTAAAGGTGCGATTCTTCAATTAGGAGAATCGCACCCTTTTTATAGAATTTATATCAACAAGAAGGTGATAGGGAAATTTTGGCGAAGGTGTAGGTATACACTATTTAAAAAGGAATGGTAATCAATGATAAATACGGATGTGTCGACAACATTAAAAATTAATAAACCAGCCCAAAAAGTTTTTGAAGCAATTATTTCTCCTGTTGAAATCGGTCATTATTGGTTTTCGAGTAGTTCTGAAAGATGGGGCGAGGGTAAAAGAATTACTCTAAAATATGATGAATATCAAGCAGAGGGTGTTATTACCGTGCTTGAAATGGAGGCTAACAAAAAGATTGTGTTTGCATGGGGAGAAGAGCATGGTGAAGTGACGATGGTTACCATTACTCTTGAAGAATCTCAAAGTGAGACAATTATTAAAGTAGTAGAGTCAGGATTAAATGCACATGACCCAGAAATTGTGGCGAAAATGATGGGACAAAAAGAGGGATGGGTGTATACATTAACATGCCTTAAAGGCTATTTAGAAAATGGGATAAGTTCTTTAAGAGCTTCATTAATTCATTGAAGTATTGAGTGAGGAATGGAGCAAGAATTACCATTACGGCTAAAGGCAATGGAGCTAGCCATGAAAAAGCTTGATGAAGAAGGACTGTTTGCCTTGAATCAAGCGAGAAATTCCGTATGCATACTGGTGGAAGTGATGCCACCAGAGAAAATAAATACAAATATAGCATTCCGATTAAATAATCGGTCGTCTATCGTATGACAGGAATGGTTGTTGGAAGCAGCCGAGTGGTGGAGGGATGAATATGAAAAAGTTGTATTGGATAATAGGCAGTATTTTTGTTTGTGCAGGATTAGCAATAGGTATTGTCTTTTGGAAGTTTCAAAAAGAAATCAAGAAAGATGACCCTGAATATATCGTACAATTTATAAAGGAACATAAAGCGGATAAAAATATTTCCGTAGCCATTCAATACAATCAACAACATTGGGTGGAGTTAAACAACAAGGAACCGCTACCATTAGCAAGTACGGTTAAAATAATAATAGCCATCGCTTATGCTCAACAAGCAGCGGATGGCCGTATCAATCCACAGCAACAGGTCAGTCTAAAGGATTTAGAGACATTTTATATTCCTAAAACAGACGGTGGTGCACATGACGCTTGGATAACAAATTTAAACCTTAATGGCAAAGGTAGTGTGCCGTTAAGCGAAGTGGCCAATGGCATGATTGCTTATAGTTCCAATGCCAATACAGAATACTTAATGCATGTATTGGGTCTTGAAAATATTAATAATGTTCTTACTCAATTAGATGTAGAGGGCCATGAACCATTATATCCAATTGTAGGTGCACTCTATATCCCCGCTCAATTGATGGCAGAAAAAAATCTAACGAAAAAAGAAACATTGACGGTTATGCGAGATATGGACATGACTGAATATCGGGAGAGGGCATTGTCTATCCACGCTAATTGGGTAGAGCATCCTTTGACAAAAGAAGAGCGAGCAAAGGCACAAAAAATGCTCAATATGGATATTCAAAAAGTGTGGTCTGATCGTTTAATAAGAGCTACTACAAACGATTACATCTCTATTTTAGAAAAATTGAATAGTAAAAATTACTTCAGTGAAAATGTACATAAATATTTAGATCCGGTGATGGAACAATTGATGAAGAATCCTAAAAATCAAGAATGGCTAACACACGCTGGTCAAAAAGGAGGTTCCACAGCCTTTGTCTTAACGCTAGCTGCCTATGCGAAAGATAAAGGAGGGAATCAAACGGAAATTGCCTTTTTTGCCAACAACTTAAATACATTAGAGCAGATTAAGCTCTCCAATAGTATGAATAGTTTTCAATTAAAGTTTCTTACAGACGATAAATTTCGCATGCGTCTAAAAAGGGAATTATCCGAATTGTGAGTTGTAAGCTTTTCTGCCAATCGCCCGTAGATAACTACCCCCTATCATTTTCAGCAACCTTGTTCGTGAATGCACAGGAAGTACGTTCTTTCGTCCAGCTGCATACTATAATTTTATCATGCACGAGAGGATTGAGATCAATGTATCATCCTTATTATGGTAATTATCAAATGCATAGCTACGGTTATCAACCTGTTTATTGGGCTTATCCGAATCAAGTAGAACAAGCGGCCAGAAATAGTATGCGAAATGATTACGGGCCTGAACCATTTGTTGTGGATATTGAAGAGGCTACGAAACAAAACAAAAATTATCGTACAGCACTATGGACAGGGCCCAACTTACAAGTAACAGTGATGAGTCTTTACGTAGGAGAAGATATAGGCTTAGAAGTTCACCCTCATGTAGATCAATTCATTTGTATTGAAGAGGGGCATGGAGTGACGCAAATGGGGCCAGCAAAGGATTACTTAAACTTCCAAAGGCATGTCTCTGAAGATATGGCCATCATGGTACCTGCTGGAACATGGCATAATGTTACAAATACAGGGAATAAACCTCTAAAGCTTTATACAATTTATGCGCCACCAAACCACCCATTTGGGACTGTTCAAAGAACGAAGGCTGATGCCATGGCTGAAGAAGCGGGCTATGGACAGAGTGAATAAGTGATTAAAAAGGCGTGTTTTCATACAAAACATGCTTTTTTCCTGATATATGGTAGAATGTGTTTTAATTACAGATATTAAAAGTCTTTAATGGAGGGTGGTTAATGATGAAGTACTCAAAAGCAACAAACTATGCATTACATACAATGGTATTTTTAACGCTGACGCCTAAAGGGAAATCAATAAGTGTTGAGTCTTTAGCAGAAATGCAGAAACTATCGCCAACCTATCTTTCGAAAATATTAACAAAGCTTGTGAAGGCAGGTTTAATTGAATCGAATCCAGGTGTCAACGGTGGTTATCGCATTTCTAAGCGCCCACAAGAAATTTCTTTCTTAGATGTGATTTATGCCATTGAAGGACAAACCTCATTATTTAGTTGTGCTTCAGATCATGAAGATAACTTTCATCATCAAGGCTGTCTCATTGAGCAAGTGATGGTGGATGCTGAGCATAATATGAAAGAACAGCTTAGTAAGCAATTTATTATAGATATAGCAAATAAAATCGATTTAAAAGGATAGCGTGTGTTAGAACACCAGATGTGATGGATAGGAGCTAGGGATCTCTTCCCTAGTTCCATTATTTTAATTGCATGAGAGCGCCAAAGTATTGCTGAGCTGTTGTAAAGCAAATAAATGCTAGTAGCTCACTAATTTCTGCCTCTGTCAAATAATCCTTTAAAACAGCAGTGATATTGGGTGTAGTATGACCCTTTGTGGCTAGGAAAGCTTCCGCAAAACCTGTACATACGGCTGTTTTCTCATCATAGTGCTGTGGATCGGGCTTACCCTTTGCCTTACAATACTGACAACCATTGTTTTGTGCTAATGTTTTTCGGACCTCTTCTTTTAATTGAGCGGATAGATGCCCTTCTTTTTCAAGTACTTCCCCTAACTGTTGCCAGTGCAGCTGAATTCCTTCGTTATAGCCTAATAGTTGTTGAAATGGTGTTAAGCCCTTGTCATGCAAATGAATCAGTGTCATCAATCATCCCTCCTTCAATTAGTGTAAAATATAAAAAATGCAGTTAACATACAAATTCGAAGGGAATAGTTATCGTTTCCTTTTAAAAAGAAGGGATATTTCCACAATGGATTTCATTAACGAAATAATACTAAAAGAATTGAAAAAAGATAGCCGAATTTCTATGAGTGAGTTAGGGAGACGGGTACATCTATCTGCGCCAGCAGTTCGTGAAAGAGTACGGCAATTAGAGGAACAAGAAGTTATTAAGAGGTACACACTGGATATTAATAAAAAGGCGTTGGGCTTTCCAATGGAGGCTATAATCGAAGCAACAATTAAGAATAATCGTTATACAGATTTTAAAGATCATATTAAGACTTATACAAATTTGGATTTCTGTTATCGAATTTCAGGTGAAGCTTGTTTTTTATTAAAAGCCCATTTTCAGTCTTTTCCTGATGTAGAGCAATTTATTGATGCATTACAGCCATATGCACATACAAAAACCAATTTTATTTTTTCTGATATATGCGAGGACGTATAAAAATAAGGAGCTATTTATGGAAATCAAATTATTTGTAGATGATGAAATTGATGCATTAGTGCATTTATTAACTAAAAATAAATGGTTTTATCACACGAATCAACATGTAAAAGAAGAGCCCGTTCGAGCTGCGTATGCAGAGGGCTACTATCAGAATGATCGTGAAACACATTGGTTACTTGATAACGGTGAAAAGGTTGGGGTGATCTTTATTCATGATATAGATGATACTATCCCTCTTTTTGATATACGCTTAGATGCAAATTGTAGAGGAAAAGGATACGGTGTCAAAGTGCTCCATTGGTTACAAGATTATTTATTTGGCGTAAAAGGTAAGATTCGTATTGAAGGTTATACAAGAGTCGATAATATTGGCATGCGAAAATGCTTTAGCAAAGCTGGTTTTGTGAAAGAAGGTTACTTAAGAAATGCTTGGGAAAACGAAGACGGCACAGTAACTGACAGTATTGTGTATGGCGCTATTAAAGATGACTGGGTTTTAGGAAGGCCAACGCCAATTAAAATAGATGAAGTACCATTTTAAGTGTTCGAAAGGAGCTCTGACATGAAAGAAGATCTAGTAAAAGCTTTAAGAAAATCTTGGTCCATGCAATCAAGTTCTAAATGGAGTATGAACAACCCTGCAAAAGGGCAATGTGGAGTGACTACTTTAGTTGTTCAAGATATTCTTGGTGGTGAAATTAAGAAGACATTTCTCGATGAGGGCTGGCACTTCTATAATGTAATAAATGGCGTAAGAATGGATGTAACCGAGGAGCAGTTTTCTTACATAATCGAATACCAAGATATTCAATCTAATAGGGCTGAGGCTTTTCAGGATACAAATAATGCACAATATAGCTATTTAAAATCACAAGTAGATAGCTATTTAGGTAAGGCAGGGAGTTAAATCTCTCTGCCTTTTAAAATTAAAAACAAAGGTGTTGACGTTTATCAAAATGTCGTGTTATTATTATCTCGAATTCAAGATAACTAAATTCAAGATAAACGAATTCGAACCTTTAGTTCTCGCAAGGAGGTACAATTATGGGTTTTTTGAA
Source organism: Lysinibacillus cavernae (assembly GCF_009724685.1). Lineage (GTDB taxonomy): Bacteria > Bacillota > Bacilli > Bacillales_A > Planococcaceae > Lysinibacillus > Lysinibacillus cavernae. Next base: position 49,642 of record NZ_WMEF01000016.1, read on the forward strand.
TAAATTCTTTAGTTCGAAAAAAGAGGAGGAACAAACAATGGCAGAATTAAATATCGGTATTATTATTGGATCAACTCGTGAAGGTCGAGTAAGTCCTCAGGTAGCGCAATGGGTAAAGGAAATCGCAGATCAACGTGGTGACGCAAATTATACAGTAATTGATATAGCTGATTATAAATTGCCACTATTAGGCGAACCAGGACAAGATGCTTCAGGAGCACAAGCTTGGTCAGAAAGTATTGCTAAACAAGATGGATATGTGTTCATCGTACAAGAATACAATCACTCCATTACGGGGGCATTAAAAAATGCACTAGACTATTTACGTGTTGAATGGAATAACAAAGCAGCAGGAATCGTATCATATGGTTCTGTTGGCGGTGCTCGTGCAGCGGAACACTTACGTGGCATTATGGGTGAGCTTTTAATCGCCGATGTACGTGTTCACCCAGCATTATCATTATTCACAGATTTCGAAAATGGAACAGACTTTAAACCAAAAGAGGTACAAACAGATTCAGTAAACCAAATGTTAGATCAATTAATTCCATGGTCTAAAGCGCTATATACAATTCGCTAAGCTTGTAAAGTTTGAGGTAACACGTAATTGGGCACAGTATAGGGGAGAAAAATTAGGCATGAAGGGGCTTGTTAACATGAAAAAACATACAGCAGGTATTCACCATATTACAGCTATCGTGGGGCATCCGCAGGAAAATATTGATTTTTATGCAGGCGTGTTAGGCTTACGTTTAGTAAAGCAAACAGTGAACTTCGATGATCCTGGCACATATCATTTATATTTTGGTGACAATGGTGGAAAACCAGGAACAATCATTACCTTCTTCCCATGGGCAAATGCTTATCAAGGGCGTATTGGCGACGGTCAGGTCGGAGTCACAACGTATGTTGTACCGGAAGGGTCACTACCATTTTGGATTAATCGCTTAGCAAAATTTTCGATTCCTTTCCAAAAAGCGCAACGTTTTGGTGAGCAAGTCATTCAATTTGATGACCCGCATGGTCTGCATATTGAACTTGTTGCACGTGCTGAGGGCGAGTTAAATGAATGGACATTTGGTGAAGTAACGCCTGAGGTTGCTATTAAAGGGTTCGGCGGAGCTACACTATACTCAAGTCATCCTGAAGAAACGGCAAAAGTTTTAGTAGAGGTAATGGGCCTTGAACAAGTAGCAACAGAGGGAGACTATACTCGTTTTAGATCAAGAGCAGTTATCGGTAATACGGTAGATTTAAAAACGGTTGCAGGCGTACGTGGTCAAATGGGTGTAGGAACGGTCCATCATATTGCATGGAGAGCTCAAGATAATGTGGATCATTTAGAATGGCAAGAGTATGTTATAAATCATGGACAGCATGTAACAGAAGTCAAAGATCGTAATTATTTCAATGCGATATACTTCCGTGAGCCTGGCGAAATTTTATTTGAAATCGCTACAGATCCTCCAGGATTTGCTCATGACGAAACACCTGAAACAATGGGTAGCCAATTAATGTTGCCACCTCAATATGAGCAGCAACGTGAACAATTAGAAAAAACATTAATTCCGATTAACGTGCAAGAGCTTGATTAATAGAGGGCATCACTTACTTGGATGAAGTAATCTATCACAGGCTGTAAGTGGATTTACAGGGTCAAACTACGCTAAAGTAGGCGAGATTTTTGCAATAGAACGTCCATAATAGATTTACTTAAATTAATGCGAAAATGTTGATAACATCACATTTTCGCATTTTTTATTTTGATTCTTGAAAAGAAATGGATTATCTAAAATTGAGCGCGCGTGCCATGGCATCTATATAATGCTGACTGGCATGTTTACTTACTTCAGCCTCTGGCACAAAAACCTCAAAACAATGGAAGCTACCAGGGTACATGTGAAATTCAACATCAACTCCTGCTTGTGCAAGGCGTGTTACATAGTCTATGGTTTCATCTCGGAATATATCAAGTTGACCTATACAGGTATAAGTTGGTGGTAAACCTGCTAAGTTTTCAGCTCTCGAAGGTACTGCATAGGGAGATAACTCGTGGATGTTCTCTTTCTCGCCTAAATACATACGCCAAGCTGTTAAGTTATTTGTTCTACTCCATGTTGCTTGTTCTTCGGTAATTTCATAGCTTGATGGCGTTATGTTTCGACTGTCAAGCATCGGATACAACGGCATCTGGAATAGAATGGATGGTCCTCCTTTATCACGAGCCATTAATGCTAGAGCTGCTGTTAACCCACCACCACCACTTGCACCAGCAATTGCTACTCGCTTGACATCGATACCAAGTGATTGGTCCTCTTTTGTCATCCAAACTAATGCTGCATAACAATCTTCAATAGCTGCTGGGTAGGGATGTTCAGGAGCAAGTCGATAATCGACAGATACGACAACACAGTTGGCAGTCTGAACAAATCGTTCACATAAAATGTCATCCATATCAGGGTGTCCCATTACGTAACCACCACCGTGAATCCAAAGCATGGCTGGAAGCTTATCATGATTTTGTTTAACTGGTTCATAGATTTTAACCAACATTTCGCCTCCATCACCTCTAGCAATCATACGATTGGTTGTGTGTACAAGTTCTGACCTTTTCAAAGGTGGGTTGGACAAGAGACTACGACTCCACTCTAAATCCTTCTCTAATCGAAAGCCAGGAAATTGTAAGTAAGCCTGTTTTAATTCTGGTAAAACTCGGTTATTGATCGTCATATAAATACCTCCTATTGAATAATGAAACCTTAAAGAATGGAGTGTCCTTCTCGTGCCATGTCCGCCTCCCATTTGGCAACTTCCTCACGCACACGAGGAGCAACTTTTGTTCCGAGCAATTCTATAGCTTGCATGACTTGATCGTGTGGCATTGTACTTAAAGGCACGTACAGCATGAAACGTGTAATCCCTACATGTTTACGAAGATGAATGATTTTTTCAGCAACTGTATCTGGATCACCTACATACAACGCCCCTTCAAAACTTCGTGCAGCATCATAACTAGAGCGATCATAATAGGGCCAACCCCGTTCTTTGCCTAACTTATTCATTCCTGCCATAGTTGATGGGAAAAATGTATCTGCTGCCCATTCAGTATTTGGCCCAACAAAACCTATCGAATGAGATCCTATTTTAAGTTTTGATAGATCATGCCCGGCATGAGCAGCTGCTTTTTTATACAGCTGTACAATTGGCGCGAACTGCATTGGACTACCCCCGATTATTGCTAGCATAAGCGGTAATCCTAAAATACCTGCACGAATAGCAGATTGCTGATTTCCTCCGCTAGCCACCCAGATTGGTAGAGAATCTTGAACAGGTCTTGGATACACACCTAACTTATTGATTGCTGGTCGATGTCTGCCTTCCCAAATTACTTTCTCAGACTGACGAATTTTGAGGAGTAAGTCCAAATGTTCCTCAAATAGCTCATCGTAATCATTTAAATTGTATCCAAATAATGGGAAGGATTCGATAAAGGAACCACGACCAGCCATAATCTCTGCACGACCATTTGATAGACCATCCAATGTGGAGAAATCCTGAAAGACACGTACAGGATCAGCAGAAGAAAGGACTGTCACGGCACTTGTGAGACGAATGTTTTTCGTTTGTGGAGCTGCAGCAGATAGCACCATTGCTGGAGAGGATGCAGCATAATCTTCTCGATGGTGCTCACCAATGCCAAACACATCCAATCCCACTTGATCTGCAAGAATGATTTCTTCGACTACTTCACGTAAACGCTGTGCATGACTAATCACCACACCACTATGAACATCTGGTTTTGTTTCTACAAAAGAAGTAATACCTATTTCCATTTTTTATCTCTCCTAGTCAAACTAAATTTTTGTAAACCGTCTAGTTGCTGCCCAAAATAGAAGGGCAATTGTACTGATAGAAGCTCCAAGCCAACAGACCCCTTGCCAACCAAAGTGAGCATACATCTGTGTAGAAGCGATTGACCCGCCAGCGCCACCGATAGAATAGAACACCATATAGCCAGCTGTAAGTCGACTCCGTGCTTCTGTACGCAATGGGAGAATCATCGTCTGATTAGTGACATGTACTGCCTGTACGGCCAAATCGAGCAATACAATACCTACAATTAATGCCAATAAAGACTGTTCTAAATAGTTGATAAACAACCATGAAATGAGTAATAAAGCTAAAGCAATACCGGTCGTTTTTTGTCCGTACCCTCGGTCAGCTAATTTCCCTGCCTGTGCAGCAGCTAATGCACCAGCCACACCTACAAGACCGAATGCGCCAATGACAGTGTGCGAAAGTGCTAATGGTGGCGCACTAAGTGGCAGAACAAGTGGCGTCCACAAAATACTGAAATCAGCAAAAATTAGCATGGCTAGAACCGAGCGGATGCGTAATGTTCGTTCTTGAATAAACAGCGTAAACACAGATCTAATTAGCTGAAGATAGGAAAGTGATTTTACATCACGTTCGACGTTTGGTAACACTTTTAGAAATATAACAATCATTATTAGCATGAGAGCCGCAGAGACCAGATAGACAGAACGCCAACCAGCCAAATCTGTTAATAGACCAGCAAAAGTTCGAGCAAGTAGTATGCCAATGACAATTCCGCTTGTAACAATGCCAACGACGCGTCCTCGTTCTGTAGGGGAAGCCATAGTTGCTGCAAACGCCACGAGCGTTTGTGTCACAACTGCTAGTAGACCTACCAAAGCCATACCTGCGAAAAGCACTGCGCTATAGGAGGCAGTACCAACTAGAACCAAAGCCGTTGTGGATAATACCATCTGTCCAATAATCAAGCGACGCTGGTTTAGTAAATCCCCAAGTGGCACTAGGAGCAGTAAGCCCAACCCATAAAAGATTTGCGTGATGGTAATAACAACACCAATAATCGAGTGATCAATAGCAAACTCATTAGACAATTGATCAAGTAGGGGCTGTGCAAAATAAATATTGGCAACAGACATTCCGCAGGCTGTTGCGAATAATAGAGTTACAGTTCGAGACATGGAAGGCTGTTGACTCCTATCAGACGCAACATTTTCTTGCATTAAACCATTGTCCACATCATATCCTCCATTCATGATTAAATTGCGATTATAACATACCGTTCGGTACAATATAATTATTGGTAAATATATCTTAGTGTTATTGATAATGTCAAGGTTTTATTTAAAATTAATAGTCGTTTAAGTAAATGTGTAAAATGAAAATTGACAAGAAAATCAACTGATTATACAATAATTATATACTGTTTAGTACTTAAAAATTTTAGTTACCTACTCACGTAATTTTAAACAAAAGAGGTGGATTTTATATGGCAAGAACTCGTGAATTTGATGAGGAAAAAGTATTAGAAGCAGCAATGCAACTTTTTTGGGAGAAGGGCTATGAAGCTACTTCTTTAAGTGATCTCACTGCTAGAATGGGGATTCAGCGTCCTAGTATATATTCAACCTTTGGTGATAAAAAGGAGTTATTTGAAGCGGCACTACGAAGATACACTACGTCTCGTGCGGCCGAGATACGGTCTAGACTTCAAAGTCAACCCTCAGTAAAACAGGCGTTTGCTACTTTTTTTGAAGAAGTGATTGCTGCTGAATATACGAAAGATCTTAGTAATGGCTGTTTCTGTATCAATACAATGGTTGAACTAGCTCCCCATGATGAGAGATTTGAAATTTTAACGAGAGAACATCAACTTTATCTAGCTGTCATTTTTCAGGAGACAATTGAGCGAGGAATCCAATCGGGTGAGTTAGTGGAAGACACAGATGCAAAGTCTGTAGCGCAAGCACTAATTGTGGCCTTAATTGGATTAACAGTCTTGATGAAATCTCAACCACAAAAATCATTTGTTGACAATGCAATAGCAACGACTCTCGCATTACTTAAATAATATTTATCTATTTGAGAAAGTATAGTAGAAAAAGCAGTACCCCTTTAGAAGTGGCTAAAGGGGCACTTAAAAAATAAAAATCGCACGTTTTTATTTTATATATCATAGAATGATTTTATAATTCCTTACAAGCCCAAGCATCAATCTCAACCTTTAAGGCAGGCGTAGCGAGTGCAACTACGTATATTAATGATGTGCATGGAAGATGTCCTCCAAGAAAGTTACTGATCATTTCCTTTCGTTGACTAGCATCCATCTCACCTACCAAATAAAATACGAGTTTTGTAATATCTTGAACCTCCATATTGGCACTATCTAGATTTTTTTTAATATTTTCTAGTGCTATCCTCAATTGAGCTACTCCATGTTCAGGTATAGTTCCGTCTGTCTCCATGCCGATTTGCCCAGATAATGTTAACCATCTTTGTGGGCCAGTGACTTCAATTTGATGGACATAAGGAGCAACAGGTGGATGAATTTCCTCTGGATTTCTTGCAATTTTCATAGAATCAGTCCTTATCTATTATTAATTTGTATCTCTATTCAAAATAGCATAGAGCAACATTGGGTAAAAGTTCTAGACAAATACCATTATAAAAATATTTTCAAATTGGATATGCTAGTTTAAAGGGGTATAATAGATTCATAGAATTTAGGCTTATACGCTGATAAAGCTTTCAAAAAGGATAAAAGTATTGACTTTTTAATTAGACAAAACATACAATTCACTTCACCCAACCCCTTAGGTTTTATACGGACACTTCTAAAGAAACATGAATTTCGTCTTATTTTCAAGGTAGGTGGCTATACTCATTAAATGAGAGGGAAATTTTTACATAAGAATGATGCGTATTGTTATGAATCAATTTTTTACTACTTGTTTAGTTGATAGTGTAACCCTAGGTAGAGAGGCAGCGAGGCCGTTTTGTAGAAGGAGTGAATAAATGAGTAGTTTCTTTCGAAGTAATGGATTTAAACGTTTTATTATTTTAGTTGGAATTGCTGTTGCATTATATTTAATGCGTAGTATGATCAACCTAATTCTGCTTACGTTTATTATTACCTATTTGATGAATCAGCTTACCACGAAGACAACAAAGAGTATTAAAAAATACACACCAATGAATGAAAAAGCAGTTACTGTAACGTTATATCTTTTACTTGTTGCAGGGATTGTAGCAGTTATTTACAAGTATTTGCCGATAGTTACCCAGCAAATTACGCAGCTGTTTGATCTCATTGCGAGTTTTAACCTCGATCCAGATGACAATGAGATTGCCAGGTACTTAGCTCCAACTTTTGAGAAAATAGAGCTTGGTAAATATTTAGAGCAAGGTGTGGATTTAACTCTTAAAAATATTACGAATATTGGTAAAATCATTATGCAAATCTTGATTTCACTAATATTGAGTTTGTTTATTTTGTTAGAAAAGAAACGAATTATTGAGTTTACAGCCAAGTTTAAGGATAGTAAAGTTGCTCCCCTTTACGATGAGCTTCATTATTTTTCAAGAATATTCATCCGCTCATTTGGTAAAGTGATCGAGGCACAATTCATTATTGCTGCTGTCAACTGTGTGTTATCAGTGATTGCCCTTTCTATTATGGGCTTCCCGCATTTGATTGCCCTTGGAATCATGCTCTTTATTTTAGGCTTAGTCCCAGTTGCAGGCGTTATCATTTCATTAATTCCACTAAGTATTATTGCTTATAGTATCGGTGGTTTGATGTACATTGTCTACATTTTAGTGATTGTTATGGTATTGCATGCCATTGAAGCTTATTTCTTAAATCCAAAGCTTATGTCAGCAAAGACAGATTTACCGATTTTCTATACATTCATGGTCATTCTCTTCTCTGAGCATTTCCTTGGTGTATGGGGATTAATCATTGGTATTCCATTGTTCATGTTCCTGCTTGATATTCTCGGTGTAACCTCATCAGAAGATCCTAGACAGAAATCTGTGACGATACCCAATGAAAAACCAATTGAATAGTACTTACAAAGGGATCATCTTGTACGTATAGATGATTCCTTATTCAATGTAAAAGAGGTGTTTACGATGATAAAAGGTGATCGTGTATATTTAAGAGCAATAAATGTGGATGATATCGATAGTATTGCAAGATGCTTTCAAAATGAAGAAATCATGTATATGACGGGAACACGTAACGTATTAACAAAGGAACAGATTAAGGAGGCTATCAAGCGATTTAGTGAAGATTCCTCGCGCTATGATTTTGCTATTTGTTTAACTGACAATGATCAAGTAATTGGTGATTTGGCTATAATGGAGGTTGATGTAGACAATAGGAAGGCTATGTTCCGTATAGCTTTACATAGTATTGTGGAGTGCGGCAGGGGATATGGTTCCGAAGCTGTTCAGCTTGCTCAAAAATTTACATTTGAAGAGCTTAATCTGAACCGCTTAGAATTACAAGTGTACTCTCATAATAGTAGAGCGATTAAATCCTACGAGAAGGTCGGTTTCAAAAAAGAAGGCGTATTGAGACAGGCACTGTTTATGAATAATACCTTTTCTGATGAAATCATTATGAGTATGTTGTGTGAAGAGTATATGAATAAAAATAGTAAGGGACCCATATGAGGTCCCTTGCTATTTTAAGCATTGTTACGAGAGGAAATTGTTCGTGGATTTTTCTTAATGTACCAATAAATGAGCAATGCAGTAATTCCCTCTGCCACCGGGAAGGTCCACCAGATTGCCTGAGAGCCAAAAACTTTAGGCAATAGAATAAGTGTAGGGATAAATAAAATAATACTGCGTAGTAACATAATAGTTGTGGCAATACGAATTTTTTCAATGGATTGAAAGAATTCTGCAAACACCATATTGATTCCTAAGAATACATAGCCAATGGCAAAGTGAATAAAGCCTTGTGTTGCCATACTACGGATTTCGAAAGTGCTATCTCCGAATAAAGACACTAACTGTGAAGGGAATAGCATGGCGATAAGAGCTGTCGTTAGCCCTAAGATAAACGCAGTAGTTAACCCGATTCTTAATAATGCTGTTAACCGGTCTACTAATCTTGCACCGTGATGATAACTAACTAATGGTTGTAAGGCCATACCGATACCAAGGAAAACTGTTAACAGCACAGTATGGATATAGTTGACCATTGCATAGGCTGTTACACCATTTGCTCCTAAATAGTGTAAGAAGGTAACGTTATACAAAATAACGATAACGGCTACAGAAGCTTCCACGATAAAACTAGGTAGTCCAATAGCAAAAATTTTTCTTAGATCTGACAAATTGAAAAATGAAGTGACAAATTTCAACTCAGATTGTGGACGGAAAAAATGAAGGCATAACACAGACGTACCTATAATTGTAGCGATTGATGTTGCTAAGGCACAGCCTGTAACACCATAGTCAAGTACGAAGATAAAAACATAATTTAAGAGTATATTCAATACCGATGTCGTAATTAAGCCCAGCATAGCAAGCTTTGGGTTACCATCATTTCGAATAAAAATACTTAAAAGATTTTCAATTGTGTAAAATACACCAAATAGCAAAATAACATGTAGATATTGTTGTACATATGGATACGTATCATCACTCGCTCCAAATATATATGAAATATCCTTTAGATTTAACATAAGGAATCCAATAATCGTTAGTACAACAATGAGCATCGTAATAAAAGCCAGTGTAAAAAGCTGATGTGCTCGTTGCTTATTGCCCTCCCCAAGTGAAATTGAGAAAAGCGTAGCTCCCCCCATACCAATCCATAGAGAAAGAGAAAGTAAAATGGAGAAAATCGGAACAGCTATATTAACCCCTGCTAACGCTGTAGGTCCCACGCCGTGACTAACGAAAATACCATCCACCAAAATATTGACAGACATCAAAAGCATACCAATCATAGCTGGGAATAAATAGGATAAAAACAATGGTTTCAGTGGTCTTGTTTCAATTGGATTAATGGTTGTCATGTCCATGCACCTCCAACACCATTACTTTTTCTCCTTTGTCATCTAGTTCACCATTAAACATAAAACCAAATTGTTTATACAACTGAATAGCTACTGAATTATCGTCATAAACACTTAAATATATTTGGAGACAGTTGAACTTTATTGTTAAGTAATAAATAAGTTGCTGTAAAAAATGTTTACCTAGACCTTGCCCTTGATATTGTTCATCGATCAGATAGCGATCGAGCCAAACGCGTTGACTGTGATCTTCATGAGGGAATATGCCATACATAGCGAAGCCTATAACGGTGTTATCCTTATACAGTCCTAAAGGTGTAAAGCGCCGATCAATTTCCGCCTCTGCTAAGCATTGGTCTGTAGTTTCAATAAAATGTTGCTGATCGTCAGCGATGCGTAATGCTAAAATTTCCTGCTTGTTTAAAGCTGTAATGTCACGAATCTCCGTGAACATAATGTCAAAACCTTTCTATTTTTAGTGTGAATAGGTACAATCTAAAGTATATAGTTACTATATAGTCAAGGGAGGAAACTCAAATAATGCTTAATAAAAATGTAAAATATTTTACAACTGGTGAGTTTGCTAAAATATGTAAAATAAATAAACAAACACTCATTTATTATGATCAAATTGGTTTATTATCTCCCATCATGAAAGACAGTAAAGATTATCGGTATTATTCACTTGCTCAATACGATTTTTTTAGTGTCATTGAGTTGTTAAAGGCAGTAGGAATGTCTTTGAAGGATATTCAGCGGTATATGGCGGAAAAATCACCGGAGAATTTTTTAGAATTGATGCACCAACAAAAGGAAATTGTAGCGAAGAAACGTCGAGAGCTAGAAATGATTGAAAATATCATTGATGTCAAACTTAAAACAACAGAGGAAGCACTACATCTTGATTTTGATGACATCACGATTGAATATTTCCCTGAGGATACATTGTACCTCAGTAAAAATATTGAAAATTCTACAGAAGAGCAGTTTGTGAAGGCTGTATCTGATTTTATCGAAGAATTAGATCGATCTCAGCTAGATTCGGGTTATCCAATCGGTGGGATTACAAGGAGAGAGCAAGTACTAGCAGGTAATTATGATAATTATAGCTATTTATATATTGAGCAGCCTAATCCAAGAGAAGGGCATCCTTATTTTAAAGCAATAGAGGGCGAATTCGTTATTGGTTACCATGTAGGACCTTCTACAAAGCTTGATGAGACATATACACGATTATTTAATGTCATGCATAAAAAGGGCTATGAATTAGGTCAATACGTTTATGAGGAATATATTTATGATGCCGTTATTAAAAATCGAGAAGAAGAATATGTGACAAAAATTATGATGGAAGTAAATAAAGTTAAATAACTTTCACAGGGAAAAGGAACTAAAATAGTTGAGTAATTTATCATGTTTGAAAGCTTAGATGTCAGTAAAATAATAGCATTTTGCAGTTTTGATGAAAATTACCCTAATCAGTAAATGATTTCCTGACGATAAAAAATAGATTGATGAATTTAGTCCGATGTGGAGTTGAGGTAGAATGTGGATCGAGCGTTGGCATCACCTGTTAAAACAATTGAAATGTCAAGGTGCTTGTATACCGCCAATTGAAATACGGCCCGTAGCTACTGAGCAAGAGCTATGGATGGTAGAGGAACGACTTGGTGTACAAATCCCTAAGGAGTTCCGTCATGCATTACAAAATTGCTCTCAGCAAGTAAGTATTTTTTGGTCGTTACCCGACGTGGCTATACTACCTACTAAATTGGTTGACACGCCTTCAGGTGATTTTGGCTGGAGCTTGAGAGACTTGGATTTTCCTTACTTTGGTGAGAATGATGAATTGAATGAACAGCAATACTTACAATTTTATACTGGTGGTAACGGGGATGCACTTCTCATCAAGCTTGAAGATGAATCTATTTGGTATTGGAGCCATGAAGAAGATGTGTTTGATTTTCTTGCAACTAACTTTCATGCTTATGTCGACAACATAACGACTTTAGGCTGTATTGGAGTAGACTGTGGACAGCACCGACAGTTTTGTGATGAGAATGGATTGAATGTTCATAAGACTAGCTCACAAATATGGCTAACATGGCTGGAACAATATGTGACCTTTAATCTAAAACAAGCTAAATCTAGCCTAGAATCTTTACTTCTTTATGTTTCCATGCATGGTGCAAATGAAGTCAGCGTGCAGGAGGCCTTTTTACGTTTTGATAGCGGGAAGGTGTATCAGGCTATTAGAAACCGGATTGAGCAGGCCCTATCACCATCACACCAAAAAGCATGGAGTGAAGTGTTAGTCAAGGTATGTGCTAACGAGGCTGAAAAGTGGGTAAGAGCGCTTTGGCAAGTGAATAATGATATACCAAGTTGGCTTCGTGATTATTTAACGGCACATTGTTTGCCAGCAAATGAAGGTCAATTATTCATCCTGGAGGATATCGAAAAAGATAGGGTTGATGCCTACATTGCATTATGTCGATTACGCCATTTTCATCACCCAAACATTATAGAATGGATGAAGTCCTATACTGCATTTCCAATCGATGGCTGGGATACACTTTTGGCAGAATCACAGCCAAGTGCAGAAACTTTATTAGAGTGGCTGAATGGTAGTGAAGTAGAAAGGCTTACTTCAATCAGAGCAATTTCCTATATGATGCAGCAGGGAATGATTCCAACAACGATTGTTGACGAGGAAAAATGGCGACCGTTGCTGACTTATTGGACGGAGCATGAGGTTCTTCGAAAAAATAAACAGCTGTTTAGCCAGGCTCTTAATGGTTTAGAGAATTGGATACTAAAATGCTATATGCCACAAAGGAGAGAGTAGTTTGAATCATTTTACGATATTTGCTTCCAAAAATGATACAGATGATATTCAAGATAAACTATCGGATGTATTTGCAAAAGGCTTTGCTATTGAGAAAAGGGATAACGAATATATAGTAAAATCCAAAGGGTTTTTCAAAAAATATAGATGTTCAATTAACGTTCTATCTGAAGATACGGATCCAGATTATTTTGCAAAAAATATCCCCGGGATGATGGGGTATTACGATGCTATTCCCTTTGAAGATGAACGTCTAAAAGAACTGGTCATGATTCAAATATCCGTGTTCAATACAGTCATTGCTATCGAAATGGACAAAGAGATGACAGATGACCATATGCAACTATTTACAAACCTACTAGCAAGCGTAGGGGGTATTGGTTTTCTACCAGGCGGCACTTTGTTAGATCAGAACGGGGTAGTTATTGTTTATCCTAATGGAGAATCAGGTCCATCTGACTTTAGACCTCATGCTTGTACAAGGAAGATAAAAGCTCAAGAGATAACATCAGCACAGGGAGAAGCGCGGAAAAATAAAACCATTGCTTTTTTAACAAATAAAGAGATACCTTATGCAGCATCACTTCCACAGCTGCCACCATTAGAAAGCTACTACTTTAAAAGCCAAGAAGAAATTGCTAAAAGAGCAGTTGCGCTGTTAATTATTATTCAATTTGCCTGTGATGTTGCGCAAAATGGCAATATTGAGGAATCTAGAGATTTCTTCACCAATATGCTGCGTAAATATGAGGTGCAGGAATGGGTAACGGATCATGAAAAGCTCTTTTTTGAGGCTAGGAATCCGAGTACACAAGAGGCTGTCAATATTTCATGGCAGTATGAGGCCTATTGGACACTCATTTGGGCATTGGGTCTTGTGGAAGAGTTAAATTTCCCAGATGATGTGTGCGATTGTGAATATGCTATCCAGGTCGTTTCAGGATGTGAAACATTCGAACAATTTTATGATCAAACGACTATGCGTGATAAGGAAGAGATGTTAGACGAAGCTGATAAGATTTACAGATTACATTGGGCTTGTGTAGATAGTCGAATAAATGGACAAGTAGCTCCTTTAGCGTTAAATGAAAGTGTTGTGATGGAAAGACGCAGGGGCTTATTTTGGATAATTGGGTATCAACAAGAAGAATGGGATACCATTTCGATGGATACTTAAAACAATAGCAAACTAGGATACTAGTTTGCTATTGTTGTATAAGAAAGGTTATTTTACATAAGTTGGTTTGCTCACTTTATCGATCAAAAGAATACCATCGTATTGATCGCGCGGGACAAGGCTTTCTTGCATGATGCCCCAGCTAAAGGACAAGCGCGGTTCAAACATCCACGAGTTACCTCGCTCGTTTTGACGATTGCGCAAATCAATGAATGTATATGGTTTGTTAGTGGAAGACAGAATATCCTCAATAGAACCCTTGATAGGTGGTAAAACAGCCATTGGTTCACCCATATTATTTGCTGTCTCCCCACTTGTCATATATAATCCTAAAACATAGCTATATTTCTTGTAGATATCTGGTAAACGTTCACCCATAAATTTGACTGGATAAGGCGAGCCCATGACTTCCGTTTGTGCTTTGCGGATATGGTCATTATGTGCCCAAACGATAAACTTTTCAGTTGGATAAACCTCTTCTGCTAACCAAAGCAAGTTCTCCATCATCGCTTGATCGCGCCACTCCATTGTTTTTAAAAATGACTCAATATTATTTTGTTCAATTTCGATATTGGATTGAATAGTTAATTCTACATATTCGTCTGCTAAACGAATACGATCTGTTAAAGTACGTTCCATTAGTTTCACAATATGAGGCTCATTTGGGTATGCTGCTTGCAACTCTTTTTCTTTCAACTGTACTTGTGCTTTTACTTGTTTATACACATCTTTAATCGTTGCTTTTTCCTTTTGATAGCCCTTTACATCTTTGCTTGAGCTCCATTCGGCAAGCTGCTTCTCTGCTTCAGTGAATTGTTGAGCTAATTTCGAATTTTGTAGCCAATCTCCATTTGTAAATGCTCCTTGTTGTTGGATATCGAATCCAGTGAGAACAAGAGGTTGCTCTGTCGCTTGAGTTGTTTTTGCATATTCAAATAAGGGTAATGTTTCTTTTGTCCACCAAACGCCAAAAATGGCATCCTTCATAGTTTGCTGGGCGGCTTGCTTGTCAACCTTCCCTTGGGCATTCATTACATTACCCATACCACTTTCAAAGGCTAGAACATTGTAACCCATTTCTTGATGTAAAAACTGAATTAAACGTGTTTTAGCTTGATTAAATTGGGAGACACCATGAGAGCTTTCACCTAAAAAAACGATACGTTTATCGTGCAATAACGGCTTTAGCATTTCTAAATCTTCGAATTTATTAGATGGAATTTTTTGTCCAACAACTGTTTCAGGCTGGATAGATGACAAGCTATATGCATGATCATTCACCCAATTCTTCCAATCTTGTAGTGTTTCATTAGATGTTCTGGCCTGCGTTGCTGTGAACTCATTTTCAGCCTTGCCGTGTTCTTCACTTACAGGGGCAGTCGCTGAGGCACTAGCTACGCCATTGAATGCTAATAAACTTGTCAGTGCAATACTTACTAAAACTTTATGCTTCCTATCTTTCTTCATGCATAATCAGCCCTTCTCTTTATATTGATACTAATTATAAGGAGCTAAGTTTAAAGCTTAGGGGAAGTTTGTTTAAATTTTGTTTAAATTTGAATTATCTAGTGAAAAAGAAAAACATCCCCACTTGGAAAATGGAGATGTTCATCGTTATTTATAATGATACGTGCTTGCTCTAGCATTGTTACGCTGCATTTGATTGAACCAAGCACGATCCTTTTCTTCTTGTTTTAATGTACCAATAATGGAGGAGGAGCAGCTCACACAAATTTTAGCTTGTGTAATATTTCCGCATCGCTCACAAGGTGCACCTAAATTAGGAAAAATTGATTTTTTTAACTTTCCTGCTTTTACCCATTTGTAAAGTAGCTCAGATGACACTCCTGTTAAAGCAACAACTTCATCGTTTGTTAAGTAGCGATTATTTTTTCTTAATAAAAAATGATGTAGTTCTGAAAATATATCCTCTTCTCTCACATCAATTCTTTTTTGAAATAGCAACATAACTAGTCCTCTCCTCGTCACATCAATTAATGATTTCATTAACTGTAATAGGTTGTTCGTCATATTTATAATTTTCCCAGCGATTACGGGCAAGCTTTCGATATTTTGGGGAGACATTTCGATCAGCAATTAAGCGTGAGAATCCCTTTTTAGCTTCGGTAAGATCACCAAGTCGGAGGCTTAATTCGGCATGTAAAAATTGAATTCTCTCACCGCCTTCCTGATTGGATGCAAAGGATTTACTGTAAAAATCTCTGGCTGCAAATAGGTAGCGTTTTTCGGATTCTTCGTCGTTTTTTAAACGATACAGCCAAGCAATTTTTAAGGCGAAATTAGCCATTAAAAGCGATTCTTCCATTGATGCGCGGGATACCAAATAGGCAAGCTTAAAGCTGATAATGGCATCATCGACTGTACGTTCCTGACAGATATTCATAGGCTTATGGAGCTCTTTAATGTATAGTTCATCAATGAGCTGCATGAAAGGGCCATATGTTCGTGTCATAGATTTATGGTAGGCATAGCCACAATGCGGACACACAGCAACCTCATACAGCAAAGGGTTTAGGCCTTCATAAACAGGCATGAAATCTGTTTGTTCCTCGATAATTTTATATCGATTAGGGCGTACTTTATACGTTGTAAACTGCTTTTTGCAAAATTTACAATCTACACTACTTTCATAGTAGTAAATGTTAAATGCCATAAGAATCAACTCCTTTGCATGCTCTAGAATTTTATTTCTTTTGTTCTATCTATACGTAGAAAATTATCGTTCAATGTATTTAATTGATTATCTTTTATTTTAACAATTCTGTGTTATTTGGTATACTCCTTTAGAATTATTTAAATAAAAATATTTATTACTTTTTTAGTTAATTGTCATTAGAAATAGGCTTGTAATAGTATTTATCGGTGTTGTTAATGTAAGTTATATAGTTTGTTGAAAGTTTGTCTAAATACGTACAAATATTTTGTGGGGAATTGTTAACAGAATTGTATTGTTTGGTTCAAAAGTATGATTTCGGGGGATGATTCAGTTGAAATATAATATTGTATTTTTTGATGTGGATGGCACACTCATTAATTATGAGGATGGCTGTGTGGAAGAAAGTACAAAGCAGGCTATTCAACTACTACAGAAAAAGGGAATTCATCTTGTAGCTGCTACTGGAAGACCTTTGTCCATGTGCACCGAGTTGAAAAAGCTAGGCATAGAAACCTTTATTACAGCAAATGGAGCATATGTGAAACACAAGGATTTTGTCATACATAAAACACCTATTGCAAAAGATATTGTCCAAAATGTACAGGCTCTTGCACAGGAACAACAGCATAGCCTAACATTTTTTACAGAGCAACTAACGATGAATGGCATACAAAGTTCGGTAGCTTTAAATGCGATGAAAGAAACTTTATCTTTACGTGATTTTCCAGTTATTAACGAAAAAGTTGATGAAGAGATTTTTCTCATGTGTTTATATGCAGATGAGCAGGCTGAAAAAAGATATGCTTCTCAATTTCCGAATATATTATGGCAGCGTTGGCATCCTTATATTGTGAATGTATTACAGCAGGAAGTTTCCAAGTCAATAGCTGTCAAAGCAGTACTAGACTGTTTTAACATTAGCCCTGAGAATGCTATTGCCTTTGGAGATGGGGATAATGATATTGATATGCTGGAGCATGTAGGGCTAGGGGTAGCTATGGGGAATGGTAGCCCAGCTTTAAAAAGAGTCGCGGATTTTGTTACAAAGAGATCTACTGAAGGTGGTATTGACTTTGCTTTACGCCAGCTTCAGCTTATTTAAAGCTGCTGCTTCAGATACTTTCAATTATATTATTTATGAATCCAGGCTATTTTAATCCTGGTGTGCGCCATCTGACAGCGTATATTGCGGCTATTAATCACTATCCATATAAAAAATTTGCCTTCTTTTATGGACTTTCACATTTATAACGTTAGGAAAGGTACTTGGGGAGAAATGGCGGTTTGTTGGGTACTATTTAACCCACTATAGTAGTTATCTCATCCTATTGTTTGTCTTACTAATGTTCATCGTTTACTATTTGTTCAAAAAAAGAAATACGCATACATGAAAGTCGGTATGAAGTATACCGACTTTTTGTTATGGTAAAATAGCAAATGAACGCACAGGGAATCCAGATGCTTTTTCTGGTTTAGGCACGATATTGAAGATAATAGCGCCCTTTGGTGGTAGCTTGTCCAAATTAGTCATTAATTCAATTTGATATGTGTCTTGATCGAGCACGAAGTATTCGCCATCTAGTTTGCCATTTTTACGGAAGTCAGCTGCAGAATCAGTATCAAATGTTTCGTGACCAATTGCACTTACTTTGCGTTCTTTCAGTAAAAATTGTAAGGCTTCTAAGCCCCAGCCAGGAATATGGTTATGTCCATCTGCATCTTTATTACTGAATGCCTCTTTATCTGGCCAGCGTTTACTCCAATCGGTACGTAGCGCTACAAAGGTACCTGCTTCAATTTCTCCATGTTGAGCTTCAAAATCAAGAATATCTTGCACACTTAGCGAGAAGTCATGATTGCTAGCAACTTCTCGTGATTTATCAATGACGATAAGAGGAAGAACCAGTTCTTTTAGTTCTAGTTCTTCAAGATAGCGAGTGTCTCGCACAAAATGAATGGGTGGGTCGATATGCGTGCCATATTGACCAGGGAATGTGAATTGTTGTGCAAAGAATCCATCATCATGAGAAAATAATGTTTCAAATTTTGCATCTTCAAACATAAAAAAATGTGGTGAATTAGGGCCGAATGTATGTGTTAAATCGACCCACTGTTTTGATTTTAATAATTGCAATGCTTGTAAAAGTTCGTTAGACATTGATTTCCCTGCTTTCTGTTAGTATGAGTAATAAAAAAGAAGTCCCCTATAGAAGAGGACTCCTGAATACACAACGGTAGTTCGTCTTCTCATCTTCAAGGCTAATAATTTTGCCAATTGGAATTAGCACCATACTGTTGAGCTGGTTGCTGAGACTTCATCGGGCCAATCCCTCTGTCTCTCTTGATAAGAAAAGTGATATAAGAATTTTCAGAAATAATAATACAAACACTTTAGCATAGTTTTTTATAGTTTACAAGTTCAATAGGGATACAAAGGTATGTTGTTTTACCAATTTAAATTTAAGGTTATGCCACAACAACCACTATCCATAAGACGTATTCTAAAATTGTCTGGTGTATAGTTTGCATCAAATTTCATCGTAATGCCTGTTGATGTGATTAATCTATCAACCTCTGTTTTATTTGAAAGCTGTGCTGCATTCATTAGATCATGTGCAAATTGTTGGGAGCTATCAATTTTATCTGTAAGTAATTGAGCTTGCTGTAACATCGCCTTTATCCGTGTAGCTGAAATTTTCAATTTACCTGTGTCTACAGGTGGAAAGGGATTAGTGGTCGGCATTGCAAGATGGTGAGGAATAGGTCTAACGGCAAGCTGATGAGCAAGTGGCGACGTTGGATAATGATAGGGATGAACAAAGTACGGATAAGGATTGTAATACAATGTAATTCCTCCTATCCTATAGCAGATACCTTATCTTATGTAGTCAAACTGCTTTAGGTGTTATTTGCAGTGTAATGTCTGTCCTAATCATGTAAAAAGGAAGCCAAAGTGAGCTTCCTTTTTTAGCCGAGAACATGTAAGACATCATCAATTTTTTTACTATGAGACAGAATACCGTAATTCATCCATGTTAAAAAATCCACTTCATATACACAGTTGGTTTTGACTGCAGCTAGATTTTTCCACATAGAAGTTTTTAAAATCGACCGCTCCTCGCTCTCATAAATGGAATGTTGTTTATCAAATGTAATAAATAAATGATCAGCATCTAGTTGCAGCAATTGATCGAATGTCAGTGGTGCTTTACGTTGATTGTGCGGAATATTCCATACCAATGGATGTGGCATTAAACCTAGGTCACGATATAAAATTGGCCCCGTATAGCCACATTCGGGACCGGCGTATAGCGTAATGCCTATGGCTGAAATGCGGAGAAATGCCACACTTTGCCCATAAACGGATTTGTTAAGAATTTCTTTAGCTTGCTGTACCTTATCCTCATATTGTAGAATCACGTCCTGCATCAAGGGGGTTTTTCCTGTTAAATCAGCAATTTTAAATAAAGTAGATTGCCAGTTCTCTCCAGGATGTAAGATATGGCAGACGGGGGCTACTTCATTTAAATGATGATAGGATTCCCAACGCTCTACACCAGAATCTAGCATAATTAAAGTTGGCTTATAGTGAAGGAGTCGATCCATTTCTCTATTTTGTACATCGATATCTGGCACTTCCTGTAGACCTAAATAGTCTTGTTTTCCCCATTTTGAATGACTGAATTGAGCAACTGGCGTAATCCCAAGGGCGACAAAGAAATCTTCTAAGAATGGTGCGAATACACGGAGATGGCTGCTTTGGTTTCTTCGATATTGCCCTGGAGAGATGCCAACATGTTCTTTAAAACGACGATTGAAATAATACTCATTATTAAATCCAACAGACTGACTAATTTCAAATACTCGATCATTTGTCGTCATTAATAATTGCTTGGCTTTTTCAATACGAACGTTATTTAAATAGTGAAGAGGGATTTGCCCCGTAATCTCTTTGAACAGACGGGTAAAATTCCATCTTGGTACATCAGCTAGCTCTGCTAACTGCTCGACAGTCCACTCTTTTTCAAAATGTTTATGTAAATAGTTAATGGACTGCTCAACAGATTGGCGATCATTTTTTTGTACTAGCTTGGGCATAGTTTGATGTAAGAGCAATAACATTAGCTCTTGAAAATGAACATGCTGCTCAAAAATTGAGTGCTCATCCTCCGCAAGTCGGTTATGATAAATGGCTTCTAGCAGTCTACGACATTGCGAAAAGGGTAGGAGACGTTGCTCTTTGACATGCGTAAAATGGCTAGAAATAGTCTGTTTGTTACTGAGATGGACAATGTTGAATTGTAATTGATAATAACAAAGGTGCGCGCTTTGGATGTGTATACTAACTGTGTTATTGGGCGGAATCAATATGCACTTTTCTTCACTAAAATGAATGGTATTATGATCTATTTTTAGCTTCCCACTGCCACTCATTACGATGAGAAGTGTATAGAAATCACTACTAATCGACTGCTTGTTCGAAGATTGAATCGCATAAGAAATATTTTGTAACGTATAAACATGTGTTAAGTTACCCATTAATGATTCACCCCTTTGTCATGTTTGAATTTGGAGAACAACACAAAGAAAGCTCTCTTAAGAGCTTTCTTCTGATGTTTTTGAAAAAAGACGATGTCACTAGCAGAAAAAGACATTTTGGCAAGGTGGGGGGGATTTCCGTTCCGCCAGCGTCCTTTCCAGGGGGGCGTCCGATCAGCCGCGCTTCACTTTGTCTGCTCCAGGGTCTCACCTGTGACGTGAATCCCGCAGGAAAGCAAGTAGCCTGCAACGGAAATCCATTTTTACCTTTCACAAAAATCCTATTGAGTGTTTGTTTTTTGAAAATTACTTCACAAACCATTTCTCAAGATCATCATATTTCATCAAGTTAGCTGTGATTGCTCCTGATTGCCAATATGTCCGATCAGCAATATAGACTTGTCCATTTTTTACTGCAGGTATTGTTTTCCATAGTGTACTATCTAACCATTTAATTGCTTCTTGATTTTCTTCAGACTCCCACGTGCCGTTTGAAGGGAAAAGGATGATATGATCCGCATCTAACTCTGGAATAGCCTCTTCTGATAAAACCTCGTGGAACTCTGTCATGTCACGGGCCAACGGATGTGGTGTTAAGCCTGTCTCTGTGTAAATATAGCCAGAATAGCGGTTTTTAACGCCAAATAACGCTAATGTATTATCTGCGACATTTAGACGTACAACAGCAACTGTTTCGTCTCCAATTGATTCATCTAATTTTGCTTTTAAATCGGAAACACGTTGCTCATATTTATCAACCATTTCAACGGCTTTATCAGGAATATTTAAAACATCAGCTATTGTTTTCACAATTTCACGTGGATCTTGTAGAATATCTTCTTTTAAGCGGTAAGTAGGTGCAACCTTTGAGTATTCTTCGTACTTTGCCTTATCCGCGGCACCATCCACAATGATTAAATCAGGCTTAGCTTGTAGTAATGTTTCCATACTACCAGTAATGTCGAACTCAGGAACATCTAATCCTAAATAGTCCTGTTTACCCCAGGAAGGGTGATACCATTGCACAACAGGTTTTACATCCAAGGCAGTTAAATAATCTTCCAGATAGATAGCAGCTACACGCTGTGGGTTTGTAGGGATTTCTACTTTTCCAAACTCATCCTCTACAATTCTTGTATCTTTAGTTGATTGATTCTCTTTCGCTGTATCCTCTTTTACTTCATTTGAGCCACAGGCACTTAACACGAACATTAGTGCAAGTAAAAGGGCAAATGAAAAATGTCGACCTCTACGCATTGCTATTCACTCCT
Organism: Lysinibacillus cavernae; assembly: GCF_009724685.1. GTDB lineage: Bacteria > Bacillota > Bacilli > Bacillales_A > Planococcaceae > Lysinibacillus > Lysinibacillus cavernae. The sequence goes on from NZ_WMEF01000016.1 coordinate 72,026, forward strand.
ATAAATTTACTAAAACAGTAAGAATGTTATTTTAATTTAGAATGATAATCATTCTCGTTTGGTTAAGTAAATTATAGGACACAACATATCAACAAACAATACACATTCTCTACTACTTTCTTATACAAAATGAACTTTACTATTGTTTTTTATTATCGTAAATTAACCATACTAATGTAACAATTGCTGCAAGCATGACCATTAAAAATCCATAGAGGGGAGTATGTGCTAACGATTGATGGCGAATAATAAAGCCTCCAACATAGGACCCTAAAAATATACCAATGTTGAAAGCTGAAATATTCAATGCTGAGGCCATTGAAATAGCTGATGGCACATATTTTTCAGACAGTAGTACGGCATATAGCTGCAATCCAGGGACATTCATGAACATAAATAAGCCCATTGTCAGTATCATCATTAATCCGATAATAGGTGATTCGAGCGTGAAGCCAATGCCTAGCAACGCCAAGGCAAGTCCTACAAAAATAATAAAGATAGAACGTAGCGGATTATGATTGGCAAAATGGCCACCTAGTGTATTACCAATAGCAACACAAATACCATAGACAACTAAAATAATGACTACTGCATGTGGTGAATACCCCATATATTGTTCTAAAATAGGCGAAACATATGTGTAGACAACAAAGACACCACCGTATCCAATTGCGGTAATGAAAAGTATTAGTAACATTCGTATATTGCCTAATACTTTGCCTATATCCCGTATAGAGATAGGATTGCCTTTCGACAATTGGTTAGGTACTAACAAAGCATTACTAATTAAACCCACAATCCCAATAATAACAATAAAGATGAACGACATACGCCAATCTGTTACTTGTCCAATAAAGGTACCTAGTGGGACACCTGTCACAGTAGCCAATGTTAAGCCTGTAAACATAAAGGCAATAGCACTTGCTCGTTTATTTGGTTCCACTACATCGGCCGCTATAACAGAAGCAATCGACATAAACACACCATGTGCTAATGCTGAAATAATACGTCCGATTAATAGTAAAACGAAATTCGGTGCTAAAGCGACTGCTAGGTTACCCACTATAAAGATGGTCATAACAAGCAATAATACGGTTTTTCGACTAAGGCGTGATGTCAAGGCTGTTAATAACGGAGCCCCAACAGTTACCCCTAGTGCATATATAGAAACGGTTAAGCCAGCTGTGCTTAAAGATATTCCAAAGTCATCTGTAATTAATGGTAGTAGCCCAACACTGATAAATTCAGTGGACCCTATTCCAAATGCACTGATTGCAAGTGCCAGCAAGGTTAATTTAGCACTTGGCTTTTTTGATTGTGACATTCTACTAATATCTCCTTTGATTTTTTTTATAGTGTGTAGTAATATTCATACATACCTAAAAGGTACGTAGATTACTTTTGGTTACTTTTGAATATTACAGGAGGTTTACGATGCAAAAAATTTATAATATTGGTGTTGAAGCTACACTTGAAGTTATTGGTGGTAAATGGAAACCAGTAATTCTTTGTCATTTAAACCACCATGGTAAAATTCGAACAAATGAGTTCCGACGATTAATTCCAGGAATTTCACAAAAAATGCTCACAAGCCAATTAAGAGAATTAGAGCAAGCTGGATTAATCAATCGAAAGGTCTTCAATCAAGTACCGCCGAAAGTTGAATATTCATTAACGCCCTATGGACAAGGGATGGAGCCTATATTGAACATGCTTTGTACTTGGGGTGAAAAGCATGTTGAATTTTTACAAGATAAAGGTGAAGAAGTACTTTTAAAACAACGTGATGAAGATATAGCCATTCAGCAAACATCGTAGTGAGGGGAGAAAGAGACTGTCGCATACAAGACAGTCTCTTTTCCTTTTTTTGATGCTTATAACATAAAGTTAAACTCATCTGGATTAGGTCCGACACGTTGTTCAAGATTCATCGCATTGATCAGAGCCATTTCCTCGTCTGTTAGCTTAAAGTCAAAGATATCAGCGTTTTGTAGCATACGTTCTCTACGCACAGATTTTGGAATAGTGATGATTCCGTTTTGCACATCCCAACGCAAAATAACTTGAGCATTCGTTTTTCCATACTTTGTTGCAATGTTTGAAATGGTTGCATCTTCAAGAAGCCCACCTTGCATTAACGGTGCCCAAGCCTCAAGTTGAATTTGGTGTTGCTCACAAAATGAACGAAGCTCAGTTTGTTGCATACGTGGATGGAATTCCACTTGATTCACAACAGGTTTAATACGTGCAAATGATAATAAATTTTGTAGGTGCGAGACAGTAAAGTTACATACACCAATGGCTTTTATTTTCCCCTGTTCATACAGGTCTTCGAGTGCCTTCCATGATTCAGCATACTTTTCTTTACCTGGCCAATGAATAAGATAAAGATCTAAATAATCTAGCCCTAGTTTCTCTAGGCTTTCTTCATAAGCAGTAATCGTTTCCTCATAGCTTAATCCGTCATTCCATACTTTTGATGTAATAAACAGATCTTCACGTTGTAAGCCAGTAGATGCTAGCGCTTGTTTAACGCCTTCTCCTACACCCACTTCGTTGCCATAAATAGCGGCAGTATCGATGCTTCGATAGCCGACCTCGATCGCATTTTTAACCATCTCTGCAGTGGCATCATTCTCTACTTGAAAAACACCTAAACCCATTCCAGGCATTTGTATGTCGTTATTTAATGTGATTGTATCTTGTAAATGATTAATCATTTCTATTCCTCCAATTGTGTGATTGCTCGATTGCTTTTTCATTATGCTGTTCCCTTAGAGCAAAAAAAAGTACGCACATTTTAGTTTCATAGAAACAAAGAGGTAACTTTTGTGAACTGACAATGGTTATGGCAATAAATTTTTTTCATATTTATATTTTTTGGTTTTTACAATTACAGGTAAAATAAAGATGGGACAAACAAGTTGGGGGGAAATGCAATGGTTATGACAAGAAAACTAGCAGATCATCTAGAGATGGCGGAAATAAAAATGTTTGCATCGAGGCTGCGTGCTATAGAGGGACTTCAACATAATGCTATTGGGGTAGAGATAGGTCAATTTGATGGAGCGTATGCCTTTTCTATCAAAAGCATACCTGGTCCTTCGTATAATGTTGTAAAAGGTGATAGTTTGCAGTCGGAACATTTGGTTGAAACCATATTAGCGTTTTATAAAGAAAAGGGGATACCCGCTCGTTTCGATGTAGCTCCTCAATATATGAATGCTAGCTCTTTACAAAAACTACATCATGCAGGTTTTTTTCAAAGTGATTTCCATACCACTTTATATAGCGCCTTGAGCAGTGAATATGTTGGAGAATTGAAAAACTCAATCATTGAAATAAGAACCATTCAAGAAGATGAATTCGATTTCTATGGAAAATTGTATGTTGAGGGGTTTAATATGCCTCGTTTTTTAGCAGATAGTGTGGCTGCAAATAATAAGGTTTTGTATGACAAGCCAGGTTGGTCGTTTTATATCGCTTCATTAAACAATGAGGATGTGGGTATTGGGTCCATGTTTGTTCATAATAGTACGGCTATCCTAGCGGCATCGGCTGTCCAGCATAGTGCTCGTAATAAGGGCATTCATCAAGCTCTTATTCAATATCGAGTAAAAGAAGCAGTTAAACAAAATTGTAAGCACGTGGTTGGTCATGCAAAGTTTGCATCTACTAGTCAAAAAAATATGGAGCGTTGTGGCATGACGATTGCTTACACAAAAAGCATTTGGACAGAAGTAAACTAATCTCATTCTTTCGATAATAAAGGGAAATTTTGGCTTAGTAGAGAATTTAAATAGTACTACTTGATAAAGGGGATTGGAAGATGAATCGTTTAAATTTAATCACACTCGGTGTAAAGGATATGGTAGAATCTCTAGCTTTTTACCGAGAGGGGCTAGGCTTTGAGGTGGTGGTATATGGAGAAGAAACAAATCCAGATGTTATGTTCTTTAATAATGGAGGAACAAAAATATCGCTATTTCCAATCCAACGTCTTGTAAAAGATATCAATGAAGCAAACCCACCAGAAATTAGCCATGGCTTTGGAGGTATTACCCTTGCCTATAATGGTAAATCAAAAGAAGAAGTGGATCGCGTATTTGCATTAGCTAAAAAAGCTGGGGCGAAGATTGTTAAAGAGCCAGAAACTGTATTCTGGGGTGGCTATAGCGGCTATTTCCAAGATCCAAATGGCTACTATTGGGAAGTGGCCTATGGCGACATGTGGCAGTTTGATGAAAATGATATGCTGATTATTCAATAATGATCGCAAAATAGATAGCAAACTAGAAACCTAGTTTGCTATTTTTTATTGATCAATAGTTAACAATAATGTTTACGCATTAAATCCACAAAGTTTTGAGCAGCTTTGGATAGGTAATGATTCTTCATCCAGACCAATCCTACCGAAGTGCATATCTCTTCAGATGGGATTTTATATGCATGGAGTGGTAGCTCCTCATATTGTTTCAAAATAGTTTCAGGAACAATGGAAGAGCTAAATCCTGTAGCAACTAAGTTCATTAAAAGTGTAGTATCTGAACATTCCCCTACGATATGGGTATGGTATTGGTAGCGAGAAAAAGCTTCTAATATGGAGTAGTGAACACCTAGACCTTCGGTACTTGGTAAAAGAAGTGGCCAGTTTTGAATTTCTGCTAAAGTCACTTCATGTTCGATTCTGTCATTCTTGTTGGATTGGATAAAGTAAAATGGTTCTGTGGACATATGGAGGACAGAGAAATCGTCTAATACTAAAGGTAAGCGGATGATGGCTAGTTCTACAACACGATCTCTTACTAATTTACAAAGATAGGAAGATTCATTTTGTTGAATCTTATAAGTTACTTTTGGGTAGAGTTGTTGAAATTGATGTAGTAATGAAGGTAGCTCAACAACCGAAAATGTATTAATACCTAATGTGAGTCTTCCGTGAATGCCCAAACCTACATCTTTGACCTCCACTTCAGCTTCTTCCATTAATTGAACAACCTGAAGTGCATATTTATATAATGTTTTTCCAGCTTCTGTAACTTTAAAAAACTTTCCTTTCCTTTCTACCAGTTTTGACCCTAGCTCTTCTTCCATCGTCTTTAAATGTTGGCTTAATGGTGGTTGAGAAATATGTAACCTTTCAGCCGCAGCAGAAATCTTCTTTTCCTCCACGATAGCAATAAAATATCTGAGTTGTCGAATATCCAAATAAACACCCCTTTATTATATGTAAAACCTAAGTAAAACATATTTTATTAATATTTTTCATATAAGTAGTGCCATGTTAGCATATTTATAGAAAAGAAAAAAGGAGATGGTCTCCTTTTTATTACTAGAAAGATTTATTGCACCATAGTATGAAGGAGACAAAACCAATGCGGTCTAAAACAGTTTTTTCACTTTTATTAGTTTATATGTTCCTTGCTATGCTTGGTGCTGGACTTGTCATACCAATTCTCCCTCAGCTACTGAATGAATTCGGAGCAAGCGGCAAAGCAGCAGGTTATTTAGTATCTGCTTTCGGATTAACGCAATTTTTATTTTCACCCATAACTGGAAATATGTCGGATAAATATGGTAGAAAGCCAATGATTATTGTTGGTTTGATATTGTTTGCACTATCCAATTTAGTTGGTGCACTTGCAAGCAATTTTACCGTCTTTCTATTGTCACGTTTTATTGGAGGTATGGGTTCTGCTGCATTAGTGCCGTCAATCATGGCCTATATCGTAGACATTACCTCAGATAAAAAGAGAACGAGAGCGATGTCCTTTTTAGGTGCATCCATGTCTTCTGGATTTATTGTTGGACCTGGAATAGGGGGGCTTTTAGCAGAATTAGGCACAAGAGCACCATTTTTTACATCAGCTATTGTCGGTCTTTTAGCTGCGGTTAGTTGTTTAATGGTATTGCCTGAATCACAAAGAATTGGCCTACAAATAGAAACGGCATTAAAGAAGAAAGATAATATTTTTATACAGCTTGCACAATCTATTAAATCACCATACTTTATTTTGCTATTAATAGTATTTTCACTGACGTTTGGATTGGCTCATTTTGAAACAGCTTATCCATTAGTTGTGACACAAAAATATGGATTTACAACTAGACAGATTTCCATATTATTTATGGTTTGTTCCTTAGTTGGGACAGTTAATCAATTAGTGTTAACGAACTGGCTTATCCATAAATTTGGAGAAAAGCGTATCATTAGCAGCATGCTTCTATTCTCGGCTGCAGCGCTTGTGCTCTTATTACTGTCAGCTAATTTTTTCTATGTAATGATAATGACCATGCTATATTTTTCATTTAACAATATTTTGCGACCAACTATTAATACACTTCTATCGAAAGAAGCAGGCAATGAACAAGGTTTTGTGGCAGGTTTGAACAATGCTTATATGAGTCTTGGCCAAATTTTCGGGCCAATACTAGCAGGGCTATTATTTGATCTTCACATAAATCTTCCTTATTTATTTGGAGCACTTGTCTTAATTGTCAGTAGTGCTATTTCTATGAAGCGATTGGGAAGGAACAAAGATGACTGTTTGCAACACAATAATTTGATGCAATAACAAAAAGTATTCGTCATAATGAATGACTTAAAATAGGAGCTGACCATCTAAATAATGAAAAAGTGGATCATCGCATGTTTAGGAATGGGCTTACTCCTTCAAGCGTGTGCACCAAACAATCAAAAAGAAGATGTTGTTGAGAGTAAAGAGCAGCTACTTCAAGCAGCGGGACGAGGAGAATTGGTTACAGTAAAAGAATTAATAACGGAAGAAAGTATTGATTTGAATACTCAAGATTCTAAAGGACGTACACCACTCATGATTGTAACGTATAACAATGATGTGGAAATGGCCAAGGCTCTTATTGAAGCAGGAGCAGATGTTAATATTCAAGATGACATGCAGAATAATCCGTTTTTGTATGCAGGAGCGGAGGGCTACATGGAAATCTTGAAACTCACAAATGATGCTGGAGCAGATCCAGCTCTTACGAATCGTTATGGAGGAACAGCTTTAATTCCTGCATCAGAGCATGGTTATGTGGATATTGTTAAATTCCTCTTGGAACAAACTAAGGTGGATGTGAATCATATCAATAATTTAGGTTGGACAGCGCTAATGGAAGCCATTATTTTAGGAGACGGTGGGGAAAAGCAACTAGAAACAGTCAAGGTTCTACTTGCACATGGCGCGGATATGAGTATAGCTGATTCAGAAGGTGTGACACCATTGCAGAAAGCCGAGGAAAGAGGATTTAAAGAAATCATTAAAATTCTTGCTAATGAAAGCTTTAGTAAATTATCTGAGGCTGAAAAAAACCAAATGACAAAGCAATTCTTCAATGCTGCTGCACAAGGGGACGTTACGCAAATTACGGAAATTTTAAGTAAAGGAATCGATATTAATAGTGCCGATCAACAAGGAAGAACGGCTGCAATGCTCGCAACCTATGGGAATTTCCCTGATGTAGTAGAAGTATTAATAGAACATGGAGCAGACATCAATATTAGAGATAACATGGAAAATAACCCTTTCCTATATGCTGGAGCAGAAGGATATTTAGACATATTGAAGCTTACGATTGATGCAGGAGCAGATCCTACCATTTTAAATCGATTTGGCGGTACTGCGTTAATCCCTGCATCAGAACATGGCTATGTGGAAAATGTTCGAGAGATTTTAGAGCGTACCGATGTTGATGTGAATCTAATCAATAAACCGGGCTGGACTGCATTATTAGAATCTATCTACTATGGTGATGGTGGACCAAGACATCTAGAAACGATCAATTTATTAATCGAGCATGGCGCTGATGTAAACATCGCTGATGCAAAGGGAATCACACCACTTCAACACGCACAATCTCGAGATTTTAAAGAGTGAGTCAGGTTCTAATCCAAGCAGGAGCAAGATAATAGCTATGAATATAAAGTGTAGTAAGCCCTGCTTTAGGGCTACTACACTTTGTTTAATTAAAAGGAATTTACTTTTCGAATTGTAATTTATGTCTAAACATTGAAATTCTATTAAAAATAATTGTGCATAATTACCAAATTGTATAACGAGTTTTCAGGACGTTTGTACAAGGACAAAACTTGCTGAATCTTTAAAATAGAAAATGAAAGCGCTTTATTAATTGAGTAAGCCTTAAGGGGTGATAGCCGATAAAAATTACAATTCAATTTGGAAGGAGGTAGCTGAGTTTTTTTAATTTGTAATAGGTAAGGGTTCTCCAAATGATTGAAATGCTAAAAGTTCTCTCTTAAATACATAAAAAATTGGAGTGAAACCAATGTCAACGATAACTAACGAACAAAAGCAAGGACTAGATCCAGAGTTTGAACATACAGCTGTACCAAAAGAATATCGTAAAAGTTTCTCCTCAGTTTCTGCGGTTTGGTATAGCTTTCCTCTAGTATTAACGAGTGCTGTTATTGGTGGTGTTGTGACAGCGATGCTTGGATTTAAAATGGGTGTTGCAGCCATTCTAACGGGTAACCTGTTATTATGTATTATTGTTGGAGCACTGAGTTACCTGGCTGGAAAAACAGGTGAAAATTTCGCCATTTCCGCAAAAAGAACGTTTGGTCAATTAGGTTATTTAGCAGTATCAGGGCTCTTATCCACAGTTGTTGTTGGATGGTTTGCATTAATGGTAGGGCTTACTGGTGACACAATGTTTCGTTCGTTTGGAGCCAATTTATTAATCATGACGATTTTAGGCGGTGTGCTTTATGTTGGAGCCACTTTTATAGGAATCAAAGCGCTCACTATTTTAGGTTATATAGCAGCGCCTATGTATCTTATTTTAGGTATTATTTCGGTAGTCATTGCATTTAAAAATGGTTCTACAGATATTATTAATTTTCAGCCCATTGCCGGAGCAGGGGCACTATCCTTTGGAGCAGCAGTAACAATGGTATTTGCCACTTTTACCGATTCAGGTACAATGACTGCTGATTTTACACGATGGGCAAAAAACGGGAAACAGGGGTTTTTGGCAGCATTTACAGCTTTCCCAATATCAAAATTCTTGGCAGAAGTGATAGGAGCTATTATTGTAGCAACTGGTATTGTGCTACATCCTGAAACGACTGGTGGCGACTTTATTATGATTTTAGCTGATGCTGGTCCATTCCTTTCTATCTTAGCTATACTTTTTGTTTTTATTAATCTTGGTGTTGGTTGTACACATTGCTTGTACAATGGCGCTGTTGGTTGGTCTCATATGACGGGTGGAAAAATGAGAGTACTGACGATTATCCTTGGTATTATTGGTATTGGTGTCGCTATTTCAGGTATATGGAACGCCTTCCAAACATGGCTAAACCTACTTGGCTTAATTGTGCCACCGATTGCCACAATCATTATTATGGACCAACTTGTCTTAAAGAGAAAAAATGATGAGACGAAGAAATGGCAAACGCTATCGTTTATCGCTTGGGGCTTAGGGGCACTTGTTGCATTAACAGTAAATGAGTTCGCTCCGCATTTGTCGGTTGTAGTGGCGGGTATTGTATCATCAGCTATTTTCTTTTATATTGGCAGCTTGTTTACCAAATCAACTTCACTGAAAGGCTCAGAAAATCACGCATAGAATTGTTCTAAAACGCAACTTTGATATTATCCCCTATAAGTAGACAATGTAAAAAAAACTACACTAAACTGTAGTTAACATTCTACTTAAA
>NZ_WMEF01000017.1 GCF_009724685.1 Lysinibacillus cavernae
GTTCTACTGGTTCTACTGGTTCTACTGGTTCTACTGGTTCTACTGGTTCTACTGGTTCTACTGGTTCTACTGGTTCTACTGGTTCTACTGGAGATATCGGTTCTACTGGTTCTACTGGTGTTACTGGTTCTACTGGCGCTACTGGTGTTACTGGTTCTACTGGTATTATCGGTTCTACTGGCGTGACTGGGGCTACTGGGCCTACTGGTGTTACTGGCGCTACCGGGATTACTGGTGATATCGGTTCTACTGGCGCTACTGGTGCTACTGGGCCTACTGGTTCTATCGGGGCTACTGGCGTGACCGGAGCTACTGGGCCTACTGGTTTGACTGGCTTTACTGGACCAGCATTTACAGAAGGTTTCTCAGCATTTAATAATGCTGTAGCAGTAAGTGCTTCTAGTACAATCACCAACTGGAGTGTTGCATCGCCATATTTCACAACACCAGCATTCAATCCAGTGACCGGAATTTTCACTGTTCCAACAAGCGGAAGATACTCTTTTGAAGCAACAATCAACTACTCAACTACTGCAGTAATTACAATTGGCTTAGGGGCTGGCATCAATCCATCATTTGCAATTCGCAGAAACGCATCAACAAGTTTAATAAGCGGGCTATTCCCTTTATTAAATGTAAATATTATTGCCGTTTTGAATTTACGCACTATCCTTGGTAATGGGACAGTAACATTGGCTGGAGAAGTCGAGTTAAATGCAGGTGATACCATTGATTTGTTCTACAATGCTAACGGTTTAACGATCGGACTTACTCTGGGAGGAGCGAACTCTGGCGGTATTGTATGGTCATGTCATCGAATTTCATAGCATTAAAGAACAAAATTTTTTTACTGGTTGAACAACTAACATTCCCTATAAGATTTTTACTGGGAAAGTAGAAGCTTACTTTCCCAGTTTTCTATTTCAATGTATCTAACTTGTGCAATTTTTACTTTTAAACGCTCATATTTCATACTTTACAAATAATTTATTGCAGAATCTCTTAAAACAATAAAAAAGTAGTACAAACATTGTTCAAGTTTGTACTACTTCTAATAACTATTTAATCCACAAACATTTCCGTTAGTACTTCGTCAGCAACATTTTTACCTTGCTCAACGCACTCAGGTATGGATATTCCTTCGAAGGAACTCCCCGAGAGCTTTACAGCGGGAAAATGTTCACGTAATTCTTGCTTTACTCGCTCTATCTTCGCTTCATGTCCTACGGTATATTGTGGCATGGCATTTTTCCATCGGGAAACTACAGTCATTAACGGTTCTCCGTCTACGCCAATTGTTTTCATTAAATCCTGCAATACGGTCTTTTCAATTTCAGTATCGGATAACGCTACAATTGCCTCGTCGCCCACTCGGCCAATATAACTACGTAACAGCACGTAATCATCCGGTGTTGCGCCAGGCCATTTTCGATTAATCCAAGTACAAGAAGTTATTGAAAAATCACTATTTCGAGATACAAAAAATGATAACGCATCTAGATCACCTAACTGGTCTTTTTTAAATGCCATTGTCACAGTAGCAATAGTTGCCGCCTTCATCGTACTCAACTCATTTAATAACTGGTGTTTGCTGAACATTTTTCCTGCTACATTAAAAGGTGTAGCAAGAATAACAGCATCTGCTTTTAATTGTGTAAAATTGTTTAACACAACTTGGACAGTACCATCCTTACCATGCTCAATTTCCTCGACTTTAACACCCTTCATAACTGTACCAGGTAATAGTGATTCTTCAAGTTTTTCGATAAGTGTCTCAAGACCATTATTAAATGATTGAAAAATGCCCTTATCTTTCGTAGTAAAATCGTTATTTAAAAAATTTGTACCAGACTTTTTCATACCAATAAGTAAGCTACGATATTTTTGCTCTAATTCATAGAGCTGTGGAAATGTTGAGCGCATACTTAACTGCTCAATATCACCAGCAAACGTTCCAGCAAGTAATGGCTCTACTAAATTTTCTACAATTTCAGCACCGAATCTTCTTCTAAAAAATTGCCCTAATGGTTGGTCATCATCCTGTGCAGAGCGCGGGATGAAAAAATCCCCCGCTGCACGAACTTTCCCGCTAAGTGAAAACAAACCTGATGTAATAAAAGACGAAACATGTGGTGTTGCTCCAGATAAAAGATTACTAGGTATTGGATATAATTGACTACCAACAGCAATGTAAGTCGGTCCTGTATTGCTTGTAATCATTTCCTGTTCAATGCCTAAATCCTTTGCCAAAGCGTATACATAGTTCTTGCGATCAAAAAAAGATTCTGGCCCGCGCTCGATAATACAGCCATCTTTTCTCAGTGTTTGTATTTTTCCGCCAAGACGTAATGACGACTCGACAAGTACGATATCTAACGGCAAATCTTTTGCGCTTGCTTCTTTTTGCAAATAGAACGCAGCTGTGAGGCCAGTAATGCCACCGCCTACAACAACTACCTTTCGTCTTTTCTGAGTCACTAACATCATCACTTTCTTTTCGCTTAGCTTAATTTTTTATGAATCGCGTCTACCATCGCATCAATAAATAATGGATGTGTATTTGGCATTGCTGGACGATAGTATTTTGCACTAAGTTCATCACAAACAACTTTACATTCAAAATCGTTGTCATATAACACTTCTAGATGCTCAGTTACAAAACCTACAGGTGTATAAACAAATGAACGGAAGCCTTTCTGCTCATAAAGTTCACGTGTTAAGTCCTGAACATCCGGACCAATCCAAGGCTCTGGTGTTTGTCCTGCTGATTGCCAGCCAACCTCTACATTATTGACACCCGTTGCTTCTTTAATTAGTCGAGCCGTCTCAATTAATTGATCTTCATATGGATCGCCTAACTCTTTAATTTTCTCTGGAAGTGAATGTGCAGACACGATTAGACATGCTTTTTCACGTTCTTCATTAGACATAGCATTAAACGTCTCATTCACTTGTTGTTTCCAATACTCAATGAATTTTGGCTCATCATACCAAGATTCTACAGAAGTAATCGTTAAGCGATCTCCTGCTGTCTCTACAGCACGACCGTTATAAGACTTAATAGAGAACGTAGAGAAATGAGGAGCTAAAACAATAGAAACCGCTTCTTTTATGCCCTCTGCTACCATTTGTTCTACTGCATCTTCAATAAATGGATGAATATGCTTTAAACCAATAAACAATTTATATTCTATAGCATCCTGTACTTCATTCAAACGTGCACATAGAGCTTCAGCTTGTGCCTGAGTTGCTGCTGCTAGTGGGGATAAACCACCGATTGCTTCATAGCGGCTACGTAAATCTTCTAAGTGCTCTGCAGAAGGTTTACGTCCATGACGAATATGCGTATAGTAAGGTTCGATATCTTCTTCTTTATAGGGTGTTCCGTATGCCATTACCAATAAGCCTTTAACTTCTTTCATTACCCTTTTCACCTCTAAAATTGTTTTATGTTTTCATATATTATGTGATAAAAAGAAGCTGCCCAATCTTTGATGTTGGACAGCTCCCTTTCTACATCGAAATCAAAATTTTCTTTATAGAAAAGGACATATTTTTCACATTTGATTCACATCTATTAAGAACGAGCTTGAATTTGTTGCGCACTGTATTCATGAATAAGTGTAGTCAGACGTTTTAAGACATCTGGGTCAACCTCTGGGAAAACACCATGCCCTAGGTTAAAGATATGCCCTGGCATTTCTAAGCCTTGATCAATAATATCTTTTGTACGTTTCTCAATAACTGACCAATCCGCTAATAATAGCGATGGATCTAAATTACCTTGTACAGGTTTTGTAATGCCATTCACACGTGCTTCTTTTATAGGTAAACGCCAGTCTAAGCCCACCACATCAATCGGTAAATCATTCCATTCCTTCGCTAAATGGCTAGCACCGACACCGAATTGAATTAATGGCACATTTTCTTTTTGCAACTCTGCAAAAATTCTAGTCATAATTGGTTTAATAAATACACGATAATCTTCAACATTTAAGGCTCCTACCCAAGAATCGAATACTTGAATTGCTTTTGCACCAGCTTTAATTTGGGCAGTTACATCTGCAATAATCATGTCAGCAAGTTTATCCATTAAAGCAAACCAAGCTTGAGGTTCTGATACCATAAATGACTTTGTTTTATTATAGTTTCTTGAAGGACCGCCTTCAATCATGTAACTTGCAAGCGTAAAGGGTGCTCCAGCAAAACCGATTAGAGGAACATTTAATTGCTCTTCTGACAGCAACTTAATCGTCTCTAATACAAATGGTGTATGCTCGCTAGCATTAAATTCACCTAATTTTTCTACATCTGCAACTGAACGAATAGGATTTGAAATAACAGGACCAACGCCAGCTTTAATTTTTACATCTATCCCAATTCCAGGGAGTGGTGTGACAATATCTTTGTATAAAATAGCTGCATCGACATTGTAATTTTCTACAGGTAGACGAGTGACATATGCACATAGCTCAGGTTGATGTGTAATTTCCTCTAAGGAATATTTTTCTTTAATGGCACGGTATTCTGGCTGAGAACGTCCTGCCTGACGCATATACCATACTGGCGTGTGTGCAGTCCTTTCTCCACGTGCAGCACGTAGAAGTGTATCATTAAAAGTTGTCATGAATAGTTCCTTCCCCTCAATAAATTCATTATTAATAATGTCTTGTTTATTCCTTTATTATTGATATCCGTTTCCAATAGTAAACGCTTCCTCTGTTATTGTATAGTTTTCCTAGTGAAATGTCATAAAATTGTTCTTTCTCTACAGATTCTTTTTGATCGGTGCGTTAGAGTTATACTTAAAAGGGTATAATCACGCTATAAATTAGTAAGATTCATAAGGAGGATAAATTGATGTATATTTATTTAACTTCTGGCACTGGTGATTTTTTAGAACAGGTAAAAAATAAGTATCCCAATGAACAGATGATCTTAATCCATGGGGATGGAAATTCTGTACTGATTCATGAAACTGCAGGGAAATCATTCTTTGCAACACCTCGCAAATTTGAAGTACTTGATTCAGTGAATGATTTAGAGGAACGTGGCTTCTTTGTTTTGAACAATATTCCTGTGACAGATGAAGGGCGTCCAGTATTCGAACACCGCTTTTTAGAGCGTTCACGCGCCATTGAAAATGAGCCTGGCTTTGTGGCATTCCGTTTGTTACGACCGATTAAGAGTGAAACTTACATTGTCATGACTCAATGGAATGGACCGCATTCATTTGAAGCATGGAAGAGCTCTAAAGCTTTTGACTCAGCACATGCTAAAAGAGATGACTCAACAGGAGTACGTCAGCAAAATATTTTTTCAGCAGCTTCTTATGTAACAACCTATAGTGCTATTCCGAAGGAAGATACAGAATAAGGTTATATAAAATAAAAGCTCATTTTTCCAACATAAACATTGGAAAAATGAGCTTTTAAATTTGTCAGCTATTATCTATCTATTTCGAGATTTTCGCAGTTAATTCGCTAATTACCAAAACTACGACAACGGCTATATAAAACATTGGCTGTGTCATTGCACATAATCCAACAATTATAGCTTGCACAATCATAGCTAGACGTACAATTTGTTTTACTGCTATTTGACGTGCATTATCTGGCAATGGATATAACATGTCCATTCGGAATTCACCACTTGAGAGTAATGCTTGTTTTAACTGGATTGTTGTAGCAAAGCTTAATGCACCAGCAACAACCCATGTGACTACAGGGATATCTACAAACGCTGCAATCACTGCTGAAATGGCCGTAAGACGAAGCCATAAATAGAAATGGTCATCTGTACGGACAAATGTACGAAACACCAAATATTTTTGAGCATTCCCCTTACCGTATGGAACAAATTTATAAAGCCAGTCCATCCAACTGCGACGACGGATGCTTCCATGTAGATGGGGTACATCTGTAAAATAATTAGCGAAACGGTAGAAACTCATCATACGATTATGTTCAATCTTTACAAAATGTTCGTATGGCACAGGTTCACCAATCGATTTTTTTCTAAAAACAACTATATAAATAACACTAATAACTGTAGCAACAATTGCTAGTAATAACTGAGCTTGAAGACCCATATATACAGCTGCTGCAAATACTACAGCTCGAATAAACCTGTCCACCCAAACCATTTGGCCACGTTCACTATAACGATAGCTGTATTCTCCTTGAACACTTATATATTTCAGTACAACTACAAGCAAGAAGATGAACCAAATTTCAGTCGTTGTTAAATCCGTCACTGCTTTCAATAATGGAATACTAACAATATAGACGATTGCTACAATCCACACTTGAGACCAAAATGTCCAAGCCAAAGCCTTATTAAAATACTGTGACATTTTTGATTCTAAAGGTAATAAGTAGACTTGGTCTGGCTCTCTCAACAGCGTAGTTGGACGACTAAAGGCCAATAAAATCCCTATGATAACAGCTATGACGATTTCTGCTGGGAAGTCTGTTTGAACAGCTTTCAACCATTCGCTATATTGATAGCCTCCTGCTCCAATAAGAAATACAAGTACAATCGCGATATGCCCAGTAAAAATAAATTGCATATACTTTTGTACCTCTCCTATATAATGCATGAAGCGAGAGGACCATACATCACGCAAGTTCTTCATGGTCCCGCTCCTTTGTCATGGCAATATAAAGATCGTCTAATGTCGCATTCGGCATAGCAAATGATTGACGCAAATCCGCCATCGTTCCCTGTGCTCGTACTCTTCCTTCGTGCAATAAAATGATTCGATCACAATGCTTTTCAGCTGTCGATAGAATATGTGTAGACATTAATATAGAAGCACCTTCTTTTTTCTTTTCATCCATCTGGTCTAATAATGATTGAATACCCAGTGGATCTAACCCCACAAAAGGCTCATCAATAATATAAAGACTTGGATTAACAAGAAAAGCACACATAATCATGACTTTTTGACGCATTCCCTTTGAAAAGTGTGAAGGGAACCAATTTAATCTTTTCTCCATTCGAAACTCTTTTAAAAGTACCTCAGAACGAGCATCAAGGGTTGCCTTATCAATGCTATAAGCCATCGCTGTTAATTCTAAATGTTCTCTTAACGTTAGCTCATCATATAATACAGGGGTTTCAGGAATATAGGAAAAGGCTGTACGATACTTGTCCGTATCTTCCTTTAATGTCACCCCGTTTAGACGGATGTCCCCTCCCTTTGGCAACATTGTTCCAATAATATGTTTAATCGTTGTGCTTTTACCAGCTCCATTTAAGCCGATTAAGCCCACAAGTTCCCCTTTTCCAATAGTAAAAGATAAATCTTTAATAACAGGTTTTCTTGTATAACCACCTGTCACATGCTGTACCTCTAATACTGACATATCCTCACTCCTCTTCTTGTTTTATATTTTATCAAAAATTAGCAAATGATACAGGTTTGAGTATGATAGAATGTACTTACATATACGTTAAGGGGGAAATTCTTATGAGCGATTGCCTATTTTGCAAAATTATTGACGGATCCATTCCAAGTACAAAAATTTACGAAGACGATCATGTCTATGCATTTACAGACATTTCACCTGTTGCAAAAGGTCACACACTATTAATTCCAAAGCATCACTGCCAAGATCTATTTGAAATGCCAGAGGAAGTGGCACGTAATCTATATGCTGTCGCACCAAAAATCGCGAATGCTATAAAAGCAGCATTTCAGCCAATAGGTTTGAATACGATTAATAATAATGGGGCTGCAGCTGGACAAACTGTTTTCCACTACCACTTACATTTTATTCCACGTTATGATGAAAAAGAAGGCCTAGGCTTAATTTGGCAAACACAAAAGTATTCACCAGAACAGTTGGCTGACGTAGCAGCAAGTATAAAAGCCAATCTATAAATCATCTGTAATATAGTACCATTAAATATTCTGAAAACTGTATTGCCAATTTTTAAATTTTAGCGTACAATCACAAATAAGTTTCGCTAACGGTCAAGAGGACACGTTAGGAGACTAATAGATTAGCTTAGTCGAGGAGAGATTCAAATGAATACAAAGAATTTAGTATTAATGGCACTGTTAGTTGGTGTCGGTGCGGCCCTTTATGTGGTTACACCAGGAATGATTAATGGTATGAAACCTGATTTTATGTTAACGATGATGTTTATTGGCATTTTATTGTTCCCAACTGTGAAAGAGACGTTCTTACTTTCTCTTTCAACAGGAGTACTTTCAGGTTTATTTACAACATTTCCAGCGGGTCTTGTCCCTAATATTATCGATAAAGCTGTTACAGGTTTTGTATTTTTAGCTGCTTTATTGATTCTAAAAAAAGTAGCAAGTCATTTCGCTGTATCTGCTGTCTTAGTTGGATTGGGTACCATTTTATCAGGAACTGTCTTTTTAGCAGTCGCACTTTTTGTGTTCAATGCAAATGTAGGTGCAACGTTTGCGATGCTATTTATTGGCGTTGTCCTTCCAGCTGTCGCATTTAACGTCGTTGCTTTTGCCGTCATTTATCCAATTGTTGCAAAACTAGTAAAGCGCTCTAAATTCGATACAGCCATTTCTCAAATTTCATAAATACTAGCTGTAGCTATTCAAAAGAAACTGAACCGTGATGATAAATCACTCGTTTAGTTTCTTTTTTCTTTTTGTATTCAACCGTTTCATGGTTTAATAGTAGATAAACATGACTAGAAATGAGGTATACAATATGAAAGCAAAACCATTTTTACTCGGACTTACAACAGGCATTATCGGTGGGACAGTCGCTGTACTTTTCTCAACTCCACAATCAGGACAACAAATACGTACTTCTTTCAAACAAAATGTCGACCAAACAAAAGGTATGCTCCTTGATGTTAAACAACAAGTAGGGACTGTTAAACAATCTGTCAACACATTAACAAATGAAGTGAAAAATAATATCCCACAAATAATAAATGATTTAAAACAAACAATCACGACTTTCACTGAAGAAATCGAACCAACAAAAAATAATCTACAACAAGAATTAGATGCATTACAGAATTCGATTAGCGAAATCGAGAAAAACATTGCACAAATAACAGAAAATAAGAAAAAACCACAAGAAAAAGTTAGTGACTAAAGTCCTTTTCAGTAAGCAAAAATTCTATTTTATTATCAAAAATTATTGCTATAATATTATTTTTTAACCACTTTTCAATTTTTTAATTTTTCTAACTTTAAACTTTTTTTCTTTACTGCTATAATATTTTTAAAAATGTGAAAGAAAGCAGTAGGTGATGGCTTTGTCAGAGGAATTATATACACAAAAAGAAGCGATGCTTTATAGTCAAAGAATCGCACAGTTATCTAAAGCGCTATGGAAAGCGGTTGAAAAGGATTGGCAGCAATGGATTAAACCCTATGATTTAAATATTAATGAACACCATATTTTATGGATTTCATATCATTTAAAAGGGGCATCCATTTCTGATGTAGCAAAATTCGGAGTGATGCATGTTTCTACAGCATTTAATTTCTCCAAAAAATTAGAAGAGCGTGGCTTCCTTAAATTTTCGAAGCGTGATGACGACAAACGTAATACGTATGTTGAGCTGACAGAAGCTGGCACAGAGCTAATTATAGAAATGAATAAAAACTATCACAATACGTATCATTCTGTACTAGAAGGATCACTAGCATTAAAAGATTTATATGGCCGTTTCCCAGATTTTTTAGATGTCATGGCTGTTATTCGCAATATTTATGGTGAGGATTTTATCGATATTTTCGAACGCTCCTTCCAACATTTCCGTGATTCCTTTGACACGCTAGAAGAACGCACACCTGTAAAAGGCTAAGACGAAGCTTCAAACTACGCGGATTTACGCCTGCTACTGTTCGTTCAGGAATAAATCATGCGAAAGGAGGTATTTCAGAAATTTTTCTGAAGTACCTCCTTTTTCTTGCATTCTAACAGTATTCAATTTACATTAAATAGGACACTTCCTATTTTCGGAGTTGATAATAAATCATGCATTGTTGGAAAATTTTAAATCTAGAACATCATTACGGTACTACGCGTATTATTATAATGGGTGTCATTACCTTTTTATCAGTCTTTTCTGTTTCGTATGTGATGTTTAATTTATTCAATGAAGAGCAATATACAGATCGTTTATTCTGGCTCTTTGTAATAGCTGTATTAACACTTTATCCAATTCACAAATTTTTGCACTTTCTTGCACTCTATGATTTACGCCAGCATTTAAAATTGCGTGTACGTACCCAATTTTATGTAATTCCAGTTTTACACATGCGAATTCGCGAGCCTTTATCAAAAAATCGTTACATCTTAGCATTACTTACGCCTTTTATCGTTCTAAACACAAGTATTATAGTAGGAACTTGGCTATTACCAGCCTATACACATTATGGAACATTGCTGTTAGCTTATCACTGTAGTCTATGTTTGATTGATATCCTTTACGTAAAATATTTATTGAATTCACCTAAAAATTCACAAATAGAAGAAACACCTAAAGGCTATGAAATTTTAGTTCCACCAACTGTTCACTAAAATGCTTGTACTTGTTTTTTATCGGCGTTCTTTGTTATGCTATTACTATTGAAAGAGGGGAGGAATAGACTTGCTATTAATGATTGTGGTTCTATTCTCGGTATTCTATTTATTTCAAATTAACCGCATGACATATGCTCTATGCATGCGACGTGAAATTCCCGAAGAAAACCAACCAAAAATATTCCGAACTATAAATATACTTATTACCATTTTACTTGTCTCATTCTACATTGAAATTTTATATGCAGTATAAAGTAAAAAAGTAAAATACATTCGCGCCCGTCCGCATGCTCAAAGATAAGTTGGGCCCCCCAAGCTACAACTTTTTTCTAACCAATAGAATTGGTTATGATCTCAGGCATGCGGCGCGAATGTCTAACATTGTTAAGAAAAGCTAAGAGTATAAAGCTCTTAGCTTTTCTCTGTTTTATTAATTAGTATAGGAACGCTGCGCCAACGATAATTAATAAAATAAATAACACAACTAATAAAGCAAAGCCTGAGCCGTAGCCACCGCCACCGTATCCTCCGTTGCCCATAACTTCACCCCCTTTCTTTCTATATCCTATGCGCTTCAAAATTTGAAATATAGGCAATACTCAAGGGGAACCATTTTGTTTTTAAAACGTTTATGTTATAGTAAAAAATGGACGAAACCATGTTAGGAGAGAATATCTACTATGAAAAAGACAGTTTTATCTTTAACTTTAGCTGCTTCTGTTTTAGCGCTAGGTGCTTGTAGCGGAGGGGACAGCAAAGCAATCGTTACTTCTAAAGTAGGCGATATTTCAGTAGCTGATTTTAATGAAAAGGCGAAAGCTTTAACAGGCTCATATGTAATGCAGCAAATGGTGACTGAAAAAGTATTAGCTGACAAATATGAAGTAACAGATAAAGAAATCAAAGAAGCTTATGATACAACTTCATCACAATTTGGTGATGGCTTTTCACAAGCTCTTGCTGAAAGTGGCTTAACAGAACAAGGCTTTAAAGATTCTTTACGTGTTCAACTTCTTCAAGAAAAAGCTTTAAAAGATCAAGCGATTAAAGAAGAAGATGTGAAAAAATACTACGAGCAAATGAAAACAGAACTAAATGGTCGTCATATTTTAGTAGCAGATGAAAAAACAGCGAAAGAAGTCATTGAAAAAATCAAGGGCGGCGCTAAATTTGAAGATGTAGCAAAAGAATACTCAACGGATACAGGTTCTGCTCAAAAAGGTGGAGAGCTTGGATGGTTCTCTGTTGGTTCAATGGTAGATGAATTTAACGACGCTGCTTACGCTCTTGAATTAAAAACGTTGAGTGAGCCAGTAAAATCTAGCTTTGGTTATCACGTTATCGAAATTACGGACAAGCGTGATGTTAAAGATGTAGGTTCATTTAAAGATGAAGAAGAAAACATTCGTACAACAATGCTAAATAAACTGAACCAAACAGGTGAAGCGCAAGCGATTCTAAAAGACATTATTGCGAAAATGGCAAAAGATGCTGATGTTAAAACATCTGATAAAGATTTAGAAGAATCATTAAAATTCTTCACAACAACAAGCGAAGAACAAGCTAAGGCAGCTGAAGAAGCAGCTAAAAAGGCAGAGGAAGATGCTGCTAAAGAAGGTTCTGACGACAAAGCAGAAGATACTGACAAAGAATCTAAATAGTATTTTACTATATGAGAAAGGGTTACGCCCATACAGGCGTAACCCTTTTCGTTAGTCAATACTCGGTTTATAAAATGAACGATTATCCAGTGGGAAAAGTCGTTCTGTAAATTCACCTGGTGCCGTTTTTCCTAATGCTCTTGTTAGCATATTCATCTTAGCATCTATGTTATCAATATAATGTAAGATTTCCGCTTCTTGAATCATTGGTTTTTTCGGGCTACCCCACTCTTCTTTCCCATGGTGAGACAGTACCATATGCTGTAACAGCATGACTTCTTCGCCTTCAATTTCTAGTTCACTTGCAATTTTAGCAATTTCATTCACCATAATCGTAATATGCCCCAACAAATTGCCCTCAATCGTATACATTGTGGCAACTGGTCCAGACAACTCTACAACTTTTCCAATATCATGCAAAATAATTCCCGCATATAATAAGTCACGATTAAGTGTTGGATATAAATCAGCAATCGCTCTACCTAATTTTAGCATGGACACCATATGATCTAATAAGCCAGAAGCATAGTCATGATGGTTTTTTGTTGCGGCTGGAAAAACTAAAATTGCATCCTGATGTTTTTTAATAGCCGCTCTTGTAATACGTGAAATATTTGGATTTTTAATGTCAAAGAAAAATTGTGTCAATTCTTCATATAGTTGTTCTTTCGGTGTTACTGAGGACGGCACTAAATCATGAATAGCAATCCCTTCCTCTGGTTTAGCAACACGAATAGATTTGATACGCAATTGATTCTTTCCTCTATAGTCATGAATCTCTCCACCTACGCGCACAATGGCTTCAGCATGATACATTTTTTCATGATCCTCATTTGTGTCCCATAGCTTTGCCTCAATATCACCACTTTTATCTTGTAATACTAGCGACATAAATGGCTTTCCAACGGTTGTAACACCTTTTGCCGCTTGTTTTATTAATAAAAATTGATCAACTGCTTCTCCAACTTGGAGCGTCGTAATCCCTTTCATGTTGACGCCACTCCCCTTTCATTTGCTAGTGCTCCTATATCGACAATTTGTTCTTTCTGCCAATGTTTGAGCATTGTGTCATGGCAAGTAAAATATAAAATTTGACGTTCATATCCTACTTCTTTCATTAATTGTACCATTTTGTCTGTGCGGTTTCGATCAAAATGGACAAATGGATCGTCCATAATGATTGGAAATGGAGCAGAGTTCACTAGTGTTTGCGCAAGAGACATACGCAATGCAATATAGGCTTGCTCTTTGGTTGCCTGTGATAATTCAGCCATTTGATAACGTATCCCTGCAACATCTTGTGCAACAAAGTAACCTTCATCATGAATTGAAAGCTTATCGTATCGTCCACCTGTTAGTAAACGGAATATTGCATTCACCTTTGACAGAACATGAGGTAATTTTTCTTCTCTAAGGCGGAACAATGTTTCATGGATGGCAGTCGCTACAGCTTTTTTAGTTGCCCATTGCTCAATCAGCTGCTGCAATTCTGTTTTCTCTTGCTCAAACTGTTGAAGCAATTGCCCATATTTTTCATCATTTAATAGCTGCTCTTTTTCAATAAGCAAAGCAGCACGTTGTTCAAGACATCGGTCTATTTCTAGCTGCAATGAACTTTGCTCCTGTTCTAAAGCAAGCTTACCCTCTAGAACAGCGTCTTCCACCAAATTCACTTGCTGAGGAAGATTGAGTGAAGTTAATTGCGTCTGAATGGCTTGCAACTCTGTTGTGATTTTTCTCTGCTGTTCAAATTGTTCATACATTTCATAATAAGCCTGCTCGTTCGGGACTTGTGCTTCACTAAATAGCTGGGTCATTTCAGCTGTATAGCGATCCATTGTTGATTGCCCACCATTTATTTTTATCTTAAGGCTAGCTAGTTGATCTTTTGTTTGTAGTGCTTGCTGTTGACGTTGTTGAGCTTCAAGGTAGGTTGTTCGTAGATACATATATATTTCGTTTTCATTATAGGCTCCATTTAAAACCTGTTGAAGCTGTTCATATATGCTCTTTTTTTCTACCTGAACATCTTGTAAAAGGCTAAGGGTACTGTTCCGCTTAACTGCTAACTCTTGCACATTACGAATGCGCATAAACAGTTCGGGCATTAATGTTCTAGCTATCGTTCCCTGTAATCGATAACGCTTTAAAAAAAGCTGGAGTGCTTGTGTGGCTTCTTCACTCTCTAATTCAGTTTGTTGAATTTTATATTCAAGTTGAACGTATTGCTGCTCCTTCTCTTTTTGCTGTTCATTGACATGTAACCAACGATCTTCATATCTTTGCTTCTTTAGCAACACAGCTTGTACGGTCATTTCCTCTTGCTCTAACTCTCGTAGGAGGTAACCATGTTCTTTACTACCAGGCTCATCTGCTTGTCTAACATAGCGAATATACAACAAGATAAGTAACGATAAAATTCCTCCGATAAAGGTCATTGCCATATTTTTTTCAAATAGACCATAAGCAAGCGACAGTAATCCAATTAGTAATACAAGCCAAATAAAGTAATGTGGTTGCTGTTGTTTAGTACGTTGCGACTTGATGGCACGTAATTGCTCCAACTTACGTTTTTGTTGGGGCCACTGTGCTAAAATATGTTCTTCTTCATTTGTTAATGACTCCTGCACTAGCCGTTGTTTCTGCTGAGCAATCGCATCTAATTCTAAATGGACTTGCTCTAGTGAACGTAAATGGAACTTTAGCTCCTCCTCAGCCTCCTCTAACTTACTTAATTGAAGCTGAAATTGTTGTTCCTGCTGAAGTGAAACGGTTTCTCCAACAAGGTTTTCCTGTGCCTCATTTTCTTGTACACCTAATAAACGAAACTGTGCTTCAATTTCTTGCTCAAGCATAAAGAGATCATCACGTAAATTTTGCTCCTTCACCATCAGCTGATGCCACGTTGCCTCTTTTTGCATAAGGCGGGACATTTTGTCGACAGTCTGTTCATCCACTATTGCAAGCACTTTATCTTGTAATGTTTGATATTGTTCTTTTAACTGTATCAGCTGCTGACTTTCGTGTAATAGACGATCCTTTAATTGCTCATATCGTCTTATACCTTCTGGTGGAAATTGTACATGCTGATAGTTGTCCAATGATTGTTGCAAAGTCTGCTGTTGCTTGATAAGAGGTAGTGCCTGTTTTTGAATAGTTAGCTGTTGCCACTGTTGTTGTTGCATTTTTTGTGTATCGTATAGCTGTTCCAGATTTTGCTCAAGAAGTTGCAATTGCTGTAATTTATCCTCAAATGTTTGAATCTTTCCTTGTTCCTGTTTAATCGTTCGCTCAAGCTGCTTTATTTGTTCGATTTTTTGATTAATCACTGGAACTTTACCAGTCTTCTTAAACAACTCATTTGCTTCTTTATCCATTTTCTTTTCAAGAGCTGATAAATGCTGGATACCTGTTGTGCCAGAGGCAAGTAGCAAATGTGTGAGCTCCTCTTCCGACATTTTTTCAATGCCTTGTAGTTCATGTAGCGAAAATGAAAAAATGGATTCAAAGGATGCCCTAGAATAGCCATATAAAAGCTTTGCTAATAGCTCCTCCTGTCCCGTTGCTCCATTCTCTAAATAAACAGAAACATCACCTGTAGCCTTTCCTTTCACACGTTCAATTGTGCATTGGCCATAGATCGGGTGCAATAGCGTCAGCTGACCACCATATTTCGTCGAAACTTTTGGTTCATATTTGCGCAGTGTCTGCTGCCTTATAGGAAAACCAAAGAGCATTTGAAGAATAAACTGCTGAATCGTCGTTTTACCAGCTTCATTTAATCCATAAAAAATAGTGACACCATCACTTAAGGAAATGGTGATGTTTTCATGCTTGCCAAAGCCATAAATTTGGATTTTTTGTATTGTCAGCATGTAATCACGCCCTTTGAATTTCTTCTGCCAATAATGCTTGTGCACTGTGCGACAAGTTCTTAATATCCTTTTCAGTAAGCGGCTCTATCAGCCTAGCGCCACCAGCGTACTGGTACAAATCTTTTAGAATATCCTTCCACTCACTACTGTCCCACTGTTCCATTAAGCTCACAACTGATTGAGTTGTTGCAGTATGCTCATATAATCTCGAAGCCTTTTGCAAGACCATTTTTTGTACCCAACACATCGGCTCAATGCCTTCCTCAGCATCTCGTATAGTCTCTAACCATGCATCTACTGTTGCATGCTCAAATAAAGCCTCCGTTTGTTCATCAATATTTTGTAAATGAAGTTCTACTACCGACGCCCCATACTTATTTCTATTGACCGTTATTGCTTCTGCACATCTTTTGAGTAATTCATTGGCATGTACCACATTCGTACAATCCACCGCTATCGTGCTATAAACTATAGTAGAAGTAGGAATAAAATCAAGTTCAGCCGATGTTTGGGATAAAGTCACATCATAAAATCCTTTCATACCTTGCTCTTTACGATGTCGACTTTGAATATTGCCTGGATAAACAATGGGAGGGTTTTGATGTAAGTGCTGTCGTTTATGAATATGGCCTAACGCCCAATAATGGTAGTTCTTTTCAAGTAGCTGCTGTTTTGTAAAAGGGGCATAAACGTCATGCGACGTATTGCCTGCCTCACTGCCGTGTAGCATACCTATATGAATGGCATGCTGATCCTGTGCAATGGGATAACTTTCAATAACTGATTCCTTCAAATGGCGTTCATTATAACTGAAACCATATATTTTGACTTGCTGACCACGGATTTTCAATTGAACAACACTCGTCTCAGCTGGTAATTCATAGACATTGCTCGGTAAAGCAAAACGTGTCCATGTGCCTTTTAAATGATCATGATTACCATAGCTCACAATCACAGGGATATTGCACTGGAATAATTTTTCCATTGCATCCTGAAATCTTCGTTGTGCCTGTAAACTACGATTTTCACCATCATAAATATCTCCGACAATCAGTAAAAAATCAGGCTTCTCTTGAATCGCTTTATGGATAATTTTATCGAAAGCATCAAAAGTACTTGACCGAATTTTTTTCAAAATAGGTTCAGGTAAACCAAATAAACCTTTAAATGGACTATCTAAATGTAAATCTGCCATATGGAAAAAACGAATTGCTGTCATCCAATCACCTCAAATAGTAGATAATTCTCACCTCGGCATGTGTAACGGCATACCAACCAAGTAGTAATATGTTCACTAACCACAACCGAATATTTGTTCTATTTTATCATATTTCATGTTTTATGAAAAATGGTATGACAGAAAAAACAGTATCGCCTTACTTTTTCCACAATTTTCGTAATTTATCAAAAAATCTACTAGTTTTACCGTGAAGTTTATAAATCTTCTATGTATAATAGAAATATATTTAAGTAAAAGGGTGGGGTTTGTATGGAGAATTATCGTTTTACAGCATTTGAAAAAACAGGGGAAACATTGTTTGATGAAACATGGACATTTGAAAACGATGAGGCTGCTAAACTAAGTGGACAACAGCAAATCGAGGAAAAAGGTGTTGCCAACAAAACTCATCGTCTTGTAAACTCTACAGGTAAATTAATTTTATTCCATGTGTAGTGGCTAGTAAAAGGCACGTAGTCAATGTTACTACGCGCCTTTTATTATTTTTATTTCCCTACAAAGACTGGCATTCTTTTCTCTACAAATGCATGAATTCCCTCTAAATGATCTGTTGTTTTACGCATAGCGGATTGCCCCTCAGCTTCCAATGCTAGGACATTTTCTAACTGTGGTAAATTCTGAGCATGTAGAATTTTTTTCGTCGTAATCATGGAAGAAATAGGTGACGCAAGCATTTTACCAACAAGCTGATCTGCCATTGCAAATACTGTGCCCTCTGGTGCAATATAGTCGATTAATCCTTCATCTAATGCTTCTTTCGCAGTTAGTACCTTCCCTTCCCAAATCATTTGTTTCGCTTTAACAGTACCCACACGTTCCTTCATGAAGAAATGACCGCCCCCATCTGGAATTAGTCCTATCCCAATGAAATTCATAGCAACCTTACTATTTTCACATGCCACTACAATATCTGCCCCTAGTGTTAGACTAAAACCTAATCCCGCCGATGCACCATGAACGGCTGTAATTACAATCATTGGTAGCTGATAATAGGCCTTCACAATACGTGTAAGATAAACCATCGCCTCATCAATATTTAATGGTTTGCTTTCATCAATCATTGCCTTAATATCGCCACCCGCAGAAAAGACCTTCCCTTCTCCACGGATAACAAGTACCTGTATATCTTGTTCCTGTTGTAGAGCTTCAAAACATTCTGCGAGTTCACGCATCATGACATCATCCATAGCATTCATCGCCTGTGGACGATTCAATGTTAACGTTGCACGACGCTCTAACTTTTCTAAAGTTATTGTTGAAAATTCCATCTTTATTACCCCCAAATATGAATAGTCATTCACTATATATTATTCGTGTTTTTTTAGAAAACTCCTTCTACCTCTAAGCAAAATTGCTCTTGTTATGCTATATTTAAGGACGAATATTGATATAAAGGTGGTAACGTATTTTGACACAGAAAGACTATCGTGTATTACTTTATTATAAATATATTACGATTGAAGACCCTATAGCATTTGCAGAAGAGCATTTAGCAGTATGTAAAGAAATCGGACTTCTTGGTCGTATTTTAGTAGGCTATGAAGGTATTAACGGAACCGTTTCAGGTACCATTGAACAAACAGATGCTTATATGAACTATATGAAAACTGATGCTCGTTTTAATGATATTATGTGGAAAATAGATGAGGTTGAAGGGCATACCTTTAAAAAAATGCATGTACGCCCTCGTCAAGAAATTGTCCACTTAGGTTTAGAACATGATATCAATCCTTTGGAAATCACAGGTGATTATTTATCTCCTAAAGAATTTATGGAACAAATGCAAGAAGAAAACACGATTATCATTGATGCACGGAATGACTATGAATATGATTTAGGTCATTTCAGAGGTGCGATACGACCAGATATCGAAACCTTCCGCGATTTGCCAGAATGGATGGAAGCACATAAAGAAGATTTTGCAGATAAAAAGATTTTAACTTACTGTACAGGTGGTATTCGTTGCGAAAAATTCTCTGGTTGGCTAAAACGTGAGGGCTATGGTAAGAGTGTTGGTCAATTACATGGGGGTATTGCCACGTATGCGAAAGACGCTGAAGTAAAAGGTCAGCTATGGGATGGCCAAATGTTTGTTTTTGATCGACGTCGAAGTGTACCTATTAATCAGGTAGACCATGTCATCGTTGGAAAGGATTATTTCACAGGTGAGCCTTCTGAACGTTATACAAACTGCGCAAATCCTGAATGCCATAAATTAATGCTATGCGAGGAAAAACATGAAGCATTTTATATGCGTAGCTGTTCAGATGAATGCCGCCGTGCAGAACGTAACTTCTTCGTCGAAGAGAAAAGCTGGACAAAAGAGCAAGTTGAGCAGCAAATTGCTCAGATTACAGAGGTTCAAAACTCGAATTGTTAATTTGTTATTTGGTAAGATCATGCTATTTTAGAGAGTGTTGCTCAGTCGTGTGAACTAAAAGAAGTTGCCGGCCTACTAGCTGAACTCCATTCATATAATGGAGCACAATGATTATACCTAACCATCAAAAAGAGCATCGTATCAAGACGATGCTCTTTCTCTTTATAAAAAACAATGTGCATTATCCTTTAGCTAGGTATTTCCCTACCTGTCGTCCGCTAAATAAACAGCCCCCTACAAATGACCCTTCTAAAGCACGATAGCCATGAACACCACCGCCACCGAAACCACTTACCTCGCCAGCAGCAAATAAACCAGGTACAGGCTGACCATCCATCCCCAACACCGCACCATTTAAATTTGTTTGTAAGCCGCCTAACGTTTTCCTTGTTAAGATGTTTAATCGCACGGCAATTAAAGGCCAATTTTTAGGATCTAACATTTTATGTGGCTTGGCAACACGCACCAATTTATCTCCAATATAATTCCTTGCCCCATGAATGGCATTCACCTGTAAATCCTTCGTAAATTTATTGTCCATTTCTCGATCTCTTGCCAATATTTGCTCTTTAATTTTCATGAAATCAAGTAACTCATTCCCAGCTAATTTATTCATCCCATCTACTAGTTCTTTTAAGTCATTGGCAATAACAAAATCTTCACCATGATTTTTAAAGGCTTGGATAGGAGCGGGTGGGCCTGGCAATACCCTCTTTAAAACATCACCAATGCTTTTATTTGTTAAATCTGGATTTTGTTCCGAACCAGAAAGAGCAAATTCTTTCTCAATAATTTTTTCCGTTAAAATAAACCAAGAATAGTCATATCCTGTTTTTTGAATCGCCTCTAATGTGCTGAGCGTATCAAACCCTGGAAAATTAGGGGCATGAAATCGATTGCCTTCTGCGTCAAACCACAAGGAAGAAGGACCGGGCAAAATGCGAATTCCATGGTTGGGCCAAATCGGATCCCAATTTTTTAATCCCTCTGTGTAATGCCACATGCGATCACGATTCACAATACGCCCACCAGCATGTTCAGTGATTTCTAGCATTCTCCCATCAACGTATGCTGGCACGCCACATACCATATTTTTAGGGGGAGCTCCTAGTCGAGCAGGCCAATTTTTTCTCACTAAATCAAAATTTGCCCCTATTCCACCACTAGCCACGATAACCGCCTCAGCTTCATAAGAAAATTCACCGATCCCTAATCTCGAACTTTTTTCACCTCGGTTGATGAAGGTTTCAGCTAGCACAGTTCCACTGATTCCCATAATCTTTCCGTCATATTGAATAAATTCATCCACTCGATGCCTTGGTTTAAAATCAATAAAGCCGTCTTTCATTGCCTGCTTTACTTTATCTACAAATGGCTTAACAATGCCAGGACCTGTTCCCCATACAATATGAAACCTCGGTACTGAATTCCCATGTCCTCCCGCTAACGAGCCACCTCTTTCAGCCCATCCAACAACAGGGAAAAATTTAATACCCTTTGATTTTAACCAGTCATATTTTTCACCTGCGGCAAAATCAACATAAGCTCTCGCCCACTTAAATGCCCAGGAATCCTCATCTTCTAAACGGTCAAATCCTGCTGTCCCTTGCCAATCCTGCCATGCCAGCTCCTTACTATCTTTAATACCGAGCCTTCTTTGTTCAGGAGAATTTACTAAAAATATACCACCAAAAGACCAATATGCCTGTCCCCCCATTGAATTTTCAGGCTCTTGATCGACTAAAAGAACTTTTTTCTTCGCATCGATTAACTCACAAGCTGCAACTAACCCTGCAAGTCCAGCACCGACTATTGCAACATCATACTTCATTCATACACCCCCAAATCAATCATCCATAACTAACATTCTTTTCTTGCAGCCTATTTACCTTCTAAAAACCAAACTTTTGTCTAAAATGTGACAAATAAAAATGTTCGCTTTCTTGAATCAAAACTGTCGGGCATTAGCATAAACCATCTAATTTATTCCATTTAATTCCCATATAATTTTTTATCCGCAAACTACATGAAACTCTGATTTTAACAGGCATTTCAATTATCGTTAGCGCTTTCATTGTACTCCCCAAAAAGACGAACGTTATAAAGATGAAATTATAGAATTATTCGTATTTAGTTATTTTCCATACTTATGAAGTCAATATTTTTTCGGTTTTTTAGAAATACCGTTGACAAAGGTGAACAATAGGGATTATGATGTTAACAAATTTAATCAAACAAAATATAACGACGGAGACACACTAGTCGCAAGAAAATCCAAAGAGAGCTGATGGTTGGTGTAAATCAGTGATTTCTACGATAATAGTTCCACTCCAGAATAGATAGGCCGAACAACTTACAGTAAGCTTATCCGTCTCATGCACGTTACGCATATTGCTAAGACTGCCAAGATAAGTTTATCTAGCAGTGATTAAGGGTGGTACCGCGAACCAATGTTTATTCAGCCTTTCGCCCCTTACAACACAATAACTGTGTTTGTAAGGCGTGGAAGGCTTTTTATATTGTTTTCGATTTAGAAAGAAGATTGTTTGCATACTGTAAGATGTTCGAATTTTACAAATTTCAGACTGTCGTAGATAAACCCACAACCAATACTTATTACAAAGGAGCTAATTATAATGACTATTGCAACAAAAACCATTAACGTATTTATCGCGGATCCACTAAGTGAGGATGGTATTTTCCCATTACGCCAGGAACAAGATTTAGATTTAAACATTATCGTAGATACTGGCTTAGCACCAGAAGAATTAATCGCTAAAATTGCGGATGTAGATGTATTACTTGTTCGTTCTCAAACAACTGTGACACGTGAAGTGATTGAAGCGGCAAAAAATTTAAAACTGATTGGTCGTGCGGGTGTAGGTGTTGATAATATTGACCTTGCTGCTGCAACTGAACATGGCATCATCGTTGTCAACGCTCCAGATGGTAACACTAACTCAGCTGCTGAGCACACAATCGCGATGATGACATCACTTGCCCGTCATATTCCTCAAGCTTTTAATACATTAAAAAATGGGCAATGGGATCGTAAATCTTATGTTGGCGTAGAGCTTAAAAATAAAACTTTAGGTGTTGTTGGCTTTGGTCGAATCGGTGTTGAAGTAGCTTATCGTGCAAAAGGTCAACGTATGAATGTTATGGCATATGACCCTTTCCTAACAAATGAACGGGCAAAAGAATTAGGTGTAACAAAAGCGACAGTTGAAGAAATTTGTGCTACTGCAGATTTCATTACTGTACACACTCCACTTCTTCCTGAAACACGTAATCTTATTAATAAAGAAAAATTTGCTATGATGAAAGATGGCGTTCGTATCATAAACTGTGCACGTGGCGGTATCATCAATGAAGACGATTTATATGATGCAATCGTAGCTGGAAAAGTTGCTGGTGCAGCCCTTGATGTATTTGTTTCTGAACCAGCAACAGATCATAAGTTACTTACATTACCGCAAGTAATTGCAACACCTCACTTAGGTGCATCTACAATTGAAGCACAAGAATCTGTGGCAGTTGATGTATCAAATGACATCATTAAATTTTATAAAACAGGCACTGTGACAAATCCAGTGAATATGCCATCTATTCCGAAAGAACTTCTTGCACAAGTTGAGCCTTTCTTTGAATTAGCAGAAAAACTTGGTTCATTTTTATCACAAGTGACAACTGAACCTGTAAAAGAAATCAACTTATCTTATGCTGGTGAAGTAGCAAACTATGATGTTCGTCCATTAACTTCAAATGCGTTAAAAGGTTTATTGTCTAAAAACCACGGTAATCATGTGAATGATGTGAATGCTCGCTACTTGTCTGAACGTATCGGCATGAAAATTATTGAGCACAAAACAACAACTGCAAAAGGCTTTACAAGCTTAATTACGATTGAAATTATTACAGCAAACGAAACACATACTGTAGCTGGAACATTATTAAATGGTTTAGGTGCACGTATCGTAAAAGTAGAGGACTATGTCGTGGACGTTATTCCTCAAGGGCATCTTCTTTATATTAAAAACACGGATAAGCCAGGTGCAATTGGTCGTGTAGCGACAAAACTTGCAGAAAAAGATATCAACATCGCAACAATGCAAGTTGGTCGTGCACAAGTTGGTGGTACAGCGGTTATGATGTTAACGATTGATAATGTTGTAACGGCAGAAGATTTAGTATTCGTGGCACAGCTTGAAAATATTGATGAGGTAAAAGCCATTAACCTATAATAATGAAAGACGAGAAGCAGGGAGTTTTTACTCTCTGCTTTTTCGTTTTTGAAGCTTCTTCATACTCTACTCTTTTATGCAAGTCTATTATCGCAAAAAAGCTGGTGAACCTCGAGGTTACTTACTAGCAAGTGCTCTTGTTCAGCTTTGTTTGGCTATAGCTTTTACAAGTTTATGTCTTGCACTGAACGTCCACTTTTAAAGGAGTTTCGATAAAACTAAAAAATGTACTGACTCCGCGAGGGATCAGTACATTTTTACATTATAGTTTATTTACAAGTTCCAACAGTGCTGTCAAAGAGTCTACTTCATAGGTCGGTGTCACAGCCCCATTGACGATATTGTTTTCACGATTAATCCATACATTGCGCATTCCGACACGAGAAGAACCTAAAATATCGGTATTGAGATTATCGCCAACCATAATCGCATCATCAGCTGTAATGCCTGCTTTCTCCATGACAAACTCAAAAATGGATGCGTCAGGCTTCCCTTTACCAAAGTCTCCTGAAATAATAATGTGATCAAAATATGGTGCAATTTCTGGTGTGATTTCTAACTTTAAGTTTTGCAAACTTGGTGCACCATTTGTCAGTAATACAAGCTGATACTTTCCTTTTAATTCATCCAACACTTCAAAAGTATCTTCGTATAAAAACGGTGATAGTTTACGCTCGGCTACAAAGCGCTCTCCTAGCTCTGCTCCGAACTCTGCATCATCAATACTAAGAGCAGCTAACCCTTTTTTCCAAGCTGTCGCACGATAGTTAGGAACAATCTCTTTCATTTTTTGGAAATAATCCGTTGGGTCGTCAAATGATCCCCAAAGACCTTCAAACGGATTGATACCAATTAATACGGTATAATCATATGTTTCATAACCTTCGTATAACGCACGTGCCTCTTTACGTACGGCTTCCTCTAGCTCAGCAGGATTCACATTATGTACCGTGGCTGCATAGTTACATGTTTTTTCAAAGGCAGTTTTGACAGATTTTTTATCCCATAGTAGTGTATCATCTAAATCAAAAATAATTGTGTTTATCGACATTTTGTCCGCTCCTAGCTCCCGATTAATACTATTATCTTAGCATATTTTCAAAATATTTAGGATAACAAATTATGCACAATTCACCTAATTAAAAACAAGCTGTGCAGTATTTTTTCACAGCTTGTCATCTATTATTTATGTTTATTTCGTAAACGGTTCATTAGATTCTGAATGTCGGCTCTTTTTTGTTCCGTTTCTTCCTTTAATATATCGATATGGTAAATGCCATCTATTTCTTCGATTTGCACACGATCACCTACTTGCACAGGCTTGTTCATGGCTGACTGTAACATAATAATTTGTTCTTCTTCCTCTGGATATGTTAAAAAAATCGCATAACCATCTTCAATACGGTCTAACGTATATTTAGTCAAGCTCACTTACAAGTTCCCCTTTCTCATTACGTAATTGTGCAGCATCCCCACCATTTAACCAAATCTGTTTGGTAGTCCACTTTATATAATTTTGCCCTTCTCGTGCATCGGCCCCACTTGTAATATAAATGGTTTTCCCTGGCTGTAAAGATAGATTAGGAAAATTAAAAACTTGATTACCTTCAATAGATATAAGCTGCCAATCCTTTAAAGACACAGCTTGTTTTCCGCTATTTTTAATACCCACAATTTCTGTTACTAAATCCTTGCTAACAATCTCAATAGCTGTTGTTGGTGGTTCTGCTTTCGTTGGTTCGTTGTCATTTTTTACTCTAGTAGTTTCATTGCCATTCACCGCATAGTTTACCCCATCTGTTGACACAGTAATCGTTCCTATATCAGCAGTGGCATAGATTTTACTACCAATTGCTTGCAAACGATCCACTACTTCCGCATGTGGATGACCATATTTATTACCTTCACCATAACTTAAAATAGTAACTTTTGGCTTTACAGCTCGAATGAAATCCTCCGAGCTACTTGTATTAGAACCATGATGCCCAGCCTTTAAAACAGTTGCTTCCACATCATATTGCATCATCTCTTTTTCTAACGATACCCCAGCATCTCCCGTTAATAAAAAGGATATATTACCATAAGCCATTTTTAAGACAATGGAAGCATCATTATTATCTGTGGCCTGTTCATTGGCATTTAAAACCTTCACCGTAACATCCTCATCAAACTTAATAGTGTCACCAGTCTTCGGCACATGATAAGGAATATTTTTTTCATCAATCAACGTCAGCATTTCTTCAAAGGTTTGGGATGTATGTACTTTGCCTGAATCGTAAAATTGTTCAATAGCAATTGAATTTAACACAGGAATGAGACCACCGATGTGATCAGCATCGGGATGTGTAGCGACTACTATATCGAGCTTGTTCACACCACGTTCCTTTAAATAAGAAACAACCTGCTGCCCTGCGCCTTTCACCCCTCCATCCACAAGCATTGTTTTACCTTTTGGTGATTCAATTAATATGGAATCTCCTTGACCTACATCAATAAAATGAACGCGCATATCATGACCAGCCGTTACCGGGATTTTCTCAGTCTTAACTGCCTCAGTACAGCCTGCTAATAAAAAAATACAAAGGAGCAATACTATTATGTTTTTCATCTACTAACTTCCTTTCTATCTTTCTATTATACAAAAAGAGAGCTAGCCATGGGCCGCTCTCCTTTTTCTTTAAACAAGTATCCACCATAAAATCATCGTAATAATAATTGTGACAAGTCCTTGTAATAATGTTGCTACCGTTTGCGCTTTATAGGCTTGTGTGACTTCCATGCCACTATACTGTGTAATTACCCAGAAAAAACTGTCATTAACATGGCTAACGGTCATTGCTCCTGCACCAATTGCCATCACTACTAATGCTAATGGTACCGCTCCTTCAATTCCAAGTGTAACAAGCATTGGTGCTACTAAAGTAGACGTAATAACAAGTGCTGTCGTGGAAGAACCTTGGGCTGTTTTCAATGCTGCTGCTACAATAAACGGCACTAAAAGGAATAAGGTACCTGTTGCAAACATCCCTAAATCCATTTCCTGTAGCATCTCGCCAACACCAGCATTTTTAATAACGGTCCCAAATGAACCACCAGCTCCTGTAATGAGTAAAATAGGTGCTGCTTCTTTTAAGCTTTCACCAATCCAACCAGTTAATGTCGTTTCACTGATTTCAGGTAATAATAAAAATGCCGTTGCTACGCCTAAAAATAAAGCTACTGTTGGTGAGCCTAAAAATTTAAAAATTGTATTGAATGTTGATTCTGTATCACCTACTAATGCTGCTATAGAGCCAAGACCAATTAAAACGATTGGCAGCACGATGGGTAAAAATGCTTTGAATGTTGATGGCATTTTGCCAAAGGATTTAATAACTTCCTCATAATCTAATGCCTCTTCCTCATCCTCAGGTACACGAATCTTCGTAGCCACCTTCACCGACCAGAAATAACCTACAAATGTCGCTGGTATTGCTACTAATAAACCAATGACAATAACTGTTCCTAAATAATCTGCAGCACCGATATTCCCTGCTGCTGCAATGGGACCTGGAGTAGGCGGTACTAATACATGCGTTGCGAATAATCCTGTTGCTAGGGCTACTGCCATTGAAGCAATTGTGACATTTGCTCGCTTTGCTAATGATTTTTGCAAACTAGATAATATAATAAAGCCTGAATCACAAAATACTGGAATGGACACAATGTATCCTATTAAAGACATGGCAAGTTGTGGACGTTTAGGTCCAACAATTCGTAAAACAACTTCTGCCATTCGATAGGCAGCACCTGATTTTTCTAATATTAAGCCTATAATTGTACCAGCGATAATGACTAAACCAATACTTGTCATCAAGCCACCAAATCCAGTATTAATACTTTCAACTACTGTTAATAATGGCATGCCGGAAGCAATCCCAACGAAAAAAGCACTAATTAATAACGCTAAAAACGGATGAAGCTTTAACTTAGCTGTACCCAATACAACAAACAATACCCCTATTAAAATGATGATGAACAACATCTAGTCATCCCCCTTTTGTATGTAACGCTCGATGATTTTCTTTGTTTTTAAGCGAATAAAATGTGCAGGTTGTTGCATTGCCTGCTGAACACTAATCTCCTCATCTACTAATGACTCAACAACTGTAAAATACTGTTGCAATGCTACATTCGCCTTTGTGTCGATCCCCCCAGACAATAACATTGCCTCTACATTTGCTAGCTTAGCAGCTTTCGCTACCCCCAATGGTGCTTTACCATGTAATGTTTGAAGGTCGGATTTCCCTTCACCTGTAATCACAAACTGTGCTTCTGCTAAATGAGCCTGTAGCTGTACAGCATCCAGAACAATATCAATCCCTGCATAAAATGTTCCTTTTAAAAATGCGATCAATGCACCACCCATTCCACCAGCAGCTCCGGCACCTTTGTAATCGTGTAGACGTATGGAAAACTTGCTTTCAACGATATCCGCAAAATGCTTTAAACAGCTATCAAAATGTGCAAGCTGGTGTTTCTGAACACCTTTCTGAGGACCAAAAATGGCTGTTGCCCCACGTTCACCAATGAGCGGATTATCAACATCACAAGCAATGGTAAATATCGCATCTGCTAATCTAGCATCCAGTTGGCTACTATCTATGGTATCTAATTTAAGTAAATTAGAAACCCCATCCTCAAGCTCTGTACCATCTGCTGTTAGTAATCGCACACCTAATGCTTTTAACATACCGATACCCGCATCATTTGTGGCACTTCCACCGATGCCGATGATAAAGTTTCTAAAACCTTGATCAAGTGCGGCTTTAATTAATTGACCTGTGCCGTAAGAGGTGGCAAGCTCAGGGTTTTTTTCATTGTCTTGTAACAGCATAATGCCGGATGCTTGAGCCATTTCTATCACACATGTTACCTGATCACCCAATACACCATATTGAGCCTGAATCGCTCTACCCAAAGGATCTAGTACATTCACAGAAAAATATTGACCATCTGTAGAGGCAATAAGTGAATGCAGTGTACCCTCCCCACCATCTGCAACGGGTAATATTACTGTTTCAATCGATTGGTCTGCATCCAAGATTCCTTTCTGCATTGATTTTGCTACTTCAACTGCTGACAGAGTACCCTTGTAGGAATCTGGACTAATAATGACTTTCATGCTCTACCTCCACTTATGTCGTCCCTTGACATTTACGTAAATTTTGATACCTCTTAGTTAAGCGCTTACAATTTATTATAATGACAATAAATTCAGAAAACATTATAATGGGTGTATAATTTATCTGTCCTATAACAGGTGATTTTTTATGCGAGGTGTATAAACATGTTGACGAAAAAATTAGCAGAAGAAATTGTACATCAAACGATGTTGCGCTTACGTCACAATATTAACGTCATTAGTCCAAGTGGCGTCATTTTAGCCTCTGGAGATAAAATGAGAGTGGAAAATATTCATGAAGGTGCACTTTATGTGGCAGAAACAAAAGAAACATTGATTATTAACGAAGATAATATTGAGCTGTATCCAAACACAAAACCGGGCATTAATATGCCTATTATGTATCAGGATGAAGTCGTTGGTGTTATTGGCATAACAGGAGAATCTGAGGATATGCTTGAAATTTCTAATCTTGTACAACTAACAACAGAAATCATGACACATCAAGCACTTGTTGAATCGAAAAGCGAATGGCAACGAAAAAATAACGATTACATATTTGAAGCTCTCGTTCATGGCAGTAAGCTAGATGCAACCTTAAATGAACGAATCCAAAAGTTACCTTTTACGCTCATCGCACCTTTTCAAGTGATTTTAGTGAGCTTAAATGACGCATCTTACGCAGAAAATACTATTCCTTTCTTTTTTGAGGATTTATTTTACAAGCTACCTATACTTGCTGGTCATAGACAATTGCAGGAATACTATATCTTACTAACAAATTGTGAAGAACAGAGTTGTCGTCCCATCATAAAAGCACTGCGCAAACAGAAACAGAAGCTGCCTTCACTTCAAATTGGTATTGGTCCCGTGGTGCAACATCTATCGCAGCTTCCTTATAGCTATCAAGGAGCTAGAACAGCACTAGAATTTGCTACCCTCCATAATGAATTAACTTTTTTTGAAGATGTCGAGTTATTTTCCCTTTTTAAGCATCCAGAATCAGAGGAAGTACAAGCATTTCATCATCGTATACTCAAACACATGGACGCTAAGCAGCTGGAAACGTTACAGTCGTTTTTTGACTGTAATTTACAGCTAAAGCTTTGTGCGCAACAACTGGACATTCATCGTCATACACTTACTTACCGATTAAATAAAATTAGAGAATTAACAGGCTATGACCCACAATATTTCGAGGATGCCGTTATTTTAAAAATGGCCTGTACATTACGAACTCTACATACAATGAAGGCAATCTGAACAACTCAGATTGCCTTCCGTTTTACGCTTTGTATAACTCATCTAAAAACTCAATTTTTTTCCCGATGGCCTCTTCAAAGGTCATTATATATGCTGCGGGATCTTTCGGATTATGAAATTGCGTAATTCTTCCTGTCTCAGGATGAACAAATTTAGAGGATGCCCCACAGCCAATCCCTAAGATTGTCTGTACTTCTTCCATAATCACAATATTATAGATACTTTCCTCACCAGCTTTACTGTAGCCGACGTTTTCTAAATTACCTAAAATATTTTTTTGACGATAAAGATAGTACGGAACATAGTCATTTTCTTTTGTCCAAACCTGTGCCATTTCCATCATTTCTGCAACCGTATCACGATCCGCTACTTTGTATTTATCCTTATTACGAGTCATCTCTGACGCGCGTTTAAATGATAGCGTATGAACAGTTAATGATTCAGGCTGCATCTTAGCCGATTCCTCTAATGAATGCTGAAATTCCTCAATACCTTCATTCGGTAATCCAATAATAAGATCCATATTAATATTGTTCATACCCGAATCACGTGCAAGCCAAAACTTATCAATTGTTTCTTGAACTGTATGATGACGACCAATTGCTTTTAACGTTTCATCTGTATAAGATTGTGGATTGACACTTATACGATCAATGCCCCATTTTTTTAGTACTTCTAATTTTTCAGGAGTGATTGTATCGGGTCTTCCTGCTTCAACTGTAACCTCTCGAATTGTCTCAGGATTTGGGAAAGATTCATACATCGTTTGATATAAGGCGTCCATTTCATCAGCCTCAATCGAGGTTGGTGTACCACCACCCCAATAGATAGAGGTGATTTTCATATTATTGTCCTTCAGCCATTTACCCATTTCACGTAATTCAATGTGCAGGCCGTCTAAAAATGTATGAACACGACCTTGCTTACGGTTGCTACCGATTGCATACGCCGGGAAGGTACAATACGCACATTTCGTCGGACAAAATGGAATACCAATATAAACACTGATTTCTTGTCCGATCCCATCAATATCTGGAATCGTTACTAATTGTCGTTCTACAATTTCCTTTAATAGTGCCACCTTGTCCTCTGATAATCGGAAATCTCGAATTAAAAGATCAGCGATTTCCTGCTCACTTTTACCTTCTTTTCTAAATTTATGATACAGCTTTGTTGGACGTACACCTGTTAAAATCCCCCATTGCTGATGCATTCCTGTATACTGCTCAAGAACATCTAAAAATACATGTGATAATGCACGTTTCATGCGAATATTTAGCTCACGACCAGTCGCTGCTGATTCGTATTGTATGCTGTAATTGTTTGTGTATTGCCTACCTTCTACAGTTAAAACTGCTTTTGTAGAAATGGAAGAATTGTCTTCAGTCTGATATTCAAATGAAGCGGACATATCTGCTCCCTCTTGCTCGACCTTCAGCTTGGAATCCTCAAAAAATAAATTCGCAATATGATTTAATACGCGAATCCAATCCTCAGGGTATTTTTGATCTATGTGAATAATTTTCATCTTGTTTCGCTCTCTTCTTTTCTTATTCCAGATATAGTGCAGATTTAAGTTTAACAAATTTCTATGACTTTAAGCAAAATAACAATGAGAATCTATAAATAACAGAATATTCAGTTTTAATATGGACAAACTATTTTTTTGACATTATAATTTTTACAAAAGGTGGTGTTGATAGTGTTTATTTTAAAAAATAGCAATCGTACATCCATTTCAAACTTTATTCATCAAGTAAAAGTAGCATTCCACCATTTTGATGTAGAGCGATGTGATGAAAAAACATTATATGTCTCGGTATTATTGAAATATGGTACCCATAAAATTCTTTGTGATTTTATCTATATTATTGACCAACAAGAAATTTATGGTGCGATCTCTATCAACAAGCACTACGAGAAGGCAAGAGAATTTGTTCATCAGCACTTCCAACAATTTTTATTGTATTCAGATGAAATGATCTTAGCCAAAAATTTTATGAATACTGTGTCTTTCAAGCAATGCCTTCAGCAATTTGCGAAAAGGTATCCAACCTATATTTCCTCGAAGGGCCATTCTGCCTTAGCAATTGCTGAATGACTATAAATTAAAAATAGTATGCCAAAAATACCTGGCATACTATTTTCCGATTGTAGACAAAAGCCATCGATACACCCTATTCGTTTCAATTTCTTTGATAGTTTGACGCATGGACCGAATACCAAAAACGTACTGAATAAAAGTCATTTTAAAGAGTACAACAGGATCAATAATAGGACGCCCATTAGCAGAGTAGAGGTTTTCTACTAATGGATAGATAAATGAAAAATCAATAGCAGCCTCTAGTTTTCGTACTAAATGATCTTCAGAAACAATTGATCAATCGCTAACAATTCTAATTGTTCACGTTCTTTGATTTGATTTTTCGTCATCAAGGTTGATCACCTCGAAAGTTTACTTTTTATCACATATGAATATGGATTTCTTTATGTAGAAGTTGATTGGAACGAAGGGCAGCGACTCCTGCGGGAAAAGCGGGAAAGTCGAGATTCTGGAATGAGTGAATGTTTTCTGTACGAAAGCGAAGCGGCAGTAACAAAGCGAGGGAAGCAGCTCGACCCCGCCCGCGGAAAGCGTCCGCCCGTAGTGGAAATCAACGGCTTTACTTTATTTCATTGTAAAAGAAAAAAGACTGTAGGCAAACTCTCATATTTTTTGAGTTTGTCTACAGTCTGTTCTCTATTATTTTAAATATTCTTCAACAAATTCAACAGGTACATAGGTCTTTGTGTTTTTCAATGTTGGTGCTACTGATAATGTGAGCAATGCTTTGTTATAGCCAAATGTTTTTTCTCCACGAGTTATTGTGTAAGACATATTCCCCCTTGAAAGAATAGCCCCTTTACCTGTAGATTCTACTTTATAGCCAAGCTTTTCAGCAATCACTCGTAATGGCACCATTTTTGTTCCAGCTATTTCATAAAAATCTGATGCGATAATGTTATCAATTTCTTCATTGACTGGATTTGTCGTATTTTCTGGATAGTCATCAAGTACAATCACTTTTGATGGTGTTGTTTGTGCTGGAATACTCTTAGTAGATGCAGTATAGAAAACAACAAGGTGCTTCTCTGCTAATTCTTTAGGCTCTACCTTCTCACCTTTTGCATTTAATAGTTCCGTTTCTTTACCGATGTTTAGTTTTAAAATATCATACGTATTTGTTAAATCTTCAAAGAAATAATCCACTGCTACAAAACCAACTTCTTCTGACTCAACAATGACAACATCAGGATTAAATTGTGGTGGATAAATATATTTTTGAGGCTTATTCGCGAATGTATAGGCTGCTACTTTATCACCTTTTTGAAGTTCCACTTTCTTACCCGTATTATCAAACACAAGTGTATCTTTCGTCATTTCTAATATAATTGTTTGCTCGCCATCTTTTACCGTGTAATATGTAATATTTTCACCAACACGAACATCGGCCACAGTACCGAAAGTATTATTGAAAATGTGTACTGGATCAATTTGAATTTGCGGTACTTCAACTTCTGTAGGATGCTGCTCACTTGCTGAAGCTACTGGTATAACGGCACTTCCAATTAATAATGCAGTCATAGCTGCAGGTGCTAATTTTTTCATGTTCATAAAATCTCTCTCCTTATTGTTTGGGTTCATAGGAGTAGTAGTTTAGAAATGGAAAAAGTTTCATCGAAAACAGGAAAATTTATAAGAAGGAGGTGGCAGTGGTTTGGCCACCTCTCGTTCGTTATTCTTTTACAATTTCGCTCAAACCAGTAATATCTATACCATTTAAAGCTTGAGTAGCGAGGCGGTCGGCTTCTGAATTGTCCTTACGTGGGACAAGCTGGTAATCCGCTTGGATGCTAAGCTGCTCTAATTTGGCATCAATTTTATCTGCCCAACTTGCTAATTCTTTTTCCAATGCTGGCCATTCCCCATTTAATTGATTGATGACCACTTGGGAATCTCCAATGATACGGACCGGCAAATGATGAACGTTTAATAGCTCCAGCTCCACTAAGCCTAAATAAAGCGCTGCATACTCTGCTTCATTGTTTGATTTCAGCTCAGAAGAAAAAGCATTCCTTCTTAAACGTAAAGGCTTACCATTTTGTTCATAATAAATTGCACATCCTAGCCCTGCCTGTCTTGTCCCACGATCAAAGCCTCCATCAAAATAGACAGTAATATTATGTGGCTCGGTATCTATTTCCTTTAAATAGGCTTTCAGCTCCTTAAGTGACCAGTTTGTATCTTGCCGATCAATGCAATGTAGCGACTTTACTCTTCCGGTTCTTTCCATATCCTCTGCAAGTAATAGAGCTTGAGC
This sequence comes from Lysinibacillus cavernae, assembly GCF_009724685.1. GTDB lineage: Bacteria > Bacillota > Bacilli > Bacillales_A > Planococcaceae > Lysinibacillus > Lysinibacillus cavernae. The sequence goes on from NZ_WMEF01000017.1 coordinate 34,730, forward strand.
AGCAGGCATTTCTGCTGAACGTAAAACAGTTGTTGCTCCTTTTGGTGTTTTATAGGTCCATTCAATGATTACATGCATAATTAAAACCTCCGATACTCTTGATTGATGCGTATAAAATAAAAACGTGCACCGACCATTAGCGGATACACGTTTTCTTGTTACTTGTTATATGTGCAATTCCTAGGACAATTATTCCTTTTGTAATTGCAATTATGATATTTTTTTATTGAATTCCCTCATATAACTCTTGGATAGGTTTTATTAGAATGCGATTCACTTCTTCAATTACCTTACTTAACTTCATTTCAGCCTCAAGCATAGTTGAAATTTTTTCATTTTGCTGTGCAAGCTGAGCCGCTTTTTGCGCATAGACAAGCTCATCCTCCATTAAATCCTCACCAGCTAGCTGTTTTTTCTGCAATTCTATTTGGATCTTACGGAAGTTTTTAAAGATATTTAAAGCCTCTTCATCCTTCATTACAACTTCTACCGCTGCTTTCAATGCTTCAAATTCTGGAGTCTTACGGAAAGTTGCCTCTAACGCATTAATGTCATTATAAATATTAATCATTTATACAATCTCCTTTTTAAATAAAGTAAACAATTAAACCTTGCACAATCCCAATCAAACCACCAAGAACTGCACCCAATACGGTAATCATTTTAAACTCACGTTTAGAAATTCCTAATACTAGCTCCTCTAATTTTTCTACTGGGAAGGAATCGACCTGCTCCCGAACAACCTCTTGTAAGTTTAAACGATTTAGTACATCCTCAAGTTTCTCCTCTGCCTTCACGAATGCTTTGTCAATAACTTGTGGAATAACCGTATACTTCACCCACTCATTTCCTTCAGGCCAGTAGTAAGAAATTGGTTGATTTAAACGTTCAGCAATAGCTAATTGTTCTTTCACATACACTTGTAATTTCGATAGAATGGGCTCAAAATGAACATCTTGTAAAAAGTCCATTGCTGGTCGATCTTTTAATTTTTCCCATTCCTGTGTGAAAATTTTCGTTAGTAATGTTGAAGTGCCTGGTGCTTGTAAAAACTTCACAAGCTCACGTTGGACTTTTCCAACAAGTGAGGAGGAATCACCTAAAAACATATTAATCATGCCACCAAGAGATCCCTTTGATGATAAAAAGTCATCAATCATTGCTTTAATCGTCATTTCGCCTTCAGGTGATAAAAAGTAATCCTCGCCCTTTTCTAAAATGTGATGAACCGCTAGAGGAATTTTTGCATCTATCGTATTTTGAATATCATCAGATAGCAATGAACGAATTGATTTTGTTGATAGTGTATTCTTCACTGATGTAAATTGTCCCTCAACAATCGCTTCAACTTTTTGTTCGATAGTTGCTGGCATATGGGAAAACCCTGCTAAGTTAAGCCAATCCTGAATCGTTTTATCATTTGCAAAGATAGTTTCTTCAACTTTTAGTTGAACAAATTGTTCTACTTTATCCTGAATATCCTTTGAGAAAAATTTTTTTCTAAATGTTTCAGGAGTTAATAAATAATTTACAACCGTGAGCCCCAGTTGTTTCGCTAATTCATCACGTCTTTTTGGAATAAGACCTGGTGTAAACGGTAGTCGCCAATTTTTAATATATATCGCATTATATGGACGAAAAAGCATTTTAATGGCTAAATGATTTGTTACGCCTCCAATTGCAGCGCCAATAATCGCCATAAAAAATAATGTCACTATAAAATTATCCATTTGTATCCTCTCATTTCAATTGTATTCACGATTGGCGTTTTTTGTCGCCTCCTCAACATTATAGCAGAGCCATGATTTTCAACGAAAGAAATACCCTCTTTAGAGTTTCAATACAATCCTATCAAATTCTACGAAAAGCGAATAGTTGCAAAATTACCGTTATCCTTGAATAATATGAACTACATAATATAGAAGCGAGGTTTGATGATGATTCAGCATTTCAGTTTTAAACCATTATTTGAAAATACGCAACTTCCAGGGTGGGTCATTTCATTTTTTTATCAACGTGAACGATATGCAGCTGAATATTTAAAGGACGGCAAGATTCAATGGACAGGACCAATTCCTCCAAACGAGGAAGATGTTAAAAAAATGATTCATGAGCTTATGCTGTTCCATGTATACAATTAAAAAATATAGTCTTTTTTTCGCTATAATTCCGCATAAAAATACCTATATTTACTATATATAGCACGTCCTTTAAGCTAATTATGTTGATTCATGTTGAAATTCGTATATTTTTCTTATACATTTATGGTATCAACTTAGATAGTAAATGTTTTTTATGCAGGGGGCCATTTCAATGAGTAAAGTCACACTTTCGGATGATTTAAACAATTACAATTCAAAAGCATTAATTCGTACAAAAGTAAAAGAACTTTTTTCTGAATTTTCCGCTAAAGTATTCGAACTAGCCGACGAAGCGGGAGCCATTAAAAGTAAAAAATTTGAAGAACTTTCTGGCTTTCAAGGTGACTTCTATAATGAATATTGCAGTCAATTAAAGGGCCTTTTTGATTCTTCTACTAGCTCTTTCGGCAAGAAATCAATTAAAACATTGTATTTAACGTATAATGATAAGAATTATGTTTTAACACAGCAGGGCATTACAGAAAAAGCACCTGTATCCATAGCACCCTTCACAGGAGAAATACCTTTAAAGGAAACGCTTCATGATGTTGAAAAGGCGTGTTTAAAATTACGTTTCCAACACGAATAAATCAGTAAATAAAGAAAACACAGTAAGCCATTTCAATACTCTTTTGGCGCTGATACTTCATTTACGTAGAAAGGGGGAGTCTCAAATGACATTTGAGACTCCCCCTTTCGCTATAAAAAATAATTCATTTAAAAAAATCCGCAAGCTAAAGCACTCTTGAGATTTTTGACGTGTCGTATTATATGAGATGCAAAATGCTTCTTCCCCTAAATAAACTATCTTTACTCTTTTTTAAGTTAGCATATCGCTATGGCAATTTCAATCTTTTGGTACTTGAAATCTAGTTACTTTTTCAAAAAACCGCTTGAAAAACAAACGAAAAAATTGTTGTCAATATTTGTGTTTTTCTTTTAAATAATTTATGATTGAAACATCCAACAATTTTTTAAATCATAGGAGGTGTACACTTTGTTTACTTCCCTCATTCGGGCGGGAACAAAGGAATTATTTGGACGGAGACATATTGGAGATAACCATTAGGTTGGCGACATTCGCCCTACTAATTATAATGACAGGATTTTTCGTTGCAACTGAATTTGCAATCGTTAAAGTGAGAACTACCCGCATCGATCAATTGCTCGCAGAAGGGCATAAAAAAGCGAAAAATGCAAAACGTGTTGTTTCAGATTTAGATGAGTACTTATCTGCATGTCAGCTAGGTATTACCATCACTGCACTCGGTTTAGGTTGGTTAGGTGAACCTACATTCGAAATTATTTTGCACCCAGTGTTTGAATTTCTAAATTTGAATGGTAGTATCACATCTATCCTTTCATTCATACTTGCATTCTCAATCGTAACGTTTATGCATGTTGTTATTGGGGAACTGGCGCCAAAAACATTAGCCATCCAAAAAGCAGAATTAGTTACATTAAACTTTTCTGGTCCATTAATTTTATTCCACAATATTACGTATCCAATCATTAAGTTATTAAATGGATCTGCCCGTGGATTAACTGGTCTTTTCGGCTTGAAAATGATGTCAGAATCAGAAGTAGCCCATACAGAGGAAGAACTGCGGATGATCTTATCGGATAGTTTAAAAGGTGGAGAAATTAATAACTCAGAATATGAATATGTTAACAGTATTTTTGAGTTCTCAGAGCGTCTTGCAAAAGAAATTATGGTTCCTCGAACTGAAATTGTCGGCATTGAAAAAGAACTGACAATTAAAGAAGTTTTCGATTTAATGGGCGTTGAGCAATATACTCGTTATCCAATCCTTGATGGCGATAAAGACCATATAATTGGCTTAGTCAACATGAAGCATTTATTAACCGCTTACATCAAGGACCCAAAAAATGGTGATAAGCCAGTCATTGACTATATGCAGCCTATTATTCGAGTGATGGAAACAACGCAAATTAACGATTTATTACTAAAAATTCAACGTGAACGTATTCATATGGCCATTTTAATGGATGAATATGGCGGAACATCTGGTTTAGTAACAATTGAAGATATTATTGAGGAGATTGTCGGCGATATTCAAGATGAATTCGATGAAGATGAAATCCCGGAAGTACAAGAAATTGCAGAAAATCATTTTATTTTAGATGCCAAGATGCTTCTTGAAAATGTGAATGATATGCTAGGTACTGACATAGAAGATGATGATATTGATACGATCGGCGGTTGGTTCATGACGAAGCGTTTTGATGCGGTCGAAGGAGACAGTATTCAGGAGCAAGGTTTTGAATTTATCGCAAAAGAATTAGATGGTCACCATATTTTATACTTAGAAGTTCTGAAATTGCCTGAAAGTGATTTATCAAATGAATTTAACGCAGTCATTGACTAAAATTAAATTGCCTTGTTGTCCTTGTAGTGGTACTATTAAAATCACACTTGTATATTCCAGGCTATAAATATGGTCTTACTTTCACACCTTATATGGGTGGGAGCTAATACCGAAATAAATAGATGAAAACGACTCCCTTTTTAAAAGGGGGTCGTTTTCTAATGTCCGAAAGTTTTGCGAGGAGGAAACAAAATGGAGCTCTATACAAATTTACGGCAAGGGGAAAAAGGTGCTTGGCTATCAATTGGTACATATCTAATCCTAAGCTCTGTCAAGCTTACAATCGGCTACATTGGTACTTCGGAGGCATTAAAAGCGGATGGTTTAAACAATACCACGGATATCATTGCATCCATCGCTGTATTGATTGGATTACGCATTGCCCAAAGGCCACCTGATTCCAACCATCAATACGGGCATTTACGTGCTGAAACTGTTGCCTCTTTAGTTGCATCATTCATTATGCTCATTGTCGGTCTCCAAGTATTAATCAATTCTTTACGAAGTTTATGGGAACCTACTGGTACAACACCTTCCCTGTTAACAGCTTATGTAGCGATTGGTAGTGCAGTTGTCATGTATTTTGTTTATCGTTATAATTTAGCACTATCTAAAAAAATTAAAAGTGCCGCTGTCAAAGCAGCCGCCTTTGATAATCGCTCTGATGCTCTTGTCAGCATCGGCACAGCAATCGGTATTTTTGGAGCCATTTTTGGCTTCCCAATCATTGATTCTCTTACAGCTCTCATCGTTGCCTTTTTAATTATTAAAACTGCAGTAGAAATCTTTTGGGAGGCAGTTCAAAGCCTTACTGATGCATTCGACATTGATGAGGTGGAGACGCTATCGGTATTAATCCAAAACGTAGATGGCGTGATTGAGCTCTTGGACTTTAAGGGACGTGCACATGGCAATATGTACTTCATCGATATAACTGTCACAGTTGATCCATATTTAAATGTTTTTGAAAGTCATCGCATTACAGAAGAAATTGAACATACCATTATGCGTGAAAATCGTTTTTGTCAGGTTCTCGTGCACATCGAGCCACATATAGCTGTGACCACTCCACAAAACAACGACAAGTCTCCTACCAATTGATTGGTAAGAGACTTGTTTTTATTTGATCGCAATATAGATATCTACCTGTGTTTCCTGTGGATTAGCGCAACGTTCATCGTACAGTTCAAAATCACCTGTGTACGTTCGTTCTACTCCAGAATTTGCAAACCATGCCCAAATCTCTTGCCAAGTTTGGATGACAACTTCTGGCATTGTTCCTTTATCGGATGTAAAAACTAAATATTTAGCTGTCGGAATCGTTTTAACTACCAATCCAGCAGGTGTTTCAGCATTATTTAACCCTTCTACACCAAGTGTAATGGAATAATCTCCATTCACATCTGTCTCATAGTCAGCATATAAACCGTAGACATTATCATTTTTACGCTCAGCTATTTGACCTACAATATTTTGTTGATAAAAGTGGTCCCATAATTGTGGAATTTTAGCTTGCGCTGTTATTTCCTTTGCATTGCTTGTTTGAGCTGAGATCCCAACGATTTGAAATGAATCCCTTTCCACCATTTTTGGTTCTTTCCACTCACTTTTTCTCCATCTTTTTAAGCTTGGCAAAAAGGATGTCATCATATTACGTGCATCGTCTTCAGACATGCCATCTTCCCTTAAATGTGGCACACAAATTTCAATCATGTCTTCAACTGTTAAATGGGGTTGTTTAAATTCGCCTCCCTCATAACAATATGTACAATACTCCTGACTTTTGTGACCTTCTTTTTCAGTTCCTAATAAAGCCTCATCCACTAACGGCATACCACAGCTTTGACAATAACTTTGCATGTTAATTCCACCTTTCGCTTGATTTGTCCTTACTATAGCAAAGGAAACCTGACAACTGTCTGTCATCAATTGTTATGATTTTTATATAAATGAACAATTTCTTGTGCGCGCTTTTGGATAATCTCTCTTATATAGAATGGTTCAATGATTTTAATGCGATGACCAAAGCTAAGTAAGAAACCATAGAGCCATTCATCCTCTGGTATGGATATATTAATCATGGAATGCTCATGATCTATATGCTCTGCACCAAAGGACTCCTCCACCAATGTCGTGATGGCTTTATCAAAAGTAATGACTAAATCTACTACATTTTGTGGTTGATGCCATTCTTTTCCCCATGGCAGTTCACTTAAATTAACTTCCTTACGCTCAAAGATGGCCTCTTCTTGTAGTAAGTTCTTGATTCTCGCCAGTTTAAATAAACGAAAATCTTTTCTTAATGTGCAATAACCATATAAATACCAAGTCTTGCCTTTCTGAACTAATGTATGCGGTTCAACTATTCGCCGTGTTTGTTTACCATGGGTAGTGGAATAAGTAAAGCTTACACAATATTTATTTTCTATTGCATTTTTTATTGTAGTAATGTGCTCTTTAAAAAGAACATTTGGTCCCCATGGACTAAGATCTATAAATAAGTGGTCAATTGATTGTTTGATATGATCATCTGCAATACTCGTCAATTTTTCAAGAACCGCTTCTGCGTGGGAATCCTCATAGGTAGTCAAAGCACTTTTAATAGCGATAGAAAGTGAAGCAAGCTCATCCTTCGTCAAAACTTGCTTATCGACACGGTAGCCCTCTATTAAACTAATACCACCATTCACACCTTGTTGACTAATAACAGGTACACCTGCACAGCTAAGTGTTTCGATATCTCGATAAATCGTACGGACAGACACATTAAATAGCTCTGCTAATTCTTGAGCCTTGACCTTTTTACGGTTTATTAAAATCATCGTCATTGTTAGCAGTCGCTCTAATTTCATTGCGAAATCCCCTTCCATTTATATCTCATTATTCCTATATAAATTTGCATTTCAATTACTAACATCCTATCTTTTTAAGTATTTTTTAAGTACTTTTTGAGTTTTATTTAAGACAAATGTACTATAATAACGCCTAATCAATTATTACAATCATTATACTATTTTTACAATATAAGAAAAAACAATGCTTATGGCTAGTGTACAGCGTTTATTCCTCTATGTTACGTTTTTTTATTTTTTTACAAGAATAGTTTGATAATAAATGCCTAAACAATTATTTCAATTCTCTTAACACAACATAAAAACTTCTATCTTCTATATAATGAACGGCGAATACTTTCTATGTACGGATTTGACGTGATGTGACAAAGCACCACAGGATTTACTGACTCTCGCCTGTGGAAGACCTACAACACTTATTGCTTTTTTCTAGTATCAAATTTTTAATAGAAAAGTTAAGTGATTTTCGGTTTTCTTGCCCTTCACTATATACAGGAAGCCTTTTCATCCAAAATGAACTAGAGTTTAATGGTTTTCAATTTAATTGTACAAAGGAGAGTTTGATGTGATTCGAGCCGTTTTAATAGACAATGAACCTTTAGCTTTACATTATTTTCAAAATAAATTACATACCTTTCAACAAATACAGGTCATTCAAACCTATACAAGTGTAGAAGTATTTCTGAATGAGCTGCCGACCGTAGAGTTTGAGGTCATCTTTTTAGAGATTAAACTCCAAGAACTATCTGGACTTGAAGTAGCTGATATTATCAAAACTGAACGTCCACAAGTGAGCGTTATTTTTATTACTTCCTATCATGAATTTGCTTTACAAGCCTATGAAGTTGGTGGTCTTGACTATTTATTAAAACCTATCAGTCTTGCTCGCTTAGATAAAACGGTAGCCCGCATTGAGCATGAATTTTCTATCCAGCAAATGCTTCAGCAAGCCACCCAAACTGAATTAAATGTACAATGCTTTGATCAATTCGCTGTCTATAGCAATAATAGCTTAGTGGCATTTAAAACAGAGAAGACGAAGGAATTATTTGCTTATTTTATTTTGCACCCAAACATACCGATTCATCGAGATTACTTAATTGAAATTCTATGGCCAGATTTAGACTATGTACGAGCCAAATCCAATCTTCATACCGCTCTTTCCTATTTAAGAAAAACTTTGAATACGATTGGCTATGAAAACTGTATTGTCTTTTCGAATAAATACTATATCTTTGAAAGACCAAATATTATGTGTGACTTATATGATTTTCAAAAACTTCATGAAGATTTTTCACGATTGGAGTTTCCCTCCATTTCTTTGATTACTCAATGTCTTGCTATTTATAAAAATGGACTATTTGTATTCGATGATTATGAATGGTCAACTGCCTATAAGGATAGATTAACAAAATCATACATAGAGTTATTAGAAAAGGGGTTCCAAACATCGGTCTTATCCGATACTGAAAAAGCGATTGAATTTTTACATGCGTTATTAGAAAATGATCCATATAACGAACAAAAGCTTGAGCACTATTTATATACGTTAATTCAGGCTGGGCTTCATGAACAGGCGTACAAAATTTTCCAAACATATAAGCAAAAACTAAAGGAAGATTTAGCTCTAACACCAAGCTCTACATTTTTAGAAATCTCCAAAAAATTATTTGTTCAACATAAATAAAGTAAAAAACGGCGAGTACTACTAATTAGTAGGAACTCGCCGTTTATTTATCTAAGTATTTTTGATGTCTTTAGTTACCGCTACCCTCTGTCAGTCCATGCTTAACAGCATACAGTGCCGCCTGCGTACGGTCTTGTACTTGTAGCTTTGTAAAGATATTTGAAATATGCGTTTTCACCGTTTTTTCTGTAACAAATAGTGAGGATGCAATTTCTCGATTACTCTTTCCTTTTGTGAGCTCTGCTAGTACATCCTGCTCGCGAGGTGTCAGCGGATTTAATATATGTGGTGCATTTTGTGATTCTTGACGATCCATTTCAAGTGTTGTCGTTGCTTCAGGATGCAGTGTATTTTCCCCACGCATAATACGACGAATGGATAATACCAATTCATCCGGTTCAATATCTTTTAATTGGTAGCCAGCTGCTCCTGCCTCCATAGCTGGAACTACATGATCTCGATCAGAAAAGCTTGTGAGCATTAAAATTTCTATTTGTGGAAACTTTGCTTTGATGCGTTTTGTTGCCTGAATGCCATCCATTTCAGGCATCACCAAATCCATTAAAATAATATCTGGTTGGATGCTCTCTGCTAAAGATACGGCTTCGTGGCCATTTTTCGCCTCTCCAACAACCTCAATATCTTTTTGTGTCTTTAAGAAAAACAATAGCCCTCGACGCACCACGTGATGATCGTCTGCAATTAATACACGTATCATGTCCTCTCCCCCTTAATATGGCAAGCGGATTAGAAGCTCCGTACCTTTGCCAATTTCGCTTACCCAGTCAGCAGTGCCACCCACTGATTTTGCACGATCCTTTATAGATTGTAAGCCCATTGAAAGCAGCTTCGTATTGTTGTCTATAACAAAGCCTCTTCCCTCGTCACGAATAACCAATAAAATATCTGTAGACGTGACGGTAATATACAGGGCTGCCTCTAACACACCTGCGTGGCGACGCACATTATTTAACGCCTCTTGAGCTACACGAAATAACGTTTCTTCAATACGTGAGGGAAATTGCAGTACACCTGAAACGGTAACATGTAATTTTAAACCAAGCATTTCAGCGTATACTTTCATAGCTTCAAGTAAACCATTTTCTAAACCCTTAGGTCGCAGTTGCCAAATCAGCGCACGCATTTCTGTTAGTGCATCTTGCGTTAAATGCTGAATCTCTTTAAATGTTTCTTTAACATCACAATCATCCGTCATTTCTATACCAGCTCTCGCTGTTAACGTAACAGAGAATAGTAGTTGATTGACCGAATCATGTAAATCACGCGCTAGACGGTTACGCTCCTTGACAAGTGCCATTTCTTGTTCTTGCTTTGTCAGTAAAATCCTCTTAATAGCAGAACCCATCTGAAATGCTACCGATTCAAGTAAAGCAAGTTCCTCCTCTGAAAAGCGAACCGTATCTTTGGATGCCACATTTAATACACCAAAACGTTCTTGTCCAGATTGAAGAGGTACTGTGGCATGATGTGTAATACCTTCATGATCCCCAACATTCGCTGCTATAGCACTTTCAATACGTTGACATTCAATAATATTTGAGGCTTTTTTTAGCTCCTCATTGCGATAACGAGATACGCACCAACAGCCACCCTTTTTCAAATAATGACAATTTTTATATTCCAATGCCTCAGGTAAATTTTCATGGACAACAAGCTCCGAGCGGCCCTTTGCATCGATAAAAAAAATCCAGCCTGTTTCAAATTTGGTACCATTTAAAAATTTGATGAGTGCTCCTTTTAGCATTGTGACAATTTCAGTTTCTTCATTTAATAGTTCAGCGATTTCTTTTAATATACTGATATTTGAATGCTCATTCTCCCTCACGAAAACACCTCTTCTTTAGCATTACTACTGTTAATGATACCATTAAGGTGTTGAGAACGTCTGCTTCAGTCGTTCATACTTTAGACTGAAATTCAGGGCATACCTTATTTTGTGTAAGTTGATTTACATATAAAACTAGAACCACTATAATCGAACAAGTACATGGTTTTATGAAGGGAAGAATGGATATGTCTAAAAAAGAGGAAAATGGCTTATTATTTATTTGGATAGTTTCTGCTATAGCGACACTAGGTTCATTATATTTTTCTGAAATTCGTCACTATGAACCTTGTAAATTGTGCTGGATTCAACGTATTTTTATGTACCCAATTGTCATTATGTCAACAGTTGCATTCATTCAAAAAAATGCTCGTATTGCTGTCACAACAGCTGTTTTTTCTGTAATCGGTGGCTGTATTTCACTTTACCATTACGGAATTCAAAAGCTTAGTTTTTTAGCTGAAAATGCCCCTTCCTGTGGTGCGGTTTCTTGTACAGGACAATATATTAACTGGTTAGGCTTTATTACGATACCGTTTTTAGCGTTAACTGCATTTATTTTAATCGCAGGGGCAAGCTTTTACTTAATTAAAGCTTCTAAAGCTGCAAAATAATTAATAGACCGTGTTCTACGATTGGAATACGGTCTTTTTACGGAGGAAGATCGATGTTTCATTATGAAATAACTGAAGATAACTTAAGTGTTGAAGAGTTGCTACGTAATCATTGGCGACTTGGTAAAAAGCTTGTCCATGAATTACGTATGGCCAAAGCTGTCACAATGACAAATGATGAGCTTCTTCAATGGAATACACCTTTACAGGCTGGAACTACAATCAAATTTACATTTCCAATTCCATCATCTAACTATAAGCCAACACCTGTTTGTGCTATCGATGTGGTTTATGAAGATGACCATTGTTTAATCGTGTCGAAACCAAAGGGAATGTCAACACACCCGAACGATGCTCGTGATACGCATACTTGTATGAACCACGTTATGGCACATTTAAAAGAACAAGGTGGCATTTACGCAGAACATGTTCATCGCCTCGATAAAGGGACACAAGGTTTATTACTTGTAGCAAAACACCCTTTAGCAAAGTCGATTTTTGATCGAATGATTGAGGAAAAATCCATTATTCGTACGTACGCAGCAGAGGTACAAGGGAATTTACGTACATCCACTGGAACGATTTCTGAATCGATTGGCAAAGACCGTCATCATGCTACAAGACGTGTGGTATCCCAATCTGGGCAGCATGCAGTGACGCACTATGAAGTGGTGGCACGCTACAAAAATTCTTGTGTTGTCCATCTCATTCTTGAAACTGGCCGAACACATCAAATTCGTGTCCATTTAGCCTATATCGGTCATCCGATTATTGGCGATACGATGTATGGTGCACGAGAAACAGCAAGTGATGACTATGAACTGCATGCCATTCAATTAGAATTTGAACATCCATTTTTAAATAAACGAATTATAGTCAAGGACGAGCAGTAAACAAAAAAATCCCGCTTCTCACTTCGAGAGCGGGATTAATTTATCTTACTAAAAATCAAATTTGAAATGATCAGGATCTTGCCCAAATCGTTGGTTACGATTTAAAGTAGCGATTTTCTCCATTTGAGCTTGTGTTAATTCAAAATCAAATATTTGTGCATTTTCCTCGATTCGGCTTGATGTCACTGATTTAGGAATAATCAATGTGTCATTTTGCAAATGCCAACGTAACACTACTTGAGCAGCAGTCTTTCCAATTTCTTTCCCTATTTCCACAATTGTAGGATCAGCAAGTACACCTCCACGTCCTAGTGGTGACCATGCAGTAACAGCCATTTGATGTTCACTGCAAAATGCACTCAATGCTTGTTGCTGTAAATAAGGATGTACCTCAACCTGATTGACCATTGGCGCGGTATTCGCCTTTGCCAGTATTTTTTCTATATGATGCTCATGATGATTCGATACACCTGTCGCTCGAATTAGTTTTTCATCGTATAGGCGTTCTATTGCTCGATATGTTTCTTCAAATGTTCCAGGAACAGCCCAATGAGTTAAATATAAATCGAGGTAATCCATATTTAATTTTTTTAGGGAAACCTCAAATGCACGTAATGTTTCATCATATCCTTGGTCATTATTCCATACTTTTGTCGTAACAAAAATATCTTCACGCTTAACACCTGAATGACGAATAGCTTCCCCTACCTCTACCTCATTACCATATAAGGACGCTGTATCAATAGCTCGATAACCAAATGTAAGTGCTTTATCAATAGCCTGTAATGTTTCTTCACGTTTTGTCATTTTATAAACGCCTAAGCCAAAGCGAGGCATTTCTACGCCATTTGATAATGTTTTCGTTGATTGTAAATGCAAGAAGCACAACCCCTTTCTTTTCCTAGTACCATTATACAAAAAATTGGATTTAAGAAAAATAAGGCGGCTGTTCTAAACACTACTTTTTCTTTATTTCAACATCTTCCAATTGAATGGGATCGGCAATCCGCTCATCCTCTGCAAGTTCTAGACCGTCACGTAAATGCTCCATCTGTTTGCCCAAATCTTTTAATTCCTTCATATCTCTCGCCATCGTACCATTTTCAATATTTGGCACCTTTTTTTCCATCTTCATCACCTCTCCTATACTTTTCCCGATATCGTGATGTTTGAACCATTTCTGACATATTTTATTCTGCTATGTCGTTTCATTTTTATAGTAGATAGGCTATACTAAAAAGAGATTGCTTTATAACATGAGGAGGTTACTTCCATGAAATTATTATTAATCATTGGTGTAACAGTTGCTTTCTTAACAGCTATTTTCACTGCTGGATACGAAGGCGACTACAAAGCAGACAAATAATAACTCAAGAAAATCACTAAGCATTTAGAAGAGCTTAGTGATTTTCTTTTTTTGTGGAACAATAGAAATACTTGACTTTCTCTTATTTTTAAAATAAACTAACTTACATAAAGTAACTTAATGAAAAATAATAACTAATCGGAGGTATCCTCTATGCATTTTCATGAAAAACCTAACACATATGTGACAAATGTTGAAATAAAAGTGAGTGATCTACAACGCTCTTTATCATATTATCAAGACATAATCGGCTTTAAAGTATTAGAGCAAGAATCTCATAAAGCTACTTTAACAGCTGATGGTCAAACAGCTTTATTAACAATTGTTCAACCAGAAACAGTGGAAGAAAAGCTTCACATGACGACTGGACTTTATCACTTTGCCCTACTATTACCAACTCGCCGTGATTTAGCAAATATTATTACTCATTTCCATGAAAAAGGTGTCTATCTTGGGGCTTCTGATCATGATGTCAGTGAAGCACTTTATTTAAATGATCCTGATCATAATGGTATTGAAGTTTATACAGATCGTCCTGAAAGTGAATGGACATGGCATAACGATCATGTGCATATGGTAACAGAACCACTTAATATTCGTTCTATCTTAGAAGAAGCTGATGGAAATTGGAATGGTCTACCCACTGGCACAGTGATGGGACATATTCATTTATCTGTCGCCAACTTAGCAGAAGCGGAGCAATTTTATACAAAGGGCTTAGGTTTTGACATTGTCACTCGCTATGGTTCCCAAGCATTATTTATTTCTACAGGTCGCTATCATCATCATATCGGCTTAAACACTTGGCACTCAGAAAACGCGCCAAAGCTTGGACAAAATCAAGTCGGCTTAAAAACATTCTCGTTGCGTTTAGATAATGAAAAACAAGCAGCAACCATGAAGGAAAACCTTCGTGCAATAGGTGCACCAGTTTTGGATATTCACGGAGGATTCCAGACTGAGGACCCTGCTGGCAATGTTGTATTATTGAAGTTTTAGTAATAAAAATAGCAGTTCTCCTGTCTGGAGAACTGCTATTTTTATTGTAATCCTGGGTATCCTTGTTGTCTCAATGCTTCATAAATAACAATAGCAGCGGTATTTGATAAATTGAGTGAACGTACATGATTACTTTGCGGAATACGCAAGCACATATCTCGACGTTCATACGCAAAGTCCTTTGGCAGACCTGTAGTTTCTTTCCCGAACATAAAGTAAATATCATGTTCTTTATCACTAAAATCATGTGTCGTGAACGGCTCATCACTATAAGTTTCGATTAAATAAACATCTCCATTTTTAGAGTACTCTATAAAATCATCCAGTGAGTCATGATAGACAACATTCACACTATGCCAATAATCTAAGCCCGCACGTTTCAGCATTTTATCGTCTGTCGAAAAACCAAGTGGACGAATTAAATGCAGTGATGTATTAGTGCCAGCGCAAGTGCGAGCAATATTTCCTGTATTAGCTGGAATTTCTGGTTGATATAAAACGATATGCAATGGCATAACGGTACACTTCCTTATTAAGAATTTCTTTGATTAGGTTTTTTGTTCAAATTGAGCGGAGTTCCGTTCCTTAGTAATAAAACTGCAACCCTTTGTGAATTTCAGCGAGTACTTCTTCATCCTGTTCTTTCAACTGGGCCTCAAGCAATGCTGATTTGGCCGTTTCGCCACCTATTTTGCCTAAAGCCCACGCAGCTGTGCCTCGGATTACAGGACGATCATCCTTTTCAAGAAGAGAGATTAGATCTGGTATGGCAGCTTCCTCTTTAAAATGAGCAAGTGCCAAGATGGCATTACGTTGAATAGGTTTTTTCCCACGCCATGAGCCTGAGACGTGACCAAACTTCGTCTTAAATTCTCGATTAGAAATCGTTAAAAGAGGTATCAGTAATGGCTTAGCAAGTTCTGGATCTGGCTTGAATTCTTCATGTATCCAATTAATTTTCCCTTTATTTTTCGGACATACTGTCTGGCATGTATCACAGCCATAGAGACGATTACCGATATGACTACGAAATTCATCAGGAAGTGTTCCCTTTGTTTGAGTAAGAAAGGCAATACAACGCTGTGCATTCAGTTGCCCTCCCTCAATTAATGCGCCCGTTGGACAAACATCCAAGCACAAGCGACACTCTCCACATTCATCCTCTATTGGCTTATCTGGCGCAAATGGTATATTCGTGATGAGCTCTCCTAAATACACATAAGAACCAAATTCAGGCGTTATTATGGAGCAGTTTTTTCCGCTCCAGCCTATGCCTGCACGTTCTGCTACAGCTCGGTCTACAAGTGCTCCTGTATCTACCATCGATTCAATACGTACACCTTCGACATGCTCCTCAAGCCAAGCAGATAATAATTTCAAGCGTTCCCGCAATGCTGTATGATAATCGACACCCCATGAAGCTCGGCAGAAAATCCCACGTCGTGCACCTTTTTTACCAACTGGTGCATTTTGCATACGTGAAGGATAAGCAACAGCTATCGCTATAATGCTCTCTGCTTCATTTAATAATTGAAGGGGTTCGGTACGTTTTTCAATATCACTTTCTTCAAAACCAGACTGATAGCCAAGCTCCTGTTGGCGACGCAATCTATTTTTTAATTCTGTAAAAGGAGCTGCTGTTGTAAAACCTATTTTATCAACGCCAATGGACATTGCATATGCCACAAAATCACGTTGTAGGTCATGTATGTTCATTTTATTTCCAACTCCTTACATGGTACAATAATAGAAATAGATAAAGTAGGTGATGTTCATTGGAAATTTCCATTAACCAATCTCTATTAGCACAACATCCCGAGCTAAAAATCGGCATTATTCATTATACCAAAATTGTCGTAGCAGAATCGCCCCAAATGATAAAAGGTCGTATGCAATTGTATCAGGAAAATCTCTTTCTAGAAATGCAGAATCACCCTGTGACACAATACGAGGGTATATTAGAATGGCGACAGCTATGGAAAAAGCTTGGTGCTGATCCAAACCGTTATCGTCATTCAGCAGAAAGCTTAATGCGTCGAATTAGTAAGCAAAACTATTTAACACCGTTCCATTCAGGTGTTGATTTAAATAATTTTTTCTCTCTCCAATACGAAACGCCAATTGGTCTATATGATATTGCCCAAATCAAAGGCTTTGTAGATATTGCTCTTGGTCATGATGAAATTGGTTATGACGGTTTAAATGGGCGGTTTAATACATTAACAAATATTCTATATAGTTATGATGAAATAGGCGCATTTGGCTCACCTTTTGTTGATTCTAAACGTACAGCTGTTACAGAAGAAACGACCGAGGCATTACATATATTTTACCTCAGACCATCATTAACAACTGAATCAGCAAACGAACTTCTTGCATCAGCAGGGAAAATGTTCAACCAAATTCATGGCGGTCATTATCAAATCGCCCTCTTGTCAAATGATGCACCATCTACAACACTATAAAAAGGACGTGTTTTCGTGATTAATCTTGCAGAAGCTGTTAAACTAAAAAGTATTTTAGGAAAGAAAACGCAAGAGCTTGTTAGTGAATTACACCGCAGTGCTTTTGTGACAGTGGAAAAGGGACAAGCTCCTAAAACAAGTAATCGTAATCTCCCCCTTATAGAAGCTGATTTAGCACAAGTTCGTCTAGATGCACGTACGTTAGATCGTTTAGTATATGAAGCAAACATCCAACACTCAGTAGATTTTAAAGGGGAAAAACTAGCGCTAGTAGAAGCAATTGAACTGGCAACACAGCTTCGTGCCGAGGCTGAATTTTGTAAAGAATTCAGTATGCGTGAAAAAGAAAGTGTAAGATTTGGCTATGGTGACAATACAATGTTATACGAAATCGCCTTGTATGAGCCTGATGAATATCGGGAACGTGCAATGAAGCTCGAAAAAGATGCACATAAACTATCCAATCTTATTAATGCAAAAAATTATAGTATACAAATTAACTTTGACGATTCTCGTTATTTCTAATCTCGGGGCGGTGAGACTCCAAACCGAGTTGGATGTGCTGTTTTCAAATTTAGCTTTTGAGCTAACTTACCTGAAACCAATAACAAGTTACCTGTTACTGTATGACCGATGACTAATGACCAACTATAGGCAAAAGCCATACTCAGACAACTTAATTCCGTTTGAAAACGCCATCCAAGGCTCTCCTACATTTATGTATGGAGAGCTTTTTTATTGGCTTTCAAATAATAAAGCAAATAATTTGGATGTCTAGTTTGCCCCATTGAAGGACAAAATGGAAGTATCTATAGGAAAGGGGTCATACAATGACGCAGCAAAATGATTCATCACATGAGCGAGATACAACATTGACAAATCGACAGGGACATCCGATTACCAACAATCAAAATTTAAGAACTGTCAGTAATCGCGGTCCTGCAACACTTGAGAATTATGATTTTTTAGAGAAAATGAGTCACTTTGACCGAGAACGAGTGCCAGAACGAGTTGTCCATGCTCGTGGTGCAGGTGCCCATGGGTATTTTGAAACCTATGGTGTTGCTGGTGATGATCCAATTTCTAAGTATACGCGTGCAAAAGTTTTTCAAGATAAAGGAAAAAAAACACCTGTCTTCGTACGGTTTTCAACCGTTATACATGGTGGTCACTCTCCCGAAACATTACGTGATCCTCGGGGCTTTGCGGTAAAGTTTTATACAGAGGATGGAAACTGGGATTTAGTGGGCAATAATTTGAAGATTTTCTTCATCCGTGATGCAATGAAATTTCCAGACATGATCCATGCTTTTAAACCTGACCCCATCACTAATATTCAAAATGTTGAACGTTTCTTTGACTTTTGTGCTAGCTCACCAGAGACCTTCCATATGGTAACATTTGTGTACTCACCTTGGGGCATTCCAGCTAACTATCGAATGATGCAGGGCTCTGGCGTTAATACGTACAAATGGGTCAATAATGAAGGCAAAGCGGTCCTTGTCAAATATCACTGGGAACCACTACAAGGCATTAAAAATTTAACACAAAAAGAAGCAGAAGAAATCCAACAGAAAAATTTTAATCATGCTACTCAAGATTTATATGATGCGATTGAACGCGGTGAATATCCTGAATGGGAGCTAAACGTTCAAATTATGGAGGATGGCCCACATCCTGAACTTGATTTTGATCCATTGGATGATACAAAGCTTTGGCCTAACGATCAATTCCCATGGTATCCAGTCGGCAAAATGGTGTTAAACAAAAACCCTGAAGATTATTTTGCAGAGGTAGAACAAGCATCATTTGGCACAGGGGTACTTGTCGATGGCTTAGATTTTTCTGACGATAAAATGTTACAAGGTCGTACTTTCTCTTATTCAGATACACAGCGTCATCGTGTAGGAGCCAACTATCTCCAATTGCCTATTAATGCGCCTAAAAAGCACGTAGCAACCAATCAAAACGGTGGGCAAATGATGTATAAACGCGATGTAGCACCTGGTCAAAATCCACATATCAATTATGAGCCATCCATGTTAAATGGTTTAAAAGAAGCGACACAAACTGGTAAAGAACATACACCATTTGTAGAAGGGAATCTTGTTCGCGAATCAATTGATCGTCAAAGTAATACCAAGCAAGCTGGTGAAACATACCGTAGCTTTGAGCAATGGGAGCGCGATGAGCTGCTTGAAAATTTAATTCGTGATTTATCGGTCTGTCATATGGCTATTCAAAATGCAATGATTGCTCTAGCAGAAGAAGCAGATGAAGAATATGGCCGCTTACTAAAAGAAGGATTGCATAAGGCTAGAAAGGATTCTTCTCCTTCAAAGCCACTTGGCAATATTGATGGCGATAAAGCCACTAACGATGCGGTTAATAAAGGACATGATGCCGAGCCTTATTAACTAAGCAAAAAAGACATTACATTTTTGTGTAATGTCTTTTTTGCATTATTCATAGGCCTTAACCCAATGATAAGGTTGAATTTCCTTTAATGATTTACATACCAGTTCACCATCCGTATTCGTAATCGCCGCTTTCACATGCTCTCTCCAATAGAAAAGTCTTTCTTGGCAGAGCCCACACGGTGAAAGTACTACGAATGCGGATTCTTCATTTTCTCTAGCAACACAAATTGAATGCGTACCCTTTACATTAAATTTATGCGCCTCAAGAATAGCACATAATTTAGTAGCTATCTTAATGACCTCTGGCAAAACATCTTAAGATCTGACCATCTTCGGAATATAAGCTGCCGCTCCTCCGCAACCACAAAGGTATCTTATTTATGCTAATGCTACCGCTGCTTCATATAGTTTTTTTTCAATACCCATCTTCCATCTCCATATAGTCAATACACGCCAGGTAATATTTTCAACACTTTATTGTCTGCGTCTAAAATAGCATCTGCACCTAATGGAATAGCAATATTCGTTGTTTCATGTCCAATCTTAAAACCTGCTACGACTGGAATCCCTAAATCGGCAAAATACTCTTTCATTAAAACATGCAGTGCTGCTTCATCTGATCCTGTCTGTGTAAATGAACCAACGACAACTCCTGCTAACTGTTCGAACTTTCTTGCTTGTTTTAAATGCTGAAGCATTGAATCTATTACGGGTATCGTCTCATCTAGGTCCTCTATCAATAAAATTCGACCTTCAGTCTTCACTTCAAATTTGGTTCCTAATGTGCTGACAAGGCGATAAAGGTTTCCGCCAATCATTTCACCACGTGCAACACCTCCAGCAATCGTTGTTAATGAAGAAATAGCCTCTGTATACTGAATTTCAATCGGGGAAAATAGTTGTAAAAACATTTTCTTCGATAAATCATCCATCCTACTCGCCGCCATAAGCAACGGACCATGAAATGTCACCATATTGGCATACTCATTGATCGCACAATGTAAATATGTAAGATCTGAAAAGCCCCAGAAAATTTTAGGATTTTCCTCTAATAAAGTATAATCAATTTTTTCAGCTATTCGTGCAGAGCCATAGCCACCCTTCGCACAAAAAATTGCTTTCACTTCAGGATTTTTCACCATTTCATGAAAATCAGCTAGTCTTACCTCATCACTACCTGCCAAATAATCATGTTTTGCATGGATCGTATCGCCAACAATATAGCGAAGTCCCAATTCGTCTAAAAAGGATAATGCATCCCCTAGTTTTTCAGGCTCTACAAGACTTGAAAGTGCAACAACACCGACTAGGTCGCCCTTTTGTAAACATGGTACAGTACTTTTCACATTTATTCCTCCTCTTGTTTTCCTCATTTTAGCATAGCAAAACATAGGAGGCATTGATTATTCCTAAGGCTAGCACCTATAATTGACCATAATAGCTAACAATAAAGGAGTTACAGCTTTATGAAAATCCCACCATATGCATTATTGTTGCTTGCAACTCTTTTATGGGGTGGTAATTTTGTGATTGGACGTGCCGTTAGTGGGAATATCCCTCCATTAACACTAGCCTTTCTACGCTGGTGTGTGGCATTTATCGTGTTTTCACCAATTGCTCTTCGCCAATTAAAGCGTGAATGGCCGATGTTGAAAGAACATTGGTTCATCGTCCTTATTTTATCATTAACAGGCGTTGCAGCATTTAATACCCTTGTCTATATAGGACTGCATTACACAACGTCCATTAATGCTTCATTGATGAACGCTTTTACACCTATTATGATTTACATACTCTCCTTTATTTTTTTGAAAGAAAAACTATCCATATTCCAGCTATTAGGGACGGTTTTATCGCTTAGTGGTGTTGTCTTTATTATTACTGGTGGCTCTTTGGCAAGTATAGTAGACTTTACTTTCAACAGAGGTGACTTAATTGTTATCGCTGCGGTGTTTTGTTGGAGTGTGTATTCATTGCTCATCAAACAGTATGCAACTCGTTTACCAGGGCAGTCCACCTTTATCATAACGATTGGACTGGGGGCTATTGTGTTATTTCCTTTTTACCTCTATGAAACGAATACAATCTCTATTCATTGGGAATGGTCTACTATTGCGGCTATTTTATATGTAGGCATTTTTGCTTCCATTGTTGCTTTTCTCTGCTGGAATAATGGTGTCGTACAGCTGGGAGCGAGCAAGGCGAGCATTTATTTAAACTTCATCCCTGTTTTCGCCTCTATTTTTGCTGTCCTTTTTCTAGAGGAGCAATTACATACATTCCAACTTATTGGTGGACTAGCAGTTGTTGCGGGGGTTATCTTATCAGGAAAAACAAATAAGCAAAGACTTCATTCATAAGAGGTCTTTGCCTTATTATTGTTAGTTCGTACCACCATAAATAATCGTAACATTAGGATGGTTTAATAATTGACTTGCTGGGAAATCTTCTGTCACATGACCACTTTTTAATTTTTCGATCGCATCGAGTTTCTTTTCTCCAAAGGCAATAAGGACAATTTCCTTGGCCTTCATAATGGATTGAATACCCATTGTGATCGCATGTGTTGGCACCTCAGATAGGTTATCAAAGTAAACAGCATTTTCTGTTCTTGTGGACTCTGTTAATTCAACAATATTCGTCGTCGCATCAAACGGAGTGCCTGGCTCATTAAAGCCTATATGACCATTTACACCGATTCCAAGAAGCTGTAAATCAATACCTCCCGCTTCTTCAATACGCCCATCATAAGCAACACATTCAGCAGCTAAATCTTCTGACTTACCATTCGGCAAATGTATATTCTCTGTCAGTATATCCACAAAATTGAATAAGTTCTCGTGCATAAATGTCCAATAGCTTGCTGGGCTTGCTTGCTCAAGTCCTACATATTCGTCCAAGTTAAACGTTTGGACATCCTTAAAAGATAAACGACCTGCCTGGTGTCGAGCCACTAACTCCTTATACATACCGACAGGTGAACCACCAGTTGCTAATCCTAAAACACTGTTTGGCTTCTCTTGTATTTGCTTCGAGAAAATATTCGCTGCAACCTCGCTTATTTCCTCATATGTATTTACTGCTATCCACTTCATACCGTTTACCATACCTACCTTACCATCAATATTATTAACTAAAATGTAAAATATTTCACTTTATAGTAGCTAATATATTAATCTTACTAGTTATTCAGCTATTTTTCTATCATTTCCTTTTTAAGTTTATGCGTGTAATCTTAGACTATTTCGGTTATGTTAGTAATAAGGAAGTGAGGCGATTTTATGAATGCACAGATTCAGCACTATTTACAGCATATTCAATTTCAAGGAACTTTAGAGCCTTCCATACAACTACTTGGACAGTTGCAGACGAAACATCTACTAACCATTCCCTATGAAAATTTAGATGTTGCCTTGAACCGTGGTATCTCCTTCGCTATTCCTGATTTATTTCAAAAAATCATTATTGAACGACGTGGCGGTAATTGCTTTGAACTCAATATTTTATTTAGTTGGCTCTTGCGGGAACTTGGCTTTTCTGTAACAAATCGCTATGCTCAATTTTGGCGCAACGTAGCTGAAGATACCCTTCCAGAAGAGTTTCCCATGCATCAACTTTTATTGGTAAATGTTGCTGGACAATACTATATTTCTGATGTAGGTGTCGGTGCTTTAGCCCCTTGTAAGCCAGTACCATTAATTGCAGGGCATCAACTCCGTGAAGGACGAGAGTTATATAAAATAGAACGTGATGAAGCAAATGGTTGGATGCTTTTCGAGCAAATCAAACAGAGTTGGCGTTTGCTTTATAGTTTTCACGATGATGCAAATGATGCGAAATTTGCACCACGACTCTCTAAGCAAAAAAACAAAATCGCTATGATTCGAACTACTCGTGGACGTCACACCATGATGAACAACGAGTTTAGAATCTATGAAGGGTCATCCTTAACAACCTATACAACACACAATGACAAGGAGTGGCTACAAGCCCTACAGCGTTTTTTTCATATCTCATTACATGACTAAAAGAGCAAGCCCACTTCGAAAAGTAGGCTTGCTTTATGTTTATTTCATTGTACGATTGAGCAACTCAAATACGACAATATCATTGTGTAACTCTTTCACTAAACCGATATCATCTACAAAATAATAGGTTTTCACTACATCACTATAGATGGATCTTTCTTCAAGTATCACGACACCCGAATATTGTACCTCACCAGCTTGAACAGTACCGTTAGTCGTTTTAACCGTCACTCGTACACCGGAAGTAACTCCTGCGTCATCCTCATGTAAAATGACACCTATTCTAAGTGGTAGTTCCAAATATAGATCATAATGTGTGGTAGCATCACTAGCAATGGCTTGACCATATATACGATCATGACCATATAAAAGTTCATCAGGAAATGTTTGTTCTGTACTTAAATTTTGAACGGTCCATACATCATTTTTACCGTCATGATGATCATATTGATAATTTAGCATATACCGCTTATGATCGCTTACAGAATAATAGGCATACGTATAAACAAAAGCAGAGTCTTTTAACAGATTAGGTTTAGACAGGGTCATAGCTCGTGCCAAAAATGCTGAAAAGTGGGCACGTGTGACTGGTTCATGTGGTTTAAATGATCCATCCTCATAGCCTCTTATTAAATGATTATGAGCTAGTGTTAAAATCTCCTTATAGCCTGGCGTCTGCTCCGTTACATCTGAAAAATAATAAGGGTCTGAGCCTTTTAATTGAAAGGCTCTTTGTAGCACAATAGCCATTTCCCCTCTAGTAAACGGTGCATCTGGGTTAAATTTATGAGTTGTATCAAATATTCCTTTATTTTGTACAGCAGAAATTTCTTTGTAATATTTATTAGCCGTCGATACATCTTGATAGTTTGGATTTTGTACGTTGATTGTGTTTAGTCCTAAAGCACGTGTTAGCAGCACAGCTACCTGTGCTTTCGTAATAGTTTCATTCGGCATGAATAGGTTGTTTGAGTAGCCTTTCACAATACCTTGTTCCACTAAATAATCGATTTCTGTCGTCAATGTATCATCCACTAAATCTTTAAAGCTTGCTGCTCGTACATCCTTAGGTAATAGTGCTACAGTTATCAGGATCAAACATACTATCTTCAATAGGTTCTTCATGTTATCCCTCCTCCATCGATTCTTTACCCATCTAAGCCAATTCTTACTCTTCATATGAAAATACCACAACCATAAAAGATATGATTGTGGTATTTCATATTAGTACATAGCACTTGGTAATACGACACCATCGCTCATTTTAATGATACGATCAGCATAGGCTAACATTTCTTCATCATGCGTCACCATTAATGTTGTAATGTTTAATGTTTTCGTTAATTCTCTTAGCAACAACATAATCTCTTTAGAACGCTGTGAGTCTAAGCTAGCTGTTGGTTCATCAGCAAACAATACTTTCGGTTGATGGATTATAGCACGCGCAATTGCTACTCGCTGTTTTTCTCCACCTGACAAAGAGGAAGGATAAGCTGTCATACGATGAGCCATTCCAACTAATTGTAATAGGCGATTTACCTCATGCTTTTGTTCGTGCTTTTTTAATGAAGAATCAGCAACCTCGAGCATTAATAACAGCTGCTCTTCCACTGTAAGAAACGGTACGAGATGAGCAAATTGAAAAACAAAGCCGAATTTACTTGCCCGCAATTTTCGTACCTGTTCGGTGCTCATCGTCATAAGATTTTGCTCTTCAAAAAGGACTTGCCCATAAGTTGCAGGCTGTAGTCCTGCAGCTATTGTTAAAAGTGTGCTTTTCCCTGAGCCTGATGCACCTACTAATGCCGTAATCTCTCCCTCTTTTAGAGAAAGATTGATACCTTTTAAAATTTCCTCCTCGACTTCACCATTTTTAAACGTTTTCCTTACTTCATCAATTGTAAATAACGTCATGATTAAGCCTCCCCTTGCTGTATTGCTTGTAACGGTTCAATTTTTTTAATTTGTATCCCTGATAATGTAGCTCCAATAAAGCCAATAATAAGAAACACGATGGATAACTGTGTTGTTGTGGCAATCGTTAATGTAAAAGGCATTCCTTTTGGTGCAACTAAATTAAATAGTTGGCTAAGACTGACAGATACAAAAAGGGAGATGACTGTAATAATAGCCATTTGTGTCCAGATCATTTTGAACAACTTACTTGTTTTTAAACCAATCGCTTTTAATATGCCATACAAGCCAATTTTTTGTACATTCATCATATAGAAGAAAATAGCGAATAACATGCCACTAATCACGACTAAGAACCATATAATCATATTTAAAGACAGCTGTTCCGCACTATAACTCGGAATTGTGTTGAGAAATTCTTTATTGCTATACGCTTGTAGCCCTTTAAATTCTTTTGGTTCCTTATTCGGTACATAAATTAACTGCTTGTTATTTACTCGATACATCTCGTGATAAGCCTCTTCACTAATATAAGCAACAGGTGCATGGCTGTATTTCTTTTGCTCTACAAAGCCTTTAACAATGAATTCACCACTGTATTGATTATTCGTTAAAGTATCTCCAACTTGAATTCCCTTATCTTGTAACGAGCTATCTAACAGTACCTCACCTTGATGTACATTTTTAAACAGTGTGGATTCGGTAGATGTAACAAAAGCAACACTCTGCTGTTTATCGTCCCGGTCATTTAAAAAGCCCATCTGAATCGAAAAGGCCACCGCATCTTTTTCCTTTGTCATCACTTTCTGTTGGAGATCGTTATCGATTCTTGAAAGATTAAACGTACCATCAGCATCATCAGCCATGTAAAATTGTCCTTTAGGTAAATCTTTAATTAATGCTGCATTATCCTGTGACAAGCCATTTGCCAAACCTGAAATAATAAATGTTAAAAAACTTACTAGGAAGATAATGGAGCCCAAGATTATAAACCGTACTTTATTTTTCTTAATTTCTTTCCAGGCAAGATTCATTACTAACCCCTCCATTTCTTTGATTACTCATAGCTTAAAATTGTTACATGAACAGAACATGAACTAATCATTAATATTAGAGAGATTAAATAAAAAATGCTCTATATAGGACATGTTTGGTCCAATAGAGCGGTTTAAAATTTATTAACTTAAAAAAATTCATATAATCCATTTTTAAAGTAATTGTAGTCGCTTTTGTCTAGTAGCTTTGCGCCATACCCCTCATAAAAAATCTGTTTGTCTTTTGCTGTTTCAAATGCTTGTGGTTTAGGGCGTACTGCTAAAGCAACATCATACCGTGGATCACCTAAAGCACCACTACTCCAATCAATAACGCCCGATATTTTGCGATTATGTACAAGAACATTATCGATCGTGAAATCGCCGTGCACAAGTGTTTGCTGAATGATCTTTGGTTTATTCTTTTTCAGCTCATCTAACAATTCTGAAGTCCCATCTACCTCATAATTTTTCAAATTAAATTCTGCCTGTCCCAGCATATCATCGATCCATACTGTCTCCGTCACTAACTCCCCTGGACACGGGGTTGAATGAATGGCAGAAAGTACCTTACCAAAATTAAATATTATTTCATGTCTGTTTTCTTCATTATCTTCGTTTTCTAGGGCACTTCTCACTGTCTCTCCTTCTAAATATTCCATTAATGCCCATGACTGATTTTCTAATTGTTGTTCGATAAAATAATACAAACTCGGAACAGATAATGTAGATGTTGATAGATTTTTAAGGACAGACACTTCTTTCGATAGCCATGAGCAAAATTGTTCTCCTTTTGTTCTTTTTAAAATAAATGTTCCTCTTCCACAATTGAGAATACCTACATCCGATGTATGCCCCTGTCTTGGGAAAGAAATATTGATAACGCCTCCAACATACTCAACTATTTCTTTATTTCTTTAGGGACTTCATTTAACTGTATGGGATGCAAGTTTTTCACCACCTAAGCTACAAATTTTAATGATCTCCCATTACACTTTTCCCAGTTTGATAAAGAACAGAATCGATATTGCCCCATACATAAATTAGTAAGTCTAAGTCTTTATCACCTATTTTGATTTTTTCCGATTTTTCCAACCTAGCTCCCAATTTCTCATAAAAAAACTTCGACTTATTATCGTCTAATACTTCAACAAAAATTTTCTCATAGCCTAACGCTTTCAACTTAGTAAACAATTTATTGACTAGTTTATTCCCTATTCCTTGACCCTGAAATTGTTCTAAAATGTAGATTGACGTTAAATCCCCAGATCCTTCAATTTCATTTTCAGCTCTCTTACCACCATCAGTAAATCCAATAACTTCCCCATCACCATTTTCAGCAACGTAAACATAATTATCGACTTTAGATATGTTCCCTATCCATAATTTCGTTCTTTGCTCATAAGACAATTTTTCTAAATACTCGGCAGGCATAATATTTTTATAAGTTGTTTTCCAACTATCTACATGAACCTTAGCTATCTCTTTTGCATCTGACAATTTAGCTTTCCTTATAATCATTTTTCCACACCGTCCTTCATATTTACTGTTTATTCAATATTTATGTATTCATCTCCTCTTTTGGTTGCACAAAATTATTTGACTCATTCGCACGATGTTTTGTAAAACCTAATCAATTAAAAAACGCTTCTTACAAAAAGAAAGAAACGCTGCTTTTGAGAGCTTGAACAAGCTATCTATGATATCGGTGGTCGATGGCGAAATAAAAGTATAGATATTATTAGGCTTCGTAAATGTAATGTGTAAAATTTGTGTAAAACAAACTTTCCTTATATATATAGCTGCTTGCTGATAAGCTCTTACTGACCCATCGATAAAAAATGTGTTGTCTATTTTCTGGACATAGTATCAAGATTATTAAATGATCATTGACTTTCTTTCATTATAATAAAGTCGATTATGGAGAACGCCCTGATACACACTGTTGTATTAAATAAAAAAACAAGAATGCTAATATAAACATCCCTGTTTTACTTCCCAATAGTTAACCTAAATACTTTTTCTGCGTTTCAATAGTTTTCTTTTAATCTTATTCGTTTTATAGTTTTACAGCGTTTTTATATATTTTAAGATGTTATCAATATCTTCAGAATTATATTCTGCCTCAGATAAAAGATAGTATCCACTTTTAGAAAAATCAATGTGACCAAGTAAACTTTTTAAGTAGGGAGAAATCAAAACCAAAACGCCACCATTTTCTAATAATTCCTCTGGAGATTCAAACCCATGAGTAACTTCTACGTTAAAAGAACTCAAATTATTTTCTTTCAATGAATTTTCTATACTTTTTTTTAGTCTCGTTGACCTTTTCTTCAAAAAGAATCCTTCTCTATCTAAGCCTGTTGCAAACCCTCTAAACCCCATTGCTAATTTCGGATAAATATAAATCTTTTTCATTATGATCACCCTTTCAAAAGAATTATGATTCTTTTAATACTAATCATAAATTTTACCCATCATTTTTTATGTAAAATTAAGGATTTTATTCATTATCACACCATTCTATTATATCACGTATCGAACTATTATATAGCTGGTGTTTGAGTAAACCCATACTGTTCCTTAAATGGCTCCCACTTTTCAGGATTTTCATCCTGAAATTTCTTAACGTTTTATTATTTAAAAATATATCTTTAATTGAACATAAATAAGGAGCCATTTAATTGTTCATTTAGGTCATGCTCTATTTTTACAAATTAGATTCCTTTTTCAATTTACAAGCTAATATAGTAAATTCCCACGGGATATTTTCATTATTCCATCCACGATGCTCATCAAATGTTTCTAATTTGAAACCAGATTTGATTACTGAATTTATTATCTCGCTTAGAGTATATAATCTAATTGAAACATTGGGAAAGTCTTGTTGTTCATTTTCATCAAAGAAATTTTTGTATGCTACATCACCAGCTTGAAATTCCTTATCAAAATAATTAAAATCCTTGCCACCAGTATTTATACATTTTCTTAAAGGATGAAAATCACTCAGAACCATTTGCCCATTATTTTTTAGTAGTGAATATAAAATTGCCATTAATTTATCAATATCATTAAAATAATGTAGTATACCCCCTTCTAGATAAAGCATGTCAAAATAACCTTGATACTTTATTAAGTCTATATCATAAATATCAGTGACAATGAAGTTCATAGCAGTTTTTGCATTTTTCGCTAATTCTAATGCATATTTTTTATTTTCCTCTGAAATATCAAATACCGTTACTTCTGCACCTAGTAAAGCTAATGGAACAGCTTTTCTTCCATTTGAACCACAAAGATTGGCAATCTTTTTTCCTTCAATCTGTTCAAAATATTGTTTATGCTTTTTAAGATGAGATTTGGGATCCTCCAATATTTGATTAGCTAAATCATTGGGAGCTCCATAACTTTTGTTCCAATATTCATAAGCTCGATATTCCCAAGCCTTTTTATTTTTTATACTTTGTTCATTCATGTCATTTCCCTCTCTTTCCGATTATGATTCATATTCGTTCTTCTATAAAATTTACCTCGCATCAGTAGATGTTCTTCACGCCCAAAATTTAAATTCCATTAGTTATTGCACTTTGGATTAATTTAATTTAATATACAAATGATAATTAACTAAACATTAACTTACAAGGAAAATTATGAAAATTATTATATGGGTTCTTTATCCTAAAATCGGGTGGGGAAGTTTTTTAGATAGCAAGTTTTCGTATAAAATACAATGGAAGGAGGTGGAATTTAATGGACTTTATCTGGAAATAAACCGCTTGGAAATAATTTATTTCTTTCTGCTATTGCGGATTGTCTCTGATCCTATCTGTACCTTATAGTAAGGGAAGAAGCCGTATAGTCAGTAGAAACCCTTGAAAAAGTTAGTTCAGAAAATTTCTAATAGGAGAATGTAAAATGAATTTAAAAGAAAAGTTGATATTAATAAAAGAAAATGGGTACCAAGCCCCCCCCGATACATTCCAGTTGATACTAGAAATGATAAATAACATCGGTTCTGTGGATGCCCAACTACGTGATGAGCTAATTTATACAACCTTATCACATTGGATTCCTGATAATTCTCTAACAGCAAACGAACTAGAACAACTTCTACCGGTTGTTTTGGATAAAAACCATTTGCTTTTTAAGCTTGGTGAAACAAATACAGACTCTGTCTTCACTCGATCTTTCTCCATGCTAGTCATACCGCTCCTCTTCATGAGGCATAGAGAATCACCATTTCTCTCAAAAGAGCAAATTCATCAGATAAAAGAAAAAGTATTTTACAATGTACAAGAAGAGCGAGATTACCGTGGGTATGACGAAGAAAAAGGATGGGCTCATGCTATAGCCCATGCAGCAGATGCTTTAGAATATTTGGCTCAATGTTCCGAACTGGATAAAAATGACCTCTTAACTATCCTCGATTTGGTTTACGAAAAGATGACCATAACAGATCGAATTTACTCCGATGGGGAAGATGAGAGAATGGTAAAATCCATAATTAGTGTTTTAAATAGAAAAATACTTAGTCAGACTTATGTAGAGCAATGGATTCAAAGTTTTGGTGATGTTGAGAAAAATTCTGAATTTCTCCCTGCCTTTAAGCAAAAAAATAATATAAAGAATTTTTTGAAAAGCTTATACTTTCGAGTTAAATTTTACAAAGTGGATGCCGTTCTCTGCTCGACTATCGAGCATACATTATATAAAGTAGAAAAAGTATACTATTCCTAATTAAAAAAATGAGGGGAAAGCACACGCACCTGTCCGTCTCCACTTCAAATGTGGTAACTGGCAAACAAAAAACACCTCCAGATAATGAACATCATTTAGTGTTTTATAATGAAAGTCAATATACAAAGTAATAACAAATGAACGAGCAAATTATGATTTAAAGAAAGTGTTACTCGAATTAAATATTCGACCACTTATTACAATGCACGGTTTAAGACATACTCATGGTAGTATTTTATTGCACAAGAAAGCGTCTTACCAATACGTAAGTAAACGCTTAGGTCATGAAGACATTGAAACAACAATGAGAACTTATGCACATCTTCTAAAAGAAACCATTGAAGAAAACGATCAATTGGCAATCGATACTTTTACAGAAATGTATCAGTAGAAGAACAATTAACGCCTTACAATGTCCAAATTAAATTTTATTAAAAAGCTCATGTTTGAAAAATAAACATGGACTTTTTTTGTTTTGCTTCCCTTAATCAATCCCGTTTTCCCAGATCGCAGCTTGTGTAAAAACTTGTGTAAAGTGAACCTGTCTGTGTGTAAAATAATTTCGATTCTTATCGTAACCCCAAAAATACAAAAAGCTCACAAACCCTGTTATATCAAGGTTTATGAGCTTTCTAAACTTATTAATCGTAACGTGAAGATACCGGTGGTCGGGGTCGAACCGACACTCCAAAGGAACACGATTTTGAGTCGTGCGCGTCTGCCAATTCCGCCACACCGGCATAATGGAGATAAAAAAAATCGGATAAACCGATTATCAATTAAAATATATGGAGGCGGCAACCGGATTTGAACCGGTGATAAAGGTGTTGCAGACCTGTGCCTTACCACTTGGCTATGCCGCCATCATACTTGGAGCGGAAGACGAGGTTCGAACTCGCGACCCCCACCTTGGCAAGGTGGTGTTCTACCACTGAACTACTTCCGCAAAAAAATGGCTGGGGTACCTGGATTCGAACCAGGGCATGACGGAATCAAAATCCGTTGCCTTACCGCTTGGCTATACCCCAAAAGTTATTTACATATAAATGGGGCGACTGATGGGAATCGAACCCACGAATGCCTGAACCACAATCAGGTGCGTTAACCACTTCGCCACAACCGCCATATTACTATATTTTATGATTTTAAATTAAATGGGGCGACTGATGGGAATCGAACCCACGAATGCCTGAACCACAATCAGGTGCGTTAACCACTTCGCCACAACCGCCATATTACTATATTTTATGATTTTAAATTAAATGGGGCGACTGATGGGAATCGAACCCACGAATGCCTGAACCACAATCAGGTGCGTTAACCACTTCGCCACAACCGCCATAAAATTAATTGGCAGGGGCAGTAGGAATCGAACCCACATCAAAGGTTTTGGAGACCTCTATTCTACCGTTAAACTATGCCCCTGTAATAATAAAACTGGTGGAGGGGGACGGATTCGAACCGCCGAACCCTAAGGAGCGGATTTACAGTCCGCCGCGTTTAGCCACTTCGCTACCCCTCCGGTAATACATGGTGCCGGCGATAGGAGTCGAACCCACGACCTACTGATTACAAGTCAGTTGCTCTACCAACTGAGCTACACCGGCAAAAAAATATGGTGGGTCAGGACGGAATCGAACCGCCGACACTTAGAGCTTCAATCTAATGCTCTACCAACTGAGCTACTGACCCATATTTTATAAAAAATGGCGGTCCCGACCGGGATCGAACCGGCGATCTCCTGCGTGACAGGCAGGCATGTTAACCGCTACACCACGGGACCATTTGGTTGCGGGGGCCGGATTTGAACCAACGACCTTCGGGTTATGAGCCCGACGAGCTACCACTGCTCCACCCCGCGATAATACTATTTGGATATATAATTATGGTGGAGGATGACGGGCTCGAACCGCCGACCCTCTGCTTGTAAGGCAGATGCTCTCCCAGCTGAGCTAATCCTCCATCTGGGTATTAAAAATGGTGACCCCTACGGGATTCGAACCCGTGTTACCGCCGTGAAAGGGCGGTGTCTTAACCGCTTGACCAAGGGGCCTATAACTGGAATAAATCAAAGTGCTGGCGGAGAGTAAGGGATTTGAACCCTTGAGACAGTGTTAACCGCCTACACGATTTCCAATCGTGCTCCTTCGGCCACTCGGACAACTCTCCAAGAATGGCTCCGAAGGCAGGACTCGAACCTGCGACAACCTGATTAACAGTCAGGTGCTACTACCAACTGAGCTACTTCGGAATAATTTTAGTGTACAGCCTAGCGATGTCCTACTCTCACAGGGGGAAGCCCCCAACTACCATCGGCGCTAAAGAGCTTAAC
>NZ_WMEF01000018.1 GCF_009724685.1 Lysinibacillus cavernae
AGAGTATGGAAAGTAGCGGATAGAACGCACAAAGTGGTGGATAGAACATGAAAAGAGAAGGATAAGCATTAAGTTGGAGGATAAAACGAGCAAAGTAGCGGATAGAACGCACAAAGTGGTGGATAGAGCATGGAAAGAGAAGGATACGCAATAAGTAGTTGGATAGAGTGTGGAAAGTAGCGGATAGAACGAGCAAAGTGATGGATAGAGTATGGAAAGTAGCGGATAGAACGCATAAAGTGGTGGATAGAACATGAAAAGAGAAGGATCCGCATTAAGTTGGAGGATAAAACGAGCAAAGTAGCGGATAGAACGCACAAAGTGGTGGATAGAGCATCAAAAGTGAAGGATACGCATAAAGTGGGTGGATAGAACGCACAAAGTAGCGGATAGAACACCCGAAGTGAAGGATACAAAACAAAAGCATCTGTCTCATTTGCATGAGGCAGATGCTTTGACACAGTATGTTAGGCTTGTTCTTTTTTTAACAAATCGCGAATTTCTTTTAGAAGCTCTTCTTTTGCATCCAGTTCAGGCGTTGGCTCTTCAACGACAGCTTCTTCCTTTTTATGTGTGAGCTTCGTCATAATTCGTAAGGCCATAAAAATCGCAAATGCAATAATTACAAAATCAATAATTGATTGTAGAAATACACCTAAATTGATTTGGGCTTCACCTGACCCAAAAACAAAGCTCTTTGTTAAATCAATACCACCTGTTAAAATACCGACTAATGGCATGATGATATTTTCAACTAAGGAGGTAACAATTTTACCGAAAGCACCACCAATGACAACTGCTACTGCTAAATCGACAATATTGCCTTTCATCGCAAATTCTTTAAAGTCTTTCCACAAAATAATATCCTCCCTATTACTATCCTTTAAAATTAATCAACCTATATTTTACTATATTTTTACCAAACCTTTCAACTGCTTTCGTAGTGAAAATAAGGATCTTCATCTAGCGGGAGACTCCTTATTAACAGGAGGATCAAAAGTTTTTCAACATATAACGAAAAATTTGGTAATATGGAAGAAGAATATTAGATTAGGTGTGACTTATGGCAAAGAAAAAGAATAACAAACCGATGTTATCACCCGCCGCAAAATTGGGTATGATAGCATTATTAATACCAATAGCAATAACCGTCTATGTCCTTACATTTTTTGCGTGGAAGGAGCTTCAAACATTACCGATTTTCGAAAAACTTGCACAGCAAAAGGCAATCGAAGAAATTCAGCAAAATTTCGATATGAACATTCCAGAGAAATTCATTCCGGTTTATGTAGCGGCAGAGGAAAAATATGGTGTGCCGTGGACATTGCTTGCTGCTCATCATCGAATTGAAACGCGTTTTTCTACGGTCAAAACCATGGTTTCATCAGCTGGTGCAGAAGGTCATATGCAATTTATGCCTTGCACGTTCGTTGGTTGGAAGCATCCCACTTGCTCAGGATTAGGAAAAGGGAACATAACGAAAGCTGAATTAATGAGTCCAGAAACAATTGCAAAATATGGCGGATACGGTGTAGATGCAAATGGAGATGGACTTGCAGATCCATATGATATTGAGGATGCGGTATTTAGTGCTGCTAATTACTTAGCTAAATACGGAGCAGCAAAAGGGAATATTAAGAAAGCGGTTTTCCAATACAATCATAGTGATGAATATGTGGAAAATGTGTTGCATTACTACCAATTGTATAATGGTTATAACGATGAACTCAAAACGGCAGTTTTATTGAATCAAGAAAAATAAAGAGCCACCACAATGGATGGCTCTTCATTACATATTTAAGTTGCTTTACGCATACCTTTTAAAATAAGGCTTACGATGAAAATCAGTACGATGGCACCTATTAATGCTGGGAACACGTAGAAATCACTTACTCTCCAACCCCAGTTTCCTAAAACCATACTACCAATCCAAGAACCGACAATCCCTGCAATAATATTTCCAATAATACCACCAGGTATATCCTTACCTAAAATTACGCCCGCTAACCATCCAAGAATTCCTCCGATGATTAAATACCAAATGAAACTAATCATTATTTTCATCTCCTTAAAATTAAGATATAATGGCGATTACTTAGTTATACCCTGAATGGAGTAGATTAAACGCTTTGATCCTGTTTAGTAATTATTACATGCTTTCAATTAGGCTGTAGATAAATGAGTGTAGCTCTTTCACTATGCCTAATTTGCGTTTAGCTGCTGCCATGCCAGCTAATTCAACTGCATAAATTATCGTGAAAATGTCCACATTAAATCAACTGCTTCTAGTTTGTACATACACCGACTTTATCGCTTACTTCTATAGTATGTTAGCGCATTCAATTTGTACCAAAAATACATCTAACACCTTTGCTCCATCGTAAATTAAAAGCAATCAGCCCTTTACAAAATTATTTGCAAAAACAACCTATTCATACGAAAAAGTTTTGTTCATGCAGGATTTCAATCACTCATATACATGATTCATTTTCCACATTCCTTATAGGTAATCTTTCATTTTTATCTTGTCATTTTTCTTGTTAGTGAACAGAAAAATAGGTAAATATTCGATTTTTGAATAGTTTGAAAATTTTACTTAAAACAATTATAATGTAGGAAAAGGAGCGTGTTTCATATGAATATGGCTGTCATGAAACGTTTGAATCGTCAAGGCTTTCTAATCGCAGGTTTACATTTGTTAGTGATGCTAAATCTAGCAGCCGATTTCTTATACGCAACGTAATCAACTCAATAGAAAGGTGAATAAAATGTTTGTCCCATTCTAAAACAACCGTGTAGGCTAATTTAATTGCAGACTCACGGTTGTTTTTATTTTGACTAATTAATAGAAAAAAGGAATTATTCTGTCAAATGTCAAATACATAGTACATACAGGGGGGATTAAATGACGACAAGATTGGATCAAGCATTTTGTGATTTGGAAAGGCCATTTGCTTGGTTGGATTTGGATGCACTGGATAAAAACATTCAAACTGTGCAAGATGCTTGTGGCGAGAAACAAATTCGTATTGCGACAAAATCGATTCGTTCTGTCGAGGTGCTCCGTTATGTTCAAAAGAAACTCACGAACGTGGTGGGGTTTATGACGTTCACTGCGCCAGAGACGATTTTTTTATTACAGCAGCAATTTGATGATTTATTACTAGGCTATCCAGTAATGGAGGAAGCAGCTATTCGTCAATTATTGCATTTTGTCAAAGAGGGGAAAACTGTCACGTTTATGGTGGATCGGCAAGAACATATCCAACTGTTGACGAAGATAGGGGAAGAAATTGGTGTCCGTGTGCCGATTTGTATCGATATTAATGTTTCAAATGATTTTAAAGTATTGTATTTCGGTACGAAACGTTCATCATTGTATTCTCTTGAGACGTTGACACCTTTCTTGCAATCTATTCAAAACAATCCTTCTATTGAAGTAGTTGGAGCTATGGGCTATGAGGCGCAAATAGCAGGCGTTGGCAATCGACCTGCGAATGCTATAAAAGGACGATTCATTGAAGCTATGCAAGTACAGGCAAAAAAGCAAGTAACACAGTTTCGGAGATTAGCAATAGCCCATATCAAGGCATATTTTCCGAATTTACGCTTTGTCAATGGAGGAGGCTCCGGTAGTATGACTTATACTACACAGCAAAAAGAAGTGACTGAAATTACTGTGGGCTCCGCATTTTACGCTCCCGCACTGTTCGACCAATTTAGCCATTTACAGCTAGAGAAGGCAGCTGGATTTGCTTTGAGTGTGACGAGAATGCCTGAAAACAATCTTGTTGTTTGCCATGGTGGGGGCTATACGGCTTCTGGAGCGGTTGGTACGGATCGCTTGCCAGTATTCTATGAACCTACCACTTTTGCCTACCTCAGCTTAGAAGGAGCTGGAGAGGTACAAACACCGATTAAGGTCAAAGGGAAAAAGGTCAATATTGGTGATACGATTTATTTTCGACACGCAAAGGCTGGAGAGCTTTGTGAGCGTTTTCAAGTATTACATGGAATTCGAGGGGACAAGTATGTAGGGCCTTACACAACATACAGGGGGGATGGACAATGTTTTCTATAGAAAATTGGCGGAATGGTGAAAAATGGACGAATTGGGCTGGTAATGTTATTTCATATCCGAGTGAAATGTACTTACCACATTCTATTGAAGAAGTTTCAATGATCGTGAAGCATGCACGTGAATCAGGAAAAACGATTCGTACGACAGGTGCTGCTCACTCCTTTAGCGCTGTGGCAATGCCTGAGCATGTAGCTATTTCCTTACATAATATGCGTGGTTTAATCGCTGTGAATGAGGAAAGGCAGGAGGTAACATTATGGGCTGGGACCTATCTATATGAAATTGGACCAATGTTAGCGAAGCATGGCTTTGCTTTGATCAATATGGGGGATATTCAAGAGCAAACGATTGCGGGGGCAGTGTCAACCGGCACACATGGAACGGGTGTTACACTTGGTTCCTTATCTTCAACTGTAATGGCATGGGGTTTTGTAGATGGGACGGGTACTTACCGAGAGCATAGGAGAGGGATGGACGATTTATCTGAAGCGCTACATGTATCACTCGGGATGCTTGGTATCCTTGTCAAAGTAACGATTAAGGTCATGCCATTATACGGTTTACATTATGTTGGAGCTAGAGAAACTTTGGCGAACGGGCTCACACTATTTTCAGAGGATATTCGCCAACATCGCCATGTAGAGTGGTTCTATTTCCCTGGTAGTGAAACGATTCAAGTGAAACGGATGAATGCTGTAGCGCCTGTCTATCAAAGTGAATGGAATAAGAGAATTGAAACATTAAAGCTACAAATTGTAGAAAACGGTGCATTCTTTGCGATGTCGGAGCTTTGTAAGTGGAAACCTGCTTTAAGTGGTGCCATGAGTAAAATAGCAGCTGCTAATGTTGTGGAAAGTGAAAAACTAGGGATAAGCTATGAAATTTATCCTTCGCCACGGAGTGTAAAGTTTCAAGAGAGTGAATATGCTATCCCATTAGCTCAATTTGAAGCATGCTTGGAGGAAATTCATGTAACCTTTAAAAAAGGTATTTTTAATGTTCATTTTCCATTAGAGTGTCGAACAACAGCGGGTGAAGCAGGTTTTTTAAGCCCAACACAAGGACGAGAGTCTGCCTTTATAGCCTTTCATATGTACAAGGGAATGTCGGAAGAGCCTTATTTTAAGTGGGTGCATACATTGATGCAAAAATATGATGGACGTCCTCACTGGGGAAAACAACATCATTTAACTGCACAAACGGTCTATGAGCTGTATCCAGAGATTGAAAAGTTTTTAAGTATCCGACACCAATATGACCCCGATCAAGTATTTTTCACAGGATACTTAAAAAGATTGTTTCTATTGTAAGCGCTATCTCTATTATTACCCTACCCAACTTGTTCAAATATATGGAAATCTATTGTTTACTTATTTTTGTTTATTATTGAAAAATTGAAATTTGAACGAAATGTCAAAATTTTTATCAAAACGAGATAAAACTGATGCTTAATCAGCATGTAAACGATTTCAATTTTGACAGATTTTTTGAATTGTTTAAACAATTCAAAAAATACTGTTGACGAGACCTTTTTTTCGTACTATGATAACAACAATTTAACACGTTCGTTACAGCAGAAATAGTTTAGAAGGCTGTTAATCTATAAACAAAAATTAAAAAGACAGAACATTTTGTCTATAGAGACGAACATAGTATGGATAGCAATGAGGGGCGTTTAAAATGAGAAGTGACATGATTAAAGTAGGCGTAGATCGAGCGCCACATCGAAGTCTTTTATATGCAACAGGCAAAGTAAAAGCAAAAGATTTAGGCAAACCATTTATTGGGGTTTGTAACTCTTATATCGACATAATACCAGGTCACGTTCATTTACGTACGTTCGCTGATGTTGTAAAAGAAGCCATTATTGAAGCGGGTGGTATTCCATTCGAATTTAATACAATTGGTGTCGATGATGGCATTGCAATGGGGCATATTGGGATGCGTTATTCATTACCAAGTCGTGAAATTATAGCAGACTCAGCTGAGACGGTTATTAATGCACACTGGTTTGATGGCGTATTTTATATTCCAAACTGTGACAAAATTACACCAGGCATGCTAATGGCGGCAGTACGTACTAATGTACCATCAATCTTTGTTTCTGGTGGTCCGATGGAGGCCGGTACTTCTGCTGCGGGCAAACAACTTTCATTAACATCTGTTTTTGAAGGCGTAGGTGCCCATAAGTCAGGAAAAATGTCAGCTGAAGAGCTATTAGATATTGAAAACAACGCATGTCCAACATGTGGTTCATGCTCAGGGATGTTTACAGCAAACTCAATGAACTGCTTAATGGAAATGCTCGGTGTCGCTTTACCTGGGAATGGTACAATCGTAGCCACTTCTGAAGAGCGTCATAAGTTGATTAAAGAAGCAGCCAAACAATTAATTCGTATGGTAAAGGAAGACATTAAGCCACGCGATATTATTACAAAAGAGGCAATTGATGATGCTTTTGCACTTGATATGGCAATGGGAGGCTCCACAAACACGGTTCTTCACACATTAGCAATTGCCAATGAAGCAGAAATAGATTACAACATTGAAGATATTAATAAAGTAGCAGAACGAGTACCGTATTTAGCAAAAATTATGCCTGCTTCAGATATTTCAATGGATGATATCAATAAAGCGGGTGGTGTTAGTGCCATCATTAATGAATTAACAGCTATTCCAGGTGCTATTCATCCAGACCGTCCAACAGTTGCGGGAGTAACGATGGGTGAGCTTGTGAAAGATTATCACATCACGAATGATCAAGTCATTCGAACAAAAGATAATCCATATAGTGCTGTAGGTGGTTTATCGGTATTATTCGGTAATATCGCACCAGATGGCTCTGTTATTAAAGTAGGGGCAGTTGATTCTTCCATAAAAGTATTTAAAGGCGAGGCAATCGTCTTTGAGTCACAAGAAGCAGCACAAGAAAATATTGATAATGGAACTGTAAAAGAAGGCCATGTAGTCGTCATTCGCTACGAAGGACCTAAAGGTGGCCCAGGGATGCCAGAAATGCTTGCACCAACATCTGCGATTCAAGGACGTGGTCTTGGCACAAAGGTTGCATTAATCACAGATGGTCGTTTCTCAGGCGCATCTCGAGGTATTTCAATTGGACATATTTCACCAGAAGCTGCTGAAGGCGGTCCAATCGCTTTAGTTGAAAACGGAGATATTATTGAAATTGATTTACCAAATCGTACGATTAACTTACAAGTTTCAGATGAAATTTTAGCTGAACGTCGTACAAAATTGCCAGTCTTTGAGCCAAAAATTAAACGTGGCTGGCTAGCAAGGTATTCAAAATTAGTGACGAGCGCCTCTACTGGTGGCGTCATGAAAATTTAACAACTAGATACATGAAAACGTTGATGAGGTTAAAGGTTCTAGAGCCTTGTATCTACCAGAGAGCCGGTCGTGCTGGAAGCCGGCGATACAACTAGATCCGACATCCCCTCGGAGTGAGCTATTAAACGTGTTTACACTATTAGATAGCTTCGGGCATAGTCGAAAGTGCTCGTTATTAATGAATAAATGTTTTATGACACCCTATTGGATGCGAAATCTTTCGCATTGGTGCATGAATGCTGTCATTTATTCGCGAGGTAGCAATTATTTGCTATAAAAAAGGGTGGTACCATGGAAAGTCTTTTTCATCCCTACGTAAGGTAGTTCTTTGCGTGTGGAGAAAAAGGCTTTTTATTATTTTCACGATGCAATTAGCATAAGCTCAACGAAAAGGAAGCGAGTGTAGTCTATCCAGCTAGTGACACTTCACTAATCTACAACACTGATGTGTGAGTTTGAAAGAAATGAAGGAGGCATAATTTGATGAGTGCGAATGTTTCAATTAATGAAAAAGAACAATTAGCAACAACAGCTGAACAAACCTATCAAGCGAAGGATGGTGCAGATGTATTAGTGCAGGCACTGCATGATCAAGGTGTTGAAATCGTCTTTGGCTATCCAGGAGGAGCCGTATTACAAATTTATGATGCGATGTATAAAAATCCAATCCGCCATATTTTAACAAGACATGAACAGGGTGCTATTCATGCTGCTGAAGGATATGCGCGTGTCTCAGGTAAAACAGGCGTTGTTATTGCTACAAGTGGACCTGGTGCAACAAACCTAGTAACAGGTATTGCGGATGCGATGATAGATTCCATTCCATTAGTTGTATTTACTGGTCAAGTAGCTACATCTGTTATTGGAACAGATGCTTTCCAAGAGGCAGATATTATGGGGATTACGACACCCATCACAAAGCATAATTACCAAGTGCAGGATGTCAATGATATTCCACGCATTGTCAAGGAAGCTTTCCATATTGCCAGCACAGGTCGTAAGGGACCAGTTGTCGTGGACTTCCCAAAAAATGTTTCGCAAATGTTGTTTGATATAGAGAATCCACCGCAAGCACCTGATGAAATTTATTTACCAGGTTATCAACCAACATACAAACCAAACTATTTACAAATCCAAAAGGCGATCCAAGCAATATCTTTGGCAAAAAATCCGGTTATTTTAGCGGGTGCTGGCGTTCTCTTTGCCGATGCACGTGAGGAATTAACGGCCTTCGCGGAGAAATATCGTATCCCAGTTACCAATACATTGCTAGGATTAGGGTCCATTCACGGTGAACATGAATTATTCCTTGGAATGGCAGGTATGCACGGTACGGTTACAGCGAATACAGCGATCACAAAATCTGATTTATTACTCAATATCGGAGCACGTTTTGACGATCGTTTAACAGGTAATTTAGCCACATTTGCACCAAATGCAACAATAATCCATATCGATATTGACCCTGCTGAAATTGGCAAAAATGTACCGACAGATATTCCAATTGTTGCGGATGCAAAAGAGGCTTTAAAAGCATTGTTGAAAAAGAGCTTTGAGGGTCCTGATACAGCAAATTGGCTAGCATTCTTAAAAAATCATGCCCATGACTACCCATTGTGGTATTGCAAGGATGCAAATGATCAAGAAATTTTACCGCAAGAAGCATTGCAATTAGTGCACAAGATTACAGAGGGTGATGCCATTGTGACGACAGATGTTGGGCAGCACCAAATGTGGGCAGCACAATATTACCATTTAAATAATGATCATGCATGGGTAACGTCTGGTGGACTTGGTACGATGGGCTTTGGCTTCCCAGCTGCAATTGGAGCCCAATTTGCGAAGCCAGATAAAAAAGTAATTTCCATTGTAGGCGACGCAGGTTTCCAAATGACTGCACAGGAGCTGTCGATTCTACAGGAATTTAACTTACCAGTAAAAATAGTAATTTTGAATAATAGCTGTCTTGGCATGGTGCGTCAATGGCAACAAACATTCTATGAAGAGCGTTATTCATCATCGCTTATGCCGATCCAACCAGATTTTGTTAAATTAGCAGATGCCTATAACATTAAAGGCTATCGTATTAACACAATTGATGAAGCGGAGGATATTTTCCGTGAAGCACTACTTTCTGATGAGCCAGTGTTAATTGATTGTCGAGTGAGACAGCTTGAATGTGTTTACCCAATGGTAGCACCAGGCAAAGGCTTACATGAAATGATTGGGGTGAAAAAGAATTGAAACGAGTAATTACCGTAACTGTGATTAACCAAAGTGGTGTATTAAACCGATTAACAGGTTTATTGATGAAGCGTCAGTTCAATATTGA
Source organism: Lysinibacillus cavernae (assembly GCF_009724685.1). Classification (GTDB taxonomy): domain Bacteria; phylum Bacillota; class Bacilli; order Bacillales_A; family Planococcaceae; genus Lysinibacillus; species Lysinibacillus cavernae. Next base: position 9,765 of record NZ_WMEF01000018.1, read on the forward strand.
ATCCATTACAGTGGGTCATACTGAGCAACCCAATTTTTCGAAAATGACGTTTGTGGTCAACGTTGAGGATGAGCGCAAAATCGAGCAGCTCGTGAAGCAATTATCCAAGCAAATTGACGTGTTAAAGGTCAATGACATTACAGACAAATCAATTGTCCTGCGAGAACTAGCACTAGTAAAGGTGATTTCACCGCCAAATTTACGCTTGGAAATGAATTCAATTGTCGAACCATTCCGTGCACAAATTATTGATACGGCCAAAAACGTTGTGACGTATCAAGTAGTAGGGCATCCGGAAAAAATCGATGCCTTCATCGAACTCATTCGACCATACGGGATTAAGGAACTAACCCGTACAGGAGCAACTGCATCTGTTCGTGAAACACAAAAAATCTCAAACCCACAGCTCTCTATTTTAAAATAGTTTGCATATAAAATTAATAGCTTTGGATACAAGTTCTAATGAATTAGTAAGTATCTAAAGTTATGAAAAACAAACCAAACTCTAGGAGGAAACAAACTATGGCTACAATGTACTATGAACAAAATATCAATGAGGAAGTACTAAAAGGAAAGAAAATCGCAATCATCGGTTACGGCTCACAAGGTCATGCACATGCATTAAACCTTAAAGAATCAGGCTTCGATGTAGTAGTAGGGGTTCGTCCAGGTGGATCTTTCGATGCTGCAAAAGCAGATGGAGTTGAAGTGAAAACAGTGGCTGAGGCAGCACAAGAGGCAGATGTGATCCAAATTTTACTACCAGATGAGCGCCAAAAAGCTGTCTATGAAGCAGAAATTGCTCCATATCTACAAGCAGGGAAAGCACTAATGTTTGCTCATGGCTTCAATATTCATTTTGGTCAAATTACGCCACCAGCAGATGTTGACGTATTTTTAGTAGCACCAAAAGGACCAGGACATTTAGTTCGACGTCAATTCCAAGAAGGTGCTGGCGTACCGGGTCTATTTGCAATCCATCAAGATGCAACAGGTCAAGCAAAAGATTTAGCACTTGCGTATGGTAAAGGTATCGGTGCTGCACGTGGTGGACTTCTTGAAACTTCATTTAAAGAAGAGACAGAAACAGATCTATTCGGTGAACAAGCAGTACTTTGTGGCGGTGCCACTCAGCTCGTAAAAGCAGGATTCGAGACTTTAGTAGAAGCTGGCTACCAACCAGAATTAGCATACTTTGAAACACTTCATGAGCTTAAATTAATTGTTGACCTAATGTTTGAAGGTGGTATGGCAACTATGCGCTACTCTGTATCAGATACAGCTGAGTGGGGAGATTATGTTGCAGGACCACGCATTATCGATGAGTCTGTAAAAGCTCGTATGAAAGACGTGTTAACAGATATCCAAGATGGCACATTTGCTCGTCGTTGGATTCAAGAAAATGAAAACGGTCGTCCAGAATATACAAAATTCAAAGAGGCTGGTGCAAACCATCAAATAGAAGAAGTGGGCTCAAAATTACGTGCTATGATGCCATTCATCAACGAAGGTAAAGAAAAAGTTGTGAGAGAAGTGGCTACAAGTGCGAAAAATTGATATTTTCGATACAACACTTCGCGATGGTGAACAATCTGCTGGTATTAATTTAAACACTGCAGAAAAGATTGAAATAGCCAAACAGTTGGAGCGCCTTGGAGTGACGATTATTGAAGCAGGTTTTCCTGCTTCGTCACCCGGTGACTTTGATGCAGTCCATCGCATTGCAGGAACCGTGAAAAATTCCATTGTAACAGGTCTAGCTCGCTGTATCCAAAAAGATATTGATACTACTTGGGAAGCCATTAAAGTGGCACAACAGCCCCATATTCATATTTTTTTAGCAACGTCACCTATTCATATGGAATACAAGTTGAAAAAAACGCCAGATCAAGTGGTTGAGCAAGCGGTTGAGGCCGTTAAATATGCTAAAAAGTTCTTTCCACTAGTACAGTGGTCTGCGGAAGATGCATTTCGTTCCGATCATGAATTTTTAGTACGAATTATGAATGAGGTAGTTGCCGCTGGTGCTACAACGATTAACGTTCCTGACACTGTAGGCTATGCGTCTCCGGAAGAATATGGCGCATTATTTAAGTTCCTACTGGAAAACGTAAAAGGTGCTGAAAAAGTAAAATTCTCCGCACATTGCCACAATGATTTAGGGATGGCAACGGCCAATACCATTGCCGCGATTGAAAATGGTGCCGCACAAGTAGAAGGAACAATCAATGGTATCGGAGAGCGTGCAGGTAATGTGGCGCTTGAAGAAATCGCCGTGGCGCTTCACATTCGTAAGGATCTTTACCATGTGGAAACTGGCATACAGTTGCAAGAGATTAAACGTACGTCTCAATTAGTCAGTAAATTGACAAACGTTGTGATTCAGCCAAATAAAGCGATTGTTGGGAAAAATGCATTTGCCCACGAATCAGGTATCCATCAAGATGGTGTCTTAAAAAATCCAGAAACCTATGAAATTATTTCCCCTGCGCTAATCGGTGAGGGAGAAATTCCATTAGTACTTGGCAAACATTCAGGGCGTGCAGCCTTCCGTGATCGTGCAGAAACAATGGGCTTCCATCTTTCTGAAGAAAAGCTAAACAAAGCGTTTGTGGAATTTAAAAAATTGGCTGATCGTAAAAAAGAGATTACAGAGGAAGATTTACTAACCCTTCTCACAGAACAACAAGTTCAAATAGAAGATGTACCACTCTTTGATTTGAAAATGGTACAGGTGCAATATGGTACGGAAAATATTCCTACTGCCACAGCGATTGTGCTTACACCAGAGAGGCTAGAGAAAACGGTTGTTGCTACTGGTTCAGGTTCAGTAGAAGCTATTTTTAATACGTTAGAGCAGCTTGTACCTGGAGCCGTTCATGTGATTGATTACCGAGTGTCATCGGTAGGCAAAGGTCGAGATGCACTTGGTGAAGCGGTTATTAATATTCGCTATGATGATGTATCGACAACGGGCCGCAACTCCTCCCAAGATGTTTTAGAAGCATCAGCAAAAGCTTATTTAAATGCCATTAACCGTCATTTAATAAAAGCGAGCCTTCGCGCACAGCCTGTATAGATTTTAGAGGTAGTAAATTGTGTGAGGTACCATTCACAAGTCGGATGCAATGATGTCATGGTGTATTGTATCAATCAACAAAAATGATGCTCACCTAAATAATAGGTAGGTGAGCGTCTTTACTAAATTAGCGCATGCGCTATCCAAAGAAAGGTGTTTTGACGATGGAGAAAAAAATTACAGTACTTCCTGGTGACGGAATTGGCCCAGAGGTTGTTGCTTCTGCAGTACGTGTATTACAAGTGATTGGTAAACGATTTAATCATACATTTCATTTAGGATATGCAACAATTGGTGGTGCAGCCATCGACCAGCACAATAACCCACTACCAGATGAAACAATCGAGATGTGTGAAAATGGTGATGCGATTTTATTAGGAGCTGTTGGTGGTCCTAAGTGGGATCAAAATCCACCTGAATTACGCCCAGAAAAAGGGTTATTGCGAATTCGCAAACACTTCGATTTATTTGCAAATCTACGTCCAGTAAAGGCGTTCCCGAGTTTACTAGATGCTTCACCTTTAAAGCGTGAAGTTGCTGAAAACGTTGATTTAATGATTGTTCGTGAACTAACAGGTGGCGTATACTTCGGGGAACCACGTATGCGTACTGAAAATGGCGCAATTGATACAACTGTTTACTCAAAAGCAGAAGTGGAACGTATCGTTGAAAATGCCTTTGAACTGGCACGTTTACGTGGAGGCAAATTATGCTCTGTTGATAAGGCGAACGTTCTTGAAACAAGTCGTTTATGGCGTGAAGTCGTAGAAGCAAAGAAAAAAGAGTATCCAGATGTTTTAGTAGAACATAACCTAGTTGACTCCGTAGCGATGAAACTTATTACAAATCCAGGACACTATGATGTCGTGGTAACGGAAAATATGTTTGGGGATATTTTAAGTGATGAAGCATCTGTCATTACTGGTTCTCTAGGTGTATTACCATCAGCGTCTATTCGCGGTGATAATTTTGGCTTATATGAGCCAGTACATGGTTCAGCACCTGAAATTGCAGGGCAAGGAGTCGCAAACCCTGCAGCAACCATTCTTTCTGTGGCCATGATGCTACAATATTCATTTGGTCTGAAAGAGGAGGCGGCAGAAATTGAACGTGCTGTAAGTGCAGTATTTGATGATGGATACTTTACAGCAGATCTTGCTCGTGTCGGCAGTCGTACGTTATCAACAAATGAATGGACAGATAAAGTGATTAATGAAATTGATACTAGTTTTGTTTCACAAAGTATCATGACAACATATATTTAAAGAAATAGGTGAAGACAATGGGCAAAAATATAATTGAAAAGATTTGGGATAAACACGTTGTTTATCAGGAAGAGGGCAAACCGGACCTGTTATATATTGATCTTCATTTAATTCATGAAGTAACATCTCCGCAAGCTTTTGAAGGGCTTCGCATAAACGGACGTAAAGTGCGTCGTCCTGATTTAAGCTTTGCGACAATGGATCATAACGTACCGACGAAAAATTTACCGACTATTCATGATCCCATTGCACGCAATCAAATCGAAACATTAGCTAAAAATGCTGAGGAATTTGGTGTTGAGTTAGCAGGCATGGGGCACCCTGACCAAGGGATTGTACACGTTATTGGACCAGAGCTAGGTTTAACACAGCCTGGTAAAACCATTGTTTGTGGTGACTCTCATACATCGACTCACGGTGCCTTTGGTGCGATTGCCTTCGGTATTGGCACATCAGAGGTGGAGCATGTATTATCGACACAAACGTTATGGCAAAACAAACCAAGGACGATGGAAATTCGTGTAGAAGGTGAGCTACCAGTTGGTGTAGCAGCAAAGGATATTATTTTAGCCATCATTGCTAAGTTCGGAATTGGCGTTGGTACAGGATATATTGTGGAGTTCACTGGAGAGGCTATCCACAAGCTATCTATGGAAGAGCGTATGACGATTTGTAATATGTCGATTGAAGCAGGAGCGAAAGCAGGGCTGATTTCTCCTGACCAAACAACGGTAGACTATATTCGTGGTCGTAAATATGCACCACAGGGAGATCAATTGGAGGAAGCAGTCGCTTATTGGTTAAGTCTAGCTTCTGACGAGGATGCTACGTACGATACGGTTCGTATAATAAAAGCAGAAGAAATTGAACCAATCATTACATGGGGTACAAACCCATCGATGGGTACGGGTGTTTCTGGATATGTTCCAACACAAGCAGATTATGAGGATGAATCCGATAAGGCAGCACTTCAAAAAGCACTATCCTATATGGGCTTAGAGGAAGGGCAACCATTAACATCCATTGACATCCAGCATGTATTTATTGGCTCCTGTACAAACTCACGAATTAGTGATTTACGTGCAGCTGCAAGTGTCATCAAAGGACGTAAGGTGAATGACAATGTCACAGCAATTGTTGTACCAGGTTCACATACGACGAAAAAGCAAGCAGAGGCAGAAGGCTTGGATAAAATCTTTATCGCTGCAGGCTTTGAATGGCGAGAGTCGGGGTGCTCAATGTGTTTAGCAATGAATGATGATGTCGTACCTGCTGGTGAGCGCTGTGCCTCTACATCCAACCGCAACTTTGAAGGACGTCAAGGCGCTGGATCTCGTACACATTTAGTTTCTCCACCAATGGCTGCCGCAGCTGCGATTGCTGGTCACTTTGTGGATGTACGTGAATTTGTGAAGGAAACTGTGTAAGCCCGTTTTACACGGAAGGGATGATTGAAAATGGAACCAATTAATATTGTAAATAGTGTTATCACACCACTTAATCGTAAAAATGTTGATACAGATCAAATTATTTCAAAAGAATTTTTAAAACGTATTGAGCGCACAGGGTTTGGACAGTTTCTATTTTATCACTGGCGTTTTGATGCACAAGGCAATGAAATAAAAGACTTTGTGTTAAATAAGCCTGAGTTTAAAAAATCTAAAATACTAGTGGCACAAGATAATTTCGGTTGTGGCTCGTCTCGTGAACACGCACCATGGGCCATTTTAGATTACGGTTTTAATGTTGTGATTGCGCCTTCATTTGCAGATATCTTCCATAATAACTGCTTTAAAAACGGTATTTTACCCATTAAGCTGACAGAAGCAGAATGTGATGACATTCTTGCCAAGGGTTTAGCAAAGCCTTATAAAATGGCAGTAAATCTTGCAGAGCAAACAGTAACAGGGGAAGATGGTATAGTCTATCAATTCACGATTGATCCGTATTACAAGGAAACGTTGTTAAATGGTTGGGATGAAATCGCCTTAACCTTTAAATATGAAGACCATATTGCCGCATATGAGGCGAAGCGAGTAGCTTATTAAAATTGGAAGACTGAGGACAAACTTGATGTTGTCTTCAGTCTTTTTGTTTCAATTATTAATTACAGAAAATATGTATAGAATGTGAATGAAAGTAATTTAAATGAGAATATTCAAAATATATATATTGTTAATAAGTGGAATATTTTGATAATGTGAAAGTAGATGTTAAGCAAGTTAACTGAAAGGAGAAGATAGATGATTACTTATTCCATTTCCTGTATTTTTTGCAAAAAGACGTTTGAAGTTGTTGAAGGAACAAAAAAATATACCTTATTTAAAAGAAATATGAAAGGAAAATTCTCCTGCGAAGATTGCGATAACAAAATTGAATTAGAGGCTAGAAAAGGGTTATTAGGAAAACTGTAAAAAGGGTATGAAAACCTCCTGTCCTTGTCCTTTTTTCTCCATTAAAATAGAATTTAGAAGAAAGGTAGGGAAACCAATGATTACAGTTATAGGAAGCTTAAATATGGATTTAGTTGTACAAATGAATGCTTTTCCAAAGCAAGGAGAAACCATACTTGGTCATGCATTTCAAACAGTTCCTGGAGGAAAAGGGGCTAATCAAGCAGTAGCTGCAGCTCGTCTTGGCAGTGAGGTGGCGATGATTGGCTGTGTAGGTAAAGACAGTTTTGGTGAAACGTTACGAGCCGTTTTACAGCAAGAGCATATACTGACCGATGTCATCGTAAGTAGTCCTTCTGCTCCTACAGGAATTGCTAATATTCTTGTCTACAATCAGGATAATCGGATTGTTGTGGTGCCAGGTGCAAACTATGAATTAGCACCTGCACATCTTGAAGCATCGAAGGACTTGATACAAAAAAGTCAAATGGTGATCATTCAACTTGAAATTCCAAAAGAGACGACAAGCTATGCCATTCGTCTATGTAAAGAAGCGGGTGTTCCTGTCTTGTTAAACCCTGCCCCAGCAGCAAATTTTGACGTACAGTGGATGGAGGATGTCACTTATTTAACGCCAAATGAAACGGAATGTGCGGAAATTTTTAATGAGCCATTTGAGCAAACTTTAGAAAAGTATCCTAATAAATTAATTATTACACTTGGTAGTGAGGGTGCACGTTATTATGATGGCTCCTATCCTATCCATGTACCAGGCTATATGACGACTGCCGTGGATACAACTGGCGCTGGAGATACGTTTAATGGTGCATTAGCCTATGCTTTAGTAGAAGGGCAATCGTTGGATGAGGCCGTATACTTTGCCAATATTGCTGCATCGTTGTCTGTAGAAAAATTTAGTGCTCAAGGTGGAATGCCCACGCTTGGAGCCATTTACGCACGTATGGCTGGATTGGAGGAATAGAATAACACTAAGGAGAAAGGTCATTATACTCGAAAAACATAGGTGAGTAGAATGATAAAGCTTACTACTTCTATCCAAATTTAGAGTAACTCATAGATTGAGCTATTCCTTTTAGTATGAGTAACCAATCATATGTGAGGCAACATCGAATAGTCGTAAGGATGAATGCCTATTTACTATATACAAGCATAAGTATATTGTCCTTTTTTCATCAATCCATGTATTAGTAAAGCCATAGTTTCATTTATAATGGTTTTATAGTTACATACGAAAAGAGGTTTTTGAGGATGACCAACATTGACAACACGCCAATCGAATATACAACCTCAGCGAATAATATTTTGCCACAATTTGTTGATCAATTGCGACATTTGTATGGCATCATTGTCCAAAATACATATGTGAAAGATACTGCGAAACATTTAAATCGCATTATTCAAGACGCCAATAACCAGACGATGATTTTAATTGTCGGAAAAGAGCGCGTGGGAAAAACCACCCTTGTCAATGGCCTCCTTGGACGTGAAATTTTATCAGTAAATGATCAGCATCCAACAAGTGTTAATACATTTATACGATACGGCGAACAAGAAGAGATTAAAGCCTATTTTTTAGATGGCGTTGTGGCCATATTTGATATCAGTAAATTAGAGCTACTCACAACTGGTGATACATTTGCCTCCCAGATTTTACGTGAACATTTAGATTATCTTGAAGTCTATTTGAAAAATGATTTATTAAAATCTGTGACAATTATTGACTCTGTTTCACTAGAAGCAGGCGGGGGAGAAATGGCCTATTTCTCAGAAGCTATAATGAATCGTGTCGATGAAATTTTCTGGGTGTTACGAGCTGGCTCTAAGGCGATTGATGCTGAACTATTATTAATTGACGCGTTAAAAAATAAAGGGGTTGAACCTCTATGTGTCATTAACGGCATAGATGCCGTTGACAATGCTGCGGCATTTATTACCTCAGAACAACAACGTATTGGCCATTTAATGAGTGATTTTATAGCTATATCTGCAACAAATGCACTACAAGCCAAACAAACAGACAACCATGAGCTATGGCACAAAAGCCAGTACGATCATTTAATTGCTCACATAGAACGTGTTGCTGAAAATAGTGATAAAAAAACGTATGCCATCTTAATTCGCTTCTTACAATGGCTTGAACGATTCCGCTTCGAATTAACTGTAATTCCACAACGTGATCCATTTCAATCTGCTGTCAAGAATATAGAAAAATATGCTGGTGATACCCAATATGAATTTTCTCGCTATCAACGTGACTTAGCAATTGTGACAGAATATGAGCAAGAGTTCGAACAGGTGGCGAATACATTTAAACAAGTTCAAACACTGTATCAGTTATTACAAACCATCTCACAACATGATTATTTACAAGATGACAAGGTGGAAGAGTTTACTGATATCGCTGTTAACTATCAACAAATGTTACGTGAATACCGCAACATGCATAGCGAGTATTCACGTGAATATGAACGCTTAGATGCGCAGCATAAAAAAATTCATGGTAAAGGTCTTATGAAAGCTATTTTTGGACAGCATACACAAAATGAATTTTTCAAGGAGCGTGTCAAAAAATTAAATGAACAGCAAGTGGTTTGTGTCGCTCAATATGATAAAGTACAGCAAGCTGAGGCCGCAATGTTACAAGCGATTCAAGGCATACAACCCTATTTAGTTCATTTAGTGAAAGATCGCATGAGTCGTATTGAACAAAAAGTACAGGAGTTAAATCAACAACGTGCGAAAGAGAAGCGCCAATTAAAACGCTACGCTGAAAAACTAAATGAATTTTCATGTTTAATTGAAGCGCAGGGTTATATCAAAGAGCATCTTCAGCCATTTTTAATGAATGAACAAATGCCACTGAAAATGAAGGATCTTGATATGCTTGAAGAAACGATTCAGGCGATTCTGGCTATCGATTTATCGAACAATGGCTTACTTGCACGTAGTCAAATGAATAATAAAATGGAAAGTATTGCAATACCTTTTGATGTGCAAGAAAAGTACGCGCTCCAAATGCTTAGCTTAAAAGAAGAAGATGTAAAATCAAATGATATACCTGAAATACCAAAAAAATTAGCAATACAATATGAGGAATAGGCTTTTTCAAGACGTTCTAAAGGGTATATCCTTTTAGAGCGTTTTCTATATTATTTGAAACATATCATTCCATTTTTACGTATAATTAGTAAGGAGGGATTCATGTGATTGACATTAAAGGACGTTATACGGACGCCAGAATATATGCTCAAACAGCATTGCAATCGGCTATCGACCAAATTCAAGAATTGACAAATCAGGCCTTTATGGCAGGTACAAAAGTAAGGATCATGCCAGATTATCATGCAGGCAAAGGTTGTGTTATTGGCACGACCATTCAACTACAGGATTGTGTTGTACCAAATCTTGTCGGAGTGGATGTAGGATGTGGTGTATTTGTTGCACAATTAGATGCATCGACAGTTGATTTTGGAAAGCTTGACCACATCATCCGCACACATGTACCAAGTGGACAAGAAATTCATAAGGAAGTATTGCCAGAGCGTCATTTTTTGGAGTTTGAGGGCAAACAATTTCGAGCAATCGGTTTGAAAGATGACTATACCAATTTATCATTAGGTACCCTTGGGGGAGGCAATCATTTTATCGAGCTTGCCAAAGATGAAGAGGATCAGCACTATTTACTTATTCATACAGGATCACGTTATGTAGGGGCGAAGGTAGCCAATTGGCACCAAAAAAGAGCATATGAGAGTTTGCGTCGACAAGATATAGCTGAAAAAATAGAAGAGCTTAAACAACAGGGACGGGAACAAGAAATCCAAACAATGATTCAAGCCTATAAAGCACAAAATCCCGTTGTTCCGAAAGACTTAGCCTATTTAGAAGGTGAATATTTCCATGATTATATTCACGATATGAAGATTGCACAACAGTTTGCACGCATGAATCGTTGGACAATTGCACAAACGATTGCTCATCATATGGATTGGCATTTTATTGATACTTTTGATACGATTCACAACTATATTGATACAGAAACGATGACGCTTCGTAAAGGGGCAGTCCGTGCAAACAAAGGGGAAAAACTTGTCATTCCAATGAATATGCGAGATGGGTCACTTATTTGTATAGGGAAGGGCAATGAGGAATGGAATAATTCCGCGCCACATGGAGCGGGACGTATGTTTTCGCGCCGTGCTGCAAAAAAGGCGTTGAATATGGAAGATTTTAAAGACATGATGCAAGGGATTTGGACAACATCAGTGAATGAAGAAACATTAGATGAAGCGCCAATGGCTTATAAGCCGATGGAAGAAATTACATCTGCTATTGGGGAAACAGTGGATATTGTAAAAACCATTAAACCCGTCTACAACTTTAAAGCTAGTGAAGCAGCAAAACCCTATGAACGAAAGGGCTAAATCAACGATTGGTCATCACTATTACCATTGTGCTATCAATGGTATAATATAGCTTTACAATGATGAAATGGGTGGTTTTTTTGGTATCTTCCAAAGATGTGGCAAAGCATGCTGGCGTATCTCAAACAACCGTGTCTAGAGTGTTGAATACGCCAGAATTTGTAAAGCCAAAAACAATTGAAAAAGTGATGAAGGCGATTGAGGAATTAAACTATATACCAAATGATATTGCAAGATCGCTTGTTCAGAAAAAAACAGGCATTATCACACTGATTTCAGGGCCATTACACAATCCTTTTTTTGTTGATACAACAACTGCAATCGTTAATTATGTCAATTCACGAGGCTATAAAGTGAATGTCTATTTTGGTACTGAAGATAATTTAGATTCCATTTACAATGCGGTTTTAGAGACGAAGGCAGATGCGATTATTTTATCTTCCATGCTATTTCAAGATGATTTGTTTTTTAAACTAGAAAAACGGGGAATCCCATTTATTATGTTTAATCGTAAGCATCAAGAAAATAGACATTTTGTTGAAATTGATAATGTGAATGCTGGCTATATAGCAGCTAACCATGTCCTATCATTAGGGCATCAATCAATATGCTGGATTGGTGGTCCCCATCAAATGAGTACATTTGATGGGCGCTATCAGGGGTTTAAAAAGGCAGTAAAAAATCATGGAATAGATGCCAAATCAATACCTACTTTTATAACTAATACGAATAAAAAGGATATTGAACGCGCCTTTGATGAGCTATTAAAACTCGACATAAGACCTACTGCTATTTGTGCAGCTACGGATGCAATTGCCATCGAAATATTGAATCTTTGTTTAGAGCGAGGATTCCAAGTTCCTAAAGATTTTAATGTCATTGGCATTGATAATGTCGAGCTCAGTAAACATCATTCTATTGCTTTAACTACAGTAGGTTTAACCTCAGAAGAAAACTTAGGTTTTATTGCCATTAAAAAATTATTTGAGGTCATGGAGAAAAAAAGTACTTGCATCCAGCAAACAGAGTCTGTTAAACTTTTCCCAAGAAATACAACGTGTAAAAATGAACTGATTTAATATCAGTTTATTTTTTACACCAAAATGGTTACGTATTCATTTCTTTATTTTCTGAAATGAATACGTAACCATTGGGAGGAAGGAGTGAAACAAGTCTTGAAAAGGGGCTTATGGATTAATGGGGAGTGGAAAATGACAGCTGAATGGATAGAGGTTCAAGCTCCCTATTCACAAGAGGCGATTGCACAATTTGCAATGGCCACTGAACAAGATGTACAGGAGGCAATTGCAAGTGCACATGCAGCAGCACCAAAAATGGCTGCTTTAACCGCTTTTCAACGCGCAGAGATATTGGAGCAGTTATCCACGCTATTTGCAGAGAATCGGGAAGAAGCGGCAAATATTATTTCATTGGAATCAGCAAAGCCATTAAAGTATGCCTACGCTGAAATTGATCGCACAATTGAAACGTATAAATTTGCTGCAGAAGAAGCGAAGCGACTAACGGGTGAAATGATTCCAATGGATGCATCGATAAATGGAGAGGGACGATTTGCTTATACGATACGTGAACCAATCGGCGTTATAGCAGCGATTACACCATTTAACTTTCCGCAAAACCTAGTGGCACATAAAGTAGGCCCAGCATTAGCAGCAGGCAATACAATTGTTCTAAAACCTGCCACGCAAACGGCATTGTCAGCTCATTTTCTAGCCAAGTTATTGACCCAAACCAATTTACCAGCAGGTGCCTTTAATCTTGTTACTGGACAGGGGAAATTAGTAGGCGATGTATTTTTAGCCCATCCAAACGTTAAAATGATTACGTTTACAGGAAGTCCTGCGGTAGGGATTTCCTTACGTAATCGAGCTGGATTGAAGAAAGTTACCTTAGAATTAGGTTCCAATGCCGGTGTAATTATTGATGAAGGGGTCCAGCTCGATCGCATTATGGATCGTATTGTCATGGGGGCTTTTTCAAATCAAGGCCAAGTTTGTATTTCCTTACAGCGTATTTATGTAATGGAGAGAATGATACACGAATTTTTAACGCTGTTTAAAGAAAAAATAGAACAGCTTACAATTGGTGATCCAATGGATAGCAAGACGGATCTAGCGACGATGATTTCACATACTGAACAACAACGTGCCCAAGAATGGATTGAAGAGGCAGTCTCTGAAGGGGCACAAGTGATTACTGGTGGCCACATAGACAACCATGTTTTATTGCCGACTGTTTTATACAATGTTCAACCACAAAGTCGTGTGTCCTGTGAGGAAATTTTTGCACCTGTCGTCACGGTCAATACAGTTTCTTCGATGGAGGATGCAATAGCAGCTATTAATGATTCCCACTACGGCTTACAGGCTGGTATTTTCACTCCTTCTATTCAGACTGCATTTCAAGCTACGAAAGCATTACAAGTTGGCGGTGTCATTATTAATGATGTACCTACTTATCGGGTAGATCATATGCCGTACGGTGGAGTGAAGGAAAGTGGCACTGGTCGTGAGGGCATTAAATATGCGATTGAAGAAATGACGGAAATGAAGTTAGTCATTTGGAATAACCAATAATCACGAATGGAGATGGGAAAAATGAAAACAATCAAACAACACCCAAAATTGTATGTGATGGACAATGGTACGATGCGAATGGATAAAAACTATATGATTGCGATGCATAATCCAGCAACCATCGATCATCCAAACCAACCAAATGAATTTGTGGAGTTCCCAGTTTATACAGTGCTGATTGACCATCCAGAGGGCAAAATTCTATTTGATACAGCATGTAACCCAAACTCGATGGGACCAGAAGGACGATGGGGTGAATTTACGCAAAAAGCGTTCCCTATTAATATGCCAGAAGAATGCTATTTACATCACCGGTTAGAAGAATTAAACGTTCGTCCCGAGGATATCAAATATGTAGTTGCTTCCCATTTGCATCTCGACCATGCAGGCTGCTTAGAATTATTTACAAATGCGACGATTATTGTACAGGAAGACGAGTTTAATGGAACATTACAAACATATGCTAGAAACGTGAAAGACGGTGCTTATGTTTGGGGTGACATTGATATGTGGATTAAAAACAATCTACAATGGCGCTTAATCAAGCGTGGCGAGGATCAAGTGAAGCTAGCAGAAGGGATACAAGTATTGAATTTTGGTAGTGGCCATGCTTGGGGTATGTTAGGTTTGCATATTCAGATGCCAGATACAGGAGGCATCATTTTAGCCTCAGATGCCATTTACACGGCAGAAAGCTTTGGCCCTCCTGTCAAGCCACCTGGCATTATCTATGATTCTGTAGGCTATAATACTACTGTTGAACGGATTCGAAGACTAGCAAATGAAACAAATTCACAAGTATGGTTTGGTCATGATCCTGTACAATTCAAATCGTTTAGAAAATCGACGGAAGGCTATTATGAATAGATAGGAGTAGAGAAGTCATGCATAAATTAACCTTTACACCTACAAGCTATACCGGCTGGGGTAGTTTGAGTCAGCTCATGCTAGAGGTAGAGAAGTTTAACGCTCGCAATATTTTGATCGTGACAGATCCATTATTAAAAGAAATAGGTTTAACAGATCATGTTGAAAAACCTTTGTTCGAAAAAGGCTATTCAACAACCATTTATACTGATATTGCACCAGAACCCGCACTCGCAATTGGCGAAAGACTTGTAGCTTATACACGTCATCATTCATTTGATTTAGTGATTGGTGTAGGTGGAGGCAGTGCGCTAGATTTAGCAAAGCTTGCTGCTGTGTTAGCAACACATGAGGGAAAAGTAGCAGATTATTTAAACTTAACAGGAACAAAAACAGTAGACAATAAAGGTCTACCTAAAATCTTAATCCCGACGACTTCTGGGACAGGCTCGGAAGTAACGAATATCTCTGTCCTGTCACTCGATACGACGAAAGATGTCGTGACACATGATTATTTATTAGCGGATGTAGCAATTGTGGACCCTGCCCTTACGATTTCTTTACCACCAAAGGTGACGGCAGCTACAGGTGTCGATGCCTTGACACATGCTATCGAAGCCTATGTATCTGTGAATGCTAATGAAGTAACAGATGCCCTTGCACTACAAGCCATTCGATTAATCAGTCATTCAATTCGAACAGCTGTCCATGATGGGCAAAACAAGCAAGCTCGAACAGATATGAGTTATGGTAGCTATTTAGCAGGTTTGGCCTTTTTCAATGCAGGTGTAGCGGGCGTCCATGCTTTAGCCTATCCACTTGGTGGCCAATTCCATATTGCCCACGGTGATTCTAATGCAGTACTGTTACCGTATGTCATGGGTTATATTCGTCAAAGCTGTGAGAAGCGCATGAAAGATATTGTCGATGCGATGGGCCTATCATCCATGTACTTATCACAACAAGAGGCTTCCTATAAATGTGTAGAAGCTTTACACCAACTGATAAAAGATGTTCAAATTCCTTCAACTTTACAAGGATTCGGTATACCAGCATCTGCACTAGAACAATTAACAGAGGACGCTACAAAGCAAACACGAATTTTAGCGCGTAGCCCAATGCCACTAGAGCGTGAAGATATTTATAAAATTTATCAAGCTGCCTACGATGGCGAGGTTCAGGAACCATAAGAAAAAGAGAAACATTGCTTTTATGATTAAGAGCTTAAAAAATATAAATAAAGGGACAAAACATATTAATAGGAATAATATGTTTTGTCCTTTTTGTCAACGTTAAGAAAAAATGAAACCAAATAAGCTTTGGGTCCATATATACTTCAATTTACGGAGCCTTTTAGTACAATAAGGATTGACATAATAAATAGGTAGCCCTGTATTAAAACGAAAGGAGTGCTAAATTGGATAAGTTTGAAGACTTCCTCCCAAGAAATATATATGATGTTGATAAAGTTGAAAAAATCAAAAAACTAGATAGCTATATAGTAGTGCCTTTATTGCCTAGCCTCCTCGTATTCATTCAGGATATGAACTGGCCAGTTGCACCTGGCATATTGGAGATTTTATTAACGTTCCCCAAGGAAATTGTTCCTCATGTACAAGATGTTTTATGTTCAGATGACGATAACTGGAAATAGTTTATTCTGCAATTTTTGGTTATCCGTTTGCCGGTAGAGTCAAAAGTTCAATTGAAAGAGTATTTAACAAGGGTGGCCGAAACCCCCACACAAAATGAGATCGCAGAAGAACTTGATGAAATCGCAAAAGAAATTTTAGAAACACTCTGATATAAAATAATTATGATTAAATTATTAATTTAACGCACGAAGTTTTAAGTAAAAAAAGGATAGGTATAGCAGGAATTCTCACTGCTTACCTATCCTTTTTTTAATATATCTCGATTTAGTATACTATTTACAATATTTTTATCTTTTTTCTCTTCAAAAAGAGGAACCCATTAAACTCAGACACGGGGTGTTATTTATAGTGTTCCACGTATTTTCCTTCTTCAAAAATTTCTTGTGCACTTAAAGCAGTCCAATCCTCTGGAGTTTTATCAGGATTCAAGTCAAGATAGGATCTAATCATCTTGTAGCCTTCACTGTAACCGTAATTTTTCGGCAACCCTTTTCCACCGTATAAAACCTCTGAAGTACGATTCGAGTCGTACTTATTTAAATCAGGTTCAACTTTAGACCATAACACCTTGTTGTAGTTCAAATCCATTGGTATATAGCCGATGTCGGGATAAACGGACTCTTCAAACATGACCGCTTTACCTTCAAAGACTATATTATCCAAAACCGAAGCCCCGTCATATTTACTAGCATACTTCTCTGCCCATACGCTGTGATGGTATTCGTGGGCAACGGTTAACTTTAAACTATCATCCAAAACATTTAGATTAAGCGGGAGGATAATTTTGCCCGCCCCAACTGCGAATGGCGTCCTATTATTGGCGTAGGAAGGGAATACGCAAACCGCTACATCACTTTGAGAGGGTAAGAGGTCTGCGGATTTCAACAGAGATTCTTGAATGAGTTGATTGATTTCTGCTTTACGAGTCTCCATTTTTTCACTTACCACTTGTATTTCTGTTAACTCTTTAGGAACCGTATTTAGAAGGGTTTCTGCCATATGAATGTATTCTCCATTTTCAAAACAGTCCTGGTATATCGGTTGAATGATTTCTTTATTATACAGTTCCAAGATTTCCGAGGTTGAAAGATTTGAATTATCTCTGACCTTTTCAATAAAAGGATAAAACAGTTGATTGGCATGAATAATTTTGTATTTTTGTTTAGTTTGAGGGTGCTCGAATGAAAACACCATCTCTTTGTCATCTGTTATTTGCTCTTTCTCATGAAGTTGGTTCTCACCTTTTTCAGTTTGTGTGCAGGAAGTAAGCAATAGTAGTAATAGACATAGAATAAAAGTTGCACCGATTTTAAATTTCATTTTCAACATTTCCCTCCTGATTTATGGAAGCTATTAATTCTTTTCAATGCCAATTATAACTTATATTACCAAATGAGGGTAGAATGAGAACGGTATTTGTCATGCTTTGTTATGTAAACCTTCAATAATTTTGTAAAATTATTTTTCTTTTCTACATTTTAAACAAACAGCAATACTCTTTTCCCTTTTAGGGCCATTTTGAGTACCCAATTTCTTGTTTACATTACAGAGAAATTGGATTTTTATTTATGGATTATCTTAACGTTGTAAATTTCTGTCTCCTAACGATACCTGAGGTGCAGCTTGACAGAGAAAAATACATAAGAGAATACTAGTGTTTTTATGTACTTTGCACTAATTATCTTTTTATTTCTTAATTGGTTAGTTAATTTCAATTGTTATTGTAACAACAATAGTGTATTATGCATAGTATAAACCATATAGTGTATGTCATATAGTATATAAAGTTGAGGTGGGTGAATGAGTACATTACTGAATTCATTAACGACAGAGCTTAGGAGAGGAACGCTGACATTGGCTGTTTTAAGTCAATTGAGAACACCCCAGTATGGATATTCACTTGTTCAGTTATTGGAGGAATCAGGCATTAACATTGATCAAAGCACCTTATATCCATTGCTTCGTCGTTTAGAAAAACAGGAGTTAGTAACGAGCAGCTGGGATACCTCTGAGAGCAGGCCCCGTAAGTATTATGTTTTAAGTGAATATGGTCTGGAAATCTACTTGCAGTTAAAAAAAGAATGGATTAAAAATTCGAAAGAACTTTACGGTTTATTAAAAGGAGATGAGGAAGATGAATTTGATTGAGGTTTATATTCAAGAGGTCATTCGCAGGATTCCTGAAAAAGGCCGTGCAGATATTGCACTCGAGTTGCGTTCAACGATTGAGGATATGCTGCCTAATGATTACAACGAGCAAGATGTTAAGGTGGTAATTGAAAAATTAGGGAATCCAGCCGCATTAGCGAGCGGTTATCGAGATCAACCAATGCATCTCATAGGCCCACGCTATTTTGATGTATATGTCTCATTATTGAAAATGATTGTACCAATTGCTTCTGTGGTCGCACTCATTTCTATGATTGCCGAAAATTTTATCGGTTATCGTGGAGAAGAAGCTATTGTAAATGTTGTTCTATCCATAATGGGTGAAGGAATATGGAGAATAATTGAAGTTGGTATACATGTCTTTTTCTGGGTAACACTCGTTTTCGCCATTATAGAACGAACAGATAAAGGAAAGGATCAGCAGCCATTATCAGCAAGTCTACAAAAATGGACACCTGATGATTTAAAAAGCATCACTTACATTCCTAAGAAAAAGGCTATTACAAAGTGGGCAGTATTTGGAAGTTTAATGTGGACAGCGATTTGGGCCACCCTTTATTTTTATGCGGATCACCTTCTAGGTGTATATGAAGGCGGCAGAGCTGGACTTGAATTCGTGATTCCAGCTTTAAATCAGGATGTTTTACTTCGCTATTGGCCAATCGTTATCTTTGTCATCATCATCGAAGTTGGGCTAGCTCTCTACAAATTAATCAAGGGGCAATGGACGAGAAAAATGGCAATCCTCAATACTGTTTTTGAGCTTATTGCAACCGTTGTATTCATTGTTATTTTAAGCAATCCGAATTTAATGTACCAAGATTTTATTATCTATATGAGTGATTTATTTACTACGACAGCCAAGCAAGTTGAAACAACTATAGTTAGCGGTACATTAATCATATTTATTTTATCTGCGGCATTCAATGTATTCGACGGATTTCGTAAGGCTAGAATCCGTTAATCCTTAGGTATATTAAAGTGGAAGTGCTGATCTTTTTCCATATTGTAAGGTCCTGAATTTTATAGTAGCAGATATAGCCACTATAGACCGAGTAAAAACCAAATTACACAGTATGAAAGGAATCCAACCAATAGAGTTTCCATAGAAATAACAAAAAAAGAATCTGCCTTTATCGCAGATTCTTTTTATTGAAATTTTACGCTTCCGCATCTGGTGTAAAAGTACGAGCCGCTAATTCAGCATCTAGCATAAAGACGGCGTTTGAATCACTTTCGATACGTTCGATTTTACGAATTAATGTATCGAATGTAGATTCTTCTTCCACTTGCTCGTCAATGAACCATTTTAAAAAGGCCATTGTCGCGTGTTCACGTTCATCTAAAGCGATATCCGATAAATTATAAATGCGACGTGTCACTTCTTTTTCGTGCGATAAAGCCGTTTTGAAGGCATCTAAAATCGATTCGAAATGATTGCCTGGGCTTTCAAAGCCCTGAATCGTTGCACGGTAGCCCATATCACTTAAGAAATTATAAAATTTCATGGCATGGAAGCGTTCTTCTTCAGCTTGTACTAAAAAGAAGTTAGCGAAGCCATCATAATCTTGATCTGTGCAATAGGCTGCCATTGCCATATAGGCATGTGCAGAATAAAATTCAAAATTCATTTGTTCGTTAAGTGCTGTGTGTAGTTTCTCAGATAACATAAAAGTTTTCCTCCTTTTGCAGTAAATGACTTCATTACTAGTATACAGTGAAGAGGGTACATCATACAAAAAATTTAATTTTCATGGCAAATCATGCAAAAAATAAATGATATTCGTTCTCAATTAGAAGATTTATACATTTTCACATGATGAAGTGGGGCAGGGTCAAAATGATTCATCTTAAAGAAAAACAGAACAACATATAAAGGGGGACAAGAAAAAAATCGCCTCGACATAAGTCGTAGCGATTTTTTCATCATTATTGTTCTAGTTTTTTTTGATTTTTGACACCGACTAAATAGCCACCAAGTGCGATAGCAATTAAGACAATCCAGAAAGTAGCTTTCCATACAGTGGAGTGTGGGAAATCATGTGGAATAATTCCTAATTTCTCATGTGCTAGTGCTAACACAGCTAATTTCACACCAACCCAACCAACGATCAGGAAGGCAGCTGTTTCAAGTGAAGGGAATTTATCAAGTACTTTTACAAACCAACGAGCGGCGAATCGCATCATGATTACACCGATAATTCCACCTAAGAACATGACAGCGAATTGACCAGCGTTAATGCCACCAACATCAAAGTTACCAATATGCGGTAATGTAACGGCAATGGCAACTGCTGCTAGAATTGAATCAACCGCGAATGCGATATCAGCTAGTTCAACTTTTACAACCGTCATCCAGAAGCCAGATTGCTTTTTAGGCTCTTTCATTTCTTCGGAGTCTTGTGATGCTTTCCGTGAATCATAAATATGCTTAATCGACATAAACAATAGATAAGCAGCACCAATTGCTTGGATTTGCCAGAAATTAACGAGTGTTGTAATAAGGAATAATGCAGCGAAGCGGAAAACAAATGCCCCGATTAACCCATATAATAAAGCTTTTTGTTGTTGTCCTTTTGGTAAATGCTTAACCATAACAGCCATTACGACGGCGTTGTCAGCTGCTAATAAACCTTCTAGTACGATTAATACGACGAGTACCCATGCGTATTCTAAAAAAATTGCCTCCAAATTTGTTTCCTCCTTTAATTGTTGAACAGAAATGAATGGCTTGCTACCTTATTCTTTCCCTATTTTAAGCAAAAGAAAAAGACCTCTGCCTAAAAAATAGGCAAAGGTCTTGCTAAGCAATTAACTGTTCGTTGCACAGAACGTATTCTGTGTGAAAAGAAATGCCATCACACCCGATGGTAGTATACCATGTAATGACGAATGTGAAATCAGATGCATCGATCGCATCTGCTAGCTACTCCCCTTTGACAATAAAGTCAAAAGCTATTCAGTTCTTACTTAGATAATAGCATGTGACAAAATAAAAGTAAATAAAAATATACTGCTATGGAGAAAAAATACTTTTCCGTTACGTTTGCACAAATGGTAATATAAAAAGATGGGCGAAATTTTTACAACTTAGAAAGGAGACAAACATGTATAGAAAATTTTTTTCCTATTACAAACCACATAAACGATTGTTTGTCATCGATTTTTCGAGTGCAATCATTGTAGCCATCTTAGAGCTTGCATTTCCACTGGCCGTTCAGTGGTTTATAGATGAGCTGTTGCCAACAGGCGATTGGGGTATGATTGTTAAAATAAGTGTCTTATTGCTGATTGTTTATGCAATTAGTACATTATTGAACTTTATTGTCAACTATTTAGGACATAAACTCGGCATTAATATTGAGACAGATATGCGGCAGGAATTATTTACACATGTACAAAGGCAATCATTCCGTTTCTTTGATAATACAAAAACAGGCCATATTATGAGCCGTATTACCAATGATTTGTTTGATATTGGTGAGTTTGCTCATCATGGACCAGAGGATTTATTTATTGCCATTATGACCTTTATTGGAGCCTTTGCCATTATGTTTAATGTGAACCCAACACTCGCTTTAATTGCAGTGATTATGGTGCCATTTTTAACATGGCTTGTGACCTTTAGTAATGTCAAAATGAACAATGCATGGAAAACGATGTACGGCAAAATAGCTGATGTCAATGGACGTGTAGAGGATAGTGTATCAGGTGTGCGCGTTGTGAAATCCTTTACAAATGAGGATTTTGAAATCAAACGCTTTCAGGAGCAAAATGGATTTTTCCGCGCAGCTAAATTGTATGCCTATAAAATTATGGCAGGAACACACTCCAGTATTTATATGATGACACGCCTCTTAACATTAGTGGTGCTTGTTGTCGGTGCGTGGTTAAGCTTTAATGGAAAGTTATCTTATGGTGAACTTGTAAGTTTTGTCTTGTATACAAATGTTCTTATTAAGCCAATTGATAAAATTAGTGCATTATTAGAGCTTTATCCGAAAGGTATGGCTGGCTTTAAGCGCTTCCGTGAATTAATTGAGCAGGAGCCAGAAATTCAAGATCGTGAGGGTGCGAAGGTTATCAAGCACTTAGATGGTGACATTTCATTCAATCATGTTCACTTTAATTATGATACATCGAAACAAGTTTTACGTGATATATCTTTTGTTGTAAACGCTGGTCAAACCATTGCCTTTGTAGGACCATCAGGCGCTGGTAAAACGACGATTTGTTCGTTAATTCCTAGATTTTATGAGGTCACAAATGGTGCAATTACGATTGATGGTATTGATATACGCAATATGACACAGGAGTCATTACGTGCTCAAATTGGTATCGTTCAGCAGGACGTCTTTTTATTTACGGGGACAATTCGAGAAAACATTGCCTACGGAAAATTAGACGCTAGTGAGGCTGAAATTCGAGACGCAGCGAAAAAGGCTCATCTAGAGGCATTTATCGCAGAGCTACCAGATGGCTATGACACCCAAATTGGGGAACGAGGCTTGAAATTGTCAGGTGGTCAAAAACAAAGACTAGCCATTGCTCGAATGTTCCTGAAAAACCCACCAATCTTAATTTTAGACGAAGCGACTTCAGCGCTAGATACAGAAACAGAAATGATTATCCAGCAATCCTTAACAGAGCTTGCTGAAAATCGTACAACTTTAGTGATTGCCCACAGATTGGCAACTATTCGTAATGCAGATCGTGTGCTAGTTGTGACAACGGACGGCATTGAAGAAGATGGCACGTATGATGAATTAGTTGCTCAAAATGGTATCTTTGCTAAGCTTCATCATATTCAATTTCGTAAGGAACAAACAGAACCCAGCACTCAAAAGGATTTTGTTGAACTAACATAAAATACGTACGCCTCAGACTGTAGACAAACTCAAAAAATAAGAGTTTGCCTACGGTCTTTTTTCATTTACAAATAATTAAGTAAAGCCGTTGATTTCTTTGTGGTAAAGGAAAATAGATTCTCCATATTGTGTGCTCATTTTTTTAAAATAAGGAAGGGGTTTTTTAGTAATTAGTAGAAAATACAATTACTAACAAAATTGCGTTACAACATGGAGGGGAAGACATGGACAATCAAAGAATTATTGGCCAAACGAAAAGTGTTGGCTATCAAGTAGGAGTTAGAAGGACTTTTCCAATTTCACAGGAGCAAGCTTGGGCGCTTATTACGACAGAAGAAGGGTTGAATTCCTGGTTAGGGGAGGTCACTCATATTATTCTTCAACCAGGTCAAACATACCATTCAAAGGCAGGGACAGGGGAAATCCGGATAGTTAAACCGTTACAGCAGCTTCGCCTGACTTGGCAAAAAGAAGAATGGTCTAAACCGTCTACAGTACAAGTGCGTATTATTTCCAAAGATAGTAATAAAACAACGATTAGTTTTCATCAAGAGCATCTTTCTAACCAGACCGTTCGGGAAGAAATGAAATTATATTGGGAAAAAGTGCTAGATGGTATTAAAGAAAGGGCGCTAAATACGTAAGTGAACATAAAACAATAGCATCTCCCTAAAATTTCTCAGGGGGATGCTATTTACTGAATTCTTAGGATTCCTTATTTTCATGACCTTTGGATGTCCGTGTATAATCCTGAGGAGCAAGAGCTTTATTACGCTCCGTATAGCCCTTAGGTGATAAGCGCAAGATGGATTTTTTTATGGTAGCCCAATTTAAATCTGTCGCAAGGTTCATGTAAGAGTAGCCATAAATTCGAATATTGCATAAGTAAAGTAGTGTCAAATATACAGACACAAAGAAGCCAAACAATCCTAAGAAGGCACTGGCAAATATAAAGGCAATTCGTAAGATGCTGACAGAAGTAACAAGTGACTGATTCACCAATGTGAAGGATGCGATGGTAGAAATGGCGATAACAACGATCATTTCAGGGCTCGTTACCCCTGCTCGAATAGCAGCATCCCCGATAATTAATCCACCTACAACACTGATTGTTCCTCCAATCACTGATGGCAGACGCAGACCTGCTTCACGAAACAATTCAAACATCAGAAGCATAAGTAGCATTTCAAGCGAAGAGGGGAGAGGTAATCCTGCTTTTGCTTGCACAACAGTAGCAAGTAGTTGTAAAGGTAATTGATTTTGATGATAGGTAGTTAAAGCTAACCAAAATGCAGGCAGTAATAGGCCGATTAGAATGCCGAATATCCTTAATAATCGTTCAAGAGAACTGAAGACAATCGGGTATTCATTGTCTTCAGCTGATTTAAGTAATAGAAATAGATTAACAGGTGTGACGACGGCATAGGAAACACCATCTACAAAAATAATGAATCGCCCTCTTGCTAATGCTTGGACCGCATAATCAGGCCGCCCTGTATAATCGAATTTAGGAAATAGTTGGGAGTTTTTATTCACCCGTTCCATTAATAAATCCCCACTAAAAACGATATCTGTATCAACGGCAGCCAGTTGCTTTTTTATTCCATGTAATATGTCCATATCTACAATGTCATCAAAATAAAGAATAGCCACAGTTGTTTTCGATCGCTTTCCAAGCTCCATCTTCTCTACACAAAAGGAATTGGTCGGCAATCGTTTTCGAATCAGTGCGATATTGATGCGTATATCCTCAATAAAGTTATCTCTCGGTCCTTTAATAAGAACTTCCATACGCGTTTCTTCAGGTTTGCGATTAGGCTTCTGTGCTATATTACTAGCATATAAAAGGTTATCTTCATCAAAATACAGTAGCAAGAAACCACTATATACAAATGTTATAAGCTGTTCCTTGTCTTGTATTTTTTCCATACTAGGAATATGAAGATGCCTTGCAATATTCTCTTCAAAGGGTATCTCATCCAAATGATCGTATAAATACTGAACACGTTGGATAATTACTTCATTAAGCATTTGTTGATCAATCATGGCATCACAAGTAATAAAGTGTACTTTCCGCTGATTAAAGGTATACTCCTGAAATTGAATATCCGCTGATTTTTGAAATAATTTTCTGAGCGTACTAAGATCTAGCGCATGTTCTTGCTGAGGCATTATGATTCACCACTTTTCATGTCATGTTCTTCAGTTTTCCCCTTTTTAGAAGATTTATCCGACATGGAAGCTACGATAACGAAAAAAATTGATAGTACAAAGAAAAAAATAAATGTGGAAGTTAAAATATAATTTCCTTTTACTTTTAAAAATAAGTTTTCATTTAACATAATTAGTGGTAAACAAAGGATAAAGAAGGGTGGAGCAAGCATTTGCCATATGCGCTTCGGATTACCTGTCATTTTCAATAAATCTGCCACAATATATAACAGGAAACTAACACGAATAAAAGTTCCAGTTAACCATTGGTAGATGGAGAAAAAGTCAAGATGCTCAATATAGCGCCCAATAGTGACTAAACCCCATTCTTCATAGGCAGGATAACGCTGTTTAGCCGCTTCACTTGGGCCAAATTCTGTAATAGCCCCAATTAATGGCCCTAATGTCAGACCCACCAAAATAGCCAGCATAATGACAAAGTGATACCAACGAATTTTATCTTTAAATTGATGCTGTAAAAATAACAGCATTAATAATTCGATAAACCCAGATGCGGGAAATACCATACCTTGAAAAATAGGTTGTAAGCCATGTTCAAAAAATGGTCGTAATAAATCATAGTCTTTTACCTGTAAGTTGGTAAATGCCACGAAAAAGCCAAATACGACAACACCGAATAACACAAAAACGTTCAATATTACAATCGTCTGTAAGCTAGTCGTCACAAGTAAAATACATAAAATGGTATAGATAAACAATAGGATGATAACGGGTGTTTGCGGTAAAAATGTCGTATTGACCCATTGTAATGTTTCAACCATCGTAAAGGCTGCCATAATCATTAAAAAAATGACAATCGTATAAATAACAATACTAGAGCCGATTTTTCCTATTTTTTCGCTTAACCAGTCCCGAATTGGTTCCTGTTTCGTCTTTTTTTGTATATACACTAATAGAAATAGCCAAAAGAAAATAATACCCCCAGCAAACAATACAGATAGCCAGCCATCTCTTTTGGCCACATCCAATAGTGGGGGAATAATTGTTACATGGTTTTTTAAGCCAATAACAGTCATTGATAGGAAGATGACATGTAAAATACTGATTGATCCTACACCTTTCATGTTGAAAACCCTCTAACATTGATTGATACATATTAGCTTAGACAAAAAAAGTCAGCTTTATAAGCAAAAAATGGTATGAGCTTCATGAAAAAAAGAGGCATTTGATGATTTAATCGTCAAATACCTCGTCTTGTGAATTTTAGGCTAAATTAATGAATATATTTCATGCTAACAAGATCTTCTTTTAAGACATCTGTTGGGATTTCAAACTCAACAACACCCATATAACCTGGTGCAACCTCATATTTATCGAAGGAAATCACAAGCTTCCCTTTATCCGAAATGTAGAATTGCTGATCTGATTTAATTGTTGTAAATCCTTCCATTAAATCTTCATCTGCAAGCCCAGAACCTTCCACCCAATAGCTTTTATCCCCATTAGATTCTGCTATTTGTGTACGCATTTGCTCTTTAATATTTTCACTGATTGCTTCAATATAATGTTGATCTTTAAAGAGCATCGGTAACGTAATTAAAATTTCGTTTTCTTTATCGATCGTATCGTATTCCATCACCGTTGACGAAGAACCAACAGTATTGACAACATAACGGCCAATCGATAAAATTTGGTCATTATCAGTTTTTATTTCAAAGCCGCTATCAACCCCTAAATGACCTCCGCCCTGAGCCTTTAAATCACCAACCTCTGCGATAAATTCATCGTAAAGGGCTTTGCCTTTTGCACGATATTTTTCATTTAATGCATTGGCAAGATCTTGATTTTCTAAATTTTCAATAGAAGGTACCTTAATGTTGGCATCATACGTGTCTTCTGCAACCTCATATTCTGTCCATGTTAATACTTTAACAACACTTCCTACAACAGGGATTTCAGAGAGTGTTCTTGCCATTGCAGGGCTAACGTTTAAACTAGCAGTAAACAGCATAGCTGCAGCTGCTGTACCTAGTAACCATTGGGGTGTACGATTTCTTTTCTTTTTTCGACCTTGTTTCAGCGTACTTTCAACCACAAAGTCTAGCTCCTTAGGTATAGGAACCTCCATATATTGTTTTTCTAATTCTTGTAATTTTTTATCCATGTGCAGTTTCTCCCTTCACATCTTCCAACTGTATTTTCAATAATTTTAGTGCTTTATAAAGACGCGATTTGGCTGTACTCAACTTAATGTCAAGGATGTTCGCTACGTCAGCGAGCTTTAAATCCTCAAAATAATGGAGAATGACAACCTCACGATACATTTGTGGGAGCTCATCTAATGCATGCTCCAAGTCAACATTTTCATAAACATCCTCTTGAGCAGGAGTTAAATATTGTAATGTATCATCATCTGTAACTTGTAAGCGTTTATGCTTACGTAAAAAATCTATGGCTGTACGGACTACTATTTTGTAAAACCAGCTTTTCATATAGGTAACATTTTCTAGTCGATCTAACGAAAGCATGGCTTTTTGGATACTGTCCTGTACAACATCTAGTGCGTCCTGTTCATTTTTTGTATAGCTATACGCGAGCAAATAAAAACGCTCTTTTTGTTCACGAATGAATTGGACGAACACCTCTTCATGTTGAAATGCATTTCTTGTTTTCATGTCCAAAGAAGCTCCTTTTTTAACATTGTCAAATTGTATACATTTACTAGACGTACGAAGGGAGGGAAAAAGTTAATTCCATGAAAAAAACTTACCCCAATATGAGATAAGTTTTATCTTTCCATAGTATTAGCATACCTCAACAAAACAAATGATCATGAAAAATAGTCATATGTATTTTTCAAGAGTAATAGGATGGTCACAGCAATAAATAATTTTCTTACATAACCACTGCCACGTTTAATCGCAAATTTAGAGCCGACAATGGCACCCACAATTTGAGCAAGTCCCATAGGTAAACCATAGGCATAATTTATTTGCCCTAAGTATATAAACATAAGAAGGGCTGCTATATTACTGCCGAAATTTAAAAATTTAGCATTTCCTGCTGATTGTAAAAAATCAAAACCAACCATGAGAAAAGCAAAGAGTAAAAATGAGCCTGTACCAGGACCTAAAAAACCATCATAAAAGCCAATAAGTGTGATAGCTATGACAAAAATTAACGAGCGTTTTGGCGTTAATTTTTCATAGGTAGTCATACTTCCCCAGTCTTTTTTGAAGATGGTGTAGATGGCCACGGCTGCAAGCATAATCAACATTAATGGCTTAAGTACACTAGGGTCCATTAGGTGAACGATCCATGCCCCTAGCATGGAACCAAAAAAGACAAAAGGGAATAGCTTATAGACGGCTTTAATATCAAGTTTACCAGAGCGATAAAATGTCACTGTGCTAGTGAGTGACCCCATCGTTCCTGCTAATTTATTAGTTGCTACTGCAGCAGAGGGTGGCAGACCAACAAACATGAGTGCTGGTAACGAAATAAGCCCGCCGCCTCCAACAACTGAATCAATAAATGCTGCTAAAAAACCAAAAAGAATAAGGATTAATAAAATATTTAGATCTAAATCAAAAGGCACTACAGGTCATCTCTTTTCTATCATAATAATCTGATAGTAGCGGACTAAAGATAGGCTGTAAATACTCTACCTATTATATTATGATATGAGCTCAATGAAGGAATTGATAGAGTATTCATATAAATTCTACATTATTCGAAAAATTTCTACTTTAAGCAATTATTTTAATGTATTATGTAAATGATAGTGTTTTTACGTAAAGGGGACGTGATGACATGAGTTTAGGAAATCATATACGCGTATTACTCTGTGTCGTGTTTATGGGAGTGCTTGTAGGATATGTCTTTAATGCAAAAAAAGATATAACAGAACATGAGTATATTGATACCGTAAAAGAAGGGTATTTGGAGAATTTTTCAGATGTCACAGTTCGGAATGCATTTAATTACGCTTTTTTTGAACCGTATTGGCGTTATTATCAAGCAAAAACAGGGGAACATGTTGTTGAATTATCTGGTGATATTACGTTTCAAGGTGTAGAGGGACATGCTATTTTACAGTTTGTCGTAAATGAGCAATCACAGCAATTTTCACTTCAGGCGATGAAATTTAATGATATTGTTTTTAATCAACAACAAAAACAAAAGCTAGTCGGCTTGGTCTATCAAACATGGGAAATGAAACAAATAGCTTATGAGTAAGGTTTTTTGTTTTGTAAATCATTCAAACTGTATTACAGTAAAAGGGGGAGCTTAGAGACAGAGAGGATGTTTTAAATGAGATTAAGTATTTTAGATCAAATGCCTATACCAAAAGGTCATTCGGCTGAGGAAGCCTTCCAACGTACAGAACAACTGGCGCTATTAGGTGAAGAACTTGGTTATCATCGTATGTGGCTAGCTGAACATCATAATAGTCAGTCACTAGCAAGTTCAGCTCCCGAAGTGACAGCTGCTTTTTTAGCTGCGAAAACGAAACGTCTCCGCATTGGTACTGGTGGCGTCATGATGATGCATTATTCACCTTATAAGCTAGCAGAGGTATTTAAGACATTGGCTGGGCTAGCACCTAATCGTATTGACTTTGGCGTGGGAAGAGCGCCCGGTGGTGATCATGCGGCTATTTATGCGCTAGCAGAGGGTAGAAGGCAACGATTCACGGAACAGTATGATAAGCTCGAAATCATTTTAAAGCTAATGAATAATCAAAAAACAGGGGAATCTGTCTATGATCAAGTCGTCGCAGCACCTGTTCATATTCCACTACCAGAGGCTTGGTTACTAGGTTCGAGTGGTCAAAGTGCCATGCAGGCTGGTCAGCTTGGCCTGGGCTATTCGTATGCACAATTCTTCACTGGTAATATGACTAAAGATATTTTTGATGCCTATAAAGCGTATTTTACGCCTTCTTATTATATGGAAAAACCACAAATTATTGTGACGTACGCAGCAACGGTTGCGCCAACGTTAGAAGAAGCGGAATATTTGGCAAAACCAATTGATATTTCTCGCCTGCAACTCATAAAGGGACAAATCATTCAAACGATGTCACCGGAAGATGCAAAGGATTATCCGTTAACAGAAATGGATAAAATGACAATTGCCAATAATCGTAAAGCAAACCTTGTCGGTACGCCAAAGGACATTGCCACGTTTTTAACTGCTGAGAAGGAACATTATGGATTTGATGAAGTCATGCTAAATTGCAATCAATATGAGTTAGAAAGTCGTTTAAATACGTATAGATTCTTGGCGAAAGAATTATTATGAAGTCCAGCAGCAAAATAATCATCAAGAAATTAAATAACATAAACTTTTCAAAATCACCTTTCACTTAAGGTGATTTTTCTTTAATAAATTTTTGTTGTCCTACTTTTATGCATGAATTCTTCATAAAGGAAGTACAAATAGAAAAACCCGGAAAAATTTTCCGGGTCTGATTACCACTTACATTAAATGCTCCATGACACACAGCCTCGCTTCCGCATAGGATCTTAAGATATTCCTAAGAAAACTGTACTTTAGCTTTATTCAGCTTTGATGGTCCTTTTGAGTTATCGATCAATCGCACTCATCGGGTTAACCCTCCTTGTCATAGGATTTGAAGTGAAATCTTTAATAGTATAGATCAATGTTTATTTTTATATACGTATTATGAAAAAAAATTTTAATAGTAAAAAATACCATTCCTAAATACCGCATTGATAAGTTTCAGAAAATCTGCTCATACTTGAAATTGGAAGATAATGACCCATGGATTAGTCGTATGTACAGTGACTTTAAAAGGAACACACGATAGTGTATATCCACATGCAATACAATTTGATGAGAAACAGACACTAAATGATTCATATTATTAGTAGCTTAGTGCTGATTACTTGATTTTTTTAAAAATTTTGTAAATAGTTCATACTAATAGTATATATTTAATACGTAATTAAATTTTATTGGAGGAATATGATGAAACTAGGAGCATTCTCAGTAAGTTTAACTGTAAAGGACATTAATAAATCAAAATCATTTTACGAAAATTTAGGGTTTGAAGTATTTATGGGCGATATTACTCAAAAGTGGCTCATTATGAAAAATGAAAGTAGTGTTATTGGTTTATTTCAAGGAATGTTTGATAAGAACATTCTGACTTTTAATCCAGGATGGAACGAACATGCTGAAAATCTTACCTCATTTACGGACATTCGAGACATCCAAAAACAGCTTAAAGCAAAGGGCGTAAATTTACTGACAGAAGCTGATGAAACAAGCAGTGGACCTGCGAATTTTACACTTGAAGATCCTGATGGAAATATCATTCTTTTAGACCAACACAGATGAAATGAAAGGAGCGATTCTTCAAAAAGAATCGCTTTTTTGTCTATATGAAAAACTCCCTGGTGGAATACAAATTCATCCATTTTGACCATTCATGTAGCTTTATAAAATAATAAAGACTGAGAATTGATTAAAATCATCTTCCCTCTATAGATTGTAAGAGGGGAGATGATTTTGTTCTAAAAGAAATGTACTTCTATTTGGAACCCTTATTCCTTTCAAACGTATTAAAGTAAAGAGAGAAGAGGTGGAAAGATGAAAATTGAAATGGAAGTAAAAGCATTTGGCGAAGTTGAAGTTCAAGGAGTAGAAGATGCTTTTAAAGGTGTAGAACTAATGAGCGTACATAAACTTTCTAAAGATACAACACTAGGTGAATTAGAAGCACTACTCACTACGCTATTTGAAGAAATCGAAAATGGATACAAAAATCCTCAGCAATGTGTAGGTAAAATTACAATTCGCGCCAAAAAAGAAAATGGCGAAATTGTATATTTAGGTTAAATGAAGCTAGATACGTTTCTGCGATACGTAGAATCGTTTTTTCAATTATTGAGCTAACGAAGCAGTTTGGTAAAAAACAAACGGATGTTTACTTTAAAGGGATTATCAAAATTCGTTGTTTAGTAATTAAATTTAAGTCTATGAATATGTTAATGAGATATTCAAAATAATGATGAAAATAGTTCCCCTAAACCTTTACGGATATGTTAGTACAAGATCAGGAAATGCAATGTATAATCCCTATTAAAGAAATTAGATAGTGGAATTTTCTTCAATGCTAATGAAGGGAGAGATTATATGGAAAACGACTGGGACAAAGCTATAAGTTCTCTTTCTAAAATTAACGTTTTTTCAAACCCAAATAACGAGCCAGTAACCATAAGTGGTGAAGCTGATGACTTGAAGTGTATAGGTGTCGGGACAGATGCGGCTGTTTTTCAGTCTCTTTCCGCTCCCACTTATGCATTTAAAATATATGCCAAGGACAAAATACACAAAGTAAAAATTGAAGCAAATGTCTATCAGATATTAGAGGGTTCACCTTTCTTTTCAACATGTTTTGCTTCATACGATGAATTCCTCGTTTTAAGTTACGAAGAGGGACCGACTCTCTTTGACTGCATTTTACAAGGTATTCACATACCAGAACAGGTTGTTAATGAAGTGGAGGATGCAAGAGAATATGTTCGGAATAAGGGTCTTAACCCCCGTGATATTCATTTGAAAAATATTTTACTACAAAATGGAAGAGCAAAAATAATAGATGTCTCTGAATATACACTACAAGGTAATGATTTTCGATGGGAGCATTTTAAAAAAGGCTATGAGCAATACTACCATTTAATAGATGGAAATCCTGTGCCGTTATGGTTAGTAGAAAAGATCCGAAAGAGGTATAACCAACGGGGGAAGAATGCTTCATATGAAGAGTTTACAAAGAATATTTTAAAACTTCTGTATAAAAATTAGTTGAACTAACCGTGGCTTTACTTCAAGTTCGGAGTAAAGCCTTTTCTACTTCAACTAACGACGTAGGGTAAGTGGAAAAAGGCGTCTCTAGAAACAATAAGGGGAAATGTATGAAAAAGGTTTTAATTTCTTTATTAGCCGTTGTTGGGCTAGTAGTTGGAGTTTATTTTGTATTTAACCTTAAACCACCTAAACCAACCATAACCATTGAAAATAATACGGTAGAAGTGGCACAAGGTTCTTATTGTTGGGGTGGGCTTATTAACGGTCAATGTATCGATAAGATTTCCCCACCAGATATTATAAAACATCAACATCTTAAACCTGTTGTTGTATCACCTAGAGCTGAATTAAAAATTGAATTTAATCGTGAACCACAAGAAAATACGATTGGTGCATATATATGGTTTAGTAATGATGAAATGAAAAAAGTCCTATTAAATAACAACATATTTTTAGTGCCGAAAGAAAAAGGTGTGTATATTTATAGTGTTTCTGCACATTGGAAAAAGGGAAGTTCGAGTTATGCCTTTGTAATTGAAGTTAAGTAAGAATTTTTCCACTCACGGGGCATTATTTAAAAAGAGGCTGGGACAGAACTCGACTATTTTGAAAAATAGCGAAAACAGATAATAACTTTTTTGCTTCAATGAATAGAGTGTTCCTTCCTAAATCAAAAAAGTGTTAGACCGAAATACAATCGGTCTAACATTTTTTCTTTTTGTCCCAGCCTCTTTTTAATGTAAAGTACTTTTGATAAAATTAAAAGGATATTTCAATAACAATAATAATATAATAATAAACAATACAATTTTATTGAAAAACGATAAAAAATATAATAAAATCATGTTGTTATTAATAAGTGAGGTGCTTTAAATGAATGTTAAACAAGGTTCAACTACTTTTTTAAAGGTAATTATTTTTCTGATAGGACTTGCGATGCTTGCTTTATGTATCTATTGGTTGCCTAAGATAGCCATTAAAGATGCAAAGGTACATCCAGATACGGCTTATTTCCTAATCCCCTTTTTAGTAAGTGCCTATGGATTCTGTATTACGTTTTCTGTTGCGTTGTATCAAGCATTTAAACTATTAACCTATATCGAAAAAAACAATGCTTTCTCTGAATTATCGCTTAAATCTTTGAAGGTAATAAAAAAATGTGCTTTTACAGTCATTTTCCTCATTCTGTTAGGAATAGTAAGCTTAAAGGTTCTTGCTAAAATCACAGGAGACGACCCAGCAGGTCCTATATCACTAAGTCTAATGGGTATTTTAGCAACAAGTATCATCGCAGCTATTGTGGATGCACTTCAAAAGCCATTAAAAAATGTACTACATATTAAGTCAAAAAATAATTAACAGTTTGAGAAAATTTAATGAACGAGGTAACAAATTACGATACTCTTTGTAGGGATAATTGGATTCGATTATCTACAGGTTTGTCAATTTCATATTCCTTCTTCAACTCCCATGAAAGAACTTAATCATCTTTCATTTTCTGTGGTGAAGTGCTGATTTTCGCTTCATGGATGGCTAACAGGGTGCCTTAATTGAACAGAAAGTACTCCTGATAAAATTCATTCCTAATAAAATTAGTGCTTGCATCATGGTACTCTCTTTACCATAAAATAGGGAGATGGCTAACAGGGGGATTTTATCAAACTTTCTTCTCTAGTAATATACTATTTAATGCTGTCATGAGTATGTTTAACGGAGGTTTTTTAGTATGAATATCATTAAAAAAATTACCAAGATAGTGGGGTTTTTTCTAGGTATATTGGCTTTGATTGTAGGGCTTGGATACGCCATTCTTGAGATTAATCCATTGGGGAATAAACCAGGTAAACCAGTTGCGGATATTGAACGAAAGGTTGAAATTTGGGGAGAAGAAGTTGTAGGTAATCATGCTGGAAGTAAGCTAGACGATATGAATATTAAGGGTAATCCTAACAGACTACTGGCTACATTCAAATTTTCCACTAACATTGTGGGAGAAAAATATAAAGATAATGAAGCTGCTATTGATACCTTTACCTATGTCCATGAAATTAAAGGAGGGTATGAAAAATCTACCTATGAAGATGAGCCATATCTGATTCCTTATACGATGTCAAACAGTGACAGTGCCGTCATTGTTATTCCAGGTGGTGGTTATGGCTATAAGGAAATGGATGGCGGAACTGCTGAAGGCAAAGATGTAGCTGAATCTTTAAATAAGGCAGGTATCAACGCGTTCGTTTTACACTATCGTTCTAACCCTTATGAATGGCCTATTCCACAATTAGATGTTCAGCGTGCTGTCCGTTATCTACGTTACCATGCAAATGATTATGGTATTCATCCAGATAAAATTGGATTGATAGGTTATAGTGCTGGTGGTTTTCAAACTGGTAGCTTTATTAACCTCATTCAGGGAGAAAATCTGTTTCCTGATAGTTATCAGCTTGATGTCATCGATGCAGTCGATGACCAAGTAGCATCTGCAGCTATGATCTACCCTGCATTGACGTACCGCTATAATGTACCTATGCTCTTTGCTTCTTTTAATGATGAAGATGTAAGAAATCCAGAAGAGCGTGAAGAGCTTTTGAATCAGACCGATTTATCTCAGCATTTCAGTACAGCTACTATACCTCAGTTTATTGCTTATGGGACGAATGATTTAGCAGTTGGGGTAAAAGGACCGCAGGAGTATATCCAAGCTGCCCGAGTTGCAGGTGCGGATGTCACTGAAATTGTAGCAGAAGGTCAGAATCATGGCTTTAAGCAGGAACATTATATGAGAGAGTATGTTGAATGGGTAAAAAAAGTTTTCGATTCTTTATAATGTATCGTTCTTACTTTTGTTACTTAACACTTGTAGTTGAAAAAGTACCTTTGAATTTGATGAACAACAAGAATTATCAATAAAACAAGCATTTGCATATACGCATGCATTGAAAGGGATAACGATTACAGGCAAACAATAGTGATTTACATAAGTAGGGAGGTCGATTAAAGGGGAATGTTGGAATATATTAATGGGGGCAGATACTATTAAGGTTCTTAGCTGTATAGGTTTGCGAGATTACCAAATACAAGCAACTTACTATCTTACATTTTGAACGAAGTCTTTCGCAGAAGGGAGAACTGGTCCATTTGCCGTGGGATTTGACCACAACATCGTACTAAGACTCAAAGCAATACTGGAAATAAAACATCGAACCTTAGTAAAAAAAGAAACTCCATTTTGATTAATCATTTTCAAAACGGAGTTTTTCAATTTGATAAACAAATAATAAACCTTAATTTAAATGTGAGCAGAGCCACTCACAAATGCTGCATCTTGATAATACATATTTTTCACAAGAACATTTGGTCCTAAGCATTTGACTGCAGGACAATGGCAGTTGAGCGATTTCGCCAAGTCTGTTGCCATCCATTTGTCAAAAATGGCTGGTAGCTTGTCATGCTCAATATTGCCGAGTGCAGGTGTATCTCCAAAATCAGTTACGATTACATCACCAGTAAAGATATTGATGTTTAATCGTGAACGACCGTCTGGGTCATTCCGCATTGTAACATTCTTCGCTGTTCGTAGACGTTGCAGCAACTTTTGATCTTCTTCATTCATACTGCAAGGGTAGAATGGGAGTGTTCCAAACAACATCCACGTATTGTCATCACGAATATCGAGTAGATGATGAATCGCTTTACGCGTTTCCTCTAGCGATAAAGAAGTCAGGGCACTTGCAAAGTCTGATGGGTACATTGGATGCAGCTCATGACGTACACATTTCATCTCATTGATGATTTGGTTATGGATATGTTCTAAGTACGGTAAAGTTTTCTTATTTAACATTGTTTCCGCGGATACCATTACACCATGTTCTGCAAGCATTTTTGAGTTATCAATCATGCGTTGAAATAGAGCTGCACGTTGGTCATAAGTAGGTTTGCGCTCCATCATGGCAAAGCCCGTTTCCACAAACTCATCAATCGTACCCCAGTTATGGGAAATATGAAGGACATCTAAATAAGGAGCAATCAGTAAATAGCGTGCTGGCTCCAATGTTAAGTTAGAGTTGATTTGTGTCCGTACGCCTCGTTCGTGTGCATATTTCAAAAGCGGTAATACATAATTTTGGACAGATTTTTTACTCATCATCGGTTCTCCACCCGTAATGCTGAGTGTTTTTAAATGAGGTATTTCCTCTAAGCGTCGCAAAATTAATTCTATTGGTAATGCCTCAGGGTCTTTATTTTGCAATGTATAACCGACGGCACAGTGTGCACAGCGCATATTACAAAGTGTTGTTGTTGTAAATTCAATATTTGATAGTGTCATCTCCCCATGTTGCTCCACATCTAAATAAGCTTCCCACGGATCAAAGACAGGCGTTATTTTTTGTAAGGTCGTCATCTTTCGTACATCTTCCTTTCTAGCATTCTATTGTCTCATATTCATCGAAAATTTCAAATACGAAATTACAGAATGGGCTATTTTAGGACTAGACGAACATATTTTTACCCAATAAAGGGAAATGAGTGCAGTTTCAATTGTCTAGAAACAAATCAGTGTTAAAGCGCATACATGTCCTAATATTCTGGAAAAGGGTGTAATAGGCCATTTTACTGTTATTTTTTTAAAAAAACGTTATCATGGATAGAGTAAATAGTCACAATGCATCGAAGAAAGTGGGAACGGACATGACGAAATATAAAACACTATTGTTTGACGTGGATGATACGTTACTAGATTTTGATTTAGCTGAAAATGCTGCACTTGACCGCATGTTTAAAGAAGAAAACATACCAACTACGCCAGAGATGATTGCGCGTTACAAAGAAATTAATGAGTCTATGTGGCGAGCTTTTGAACGTGGAGAAGTAACAAAAAATACATTACATAATACTCGATTTGCGATTGCTTTAAAAGAATTTGGAATAGAAGTTGATGGCGTCTACTTTGAATCACTGTTCCAAAAATATTTGCAGGAGGCTCATCATTATGTAGAGGGTGCGTATGATGTGATTGCTCAACTAGCAGAGCAGTATCATTTATATGTTGTGTCAAATGGCGTAACAATTACACAAAATAAGCGACTAGTGGATGCGAATTTAGCGCAATATTTTAAGGGCATTTTTATTTCAGAGCAAACAGGCTATCAAAAACCAATGCCAGCCTTTTTCGATTATGTTTTTGATCGAATCGAACATTTTGATAAAGATAAAACGCTTATTATCGGTGACTCTTTAACATCCGACGTAAAAGGCGGTTTGCAGTCAGGTATCGACACATGCTGGTTTAACATCCATAACATTGAAAACATAAGTGGCATTGAACCACATTATGAAATAAAAGAATTACACGAATTACATGATTTATTGAATATTAAAATACCACAGTATTAGCAGTTTAGGCACTTCCTTTGTTCATTGGATAAAGGAAGTGTTTTTTTAGCTATATATCCCTGGCATTCATTTTTTCAACAAACGGCATAGGTATAAAAAACAAGGGAAAAGGCAAAACCTTTTATGAGACTAGTTTCCATGAAAGGGGAAATATTCGATGAATATGGTTTTAACTGCTAATAAACGTCATAAAGGACGTCAATCTTCTTTAACACAGCTTCGACAAAATGGCGCCATTCCTGGTATTGTCTACGGCTTTCAAATGGAATCAACAGCTATTTCGTTAGATGCTAGGGCCTTTACGAAAATGCTAGCTCAGCACGGCACTAAAAGCGTTTTTCAACTAGATGTAGAAGGAAAGCGTGTGAATGCCGTATTAACGGAAGTGCAGCGTTGCGCCTTAAAGGGGAATGTTAAACATGTTGATTTTAAGTCCATCAATATGTCAGAGGAGCTTGAAGTGGACATTCCAGTGAATGTCATCGGTGATGCTATCGGAGTTGCAGATGGCGGTTTCCTTCTACAACCAAATCGTGAGGTTCGTATCAAAGTGAAGCCAACTGCCATTCCGGAAACTATTGAAATAGATGTCACGAATGTTGCCATTGGGACTTCACTATATGTAGGAGATATTCGTCAGCAGTTTTCATTTGAAATTTTACAAGAGGATGACTACACGCTTGTGACCATTACACCACCGCCTGCTGAAAATGTGCAAGAAGATGATACAGTGGATGATACGCCTGAAGTAATAGAAGCAACAGGACAAAATAGTGCTGAACCAGAATCATAATGGAAAGAGGAGCCATCTTACGCTACGTAAGTGGCTCCTTTGTATTTTTTATAACAGTTGCTGTATAGATTTGCGATAACGATAATAAACGACGACATACATCCCACATGTTGCTAAAAATAACCATGGTGGAATAAAACGCAAAAGGGCGAAGGGTGTTTCAAATATAAAAGCAAATAGGAATGCTAAACCTTCTTTATCCCATAAGCCAGGCGTATAATAGGCAGCTTTTATGCTGAATAAGGAATCGAAGTCAGCATTGGCATAAAAAATCATTAACAAAAGGAAAGAGACTAAGGCCCAATGGCTTGCATGCTGCATTAAGCGTTTGTGTTTAGCGAGATACGAATCATGATCCGAAAATAATTCATCATGGCCATCTTTTCTTTTTAACCAATAATAGGTTCCATCATACGACTTTTCTTTTAAAGGGCGCCACCCAAAATCCTCATGTAATTGCTTATAGTGAGGCTGCTCTTTTGTTCGAGATCTTGCTGATAATCAATTCGAATAACTTGTTCATGATCTGTAGTACGCTTAAATGTATAAAAGCCTGCAGAATTTATGTTTGTGCAAACTAAGCCTTTGGATAACATTTGATTTAACCATTGTTCTTCCTTTTCAATATCAAAAAAAATTTTAAACTTTATCATGTTTATCAGCTCCTTCATATAAAGATAAAATTCGTTGCAACCGTTGTTGCTCGGCCGCTAATATTTCTAATCCCTCAGCGGTAGTTTG
Organism: Lysinibacillus cavernae; assembly: GCF_009724685.1. GTDB lineage: Bacteria > Bacillota > Bacilli > Bacillales_A > Planococcaceae > Lysinibacillus > Lysinibacillus cavernae. The sequence continues at coordinate 50,045 of NZ_WMEF01000018.1, forward strand.
GTAAACCTTGCGTCTCGAATCCTCGGTTGTAACAGGAGTAATCCAATGATATTTCAATAAATTTTCGATTGCACCATACATGGTACCAGCAGCAATTCTCACACTACCAGCGCTCATTTCCTCGATTTTTTGCATCATCGCATAGCCATGTAACGGTTCACGCAAAGCAAGTAAAATATAATGCATGGTTTCAGATAAAGGCAGTAATTTATGTTTTTTCACTAGGTCACCTCAAATATACAGTTCAACTATATAGTTAAATTATATATAGTTGAACTGTATATTGCAACTGTATAAAAAAAGACAATGCATTTTTGCATTGTCTTGTAAACTTATACGACAGCGCTTTTCACGCCAGTCCATCTCATAAATAATTTTTCATTATAGGTTAAGGCAAATTGTACAATTGGCCCAAGCCCAAATGCCATGATGACTGTACCAATACCAATAGGGCCGCCTAGTAAAAAGCCAATAACAGCGACTGTTACTTCCATTGTTGTACGAGAACGTGTGACACTCCAGCCAAGCTTATGGACCATCATTAGCATTAACGTATCGCGTGGACCGATGCCCAAATTGGCTACCATATACATACCGCATCCCCAGCCCAATAAAACTAATCCTGTAAGGTAGGAAACAAGTTGCATCCAAAAACCATCTATTTCAGGCAACCAATAATTGAAAATATCAATAAAAATCCCTGCCAAAAACATATCAATAAAAGTCCCTGGTAATGGGAATTTTTTTGTGATCAGCATATCAAATGCTAAAATTGTGAGACCCAATATAATGGACCACATGCCGATTGTTAACCCCAATGTTTTCGTTAAGCCAATATGTAGTACATCCCAAGAGCCAACACCAAAAAGTTGCCCTTTGATTGTTAATGTGATGCCAAAAGATAGCACGATAATGCCTGTTATGAAAAATAAACAGCGCGTAAAAAAAGCTTGTTTCATTTTTTAACCCTCATTCATCCCAAAATTCCTGTTGTCCATCCAATTATTATAACAATAGATTGTCGATTTGCCCGAAGATTGTCATTTCACATTTTTCAAAAAAATGCGGTTTAGCTTTTGCGGGAGAGGGCAAAATAGATATGTAGATGAAAGGAAGGGATGAAATGACTTCTGTACGTGATGAAATTTTAGAAGTGTTAAATCGAGAAAAGATTGGAACGATGGCGACTGTAGAAAATGGCAAACCGTACTCTCGCTATATGACGTTCCAACATGAAGACTTTGTATTATATACGGTGACGAATAAACATTCTGAGAAAATGGAAGAACTTCGTAAAAACCCCTATACCCATATTTTATATGGCTATGAAAATGAGGGCTTTGGTGATGTGTATGTGGAAATAGAGGGACAGCTCACAGAAGTACACGAAGAAGGAATAAAAAATAAAATAGCAGAATTTTTTACGAGTATCTTCGTTGGCAATCAGGACGAAATGGTGACATTAAAAATTGAACCCATACGTATGCGCTTGATGAATAAAAAGGGACAACCTCCTAAAGAGCTAGAATTTTCGAACGGTCATTAATTAATGGCCGTTTTTTACTGGCGCAACCAAAAATAGTTGCATTGTTTGGTATCTTTCAGGCATGATAGTTCATAAAAGAAAAAGGAGTATAGGCTATGACGACAAAATTACAACAGTTAACGCAAAATATCTTAACATCACAAGGAAAAGTAGAGGCAGATTTTATTCTTAGAAATGCACAAATTGCGGATGTTTATACGTTAACGTGGAAAAAAGCAGACATTGTTGTGAAAAATGGGGCTATTGTGGCACTTGATCGCAATCATAAATTTCATGCCAAAGAAGAAGAGGATGCGGCAGGAAGCTATGTCATTCCTGGATTAATCGATGGTCATATACATATTGAATCTTCCATGTTAACACCTGGAGAATTTAGTCGAGTTTTACTTCCTCATGGTATTACAACAGTCATCACAGATCCGCATGAGATTGCCAATGTCGCAGGGGCAGAAGGTATTCAATTTATGCTCGATGATGCGCAAAAGGCGGATATGGATATTTTTGTGATGCTTCCATCAAGTGTACCTGGTACGCAGTTTGAAAATGCTGGCGCGACTCTAACAGCTAAAGATTTAGAGCCATTTTTGACACATGAACAAGTTCGTGGCTTGGCAGAGGTCATGGATTTTCCAGCAGTGTTAAATGGGGAAGAAAGCATGCTTCAGAAAATTTTACTATCACAGCAAGCCAACCTAGTAATCGATGGGCATTGTGCAGGCTTACAGAGTGAACAGATTACAGGCTATCGAGCAGCAGGTATTCAAACTGATCATGAATGTGTGACAGCACAAGAAGCTATTGACCGTGTAGAGCAGGGGATGTATGTACTGATTCGAGAGGGCTCAGCAGCTAAAAACTTACGTGATTTGTTACCAGCTGTTCAGCCACACAATGCTCGTCGCTTTGGTTTTTGTACGGATGATAAATATGTCGACGAGTTAATCGATGAAGGTAGCATCAACTATGATGTTGCCATGGCAATAGAAGAAGGAATGTCTCCATTGCAGGCGATTCAGCTAGCTACTGTTAACACAGCAGAATGTTATCGCTTATTTGATCGAGGTGTGCTAGCACCAGGCTATAAGGCTGATTTTGTGCTAATAGAGAATCTGTCGAGTATGCAAGCAAAAGCTGTTTGGAAAAATGGGCGAAAAGTCGCTGAAAATGGTGAAATGCTGACAAGTCGTCAAGAGCCAATTGTTCCTGCTCATATCCATCAATCAGTGCATTTACCAACGATTACAAAGGATATATTGCAGCTCACGTTTACCAAGGGCACGAAGGCAAATGTCATGGAAATCGTTCCAAATCAGCTGATTACCAATCATGTAGTGATGGATGTGCCTGTTAAAGAAGGTGTCTTTGTACCATCCGTAGAACAAGATCTATTGAAATTAGCAGTAATTGAACGTCATCATCATTTGCATACAACAGGTCTAGGAATTGTCAAAGGCTTTGGCTTACAAAAAGGGGCGGTAGCCACAACAGTAGCACATGATTCACATAATGCCCTTGTCGTAGGTACTAACGATGAGGATATGGTACTTGCCCTATCACGCATTCAGGAAATCCAAGGAGGCTTCGTTATTGTAGCAGATGGTGAGATCTTAGCGGAAATGCCATTAACAATAGGCGGCTTAATGACGGATGTACCAGCTCCACAAGCGAAAGCGCAGCTAGCCAGCTTGCACAGTGCGTTGCAGCAGCTCAACCCAACATTAGATTTCCACTTTCTACTGACATTTTCTTTTGTCGCTTTACCAGTAATCCCTGCTTTAAAACTAACGGATACAGGGTTATTTGATGTGACAACCTTCCAGCATATATCTGTTGAAGTATAAATGATAAAACGACCTAATGGCTTAGTGGCTCTAGGTCGTTTTTTTATGGGCTTTTGTACGAGCTTTTAATTGTTTATTTAAAATGGCTGCTTGCGCAAGTGTTTGTTCATCGTTAGCGATACTCCCTACTTAAACTAATGAAGCGGTTTAGTGGAAGACGGTTCATACTGGAGGGTATTGTGAATTTTGAAAATATGGTAAAATAAACAAGTGATAATAAATTGGAAGATAATGAGAAATGGTAATTACGCCTAGGCTTTTTGATTAAATGTACTTTAACAAACAGGTGCGTTAATGAAAGGTCAATGAGTTGCATAGGCAGCTCTTTTTTCTTTATTGCAATGACTGAAAAACATATTTCATATCAAAGGAGGAAACGAAGTTGAAATTGATTTGTAAAGCATGTCATTTAGAAATTTCTGAATCATTATCAGAATTAAAAGACCTGAACTTGATTAATGAAAACGATGGTCAAGATTATATTCCTAGAGGCTTTTATTTAATTCAAGAGGAAACTGCTTACGAATTATTGAAAGGTTCTATCATTATAAACATTAAGGATTTAATCAATTCAAACCGTCATTCAGATAGCAGTAGATTAAATGGTTGTTGTGGTCTTGACGGCTGTGATGGAATGAACAGGGTTTGCTTGCATGATCACGAAATTGGTACAGAATACTCTGATTGTTGGACGTTTCATAAAGTTGTATTAAATCCAGAGTTAGTACAATTTATTGAAGATTGACACTCGTTCCTTATTCAGCTTACTGAGCAGGTTAGTTGAAGAGCGTTGTTTGACTTGTATTCAACATTCGGGCCATAATGTGAAATAATAAAATTTGTCATTATTTTAATGTGTAGTAGACTTAGTAATTATATTTTTTCCTCCTAATTACTTGGAATGAATCTTTTTATTTTTTAAACAAAGAGGAGAGTCAATATGGAAGTCGTATATTTTGCAGGTGGATGTTTATGGGGCGTACAAGCTTTCATAAAAACGTTACCTGGAGTTATATTTACCGAAGCAGGAAGAGCTAATGGAACAAGTCATGCACTTGAGGGTGATTATGATGGGTACGCCGAATGTGTAAGAACAGGATTTGATCCGACAGTTGTAACAATCAAGGAATTAATGGGCTATTTTTTTGAAATCATTGATCCATATAGTTTGAATAAACAAGGACAGGATGTTGGCGAGAAATACAGAACAGGAGTTTATAGTGAAAAGCCCGAACACTTAACAGAGGCGAAGGCGTTTCTTGTTGAGAGAAATGATTACGATCTTATAGTAGTTGAAGTATTACCTCTTACAAACTATATGAGAAGTGCAGAAGAACATCAAGATAGGTTAGCTAGATGTCCAGATGATTATTGTCATATTCCAGAAGAAATATTAAATAGGTACAAGTAGGGAAGATGATTAAAAGATGGTTTATGGTTTTCAGAAATTATTTACCATAAAATACAAGGAATGATTATAGTGACAATTTTCATATGATTATTTCCAGTAAGTAAGAAAATCACTATGTAAATTATAGGAAAGGTGTGATAGAATACATTAATTTGTGTATTTGGCTATTAATCGCCCGAAATCACAAATTTTAGAGAGGGGGAGACGTTTCGTTGGAATTTAAAGGATGTAGCGTTTACGATCAAACGGATTTTTTAAAAAATTACATGACTAGAAGAAACAGAAAAGATAGTCCGAATAATGCAATTGAAGGTCCGATTATCTATGAATTAATTGGGAGATTTCAAGATAGTAGTGTTTTAGATTTAGGATGTGGTGATGCATCGTTTGGAAAAGAACTCTTACATTCAGGAGCAAAAAAATACACAGGAGTAGAAGGTTCTGAACAATTGGTGGAAGTGGCACGCTCTAACATACTTGAGCAAAACGGGACAATACACTTAGAAACAATGGAGTCTTATGATTATCCAAAAGAGGCATTTGATCTTGTAACATCTCGATTTGCTATCCATTATGTTTCAGACATTAACCGCCTGTTTCAAGATGTTCATAAAACACTTAAAGAAAAAGGCAGATTTGTTTTTAGTATACAGCATCCACTTACAACTTCGTCATTTACTAGTAAGCAATCTGGAGATAAACGAGGTAATTGGATCGTCGATGACTATTTCTGTGAGGGGGAAAGAAAAGAGCCTTGGATTGACCAAATAGTGGTGAAGTATCATCGTACAATCGAACATTATTTTATTGCACTTAAACAAGCTGGCTTTTCAGTTCTCGATTTACGTGAAGGTACACCAAAGCGTGAGCATTTTAGTAATGAAGATGAATTTATTAGAAGACAACCAATTCCGATTGTACTGGCTTTTTCTTGTGTGAAGTAAATAAATAGTTTAATAGTATTGATTGTTGTAATAGGGTGCGATTGTTCAATAGAGCAATCGCTTTTTTACTAACGGGGAGGTTAGTTTTACAAATGATATTAATTAAAAACAATAAAAGGAATGGAGTGAATGATGATAGATTTAGGTCAATATTCACATAATACTTTTCCAGGACTTACTTGGTACCTAGTCTATTTCATCAATGGGATATAGGTATTCACTTTGAATTAGGGGCTGGAATTCCACCCATTTTAGTATTTATGAAGTAACATACAAAAAGGAATGGTGAAATGAGACAAATTATTGCAATGGGTGGTGGAGGTTTTTCTATGGAGCCAGAAAACCTTTTACTTGATAAATATATATTAGCTCAAGTTAAGAATGACTTACCAAAGGTGTGTTTTGTACCTACTGCAAGTGGAGACCAAACAAATTATATTGAAAGATTTTATCAGGCATTTAAGACCCTTCCTTGTCAACCTTCACACTTATCATTATTTGAGCCAGAATTTATTGACTTAGAAAGATATATTCTTGAGCAAGATGTAATCTATGTCGGGGGTGGCAATACCCGAAATATGCTTGTTTTATGGAAAGAATGGGGTTTAGATAACGTTTTGAAAAAGGCTTATAAAAAAGGGATTATACTTGCAGGTTTAAGTGCTGGTTCAATTTGTTGGTTCGAAGAAGGATTAACTGACCCATTGAATGCTCCTTTGTTTAAGTTGGATTGTTTAGGGTTCTTAAAGGGTAGTAACTGTCCCCATTACGACGGGGAGAATAAAAGAAAGCCTGCATATCACCAATTCATTTCAGAAGGGAAAATAAAAGAAGGTTATGCAGTTGATGATGGTGTGGCCCTTCACTTTATAAATGAAAAAGTATCTTCTACTATTAGTTCTAGACCAAAAGCAAAGGCATACTTTGTTAAACGTAAGGATAGTGAAATTATTCAAAATGAGATTAATACAATTTACTTAGGCAGTTTATAATGGGCACTTTTTAACTAACAGGTGCGTTTCTACAACAAATGGAGACGCTTTAGTTAAAGCATTGTTAATTGAATAGGATGAAATTGCAAAGACTGAAAAAAGGGTTTAATCGAGTTTTGTATTTGCTGATTAATAGAGCTTGAACGAAAGTGATAAATCAAGGTCGATGTTTACAGAACAGAATAAGAAAAGCCCCAATATCCGTCTTTTTCTAAAGTGAATACTGGGGAAAGCAATTTTAATGGTGATATCATCTAACGTTTATTTTCATTTTGATCACGACTGAAGATTATTTCCTCAGCAAACTCTTCTCTGTTTTCACGCTCTCTGTTAGCATTTTGGTTTTGATTTTGCTGTTTTTTGTTGTCTTGAGTTTTATTATTTTTATGTTTATTATTACCCATTTTCATCTCACCTCCACCATTAGTGTGAGTGAAACAAGATTTTTTATCCTCAAAACTTTCAATTAATCATGTATATATGATGCAACAACATTTGGATTTAGTAACATTTTCACTTCCACAACATGCTATGTTTACTTAAAGGAAAACCTTCATCCAGTTCACTGCACTGAAAGTTCCTATGAAATAGCTTAATCTTGGCTGACTGGTAATAAAGCAATGATCCCAAAAGTTGAAAATATAATTAGCTCGAAACTAGCATCTATAATGTCCTTGTAACAGACGTTTGTAGAGCATACAAAACCTTTGCAAAAATCAAATCAAATGATGGAAAATACGTTATTAAAAGGGAGCAGAATAAGCTTTTTAGTTTGTATAGCTAAGTTTGTTTTGGAGGGAGAACTAAATGGAAAATTTTTTTATAATACTTATGGGCTTTTTTATCGTTATGGCAAATACGATTGGCTTTATATTTTACAGAAAAAAGAAAAACCTATATTTTTCTGCTTTTATAATATTACTACTTGCAGTCTTATTTGGTGCAATCGGTGGTACATTAGCGATAGTAATTATTCGTGACCCTTTTGCAATGTTTTATGGCATGCAACTAGGGTACTATTTAATGATAAATAGTGTCATTGTTTTTATAATTGCACTTTTAGCAAGCATCACAAAAAAATATAACATCAGAAATATATACCATTAATGTATAGTAAGGATAGATATGTAAAATGGAGGAAACAAGTGTAATGAAACAAGTTTTACTTTTAATATATGGTTGTAACTTAGACCATTCCAATATTAGCTTTTTAGAGAAGGATCGGTTGAGTCGATTTGAGGTAGAATGGGATTACGTTCCTTGTAAGTTAAATGAAAAACGGGATATATTATTTCAATATGATGTTTATGATGTGAACTTGGAAAAGAATCGAAAGTGTTCATGTAGGTGGTTTAGTAAATATTTAATAAGTGAACGTCAATTAGAGGCTTTTGAATACTCGCTTTCTAAATTAAATATGGGCACGTATATCCGTTGTAATCCAGATATTAGGGGTCACATTGAGGTGATTGTAAATGATTTAGAATATTCTGCAGGTATACTAGGAACCGAAGATAGTAAAATGTTGATTTTTTTAATAGATGAAGAATCAGAAAATAATGAAATGATTCGCTCTAAATTACATTTAGTTCCATCAGAAATGCAAGTTTTGACTATTGATAATGGGTTTAGTTACGAAGAAAGTAAGTTGAAAGTGAAAGAATGGATAGAAGGGATTTTACGTGCGATTGCGATTGTTTTATAAGAACAGTCTCTTATTATGTTAACGAGGCTTTACTTCAATAAGGAGTAAAGCCTTTTTCTATTTATACTAACGGTGCAGGTTAGTTCCACAGTATTGTTTAACTTGTGTTCAACAAAACCAGCTAATAGTTGTCAAGATTTTTCAATAAAAATATTAAAACCTACATG
>NZ_WMEF01000001.1 GCF_009724685.1 Lysinibacillus cavernae
ACCAGATGGCTGCGTAGTGTTTTTTAGTGTTGTCTACTTAACAGGGGTAAGTCCAGATACCTTCTTTCGAAAGCATCCTCTTTTATTATTGTCCTGATTGTTCAATCCAGTCCTGTAACTTATCTTTTAAAGAGTTAAAACCATTTGCATCCGATTCATCTACACGGTCCTGCAATGATTTACGGGGTGGTGCATCTTTTTTTCGTACTGTTGCAGGGCGATCTTGTAGCGCTCTCATCGATAAACTAATTTTTTCGGCCTCTTCATCGATTTCGAGAATCTTTACTTCTACTTCTTGCCCAACAACTAAAAATTCACTAACATCCTTTACAAAGCCGTATGTTATTTCCGAAATATGCACAAGGCCTTGCGTATTGTCATCTAGCGCAACAAATGCACCGTATGGTTGAATACCTGTAACTTTTCCGGTCAACACGTCTCCTAATTCATATTTTTTCACCATAACCTTTGCCCACTTTCTATTTGTTTGCTACGTATTTATCGGTTAAATTATAACATACGTGTAAAAACGGGGCAAAAAATCTCCTTACTCGGAAATGGCTGTTATGATGCAACGTTTTTCACCTTTCCCTGTAGCCACTGTACCTAACTGGAAGGTTAAATGCTGACCAATCATTTGAGTTGATTCTGACTTAACACCAGCTTTTATAGTTGTTTGAGAGGTATCTGTTGCATAAAGAATTGTAAAATGTTCCATACCATCAAATTGAACCACTTTACTCAAATCTACATCCTGAGATAATAACCGTTTAGCTGTTTCTTGATCACCTTTTCCTTGTGCATATAAGAATAGACTTACAACGTTCATTGGGTTTAATGAATCTAGGATGGTATCATCTTTGCTTGATATATATGCATTATATAGACCTTCGGTTTGAATAATCCACCGGTAATCAATTTGTAAGCTTGTCGAACCATCTTCTGATTCCATATAGACTTCGTTACTCAAATATGAAAGATCCAACCCAATATCCTGTCTTGTCAGATTGTCTATTGTTTTGGATGTTCCTTTTCCCTTAAATTCTTCGAGGATGAATTGTGCAGTCAAGCGCATCGATTCCCCATACTTCCCATTTGCCGTATCATTTAATAGCTTTATATGCTCGGGTGAATATCTACTTTTGTCATCAATCCCTTTTAATAGTACAAACCACCCATTTTCAAACTCTTTCTTTAAATTGTGGAATTGGAAATCAAGTCCTGATGTTGATAGATTATTTATTAATGTTCTTTCGTATAATTTTAAAATACGAGCAGATTCTTCTACAGAAAATCGTAAATCCTCACCTTTTAATAAAGAACCAGTAGCCAAATATTTATAGAAGCCTAAGATATCAGGATGAAGACGGTCAATAGAGGCTGGTGCATCCTTCATAAATATAGGATTTGTTTTAAAACTATAAATATTCCCATCATGAGACAACTCGAAATATTGTTTTTTGGTCGTTGCAATCAATTGTTTTAGTTCTTTAGGATAATCTTTCTTTTCTTGTGAAAGTACCGTATTAAAATGGGAAAGTTCATTTGTATAATATTGCAAAATATCTTTCGTTGTGTAGTAATATATGCTAAAGAAATATCTAGACTCGTCAAAAGACATCGGTTTTTCATGCGTTTCAATTTGCTCTATCAGTTCTCGAGGTGTTTGCAAACTGTCTAGTATTTCTTGTTCTAACTGTGTTAAATATTTTGGATCATAAGTCATTTTATTTAGAACTATTTTTTTATTTTTAGCTTTATCATTGTATTTATAATCAGCGGATTTAACAAATGTTAGTTTCTTAAAGTTTTCCTCAGGTATGTTGAGCTCAAGGCGTGTTTTTTCACGTTTCTCTTGATATTTCTTTTGAAATCTAGAAAACCAATCATCATAGCTGCCTTCTATCTTTTCTTCATCTGAATGAACGAATGCTGAAGGATACATATAAGACGAAATTAAAATACCTACCAAAAGCACACTGGCAATGCTAGCGATCCATACAGCCGATTTTTGCCATTTTGCAGAAGGCTTTCGAACAGGATTGACGCTTTTTAGAGACTCTCTTACATTATCCTCTTCTTCAATCTGTTGAAGAACACGACTGGGATCTAGCTGCGATTCCATTCGTTCATAGGATTTTTTCAATAAAGCCATGCGTTGATCAAATTGCTTATCATCCATTCTCAACACTCCCCTCTTGCACTAATGCTGCCTTTAGCTTTTCTTTCGCACGCAATAATCGCACCTTAACCGTTGATAATGAAATAGTTAGGACCTCTGCGATTTCTTCGTATTTTAATTCGTGGAAATAATACAACACGAGAGGATAACGGTATTTTTCATCAAGAGCCTGAATCGCACTGTGTAGATGCCTGTCCTCTTCGAACAAAAGAACATCCTCTTCTGCAGATGAATAGGTCTTTTGCTGTTGGGCATGTAGTTTGTCCTCTTTTGCCTGCTGTCGCTGTTCCTTACGATAATAATCACGTGTAGCATTTAATGTGATTTTATAGAGCCACGTTGTAAATCGATCCTGTTTAAATTGATGTAAAAAGCGATACAGTTTGACAAATACCTCCTGTGAAACATCAGCTAAATCATTACTATGTACACCACATTGAAAGGCAAACTTTTCAACAGTTCGCTGATGAATACGAATAAGCTCGATATAGGCCTCTTTATCTCCTTGCTGTGCCCTTGCTATTAATTCAACCTCCGTCAAAGCTACCCCCCCTTTTTTTGTTAATGGAACGAAACAATCTACCTAATTGTTACATAATATAGATGTCTTTCCTTATATGTAATCATTCTATAATTTTATGGCTTTCAAAGTAGCATATCTATCATCAATTTTCTGATATTTGCTTGTGTTATGAGAATATTGAGGTAAAATAAATCTTTAGTATAAGGAGGATTTATTTTCGTGTCATCGAGAGATCAATTTACAACTAAAATAGGGTTTATTTTAGCTGCTGCAGGAAGTGCCATTGGGCTAGGGGCTATTTGGAAGTTCCCTTATATGGCAGGTACAAATGGCGGTAGTGTTTTTATTTTATTATTTATTTTGTGTACATTCTTTATTGGCTTACCAGTACTTATTGCTGAGTTTATGATTGGTCGTCGAGGACAAAAGGATGCTGTAACATCATTTAAAGAACAAGCACCAGGAAAGCCTTGGTATTTGATTGGTTGGGGCGGTATGGTTATTGCAGGCCTTATCTTATCATTCTATAGCGTTGTTGGCGGATGGATTTTAAGCTACTTGAGTCGTGCCATTACATTTAAGCTAACGAATGCTAGTTCTGAGATTAACTATGCAGATTTATTTAGCAGTATTATTGCGAGTCCATTTGAGGCAGTTCTTGTACAGGGGCTATTTATGCTATTGACAGTAGTAATCGTATCAGCTGGTATTAAGGGTGGTATTGAAAAAGCTAGTACGTGGATGATGCCTCTACTCTTCATTTTCTTCATTGTGTTAGTTATACGTTCATTAACTTTAGATGGGGCAATGGAAGGCGTTAAATTTATGTTTGTACCTGATTGGTCTTACTTTAACGCTGAAACATTTTTAATGGCTTTGGGGCAAGCATTTTTCTCATTAAGTGTAGGTATTGCTGTTATGATTACGTATGCTTCTTATTTATCTAAAACTGAGAAGATTGGTAACTCAGCTATCAATGTAGCATCCATGAATATTATCATCTCTTTACTTGCAGGTCTTGTTATTTTCCCTGCTGTGTTTGCTCTTGGCTATACACCTGATCAAGGACCTGGCTTAGTATTCATTATTTTGCCAGCTGTATTTGAACAGTTACCTCTTGGTGGTCTATTCTTAACCATCTTTTTCATCCTGTTACTATTTGCTACAGTCACTTCTTCCATTTCTATGTTAGAAATTGTAGTAGCAATTGCAATTGGAGACAAACCAGAAAAGCGGAAAAAGATTGCGTGGATAGGTGGAATCATCATTTTTATCTTCGGTATTCCAAGTGCGCTGTCGTTTGGTATATTATCAGATGTAAAAATTTTAAACCGCTCCATTTTTGATTTTGTTGATTTTCTAACCAACAGTATTGGGATGCCTATAGGAGCCTTCCTAATTTCTATTTTTGCAGGTTATTATTATACAAAGGATATTTCACGTAAGGAATTGGCCGCATCCAGCTTAATGTTTACTATTTGGTACGTTCTAATTCGCTACGTCTCCCCTATCGCCATTTTAATTATTTTCATTCAGGGGATTTTACCTTTATTTAAATAAGTACTAACCTCAAACATTCAATTAAAAAAGAGGTTGTCGAATGACAAACCCCTTTTTTTATAAGAAATATGCAAAATATTTTAAATAATACATTTTGCTTCAAATTTAATAGCAATTAGTTTGTAAGATATGGCTACACAATCTTCAAATGGTATCCATTGTTCAAACGAATGCTCGTATGTTTCTTGAATAACTTTTGCAAGTTTTGATGGATCATCAATCCCTTGCAATGCTGCTACTACATCTGCTGTCTCCGTATCATAATGGTCTGGACCTAAGTGGAATGGATCCCACTCCTCTAGCAGATGTACAGCTGCTTGATTCATTTTAATATTTTCCAAAATACTCACCTATTATCCTTTGATCATACTCGTATGATACCATAGTAAATAAAAAAGAAAAGAGTGATTTGCTTGTCTATTTTTGATCAAACTATTGAACGTCGTTGTACAAATTCCGTAAAATGGGACGCAATGGAAAGTGTTTATGGGCTAAACAATGCGTCAGATATCTTGCCAATGTGGGTAGCCGATATGGATTTCGCTGCTCCTATGGCCGTTTCAAAAGCATTACAGAAACATGCTGAAAACACTGTTTTTGGCTATAGCTTTATGAGCGAAGAAGCGATCCAGTCAATAGTAGACTGGCAAAATACTCGCCATGACTGGCAAATTGATAAAGAATCTATCCTATTTTGCAATGGTGTTGTAGCTGCTTTAGCAAATAGCATTGTAGCACTAACTAATCCCGGAGACAAAGTACTCATTTCACCACCAGTCTACCCACCATTCTTTAACATACCAAAAAGTAATGGTCGTGAAGTTGTAAGCTGCCCGTTAGTAGAAAAAGATGATGTATTTGTCTATGATTTTGAAGCCTTTGAACAGGCATTAGCTCAAAATGTGAAAGCCTACATATTATGTAACCCTCACAATCCAGGAGGCTATGTATGGGATGAAGCTACTTTAAAAGAAATTGTACGACTTTGTGCTAAATACGATGTTATCATTATTTCCGATGAAATCCATGGTGATTTAATGTTAAATGGAGAAAAGCATATTCCTTTAGCAAAAGTTGCAGGTGATGAAATCAATCGTATTGTAACGTGCATGGCTCCTACAAAAACATTTAACTTAGCAGGAATCCACGTTTCTTATATGATCGTGGCAGATAAGAAAAAACGTCTACAGCTAGAGGCAATTAATATGGCAAGTGGGCAAGGATCATTAAATACGTTTGCATCTGTAGCGCTTCATGCTGCTTATACAGAGGGCTCTCCTTGGTTAGATGAATTACTTCCTTATATTTCTGCAAATATGGATTATGTGAAGGCTGAGTTAGAGCAAATTCAAGGCATTCGTGTTCTGAAACCACAATCCACTTATTTACTATGGATTGATTATCGAGAGCTAGAGCTTGAAGAAAATGACATCATGAATCGCTTATTAGAAAATGGCAAGCTTGCATTAGAGCCAGGGACAAAATACGGTGAAGAAGGTAGAGGCTTCCTACGTATGAATGTGGCTTGCTCATTTGAGACCGTACAAGACGGTGTAAAACGCTTTAAAAAAGTTTTTGAACAATAAACAAAGGAAAGAAAGGAATTGAGAAGCTTACTCTCGATTCCTTTTGTCATTTTTCTTCTTTTTTGTGTATTCAGCTATCAATCGCATCCGCCCGTAATAGAAAAAAATGTGTTTTCTATATTGTGAAAGGATAGCTCAACTTAAAGAAATACCTTTTGTATGTTTAAAACTATTGTTTTGTGGAAAAGTTTCTTATCAATTGGATGTAAAAGAGGTGTTTTCTATGGACTTAGCTCCATTAGCGATTAAGCGTGCGTATATGACATTCCTATTTCCCTTCGCCTATTCCACGAAAAATCGTCAAAAAATTTATGATGTTCTATTAAAGGAAGGTTTTTCTTTTTTCACCTTGAATAACACTACTCTTGAAAATGCCTTTTACGGAGACATAACGATTATACATGAGGAGCTTGCCCAATTTTTCTATCCCTTTCTAGAGGATAAATTATTTCCAAACGACAGGAATAGCCCTGACTTTATTCGTTTTTCGAAGGCATTCTATACGCAAGGCTCCTTACATCATCGAGAAAGGCGTATCAATTATGAAGTTATGAGTATTGATGTGACACTATGCCCTTTCGGAAATGGTATCGTGACGGTACGAACAAGCATTACTGATATGCAACATGACATTAGTGATATTTTAAATTTTATTCACTATTTTAGAGTGTTAGAGGCAAAACTACGCGAGGAAAAAGGAGCAAGTCATCATTTTTCATTTGGCAGTTATTCTTCAACAAGTGAACTATTATTTAGCCATTTCATTTCCTATTTACGGCCTTTTCTACTGCATCAACAAGAACTTAGCTATGAAGGCTTACCTTTTTTGGAAGATGAGCGCATGTTTTCTTCTGCTTATTTAATTAGTGAGGAAGAAGAAATCTTACCAGAACATTTATTTCGATTAGGGCAAGTAGATGGCAGGGCACCTGATGGCAAACCCTTTATGTCCAGCACTAACTTTTCGTATATTTCTAACTATGTACAAGAACATGCACATACACGATGGGCACCAAATAGTTATATTATCACTTCGGCACAAGCACAAATGACGCTGACGAATCTACCATTAGAAAATTGTACACATAGCATCCAAGAATTTATGGGTACTCACTATTATAATCTTTTCATTCATTATTTTTACAAAATGATGCTCTTAAAGCTTTCCTATGAATATAGTGAAATTAAGTGGGGCAAGGATAAGCTAGTAGTTAATGAATTAATTGAGTTGATTACAAAATTTTCTGCTCGCTATTATTTTGAGGAGGTCATTGTTCGGACGGAAGGCAGAGAAATTTCCCAAATGCTACGAAAGCTTTTTCGTATAAATGAGCATTATATAGAAACGAAAGCAACGTTGGACAGTTTATATCGAATACAAGAGGATCAATCAGATAATCGAAGTAATAATTTACTGTTTATTTTAACTGTATTTACTGTTGTATCTGGTATTTATGGTATGAACTTAGTCATTGATGGTTGGAAAGATAGCAGTAATTTCGATGGTATTTGGAGCTATACCCTATTCGAATGGGTTGCCTTTATTACCGCTATGTGTGGGATCGGCTTGTCGGTTGTGCTTGTTTGTTTCAGCGCAATCAAATCGCTTCAAAATATTGTTCGTCGTAATAAAAGAACTTAACAATAAAAGAATCTGCTTCCTCAAAATGTAAGGAGGAGGCAGATTCTTTTTCATTATATATTTTGTTGGTTGTTTGTATTTTTCTTCTCTGCTAGAATACGTGCTTCGATTTCTTTTGATTTCATTTCTTGTTTCTTAGAAATTTTTTTGAAAAGCATAAACACGATAATACATAGAATAAGCATGATTAAAAATTCAAAAGCCGCTGGGACATAGCCTGATTTATCTTCAGGGAAATATAAAAATTGGTACATTAAGTTTTGCATACGCTACACGTCCTTATAATTATTATTCAAAGACTGTAATTGACTCAATTTTCACATCTTCTAATGGCTTATCACGGCCATCTTTTTCTACATCTGCAATTTTATCTACAATGTCCATACCTTCTACAACATGGCCGAATACTGTATGTTTATGGTCTAACCAAGGTGTACCACCGTTTTGAGCGTAAGCTTCGATGATCTCTTCTGGGAAGCCAGCTCCTTGTAATTGACGAAGCATATCACTTGGAAGGTGCTTCATTTGTACAACAAAGAATTGAGAACCGTTTGTGTTTGGACCTGCATTCGCCATTGAAAGCGCTCCACGTAGGTTAAATAATTTATCTGAGAACTCATCTTCAAAAGAATTACCCCAAATAGATTCTCCACCCATACCAGTACCAGTTGGGTCTCCACCTTGAATCATAAAGTCTTGAATAACACGGTGGAAAACGATGCCGTTATAGTAACCTGATTTAGCATGACCTAAAAAGTTCTCAACCGTTTTTGGTGCGTGCTCTGGGAACAATTTAATTTTGATGGCACCTAATGTTGTGTTCATTTCTACAAGCACTTCGCCTGCTTGTACGTCTGTTGTTAATTGTGGAAACATTGAAGTCTCTCCTTTAATGGTAAATTTCAGTTTCAATGAAAAAGATGACAGTGCATCCATTCTGACCTCATTTTAGTCTAACATACTTCCTATTGGTTTTCTTCATCAAAGTATTGACGATTTTTGCACTTTTAACAATCATGCTCAAAAGCAAGGAAATAGGTCCGACCGAGTATTTGGAATCCATCCAAAATATGTTATTCTGATGAAGGATTTATAGAAAGAGTGGAGGCACATATGAAAAAGGCTTTTGGTTTTTTTATTATACTTCTATCCCTACCTGCTCTGTGGTGGATTAGTACAAACATTAGGATAGAAATCAATATAGCACAAGCACATGAAGAACAAATCACTAGTGCTATCCATTTACCCGAGGTGCAAACCCAGCTGCCTGTCACCCTTATTGATCAAAATGGGCAAACATTTAGTGAGGAATATGTCGAATGGCGGCAGCCACTAACCTTACAAGAAATTCCACAAATTGCCCAGGAAATATTCATTACAAGTGAGGACGCTGATTTTTACGAACACATAGGCTTTGATTTAAGTGCTATCATTCGTGCGGTTGTAGCCAATTCGAATACCAACACAACCTCTCAAGGCGGCAGTACGATCACACAGCAACTCGTTCGGATGCGGTATTTATCTGATGAAAAAACATATGAACGGAAATTAACAGAGCTTTTTTATGCGTACGAATTAGAAAAAGAATTTGACAAAGAAACCATTTTAACCATGTACCTTAATGAATCCTATTTTAGCAATCAAGTTTATGGAATTGGCGGAGCAGCCACCTTTTATTTTCAAAAGCCACTCCAAGAATTATCCATTGCTGAGATAGCGTTTATTGCTGCTATTCCAAATAACCCCTCGCTTTATAATCCTTTAAAAAATTTCGATCAAACTAAGGCGAGGCAGGAGCGTTTGCTAGATACACTCGCAGCACATGACGCCATATCCAAGGAAGATGCAACAACCTATAAAGCTGAAGCGATTACATTAAATGTTAAAGATAAAATTCAAAGTTATCCGATGTATAGCACTTATGTTCTTCAAGAGCTAAAATGGTTAGTTGCTGAAAAAGAAGGTTATGCGGATCGACTGAGCAATACGGCTAGTGAGGAAGAACAGAAAAAAATTAGAGCACAATTAGATAATCGACTCGATACATTATTTCAAAATGGTCTCATTATTTATACTGCGCTTGATCCAAATAAACAGCAACATGATGAGGATAAAATGTCCGCTATTCTAGGTACAGATCAATTGCAAGCAGCAGGTGCTGTCATTCACAACCAATCTAGAGAAATTGTCAGTCTGTATGCAGGAAAAAACTATGAAAAATTTGATTATCATCGTGCGTTCCAAGGAACACGTCAGCCGGGATCAGCCTTTAAGCCACTGGCAGTCTATGCACCGTTCTTCGAAACAACATCACATACACCCGATTCTATTGTCAATGGTGGTAATTATTGTGTTGGCTCGTTTTGCCCGCAAAACTATGGAGGCTATACGTATGGTGATGTGTCTATTCGTACAGCATTTCGACACAGCTATAATACATCTGCACTGCGTCTCTTTCAAACAGTCGGAGTTGAAACAGCATTCAATTATCTGAATCGCTTTCATTTCCGCTCTATTGAAGAAAAAGATCATAATTATTCGGCTTCATTAGGCGGATTAACTTATGGTGTGACAGCATTAGAGTTAGCAGATGCCTACACAAGTTTTATTGATGGATCTTACGTTCTCGCACATAGTATTCGTAAAGTAACTGCTTTAGATGGGACAGAGCTTTATAGTTGGGATACACAACGTGATCAAATCTGGTCTCCTAAAACTGTGAAATATATGCGTGAACTTCTTGCCGATGTAGTGGCAAATGGAACAGGACAAGGGGTTTACAGTAATAGCGACTATATAGGAGCAAAAACAGGTACAACCAATGACTATCGAGACTACTGGCTCGCCGGGCTTAATGATGATTATACTGCCGCTGTATGGCTTGGTTACGATAAACCTCAATCCATGCAAAAATTAGAAGAATACAAAATTCATCATCAATTGTTTAATGTTTTGCTTGAGTAATGGATAACAAAAAGGTAGCAGTCGCCAATGACTGCTACCTTTTTACTAGTATGTATCTAATTGGCAAACGGTAAGCTTGCCAAAATGCCATTATATAGCTTCAATACAACATAGACAACGAGTGTTAAAAGAATAGTCCACATAAAAAGCTCAAATATTAATAGACCAATTGTGCTACCCATTGACATAAAGTGACTCATTTTATATATGAGATAGATAAAATAAGTAAACACGGTTATGACAAAAACACCTATTAAAACATAAATAAATTGGATCGCAAATGCTGAACACATGGCACCGACAAATAAGATAATGTAACCGCCCCTAGCTTGACTAACGGTTGCTCCATCGTTATCTTTTGAAAAAAACAGCATTCCTAACTCATGAATGGTTTCTCCTACTAGTTTGAGTGCAGAAAAAAGCATAAAAAAAACAATGGCAAAAACAATGAGTAAAAATACACGTAATTCAAAATCAGATAAAAATTCTCGCATACCTGAATAAACGCCAACTGCTTGAAAAATCTGTAAAGATTCTCCAACAGCATACATGCCAAATGTCAAACTAAACAATAAAATTGTAATTAATGGTAAATAACCATAGATATACGGATTCCTCATAAAAAATTTTTTTCCTCTATTTTTATTGATAACTTCCTATTTATAATATAACGAAAATTCTTCCACTACCGCAAGCCAAATCCCATTGGTCCATATGCATTCCCAATAAAAGTACGTTATAATTGGTTTACTTACCTGCATAAAGGAGGGTTTTTTTGTTACAAGTACTTTATATTTTCATTCCAATGCTTGCTGCAATATTTGTGCCATTTTTATATAGACGCATGAAAAATATTCACACAGGCTGGTTTGTTCTTGCTGTACCTGCTACTCTTGCGGTTATCTATGCAACATATATTGCTCAAGTAGCCAAGGGTGAAGTATTTACTGCAGAGCTTCCTTGGATTCCATCGCTCGACATTTCCATCGTCTCCTATTTAGATGGTCTGAGCTTATTATTCTCGCTACTGATTACTGGAATTGGCTCGTTGGTTGTACTTTACTCCATTTTTTACCTAGATAAACATAAAGAAAAATTACATAATTTTTATGTTTACTTACTATTATTTATGTCAGCTATGCTGGGGGTAGTACAGTCAGATCATTTAATTACTTTATATTTCTTTTGGGAACTAACATCTATTTCTTCATTTTTACTCATTGGGTATTGGTATAACCGGGATGCTTCGCGCTTTGGTGCACTAAAGTCCATGATGATTACAGTTGGTGGCGGTTTAATGATGCTAGGTGGGTTCGTTCTTCTTTACTTAATGGGAGGAACCTATTCAATCCGAGAACTCATTGCTATAGCACCCAATTTAGTAGATCAGCCTTTATTCACCTGGTCGCTCGTTTTATTACTCTTAGGAGCATTTACAAAATCCGCACAATTTCCATTCTATATTTGGCTACCCGATGCAATGGAAGCACCAACACCAGTAAGTGCATACTTACATTCCGCAACAATGGTAAAAGCAGGTATCTATTTAGTTGCACGCTTTACACCTATTTTTGCTGCCTCTGAGCTTTGGGTATGGCTTGTAACAGGAGTAGGTATCTTAACATTATTCTGGGGTTCCTTCTTCGCAGTAAAGCAAACAGACTTAAAAGGCATTCTTGCATTCTCTACCGTCAGCCAACTGGGGCTGATTATGTCTCTGCTTGGGGCAAGTGCTGTTGCTTTTCATGCAAACGACTCAGTCGATACGATTAAATTTGCGGCGTTTGCTGCCATTTTCCACCTGATCAATCATGCAACATTTAAAGGTAGTCTATTCATGATTGCGGGGATTGTAGATCATGAAACAGGGACTCGTGATATTCGTAAACTTGGTGGGTTAATGAGTATTATGCCAATTAGCTTTACTGTGGCAGCAATTGGAAGCTTATCAATGGCGGGTCTTCCTCCATTCAATGGCTTCTTAAGTAAAGAAATGTTTTTGACAGCTATGCTTGCACTTCAAAAGTTTGAATTATTCGGCTTTGAAACGTGGGGAGTACTTTTCCCTATAGTTGCTTGGGTGGCTAGTATTTTCACATTTATCTATAGTTTTTATTTTGTGTTCCGAACATTTAATGGAAATTACAAGCCAGATCAATTACCTCATAAACCACATGAGGCACCAATGGGGATGCTAATTTCTCCAATTTTTTTAGCGGCATTAGTTGTGATTATTTTCTTTGTTCCAAACTTTATCGGCAATACCTTTGTAAAGCCAGCTGTTCAAGCGATCCAGCCATTTTTATATGATACACCTCAAGATGTTGATATTCATGTAAATGCTTGGCATGGCATTACCCCTGAACTACTGATGACTATAGGCATTATCCTCATTGGAGTATTGTTATTTGTAGCCTTACCAAAATGGCAAGGAATGTACCAACGATTCCCGCAATCATTAACATTGAACAATGGTTATGACAAAATCATGCAGGGACTCGATGTCGGATTAAACCGTATATCTCGACGCTATATGACAGGCTCGATGCGTCACTATTTACTCTATATGTTTAGTGGAATTGCTATTATTGTTATTGGCTCTCTTTTTGTGAAGGATGCTTTTAGTCTTTCATTACAAGGCTCTTCACCAATTAGACCATACGAAATTATATTGATCGTGGTTTTATTAATTGGAACATCTATCACTATACTGGCGAAATCACGTTTAACGGCCATAATAGGGCTTGGTACTGTAGGTTATACAGTAGCATTATTCTTTGTTATTTTTAATGCACCTGATTTAGCATTAACACAGCTAGTTATTGAAACAATTTCAGTAGCACTATTTTTATTGGCGTTCTACCATCTACCTAAGCTTGGTAAACGAGAGGAACGAATGAGATTCCAGTTAAATCGTGCCATTGTTTCGATTGCAGTTGGTGTTATGGTGACACTGGTTGCACTATCAGCCCATTCACAGAAACTGATTCCGTCCATTTCTAAGTACTACGAGGAAACCGTGTACTCATTAGCTGGTGGTGGAAATATTGTAAACGTAATTTTAGTAGACTATCGTGGTTTCGATACATTATTTGAAATTACCGTACTAGGCATTGCTGGCATGGCCATTTTAGCCATGATTAAATTGCGTATGAATAGAAAGGAGAAAACACATGAAAACAAATGATGTGATAATACAATTTACGGCTAAAATTGTATTTTTCATTATTTTCTTCTTCTCCATTCATATCTTTATGGCAGGTCACTATACTCCTGGAGGAGGCTTTGTTGGGGGACTTCTAACATCAAGTGCCATTGTGCTCTTAGTTTTAGCATTTGATATCAATACAGTTCGTCACATTTTACCTATCAATTACACGTATTTAACAGCTATCGGCTTACTACTCGCCCTTGCTACAGCGGCATTCCCTATGTTTGTGGGCAAACCGTTTTTCACTCATTTCTTTGATTATTTCGATTTACCGCTTCTAGGCAAACAGTCATTACACACGGCTATGCTTTTTGATAGCGGTGTCTACTTGGTTGTTGTTGGCGTTACAATGACCATTATTCAAACGATTGGGGAGGATGAATAATGGAAATAATTATGGCCTTTGTAATCGGCTTTCTCTTTATGGCTGCCGTCTATTTAATTTTATCGAAAAGTTTATTACGCATTATCATTGGGACAGGTCTATTAAGTCACGGCGCCCATTTACTGATATTAACGATGGGTGGCCTTGGTGGCGAAGCACCTCCTGTATTAAACGAAGGAGCTAAAACGTTTGCTGATCCTTTACCCCAGGCACTTATTTTAACAGCTATTGTGATTAGCTTTGGGGTTACAGCATTCTTCCTTGTACTTGCCTATCGTTCCTATCAGGAGCTTAACACAGATGATATTAGCTTAATGAGAGGAAGTGATGAGGATGAATAACTTCCTACTGCTGCCTATCATCATTCCGTTTTTCTTCGGTATGATTCTAATGTTTGGGCAAAAAAATCTAACCTATCAACGATCATTTTCAGTACTTGGAATTGGGCTTGCCTTGATTTCAGCCTTTTCACTTCTTTTTAAAGTAAAAAATGGTGGTATACAAAAGGTAACATTCGGGAATTGGCCCGTTCCTTACGGTATTACAATGGTATCGGATATGGTATCTGCCTTGCTCGTCACTACGACATTGCTGATTGCACTTTTTGTTGTTTGGTATGGTTTTGGTTCTATTACAAAGGAACGCGAACGATTCTTTTATTACCCTGGAATTATGTTTATTTTAACAGGGGTCAATGGCGCCTTTACAACCGGCGATATTTTTAACTTGTTCGTGTTCTTTGAGGTATTGTTAATGGCTTCCTATTTACTTATCGTCCTAGGTGGTGAAAAGGGTCAACTGAAAGGGTCTATTAAATATATTTTAATTAATGTTATTTCATCGGCCTTATTCGTCATTACCGTTGCCTTTTTATATTCTGTAGTAGGTACATTGAACATGGCAGATATTGCTGTCAAAATAGCTGAAATCAATCAACCAGGTATTATTACTGTTATTGCAGTACTGTTTTTAATGGTATTTGGACTAAAAGCAGCTATTTTCCCATTATACTTTTGGCTTCCTACTTCGTATGCAGCAGCACCGATCCCAGTCTTAACACTATTCGGCGCTCTGCTCACAAAAGTTGGCCTATATGCCATTACACGTACCTATACACTATTCTTTGTACATGATTTATCCTATACCCATGATTTATTAATGGCACTAGCCATTGCTACAATTGTTGCTGGGTGCATTGGAGCACTAGCCTATTTTGATGTCAAACTTATTATTATCTATAATATTGTCATTGCAGTAGGTGTCATTTTATTTGGTGTCTCTCAAATGAACGAGGTTGCATTAAAAGGGGCTATGTTTTATTTAATTCACGATATGCTTATAAAGGCCGCGCTCTTTATGCTAATCGGCATTGTCATCTATATTACTGGTACATCTGATTTGCGTAAGATGGGTGGTCTCATGAAGAAATACCCTGCGTTAGGATGGTGTTATTTAATTGCAGCTTTTGGTTTAGCTGGCATTCCACCACTTAGCGGATTTGTTGGAAAGCTACTGATTGTACAGGGGGGCTTTGAGGCGGGTAGTATGTGGAGCAGTATTTTCATTTTAGCTTCTTCACTGCTTGTTCTATTGTCCGTTATCCGCATTTTCATCTATGCTTTTTGGGGTGAGGAGAAAGAAACACACGGATCTGTCGATCAATCCGTCTATAAAATGCTGTTGATGCCAACTGTCCTTTTAGTACTCATTACAGTAGCATACGGCGTTGGTTCGGAATGGATTACGCCATTCATGGACGATGCAGCAAAACTATTAAATGATCCATCTATCTATATAGATGCTGTGATGAAGGAGGATTAACACGATGGCATTTCAAATTATTTTAAACTTTGTACTTGCCTTTGTATGGATGTTCCTATCCTCTAATTACACAGCAACTGGCTTTATCATTGGGTTCTTAATGGGGATCGTTTCACTTATCATCATGCGGAGATTTTTCAAGTCTCGTCTTTATGTCTACCGCTTGTGGTCCCTTATAAAATTGACGTTGCTGTTCTTTAAAGAGTTAGTATTAGCGAATGTTCAGGTTCTAAAAGTGGTGTTAAAGCCTAAATTGGACATGCAGCCTGCTTTCTTTGCTTATCCTACTGTTTTAACACAAGACTGGGAAATCACTTTATTATCGAGTCTTATTACTCTTACACCAGGAACTGTGGTAGTGCATGTATCAGACGATGCAAAAACATTGTATGTACATGCTATTGATATAAGTGATGTGGATGAAGCGATTGCTTCGATTCGAGATTCATTTGAGAAAGCGATTTTGGAGGTGAGTAAATCATGACAACGTTTATTATGGCTGTAATTGTAGTGATTTGCTTATCGATGATTGCGGTCATTTATCGAATGGTAAAAGGTCCTTCCGCATCTGACCGTGTCGTAGCGCTAGATTCACTTGGTGTTTCACTTATTTCTCTTATCGGATTATTTTCGATATTAGTGGAAACAAGCTTTTTCCTTGAGATTATTTTATTGCTGGCGATTTTATCGTTTATCGGTACAGTTGCTTTCTCTAAATTCATAGAGAAAGGAGACATCATTAAACGTGACAATTCTCGCTAATAGTTTAGTGATCTTTTTCATATCTGCTGGGGTGCTTTTTATTGTAGTAACAGCTATCGGACTTGTCCGCTTACCAGATTTGTATACGCGTGCCCACGCTGCTTCAAAAAGTGCAACGCTTGGTGTCATGTGTGTGCTGATTGGTGTATTCTTTCACTTTTGGCTGATTGAAGATCATTTCAATCCACGTATATTATTGGGGATATTATTCCTCTTCATCACTGGCCCTGTTGGTGGACACATTATGACTCGTTCTTCCTATATTGCTGGTGTAAAGCCTTGGAAAGGTACAGTACGTGATGAGTTAGGTCCTGAAATTGACAGAATGAAAAAGGAACAAAATGTGAAATAAAATATAAAAAATCTGCTCGATCATCCAGAAAATCGAGCAGATTTTTTCGTTTAAATATATCCTTTTGAAGTTAAAATAGCAGTCAACTGTTCAACGCACTCCTCAATAGAATGTTGTTCTGTATTTAACATAATTTCAGGATTTATTGGTTCCTCATAAGGAGCACTTATCCCTGTAAAATTAGTAATTTCAGCATTCCTTGCTTTTTTATATAGACCCTTTGGATCTCGTTTTTCACATGTTTCTACCGAACACTTTACAAAAACCTCAATAAATTCACCATCTTCTACAAGCTCACGTACAACTTGCCGATCTTCTCGGTAAGGCGATATAAAAGCTGTTAATACAATTTGGCCGCTTTCTATAAATAACTTTGAAATTTCTCCTATTCGGCGAATATTTTCTTTGCGCCCTGCCTCATCAAATCCTAAATCCTTATTCAGACCATAACGCACATTATCACCATCTAACACGAAGGCTTGATTGCCTCTTTTAAATAATCGACGGGCAAAAGCATTGGCCACAGAAGATTTTCCTGAAGCAGATAGGCCAGTAAACCATAAAATAAAGCTTTGATGCTTATTTTGTAATCGGCGCTCCTCTTTTGTAATGGAGGCTTCGTGCCAAACAATATTTGAACTCATTTGACTACCTCCTTACGCATGCCCTTAATTAATACATCTACTACTTCTTTACGGCTGAATGTACTTGGTGGAACTTCACCATTTCGTAGCATTTCACGTACCTTTGTTCCTGATAAAATGACATGAGCAGAGCCATCGTGTGGGCACGTTTTTGTTGTAGCCATGCCCTCACATTGCTGACAGTAAAAGCTATGCTCGAATTTTAATGGGACTATTCCTAATTCATCTTCAGTGAATTGTTCAAAGATTTTTTGTGCATCGTACGTGCCATAGTAATCGCCTACACCTGCATGATCACGACCTACGATAAAATGTGTACAGCCATAATTTTTCCTTACTAGTGCGTGGAAAATAGCTTCCTTTGGTCCTGCATAACGCATTGCAGCTGGAAAGACACCTAATTGTACACGGCTTGTAGGATAATAGTTTTTCAATAATACTTCATAGCTCTCCATACGTATAGCAGCCGAAACATCATCCGATTTTGTTTCGCCAACAAGTGGGTTTAAAAATAAGCCATCAATCGTTTCAAGTGCCGCTTTTTGAATATATTCATGTGCCCTATGCACCGGATTACGTGTTTGGAAGCCGACAATTGTTTTCCATCCCTTTTCAGCAAATAATTGTCGCGTTTCAATAGGATCAAATGAATACGCAGGAAACTTTTGTCCAATACGTTTGATTAATGTAATTTTTCCTCCTACATAAACATTAGAGCGTTCATGTAGCTTTTGAACGCCGGGATGTGCTAAATCCTCTGTCCCATATACAAGTAAAGCCTCTTTTCGCTTATTCGGCTCATAAATATCGACTACTTCAATAACGCCGTAAATTTTATCATCATAGACTAGTTTTACCTCGTCACCAGGCTGTAGGGTCGCTGCTCTCTCTTTTGTAACAGGTAATGTAATAGGAATACTCCAAACTACGCCTGATGCTAAGCGACTTTTCTCTACGACTGACTCATAGTCTAGTTGTGTTAAAAAGCCTTCGATTGGACTATAGCCCCCTATAGCAATTAACTCTAAATCACTCAAAGAAATTATATCCAGCTCAATCTCCTTGTGAATCGTTGTAATGTCTTTTTCTGGATTAAATGCTTGCACAAGATGCCCACCATGTGGTTGTAAACTCATATAAACTTCCTCCTAAATCTAGTTAAATACTAAGTTTTATGATCAAAATATATTAATAGGAACTATGACACGATTTAAATGCTTTAAATGCCATCCCCTGCATCATAGATAGACTGTTCTTCTTCACGCATCGTACGCATTAAGCTAATGACACCCAGTGTTCCAACAATAATGCTACCATTCAAAACAATGGCATAGAGATCCTTTTCTAAAAACAGCTGCACTAAAAAGTAAGAAATAGTTAGCGAAAAGATGGGCGATACAATCCAAATGCGAATGATTTTTTTCACAATATGTTGATGGAAAATTCGTTTCCCATTCTTCGCCATACCGATTCCAATAATGGATGAAGATGTTACTTGTGTTAATGGCACTGGTAGCCCAAAAATTGAGCTGACGCCAACTAGCAGTGCACCTGTACTTGAAATTAAAATCCCTTCCGCCTTTTGAAAGCGCACAATTTTTTTACCATTTGTTTCAAGAACTCGTTTACCAAGTAGTATGGCGCCTATTGCGACAAATGCTCCTCCAAGTATAATCCCAGTAGTAACATCCATCATCCCCGCCCCAACAAGTGGCCCAACTGCATTAGCTACATTGTTCATACCTGCTGAAAAGGCTTCAAAAAATCCTGCTAATATGAGAAGAACTGTTAAAATAGGACGATCTCTTAGGAGCCCTCTAGTTTGTAATTTATATAACAACTTTCCAAATAGAAAGGTAATGACAAAGGCTACAAGCGGTACAATGACCCAAAAAGCTATGATAACAAGCAAAGAGTGGACAAATAGCACTTTATAAGCAATTCCTACGCCTACGACCGCTCCGACCGTTACTTCACTCGTTGATAAGGGAATGCCTAATAGATTGGCAAAAAATAAGGAGCTCGTCGCAGAAATCAAAATAATAATGACAACCTTTACGGTAATATACTCCTGTGGCATAATGCCTGAGCTAATCGTTTTGACAACTTCTCCTCCGCCTAATACAGCCCCACTATAGACACCTATTGCACATAACAGTAATGCTTGCCACGCTTTGTTGATGGCACCTGCACCGTAAGCGACACCCATTGAGGCTGCTGCTCCGCTTGCCCCTATATTCATCGCAAAAAATAAACTAATCGCTATTGCAACATATTCAAGCATGGCTTAACTCCTTTATTCATGTAACCCGCATTCCGTTTTACCAGACCCTTGCCATCTGCCAGAACGTAAATCATCCATCGTAAACGCTGGCTTTGTACAATGCTCACAGCCGATACTTGGATAGCCTTGATCATGCAATGGATTGTATGGCAAATCGTGCTTGGAAACATAGCGCCAGACATCCTTCCAAGTCCAATGAATCAGTGGACATATTTTAATCGACTTAAATTTATCGTCACGATTAAGAAAATTTGTCTGTTGACGTGTTGGTGATTGTTCTCGACGTAAGCCAGATATCCAAGCCTTTTTACCTGACAAAGCTTCATGTAAAGGCTTAATCTTGCGAATGTCACAGCATTTATTTGGGTTTGACTTCCATAGTTCATCACCATGTTGAGCAGCTTGTTGCTCTAGTGTAAGTGCAGGCTTCTTCATGACAATGTTTAGTTGTGGATATTTTTCTTTGACTTTATTAATCGTTTCATAGGTTTCTTTAAAATGGACATCTGTATCTAAAAATACAATCGTAGCGTCTGGCTTTACCTTAGAAATGAGGTCAATTAAAACAATGCCCTCAATGCCGAAGCTACATGCATAGACGATTTCCTCCCCATATTCTTGATAGCTCCACTGTAAAACCTCTAGCGCAGCCTTATACAGATCATCGACCTGAAAATCAATGATCGGTTCTTGCCAATTTTCGTATGTTAACATCGAATCCCCCTCATAGCAAAAAAGGCGTTCTAACAACAGACACAGTAAAACAGGTCTTTGTTAAAACGCCTCTAGTTTGACTAGCCAGCTCTGTATTTAATGATTGTTCACTAGTATTTGCTACCTCGTTCCACAATCATTCTTCTTATTACCAAATATATACTAAAGTACACCAAGCAGTCAACTAGGTTTTTTAAACTATCTTTTCATTTCACCCATTTTTTCAGTTTCTTGTTGCATATGATGGATTTTATATAAGGGTATGCAAATTAATTTTCTAAATAAATAATCTTTTTTATAATTCCTTGTTGACTAATAGGAAATATATGTTTAATGTATTATTAAAGCTTTAACACAAACAATAAAATGCCGATCAGAAGATCTGAAGGCCATCTACCCATGATATTAGTTCATTGTGGGCGATGGCCTTTTGCATTTTCTAAGCTGAAAAGGAGCGAAATTATTATGAAAAAAAAGAGGAACTTTGTTCTGCAATCATTGGCACTTATATCTGTATTATCCTTGAGTTTAACAGGCTGTAGTAGTGCTAATTCAGATGAAAAAGCAAGTGATCAAGAAGCTAAAAAATCGGTAGAGCTACTAAATGTATCTTATGATCCAACACGTGAGCTTTACGATGAGTTCAACAAAGATTTTATTAAAAAGTGGAAGGATGAAACGGGTCAAGATGTCACAATTAATCAATCGCATGGTGGATCTGGAAAACAAGGGCGAGCCGTTATTGATGGTCTTGAAGCTGACGTTGTAACACTTGCACTAGCTTACGATATTGATGAAATTGCTCAAACACGCGAGCTGTTAAATAAAGATTGGCAAACTGAATTTGACCACAACTCTACTCCATATACATCAACAATTGTCTTTTTAGTACGCAAGGGCAATCCAAAAAATATTCAAGATTGGGATGATCTGACTAAAGACGATGTGTCTGTCATTACACCTAACCCTAAAACATCTGGCGGTGCACGTTGGAACTACTTAGCTGCTTGGGCCTATGCTGGAAAGTTATATAACAATGATGAAACAAAAATAAAGGAATTTATGAAATCACTTTATAGCAATGTAGAAGTACTAGATTCTGGCGCTCGTGGTGCTACAACGACATTCGTAGAGCGAAAAATTGGAGATGTCTTAATCGCTTGGGAAAATGAAGCTTACTTGTCTCTAAATGAATTAGGTAAGGACGAATTTGAAATCATCACACCATCGTTAAGCATTTTAGCAGAGCCACCAGTTGCTGTTGTCGACAAAATCGTTGATAAAAAAGGTACACGTGAAGTTGCAGAGGCTTACTTACAGCATTTGTATAGTGAGATCGGGCAAGAAATAGCTGCGAAAAATTATTATCGACCACGAAACGAAACCATTTTAGCGAAATATAAAGAGCAATTCCCTCAGCTTGAACTTGTTTCCATCGATGATTTTGACGGATGGGCACAAGCACAAGCAACCCATTTTAAAGATGGTGGTACCTTTGATGAAATATACTTACCACAATAAGGAGCGTTTTGATGAGTAGTTTAATCATGCCTAAAAAATCGCGTCGAATTATTCCAGGCTTTCATTTATCTCTTGGTTATACGATGCTATACGTAAGTTTACTAGTGTTGCTACCACTTTCAATGATTTTTATTCATACCATGTCCTTAAGCTGGTCTGCATTTATCGATATCATTACAGAACCTCGTGCTGTTGCTTCTTATAAAATAAGCTTCAGCACAGCGCTGATTGCTGGCTTACTCAATGTTATTTTCGGAACAGTTATCGCATGGGTTCTTGTTCGCTATCAATTTCCCTTTAAACGAATCATTGATGGACTTGTAGATTTACCCTTTGCCTTACCTACTGCTGTAGCTGGTATTGCTTTAACATCTCTCTATGCGCCAAATGGTTGGATCGGCCAATTTTTTGATTTTAAAATTGCCTTTACGCCCCTTGGCATCATTATTGCTTTAACCTTTATCGGGCTACCGTTTGTTGTACGTACTGTACAGCCCGTATTACAAAATATTAGCGCTGAAGTCGAGGAAGCTTCAGCAAGTCTTGGGGCAAATCGTTTACAAACCTTTCGTAGAGTCATTTTGCCAGAGCTATTACCTGCTATTTTAACTGGCTTTTCATTGGCTTTTGCTCGTGCTCTCGGTGAATATGGATCTGTTGTTTTCATAGCAGGAAATATGCCGATGAAAACGGAAATTACGCCATTAATTATTATGACAAAACTAGAACAATATGATTATGCAGGTGCAACAGCAATAGCAGTAGTGATGCTTGTCACGTCCTTTCTTTTATTATTAACCATTAACTTGATACAATGGCTAGCCAATCGTCGGTTTGTACATTAGGAGGTACTATATGGAACAATCAACAGCTATTCAGCAGGCTAGTAATGTGAAAAATAAAGCCGCCACCAAGTCTGCTGCTTTACAGGAGCCTCGTATTATTCGCTATACGTTAACGTTTATTGCCCTAGCTTTCTTAGCTTTCTTTATCGTATTACCTTTAGTAACTATTTTTATTACAGCCTTTCAAAAAGGAGTCGACGTTTACTTTGCTGCTATTACCCATCCAGATGCATTAGCTGCTATTAAACTCACCTTAATTGTCGTAGTTATTGCCGTACCACTGAATGCGATCTTTGGCGTAATGGCTGCTTGGTCGCTCACAAAGTTTAATTTTAAGGGGAAAAATCTATTACTTACCATTGTTGATTTACCTTTTGCAGTCTCCCCTGTTATCGCAGGTTTAGTATTTATTTTGTTGTTTGGCTCACAGGGGCTATTTGGTGATTGGTTGTTCGCAAATGATATCAAAATTGTTTTTGCGCTTCCTGGTATTGTCCTTGCCACTATTTTTGTCACACTACCCTTTGTTGCACGTGAGCTAATTCCTCTGATGCAAACACAAGGTACGTCTGAGGAAGAAGCATCCATTTCATTGGGGGCAAGTGGCTTTAAAACCTTTTGGTATGTCACGTTACCCAATATTAAATGGGGATTATTCTATGGTTTGATTTTATGTAATGCACGAGCCATTGGCGAATTTGGTGCTGTCTCTGTTGTATCTGGTCATATTCGAGGTATGACAAATACGATGCCGCTTCATATTGAAATTCTCTACAATGAATACCAATTTTCAGCTGCCTTTGCTGTTGCTTCTTTAATGAGTGTCATGGCCATCTTTACATTAGTTGTGAAAGACATTATTGCATGGAAATCAAAATCTAGTTAAAAGGAGATGGTCTATTTGAGTATACAAATTAAAAACGTATCTAAAAAATACGGTTCTTTTCAAGCATTGGAAGATATTTCAGTCCATATTCAATCTGGGGAATTAGTAGCGCTGTTAGGTCCTTCTGGATCAGGAAAAACTTCATTATTACGTGTGATTGCTGGACTTGAAACCACTGATGTTGGCGACATCTTATTTGATGATCATTCAATAACTGATAGACACCCTAAGGAACGTAATGTAGGTTTTGTCTTTCAACATTATGCTCTTTTTCGCCATATGACGGTCTTTGATAATGTGGCTTATGGATTGAAGGTACGCCCTCGAAAAAGCAGACCCTCAAAACAAGAAATCAAAGATAAAGTGATGGAATTGTTGCGACTTGTGAAACTTGAAAATTTCTCAGATCGGTATCCAACGCAGCTTTCAGGTGGACAGCGACAGCGTGTGGCACTAGCAAGAGCGCTTGCAGTAGAGCCTAAAGTTCTTTTATTAGATGAACCATTCGGTGCACTCGATGCAAAAGTACGCAAAGAATTACGTCGTTGGCTACGAAAACTACACGATGAATTTCATATTACAAGTATTTTTGTTACACATGACCAAGAGGAAGCTCTAGATGTGGCAGATCGTATTGTAGTAATGAACAATGGCAAAATCGAGCAAATTGGCAGTCCAGACGAGGTCTATACAAATCCAAAAAGTCCATTTGTCTATGACTTTTTAGGCAATGTCAATCTCTTTAAAGGTCGCTTACATAACGGTAAGCTCATGCATGGTGAAATTGCTCTTGATGTACCTGATGCCCTAACACATTCAGATGACAATGCAATAGGCTATGTACGTCCCCATGACATTCATATTGAGAAAGAGCGTAATCTAGGTACGGTTCCTGTTAAAATTAATCATATCCATTTGCTAGGACCTCTTGTTCAAATTGAATTACGCCGTGAGGATCTTGATGAATTTTTAGAAGCAGAGTTATCAAAAGAACAATTTCACCTTCTGCAACTGAAAGTGGGTGACCAAGTATTTGTAAAGCCTAAACAATTAAAGGTGTTTATCCCCGAAGATTACTCCATTTAAAAAACCATGTAGCAGAGAAATTTGCTACATGGTTTTTATTATGAATGAAAATTTCTACCATCATGAACAGCTGTCACATATCCAGTACGAATAACAAAATCACCAAAATGCTCACCTTCTAAACGTTCTTTTGCAAAATGTAGAAGGATTGGTCGTAGCTCTGCTAAAATTTCTTCTTCACCAATATTCTCACGATAGATTTTATTTAATCGGTTGCCTGTAAAGCTTGCACCTAGATACATATTATATTTGCCTGGTCCTTTACCAATAAAGCCGATTTCACTCATGGCTGCACGTGAACAGCCATTTGGACAGCCAGACATGCGAATGACAATTTCTGTTTCATTTAAGCCCGCTTCATCGATAATCGCATCAATTTTCGTAATGAGAGAGGGTAAATAGCGCTCTGCTTCGGCCATCGCTAAACCACATGTAGGTAAAGATACACAGGCAATGGAATTGCGGCGCAGGGCGGAATAATGAGCTCCATCCGTCAGTTTGTATTGTTCAATAACAGCACTAATTTTTTTCTTATTTTGTGGTGTTACATCACTAATCATTAAATTTTGGTTCGGTGTTAAACGAAAATCACCCGTGTGTACCTTTGCGATTTCACGTAATCCTGTTAATAACTGATACTCTTCAAAGTCTTTTATACGACCATTTTGAATGAATAACGTATAATGCCAATTACCATTTGAACCTTTGATCCAGCCAAATTCATCTCCTGTACGCTCGAATGTAAAGGGACGAGCCTTCTGAATTTCCCAGCCTAGACGACGTGTTAATTCTTCTTGGAACCATTCAAGTCCTCTTGCATCGATTGTGTATTTAAATCGTGCATTTTTTCGGACAGAGCGATTCCCATAATCACGTTGGATCGTAATTATTTTTTCTGCTGTTTCCAATAATTTATCTGGCGTAATAAAGCCAATTACACGAGCAAGCTGTGGATAGGTTTCATGATCGCCATGCGTCATACCCATGCCTCCACCAACCGCTACATTAAAGCCAATAAGCTGACTATCTTCAACGATGGCAATCAATCCGATATCTTGCGAATAAACATCAACATCGTTACTTGGTGGGATGGCAATCCCAATTTTAAATTTTCGAGGCAAGTATTGAGCTCCGTATATCGGTTCAATTTCTTCATCCTGACTATCTACTACCTTTTCCCCATCCAACCATAATTCATGATAAGCACGTGTTCGAGGCAATAAATGCTCACTTAGTTTGGCAGACCAGTTGTAAACCTCTTCATGTAAGGCAGATTGGTTTGGATTGACATTACACATCACATTACGGTTTACATCCCCACAGGCCGCAAGAGAATCCAAAAGCACTTCATTGATTTCCTGCATATATTTTTTGACATTCCATTTTAAAATGCCATGTACTTGAAATGCTTGACGTGTTGTTAATTTTAAAGAGCCATTGCCATACTTTCTAGCCATTTCATCCATCACAAGCCATTGTGCTGGTGTGGCTGCTCCACCTGGTGTTCGTACACGCACCATAAATTGATAAGCAGGTTCCAGCTTTTGGCGTTGACGTTCATTGCGAAGATCTCGATCGTCCTGTAGGTAACTACCATGGAATTTCATTAGGCGATTATCGTCCTCTGGAATACCAGAGCTTAATGGATCATTCATGGTACGTTCAAGACTTCCGCGTAGGTAATTACTTTCGGTCTTAATGCGCTCTACATCACTTGGTTTTCCAGGCTGTGGAGGTAAAACTATTTTATCTGTCATTCTATATCGCTCCTTTAATCCATTACACCACGGCGTTTCGGTTTACACCTGAGGCTTCGCTTGCTATTAAAGTATTTATCTTACTATTCGAAAGGGAGGGGTTTTTCTCATATAAAAGGGTGCCCGTTCAGTTAATAAACGTCACGTTGGTAGCGTTTTTGCTGTTTTAATTCGTTCACAAAGACTTTCGTTTCCTCTGTCGTTTTCTGTCCTTGCTGTTCAATAATTCGATGAATAGCTGCATCCACATCTGCTGCCATTGCTTTTTTATCACCACATACATAAATGACAGCACCCTGCTCAAGCCATTCATAAAAACTTGCCGCATTTTCTTGCAATTTATGTTGAACATAGACTTTTTTATCAGTATCACGTGAAAAGGCCACATGCATTTGGCTTAACGTGCCAGAAGCAAGCCAACGTTGACAATCGGTTTGATAAAGGAAATCCGTTACAAAATGCTGATCGCCAAAGATGAGCCAAGCTTTCCCCTCAATCCCTAACTCTTCTCGCTCCTCTAGAAAAGCTCTATATGGAGCAATGCCTGTGCCTGCACCAATCATAATAATTGGTGTATCCTCATGTTCTGGTAATCTGAAGTTTGGGTTTTTATGAACATAGATTGGCAATGTATCGCCAATTTGTATTCGTTCTGCAACATTACCAGAGCAAACACCAAAACGTTGTCGGCCAGCTGTTTCGTAGCTTACTTTGCTAATTGTTAAATGCACTTCTTCACTATTGGC
The DNA here is from genome assembly GCF_009724685.1 of Lysinibacillus cavernae. GTDB lineage: Bacteria > Bacillota > Bacilli > Bacillales_A > Planococcaceae > Lysinibacillus > Lysinibacillus cavernae. Next base: position 27,472 of record NZ_WMEF01000001.1, read on the forward strand.
CTTTTGGCTACTAGCAATGGAGTAAAGTCGTGCTGGAATTTTACGCAGCATTTCAACAAACTGCTGAGCACTCCATGTAAATGGTTTAAAATCTTCTACTACATCAAGTAAGTCTCTGCCTGTTGCATAGTCCTTCCATGCACCAGATTCTTGTATTAGCTTTATAAACTCATGATGCTCAGTGTAAGTACCGATTTTTTCTAACAATGGCCTAGATAACACAGTAATTTCTACTTTTTTCTGTAATGCATCCCTTAATGGCATCGTTTCATTTAAAACGGTCACCTCAGTTTCTGGATCGAATTGCAATGCAGTCAGTAATGTATTTACTAACTGCTCATCATTCTCTGGTTGAATCCCAATACTATCTCCAGGCTCAAAATGGAAATTAGCTCCCTCAATAGATAATTCAAGATGACGCGTTTCTTTATTAGAGCCACGACCATTTAAGTTTATATTTTCAAGCACCTCAGCATAAAATGGATTTTTTCTTGAATATGTAGAATCTCCTAGTATTTGTGTTTCATTGTTCGGTGTTGAAGTTGACGCTGCTGAAGTTGCTTGTTGCAGAAATTCCTGTTGAACCTCTGAGAACCACTGTGCAGCTGCGTCATCATAATCCACATCACAATCAGTTCGGGGGACAATTCTTGTTGCGCCTAATTTGGCAAATTGCTCATCAAAGTCCTTACCTGTTTTGCAAAAAAATTCATAGGAGCTATCTCCTAATGCAAGGACTGAATATCGAAGATGCTCTAGTTTTGGTGCTCTTTTACTATGCAAAAATTCATAGAATTGAATCGCTTGATCTGGCGGATCGCCTTCTCCATGTGTACTCACAATAAGTAAGAGATTTGTAATCTTTTTTAAGTTCGTTGCTTTAAATTTCCCTAATGAGGAAACAGTAACATCTACATTTTGAGCTTTTAAGGCTGATGCATACTTTTCAGCTAATCCTTGACTATTGCCTGTTTGAGAGCCATATAAAATCGTCATTGTTGTCGTTATGGGTTGGACTGCTGGTGTTGCTTGTTCACCAATAGCTTCAAGTGTTGCTTGTGAAGCACTTAAATAGCCGCTTAGCCAAATTTTTTGCTCCATTGTTAATTTAGGTAGAAGCTCGTTTAATAATTTTACCTGCTCTTCATTAAATGGACTGTTTATTACTTGCAGTTTCAATCTTTGCCACCTCACGAATCATCATCATTTAATTTTCTTTAAAAAAATTTATCGAAGTCTTATTTTTTCTTTTTTTTCAATTTGAACCACATATGAGTTTTGAACAATCAATGTAATCGATCCATGGTTCACAGTATTTAATATTTGGCGGACATTATCTAATGCTAGATTTACATTTTCAGTCCTTTTATCTACCATTACGAAACACCTTCCTCTTTAAAATGTAGTAATTCATGAATACGTTCTACTAACACTTTTTTTACATTGTCGTCATAGCCTAAGCTTTCACATAACAACATATTCTTGCTGTCAAATTCCTGTAATCGCTTTTTAATACTTTTCCTTAAAATGCCTGTAAATAATAAATACGGTACAATAAAAACCTGCTGTTGCTTCCCGTTATCTTGCTGTAGCCAGTCTTCAAAGGTTGGTCCCATTCCATATAAGAAACATGTATCGACTGCCTTATAGTGATATTTAGTACGTAACCTCATAGCAATTCTAGATAAATCTCTCTTGACGGCTGGATCACTACTCCCACGTCCTATGAGTAAAACACCTGCATTGCTGTTAGGTTGCTGTTTTTCTATTATCCGAGTTTGTAACGTGTCAATTAAAAGTTCATGGATTCCTAGTGGCTCACCGTAAGTAAACTTTATATATGGATATTGCTTTTGAGCTTTTGCAATTTCACTTGGTATATCCTTCTTTGCATGGTGAGCAGCTAACAATAGAATGGGCATAACAGCAATTGCTGTTGCCCCTTTCCGAACGCAGCTCTCAATCCCTTCCGCGATGGTAGGCGTTGCTAGTTCTAAAAAACATATTTCCTGAATGGATAAATCAACAGCTTGTTGAACTCCTTGAAGAAATATTACAGCTTGCTCAACCCCTGCCTTGACACGGCTACCATGTGCAATATATAAAATAGCCTGCATGATTCCACATCCTTACCCTGTAATTTGGGCTGGCTGTGGATTGCCTTGCTCAAACCATTGAATGGTTTCTCTTAATGTCACAACCGCCCCTACTAGTATGATGCTAGGATTTTGAATATTTTCCGCATGCACAATTTCTTCAATTGTTGCTAAAGTACCCGTAACAGTTTTTTGTTTAGAAGAGAATGTTCCCCAATGAATAACAGCCACAGGCGTTTCTTCATCACGTCCATATTTTAGTAATTGGTGGCGGATATACGGCAGATTACCAACCCCCATATAAATGGCAATCGTATCAATCCCTTTGGCAAGACTTTCCCAACGTATCCCATCTTCTTTCCCTTCCTGCATATGTCCAGTAACCATGGCAAAACTCGAACCTAAGTCCCGATGTGTCACAGGAATTCCTGCATAGGCTGGCGCAGCAATACCTGAAGTAATACCAGGTACAATTTCAAATGGAATATGATGCTTGGCTAGCACTTTTGCCTCTTCGGCACCTCTTCCAAAGACAAAAGGGTCCCCTCCTTTTAATCTTGTTACGACTAATCCTTGCTGCGCATAACTGACAAGTGTTTGATTGATATGTTCTTGAATCATGGCATGTTGTTGTGGCAGTTTCCCGCAAAAGATCAATTTAGCGTCCTGCTTGGCATAGGCTAATAGCTCTTTATTAATGAGTCTGTCATATAAAATGACGTCTGCACATTCAATACAACGTAATCCTTTTACCGTAATGAGATCAACATCTCCAGGCCCAGCACCTACGATATACACTTTCCCCATTTCATTTCACTCCTTCTATCAATTACACCTCGGCGTAATTGCCGCTGACGCTTCATTTTTGCGCAGATAAACAACGTTATAAATTTTATTAAGATTGCTAGAAAAGCTCCTCTGTACATCCGCTGGAAGCTATGGGGCAACAAGATGTTGGTCACACTGCTATTGCTACATTATGCGGCTTTTTTTGACGTGTTCCCCTATTTCAGTCTGCGTTTGAATACAAGCTAAAAAACAAAACAAATATTCATCTCTCCCTCTCGAGGAAGGAGTTTTCTGTACCTGATGCTTCGCTTTCGGCACAAAAAATGTTTGCCGAATCAAGATAAAGTAAAAAGGCCAATATTATCCTAGGCACAAAAATGCCTATGAACAATACAAGCCTCTAGTTTGCTAGTCAGCCACTTATTTAATTCTTAGTAATATAATAAGAATAATAAATAATTTAGTATATTCTGTCAACACTAAATTTGCTACTTCTTAAAGCACAACAAAAAACCAGCTGCCGATTTTGAATCTGGCAACTGGTTGATTAATTTATGTTCTTACCAAGGTCTACGATACCGCGGACGTGGTCTATAATATGGACCCGGCGGATATGGACGATAGTTTGGATAATATGGATTGTATGGATATTGATTAAATTGAGAGCCAAGAAAACTCCCTAAAAACCCACCAAAAAACGGTGCGCCAAATGGCCAAAGAAAACCTCCAAATCCTCCTCCTGGGTAACCTCCGAAATTACGCATATGCTACCTCCCCTTTTTACTCTATCCTATGAAGGAAGATACTTCTATCATATGTATAATGCCTAATCTATCGGGATTAGTGCTTAAATCACAAAAAATCAGCGAGAACAGACTCCCGCTGATTGACATGCTAAATTATTTTTCTTCCCCTAGACGTTGGACAAAATTAGCAAGCGTACGTACCATAACCCCTGTACCACCTTTAGGCCCTAAATCATGTATAGCTACTGCATCGGATGTACCAGCAATATCTAGGTGAATCCATGATGTATCACCAACAAATTCGCCTACAAAGCCTCCACCGAAAATCATATGACCATCACGACCAGGAGAGTTATTTAAATCAGCCACATCTGATTTACGAATTCGTTTTTTATCATTCTCTGTTAAAGGCATACGCCAAACAAACTCATCTGTCTCTTTTGCTGCTCCCATAAATGCTTCAAAAAATTCATCATCATTTGAAAGTGCACCAGTTTTATCCATACCAAGCGCAGTAATTACGCCTCCAGTTAAAGTAGCAACATCAATGAGCGATGTAGCTCCCTGCTGTTTCGCATATGTAGTCGCATCTGCCAGAACTAAACGTCCTTCTGCATCAGTATTTAAGACCTCAACTGTTTTCCCACTATACGTCGTAATCACATCGTCTGGCTTAAAGGCTGTGTCAGACACCATATTATCTGTTGAACCGATTACGGCTACAACATTTTTATTTGGACGTAATTCGCCGATAATTTTCATGGCACCAAGTACAGCAGCTGCACCGCCCATATCACCTTTCATACCCACCATCGAGTCTTTTGGTTTTAAAGAATAACCACCTGTATCATACGTTACACCTTTACCCACCAGGCCAATTGGATCTTCAAAATCTTCAGTCGCTTTATATTTTAATGTGATTAATCGAGGTTCTTCATAAGAGCCTTGGTTAACACTTAAAATACCGCCCATACCTAGTTCTTCTAATTCGGCTTTACCTAAAATCTCTACCTCAAAATTGTATTCTACTGCAAGAGATTGTGCATAATTAGCTAAATCCGTTGCTGTTAGTAAATTCGGTGGTAAATTAATTAAGCTACGTGCTTCATTCACAGCATCCGCATAAATCACACCTACTTCAAAGCTAGCCACAACTTCATCTAAATCCTCTGATGTTGTCACAAGATGAACAGCATCGATGCGTTTATCTACTTCATTTGAAGTTGTTTTGTAATGAGGAATAGAATAATAGCCAAGACCTGTTCCTTCTCCTGCTAAAAACGCAACATCTGCCACTGTGATTGATTCTGTTGTAAATGATTCCAGCCAAATGGAATACTCTTTCACTTTTAAAGCTTTTAATTCTTTCCCTACTAAGCCAAATGCTGCTCTAATATCACCTTCTGTTAGGTTTTTACGCTCATCCAAGCCTACAAACAAAATACGTTTTAGGTTGGCATGGCCTTTCACAAATGGTAATTTTGTTAGTTTTTTTAATTCAGTTGACACATCGCCAGCACTAATCCACAAATCAAGGGATTCACCGTAAAAAGATGAAAAACTTGCCCAGTCCTGCATTTGTTCACGATGTTTTGTGACGCCCACCACCAATAGTTCAGTAGAAATTGTTTCAAATGTTTTTGCTTCTTTTACAATATTCATGCAAATTCCTCCATTTCATTTACTATTATAACGAAGTTTCTGAAAAGCGCGTAATATTTGCCTATATCTTCTTTTAGAAAATAATGAATGTTATAATAAAAGCAATTATTTGCGAAGGTTGTGATGAATTTGAGTTTACTTCAAAATACCCCACTACTAATTGCCCTCTTTGCGGTTCTCTTTGCACAGTTTGTTAAAATCCCCATCCATTTTTTAATGACCAGACAAGTGAAGTGGAGTCTCTTTACTTCAACAGGCGGTATGCCTAGCTCTCACTCCGCTTCGGTCACTGGACTGGCAACTTCTATTGCTTATGAGACTGGTTTGGCATCTCCTATTTTTGCGGTAGCCGCTATGTTTTCCATTATCGTTATGTACGACGCGAGTGGTGTTCGCTATCAGGCAGGGCAACATGCTGCTGTATTAAATCAATTGCGCAAGGATTTCCAAACATTACTCCATGATGTAAAAAAATGGCCTCAAATGGATGGGCAAGAGAAAATGGAGGAATTAAAAACATTATTAGGTCATAAACGAAGCGAGGTATTTTTCGGGGCTCTCACTGGTATTTTTATCGCTATCATAACCTACGAGTTTTTCATATGATACACGCAGACACACCCCCTATATGGAGGCTGTGTTTTTTTGATATAAAAAAAGTATTCTTCCTTCAATTGAAAGAAGAATACTTTGTAAGTTAAAACATTCGATATCCATTTTTTCGTAAATAAATCATCACAATACCTGCGACTATAGAGCCCGCAAAGCCACCTGATAAAATAGCAATATCTACAAACTGAAGTGCCTGTAATTTATCCATTAACGCTGGAAATGCAGAACCTGGCTTAAAAATATAATCTAAAAAGCTAACTTCATCAACAATAAAGATTACAACAATTGGATACACAATCGCCATTAACCATGTCATACGTAACAGCATATTTAATAAGAATCCGATACCAAAGAACATGACGAAAAATAACAAAATAGAAATGATTAACTGTACTAATGAAACTGGACCATCCATGTATGTATAACCTCCGTTTTCCTCTCATTAGTTTACATGATTACGACAACGCTTTCAATGAACATATCCTCGTTTTCGCTTGTTCGACATAATTAGGAAAATCATTTTTCTATTTTCAGAAGTTGATCTTGGGTATTCCTTTGCTTTCCGCGGGTAAACTTCCTCCTATCGCGGGTATTACCGCATTAAAAAACTATTGAAGACAAATGCTAATCTTCAATAGTATCTTCTATTACTTTATGAAGCTGATTGAGCTAACAAAAACTTGGGTGATTTCCAAAGCTGTGCCCACTTTTTAAAGGCTGTGATGACGATTAATAAACCAAGCATCAGCATTATGACTGATAATATACCATTTAACATATTGAAGCCTGCAGCCGCTGGATTCCAATACACATTTTTAATCATCCAATAGCCTGCAACATTGACAGTAACGTATAGATAAGTCAATGGAATAAAGCATGTCAATGCATAGATTCGCTTATCTGCAACCTTCAATACCATGGTAACGCCACATACTAAGCCAATGGCTGCCATCAGCTGATTGGATACACCAAATAATACCCAAATGGAACTAATGTCTCCTGAATACAATAGATAGCCCCACATAAAGCAAGCAAGTGCACTGGCAAAAATAGTACCTGGTACCCAGTTGGTACGCTTCAACGGCTTATAAACATTCCCACCAAAGTCTTGAATTAAATAGCGTGCTACCCGTGTACCCGCATCAATTGCTGTTAGAATGAAAACAGCCTCAAACATAATCACAAATTGATAGAAATACGAAGATAATTCTGCGAACCAAGGAATACCTGTAAAGATATCCGTCATTCCAACAGCTAATGTTACAGCACCACCTGTCCTTCCTTCTAAATCCATGCCAATACTTTGTGATAATGCTTGTAAATGAACAGGCTCCATTCCTAATGTAGCAAACACTGCTGGTGCTGAGTTAATCGCAAAATAGTCTGCAGGATGAAGTGCTGTAGCCGCAATTAAGGCCATTACACCTACTAAAGACTCTACTAGCATTGCGCCAAAGCCTACGATACGGATATCTTCCCAACGATCAATCATTTTAGGCGTAGTTCCTGACCCTACAAAAGCATGGAAACCTGAAATGGCACCACAAGCAATTGTAATGGACACAAATGGCCAAACAGGACCTGCAATAACTGGCCCACCACCATGAATAAACTCTGTCAATGGAGGGAATTGAATAGCAGGGTTGACGAAGAAAACGCCAATAATTAATGCAATGAAGACGCCAATTTTCATGAAACTACTTAAATAATCACGCGGAGCCAATAACAACCATACAGGTAAGGCTGCTGCGAAAAAGGCGTAAATCGGTAAGATAATTGCTAATGTATCACGATCAAATGTTAAAAAATCTCCAAATGCTGTGCCTTGAATAAACGGTCCTACAAATACCCCAATCATTAATAAAATAAAACCTACTGTTGACGTAACAATTAAATTGCCTGTTTTTCGATAAGCGATACCCACAAGCATAGCAATTGGAATTGTAATCCCTACCGCAAATGTTCCCCATGGGTTGCGTTCTAATGCACCTAACACCACCATCGATAGACCTGCCATTGTAATCGTAATAATAAATAGCATCGCAAGGCCTGTACAGAATCCAGCAATAGGACCGAGTTCCTCTTTCATAACTTCGGATAATGACTTACCACCATGACGCATGGAAGCAAATAACACAACAGCATCATGGACAGCCCCACCAATCACTGCTCCTATTAGCAGCCATAGGAGCCCAGGTAAATAACCAAATTGTGCAGCCAAAATCGGTCCAACTAAAGGCCCTGCTGCGGCAATTGCTGCAAAATGATGCCCAAATGTTACCCATTTATTCGTTGGAACATAGTCTTTACCATCTTCCAGAGCGTGGGCTGGCGTGGGCGTATCATCTTTTATTTTTAGCACCTTTTTAGTGAAGAAAATGCCATATAAACGATAGCTGATCATCAATATACAAATAGAACCTATCACGATTGTAATCGCATTCATGCAAACACCCCTTTTACTTTTTTCACATCATAGCAAAGGAATGTCCTCATTATTCCGCAATAGACTGAAATGTCAGAATCTTAAGCTGAAAGGTAGTATTCTTCTGTTGAAATGCAACTATTTAGAGAGATCAAAAATTTTTCGTACATCCTTCATATACAATCTACTGACAGGAATCGAATGTCTGTTGTACAATATTAAATTATATTTTGAACTACTCCAAGGCTCTAGTTCCACGATATGCTCTAAATTGACAATGAACGCGCGATGGACACGCACAAAACCTTTTAAAATTAGCTTCTTTTCTAACGCTGCCAATGACTCAGAAGCAAAAAATCTTCCTTGCTCTGTCACAACAACCGTTTTACTTTCTTCAGATGTACAATATAAAATGTCCTGAGTTTTTATTAACAAAATTCGATCATTTACATAAACCGTTAATTTATCGAGCTTGTCCAACTGTGAGACCTTCATTTCTTCTATTGTTTTTGCCTGTGCAGCTCTTTTTTTAGCTAATAATTTTTCAACAGCATTTTGTACTCGCAGTGCATCAAAAGGTTTCAAAATATAATCAAATGCATTGACTTCAAATGCCTGTAATGCATATTCATCATAGGCTGTAGCAAAAATAATTTCTGGTCTCTGTGCATTCAGTATGAGTTGCTTAGCTAAATCAAGTCCATTGTGCATTCCTAACTCAATATCTAAAAATACACAATCGATCTCTTCAAACTGTGATTCTTTATAAAACTCCACTAGATTCTCAGATTCACCACAAACATTTACTAATGCTATTTGTTCTAATAAATAACGCAGCTCAGCGCGTGCCAACGGTTCATCATCCACGATAAATACATTCAATTTTACCTACTCCCATCTTGTCGCCTTTAACGGCAGTTGAATCATAATTTTTGTTCCTACATCTAACGTACTGGCTATATGAAAATCAGCCTCTACGCCGTATATTTCATGAATACGCTGATAAATATTCCATAAGGCCGTCCCTGTTCCTTGCTCCGATTGCATAATACGTTTGCCAAGTTGTTTCACCTGTTCTTTTCGCATACCACAGCCATTATCTTCCGTTAACAGCACTAGTTTATCGTTCACCCTTTGTACTTTGACATAAATTTTGCCTTCCTTGCGATTTTTAAAGGCATGATAAATGGCATTTTCGACAAGAGGCTGCAAGGTAAATGGAGGAATCTGCACATCAAATAGTGATTCATCTAAGATAAACTCAACTTCATAACGATTTGGAAACCTCGTTTGTTCAATTGATAAATAGGCTTCAACGTGATCAATTTCATTTTTTAATGGAATCAGCATTTGCCGAGCACCTTGCAAATTGCTTCTAAAAAATGTACTAAGTTTAATCAATAAAGCTCTCGCCGCATCTGCATCTGTTCGAATCAAGCTTGAAATGGTGTTAAGACTATTAAAGAAGAAATGAGGATGAACTTGTGCCTGTAATGCTTTAATTTCAGCATCCTTTAATAATTTACGCTGTTGTTCAATTTCAGCATACTCAAGCTGTGAGGAGAATAGTCTACTTAAACCCTCCGCGAGCTCCTTCTTCACCCCTGTTAAGGAACCTTCTTTGGTGAAATAAAGCTTCAAGCTTCCTACTGTGCGATGCTGCACTTTTAAAGGCAAAACAATTGCCGCACTTAAGGGGCAACCATCGTGCAGACAATGGATTTCCTTTGCAGATGTAGCCATTAGAATTTTGCCTTCCTTTAATACTCGTTTTGTCAAAGCCGTCATGATTTGGCGATGAATTAAATGATGATCCTCACCAACCCCAACATGAGCCAAGACGCCATTTTTATCGGTAATGGCAACTGCATCTACTTTTATTTCTCGTTTAATAATTTCTGCAACCGTTTGGCAAGATTCTTCATTCAAGCCCTTCCGAAAATGCTCAATTGTTTGTTGGGCAATTGAAAAGGCTTGATGCGTTTGTAATGCCTTTGTTCGTTCTTCTTCATCAATAAACGTTTTAATAATCATGAAAAATAAAAATATCCCAAAGGCATTCATCATGATCATCGGCATCGCAATTAACGATACTAACTGCAAAGCTTGCTCAAATGGCTTCGCGACTACTAAAATCACGATCATCTGTACCGTTTCTGCACAAATTCCAATCACTACAGCTTTTTTATAGGAAAATGTCTGACGTATTTTAAATCGTTTACTTAAACTACCTGTGATAAAGCCCGCTAAAATGGTGGAAATACCACAGGCTATTGCAGTAAAGCCCCCAAGTGTAATGCGGTGAATACCAGCAATAATTCCCACACAGACGCCGACAAGCGGTCCACCAAAAATACCTGCAATGGCAACACCAATTAACCTCGTATTGGCAATAGCCTCCTCTGCATTGATGGTACTATGTATCATCTGATTTAAAGGATGTATTGAACCGCTTTCAATTTTAATACCTGTATAACTACTGATAATACATAAGCCACTAAAGATAAGAATCAGCCATATTTTCTCCTGACTTCCTTGCTCCTGAAACAGCTTCTCTCGAAAGAGACGCCATCTTGACATTAAAAAGGCAAACACAATGATCAGCCCAACTCGCTCTAACATAAATAAAAATAGCTCCATCACAGGTCCCCTCCTGAAGGCTTGTCATTTTTTAAAGAATAAGCGATAAGAGGTATAACCAAAAATATCCCCAGGATTTATCCCTTCTATTGCTTCTAATTGATGTTTTTCGAATTGATTGGATGCCATTTCCCTCAGCATTACAGATGTCGTTTCATCTTGTGCCAGCTCCTGAGGATACAACCATTTGGCTTCTAATATTTCTTTTTCCTGAATGCATACTTGCTGCTGCTCAACTAGCATACGACAATAAAAAATGGCCATATTATCACTTATGTCGTCACGAATGACACCCGTTCTAAATCCAATTAAGCCAGATACTCTACAATCGATCCCTGTTTCTTCTTTTATTTCACGAATGACTGCCTCGTCCACTGTTTCACCTGCATTGACAAACCCTGCTGGCAATGACCAGCGTCCCTTAAGACCGCTATAAGCCTTTTTCACAACTAACCATTGTCCAAGTTCATTGACCGTAACACCTGATACACCCAACCATATTTTCCCTCGATCTTTTTTCATAACTCTCACCTCTATCTAACTATTATACCTGCTTGCTTTCAATGGAAAGAAGCTTTTATTCAGAATTTTAAGACCAATTTATAAATACGTATGTAACCCTCATTTGTAAATATGTTACACTTTTCATAACGAATACGTTCTGTTTAGGAGGAGATCTTATATTAAATACACTATCAGTGTGAGCAAAGTACCTTATAGCAGCACTTATATTAGCAATATTAACTCCTTTTCTAGCCTTTTTTATGCCCTTAACCATATCGCATTCATTCTATTTTCATAGAGATAATGTCGTATTGATTACACCTCCTAGCAACTTTATTATGCTGTTAATAGCCTTAGGATTGACGGTCTTAGCTTTGATTGTACTTGGATTAAAAAGAAATCCATACATCTACGCCATTTCGTGTGTAATCATCTTAAGCAGTATCGTATTAGGTTATTATTCTTTTTTAAGCTATAGCGCCATACAAAAGGAACAAATCGTTTTTCAACATTATCACCATCAAACTATTTATAAATGGCAAGATATAAATGAGGTTATATATGAATACGAAATAGGTACGGTGGGAACGTATTATTTTCAAACGACAAACAATGAACAATTTGTAATAGAAGAAAACGGCCAATTTGGTCTTAATGAAAAGAGGGCCATTTATCAGCTAGCCATTTTAAATGGGACAAAGTTTATTGAGCGTGAAAAGTCTGATTAGCTCATTGGATTTTAATAATTTTTCCATTTTAGAAACTTCTATTACCATAATTACTGAGTTTTAAGAATAATAAGAAGGGAGGAATAGCTATGGTGAAAAGACGTTATCTACATAGAAATGATTGGGATCGAATTATTAAGAGATCTTACAGAGAAAAAGAACTAAATGACGAACAATTTGTAGGTTATATTTCATTAATTCAAATACATAAGGTATCACAACCATTAATTACAAAACACTTAAATAGAGAAATATGTATTGTTGATAATAATTATTCGTGGTTACAACAATTACCATTAAATGAGTGTTTCGCCATTACTACTATGTTTAATAGTGAAGGTGAAATTATTCAATGGTATATTGATATTACTAATGAAAATGGGATTGAAAACAACATGCCTTATATGGATGATTTATTTTTAGATTTAATTGTCTTTCCCACTGGTGAAATAATTCAAAAAGATAAAGAAGAGTTGGAGGAAGCCTTAAAAAATAAATGGATTACCGAACAACAATACGTTCTTGCTTACAAAACTTTCAATAAAGTGTTGGAAGAGATTCAGAATGGCAATTTCAAATACCTTTCTATGAGTTTACAACATCGCAGCTACTTAATATAGACTGACAATATTAACATGACAACTGTTCACAGCTTGCCCCCCAATCATTATGTTGTTTCGAACAAATTGATGGAAAACTAGTATTCACTAATGAGGGAGATTAAGATGATCATTAAAATGACTCAATCAAATATGAAGGATTTTAATAAATCAAACGACGGTTTCATCGTGTCGGGAAGGATTGTACCGACATATGAAAATAATGTTTGGTCATACGCAGAGGAAATATTTTCTGAGCCTTACTTCAAGAAATATGATGATGATGAAATTGATCTTAGTTATATAGAAGAAGACGAGAAAGCTGTATTTTTTTATTACGTTGAAAATAACTGCGTTGGGCACATTAAGATGTGCACTAATTGGAATGGATATGCACTTATTGAAAACATTGCTGTTGCAAAAGATTATAGAAAAAATGGCGTGGGCACAGCCTTACTAAATAAAGCAATGGAGTGGGCAAGAGAAAGGGACTGCTGTGGTCTTATGCTTGAAACACAAGATATCAATGTTTCAGCTTGTTATTTTTATGCAAAAAATCACTTTGTAATAGGTGCAGTTGATACGATGCTTTATTCAAACTTCCAAACAGCGAATGAAAAAGCGATTTTTTGGTATTATAAATTTTAGATCACCGAGATGCCCTGTTTAGTTATACAAAAGGGCTTTCGTTTTAGATTTTTATGCTTTTAGACATAGTAAAAGCCCCTTCAATTTGTTGTTTTCACAACATACAAATCAAAAAGGCTTGTTATCTACAATGCTAAATACATCATTTTAGGGTTATGTTTACACATTTTAAGGTTTGTGTACACATCAATTTCTGCTGTTATTCACAACCCTACTTCAACATTTAGACAATTTATTTTTATTCACAAACCTCAGGCGTACCTTCACGTTTTGCTGTTTTGAAAGACGTACCGCAGCCACATGATGCAATGGCATTTGGATTATCTATTGTGAAGCCACCGCCCATTAGCGATTGTTTATAGTCAATTTTTGTTCCCATCAAAATCGGCGCATCTTCACGGGAAACAAGAATTGATAAACCATGCTGTACATCTTCAAAGTCATCCTCTTTTTTCTCTGTATCAAAATGCATGCCATAGGATAGGCCGCTACAGCCGCCACCGTTCACCACTACACGTAAAAAAGAATTTTGTTCTTCATTATGCTCCATCATTTCATTAATATGAAAGCCAGCAGCTTGTGTAATTTCAATTACTTGCTTTGTACTTGTCATCCCAATCACCTTCCTTCTTATGTATTATCATATCAATTTTGACCATTGTATGACAAACATTCAGCTTCAAGTCGATTTTTAGTCATAATTCTTATAGTTTTCACATAATCAGTATTTTTTATTCATGTTTATAAATACTCTATTGGTATAATAGTTACAACGACTTCTTTCCAGGGGGTAATATATATGGAGATTTCACCATATTATGAAAAAAATATTCAATGTTTGAATTGCAAACAAGAATTTCCAACATTAAAAGTACGCTCAAAATTTATTAAAGTAGATCATACAGAAACTGATTTTCAACCTATTTATGCGGATGATGTGAATGCTCTTTATTACAATGTCTTTGTTTGCGAGCATTGCGGATTTTCCTTTACGGAAGACTTTACAAAATACTTTGCACCAGGAATTCAAGATGAAATTCGCATTCAAATTACTGAAAAATGGGTGCACCATGATTTCAAGGGTGAACGTACTGTATTTCAAGCAATTCAAGCCTATAAGCTTGCTTTTCTTTGTGGCACAATCAAAAAAGAAAAAAATGTCGCGATTGCTGGATTAGCTTTACGTCTTGCATGGCTCTATCGTTCTTTGAACAATAGTGGGCAAGAAGAGCGATTTATAAAATTAGCACGTGATAACTATATGGAATCTTACTCAACTGAGGATTATAGCTCCACACAAATGACAGCTGTCCGTATTATGTACATGATTGCTGAATTATCCAGACGCATTGGAGATATTGAAAATGCCACACGCTTCTTTTCAAGGGTCATTGAAAAACAAAGTGCTGGTGGCGAAGCGAAGATTATTGATATGGCAAAAGAACAGTGGGCTATTATACGTGAAGAAAAAGAACATGCACGCCATGTGTAGCGTGTAGCTAATAAGAAAAGTTCTAGCTGTCTATTCAGCTAGAACTTTTTATGATGACTTAGAATACTTGCTCTACTTCCACAATTCCTGGTACTTCTTCTAATAAAGCACGTTCAATACCAGCTTTCAATGTAATCGTAGAACTTGGGCAACTGCCACAAGCACCTAATAAACGCAATTTAACAACGCCATCCTCAATATCTACTAATTCACAGTCTCCACCGTCACGTAGTAAGAATGGACGTAATTTATCTAATACCTCTTGAACTTGATCATTAATTGTTGCTTCTGCCATTTATCTCGACTCCTTTCCTTATAATGATTATAATGTTAGCAACAGAAAAAATCCAATATTGAATCACAAGGAGAGAAAATATGATGCAACCAACAAAACCTATGATTGAAATTTATGGAACAGCTGTAATCTGTGCTAGCTGTGTCAATGCTCCATCTTCCAAGGATACATATGAATGGCTTCAAGCAGCCATCGATCGCAAATATCCAAATCAACAATATGCTATTCGATATGTCGATATTGAAGGTCCAATTGAGAATGAACGTGACCAACAATATGCGACACGTATTCAAGAAGATGAGTTTTTCTACCCTCTTGTCCTCGTTAATAATGAGGTCGTTGGTGAAGGCTATGTGCAATTAAAGCCTGTATTTACAGCGCTTGAAAATTTAGGCTTTGTTCCAGATGAAACCGTCTAAACAAAGCCAGGGGATTGTTTCAATGATTTTGAAACAATCCCTTTCATTTAGATAATCAGTCTAATTAATCATTTTGACGCTTGTAATACCATAATAATCCTGATTTCATTAAGCGCGCGATGCGTCCTGTTACTGTTGTGTCTGCTAAATACACAAAGCCTTGTTTTTTACCAAGAGCCCCCATGAAGCCTTTTAATTTAATATCCGGCATCTTCTCTGGTAAATGTTCACCTTTCCAACGCATACGAAGAACTTTGACAATTTGCTCTGCTTGTTCCTCCGCTAGTTGCGCAGTTGGAGGGAAATCTGATGAAGCACAATCCCCTACTACATATAAATGTTCATCGTCAAGTACATTAAAATACTGTGTGACAAGTGGACGGTCATGTTTATCCTTCTCAACATCCATATCACGAACGATTTTAACTGGCTGTACACCAGCAGTCCATACAACCGCATCGAGTAAAATTTCGTCTTCATGATTGAAGATTTTACCTGGTTCGACCTTTGTAATATTTGAATTAGCAATAACATCAACATTATGTTTAACGAACCAGTCTTTTACATACTTACTCAGTTTTTCAGGAAAATCTTTTAGAATACGTTGACCACGGTCAAATAACTTTATTTTTAAATCTGATCTACTTTCACGTAGCTCACTTGCAAGCTCAATTCCACTTAAGCCAGCCCCTACAATACCAACTGTAGACCCAGCAGGTAAACCACAAAGTGCTTGGAATGTTGCACGTGATTGTCCCATTGTTTGAATGCTGTATGTGTGCTCTGCTGCACCTGGTACACCGTGATATTTATCTTCACAGCCTAGACCAATGACTAAATCATCATATTCAATACGTTGCCCATCTTCTAGAATGACTACTTTTTCCGCACGATTAATTTCAACTACTTCTCCATATATAGCCGTTAATCGTTCATGCTCTGGGAAGCTTACACGAATTTCTTTATCTGTTGCAGTTCCTGCTGCTAATGCATAAAATTCTGTTTTTAAACTATGGAAAGGGGCTCTATCTACTATAACTACCTCTCTGTCTAATGGTAAGCTATTTAATAGACGAAGCATGACACGCATATTGCCATAGCCGCCACCTAAAAGTACTAATTTTCCCATAATAGTCTCCTTTTATATCTCTTTTAATAATTGTTCACAAAGTATCCACAAACGAGTATAACTGATTGTGAGAAGTTTCACAATATCAGAATGAAATTTTGTGAAAGATTTCACAAAATAAAAGAGAAGTTGTTCATTTCGATTGATTTTAACGCATTTAATAACGTTTTTCCCTTTATCATGAATAAAAAAACAGTTCTTTCCCTTAAACTTAAATCATTGACGAAAATCGTAAAACCGAGTAGCATTACTTTGGTGAGGTGACATGGATGAATCCAATGGTTGAATTTTGTATTAGTAATTTAGCAAATGGCTCTCAAGCAACTTATGAAGTACTCGAACGCGATCCGAACATCGACGTTTTGGAATATGGCTGCCTCAGTTATTGTACAAAGTGCTCTGAATCTTTTTATGCAATTGTAAATGGTGAATTAGTTGAAGCTGATTCTCCTGATGCATTAACAAAAGCCATTTATCATTTTATTGAAGAAAATCCTTTATGGTAGTTTTCTTAAAATACCTATATGAATAAATTTTGAACAAATAAAAAGGATGTTATGCTTAAAATCAGCATAAACATCCTTTTATTACTTTAAAACATCCAATACATATGTAGGCTGATAGTCTTTCTCTAGTACAACCTTTGTGGGCGTTACACCAGTATTAACATGAATCGTATCACAGCCAAAATTAATTCCACACATAATGTCAGTATCATAATTATCACCGATCATCACCATGTCTTCTTTAGCAATACCATGTTCAGCAGCTATCACTTCCAGCATGGCTGGTGATGGCTTACCTATATATATTGGCTCAACATCTGCAACCTCTCCTACTAAGCGAGCAAAAGAACCATTGCCCGGTAAGAAACCGTATTCTGTTGGGAATTTAATATCCTGATTAGTAGCAATAAAGGTTGCCCCTTTTTGAACAAAAATCGTAGCTCTGGCAAGTGCCATATAATCAAGAGTTCGATCAATCCCCATGACAAATACATCTGGCTCATCCTCAACAGGCACAATATTTTCGTTGAGTAATGCCTGACGAATACCATCTGTACCCATCATGGCTACTTTTTTGCCTGTGAAATTTAGTGCCACATACTTCGCTGTTACCAATGCACTTGAATAAATATGCTCTAATGGCGCGTTCACACCAATAGATAGTAAAGCTCCTTGCAGTTGTTCTCGCGTCTTCGAAGAATTATTCGTTACATAGAATGGCTCGATTCCTGCTTGCTGTAAACGATGAATAAAAGCAACTGCAGAAGGAATTCCTTCCTTCCCACGGTAGACAGTGCCATCTAAATCAAAGCAATAAGCCTTATATTGTTTCATTGGTGATCCTCAGGCAAAAATGCAGAAACTGGCCCTAATTCATTGGTTAAATAATTATGAACTGCTGGTGGGAATTGCTTTAAAGCTGATAAATTGTCTGTTAATACATTGATAACCTCTTGGATATCTACATTTATAAACTCACGTACAAGCATTTTACGCAAGCCAACAACTGCTTTATATGGTGCCTCCATTTCAGCAGCTACAACTTTTTCGTCGACTAATATATCAATAATATCCTCGTAGCTTCCTGGATCGCGCATAATGAAACCGTCAATCATTAAATTTCCTACATCCATCATTGACTCCATAATGTTGTGTCCAATTCGCTCGATAGCTAATTTCTTTATATCATTTTGTAGCCAGTTATCCTCTGTCTCCAAAATTGTTAATAGCTCATCTAAGTACTGTAAATTTTTTGTGATTTTATTACGATCTACAAAATACACAAGGAAAGCCCCCATTCAAATCATTAAAAGTTGATAGTCTTTTCTCTTCTATAGTACCATAACTATAGGACTGGAAGGAGATTAAAAGATGGAACGTTTTTTTTTATATGATGATGTAGAAGATACAAAAACACGCTTTGTTAGTTTTGCAGGAAATAAGTTACGTTATGATTTAGCTATTTTACAATCAGGTCGCTTCTTTGGAAAGGTGCTTGTAATGGATATCCAATTTGGCCGCTTTGCTATTATCGGCCCTGATGATGTAGAGGAGCCTGGTTACTTAGAACATGTGTACAATCGCACAGAGGAAGAAACAATAGAACTACGAGAATATTTGCGAGAATTATTGAACTAACACCCTTTCTATCGGGTGTTTTTTTTATGACATCCGCCTTAGGGGTTTATCTTGATGCAGCAAAAAACAACATTTGCTGCAATCAAGATAAAAAAATCCCGCTAGCCTGTAGGCACTTGCGAAATCTTTTTACATATTGTTATTTATTTAAAGTGGATGGATTATCTTTATTATGTGGCTTGTCTTTATTTTCATTATCATTTTGCTTTTTCGCTTGCTGATTTTGACCAATAACTCCTAAATCATCAACACTAATATCAAAACCATATCCATATTCCTCTCGATCTAATGGCTTTTTATTGCGCTTTTCCTTTGCCAAACTCATCACCTCCAATCATAAATTATCCTTTTTTAAATGATTTATACTTCCTTTTTCGCAATACTATGAAGCTGTAGCATCCTTAATAATCCATTGCGCAGCACTTATTAAATCTGGAAAGATGGCATCTGCCAATGGGTCTTGTTCACCTAAAAACACACCTTTTGTTCCTGCTTGTTTTCCAGCGATAATATCTGTGTCCGTATCGCCGACCATATAGGATTTTGATAAATCGATGTTATATTTTTCACCTAAATCCACAATTAATTTACTATTGGGCTTTCGGCAAGCACAGCCTGACTTTGGTTTATGTGGGCAATAAACAACTTCATGAATTGTTGCCCCCTTTTTCTTCAGCTCCTTCACCATATGTTCGTGTATTTTTTGCAAACCACTTTCCTTCATAAAGCCTAAACCGACACCACCTTGATTTGTCACGACAAAAACATAATCAAAATGCTTATTTAATTTCCTGATAGCTTCAGGTACTTGTGGTAAAAAATACAGGTCCTTCGGCTTATTAACAAATTTCACACGACTCGTTAGTACTTCATTGATCACACCGTCACGGTCTAAAAATACGGCTCTTTTCATTTGCAACACACCCTTGATAAGCTGTTTTGTGCTTTAGTTTTCCCAAAATACTTAAAAGAAAACAATGACAAAGAAAAAACCTGATGCCTATCACATCAGGTTTTACTTATTTATTCTGCTAAAGATTCATTGTCTGTTGGCTTTGGTACCTCATTAGTATCCAACACTTCTGGCTGTTTCATTACTTTACCTGTTTTACGTAGTACAAAATAAGCACAGCCAAAATTACAATACTCGTATAGGTAATCTTGAAGCGTACTTATTTTCGTATCAAAAGTTGATTTTTGATTTTTATCATCGAAAAAGCCCTTTAGACGTAATTGATTATAGCCCCAATCACCTACAACATAATCGTATCTGGCTAAGATATCTGAATACCTTTCTTGAAAAACTTCTTCCTGAAAGGCTTCTCGATAATCTTTTATTAGTTCATATTCTAATCCTTCAACTATGATCAAAGTGACACCACCTTTTTCGTTCAGCCTTGACGTTTAGATTTCTGCTTGTAATTGACGTTCTTTCGTTGCTGCATTTACTTGTTCGTCTGCATGATAACTACTACGTACAAGTGGGCCAGCTTCACAATGCTTGAAGCCTTTCTCCATGGCAATTTTACGCAGTTTACCAAATTCTATTGGTGAATAATATTTTTTAACTGATAAATGCTTTTTCGTTGGTTGTAAATATTGACCAATTGTCATAATATCTACATTATTTGCACGTAAATCATCCATTACTTCTAAAATTTCTTCGTGTGTTTCGCCTAAACCAATCATTAAAGATGATTTAGTTGGAATTTCTGGTTGCATTTCTTTAGCTAAACGAAGGAACTCTAAAGAGCGCTCGTATTTTGCACGAGCACGAACTCTTGGTGTTAAACGACGTACCGTTTCAATATTATGATTTAAAATATCTGGTTTCGCATCCATCAACATTTGAAGGTTCTCCTGCATACCACCTAAATCTGATGGTAATACCTCAACAGATGTAAACGGACTTTTACGGCGAATGGCACGAACTGTTTCTGCTAAAACTTGCGCACCGCCATCCTTTAAATCGTCACGTGCTACCATTGTAATAACAACGTGCTTCAAGTTCATAATTGCTACTGAATCTGCTACGCGTTCTGGTTCTGCTAAATCCAGTTCATTTGGTAAACCTGTTTTAACGGCACAGAAACGACAGGCACGTGTACAAACAGAGCCAAGAATCATCATTGTAGCAGTCCGTCTCTCTCCCCAGCATTCATGGATATTTGGACAGCGAGCCTCTTCACATACTGTATGCAGATTTTTCTCACGCATCAGCTTTTTAAGCCCTTTATATTCATCATTCGTGTTTAGTTTTATTTTTAGCCAGTCTGGCTTTCTTACATGTTCTTCTTTACTTGTAGGTTTACAAGATGTCATACGAATATCGCCCCTATCAAAAATGTACATTTTTTAATATTAACTATCTTCACTGTTGTCAATGTAACATATTAAATGAACTCCAACAACTATCACAACAACATTTCTATTTGAAAGGGACAGGTATTTCAATGGAAGGTTGAGGGGCATCAGTGCTATTTGTGTAAATGTTCGGAACGGGACCTCTTGTTAAGCCCATTGCTACTGGGATATCCTGTGCAACGGTTGAAGATTTACTTGCAAATGGGACAATAATCTGGACATTTACCTCTAAATGAATGCCTACTTCCACATAAGCACTGTTGATCCCGAATTCCTGAATGGACGACGTCACATTACTATGAACATTACCAATCACATGAAATCGAATCGGAATCTTTGGCCCTAAGTTTCCTAGCAAGGGTATATTGGCTGCTTGACCCAGCGGAACAAAGAAAACAATACCATCTCCTTCTTGAATTCTATTTATATCATATTCAACATTTTCTAATTCAGGTAAATGTGATAGTTCTCCTTGTTCAGCTTGCTCTAAATACATTTTGACAAGCTCTAATGTCTCTGCTCGAACACGATTAATAATTTCAGTATTAAATTTAGTCGTCATCATTTCAGATGTCCCTGGAGGAATATCTTCAATAATATCATTCACATCTAACACATTGGAAGTACGCGAATTAATAGCTTTACTCACAACGTATGATGCAATCTTAGTGGTTTGTACTTCAGCGTATTGCAAATAGGTTGGCATGAGCCGTTCATTTAAAAAATAAATAAATAATATAAGGCAAAAAACCGTACCAACAATTAAAATCGTTAATCGATTAAGACGCATTCCCCTTCTACTATATGAGCGTAATTTCATTCTTTTTCGAGGGAAAAACAAAAAAATCTCCTCCTGTTCCATAACGTATGAACAGGAGGAGCAATTTATTCTACTTTTGCAGGAACCACATAATCCGTCTCAACATTTTCAATTATAACCTCTGGATAGTCCACTAAATTGATTTCGTATGTAGCTGTGAGCAATTGATCTTGTTCCTCAAAAATACGAATCCACGGCATTGCCGCATCCATTGTATTTTGTCTTGATACAATACCACGTCGTCCATCCGATAATTTTAAAATAACACCATTAGGATAATGGACAACAGCTCTTTTTAAAGCTTTTACAATATGTGCATCATAAAGCGTACCAGATCCCGCTTCTACAATGGCTAGTCCTTGTGAAGGTAGCATCTTTTCACGGTAAACACGATTTGTGGTAACAGCGTCAAACACATCTGCAACGCCAATAATCTTGGCAAATGGATGAATTTCAAAATCAACAAGCCCTCTTGGATAACCACTTCCATCAATGCGCTCGTGATGCTGAAAAGCGCAGTGAGCCACAAGCAATGAGATGGAATGTAAATTCCGCAATAAATCGAAGCCATGGCGAGCATGCATTTTCATTGCCTCATACTCATCATTTGTTAAGCGACCTGGCTTTGTTAGAATATCTTTTGGTACCATTAATTTGCCAACATCGTGTAATAATGCACCAATCCCTATTAAGCGTAAATCTTCAGCTGAATAGCCAAGTTCTTTGGCAATCGCAATTGAATACAATGTCACTTGGAAGGAGTGTTGATATAAATACTCATCAAATAAATAAGCATCCGTTAGAATCGTCAAAATTTCATCATTTCCCGTTACTGCGGAAAGTAGTTCATCTACAATGGAGACAATTGTCTTTGATTGCTGATCTAATATATAAGACGCATTTACTGGATTTAAACCATCCATTGATTGGAATGAATCTTTTATGGTTGAGATTACTTTATTGCGCATAGCAGGTGGAACTGTCTCTTCTACTTCTATACCTTCAGAAATTTCATCGTCAATATATAAATAATGTGTATTTAATTGTTGAAGTCTTTGAATAATACGGTCATTAATGACAACATCTTTCTTTAAAAGCGGATGACCTGCCTCATTCCAAATGGTTCTTCCTAATACCATTCCTTCTTTTAATACATCGATTGAAATTAATCGCATGACTTCTTCCCCAATCCATTCTTTAAACTCTCTCTATTGCTTAAAGAATCTTTGACCATAATCTATCATAATGTTTCGTAAAAATTCAGGTAAAATATATTGCTTTTTTGCATATTTAAAACTTGGATAAAAATAACCAAAAGTAAATAAATCTAACGTTACAAGTTTATAAATGTGATCATTATCTGCTAATTTTCCATTAATCAGTAATTGTCGATTTTCATTCATTGAAAATCCATATGTCAATATTTTTCCAAAAATAACGCCTCTAAACCCTAATCCTTTTAACTCGATATAAGGCCACTCTTCATTTTTGGATTGTATATAAATCTCTTTCATTTCAGCAACAGATAATTCAATTGTACATAAATTAATAGGATGGGGAAAAATTCGATGCAAATCAAGTGCAGTCACAGTTCCCTTAGGTAGACCATCTAAAAATATCCCTGCATTGAATAATGCACAGTCAGCACCACTTTTTTCCAAAATAGCATTTGCAAATAAATCTGATAGCTGTGAGTAATGGAACCATTCCTTATTGTAGGATTTTTTCGTTGTAAATACTGGGGTATTCAGTATTCTATTACCTTCATCCTCCCAAAACTGTACAATTTCCTGT
The DNA here is from genome assembly GCF_009724685.1 of Lysinibacillus cavernae. Taxonomy (GTDB): domain Bacteria; phylum Bacillota; class Bacilli; order Bacillales_A; family Planococcaceae; genus Lysinibacillus; species Lysinibacillus cavernae. Next base: position 51,378 of record NZ_WMEF01000001.1, read on the forward strand.
TCGTTTTTAACAATTGGCAAATCCTTATTATGAATTAAAGTATCCTTTTTTTCAACAATTTTCCTCATATTTTTATCGTATTCTATAACAAGATGTCCTGTATATTGTCCAAATTTCCCTCCACCTGTCAGCAAAACACCATTAATGCGTTTACCATTTGGAAAGACATGATGTGTATGAGAGCCGAATATAACATCAATTTCTGGACATTCTTCAGCTAAGAGCTCATCTTCTGTGATGCCTAAATGTGATAGGCACACTACAATGTCTACTTCATCACGTAGTTGATGGGCTAGACGAAGGAGCGTGCTACGTGCCTCGTCCATCTGCCAATTTAACTCTTGATAGTACACTTCAAACATGGCTGTTGCAGCTATTACCCCTACCTTCGTACCTGTTACTGTTGTTAAAACAACGGAAGGCTTCATCCAAGCTGGTTTCTCCCCGTGAGAGGCATAGACATTCGCAACCACAACATCAAATTTTGCTTCATCATATAAATGGAAGAGCTCCTTATGGGACAATGTAATGCCTTCATTGTTACCGATTGTGACAACGTCGTAACCCGCCTCGTTTAGTAACTGTACATTGCCTTTGCCAACTGTCGCCTCTGTATAAATATTAGAACGGTCTAAATGATCCCCAACATCAAACAAATAGCTCGTTTCCCCTATTTTCGCCAGATTGTTACGTATCACTTTCACATAGCTTTGCATTCGTGGCCAATACTTAAAATGACTATGCAAATCATTCGTGTGAAAAATATGGATTCTTTCAAGCATAAAAGCCACCTCATTTCAATTAGCTACATTAATTAAGCCAGTATGCCTTCAATGATGGAACGAATTCCTAATAATAATAAAATAATTCGAAGGGCGAATACAAGCGTATCTGATTTAATTCTTTTATTTAACGCTGCGCCCAATTTTGCTCCAATATACGCCCCTGGAATAACAGGTATTGTGTAAAGCCACGGAACATGACCGAAGTAAACATGACTCGCAGAATTGACAATGGACGTTAAAAATACCATAAACATCGATGTTGCCACAGCGACATGCGGAGGAAATAAAAACAGAATAATCATTGCTGGTACAATCATGGAGCCACCACCGATGCCAAACAGCCCTGAGGCAAAGCCAATGCCAAATGTTAATGCAATAGCAAACCAAATGGGATAACCATACACAAAGGTTTTACCCTCAGAATCAGTAAACTCCTGTTGCATACCATTTTTCACGAACCATTTTACAGGTTTCAATTTTTCACGGACAAGTAAAATAATCGATAAAATAATAAGGAGAATACCAAAATATAAATTGAATGATGGTAAATCTAACCCTTTATTTACCCAAGCACCAAGGATTGTTCCTGGAATGCTCCCAATAAAAAAGATAAAGCCACTTTTATAATCCACCGTTTTGGATTTCATATAGCTTAATGTCGAGGCAAGTCCTGTAAAAATCATCATAACAACCGATAAACCAACTACTTTTTGTGGTGTGATGTCTGGAATCATTCCTAGATTTAAACCGATATATAAAGTTGCTGGTACTAAAACAACGCCACCACCTAGCCCAACTAACGAGCCAATTAGACCAGCAAATAATGCGATAATTACCAAAAAAATAAATTCCATTATAGTTCTCCTTCAAACATGTTTAATTGTTTAGGTGCTAATCCAACATCTTGAATCTTCAAAATGCCTTGTAACTCCTTTGCGTTTTTCGCTGCATGATTACCTGAATTATTATTAAATAACACGAAGAGTTCATCGACCTCTGTTTCGAGCTTTAGCATGCTCTGTCCCAGTTGTTGTAATTCTTCTTTATTATAATCATATAAAAAGCGAACTTTCCGCCAATTTTCTGCATTCCCTGTATTGCGCCAACCATGTATATTGCGACCATGTATACGGACAAGTGCCTTATCGGCAGTCACTACAGGGTAGAAGGGAACTGACCCAACACCAGCCTGTGGTTCATCACAAATCGTATGGATTAATTGATGTTCTCGTAAAAAATCCATCGTCTGCTGTACTACTTTTTCTGCGTACCATGTTTGATTTCGAAACTCAATAGCTACTTCAAAATCCTTAAGTTGTTGTCGGATATACAATAAGTATTGAACATTTTTTCCCTGACAATCAAACCATGGTGGGAATTGTGCTAATATCATGGCTAGCTTTCCATAACGTTTGAATTCATTGGCACATTCGATAAAAGCATTGAACATGTCATTTTTTGATTCAAAAGGAATATCACCACGTAAATGTCCAGTCATGCCTTGATAGGCTTTCACGACAAAACGAAAATTTTCTGGTGTATCCTCACACCATTTACGAACATTCTCCTTAGATGGTATAGCGTAAAAAGAAGTATCGACTTCAACTGTTAAAAAATGACCTGTATAATCGAATAATTTATTCTTTGAGGTAGTCACGCCACTATAAAGTGAAGGGTGATCGCCCCAACCAGTTAATCCAACTACAATCATGTGACATCCTCCTCTATGACCTAATCATAGCACACAGTATCACACTACAAATAACCATCATGTAAAAATTATAGCTTTCTTTCTCTTCTATTATGTACCTACTTTTTTATGGGAACTACAGGGTTCATCATAAAAAGAAAAAGCATAAGTCCATATATCATTGAACTCATGCTACTTAAACTTTATTTAGCAAGATTTTCTTGAATAGCTTCTAAAAACTTAATTCGGCTGTATGCTGGGCCGCCTTCCATTAACGGGTCTAGCACATTGACAAACACTTGGTCATTTTTAAAAGCATTAATATTTTGGATGATTGGATTCTTTTTAAAGTCTTCTAAAGCATTTGGAGCATCCGCATTTTCATCTGTCGAAAACTGAACAAATAAATAATCAGGGTTCATATCTGCAAGTTGTTCCACAGAAATAGCTTCTTGTGATTTTGCTTTTGCAACCTCATCAGGAACTTCTAAACCAAGCTCTCCATATAATACAGCATTTAAAAATACTTCTTTTGGATAAACATAAGCTTGTCCGCCTCGAATACGTATAGCCGCTACTTTTTTACCTTGCAAGTTTTCTGTTAAAGAAGATTTAGCAGCTTCAATATCAGCCTTATATGTAGACAGTATCTTCTCAGCATCTGCTTGCTTGCCAGTTAATTCTGCTACTAAATTCAAATTAGATTCCCAGTTCGTAGAAATATGTGACACTAAAATCGTAGGGGCAATTTTCTCTAATTTACTTTGTACTTCTTCTGGAAACTTTGTTGAACCTAATATCACATCTGGATCTAGCTCTAGTATTTTTTCAAAGTTTGGTTTGATTTTCTCACCAATTGATTCTGCTTTGTCTGTGACTGAAGCATATAGCTCAGGGAACTTACCACCAATAGCAATAGCTCCTACTGGATGAACATCAAGAACGACCATATCCTCCATTGCTTCCATAGCACCTGTTACAACAATTCTTTCGGCCTTTTCTGGCACTTCGTAGCTCTCACCAAGATATTGAATTGTTCTCGTACCATTGTCATCTGTAGCTTTATCTGATGTTTGTGTTGCTTCTTCTTTAGTAGAATCTGTGGATGGTTCTTCTTGTGCTGCCTTTTTCTCGCCACATGCAGTAAGGATCAGCATAAATAATGCTATTAAACTAATAAATAGAAATTTCTTTTTCATGACAATAATCTCCTTTGAATTGTTATGATTATGACAAATAGCTATGGCATTTGGCATATTGAAGTACTAAACATGTTGTAACATTATCAGCTCCTAGTTCACTAATTGATATTGATTCTCATTATCATTTTAGTATGTATTCTTTCAAAAATCCAGTACTATTTCAATATATTATGAAATTAATTCTCAATTAGATTTTTATATAGACATTAAAAGTACAAAAAACCCTTGCTCCAAACCTAGTTGTGACAAGGGTAAGATATAATTAACTGAAACCCTCCATCTCGAATTTGGTAAATGAATGGTTTTAAAGTGTATTCTATCTATTGAAGCAACTCAATCAAATCAACCTTTATAACTTGTATACTTATACTTTTAAATGCCATCAGCAAGAAAAGCGGTATCCAAAATAGTACTATCAGACACCCATTGAGGTGTAATTTAGTTTTATCCTTATAAATAAGCTTTTTTAACTAAATCACGCTAAAATACTTACACTTCATGTAGATATAATTTGAAAACATTACTAAGTAGTCAAAGGTTATTCAGAAAAACATTTTGGTGAATTAGTGGAAGGATTTAAATTAGTAGCCATATGGACGGTTGTATGGTTGGCGGTAGTACGGTGGGTAGAACGGAAAGAACGGGTAGAATGGATAGAATGGGTAGAATGGGTATTGATAACGTGGACGTCTTCTTCTCCGACGCCTTCCATAACTGTCATAATCATAATCGTAATCATCATCGTACCTATCTCTACCATATTGTTCATAATAATCACGCATAATTTTTCCTCCTTTCGATTTCCGTATAGGTTATGCTACATAAGGATTGACCTTCTATATATTTGCCTATATTAAACATCATTCATCTTGCTTGAACCGTGTACTGGCTTTACAAGGAAATTCTTGATGAATTGATACAAGCTATCGGTCTTAAGATCATTTTAATTAATCAATTTAAAAACATAATTTTTCAGAACTATTAGAATCTAGGACAGTAAAAAATCGATTGGATAACAAATGCTTCCGATACACATTTACATAGATATGAATAAAAAAGAAGACGAACTAAAAAAGTTCGCCTCCATAAAGTCAGAATCGGCACGTTTCCGGCACGATCGATTTTTATTGTTGTTTAAAAACCTTTAAATGCTTTTATATCAAGCATTTCAGGTGTATTACCCGATACTGCCTTCCATCTCAAACTTAATCAGACGGTTCATTTCTACTGCATATTCCATTGGTAGTTCTTTTGTGAATGGCTCAATGAAGCCCATTACGATCATTTCTGTCGCTTCTTCTTCAGAAATTCCACGAGACATTAAATAGAATAATTGCTCTTCAGATACTTTTGAAACTTTTGCTTCATGCTCTAAAGAAACATTATCATTAAAGATTTCGTTATAAGGAATTGTATCAGAAGTCGATTGGTTATCCATGATCAGCGTATCACATTCGATGTTTGCACGGGCACCACTTGCTTTAGGACCGAAACGAACTTGTCCCATATATGTTACCTTACCACCTTGTTTAGCAATCGATTTAGATACGATTGTTGAAGATGTGTTTGGTGCCATATGGATCATTTTTGCTCCAGCATGTTGATGCTGTCCTTTACCTGCTAATGCAATGGATAATGTCATACCACGAGCACCTTCACCTTTTAGGATACATGCTGGGTATTTCATTGTTAATTTAGAACCGATGTTACCATCAATCCATTCCATTGTACCGTTCTCTTCAACAACTGTACGTTTCGTAACAAGGTTGTATACGTTATTCGCCCAGTTTTGAATCGTTGTATAACGGCAATATGCATCTTTACGTACAACAATTTCTACAACTGCTGAGTGTAAAGAGTTGGTAGTGTAAACAGGAGCTGTACAACCTTCAACATAGTGTACATGTGCACCCTCGTCCACGATAATTAATGTACGTTCGAATTGCCCCATATTTTCAGAGTTAATACGGAAGTAAGCTTGTAATGGTGTTTCTACTTTAACACCTGGTGGTACATAGATAAATGATCCACCTGACCATACAGCTGAGTTCAATGCAGCAAATTTATTGTCAGTGTAAGGAATAACTTTACCCCAGTATTGTTTGAAAATATCTTCGTTTTCACGTAAAGCAGAGTCAGTATCTTTGAACACAATTCCAAGATCCTCAAGGTCTTTTTTCATGTTGTGATAAACTACCTCAGACTCATATTGTGCTGATACACCAGCAAGGTATTTTTGTTCTGCTTCAGGAATACCTAATTTATCAAAAGTAGCTTTGATTTCTTCAGGTACTTCATCCCATGATCGTTGTGTAGCTTCTGATGGTTTTACATAGTACGTAATTTCATCAAAATCTAAATCTCCAAGATCGCCACCCCATTGCGGCATTGGTTTTGTATAAAATGTTTCAAGTGCTTTTAAGCGGTATTCAAGCATCCACTCTGGCTCTTGTTTCATATTTGAAATTTCACGGACGATTTCTTCAGTTAAACCACGTTTTGAACGGAAAATTGATACGTCCTTGTCATGGAAACCGTATTTGTAATCGCCGATATCAGGCATTTTTTTAGCCATCGTTTCTCCTCCGTTCATTGAGATGTATTTTTCAAGGTATTCACCCCTTGCCTTGAGTGAAAGTATTTTGCTTTCACTCAGGCAATAAGGAAGTAAGTTTTACTTAACACCTTTTTCCATTGCTTTCCAAGCTAATGTCGCACACTTAATACGTGCAGGAAATTGTGAGACACCTTGCAGTGCTTCAACATCCTCAAGGTCATAATTATCGCTGTAGTCTTCACCCATCATCATTTTAGAAAAAACATCTGAAAGCTCTAAAGCTTCTTCTACCTTTTTCCCTTTAATGAGCTGTGTCATCATCGATGCAGAAGACATAGAAATAGAACAGCCTTCACCATCAAATTTCGCATCTTCTACAACGCCGTCAGTCACTTTCAATGTTAAGTGAATACGGTCCCCACATGTAGGATTGTTCATATCAATTGTTACAGCATCATCTTCTAAAGATCCCTTATTACGGGGATTTTTATAGTGATCCATAATAACTGAACGATATAGTTGATCTAAATTATTAAAAGACATCGCCAAAATACTCCTTCGCAGAACGTAACCCTGCAACTAAACGATCAATATCCTCCTCTGTATTATACAGATAGAAACTTGCACGCGCTGTTGCTACTTGCTGAAGACATTTCATTAGTGGCTGCGCACAATGATGTCCTGCACGAACAGCAATACCATTCATGTCAAGCACCGTTGCCACATCATGTGGATGTACATCATCTAAGTTAAATGTCACAAGTCCACAACGCTTCATTGGGTCACGTGGGCCGAAAATTTTCAAACCGTCAATTGATTCAAGCTGATCCATTGCGTAGCCTGCAAGCTTATGCTCATGCGCTGCAATGTTATCTAACCCAATATCAGTTAAGAAATCAATAGCGGCTCCTAAACCTATTGCACCTGCAATAATAGGCGTTCCACCTTCAAATTTCCACGGTAATTCCTTCCACGTTGAATCATAAAGCCCAACAAAGTCAATCATTTCGCCACCAAATTCAATTGGCTCCATCTTTTCAAGGTGTTCCTTTTTACCATATAGTACACCTATTCCAGTTGGTCCGCACATTTTATGCCCAGAGAATCCTAAGAAGTCTACACCTAAATCTTGCACATCAATTTTCATATGTGGAGCAGCTTGTGCGCCATCGGCGACCATAACAGCACCATTAGTATGTGCAATTTGCGCAATTTCTTTAATAGGATTTATTGTTCCAAGTACGTTTGATGCCATTGACACCGCAACAATTTTTGTATTAGGTGTGATTGTCTCACGTACTTTTTCCAGGCTAAGTGTGCCGTCCGCTTCTAGCTCAATATATTTCAATGTCGCATTTTTTTCTTTGGCTAGCTGTTGCCAAGGAATGATGTTGGAGTGATGCTCCATATGGGTAATAACAATTTCATCACCCTCAACAACATTTGCACGTCCATAACTTGACGCTACTGTATTTAAAGCAGTTGTTGTACCACGAGTGAAAATAATTTCCTGTGTTGATTGTGCATTAATAAACTTACGCACCTTTTCACGTGCACCTTCATATTTATCTGTTGCACGATTCCCTAATGTATGCACACCACGGTGAACATTAGAATTATCGAATTCATAATAAGCCTTAATAGCTTCAATCACTTGAACAGGTTTTTGAGACGTTGCAGCACTATCAAGATAAACAAGTCTATGACCGTTTACATCCTGATTTAAAATTGGGAAATAGCTTTTAATGTCTTTATTCATCATTAGCGAACTTTCCTTTCAATAACCTCCGTCAGTTGCTTTTGAACGCCTTCGATTGGTAATTGCGTAACAACTGGCGCAAGGAATCCATGTATAACAAGGCGCTCTGCTTCTGCTTTCGAGATACCACGACTCATTAAATAGTAAAGCTGTAATGGATCTACTCGACCAACAGATGCTGCGTGTCCTGCTGTTACATCATCTTCATCAATTAATAAAATTGGGTTGGCATCCCCACGAGCTTTTTCTGACAGCATTAATACACGAGATTCTTGCTGTGCATCTGCTTTTGTCGCACCATGTTCGATGTAGCCAATACCGTTAAAGATAGATTGAGCTGCATCCTTCATTACACCATGCTTTAAGATATGCCCGTTAGAGTTTTTACCCCAGTGACGAACCTCTGTAGTGAAGTTAAGTTTTTGTTCTCCACGACCAACAACTACTGTTTTTGTATCTGCATGAGAACCGTCACCAATTAAATGAGTAATGTTTTCAGAGATTGTGTCTGAGTCATTCATCAAACCAAGAGCCCAATCAACTTTTGCATCACGTGCTAAACGTGCACGACGATTTACATATGTTGTATAGCCTTTTGCAAGTACATCTACTGCACCATATGTTACTTGCGCATTATCTTGGACAACAACTTCCGCAATAATATTCGCTTGGCCTTTTGCTTCTTCAATTGTAGAAATATATGTTTCAACGTATGTTACAGCAGAGTTTGCTTCCGCTACTACTAATACGTGGTTGTATAATGATGCTTCTGCATTATCATTTAGGAAAACAACTTGAAGTGGTTGTTCAATAATCACGTTTTTAGGTACGTATACAAACACACCACCATTAACAAGTGCTGTATGAAGCGCTGTTAACTTATGCTCATCCACTTTAACAGCTTCTGTCATAAAGTATTTTTGAACAAGTTCACCATGTTCACGAATTGCTGTGAAAATATCTGTAAAAATAACACCTTTATCAGCAAGTTCTTGTGATGCCTTAATATACGCTGGTGTATTATTGCGTTGAATGTATAGGTTTTCTTGTGCTTCAAGGTCAATTAGGCCTTTTGCTTCTTCAGGTAGAGCATCTAATGAAGAGAATGCCTCACTATGAACTGTAAATTCTGGGAAGTTCATGAAATCCCATTTAGTAATATTCGTTCTATCTGGTTTTGGCAATTCTAAACCAGTTACTTTGTCTAGTGCTGCCGCGCGAAGTTCTGTAAACCAAGCTGGTTCACCATTTGCTTCTGAGAACGAGCGCACGTCCTGTACTGTTACAGGCAAGTTAAGTTCCACTGTCATGCTAGTTCGTCCTCCTTCTTATGCTTCTTGCTCTTCTGTTTCTTCTTCGATACCTAATTCTTTTTTAATCCAGTCATAACCTTCTGCTTCTAAGCGTTGTGCAAGCTCTGCACCACCAGATTTAACAACACGACCTTGCATCATTACGTGAACATGGTCTGGTGTAATGTAGTTTAATAGACGTTGATAGTGCGTGATCATTAAGCAGCCAAAGCCTTCACCGCGCATTGCGTTGATCCCTTTTGATACTACTTTAAGTGCATCGATATCAAGACCTGAGTCAATTTCGTCTAAAATCGCAATTGTTGGTTTAATCATCATTAATTGAAGAATTTCATTACGTTTTTTCTCACCGCCAGAGAAACCTTCATTTAAATAACGTTGAGCCATATCTTCATTCATTTCAAGGAATTCCATGTTTTTATCTAATTCACGAATAAATTTCATCAATGAAATTTCATCGCCTTCTTCACGACGTGCATTAATAGCTGAACGCAAGAAATCGGCATTTGTTACACCAGCAATTTCAGATGGATATTGCATAGCTAGGAATAAACCAGCTTGAGCACGCTCGTCTACTTCCATTTCAAGTACATCTTCACCATCAAGCTCAACAGTACCTGAAGTAACTTCATATTTTGGATGACCCATAATAGCAGAAGCTAGTGTCGATTTACCAGTTCCGTTTGGTCCCATGATTGCGTGAATTTCATTTGTATTAATTGTAAGATTTACGCCTTTTAAAATCTCTTTCCCGTCGATTGCAACGTGAAGATCTTTAATAACTAAAGTTGACATGAAAATACCTCCATAGTGTTCAGTGAATGGGTCAACCATTCCTTAATTATCATCATTCTAATCTTAACTGAAAATCGTTCTCTATGCAAACCATTTCAATTACTTTCCCATTCTTCAAATAAAATCTTGAAAAATAAAGGCTTTGTAAGCATTTTCAGATTATTACCACTTCATCTCGTCAATGAGAATGGACTTTCTTCATTTTCAATGAATTATCTCTAATTGAGAATCGATTTCATCTAGCTACATAGTGAAAACCCCGTGAAAAGTGCTAATTGTAGCGGTTTTGTGACGAATTTGCATAAACAACCATATCTATACTATAACCTATTTCATTAAAATGGAATCAATTAAAGTTGATATTGTAAGAAAGAAATTTTGATTAAAAAAGTGTGCGACTTATCCTGAAAAGATGAAAAACGTAGATAAATTAAAAGGCAGAAACATTGATAATCAACATTTCTGCGCTTTCTTTTACATATACATACAGTCAGCCTAGATTATAAGCCCATAAATACCCTTTTGATTCCAGTATAAAAGCAGTTGGATCTGAGGAGTCAGCAATAATAATTGCCCCATTCGTCTTCAGCTCATAGCCATCATTCACACGCTCTATTTGAATGGGCAAACCTATCTCTATAAAAAGCTGACGAATACGGTAGATTGTATTATAAAGATTGGCTAATGCTTTTTTCTCATCTAGATTGGGCCAAATATCATCTAAGATACGATATTTCGATACTACGATTCCTTCGTTGACTAATAAATAATAGAAAAGTTCCTCCGTGACCTTTGTTCGCCATTTGATTGCTCTTCCATTCAACCGCGCGCCAACTTCACCTTTCAATCTAACTTCTAGCTTCGTCGAATTTTGTTTCGATTGACGTCCATAATATTTTATCAATCTATCATTCAATTGAAGCACGATGCTCGGGGTCATTGGTTTCATTATATAATCCAATGCTTGCACTCGAAATGCATCTACAGCATATTTTGCATAGGCAGTTGAAAATACGATTGGAACATCAATACCTTCCTCTACTAAATAAGCAGCAAGTTCCAATCCATTCATCTTAGGCATTTCAATATCTAAGATAATCGCATCGTATTCACCTTTTATTGTCAAAATCTGAGCTGCCGCTTCTATAGGAGATGTATAGGAAGCAATAACCTCAAATATCCCCTCTTTTTCAAGCAAGAGTTTATGCAAATCTGAAATCGGCTGTTCATCCTCTACCATAATAATTCTCCACATGTTGAAGCTCCTTTAAAGGTTGTATTAATAACATCGTTGTACCCTCATCTTTTTTTGAAGTAATGGCAAGAGTAGCATGTGGTATTTCTTTTACTCTACGCAAAACATTAGTAAACCCGATTCCATTTGAAAATTTGTTTTCACCATTATTCATAGCAACTACCTGTTCCTCAGTCATTCCAACGCCATCATCCATCACTTGAATAATAAGATTATCTTGCTGCCTTTTCATTTCAATAGTGACTGTGCCATTTCCGTCTTTTTCAAAAATACCATGTCGAATAGCATTTTCAACTAACGGCTGAATCAGTAAGTTTGGAATTTCTACTCTCGCCACATCTAGTGTTTCCTCTATTGAAAATACAACCGTTAATTTATTACCAAAGCGAGCTTGTTCAATTTCTACATATGCCCGTATGATTTCAAGCTCTTTTTCTAATGTTGCACGTTGTCCCTCCTTGCCTGACTCCAATATATAACGTAAATAGGTAGATAACATCGTTAATAAATGCCCTGCACGCTCTCCATCTGTATAGCAAAACGAAATTATACTACTTAGTGCATTGTATAAAAAGTGTGGATTGATTTGTGCCTGAAGAAAAGCCATTTCATGCTCAATTGCTTTGCCCATCGCCTCTTTTGTTAACGTAATAGCAGATAAACGTGCAATTAACATTTCTTTCGTGGCGGGCTTGCGGATATAATCATTTGCCCCTGATTCAAGTACGAGTGAAATATTAGTTGGATATTCATTGGCTACTAACATAACAACCGGTAAATCGATATAACTATAATATTGACGTATATTTTTTGTCAGCGCAATTCCATCCATTCCTGGCATCACTTCATCTATCATTAAAAAATCAGGCTTTTGTTGTCGGATGATGGCAAGTGCCTCCTCAGAGCTATGCACTAGCTCTATAGAATAATGACTTTGTAGAAGTGTTTGTAGCACTTCTGCATGAATCACATCATCCTCGACTATTAGTAATTTGGGCAAGTTGTCATTAAACAGTGTCTGATCATTCATCGTGACATTCATTTCATCGTCTTTCAGCACTTGCTCATAACCACCAAATGGCAAAGTGATAATAAAACGAATGCCGTTTGGTAATAAATCAATTGAATAGGTGCCTCCCATCTGCTCAATGATGGCTCTCCCAATAGATTGTCCTGTCTCATCTGCTGCAATTTGCTGTATTGGTTCAGGACCAATTCCTTCAATCGAAATTCTTACATCTGTATCAAGATGTAAAACTGTTATAATAACGTCCCCATTAACTGCATGGGAAATAGCTGTTTCTAGTACCCTATATACTATTTGCCCTACCCTTTGTTCATCAGCTTGTACTAATAATTTAGGATTGGTGTACTTATATAGACGAATATGTGTTTTTTTTATCTTTTTTTCATGCATGGTTAACACATGTTGAATAATCATTTGAATATTGACTGGATGTACATCGATATGGAAATCTTGAAATCTAATTCTCGTAAAATCTTTCAAGTCACTTACTAAATATAATAAGCGCTCCAGTTGTTGTTCTAGTAATTGATGTTCTACCGTACTAGACTGGGTCGATAAGGTTTTCGTGACATTTAATGCATGATATAGCGGTTGTTCTAATTCCTTCGTTGTTACCTCTAAAAAAGAATCCTTACCAATTGTTGCTTTTTCAAGGCGATGACTATACATCTCAGCATCTCTCGTTCGATTGATGAGCCGCATTGCTAAGAAGACATTCATACCTATTAAAAAGAATAGTAGACCCACACGATTAAAAACATTTCGTCCTGAGAAAAAAAGTTGATCGAATGTGCCACTTAAACTAAAAATAAAAAGTGACATCATTGTTGCACTTAATATGACTAATTCGTTTTTAGGCACATTCGTACTTTTTGTCATTATCAAATACAATAATCTGCCAATTAGCAGCAATGCTAAAAAATTTATATAGGCGAAAAATATATATTGTAGGCTTGATAAAGATCTTGCTGGTAAAAGAAGCGTTCCAACCCCATACAATATAAGAGGTAGCACGAATAGCATAGCAGTCCTACGCTTCATCATGGCAGACACCGTGTATACAAAGAAAAAGAATAGCATCGCTGCATTCAAGTATGTTACAAAATCTTGCAAACGAAAATACCACTCGAATGTTATAGTAGGAAACTCCCGATAGAGTGTTCGTTCACCTCGTGTACATACTAGGATAGCTAGTGTAAAAAAATACATTGCACTATAAAAAAATGCTTTATCCCTTATTCTAAGTAAATACAAACTAAAATGAAAAATTGAAAATATCAACAACATGACAATGGTCGTTTTTTCTAAATACACATCTTGGATCACATCTTTGGCAAGTGTATCCGCCTCTCCAATATCTATAGGAAATATAATGCCATGTCTAGCATTATAAAAATCGGCTACTTGTATGGTTATGGTCAGTGAATCTGAAGGTGGCGAAAAATACACTTCATAAACAGGATTACTCGGTGTTGATTTTGCTTGAACAGTGGCAAGTGTTCCATATGAAGCAAATACTTCATCATTAATATAAAGTTTATGAGCTGACCAAATATTCCGGACCCGAATGCCTATTTTTCTGAAATGAGGCGGGAGCTTTATCTTAAGCTGGTAAGTACCGTACTTCACATCACCTTGCCATGGTCCAGGGACCAATTCTATTGGGGCAGTGTCAGGAAAGTTTGTAGGCTCAAGGAATTGACCACCTATAAATTGCCATTCTCCAGAAAGTGCTACTATCTCTTCTTCTTTTGTTATTTCTGATAGATCTAACCGTCCATCCATTGCCCGAACCTTCGTCTTACTCGTATCTTGATCGTTAAAAATTAAGTATCCTAAAATGGTGATGGCTATTAAAATAAAGAGCCAGCTTAATCCTTTCTTTATCATGAATTCCACCTCATCCTCATCATACAAAAATTAACTCTCAAATATCTAACAGTTTACAATTTTTTATTTCGGAATTTACAGTCATTTTTCATCTTAAATAATATATAATCAAGGTAAATTCAATCTTATTTTTAGATTAATAGAGGTGAGTTGTAGTGGAGTTACGTCAATTACGCTATTTTGTAGAGGTTGCTGAACGCGAGCATATTTCAGAGGCTGCTGAGCATCTCCATGTAGCCCAATCTGCCATCAGTCGGCAAATCGCAAATCTTGAAGATGAGTTAGGCACCCCGTTATTCGAGCGTGTTGGACGAAATGTTAAATTAACCCCTATTGGGAAGACGTTTCTTGAACATACCATTACAGCACTAAAGGCCATCGATTTTGCTGCAAAGCAAGTGGAAGAATATCTTGATCCAGCTAAAGGTTCTATTAAAATTGGATTTCCAACAAGTTTGGCTAGCTATGTACTTCCAACCGTTATATCAGCCTTTAAACGAGAATATCCTGATTTACAGTTTCAACTACGTCAAGGGTCCTATCGATTTTTAATTGATGCGGTCAAAAATCGGGAGTTAAACCTAGCTTTTTTGGGGCCACTTCCCCCTAAGGACGAATCTATTCAATCAACAATCCTGTTTACTGAAAATATCGCCGCGCTTCTACCCGCCAATCACCCATTAGCTAAAAGAGAAAGTATTCAGCTTGCAGAGTTGAAAAATGATCTCTTTGTGTTATTTCCAGATGGCTATATTTTGCATAAGGTAGCGATGGATGCTTGCCGTGCTGCGGGCTTTTTACCAAATGTTATTTCTGAAGGTGAGGATTTGGATGCATTGAAAGGTTTAGTGGCCGCTGGCATAGGTGTTAGTCTTTTACCTGAAAGCTCCCTTTATGACTCTGCCGCTCGATTTACCATAAAGGTTCCGATTGAATCACCAACAATCCCTAGAACTGTTGGCATTATCTCACCTGTAAATCGAGAAATCGCACCATCAGAAGTCATTTTTTTAGATTTTGTGAAAAACTTCTTTTCTCGTCTTTCGCAATTCCAATAAAAAAATCGCCCTACCAGGCGATTTTTTTTTGAATGAAGCTAATTAGTTGTTTGCTCACCAATCCATTGTAATGTTCTTTCTCCTAATCCTCCTGCTCGCCACAACACAACGTCATGATAGCTTTTCTTTTGTACATATTTGACCCATTTTTCAAGTGTTTCTTGATCAGCATACCAAACCTCATGACTAACATTGCTGTCATCTACATACGTAAAATAAACTGCTCCACTCCCCTTATCGCGCTGTTTGACTGCATTTGTTTCGGCTAATAATTGTTCAGCCTCCAACTCAGTTAAAGCGACCGTTTTACCTTGGGCCACCCATTTGAAACCGCCCGTAGCAAAGGCAATGGCTAAATCTTGATTAGACTTCTTAATTTTTTTTACTAAATCATTGAGAAAAGAAAAAGTGGCTTTCGCACCTGGCCCACTATGGTAACCATGTACATTATAGGCCATTACAGTATAGGTAGGTCCATCTGGCAATTTCACATTAAACGGAAAGCGTGGCTCTAAGACAACATGCAGTGTAACTTCCTTTTTTGAAAGAGCTTGGTATAGCTCATCTAAAAATAGGACATATTTTTGAAGGTCTTCTTGAGCTACCTTTTCATAATCAATCTCAATACCATCCACTTGGTATTGATCCACTACTTGCAAAATATTGCTGATATGCTTTTGCCTCGCTGCAGAATCCTGTAATAGTCTGTGTAAAAGCGTACTATCCTTTTGAACAGATGGGGCGTTATCTGTAACATAATCATTAATTAGCGTTAGTATCACATGATGTGAATCATTAAATTGTTGCTGTGTCTGCTGCAACATGTCGATTGCATTTTCTGTTAATAATAATTCATCTTTACTATTAAAATAAGCACCGAAAACCCGTATATCTTGTAATCCATGTTGAGAATTTTTCACATCCTCTATGGCAGATTTATTTTGCCACTCAGGTAACCAGATGGACAATCGGAGCTTCTCCTTGTTTTTTAATTCTTCTCTTGCTTCAGCTGGTGGCTCTTTACTATTACTACAAGCAGTGATAAATAGTAGTGCTATACAGATAAATAATACAAAATTCTTCACTTGAATCAAATTTCACCCCGATTTAGAAGGTTTCAATAAAGAAATCCACAACATGATTATACATAGCTATAGTTTTATTTTTAACCTTCTCGAAATTCGTATATTGGTTTGTAAAAATGGTTTGATTCTTATTGTCTGAAATCAAAATATCCTCCAATAAGGTATCGTAAATATCATCTGCATACTGTTCATGTGAAGTATCCTTTTTACTATACAACGCACCAAATCCAATCTGTGTCCCTTGTAACTTTGGATTTATTTGAACAGTCTCGGATAATACATTATCTACATCTATTTCTATTTTATCCTTATTGACGGTAATGTTAAATAATCTTTTTTTTGATAAGTTTCTTGGGTATTCTTTTTCATTAATACGAGACCCTTTTTGTGTATCTTGGTAGGTGTAAACGGTCGCTTTGTTAAATGCATATTCCTCTTCATTCCACTTTATTTCATTTAACTGAAAGCGCTCCTTTTCAACAATTCCTGCTCCTGGCAATTTTTCACTTATTACAATGTCATTATCAACTAATGCAACGCGCAAATAGCTATTTGTTTTTTCATCATAATTTACGTAAAAAGCTTGCTGACCAACAATATTCCCATTAAAAGCAAAACTCACATTATAGTGTTCTGGTAGTGCTTCCTTTAACAGAATTCTGCCTTCACTAGATGGTGCTGACGTTAACGTGATCTCATTGTTTTCGAATTCTGCCGCACCATTTATCACATTCCACTCTTGTGCTAATTGATGATCCCCAATCTTGAATTCTACATTCTGTTTACTAGCTTGACGAATTTTCATCATGACATGATTGGTTGACCAATAGGGCGAAACTTGTAATCGGTTTAAGTTATAAAGATCTGCTTGTCGATCATTATAAGCACCTAACTCTAAATTAAAGTGCATACGAAACTTGTCTTTAATTTCCTTGTCATTGACACGCTGTACCAATGGGTCCATGTTGTTGTAGAGTGAGTTGGCATGCATAATCGCATAGGCTTTCGGTACTTCTCCAAACTCTTGTTGATAAATATCCTTCATCAACGTGTAATCCTTCTTAATCCGCGCCTCCATCTCTTGTCGTGTTTCACTTGGAATCATATATTGATTACGAATAAAGTCCATTAAATAGTGGTTATAGTATTCTATCGTTGTTTTATTTGGGACATTATTTTCATCGATCACACCAAGAGACTGCCCCTTATCATTAAAAATATTAATATAGGTTAGCCTATATCCATTAGAGCCTAATTCCCAATATCCGCTTCGCTCCATTAACTTCAAATCTTTTGGCTTTAAAAATTTATTATCTCTAGTATCCATTTTATTGGCATACGTAAACATCGTAGCCTTATAATTTAATTTTTCCATAATATTTTGAGCAAAAATACTAGAGTCTGTTCGTCCATCCTCAAACGATAAATACAACGCTTTTTCTGGTAATGGTTTGTCTTTTTGATAAAAATCTAAAATATCCGTTTGCGTAATTGTTTGATAACCTTGCTTTTCTAGCAATGTTAATTGTTCCTCTAAATTCTTTTTAGAGACATATTTAGGCGAATCATTTCTACTCACACCAAAATAGGAAAGGGCAATAAATCCCTCTTTATTGTTTAATGGTACCGATTCGGCTGTTCTTTTCTCTGTCAGAAAAACTGCTTTTATTAAAATCATCGCTAACAAAACAACAATGATTAATTGCACAATCGAACGTATGAATTTACGACGATTTTTTTTCATTGGCTGTAGTTCTACTTTTTTTTCCTTCATTCCTTCTCACCCATTTTTCTATTTTTCAACATCAAAAATAGGGATTTTCGTAATTTCTGCTTTTCTATTTTCTTTTCTTTCGCTAGAATGTCTTGAGGTGTCTCCCTTGTTCCCCAAGTAGATTTCCAAAATGTTACCCAGGCAACTGGCATCTGCCATAGCAAAATAAATTCATAATAGAGGACAAAGATAAAGCCAAACCCCCATAATTTACTTTTTCTAAAGAATAAATGAGCCAGACTCATTAACATGGCCATTAAAAGTAAACCTATCAAAAAAGTCGTAGGAAAAATGCCGTACATCATCGGTACATAAATTAAGTTGTAAACAACGACAATTGGAGCAGCAATCGGCACAATTAAACCAATGATGAAGAAAAGAAACATAAAAGGTTCCTTTTTCCACATAAATAAAAATGCTCTTAATGACTCTCGTAGCCAAGAACGTTTCCATCTCATTTGCTGTGATAAAAAAACTTTTGTGTCAGAGGGAACGATAGTAGAACAGACGGCATTGTCCTGATAGCCTGTTCGATGTGTTTTCAAAATATAATTGGTCATACTGCGATCATCACCAAATGTTGCTGGCTGACCAAGAAATTTTTGATTGAGCCATGCTGTTTCATTTTTTAAAATAAGCTCTTTTCGATAGCATGCTAATGGCCCCGATAAGCAAGTAACTGTATCAAACCATGATTCAGCTGCTTTCATAATACGGAAGGCAATATAATAGCGGACAGTCTGTAGTTTTGTTAGGGCATTGGTAAATTTATTTTCGACCTCTGTTCGACCAGCCACACCACCCATTTTCGGATCTTGGAAAGGCTGTACTAAATTGCGGATAGCATGTGGCTCTAAAAAGCTATCTGAATCTACAAAAACAACTAAATCATGTTTTGCTTGATGAACACCCGCTACTAATGCTTCACGTTTCCCACCGTTTTGAGGAAGTTTATAAAAATTTAAGCGGTCGTTCGTCCTAAAACGTTCTCCCTCATTATGAATAAGGCTAATCATGTCCCTTGCCTTTTCCTCCGTAAGATCTGTTGAACAATCATCCACAACGATCACTTCTAATTTATCAACAGGATAATATTGATTGATACAGCTCGAAATCGTCCGATGAATCCATTCTTCCTCGTTAAAAACAGGGATAATAATGGAAACTCCTGGTTCAAATTTCGGATTGATCGGCACATTTTTATAGAAAATACCAAATAAATATCTACTTAGTAGAAACGTTGCAGCAATAATACTATAGAGATATAAAAATTTATTAAACCTGAAATAAATCACGCTTTCTGCTCTCATTAACATGACAATAAGCGATACGACCAACAAGAATAAACTGGCCATAAAAATAGAAATGCCCCAACGTTTTTTAATCATATAGTCATTTAAGGGCTTTAAAAATTCACAGGCAGCGTAATAACGTTTTTGTCCATCTATTTCTTTCGTAAAAAAACGTACAACTTTAGCCTTTATTTTTACCTTGGCTTCATACCCCTCAGGCATCGCACCACCTGGTATCGTAAAATTCATTGTTAGAATTTCGTCGATTAACAAATGATGGGGTTGGTTGGAATAAATAAGGATACCTGTTACCGAAATATCCTCTGCAAAGTATTGATCTGCACTTATTTGGCGTCTAGCTCGTCTAATTTGAACCTCAAAGTGAGTTTCATAGCGTAAACTTAATTGTTGAAGACGATATATTTCGTTCACGTCTGTAGGGTCAATTTCCTCTTTCTGATAGGAGGCTCCGCGTCGGTTCACTGGGCTCCTTACATTTTCGGGATCAGGAATATTTGATAGAATCCGTCGATCAGAGCGCGGTATCGTTAAAATCTCTTTTTTCGTTTTCATCAGTCATTCACATCCCTATTGGAATCTTCTTCAATCCAAGTCGACATTTTACTAAAGCTATAACCATCTTGTTGCAGCTTTTCAATAATTAGTGGCAGTGCTTCTACTGTATTTGTTCCATCTAAAATGTGCATAACGATAACTTTCCCTGGCGCAACTCTAGATACCACGCGTTCATAAATGTCCTGTGCCGTGTAATCTAAATTCCAATCAAAAGAAGCAATATCATACATGGCAATAGTTTCAATTCCCGCAGCGGTGATGATTTTGGCCGTTTGCTCATCCATTATTCCCTGTGCTGGCCTGAAATAAAGCAACGGCGGCTCCTGTAATGCAAAGGTCAAAGCCTTATGTGCTTTTACTAAATCTTCCTGCAATTCTTCAGGTGTCATCTTCGTAACATCTAGATGATAATAAGAGTGACTTGCTACCTCATGACCTTCCTCTACAATCATCTTTGCTAACTGTGGATTCTTCTCCACTCCGCTACCGATTAAGAAGAATGTGCTCTTAATATTATATTTACGTAAAACATCTAGCACTTCTTTTACTCGTTTTTCATGTGCCCAATCATCAAAAGTAATGGCAATTTCCTTTTTGGTCGTCTCTTTTCGATAATATAAATTCGGCTGAACATGCTCATAATTTAAATTAGGACGGACAGCATCATAACCAGCTATTTCTTCTACAGACTTTGTTAAATAGCGTTCATCTAACACATCGCTTAAAGTAGTTATGGAATACTCACGTTCCTTAGCTAATTGTTCTAGTAAAGGAATGGCATCAATAATAGCTGGATTTATATAAGTGTTGAGATGAATGATTGAGCCTCTATCAATATATTTGCCAATATAGTTGATCAGCTCCTGCGCACTTTGCATGTTTCTATCAAGTGGATTAATAGATAATCCAATAACAGCCTTCATGTTTAGAGCCGCAGTTGCTAGACGCATATTATCTGTAACATCTCCTGAACGACTGCGAACAAATTTCGGTGTATAGCCTAAATGTTCTTCAAAAATTTGATTGGTTAATATGATTTCTTCATATGTTTGGTCATAATCCAAAGTGGATACATCTGGAAATGTCAATGTACCGTTTTGTACTTCGTGTCCCCTCTGTAAAATGTCTTTAACAAGCTCTGGTTCCTGAGCAACACGCATCCCCTCTAAAAAAAAGGTAGCTTTCATATTTGATTCTTCTAATTTCGTTAGTAGCAACTCCATCGTTTCGTTATCTGCAAAGCCATTAAACGTTAAGGCAACTTTCGGAACGACAATATTGGCATGACTGATTAAATCACTCATAGTACCATTAGATTGTTTGATTTCTATGGAAGAATCAACTGGATGAATCGTTTCTTTCGGAGCGGATTGGCACCCTGCTAAGACCAACATAATCAGCAGGCCACATAGTTTAAGTTGTTTCATTTCCCATGAATTCTCCTTATAACTTGTAATATTTTTTATTATTAAACAAAAAATGGGTATTTCGTGTATCGAAAATTAAAGAAGCTTGTTGATCAATTAAAGAGTAATCTATAGCTGAATGATTCGTTAAAATTAATACCGCGTCTGCATGTTGGATTATTTCTGCTGTTAATGGCACCGTGTTTAATAGGGATTGTTCTACAGAGAATGTTTCAATAAAGGGATCGATAATCTTTAGTTCGCACTGACTATCTAGTAGTTGTTGAATAACACGAAGTGCTGGAGATTCACGTGAATCATTAATATCAGGCTTATAAGTGACTCCAATGACAACAATGTTTGCCTTACACAGTTCTTTATTTTGAATAAGTAAGTAATTTTCTAATCTGTTCACAACAAAGTTAGGCATGGAATCATTGACTTTATCTGCTGCCTCAATTAATGTTGCAGAAATACCATGTTGTTGCCCAGCCCATAATAAATATTTAGGATCGACTGGAATACAATGGCCCCCCACTCCTGGACCAGGTGTAAATGGCATAAAACCATACGGCTTTGTAGAAGCAGCATGAATGACTTCCCAAATATCGATGTCCATTTTATAGCAAATCTGACTTAGCTCATTGACAAGGGCAATATTAATTTGGCGAAACGTATTTTCTAGTAATTTCTCCATTTCAGCCACTCTAGGGCTTGTTACTGTACAAACATTGGTATGGATGACCGTTTCATAAAAAATCTTCGATACTTCTAGGCATGCTGCTGTTATTCCCCCAACTACTTTCGGCGTATTTGAAACGGAAAAATTGATATTCCCTGGGTCAACCCGTTCTGGTGAATAAGCTAAAAATAAATCCTGTCCAATGACAAAACCATACTTTTCTAAAATGGGCTGGACAATTTCTTCAGTTGTTCCAGGGTAAGTTGTACTTTCAAGAATGACTAACGAATTGGTATTCATATTTTGTCCGATGTTATGGGTTGCATCTTCTATATATGAAATATTAGGCGTTCTTTCTGCAGTTGTTGGTGTAGGTACACAAATCATCACAACGTCCACTTGCGATAGTTTTGAAAAATCATTCGTTGCTTCAAATTGATTACTTTGGATGATGTGCTGTATATTTTCTTTAGGTAAATCAGCTATATAACTCTCACCGTTTTGTATCTGTGTGATTTTAGCTTGATTTTTATCAAAGCCTACAACATGAAACCCTCTTTGAACCATTTCGACAGCAAATGGTAATCCTACATAGCCAAGTCCAATAACCCCAATTGTCGCTTTTTTTGTTTGGATTTTTTTTGATAAAGCTGAGCTTAGTGATTTCGTTTTTATTGTCATAAAAAATTACTCCTTCATCTCATCTATTTTTCAATGTTCATGTTAATTTTTCTTTTCCTATTCATTGGCTATAATTGGTTCATGGCAAGCATTCTACTAAGTAATTCTTCACTTCTCATCACCGTTCTGTACAAACCCCTTTCATCGCTACATACTTACATATGATTTTTTTTCAAAATAGATTAATAAAATTTTATTAGACTCAAAAAAGCTTTGTTAATGTTTATATAGTACTAATCGCAACTAAACAATTTCTAAACAATTGTAAAACCTGCTACAAAACACCTATTTTTAAAAAGTTTGGATACTATTCGTGTAATAATTTCGATGATATATAATAATTAATTTTAGGATCACTTATTTACTCTAAAAGAAAATAAATAAAAACAATACTGACGAATGTTAATAATTAGAAAATTAACATTTTTTACTTTTTGAAAATTATCATTAAAAATACCCTCAAGCGTCGGTATTCATCGATACTTGAGGGTATTTATGTTATCTTTCATGCACTTTTTTATTGTTACTAAAGCGATCAACAATCATGGCTAATGCACCATCACCTGTTACATTGGTTGCCGTACCAAAGCTATCTTGTGCTAGATAGAGAGCAATCATCAATGCCACCATTGTTTCGTCAAAACCAAGCATTGTCTGTAACAATCCTATAGCTGCCATCACTGCTCCCCCTGGTACTCCTGGAGCTGCAACCATAGTAATACCAAGCATAAAAATAAAACCTATGTATGTCGGAAAACTAATATCTATGCCGTTCATTAACATAACGCCTAAAGAGCAAGTCACTAATGTAATCGTACTTCCAGATAAATGAATGGTTGCAAACAATGGAACAGTAAAATTCGTCACTCTTTCTGATGCACCTGTTTGCTGTGATTGACGTAACGTAACAGGAATAGCTGCTGCAGAGGATTGTGTGCCCAAAGCTGTGAAATAAGCCGGCAACATCGTACGAAGTAATGTTATTGGATTTTTTTTATTGAGTATACCTGCCGTTGTATACTGGATAATTAAAATTACCCAATGCATTATGATGATCAGTATAAATACTACAGCGAAGACTGATAAAATTTTTACCACTTGACCACCAAATGTCATATTCAAAAAAATACCGAAAATATGGAACGGTAAAAGCGGGATAATCACAAAGGAAATTAACTTTTCAATAATAATATTAAACTCCTCAAAGCCACGTTTCATCACATCGCTTTGGATAGCTGCCATACCAATACCAACAATAAAGGCAAAAACTAATGCGGTCATTACACCCATAAGCGGTGGCATTTCGATGTTAAAAAATGCCTCGGCTAAAAATCCTTCGGGATTATCCATGCTTGTCATCGCACCATCTCTAATAAAGTGAGGCAAAATAGTATTCGCAACAAAAAAAGCCATGATTCCTGCGAAAATTGTTGAAAAATAAGCACAAAACGTTGCTAACCCTAATAACTTTCCCGAGCCTTTTCCTAGCTGTGCTATACCTGGTGCTATAAATGCGATAATAATTAACGGAACTGAGAAGTTCAAAAAGTTCCCAAACAAGCTATTAAATGTTGAAAATACGCGCACTATTGGCTCTGGTAAAAAATTTCCCAGTACGATAGCTAGTAAAATAGCAACGATAATTTTAGCCAAAAGACCAAATTTAAATTTCATTGAATTGTCCTCCTAAAAAAAACAAGTGTATTTCTAGAATGTATTAACAGTAATTTACCATATATCTATACTATTAAATAGGTCTTTGCTAATAGACGGAATGATAAAATTATTACTTATTTTCAAAAAAAGAACTTAGGGTAGAAAAAATACTACCCTAAGTTCTTTTAATATGTTTTAAATACCTTTTGTAAAATGTAATAGGATTGTTTTAAGCGTTCTTCATATACTGGTACCTGCCATGATTCCCACGTGTAAGCTGAAAGTGGTGGTAAAATGTGCTGATTAGCTGCTGGCATTGATTGCACTACATGATTCTCTTTATCTACAAATAATGCACCAATATAAATATTTTTTACTTTAGTGGATGCCATAATCCCATCCTTATAAAGGTCACCTATAAACTCACGCTGGCTAGGATCTTTGGCCTGAATTAATAACCATGGGATACGAAGCTCGATAATGTTGTCATCAGTCCATGTATAATCAACCAATGAATTATAATCTTTCGCTTCTGGATTAGCATTTCCTTCATTTAATTTTCCTGTTTCATAATAACTAAAATCTGTTGTAATATTTTGCTCAGGTAAAAACAGTTGTTTATTCAACACATAGTAAATAGGTGCGAACTTCCCACTATTTTTAGTGACACTAGCCATACGAGGAGCAACTAAATTTAAACGATGGCCATAAAAATAATCATAGAAATCATAGTATTCATCAATTACTACTCTAGAATTACCATTTTTATTGAGCTCAACTATAAAGTCAACGCCATTTGAGAACGTTAAATTTTTAATAGATGTAGCTGAAGTATTCCCTTGATCTGGCACAACATCTAGTAAAATGCGAGGGGAGGTATTTGCTAACGTCTCACTTTTTAATTTAATGTACAAATATCGCTCATCATAATCTATCGCAAAATCGTTTGGATCGTTTGGTGAAGTATCATATAGTTGCTGACCTTTCCACTCGTTTGTATTGCCATCTACTTTCACTTTCAGTCTATCAAAGCTTACTAAACCAAACTGTTGCTCATTGGTTTGTGCATTGGACCAAAATGGTCGACGATTTGAATCATCATAATCCATTGTATTCCATGTACGTTTAAACCACTCGTCTTGCCATGTAAAAACAAGTCCTCCCAGTAAACCTTCATGCATAATATCCTCAAATAAATGTTGAAGTGTTTCTCCCTGTGCTTGCTCTGACATTTGCCCCTGATTCCAACCATATACATTATCATGTGTTTTACCACGGGATGCAGGAATACCAAATTCCGCAATAAGAACAGGCATCTGATGGGCCTCATGAAGCTCTTTTAAATAACCTGCATAGCTATTTTTATTCCCTCTGAAATCGACATAATCCAAATAATCTTTATCATAATTAAAGAAGTCAGGATAGTATGGATACACATGATAAGAAGCAAATTGACCAGGTACATTCATCTCTCCCTTTGTATAAATAACATTTGGATTGACGCCGACTAAATCTTCATCCTCAGATGGTTCCGATGGATGTTCTAGTATGTCAGTTGTAACCCAGTTCGTAAAACTCATTGGACGTAGCCAATTATATTTTTCTTTTTCATAAACGGTAATAAGATCCATTTGTTCCGCTAACCAATGCTCAAATGGTGTAGCATCTTTTGTTTCAAAAAATGTACCATTGTATTGTCCGATATTCGCATGTTTTTCATTGGTTCCAACAACCATATGGGGATACCATTCAATTCCTAATACCCAACCAATAACATATTTAGATACATCCACATCATATAAGCCAGATGCATGTCCTGGTCGTGGCGCCGCATACATATTCCCGTGGATTACATCTACCATTCGTTTCATTTCAAATTGAAAATCTTCTAAAGTATCTTTGTCATAGGCATCCAATGTATCTGATAATCCCTCTTCGTTAATCCAAACTCCCTGTAAAACATATAGTGGTTTAGCTGGATTTTCTTCATTATATTTAGCAAGAGCTCTGTAAAACCCTGGTGGATGGAGTGTATAGACTCGAATCGTGTTGGCGTTCATCTCTGCTATTTGATGGAACCATCGATAGTATTCTTCTTCAGTTATCGCTGCCTCTCCAGGGAAGGCTCCAGGTTTCCCCATCCCAATATTGACACCTTTAAAAACGATAGATTCCCATTCTCCATCTCTTAATACTTCAAATGATTGCCCCTGAATACGTGCATTATAATTCAATTCCTCATGGTTTACAGTTTCCTGAACCTTTTTGTGTTCAAATGTATCAAATATTTTATACATTACTGGTATGTAAATAGACCAATAAAAGGAACTATCTGCATACTTCTCGGCATATTTATAGATTGTCGGTAGCCCTTTGATCTTATAAATAGTAGGAACACGTGCTATATCATTGAAATCACCTGCAAAATAATAACTAGATGTATAGCGTTTATCCTGGGCTACAATTGCTGCAAATTGCTCTGGAATATCGTTTTCCTCTAACAATTTTGTTCCTTTTTTTGTTAAATCCCATTTATAATTTGCCAGTGCTTCATCAGCATATTTAGGTGTAATAATGTCAAACCAATAATCGTATTGTGCGCTTGCAGAAGAATCAAAGTATTTTTTTCCTTCTTCAGTAAACTGTACTTGAATACCTTCAGATTTAACATGCTTATCCGATTCTAGAACAAGGAGCTTTTGTGTAATTTCATTAAATAGTAAAAAGCCTCCACCCTTATAGGGCCAATCATCACCATAGTCGTCTATGACCCATTGTGGTATTTCTAAATTTTTATGATAATCAAGCTCATCGAAATAACGTCCAATCCAACCGGACCATGTGATTCCTAAATAATCCTGTAATTCTTTCCGAACAGCCTCTGATGTTGGCGAGGCAAACGTGTTATACTCGGCAATTAACATACTCTTCTTTTTGCTCGCTAAGCGTTCTACGATTGCTTCCCACTCTTTCTGTTCAAGTCCACCAACAATTTTTTCAGAACGTTCACCTAAACGTTTTTCTTTTTGTAAATCATCTTTGTAAACACCATACGTATCTGCCAAATAGATGACATCATAGTCACTATAGTCCTTTGGTAGATTTTTTTCTACGACGCTTTTAGTTTCGTCATTCGGAATCGTACCATAATAGTCACCTTTCACATCGTATGGTTCATCCTTTAATCTATATTTATAATGGTTTAAAAACCAATTTACGCCTAAATGCTCTCGGTAGGATTCATTTGGAACCGTTTTGTCTATAATCGCCACATTTAGCTGTTTTTCATCACCCAAGTACCACCATGCAACAGGGATAATAATGAGGATTAGTATGACCATAACCCCTATATAGATTCGTTTCATTGACTTTTCTCCTTTTCAGCAATGCCGACACGCTTCATATTTCCCCAATCACTTTTTCTTAACAGAAAACGAATTAATCCCTCACAACGCCAAAACAGTGTAAGTGGGCGATACCAAAAAATTTCTGTAAACGCTAAAAGAATCATGCGTAATAACTCTCTTTTTTTCGGGTAAGTATTCATACTCCAAGATTCGAACAATATCGCTGCTATTGAGAAAATAACACCATAAATAACGAATAGTAATAGTAGTATGAGCGCAATTTCGTAATAAATTTTACCTAAGAAGAATGCTATAACAATATAAATGTATCCGCCTAGCTCAACAATAGGTCCTAGACATTCTACTAGCCAAAAATAGGGGAATGAAATAAACCCGATCTTGCCATATCTAGGATTCAAGGTCATTTTTTTATGCTTCCATAGACTTTCAAATAACCCCTGATGCCATCGTCTTCGTTGATTACGAAGTACGCCTAATGTTTGAGGAGCTTCAGTCCAACAAACTGGGTCAGGTACAAATTCAATACGCTTTTTTTCCTTCTTCTCCTTTATAAGTCGGTGAATAGTAACAACAAGTTCCATATCTTCTCCAATAATATTTGTTGAATATCCCCCTGCTTCCACAGCCCATTTTTTAGAAAAAACGCTAAATGCACCCGATATTATAAGCACTAAATTAAATTTACTAAGGGCTATTCGTCCCATTAAAAATGCTCTCAAATATTCGATCACTTGCATGATCACTAGATAATTTGTAGGTAACTGTGTTTCATAAATAGAACCATACTGCATCTTTGCCCCATTAGCTATCCGAATATTACCTCCTGCTGCAATGACTTCGCCATCAGATAAAATAATCGGCTTCATCACCCGAAGTAAAGATTTTTCATCTAAAATGGAGTCTCCATCAATTGAGCAAAAATACGGATATTGAGACACATTTATGCCTACATTTAATGCATCCGCCTTACCACCATTTTCTTTATCTACTAAAATACAATTTTTATAGATTTCAGATTCATATATTTGCTTAATTTGTTTTGTAGGGATATTTGTCCGAACAATTTTACTTATTGGTTTCATTTGAAAATGTTCAATCACTGTTTGAAGTGTTTGATCTGTCGAACCATCGTTGATAATAATAATTTCTGTTTGGGGATAACGTAAATTTAATAATGAATAAACTGTATCTACGACCCCTACTTCTTCATTATAGGCAGGAACAAGTAAGGATACAGGTTTTGAATAAAAGGCATCTATATGTGCATCATCATATTCTGATGGATCTAATCGATAGCTTTTTCTTAAATCAAGCATGGCAATGATAAACATTGCACAATACGAAACGATAACGAAAAGCATATAAAATAAAATAATGCCTCCAAATAACAACATGCCATAATCTATTATTTTCACTTGTTTTCCTCTTTTCTAGCTGCAATTTCCTGTGCCATTTCAATGGCATATTGGTCATTAGAGGATTCAATGAATTGCTGTAATTTAGCTATACCATATCGATCTTCCACGATAGTCTTCGCTGCTTGTGAACGGACCCACCAATTCTCATCCTGAAGAAGCTGCTCTAAATAACTGTAGGAATAAGTAAGGGGAACATGTTTAAAAACCTTGGCGACCATTAATCTTGCTTCCCACATATCCGAAGTCACAAACGGTATATAGGATTCAATCTCATCTATAACACCCATTTCATAAAGGCCTTTTAATGCTCTTATGTTGATCTCCGCTACATCATGGCTTAATAATTTTTTTAATTGATCAATATACTGCATATTTCTTTTTACAGGTGCAGTATCAATCACTGCAAATTGAATATTGGCTGGCCAACTATTAAAATCATCAAAAAATCTAATAAATACATCGTCCTCTAATAATACAAATAATCTTCTATATTCACTTTCTGAATAACTTACAATTGGCATTTTTATCTTTTCCATAAATAAATTAGATTGGAAAATTGAGTATATTTTCAACAATTGAAAATACTCTTCCTCTGAAATTTTGGTTTTCTCAAATTCTTGACACATAATTAGCAACTCATCTATCTGTAAGTCTGCAATTCGATAGAGAGCATTCATTCTAATACTCCATCGTTTGCTTAATAAATCCTTTTCGTAGAACTTTTTTAAATATTGATTGGAGAATTGTTTAATGTCACACTGCACTTTTTCATTGATTATATTTTTTAAATACGATGAAAAAATTAGTTCAATCGCCTCTACCTGAGCTCTTCCTCGAGGTACAAGCACCATACTAAAATGTTCCTTATTGAATAAGTAGTCGTACCAGAGTTGAGAATAATTTTGTATATAACGATCACGTGCATTTTCAAAATGACTCTCACGCTGTCGTTGAACAAGCAAGTACACCATAAAGATAAAAAGCACAACTAGTAAAATGGCTATTATCGTGATAAGAAAAGAAATAGACAGCTTGATCATAGCCAAAACCTCGCAAATGTTCTTTTAATTTTTGCCTCTAGCAAACGTAAATTGAATGGTTTGACGATATATTCATCAACCCCACCTTCATAAGCATTCAATGCCGCTCCCTCAGAATTACGTTCTGACAACATATATATAATAAATTTCTTTTCATTTGGCATATTCCGCATAATGTGCAAAATTTCTAAACCGTTTTTACGAGGTAAAATATCATTCATGATAACTAAATGCAAATGTCCTGTCTTATAGCTGTCAGATTGTAAAAAGCTATAACCATCCTCATAGTTTTTAACCTCTAACGTGAAATGTGGGATGTCTAATCGGTTCAGTCCCGACTCTAATACTTGCCTAAAAATTGCATTTTGTTCAATGATGCTTACTTTCACTAGTTCAGTTGGTTGTTCACTATAATCTTTTACTTCCGTTATAGTCCAAGTTAATTGCTCATCCCCTGCTAGCATTTCTTTATTTTTAACTAACAAATCTTCAAACATGACATTATTATTTCTTATTTCTGTTATTGAGGCATTTAAAGCAATATGTTGGAGCTTCCGTTCAGCTTTTAAGATAGCAAATATTCGTTTTAAAAACGCTCTAGCTTCCACATCACTACTTTGCAAAAAAAATATACCCCAATGATTTCCATCGGATAATTGAAAAAGCAAGTCTGTTTTGCGTAATTTAGACTGTAAAAATGAGGTCACTTGATGATTTGTATTTGGTTCAGTAGTATTAGCTATTTTTAAAAAGACCGCTGTTATAGTAAGACGTGATCTCATTACACTTTCACGCCATATTTCAAAGTATCGCTCTATTTCATGTTCTTGCATGATTTCATGAGCGATTATTATATCATCCATTAGGATCACTCCAATATTGTATAAATTTATATTTATTATTACTTTCTATCATTTATTTGATAGATAAACAACATTACTATAGTAATAAATATTGCTATATATTTTCTATACATAATTATTGGAAGTACATCTTGAGGTTAATTGCATTTTGTAAACAATTAAACATAGAAAAGGGTACGTAAGCATCTATACTTACGTACCCTTTTCTAGATTTATTCATTACTTTACTGGTACTACTGCACCTTTCCACTCTTCTATAATGAAGTCTTGGATTTCTTTTGAAGTTAATACTTCTAATAATTTTTTAATTTCTGGTTTTGTTTCATCACCTGCACGAACTGCAATAATGTTTACATATGGAGATTCTTTGTCTTCAAGAGAAATAGCATCTTCGATTGGGTTTAAACCGTTATCGATTGCAAAGTTAGAGTTGATTAGTACTGCATCACCCTCATCGTTTTCGTACATTTGTACAAGCATTTCTGGTGCAGTATTCGCATCAAATTTAAAGTTTTTTGGATTTTCTTCAATATCCTTTAATTCTGCTGCCGTTTTATCAATACCTTCTTTTAATTTAATTAAGCCTTTTGCTTCTAATAATGACAGCATACGACCGTGGTCTGATACTGAGTTAGAAAGTAAAATTGTTGCGCCTTCAGGAAGGTCTTCTAATGTTTTATGTTTTTTAGAGTAAATACCGATTGGTTCAATATGAACGCCACCAGCATTCACGAAATCATAGCCATTGTCTTTAATTTGCAAATCTAAGTAAGGAATATGTTGGAAATAGTTTGCATCAAGTGTTTTTGAATCTAAATCTTGGTTTGGTAAAACATAATCTGTATATGTTTCAATTTCTAGGTCGATGCCTTCTTTAGCTAAAATCGGTTTTGCTTTATCTAAAATCACTGCGTGTGGTGTATTTGAAGCACCTACTTTTAATGTTACGTTCTCTTTACTATCTGTATTATCCGATGCTGAATTTGCATCTTCTTTTTTATCAGTACCACATGCTGCTAACGCTAGGACAAGTATTGATAAAAATAATCCTGCTAATAACTTCTTCATTTATGACACTCCCTTTTATTTGTTTAAAATATGTTAGCGGTAAGAACCGGAATAACCACGTATTTCCTGCTAGCGTTTATCAATTCTTTCAGTAAGTAAGTCACCGATCCATTGAATGATAAATACGACTACTAAGATCAAAATAGTTGCCATTAATGTCACATCTTGGCGATTTCGTTGGAAGCCGTCTAGGAAAGCTAAGTTACCAAGACCACCTGCACCGATAATCCCTGCCATCGCAGTATACCCAACAAGAGCAACAGCCGTTACAGTAATACCAGAAATTAGTGCTGGTAATGATTCGGGGATCAGTACTTTCCAAATAATTGTGGATGTTTTTGCCCCCATTGAACGAGCTGCTTCAATGACACCTTTATCAATTTCACGTAATGCAATTAATACCATACGTGCGTAGAACGGAGCTGCACCAATAATTAAAGCGGGTAAAGCCGCATTTGCGCCACGAATTGTACCAAGTAAAAACTTCGTAAATGGAATTAATAAGATGATTAACACGATAAATGGAATGGAACGGAAAATATTAACGAGTGAACCCGTTAAAAAGTTGACAATTTTATTAGCCCATAACTGATTGGGACTTGTTAAAAACAGCACGATACCAATGACTAACCCAAGAATAAATGTGACAACAGTAGAAATTGCCGTCATGTACAATGTTTCGTACGTAGCTTGCCACATATTTTCCCAGTCTACGTTCGGAAAGAGATTAGTTAGCATCTGCAATCACCTCCGTCTGTACTTCGACTGTATTTAAATAACGAAGGGCATCTGCCACATTCGCCTTCGAGCCATCAATTTGCACAATGAGTGTACCGTATGCACCATTTTTTGTTTGCGAAATATTACCGTGAACAATACTAACTTCCACATCAAATTGTTTTATAAGATGTGAGATGACAGGCTGTTCGGTTTTCTCCCCTACAAAAATCAACTTAACAAGTTGTCCAGTTGGGTAATTTGTTTTGATCTGCGCCACCGTATCCTGCGTTTCCTTTGTGTCTGTAATTTGAGATACAAATTTTTTGGTAATAGCTGCTTGCGGTGCTTGGAAAACTTGCAATACCTCACCACGCTCTACAATTTCGCCTGCTTCCATCACCGCTACACGATGACAAATTTTGCGAATGACGTGCATTTCATGGGTAATCAGTACGATTGTTAATCCTAAACGATCATTTATATCAACCAGTAAATCGAGAATGGCATCCGTCGTTTCTGGATCGAGTGCAGATGTCGCCTCATCACATAGTAAAACCTCTGGATTATTAGCTAATGCACGTGCAATCCCTACACGCTGCTTTTGTCCACCAGAAAGCTGTGATGGATAGGCTTTGTCTCGTCCTTCTAAGCCTACAAGTGCAATTAATTCCTTCACTCGTGCATCACGTTGAGCCTTTGAAACACCTGCAATTTCTAGAGGAAAGGCAATATTCTCTGCAACTGTTCTAGACCAAAGTAAATTGAAATGTTGGAAAATCATACTTACTTTTTGTCTAGCTGCTCTAAGCTTTTGCCCTTTAATCGATGAAAACTCTTGATTATTCACCGTTACTTTCCCTGATGTCGGTTTTTCTAAACCATTTAATAAACGAATCATGGTACTTTTACCAGCGCCACTATAGCCGATAATGCCAAAAATTTCACCTTGTTTGATCGTAAGGCTGACGTCTTTGACTGCCGTTAATTCGCCATTTGCTGTTTTGTATTTCTTTGTAATATTTTGAAGCTGGATCATAGCGAATACTCCTTTTCTCATATAGAAAAACCCCTTCACTTATAGACAAGTAGAAGGGGTCACGTAATTATACGTTAAACCGTTCTCTCATCTTTCAAAGAAAAATCTTTGAGTGATTTGGCACCTTTTCACATTGTGATGGTTGCCGGGCTTCATAGGGCACTTCCCTCCGCCACTCTTTATAAGAGTTCGATATATTTAATGTTTTAATAATATAGTTGTTACTTTACCACGCTAGTAAAGTTCAGTCAATTGATTTTTTTAACAATTCGTACAAAAACGGTACGGATTGAAAAGCATAAATTTTATCTGTCACGTTTCCGCCATCACTGACGAGCAAACATGGGACACTTTCAATTTGATGCTCATATGCAACATTCTCTAAAAAGTTTATATTAGCTTTGCCCACTTGTAGCTGTGGCAGTAATTGTTCAATAATCGACATCATTTTAGATGCCACTGCACACGTTCCGCACATGGGCGTATATAAATAAAATGCAGCTTTTTCTCCCGACTGTTTAGCCGCTTCCCACTGCTCTGCTGACCATTCTTCCATTTTTTCACGCAACCTTACAAAATATATTCATTATGGATTGAAAAATGTGCACGAAGTAAAATCATCGCTAACACTTTTCTTGGTGTAGTCTCTACTTCCTTATATGTTGGCATAGTACGTAAATGCTCAGCCTCAGGATAATGTCTGTCCATTAATGCTCGTAGCTTATCTCCAGAAGAATCTGCATCAAAAAAAGTGAATAACTCGCAGCCCTCATATGGATCGAGTAGCACTTCTAATTGATGCACACCGATTGTACCATTCGTACATAGTATAGTAACATTCTCATTCAAAATAGGCTCAATTTGTAGCTTATCTGAGCGTCCTTCTACTATCAAGCATTTTCCCTCGAACATTACGCCACCTCCATTTAGACATCCCCACTTATAAGTCATTATATAACAAAAAACGTCGGTAGTTTCCGACGTTTTTCGATTATGGCTTGTCTTATTCAGCGATCATTTCTTCGTATTGCTCTGCTGTCATTAGTTTTTCAATTTCTGATGCATCAGCAGGCTCAACAACGATCATCCATGCTTTTTCATATGGTGATTCATTAACGAATTCTGGGCTATCTTCTAAATCTGCATTTACTTCAACTACTGTACCTGAGATTGGTGCGTATAATTCAGAAACTGTTTTTACAGATTCTACACTACCGAATGGATCATCTGTTTTGATTTCATCGCCAACTTGTGGAAGCTCAACGAAAACGATATCTCCAAGTTCAGATTGCGCGAAGTGTGAAATACCGATACGTACTTTTCCATCTTCTACTTTTACCCATTCATGCTCTTCAGAGTAACGTAAGTCTTTAGGTGTGCTCATGCAATAAACCCCTCCATAAATATGTAATATATTCACTTTCAGTGTGCCATACTTCTCCTATAAAAACAAGATTCAATTACGTCTCGGCGTCATTGCGTTCAGATTTTTTTCGAGTTCAATCGAAAATCTCCCCTTCAGCAATCTGTAACATCCATTGAAGACTTATCTTGCTTCAGATCATGCATCTGACTACCATATAGAGGTAAGTGCTGAACTGAGATAAATACGGTTATTTCCAAGCTTGCTCAAAATCTGATTCTTTAAACCCTAATGTGACTTTTTTTCCGTCTGTTACGATTGGACGTTTAATTAACATACCGTCAGAGGCAAGAAGCTCAAGCTGTTCGTCCTCAGTCATTTCAGCTAGCTTGTCCTTTAAGCCAAGCTCACGATATTTCATGCCAGATGTATTAAAAAATTTCTTCAAAGGCAGTCCACTTGCTTGCCATAATGCAGTTATTTCATCCTTTGTTGGTGGTTGCTCTACAATGTGTACCTCTTCATAGGAAACTTCATGATCATTTAACCACTTTTGTGCTTTTTTACATGTCGTACATTTTGGATAATGGATAAATTGAATCGTCATTAAAATGCTCCTCTACTGTCTTTTTTCTGTAGTATACCATCATAATTGTTTCGAATGGTGGAACTTCTCTCATTTTTACTGTTCTATTCATCACATTCACTATTTTATCTGTCTCTCTATCTGTTCTATCCATCACTTTCACCATTCTACCCGTCCATACAAAAAAACTTAGCTATCCTCTCACAGATAGCTAAGTTAAGTGTGCTATTAAACAATATATTTTTCAGCTTCGATTAGTTTAACAGAAGCTTCACGTTTCTTCGCAATTAAGTTGTAAGGGTTATTACGCGTAAGCTTACGAAGTGCTGATAATGTCATGCGTGCTGCATCGCCATCTGCAGAAGCAAGAATTGTATCTTTTGCTTCTTTCTCAATTTCTGCGAATGCTTCCTGGCAGAAGATTTGTGTGTATAGCAATTTTTGATGTGCTTTTTCAGCGCCATCACGAGCAATTGCTTTTTCTGTACGTAATACAGCTGACTCCATTGCAAACAATTGGTTAGCAATATTCGCGATATTCACCAATACTTCTTGCTCTTGATCAAGCTTAGCTCCAAAACGTTGAGCTGCTAAGCCTGCTGCTAATACAGCAATTTTCTTCGCATTTTTCACTAGATACTTTTCTTGCGCTAATGGCTCTGTACCAATGTCCTCTGGCATTAACATTAGAAGCTCTTGCTGTAATTTTTGAGCAACTTGTAATAGTGGTAGCTCGCCTTTTAGTGCCTTCTTCATAAATGTACCAGGTACAATCATACGATTAATTTCATTTGTACCTTCAAAAATTCGGTTAATACGAGAGTCACGATAAATTCGCTCCACCTCGTATTCAGCCATAAAGCCATAGCCACCATGTAATTGTACCGCTTCATCAGCAATATAATCTAATGTTTCTGATCCAAACACTTTGGCAATCGAGCATTCAATCGCATATTCAGCGATAGCACCAGCAATTACTTTCCCTTGCTTTTGCTCTTCTAGGCTTAGCTGGCTTAAACGGTCCTCAAATAGACCAACAGTACGATAGTTTAATGATTCAGACGCATACAATTGAGAAGCCATTGTTGATAATTTCTCTTTTGTTAGATTGAAATCTGAAAGCTTTGTTTTAAATTGCTGACGTTGGTTTGTATATTGAATTGCTAACTCCAATGCTCGTTTAGATCCACCAATTGTACCAACACCAAGTTTATAACGACCAATATTTAAAATATTGAAGGCAATCACATGCCCACGACCGATTTCACCTAATAGATTTTCCGCAGGTACTTCTGCATCTTCTAAAACTAATGTACGAGTTGATGATGATTTAATCCCCATTTTTTTCTCTTCAGGTCCTACTGAAACACCATTGTAT
Source organism: Lysinibacillus cavernae (assembly GCF_009724685.1). Lineage (GTDB taxonomy): Bacteria > Bacillota > Bacilli > Bacillales_A > Planococcaceae > Lysinibacillus > Lysinibacillus cavernae. Next base: position 88,701 of record NZ_WMEF01000001.1, read on the forward strand.
GCACGTTCTACGATAAATGCAGAGAATTTATCGCCATCGATTTTTGCATACACAACAAATACATCAGCAAAACCTGCATTCGTAATCCATTGCTTTTCACCATTTAAAATATAATGTGTTCCTGCATCATTTAATTTTGCCGTTGTTTTTGCTCCTAAAGCATCTGAACCTGAACCTGGTTCTGTCAATGCATATGCAGCAATTAGTTCACCTGAAGCAAGCTTAGGTAAATATTTTTTCTTTTGATCTTCGTTACCGAATAGGACGATTGGTAATGAACCGATACCAACATGTGCTCCATGTGTGATGGAGTAGCCACCTGCAACGGACATTTTTTCAGCAATTAGTGCTGAAGAAACTTTGTCTAATCCCAGTCCCTCGTATTCTTCAGGTACATCTGCTCCAAGTAAACCTAATTCACCTGCACTTTTCAAGAGACGCACTGAATGTTCAAATTCATGGTGCTCTAAATTTTCAACTACAGGTAATACTTCATTTGCAACATATTCCTCTGTCGTTTTAGCAATCATTTTATGCTCGTCAGTGAAATCTTCTGGTGTAAACACACGATCTAATTCCACATCTTCAGTAAGAAATCCGCCGCCTTTAATGAAATCTGTTGTTTTTTCTGTCATGATAAATTCCTCCCAATGTATTAATTTGATAGTCTATTCCCCTAATAAACATGTATAGAAAAGCTTGACGTATACGATATTCGGAGGCAACCGTAAACAGTACACCTCAAGCTTATCTAGCAAATTTCAAATACGCCAGCAGCACCCATGCCGCCACCAATACACATTGTCACCACACCATATTTCTTCCCTTGACGCTTCAATTCATGAATAAGCTTTAATGTTAATATAGCTCCGGTTGCACCTAGTGGATGACCTAATGCAATTGCTCCACCATTCACATTTACTTTATCTTGGTCGATGCCTAAATGACGAACCACCTGTAATGATTGTGAAGCAAATGCTTCATTGATTTCCCATAAATCAATGTCATCTATTGATAATCCTGCAATTTCTAGCGCTTTTGGCACTGCAACAATTGGACCGATTCCCATTACTTCAGGAGGTACACCACCAACTGCAAAGCCTAGGAATTTTGCCATTGGAGCCAGGCCTTGCTTTTCAGCCTCCTCACGATCCATCACTAATACAGCTGCTGCACCATCGGAAGTTTGAGAGGCATTACCAGCTGTCACACTGCCCTTCACATGGAAAGCTGGACGTAGTTTTGCCAAACCTTCAACAGATGTACCTGGACGTACTCCTTCATCCATATTAAAAGTGAATTTTTTCACTTGTGGTTTATTGTTATCATCTACATAATGCTGTTCCACTTCAATTGGAACAATTTCATCATTGAATTTACCTTCTTTAATCGCCTTTTCAGCAAGTGCATGTGAACGAGCAGCAAACGCATCTTGATCTTCTCGACTGACATTGTACTGACGAGCTACTTCCTCAGCTGTATGCCCCATACCCATATAATATTGTGGAGCTGTTTCAGCTAACGTCGGATTTAAGCGTGGTGTATTCCCCACCATTGGCACCATGCTCATCGACTCCACACCACCAGCAACAATCGCCTTGGAATGTCCTAGCATGATTCGCTCTGCTGCATAGGCAATCGCCTGTAAACCTGATGAACAAAATCTATTAATTGTTAGAGCAGGAGTTGTATCTGGTAATCCAGCAAGTGCACCAATGCTACGTGCAACATTCATTCCTTGCTCCGCTTCTGGCATCGCACATCCTAAAATTAAATCATCAATCGGCCCTTCATAACCTGCTCTTTTTAATGTTTCTTTGACAACGACCGCACCAAAATCATCTGGTCTCACTGTTGCTAAAGAACCTTTTTTTGCTTTTCCAATTGGAGTTCGTGCTCCTGCTACAATAACGGCTTCACGCATCGTTTTAATCCCCCTTTGTTTCATGTGCAAGATTGATCTATTCTGTCAATTAGTTACGAAGTGGTTTACCTTTTAATAGCATGTGTTGCATTCTTTGCTGAGAAAGCGGATCAGCAACAAGGCTTAGGAATGCCTCACGCTCTAAGTTCAATAGATATTGCTCATCAACTAATGTGCCGTATGGAACCTTACCACCTGCAATTACATAAGCTAGTTTTTTAGCAATTTTTAAATCATGTTCACTAATAAAGCCTGACTCAAACATACCTTGTGCACCGATGAGTAATGTACCGTAGCCTGATGCGCCAACTACTGGCACTTTTGTTGGTACTGGTTGTTTGTAGCCTGCTTCGTAAAGTGCTAATGCAGCTTGTTTCGCATCATATAATTGATGATCTGGATTCACAGAAATACCATCTGCAAAGTTTAAGAAGTTATTTTCACGTGCTTCCTCACCAGATGTTGAAACCTTCGCCATTGCAATTGTTTCAAATACTTTATTAGCAATATGTTGATAGTCTACCTCAACGCCATTCGGTAAGCCCTTTAGGAATTTTTGATAAAGCGCTTTATTTCCACCGCCGCCTGGAATTAAACCAACGCCCACTTCCACTAAGCCCATATATGTTTCCATCGTAGCTTGAATGTGTGCAGCTGGTAAGCAAACCTCTGCTCCTCCACCTAATGTCATAGCAAAAGGTGCTGCCACAACTGGCTTACGCGAATACTTGATTTTTTGCATGGCATCTTGGAATGCTTTAATCACAAAATCTAGCTCAAAGATATTATCATCCTGTGCTTCTACTAAAATCATCCCTAGATTTGCGCCAACACAGAAGTTTTTCCCCTGATTACCAATGACTAAGCCCTTATAATTAGCCTCCACTTCATCCACTGCAAAGTTGATCATTTGGATAATATCTAAACCAATAGCATTCGATTGGGAATGGAATTCAAGTAAAGCAATGCCATCACCTAAATCTATTAAACTAGCACCTGTGTTAGATTTAATAACACCGTGCTTTTTCTTATAACGTTTTAGATTAATCTCTTTTTCATTAACTGGTACTTTCACATATTGTGAACCATCGTAATAAGCTAAATCGCCATCTGTTTCGGAATAGAATGTCTCAAAGCCATTTGCTAACATTTCTTTCACAAATGCAGGTACTTCTCGACCTTCTGCCTCCATTCTCTCTACAGATTCCTTCACGCCAATAGCATCCCAAATTTCAAATGGTCCCTGTTGCCAGCCGAAGCCCCATTTCATTGCATTGTCAATGGCTACAATATCATCCGCAATTTCACCATGTAGCTGAGCAGAATAAATTAATGTCGGTGCAAAAATCCCCCATAATAACTGGCCTGTACGATCCTTCGCATATGTTAATGCCTTGACTTTATTAGCCAGCCCACGAGTTTGTTTCGCCATTTCAATAGAAGGTGTCTTTAATTTTTTTGCTGTGCTATACGTTAATGTTAATGGATCAATCTCATGTATCTCTTTACCTTGTTTTAAGAAGAAACCTTGACCTGACTTTGCTCCTAGCCATCCGTTTGTGACCATATTTTGCAAAAATTCAGGTACAGTAAATACCTGTTGCTCCTCACCTGTTGTTTGATCGTAGACATTTTTTGCTACATGAATAAATGTATCTAAACCAACAACATCTAGTGTACGGAAAGTTGCTGATTTCGGACGACCAATAAGCGGACCTGTTACTGAGTCTACTTCACCAACTGAGTAACCACCTTTTAACATTTCCTGTAAAGTTACGAGTAAGCCGTATGTTCCAATTCGATTAGCAATGAAGTTGGGTGTATCTTTCGCAAGAACAACACCCTTACCAAGCACATCTTCACCAAACGTTTTCATGAAGTTCACCACTTCAGGCGCAGTTGTATTGGCAGGAATTACTTCTAATAATTTTAAATAGCGAGGTGGGTTGAAAAAATGTGTTCCTAAAAAATGCTTTTTAAAATCATCTGAGCGTCCTTCTGCCATCGCATTTATACTGATACCTGATGTATTTGAACTAATGATTGTTCCTGGTGTACGAATAGCATCAATTTTTTCATAGAGGCTTTGTTTAATTGGTAAATTTTCTACGACAACTTCGATAATCCAATCTACATCTTTTAGTTTCCCTAAATCGTCTTCAAAGTTGCCAACCGTTAGTAGTGATAAATTTTTCTTAGAAGTAAGTGGTGCTGGCTTTTGCTTTAATAACTTTTGCAAAGCTCCGTTTACAATACGATTTCTTACAGCTGGATGCTCTATAGAAAGACCCTTTGCTTCTTCCTCTTGAGTCAGCTCCTTCGGTGCAATATCCAATAGTAAAGTTGGTATACCGATATTTGCTAAATGTGCTGCAATCCCAGAGCCCATCACCCCAGAACCTAGAACAGCCGCTTTTTTAATGTTGTAAGTCACAAGCAATTCCCCCTTATTCTCCCATTGAATGAATAGCCATTCATTTTTTGGCCAAAAAAATATCAAGTGTACCTTAGTGAATTTTTTGTCCTTTTGTTGAATTAGATTTACTCCATTCAACCAAGCACGACTAAGGTTTATCTCCGTTCTTAAATACACTTCTCAATGAATGAAGATAAAACTACTTTTCTGTTTTTAGTGTAGATTATTTTGTCTAATTTAGCAATCTTTTTTCAAGAATTATTTTTGCAATATATATCTTATTTTGTTTTTTACGAGCAAAAAGCAGACAATATGTAGCTATCGATATGGCCAAACAGAAAACTTTCAGGTTATGAGAAAAATGTGTAGAATGGTAAGCAAGGAGAGTGAATATTTAATGAAAACAATTACTACTGCAGAACAATTTAACGAACTAATCGCTGGTGACCAAAAAGTACTAGTGAAATTTTACGCTGGTTGGTGCCCAGATTGCACACGCATGGATATGTTCATCGATCCAATCATTGAAGAGTACAACCAATATGACTGGTATGAGTTAAATCGTGATGAGCTTCCAGAAATCGCAGACAAATATGATGTTATGGGTATCCCAAGCTTATTGATTTTCCAAAACGGTGAAAAACTTGCTCACTTACACAGTGCCAATGCAAAATCACCTCAACAAGTAACAGAATTCTTATCTGCTGAACAATAAAAAATAAAGCGCTGCATTTCTTCATGAAATGCAGCGCTTTTTGAAAGGAGACCATCATGCGCCAACAACTGGCTTTACGCGGCAAATCACAATATGATCCATCCATTGCACCAAGCTATCGTCATTCTGCCTGTGGACCTACTACAATTCACGTCATTTTAAACTATTTGAACGACTCAGTTCCTTCTATTAATGAACTTTATAAACAACTTGGTGGCACAAAAATTGGTTTATTCAAATGGCGACTTATTCGCAACCTCCGCCGACTGCAACCAACCTGGGATATCCGAACTTGTTCATTAAAAGAAGCATTACAGGAAATAGATGCAGGTCGCCCTGTTGCTATCCGTTTTGATCGCTATTTTAGCCTTCGGTGGCGGGATAAAAAATCGACCTTCGCCTATCATTGGGTACCCCTTATTGGCTATGACATAAAAAATGATGAGCTATGGTTAGTGTTTCATGATAATGGTGGACCAAATCGTGACAGTACAATACGTCATGCACTCTATAAAGATAATGAAAAAGTATTATCTTTTGTTAAAATGACACCTCCATAGAGCAAATAAAATAATGGATAACACATTATTTTACTTGCTCTTTTTCAGTGCATCATATATCACTTCCGCAAAAATATCAGCAGTACGATATGTTTCTTCCAGACTATTTTCTACTCCACCGATAATTTCAATAAAAAAAAGCAGAGCATATTGCTATACTCTGCGATGATGAATTAAATAAGAGAATACAATGAGCGGGCATGCTTCGCAATTAACGTATAGCCACTCTCTTCTATCTCTTTAAAAATTTGTGGTTCATAGTTCGGTAAAACAAGGCTTGTCATATCTGCTTCAATTGGGACATTCGTTTGAATTGTTGCAAGTACATGCGATAATTTTAACATGTCCAAGTTTTCTTGGATTTTTGTTCGTTGACCTGGCTTTAATTCGCCAAGGGACGCTAGAATCTTATCAATCGAGCCATATGTTTGAATTAACGTGAGTGCTTGCTTAGGACCAATGCCTTTGACGCCTGGATAGCCATCACTTGTATCTCCCATAAAGGCTTTAACCTGTGCAAACTGTTCTGGCTCAATACTATATTCTTCTTTAAAGCGTGCATGTGTATATATATCGTACTCAGTATAGCCCTTTTTCATAAAAGCAATCTCGGTAGATGGTTTTAAAAGCTGAAGCAAATCCTTATCTCCACTAATAACGGTAATATCTGCCTTGTCCTGCCATTTAGTAATCATAGAGCCAATTAAATCATCAGCTTCCATGCCCTTTACACCGAAATTTTGCCAGCCAATTTGCTGCGATAGATTTTTCGCCATATCAAATTGAGGCAACATTTCCTCTGGTGGTGCTGGGCGATTCGCTTTATAGCCGTCAAATAAATCATTGCGGAATGTATGTGCTCCCATATCCCAGCAAACAGCCATATGCGTTGGCTTCATGATCGATTGTGCCGTTAGTACATGTCGCACAAATCCTTGGGCGCCATTAGTCGGTGTACCATCTGCAAGACGAATAAAATGTCCCATTGCAGCTGATGCGAAAAATGAACGGAATAACAGTGCCATCCCGTCGATAATCAATAGTTTTGGTTTTGTTGTCATCATGAATTCCCTCTCTATTACAATACAAAGTTTGTATCTATTTATTGTTTCCTACTTAAACATTATAGCAAACTTTCACTATTCAGCATTGTTAATACACGGAAATTCACTTGCTTTACAACGAAACTTTCCCTTTTTTCGAGATGCGATTGCGATGATCCAGTTGAATACCTGTTAACCATTGTAAAAATGCCGTGACACCGATCTTCACTGTTTCTGGTCGCAATGTTCCTTCCCTTGGGTCAGCATAAACAAAATCAATATGACGAACCCCTTCATTTTCACCAATAAGCTTGAGGATATCAAATAACTCATAGGCCGTTAAACCACCTGGTGTTGCAGCTGGGACATCTCGTGCAAACATAATATCGAGTGCATCTAAATCAACTGAAACATAAATGCGATCTACCTCATACATAAGCTGACGCAGCATTTCACGGATTGTGAGCTGAATACCATCACGTCGCATCTGTTTTAACGTAATCATATGAATCCCCTGTTCTCGTGCATAATGAATCATTTCAGGTGAGTTGAAAAAACCATGCAAACCGACATTATACACATGTTTCCCCTCAACAACCCCTGCTGCAATTAACTGGTGGATTGGAGAATCTTGCGCTAAACCAACTTCCTCTTGGTTTCTTGCATCTAGATGTGTATCAATTTGAATAATACCAATGCGATCTTGCGGAAAAGCATTCTTTATACCTCTTAGGGAACAGGCGGTAATCGCATGATCTCCTCCAATCAAACAAGTAAAGCTTTTTTGAAAGGCAATGCTTAAATTTTCAGCGGCAGCCTCGATGGCAGATTCTGAAAGCATTCTATCTTGTTCATGAATCGCAACATCCCCTATATCAACGACTGACAGTGCGCGTAAATTTACCTGCTCATCTAAATTATACGATTGAAAACTTGGCCAAACTTTACGAAATGCGGTTGGGTATTGCGCTTTTGTGGATGCTCCACCTGCATATGATAATAGAGCTCCATATAAGACAATGTCCACATCATTTGGGTTTGGATTTGTTTGCTGCTTAATCCATTGATGCATGGCTGAACCATTTTCTTGCTTCCATTGGCATTCTGGTTGTATAAACATATTCATCTACCACCTTCATATCTTTTCTATTCAAGTTGAATTGGCCTACACCAACTCTCACTCTCCTCAAAATGTCCTACCATTTATTTTCTATTGTAATAGTACCATTCGTACATTCATCTTCGTCATCGTTTTTCTTTTTTCCTCTTTTCTTTCTAACTTTTCTCCTTATACAAAAAAAAGCAAACTAGATACCAGTTTGCTTAGCAAAAACCATATACCAGTAGGTGCTTTACGTGAAAACACCACTATTTTGATTACCTTTCCCCTATTTCGGAGCAGTTGACTACATTTTTGGCGTGCTTTGACAACTTTAATGAGCGAGTTATCCTTCTTTGAACAACCAAACTAGTCTACTACTTCTGCTGCTTAGAGAGGCTTTCGCAAAGTTCTGCGACCTCATACATGGCATAACTTTGAAAATTATATTGGCTGCGCAATTCTTGAAAATAACATAATAGTTCCTCAAGCATCGCTAAATTTTTATCCACATGCTTACCAAAATTATGAGGATGCCACCATAAATGATAAAATGCTTGTGCCTTTGCTGCCTCTAACATGCCTTCCTTTATACGCTTCACTTTTAAACCTTCGAATACACGTAGCGGACTGCAATAAGGCCTTAAAAAGGCACTTGACCGAATATTAATTAGTTGTTCCTCTTGCATTTCCTCCAGTGTCGCCATATGATGACCAGTTAGATTCCAATAACTATCTAGCCACTTCTTGGCTCCCATAAGCCTACCCTTCTTCGTAAACTTTTGGGCATCGTACAAAGTATGATTTTCAGTACCTCTGTAGCAAACAAAGCCTGCTTCTAAACATGCTGTTAAATAGTCTTTGTTTACTTGATTGCGAGGAAAGACAATTGATTTCATAGGAGCGGTATACCCCTCACTAATGGTTTTTGTCGCGTGTAAGTCTGCACAAAAGGCTGCTTCTGTTTGACCTTTTTCCAAGCAATAGAAATGAGAAAAGGTATGACTACCTATTTCCTGATGTGGTGTACGTTTAATACCCTCAATTAACGATTTACCAAAATGCAAGAGATCCTCTTGTTCATTTTCGCCTACTTTTGCTAGCTGGGTATGTGCAGCAAAGCGCATATTGTCATATTTCACAGGGATACCTCGTAAATAATGAGCCATTTCTGCCTTTGATTCTGCAAATAATAATCCGACTGTAGCCCAAGTCGCGTGTATGTCATATTGCTCAAATAACGTTAGTATCCTGGGCAAGGCTTTACGTACACCATATAGGTTTTTATTGTATTGTCCATATCGAAATACATCATGGACACCCCAATTCAGCTCAAAATCTAATGAAATAACGAGACCCCCACCATTCATGTAGCTACTTCCTCCATTTTTGCACACCAAGTAACAGTGCACGTATTTTTGATTGGATAATGTAGCCTGAGTAAACATGGACAACCTGTCCACCAAAGCTTAGTTTAAAGGCTCGTACATTTCGATTTTCTGTTAACTCGCCCATATCATATAGCATAAAACCATGCTCCTTTAGATGCAGTAGGTTATGCCAGATTAAAAATCGATTGGCATAACGGATAGGTCGTTTTAAACGAGCAGGCAAAGCTGATGCATGACAAGTTGCCTCATAATAGGACATTGCTTTTTTCTCATGCACAATATCCAATCGATAGCACAGTGTTTGTCCACAAATACTTTGGATCTCAGATAATAATAAAGCCCCCTGTTCATTTAGGAGCAATATTGTTTCCATTTGCGACTTGCCAATCGTTTCAAGCTTTTTTCTTTTGGCGAAATGATTATAAAATTGCTGAAAGGCTCGCAAATTTTCCATGGAAGGCTCTTTATACAATATAACTTGATAAAATTCCTTTTCGGCACGGCGTAAAATTTTTCGATTTCCTTCAGAAAGTGCTAAATACAATGAAAGTTCATGCTCTTGAAGATGAATGTGAACCGTTTCGCTTTTAACAAGCTTTCGGCTAGGTACCAATGAATGTGTATAACCTACTACCTTCATTGATTTTCGAACATTCGCTGGCTTTTCTAGAAAATAAAAATGTTGCATTGCGATATTCCATCGCTTACTTTTAATGGACAGAATGAACATCGCCCCCACTCTCTGTATATTTTTCTACACGATGTCGCTCAAAACGAGCGAATTTATAATGTTTCATTCGAGAAATAGGTTTATAGCCTAGCTGTACTAAGCGCTTACGCTTTCGCCATTGCCAAAAGCTTGCCGTTACCCACAATGTTTGAGCTGGTTTTATTTTTCGGAAATACGCTGTAATAATATCGATCTGCTTGAAAACATCATAGGCTAAAAAATAGGTTTGCTTCGGTAAAGGTTCTACCATTTCCAATGAATCGACTCGCCAATTTGTGGCATGTAACGCAAACGCTGGCTTATTCGTTTCCGCAAAGGAGTCTTTATAAATTGTGTATCCCTTATAAAAGAGGGCAATGATTTCTTCTTGATCAAGCTGCATCGCTTCCTGAATCGACATTTCTTCAAATAAATGACCGATAGGCTGCTGTGGCGATACATCCTCTAATGGGGATAATTCATATAAATTCACTTGTTTCACACGAATAAATCTTTCTACGAATTGTTGTCCATATTCTAGCCAATCTTTTACCTTTCCATACTTTACTAAATAACGTAATTGACCAAGTGTATTGCGTTTCCAATCTACAACTCGCTGATTGCCTTTTACATATTCCTTGAGTCTTTCCTTCAACGTTAAAAAACCTACCAGTAAATTTGTACGCTTTGTACCACCGCTGGCAAGCATATGTCTTGTAAAATCAATGCTGGAACGCCAGTCAAATTTGTAAGGTTCATAGCCTATGCTCATATCAAATAAGCGATAATTGTCAGCAAACGTCCGTTGGATGGTTTCCTGATTGACTATACGGCCAGCACCAAATAAATTAAATGTAGGTTCATGTGCAAGAGCATAAGTGACATAACGACCTCGACAGCAAAGGCCGTATGTGAAAGCAATCCATTGGTTTTCAAAGACAAGTGCATCGACCTCCACATGCAATGCCTCTCCTTTAAGCATTGTTAAACGCTCAAAAAAATCTCTTTTCTTGCCCTTTGTAAAATCACTCGTATCAATCTTTTTTGCCCATCGTCTATCAAACAATCGAAACATTTGCCAAAGCTCATCCCGTGAAGGCACTCGCCTTGTTAAAGAGCCAAGGTTTCGTAGCTTACGTTCCCGCCTATCGACACCATGCATTTTTCTACGTTGCTTGTAATGGTGCTGAAAGTCTACTTCAGAAAAAGCAAGGTATGGTGTCACAACACGGAAAATACTCGCTCGTAATTGTCTTTCAACGAAGTATTGCTCCAAGATTTTTGTAGACACTTTACTCTCTAATAAGCCATTCAATGAAAAAATAACGTGCCGATACTTTTTAATCAATTCATCGAATACAAAGGTCGTTACTTGCAGTAACCATTCTTGTTTGGCAACAACCCCTGTATAGTTCGCTATATTTTTACCTGCAAAGCTATACACCCTTATCCCCCATCGAACTGACACGGTAAAGGGGAAAAAGGCAATGATCGTCCCTTCATGTTCAATGGCATAAAGCTCGACACGTTCTTTACGACCTACAATTTGCCACCAATTATAAAACCAAGCAAATTCTATAAATGGATTATCATTTTCCTCTGCTTCTAAAATGCCATCCCAAATTTCCTTGTACCACATAAGCTCATCATCTGTTCTAATGCAAATTAATTGCAATTTAATCCCCTTTCTTCGCTAGTTCTAAAACAGCCTGTTGATAAACAGTTACTGTTTTTTGATACATGGGCGTGAACGTGAAATTCTGTAAATAACGGCGTTCACTTGCCTCCCCCATTTGTTGTCTTAAAGCGACATCCATTAACAATTGATGAAGTCGCTTCTTCAATAATTCGTTATCTTCTCGCTCCACTAAAAATCCATTGCCACCATCTGAAACTAGCTCTTTAACACCACCTACATTTGTTGCAATAATTGGAAGACCTACACGCATCGCTTCAATAATGGAAATCGGCAAGCCTTCCCAATCAGACAACAGAACAAATAAATGGCTTTTCTCTAGATAAGAATGAACGTCTAATTGATTGCCTAAAAACGTTACACGATTCGTTAAACCATGCAGTTCAACGAATTCCTCTAGAGCTGGACGAAGTGAACCATCTCCAATTAATTGAAGCTGCCATGGAATATCTGTCAGCTCCTCTAAAGCTTTTAGCAATGCATCCTGTCTTTTCGGCACTTCAAAACGAGCAACCATGACAATGACTGGCTGCTCCATACATGTCTTTTCTGTTGTCGAGCTTTTCTCAATTGGGTCAATGCCGTTATGGATGGTCAGTAATTTATGAGATGGAGCTACCTTCTTCATTAGTGCTAGTTCCCGGTCATATTCAGACACAGTAATAATTTTGGTAGTAAATAGCTGAACCGACTTTTCCACCCGATGATAAAGCAGCTTTTTCTTTTGTGGAACACCTTCTGTAAAACTCCAGCTATGTGCAGTAAAAACAGTTGGAATACGTAGTAAGCTACCAACTATACGACCTATCACACCTGCTTTGGATGAATGGGTGGCTACAACATCAGGTTGTATACTTTTGAAGAGAGCTCTTAATTGCCAGAATGTCTGAAAATCTTTTGTTACATGAATAGCTCGTTGCAAGGCAGGAATACTGATGACGGGAATTTGTTGTTCTTGTAAACGCCACAGTGATGGCTGATAGCAGCCTGTTACTACTGTGACTTCATGCCCATCCTGTTTAAGCTGGATAGCAAGTGCCTCCACATGTTTTTGCGCTCCTCCAACTTTATCCATTCGTGTAATAAGCTGAACGATTTTCAGTTCTGCCACTCCTTATTTTTTAATAGGCACCTGTTCTTGCTACTACGACATAAAGTGTCTTCAACAAAATTTGGACATCCATCCAAAAGGAATAATTTTCAACGTATTCAATGTCATATGAAATTTTTTGTCCATGTGAAATATTAGACCTGCCGTTAATTTGTGCAAGGCCCGTTAAGCCTGGCTTTACCTCCAGACGTCGAGCCTGCAAAGGGTTATAAGCATTCGTAATCGTTGGAACCTCTGGACGTGGACCTACTATGCTCATATCACCCTTCAACACATTTAAAAGTTGTGGGATTTCATCAATACTTAGCTTTCGAAGGATAGCCCCCACTTTTGTGATCCGTGTATCTTGCTCTGTTTTAAAATAATAATCATCAGGGATACCATTGGCACAAATAGCAGGCATATTCACTGGAACTGCCTGTATACACATTGTTCGTAGCTTCCAAATCACAAAGCGGTGATGCTCAAGGCCAGTTCGTATTTGTTTGAAGAAAATGGGGCGACCTGTCGTCATGAGTAAAATGAGGAATACAGTTAGCATCAGAGGGATTGTCATGAAAAGTAAAAATAATGCCCCTACAATATCAAATATTCTTTTGCCGTACTGACCATAGAATGTGAGATTCTGAGCTGTCTGAACGTGCAATACATCATCCTTTGCATTTTTTTAGCACTTAACACTATATATTCATTTTGAATATTTCTAGAACTATTAAAAAAAAGTGCTTACTTTATACAAAAAAAGAGTTATGTCAGCGACACATGCTGAATAACTCCTGTTGCCTTATTATATGCTTGTTTCCAAAATTTGAGCCTCACATACAATCACAACATTGCCTTTTAATGCTTTACTTATCATACATGTTTGTTCCGCCTTCTGTGCTAGGCGATCAATTCTTCTTTCAAGATGTTCTGATAGTTCTTGAACAATAATTTTTGGTTTATGGACAATTTTTTCATAAGTAAAAACCCCATTTTCTACGCTGACAAATCCTTCTGCCTGCATGGATAATTCCAGCACGTCAATTTCTGATCTTTCAAGGAGGGCAGCTAATGTTATTAAATAACAGGTTGCCGCCGCACCTAAGAGCATTTCATCAGGATTTGTACCAATGCCAGGTCCATTCATTTCCCGAGGAATAGAAATTTGTGTTTGCAGATTGCTTGCAGTGATGTTCCCTGTGCCATTTCTACCATCTGACCAAGTCAAGCCCATTGTAAATTTATGCTGAACCATTCTATATCCTCCTTTATTTAGTGAGCTAAGAAAAATGCCCGCTCACATTCGTAAGACGAGCATTCCCTTTATTCAATTATTACTGTGTTTTTTTCTGTCTCAACAAGGCGACCTTTTTTTGTCACGTTTTGGTACTCAGCAAGGCGAGCCATTGTACGCCAATAGTGATAAACCAGACGGTCAATCCATAGCAAAGCCTCCACTTTCGATACGGCTGTTTCTAACTCTACCACATTTTCAACAGTGTGCTCGAAATAGGCGTTTCGTTTATCACGGCGAACTACCGCCAATTCAGATGAAGTAACCTCAAGTAAGGCTGCAATCTCAGGCAAGCGTTCATCCTCATCGATTATCAGTAGTACTTTTTCCAATACTTCCAACCACTTTTGAGTTAATGTAGTCTGCAATTGGAAGGCGTTAGGATGTTGTTCTCGTAACGCCTTCGTCAAACGGTATAAGTGATCTATTGCATGTAGAAGGGCAATATGCTTATAACGTTCCTTTTGTGAAGAAGATTGTATGGCATCCATAAATAAACGTGATTTTTCAATTGCTTCATCAATTTGAGCCAATTTACTGTCTGTTTCAGCTGTCCGCTTCTTCCCTTGAATAAGAGCTAGTATAACAGTCGTCAATTCTTTGGTAATGTCCTGTAATGTATTAAAGGAAACCTCTACAGCTACTCCAGGTAATTTAGCTACACTATCATCTAAATTACGTGTTAAATGGTTCCCTTTTTCAGATATCATTTTTTCAATAGCCTTTGCAAAAGGACGAACAAATGGCACAAAAAGTATCGCTCCAATGACACTAAATAATGTATGGAAAACAGCAATGCCCAGTGTCTCATCGAAGCTACCATTGATGGATTTTGTGACAAATTTGGTCAATGTAAACATAAACGTTGCACCAAATGTCACGATGATAGCAGTAACTACATTAAACAAGACATGTGTCACAGCTGTTCGTTTAGCTGCTGTTGATGCGCCTATCGCTGCAAATAATGCAGTAGCAGTCGTACCAATATTTTGCCCGATTACTAAATAGGCAGCCTGTTCAAAATCAATAGCTCCCGCATATAAGGCTGTTAAAGTAGCCGCTATTGCTGCACTGGAAGCTTGCATAATGACAGTCATGACAAGACCCAAAACAATTAATATTAGTTTTCCACTAATAGAATCTGCATCAAATGCATCGAATGGAATTTTGTCTTGTACAGCTGCCATTCCTCCTTGGAGGACATCTATACCTAAGAATAATAAACCAAAACCAGTAACAAGCCCCCCAACTGATTTGTAATCGCGTGGTGCGAGCAATTGTACAAACACACCAAGTGCAATAAAAGGCAGCGACATGGTCTGCATATTAATCTTGAAGCCGATTAATGAAATAATCCAACCAGTACTTGTACTCCCGATATTCGCTCCAATAATGACACCAATTGATTGTACAAACGTTAGGAGTCCAGCACTGACAAAACCAATTGTAATCAAGGTTGTGGCAGTGGAGGATTGCACTAACATCGTCATGAAAGTACCCGATAAAACAGAGCTAATGGTCCCACCTGTAAAACGATTCAGCCATTTTTTTAAGGCATCTCCTGCCAGTTCTTTTAAACCGTTAGTTAGCATCGTCATACCAAGTAAAAATAAACCGATGCCCCCTATCACATTGATCAATCTATCAACACTCCCTACTTAATAGTCTCCAAATATGTACGGCTCCTCTTTTAAGGAGTTTTATTACTCAAACATTCTTAATAGTACCACTATTAAATTTGAGAAAATAGGGTCGTTTTCCTTTATCGTACAAAATCAACCATTATTTTACGAAAAACAATGTCATAATTTTTATGGTAGAATAGAATAAATAATTCTTTAGGAGATTTTCAAAATGATTTTAACAAAGCAAGAAGCAGTACAAGCATTAAAAAAGAACAAGTTCATCGGTTTTACTATCACAACAGGCAATATTATTATGAAAAAGATTAATAAAACCGATTATAATATTTTTGTTTTTGAAGAAGGAAAAGATAAGCCATTACGCTATGTTGGCTCTATTATGAACGTTATGGCGACAATGAGTGATAAGGCGTCCAAAAAAGATTTTGTCATAGTAGAACAGCTTCCAACACAAAACAGCGTAGCAGAGCCTACTGAAAGTGAAGTAACAACGGAGGCTCAACTAGCGCCAACACAAGAAAAAGAAGAAATTGTAGTTGAAGGTCAAGAAGAAAGCCGTGCTATTGCTGGCTATGAAGGACTATATGAAATGACTTCAAGTGGTCGAATCATTACAGTACGTGAAAATCGTCCGTTAGCTCGTTGTAATGATGAATATGGCTTCCATATTGCACGACTAACAAAGGATGGCAAAGCATCTAGTCAGAATGTCTTTGAACTTTGGAAACAAACTTTCCCTGAGCTAGAACATACTCAGTTCAAAGGTGCACTAAAAGCTAAATATGGTACAGGCTGTAAGCTTATCGATAAACCTGGCATCCATTTTTAAAGAAATACCCTCAGCATTTTTGCTGAGGGTATTGTTATTTACCATTGATATATTTTTCGCCATTTGAATAGCTTTACTATGTTGATTTTGGCTACTTTATGAAAACCTGCCTGCACGAGCTTTCTTCGCCTGCGTCCATCGTACCATGGGGCTAACGTACAAACAGTTCTCCCTTCGCGCTGCACATCAGCAACAATTTCGGCTAATCGCTGACTGTCATATTCTCTTATAAACGACACATTGGATGCAAGCTCATACGAATAGCCAACCGATTCTTCAGATGCTATTTTATCGTGTCTCCTATATACGATTTCATCGCTATATCCAAAAAGTCTATATCCCTTATAAAAATGAGTAACATAGTTTGGTCGCTTATTCATCCTCATAATATCCTTCATTTGTACCTCATGAAAGTTCATTAGTCCTTTTTCTTCTTTTTGCTGCGCGATATAGACATCTAAAATGTGAACTGCTACGATACGTTGAAGCACTTTCTTTATGGTGCTTAACCAATCTTTTACGTTTGCATTCTTCACAAAATAACGCAGCTCTCCTAATCTGTCCCGCTTCAATTTCACTAGCTGATGATTATTCGTTAATTTACCTTTTAGCTGATCCCGTAATACCATACATGATCGAATAAAACGCTCTTTGGTTCCTTTTGTACTCATAATGAATTTTCTTGTAAAATCAATATGTGTATACCACTCAAACTTATAGGGTTCATAGCCGCTTCCAAAATCATAGTAACGATAGCCTGAGTCGTGTGCTTTTAGCATGTTTTCTTTTTCAATGATGCGACCTGGACCAAACCTATTGAAATCAGGCTCATGACCCATTGCCAGACAAAAATTACGCTCTCTACAGCATAGATCAATCGTAAAACCAATCCAATGTCCTTCAAATTGTAAGCTATCAACCTCTACCTGAAATGCCTTGCTGTTGGTTTTGGCTAATCGCTCATAAAATAAGCGAGTTTGCTTTTCTGTAAAACCACTTTTATCAATTTTCTTTTGCCATCTTCTCGTAAATAACGTAAACATGTCCTGTATATGATTATGCTTCACACCTTGAAAGACTACTTGACCAAGTGACTTTAATTTATGTTCACGACGCTTCAAGCTTTTAAATTTTTTCCGGTGCTTTTTCAGAAACTCATCTAATGAGATCGATTGAAAATCTATATAGGATGTTACAGTTCGAAATATAGAATAAGACATCTGATATTCTATCGCATACTTTTCTAGTGTTTGAGAGGTACCTTTACTTTCTAACAACCCTTGTAACACCATTAAATAACGCTTATATTTTTGTGAAAGCTCCTTCAATAGGAAGTCAATCGACCGTTCTAGCCATTGTTTCTCTGCAATCACTTCCATATAGGTCGCAAAACCTTGTCCTAAAAAGCTAAAATGATGCATTCCATATCTCACGGAATGAACGAACGGAAAAAAAGCAATGGCCATACCTTGATGTTCGACTACATAAATCTCTACATTGTCATGAACCCCTAGTGTTGTCCACCACGTTGAGATCCATTCGTACTCAATAAACGGATTATTATTGTGCACTCGTTCAAGTATCCCTGACCAAGTACTTCTATAAGGTTCTAACGCTTCAATGTCCGTGATGAGTCTATAAGCTAGCAACGTACTCAATCGCTCCTTTTTCCGTTTTCGGCGCCATACATTTAGTAGCCACTATATTCCTAGCAAGAAAGTGTTAGAACATTATCCCCATGTAAAAACCCTTCCTCATCAAATACGTCGGAAGGGTTTCGTCCAATTTATACGTTTACAAGTGATGCCTCTTCTTTTGCTATTACCTTTGCCATATGTGTTGTCGCTACATAGCTTAATGTCATACCAGGTCCAATGGTTGCGCCTGGTCCGGGATACGTTTCTCCCATAATAGACGCTGAACAATTGCCTGAAGCATACAACCCTTTGATTGGGTCGCCATTTCCCTTTATCACCCGAGCATATTCATCCACTACCAAGCCACCCTTTGTGCCTATATCTCCTGGAAACAGACGCAATGCATAGAACGGAGCTTTCTTGATCTCTGCTAAATTTGGATTTGGCAAGGTTGGGTCGCCATAGTAATTATCATAGGCACTATCTCCTCGAGAAAAATCATCATCATGACCATTCCGTGCAAAGTCATTAAAACGATTCACTGTCCCTAGTAGGCTCTCAGCTGGCACATCCATTTCTTTAGCAAGCTCTTCAATCGTCTCTGCACTTTTCACGATACCATGATCAAACCAACTTTTTGGAAAGGCTTGTCCTGGGAACAACCCTGTAAAAATATAACGACTTTTAGCAGAGGCATCAATCAAAATCCAGGAAGGAACAGCAAGCTTGGTTGTTTCTTGATGCTCGTACATCGTATCTACAAATTCATGATAGGGTGCCGCTTCATTGACAAAACGTTGTCCTACGCTATCTACAACGATCATATTTGGTACACCCCTGTCTGCCACAAGAAAGAAGGGTTGTCCTTGAGGATCAATAACAGAGGGCGCTCCCCACACCTTATCCATTAAATCTAATGTAGCACCAATTTTTACACCAGGCTCAATGATATCCCCTGTTTGCCCTTCTGGTGAAGAAGTCCAGGCTACATTCGTTGGGCCTGGTAAATACTTTTCACGAAGTGTCTGATTTTGTGAAAAACCACCAGATGAAAGAACAACACCTTTCTTCGCCTCAATTCGTAGCTCTTGTCCATCTCGCACAGCAACAATACCAATAACTCGTTCCTTGTCCATAATGAAATCTTTAAAGGCAGTCGATAGCCAAAGCTCGCCATTCGCTTCCGCAAGAGACAGTCGTAAACGTGCTACTAAAGCTTCTCCCAACGCTACTGGATCACTCTTCGTCACCTTTGATTTGACTAGGCGCATCCCTAACTTCAGCGCAGTTGTTTTTCCTTTTAACGTTCTTGTAATCATATTTACCTTATGAAACTCGTAGCTATTCATCGTGAAGCCTTTTGTTGATAGCGTTGCACGACGCATAGTATTCGCTAAAGAGCCTATTTTCGTTAAATCGAAAATAAGTGGTTCAATAGAACGCCCTTGTGACAAGCCACCTGGTTTTTCGGGATAATAATCAGAATAGCCCTTTGCATATTGGAAACGCATATGCTTTGTTTTATTATATAAAAAACGTAACATTTCGGGTCCCCTCGTAATATAGGCTTCCTTCAAAGCTTCTGGTACACGATCACCAATTGTTGAATCTAAGTATTGGCGGGCAAGCTCATGTGTATCTGGAACACCTGCCCCTTTAATGACATGATTATTCGGAATCCATAAGGCCCCACCTGAAATAGCAGAAGCTCCACCATAACGATCTGTTTTTTCAATCACTAATGATTTCAATCCCTGTAACTTTGCGGTTAAACCTGCTGTCAATCCCGCAGCTCCAGAACCTACTACCACCACATCATAACTTACATCCCATTTCATGCAACCATTCCTCCCCTTCGTGAGCTAAATCGATGAACATAGTCTTTCTATTAAAAAGTATAGAATTAAACTAATATTCAGTCAATTTAATAAGTTCGTCATTTTCCTACATTCATAAGCAATAAACATATTTTAAGAAACGTTGCTGTAAGCATATTCATTTCTACTTAGCATATAGTTGGTAAAACGGCATTAAGTTTATGATAGGGCGGAGGAATTTTACAGGTGAGTGCAATGATACTTGGTGGATTTCTTTTTTTCAGTGTGAGCATTGGGGGCGCGATTGCCTGGGTTTTCTCTAAGCTATTTCAGCATACAACACAAGGATTATCATTATTATGTGGCGGTTTTTTAGTAGGCTTGCTTGTTCTAGATATCATCCCTTCTTCATTTCAAATCTATCAATCATTCGGTATAATACTGGGTATTTTTATTGGCTATTTCATCTTTCAACTATTAGACACCTTATTTCATGCTTCTCATTCGCAAAACCCCTCTGTCTCTCTACTAACCCTTGCTATGATTATCCATACAATACCTATTAGTCTCACTGTCGGAAATTTACTTGGAAATGCAGCGTTAAGTATTTCTCTCACAGCCTCTATTATTCTTCATCATGTTCCTGAAGGCTTTGCCCTATCA
Source organism: Lysinibacillus cavernae (assembly GCF_009724685.1). Classification (GTDB taxonomy): domain Bacteria; phylum Bacillota; class Bacilli; order Bacillales_A; family Planococcaceae; genus Lysinibacillus; species Lysinibacillus cavernae. The sequence goes on from NZ_WMEF01000001.1 coordinate 109,230, forward strand.
ACAGCACTCATTTCTCAGGGTGAAAAACTATGGAGACTTTTCATTTATTTCTTTCTCTTCTCCATTTTCTTTAGTATTTTCATCTGGCTTGGTCAATATTGGGCTTTAACTGACAAAGCTCAGGGCATTTTAATGGGCGTTTCTATAGGATTAATTGCTACAGCCAGCATTTCTGAATTTATTTTGCATCAACTTCGGTCGGTCTCCGCCAAAGCTTTTTTCATGTATCTCCTATTAGGCTATCTACTGAGCTATATTTTCCATATACTTGTCGATTAAAAAAGGTGTCTCCATGTTCACTTGAGACACCCTCCAGACTGTAGACAAACTCAAAAAATTTGAGAGTTTGCCTACAGTCTTTTTTCTTTTACAATGAAATAAAGTAAAGCCGTTGATTTCCACTACGGGCGGACGCTTTCCGCGGGCGGGGTCGAGCTGCTTCCCTCGCTCTGTTACTGCCGCTTCACTTTCGTACAGAAAACATCCGCTCAGTCCAGGATCTCGACTTTCCCGCAGGAGTCGCCGCCCTTCGTTCCAATCAACTTCTACATAAAGAACTCCCTATTCATATATTGATAAAAAATATACTTTCAAGGTGATGAATCATGATGATGAAGAATCAAATCAATGAACGTGAACAATTATAAATGTTAACGATTGATCAATTAGTACAAAAACTAGAGTCCATGCAGGTGATGCTTACTTTTGCTGCCAAAAATTTAAAGAAACTGGCAACTTGGACATAGTAGGTAGCTTAAAAGAGTTCTTATGCTTGAAGAGTATGATTAAACGGATAGAAAATCACCATTTTTAAACCTATTCATAGAAGAAAAAAAGACAAAAGGAATCGAGTTTGAGCTTCTCGATTCCTTTTGTTGACACCCTCTTATTCTTCTTCACTAAATAGCATTAAAGTAAGTGTTAAAATTTTAGAAACCTCTGCACGAGTAAGATTTCCTTTTGGATTGAACTTGCCATTCGTGCCATTTAAAATTCCTAAATGCTGCAATAGACCAATAGCCTCTATGGTTTCATTGCGCATTTGATTTTTATCTGTAAACGTGTTGTTTTTACTTACTTGCGAAAGGTCAACTTCCATAGCAGTTAAGTACTTAGCAGTAATGTATGCCATTTCCTCACGTGTAACAGGCTTTTTCGGCTCAAATTTTTCGCCATTAAAAATATCAATCAAGCCATACTCTTCTAAAATCGCTACTTCCTTTGCACCCCAAAAGCCATTAAGATCTGTATAAGTAGCAGGTCCCTCATAATCTTCATTCACATTTAAGCCTGATGCGCGGAAAATAATAGCTGCAAGTTCTCCACGAGTCACTTGTCCATTTGGATTAAAGGTCGTTGCCGTTGTCCCATTAATCATATCTGCTTGATATAGTAATTGGATATAGCTCTCTGCCCAATGACCAATAGCATCCTTGAAATAACCCCCTGGTTTTAGCTCGACATCTGCACGAGCAAATACCGTTACCATATCATTTAAATCTTCCGCACTAACAGCTTCCCATTTGCCAGCCGTGTAGATTTCACTCTTATAACCATTACCAGTTTGTGTAATTTTTATTTGAATCGCATTACCGAAAACTTTCTTAAATTCCTCATAGTTTTCCTTAAACTCTTTTTCTCCCTCTGGGTAGAGGTTTGTGCCATCCTTGTAGGATTGAAGGATCGCCTCTAAAGAAATCTTTACTGTAATACTATTTTTTGTTGTCACAATCGTGACTTCATCATTCTCAAATCCTATTTTAGATAACAATAGCATTTTATAGATATCTTGATAGGACATTGCTTGTAATTGACTAGTGGCTGCAACAGCCTGCTTTGGATGGATAATACTTGCCACATTCACAGCTTCCTGCGCATGTGCCTGTCCAGCAAATCCTCCTGTAAAACAGGCAATACTTAGTGCGCCAGCTAACATTATTTTCTTCATCGTTCTTCCTCCTTCGATTCATAAATTCAGTGTACTAAAACAGTAGTTAGTAAATCTATAAAAATATGTAAATTATATAATAATTATAAAAAAGACCTATTTATTACATATTAAAATTTTACTACTTCTTATTTCATCTCTGCATGCATTCAAATAAGCAACAAGATAATTTTTTATTATTTCTAGAAAAATTTAATAATATTACCTCCATCCATTGATTACTACCATGATTTTTATATGTGTTTCTAGTCATAGATGCTATAAAAGTCACTAGCCTTATATGTCCTAAATTTAACAACTACAAACATACAATAGAAAATCATGCTTACAGGAGGTTTCTCAATGGTGATCACCCCTGGCATTAAAGATTTACCCTATGTCTTGCAAATAGATGGGACGAAGTTTTTCACTTTGATTGCAGAAGAAATAACGTGGGAGCTTGTAGATGGAATTTCTATTCAAGCATGGGGGTATAATGGCTCCACGCCTGGTCCTACGATTCGTGTGTATCCTGGCGATCGTGTATGTATTCGTGTTATCAACCGCCTTCCTGAAAAAACTAGTGTTCATTGGCATGGCTTAATCGTCCCGAACATGATGGATGGTGTACCACCCATCGAACCTTCACCCTTTATCGAACCAGGGCATTATTTCGATTATCACTTTACAATTAAAAATCCCCCAGGTACATATATGTATCATTCCCATGTGAATGTGCCTGTGCAGGATAATGCTGGGCTATTAGGCGGCTTTATTGTAGAAGAATCAAGCTTGCGAAACACCCCTCACTTCAAGGATTATCTGTGTCTATTACAAGAATGGGCTATAGATCAATTATCCTGGGGGAAGCTTACAAAAGGTACGTATCCTTTAAACTTCATTAAGCCTGCATTTAATTTCTTCACGATCAATGGCAAATGCTATCCTTTCACAAAGCCATTAGCCGTACATTTGGGTGATACTGTAAAAATTCGTTTTGGCAATATTCAGATGCATCATCATCCCATCCATTTACACGGTCACCAATTTCACGTTGTTGGAGCAGATGGTTTTCCCATAGCTAGCCATACACAAATCGCGAAAAACACCATTCTTGTGGCATCTGGTGAAACATGGGATATTTGCTTTATAGCGAATAACCCTGGTATCTGGCCCATGCATTGTCATATGCCTCATCACGTTACCAATAATGGAGCTCCAGGTATTGGTGGCATGTTTACTACCGTGAATTACCTTTAACATGAGGGCAGCTTAATTGCTGTTCTTTTTTACGTTATATTTCTTGATTGTTGGGTACATACTTGAAAAGGAACATCGCACAAACTTTATATCTATATAATATTAGAGTCTATCATTTGATTTTTATTCAGTGATAGAAGTAGTATAGAACTGTAAGTAAGGATTATCTACATATCCACACTATTATATTAATGTAGCAATTTCAAAGGAGGAATTTAGATGAATTATCAAAACATTACGGTTGCAGGTAGCGGTGTCTTAGGAAGCCAAATTGCTTATCAGTCTGCTTTCAAAGGGTTTAATGTAACGGTTTACGATATTAACGACGAGGCGCTAAAAAATGCACAAGATCGTATCACAAAATTAAAACCGCTTTATCAACAAGACTTAGGTGCAACACAAGAAGAAGTAGATGCTGCCTATTCACGACTTAGATTTAATAGTGACTTGGCACAAGCCGTTGCCAATGCTGATCTTGTTATTGAAGCAATTCCTGAGGTTGTTAGCATCAAAACAGATTTTTACACTACTCTTGGCAAAGTAGCTCCAGCAAAAACAATTTTTGCGACAAACTCATCTACTTTATTACCTAGCCAATTTGCAGAAGCAACTGGCCGTCCTGAGAAATTTTTAGCTTTACATTTTGCGAATACAATTTGGAAAAACAATACTGCAGAAATTATGAAACATCCTGGTACAGATATGAAGGTTTTTGATGAGGTTGTTGAGTTTGCACGAGCAATCGGCATGGTTCCACTTCCATTATATAAAGAGCAACCTGGCTATATTTTAAACTCATTGCTAGTGCCATTTTTAGATGCAGCTGAATCATTACTAGTAAAAGAAGTGGCTGATCCAGAAACAATCGATAAAACATGGATGATTGGTACAGGCGCTCCACTTGGTCCATTCGCTATTTTAGACATCGTTGGTATTAACACTGCTTACAATATTGTTGAAGCGAAAGCAAATGCTACGAGCGATGAAAACATGAAAAAATTAGCCAACCTATTAAAAACGGAGTACATCGATAAAGGAAAACTTGGTCGTGCTACAGGTGAAGGTTTCTACACCTATCCAAACCCAAGTTTTGCACAACCAAATTTCTTAAAAGGCTGATGATACCGAAAGAGCAATGCCCGCATTAAACGGAGCATTGCTCTATTTTTGGTTCATGTGAAAAAATCCCAAAAACTAGGCGTGTCCTGAAATTCTTTTGTTGCAAGCTTTTCAATAATTTTCAACTTGATTTCCTGTTCCAAGTCCTCTCTTTCCTGAAAACTTGTTTGGTGGAGACACTGTTTAATTTTCGGTATAAAGTTCTCAATAATCATTAACGTCTCCTCATTATATTTGTTTTCCATTGTCTATTTCTCCTCTTTTCTAAGCATGTGATGAAGCTTCTTTAATGCCTTTCGATGAAGATTGGATATATTCTGAGGTGTTGTTTGTAATGTTTCAGCGATAACTTTTATAGAGCAGTCTTTAACATAAATCATCTCTAAAATTTGAAGCTGCTTGTGCGTTAATTTTTTTAGCGAGATGAATAACTTTTCATTTTCAACCGTGTCTAATAAACCTTTCCCAATCCTATCACCTTCTCTGGTGCTGTCAGTCTCTAATAAGCCATTATCTACAATTAATAAGTAACGGTTTTGCAATCTTCTCCTTTTTTTATCAAAATCCAAGCTGTAGAAATAAATTAAATTACTGACATATTTTATTGTCCGAACCCTTATATAGTGTGATTGAAAAGTTTCATCAACCATTTTCATATTACGATCGGTTGGATATAAGATAGCTTTTTGAACCAAATAAAGATTTTGAGCATCAGCTAAAAAACTTTTAATAATTGGGTTTTTGATTTGTTCCATATTCCTGCAAAAAAACTCTTCTATTCTTTGGTATTCATTACTCATACCCATCACTCCTCTATATCCGCCTTCTTGCTAAATAAAGTGAATATCATCTATCTATTATAAACCAAAAACAGAACAAATGTTCTAAAAATTATCAAATGCTATTGATTTTATTAAGCATAAATTCACTTTTAGTAAATGAAAGGCACAACCATAATGAAGGAGGAAGATGTCATGCTAACACCTGAAACGATTCAACTGTGGATTAGTCTAATTGGAAATTCTGGTTTTCCTATCACCATCACCATCTATCTCTTTGTGCGATTTGAGAAGAAAATTGAGAATTTAGAAGCGGTCATCATAAAGTTATTAGAAAAAAGCGGAGATTCATGATAGATAAAAAAAATTACGGCAGCACCCTTTTTAAAGAGTGCTGCCGTGTGGCTAAACTGTGCATCTGCATACAATATAAGTAAGAACAAATACTTTTTAGATGGGAGGAGATTTTATGAATCACAATATTATGATATCAACCAATATTGTCATGACCATTTTTCTCATGCTAGGTATTTCCTATAATTACCACTACGATTCATTCCCCATTCAAATTGAATTTTTAGGCAATCTTGGATTTTGGCTAACGCTCCCATTATCAATCATTATTATCGTGCTAAGTATATGGTTACTTATCAAGAAAGTAGGCATTGTTAGCTCTTTACTTTCACTTTTTATTGCAGGTATTATTTTATTCATTGCTATATGTACATTGTTCCATTGGCATACACCATAATAATGTAAAGTCTTTGAAGGTTTGATACCTTCAAAGGCTTTTTTGCTTTAGAAATACAGCACCATATAATCTTCGTCAAAATATTGCGTTCCTATTTTTAACGCTCGCCTTTCTGTCCCAAACACTTCAAAACCTAAAGAAGTGTATAACCCTTTTGCTGAATCATTGGCAGACACAACTGTTAAATTGATCTGTTCAACGTCAGCTAGTGCCTTTGCCTTATTAATGACTTCTAGCATTAACTGTTTTCCTAAACCAAGCCCTCGCTTTTTCGGAGAAACATAAACGGCGAAAATGTTCGCTTTATGCTTTAGCTTCATTTTATTCTCCTGCACCAATGTCGCTACGCCCAGCAAATCATCATTTTCAAATGCCCCGAATGTAAAGGATCCCTGTCCTTCGAGTCTACTTGCAAACAAGTCAAGCGGCATATCCTTTTCTTCCTCAAAGCTAGAGCCAAATGCCTCTGGATTCGTTTGTAGTCCTTCCAATCTCAAATTCCGATAAATCCCAGCATCTGCTGCAGTTAAAAGCCTAGTTTGCATTCTATTTCCTCCCATAGCACTTTTCATTTTTATCGACCATCATGAATAGCATTTGATGTACTTTTTCCAGAAACCTCCTTAAAATAAAAATAACAAAGGAGATTAAAAACCGATGAAATCTAACAGTATGGCCAAACATTTTCTTACACTACAGGAGCAACGAACTCACTATTTACCAGCTATTCATGCGCTTTCAAAGGAAGAACTATGGCGACGCACACTTGAAGATAAATGGTCTATTGGTGAACACTTTTATCACCTTTATTTGATTTTCAAAATGCTCCACAAAGCAACCAAGTATTCTTTTTTCCTTTTACCAATCGCCAAAATGCGGAGGAACAAGCCCTTCGCTACTGAAATACATAATATTTTTGAAGAATATCAAGCGAACAAAGGAAAAGGTATGCGTGCCCCAGGAATTTTAGTACCACCAAAGAAAATACGTTTTGCACTAAGTAGTCATGATATCGAGCAATTACTCCTTAACGAAACATTGGCTTTGCAACAGTTTGTAAAAGATATCGAGGAGGATATTGCAGGGCATATTATTTTTCCAGATCCTATTGCCAATTATCCTAACCTTATTCAAGCTATTCAGTTGTTGGCCATTCATGAGCGACATCATTTTGAGATTGTAGGAAAGATGATAGGAAAAAAATGAAAAGGAGTGACCTAAAATGATCGTCTTCCCCCATTAGGTCACTCGCAGATTTCTATAGAAGCATTCGTAAAAACTGTTCAAAATGGACGCCTGCCTCGCGCGGAACTTGCTCTCTTGACGTAGCTTCAATCGCAGCAGCTAAAAACATCTCAGCCAGCTTCATCGACTCCACTAAATCTTGCCCACGCATCATGCCACCCATAATAATTGATGCAAATAGGTCCCCTGTGCCTGAATAGCTCTCACCATTATAGTTACGGATACTATGAAAAGACCGCTCCGTATCGACAAACATATTCCCAACAAAACGCTTGCCAACATCCACTGCTGGTGGATTCAAACCAGTAATAATCACGTTTGCCCCAGTTGCCTGCTGTAGCTCCTGACCTGCCTCTTCAAGTGTTAGCATATAATCTGAATCGTTTTGATAGCTCTGAAGCTTCTCATACGACAATCCAGTAAGCAAGCAACATTCCGTAACATTTGGCGTAATAATGTCAGCACACTTCACTAACGCTTTCATACGATCAAGTAACTCACCTGTAAACATTTTATAGACCTCGCCGTGGTCGCCCATCACTGGATCCACGAGCAATGTCGTCTTATTTGAGTGAAACACGTCTAAAAAGCGAAATATAGTATCAATTTGCTCCTTACCTGTGACAAAACCTGTGTGAATGCCATCAAAGGTAGCTCCAAGCTTGCTCCACTCATCTACAAAATAATCCATCTTTGACGTTAAATCCTCACAATAAAAGCTCGAGTACCCCGTTTGCGCCGTTAATATAGCCGTTGGTAATGGCACCGCTTGAACGCCCATCACAGACAACACAGGCATCGCAGCCGTTAACGAGCACTTCCCAAAGGACGACATATCTTGAATTACAGCAACTTTTTTCATCATACATTCCACCTAACTAAACCTGCTTATAGTCTCCTCATCGTATCATAATTAGAAGAATGCGAAAATAACCTCAATCTGACCCTTAACTTTTTTACTAAATTGACACTTTTACAACAGTCAGTCCTTTGCTAAAGTAAAAATCATCAAAATATTCATCATAGTGAGGAAGAGACACATGCAAAATATACAAAGGCCATCCTATACAAGATCACGCACAAAAACATTTGATTTAGTCATTACAGCCATTTTAGCAGCACTTGTTTTCGTTGCCACAATGTTTATCAATCTTAAGCTACCTTTCGGTCAAGGTGGGCTTATTCACTTAGGAACATCCATGCTTTTCATCTCAGCCATTTTATTCGGACCTAAAAAAGGCGCACTTGCTGGAGCTATTGGAATGGGCTTATTCGATATCGTAGGGGGCTGGTTAATTTGGGCGCCGACTACTATTATTTCACGCGCATTACAAGGCTTCATCGTCGGTAAAATTGCTTGGTCAAAAGGACATCGAGGCGACAATATTGGACTGAACATTTTAGGAGCGGTAGTATCAATGCCCGTGATGATGGCCGTTTACTATATCGGCCAAGCCATTATGTTCAATAGCTGGATTGCACCACTAGCATCCATTCCAGGGGACGTCATTCAAAACATTGTCGGCTTAATTATCGCCATACCAGTATGTATCGTACTGAAAAAAACACCATACTTTAAAAAGAATTATTAATGGAAACACGCCATCTTGCTGTTCTACTCGCAGCTTTGATGGCGTGTTTTTGTGATGAAAACGAGGGAATTTATAGATAAAGCGAAACTAGCCCCCGTCTTTTTCATACTATATGGTGGAGGTGTAAAAATGCCAAGAGTAAAATACCGTGATGCAGACGTTGCCTTGATGGCTAGGATGATGCGAGCTGAAGCTGAAGGCGAAGGAAAACAAGGCATGTTATACGTAGGTAATGTCATTGTGAATCGTGCTGTAGCAACATGCTTAGACTTCAATGATGTCAGAACTATTGAGCAAGTGATTTACCAAGTACAAGGAGGCAACTATTCGTTTGAAGCCGTACAAAAAGGCAATATGTTTTACCAAAGAGCAAGAGAAACGGAAAAAAGATTAGCGAAACAGAACTTAGACTACTGGCGAGAACATCCAGCAAAATTCGCACTCTGGTACTTCAATCCATATGCTCCTTGTCCCCCAACATGGTATGGCCAACCATTTACTGGACAATTCAAAAACCACTGCTTCTATGAGCCAGCACCAGGAACTTGTGAAAGTGTTTATATGGGATAGGTAGTTATTACATCGATAAAAAGGGAATGCCTGCCATAAAGGTATTCCCTTTTTATCGCAATGAGTTAAATATGTTCACTTTCATTTTGTTACAGTTGATAATATACAAGAAAAATTAATACATGTTGTCATAATATCTTAATCAAAAAAGAAGAATGGCACATATAGTAGGTATATGAAAAAAACTGAAAAGGACAGTGATCTATGGTTCTAATTAAATGTGGTTGTTGCAGTAAGTTGATTGAGAATCGCGCAAAGAGCATTTATAACAATGAAGTCGATAAATTTTACTGTAACGAATTCTGTCAAAAAAAAGATATTGATTATTTAAATAGTAAGCTTCCTAGTCTTAAAGATAAAAATGGTCAACTTTACTGGGATTTTCACTTTTAGTTTACTAACTCTTTTTTAATTAATTGAATAAGAATATACCTGATCATCCATAAACAAAAGTGCACGTGGTTAATTGCACATGTACTTTTGCTTGCTAATTAGTCTTTGTATTATTACATTTTACCTCCTGCTTTCAGTGGCTTTTCCTTAAATAACATCACGCCAATCAAGCCTATTAAAGAAAATATGACTGGCGAGATGAAACCATAGTAGTATCCATCACCTATATTGCCTGAAGCAGCCTGAAAATGATCCAAAATAAAGCCAAAAATAATGGGTAGCAATACTGCACTTAAAAAGCCCCCTGTATTCGCAAATCCAGAAACGATGCCTGATTCAGATAGAGGGAAAGTTTGACGAACCGCTGCAAAGGTTAAGGCACTTGCACCATAGCCAAAGCCGATGATAAAGAACAGTATGATGAGCATGAAAATTGACGGATGCCCTTTAAATAGAAGAAATGAAAACCACCCTATTAAAACTGTAATATGAACAACAAAATAGGACCTTTTAATCGTTCCCAGCCAACCTGCAATCCAACTAGTTAAAGGAGCTCCAATCAGCGCCCCGATAAGACCGATCATAATGAGCTGGCTTGCCTCTGAAGGTGTCATCTCATACATATTGATCCCGTAAGGTACAGCCCATGAACTGATAAAGCCAACATAGCCCCCAACAACCCCAAAATGACAAAAAAATAAAGCCCATGCTTGCCTACTCAAAAATATTCTGCGTAATAAAACAGTGGTTTTTTCACGTTGTACTTCCTCAGTCACAACGACAGGTTCCTCTGGAAATATGCGTTTTGTGTTTTTGACAAGCACAAAATAAAGAAGTACACCACATAAACATAATAAGAGTCCCGTTGATAAAAATGTAATTCGCCAACCAAATAAAAGAATGAATGTAGCAAAAGGAACAGTCGCCAATAAAAAACCTAAACTCCCTGTCATCCCTGCAAAGCCAATTAGTCGTACAAACTCCTTTTTCTGAAACCATTGCGCCAAAATGAGCACCATATTCACCCATATGGTCGCATCCCCTACCCCAGTGAGCATTCTAGAAAAAAACAATATGAACTCATGTGTACCTAAACTGTAAAGAATTGTACCTAACCCTGTAAGTGTGGCACCAACGATGAGAAAAAAATTCGGTCCAAACCGATCCGCTAAAATCCCCATCGGAATTTGCAAACTCGTATAGACAAAAAATTGAATACTCGTTAATAGTCCAATCGTCGATGCCGTCACACCAAAATCCTTCATCAATTGGTCCGTAATTAACCCCGGAGCAGTTCGCTGACTGGCCATTAACAAATAGGTAAACAATACAGCAACAAACACAATCCATCTGTACTTGTGATGTTGTTTGTCCAATAATCACTACTCCTATTAGCTTTTATTTTATGTATATGAATTTTTGGTTGGGGTGAAGACCTGTTTTTGGGGGTTAGTTTTAAATGTGCATTTTATTTAGGCTTTTGACTTGGTTTACAAGAAAAATGTCTTACATCCTAATACAGATTCAATTTTAAGAAAACGCACCATGTCTATAAGACGGGTGCGTCAATGCTAACCTATACTGCTGGCTGAGGCTGTGCTTCACTCACATGTACTGCAGGTTTACGGTCTTTCCAAGGCATTGCTTCTTCTAACTGTCTACCTATTTGTAATAATGTCAATTCATCTGCAAATTTACTTGTCAATTGTAGTCCAATTGGTAAACCTGATTTACTTTCTGCTAAAGGTAATGATAATGAAGGCTGACCTGTAGCATTAAATAAATTTGTAAACGGTGCATACGTGAAAATTTGCTCCGTCCATTCAACAGCTGAAATGGTAGGATTATTCGCATTTAATTCGCCAATTTTTGCAGGGAGTGTGCCGATTGTTGGGCTCAATAAAATGTCATAGTCTTCAAAGAAGCCTGCTACTTGACGCGAAACGACTGCATTAATATGAATGGCTTCTAATAAATCAGACGCCTTTAAATTACCGCCATATTCATAGCATTTCCAAATGGCTGCTTCAACATTGTCTGGAGAAACTGCTTTACCAGTCCCTGCTGCGGCACCCTTAATCATTTGATAAATATTGGCTGTCCAAATATCGACCGTAGCCTTTGTAAATGTCCCTTGTTCATATTTCGGACGAGCTTCTACTACTTCATGTCCTAGGTCCTTTAAAGCTTGAACTGTTTTATGAACAGCTTCAATGCATTCCGGATCTACAAATGCCCCAGAATTTGTCTCAGTTGTCCATGCAATTTTTAAAGGGCGCACTTTTTCATAGATTAGTTGTCCATACGGCGCATGTGTTACTTCTAATTTAGAATAACTTCCTAAATCAGGACCTGCTACTTGATCCAGTAAAACCGCTGTATCGCGAATTGTACGTGTCACAGCGAACTCAATCGCAATTCCATTTAAAGGCTCACTATTGAAAGGACCAGTAGGAACTCTTCCTCGTGTAGGTTTTAATCCAACTAACCCACTGCAGGAAGCGGGAATACGGATAGAACCACCGCCATCATTCGCATGAGCAATTGGCACAATACCACTCGCAACAGCTGCTGCTGAACCACCACTCGAACCACCCGGACTATGATTTAAATTCCATGGATTACGTGTTGCACCATAAATAACCGCTTCAGTAGCAGCATTATAACCAAACTCTGGTGTTGTCGTAGTACCTGCTAAAATTAAGCCAGCTTTTCTAAAACGCGCCATTAATTCACTATCAACTGGTACAATCGTATTTTCCCCTATACGACTCCCCATACTATGCGGGACACCTTCTGCATGTAACACGAGCTCTTTAATTAAAAACGGAACACCTGCAAACGGAGCATTATCATCAATTTTTTCAATTGCTTTATCAGCTTGTTCTTCTAACACACTGACTACCGCATTAATTGATGGGTTTACTTTTTTGATTCCCTCTAACGCAAGCTTTGTAAGCTCTTGTGGTGTTACTTCTTTTGATTTTACTAGTTCTGCTAACCCCGTTCCGTCATATGAAGCATACTCTTGTAAATTCATATCATCACCTCGTATAGTAGTAATCTTACAACTATAATGTACTGAATTTTCTAAATATAAAGTATTACCCGAAAGGATAATTCTTCTTTAAGTAGAATATGAATGCATAATGGAGAAACGAGGTGATGTGATGTTTTTGGAAAATGATTTAGAAAACATTCTTAAAGCTAGTTATCATATTTCCAATATGAATGTGAAGCAAAGCAATGAGGGTTTTAAAAATGAACTTTTGCATACGTTAAGTGAACATCTCGGGTATCACCATATGCTATTTTGGGATATATCGAATAATGAATTAAATGCACCTGTACATTTTAATATAGAGATTCATACAATTAATGATTATTTACAAATCTATAAAAATTTTGATCCATTACATCCTCAAAATATAGACACACACCATGCCATTCAGTTGATGAATAAAAATGAGGTTATGTGCCTGCAAAAACAAACCCATTATAAAGAAGTTTTTTTGAGAAAAAATTGTTACGAAGATGAAATGGCCATGTATTTGAAAGTAGACGATAAACTCATAGCAGTTATCGGCTTTTTAAGAAAAATAGGCGAGAAGTTATTTAATGAAAAAGATATTTTAATGTTACTGTATTTGAAAAAAAATATTGAAAACATTTACGCCTTACATCACTATTCTCAACCCCCTATACTGTTTGAAATGACAGCACGAGAAAGAGAAGTTTTAAATTTTGTTTTCAAAGGCTTGAAAAATGTAGAAATTGCCCAGCAATTATATGTCAGTGAAAATACGATAAAAAAACATCTTCAAAACTTATATAGAAGATTTAAGGTAACCAATCGTACACAGCTGTTGGCGAAATGTTTAAGGTATATCGACCCTGTTTAATTATGTTGATCAGTAATCAGTACCTCTTTAGACATTTTATCGGCAATACTGGATTCGCTTTTAAAAATATCACATAGATATGTGCATTAAATGAAATCCAATCAATGGGGGTTTTCTTCATCCCCCACCGATTGTGCAGTTCGTGACCGTCTAGTTGACTCGTTCTCTTCTATTTGAGGGACTGATCTTTAATGTGGGATTACTGCGTACATTCACTTTACTTCTTTCATAAATACCCTGAAGTTTTCAACGATTTCTTTTGCTTTAGTACGATATAAATAATGATCACCTTCAAATGTCATCACTTTCCCATGTACAGAATCTTTTATTTGTTTTTTATGCTCTGGAACCCATCTGTCAGTTACTGGATGATTCGCTTGTATAAAGAAAATAACAGGAAGATTTTTTGGGAATGATAAATTTTCAGCGGCTTTAAAATTTCCATACATCATTTCAGCTTCATTTAATTGAGTGGGATTATACATATTTTTGTGTTTAAGAATTCTCAATTGTTCTTTTGTTTTATCATCATATGGTAGTACAGCGTAAGGGTCATCACCTAGCTTCACTTGCAATCTAGCTAAACCCGATTTTTTAAGTAGTTTTATAGTTGTTATTATTGAAGAATCAATCTTTTTCTCACTTATCGTTGGCACACTGCTATCGAGCCCGACAAATGCACTCACTTCGTCTGGATATTTGTTCACATAATCCAATCCGTAAAGGCCTGAAATGGAGTGGCCCATTAGAATATAACGCTCAATATGAAGTTGCTGTAAAGCTTCATGAATTTCACTGACAATATTCTCTGTACTTCGTTCCTTTTCAGTTAAATCACTTAATCCATAACCAAAAGGCTCAATAACAACAACTTTGTAAAATGGAGACAATTCATCTACTAATAGTTGAAAATCAAGCCCTGGTGCCGCCGTTCCAAAACCAGGTAAAAGCACGACGGTTTCTTCGCCATCTCCTTGAATGAAGACATTCATATTTTTCCCGTCTACTGCTACAGTCTGACCATATGTTTCTAGCTTTCCTTGCTCCATTTTGCTGCAGACAATATTGACTAGAAAAACAATCGCTAAAAAAAGTAATATGGCTATAACTAAACCTGCAATTATTTTACTTATAATCGTTATCGTTTTTTTCATTCTGTTTGCACGAGGTATAGAGTGGCAAGTGTGGGCCTTTTCCTCATTTGGTCTCGTGCCTCTCCTCCTTTTCGTTATCTCTTGATCATCAGTGTATTTCGGCTACTTTCACAAACCGTTATGGATAGCTTATACATTGAAGGTGTACTCTCTATGACAACAATATGAATGGAGGATGAACAAAATAAAAATATGTTACGGTGTCACGTGTGATAAAGCTTTACACATGACGCCGTAACATAGAGAAAACGGGTTTATTACCATAATTCGAATGTAGTTACTCTTGTGGTATTGGAATGCTACAGGACTTAATACCTTTTCAATCTCTTCTACACTGTCTGTAGTTTATATTTTTTAACTTCCATCGGAATAGGCGACACATACTCTTCACCATTTCGCTGTTCAATTAACTCTGCCTTTGCTTTTTCAAGGATTTCAGGGTTATGCAGGACTTCAATGGCTGTTGCTGCCATAACTTTACCAGCATGAAGCATTCCTTTATGGCCAATTGAGGTTTTTCCAGTTGAAACAACCTGCCAAGTATGAAGCGGAGTTCCTACTGGTTCACATGCTACCAAACATTGTACTGTAGGGACAACCCAGCTTACATCGCCAACATCGGTTGTCCCAGGAAGAAAACCATTTGATGGAATAAATGGATCAATGACATCCGCTAAATCTTTTCCTTCTAGTTCCTTATTAACCTGAATATCTCCCCTTTTATCTACGTCAGATAGAGTTGCCCGAATGGCCTTCGCAAATTGTAGCTCCTTTTCATCATACTGAGGAACACCTATGGCAACAAAGTTATCATATAAGACTTTTTCTAACGTATTATTTGGCAATATATTAGCGGCAGCAGAAGCAAAGTCTATTTCCACTTGTGTACCTGTCATAAGAGCAGCACCTCTTGCAATATCGCAAATGCGCTGATAGATATCTTCTGTTTGAGAAACAAGTGGTGCACGAATAAAATATAATACATCTGCATTTGCTTGAACGACATTTGGTGAAACTCCGCCGGAATTAGTAATAGCGTAATGAACCCTTGCTTCAGGGATAATGTGTTCCCGTAAATAGTTTACACCAACATTCATTAGTTCAACGGCATCAAGAGCACTTCTTCCAAGATGTGGGCTATCAGCGGCATGAGCACTTTTTCCTCTGAATCTATAGGAAACTTCATAACAAGCAAGAGATGACATAGACCATACGGCATTCCGAGACCATGGATGCCAGCATAAGGCATAATCTACATCATCAAATAATCCCTCTCTTACCATAAAGGTTTTACCACTGCCTATTTCTTCCCCAGGACAACCATAATAACGAACCGTTCCTTCTAGGTTGTTTTCTTCTAAGTAATAACGGATCGCAATTGCCGCGGCTAATGCACCTGTACCAAGTAAATTATGTCCGCAGCCATGGCCATTTCCACCTGTCTTAATAGGATTATAGTTAGTATCTCCTCCTACTTGGCTTAAACCAGACAAGGCATCAAATTCACCTAATACAGCAATAATCGGTTTCCCTGTTCCAAAGCTGCCGATAAAGGCGGTATCGATATTTCCTACACCTTTCTCTACAGCAAAACCTTCTTCTTCCAAAGTTTTACATAATAATTCTGCTGATTGAAACTCTTCGAAGCCTGTTTCTGCGTAACCCCAAATTTGATCACTGACAGCAATCAATTTTTGTCGTTTCTCTTCAATAATTTTTGATAGAGTATCACGATAATCCAATTCATTCACCTCGTTAGAAAATTATTTTTATACTAATGTTTTTTCTATCTATTAAAATGGACCATAATTAATAGCTTGAGCAATGATTAAGAAGATCACAACAATCACAGCCTGAATCAATACATATGGCAACACCCATTTTACCCATTTGGAATAAGAAATACCCATCATACCTAGGGCTGCAAGCAGCAAGCCACTTGTCGGAATAATTAAATTGGAAACTCCACCACCCATTACAGTTGCAAACACAGCTGTTTGCCTCGTGACACCGACTAGATCTGCCAACGGAGCCATAATCGGTATAACCAAAGATGCATGTCCGCTTCCGGAAGGCACAAGGAAATGGATAAAGAAATTGGCAACCCCTATTCCTATAGCTGTAACACTAGGTGGCAGGCTGTCAAGTAAACTAGAGGTAGCATATAAAATGGTATCTAGTAGACCTCCGGAAGTAAGAACAACGAGAATTGTACTTGCAACACCAATAATCATGGCACCTGGAACCATTTCAGAGCACCCTTTTATAAACGCATCTGTCATTTCATTTCCAGAGAGTTTTCCGATAAGTCCCATAATAATGGCGCCTAGTAAGAAAATGCCAACAATTTCACTGATATACCAGCCAAGACTAATAACACCGTAGATCAGGGCAATAAAGCAGCCTAAAAAGACTAACAGTGAAATTGAATGCCTTTTACCTAACTTGTAATTACTGTCAAACTCAATACTTTCGGTTGGACTAAACCTTCCGTACTCAGCTAGTTCAGGATTTTTTTCAATTTTATTAACATGTCGCAAAATGTAGACAACCGATAAAATATAGAATACAACGTAAAGGGCTATACGTAAGCCAATTCCTGAGTACATAGGTAGTTCAGCAATTGTTTGAGCAACACCAATTGAAAAAGGATTCGTAATTCCTGCAGTAAATCCAGCTCCTAGCATCCCAAGAACAACAATTGCAAGGCCTGTTAACGCATCAAAGCCTAGTGCAATAGCCATCGGAGCAATGATAGCAATATAGACTAATGCGTCCTCAGCCGATCCAATAAGAGTACCAAGCAATGAAAACATGAGGACCATAATCGGAATAAGCCATTTTTTCTTTGCCCCAAATTTTTGAACAGTAAATCTAATTAAAGAATCAATGGCTCCTGTCGCTTGCATAATGCCAAGGGCACCGCCAAAAAGTAAAACAAACAGGATAATCGGTGCGGCGTTTACCATACCTTGGTGAAACGCGTTAAACATGTCTAGTAACCCTACAGGTGTGTTTTCAATGAATTCAAATTTTGAAGGATCAATCATTGTTCTGCCATTTTCCTCATATCTCTCGTAATGACCAGCAGGTATCACATAGGTTAACAGAGTAATAGCTACAATGATTAAAAACATCAGAACATAGGCACTTAACCCGCCTTTTTTCTTGTTTTTCTTTTGAAAACTTTCTTCTACATTTAATGGTTTGGCAACACTCAAAGGTAACACTCCTTATTGGTTTGTAAAATAACCTGTCCTACTATGAATCAACCTTTAAAACAATCAAGTTTTAATCATCCTTCCAACAGAAATTTAATTTAGTGAATATTCAAATTTCTTAACGTTTTCATAATTTTATCCTGATTTTTGGTCACTGATATTCCAATAAAGAATATTCAATATTACTATTTTAAATATTAAAAATAATGATAATATTAAAATAATTAAACCATTGAAATATAATCGTTATTAAATAAAAAAAAGCTTTAGAGGAAAGGTTGTTATTTAATGGAGATTAGACATCTTCAAACATTTCAAATAGTAGTAGAAGAACAAAATCTAATACAAGCAGCTATGCGTCTTAATTACTCACAACCTACTTTGACAAAACATTTACAGCTTCTAGAGAATGAGGTGGGCTTACCTCTTTTTGAGAAAGTAGACAATCGAAGAAAATTAACGAAAGTTGGTGAAATTCTATATGATCATGCAAAAAACATTTTAAATGAATTGTTTACTCTACAAAGGAAAATAGAGGGGTTTAAAGGGGAAAAACAAATTATTCGTGTTTGTGGATTGGATGACCATTGTGAACGTTTTTTTCTGCCACAAATAGTAAACTTTCAAAAAAATAATCAAAATGTTTTGATAGAGGTTTATTCTGTCAACAGTAGTGATGATGCACTAAAAAAGGTACTCTTTAATGAGGCGGATTTTGCTATTGTGAATGGGAGACCTTTAAACTCCGATTTTTCTTACCAATGCATTGATTATGACGACTTGGTGCTGTTTGCTTCGAGTGAAGTAGCAAATGACACTTACCAAACAGAAGATTACCTAGCTAAATATCCGGTTCTATTTGATCATCGAGCACCCTTTATAAATTTTGAAATACTAAAAAGGCGGACGCACTTTCCAAATACTATATACTGTAATAGTGATGAAACAATTAAAAACGCCGTCCTCAACCATCCATATCTTGGGATCATTGGGACAGGGAGAATTAAAAAGGAAATTGAATCGGGAACTGTCACTATTTTGGAAACATATACTTCAAACCTTCCAGTCAAATTCATTGCACTTACGAAAACACTAAGTAACCCTATTTTTCAAGACTTTTATACTTCGATAAGTAATGCATATCGTTCGTGATCCTAGAACCAGATAGCAATCAATACCTGGTCAGTTTGTAATTTATTTTCTGTAGTGTATTTAACCATAACAAAACTGCACTTCCAATTGGGGTGTGGTTCATTAGGCTAGGGTTTTTCAACTTGCACATGAATCCCCTTAACAGGTTTAATTATTAAGTATAATCTTGCCAATAATAAAATTAAGTATATCTTTGCCAACACGGCAAAAATATACTTAAGATCACAATATGACTGCATTTGCACTCACTTTATGTATGGAGACGGCGGGAGTTGAACCAACCGTCTCAGAATGACGTAATACCAAGGTCTGCGGGGGCAATTTATTTTTTGACTATGTTTTTGATTATATTTAAAAATAAAAATTTCGACGACTTAATCTCTTCTTTTAATCAATTATGAATAAAGGTATTTATAGAATTCATAATACTAAAAGTTAACTTTTGACCTAAATCTAGTTATATAACTTAATTTATTCTCATGATGCTTTAAGTTGGAACTAAAGTAAGTTCCTTTTTCTTTAAATTTTTTTATACTTAGATACAATAGCATTTATAATCATATTAATACTTTTAGTCTTTTCAACTGCATCTTTACTTACGGATGGTTTATCAGAATGAACAATAGAGTTACGGTATTTTCTTAATTCATTAATTTCATTAGATAGATCTTCGTCAATGACATTTAATGAACCAAGGATTTTTAAAGAACTCATAATATTTGGTTTGAAATTTCTTCTATTTTTATTGGAATAATTATTATATACAATTTCTTTAAAATTAAATTTCTCCCCCAACAGAATGATGTTATTTTCAATAGAATTATAATTTTTTAAAAACTCTTCTAAATTCCCCTTTTGTTCACGACTATATTTATTATCTCTTAACAAACTTTGATTAGCTTTCTCTATACTTCTCGGATTAGCCATACTCCAGCTGAATAAAACTATTGAAACTATTTCAGTTAATACAGTAATCATTGTTTGATTAAGTATAAAAGAGTACATATTTTGAGAGTTAATATTAAATAATGAATTCAAAGTAAGTAATGACATTACAATACCTAGAATACATCCTATGCCTAGTACGATTATTTGTCTAAAATATTGGCCCTTTAGTTTTTCAACTACATCATAATACGACTCATCATTTTCAGCCAATTTACTTAGTTTATCATTAAAAAAAATATACCCAGTTAATGTTAATCCATAAAGCCCAGCTATTACTTGTGCTGAAGTTGAGTATATATAAAGAATTTGATTCTCATTTAGAAATAAATAAGGTAAATTTGATACAAATAAGTTTGATACAAATAACACTAGTTGAATACTAAAAAATATATAATAAAATTTATATTTCGCAATATTTGCATTTATATATGTTTTTATTGTTTTGTCATATGCTTCCCTACTTACAATTATAGCCATTATCCCTTTTCTCCAAGTTATTAATTAAATTCCTATCAAGTAAATTAATCTTCTATAGGATAAACCACTAGTAAGGTAGATCTGGTAAATACTAACGCATTTTAGTCCTGATAAAAGTTATAAAGCTGGTTTATATCTATAGTTATCCCTCCATCAACCAGTCTATCTTTTCTGCTGTTGAATAGTTTATCTAATATCACCTTTTTATCCCTAAATAATCCAAAATGGATTTTCTTATGACAAACTAGACATATTGAAACTATATTAGCATGGATGTCTAGGCTATGATCAAACTGTCCCTGATACCGCATAGGTATAAGATGATGGGCCTCTACATAATTTTTTCCACTAAACTTAGAAATAAACTGCTTGTGTTTATTATCAAACTCACACAAATAGTTTGCATCAGCCACAGCCTCACTTGCATATCTAGGATTTCTACACCATATCTTTTTGCTATTTAAGAGTTTGAAGCTAGCTTTTCCTAATGGCTTATCTTCAATTTTCAACTTACTAGCATCTGAAATATCTTCTATAAGGTACTTTTCAAATTCTTGTTCCTCTCTAAATAGCTCAACTTGTAACTCCATGTCATCGTTAAACTCAATGTATTTTTTTAAATACTTTAAAGCAGCACTATACATTCTATTTCCTTTATCATTCTTCTTTTTAAATTCTACATTATTAAGAATTGTATCAATAATATCTGTATTAGTTTGATTAAACAAATCCTCTTTTCGTAATCCGTAATTATCCAATTCTGATGAGATTATATTAATTGCATTAGAATATCTCTCAATGGAGTAAGGTTTTAATTCAGCATGGATTTCTAACCACTCAGCAAAAGTATCCTTATTTATCAATGTTATTTATACCACCCTTTCTTTTATCAAATAAATATAATTAAATAACTTACAGTCAATAAGAAGCAATGAACAAAAAAGAGCGCTCTTGCGCTCTTTTACATTAAAAGCTCTCTAGTTCATGTCCTTCATAATTTATGATCATATTTTTCAAAAAAATATAATTCAACTAAGAAACAATGATCATTTTATTCATATCTATCTACAATTAAACTATCCCAATATGAATTATTTGCTCTCCATTGAGAATAAGGTCTTGCATTTCCTTCATACATGCCACTATCAAAAAATACAATCCCTTTTTCAACAAGTTTAATCCATAAATCATAACTAAATGGTTCACCAAAGCATATTTCATGATAAGCCCCATCTAAACCTTTTTTACATGTAAACCAACCTTTATCATTAAATTTATCTTCAAGTTTGGCTTTCAAACATTTATCACTTCGTTTTTGACTCGGTGATACTTCACCAAACCATATAGCTAATATTACTATTCCATTTCGAAATGAATCTGGAACAATATTAAACTTATCTTCTCTTTCATCTTTGCTAAAATCATAAATAGCTATTATATCTTTCTTAGGGGTAATCTCCAATTTTTGACCAAATTTATTGAATTTATCAATTTTAGGACATGGCTCTCCGGACCAAGAATATCGACCATTCTTTTCTATATTTGGTTTCCCAAATATTTTTAAAAAATGATCTCTTCTATCTATCGCTCTTCTTTCTTTAAAAACATGCGAAAAATTAGGATCATTAAAAATATATCTATTAGCCGACCAATCACCAAAAGTAGTTTTAGAAGTAGTTTCATTTTTAAGCTCATACCCATAAAGGTCTGCACGGTTATCACCATTAGCACTAACTCCAAATTGCTTCTCTAGCCAATGACCTTTATTTCCATCATGATTAATATTTGTCCCACTTATATCAGGATATTTCCCCTTTACATTTTGCCTAAATAATTTAATTATCTGTTCCTTAGTTGTCATATAACTCTCTCCCTTATGATTTTAAATAAATCAAAGAATGTTGTTTAAATAGTCATAGCATTATTTCATTTCTAGACATTGAATATATAATACTATTTTCTATTATTAACAATAATACCATATTACCATATTTCATCCTATATTTACCCTAAAAATCAGTGAGTATAATAACCTAAGTTTTCAAATGTCTATACTTTTAAAAAGCAGTATTAACAAAAAGTAAAAAAGGCTAACGAGGAAAAGAAAATAACATCGACATTAAAAAAGGACCCTTAATCAGGGCTTAAGGATTTATTACGGAAGCGTTCATTAGCACTTTTCTACCTTTTCTATTATGTATATAATAAACTAATTATTTAGTATACTTTTTATTAAAGTTTTACATTCATTGCTTTTAATACCTCATCGATATTTTCATAATTATCTACAAATCCATAATCAATAGCATCCCACAAATATAAGGAGGCTATAGAACAATAAGGCTTCCAATATTCACCTTTTTCTTTCAAAACTAGTTTATTATCATTAATATTTTTATTACCATAAAGCCATCTACTTGCTCTCTGTAATCCAACATCACCAAGTGATAAAATATTTTTTCTTCCAAGTGAAAATATTAGAAACATTTCAGCAGTCCATAATCCTATCCCTTTTACTTTAGTTAAAATTTGTATTACTTCTGTATCTGGTAAATTATCTAGTATTAAAAGATTTACTTCTTGCGACTGTACTTTTAAACAAAGATCTCTGATATATGAAACTTTCTGTTTTGAAATACCTACTTCTCGTAAAGTTTCATCATTAATATTTTCTATTGTAAAAGGATTAACTTGATTATTTACTATGTTAAAGAATCTCGATGAGATAGTAGACGCTGCTTTAACAGATAACTGTTGCCCTATAATAGAACGTACTAATGCTGAAAATCGGTCTTCTTTTAAATCCAAACTATTTTCGCCAATTAGTAATATTAGCTTTGCCAATTGAGGGTCAACTTCTTTAAGTACCTTTAATTCATTACTTTCAAGGTCAAATTTTATTTTTTTCATTTCTTCTTAGTCCCTTTTTATTTTCTTGAATATGAAATATCTTTATTATCTCGATTTTTTATTTCATTCATCTTTTTATAAAAGCTGTCTTCAAGATCTATCTCAAAAAAATTAGCAAATTTACATATATACGCGATACAATCTGCTAACTCTTTTCCAATGTCTTCTTTAACTATATCCTTGGCTAATTTAAATGCTTGATCCTTTCTTATTCCATCATTTATATATTTATTAGTAATATTAAATGCTCTTCGAAATTCCTCTGCTACTTCAGACACTTCAGTTGTTAATAGCATATAGTTATTAAGTAGAGAGGACCTACTTTTTTCATATTCTGAAGTTTGTATATCCCATTGCATTTCTTTTTGAAATTCTGCCGCAAATTTTTGAACTTTTTTCATTGTTATCACTCCGTATTATATAACAACTATTTATTAACCATAAAATTCCGAAATCAAATAAATAAGTTGTATGAACATTAACTATGATATTATTATAACCATAAATTACTAATGTTTTCATAAGATTTTGGAGGAATTTTTTTATGTTTAAATTATTTCATGAAGGAAAAATCACAATAAAGGGGATCCCAATACAATGGATTCCAAAGATAGAGATTTATTATCCTGATTTACCACAATTTCCTATAATGTATATACATACTAAATTTCAAGGAGAAAGATTAATAGCTTGTCCTGTTAGTGTAAACTTTTATTTTTCAGGGAAATATTGTGACGCAGAATTTACTGTCCTTTCTAATAGAGCTTTCAATACTTTAATTAATGAAATATTAGAAAGAGAAATAATGGAGAGAATAGGGTTTTCCAAAAAAATTTCTAAGAAAGATATAATAGAATGCTGTAAATCAAATACACAATTTGAAAGAATAATGATTGACTTATGGCAATATATTGAAAAATCATATGGGGAATCAATTCCATTTGGAAGATATTATGAAGAAATATATTCTATAGTACGGTTTGTTTCTGCATGGCAACCTAAAACCGGAAGACAAAGTGAAATGAGGATGCTCTATAATTTTATGAGTGCTTTTGGGGAAGAAGTATTATTTCCTCAAGAATGGAGTCATTTAGAATACTATATTATTCCTAACTATGATGATACTCTAAGGTCAGATTTCTCTGATTTTAATAAATTCAACAAGTTATATATTGCGATGAGTAAAGTCTTTGAAACTGAATTTTCTAAGAATTATACAATTCAAAATACTACATTTAAAGTGATGTCTAAAGCTTGGAAACAAAATAAAGAGGATTTTATCAACAGTGTTTCTAGGAGATTATTAGATGAAGGGAAAATTAACCTTGAAGATAAGTATTATATAGAAATGCTAGTCGATGCATTTAATCGACATGCATGGAGAGCAGCTTTTTTTATTAGTGCTTATTTAAATATAAAATATACTGATTACCGCACTTGGACAAAGGAATTCTTTATGGAATTCTATGATAAAGGAAGTAATTTAAAGGGATATTCAGAAAAAGTAATGGCTTGTTTTTTACAACAAGGTTTCGGAAAAGAAGAAATAATACCTGTTGATACTTGGATAGAAACATTTTATAAATTTCCATTAGGAATTAATTCAAGAACAGATTTTTATACATTGTTCGATGGTTTAGGAAAAATGGAAAGGGTTATATGGCTAGCAAGTCAATCCAATAAAACTAATATGAGAGACTTTTTTGACGTATTATGGTGTCAAAGATATGGTGTCATCGGTAATAAAACTCTCCGAGGAATAAATCCACTTGCCTGCTATGGATGTAAACTAAAAAACACTTGTGTTGGATTAGCTAACTCAAAAAGTTTGAATATATATATAGATAATGATATTGTTGTAAAAGATTTTGACAGACTAATACAGCCTTATTTGAGTTATAATATTCAGTTTATTTGCGTACTCGAATATGATGTTCCAAAAAAAATTTATAAATTAATTTCAAATAAATGGACTTTAGTAGACGAATTTTCTGGATATGTTTTAATTGAAAATGATAAACTAAACGCAGAATTAATAAAGAGGAAAATTATAACGTTTGATGAATTTGTTCATAATAATTAAAACAGAAAATGACCTATAGGTCATTTTCTGTTTTTACAAGGTAAACTATATCAATGAAAATTTTAAGATTTAATATCATTAAATTTCTCGTTAAGCATTAACAAAATTTATTATGTTATCAGATTTATTCTCTATTGTAATAATATTTAACAGATCCATTGCTAATAGCATATTTTTCGCAATTGCTTCGATAACTGGTACAGTAACTGAATTTCCAAATTGTTTATAAGCCTGAGAATTTGAAACAGGAATTAAATAGTTATCAGGAAAACCTTGTAAACGCGCACACTCTCTTGGTGTTAATTTTCTAGGATTTTTTCCAGGTCCCCGATCAATAAGAATTTCACTACCATCTTTATAATATCGTGCACTTATTGTATTTGTATATGCACTATCTTCATTAAATAAAGAGAAACCAAAACCATTTCCCTTTTTCTTATGCATTTCTTTTCTTCGTAAATGACCTTCGTAGAGTTTATCTGAAATAGTAAATTTTTCATCTACAAACTGTTCAAGAATGTTACCCACTTTAGTCTCTATTCCAGATGGTTTGGGAAACTCAAATGGTACCAGAGCGCCATCTCTTCTATTATCAAATCCAACAATAAAAATTCTTTCTCTATTTTGAGGTACACCAAAATCTCTTGCAGCTAATACTTCAATATGAACTGAGTAATCAAGTTCATGTAGGGTGTTTCTAATTACTTCTATTGTTCTTCCTTTATCATGTCCTCTTAATTGTTTTACATTTTCAAGTAAAAATGCAGCGGGCCTTTTTTCTTTTATTATCCTTGCTATATCAAAGAACAGGGTTCCTCTGGTATCATCAAACCCTTGTTTCAGTCCAGCCTGTGAAAAAGGCTGACATGGGAATCCGGCTAAAAGTATATCATGATCAGGTATATCCTTTTCATCAATTAATGTGATATCACCATGAGGTGTCTCACCGAAATTAGCTTTATATGTTTTTTGCGCAAACTTATCCCATTCTGATGAAAAAACTGTATATCCTCCGAACTTTTGGAAAGCAAGACGGATACCACCAATACCAGCAAAAAGATCAATTATTTTAAAATTTGCTTGAGATAACTCAGGATTTGGGAAAGGTGGTTGTTCTGGATATTCTACAATCTTTTTAAAATATAGCTCTTCGGGTTTAAGTTCTCCATTTTCCCAACTTCGTAACATTTTATCTCCATTTTTAGGAAAATTAAGTGCATCAGCAAACTCCTTCAATGTCATATCCAATCGAAATCTTTTATCTTTAATAAATTTACTATAATCAACATTAGACAAGATAATACCTCCTAGTAAAAACTCATTTTAACATACATCAAAAGATAGTAGCATAAATACTTATCCTATAATATCGCGCCAATTTTTCCCTGAAATAGATGTTGGAACGATAAAGTATTTGGCATTATCTAACTTTAATAATAAAAAGGAACAAGAATCTCCACTTGTCTCAACCAAATAATGAATTCCTTTCTCATAGATATTATTATCCCACTCAAATATATACTGTTGATTTAAGGGAATATTAAATTCCTTAAGAAGAAATTTTTTCATTACAGACAAAGTGCCATCTTCTTTTTCTGTAATACTAACTCCTTCATTTAAAGTAATTAAAAAGGCAAATTGATAATTTTCATAAATTAGATGCGAGAAAGGTGTACCTTCTTCAACATTTAATTTATTCTCACTTAAATAAATATTTAATCCGCTAGGTGATGGATAAAGTAAATTTGCTTTTTTAATATCTATACCCTTCAAATTATTTCACCCGCCTATCCTAAATGCTATGTCCATTATATAATAAATTTCTATGAAAAATTAATATTTAGATCGACATAGATTTTATTTTTGAATGTGATTTGAGTAAAGATTTTTATAAAGACAAACTGAAATTAAATATTTTAACTTCCCCCCAAATCTTTCTTTACATCTTCTATGAAGATAAATTTGTCTTTGAATTGATTTGAATAAAATTAAATAAACTGTCTTCCCTAAAAGGCTTCCCCCCATATGATTCTATTTATTCCAATAAAAAACCTCAATTCATTAAAAGAATTGAGGTTTTTTATTTCACTATAATAATATAGATTTAAAACAGTTCATAATGCTCGAAAAAAGCAATAGTGTTTATAAAAAGGCAAATGGTATTCAATTTAAAGGATCCAATTACTTTATAATGTATAATTTAAGTTTTTTCCCTTAACTTTTCTTTATATGTTTTCTGTAAGATTTAATCACATCAAGAATGTACAATTGCTCTTCTTCAGATAGTTCTTTTACTAAGTTGTAAATTTCTGATAATATTTTTTCACTTTTTAAAACTTCAATATTATTCATTTCACCAATGTCATGCAACAACCACCCTTGATTTATTTCCAAAAAATCGCATAAAGCATTAATAATCAATGGTTGCGGGGTTTCAATTTTATCGTGTTCTAAATTAGTTATAACACCTCGCGATGTACCAATCATTTCAGCCAGTTTTTCCTGAGTAAACCCTTTAGACTTTCGAGCTTTTTTTAATCTTTCACCAAGTGACAATCTATTCACCGCCTTTTAAAAGAAGATTACCATGACAAAAAAAGTATTGTCAATACATTAAAGTTTTGACAATACATTACACAGTACTTCCAATACATTTTTTAGTAATTACGTAAAATTTATAAGACTAATAAAATCGACCTGATTACTTTTACTAATATTAAAAGATGAATATCAATGCATACAAAAAGGACTTAAAGTCATTTGTATAATAAGTCCTTTTTTAGATGAATTTATGCTAAATTTAATACTTTTGAAACTATAAGGATAGATGCAATAAAAGCTAGAGCACCACATATGAATATAAGATATACAAAGGATAGCCCATTGAAATAAGTTACTTGGAATATCTTGTGATAGCCTATATAGAATAATAAAAATAATACTATAGTCAAAATAAGAACCAGAGCTTCAGGAAATGCCATATGTTTCACCACCAATCAAATAAGCTAATATTATAGCAAAGGCAAAATAGCCATTTTAGTATTTTAGTCCTTTAATTTTAACGTGATGTAAGAATATAGATATTTAAAAATAAAACTTTTAAATTATTTGCTATGTTGATTCTCATCTAGTTCTTTATTTTCGCCTATATGCGCAATTTCTTTCTTTAAACATTTTTTTGTGAATGCCATACCACGCAAAATATCAAGGATTTTTTCTTGACATTCAAAAGGAACTTGGCTTGCATGCTGCATGATTTCATCTATTAATACGTAATTTTTTTTCATTTAAAAACCTCCTTGTTTTATCAAAACATTTTTGTATTTTAAATACATTTTATTTCACTTTAAATGTATTGTCAATACTTTAATGGTGTATTACCTATCCAATACCGTATTGACAATACTAGTGAAATTGTAAAGACAATCTATATTTTTAGTATTATATTAAAAAATAAATATATATTATTTTAATAGAAAGACGCAGAGTGATTGTAATAATCACTCTGCGTCTTTTTATTAATTTGGAAAGGGTTGAATAAAATGGATGATAAAAAAATCTCCCATGCAAAACGGATAAATATCGTACAAATTAAATTAATTCGAGAAAGGAGCATTATGTACAAAGATCGCAAAATCCGCTCCCCGCAAAATGCTTATGAAATAATTAGGGATTTCTTAGGGGATAATGATCGAGAACATTTTGTTGTTTTATGTTTAGATACTAAAAATCAGCCTACATGTATTCAAACTGTTCATATAGGTAGTATAAATGCAAGTATTGTACATCCACGTGAGGTGGTGAAAAGTGCTATTTTAAGTAATGCTGCTTCTATAATTGTTGCACATAATCATCCAAGCAATGTGGCAATCCCTAGCGCTGAAGATATAGAGGTGACTAATCGACTTAAAGAAGCCAGTAATATCATTGGCATTGAATTATTAGATCATCTGATTATTTGTGAAGATTCATTTCTTTCTTTAAAAGAGAGTGGATATATCAATTAAAGAGGTGTTTTAAATGATTAAAATCTTACTGCCTATTGTTGTCGCTGTGTTAACTGAGTTATTGAGAGATGACACTGATTCGAATTAGATTTCATCTATAAGAATGGGGCTGTCCCAGAAAACCGATTTATGAATAAAAATCAAAAGGCAGAAACGTTGAATTAAAAACATCTCTGCCTTTTGATTTATATGATTTTATTCCAAAATGGACTTATGGGACAGCCCCCTCCCTTTTAATTTTCTAAGTTCTATTTCTTATTAAATCTATATAATCCAAGTATCTTGGTAAATGCCGAACAATATTTAGATGGCACCTATCAATCTTCTTCCTCCATTCTAGAATTAGTAAGACAGGAAAATTCACTCACTTCAAGATAAAAATGATTTATTATCTTTTTAGTCAAGAATATTACGAATAGTTTTAATACTTTGCTTACACACTTTAAATTGACCGATTTGTATTCAATCTGTTCATAGATGATAACACTTCAAAATCATAAAATAGGCTATTTTATCTGCTATTTTATTTTATTAATTTCTTTTTCATTTCGCACTATTTTGTCATAAATGACTTTACAATATACTGAAAAGATCTTTGCAAATTCCCCTTTTTTTTCATTATTAAAGTTAAACCATTCATAATCATTTATTTTTTCAATCCAAGTACTATATGGGTCGAGTTTTTCAATTAATTGGATAATCTCCACTCTATAATTCTCATTATATTTTGTTTTTAAAGTGCTTAAGATACTGGCTCTAATCGAAGATATTAGCCTTTTTAAATATTCGATATGCAGTGGCTCTTCAATAAATTTCTCATATTTTGAGTGTTGTATCGTTCTTTTCAAATTCAACATTCCGGGAATTTTTAATATCTCAATAAAGTTTTCATTCTCAGCTTTTATAAAATGTTTTTTATTTTCACTTAAATCTCCTGTTGCAAATTTAAATGAAGTTTCAATTAACAAGAAGATATCGAATAAATTAGAATATTTGTTGAATAGAAATACATTCGCAGATATATTATTTTCGCTGATTGGAAAATCATTTAAAACTTCACAAAAAACTCGGAAATTATTGTGTAAGGTAGAGTAATATTTTTTACTTTCCTCATTATTAACATATTTATTTTTCGAATTTTTTAAATTAAGTACTTTTTGATTCAAAATTTTTCCGTTGGTGTCTATCCATCTTGAATTTAACATTAGACAATAAGTATATACACCTATTAAATGTTTTGGAACTTTAAATTTATTACTAATATGATCATAATGCATTTCAATTTGTTCTATAATTTTTTCTATATTTATAGCTTTTCCTTTTTCAAATAACTCATATTCATAACTATCTGAAAATTTAACAGACTCTATTAAATCACTTGCGTTTAAGAATAATAGCTCTTGTATAGTATCTTGTATTAATATTCCTTTTTGTTTTTGATTATCAAAAGATTCTATTTCCTCAACAAAAAGCTCAATTAATAAATCCAATATTATTGCAGCAATAATATCTATCTCTTCTAAATTATAAGAGTAATTCAATTCCAAACGATATAGTAAGTCAGACTTCTGTAGTAAATCATCATCAATCTCTTCATATAAGTAATTACTAACTCCACCAAATTCAAAACTCTCTGCTTCTTTTAATAATTTATCTCTGGATCTTTGTATGTCTTCTTTGTTACCCACTTTATTTCTTTCGATAAATATTTGTAATACTTCATCTTCCTCCACAATTAGGTTATCCAAAAAAAGTTCATAATCATCTTCAATATGTACTAAAGGATTTGTAAGTTTTTTATTTATTTTCACTTCGATTACATTATCCATAATTTCTGAAAAAATATACTTCGAATTTTCGGTATCCATTAACTTTATTACTGAATTTAAATTAGCAATTTTTTCATCTATATCAATAAACATTGCAGACTACACTCCCTCTATGTTCCAAGTGTTCTAATTATTCTTAGAATTTTTATTTCTTATTATTCATTTTATCAATTAATACGATTTTGGAATATAAAGAAGTTTTTCGCTAAGCACTTGGAACACTTGGAACATTTAAAACCATTATTAATTTATCAAATTTTAATTTCCCATTTTATCTATATTTTTTTTGAATAAATCCGTAAAGCTAAGTATGACCAATATCTTTAATTAAGATAAATTATAAAGACACCGCGCGGAACAATTTTAGTTACAGAGGAGAATTTAAAGATGAATACAGAAAAAATAATCAATCAAAGCAAAGAAATGTATGACAAAAGCATTGCAAATGACGAGAAATTCTTCTCGTTAATTATTGACAGTACGGAAAAGAAATTGATTAATCATACGTCCATCAACATCCCTGAAAGTGCGCTTATAATTATAAATAGTGAAAATTACTTTTTATCTAAGGGATACTTTAAAAATGTATCTATTAATCATTGTGAAAACCTTAAAATAGATTTTAATTCTAAATGTATAATAACTTTTGAATTAGAAAACTATGCTCCAAAAAGAATTAACGCTTTATTTAATTCCTTTATCTTGTCATTACAAAGTTCGAAACTTAAATGTGTCTATGAAGACACTATAGAAAGTATATTTATTTATTTTGCCGATGAAAACTACGAATATTTATCTTCATATTACTTTAACAATGAAAATGATTGCATCCAGAAAATAAGTGGTAAGCAAAGGATTGGTGAATTATTTATCAAAACCCTTCTTCATTCAAAAGGTATTATAAATTGGAAGGTTATCAAAGGAGATGCAAAAAATGTCTAAAAATGACATTTTTAATAACTATCGCCCTGAAAACATTACCATGAGAAGGGTTAATCCCGAATTGAACAAGTCGAATGATACTACCAATATTTTTGCTGAATATGAACAGGCTATAAACCCGTCTGATATAGACAAATTATTTCTAGATATAACCCATAAAAATAATGATAACAAAGAATACTTGCATTCCTTATCAACTATTCAAACAAATACTGATATAAACGAACTATTTTCCAACATTACCCACAAGGGCAATGACAACAAAGAATACTTGCATTCCTTATCAACTATTCAAACAAACAATAAAACTGTAAAAAGTAATTACAAAAATGCTCATTTACCAGCTAATAAAATTGCTGAATTAATAATTAGCGAATTTAGTTTTGTGATAATAAACAATTTACCTCATTATTGGGATAACAAAAAATCATATTATATCGCTCTTTCATCCGAAAGAGCAGATAACTTTATAAGGAGAAATATTCCACCAAATTTGAAATCACAAATAAATTCTAGGTTAATTCACGAAATATATCGTTGGATTCTTTCAGATACATCAATAATTGTAGACTCTTCTAAAGACTTGAAAAAAAAGCAAAAATTAATCGCCTTTAAAAATGGTATTTTTCACATTAAGAAACAGAAGTTACTTAGCCACGATCAAAAGTATTTCATCACATCTGTTATTAATGCAGATTATATTAAGAAAGAAACTAAAGGTACCTATTTCATTAAATTTATTGATGATATCAGTAAAAATGATTCAGCTTTAGCAACTAGGTTACAAGAATTGTTTGGCTACGTAATTTCTGAAGTGAGAAATATTAAAATCATCCCTTTTTTATTGGGTCCTAAAGATTCTGGTAAATCTATTATTTTGAAATTATTGGAGTATATGATTGGACCAAAATACTATACTTCTATTAGTATCGACCAATTAAACCGTCCTGAATATTTAGCCGAACTCTATGGAATGAAACTAAATACTTGTGCTGAAATGCAAGAAATTTCACTTTCTAGATTAGACATTATAAAAAAATTAACTGGTGGCGATTCCCTAACTGCAAAACCACTATATAATCAGCCCTTCAAATTTATAAATTCAGCAGCATTAATTTTTGCTGGCAATAGCTTGCCAAAGATAAAAGGTACAGATAACTACAATGCTTTTTCAAAGAGAATAGAGATTTTCCCTTTTTTAAACACCATTCCAAAAGAGAAACAAGATCCACAGTTATTTGAAAAACTAGTAAAGGAAATAGATTTTATTGCTCAATGGGCTGTACAGGGATTCATCAGATGGAAAAATAATAACTTTAACTTTACAAATACAAACTTAATTGATGATACTTTATTGCAATTCGAGCGTAATTCAAATTCATGCCAAGCTTTCATAAATGATGAATGTATACTTTCTAATAATAAGAAAATCTTTAGTAGTGATTTGTACACGGCTTATAAAGCTTATTGTGAAAAATACAGTCTTATACCAACATCACAATTTGAAATGCAAAAATTATTAACCACACAATTTAATATTAAAAAAACTAAATTTAGAATGAACAATGAAAATCGAAATGGCTACATTGGAATTACATTAATTGATTATTATGAAGGAGAAGATAATAATGGAGTTTAATGAAAATAAATTAAATGGCAAAATTTTAGAGGCAATAACAGCCATAGTCAACCAAATTTCAAGTCAAAGTACCTCAAATTGGCTGAGTATGAAGGAAGCCGCAAAATATGCTGGTGTTTCCTACAATACCCTTATGAAATTCCCCCATAAAGGATTAAAAATATGCAAAATTGACGGTATCAAACGCGTATCAAAGAAAGAAATCGACCGCTTCCTAGATGAGCATAGCTTTTAATACTTCAAGCGGATTTTTCCTCAGTTAAATTATATATTATAACAGTGAGGACCAATCCTCTTTTTATATCTTGCCCCCGCATCGATATTAGGAGGATCACTATGACAAATAATAATTCTTCACCCATTAAAAGTTATGAAAACAAAGATGGTAAGACGTTTTATAAATTCCAAGTTTATTTAGGTGTAGACGAGCTTACAGGTAAAGCTCGCAGTACTACCCGTAGAGGTTTTAAAACAAAAAAAGAAGCTGAGCTTGCTTTAGCTCGTATCAAACTTCAAGTCTCCGAAGGCATATACAAACAAAAAAGCACAGAGACATATCAGGAAGTATACGATCTTTGGATCACCCAATACGAACAAACAGTTGAAGAAAGTACCTTCGTTAAAACAGTCGGCTACTTTAAAAATCATATCTTACCTTCTATGGGCAGTTACCGTATCGAGAAAATTACGATCGCTATTTGTCAAAAACATTACAATGAATGGGCCGCAAAAGTTAAAAAAGCTCGTACAATTAAATCTTATGCTAAAAAAGTATTGGATTTCGCTATTGTGCATGGCTTTATTCAAACAAATCCCTTCACCCATGTTGAGACAAAAATTAAGAAAACCTTTATGGAGAGTACTGAAGATGAAAATGAAAACTTTTATACGAAGGAAGAGTTAATTTCATTTTTAGAGAAAGCAAAAGATCACCTAAACTATAAAGCATATTCTCTATTCCGTTTAATTGCTTATACAGGCATGCGTAAAAGCGAGGCATTAGCTTTAACATGGAATGATGTGAACTTTGTGGAAAGTGAGTTAACTATTAATAAAGCTATTGGACGTGGTAAACAAACACAGCTTTATTTGAAGACCACTAAGACAGGTAAACCTCGCACGATCAAATTAGATGAAACAACTTTATCGATCTTGAAAGAATGGAATATACTTCAAAAGCAGCAATATATTCAGTTAGGCATCAATACTCTGAAGAAAAATCAATTGATGTTTAGTAATACTAAAAACGATTTTATCCAACCTAGTCAAGTTCAGAAGTGGATGTATAGTGTTCAAAACAAATACACTTTGAAGAAAGTGTCACCACATGGTTTACGCCATACGCACTGCTCTCTGCTATTTGAAGCAGGTGCAAGCATTAAAGAAGTTCAGGATCGACTTGGCCATTCTGACGTAAAAACTACATTAGACATTTATACACACGTCACGAAAAAGGCCAAAGAAGGCGCTATACAGAAGTTTGTGAGCTATTTAGAAGGTTAAATTTTTGACTGAGTTTTGACTAGAAATTGACTAGATATGATTGAAAACAGGTGATATTGGATGAAATTAAAAAAGTGTCAAAACCCTGTATTATCAAGGGTTTTGACACTCATTGAAATCATTCGATTTCAGAAAATGGAGACGGCGGGAGTCGAACCCGCGTCCAAAGACTCCAATACTTCAGCTTCTACGCGTGTAGTTTGCCTATTTGGGATTCACGTAACATTATGCCGACAAACAGGCGTCCTGTACGCTAACCTGGAAATCTCTTGCCGGTGACTCAGATGGCACCACCGACCGTATCCCACTAAAGTTGGGCCCCACGTTCTCTACATGGGCGATAGAGAGGCAGAGCGCTTACGAGCTTACGCTGCGAAAGCTAAGTTTTGTTGTTTGCCAGTTATTATATAACTGTCGTTGATGACGGAGCCGAGCCCTCCGACGCGCGACTAAAGCTTGAACCATCCCTGTCGAATCCGTAACGTCCCCTTGATATATGAAGCGAAGCGGTTGGGCCTCGTTCAAACAAAGAGCTAGAATTGCTTCTAGTACGGTGGGAGCTTAAAAGTACGCTTCCATGAAATCTGGCAATCAGTAATACATATTATAAAACAAATTTGGCAATAGTTCAAGTGTCCCGCCATAGTAGAAAAAATTGGCTTAGCCACCTATGCTATCCGCCAGATTGAGCTTTCTATCCATCATTTTAGTCGTTCTATCCATCACTTTCGCCGTTCTATCCACCACATTTCAATCTCTATCCGTCACTTCCGCCATTATCCACTACATTTCAATCTCTATCCGTCACTTCCGCCATTCTATTCATCGCATCAATTTCTATCCGTCACTCCCGCCATTCTATCGCCTCGTCAGCACCTCACTACACTCTGCAACAGGCACTCCAACCCCAAAGCAAAAAGCTCACCAATAATAGTGAGCTTTCTCGGAATCTATTAAATTTGATTTTTGGATTTGAAGGTACGTTCCATTTCGCGTTTGGCTTCTTTTTTGCGCATGTCGTTGCGTTTATCGTAGTCTTTTTTACCTTTGCCGACGCCGATTAATAGCTTGGCATAGCCGTCTTTGATGTACATTTTCAATGGAACGATTGTGTAGCCGTCACGTTTCACGGCACCGACTAGCTCGCCGATTTGCTTTTTATGGAGTAGCAATTTGCGGGCGCGCAGTGGGTCGTGATTGAAACGGTTTCCTTGATCGAAGGGGCTGACATGCATGTTGCTAATCCATGCTTCGCCATTGGTAATTCGAACATAGGAGTCCTTTAGTTGGGCCTTGCCTGCACGAATGGATTTGATTTCTGTCCCGGTTAGGACCATACCTGCTTCGATTGTGTCCTCAATAAAGTAATCGTGTCCAGCTTTTTTGTTTTGTGCTAATACTTTTCCAGAACCTTTTGCCATATGATTCACCCTCTACTTTAAAGGTTGAGCTTCAGCGAAAGCATCCTTTCAAAGGACGCTTTCGCTCCTGCTTATTTACGTTTTGTTTTTTTCTTTTTGTTTTTCTTTGCGACGCCCTCATAAAACTTTTGCTTTTGTTTTACATGTTTTTTAGGGCCTGGGCTTGAGTCATCTTTGCGGCGTCCACGTGGGTCACGGTCGCTTTCACTGCGTTCCCCGCGTTTTGGACCACGACTTCCGCCTTCCTCTTGGCGACCGCCTCTACGGTTGCCGCCACCACGTCCGCCTTTTTCCTCGTCGCTGCGTGTGCTTCGGCGACTTCGTCCATCTTTGTTATCGTTATAATTTTTACGTGCGTGGATAACAGTCGGTGCTGCTTTGCGTGTTCGACCAAATGAAGTGACCATTCCAACGATTTCAAAATCAATGGATGACTCCTCAATAATGACATTCGCAACACGAACTGTCACTTCATCACCAATTCGGAACTGACGATTTGTTCGTTCACCGATCATCATCATTTGACGATCATCAAAACGGTAGTAATCATCCGTCATATTGCTAATATGGACAAGTCCTTCAATCGTGTTTGGCAGCTCCACGAAAATTCCGAAGTTTGTAATAGATGAAACGATTCCTTCGAATTCTTCACCAATTTTATCGGACATATATTGTGCTTTTTTCAGGGCGTCCGTATCACGTTCTGCATCGACAGCACGACGTTCACGCTCTGATGTATGGTCAGCAATTTCATCCATTGCCATACTCCACTGTGCAACCGTTTCTCGAGACGTATCCTTATTAATTAAATACGTACGAATTAAACGGTGTACGATTAAATCTGGATAACGACGAATTGGTGATGTGAAGTGTGTATAGAAATCGGTTGATAAGCCAAAGTGACCAAGGCTTTCAGGGTAATATTTTGCCTGTTGCATCGAGCGTAAGAGCATCGTTGAAATGACAGGCTCTTCTGGCATACCTTCAATTGCTTTCAATACATCCTGTAACGCCTTAGGATGGACGGTATTACCTGTACCTTTAATTAAAATACCGAAATTCGTGACAAATTCAAAGAAGCGTTGAAGCTTTTCTGGCTTTGGATCTTCGTGAATACGATATAGGAACGGTACATTCATCCAGTGGAAGTGCTCTGCTACTGTTTCATTGGCAGCTAGCATGAAATCTTCAATTAATTTCTCTGCTACAGTACGCTCACGTATTTCAATATCAACTGGCCATCCTTCATCGTTAACGATCACTTTGGATTCTTTAAAGTCAAAGTCAATCGCCCCTCGTGATTCACGTTTACGACGTAAAATGTTAGACAGCTCAGCCATGTTTTTAAACATTGGAACAAGTGGCTCGTAGCGTTCCATTAACGCTTCATCCTGCTCCTCTAAAATTTTATAAACGTCCTTATAGGTCATACGCTCTGTCGTTTTAATAACACTTTGGAAAATTTCATGTGAAATCACATTCCCACTAGCATCAATAATCATTTCACAGGATAGGGTTAAACGGTCAACCTGTGGGTTTAATGAACAAATGCCATTTGATAAACGATGTGGGATCATTGGAATGACACGGTCTGTTAAGTAGACACTTGTCGCACGGTCGTAAGCTTCAATATCAATAACTGAGCCTTGCGTTACATAATAACTAACATCTGCAATATGTACGCCAAGCTTATAAGTACCATCTACATTTTTAATTACGGTTACTGCATCATCCAAGTCCTTTGCATCAGCACCATCAATCGTCACAATCGTTTCATGTCGTAAATCACGGCGGCCAACTAAATCAGCCTCGGTAATTTCATCTGGTACTCGTTGTGCAGCAGCGATGACTTCATCTGGGAATTCAGGTGGAATGTCATGCTTATATAAGATCGATAAAATGTCTACACCGGGATCATTTTTATGCCCTAAAATTTTCGTAATATAGCCTGTAGCAGATTTTAAATCTTCAGGCCATGTTGCAACCTCAACAACAACCTTGTGTCCCTCGACAGCACCTAATGTATCACCTTTAGCGATAAAGATATCCATTGGTAGCTTTTTATCGTCTAAGACAACAAAGCCAAAGCCACGATTTGCCTGGAATGTGCCGACAAAGCTTGTTTGACCACGCTCAACGACCTTTGTTACAGTTCCTTCTCGGCGATCCCCGAATGATTCTTTTAAGACACGAATCAAAACGATATCTCCATTAATTGCACCGTTAATTTCATGTGGCGGGATGAACACATCATCCATGCCTTCAATATCAGGTGACACGAAACCAAAGCCCTTCGCATGCCCAATAAATTTACCTCTAAGTAAATTCATCCGCTCCGGTAAGCCATAACGATTCGAGCGAGAACGCACAACTAAGCCTTGCCCTTCCATGCGAACAAGCGTTTTAACAAGCTCTTTAAATTCCTCAGCATCCTCAAAGCCGAATTCATCCTCAATTTCTCCGACAGTTAATGGTTTATACTCATCTTGACCGAAAAAATCGAGTAAACGACTTTGTAGTGTATCTTTTTGGTCTTTCATACATATTCCCTCCTTCATGAGAAAATCCTATTTATAATTTATTGTGCCCAATTTAGGCTTTCTAAAAAGCGATAAATATCTTCATGTAATTGATCTTTTTCTTGATCTAATGTAATAACATGTTTTGAGTTTTCATACCACTTGATGTGCTTATCAAGTGACTCAGTTTGATTATATATAATGTTGGCAGATTCTGTCTCTATTACTTCATCATTTGTAGCTTGTACAACAAAAATAGGGGCATAAATCATGTCAATTTCTTGACGTGTACGTGCAATAAATGCACGAAGCTCCTGAAGAGATGGCATGCCTTTTTCAGCAATACGTGCAACCTCTGTGACGATTTGTTCTTGCTGTTTACCTTGGAATTTTTTATAGTCTCTAGCATATTTTAAAACACCCTCGAACATGACATCTGTTGTACGCATAGTCATAGGGGCACACATTGTGACAATGCCTTTAACAGGGTTATTTAATGCTACGTTTAATGCCATCACACCGCCTAGTGAGAGGCCAGCAACGGCAATTTCCTGATAGCCAGCTTCCTGTAACTGTTTGTAGGCAGCTACGACATCCTGCCACCAATCAGCTGGACCTGTTGTGATTAGTTCTTCCGGTTCCACACCGTGACCTTTATAGTGAGGTGCTAATGTAGTATACCCTTTTTTCTCTAAAAATCTACCAAGCATTCGCACGTCTGCCGAGCTTCCTGTAAAGCCATGTAATAATAAAACGGCACGTGGACCTGCTTGAAAGAAAAATGGCTGTGATAATGATTTATTCATTGTAAGTACTCCTTCCTCCTGAAACACTCATACATACTATACCCATTATCGCCACCTCGCTTATGCCTTAGTGAATGACATTTGGCTATTGGGTTACAATTCATTTTTTGCTATGGAGAGAGAATTTACCATTAGGTAATGATAAAAGAAAACGCCCAACCAATTTGGTTAGGCGAAATATCTTCAACTATTAGATTTTTGTAATAGCGATTGCTAAAATAAAGAATAGGATTGCTAACACAATTGTTGCACGGTGAAGGATTAAATCCATACCACGTGCTTTTTGCTTTCCAAATAGTTGCTCAGCTCCACCCGAGATGGCACCTGATAAGCCTGCACTTTTACTAGATTGAAGTAATACCACAACGATTAACGCTAATGATACGATAACTAATGAAACTAATACTACTGTATGCATTCACTGCACCTCCCGAACTTTGAAACATCACAACAGACTATATTATAACAAAAAAAGGTTGCCATGACAAACTTAGCTTTATGTTTAGTAGGAATTTTCCGCTTTATGCACGTCTACTTGTCACCTTTTACTACTATTAGTGGATGTCACACGCTTCCAAATTATCTTATAATGGTAAAAAAAGATTTTTTTGGAGGAAAGAAGTTTTGAACAAAAAAATAATAATGCTGCTTTTATTATGCTGTATGATTCCCTTTGTGACAGCATGCTCAAAAGCAATTAATATACTACTTGAAGAAGATGATGTAACAACAGAGACCTTAGCTGAAGAAACAAAAAACGATGTGAAAAAGCCAGAAAATAAAGCACTATCCGAATCTTTTTCACCTTCGGAATTATTCTCAACAACGCTATTTAAGGATGATCCTGCTTTACTACAATTTACAAAAAGGGTTGAAAAACAAGTAGCTAAATTTGAACAGCACTTTGAAGTTCCTTATACAGGAAAGCTCGATTTCGAGGATTTTGAAGTACAACTAAATGATTTAAATAGCTTGATTACTTTTGTAGATCCGTATACAGCAGGTTATTTCCTTACCTATGAATGGACAGCATGGGAAACAGATGATGGCTATTTAGTTGAATTGTCGATTGATTACCTCACAGATGCTAAGAAGGAGCAAAAGGTCAATCAATATGTGGAAGAGTTTGCAGATCAGTATATCACGAAAGAAATGACAGATTTTGAACGTGCTAAAACGATTAATGATTATGTTGTACAGTTAGCAACGTATACAGAACAAGGCTCTACTGAGGGCCAGTCTGTTTTTGAATTAATTAGTGAAGAAACTGCGGTATGTCAGGCTTATGCATTACTTGCTTATCGTCTGTTTTTAGCGTCTGATCTTGATGCGAAATATGTTTATGGCTATAGCGAGGATCAACTACATGCTTGGAACTTAGTCAGTATCGATGACGATTGGTATCATCTTGATACAACTTGGAATGATGTTGATCCCGAAGAACCCTATACGGTTTCTTATGAATATTTTTTAGTTAATGATGAAAAACTAAGTCAAGATCATTTATGGGCAACTGAAAACTACTTTGCCGCAACGAGTGATGACTATGATTTTATGCATGATATGTGGTATGCCAACACCGTAGATACTGTGATTTATTATAACAGCCTGAACGATAATAAGGTCTATTCTTATGATGTTGCCACGAATGAAAATAAGCAAATTACAGAAACTGCCTGCTATTATTTAGCTACTTATAGTGACTCCATTTATTGCAGTGACTATGACAATGCTGGCTATTTAACAAAAATTAATGTCGATGACGGTTCCGAAGAAGTATTATTCGAGGATGAAGTGCTTAATTTATACATCCAAGATGGTATTTTATATTACGAAACATTAGACGGCTCACAACATCAACAAAAATTGTAAGGCCTCAATAGAATCTGTGTGACTTTTTCACAGATTCTATTCTTCTCTTGACTCATCCGTAGCATCCAGGAAAAAGTCCAAACGAAAGGAAAATCACCACAACGCCACAGATATATACCTCCACATTTACATTATTACCATATTTTATTAACAAATTATTAACGGTAGCTTTACACCCTTCCTTTACACTTACATTTGAAATCACCTAAAGGAGGAAAATCATGAAATACGCAAAAAAATGGACTTCATTGTTTTTAGCAAGTGCAGTGACTTTATCCGCAGTTAGTATCCCACAACAAGAGGTACAAGCAGCAGAAGTAAATAAACCGACAAATGTCATTATGCTTGTGATGGATGGAAGCAGTAATAATGCTGTAACCCTTTCTCGTTGGTATAAAGGTGAGAGCTTAGCAATGGATGAAATTTTATCGGGTGCTATGCGCACATATTCTGCTGAATCAGCCATTACCGATTCTGCGCCTGCTGCTACTGCGTTAGCAACTGGCCATAAATCGAACGATAAATATGTAGGTGTGCTACCATCGGTGATTAATTCACCTGGATTAGCGCAAATCTCTCAAGAGGATGCTTTCCGACCTGTAGCCAATGTGCTTGAAGGGGCTAAGCAGCAGGGCAAGTCGACTGGATTAATTTCTACTTCTGAAATTCAACATGCCACACCAGCTGGTTTTTCAGCACATGTTAACAATCGAAGTCAATACGGTGATATCGCTGAGCAGCAAGTTTACCAAAACATAGACGTGGTATTAGGTGGCGGTTTAGAATCGTTATCACCAGGTACATCTAAAAATGCTCGTAAAGATGGCGAGGATTTAATCAAAGTTCTAAATGATAAAAGTTATGATCTAGTTAAAACGCGTGATGAGCTAGTCAATAGTCAGTCCTCAAAAATTTGGGGAAGCTTTGCACCAAGTGCACTTGCTTATGACTTAGATCGTGCAAAAACAAGAGCAACTGAGCCTACGCTTGCTGAAATGACTAATAAAGCGATCAATACACTGAAAAAGGATGAGGATGGCTTCTTCCTCTTTGTTGAGGGTAGTAAGGTCGACTGGGCAGCACATGCCAATGATACAATCGGTATTATTAGCGATATTTTATCGTTTGATGATGCGGTAAAAGAAGCAGTAGATTTCGCGAAGGAAGATGGCAATACATTAGTTATTGCTGTTACAGACCATGGGAATAGCGGGATTACAATGGGGAACGCAAACACAACGAGTACCTATTCAAACATTCCAGTCTCTGCTTATATTGATCCATTGAAAAAAGCATCGATGACGGTTGAAGGAGCATTGAGTCAACTAAAAGAAGATCGCTCCAATTTAGTAGAGGTAGCTGCCCTTTATGGTTTAGATCAATTAACTGAAGACGAGTTATCTACATTAAAATCTGCTAAAGACTTAGGCAGTGAAATGGTTAAAATGCTAGCAAATCGCGCAAACATTGGCTATACAACAGGTGGCCATACTGGTGAAGATGTATTCTTATATTCTTTCGGTCCTTCTAAATTGACAGGACTTGTAGAAAACACTGATTTAGCTCATAGTATGGCGAAATTTATGGGCTTTGACTTAAATGCTTTGACAAATGATTTATATGTGCCAGCAACAAAAGCCTTTGCAGAAATGGGCTTTACTACAAAAATCGATTTATCGGATAAAGAAAATCCAACATTTATTGCACAAAAAGCGGATGTGACAGTGAAAATTCCAGTCAATAAAAATACAATGATTTATGAACAAACTTCAACGAATACTGCAAAGACCCATACATTTGACACAATTAATGTCTACAACGGCTCTGAATTTTATGTATCAAAAAAAGTTATCAATGCAATGAAATAAAAACAATGGCGCAAACATAAGTTGAGATTATTCACTTATGTTCGCGCTTTTTTTACATAAAAATGACCATCCAACAATTTGAAGTATCCACACTTTCCTCCAGAACCTTAAATTTACCTTAATTTAATCTTATGATTTACTGAATTCATCTTAATTCAGCAACATTTTTCTCCACATTCCGTCAAATCAGTGTTAAAAACATAAGGTAAGGATTTTTAACTAGTAAATTACTATTTTTTGAAAGTTTAATCCTATACTTTTTTTCATTGGAGGTGGACAAATGCAATCCATCAAAAATAATGAGCATTTACGCTTTATTGGCTTGACGTTATTTTATTTGATCGTTTTGGTACTGCTGTTTCTTATACATGGCTTCCATGATATGAACGCTGGACCATTTATATATACGGAATTTTAAATAAAGGAGATTTAATTATGTTACGTATTTTAGCAGCTATTGAACGCGTGGCAACCCAGCAGCCACAAAGAACTGCTTATCAAACGCACAATGCCTCCTTAACATACGGTGAGCTTTGGCACTTATCGGATTGTGTGGCCGATTATATGATGAAGCTTAACTTACGGAGACAACAACCTATTGTCGTTTATGGACATATGTCCCCTCTACAAATTGTTGCCTTTTTAGGTGCTGTAAAGGCTGGTCACCCATACGTACCCGTTGACTCGTCAACCCCAACCGAACGATTACAGCTCATTTTAGAAGCATCTAAAGCAGGCTTATTGTGCACAACAGAGCCATTATACATGCTGACAAACATCCCCGTTATGGCGGTGAGCGATATGTTAGAGTCCTCCTCATCAGAAACACCTCCGTCAACAGCATGGGTGCAGAATGAGGAAATTCATTATATTATTTACACTTCAGGTTCAACTGGTCAACCAAAGGGTGTACAAATAAC
Source organism: Lysinibacillus cavernae (assembly GCF_009724685.1). Taxonomy (GTDB): domain Bacteria; phylum Bacillota; class Bacilli; order Bacillales_A; family Planococcaceae; genus Lysinibacillus; species Lysinibacillus cavernae. The sequence continues at coordinate 154,039 of NZ_WMEF01000001.1, forward strand.
AGCTAATAATTTAGCACACTTCGTCACATGGATGCAGGAGCACTTCCCTTTACAAAAAGATGGCGTCTTTTTAAATCAAGCACCTTATTCCTTTGATTTATCTGTGATGGATCTCTATCCAGCTCTTGTAGGAGGACATACGCTTTATGCGATTACACAACAAGAAATTGCTAACCCTAAAGCGTTGTTTGATTCCTTAGCTACATCGAATACCCGTGTTTGGACTTCTACGCCTTCCTTCGCCAAGATGTGTTTAATGAACAAAGAGTGGAATCAAGAGCTTATGCCAGCATTAGATACTTTTTTATTCTGTGGTGAGGTACTACCACTAGCGGTTAGTAACGAGTTAATGCAGCGTTTTCCACAGGCGACCATTTTCAACTTATACGGACCAACGGAAACAACTGTGGCTGTATCCTATGTTGAGGTGACAAAAGAGTTAGTAGAACGCTTTGAGCAATTACCTATTGCCCCAATTACGGATCCAAGCGTGTCTTTAGTAGAAGATGGAGAAATTGTGATTTCAGGTCCAACTGTTAGTGCAGGGTATTTAGGAGCGCCTGAATTAACCGCGAAGGCCTTCCCGACTGTAGCTGGCAATCGCATCTATCAAACTGGGGATATGGGTTATGAGCAAGATGGCTATTTGTTCTTTTCTGGTCGCAAGGATTTCCAAGTTAAACTACATGGTTATCGTTTAGAAATCGAAGAAATTGAAAAACAAATAAGCAACCTTCCACCTGTTTCAAGCTGTGTGGTTATACCCGTTTATAAAGAGAAAGAAATTATTTCTCTAAGCGCCTATCTTGTTTTACGAGAGCCATTAAAGGACTCTGCCTTCAAAACGACCAAACAGTTAAAAGGACTTTTATCAGAGTACTTACCTGCTTATATGATACCTAAAACGTTTAAATATATGGATGCTTTACCGTTAAATCCAAATGGTAAGGTTGATCGTAAAGGATTGGCGGTTATGGAAACAGTATGACGCCTTATGGAAATATAGCATTCTTTGTGATTATCGGACTTTTATTACTACCAACCATGTTATTAGGTTTACGAGGCAAATCATCGAAACACTATAATCTATTTGTATCGGTGATTGTCTTAGCCATGATCTTTGGAAATTCGTTGAATGGGTCCATTTCGCTCATTCTATTTACGGTCTTCCAGGTAGTCCTTATTGTGGCTTATCAACGCTACCGACTTCTGCAAAATAGCGGCACAATCTTTGTCATGGCTGTACTATTATCAATTTTGCCGCTTGTCCTTGTAAAAGTACTACCTATTCTTGGTTTACATCATTTATTTGGCTTCCTTGGTGTATCCTACATTACCTTTAAAGCTGTACAAATGATTTTAGAAACCCGTGATGGCCTAATGAAGGAGAAAATTTCCGTCTTAGAGCTAGCCTATTTTTTACTGTTCTTTCCTACAGTATCATCAGGTCCTATCGATCGTTGGCGTCGTTTTTCAAAGGATTTTCATACAGTGCCTTCTTCGGAAGACTATCAAAAACTTTTGTTGAGCGGTATTAACTATATCTTTGTAGGCTTTTTATATAAATTTATTTTGGCGTATTTAATTTACAACTACACGCTTATTTATTTGCCAAATCATACGTATAACTATTTGACACCTTTCCAAGGCCAACTTGCGTATATGTACATGTATAGCTTTTACTTATTCTTTGATTTTGCTGGCTATAGTGCATTTGCAGTTGGTGTTAGTCGAATCATGGGGATACAAACGCCTATTAACTTTAACCGCCCATTCGCCAGTCGCAATATTAAAGACTTTTGGAACCGTTGGCATATGAGTCTTTCCTTCTGGTTTAGAGATTATGTGTATATGCGATTCGTGCTTTGGATGACAAAGAAAAAATGGCTGAAAAATAAATTCGCCATTTCCTATATGGGCTTCTTTTTACTGTTCTTTTTAATGGGTATTTGGCATGGTCTAGAATGGCACTTTGTAGTCTACGGACTCTATCATGCCCTATTAATTATATGTTTTGATAAGTTTGAACGCTGGAATAAAAAGCATAAGCGTTGGCCAAAAAACAAATGGACTCATGCCATTGGCGTATTCATCACGTTTAATGCCGTTTGCTTTGGCTTCTATATTTTTTCTGGCAAATTATTTTAACCAAAGGCTGAAAAAGCCTGTTCAATAAAGGAGAATTATTAATGGATAAACAACAAGTTTTAGAAATGCTAGTCGAGTTATGTGAAGATGAAATTATTGTAGAAAACCCAGATATTGATTTATTCGAAGAAGGTCTTCTAGACTCATTTGGTACAATTAATTTATTAGTAGAAATTGAAAATCGTTTTTCTATTTCTGTACCGATTACTGATTTTAATCGTGAAGAATGGAATACGCCTAACCGAATTGCAGGGAAATTAGCTGAAAGACAATGATAAAGAAAGGCTTTCTATCTCTATTTATTGCCTTAGCACTTTTTACTGGCTTTGTCTTCTTCCCTAACGCTTGGATCAAAGCATGGATTTCAGATGAGGATGTTGAGCAAGCCAAAACAAATATGTCTCCGCTTGTATTCCAAGGTGCGTATTTACAGGAGCGAATGTTGCAGGAGTCTAATTCTATGCCTTTATACGGTTCGTCAGAATTAAATCGTTTTGACCCGTTCCACCCATATAATTATGCACGTGCAACCGATGCTCCGTATTCGACATTTATGATAGGTCGTGGGGGCATGCAGTCCATTACCCATTTTTTAAATTTTGCTACACAAGAGAAAAATTTAAAGGATAAAAAAGTAGTCTTTATCATTTCTCCACAATGGTTTACGGAGAGAGGCATGGGTGAATTTCATTTTTCACCAAATTACTCTATGTTACAGGCCTATGATTTAGCGTTTAATCAAGAGATGGATGCCGACCTTCGTAAACGTGCAATGGAACGCCTGTTAGAATTTGATACCGTCAAGCGAGATCGTCTCTTAAAAACGATGTATCAATACCAAATGTCAAACGGCAAAGAAAAACCGATTACTGGACGTATGGCCATGGTGGCAGGACGTTTTCATAAGGAATTGCTAGAAAAAAAGGATTTATATTATTCGCTATTCCCACGTAAAGGTCATCCCTTAAAAAGTAATGATAAGCTCATTGCCAATCAATCCTTTGAACAGCAAGTGCAGGCTGCTGAAGCATATGGGAAGAAACGTGTATCCAATGAATACATGATTGAAAACCGCGCTTATAAGCGCCTGGTTAACGCTAATTTTTCAAAGTTTAAGGACATGAGAAAGCATGAAGACTATACGGAATCTCCAGAATATAAGGATTTTCAGTTAGTCATGGATGTGTTAAAGGATGCTGGTGCTAAGCCATTATTCGTCTCTATCCCCGTTAACGGTTATTGGTATGATTATAATGGCTATCCTGAGGAGCGTCGTCAAAAGTACTACGCGAAGATGGAGCAAATTTTAAAGGATGCCAATGTCGACTACGTTGATTTTACAGACCATGAGTACGATCCTTATTTTATTATGGATACGATTCATATGGGTTGGAAAGGCTGGGTCTATCTGGACCAGCATATGGATAAATATTGGGCACAGCAATAATCCGTTTTATTAGCTAATGGAGGGTCAGTCTGAAGTGTTAAATCACTACAGACTGACCTTATTTATTTTCATTTGCTTTCATCATAATTTAATGAGAAAAGTCTAAGATCTTCAGGATCATTGGAGAATTGGAGTAGCCCTTCAAACTGCAAGCCTATTCTTTCGAGTAACTTAGCTGACGCGTGATTATCCTGGGTTGTGATGGCCACAATTCGATTTAACCCTAGTGTATCTATACCATATGCTAATACAGCTGACGCTGCTTCATAGGCATATCCTTTTCCCCAATAATCAGGGAGAAAAGCGAATCCAATATCTACATCTTCTAGCGATTCTCTTTTTACGAAACCGCAAATTCCAATCGGGGTTTGATCTTCTTTTTTTTCAACTAAATATAGGCAGAATCCGAATTGCTCATACATGCGTATTGGACCATTTTCTATATAACTAGACGCCTCCTCTACGGTCTTCACACCGCGGTCACCAATGAATTGTATCCACGAAGGATCATTCACTAGTTCAAGAATAAATTTCGCATCATCTGTTGTTTGTAAGCGCAGTATAAGTCGTTCAGTTTCAAGTATTTTCATTATCATCCTGCTCTCCTTTCATCTGTATGGCTAGAAGCTTAAAGCCAAATTTACTATTCTCCCATTCAGACGTTAAAATGGAATAATGATATTCATCAACCCATTGTTCCTTTGTATCATCCATATTAAATCTTCTTAAAAGAAGATGGTCTGTTCCAGCAAAAACTTGAATTTTTTTTCTATAGTATTTTCCCGTTCAAAACTTTCTAAAATCTATACGCTTCTTAGCTATTATAATCATTTTAACCGTGATATGCTCTATTCTGCTCGAATGTCCCATTTTGCCCTAGGACTCTCCCCTGATATCAATTTCTCTCAATAAGCACAACAAAACAAATCGTCTCAAAAGTATGATTGTACTTTTGAGACGATTTCAGCGTAGCTACTAATTCATAGCTTATTTTAAGTTATAGAATGATTTTAAACCAAGGTACTCAGCTGTTGAACCAAGTTGATCTTCAATGCGAAGAAGTTGGTTATATTTAGCTACACGGTCTGTACGTGATGGAGCACCCGTTTTAATTTGACCAGCGTTTGTTGCAACTGCGATATCAGCAATTGTTGCATCTTCTGATTCACCTGAACGGTGAGAGATAACTGCTGTGTAGCCTGCACGTTTCGCCATTTCAATCGCTTCAAACGTTTCTGTTAATGTACCGATTTGGTTAACTTTGATAAGGATCGCATTCCCTACGCCTTGCTCAATACCAGCCGATAATTTTTTCGTATTTGTTACAAATAGGTCATCACCTACTAATTGTACGCGACTACCGATACGATCCGTTAATAGCTTGTGTCCAGCCCAGTCATTTTCGTCTAAGCCGTCTTCAATTGAAATAATTGGGTATTTGTTTGTTAACTCTTCGTACCAATCAACCATTTCTTCAGAAGTTTTCACAACACCTTCACCATCTAAGTGATATTTGCCGTCTTCTTTATTAAATAGTTCAGATGATGCTACGTCCATCGCAAGTTTCACTTCTTCGCCTGGTTTGTAGCCTGCTTTTTCAATCGCTTCTAAGATGACAGTGATCGCTTCTTCGTTAGAGCCAAGGTTTGGTGCGAAACCACCTTCGTCACCTACTGCTGTGTTATAGCCTTTTGCTTTAAGTACTGCCTTTAAGCTGTGGAAAATTTCAGCGCCAATACGTAATGCATGACGGAAAGATTCTGCACCAACAGGCATAACCATGAATTCTTGAATGTCTACATTGTTATCTGCGTGAGCGCCACCATTTAAAATGTTCATCATAGGTACTGGTAATTGTTTTGAGTTAAACCCACCAAGATATTGATAAAGAGGTACGTCTAAATAATCTGCCGCAGCATGTGCAACTGCCATGGATACACCTAGAATTGCGTTGGCACCTAGCTTGCCTTTATTTTCTGTGCCATCTAGCTCGATTAAAGCTTTGTCAATGACAACTTGGTCAAGAACTGAATAGTTACCTTCTAATTCTTGCGCAATAATTGTGTTAACATTTTCAACTGCTTTTAATACACCTTTGCCTAGGTAACGAGAATTGTCACCATCGCGTAATTCTACCGCTTCGTATTCACCTGTTGATGCACCTGATGGTACGATTGCGCGTCCAAATGCGCCTGATTCTGTAAATACTTCAACCTCTACTGTTGGGTTCCCACGTGAGTCTAAAACTTCGCGCGCATAAATCTGTGTAATAAATGGCATAATTAATTCTCCTCTTTTTCAATTAATGATTGTCCTGTCATTTCAGTAGGTTGTGACACCTCTAATAATTCTAACATGGTTGGCGCTAAATCGGCTAAAATGCCACCATTTCTTAACACTATATTTGGTTTTGTCACAATTACTGGAACAGGATTAGTTGTATGAGCTGTCATTGGCTCCCCAGCTAAAGTTAATACTTCATCAGAGTTACCATGGTCAGCTGTAATAATAGCTGCGCCACCTTTTGCAAGGAGAGCATCTACTACTTTCCCTAGACATTCATCTACTGCTTCAATGGCTTTTATAGTTGGCTCAAGCATTCCACTATGACCAACCATATCAGGGTTAGCAAAGTTAAGAATAATGCCATCAAATTTATCAGCCGCTATTTCTGCTAGCAATGCTTCTGTCACCTCATAGGCTGACATTTCAGGTTTTAGATCGTATGTGGCAACCTTTGGAGATGCAATTAAAATACGTTCTTCACCCGGGAATTTTTCCTCACGTCCACCACTCATAAAGAATGTAACGTGTGGATATTTTTCTGTTTCGGCAATGCGTAACTGTGTTTTTCCATTCATTGCTAATACTTCACCAATCGTATTTTTCAAGTTGTCATTTTCATAGGCAACCTGTGCATTGACCTCGTCACTATAATGTGTGAAGGATACAAGCTTTAAATTCTTTGGATGCTTCGCAGATACAGCAAAACCATCAAATGTTTGATTTGTGAATACTGTTGATAGCTGAATGGCACGATCAGGACGGAAATTAAAGAAAATAACTGCGTCATTATCGTTTATCGTCGCCACTGGCTCACCATGCTCTTGAATGCTAAATGGAATGACAAATTCATCTGTTACTTCACGTTCATAGGATGCAGCAACGCCACTTTTTGCACTTTCTGCTGTTTGCCCAACACCATCGACAAGTACATTATAAGTGAGTGCAACACGGTCCCAACGTTTATCACGGTCCATCGCATAGTATCGTCCATGAATAGAAGCAAATTGACCTACACCAATTTCAGCCATTTGTTTTTCTGTTTCTTCGATATAGTCTAATGCTGTTGTTGGTCCAACATCTCGACCATCTAAGAAGCCATGTACGAAAACGTCTTCTAAGCCCTGTTGTTTAGCTAGCTTTAAAAGAGCAAACATATGCTCATAATGACTATGAACACCACCATCTGATAATAGGCCCATAACATGTAGTTTCGACTGATGAACTTTTACATATTCAATAGCGTCTAAAAATGCTTGATTTGTATAAAAATCGCCTTCACGAATTGATTTATTTAGGCGTGTTAAGCTTTGATATATAATACGTCCCGCACCGATATTTAGATGCCCCACCTCTGAATTCCCCATTTGTCCTTCTGGTAATCCAACGGCTTCTCCTGATGCTGTTAATGAGGCATGAGGGAACTGGCTCCAATATCGATCAAAATTTGGCTTGTTCGCCTGCGCTACTGCATTTCCAAATGTTTCATCTCGAAATGCAAAGCCATCTAAAATAATTAATGCTACTGGCTTTTTAGGCATTTGCTGCCGCCTCCAATAATGTTAAATAAGATTCTGGTTGTAGGCTTGCTCCACCAACTAATGCACCATCAATATGTTCTTTCGATAAAAGCTCCTGAATGTTGTCAGGCTTGACGCTTCCACCATATTGAATGCGAACAGCATTTGCCGTTTTAGCATTGTATAGCTCTTCGATTACTCCTCGAATCGCTCCACATACTTGATTTGCATCGTCTGCCGTAGCTGTTTTACCAGTACCAATCGCCCAAATCGGTTCATACGCAATGACCATATGCTCTACTTGCTGTGCTTCAAAACTAGCAAGTGCCGCTTTAATTTGACCCGCAACCTTTTGCTCTGTCGTGCCTGCTTCACGTTCTTCCAGCGTTTCGCCGCAGCAAATAATTGGCACGATACTATGTGCGAGTGCTGCTGCTACCTTTTTATTAATCCCTTCATCTGTTTCATTGTAATATTCACGACGTTCTGAGTGACCTAAAATGACATAATCTACTTCTACACTCGCTAGCTGTGATGGGCTAATTTCACCAGTAAAGGCACCTTCATTTTCATAGTGCATTGTTTGTGCACCAATCGCTAACTCTGACTCACTAGCAACCTGCACAAGTGTAGGTAGATAAAGAGCTGGTGCGCAAACAACAGCATCTACTTTGTCATTGGAAGGAAGTTTATCCTGTACGGCATCTACAAACTGAATAGCTTCTTCAAATGTCTTAAACATTTTCCAGTTCCCTGCAATAATTGGTTTACGCATCATTTTGCCTCCGATTGTTTATTTATCGTTTAGTGCTACAATCCCTGGAAGCTCTTTGCCTTCCATTAATTCTAGGGAAGCACCGCCGCCTGTAGAAATGTGATTCATTTTATCTGCTACTTCAAATTTTTCAACAGCAGCTGCAGAATCACCTCCACCGATTACTGTATAACCTGTTGTTGTCGCCATTGCGTCAGCAACCGTTTTTGTACCGCTCGCAAATTTATCCATTTCAAAGACACCCATTGGGCCGTTCCAAATGATTAATTTAGAGTTTTTGATTACTTCTGCGTAGTTAGCAGCCGTTTTTGGTCCTATGTCTAGACCCATCCAATCAGCTGGAATAGCGTCTACATCAACAACTTGTGTTTCAGCATCTTTTGAAAATTCATTCGCCACTACAGCATCAATTGGCATATGTAATTGCACGCCTTTTGCTTTTGCTTTTTCAATAAAGGATTTTGCTAGCTCAATTTTATCTTCTTCTAACAAAGATTTACCGATATCGTAGCCCTGTGCCTTGATAAATGTAAAGGATAGTCCGCCACCGATAATTAAGTGATCTACTTTTTCTAATAAACTTTCGATAACACCAATTTTATCTTTTACTTTGGCACCACCGATAATCGCTGTAAATGGATGTTCAGGGTTCGATAATGCTTTGCCCAGTACATCTAATTCCTTTTGCATTAGGAAACCAGATACAGCTGGAATATGCTTAGCAATCCCTTCTGTAGTAGCATGTGCACGGTGAGCTGCACCGAAAGCATCATTAACATAAATATCAGCTAGTTGAGCAAACTGTTGTGCTAATGCTGGATCATTTTTCTCTTCGCCTGCATGGAAACGCACGTTTTCAAGTAGCACAATGCCCCCATCTTGCATGTTCGCAATAGCTTCTTCCACCGCTAGCCCAATTGATTCATCTAGCTTTGTAACAGGCTTGCCCATTAATTCAGCTAAGCGAATACCAACTGCTGTTAAGCGCATGTCCTCTTTTACCTCACCCTTTGGACGTCCTAAGTGAGAAGCTAAAATTACTTTGGCACCTTGCTCTACTAAATACTCAATTGTAGGAATGGCTGCACGAATACGTGTTTCATCTGTAATTTCACCATCTGCCATTGGTACATTAAAATCTACACGTACAAAAACGCGTTTACCTTTTACATCAATATCTTTCATTGTCTTCTTATTTAACATGAAGAAACTCCCTTCAAAGTTCGTTTTAGTCTTACATCTTTGTGTTTTACCCATCTTGGCTCCACACCATGCTTACTAAATAGAAAAGGCACTTTGCACTTTTTTGGTACATCATCTAGAAGGAAGAAGAATCCCCAACTTTTGATAATGAACCCTAATACTTGTTTTTATAGTAGCAAAAGTTAAGTGTAATGTCTTGCAATTGCTTGATCGTGTATAAAAAGAGAGTAAGGGGTAAAATCCCTTACTCTCTTTACCCTTGTATATTATATCTATTCGATATTATAAAGGCTATACTTTTTGTGCATAAAAAGCAGTATTATGTCACACTTTTTACTCAAAATGTCGAAATATGATACTTATTTATGGTTTAAACCTTGCTCAGCAATATATAAAGCTAAGTCCATTAAGCGAGTAGAGTAACCAATTTCGTTATCATACCAAGCAAGTACCTTCACCATTTTGTTTTCTAACACCATTGTTGAAAGACCATCTACAGTAGATGAATAATGGTTACCATTATAATCAATTGATACTAATGGCAGTTCATTGTAATCTAAAATGCCTTTTAATTCATTTTCAGAAGCTTCTTTTAATACCGCATTGATTGACTCTTTTGTTACTTCTGCATTTAATTCTACGACTAAGTCCACACATGATACGTTTGGTGTTGGTACACGCATAGAGAAACCATCTAGCTTACCTTTTAATTGTGGTAATACTTTTGAAACAGCTACCGCTGCACCTGTTGTTGTTGGTATCATAGACACTGCTCCTGCACGTGCACGACGTGGGTCAGAGTGTGGGAAATCTAGAATTCGTTGGTCATTTGTATAAGAGTGAATTGTTGTCATCATACCGCGTTCAATGCCAAATTTTTCATCTAACACTTTTGCTACTGGTGCAAGACAGTTTGTTGTACATGAAGCATTTGAGATGACATCATCAGTTGCTGGATTATAGTCCTTGTGGTTTACACCCATGACAAACGTAGGCATTGCCCCTTTAGCTGGCGCAGATAGAATTGCTTTCTTCGCACCTGCTTCAATATGTTTGCCTACTTCTTCCATTGAACGGAATCGACCCGTACATTCAAGAACTACGTCTACACCTAATTCACCCCATGGTAATTGTGCTGGATCTTTTTCAGCATATACTTTTACGCGTTGACCATTTACTACGAAAGAATCTTCATCTGCATTGACTTCAGCATCATAGATACCGTGGACTGAATCATATTTCAATAAGTGTGCAAGCTGACCAGCATCTGTTAAGTCGTTTACGGCTACTACTTCAAATTCATCATGCTTCATTGCCTCACGAAATACTAAACGTCCAATACGTCCAAATCCATTAATCGCTAATTTTAATGCCATTGTTAATTCCTCCAATAATGTGTATTATCTGCCTCTAATGAATAGAGACATTAAATTTGCTTTATGCTCATTCAAAAAGTGTTGAAACACTTTCTGAGAAAGAGTGACTTGATTGGTACTGTCCCATCATTCAAGATGGTTGTCTTCTATAGAAGATAAATTGGCAGCAATTGCTTTTGCCGCTGCTTCATCTGTTATAAATATTGTTTGCTTTGGTGCCACTTTAAAATAAGAAAGCATGGCATTGACCTTTTGTTTTCCTGCTGCAACTGCAATGACTTGCTGACTGTTTTTTACCTGCTCAAGTTGAATACCGATCGTGCGAATACGATGTACGATTTCTCCTTCAGCGTTAAAGTAATAACCAAAAGCTTCACTTACGGCGCCCTTCTCCTCTAGAATTCGCAAATCCTCTGGAGATGAGTTACGACGAATCGCCATTTCCTCAGCAGAGCCAATTCCATGAATAACACAATCTGCTTGATCATAAAATGCCATCATTTCAGTTACCATCGGCTCTGTTAGCATCGCTTGATAAGCTTGCTCACTTAAATGCTCTGGTAAAAACAATGTACGGTATTGTGCCTCCATCTGCGTGGCAAATGTTGCAACAAGCGTATTAGCTTGCATTTGCATCTCATGTCCAATCCCTCCACGTGCAGCAACAAAAGTAATATCCTTTTGTATTTCTAGTGGATGTAAAAATTGTGCAAGAGAGCCGACAGATTTACCGCCAGTGACAGCTACTACCTGCTCATCAAAAGCCGCGGACATAAATTGGAGTGCCGCTTCTTTGCCAAGCAAGGTTAGGATCGTATCGTCTTCATTGTAATCCCCAGGAACAACAACTACTCGTTGTATGCCAAAATGGTTTTCAAGCACTTTTGCAAGCTGGGTTAGACCAGACCATTCGTAAACGATGGCTCTTAATTTTTCAATAACTAATTCACCATCATCTGTACATACCATACCCGACTTTTGCGAATCTAATAACCCTTGTTCACGTAAAATGTCAGTTTCTTTGCGTATTTCTCTTTCTGTCATTTTCAATGAATCTGCGAGTGTGCGTCGTCCGATGGGCTGCGTGAGTTGAACGGCTTGCAAAATTCGATATCTTGATTGCAGAAGCGGATACATTTCAGGAAGTAGCCTTTGCTGTGCCTCTGGAACAGTTAACATATTTATCTACTCCCTTATCAATAGTCGTGGGTCATAATTTATCCCACTATATAATTTTGTGTCCCACTTATGGTTTTATTATAATACGCTTTGTTTTAAAGCGCAAGTAATTGTATAGTTTTGGATTAAAAAAAGCCTCGCAGCCATGAAAACAGCTACGAGACTTTGATGAGCTTATTTTGTGAAAGATAAAATCGCGTTCTTCTTAAATCCTTCTAAAGCTTTTGTTGCTTCACTTTTATTTGTAAATTCAAAAATACGAACATCCTTTTTCTCAAATACTGTAATAACCCACATTGTAAAATCTCCCTTCACAACATTCATTTTTGTAATATAACAATCACTAAAATTTGTGATACTTTTGATAAACTGTTTTATAACAACTTCTTACTTGATACCTATTCTACTCCGATTTTTAATAAAAGAAAGTCCAATGTGAAGGTCTTCACAAACTGTTCAAATTCAAAACGCTTTCATTGAACAATTTGTGAATTGTGTGAATCACAGCTAATATTAGAGAAATTTTTACCGTTAATAACTTTTTACACGTTTGCTTAATTAACTACCTAAATGCTCCATCAACGTGGCATAATCCAGATTGCCATACTGGATTACAACGCCATCCTTTTCTACTACCGGAATCATGAGCATATATTTTTCGTGTATGTGATCATCCTGTTCAATATCAATCATGTCAATATCAAATGGTACATCTTCCTGTACAAGCTTTAATGTTTGCAATCCCTCTACACACAATGGACAATTTGCCCGACTAAAAAATTTTACAATCATGGATAGCACCTCCTTATTTTATTATAAACGAAAGTACTAGCTAGAAGCCTCTTCTACTCATTGACAGCTTTTGAGTGAACATGGATGATGCCACTAGAATGTTTTTACCAGATTATAAAAGAGATAACCTTATTCGATTAAGTATCACTCAAGTGAATGAACACTTCATTCACAACGGTATTGCAGAACTAGCTCAGTGTATTTCTTCATTAGAACGGAAAAAGGCATTGTGTGCGAGCAAGCTGCACGTCAATGCCTTTTGTTTCATGTTATTTTAAATGACTGTCGAAGAATTTCACCATGGCATTATAGAAATCAATTTTGTTTTCTTCGTTCGCGAAGCCATGCCCTTCGTTATCCTTTAGCATATACTCTACGTCTACGCCTCTAGCACGCAAAGCTTCCACAATTTGATCCGATTCTGCTTTATTAACACGTGGATCGTTTGCACCTTGAGCGACAAACAAAGGTGTTTTTATTTTATCCGCATGGAAGACAGGTGAAACAGCTGTTAATAATTCTTTGTCCTTCTCTGGGTGACCTACTCGCTCATAAAACATGTTACGCATAGTTTCCCAGTATGGAGGAATCGTATCTAATAAAGTGAAAATGTTAGATACCCCTACATAGTCTACTGCCGCAGCATATAAATCTGGCGTATACGTAATACCCGCTAACGTTGCATAACCACCAAATGATGCTCCATAAATACCAATACGCTCGGGATCTGCGATGCCTTGGTCAATCGCCCATTGGACTCCATCTGTAATATCGTCTTGAATTTTTAACCCCCATTGCTTATTACCTGCCTGAAGGAATTCTTTCCCATAGCCAGTTGAGGAGCGGAAATTCACTTGTAGCACGGCATAACCTCTGTTTGCTAATAACTGTACTTCTGGATTGAAGCCCCACATATCACGAGCCCACGGTCCACCGTGTGGATTTACGATAAGAGGTAGATCTTTAGCTTCTTTATTTTTCGGTAAAGTTAAATAACCATTGATTGTTAAGCCATCTCGACTCTTATAAGAAATTGGATGCATTTCTGCAAGTTCCTCTGAGTTTAACCATGGACTTAAAGTGGCCAATTCTGTTAATTTGTCTGTAATTGAATCATAGTAATAATATTTTCCATAAACGGTGTCACTTGAAACACTCACAATAAATTTTGTCATCTCTTTATTGTAGTCATTGATCCCTAATTCACTTTCATGCACACCAAGTTTATTTTGAATTTTACGGAATAGTTTTTCAAAGTCCTGATCAAAGAATTGATAATGTGTTTTGTCAGTAATATAAGCACCATACAACAATTTATCTTGTTCAGCGTTATACAATACCCCCGAAACATCCACTTCATCATTGGACATAATTACTTCTTCATTCCCTTGCAAGTCATACTTCACTACTTCTACTTTGTCTCTGCCTTTGTTTGAGGTTGCATAAATAGATTTATTGTCTTTGGAGAATGCTAGTGGCATTACTTCATCCCCAGCCTTCATTTCAATAAATGGTTTGAATTCATCCTTTTCAGAATCTCGATAAAGGACAGTCCCTTCCACACCATCAGATGCAACCGCAATGCGTACATTTCCATTACGATCTGCTAACCAGCTTGTTACATTCCCTGGGTTTTTTGCAACATGAGTCGTCTCACCCGTCTTTACATTCAGCTTGTACACATCAAAAACAGTTGCATCCTCTTTATTCATCATAATTAGAATTTCGTCTTTAACACCTTGAAGGCTACTTAATATCCCTACTGTTACATTTGGATAAGGCGTTAAATCTTTTTCCACAGAGCCATTAAATGTTGTAGAATAAATATGGTAGTTTTCATCTCCACCTTTATCTTTTAAATAAAGTAGAGTATCATCTTTCCAGAAGAATCCTGCAATATCACGATCTTTTGAGCTTGAGACACGAACTGGCTCACTATCGTCATTCATTTTTTTCACAAATACATTCGAACGGCTCTCCCATGCTGAGGCAAACGTAATATAATTGCCATCAGGTGAAAGCTCATAGCCGAAATTTCCTGGATTTTTCATGAAGTCTTCAACAGAAGTTTCCTTTACACCTTCATGATTGGAACCATTTTTTATATTTTTTGCATTGCTTAACAGTTTCACTGCATCTTGTTTTGAAATAAAGTCAGTGCTCAATGACACATCCTTAAATAAACCTAGCTTATTTGCTTTCTCTAAATACTCAGCAAGTGAAGCTTCTTTTTCTTCTTTATTTAAAGCTCTTACTAAAATACGAGCCGCTTCATCCCGTTTAATCGACAAACTTAAATTTGTGAACTCCCCAGCCTTTACCCATGTATCAATAATTTGTTGACGCATTGCATCTGATCCATGCTGGAATGTTAAAGTTGTTACAGATAAATTTAAAAATTCCTGTGCAGACATATGTTCCTCTTGTGCTAGTACGACACTGTTTGTTTCGTTGGCAGCGCGTACTTCTTGCATTGTTACAGGAATAACAGCAGATGTTGTTAAAATAATTGCTAATGATGCAGATAAAAACCTTTTTTTCAAAATGATTCCTCCCTATATCAGTTTACGTTATATCGAAAGTCGATATATTCAAATTATACCAATTTTTGTATTATTGTCAATGATTGATATTTTTTAATGATCATTACTTTTTTTCACTCATAATGAAAGCGAACTAAACAATTAGTTCGCTCTTGTTTTTGAAAAAAGGTGATGTCAACGGCAGAAACAGCCATTTTGAAAGGCGAGGGGTTGATTTCCGTTCCGCCAGCGTCCTTTCCAGGGGGCGTCCGATGAGCCGCTTCACTCACTGCGTTCGCTCCAGGGTCTCAGCTGTGACGCTAAATCCCCTAGGAGTGACGCTGGCTCCACTCCAATCAACCATGTGGCAAAAGAGTCTTTTCCTTATCTTTTATACTAGCCCTAGATTATTTGTATAATTAAAAAAAGGATAAGCTCTTATTTTCAATGTAGAGAAGTGAATAGTGACAACACCACCTCTCCATAAAATGAATAGTGAATACCTACATTTTATTTGAAAACCTTTGCTAAAAAGTTAACATTTTGTGAGTTGGAGTGGAAGGCTACTTGACTCCCGTGGGATAGCGAGACAGGCGAGCCCCTGCACGGAGCGGTAGCGGAGGAAGCGGCTCGGCGCTCGCCCACAGGAAAGCAAGTAGCCTGCAACGGAAAGTCATTTTCACCTTTCACAATATTTCTATTGATCGTTTGGTTTTATAACACTATGAAGCGAACTAAACAATTAGTTCGCTAGGTATTACTATTAAAATTTTCGGCTTGCTCCTCCGCCTGCGGAAGAGCCACCACCGAACCCACCAAAGCCACCTGGGTAACCACCATAGCCTCCAGCTCGTGGACCTCCGCCACCTTTCGAAAAGAACGAATAAATAATGATAACTACGATAATGATTAAAATAATTAACCAAGTTGGCATGTCTTCATCTTCGTTTGCTCCTGCTGGTAATTCACCATTCCAGTTATATTCTTCGGCAACAGCGCGAAATACTTCAGCATACGTAGCTTGAAACGCTTGATCAATGTCACCCGTACTAGCAGAAGGGTAAAATGCATGATCTAAAATACGTCCTAATTTACCATCAGGTAAAGGGCCCTCTAATCCTTGACCAACAGCTATTACTACATCATTCTTTCCTTCGCCTTGCCCAAATGTGGCTAAAATTAAGACACCGTTATTTTTTTCTTTATCACCTATCCCCCATGAACGAATCATTTTTGTTGCATACATTTTCGACTCTTGTTCATGAAGACTATCAATTGTTACAACCATGATTTCAGCACTTGTGCCTTTATCTAACTGCTCTGAGTATTGGTTTAATTCTTTTTTCAAATTGGCAGATAAAACATTGGCAAAGTCATGTACATACGTATTTTTCATTGGTGATGGCATAGCTGCTTTCGTCATATTCGTAAAAAAAAGAAGCGCTGAACAAATGACGATCATCTGTACAATGCGACGTTTCATTATTGTGTACCTGATTGACTAAAATCGATAGATGGTACCTTGTCAGCTCCTGCCGCTGCTTTAAAATATTCTTTTTGTTCAAACCCAAACATTCCTGCGATTATATTACCTGGGAAACGTTTAACTTGTTTATTAAATTGTTGTACCTCATTATTGTAATCCTCGCGTGCTACAGCCAAGCGATTTTCAGTGCCTGCTAGCTCATCCATCAACTGACGGAAATTGGCATCTGCCTTTAAGTTAGGGTAACTTTCAACAACTACAAGTAAACGGCTAAGTGCACCCGTTAAAGCATCATTTGCAACAGCTTGCTCCTTAGGTGTGTTAGCACTGCCCATTTGCGCACGTGCCTCCGTAATATTTGTAATCACCTCTTGTTCATGATTCGCATAGCCTTTCACAGATTCAACCAAATTGGGAATTAGATCGAAGCGACGTTGGAGTTGATTTTCAACTTGAGCCCATTTAGAATCAACATTTTCCTCTGCTGTCACCAATCTATTATATTTAGGAATGAATAATAAGGCGAATACAATAAGAATGATGATAAGTATCCCAATTGGTCCAAGCCATTTTTTCAATTCTAAAACCTCCTCAACTTGCATTTCCTTATGGCATTAGTCTATATTTTTGTCTTTACATTTATACCGTATGAATTTCACTTGACTCGACATACTAAATACTGCAACAAAATATCATTGAGGAGGCGTTTTTTTTGTCACAATCGTTTTACAATGAATCATCAAATCAAACAAATTTCAATCAACAACATAGTCTAAATCATGGTGGTCATGAGATGATGGACATGCATGAAACAATTGGCGAAATTATTGCAGGTATGAACCAATCCATTATTTTACGTCCACAAGTGAAAGATCCGGAATTACTCACTATTTTGGATCGCCAATATAATTTCACTTTAGGTATGTACAATACAATTGTAGAGTCCTTTAAAACAGGGCATGACCCTTCTGTTCCAACTGGACGATACCAAATGGAAACAGGCAATGATTTTAAATACGGTTTAACTCCAGGGCAACCGAAAAAGCCAATGCAAAATGCCAATGAAATTAATGATGAAGCCATTTCCGGTTTCTTACTAGGTGCTCAAAAGGGAGCAGCAAAATGTATGACTGCTGCCGCAACGGAAACGACAAACCCTGTCGTTCGTCGTGTTGTTGCTGATAGTATTCCCAACTGCATTGAAATGGCATACGAATTATCCATTTACCAAAATAAACATGGTTATTATCAAGTACCTCAGTACTCTCAACAAGATATGCAAACCATGCTTAATGCATACGACACAACTACTAATCCCCTTCATTAAAAAACAGTCCATGGTGATAAATTCTCACCATGGACTGTTTTAACAAGATAAACTCTAATTATAGTACCTTTCCTAAAAACGCCTTTGTGCGCTCACTTTGCGGATTACCAAACAATTCCTCTGGTGAGCCTTCTTCTACGATATACCCTCCATCCATAAAGACTACTCTATCGCCAACTTCACGAGCAAAGCCCATTTCGTGCGTTACAACAATCATTGTCATCCCTTCAGCAGCTAGATTTTTCATAACATCTAGCACTTCCTTCACCATTTCAGGATCAAGTGCCGAAGTAGGCTCATCAAATAAAATAGCTTTTGGTTTCATTGCCAAGGCACGTGCAATAGCTACACGCTGTTGTTGACCACCTGATAGCTGCTCAGGATAATTATAGGCCTTGCTGTCGAGCCCTACCTTTTTCAATAACTCATGTCCTAGTTCTTCAGCCTCTGAACGACTCATTTTCCGAATTTGCATAGGTGCCATCGTAACATTATCGATAACAGTCATATGTGGGAACAAGTTAAATTGTTGAAACACCATACCAACTTCTGCTCGAATTTCATTGATATTCGTTTTCGGATCATTAATCTGCACATTTTCAATATAAATTGCCCCATCTGTTACTTCTTCTAGCATATTAATGCATCGTAAAAATGTACTTTTCCCTGAACCTGACGGCCCAATCACACAAACAACTTGTTTTTCTTGGATTTCATAATCGATTCCTTTTAATACTTCAAGCTTGCCAAAATATTTGTGTAGGTTCTCAATTTTTATCATCTTGCTTCCCGCCCTTCTGCCTTACGAGGGACATAACTATTGCTAAATCGTTTCTCGATATATGCGACAATCTTTGTTACACCATACGTTAAAACTAAATATAGTAATGCAGCAACAATATACGGTTCCCAGAAGCGGAAGCTTGCACCAGCTACAACCTTACTAGCATATAAAATATCTGGTGCCGCAATAACTGTTACTAATGATGAATCCTTTAATAATGCGATGAATTCATTCCCTAAAGGTGGAATCATACGTCTAAATGCTTGTGGTAAAATGACCTTACGCATTGCTTGATTATGTGTTAACCCAAGAGAACGAGCTGCCTCCATTTGCCCCTTTGCAATACTTTGAATACCTGCACGGAAAATTTCCGCATTGTAAGCAGCACAGTTTAAAATAAGCGCTGTTATCCCTGACACCATATATCCTAAAGAATGGCCAAAGATGGTTGGAATAACTGCTAAATGAATTAACAAAATTTGCACAAGCATCGGTGTTCCACGGAATAAATCGATATATAGTTTAGATGGCCAATAAATCCATTTTTTACTCGATAATTTCCCTAGGCCTAAAAATAGCCCTAATAGAATACCTCCAAAATAACCACTAAGTGTCAAAATAAGTGTTACGCCAATACCTCGTATAAACATATCTCGGTAGTTCCAGACAATGTCCCAGCGTAAGTCAAAGATGTCCATCCGAAAACCCCATTCCCCTTTAAAGTTACGAAAATTAAATGAGCCGCTAGCACAGTGACTATGCTAGTGGCATCACCATTTATTGATTACTAAAAATCAGTACCTGTAATTTCTTTTAATTTACCGTTCTCTTTAATCTTTTTAAGACCTTCATTTAATTTATCTAATAGCTCTTTATTACCTTTTTGAACCATAAAACCGTAGTGCTCTTTTTCGAATGCATCATCTTCTATTACTTTAAGTTTTTGATCTGGGTGCGCTTTAATATATTCATAAACTACTGCATTATCCCCAATAGCTGCGTCAACGTTACCGTTTAGCATCTCTTGAATAGCGATTGGTTGACTTTCAAATGCCATAATATTTGTACTTGCTTCACCTTGTAGCTTTTTCGCAGCCATATGACCAGTAGCATTAATTTGTACAGATACCTTTTTATCTTTTAGTTCATCTAGCGATTTAATCTTTGAATCCTCTTTTACAACGATCAACAATTGAGATTCATAGTATGGCTCTGTAAAGTCAAATGATTCTTTACGTTCTTCAGTAATTGTAATCCCAGAAGCACCGATATGCGTTTCACCGTTTTTAATTGTTTGGAATACTGGCTCCCAACCAATATTATTCCACTCTACTTCAAAGTCCATTTCATCAGCAATTGCTTGTAAAATATCGACATCAATCCCTACAATTTTCCCTTTATCGTCAACAGATTCAAATGGTGCGAAAGTTGCCTCTGTACCTACTTTATATACTTTCTTGCCATCTCCTCCATCTTCTGAAGGTGTGCCACCTGAAGATGCATCATCCTTTGCACCACATCCTGCAAGGGCTAATGTTAAAGCTGCTATAACCATCAGTAACATCCACGCTGTTTTTTTCATTGTATTTCCCCCTATTTCGATAATTTTCCGAAATGCGCATTATTTTTCGCAATTCGGAAATGTTAGACTATTAGGTCAATTATATTAACATTATAGTATTTAGACAACAACTTTTCGCATAAAACTAAATATTTTTTAATATTAATTAATAATAAACTCATATAAATAGAAAAAATATGTATTAATAACAAAAAACTAAACCTAAAACTAATATATATACAATGTAAACCATTCTAAAATTCGATGAATTTTGGCAAAAAAAAAAAGAATCCCCTCAGAAAGGATTCTTTTTTTCGACTATTACTAGTCTTCACGTACAGTATGTTCACTAAAAAATAATTTGGAGTTGTTGCTTTTTTGAAGGTTTGAAAGGCATAAATAGGGGAATAATGCCAAATAGGGCAGTCTTCCCTTTATTTTCCCTCTCCATCTCCAGTAAGCAGGCTGCTAAACTACTTATTAGGAGATCAAGCTATAACAGTATTTCTATATTCAGTAAAATGGCGCCCTCGGAGGGAATCGAACCCCCAGTGCAAGAACCGGAATCTTACGTGTTATCCATTACACCACGAGGGCAAAAGACACAAAAAAAAAAGTACTCACTCTAGGCTTACAAAAAGCATGATGTAGATAACCCTCATTTTTGAAGCATACCTGCAAAATAGTGTCCTGTACTTTAAATTTATAACCTTACTTATTATACAAACCTATCGTATATATTTCAACCATAGAATGCAAAAATAATTTATTTTTTTATTTCACTTTAGCAGGGTTAATATTTGACCTTCCCTGACTATAATGTGTATGATAAGGATACAGCTGAAATAACAATGGAAATTTTCAGCAAAGGTATTCGAATTTAGTTTTTTAAGGAGGATTTAACATGAATTTAATTCCTACAGTTATTGAACAAACAAGTCGTGGTGAACGTGCATATGATATTTACTCACGTCTACTTAAAGACCGTATTATCCTTTTAGGAAGCGCAATTGACGACAATGTTGCTAACTCCATTGTCGCACAACTTCTTTTCCTACAAGCAGAAGATCCAGATAAAGATATCTCTCTTTACATTAATTCACCAGGTGGATCAATTACGGCTGGTATGGCTATTTATGACACAATGCAAATTATTAAACCTCAAGTGCAAACAATTTGTATTGGTATGGCCGCTTCAATGGGTGCTTTCCTACTTGCAGCTGGTGAACCTGGTAAACGTTTTGCATTACCAAATGCAGAAGTAATGATTCACCAACCACTAGGTGGTGCTCAAGGTCAAGCAACAGAAATTGAAATCGCTGCTAAACGTATTTTGTTCTTACGTGAAAAATTAAATAGCATTTTATCTGAACGCACTGGTCAACCACTTGAAGTCATTTCAAGAGACACAGATCGCGATAACTTCATGACTGCTGAGCGTGCAAAAGAATATGGTTTAATCGACCACATTATGCACCGTAGCGATAATAAATAATAAAAGAGAAGGCATCACAGAGTTACTCTGTGATGCCTTCATGTTGTTGAAAAAAGGTGATGGCAACGGCAGAAACAGCCATTTTGAAAGGCGAGGGATTGATTTCCGTTCTGCCAGCGTCCTTTCCAGGGGGCGTCCGATGAGCCACTTCACTCACTCCGTTCGCTCCAGGGTCTCAACTGTGACGCTAATCCCCTAGGAGTGACGCTGGCTCCACTCCAATCAACCATTCTGCAAAAGTGTCTTTTCCTTACTTTCATACGAGACGTAGTAAACAAAATAACCCATTATTTGTATGATTAGAGAAAGGATAGCCCCTTATTTACAATGTGGAGAAGTGATGAGTGACCCCCCTCCATAAAGAGTAGTGAATACCTTCACTTTATTTGAAAACCTTTGCTAAAAAGAAACATTTTTATGGATTGGAGTGGAAGGCTACTTGACTCCCGTGGGATAGCGAGACAGGCGAGCCCCTGCACAGAGCGGTAGCGGAGGAAGCGGCTCGGCGCTCGCCCACAGGAAGCCTTGCTCTACGCGAAAGCGAAGCGTCAGCGACAAAGCAAGTAGCCTGCAACGGAAATCCATTTTCACCTTTCACAAAAATTCTATTGGTGGTTTTGTTTTTCAACACTACGAAGGCATCACAGATTTACTCTGTGATGCCTTTTGTTGTTCGATGCTAATAAGATTGTTAGTCTTCGTTTTCAATAATTGTTGCCAATGCTGTAACCGCTTGCTCAGCATCACTGCCTTCACTACTTAAAGAAACCTCAGTACCTTTAGCAACAGCCAAGCTCATGACACCCATAATGGATTTGGCATTGACTTTTTTCTCATCCTTTTCTAGAAAGATATCAGCACTAAAGCGATTTGCTTCCTGCACAAATAGTGCTGCTTGTCTAGCTTGTAGTCCTAATTTTAATTTAACCTGGACTCTTCTCTCAATCATTCACAAAACTCCCCTTCACTACCGTTCATCTATTAGTTTTATCTTACCTTACTTACTAGCAAAAGAACAATAAGCGATTAGCATGACATTCATACCTGAAAAGTATGAAAACTTAACCACCTATTTTTTCACCGCGTCTTAATGCATCCGCAATCTCATCAATTTTTCTTAATCGATGGTTAACGCCTGACTTACTTACCGTTCCACTTGATACCATTTCTCCAAGTTCTTTTAACGTAACATCTTGGTACTCTACACGAAGACGTGCTATTTCACGAAGCTTCTCTGGTAGTTGATCAAGGCCAATTGAATTTTCAATAAATCGAATATTTTCTACCTGTCGTAATGCTGCACCAATGGTTTTGTTTAAATTGGCTGTTTCACAGTTCACAATACGGTTGACACTATTGCGCATGTCTCGCAATATCCGAACATCTTCAAACTTCATCATTGCCTGATGAGCACCTACAATATTAAGGAAATCTGAAATTTTTTCTGCTTCTTTTAAATAAGTAACAAAACCTTTTTTGCGTTCGATTGTTTTGGCATTGAGTTCAAATTCATTCATTAAATCCATTAATGCTTCACCATGCTCTTTATATAAAGAATAAATCTCTAAATGGTAGGCTGATGTTTCTGGATTGTTGACAGAACCGCCTGCTAAAAACGCACCTCTTAAATACGCTCTTTTTTGGCCACTCTTTTTAATGAGTTTTCTTGAAATTGTATGGTTAAATTGAAAGTCGTCTGAGATGATTTCTAAATCAATTAACAGCTCGCGTGCACCTTCTCTTACACGACATATATATACGTTATTTTTTTTGAGTCGCATTTTTTTGCGAACAAGTAATTCTACATTGTACGGATACAATTTTTTCATTATCGTATATAGTCTTCTAGCAATTGCAGCATTTTCAGTCTGCACGTCTAAGCTTAGTTGTTTATTTGCAAAGGATAATGAACCATTCATACGAATTAGGGCAGAAACTTCTGCTTTCATACAATGATTGTCCGCTTCTATTTGCGTTAATTCCTTTTTTGTTTCAGAAGCAAAAGACATATCATGCCCCCCTTTCAATCATGTTTTCTATGTATATGTTCATCTTACCATATACGATAGACGCATTATGTTTCTATAATTGGTCCTCTTACTTTTTGATGGTAAATATCCGCATAATCTACCAGCCATTCTGCAACATTGGTAGCGTTATGTCGAACGGTCCCATCTGGACGAATCGTAGCGATGTCACGTTTAATGACCTCTAAGCCCATACTTTCAAGCTTTGCGACATCAAATGTCACTGGTTCCGCTCTCTCTTCTTTATACAATTCTTTTACAGGGTTAGGGAGTTCTTCTTCGTTTACTAAAATTGAATCAATAAAGTCGTTGCCAACATGCTTATGTATGGCTGTTACATGATCGCCTGCTGTATAAGAAATCGTTTCACCTTTTTGTGTCATTAAATTACAAACATATATTTTTCTTCCTTTTGCTTTAACAACAGCTTCTCCTATCTCTTTAACAAGCAGATTTGGAATAATACTTGTGTATAAGCTTCCTGGGCCAATTAAAATATAGTCTGCACGATGAATAGCACGAATGGCTTCTGGTAACGGTTGCACATTTTCGGGTACTAAAAAAACGCGATCGATGCGCTTGGACGCTGTTGGTATTTTTGATTCTCCTTCAATAATTGAACCGTCATCTAACACAGCATGTAAGTTTATTTTTTTATTTGCAGCTGGTATGACGCGACCATGAACTTTTAAAACTTTTCCCATCTCGCTGATTGCATGATTAAAATCTCCCGTAATATCAGTAAGTGCTGTTAGCATCAAGTTCCCTAAGGAATGACCTCTTAAATCCTCAGATGCTGAAAAGCGATATTGGAACATTTGCTCTACAAGTGGTTCAATATCTGATAATGCAGCAATCACATTGCGAACATCACCAGGTGGTGGAATATCATAGTCATCACGTAATCGGCCTGAAGAACCACCATCATCTGCTACTGTCACAATAGCAGTAATATCAAATGGGTGGTGCTTCAGCCCGCGAAGTAATGTGGAAAGCCCTGTGCCACCACCTATTACAACAAGCTTTGGTTGCTTTTTCCCCATTCACTCATTCCTTTCTACGATTAATATCACGATGCGTAATAACCGTATTTTCCTTGCCCGCAAAATATGCCCCAAAAAACTCTGCTAATGTTACTGAGCGATGCTGACCTCCAGTACAACCAAAAGCAATGACGAGCTGTGATTTGCCTTCTTGTCGATAAAGAGGAATCATAAAGTCCAACAAATCCGTTAGTTTTTGTATGAGTATTTGCGTATCTTCCAAAGCTAAAACATAAGAAGATACCTCTGTTTGAAGACCCGTTTTCGGACGTAGCTCCTCCACATAATATGGATTTTTAAGAAAACGAACATCGAACACTAAGTCTGCATCAATTGGCATACCGTGCTTAAAGCCAAAGGACATAATGTTAACGGTAAAAATAGTATCTGCCTCACTAGCAAATTCTTTGACAATCCTTTCACGCAGCTGCTTTGGTTTCATGTTAGATGTGTTATAAACAAAATTAGCACGGCCCTTTACTTCAGATAAAAGCGCTCGTTCTTGTTTAATTCCATCAAGAGGTAAACCATTTACCGCTAATGGATGGGCACGTCTTGTCTCCTTATAGCGTCTTACTAAAGTGGCATCGTCTGCATCTAAAAATAATATACGAGCAACAATATCGCCTTCTTTTAGTATATGGTCTAACGCCCCAATAAGAGCATCAAAAAAGTCGCCACCACGCATATCCATTACGGCCGCAATACGCGTACTATTTTTACCAGAATCTCTTAGCAGAGTTAAAAAAGTTGTAAGTAACGCAGGTGGTAAATTATCAATACAGTAATACCCTAAATCTTCAAAGCTTTGAATAGCTACGGTCTTCCCAGCCCCAGACATTCCTGTAATAATAACCAATTCATGTGTACTTTGTTGGCCTTCAACCACCACTGTCATGCAACTCCTTTATTGTTCTTTTGATATTTGTATTTTCTGATGAAGTAATTCAAAATTCGTCGTATAGTCAAACGTACCATACTGAATGCCTGATTGCGATACGGCGAATTGTAAATTAGTTCGATCTCCTTCAGCCATTGGCAAATGTGCTAAATCCTCTACTGGGTGCCATGCAAGCTTGCCTTCTCTAGTTTCTTCAAAGGGTATTCCTTCTACATCCTTTGCAACAAATGTATAGAGCATCCATTCATCCACAACATCATCGTTTTCTATAATAACCATCGTATAAACACCCTTTAAATGAACATTCATAGGTGTAACATTTGTCTCTTCTTGGAACTCACGTACAGCAGCTTCAAAGATGGACTCGCCGCTCTCCATTTTCCCTCCTGGAGCAACGTACCATCCTCGTCTTGGTTTCTGAAGTAATAATACTTTACCGTTTTTTACGGCAATTAAATTTGCAATTCTTTGCATAGGCACACCTCTAATCACTTTTGCATTCTACTCTCCATTATAGCAAGACCACGCAAGATTTGTCCTCAATTACTACTCTCTTCCCAAGACAATTAACAATTTAGTTTTATTCAATAGCAGTGATTTAAATTCGGGCGAAATTTACGATTCTTTATAATATTTCTTTTTCATTTTATACAAATAAAAAAGTAGGTTGCTCCCACCTAATTGAGGCGGAAACAACCTACTAAACAAAATAAAAGGGGGATTGCTAATTACACTTTAAATCATACACCTTTTATATGTCATTCAAGTTACAGCAATATTAAAACCACATTAAAATTGTATATTTTTCCTTAAAATAGCCAAGTTATGCGTTAATTTTCTCTAATAACTCTTCTACATAATGTTGTACAGCTTGTGCGGCAATACTGCCATCACCAGTCGCTGTAACAATTTGACGAAGTGATTTTTCACGGACATCTCCAGCAGCAAAGATACCAGGGATTTTTGTTTCCATATTGTCATTTGTCAAAATATAGCCTGCATCATTTAAAATGCCTAATGACTCAAATGGTTTTGTTAAAGGCAACATACCTATATAAACAAAGACACCATCAGCTGCAAATTCAGATTCAGTACCATCAATAGTAGATTGTAGTGTTACACTCCCTACTTTACCATTAGCTTCATTAATTTCTTTTACAGTTGCATTCCAAATGAAATCGATTTTCTCATTGGCAAATGCTCGATCTTGTAGAATTTTTTGTGCACGTAATTTATCACGACGGTGGACAATTGTTACTTTATCAGCAAAGCGTGTTAAATAGACACCTTCTTCAACAGCTGAATCTCCGCCACCTACAACAACTAGATTTTTTTGTTTAAAGAACGCACCATCACATACTGCACAATAGCTGACACCACGGCCACCAAGCTCTTTTTCACCAGGCACACCCATTTTTTTATACTCTGCACCTGTTGTAATAATAATGGCACGTGTTTTATATTCTTTTGCACCCGATTTAATTGTTTTATAATCTTCACCGTCGATGATTTCTGATACATCACCATAGGCATATTCAGCACCAAATTTTTTAGCATGTTCAAACATTTTTGTAGAAAGCTCAGGCCCTAAAATCGTGTCAAAACCTGGGTAATTTTCTACTTCTTCTGTGTTTGCCATTTGTCCACCAGGGATACCACGTTCAATCATTAATGTTGACAAATTTGCACGAGATGTATAAACAGCTGCAGTCATCCCAGCAGGACCTGCACCAATTATTACTACATCATAAATTTTTTCTTCCGACATAAATACTTCCCCCTAAACAGAATACTTTTTATCTTCATTCAACGAATAAGTGTAACGTCACCTACAGAAGAAGATAAAGCCCTTGGCTAATAGGCCGGTTATAAACACACTGTCGCCAAGGAAATTAGTGATAACGTTAGTATGTTCATCGTATGTGAAAGTATAAAGTTATTCAACTATGTTGCTCACACGTTAATTATGACTGTTTGGTAAAAATGTTAAAATTTCATCAATATACTTCGATAAAGTGGATACAGATACTCCATATTGCTGGGCTATTTCCTTTTTTGTTACTTTAAGCATCTGGGAAGACCTGAATAAATAATCATTTGCCCCTGCAATCGCTGTGGGATTTGTAAAACGATAGTTTTGTATCAAAGCTTGTTCGCATAATACAAACCACATTTGAAACATCGGTACAATGAGTGATGATAGCTTTCCATACTGCTCTAATAAAATTTCCGACACATTGACAGCTCGTAAAAAGCTTGCTTCTACTTTGTTTTTCTTATCAAATTCATGGCCCAGTGCATAAGCTAAAAACAATTTTTCGAAAGTGCCTAATTGTTCAATATCAACCAATTTGGGATGGGCAATAATTTCTTGCTTATGCGCAGTACCTTTCAATAAAAACAAACCAAAAATGCGTTCACTTGTATAGTTGCTTTCTAATTTTTCAATTATAAAATCACGATCATGTTCCAAAGAGTCTAGCTCAAATTCATTTTCTTGTTGGCGCCAAGGCTCGAAGCCCTCTTTATCTGGATCTAGCTCCAAAAGCTGATCCCATGCACTTTTCGATATCTCCTTATGTCCTGAGAAATAGGCCGCATGTGACAACCAAAAGTAGAACCCTGCATCTCCAGCGTAGCCTCTCTTTTGCATACTACGCAACCATTTATAGGCTAAATCGTATTGGCCTATTAAGGCTAATGTAGCACCTAGCTTATAACGATGCTCCCATGTATATGGCTGAATTTTAACAAGTACATTTAAAAGTCCTTGTAAATCCTCTTCATTCTTTTCATAATACGCAATCACCGTTAAATTACATAGCGCATGTAGGTTTCCCTTATTTTCACGTAGCACTGTATGTAAGAGAGCCTTCGCCTGTTCTTCTTCTCCAACATAAAAATAAGCGAGCGCTAAATTATTATAGGCTGACCAAAATGCTGGGCGATCTTCAATTAAATCTTCTAGAATAGTAATAGCTTCCGGAAAATCCCCCTTTTCCATACAACGACGAGCTTGCTCCTGACGATACAAATCCTCTCCAGATCCCTCAGGTTCTTCAAAATCATCCTGCTCGAAAGCGACAAATTCTAATATTTCTGCTGCTTCATCTGCATAAGCACCATCTGGCTCTAGCTGCAAATATTCTTCAGCAAAGCGTTTAGCATCATGCATGATACCCACACACCCTGATACTTCTGCCATATAAAAAATGATTTCCGGATTATCTGGATCAATTTGATAAGCACGACGAAGCAGGTCATACGCTTCTTCAAAACGTTGACCTTCTAATTCTACTATGGCAAGCTGCAAGATAATCATTGGATCATCGGGACTTAAATCTACAGCACGCTGTAAATATTTATAGGCTTTATTCATTTGTCCACTGTTCATTGCTTGAATTGATTTTTTATAATAATAGTCGCCTGTTGGAATGAACGACACTATATTCGATTGATTCTCACTTTGACGTTTCTTTTCCAATATATTTCCTCCGAAACAAGAAATAAGGAACGCATTTTACGTTCCTTTACACAGTAATCCCTATTATACCATACAATCAATAATATGCTGTTATTTCTCCTCGTGACGTTTTTCCAACACATGCA
This sequence comes from Lysinibacillus cavernae, assembly GCF_009724685.1. Taxonomy (GTDB): domain Bacteria; phylum Bacillota; class Bacilli; order Bacillales_A; family Planococcaceae; genus Lysinibacillus; species Lysinibacillus cavernae. The sequence continues at coordinate 183,517 of NZ_WMEF01000001.1, forward strand.
GGACATCATAAATACTTACTTTCTGTTCTTGTAGTAACACTAGGAGGTGATAAATTAAATCCGCTACTTCCCATTTCACTTCTTCTGCATCGCGATTTTTTGCACCAATGACAACCTCTGTTGCTTCTTCACCAACCTTTTTACAGATTTTATCGATGCCCTTATCAAATAAATATGTAGTATATGCTCCTTCTGGCATTTCCTGCTCTCGCTTTTTAATAACATCGACAAGTTTAGCAATTATATCCACAGAGCCAACTTTAGCATTTTGTTGAATAACCTCCGTAAAACAAGAAGTTGTACCATTATGACAAGCGGGTCCAGCAGGTAGAACTTCTACAACTAATGCATCTTGATCGCAGTCCGCTTTTATCGATATTACTTTTTGGGTATGACCACTTGTTGCTCCTTTATGCCAAAGTTCTTGACGTGAACGAGAATAAAACCAAGTTTCTCCTGATTCAATTGTTTTAGCTAATGACTCTTTATTCATGTAAGCCACTGTCAGCACTTCTTTAGTATTGGCATCTTGTACAACAGCTGTAACAAGACCTCTCTCATCAAATTGAATATTCTCGATCATCTAACCGCCACTCCTTTTTCACGTAAGTATTCTTTTACTTGCGCTACGCTCGTTTCTTTGTAATGGAAGATAGAGGCTGCAAGTGCAGCATCTGCATCTACCTCTTCTGCTAATACTTCGTAAAAATGTTCGGCATGCCCCGCTCCACCACTAGCAATAACAGGGATTGTCACGGCCTCTCGTACCGCCTTTGTTAACGCCAAATCAAAGCCAGATTTTTCTCCGTCTTGATTCATACTTGTTAATAAAATTTCACCAGCCCCTAAACGCACAGCCTCCTTTGCCCAATCAACGGCTGACCAAGTAGTTTTGTTGCGTCCACCATGTGTATAAACCATCCATGTCCCATCCTCTTCACTATAGCGAGCATCAATTGCAACAACGATACATTGTGTACCAAAGAATTCAGAGCCTTCTTGAATAAGCGCTGGTCGCTCTAAAGCCGAGGTATTCACTGATACTTTATCAGCACCCGCACGTAAAATTCGTTTCATATCATCCAACGTACGAATCCCTCCACCCACTGTAAAGGGAATTGCAAGCGTAGAAGCTGTTTGGCGAACAACATCTACCATCGTTTCACGACCTTCATGTGAAGCAGAAATATCTAAAAACACAAGCTCATCTGCTCCTTGCTCATCATAGAACTTCGCAAGTTCTACTGGATCGCCCGCATCACGAATGGCTACAAATTGTATACCTTTTACAACGCGTCCCTCCTTCACATCAAGACATGGGATAATACGTTTTGTTAGCATGCCTTCACACCTTTCAGCCATTGCTCTAATAAATAAACACCCAATTCTCCCGATTTTTCAGGGTGAAATTGCATGCCTGTCACGGAACCATTCGACACAATACCTGGAACTTTAATGCCATAATAGTCTGCATAGGCAACAAGCTCCGAATCTTCTACATCTGTTGCATAAAATGAATGGACAAAATAGACATGCTTCGCTGATGCTCCATTCTTTAACCATGTAGGGCGATGCATCATAATCAGTTCGTTCCATCCCATATGTGGCACTCGATATGATTGACCTTCGTTCATACCGCTAAAGCGTTTAATACGCCCCTTGAAAAAACCTAATCCTTTTGTTGGTGTTACTTCATCACTTTGCTCAAATAATAGTTGCATTCCTAGACAAATTCCTAATAGAGGGCGATTTTCGCTCTGCGCTTTTTGTAAATAACAATCTAATTTTTTTTCTGCTAAACGTTTTCTGGCATCAGGGAATGCACCAACACCTGGTAATAAAAGTGCATCTGTAGCATCTAACACCTGTTCATGAGCCGTCACTACGACCTCACAGCCCAGTCGTTTTAATGCCTGTTCCACACTAAATAAATTGCCCATACCATAATCAATGACACCTATTTTCACGTTAACAGCCCCTTAGTCGATGGTACTCCTTTAACACGTGGGTCAATTTCCACTGCAGCATCAATTGCACGTGCCAATGCTTTGAAAATTGCCTCAATAATATGATGTGTATTCTGTCCATAAGGTACAATTACATGAACATTCATCCGTGCTTCAAGCGCAAATTTCCATAAAAATTCATGTACTAATTCTGTATCAAAAGTTCCTACTTTTTCTTTTAATTCTGGCACACGATACTCTAGATGCGGACGATTCGAGCAATCTACAACCACCTGTGCTAGTGCGTCATCCATAGGCACAAATGCTGTACCGTAGCGTTTAATGCCCTTTTTATCACCAAGCGCTTCTCGAATAGCCTGTCCTAAGACGATGCCAAGATCCTCTGTTGTATGATGATCGTCGATATAGGTATCACCATTCGCTTGTATCGTCCCATTAAATAAGCCATGCTTGATAAATAAATCGAGCATATGATCCATAAAGCCCACGCCTGTTTGGATATCAGCTTTGCCTTCACCATCTAAATCAATCGCAACTGAAATTTGCGTTTCATTTGTTGTACGCTCCACTTTTGCATATCGTTTCTTCTCTGTCATTGTTCTATTTCTCCCATCCACGAGATTCCACTGCACGTGCATGGCCCTCTAAACCTTCCATCCTTGCTAAACGTGCAATTTTTGGTGCATTGTCTTTCCAAGTTTTTTCACTGTAATAAACAATACTTGATTTTTTCATAAAATCATCTACATTTAAGCCACTTGCAAAACGCGCTGTGCTATTGGTTGGTAACACATGATTCGTCCCTGCAAAATAATCACCAACAGGCTCTGAACTATACCTACCAATAAAAATACTACCAGCATGTCTTATTTGGTCAGTTATAGCCACCGCATCTTCTGTAATAATTTCTAAATGCTCAGGTGCTAATGTATTAATCGCTTCTACTGCGTCTAACAACGTATCAGCTACATAAATAGTCCCAAAATTCTCTATAGAAGCACGTGCCACTTCTTGACGAGGTAAGTTCACCAACTGCTTCTCTACTTCCTCGGCTACTTTTTTGGCTAAATGCTCTGAGGTCGTAACAAGTATGGCACAGGCCAATCGATCATGCTCTGCTTGTGATAAAAGATCGGCAGCGATTTCATCAGGATATGCTGTGTCATCAGCCAGTACAGCTATCTCACTAGGTCCCGCAATCATATCAATCGCTACTTCGCCAAATACCTCACGTTTAGCAAGAGCCACAAAAATATTTCCTGGACCTGTAATTTTATCGACTGGGGCAATTGTTTCTGTGCCGTATGCAAGGGCAGCAATCGCTTGTGCTCCACCCACCTTATAAATTTCATCAACCCCTAAAAGATGAGCTGCCACAAGTACTCCTGCTGGTAGTTTTCCATTCTGACCTGCTGGAGAAGTAATAACAATGCGCCTCACTCCTGCTACCTGCGCTGGAATGACATTCATTAACACAGATGAAGGATATGCTGCTGTTCCCCCTGGAACGTACAATCCAACTGAATCTAGAGCTATCACTCGTTGACCTAACCAAGAACCGTCACCCAACTCTAGGCGATAACCTGAACGTATCTGTTGTTCGTGATAAAGACGAATATTTTTGGCCGCTTCTTCCAAATCTTTATAGAGTTGTCGATCAAGAGCATTTACCGCTTCTTGCATTTCGGCCTTTGTGACACGCAAATTTTCAGGTACATAGCCATCCCATCTTTCCGTGTAGGCACGTAAAGCTGTATCTCCCTGTGCCTTAACATCCGATAGCACTTGCCGCACTACTTTTAACTGTTCCTCATTTCCCCCCTCAAGTGGTCTTTTTAAGGAAATGCCTTTTGTAAGCTTTGTTATTTTCATAGGATTAATCCCCTTTAGTCTTTCATATGTAGCTATACGATTACTTTTTGTGCAGATTCACACATTTCTTTAAACGCTTCACAAGGTCAATAATACGATCACCCTTCATACGATAACTTACAGGGTTTGCAATTAATCGAGAAGAAACATCCGTAATAAATTCATACTCTACTAAACCATTCTCTTTTAATGTACGTCCTGTAGAAACAATATCGACAATCCGATCAGCCAAGCCAATCATTGGTGCTAATTCAATAGATCCATTAAGCTCAATAATTTCAACTTGCTCACCAATACCTTTGTAGTACTTCATTGCGATATTCGGATATTTCGTGGCAATTCTAGGGGCAATTTCATTCATCGTAGTATTAGGTAAGCCTGCTGATGCGATATAGCAATGACTAATTTTCAAATCAAGTAATTCATGCACCTCTCGCTGTTGCTCTAACAAGACATCCTTCCCAGCAATCCCAATATCAGCAACACCATGTTCAACATAGACAGGAACATCCATTGGCTTTGATAAAATAAAGCGAATTTTTTCTTCTGGTATTTCAATCATTAATTTACGCGACATTTCTACTTCTTCTGGTAAATTAAAGCCCGCCTCTAACAGCATTTGATATGCCTCTTCAAAGATTCGTCCTTTTGGCATTGCAATCGTTAATTCATTCACTACCAACTTCCTCCTGTCCAACAACTACCACTTCTGTAAAGTATGCTAAAAAGGCTGCTTCATCGACTAGGCTACTACGTAACTGTAAAGTAGCTAATTTCCCTGCTGCTCGTAATGCTTTTACATGTAATAAAGCTGCTTCATATTGTTTTTCCTCAAAAAGCACCACTGTTGCTTCTTGCCGCTTCTCCGACTGCCCATTCAATGTTTCCAACAAACGATCGACTCGAATGCTAAAGCCTGTAGCTCCAACTTTTGAACCAAACACCTCTAACAAGCCATCATAACGGCCACCATTACCTAATGGAAAACCGCTTCCTACAGCAAATACTTCAAAAAGCATACCTGTGTAGTAGCTCATATGACTAGAAAGTGTAAAATCAAAAGCTACATATTCAGCTAAGTCAGACATTTCCAGTAGTTGAGCAAGCTGTTGCATGTATTCTAACGCATCATTTTTGCGTACATATTTTTCGATATCACGGATATCCTTCACATCCATTGCTTCTTCAATAAATTGCAACAGTGCATCAGATTTAGCTTTCGGTAAATCAAATGACTCCACCGCTTCTTCAAACCCAACATAATTTCGTTGGACAAGCAATGTTCTAAGTGTTGCTTGCTGTTCAATACTCTCTGTGTAATCTTGTAAAATGCAATTTAGGATGCCTGCATGGCCAATCGTTACCTTAAACTCTTCTAATTTAAAATGCTTTAATAGCTCCATTGCCGTCACAATGACTTCTGCATCAGCAAATACTGATTGATCACCTATTAACTCTATCCCCATTTGATCGAATTCTGCTGGTCTTCCCCCCTCTGTTTCTTGTGCTCGAAAAACACTTGCGAAATAAGCAAGGCGTAGAGGGATCATTTCTTTCAATAATTTTGAAGTAGCTACTCGTGCAATCGGTGTTGTCATATCAGGTCGCAGTACTAATGTGTTTCCCTGGCTATCCACTAGCTTAAATAGATGAGCATCCGCAATCGCTGAAGCTTTCCCAACTGTATCGAAATACTCAACAGCAGGTGTTTTAATAAACTCATAACCCCTTTTATATAAAAAGTCTCTGCCTGAATGTCTAACAGCTTCAACTTTCTCAAAGATTTGCGGAAATGTATCGCGCATTCCAAGTGGTTTTTCAAACATTTTTATTGACGACATATGGACACTTCCTCACATTTCACTTTAATTCACTAGAGTATTAGAGAATCAGATTATGAAAGAATTCTAACTTATTTCTTTTAAACAGTCAACGTTATATTCTCTAATTTTCAAAATCTTTAAATACTTACTATTCCGTTAATTATACACATTGAATGCTGAACAATTACATAAAAAACACGACATCATTTCTCTTATAATCTAACAAAACGCTTTACTGAGAATGAGAATGTGTCTATTTTGTGACAAGATAAACAGTAATCATGTAAAGTATAATCTAAAAAATTGATAATGATTCTCTTTTGAAAAATAATTGACAAAGATATAGATATTTCAATGATTTATTCTCAATACAGAAAACTATAAATTATTTTAAAATAATTAAATCCAATCTATTAATTATAATGATTCTCAATCTCATTATCAACAAGAATACTTTATTATCAATATATCCATTGATTATTACTCTCATTCTACTTTTTCTTTTACTTCTTAAAAAGCTTAATATAGAATAACTTTAATAACAAAAAGCACCATATTAACTACACATTGGAGGGATTTATTATGGCATGTCCATTCGTACAACTTAGTGAGCAAATGATCGTTAGTATTTGTAAAGGTGATTTTTATCCTGGTGACAAAGTGACACTACACACAACTGAAGACATTGATGGGACTGCAATTAAATCAACCTTTGTTGAATCAACTTGCTTAGGTGATCACGACAATTGTGAATTTAAATCAGACTATGACGCAGCTCTTGCATAAACAGTAAAGGCTACTCCAAGAACTACTAGTTTTTGGAGTAGTTTTTTTATATAAAAAAACTCACGAAGTATATACCAATACAACGTGAGTTTTTATTATTTTTTTGGTGTACACCACTCGACAACCTCATTGCGCTTACGCTCTGCCATTTGTTCAGCAGTATAAATAATTTGCATAGGATTGCCTCCTGCTAAACAACCTGCTGGCACATCTTTATGTACAAGTGTGGCAGCTGAAACAATAGCGCCATCACCGATTGTTACACCTGGTAAAATCGTCGAATTTGCACCAATCATTACTTCATTACCAATATAAACATCACCTAAGCGATATTCCTCTATTAAATATTCATGCGCTAAAATTGTCGTATTAAAACCAATAACCGTATTTTCGCCAATGAAAATACGTTCAGGAAACATTGTATCTGGCATGACCATTAAGGCCAATGAAGTTCGCTCGCCAATAGTCATCTTTAAAAATGTTCGATAAAGCCAGTTTTTCACACGTAAAATTGGTGTGAAGCGTCCAATTTGAATGACAATGAAACACTTCATCACCTTCCAAAAGGACACCGTATCATAAATGTTCCAAAGCGAATTGGCTCCTTCGACACGGTAACGTTCTGTTTTACGCGCCATCTACCCTTACCCCTCTTTCACAATAGCAAATAAATCTGTCATATGATGCAACAAATATTCTGGCTTATACTGTTGTAAGTATGCTTCTCCTTTAATTGCCCAAGCAACACCAGCTGCTCTTACACCAGCACGATGTCCTGCTTCAATATCATGCGAATTATCACCAATCATAATGGCATCTTCATTGTCTATCCCTAAGCGTTCCAAAGCAAGTAATACTGGCTCTGGATCAGGCTTCACATTTTTCACATCATCTGTGCCTATACGAACATCAAATAGATGGGTAGCTCCAAGAATTGACAGTCCACGATCAATGGTATCATTACGTTTCGTCGATACAATAGCCAATCGAATTCCTTGTGCTTTTAATTGCTCTAATGTTGACACGACATCAGGATATTGACTAACAAGTTCATCATGATGTGCTATATTCCAAGCACGGTATTTTGCTATTAATGCGTCCTCTTCACCTGGTGCAATGTCGTTAAATGTCTGTTTTAGTGATGGACCAATGAATTTCAAGCAATCATTTGGCGAATATTGCCCGGGAAATCGCTCATTTAACACATGCATAAATGTTTGAATGATTAAATCATTTGTATTAAGTAAAGTCCCATCAAAATCAAATAGTAATGCCTTTACAGCCATATTTTACATCCCCTTACTTATCATCCAAGTATTTCACGGCTGGTTTCACCTTTATTCTGCGATAAATAATGGCACCTAGACCTACTACAATACTAATAATGGATACAACCTGTGCTGAGCGTAAATCGCCTACTAGGTATAGACTATCTGTACGCATTCCTTCAATATAGAAGCGACCGATAGAATACCAAATTAAATAACCGAAGAAAATTTCCCCACGATTTAAATTCACTTTACGTAATACTAATAAAATGATAAGCCCAATCAAATTCCAAACTGATTCATATAAAAACGTAGGGTGTACATACGAACCTAATTCTTCTATATACATTTGATTGATAATCCAATCTGGAAGCATTAGGTTTTCTAAAAACGCCTTTGATACTTCACCACCATAAGCCTCTTGGTTCATAAAGTTGCCCCAACGGCCAATAATTTGTCCAATTAAAATACTTGGTGCTGCAATATCCGCTACTCGTAAAAAGCTTACATTTTTTATACGAGTAAATATGTAAGCCGTCACAAATGCCCCGATGAGTGCTCCGTGAATGGCAATACCACCATTCCATATCTCAATAATTTTGCTTGGATTTTCACTATAGTAATCCCAACGCATTGACACATAATAAATACGTGCACAAATGATGGAAATTGGAACTGCCCATAGTAATAAATCTGCGAGGAAGTCTTCAGGCAGTCCTCGCTTAACAGACTCTCTCTGCCCAACTACATAAGCTAAAATAATACCCGATACAATTAGCAATCCATACCAACGAACTGGAATTGGTCCTAAATGAAAGGCAATCGGGTCAATCTGTAATAGTAATAAATCCATCTTCTGCTCCTCTCAATATGTCCATGAACAATGAACTAGCAAATAACTTTTTAATCATCTAACACATCATTCGACGTAATAACTTCATCTAATCGTCTTGAAAATTCCTCGGCTGCATTCACGCCCATTTTCTTTAAACGATAATTCATTGCAGCTACTTCAATAATAACTGAAACATTGCGTCCTGGTCTTACAGGGATTGTTAATTTTGTCAGCTCTGTATCAATTATTTTCATTTTCTCTTCTTCTAAGCCTAGTCGATCATACACTTTTTGTGGATCCCAAATTTCTAGCTCAATAATGAGTGTAATACGTTTATATGGGCGTACCGCACTTGCACCAAATAGTGTCATAATGTCAATAATACCAATGCCTCGTATTTCCAATAAATGCTCTAATAAAGGTGGTGGACTACCAATTAATAAGTTTTCTGATTCTTGACGAATCTCAACACAATCGTCCGCTACTAAACGATGACCTTTTTTAACGAGCTCAAGCGCTGTTTCACTTTTACCTACGCCACTTTTACCAATAATAAGCACACCGATTCCATATACATCAACAAGTACACCATGCGCAGCTGTCATTGGTGCTAAGCGTCCTTCTAAATAGTTTGTCAATCTACTCGAAAATTTGGTTGTCGTCATATGTGTTTTAAAAACGGGAACATGTTTTTCGTTGGCAGCCTGTAGAAGCTCCTCAGGTATTTCTAAATCTCGAGAAATAATAATAGCAGGCGTATCTTGCGAACAAAGTAAACGCATACGCTCAAGCTTTACATCTACTGGCAACATTTCAAAAAAGGAAAGTTCAGTTTTGCCAAGCAACTGTACACGATTGGCCGGATAATGTGTAAAATATCCTGCCATTTCAAGCCCTGGTCTTGAAATATCACTTGTCACAATCGTCCTGCCGATTCCTTCCTCACCAGCTAATAACTCTAACTTAAATTTCTCCATAACATCTCTTGTTAATACTACGACCAATGAAAAAGCCTCCAATCAATGGATAAGGTTCTCCTTATTTTAGCATGTCTATGTATAAAAGAAATGTATTTACTCTCAACTCAGACTTTACTTTAATTAAAAAAACTAGCGGTTCTCCAGCCCGCTAGTTTTTAAAAAGCTCTTATTTTTTAGTAGCTAACCATTTAGCAACTGCTTCAGCATCTGCGCCTTTTACAATTCCTCCTGGCATACCACCTTTACCATTATTAATAATATCTAAAATTTCCGATTCCGATAAACGAGAACCTACATCGTTTAATGCTGGTCCAGCGGCACCTTGTAGCTCGCCACCGTGACAAGACACACAAGATTTCATTGCAATAGCCTCACCATCTGGCTCTGTAGCACCTTCATTATTAGTTGCATTTTTATCTCCGCCACCACATGCAGCTAAGAAGATTGCTGATCCGAACACTAATGTTAACATTGCTTTTTTCATTAGTACCCCTCCTCATAATAAATAACTTACGCCGCCATTATACCAAAATTATGCACGTTTGAAACCTTCTCCTAATACCTCATAAGCATCAGAAACGATAACAAACGCTGATGGATCAACGCTTTTAATGAGTTGTTTCAGCTTTGTGAATTCTGTTTGATAAACAACAACCATAAGAATTGGTCGCGCCTCTCCAGTATAACCACCGATTGCTGGTAACTTCGTTACACCCCGATTAATTTCTGCATAAATGGCTTCCCTTACCTCATCTTGTTTCAACGTAATAATATAGACCATTTTAGATTGACTAAAACCTAGCTGAATAATATCAATCGTTTTTGTCGTAACAAAAAGTGCAATCAGAGCATACAAACCTTTCTCTAAATCAAAAACAACTGCAGCACTAATTGCGATGATTCCATCTATTAACAGTACACTTGTTCCAAGCGATAATCCTGTATACTTCGTAATGATTTGCGCTAGTAAATCAGTGCCACCAGTTGAAGCATTCCCTTTAAAGACCAGTCCTATTCCTAGGCCAACAACAATTCCGCCAAAAAGAGCTCCTAGTAAAGAATTATCAGTCCAAGGCTCCCAGCTATTTGTTAGCAAGACAATAAACGGTAACGTGATCGTACCGATAAATGATTTAATGCCAAATTTTTTGCCAAGCAATAACACACCAGCAATAAATAATGGAATATTAAATGCATATTGAACAATTCCCGGATTCCAACCAAATAAACCATGCAAAATAGTGCTAATTCCACTTACCCCACCTGAAGCGACTTGATTTGGTAATAAAAAAACATTAAAACCAATGGCAATAATTGCCGCTCCTACAATCACATACACATACTCCACAATGCTTTCTCTAACATCATGTTTCATTTCCCCACGCCCACTTCAACTATCAGAATTTTTTTAAGACGAGATGATTATAGCAAATACTTTACACGTTGAGAACTTCATCCTGATGAAGGAAACACTGCATTGTGGAAGATATAAAATAAGCTATCTTAACTGAAAAGTTAAGATAGCTATTGCAGTGGAAATTTATAGACTTTTATTAAAACGATTTTTCTGCCCATTCTATAGCCTCATAGTATAAATGTTCAATATCAACTAATTGGATATTCAACTGTGCAGCTAACTCATCTAATCGTTGCCAATCTAATTTACCTAAAGCAATACTAAACTCTAGATAAGGTGTCATTTCTGTTTCATAACCTAAGATTGTATTCGTAATGTCCTCAGAAAACGGTAGCTGCAGTAAAATGACATCCATCGGTCTTTGTAGCAATGTATCAATTAGTGAAAACATACCTACTAAGAAATATTCTGAGAAATTCTTTTTGTAAGAAAGCTTCGCGAGTTTCTCACAGACTTTTGCACGGAATAAAGACGTACACATTACTTCTTTAAAAAGATCTGAATCTGCGTCGATTTCTATTTCACGCATGGCCAATAAATATATCCATTTTCGTAAATTCGATATTCCCAGAAGCACAATGGCTTGTTTTATAGAACGTACTTTAGATTTAGAACGTTTAGATGAATTATTAATCATTTGTAATAATTTATACGTCAATGAAATATCTCGTTCAATATTTTCTGCTAATAATTGAATATTGGGTTCTTCCTCTTTTAACAACGAGATGATATGAATGTACTGAATCGTATTCGCTGGAATGTCCGTTGCTCGTATAATTTGAGGTTGTTCAAAAAAATAGCCTTGAAATAAGACGTAACCAGAAACCTTGGCCACTTCAAATTGATGACGAGTCTCTACTTTTTCAGCGAGCAATTGAATATGCGGAAAATTATTCTTTACTTTATTTTCAATCTCCATTCTTTTGACCATAGGTGACGCTAAAAAATCTACTTTAATATAGTCGATTTGTTCGAATAATTCGTTATAGACTTCCACATGTTCATTCATAATAAAATCATCTAATGCAATTTGGAACCCATATTTTTTTAGTTCAATCACACGTTCCACTAACTGAGAAGTAAGCGGAACATCCTCTAATATCTCAATTACGACCTGTGAAGGATTTAAAAATTCATGAATGGAGCTCATTAGTAAGTTTTCAGTAAAATTAACAAAACCTGGTTTACCTTTTGTTACCTCTTCAAAACCAATTGAAAGAAATGAGTTCACTAGTACATCAATAGTTGCTGCATCTGAATCAACCAATGGAAATGCATTTACGTCTTTGCCACGATATAATAATTCATATGCAACGACCTGTTCATGAAGATTAAAAATAGGTTGTCTGCCGATAAATATCTCCATATTGTAGCCCCCATTTCTCCATTTTCTAGTAATTAATAGTATAACATTTTTAACGACCTGGTGCTTATACTTCCATAAAATTTAGCATGGTAGCACTGGATTTATTAGACAAACTACAAGAAAAGACAGTCCCAGCGATAGTGTATCACTTAAGGACTGTCCTCATTATTTACCAACTTTGGATTTGATCGCACCGATTATTGCAGGCACAACTGATATAATGATAATCAAAATCAGTACAACAGAGAAGTTATCTTTAATAATAGGAATATTACCAAAGAAGTAACCTAGTAATGTACAGCTGAATACCCATAAAAAAGCACCAAAGATATTGTAAAATAAGAAATAGCTATATTTCATTTTACTTGCACCCGCCACAAACGGGATAAATGTACGGATAAATGGCATAAAACGAGCGATAACAATCGTTTTCCCACCATGTGTATTAAAGAATTTTTCAGCTGCCTCCATACGTTCTTTTTTGACAACTCTACCGAGGAGACTCTTTGGAGGGATAGATGTTCCTACCTTATGACCAATATGGTAATTCACCGTATCTCCTAAAATAGCTGCTACTAAAAATACAGGGATTAAGATCCACATATCAAAGGCCCCCATTGCGGCAGCTAGTGTACCACTAGCAAATAGCAATGAATCACCAGGTAGAAATGGGAAAATAACAACGCCTGTTTCTACAAAAACAATTGCAAATAAAATAAGATAACTCCAATTACCAAAATCACGAATAATTTCTTCTAAATGCACATCGATATGCACAATAAAGCTTATTAACTCCTTAATGAGTTCTATCATGTTTTTGTATGCTCTCTTTCAATAGTATTTTTACCTAAAACTTTGACGTAGCTTCACATCAAAGGGTTCCAGCTTTGTATGTCTCTTTTACATTACTTTCACACTATATGACAAGCTCTTGAAAAATATGTAGAAGATTTCACAAGTTTGATTTTATCACTTACAGTCGTCTACTCTCAACTGATTTTACTATTATACGAATAATGTACAAAAAAAGAGCTACCATTTATCAATAGTAGCTTCTCTCGTTTAAACTTTTTCTTTTAAAGAACGACGTAGTATTTTTCCTGTCGTATTTTTCGGTAGTTCATCTATAATCTCTATTACTTTCGGAACCTTGTATTTCACCATATGCTTGGCACAATAAGAAAGTAGATCTTCGGTTGTCGTAGCTGCTACTTCTTTTAACACTACATATGCATGAACAGCTTCCCCTAAGTTAGGATCTGGGCATCCTACCACTGCTGCCTCTACAATGTTTTTATGGGCAAACAGTACTTCCTCAACCTCTCGAGGATAAACATTAAAGCCCCCTACAATAATCATATCCTTTTTACGATCGACAATGTAGAAATAACCTTCTTCATCTACTTTCGCTAAATCTCCTGTATAGAGCCATCCATCGCGTATCGCCATCGCCGATTCTTCAGGCATTTTATAGTAACCCTTCATCACGTTAGGTCCACGTACAATCAGTTCTCCAACTTCACCAACAGGTACTTCCTGACCATTCACATCGACAACTTTATTCTCTACATTGCTAATTGATGTACCAATAGAGCCCGCTTTACGATCACGATCTAATGGATTAAAGCATGTAACGGGTGAAGCTTCTGATAAGCCGTATCCCTCTGACACACGCACATTAAATTTCTGCTCGAAATTATGTAATAGTGCAACAGGCAATGAGGCCCCCCCTGAAATGGCTAAACGGATCTTCGAGAAATCTTCAGGATTGCCTTCAGGTAATTGATATAAGAAATTATACATTGTTGGAACACCAGCAAATACAGTCGCTTTTTGCTCTTGTGCTAAGGCAAAAATTTCGCTAGGACTAAAACGTGGTGCAAGTAAAACCGTTGCTCCACTTAATAAAGGAGCGTTCACCACAACTGTTAAGGCAAATACATGGAACACGGGTAATGTAGCAATGACACGATCATCTACATTAATCCCCAAATAATGAGCAACATCTCTCGCATTTGAATAGACATTGCCGTGTGTCAGCATAGCACCCTTTGGACTACCTGTAGTTCCAGAAGTATATAAAATGATAGCATTGTCATCATCTGCTACCTCAACAGGTTGTAAAGATTGAGATGCCATAGCGATGACTTGTGTAAATAAATGCGTTTTTTCTTGTGCTTGTGGTGATAAAGCTGCGACTTTTTCAGCTATATCCGCTGTTGTTTCACAAACTACAAATGTTTTTACTTGTGGAAATGCTTGTACACCTTTCTCAACCAATGGTAACAACGCATCCAGTGCAATGACTGCTTTTACGTCCCCATTATGCAAAATATAAGAAATCTCATCCGGTGTATAGATAGGATTAACTGGTATTGCCGTTGCCCCAATGCGCATTGTTGCATACAAGGCAATTAAGTAATGCGGCGTGTTGCCGAGTAAAAACGCCACATGATCCCCTTTTTCAACACCTAAATCTTGTAACCCCTTTGCAAAGCGACCAACAGTAAGCTCAAATTCACCGTAAGTCGTATCCTTCCCCATAAAATGATACGCAACTTTTTCCGGTTGTTCTGTTGCCTGTTGGCGAACACGTGAAACTAAATTCAATTACACCATCCCCTTATCGTATAAAATGAATCGTTATTCAGTAATATTATATAAGAAATGTATCTAAAAGACAATGAGTCTTTTTATTTCATGTCATAAATTACGTCAAATAATTCATTTTTTTCTCTCTTAGACAAATACATCATGAGCGGATATGAGAAATGTAACGCCAACGGATTAAATAAAAGTAGACAACTTGTATTAACACAAAAAAGCCAAAAGAAAAGAACACTTCTTTTGCAATAGAAATATTTGCAATGTCTCTCAAAATACCTTGAACCATTAGAAAAGCAAAGGCACTGTGCATCATTGCAACACCCCAAGGCAAGAAAAATTGAGGAAATAGGTGGCGATTAACTAGTTTTTTCAGCTCCGTATCAGTTAAACCCATGCGCTTTAATACATCAAATTTACGTTTTTCTCGTTCAAGTGAAGTATGCAATTTGAAATAGATAAAGCTCCCTGCTGCAAGTAAAAATACAGTTGCAACTAATACACCCACTAATGTAAATAATGAGTAGGTAGCTAGTATATAAGAATAATTTAATCCTGCATTTTCAAAGTAGAAAGGGCTAAATTTATCTTTCTTAATAAAATATAAATTTGATTCTAGATGATCTATATCTCTACCAATTTCTTTTGTTTCCATCCATTGTGGAATAACAAATGTAAATAAATGATAGCTCGGCTGAATAATGTCTAGATCAGAAATTGGATGAATAAGCTTTTCAAAGTCCTCATCACTGATGACGATCGAATTGACACTTACAATCGAACCTGGAAACACTATTTTTGGATAGACACTATCGATAGTTATCGGTATATTATTTTCTTCTAACACTGTATGCACGATTCTATTTTTTAATTTTTTTAGTGAATCCTCTGAATAAGGGATAAAAACTGCCTCACCAGCTTCCAAATTCAGCAATGGATAACTATAGGAAGAAAGCAAGACATTCATATCAGACTCTCGAAAGACCTCCACTTCATTTCGAGTGAAAGAAGATGTTTGCTTGACGACAATAAAACGGGACAACTGATAGGATAGACCTTTCTCCTCTAATTGTAGCCTTAATGAATTGATATGCTCCCGCTCGAATGGATTATCGACATCCCCCTTATAAACTAACCCTAGTGGATTTAAGCGATCATATTGGGCTGTATAAGAGGACATGGTTGCTAATACACCTACAGATAAAAATGCAAGTGTTGAAACCATCGTAACAACGAAAAACATTTTCACGTTATCCATCATAATATGAGCTTGTTCCGCTAATGAGAGCAAACGATAACGTTGCCAGTGGTATTTACGTTTTCTACGTGCTAAATCTAAAAAACATGGGACGGAATCACTAAAAAAATAATATGTTCCAAATGTCGCTGAAAATGGTATTAACAAGGTTAGCCCAATTAATGAAGTATGCCCCACAACAAACGCGAGAATATACGTCGTTAAAATTAAAGCAACACCATAAACAGCTCGGATTTTTGAATAGGTTGTTAAGCTATTTAAATAGTCACTACCTTTAATGAGATCTCGTAATTTTCTCTCTCTTGTAAAGTACACACTAATAAAAGAAATCACGACAAATGCACTAGAAAAAACACCAATCGTCAACAAGAATGGCTCCCAGGAAACATACATTGGTAAATCATCTAAATGTAAGATTTCTCGCACAATCATAAAAAAGAATTTTGAAAACGAGAAACCAAAGACAATCCCTACAATAATTGAGCCTACGCCAATAATCATTGTCTCTAAGAAGACAAGTTTATTCATCTGACGCTTTTCCATTCCTAAATGCAGTAAAATGGCAAATTCATGAGATCTAGCCTCTAAAAAGGCACTCATTGAATAATATAAAAAGAATAACGTAAAGAGGACGAGTACAATTTCAGCACCTACCATCCCAATAAGCGATACTTCCCCTAATATCCCACGTTCAATATCAGGGTGAAACATCAGCATTGAATAGATAAAAAATACAGCCACAGAAAAAAAGCTCGCCATGAAAAAGGCACCATATATCCGGCTGTTCCGTACGACATTACGGTAAGCGAATTGTCGAAAGGTCACCTACTTGCCCTCCTCCTAGTAAGCTCAAAACATTTAGTATACGTTGGAAAAACATTTGACGACGGTCATCACGATAAATTTCATTAAAGAATTCACCATCTTTAATGAATAACACTCGATCACAATAGCTTGCTGCAATCGGATCGTGGGTTACCATCACAATCGTTGTCTGTTTATCCTTATTTACTTTTGTTAAAAGCTCAAGCACATCACGCGAAGAATTGGAATCTAAATTACCCGTCGGCTCATCAGCTAAAATGAGACTAGGGTTATGAATAAGTGCTCGACCAATTGCGGTTCTTTGCGCCTGTCCACCAGATATTTCGTTTGGACGTTTATGCAGGAAAGAAGTTAAGTCTAGCTTTTCTACAATATTAGCCAAACGTTCCTCCATTACTTCTAACGGCTGCTGGTCTAATGTTAATGGCAGTACTATATTTTCTTCGACCGTCAGCATATGCAAAAGATTGAAATCCTGAAACACAAAACCTAGCTGTCTTCTTCTAAAGTAAGCTAGCTCCGTTGCATTCAGTTTATGTGGATTCATGCCATCTAGTATGATTTCGCCACTAGTTGGCTCATCAATTGTCGAAATAATATTCAGCAACGTTGTTTTGCCGCTTCCTGAAGGCCCCATAACAGCTAAAAACTCGCCTTCTTCAACATCAAAGCTCAATTGATTTAATGCACGATGCGTAACCTTACCTTCATAAACTTTTGTTACATCTTTAATTTGTAAAATAGGCATACTTCATTCACCTTATTTCTTCATTAATTCTAAGGATTGTGGTAAATGCCACTCTAATACGACCTCAAAGCCGATTTGAAAATGGGGCTCTGTTAAAGTTAAAAGTGGCTCTTCCTCTACTAAACTAAAGCAATGCTCCCCAATAATGACATCCCAAGCATCTATTTCTCCCTCTTTGATCTCACCACACACAGTATAATAGCCACTGTACATAATCTGTTGACCTTCAACAGGGAATGCATTTAATAATGTCGGTTGGTGTAAGTTTAACCCAAGCCTATTTGAAAAATGCAGTAGTTCTACATCTAGTATTTC
Source organism: Lysinibacillus cavernae (assembly GCF_009724685.1). Lineage (GTDB taxonomy): Bacteria > Bacillota > Bacilli > Bacillales_A > Planococcaceae > Lysinibacillus > Lysinibacillus cavernae. The sequence goes on from NZ_WMEF01000001.1 coordinate 201,581, forward strand.
ATTCGCCATAAGGAAATTTTGATAGGATAAACTATCCCCTTCTTGCATGTGTGTCATATTAAGAGCTTTTGTTTTCTCCTTATCAATCGTTAATAACCAATCATCAATACGTACTTCTTCCATCCTAGCGCCCCCTAATTTGTAAATGTCACAGTAACCATCGTTCCATTTCCTACCTCTGATGTAATAGCCAATTCATGTCCAAGCTTTTCACAGATTTCTTTGGCTAAATATAGGCCCATTCCCGTAGACTCCCCTGTTTTCCGCCCATTTTCACCAGTAAAAAAGGCTTTCGTAACACGTGAAAGATCAGAAGCTGGAATCCCAATTCCTTCATCACGAATGGCTAGCTGTACATACCCATCCTTTTCAATGGCAGAAATCACAATTTTTTTATTGGCTTCGAACGTGTACTTCACTGCATTGGTTACAAATTGACCTAGAATGAATCGAAGCCATTTCGAATCACTGGCAACAATTAAATCATCCTCAATATGAATTTCAGGGAAAACCCTTTTCGTAATAAATAAACGTTTATTTTCATTAACAGTTGCAGTCACAATTGCTTTTAGTGCAACCCTTTCTACTTGCATATCGTCCTCAAAATTTTCTAAACGCGCATTAACAAGGACCATGTCCAAGCCCCTGCGTAAACGATCAATTTCCTCTTGGACATTTTTCTTCTCAAGAGGACGGTCATCCTGCAATAATAACTCAATAACAGAAATAGGTGTTTTCATCTGGTGCACCCATTGGTTCATAAACTGATCATGACGTTTTTGACTTGCGTATAGTGAGTGAAGCTCATGCTGATAAAGTCGATACAACTCATGCATATATTTCTCGGTTTGCATAGCTTCTGGCGTTTTAGCATTTTTTTGTAGTACATCCTCCATCGCTGTAGGGAGCTGGGTTATTTTCAATAAATAACGTTGTCTCATTAAATAGCGAACAAGCAAAAAAGAAGCTAATAGTACAAGACTAATACAGAAGGAGTAAATAGCTGTATCAATATTTCGAAAACCATCTAATGCATACAACACCATAATGAAGCCAACTAATAAGAGCTGAAACACAATAAATGATACGTAATCACGTAAAAATAATTTCCAGCCCACTATAGCTCACCTGCACTTAATATGAAACGATAACCTGCACCACGTACGGTTTCGATTGTTGACGATATGTCATAATCCGCCAACTTTTTACGTACTCGGGTCATATTAACATTTAACGTATTTTCATCGACAAATGCCTGATCGTCCCACAGCTCCTCTAAAAGTTGCTCACGCGTCACTACTTTCGGCGCCCCCCCCATAAGTAGTTCTAAAATGATACATTCTTTTTTCTGAAGAGGAATTTCTAAATCATTTTTATGCAGCTCCATTCTTTCTAAGTGAAGTACAAGCTGCCCTTGTTTTATTGTCCGCTCCTCTTGTCTTGCTGCATACTCACCATATGTACGGCGAAGATGACTACGGATTTTAGCCAACACAATTTCATAGTTGAATGGCTTAGTAATGAAATCGTCGCCTCCATTTTCAAGTGCAAAAATTTGGTCCATTTCCCCTGAGCGTGCAGAAATAAAAATAATTGGACACGTTGTATGTTGACGCAGCTGACGACACCAATAGTAGCCATCATATGCAGGCAAATTTATATCAAGCAACACCATATGTGGATTAAATGCTGTAAATTCTTCTATAAGATGATCAAATTCTCGAATTGTTGCCACTTCGTATTGATATTTTCTAAGCGTTTCCGCTAGTAATGATGCAATCTTGACATCATCTTCAACTATGAATATTCGATGCTTTTCCATATCAACACTCCTTTCTTTCTATATTGTATCAAAAAAGGGTTCGATGACATAATTGTCAGCGAACCTTTAGGCTAAAACATTACACGAAACCGTATTTTACTTAATAAATTAATTGTAAAAAGTCTTCTGTTGAAATTCCACCAAAATATGTAGGAATATCAATGTCAGCTAATGCCTGAGCAATGGCTGCTCTGTCATAGTTTGTCCCAACTAAGCGCTGTTCTATGTCAGCAATATCACCTACACCAAAGAAATCACCAAAGATATGCGCATCTTCAATTACACCATGGTTCACTTCAAGGCGGATATCAATGCCTCCTGTTGGGAAACGGTGTGTTTTTTGAATATTAAAGCGTGGTGATTTCCCAAAGTTCCACTCCCAAGTTTGATAACGCTCTGCTGATAGCTTGTGAATATTTGCCCAATCTTCCTCAGTTAACTCATAATAACGAATATTTTCTTCTCCACCGAAAATGGATTTTAAAATTTCAAGGCGGAATTCCTCTACTGTCAGTTTCTCTTTTAAAAATTCCGAAATGTTTGCTACTCGAGAGCGAATAGATTTAATGCCTTTCGATTCAATCTTATCCTTTTTCACCTTCAAGGCTGAAACAACCGCATCAATTTCTGTATCAAACATCAATGTACCGTGACTGAACATACGCCCTTTTGTGGAAAACTGTGCGTTTCCAGAAACTTTACGCCCTTCAGCTAGAATGTCATTGCGACCTGAAAGCTCTGCATTCACACCCATTTTTGCTAAAGCGTCAACCACTGGCTGTGTAAATTTTTTATAATTCATAAAGCTATCGCCATCATCATTTGTAATAAAGCTGAAGTTAAGATTTCCTAAATCATGATACACGGCTCCACCACCTGACAGACGACGTACAACAATAATGCCATTATCCTCTACATAGTCTGTATTGATCTCTTCAATTGTATTTTGGTTTTTACCGATGATGATCGATGGCTGGTTGATGTAGAAAAGTAACACTGGCTCTTTCTCAACATCCATCGTTTTTAGCAAATACTCCTCAATAGCAAGGTTAATGCGTGGATCATGGATCCCTTTATTATCAACGAAAATCATAGTTTACGATTCCTCCTCCACAAAATATCCATATTTATTTTAACGTAAATTAGGCATTTTGTGTTGACGAAAAGCATCTGTTATAATACACTAGAAAATATAAGAACAGTAATAGTACAGATGAACTTAAAGGAGGAGTCCACAATGTTAGAAAACGTAGTTGAATTTTTCAAAAATTTGCCTGCTAAGCAATGTACTGAGTGCGGTGAAAAAATGGAAGAACAAAGCGAATGCTACAGCAACACTTGTGAAAAATGTAACCACCTATAAGCATTTGCCTATTCTGTAATCGTCATATACGTGCCCCACACGTAGCAAACATGACACGCTTCATCATATATATGATGAACTCTTAATTAAATCTCTTACACTTACAAAACAACAGCTGATACGCTCATATCAGCTGTTGTTTTTTGTTTTTGAAAAAAGAAGATGTCACACCTTTTGGCAAAGCAAGGGGGTGGCCTGCGTCCTTTCCAGGGGACGTTGGATGAGCCGCTAATCCCCTAGGAGTGACGTTGGCTCCACTCCAATCAACCAATCTGCAAAGTGGATTTTCCTTCATACTAACAATAGTGAACAAAATAGCCCATTATTTGTATAAATAATGAAAGGATAGGCTCTTATTTTCAATGTAGAGAAGTGATTGGTTACCCTCCCCCCTCAATAAAATGAGTAGTGAACACCTTCACTTTATTTGAAAACCTTTGCAAAAAAGTGGGTTGGAGTGGAAGGCTACTTGACTAACGTGGGATAGCTCAACGCTCGCCCACAGGAAAGCAAGTAGCCTGCAATGGTAATCCATTTTCACCTTTCAAAAAAAATTCTATTGGTGGTTTTGTTTATCTCATTTGAGGCTGAAGAAGTAGCATTGTATGTTGATAAGCGTTCATTGGTAATATCTGACATTAACAAAAAAGCACTCACCGTACATTGGGTGAGTGCTCAGACTGTAGACAAAAGGAATCGAGAAATTCATACTCGATTCTTTTTGTCATTTTTTCTTCTTTGAACATGTTTAAGAATGGTAATTTTCTACCCATTTAAACATACTCTTTCAGCATAAAAACTCTTTTAAGCTCCAAGTAGTCAGTTTCTTTAAATTCATGGTAGCAAAAGTAAGCATTGCCTACATGGACAATTTTTTAAGACCTCTTAAGGTTATCCATAGCATCCCAAGCATTTCTTTCGCATCCGCAAAGACACGCTCAATTGTTTCTTTAAATGGATATATAAATGAAAAATCAATAGCAGCCTCTAGTTTTCGTACTAAATATTCTTCAGGTAACAATTGATCAATCGCTAACAATTCTAATTGTTCACGTTCATTTATTTGATTTTTCGTCATCATGGTTGATCACCTCGAAAGTTTACTTTTTATCACATATGAATAGGGATTTCTTTATGTAGAAGTTGATTGGAACGAAGGGCGGCGACTCCTGCGGGAAAAGCGGGAAAGTCGAGATCCTGGACTGAGCGAATGTTTTCTGTACGAAAGCGAAGCGGCAGTAACAAAGCGAGGGAAGCAGCTCGACCCCGCCCGCGGAAAGCGTCCGCCCGTAGTGGAAATCAACGGCTTTACTTTATTTCATTGTAAAAGAAAAAAGACTGTAGGCAAACTCTCAAATTTTTTGAGTTTGTCTACAGTCTGAGAGATGCCTCAATTTTAGAGGCACCTCTTTTTTGCTTGTCTTACAGTTAAAATTCTTTATCCATTTGTGGTGAAGTTCGATAAAAACGAAAATTACCAGATTCAATTCTTGCAACCGTATTTTCTTTAATTCGATCATGACAAATCGTACACATATAAGTATGAATTGGACGATTACGTAACTTCTTGGCTAAAGGCAAATTATCATCTATAGTTTGAATCGTATCGCAAATAACGCATTTTACGCGCATTGCATTCCCTCCTATTCAGCGCGAATGGCTGATACGTTTTTAATAGGATTGTCAATATTTGAACCATCTCTTAATAATACATGGATTGGGCCATCTTCTAAAAGAGGTTTGCCGTCTTGGCTATATTTTAATATAAGTGTATACGCTTCATCAATTGTGAATGGATATTCTTGACCATCTTCGCATGATAAGACTATTTTTGTCGCTTCAGGTTTAATTTCAGCATTCTTCAAAAAATGACTTAATTCGATACCAAATGTACCTGTTTCCAATCCTTTACGGTCAAATTTACGCTCTGATTTTAATGTGGGTGGAAATGTTGCCCCCTCCATGATTTCACGTGACCAGTGAGCACCGACCTCACGCATATATTTGATGTCTGAATCTTCTTCAACATCTTGTTTAGTGAAGTAAGTGTTTAAATCTAATTTACGATCATCGAAAATCCACACAGTGGGATCTAATGTTAGTTGGTATGAAACTGCGCCCGTGATAGGAATAATTGTTTCCATAATAGAAATCCTCCTCAAATCTTGTATATCCATGACATAGTATAACGCTAATGACTAGAGATAATAAAGAAATATAAATCGAATTCTCTATTTTCCAATGAAGACACTTGCATTTTTAACGACGAGAAGATAAACTTTATTAAGATAGAATCGAAGAAATATCAGATAATGGGGGCGTCCTCATGGATACGAAATCACAAACTTCTTTTCAAGAGAAGGCTTTGGAGCTATTAGTTGCTGATGCAGACAAGATTGCTCGCCTTATTCGAGTACAAATGGATCATTTAACAATGCCACAATGCCCTTTATATGAGGAAGTATTAGATACACAAATGTTCGGCCTGTCACGTGAAATCGATTTTGCTGTGAAGCTTGGACTGATTGAACGTGAAAAAGGCAAAGAGATTCTCGATTCACTCGAGAAGGAACTTTCTGTACTACACGACGCGTATACAGACAAATAAAAAGAAAAACTCAAACGCTTTTTTGCGCTTTGAGTTTTTTTACTAGAACGAGGTTTTCCAATGAGACAATACTTAAAACGTTATGCACAAAATTTTGATTACGCCTTATTTTTTACGGTCCTATTGTTGAGTTTATTTGGATTAATCATGATTTATAGTTCAAGTATGATGGTGGCCATTGTACGTGAAGGACAAGCTCCAGACTACTTTTACCAAAAGCAAATAACTAATTTAACAGTGGCGTTTTTAGGGTTTATAGTAGCAGCATTTTTCCCTTATAAGCATTATGCCAATAAAAATATTATGCTGCTTCTTACAGTCATATTAGTTGTACTATTTACTTGGCTGAAGGTAGCAGGTCATGGTGCGGAAGATGTAGGTTCACAAAGTTGGATACATGTACCAGGTTTAGGTAACTTTCAGCCTTCTGAGTATGCAAAACTATTTATAATTTTATATTTTGCAGCTGCTTTTTATCGTAAAGCCCAAAAATATACGTTTGAAAAACTACAACCAACCGAAATTTTTTATCCAATATTCCTATGGATTCTAGTAGTTGCTGGGGTAGCCTTTGAAACAGATTTAGGGGCGGTCATTATTTTATGTGGAATTGCCGTATCGGTAGTAGCTTCAAGCGGTATTCCATTTAAAACGTTTTGGAAGTTTTTTGGTGTGTTAGGTGCGTTTGGTGGAGCGATTATCGGTATACTTTGGTTATTTAAAGGGGAGTTACTGACAGGAAGTCGAAAAGGACGGATATTATCTTATTTAAATCCGTTTGAGTATGAAGATGGTAGTGGTCACCAAGTGGTGAATAGTTATTATGCAATTGGCGGAGGCGGCTTAGAAGGGCGTGGCCTTGGTCAATCGATTCAAAAATTAGGTTACTTGCCTGAACCACAAACAGATTTTATTATGGCGATTATAATGGAAGAATTGGGGATATGGGGAGTATTAATTGTCCTAAGTGGTTTAGGGTTTATTGTATATAAAGGTTTATCGATTGCATTACGAACAAAAGATCCATTGGCACGCATGATTGCGGCTGGTATTGCGAGCTGGATTGGCTGGCAGTCGTTTATTAATCTTGGGGGTGTAACTGGGTTAATCCCGTTAACCGGTGTAACGTTACCTTTTATAAGCTATGGCGGTACATCTATAATCATTCTATCTTTAGCTATGGGCATATTAATCAATGTTTCTATGTTTGAAAAGATAGAGAGGAAAAAAACACAATCATAAAGGGGGATATCTATGGAATCAATCAACAAAATTCTCGTAGCCAATCGAGGAGAAATTGCAATTCGTATTTTCCGTGCCTGTACGGAGCTGAATATTCAAACGGTAGCTATTTATTCAAGGGAGGATAGTGGTGCTTTTCATCGCTTTAAAGCAGATGAAGCTTATTTAGTAGGAGCAGGCAAGAAACCAATCGACGCCTATTTAGATATTGAGGGCATTATTGCTATCGCAAAAGATGCAAATGTTGATGCGATTCATCCAGGGTATGGTTTTTTATCAGAAAACGTGGAATTTGCGCGTCGCTGTGAGGAAGAGGGCATTGTTTTTATCGGACCAACTTCTCAGCATTTAGATATGTTCGGTGATAAGGTCAAAGCGCGTGCACAAGCCATTGCCGCCGAAATTCCTGTTATTCCTGGTACAGATGGTCCAGTAGCTGATCTAGCAGAGGTAGAAGCATTTGCTAGTAATTATGGCTATCCAGTTATGATTAAGGCAGCACTTGGCGGTGGTGGTCGTGGCATGCGTCTTGTGCATACGCCAGAGGAACTAGCTTCTTCCTATGAACGAGCTAAATCAGAGGCAAAAGCTGCTTTTGGGTCGGATGAGGTGTATGTAGAAAAGGCCATTATTAAACCAAAGCATATTGAAGTACAAATTATTGGCGATAAGCAAGGTAATATTGTGCATTTATATGAACGTGATTGCTCGATTCAACGTCGTCATCAAAAAGTAGTTGAAATTGCCCCATCCAATTCGATTTCTGAAGATTTAAGAAATCGTATTTGTGATGCTGCCGTGAAAATAATGAAGAATGTCTCGTACATAAATGCAGGGACAGTGGAATTTTTAGTCGCAGGGGACGATTTTTATTTCATCGAGGTAAACCCTCGCATTCAAGTAGAACATACGATTACAGAAATGATTACAGGTGTCGATATCGTCCATACCCAAATCAAGGTGGCAGCGGGCTATAGTCTACACAGTGAAGAAATCCATATGCCAAAGCAGGAAGAGATGCCAATGATTGGCTATGCTATTCAGGCTCGTGTGACAACAGAAGACCCTGCAAATGACTTTATGCCGGATACAGGGAAATTAATGGTTTATCGATCAAGTGGTGGTTTTGGTGTGCGCTTAGATGCCGGAAATGGCTTCCAAGGTGCTGTCGTAACACCGTATTACGATTCCTTACTTGTGAAAATCTCAACATCAGGCATGAATTTTAAAGAAGCTGCTGCGAAAATGGACCGTAATTTAAAAGAATTCCGTATTCGTGGCGTTAAAACAAATATTCCATTTTTAAATAATGTGGTGACACATGAGGAATTTTTATCAGGTGCCTTTGATACAAGCTTTATCGATACAACACCTGAGCTATTCGATTTTCCGGTGCGTAAAGACCGTGGGACAAAATTGTTAAGCTATATTGGTAATGTGACATTAAACGGATTCCCTGGTGTAGAGCAGAAATCAAAGCCAATTTTTGTACAGCCGAACATTCCAAAAATTGATCAACTTATTGTGCCACCAGCAGGTACGAAACAGATTTTAGATACACAGGGGGCAGATGGCTTAGTGCAGTGGATTTTAGCACAGGATGAAGTACTGCTAACAGATACAACATTCCGTGATGCTCACCAATCACTGCTCGCTACACGTGTTCGTTCACAAGATATGATCCAAATTGCAGATGCGACAGCTCGAATGATGCACCAACTGTTCTCACTGGAAATGTGGGGCGGGGCAACATTTGACGTAGCCTATCGTTTCCTAAAAGAGGATCCGTGGGAGCGTCTAGCGAAACTGCGTGAGCAAGTGCCAAATGTGTTATTCCAAATGTTATTGCGCGGAGCCAATGCCGTTGGTTATACGAACTATCCGGACAATCTAATCCGTGAATTTATTGCTGAATCGGCGACATCAGGTATTGATGTATTCCGAATTTTCGATAGCTTGAACTGGATTAAAGGCATGGAAGTAGCTATTGATGCGGCTCGTCAATCTGGAAAAATTGCCGAAGCGGCGATCTGCTATACAGGGGATATTTTGGATGACAATCGTGCGAAATATTCCGTGCAATATTATAAAGACATGGCGAAGGAGCTAGAGGCAGTAGGTGCTCATATTCTAGCTATTAAAGATATGGCTGGCTTACTAAAGCCAGAAGCGGCTTATCGTTTAATTTCTGAGTTAAAAGAGACGACAAGTCTACCAATTCACTTGCATACGCATGACACAAGTGGCAATGGGATTTATTTATATGCTAAAGCCATTGAAGCAGGCGTAGATATCATCGATACAGCTCTTGGATCCATGGCGGGCTTAACATCCCAGCCAAGTGCAAACTCCTTGTACTATGCGATGAAGGGCAGTAAACGCGAGGTGCGTGCGGATATAGACGCTTTAGAAAAATTATCGTACTACTGGGATGATGTTCGTAAATACTATAAAGATTTCGAAAGTGGCATGATCAGCCCGCATTCAGAAATTTATGTGCATGAGATGCCAGGTGGACAATACAGTAACTTACAGCAGCAGGCAAAAGCGGTGGGTCTTGGAGATCGTTGGGAAGAAGTTAAACACATGTATTCACGTGTGAATCTCTTGTTTGGGGATATCGTCAAAGTGACACCATCTTCCAAGGTGGTGGGCGACATGGCACTCTTTATGGTGCAAAATGATCTAGACGAAAACACTGTATTAACAAGAGGGCAAACGATTGACTTCCCAGACTCCGTGATTGAATTCTTCCAAGGGTACCTTGGTCAGCCACATGGCGGATTCCCAGAGGCATTACAAAAAGTAGTGCTTAAAGACCGTGAAGCGATTACGGTACGCCCTGGTGAGTTACTAGAGCCTATTCAATTTGAACAATTGGAGGCTGTCTTAGAGGATAAATTAGATCGTCCTGTTACGAAGAAGGATGTATTAGCCTATGCCCTCTATCCAAAGGTATTTGAAGAGTATGCGAAAATGACAGAATCCTTTGGCAATATTTCGGTCCTAGACACACCAACTTTCCTATATGGCTTAAAACTTGGAGAAGTTATTGAAGTCGAAATCGAAAAAGGGAAAACGTTAATTATTAAGCTCGTATCCATCGGTGAACCGCAGCACAATGGGACACGTGTCCTGTACTTTGAGCTGAACGGACAATCTCGTGAATTGGTAATTCAAGATATGACTGTTGAGGTAGATGGCAATATAGCTTTAAAAGCAGATCCGAGCAATCCAAACCAAATTGGGGCTACAATGCCAGGTACCGTGTTAAAGGTAGTTGTCTCTAAAGGAAGCCCTGTCAAACGTGGTGATCACCTGTTAATCACAGAAGCGATGAAAATGGAAACAACCGTCCAAGCACCAAAAGACGGTGTCGTGAAAGAGGTTTATGCAAGTGCAGGGGATGCTATTTCAACAGGGGATTTATTAATTGAAATTGAATAAATAATTGTGAAAAAAGGTTATTAGATGCTATTTATAGTATCGATATAACCTTTTTTTATTGTATTTAAGCAATAAATTATATAAAATTTGATTAAGTAATCAAAAAAATGGTCATTCAATCAAATGGAGGGTTTATCGTTTTGAATAAAAACACCTTTATTCAGGAAGCAAGAAAGCAGCAAATTATTGAAGCAACAATAATAACGCTAGATGACATTGGTTATGTGAAGGCGAGCTTAGCACAAATAGCTAAACGAGCCTCTATTAGCACAGCATTAATTTCCTATCATTTTGCAGATCGACAAGATTTAATTGATCAAAGTCTGCAAGCATTAATTGAACAGTCTGCAACATTTATTTTGACAAAAACATACGCTGCCAATGATCCGGTTACTCAATTAGGCAATTTCATAGAGGCAAGTATTACTTATCAAGCGACACACGAGAAGGAGAAAGCAGCATTATTAGAAATCGTATTCAACGCTCGTACAACTGAAGGTGTTCCTTATTATAAACTACCGGATGACGATGAAGATCCACTATTGAAGGCATTATGCAACATACTAGAGGATGGTAAAAAACAAGGGAAATTCTTTGTTGGCTCTGTCACAATCATGGCAAAAGTAATTCAAGGAGCTATTGGTGAATATATGCTAATAGGGGGACCGATTTCGATTGAGGCAGAGGAGTATAGTGAAGAAGTAACTAAAATCATATGGACAGCAATGGAAGTAGAGGGACCTAAAAATGCTTAAAACGTTATTTAATTGGATGTTAGTCATTGGTTTAATCTTATTAGGAGGCCGTCTTGTAACGGTAATATGTCGATATTTCGACATTCCTTTTACAACGTTTTTTAAGGATTATACACTAATATCTATGATTATTTTAATAGTAGGAATTATAGGGACGGAGACAATGAAGAAACAAAAATAAGGATAATAGAAAAAAAGATTCGTCACTTTGAAAGTGGCGAATCTTTTTTAATTTACTATTTCTTTTTATCATTATAATTACTACGAGCAACTAGCATGATCATGTAACATAATAGGCCGAATAAAAGGGAAATAAATAATGAATGCAGCAAAGCTACCGTTAAATTCAGTCTAGTTAGGACTACTAACATACCAGCAATCACTTGTAAAACTACTATAGTAAATGCAATAACCCACCCATAGTAAATCACACGTTGATTTTTATATTCCTTCACAGCATGCCAAGTTATGTATGCAATCCAAATGAAAATAATAAGAACAGCTAGTCGATGTCCCATTTGCACCCATTCATACATATTATTCGGTGGAGCTAAAGGTGTTTCGTTATAGCAAAATGGCCAGTCAGGACAAATTAAGCTCGAATCGGTATGACGAACTAGTGCCCCTGTATAAACGACTAAATAAGAATAAATTGTGACAGCAATTGTATGCCAACGTAGCTTTTTACCAATAAATATATTATCGGCGTCAAATTTTCGATCCACTTCAAATACAATCATAGAAAGAAGAAGTACCGCGGCAAAGGAAATAAGAGAAATCCCAAAATGAAGTGCGAGGATGAAATCACCTTGCCCCCATAATACTTGGGCAGCTCCGATAAGAGCCTGTGCGATTAAGAAAAACATCGCTAAGAAACCTAAAAGCTTTACTTCACGAATATGTCCGAGTTTACGCCAAGTCCAAACTGTTAACACAAGAATTGAAATAGATACGACACCTGTTACAAGACGATGTGAAAATTCAATAAGGACTTCTGGTGTAATCTCCTTTGGAATAAGAGATCCATTACAATCAGGCCAGTTTCGACCACAGCCTAAGCCACTATCTGTTTTGGTAACGAGAGCCCCACCTAGTAATATAAGGAGCATCCCTACTGTAGCGGCAACAGCAAACCACTTCAAATACCTGTTGTGTTGCATAAAATGAGTCACCTACTTTATCTATCAACATTACAAGAACGTAATGTTTCTGCTACTAGATAATATCGAAAATACGTATAAAAAACAACTTGTAAAGAGAAGGGAGTACTAGATGTCGATTCCATTTCACAAATTGTTCATAATTTCGTGCTTTAACCTTCACAATTCATTTTAGAAAATGTTTTACTATAGATATGTTGTTTTTAATTATATTTCTAGACAAAACTAATTTTTACAACTTCATCTAAATTTCACTTAATGTCTAGAAATCAATCGCAAATTTCGCTATAGTTAGTGTTAGCGGAATATGCTTACAAAAATGAAAGGAGAGGTATTATGTCAAACGGTCGTACACTGGCGGCTACTAGAAATACTGGTCCAGAAACAACATCTGTTGTAAAAGATTTCTTAGCACTAATAAAAATTGGAATCGTTAACTCGAATCTTGTCACAACGTTTACAGGGATGTGGCTGGCTTTTCAGTTTACTAGTAGACATTTCTTGCAAGAGCTTGATGTCATATTTTACACCATGCTGGGTGCGGCATTAATCATTGGTGGTTCAGGTGCAATGAATAACTATATTGATCAGGATATAGATCCTATCATGAAAAGAACAAAAGCAAGACCGACAGTGACTGGCAGATTCAAGCCAAACTTTGTATTGACCATTGCCCTCTCATTTTTAATTGTAGGTGAAATTTTGTTATTTGCGGCATCGTTTGCAGCCGGCATGTGGGGACTAGCAGGAATATTTGCTTATGTCGTTCTGTATTCAATGTGGTCAAAGAGAAAGCATGTTAGTAACACGGTTGTAGGAAGTATTTCAGGGGCTATTCCTCCAGTTATTGGATTTGCAGCAGTTGAGCCTGCTTTAGGTCCAGGAGCACTTGCCTTATTCCTTATTATGTTTGCATGGCAACCACCACATTTCTATGCACTTGCTATGAAACGGACTGAGGAATATCGTGCAGCTAAAATACCAATGCTACCTGTAGTAAAGGGATTTAAACGTACAAAGTACTCAATGTTATTCTGGATTCTTTTATTATTACCGTTACCTTTCCTTTTACCGGAGCTTGGAATTGGCTTTTTAATTCTTGCTACTACATTGAACTTGGGTTGGTTAATACTAGCTCTGAAAGGCTTTACAACAAAAGATGATATGAAATGGGCAAATAAAATGTTTATTTATTCGTTGAATCATATGACCATACTATTTGTAGCCATCATAATATTTGCGGTGTTTAGCTAAATTTAGGGATTCTTTCTTTTTCTAAAGAATTCATATAGACAGAACTAATGTCCTATGTACGCATGAAAATACAACAAAGAAAGAGGGGTTTAATTAAGCTATGATGAAAGGGCTTAAAAAATGGCGTCTTTTTTCACTGCTAACAGTGATGATGGTTTTCCTTTCTGGTTGTGGTGAAGATTATCTTTCTACACTCAAACCATCTGGAGAAGTAGGTAAACAACAATTGAATTTATTACTGTTAACTACTGTAATTATGACGCTAGTAGTAGTAATAGTATCCGTTATTTATTTACTTGCATTCTTAAAATTCCGTCGTTCACGCGTTGGTGAAAATGTTATCCCTAAGCAAGTAGAGGGTAGTCATACGTTAGAAGTGATTTGGACAGTTATACCGATTATTTTATTATTAATTATCGCTGTACCAGTTGTTACAACTACTTATAAATTTGCAGATGTTGCTGCAATGGATGAGGTAGATGAAGAAGGGAACAAAACGGCCCTGACTGTCAATGTAACAGCAAAATTATACTGGTGGGAATTCGAATACCCTAACCAAGGTATCGTAACGGCTCAAGAGCTAGTAGTACCAACAGGTGAAAAGGTTTACTTTAATTTAAAAGCTGCCGATGTTAAGCACTCATTCTGGATTCCTGCTGTAGGCGGTAAAATGGATACAAACGTAGAGAACTTAAACAAATTCTACTTAGTATTCGATAAAGAATCTAAAGATCTTAAAGATGGCGTATTTTATGGAAAATGTGCTGAATTATGTGGACCTTCACATGCATTAATGGACTTTAAAGTAAAAGCATTAAGCCCAGATGCATTTGACGCATGGGTTGACGCAATGAAAGCGACAGAAGGACAAACTGCAGACAAAGCTTCAACAGATCTTGGTGAAGCAACTTTTGCTAACAGCTGCTTAGGCTGTCACGCTATCTCAGGTTCAGGAGCAGGCGGTACACCAGGTCCAAACTTAACTACGTTTGGTGACCGTAACCGTGTTGCTGGTTTCTTAGAGCACAATGAAGAAAGCTTAAAAGCTTGGATTAAAAACCCAGAGGAATTTAAACCAGGTAACTTAATGATGAATGCTGATGGCACTGCGCCTATTTACGGCGATTTATCTGACGAAGAAATTGAAGCTCTTGCAACTTATATCATGGGCTTATCAGTAGAAAAATAATTTTTCGTTTTATGTAACAAATTTTGAGGGAGGTAAAAGTTGTGAGCTCATACACACAGAAAAAGGGCTTTGGAGCAACTGTCTGGGATTACATTACTACTGTTGACCATAAAAAGTTAGCAATAATGTATTTATTAGCCGGTACATTGTTCTTCGCTATCGCTGGTTTTGAAGCGTTATTAATGCGTATTCAGTTAATGAAACCAAATAACGATTTCGTGTCAGCTGGTTTTTTCAATGAATTATTAACAATGCACGGAACAACTATGTTATTCCTAGCTGCTACTCCATTACTATTCGCATTTATGAACATGCTTGTACCATTACAAATTGGTGCGCGTGACGTTGCATTCCCGTTCCTTAACTCATTAGGGTTCTGGTTATTCTTCCTAGGTGCAGTATTCCTTCACCTGTCATTCTTTATGGGTGGCGCTCCTGATGCGGGCTGGACTTCATATGCATCATTATCTTTATATTCTCCAGGGCATGGTATTGACTTCTATGTACTTGGTTTACAAATTTCAGGGGCAGGTACTTTAATTTCAGGTCTTAACTTTATTGTTACGATTATTACAATGCGTGCTCCAGGTATGACATTCATGCGTATGCCATTATTCACATGGACAGCTCTTGTTTCAAGTGCATTAATTTTATTCGCATTCCCTCCATTAACAATTGGTTTATTAATGATGTTATTTGACCGTATGTTCGGTGGTAACTTCTTTGACCATACAATGGGTGGTAACACAGTAATTTGGGAGCACTTATTCTGGATCTTTGGACACCCAGAGGTTTATATCTTAGTATTACCGGCGTTCGGTTTATTCTCTGAGATTATTCCTACGTTCTCTCGTAAACGCTTATTCGGATACTCTTCAATGGTATTCGCAACAATTTTAATTGGTTTCTTAGGGTTCATGGTTTGGGCCCATCACATGTTTACAGTTGGTCTAGGGCCAACAGCAAACGCAATCTTCGCTGTTGCAACAATGGCAATTGCGGTTCCAACAGGTATGAAAGTATTCAACTGGATTCTAACTATTTGGGGCGGATCTATTAAAGTTACAACACCAATGCTATATGCACTTGGTTTCATCCCGTCTTTCGTTGCGGGTGGTGTTACAGGGGTAATGCAAGCATCTGCACCTCTAGACTATCAATTACATGATTCTTACTTTATCGTAGCTCACTTCCACTACGTAATCGTTGGTGGTATCGTTACAGCATTATTTGGTTCGGCGCACTTCTACTGGCCAATTTTCTTCAACCGTATGTTAAACGAAACATTAGGGAAATGGACTTTCTGGGTATTCTTCATCGGATTCCATTTAACATTCTTCGTACAACATTTCCTAGGATTAATGGGTATGCCACGTCGCGTATTCACTTACATGGAAGGTCAAGGTTGGGATCAGTTCAACTATATTTCTACAATCGGTGCATTAATGATGGGTGTTGGGGTTATCATGATGGTAATCAACTGCTTAATGTCTATCAAAGGTAAACCAGCAGGTCGCGATCCATGGGGCGATGGCCGTACATTAGAATGGGCTATTCCACAGCCAATTCCATTCTATAACTTCCGTCAAACTCCACTTGTTCGTGGATTAGATCCATATTGGATTGAAAAGCAAGAAGGAAACAAAGAAGGTATGACATATGCTGAGCCAATCGGTGATATCCATATGCCAAATAACTCAGCGATTCCATTCGTAATTTCATTAGGTATGTTTATTGCAGCATTCGGTGCACTTTATAATCCAGATGCAGATAAGCCATGGTCAATCTATGTGTTAATCATTGGTCTAGCAATTACATTTGGTGCGATGATTGTTCGTTCTGTTAAAGACGATCATGGTTTCCATTTACACAAAGAAGAAATTCTTGAAATTGAAGAGCATCTTTACGGCAAAGGGGGAAATAAATAATGGATTTCAATACTAAATTTACTCCTCATACTTGGCCAGATCATCCTGAACAAGCTACGATGGAAGGTAAAAACAAAGTCGTTGGTTTCTGGATTTTCCTTGCCTGTGAAGTTGTACTTTTCGCAAGTTTATTCGCTACTTATTTAGCGCTTAAGAACAAAGGGCCAGCTGGCATGGAGTTCACAACTCAAGGTTTATTTGAATTACCATTAGCATTTGCTATGACGATGTTATTATTAACATCATCACTAACATCTGTTTATGCCATTTACCACATGCGTAACTTTAACTTTAAAGGTATGCAAACTTGGTTAGCGATTACTTTAGCATTAGGTCTTGGATTCTTAGCACTTGAAATCTACGAATTCCAACACTATGTGCACCTTGGTTTTACATTTAACCAATCTGCATTCGCAACTGCATTCTATTCTTTAGTTGGTACACACGGTTTCCACGTAACTTTAGGTCTTGTATGGATTGCAACTTTAATGATCCGTAATGCTAAACGTGGTTTAAACTTATACAATGCACCTAAATTCTTCGTAGCTGCTTTATATTGGCACTTTATTGACGTAGTTTGGGTATTTATCTTTACAGTAGTTTACTTGATGGGAGTGATCGGATAATGTCTTCACACGATACACCTATAGTTGCTAAGTCACAGGCACAATATGAGTATGATCGTCATCATAATGCCGTTCATATGCGTAAACAAGTAATCAACTTCGCGCTTATGATATTCTTTACGTTTATTGCATTCGCAGTAGTTGCAGCTGATTTTTCTAAATACTTAATTATGCCTTTCGTTTTATTGTTAGCTGGTGTTCAAGTTGTACTTCAGCTTTATTCTTTCATGCACTTAGAAGACAAAAAAACTCACTTCGGTGGCGTTATTGGTTTCTTCATGTGGGTGGGAATGTTAATCGCATTTACATTCTTCTTAGCCTTTTTAACAATCATTTGGTGGTAAACACCAAAAAAAGCACGTTCGTACGAAATGACGAACGTGCTTTTCTTATGTTTGAAAGTTGCTTAAGTTTCAAAAAGAAGCAAACACTGTTAAACTTAACATTTGTTCACCTTTCGTTCATTGCAGTATAGCTGTAAGCGTTTTATAATAGGAGTACTGAAGTTTAAAGGAGTGCGTTCTGTATGCCACTTAGTATTTTTGGTTTCCAAGCATTATGGAGCCCATATTTAATAGGGGTTCTTGTTTTCATAACAATCATCTATTTTTTAGTCACAGTAAAGTGGCGTAAGGATTTTAAAGTAAGTGAGCCTTTAAAAAAGGGAGAAGCGATTTATTTCGTGTTAGCCATGATTACCATTTATATCATCAAAGGATCACCTGTGGATTTAATGGCTCACATTATGTTTACCATGCACATGGTGCAAATGGCAATCTTATTATTGCTTGTACCTATTTTCTTAATCAAAGGTATCCCCTGGTGGGTTTGGAAGGTTGCGATTGAAGCACCGGTTGTTAGAACCTTGTTTAAAGTACTGACATTACCAGTTGTTGCAGTCTTTGTGTTTATTGGTTTATTTTCCATCTATCATTTACCTTCAGTATTAGATTACATTAAATTAAATGAAACATTACATGGTACCTATACATTTGTGTTATTTCTTTCTGCTATTTTTATGTATTGGCCTTTAATTCAAAAAATGCCAAATAGCGCTCAAATGAAGCCCTTGCATAAATTAGCCTATATTATTGCAAATGCTGTTTTAATTACACCAGCTTGTGGATTAATCATTTTCGCCCCTAATGCAATGTATGAAACATATACAAGTGGTGAAGCATGGCTTAAGGCAATGGAGCTTTGTGTGCCAGCCTCTACGTTGTCAGGCTTATCATTATCAGGGCCTGAGTTGTTTACAGACATGAAACCTGTTGCAGATCAGCAATTAGGTGGCGTATTAATGAAAATCTTACAAGAACTTATTTTTGGTGTACTCATTGGTACAATTTTTACAAAATGGTATCGTGCTGAACAAAAAGATCCAGATAAAATCACTGCTGACGCATTAGCTGAACATCAAAAAAGATGGGAAAGTCAACAGCAACATTAATTGTAAAATAGAAATTTACTTTGTATAAGGGGTTTTGACAATGGAATTGCAAATTTTGCCTACTATTAGTACATCATTTATCGTGATTAGTGCTGTACTAGTAGCGATAGGATGGGGCTTAATTTTAAAAAGAAATGTAGAGGGACATAAAAAAGTAATGCTTGCTGCAGGTGTTGCAGCACTTATCTTCTTTATTATTTATGCTTCACGTACAATATTTATTGGAAATACTGCATTTGGCGGTGGAGAACATTTAAAACCATATTATACGTTCTTCTTAATTTTCCATATTATCCTGGCGACAACTGGAGCCGTGTTTGGAATTGTTAGTATTATTTCAGGTTTAAAAACAAATATCAAATTGCACAGACGTATTGGACCAATTACAAGTATTATTTGGTTCTTTGTTGCCATAACAGGTGTACTTGTTTATTTATTATTATATGTTTTATTTGAACCAGGTGAAACAACATCAGTCATTAAAGCCATTTTAGGGTTTTAAAAAAATCTCCCTCCTTATTTTTGTAAAGGTGGGAGATTTTTTGTAATTGGCTGGAATATTGAAAGTATGACGACAACAAGTAATGGTCCAATTAAAATGCCAAGAAATCCAAATATTTTAAAACCAATAAACATCGCAATAAAGGTATTCAAGGAAGAAAGTCCAATTTTATCGCCAATAATTTTTGGTTCAATCATTCGACGTACTAAAAATTGCCCCACTGTTAATAAAATTAAGACGGCAGCATAGAGATAATCACCAGCAAATGCCTGATAAATCGCCCAAGGGACTAATAAAATAAATGAATCAAGAAAAGGGATAAAGTCTAACACAACAAGCAAAAATGCTAATACTATAGCAAACGGAGTTTTTAAAAAATAAAATGCTGCGAAAGATATAGCAAATATACTAATGCCAACTAGGAATTGTGCTTTTAGAAATCCAAATAGAGCTAATTTAACACGATGTCCAATAAAAATGACTTTTTGATGATAATGAAAAGGGATAGGTGTTAATATT
Organism: Lysinibacillus cavernae; assembly: GCF_009724685.1. Lineage (GTDB taxonomy): Bacteria > Bacillota > Bacilli > Bacillales_A > Planococcaceae > Lysinibacillus > Lysinibacillus cavernae. Next base: position 221,446 of record NZ_WMEF01000001.1, read on the forward strand.
TTCCGGTTAATGGTTGGTAATTCTAAAAGCAACATATATAAAACAATCCAATAAACAAAAATATCAAATAAACGTGTAGGAATATACGTTAGTAAAGCAGACAAGACGTTAATGTTTGTTAAGGATAGGGCAAATTTTTCGATGGAAGCTAAAGCTTTTGCAATCATGAATTGAATTTGTGAAACTAATTCTACAGGTAAATGATAGGTATAGTTGCTGAGCTTGGATTGCATTTGAATCCATAAAGCGGATAATTGATTAAGATAATCGGGAATATCAATGATAAATGAAGAAAATTGTTTCCAGCTTATATAGAGGATAAGCGTACATACTAATAAAGAAATACTTAAAAAAAATAAAAAAAAGATGAAGACAACAATTTTACGTTTTTTTCGAAACCGTTTGCTCATTCGAACAATAATTGGTTCTAACAGTAATGCGGTTAAGTAGGCAAGTAAGATCGGTAATGATATTGAAATGAACCAAAGGATAAGGATACCCATCGCGATGACAATAATGGGATGTCGAAAAAAAGGACGATTAAAAAATGATAACATTTTTTCACCTACATCTTGTAATAGATATAAGTAGTATGAGAAGAAAAAATATTTTTACTCAAAATAAAAAAAGACTGGACCACCAGTCTTTTCACAACCATGAAGCTATTAACGCTATATGTGCTGTCACTTTAATTGACTAAAGATTAGCGTGCGTTAACAGGTTCAAAGTTATTTTTATTTGTAGGCTCGATTGAGAATTGATCTAATTCTAATTTAACCTTTTTTAAGATTTCTTCGCATTTTTTTACAAGATGTGCTGGGTAAACTTCATCATCCCCATATTCTACACCATGTGGATAGTAGTATTTACCAAGGGCTGGTTTCATTAACGTAAGGATGGCATCGTGTGCGCCTACATCACCTGAAATGGCATATGCGAATACGCGTAGGTAATAGCGACCTTCACGAGTATCGAAACGTTTATCGAATGTCATACGCTCGTAATCCCAACCGCCATCACATTCTAAACCGTGTTTTTTCATAATGCTGACAATTAGTTCTTGATCAGCTGTTAAATTTTCAAGGTTAGTATTTTCAAAATACATGTATAGTCCTCCTTTAGGTTCTCGTACAAAGTATACGCTCATTTTTATAATAGAGCATATTCGACATTGTTGCAATGACAACATTGTGTCAACCCAATTACAATTGATATAATTACTTACAATAATGGTGATGAAAAGGAGTGCTGTATGAAAGCTTTATTCCGCATTTTAATGGTTTGTGGTGCAATTGCACTAATTGGCTTTATGTTTTTTAATACACCGAAGGAAAATGAGCCGCTTGAAGGGCCAAATACCAATTCTAATATAATACCTCAAACACAACTAAAGCAGCAGTCCGCTGTAGGAGCAATGACACGTCCACAAACGGGCATATCAACATTGATAGGAAAAGGTACACAAACTGTTTTAGAGCAATATGGGGAACCAGCTAGAAAAGAACCATCCTCCTTTGGTTATCAATGGTGGGTCTACAATGAAGATGTTTCTACGTTTTTTATGATTGGCGTTGAAAATAATGTTGTATCGCAAGTTTACATAGCAGGACAAGAGATTGATGCATTTCCTTTTAAAGTTGGTCAAAAGCGAGATGAAATATATCGCATGACGATCATTGATTATGAGGTAGCTGCCACTGTAGGGGAAAACATTTTCATTTTCTCGATGAGTGAAGAAGATATGCAAACAAGGTTACTTGTTAAATTTGATGGCCTGTATGCGCAGCTTTATATAGATAGGGAGACAAGTGAGTTACAAGGAATACGCTATACAGACAGTGAAACACTTGTCCTTCATCAGCCATATGAAATGAGTTATCAGGGGGAGCTTGTTAGACGTACACCTCCTTCCTCATTTTTACAACAAGAAATCGATGTGGCAAGTGCCAAACAGCTTGATGACTTATTAAATGTGACGAGAGTACATCACGAATTGTCCCCTTTAGAGATGGATGAGTCATTGGAAGAAGCTGCAAGAATGCATAGTGAAGATATGAAGATACAAAACTTTTTAGCTCATGAATCACCAACATATGGCGATCTGAAAAAGAGGTTACAAGAACAAAATATTGACTATAGTGAAGCCAACGAAAATCTTGCAACTGCTTATTTTGATGCAATTGAAGCAATGCATGGCTGGACAAACTCTTCTGAACACAGGAAGGTATTATTGAATGATCGTTACACACTCGTTGGTTCTGGCGCTTTCGTAGATTATTATACGCAAATCTATCTAGAGCCTACTTTACAAAAGATGGATAGTGAAGAGCAAATTAACGAAGAGCAAGAAAAGGAAGAATTAGATAGCGAAGAATCTACAGAAAACAAGGGTCAAACCTCACCATAACAGAAGAAAATCCGTATGAAGACAAGCTTTCGACAATCGAGCATGTCTTCATTTTTTTATGTAGTTTATCGCTCCGATAAGCTTCTACACTTTTCGTCACACCGTTACAAACGCCGTCATATGATAGAGAACTGAAAGGGGGAATGAGACTTGCAATTAGCTGAGTTATTAAAAGACTGGCCATGTAGTGTAACGGGAGGATCTATTCGAACAGAAATTACAGGTGTAGAGGACTATGCACAAGCAGTGCAACCTGGTGACATTTTTATTGTACGAAAAGGCAAAAAAACATCAGGAAGTCGTTTTGTCAAAGAAGCATTGGCACGTGGTGCTGCTGCCATCGTTTCTGAAGAAAGTATCTCTTTGCCAATTATTGATAAAGAAGTTCCTTTTGTATGGGTTCCTAATACAGCATTATTTTTATCGTATGCAAGTGCGAAGCTCGCTGCTTTTCCAGCAGAAGCATTAACTGTTGTTGCGATAACCGGTACAAATGGCAAGACAACAGTGAGTCATTTTGTCAGTCAGCTCTTAAATGCTCTACATAAAAAAGCGGCAGTTATTGGAACGGTTGGCTTTTTCATTAATGGTGAAAAACAAACTACTGCATACGAACAACTAACAACATTGCAAGCCAAAGAATTACAACCCATATTAAAGCAATGTGTCCGTAAAGGTGTTACACATGTTGTGCTTGAAGCATCCTCAATGGGCTTACAACAGCATAGGCTCGATCACTGTGACATTGACTGTGGTGTATTTTTAAATTTATCGGAAGATCATTTAGAAGATCATGGCGGATTAGAAGCCTATAAACGTGCGAAGAAAAGATTAGCCGATTTATCAAAAAAGTTAGTGTTAAATGGAGATGATAATTTTTGCCGTTCTGTTGGTATTTATGATAAGAAAAAATCCTGTTCATTTGGTTTTGATAATCACAATGATTTACATATCCAAATCGTCAGTGAAACAGTTGGAAAAACAGTACTTTGTTTACAAACAACAGCGAGCGAACATATTGTGGAAATTCCTTTTGTAGGGAAATATCATGTGCAAAATGCAATAGCTGCATTAATGGCCGTATGGCGTTTAGGCGTACCTATGGAAGATATAGTTGGACATATGTGGACATTAAAACTACCAGAAGGACGGCTTGAGAAGATTGATAATCCCTTAGGTATAGAGGTTTATGTAGATTATGCCCATACAGCAGAAGCCTTACAAGCAGTATTACAAACCTTTGATCGTTCTAAAACTATTTACCTTGTCTTTAGTTGTGGAGGAAATCGTGATAAGGCGAAACGATTCGCCATGGGAGCAGTAGCAAGTAAATACGCTGACGTAATATATTTAACAACGGATAATCCACGTGATGAAGATCCAATCGTTATTAATGAAAGTATAATTGCTGGTTTTACAGAGCAGCAATATTACGAAATTTATTTAGATCGAAAACTTGCCATCCATCAAGCGTTAGCAAAGGCAGAAAAGGGCGATATTGTCCTTGTTGCCGGAAAAGGGCATGAACAAACACAGCAAATTAAAAATGAAAAATTCCCTTTTTCCGATCAACAATGTATTATAGATTATTTTTCGAGTCTAATTACGGACGACGCTGAATAACAAAGAAAGATCCCGTAGCAATGGCCAGCTTACGACCAGTTTCATCTTCAATATCACATTCCATGACAAGCGTTTGACGCCCTTTATGGACAAAACGGCCACGCGCAATCAGTTCTTTATTCGTTGTAGTAGCTATATATGATACATTCATATTCGTAGTGACAACATTATATCCATCTGGCACAGAGCGTGAAGCCAGCCCTCCCATAGCAGCATCGGCAATCGTTGCAATAATGCCGCCATGGGGTACCTTAATCGTATTATGAATGACAGGTGTAATAGGGATACGGACTTCGCTGACCTCTGGCTCAAATTTTCCTACCATATGTAGGGCAGCATTAATATAACGGCGATGAATGCCTTGTTGTTTTTCCCGCAGTCCATTTAAAAGATGTACTAAAACTTCTTCATCTTCCTCGTTACTTTCTTGTAAAATTGTGGCTAGTAATTGTTCTATCTGTCCTTTAGATGTTGTCATCAACTGGAAAACCTCTTTCATTAAAAATATCAATAATGTAAAATTACCATAAAATCTGTTATGATGGGAAAGAGATTGGGGGAATTAAATATGATGATGACCTCTGACTGGGTAATCATTTTGGATGAGGCCGAAGCGCTTTGTGAAATGATTCTTTCCTCAGAACCTGCGGTTGCGCTACATCAAGCATATGATGAAGTATATAGCGATGCACAAATTGTAGAAGCTATTTACGCATTTAATCGCATGAAAGAGCAGTACGAAGATGTACAACGTTTCGGAAAATATCATCCGGACTACCATACAATTATGAAGTCGATCCGCCAACAGAAGAGGGCGCTTGACTTAAATGAGAAAATTTCAGCTTTAAAAATTGCTGAAAACGATTTTCAGGACTTACTTGATGAAATTAGCCTTTTAATAGGTAAAACAGTTTCTGAAGCGGTAAAAGTTCCTGTTAGTAACCCATTCTTTGCATCTGGTTCATCTTGCGGAGGAGGATGTGGCTCGGGCGGTTCATGCTCTTGCTCAGCATAAAATACGATGTGTATGAAGCACATCTCTTCTAGACTGTAGATAACTCAAGGTATTAACAGAGTTTGTTTACAGTCTTTTTTCTATACAATTTATTTGGACAAAGAAGATGATGCTTGATTTTACTGGTGATCAAGATGTGGAACAAGTAAATGCATTAGCACAATAAATAAAAACGCCTGATTTGGGTGGCACAGTAACAGATGCCATATTGCATTATATAAAATAATATTTATTGAAATGGGGTAGTTCTTATGTTAAATTTCTTTTCTTATAATTGGACAGTAAGAGACGAGTGGATAGAGTGGTGCTCCCAACTTCATCATGACGAGTTATTGCAAACTCGGAATGGTGGGGTAGGTAGTATTTTACAGACATTATTTCATATTATTGAAGTGGAATATAGCTGGATTCGTGGTATTCAGGGGCGAGAGGATAAGGTACACTACTTTGAGGATTATCAAACCTTAGGGAAAGTGAAAAAGCTTTCCACAGACCTCCGACAGGAAATAAGAGAATTTTTAATAACTTATAATGAGAAGAATGACGTTGTGGTAACAGTCTCTTGGGACGAAAATGAATACAGCAAAAATGAAATTTTGCATCATATTATCGCCCATGAAATTCATCATATTGGGCAGCTTTCCGTTTGGGCAAGAGAATTAGGACGAGCACCCATACAGTCTAATTACATAGGTAGAACTTTCAAATACTGAAACAGGAAAGGGAAGGTATTTAACTAATATCCTTCCCTTCCGTGTGTTCATCATGATAAAGACTCTTGTACTTGTAATAACTCCGCAGCAATATCAGGGCGATCTGTAACAATTCCCTTTGCTCCATTATTGATTAATTTTTTCATTGTGTCGATGTCATTGATGGTCCAATAGTGAACAGGTATGTTGAGGTTATTTAAAAACTGAATAAACTTTGGTGAATCTAATGCGATAACCCCTGATTTTGGTGGGATTTGGAATACATCTACTTTCGGATGATATAAATGCCCAAATTGACTGGAGAAGGAAGCAAATGCTTTTCTCACATCTGATTCACCTGCACCAAGTGCTACTTGATTTTGAGCATATAAATTAAAGCGATCGATTTGTTCACCATAAAAGCTTGTCACAACGACACGGTGTTCGACGCCAAGCTCTTCAATTAAGCGCCAGAGTTTTGAAGGCATTAGACTTCCTTCGTATGTATCTGGAGCATCTTTAATATCGATATTGATTAGCATGTTTGGATAAGTTTCAAGTAGCTCTCGTAAGGTCACTACATTTAATTTATCCTCTCGATATGGGAAAGCACCCTCTAAATCTTCAAATTGGTAGCCATGGTTTAAGGCATTGATTTCCACCAATGTCATATCGGCAATAAGGCCGTAGCCATCAGTTGTTCGTTCAACTGTATCATCATGGAAAACAATGATTTCTTCGTCTTTCGTTAGACGAATGTCGATTTCAAAGCCATCAACACCTAACTGTGCAGCTTTTTCAAATGCGATCATTGTATGTTCAGGTGCTAAAAGTGCTCCGCCACGATGCGCAAGAATGATGGGGCGATCGAATTGTAATGCTTGTTTGCCTTCACGTTGCTGTGGTTTAGAAATGGCTTTACTGCCTGCCCAAGCTGCCGCACTTGCAGCTGCGATTGCAAGCGCAATTTTTGTTTTCTTACCCATATTCGTCCTCCTTAACAATTATCTTCATATAAAAAGTAATGGTGAATTCATTGTTCAATGATTAGTATTTACTTATAGTCACAGAGAGTACTAAAGCTAGTAACTAGTATAAGTGAATGATGATTTTTTCATGCCGCCTATTGCTGTCAACTTGTGTAACAATTGTTATGAGGGTTCAAATGTGTTGGAACAGTCCATTTGAGGCATTATCATCCTTCAGCAAGTTTATGTTTTTTTAAAACAACTGATTCATATCACTACGATGTTCAACGTAGTATGCTTTTCCATTATAACGGAAAATTGAGTGTTCTGTCAGCTAAACTCTGTTGCTATCATTTTCCGGTCTATGGTATTCTTTTATGTAAGAAATGAGGGAATCTAATATGAACGAACGACAAGGGCTAATCGTTTACGTCCATCAATTAAAACATGCGAAGTCACTTCGAAAATATGGTCATGTTCTTTATATTTCCAGGAGGCAAAAATATGTAGTGCTTTACTGTGATCGCGAGGACATTGACATGATGACAACAAAACTACAACGCCTCCCATTTGTGAAAGACGTTGTGGAGTCTTACCGTCCATTTGTAAAAACTGAATATGAAAATGCAAAACCAGATAAAGCAAAGGAATATGACTATAAAGTAGGTCTATAATCTTACGTCAATGCAGGTAGATAGTTATTTAGTCTTAATATACCGATTAAGTATTGATAAAATAGTTTTGATTCCGAAAATATAGATGAGTGCTTTATTTCTACAACAACTGCTTTTCGATTGAGTTGTTCTACTTGTGCTTCAAACATGTTTTGTCGCTTTGTTGGTTGTTCTTCATCGTATGGGATACCTTCTCGACAAATGTAAATAGGCATGAACTTACTTTCGCCAACCGGTTTGAGGGCGACAGCTAAAGAAGTCACCTTCTTATCTTCTTTTGTAGATGTTAGTATAAAGGCTTGATGAAAGCGTTCATGATTTGTTTTGATAATTTCGAGCAGCTCGTAAACATCACCATAGCCTTCACCTAATTCTATAAATTGTTGTGGCATAATAATTGCACATCCTTTCCAATACTCATAGTATCATGCTGCGGGAGGTCAAGCACATGAAATTTGCATTAAGCTTTTTTTCTATTTTAGCACTAATTATTACAGGAACATTATTTTTCCAATATCATGCTTATTCATCCGATTTAGAAACAGGCATAGGGGATTTTCATTACTCTCAGCAAATTGAGATTGTCTATCGTGAAAATAGCTTAGATATTCGTCATCATTTTAAAAATTTACCGAATCAAAAGGTAAAAATCAAATGGCCAGAAAAAGCTACAAACCTTAGTTGCTTTATTGAGAGTGAGAATAGCTGTGAGCGTTTATCAGATGAAGTCTCTTATTTTGCAAAAGGAGAAACGAAATCACAATCTGTGTCATACATAATTCCAATAGAAGGCGGCTTAAAAAATAAGATGCTCCTTCAAAATGTTTTTGCTACACTAATAAATGGTGAAGCGTCTTATTCGATTGTTTCTGTTTCCACAGATAGTAAAGTTAATGGACAATGGATTACAGGTTTACCTTTAGTAGGGCAACAGCAGCTGTCGCTTGTCAATTACACAATGTTTAGAGGGAACGGTACCGTCCAGGATCTTTATTGGCAAGCAGGTAAACTTAAAGTTCAAGAGCAAACGCCTGTACTATCTATCTATGCGCAGCAGGCAATACCTAATGATTTTCTAAAATCATTAGAAAATTTACAGTTTTTAAATGATGAGCATATCACTATTATTCAAGAGAAAAGTCCAGTAACAAATCATGATGAAAGATTGTTATTTTTACCAACACTTACTGCACAAGCTGTTGAGCAGGAAGTTGTTTTGTCACAAATCAAAACACAATTTAAATTTGTAGATTCTCCAGAATGGTTGCCAGAAGTTGTGGCATCCTATTTAGTAAACGATCCAATTGGTGGAGATAAAACTAAGAAAATCGTCAAAACTTTAAATGAATACATGACGGATAGTCAACAGCAAACTTGGCAGGAAACGTTGAAAAAGTTTGGGGATGAACCTATTTCACCTGATACAATGGACAAGTATTTATCGCAAGTATTAGATAGTAAAACTTCTTATTTTGCATTAAATGCAGCCCAGAAAGATGGCACATATCCGCTATTATTTGAGGATGCACGTGATGTTTATGTGAATGACGTATTGAAGGAAGACGTTCATGTTATTCTATATGAAGGTCAAGTGTTGTATACGGCAGATACGTTATTGCCTTATCTTGGCTACACTTCTGAGGAAGGGAAGAATGGCTTTTATGTAAATAGCGAGCATCGCACATTCCGATTCCCTAAAGAGCCTGGATTCTATGTATTCAACAAACGGAGATATTCAACCATTTCTGAACCAATCATTAAGATTGCTGATCATTATTATGTAGAAGAAGCTTGGTTACAACGTTTGTTCCTAGTTGAGCTACAAAAGAAGGAAGAGCGTATTCAAGTATTAACACAAGAACAACAATAACTTTTGCAGCGGAGGGCCATCCTTTCGCTGCAAAAATATTTTATATGGATGAAAGTACGGTGATATGCTGATATGAGAGTTGTAGCAGGAGAGCGCAAAGGAATGCCGCTAAAAGCAATAGCTGGGAATACGACAAGACCTACGACTGACAAAGTAAAGGAATCGATATTTAACATTATTGGACCGTTTTTTGATGGAGGTATCGCGCTTGATTTGTTTGCTGGAAGCGGTGGTTTGGGTATTGAATCCCTAAGTCGTGGAGCAGAGCGCGCTATTTTTATTGAAAAAGATGCAAAAGCATTCCAGGTGCTACAAGAAAATATTAAAAAATGTCGCTATGAAGAGGATACAGAGCTTTTTCGCATTGATGCAAAGCGTGCTGTGAAAGCGCTATTAAAACGTGATATTACGTTTAAACTAGTTTTTTTAGATCCACCTTATCATCAACAAGAATATTATGACTTAGTACAGATTCTCGTTGACAACGATAAAATTCAACAAGATGGTATTATTTTATGCGAACATGCGAAAGAGGTACAATTACCTCAAAATTTTGGTGAGTTCGTTTTAACAAGACAAGAAATGTATGGCGGAACAATTATTTCTGTTTATCGCTGTACAGAGGAAGAGGGAGAATAAGTTGCCTGAGAAAATTGCTGTAGTTCCTGGAAGTTTTGACCCTGTAACATTCGGCCATTTAGATATTATTAAACGTGCGGCGGATGTGTTTGATATAGTCTATGTAGCAGTATTAAACAATTCATCTAAGAATCCTTTGTTTTCTGTAGAAGAACGTATGGCTTTAATGGCTGAAGTAACAAAAACATTACCGAATGTTCGTATAGAGAGTTCTTCGGGCCTTCTTATAGACTATGCGAAGGAGAAAAAGGCAAAGGCAATTGTTCGTGGCTTACGAGCGGTTTCAGATTTTGAATATGAGATGCAAATTACTTCCATGAACCGTTTTCTAGATGAAACAATTGAAACATTTTTCATTATGACGAAAAACCAATATTCTTTCCTAAGTTCCAGCATAGTAAAAGAGGTTGCAAAATACGGTAGTGATGTTCGTGAGCTAGTTCCTGAATGTGTCGTAAAGGCTTTAAAAGATAAATATGATTTTGCGCAATAAGTTTGTAGAGGATGTCAATTTAAAGGTGACATCCTCTTTTTGGTATTTAGAGCTATCATTATTTCAGAAAAAATAGAGCATAAATAGTCGGAACAATGATTATGCTAAGGAGGCGAAATTTTATATAGGGTCTGACAGAAAGTTTTGCAGATTTTGCGATAACAAAGATTTGCAAGTGAATACTTATACTTTGCATGGTCAACAAAATCACAACTAACAACGTGATATACGGATGATCTGGAAAGGCTGTGACCGTCATTTTAAGGCCGTTTGTGACCTCAAGAATGGCTGCTATGGAAAGTTCAATCGTAGAGGGGAGTTTTGGTATTAGTTGATCTAAGCCCTGTTGGACAATGGTTTGAATCGTTGTGAAAAAGATAATGGTTGTACCAACTAACAGAATTGTTGGAGCTGTTTCTTTAATACTTTCTGAAAAAGGAGCACTATATAGTGGCGTGTTGTGTACAGAGATACTAGGTGGGTCTGTTTTGCGAAATAAAAAGTAACCAGTTACTAAGCAACAAATATTAAACATATGTAGTAAACATAAAAACAACCATCCGAACGTATTACTGTGTAGTAAATCAAGGCTTACAAAACCTAAAACGAACAGTGGACTTGGTGCATGACAAACAGCAAGTAGAAAATTTGCCTCTTTGGGGTGTAATTGACCACTATTTTTTAAATAAACAATGGTCGTTGCCCCTGTTGGATAGCCTCCAAGTGCGCTAATGATGTAGGCTTGTACGTATAATGAGGCCCTTTTCGTTTTTGTACGCATAGGGGCAGTTAAACGCAAAAGCCATTGTGTTAATACCAGATACGGCAATAAATACGGAAAAAGTGCTTCCATAAAAAGATTTACGCCTAAATCAGTACCACTATGAGCGGTTTGTGGGAATAACAAGAGTAAGAGAATTAGAATTACGCAGAGCACTATTTGAATTGTAGCAAACATGTTATCAACTCGTTTCAACTTTTTGTCATTCACATAGGCAAATGCTAAAATCAATATATGTGAGAAAGGCAAAAACAAGAACGTATGGTTTTGCAAGCGTCCTAGGAGGTGTTTTCAAGTGAAGAAAAAAATTGGTATTTATGCAGTGTTAATAGTCGTGATTTGTTTTATGATGTTATACCGACTAGACGCGTATATTATGAAACCAGGAAGTGCGTATGATGTCAGTAAATTTGTTACTGTTGATAGCAAAGAGGCAGATAGTATAGGGTCTTTGAGTTTAATGACTGTTGCGATGCAGCAAGCCACACCATTTTCGTATTTATGGGCTAAAGTTCAAAAATATCAAAAGTTAATGGATATTGAACAAGTACGTAATCCTTTAGAGGATGACGAGGAATATAATATTCGACAGTTAAAATTAATGTCTGATTCCCAATTTAATGCGAAATATGTAGCTTTCCAAAGAGCTGGACTAGAGACAAAGGTTCTTTTTAATGGTGTATTTATATTAAACGTGTTAGATGGTGGAGCATCAGATGGTATCTTAAAGGCTGGAGATGAAATTATTGAGGTTGATGGTCAAAAAATAACGAGTCAGCAAATGCTAGTAGACCTTTTAAAGCCTAAACAGCTTGGAGATAAGGTAACCATTCAATTTATACGTAATGAAGAACAACAACAGGAGACTATTACTTTACAGGAGATTCCGAATGCGCAAGAACATAGGGCAGGTCTAGGTATTTCATATACAGAAAACAAGTCAATTGAAACAAATCCAAAAGTGACAATGAAAACAGAGGATATCGGAGGTCCATCTGCTGGTTTGATGTTTACACTTGAAATATTAGATCAACTTCTTGATGAAGATTTAACGAAAGGCTATGCCATTGCGGGTACTGGTGAAATGCTAATAGATGGCTCTGTTGGTAGAATTGGCGGAATTGATTATAAGGTCATAGCTGCTGATCGTGACGACATGGAAATCTTTTTTGCACCAGATGATGAAATATCTCAAGAAATGAAAGCAAAGTATCCGGAGCTAGAATCAAATTATGCGACTGCAGTTAAAACGGCAAAAGAGATTAAAACAAAAATGAAAATCGTTCCAGTGAAAACAGTTGACGATGCCATTAGCTACTTAAAGCAACTACAACCGAAATAACATGAAAGGGATACTAGAGAGGTTCTAGCATCCCTTTTAATGCATTTAACAACGGATAGGTGGTGTTTGATAATCCTTAGGTAGTGTCAGATCTTTTGTTCCTTGTTCAACACTTAAATTGTATAGCTCTGCAGCATGAATATCGATTGCTAACATCGCATCATTAGTGGCTGCAACTCGGCTAATTAAAGGCAATTCGATATCCTTTTTTCGCTTTCCTAAATAAGCTTGACCCATAGAGCTCATACCTAGCAGCCGAATAAAAGTGGGTGCTTCAAAACTTTGTAGCTGCTCTTTTGTAAACCCTGTGTAGATGTGTGTGATCATGCGTTGAAGGCGAGTCCATGTATAACGTTTAGATTTTATTTTTTCCATAAAGCTATTGAATGAGGAACTGGTTTTGGCTGCCTTCACAATCGCGTTTTCAATTCCCTCAGTTACTTCTGCATAACGAGTAAGTTCTGAAGGGGTGTGTCTTATGATGGTGAACTGTAATAAAGGCCAAAACGCTTCCCAACTTGCAAATTGGTTATACTTATTGTGCCAGTCTGTTAAATAGTCAAAAGTTGTCTCAGGGACAACTTTTTGAACACTCTGTAAAGAACTTGTAGCTACAAGGGCCTTACGTATTCCAGTGGCACTTGCGATAGATGCGTCTTCCTTTAGTGCATCATGGTAACCTGCTGCAATCCGAGGAATTGTTAGTGGTTCGATGTTACGGTCAAGTGACTTCGCTGCTTCAAGATAATGAAAGCCAAGTATATTATTTGGTTGTGCAAGATCGATGTATGGAGCAGGGAATTTCTGAGAAAGCTGTTCGTAAGCATAATGTAAGCTTTTAGGATAGCTTGTACCTGTTTTGAGACTGTCTTTAATGAGATTGTCATATTCTGCACGGTGATTGTCAATCAGCTCAAAAGTGTTCAAAAAGGGTTGAATAGAACCATCTTCACTTCCAAAGGCAAAAGAGTCACAGCCAACAGCGCTTAGTAAGGAAATGGCTCCTTTTGCGAAATCTGTAGCAGGTGCTGTACTATAGATATAAGGTAACTCAATAACAATATCCACACCGCCAGCAAGAGCCATTTTGGTACGTGTCCATTTATCCACCATGGCAGGTTCTCCACGTTGTAAAAAGGTTCCACTCATGACGGCGATGACGATATCCGCTTGTGCTACTTTTTTAGCCTGTTTTAAATGATAAGCATGTCCGTTGTGAAAAGGATTATATTCAACAACAATTCCAACTGCTTGCATGCTTTCCCCCCTTATAATTTTTGTCTTTATTTTAAACTGTTAGGAGCAAATATACTTCTCATAGTATATAATTATAAGTGGGTTTTAAAGTGGTGACAAGAAATTATCTTGACATCTATTTTTACACATTATATAATCAACAGTGTTGTCTCGAGGTGATTAAACGAATGAAATGGTCAATTCATCAATTATCTAAATACCGCCAAAACGGGATGCCGATCGATGCCTTTGTCCAGCTGGACGAGGTGATGGAGCGAAACCAGGATATTCGAGCAATTTCGCCCGTTCATGTAAAAGGGCTATGTACTTTCGGTGCATCGCAAATGACTTGTCAGCTAACCGTGACAGCGACGTTAACACTTCCATGTGCACGCACGTGGGAAGATGTTGAGTTTCCTATCGATGTTGAGACAGTTGAAATATTCAGCTGGATTGACGAAGAAAAAAGAGGGGAAGATGACGGAGATATTCACTATCTTGATGGTGAAGTCATCGACATGAAACCAGTTCTTGAGGAGTTAGTACTTCTTGAGGTGCCTTTGCAAGTATTCAAAGAGAATACCGAAGGACAAGTGCATGGTGGTAAAAACTGGTCTTACGCAACAGATGAAGACGTGCAGCTACACAAAAAAGCTGACGAACCAAAAGTGGATCCAAGACTAGCTGATTTAGCTAAGTATTTTGATCAAACAGACGAATAGACGATCTGTAAGGAGGTGCCATCAATGGCTGTACCATTTAGAAGAACTTCTAAAACTGCAAAAAGAAAGCGTCGTACGCATTTCAAACTATCTGTACCTGGTATGGTAGCTTGCCCAAACTGTGGTGAAGCAAAATTATCACACCGTGTTTGCAAAGCTTGCGGACAATACAAAGGTAAAGAAGTAGTAAGCAAATAATACAGTGTTTGCTCACTTAAAAGGCTAGTAGAGAGACCATGGCTCTTTACTAGCCTTTTTGTTAGATATAAAAGACGGAATATTTCGTCGATTGCTTAGTTCTATACAATAGTGAAATAATTATGTGATACAATTTATTCATTGAGACAAAGGGGGGATAGGTGTGTCTTATACAATTGATAATCATGATGGCATTATGACGTTTACGATTAATCGTGAAGAGAAACGAAATGCTGTCAATGATGAGGTGATGGATGGTCTTCAAGAAGTCATCACATATATTCGTAAGCATGAAGATGTGCGTTTCTTAGTAGTGACAGGTGCTGGAGACAAATCGTTTTGCTCGGGTGGGGACTTATCTGAGTTTCATTCACTTGAAACAGAGGATGAGGCATTTGGTATGTTAAGTAAGATGGGAAAAATATTATACGATCTTGCAACACTATCTGTACCAACTATAGCGCTTATAAATGGTACTGCTGTAGGCGGAGGGTGTGAGATTGCAACAGCTTGTGATTTTCGTCTAGTGGCTAACCATGCGAAATGTGGTTTTATTCAAGGGACCTTAGCGATTACAAGTGGCTGGGGTGGCGGTACATATCTGTTCGAACGAGGCTTACGTCATGACCGTGCAATGAAGATGCTAGTGGATGCAAAGCCATATCCTGCACAATTGCTATATGAAATAGGGTGGGCAATGCGTGTTTTTGAAGGCTCGAAAGAAGCAGCATTGAATGAATTTATTGAACATATGAGAAATATCCATCCTTCCGTTCATAAAGCCTATAAGGAAATTGAACTTCGAAAATGGCGTGAACGCAATATGTTTGAACGGGTGATGGAGGAAGTTCGCACCTGTGCAAAGTTGTGGGAAAGTGAAGCGCATCACCAAGCAGTTAATAATTTCTTGACGAAGAAAAATAATAAGTAATGTATAAAGGCAGTGATGAGAGAAAAACATGATCACTGTCTTTTTTCGTGCAATGATTCTATTTTGCTCGCATCTGCATATAGTAGTAAAAAATGCGAGGGTGATAGATTATGGAATTGAAAAAAAGAAAAGATCAATGGACAAAGGAAGACGATGAAAGACTAGCAGAAATTGTCTTGCATAATGTGCAAAATGGCAAAACGCAGCTGGAAGCATTTGAAATGGCAGCTATAGAACTAGGTCGTACAAAACAAGCTTGTGGTTTCCGCTGGAATAAAACTTTGCGTGGTCAATATAGTCAGTCGCTATTAGCTGTACGAAACCAGCCACAACAATCTATGCGAAGTCACTTGAAATTGGCTTTGACAAGTTTTGACGAATTAACAGATGCTTATCAAACTCTTGAAATGAAACACCGTGAATTGCAAAATGAGCATGATAAATTAGTAAAATGGCTGCAACAAGGTTATTCATTAATGAAAGATTAAAGTCGCAATTATATAGTTATTGAACGTGAAATACATTGCTTTTCTTTCCTGGAGATAAAACCCTTTTTCTATATCGTCAATAATAAGTCTATCCTGTATAATAGAAGAACCTGCATAGAAGGTGCCTTAGATGTATTCTGAGGCACCTTATTCTTATAGCTTTATCTTTGTTCGGTAAATGTTTTTTGTACTGAAAGCGAAGTGACAGCGGCAATAATGCCATGATGTAATTGATGAGTGGAGATGGAAAGGGTGTAGACGATGAAAGTAGCGGTAATTGGTGCTGGGGCAGTAGGTCAATTAACAGCGAGTTTTTTAGCGGAGTCTGGTGTGACGGTAACATTAGTTGCAAGAAGACAGGAACAGGTGGATGAATTAAATATCAATAAGTTAACACGTGTGAATGTCGATGGAACCAAAACTGTACTAAATGTTGCTTCTACCACAAATTTGGCTACTCTACCAACGCAAAATTTACTAGTGATTACCGTTAAATATGGTCATTTGCAAAAGCTCTACAAACAATTAGCCTTAATTTCAAGTGATATTCCATTGCTTTTTATGCAAAATGGCTTAGCGCATTTTGAGGAGGCACTAAACTTACCACAAACAAATATCGCTTTTTGTTCTGTGTCTTTTGGTGCTCAATTGATAGGACAAACAATGGTTCAACATAGAGGGGTGGGACTGTGTAAAATAGCGGTAGAGCGAGGGGACCAACATATCTTTCGCAAGCTCCTACAATTACAAAATTCAATGTTTCCTATTGAAATGGTTGGAAATGCTGAGCAGATGCTTTTTGCAAAAGCGGTACTTAATAGCTTAATTAATCCGTTAACTGCTGTATTGCAAGTGAAGAACGGAGAGTTAGTGACGAATAAACAAGCGTTTTTGCTTTTGGAAAATATTTATCGAGAGCTTACTGAAGCTTTTGAAGATATTGAACACACTATATCTTTTGGTGATGTGGTAGACTTATGTAGGAAAACAGCCAAGAATACCTCATCTATGCTTGCTGATCGTCTGCAAGGTAGAAAAAGTGAAATTGAAACAATTGTTGGCGTCATTCTAAACAAAGCTTTGGTAAATGGTCATAATTTGCCTACTTTGCGTACTTTATATCACCAAGTACTTGCAATAGAGGAGAGCGGTGAACGAAGTTGAAAGACCTATTACATATAGTTATTAGTATCATCATTTTTTGTCCAATTGTTCTTTTTGTCATTGTTTATCTAGTTGGCAGAAAAGTTAAAATTCCTGGTACACATGCTTTTGGAGCAGCTTCCGATGCTACGACATTGTGCTTGTTTTTTTCTGTCCCTTTAGCCATTGGAGTATTGTGGCATGTAAATGTAGGGGCACTTTTAGTCATACTTGCGATAATGATGGCTATGATTTTTACATATATTGATTGGCGTACTAAAAAAGAAATAGAAGTGAGACCATTATTAAAGAAAATTTGGCGTTTTTTATTTTTAATACTTAGTACAGCGTATGTAGTGATTTGTATAGTGGGTGTCATTCAATCCATAGTAGAATATTTACAGGTTGTCTAAGCATTTTCTTTTCATGTTGAAGCTATAAGCGTTAAAATAATAACATTAAAAAGAGTTAGTAAAAAATCATTCCAAATAAATGGGGATATTAATTGAATTCACGTACCTTAGTATTAGATGCATAGTTCAGTAATGCTGTGATATGGGCTAAAAACATTTATCCCATTATGTGCATAGTATGAATTGGAATCAATTTCTCGTTATTAGTAAGGAAATGATTTAGTGAGTAGAGGAGTTTATGTTAAATGAAACTGGAGTCTATCCAAGTACCTATAAAAAATCATGTGCTAGCAGATTACTGGTCACCAAATACTGCCATCCGTCAGTTTTTTGAGTACGATTATAATGATCAAGCTTTCGAGGAAAGAGCGAAGTATTTAGCACAACAAGCCAGTGGCCAAAAAGAACTAACAGCAATCATTCGTCACTTTATGGAGCCGCTTGGGCTATCTGAAAAAGCGAATGAACATTTAGAACAACTAGAGCAAGGAGCTATGGTAATAGTCGGTGGACAACAAGCAGGTATCTTAACTGGTCCTCTTTACTCAGTTCATAAAGCTATTTCAGTTATAGCATTAGCGAAAGAGCAAAGTGCAAAACTTCAACAGCCTGTTGTCCCTGTTTTCTGGATAGCTGGAGAAGATCATGATTTAGAAGAAATTAATCATACTTATACAGTACACGGAGAAATACTGAAAAAGCGCGCGTATAATGAACGCTCTAGACGTAAAACAATGGCTTCTGCAACAACTCTAAATAAAGAGTCGATGACACAATTGATTAATACCGTTATTAGAGACATTGGTGAAACAGAGTTTACAGAAGAGCTGATTAAGCAATTGGTGGACGCACTAAACGATAGTGAAACATTTACGGATTTCTTTGCCCGTCTGATGAATCAATTGTTCAAAGAGGAAGGCTTGTTGTTAATCGATGCGGCCGACTTTCAATTCCGTCAATTTGAAAGCAAATTTTTTGCACAAATCATTCAGTGCAACGAAGAAATTGCTAGAGTAGTAACAGAAAAAGAAGATGAGCTTGAGCATGCTGGCTATGGTAAGCCTATTTTGGCAACATATGAAGCAGCCAACTTATTCTATATCGAGGATGGGGAACGCCACCTTTTAGAAAGAAAAAATGAGATGTTTGTTAATTTAGCGGCGAATCTCAAATTTACACAAGAAGAGCTGTTGGAAATTGCAGACAAACACCCCGAGCGTTTAAGTAATAACGTAGTGACTCGTCCGTTGATGCAGGAAATGACATTGCCTGTGCTTGCGTTTGTTGGCGGGCCAGGTGAATTGGCGTATTGGGCAACACTGAAAAATGCATTTTCAGCATTGGATTTACAAATGCCGATTTTTGCTCCTCGTCTTCATATCACCATTGTCACACGTCATGTAGAGCAATTATTACGTGAACATCAACTAACCGTTACAGATGTTTGGGAAGGGAAAGCGTTGGAGTTGAAAGAACGCTTTATTGATGATGTCCAGGATAGCGAAGCAAAACGTCAAATTCAAGCTATGCAGCAGTTGTTAACGGAAAAATACGAGGAGCTAGCATCTTATTTAGAAAAGCAGCATCTGCATTTAGATAAGATTCTTGTGAAAAATCAAGAAAATCATGCGAAACAATTTGATTACCTACAGCAAAAAATTGAAGAAAGCGTATTAAGTAAGCATGAAACCACTATCCGCAAATTTATGACACTGCAAAATGAGTTGTACCCAAATGATGGTTTCCAAGAAAGAACCTATAATCCTTACCAATATTTCAATGAGTTTGGACCTATGCTAATTGCTGAAATGCTGAAGCAAAATTATAGTATTGGTAAACACCACTATTTACTTTATTTATAAACTCGTGAATTAGATACTTTATGCCTAAGTAATAATTTGATACCATGTGGATTTGATAAATTATGTGGAAATATATAGTATAAACGGAGCTATCCTACTAAGGGTAGCTCTTTTTTTATGTCATTTAGCATATATCGAAAGAAATTCCAAAGGTCTAATTGCACATTAAGTGATAAAATGTCAAGTTTTTTTTAAAAAAAGTGGAGGAAAGTGGGGGGATGTGGTACATTATTTAATAAAGTGGGGTGAGTAGTATGTTCATGGGAGAATATCAACACTCCGTTGATGCGAAAGGGCGATTAATCGTACCGGCAAAATTTCGTGAAGCTTTAGGCGAAACGTTTGTTGTCACAAGAGGTCTCGATAACTGTCTATTTGGCTATCCTATGAATGAATGGCGAAAACTCGAAGAAAAATTAAAAGGTTTACCGATGACCAAAAAAGATACACGTGCATTTGCAAGGTTTTTCTTTTCTGGAGCAACAGAGGTAGAAATAGACAAGCAGGGGCGCATTAATATCCCAACTACTCTTATGCAACATGCACATCTGATAAAGGAATGTGTGGTGCTAGGCGTTTCAAATCGAATTGAGATTTGGGCTAAGGATGCTTGGGAAGCTTACTTCAGTGAGTCTGAACAATCTTTTAATGAAATTGCAGAAAATATGATTGGCTTTGATTTTTAACTTTTAATAGGCATTACAATGCAATAGTTGAATGAGGTTAGAGCCTGAAAGGAGCGTGTGGTATGTTCGATCATACAACCGTGTTATTAAAAGAAACTGTTGATGGGTTGAACATCGATCCTGATGGTGTTTATGTGGACTGTACACTAGGTGGTGCAGGGCATAGTGAATATTTAGTACAACAATTATCAAACAAAGGCCGTTTAATTTGCTTTGACCAAGATATGACGGCTATCGAAAATGCGAAAATTCGATTAGCGCCCTATATTGAGCGTGTCACATTTATCCATTCGAATTTCCGTTATTTAAAAGAAGAGCTATTGGCTCATGGTATCGAGCAGGTTGATGGCATTTTATATGACTTAGGCGTATCTTCCCCACAATTAGATACACCTGAACGAGGCTTTAGCTATCACCATGATGCACCACTTGATATGCGTATGGATCAAACGGCGACACTTACAGCATTTGATGTTGTCAATAAATGGGCATACGAAGATCTTGTTCGTATATTTTTCCGTTACGGTGAAGAAAAGTTTTCAAAGCAAGTTGCTCGTAAAATTGAAGAAGCACGTAAATTAGCATCGATTGAAACAACTGGTCAACTTGTAGAACTAATTAAAGAGGGTATTCCAGCAGCGGCACGTCGAAAAGGCGGACATCCGGCAAAGCGCATTTTCCAAGCAATACGAATTGCTGTCAACGATGAGTTAGGCGCAGCAGAGGATTCATTAGTCGATGCAATTGATATGATTAACGTAGGGGGGCGCATTAGTGTCATTACGTTCCATTCATTGGAGGACCGCCTATGCAAGACAATCTTTAAGGAAGCGTCATCATTACCAGAATTACCACCAAATTTACCTGTAATTCCTGATGACATGAAGCCAACTTTAAAGCTTATTTCTCGAAAGCCAATTATTCCTTCTGATGAAGAATTGGCAGTCAATAATCGTGCGCGTTCAGCAAAGCTTAGAGTGGTGGAGAAAATTAACGACAAAGGGCGTGAGTAAATGGCAGCAGTTCGTGTAAGGCAACAGCACCAACATCAACAAGTGCAACAACCGACAACACCACCTAGTCCACAACCCACTATCATACGTCGTAAAAAAACGAACCAGAAATTTGAAAAGACAATGCTAATTGTTTTTATTGGCATTATTGCTGTATTAGGAGTACTAGTGCTAAATAAACAAGCAGCTATTCAAACAACGAGTATGGACATTCAAAAAATCGAATCAGAAACAGAAGAGATTGCGAAACAGAATGTTGACTTAACGGTTCGTGTAAGTGAACTTTCTACATACGAAAACATATGGAAAAAAGCCAAAGAACTCGGTTTAACTCAAAATGAGAAAAATGTAAAGGTAGTGCCGGGAGAATGAAAAAAAAGAGATTTCGATTCCAATGGGGAGCCTTTCTATTATTAATTTTTTATGGAGGGCTCTTTTTTCTATTATTCACAAGAATGTTGACGATTCAGGTAACAGGCGAAGCAGAAGGACAAGAGCTTGCAGCCAGAGCAGCAGCCAAGTATGGTAAGGAAAGTGTTATTACAGCAAATCGTGGGAAGATTTATGATCGAACTGGTCAAGTTATTGCGGAAGATACATTAAGTTATCGCATGATTGCTATCGTAAGTGAAGCGGCTACAACAAATCCAAAGAAGCCAAGACATGTTATAGATGCCGAAAAAACAGCAAAAGTTCTTGCTGAAAATATACCAGCCTTGAAGGAAGAAGATATCCTTAAGAAATTGAATAACCGATATAGAAGTGACGGTGAACCTTTATACCAAGTTGAGTTTGGGAGCGCAGGCCGTGGCATTAGTCACGAGGTCATGAGTAAAATAAAGGAAGAA
Organism: Lysinibacillus cavernae; assembly: GCF_009724685.1. Taxonomy (GTDB): domain Bacteria; phylum Bacillota; class Bacilli; order Bacillales_A; family Planococcaceae; genus Lysinibacillus; species Lysinibacillus cavernae. The sequence goes on from NZ_WMEF01000001.1 coordinate 243,490, forward strand.
AAATTGCCTGGAATCCTATTTATTAGTGATTTAAAGCGTTATTATCCAAATGGTGTATTTGCCTCTCATCTAATAGGTTATGCACTGAAAAAGGACAATGATGATGGAACGGTTACAACAAAAGGAGAGATGGGCCTAGAATATACGTATGATAAAGAATTGACAGGTGTCAACGGTAAAGTTGAATATGAGACGGACGCATATCATTACTTACTGCCGAACAGCGAGAAAATGATAACGCCTGCTAAAAATGGGGATGACATTTATTTAACGCTCGATAAAACAATTCAAAGCTTTTTAGAGGAAAAGATGACAGAGGTTGAAAAGGAATATAATCCTGAATCCATGACAGCGGTCGTAGCGGACCCAAAAACAGGAAAAATTTTAGCGATGTCTCAGCGTCCAACGTTTAATCCAGAAACACGTGATAACCAAAACATGAAATGGCTGAACGAGGTAATTGAAGAAACGATTGAGCCAGGTTCAACGATGAAAATATTCACGCTTGCGTCAGCTATTGATACAAATACATGGGCACCAAATGAGAAATTCCAATCGGGTTCTTATACAGTACATGACCGAACAATTCGAGACCATAATCAAGTCGGCTGGGGACGTATTAGCTATTTGCAAGGTTTCCAACGATCTTCGAACACAGCAATGGCAAATCTATTAAAATTGATTGGCGATGATGTCTTCATTGAATATTTAGATCGATTCGGCTTTGGTCACAAAACAGGCATTGATTTACCGAATGAAGCAAAAGGTACAATATTATCTAAGTATCCAATCCAACGAGTGACAACAACTTATGGACAAGGATCAACCGTAACACCTATCCAAATGATCCAAGCGATGACTGCTATTGCGAATGAAGGTAAGATGATGCAGCCATATGTTATCGACCGTATTGTCGATTCCTCAACGGGTAAAGTTATTCAAAATCATGAACCAGTTGAAAAAGGACAACCAATTAAAGCTGATACAGCGAAACAAGTACGAGAAATCCTTGCCTCCACATTAACATCAGAATTTGGTACGGCGAAGGATTTCGTCCTGGAGGATTACGAGGTTGCAGGAAAAACAGGGACAGCGCAAATTCCAAGAGCAGATGGTACTTATTCTTGGGGTGCTAACCAATTCCTATATTCATTTTTAGGAATGGCTCCTGTTGATGATCCACAGTTAATCATGTATGTCTCAGTGAAAAAACCTAAGTTAAACAATGAGCTTGGATCTGTGCCAGTGTCAAAAGTATTTAATCCAGTTATGTTAAATAGCTTAAAGCACCTTAATATTAATCCGGATGATGTACAGCATGTGAATAATATAAGCATTCAGGACTATACAGGTCAAAATGCTGAGGCGATTCAAGTAGAGTTAACGAATGACGGATTACAACCAATCGTTGTTGGCGGTGGTGGTAAAATTATTGATCAATATCCAAAAGACACAAAAAAACTAGTAAAAGGTAGTTTAGTATTTTTAAAGACGGATGGTGATATTACATTACCCGACTTCACGAATTGGTCATTACGAAATTTACTAGTGTTCAAATCCATGACAGGGCTAGAGATGGAAATATTCGGTGAAGGTTTTGTGGCGAGTCAAAGTGTATCAGTAGGAACGGTTATCACTGATAGTTCACCGATTGTTGTCAAGCTCAAAACGCCTGCGGAAAGTTTTGTACAAGACGTTGAAGCTGCCTCGGAGGGTGAAATAGAACAAGTAGAGGATGAATAATACTGAATAGAAGTCCACTTTATTTCATACGTTGTAAAAAACAAGGTGTGATGTCGAATGAAGTGGATTTCTATCCATTCTAAAAAACGTTTACGTATTTTATATGTGTTGTTTATGTGTGTAGCAGTGGCGATTATTGTTAGGCTGTTCTTTTTGCAAGTATTGGATCAAAGAGAACTGACAACGAAGGCTGAAGAGAATTGGGACCGAGAAATTCCGTTTGCGAATGAGCGGGGGCACATTACGGATCGAGATGGTGAAAGCATTGTAACTAATAAGTTAGCACCAACTTTATATTTCATGCCCTCACAAAGTAATGATATCGAAGGAGCTGCCGAAAAAATTGCGCAAGTTCTGGAAGTAGATAAAGGGAAACTATTAGAAAAAATGAAGAAAAAAGCTTATTTGGTAAAGCTAGCGCCTGAAGGGAAAAACATCCCTTATGAGAAAGCGGTAGAATTACAAGGTATGCAAATTGAAGGGTTATATAGTGGTGTTGACTATTCTAGGGATTATCCTTATGGCACAATGTTATCTCGATTTTTAGGCTTTACTGGCTATGATGCACAAGGCTTAGCTGGAATTGAATATGAATATGATAAATTTTTGCAGGCTAATTCTTCTGCTATCCGTCTATTTACAGATGCAAAAGGTAATAATTTACCAAATGTTTCAAGTGCTTGGAAAGCAGGCGAGGATGGCGCAACAATTGAGCTAACAATCGATGTCGATGTGCAACAGGTCGTTGAGCGCGAATTGTCACAAGCCATGAAACGCTATGAAGCTGACCAAGCATTGGCCATTGCGATGAATCCAAATAATGGTGAAATTTTGGCATTATCTTCCTATCCGACTTTCAATCCAGCTGAATATCAATTAGTGGAGCCTGCAATCTACAATCGAAATTTACCTGTATGGATGACGTATGAGCCAGGTTCGACCTTTAAAATTATTACGCTTAGTGCGGCCTTGGAAGAAAATTTAGTGGATTTAGAGCACGAAACTTTTTACGATCCAGGTTATACGATGGTTGCTGGAGCAAAACTTCGATGCTGGAAACGTGAAGGACATGGGCATGAAACGTTTTTAGAGGTAGTTGAAAACTCCTGTAACCCAGGCTTTATAGAATTAGGGCAACGACTAGGTAATGAGCGGTTGTTGCAGTATATTAAAGATTTTGGCTTTGGTCAAAAAACAGGTTCTAATATTGCTGGTGAAGCTTCAGGGATTTTATTTTCTAAGGAAGCTTTTGGACCAGTAGAGCAGGCCACAACCTCATTTGGCCAAGGAGTAGCTGTGACGCCAATTCAACAAGTTCAAGCGGTAGCTGCTGCTATCAATGGAGGCAAGCTGTATACGCCATATGTTGTGAAGAAGGTATTTAACCCGAATACAGGGGAAGTTATACAAGAGACTGAACCGGTTGTAAAAAACCAAGTAATTCGTGAGGAAACTTCAGCTAAAGTTCGAGGTGCTTTGGAATCAGTTGTGGCGAATGGTTCAGGTCGACAAGCCTTTAGAGATGGTTTACGAATTGGCGGTAAAACAGGAACAGCACAAAAAGTGGAAAATGGTCGTTATAAAAGTGGAGAATATATCGTATCTTTTATTGGCTTTGCACCAGCGGATAATCCGCAAATTGTTGTCTATGTGGCAGTAGACAATCCGAAAAAGACGACACAGTTTGGTGGCGTTGTAGCAGCACCTATTGTTGGGCAAATTATTGAGGATGTTGCACCTTTTGTAGGTATTGAAAAATCGAAGGAACAGCTTGAAAAGGATTATCGTTATGGTGATCCAATTACTGTGAAGGTACCGAATTTTATTGGTCAAACGAAGGATGATATTGCCAAGCAATTTTATCCATTCCGAATAGAATGGCATGGTGAAGGGACTAAAATTGGTAACCAATTACCTGAAGTGGATAGTGTTATCAAACAAGATGGTACCATTCATTTATATTTGGAGAACTAAAATAACTTTACCTTTAAAAAATGGGAAAGAACCACTATTATTATGAAGGGTAGTAATAAATAAATGAAAGTTTATGCTTTTTTCTTAAAGAAGAAAGTGAAACAAGATTTAAAGGAGATTTTTCAATGAAACTCGCAACAACACTTACCATTTTAGCTCTTGCTTTTATAGTAACAGTTATCCTGGCACCAATTAGCATTCCACTTCTTCGTCGTCTAAAGTTTGGGCAAAGTATTCGTGAAGAGGGACCAAAATCACATATGAAAAAAGCTGGTACGCCAACAATGGGAGGTATCATTTTCTTAATTTCTATCCTCCTGACAACTGTTGGTGTAGGTAGCTTTTTAGATTTATTAACAACACAAACAGTAGTACTTTTATTAGTATTAGCAGGGTTTGGTTTAATAGGCTTGTTGGATGATGGTTTAAAAGTTGTATTTAAAAGAAATTTAGGGTTAACCTCTCTTCAAAAGTTGATTGGTCAAATTGTTATTGCTATTCTTGCTTACTTCTTACTGCATGTAGGTTCGTTTGATACAACGCTCGCAATTCCATTTACAGAGTGGACAATTGATCTTGGGGTATTTTATGTAGCCTTTTTAATTTTCTGGTTAGTGGGCTTCTCCAATGCGGTAAATTTAACAGATGGATTAGACGGACTAGTGGCAGGTACTGCTTCAATAGCTTTTGCGGCATTTGGTGTTATTGCGCTATTCCAAAGTCAAGCAGATATTGCACTATTTACATTTGCTGTAACAGGTGCTCTATTAGGGTTTTTACTCTTTAATGCCAATCCTGCAAAGGTATTTATGGGGGATACGGGTTCATTAGCATTAGGTGGAGCATTAGCTATGGTATCTGTGTTAGTAAAAGAAGAGTTCTTGCTTTTACTAGTTGGCTTGGTGTTTGTAATCGAAACATTATCCGTTATTTTACAGGTAGGTAGCTTTAAGCTTCGTAAAAAGCGTATTTTTAAAATGAGTCCTATCCATCATCATTTTGAATTATCAGGTTGGTCAGAATGGAAAGTTGTGCTTGTCTTCTGGTCAACTGCCCTAGCAGTAGCATTGATTGCAGTCTTATCGGAGGCGTTCTAATGAAAAACTATACAGAATTACAACATAAAAAAGTACTTGTGTTAGGTCTAGCAAAAAGTGGTGTGGCAGCTGCTGAAATTTTACATGAGCTTGGCGCCTTTGTTACAGTCAATGACTCTAAACCATTTGATGAAAGCCCAGATGCACAAGGGTTATTACAAAAGGGGATTACCGTGATTTGTGGTCGCCATCCCGAAGATTTACTTGATGAGGGCTTTGAACTAGTAGTCAAAAATCCTGGGATTCCTTATAGCAATCGAATTGTGGCAGATGCCATTAGTCGTGAGATTCCTGTCTGGACAGAGATTGAGCTTGCTTATTTAATTAGCGAAGCACCATTCATTGGTATTACTGGATCAAATGGTAAAACAACGACGACTACTTTAATATTTGACATGTTAAACAACGGAAGTAAAAATCCATTGATTGCTGGGAATATTGGAACAGTTGCTTGTGGTGTCGCAAAAGATGCCACTATAGATGACATTATTGTAACGGAATTGTCTTCGTTCCAATTGATGGGGACAAAAACATATAAACCTAAAATCGCTATTTTAACAAATCTTTATGATGCACATCTTGACTATCATGGAACTTTTAACAATTATGCAGAAGCTAAATTTGGTGTTACTCGTAATCAAGATGACAGCGATTATTTTATTTATAATGCTGACCAGCCAATTGTGGTTGGATATGCGGCACAATCAAATGCTCAAAAAGTTCCATTCAGTTCAAAGGGACGTACTGCAAACGGCATCAGTGCAGATGATACAACAATTTATTGGCAAGGTGAACCGTATATGGATCGGGCCAATATTGCATTGCCTGGTAAGCATAATTTAGAAAATATTTTAGCAGCAGTAGCAGCTTGTATTTTAGTTGGCTGTGATAAAGGGAAAATGGAAGAGGTTTTAGCGACTTTTGGTGGAGTTCGACACCGTACTCAATTCGTACGTGAATGGAATGGAAGAAAGATTTACAATGACTCGAAGGCAACAAATTGCTTAGCGACAAAGAGTGCTTTAGATGCTTTCCAAGCACCTATTATTTTACTCGCAGGTGGCTTAGATCGAGGACATTCTTTTGAAGAACTTCGCCCTTGCATGAATCATGTAAAAGGTGTTGTTGCATTTGGAGAAACTGGCTTACGCTTTGTAGAATTTGCAAAATCGTGTGGTGTCCAAAAAACAGTCATTGCTCAAAATGTAGAAGACGCTGTACACTATGCAGCACCGATGTCTGCAGAAGGAGATATTATTTTATTATCTCCAGCATGTGCAAGTTGGGATCAATATGACAGCTTTGAAATACGCGGAGATGTTTTTATTGATGCTGTAATGAAGCTGTAATGAGCCTGTAACTATTTTAGAATATACTTGACTTGGAAGGATGGCATTACTGAGAGGTAAAGAAAGCTACTTATTGCTCGTCACAACTTTGATGCTATCAATAATCGGCATTATTTTCGTCTATTCTGCAGGTACCTATTGGAGTGCTGTTCATTATAGTGGAAAAATGCCGTTTTATATGAAGCAAAGCGTATACTTTGTGGTAGCCATTGTCGTGTTTTTAATCACGATTCGATTAAATATTTTGAGAGAGCAGTCCTTTTGGAAAATGGCCTATATATTTTCGTTAGTTTTACTCGTTCTCGTATTGATTCCAGGTATTGGTCTTGTGCGAAATGGTTCTCAAAGCTGGATTGGTTTAGGTCCATTAACAATTCAGCCAGCGGAACTAACGAAAATTACAGTCATTGTGTACTTGAGCCATATATTAGCGCAACATAAGACAGGCACACCGGTTGTTAATTGGCGTCACGGGTTCATCCTGCTATTACCTGTTGCTCTTATCATGTTGCAGCCAGATTTTGGCTCGGTATTTATTCTTGTTGTATCTGTGTTTTTATTATTTTTTGTCGCGGGCTATCCTTTAAAACTTTATGCCATGATTATGTTTGCTGGTGTTGCTGGATTGGCAGGACTCATTGCGACAGCCCCATATCGTCTAAAGCGTATAGAAGCATTTCTTGATCCATGGGCCGATCCCTTGGTGAGTGGATTCCAAGCGGTGCAATCCTTAATGGCAATAGGTCCAGCAGGGATATTTGGTCATGGTTTTGGACAAAGCCGTCAAAAGTTTTTGTACTTACCAGAACCTCAAAATGATTTTATTTACGCCATTATTTTAGAAGAAGTCGGATTGATTGGTGGTCTCGCTATTTTAGCGCTTTTTGTACTGACAATTTATGCAGGTTATAAATTTGCTGTACAGGCTAAAAATCGAACATCCTATTATGCGATTATAGGGCTTGTCACGATGCTAATGGTGCAAGCATTTCTTAATATAGCTGTAGTTATAGGTTTAGTGCCAGTAACGGGTGTTACACTACCCTTCATTAGCTACGGAGGAACATCTTTAGTAACAATGTGGTTAATAATAGGTATTATTTATCAATTAGCGAAATAAATATAAAGGAGGAGTACTTTTATGGAGAAAGTAATTGATATAGAAGATCGCATACCTACGCTAAAAAAGCGACGAAAAAAGCGTACAAATCGGAAATTTATAGTGCTAATATTACTTTTCTTTATTGTGTTAGCAGTACTCCTTTATTTTCAATCTCCATACAGTAAAATCGATAGCATAACGGTCAATGGTGCTAAGCTTTCCAATGATCAATATTATTTGGAGGCAAGTACTCTTACATCAGGGAAGTCAATGTGGGGTTTTAAAGTAGAAGATATTGAGAAGATTTTATTAAAGGATAAATGGGTAAAAGAAGCGCATGTTAAACGTAACTGGCTGCAAGGTGTAACGATTGATATTAAAGAATGGAAAAAAGTTGCCTATTTAGCTGGGGACGGCACCTATTATCCATTATTAGAAAACGGCAAACGCTTTGAACAAGCGGGAAATGATACGCCAATTGATGCACCTGTTTTTATTGGTATAACTGGAGAAAAAACAATTAATAAGCTTGTTGAACAGTTAGCGCAATTAAAGCCAGAAGTATTAGCTTTAATTTCTCAGGTTAACACAAATAGTAATGATGCCAATCCGAATGCAGTAAAGCTTTATATGAATGATGGCTATGAAGTACGTGCTGTCATTCAGACGCTAGCGGAAAAGTTAAATTATTACCCCTCAATAGTAGCGCAAATTGCCAACTTAGAAAAAGGTGTGATCGATTTAGAGGTTGGTTCATATTATCGTCCTTTTAACGAGGAGTACAACAAGATAAGTATTGACATGGAAGCGAATGCAGATGGGGAAATGGTTAACCAGGAAGTGACAGAAGATGAACAACAAGAAGACGAATAGCAAAGGGAGTTTTATTACTAGAAAACAATTTGAATTACTAATTGTTTGTATAACAACAGGGTTTATTATTGGCTATTCATACAACCAAGCGAAAGATAATCGGGAAGCAGGTACTATTGATTCAGAGCTTTTTGAGCAAGAAGATTCCTATCGTGAAGAATTAATCACACAACAAGAACGCAATAAAGAGCTCTCAGATGAACTAAATAATTTACAAGAACAGATCCGAAAGTACGAAAAATCGTTTGCCTCAAACGAGAAGGACTATAAGAAGCTTGTTGAACATGCAGAGGATTTACGGCTATTACTTGGAGAGCTGAAGAGTGAGGGAAAAGGAATACGTGTGACTCTTCAAGATGGAGATTATGACCCGAAATCATTGAATCCAAATGACTATATCGTCCATGAAAGTCATGTTTTTAAATTGCTGAATGAACTAAAAATTTCAGGTGCTCAAGCCATTGCCATCAATGGGCAACGAGTTATGGCCAATTCCTATATTCGTTGTAATGGTCCAGTAATAACAATTGATGGTACACAGCACCCTGCTCCTTTTGTGATAGAAGCTGTAGGTGATTCAGAAACGTTAATGGCTTCTTTAAATTTAAATGGTGGTGTAGTGGATCAGTTATTAAATGACAATATTGTTGTGTCATTAGAAGAAAATCAAAAACTTTCAATGCCAAAAGTAAAAATAGAAAGTTAAGGACAAGTTCTATATTTCATGTTTAAAGTCTAGTTTATCCCCCAGGTATATAAGTCTGATAGCAATCGGATTCTGAGGGGCATACGATACGTCTAGGAGGGGCTATTTTGCAAAGAAATATGTACACCCGAATAACGATCGTGCTATTTATTATCGGTTTGATGATAGCGGTACAATACAATACCATACAAAAACCAGCTGAGCGAGATACACGAGATATTTGGGCAATAAGAGAGGAATTAGCACAAGAAAAGCAAAGACATTCCGCATTACTGGCAGAAATTCGCTCACTTCATGAAGTAGTGGATCGCTATGAGCAATCTGAAAAAGTAAATCAGCAAGCGGCCTTAAATGAAACATTGAATCGTTTAAAGCTACAGGCAGGATTATCAGAAGTAATAGGGCCAGGTGTCATACTTCGTGTTGAACCTGCACCTGAATTAATTGAAATGGGTTATGAAATAAAAGAAATTTCACCCGATTTGTTAACTCAATTATTAAATACGCTTTTTAAAAACGATGCTACTAGTGTCTCAATTGATGGTAATCGAGTAGTTCAGACAACAGCCATTCGGGATATAAATGGTAAGTCAACAGTGAACAGTATACCACTGTCTTCACCGTCTTTTGAAATACATGTTGGGACAAGCAATTTTAAAGCAGCTCAAAAATTGTATAATTCACTACAAGCCTCAACATTTATTGACTCATTTTATTTAGATAATTTTAACTTAGTGATTGAAGAACCGACCGACCAGTTACAAATTCCAGCATTTGATCAGCCATTGACAAATGATTATTTAGCAGAGGTAAAAAAAGGAGATTAATATATGTGGCTACCATTTTTAGGTTTGATATTTGGACTTGCCCTTGGTTTGTTAACAAATATACAAATCCCCTCTATGTATGAAAATTATCTGTCAATAGCTGTTTTAGCAGCTCTAGATACATTATTTGGTGGTATTCGCGCTCAATTACAGCAAGTTTACGACGATAAAGTTTTTGTATCAGGATTCTTTTTTAATATAGTTCTAGCAGCAGGCTTAGCCTTTATAGGCGTGAATTTGGGGATAGATTTGTATTTAGCAGCCATCTTCGCTTTTGGAGTACGTTTATTCCAAAATATAGCGATTATTAGGCGTATTTTACTAACTCGCTTAGATGATAAACGTCACAAGAGAAAAAAAACTTCCATAGAATGAGAGAAAAATTGACAAAATTACTCGATTTGCTTAGACATTATGCCAAATTTACAATAGAATGAAAATAAGAGCATTTTCAAGGAGGTGCAGCGAATTGAATCAGCAAGATTTATACATTTCTCTTGATATAGGGTCCTCCTCTATCAAGGTATTAATAGGTGAAATGAGTGACGGGCAATTACATGTAATTGGCGTCGGAAATGTAAAGTCGAATGGCGTTCGAAAAGGTGCAATTGTTGATATCGATGCAACAGTACAATCTATTCGAAAAGCAATTGAACAGGCCGAACGAATGACAGGTTATCAAATCCATGAAGTCGTTCTAGGCGTTCCAGCTAACCAGACGATGTTACAGCTAGTTAAAGGTGTTGTCGCTGTAAATAGTGAAAACAGAGAAATTACAGATGATGATTTAGACAGAGTGGTAGAATCTGCACAAGTCATGTCAATACCTCCTGAACGTGAATTAGTTAACATCATTCCAAGACAGTTTATTGTGGACAACCTTGATGAAATTAAAGATCCTCGTGGTATGATTGGCATCCGACTTGAAATGGATGCGACAATGATTACGACATCCAAAACTCTTTTACACAATGTACTTCGTTGTGTCGAACGAGCTGGTTTAAGTATACGAGAAATATATTTACAGCCATTAGCATCAGGCTACTTTGCATTAACAGAAGATGAAAAAAACCAAGGGACTGCCTTTATAGACTTAGGGGGCGGATCTACAACAATTACAGTATTTGAAGAGGGATTGTTAACTCATACTGGTGTCATACCAGTTGGTGGTGATCATATAACGAAAGATATTTCGATCGTTTTAAAAACACCAACAGAACAAGCAGAACAAATCAAACACCAATTTGGACATGCCTTTTATGATGATGCATCTGATGATGAACTCTTTGAAGTGCCTATCGTAGGTACAGATTCTACTGATCAGTACAGCCAGCGTTTTATATCAGAAATTATTGGTGCTCGTTTAGAAGAATTATTGGAGTTAGTTATTGATGAATTAGCGCGTTTAGGTGTTCGAGATTTACCGGGTGGCGTTGTGCTAACAGGTGGTGTTGCAAAGCTTGAGGGTATCGCCCAATTAGCACGTCAAATTCTACAAACGCGTGTAAGAATCTATACACCCGATTATATTGGCGTTAGAGAGCCATCATTTGCGACGGCAGTTGGACTTATTCGTTACGCCTATTTAGAAGATGATTTTTACGGTAAAAGTACGAATACGCAACCTGTTGAATATGCAGTTGTAGGTGCTCAAACAGCTATCAATAAAAAGCAAGAGTACTCTACACCTTCAGAACCAAAAGAAAGCGTAATCGGGAGAGCAAAAAAATTATTTGATAAGTTTTTTGATTAACTAGAATGCGTAATGATTGATACAGAGTCGAGTTACCGTGGGAGGAAAAAGAGATGTTAGAATTTGATACAAGTGTTGATGAACTTGCAGTAATAAAGGTCATAGGTGTTGGTGGCGGCGGTAACAACGCTGTCAATCGAATGATAGAACATGGTGTACAAGGTGTTGACTTTATCGCAGTGAACACAGATGCACAAGCATTAAACTTATCTAAAGCGGAAATAAAGCTACAAATTGGTGCTAAATTAACGCGTGGACTAGGTGCAGGTGCAAATCCAGAAGTTGGAAAAAAAGCTGCAGAAGAGAGCAGAGAACAGCTAGAAGAAGTTCTTCGTGGTGCAGATATGGTATTCGTGACAGCCGGTATGGGTGGTGGAACGGGCACTGGTGCAGCACCAGTGATTGCACAAATTGCACGTGAATTGGGATCCCTTACAGTAGGGGTTGTCACACGCCCGTTTACTTTTGAGGGACGTAAGCGTCAAACACAAGCAATCGGTGGAATTGGTGGTATGAAGGAAGCGGTAGATACACTGATTGTGATTCCAAACGACAAGCTATTACAAATTGTGGATAAATCAACGCCAATGTTAGAAGCATTCCGAGAAGCTGATAATGTTTTACGTCAAGGTGTACAAGGTATTTCTGACTTGATTGCAACACCTGGTCTTATTAACTTAGACTTTGCTGATGTGAAAACGATTATGTCTAACAAAGGTTCAGCATTAATGGGGATTGGTATCGCAACAGGCGAAAATCGAGCTTCTGAAGCTGCAAAGAAAGCCATTTCAAGTCCATTGCTTGAATCATCAATCGACGGTGCTAAAGGTGTCCTAATGAACATCACAGGTGGTTCAAATCTTAGTTTATTTGAAGTACAAGAAGCTGCAGATATCGTAGCTTCAGCATCAGATGAAGAAGTAAATATGATTTTTGGTTCTGTTATTAATGAAAATCTTAAAGATGAAATCATTGTTACAGTTATTGCGACTGGCTTCACAGAGGAAGCTTTACATCAACAACGTACTACAGCAAAACCGACACTCAACATGAACAGACAATCTGCTCAACAACAACAGGCGCCAATTCGTGAACAACGACAAGAAACGCATGTACAACAAGAGCAGCCACGTCAAAATCAACAACATTATGCACAGGATGACATGCTTGAAGTCCCAGCATTTTTACGTAATCGCAAAAATCGCGGATAAAACAAGCATAAAACTTCTAGAAAGCTCGTATTCTACATATGTAGGGTACGAGCTTTTTATATTTATATGATGTTCAAATGTGTAAGGAAACCATGTTTTTTGTCAAAACATTTTCAGGAAATGATGCGATTGTTTGACAATATTTGTGGGAGTAACGTGCTAACTTTGTTAGTAGGAGGCGGCTGTTATGTATGGAGAATGGCTGGTGCTCATTAATACACTTTTTAATCTAGCGATACTCACGTTTACAGCAAAAGTAACAGGGGTCTTTGTGAAGAATTCAAGATTATTAATGAGTTCATTTTGTAGTAGTTTAGTAGCTGTCATTGGTGGTCAAATGCTGTGGACGACGGTGCTTAGTTTTATTTTGCTAATTGGTATTGCTTTTCACTTCAAGATTCGAAGCTTTCAAAAACAAGGACCTATTGTGTTAACAGCAACGATCGTTATTGGCGGATTGTTAACAGCACTACAACCTTTTTTAAAAAATCTTTCTGTTACCCATTTTATAATGATTTGCTTTTTACTTGCAGTTTTAAATCTCGTTTTGTTTTATAAGCAATGGGGTTTTGTAAAGCTAGAGCGTTTAAGTGGTCAGTTTGTATTTGAAACAACTTTATCAATTTTTGGCGCAACAATACCGCTTTCTGCCTTTGTTGATACTGGAAATCAAGCCATTGAGCCATTATCAGGAAAGCCTGTGCATTTTGTTTCTTATTCAGCTTTGCGACCACATTTACCTACAGTGTTCTGTAAATCATTAATAGAATGGCAAGAAAAAGATCCGTACAATGTTTCTATGTTTTCAGAGGATTTTCAGCGTTATATACGATTTATTCATGTCAATACAGTACAGCAGCAAACGGTTGTACTTGGTTTTCGCTTTGATGAGTGGCATATAAAGGGGGAGCCTTCACAAGTGAAAAAGAATGAATATATCGTTTTAACAAAAAAAGCTAAAAATTTTCCGCATAGCACAGCAGCAATTTTACATTTTTCAGCGCTTTCAAATAACTCATAGAGGGGGAGAACTATTGCTTCTTAGGCTACTTGCTAGCTTGAAAAAATTATGGAGTAAGTTTCGGAGTCGTGAAACGTACTATATAGGGGGAAATGATTCATTGCCAGTGCCATTAAGTCGAGAAGAAGAAGTTACAGTCATTGCATCCTTTATGAACGGTGATTTACGAGCTAGAGACACACTAATTGAACGTAATTTACGTCTTGTTGTTTATATTGCTAGACGTTTTGATAATACGGGAACGCCAATTGAAGATTTAATCAGCATTGGCTCCATTGGTTTAATAAAAGCGATTGAAACGTTCAATACGGATAAAAATATTAAACTTGCAACATATGCATCACGCTGCATTGAAAATGAAATTTTAATGCATTTACGAAAAACAAGTCGTATGAAGGGTGAAGTTTCTTTAGATGAACCACTAAACTCTGATGCAGATGGAAATGAATTATTACTGTCAGATATTTTAGGAACAGAAGAGCATATTATTCTAGATAATGTGGAGAAGAAAATTGAACGTCAGCATATGTTCCATGCTATTAATTTACTAGGTGCGCGTGAGCGATATATTATGGAGTGTCGTTTTGGTCTCAATGGAAAAGTGGAAATGACACAAAAAGAAGTTGCGGATCATTTGGGCATATCGCAATCATATATTTCTCGATTAGAAAAGAAAATTATTCAAGATTTACGTGAAAATTTAAATCAACCAATATCGTAGAAAGGGAAATTTAACCTACCTAAAATTGGTCGCAGCTTTTTTGCATATTCTTGTTTCTCTCGGACAAACTGATGTCACGGTTTAGTCAGAGAATAACATCCGGAGGAATCGAATATGCGAACAAAAGTAGATCTTTGCGGCTTAGATACATCGACTTTGCCAATATTAAAGCACGAGGAAATGAAGGAACTCTTCATCCGTTTGCAAGCTGGAGAAACTGAGATCAGAGAAGAGCTTGTGATGTGCAATTTAAGGTTAGTGCTTAGTATTGTCGGTAGATTTGCCTATCGGGGTGAACAGGCAGATGATTTATTTCAAGTAGGCTGTATTGGCCTCATGAAAGCCATTGATCATTTTGATTTAAAGCATAATGTACGATTTTCGACATATGCTGTACCAATGATCATTGGTGAAATTCGTCGCCATCTGCGTGATCATCATGCTTTACGTGTATCTCGCTCTCTAAGAGATATAGCATATAAGGCAATGCAGGCGAAAGAGCAATGGATAACCGAGAATTTGCGAGAGCCAACGATTGAAGAAATTGCAGATATGATTGACATGAAAAAAGAAGATGTTTTATTTGCTTTAGATGCCATTCAAGACCCAGTTTCATTACAAGAGCCCATTTATTCAGATGGTGGAGACGCTGTTTATATGATGGACCAATTACGTGATGATGATGTATCAGAGGATCAATGGGTTGCCTACGTGTCGGTAAAGGAAAGCTTGCAAAAGTTAGATGAACGTCAGCAAATGATCGTTGCTAAACGCTTTTATTATGGAGAGACCCAAACTGAAATTGCTAAGGAATTAGGGATATCTCAAGCGCAAATTTCACGTCTTGAAAAAAATGCAATTGAAACAATGCAAAAAGATTACAAATAAAAAAGTGCGCATCGGATTATTCGGTGCGCATTTTATCTTCATTCAATGAACAAGTGATACATAAATATAAAGTGACAGCAAAGTTTGATGATAGAAATGGATGGATGCACTAAAGTAATAGATAGAGGAGGTATGACATTGCGTTTTTCGATGTTACAGCAAAAAGAAGTAATAGAAGCAGGGAATGGGCGATTTATAGGATTTGTGATAGATGCCGAAGTATCAAAAGAAACGGGCTATGTTACAGCTTTTTTGATTGCAGAGCCGCGTAAATATCTTGGTTTTTTTAAAGGGGAAGAGTCTGTAAGAAAAGTGTATATGAAAGATGTACTTGTCGTTGGCAAGGACGTCATTTTAGTCAAAGCACTTTCATAAGACATAAGATCAATAAATTTGAGGTGAATGTACGCTGACATAGGTCAGGCTATTCATTGATAAATCAAGCATTGCTTGTTACAATAAAAGAAACTATTGTTGTAAAGTTGGGAAAAACAGTGACAAAAATCTTAACAAATTTAAACAAACTACATGATTTAATAACAGCAGCAGAAAAAAAAGCCAATCGTGAGGGCAACGATGTTCAAATAATTGCCGTGACAAAAGAAGTTTCTGTTGAAAGAACGCAAGAAGCAATTGATGCCGGGCTCATTCATTTAGGAGAAAATAGACCTGAAGGCTTAAATCGTAAAATTTCAGAGATTCAAGCTAATGTACATTGGCATTATATCGGGTCACTTCAAACGCGGAAAGTAAAGCAAGTGATTAACTACATTGATTATTTGCATTCCTTGGATCGTTTGAGTTTGGCAGAAGAAATTGAAAAAAGAGCAGAAAAACCTGTTAAATGTTTTGTACAAGTAAACGTGTCAGGTGAAGAATCAAAACATGGTTTAACGATTGAAGAAGTTTTACCGTTTGTAGAAGCATTAAAAAGTTTTACAATGATTCAAGTTGTAGGTTTAATGACAATGGCACCAAATACAGAAGACGAAGCTAGTATTCGCTCTGTTTTCAAGCAATTAAAACAATGTCAACAGCAAATAGCCGAGCAAGGATTCGCACACGCACCTTGTACCGAGTTATCAATGGGCATGTCTAATGACTTTGAAATTGCGGTAGAGGAAGGGGCTACTTTTGTTCGAGTCGGAACGGCTCTTGTTGGAAATGAAAGAGGGGAACAGGATGAGCATGAAAAATAAAATTAAAAACTTCTTTTACCTTGAAGAAGAATTAGAAGAAGAAATCACGCAAGCTCCTATTCAGCAGCAACAACCCATACAACAACAGCAACCGATTCATTCCGTAAAGCCTAAAAAAACGATTAAAGAACGTAAGGCAGCTATTCATGAAATTGTGCCACAAAGTACAGCAGCAACTCCTAACAACATTGTTAGTTTGCAGGCAGCTATGAGTTCTAAAGGAGCAAAAGTGGTCTTGATAGAGCCTAGAGTCTATGCAGAAGCACAAGATATTGCAGAGCATTTAAAAAATAAGCGTGCAGCAATCGTCAATTTACAGCGTATTGAACGAGAGCAAGGAAAACGCATTATTGATTTTTTAAGTGGGACAGTTTACGCACTTGCAGGGGATATCCAACGTATTGGTAAAGATATTTTCCTTTGCACGCCAGATAATGTAGAAGTAACTGGTGAAATTACAAACTTTATTTTAGACGATAATTAATAGCGAGGATTGTAGTTTATATGACTTTTTTTATAATACTTGGTTATGTATCATTAGCATTTAAGATTTATTCATTTATGCTAATTGCATATATCTTAATGTCTTGGGTGCCTGCCGCTCAAAATTCAGCTATTGGTCGAATGCTTGAAAAAGTATGTGAACCATATTTGGGGATTTTCAGAAAGTTTATTCCGCCTCTTGGTATGATTGATATTTCACCAATTGTGGCCATCTTCATGCTGAATTTTATAGAACGAGGGCTTTATATAGTCATTCAGAAAATATACTTTATGTTAGTTTAGAAGTAAATCCTCACGCTTTGGTGGGGATTTTTTATTTATCTTGATTCCGCTATGCTTTCGGTTCAGAAGATTTCCTCCACTGTAGGAGGGGATATGAATGTTTGTTTAGCCTTTTTCAACGGGTGTTTCAATGCCTGTTGCAACGCTGGTGTGATCAACATCATGTCCAAACCCACCGGCGGATGTAGCCAATTTTAAAGAGAGGTAGATGCAGATTAGTTAACCGTTGTCACAAATGTGGTGGTTTTAGGTTAAGTTCAACTCATCAGCTCGAAAAAATTTGGACGCAATGATGCTGCGGCGTCATTGATTGGGAATACTATGTTCATCCAAGCAACAAAGCAAATAGGAACTAATGAAAGAGGAGACAACAAGATGGAACACTTAATCCAGCATTTTCGAAAAGATGAACAACCTTTTATTGAGCAGGTTATAAGCTTGCAGCGTGAAGTTGAAGATCGCTATGCGCCTAAGCTGACAGATTTTCTTGATCCGAGACAACGTTTTATTGTGTCTTCTATTATCGGACAAGATTATACCTTAAAAACAGCATGTGCAGGTTTATTTGATGTGGCAGAGAGACAGCGTATGCTCATTTTTCCTGCTTACTATGAAGCGACAGAGGAAGACTTTCAGCTGACGGCATTTACAATTCACTATCCTGTAAAATTTGTTCAACTACGACATCCAGATGTTTTAGGTGCGTTGTTATCATTAGGCTTAAATCGTGGTAAGTTCGGTGATATTCGTGTCAATGAGCATCAACTACAATTTGTAGTAGCTCAGGAGGTGGCAGATTATGTAAGGATGCATTTGACAGGTATTGGTAAAGTTAAGGTGCATGTCGAATCCCTAAAAGAAAATGAGCCACTCCTAGTTAATGAAGAAGAATGGTTTGAGGAATCACACACTGTTTCTTCCATGCGTTTAGATGTGATTATTGCGACCGTTTTAAAAGTGTCGCGTCAAAGGGCCCAAGCTTTAATTACTGGCAATAAAGTCCGTGTTAATTGGACAGAGCGGGATACAGTTGCTTTTGAATTACAAGAGGGAGATATTTTATCGATACGAGGAAGCGGTCGAGTGAAAATAATTATGACAGAAGGCCGTACAAAAAAGGATAAAATTCGTCTACAAGTCGGTCGTTTGGCCCAAAAAAGCTGAAAGTGAATTAAATTTCATTAATTTTTACTGCTAAGTTGACGGAACAATTGTATAATAGGAGATACGAATGTACATGTAAAGGAGAGAAGGATTGTATGCCATTATCACCTATTGATATACATAATAAGGAGTTTACAAAAGCCTTCAGAGGTTATGCTGAAGATGAAGTAAATGAATTTTTAGATCAGATCATTAAAGACTACGAAATTTTGTTGCGTGAAAAAAAAGAAGTCGATAAGCAATTAGAGATGTCCTTAGAACAAGCAAGGCATTTCAACTCCTTGGAAGAAACATTGCAGAAGTCCATTGTAGTTGCACAAGAAGCTGCCGATGAGGTGCGAAGAAATTCACAAAAAGAGGCAAAGCTCATTGTGAAAGAGGCTGAGAAAAATGCTGATCGAATTGTCAATGAAGCTTTAACGAAAGCTCGTAAGGTGACAATTGAAATTGATGAGCTAAAAAAGCAATCTAAGGTATTCCGTAACCGTTTCAAGATGCTTGTAGAGGCACAGCTTGATTTACTTAATGCAGATGACTGGGATCATTTGCTTCAGTATGATATTGATTTAACAGAAATTCAATCATCTGTCGAGGAAGCACAGGAATCCGAAGAAATTTAACTTTCATTTTGCTGTGAACAACCTTAAATGAAACTTGACGCGATTGTTTGAATTCCATATACTTTGTAATAGTAATTATTTTGAACAGATATGCATATAAGCAGAGACGAAGACAGTATTTGTTAGGCGTGGTGAAGCGATTTGGGGATAGTGGAAGCCCAAACAAGCAACTAACATTGAACATCACTTCTGAGCTAAATAACTGAAAAAAGTAAGTTATTTCGCGATGCACGGCGTTAATGTGCTTTTAAGTGGTAGCGCAAGCTAAATTGTGCTACAAGTAGGGTGGTACCGCGAGTAGAAGCTTCTCGTCCCTTAGTGGGATTGAGGGCTTTTTTTGTTTGTCAGCGAATCGTTTTAGTTGAGTTTGCCAATAACTGTCCTATGAGAAGAGAGTCTACATGCTGTTTGTGTAAAATAAGGGAGGAATTTTAATGGTTGAATACAAAGATACTTTATTAATGCCAAAAACAGATTTCCCAATGCGTGGAAATCTACCGGCAAATGAGCCGAAGATGCAAGAAAAATGGAATGGCGTGGATATTAACAAATTACAGATGGAACGTACTGAAAACCGTCCAGAATTTGTCCTACATGATGGTCCTCCATATGCAAATGGTGATATCCACATCGGGCATGCATTAAATAAAGTATTAAAGGATATGATTACACGACATCGTTCAATGACTGGCTACCATGTTAATTATATTCCAGGCTGGGATACACACGGATTACCAATTGAGCAAGCATTGACAAACAAAGGTGTAAAACGTAAAGAAATGTCAGTAGCTGCATTCCGTCAACTTTGTGAAGAGTATGCGTATGAACAAATTGACAATCAACGTTCTCAATTCCGTCGTCTAGGCATTCGAGGTGATTGGGAAAATCCTTATATTACATTGAAGCCTGAATTTGAAGCACGTCAAATTGAAGTGTTCGGTAAAATGGCAGAAAAAGGATATATTTATAAGGGATTAAAACCTGTTTATTGGTCGCCATCTTCTGAATCGGCTCTTGCAGAAGCTGAA
The DNA here is from genome assembly GCF_009724685.1 of Lysinibacillus cavernae. Lineage (GTDB taxonomy): Bacteria > Bacillota > Bacilli > Bacillales_A > Planococcaceae > Lysinibacillus > Lysinibacillus cavernae. Next base: position 263,552 of record NZ_WMEF01000001.1, read on the forward strand.
ATTGAATATAAAGACATCAAATCACCATCCATTTATGTAAGCTTTGCTATTAAAGATGCAAAAGGCGTTGTTCCAGCAGATGCTAAATTTATCATTTGGACAACAACACCTTGGACATTACCAGCAAACTTAGGGATTTCTTTAAACCCTGAATTTATGTACGTAGTAGTTGCAGTGGCAAATAAAAAATTCATCATTGCGAAAGAATTATTAGAGTCAGTAGCAAATGCCCTAGGATGGGAAGACTATGAGGTTGTACAGGAAGTAAAAGGTGAGGCACTGGATCGTGTTGTAGCTCAACACCCATTCTATGATCGTGAATCTCTTATTATGGTTGGTGAACACGTAACAGCTGAAGCGGGTACAGGCTGTGTTCATACGGCACCTGGACACGGGGAAGACGATTATCATATCGGTAAACAATATGGCTTAGGCATTCTTAGCCCTCTTGATAATAGTGGTTGCTATACAGATGAAGCACCTGGCTTTGAAGGCATATTTTATAATGATGCCAATAAACTAGTAACAGAAAAACTAAAAGAAGTAGAAGCATTAGAAAAGCTTGATTTCTTTACGCACTCATACCCACATGACTGGCGCACAAAAAAACCTGTTATTTATCGTGCGACACCACAATGGTTTGCATCAGTTGAAGCATTCCGTAGTGAGTTGTTAGAGGCTGTTAAAGCAACAACATTTACACCAGCTTGGGGAGAAACTCGTCTTTATAATATGATTCGTGACCGAGGTGATTGGGTAATTTCACGCCAACGTGCATGGGGTGTGCCAATTCCAATTTTCTATGCAGAAAATGGTGAACCAATTATTACACCTGAAACAATTAGTCACATCTCAGCATTATTCCGTGAGAATGGGTCAAATATTTGGTTCCAAAGAACAGCAAAAGAATTATTACCAGAAGGCTTTACACATCCAGGTAGCCCGAACGGTGAATTCACAAAAGAAAATGATATTATGGACGTATGGTTCGACTCAGGTTCATCACACCAAGGCGTACTTGTAGAACGAGGCATGAAGTATCCAGCTGATCTGTATTTAGAAGGCTCTGACCAACACCGTGGTTGGTTTAACTCATCTCTTATTACATCTGTAGCTATTAACGGCTATGCACCATATAAAGGACTTTTAACACATGGTTTCGTTCTTGATGGTGAAGGACGTAAAATGAGTAAATCATTAGGTAATGTGATTATTCCACAAAAAGTAATGGATCAGTATGGAGCAGATATTCTTCGTCTATGGGTTGCTTCTGTTGACTATACAGCTGATGTGCGAATTTCTATGGATATGTTAAAGCAAGTATCAGAAGTATATCGTAAAATTCGTAATACGTTCCGTTTCTTACACGGCAATATTGCTGATTTCGATCCTATGAAAGATCGTGTAGCCTACGCAGAACTTCGCGAAATGGACCAATACGTGTATATGCGCTTACAGGATGTTTTAAAAACTGTACGTGCTGCGTATGATCGTTATGATTTTGCTGCTGTCTATCATGTAGTCAATAATTTTGTAGCTGTAGAGCTTTCTTCATTCTATTTAGATATTGCAAAAGATGTTGTCTATATCGAAGGTCATGACAATAAAGACCGCCGTGCTATGCAAACGGTCATTTACGATACATTAATGACATTGGTTAAAATTATGACACCAATTATCCCTCATACAACAGATGAGATGTGGTCTTACTTACATGCTCAAAGTATAGTAGAGGAAGTTTCTGTTCAATTAACTGACTTCCCTTCAGTAGATGAACAAGCGAATTTTGAAAGCCTTCGTACAAAATGGGAAAAAATTATTGATGTACGAGATGATATCTTAAAAGCATTAGAGGAAGCTCGTAATGCTAAAACAATTGGTAAATCACTTGAGGCAAAAGTGACAGTATATGCGAAAGAGGATGTTGTAGCATTATTGAACGATGCGAACATTGACTTTGCACAACTTTCCATTGTTTCTGCTTTTGAGGTAGCTACAATAGATGAAGCGCCAGCCGATGCTTTGGCACTTGAGCATGTTTCAATTGTTGTAGAGAAAGCAACAGGCGAGAAATGTGAGCGTTGCTGGTCAATTTCTGAAACAGTTGGTGCAAATGAGGAACATCCAACTGTTTGTGCGCGCTGTGCAGAAGTTGTAGAAAAATATTACGCTTAAGTGATTCCTATGAATAACAAGAATCTACCTTCTATGTAGGTGAAAAGCAAGTCTCCTTTAAGGGGACTTGCTTTTTTCATGGGGGCTTTGCAGATTCTATTAGATAAAACTATTTAAATACAATTTCTTTCGTATTGCGGTAGTCTGTTGGTGAGATTCCTACATATTTTTTAAAAGTGAGACTGTAATAATTAGGTGTGTTGAATCCACAGGTGGAGGAGATTTTTTCTATGGTATAATCGAACTTTCGTAAAAAGGGTAAAGTTTTGATGATGCGAGTAAAAGCAACATAGTCAACAAAATTGCGACCAGTCTCTTTTTTAAATAGCCTACTAAAATGTGTCGGGCTAAAGTTTATATATTTTGCAACATCACTAATTGTAATTTGCTCGTCATAATGCTCTTCAATATAATGAATGGCTTTTTGAAGTTGCGCATGCTTCGTTAAATCTTCGTAATATCTTATATGAATGTTATCGATAGGTGGTTTTCTACGTGCTTTACGAGCTTGACTATAGGACTCTTTTACTTGCATAGTGTCTTGAAATACACCACCAACCCCCATAAAAAGATGGATACAATAGTCTTTTTTTAGTGTCTCGATGGCCTCCGATAGCCAAGTTTCTCCCTCTGACCAATGCTTGAAAGAGTTGTACCCACTCGGAATTCGCATGAGAAGTAGTAAGTAGCGTTCAAAATGTAAAAAGGACAATGGTGCTTTATCGGCAAAATGTTGGCGAAAAACATGTGTAATGATACTACTCGCATCATGTGGAATAGCCATCTTATCATTTCCATCGATATAGCCCTGAATTAAGAACACAATATTAGGAATACAGTTTGTTGATAAAAATGACGCAGATTGTATAATTTCTTGTTCATCGTCAATTTCTCCACGTATAAGACGTTTTAAAAAAGCTTCCCTGAACGGTGAGGTATGATGTTGGGATACTTGTTGCGATAGCTCAAGCATTGTGAGTGTACTAGCTTTTTTTTCCTGATAGGATGTGTACAGCTTTTTTACAATTCTTAAAAATTTTGATTTTTGTAATGGTTTTATGAGAAGAGCGGGCAAAAATAACTCAATTGCTATACCAGTCGAGTAGGTGAGGTGTTCTGTAACAATTGGGACAATTATACTATTAGGATAATTTCTTTTTAATCGATTAACCTTAACCCAGTCAAATAACCGATTTACTTCATAGAAAATAATGATCTCATCTTTTGGTTTTGGTACTTTACTTTCCTCTAAAGCATTTGGTAAAACCTCTTTCAACCAGTCACGCATTTGTTGTTTGTTAAATGAGCTTTCCATATACCATACCACCTTCAAAATACTACCATCCCCCTACGAATAATAAAGATAGAAATATTTTACCTTAAAATAGCATTTTTTTGTACTAATACAGCAATATTTTATATCTATATTGAAGTTGAAATAGAATAAAATAATCGTAGTGAATAATAATTAGAAATTTCAGATAATTATTTACTGATAAGAAAAAGGGGGAGTTAGCTTATGGCGGAAGTAGGCAGTCATGATTATGACTATGTAGAGGCAGGAACAATTGATGTGAAAGATCTACCACCTCTAGATGCAGCAACGAACAAAATTATGAAAGATGAATTTACAACAGGCTTAGGCTTATCGGTATTTTACTTTATTTTGATTTTTAGTATCCCTGTTATGAATTGGTTTGCTCCAGAATTTGCATTTAAGAAAATTTGGGGTGGTATAACAGTAACGTGGTTTGTGACAACGATTGTGATGATGGCTATGGCATTTATTATTGCTTATGTGCATACTGCCATGTATGAAAAACGCCTAAAAAAATACGATATTGCAAATAAGTAGTTGGACAAAGGGGGAAATGTTGAATGATGGAAGCTCTTTTAGAACCAAAGATGTTAATGACCATTGCTTTAATGGGAACGATTGTATACATTACGTATTTAACAAAAAGAAATGCAACAGCATCGGACTTCTTTGTGGGAGGTCGAAGCTTCGGATGGTTTACGAATGGTTCTGCCATTGGTGGGGATTATTTAAGTGCAGCAACATTCCTTGGTATCGCTGGTTTAACCTTTCAACTAGGCTATGATGGTGCTTATTATGCTTTCTGTTTCTCGATTGGTTTAACATTATTAGCAATATTCGTAGCTGGGCCTTTAAGACGTTTTGGCGCATTTACAGTTGCTGATTTTTTAGCTTATCGTTTTCATAGTAGAAGAGCTCGATTAGTAGCAGTTGCTGTAGTTTTAGCCATTTCAGGCTTTTATGCGGCTCCTCAATTATTAGGTGCTGCACAGATTTTAAGTATGTTTTTTGGCACTTCTTATGAATTTGGCATTATCTTTACTTGTGTTGTAATGATTTTCTATGTAGGAATTGGTGGAATGAAAGGCACAACGATCAACCAAGCTTTAGAGCTGTGGATTCGTCTTGGAGCCTTTGTTGTGATGTTAATTGCCGCGGTTTATAGTGGTTTACATTATGATAAAATTCTTGCTGCCATTAATTCATTTAGTGGGCCTATCACAGGTACTTCACCGTATGCCTTAGATGGCAAGGATGTAAATTTTGATGGTGCTGCTTGGACAGGCACAGGCTTCTATTTTCCGACATTTTGGCAAACTATTAGTATGACCATTGGTTTAGCCTTGGGAACAATTGGACTTCCGCATATATTATTACGTTTTTATACAAATCCAAGTGCGAAAGCAGCTCGTAAATCGGCGCTTATGGCTATTGGGATTGCCAGTACGTTCTTCTTGTTAGCTGTTTATTTGGGCGTTGTGGGTCGATCTATTTTCATTTCTGGAACAGCTAGTGAAGAGGTTATGCGCGATTTAGTACTAGGTGGGAATAACATGGTAATTCCTACTACAGCTCTTGCGCTAGGCGGTAAATGGCTACTTGGATTAGTTATAGCCGGAGCTTTTGCAGCGATTTTCTCAAATCTTTCAGGGCTCTTTATTACAAGCTCAGGTGCGCTAGCTCATGATTTATATGCCAACATAATGAAAAAAGATATTACGCAAAAACAGCGTGTTGTCGCTGGGAAAGTGGCTATTGTCTTATTAGGCATTTTATATGGGGCACTGGGATTACTTGTGAAGGATGCATCGATTGGTCATTTAGTCGCGCTCGCCTTTACAGTAGCAGCAAGTACATTCACACCAATATTTATTTTAGGTATTTGGTGGAGAGGTATGACAGAGAAGGGAGCCATCGCAGGATTACTAATTGGTCTTGGCGTGTCGATGTGGATGATCTTTTTACCAGGAACATTACCAAGTTTCTTGCAGTTTAAAATTCCAGGTATTGTGACAGTACCTGTTGGTTTCTTGTCTGTAATTATCGTGTCATTACTAGATCGTAAAGTACCTGCTGATGTGAATGATTTCATGAAGCGGGTGCATTCAAAAGAATCTGAAACAGTATAAAACAATAAATTATGGCTATTTCTATTACTTGATAAGTGATAGGAATAGCTTTTTTATATTAGTCAAGGGATTTGGAATCCGTCATATTTTGATGTGATAATAGTTATTGTGAATGGTGCTGTTATGGTAGAATAGGTAAGATGTTGAGTGAACGGAGGAATGTCTGTGTATAAATATTATGGATTAGCTGCTTTTGTCGTTTTATTGGACCAATGGACAAAATGGCTAATTGTGAAAAATATGGAATATGCTGAACGTATTGCTGTATGGGACCCTTGGTTTGGCATTTTGTCTCATCGAAATAGAGGCGCAGCATGGGGAATGCTTGAAGGACAAATGTGGTTGTTTAGTATTGTGACAGTTGCTGTTATCTGTGCTATCCTCTACTATTATCATAAAGAAGCAAAAGGGAAGCCCGTATTTCAAGTAGGTTTAATGCTGTTACTTGGTGGAGCATTAGGAAACTTTATTGATCGTCTATTTAGAGGTGAAGTAGTCGATTTTGTAGATGTCTTAATTCCAATTATTAATTATGATTTCCCTATTTTTAATGTGGCAGATGCTGCATTAACAATAGCAGTTGTCGTGCTTATGATTGGTTTGATTATGGAAGATAAAAAAGAGAAGAAACAGGTGAAACAATGACGCAAGTAACATACACAATAGAAGAACAGCAGAAGGGAGAGCGCATTGATAAAGCACTTTCAAGCTTACAATCAGAGTGGTCACGCTCACAAATTGGTAACTGGATTAGTGAGGGTATCATCACAGTAAACGGCGATGTTGTAAAAGCAAAATATAAGGTGAAAGCTGGTGACTTCGTTGCTATTGATGTACCAGAAGTTGAACCACTGGATGTTATTGAAGAAAATTTAGATTTGGATATTGTTTATGAGGATGCAGATGTCCTTGTAGTGAATAAACCAAAGGGCATGGTGGTTCATCCAGCGCCAGGACATTTGACTGGTACATTGGTAAATGGATTAATGTATCATTGTAAGGATTTATCAGGAATTAATGGTGTTATGCGACCTGGGATCGTCCATCGTATCGATAAAGATACATCAGGCTTATTAATGGTTGCTAAAAATGATACAGCTCATGAATCGTTAGTGAATCAGTTGGTTAATAAAACGGTTACTCGTAAATATATTGCACTTGTACACGGGCATATTGCACATGATAAAGGGACAATTGATGCGCCAATTGGTAGAGATCAAAAGGATCGTCAAAAACAAGCTGTAGTCGATAATGGTAAACACGCTGTCACACACTTCCAAGTTGTAGAGCGTTTTGGTGACTATACACTTGTAGAATGTCGTTTAGAAACGGGACGTACACACCAAATTCGTGTGCATATGAATTATATCGGTTTCCAACTGGTAGGAGACCCAAAATATGGTCCAAAAAAGACAATTGACTTTGGCGGACAAGTTTTACATGCAGCGACTTTAGGATTCGATCATCCTTCATCGGGAGAATATTTAGAGTTTGAAGCACCACTTCCTGCTGATTATGAGCAATTATTAAATGATTTACGAAATAGGCATTGACGGAATCAAAAAGAAAGTCTATACTAACGTCAGTGAATGAACAACATAACTAAATATTCACCTTTAATGACAGTCCAGAGAGGCTGAGAAGGTACATGTGATAGTGTTGCAAAAATTTGTGCTGCAAATTTTTCCAACATGCTTTTTCAACACGTATACAACCCTCTCAGGCTATTCGCCTCGAGAGGTTTTTTTATGGACACATGGCCGACAATAGATTGAAGAGAGGAGGAAACGGATATGGCACAAAATGAATTATTAGATGGCCCATCAATGGCAAGAGCATTAACACGAATTGCCCATGAAATTATTGAACGCAACAAAGGAATCGATGAATGTATTTTAGTTGGCATTAAAACACGAGGTGCTTTTCTAGCCAAACGATTGGCACAACGAATTGAAAAAATTGAAGGTAAACCAATTCGTACTGGGGAACTTGATATTACGCTTTACCGAGACGATTTAACAACAAAGCATGAAAATGAACAAGCACATGTGGAACAAGTTGATATAGAGTACGTAGTGAAAAATCAAAAGATCATTTTAGTGGATGATGTACTTTATACAGGACGAACAGTTCGTGCAGCATTGGATGCTATTATGGATTTAGGGAGACCTGCTCAAATTCAACTAGCCGTTCTAGTGGATAGAGGACATCGAGAGTTACCAATTAGAGCAGACTATGTAGGGAAAAATGTTCCGACTTCTGGCTCAGAGCGCATCATTGTCAATTTACAAGAAGTAGATGGAGAAGATTGCATCATTATTTTTAAAGAAGACGAACAATAAAGTGAGGAAACAGTATGTCAAATGCAGTTTTAGATATTCATGATAAACCGACTCCACTTCAACTAGTGACATTAAGTTTCCAGCATATGTTTGCCATGTTTGGATCAACGATCTTGGTGCCACAGTTAGTAGGTCTTAGCCCAGCAATTGCTCTTTTAACGAGCGGGATTGCTACGATATTCTTCCTATTAATTACGAAATTTCAGGTACCAGCTTATTTAGGATCATCCTTCGCCTTTATTGCACCTATCTTACTTGCTGCAGGCGGTTTAAATGAGGACGGCTCCAGTGTAAACCCAGGGCATGCTATGGTCGGCGCGATGGCTGTCGGGATTACATACGGAATAGTATCCCTAATCATCTGGAAAAGTGGCTATAAGTGGATTATGAAAATTTTGCCACCAATCGTGGTAGGTCCAGTTATCATGGTTATTGGACTTGGTCTATCGGGTACGGCCGTGAATATGGCGATGAACGTCAATGGAGAGTATAGCTTTTTACACTTCTCAGCAGCTTTAGTCACAGTCTTTACAGCCATTATCTTCACGATTTTCTTTAAAGGAATTTTAAGCACAATGCCCATTTTAATGGGGTTAATCGTAGGGTACATTTACTCGATGATTATCGATATAGTGGATTATTCACCGATTGCCAAAGCAACATTCTTCGCAATGCCAGATTTCTTAATACCAGGTATCCATTATGAATTCGAAATCACAAGTAAAATCCTTCTAATAATGGTACCAATCGTTATTGTAACGATTTCTGAACACATCGGACACCAATTAGTATTGGGAAAAGTAGTAGATCGAGATTACATTAAAGAACCAGGGTTACATCGTTCTCTATTGGGAGATGGACTTGGAACATTTGTGAGTGCTTTAATTGGGGGTCCTCCGAAAACAACATACGGTGAAAATATTGGTGTACTAGCCATTACGCGAGTGTACAGTATTTACGTTATTGCAGGTGCAGCAGTGGTTGCCATCTTACTATCATTCTTCGGGAAAGCAATGGCAGTGATAGCAACAATTCCAACAGCAGTACTTGGTGGAGTTTCCATCTTGCTCTTCGGTATTATCGCAGCTAGTGGCTTACGCATGCTAGTAGACAATCATATTGATTTTGGTAATAGCCGTAACTTAGTCATTGCCTCAGTTATTTTAGTCATTGGTATTGGCGGTGCAAAGTTCGTCATCTCAGAGTCATTAAGTGTTGAGGGGATGGCACTAGCGGCGATTATCGGTGTGCTGTTGAATGCTATTCTACCAGGTAAGAAAGAAGCCGATATACCCGTACCATCCAATCAAAATAAAAATTCATAGTAGTACCTTTTAATGAATTGTCCAGAGAGGCAAAAAAAGGGAAGTTGTGGACATGCTGAAGCGGGGATTATTTCCTGCTGTAGTTTGTCACGCCTCCTTATGCCTCGTTGATGACATCAACGGGGCTTTTTTATCTAAATTCACCCTACCTCTGAAGGTGGTGAGATGAATGAAGATAAAGTCTCCGGCGGTTGGCACGGATTTAGAAATGTGCTTGCACAATTCTAAATCCAGACGCAGTTACGCCAAGGCGAAATTGATATAGAGAACGTCAAATATAGACGTTCATGACACACAACCTAATGGAGGTCACATGATGAAGAACTTATTATCGATGGAACATTTAACAACAGAAGAGATTAATCAAATCCTAGATCTAGCGCAAGCATTTGAAAATGGTGAAACATCATCGTTATCTCGCATATACAACGTTGCCAATTTATTTTTTGAACCAAGTACTCGAACAAAAACAAGCTTTGAAATGGCAGAGTACAAAATTGGCTGTCATATAATCCCTTTCGATGCAGGGTTTTCGAGTGTTACGAAAGGGGAAACGTTGTACGATACTGTAAAAACATTAGAAATGATTGGTTTAGATGCAGTCATCATTCGAGCGTCAGAAGATGAATATTACAATGAGCTACTGGACGGCATTAACGTAGCAGTTATTAATGCAGGAGACGGTGCTGGGCAGCATCCCTCACAATCATTATTGGATCTTTATACAATCAAAAAAGAGTTTGGTTATTTTGAAGGGTTGAATGTCACAATTGTTGGAGATATCTCTCATAGCCGAGTAGCGAAATCAAATGCAACGGCATTACAGAGCCTAGGGACAAATGTTCACTTCCTTTGTCCAGAAGAGTGGACGGGAGGTTTTGAGGCGCATCATTCATGGGATGATTTAATCGAAATAAGTGATGTCATTATGTTACTACGTGTACAACATGAACGCCATAAAGAGAATAATAGCTTTTCGAAAGAAGGCTACCATCAAGAATTTGGTTTAACGATTGAACGAGAAAAACAAATGAAAGAATCCGCCATTATTATGCATCCAGCACCAGTTAATCGCGATGTCGAAATTGCTTCTGAGCTAGTAGAGTGTGAACGCTCTCGAATTTTCGAACAGGTGAGAAACGGAGTCTACACACGGATGGCTATTATGGAAACCATTTTAAAGGGGAGAGAATAACATGACAAAGGTACTTCAAAACGTACAAATGTTAAATGAGCAAGGTGAACTGCAGACAGTTAATATCGCGATGGTAGATGGGAAGATTACGGCTGTTGGACAGGATGTAAATGTAGCAGGCGCTGAAATGATTGAAGGAAATGGTTTTATTGTGGCACCAGGCTTTATCGATGTTCATACACATTTACGTGAGCCAGGCTTTGAGCATAAGGAAACAATTGCTACTGGCTCAGCATCTGCAGCAAAAGGCGGTTTTACAACAATTTGTGCGATGCCTAATACAAAACCGGTACCCGATTCAGTGGAAAACATGCAACTCATCAATGGACTAATCAAAGAAAGTGCTGTTATTCGAGTACTCCCATATGGTTCCCTTACAAAAGATATTTCAGGTGAAGTTCGGACAAATATCGAAGAATTAAAAAATCATGGAGCAGTAGCATTCTCTGACGATGGCGTAGGCATTCAGCTTGCGTCTACAATGTACGAGCAAATGAAGGAAGCAGCTCAGCACGATATGGTCGTTGTGGCACATTGTGAGGACAATTCATTAATCTATGATGGCGTGATGCATGAAGGAAAGCGTAATAAAGAGCTTGGTCTTCCAGGTATACCTTCCATTTGTGAATCAGTGCAAATTGCTCGAGATGTTCTACTAGCAGAAGCGGCAGGTGCACGCTACCATGTTTGTCATGTATCAACAAAGGAATCTGTTCGTGCGGTAAGAGATGCAAAGGCAGCTGGAATTCGTGTAACAGCAGAAGTTTGCCCACACCACCTACTACTCGAGGAAATGGATATTCCATCTGATGATGCAAACTGGAAAATGAATCCACCATTACGTGGAGCTGATGATAAGGATTCACTACATGCAGCGTTACTTGATGGCACAATCGACTGTATCGCAACAGATCATGCACCGCATACAGTAGAAGAAAAATGCTGCGGTATGGTTGGAGCACCGTTTGGTATTGTAGGCTTCGAAACTGCTTTCCCACTACTGTATACACAATTTGTTGAAACTGGAAAATGGACTTTAAAACAATTAATTGATTGGATGACAGTGAAAGCAGCTGAAATTTTTGATCTACCATATGGCACATTAGAAGTAGGTGCTTCAGCCGATATGATTTTAATAGATATTCATAAAGAACAAACAATTGATGCAGAAGGCTTTGTATCAAAAGGACGTAATACACCATTTAATGGATGGGTGGCAAAAGGTTGGCCAGTGTTAACTATTTTTGAAGGCAATATCGTATATCAGGAGGCAGAGTAATGAAAAAACGTTTACTAGTTTTAGAAGATGGCACAGTATTTACAGGTTCAGCATTTGGTAGTGAGCGCGCTTCACAAGGTGAGGTTGTATTCACAACAGGTATGACGGGATATCAGGAAACAATTTCAGATCCTTCATTCTATGGACAAATTGTTACATTGACTTATCCGTTAGTAGGAAATTACGGCATTAACCGCGATGACTTTGAATCGATTACGCCAGCTATTCGTGGATTCGTTGTCCGTGAACTAGCTAAAATGCCTTCTAACTTCCGTTGTGACTTAACGTTAGATGACTATTTAACATCAAAAGATATCCCAGGAATTGAGGGAATTGATACGCGAAAATTAACACGTATCATTCGCAGTAAAGGGTCCGTGAAGGCGATCTTAACAGCAGCTGATGAAGAAGTAAATGTCGATGACATTATTGCACAATTACAAGCAACACCAGCCATTACTCATCATGTACGTGAAGTGTCACCAAAAGCAGCCTATCCATCACCTGGACGTGGTAAACGAGTGGTCTTAATTGATTATGGAATGAAACACGGAATCCTTCGTGAGTTAAACAAACGTGATTGTGACGTGCTTGTGGTTCCTTACAATACATCAGCTGAGGAAATTTTAGCTTGGCATCCAGATGGCATCATGTTGTCGAATGGACCAGGGAATCCTGAAGATGTCCAAGAAGGTATTGAAACAGTACGTAACTTAATTGGCAAAGTGCCAATGTTCGGTATTTGTTTAGGCCACCAAATCTTTTCATTAGCTAGTGGAGCGAAAGCCTTCAAATTACCGTTCGGTCACCGTGGTGGTAACCATCCAGTAAAAGATTTACGCACAGGCCGTACAGATTTAACATCTCAGAACCATGGCTATGCAATCGACATCGAATCATTAAAAGATACTGATTTAGAATTAACACATATCGCATTAAATGATGGTACATGTGAAGGTGTCCGTCATAAGAAATATCCAATTTTCACAGTGCAGTATCACCCAGAAGCATCACCAGGACCAGAGGATTCAAATCACTTATTTGATGAATTCATCGAAATGATGGAAGTAGAAGCAGGGAAGGGGAAACAACATGCCTAAACGTACAGATATTGAAACAATTTTAGTAATCGGCTCAGGCCCAATCGTCATCGGACAAGCAGCAGAATTTGACTATGCAGGAACACAAGCTTGTCTTTCATTAAAGGAAGAGGGCTACCGTGTTATTTTAATCAACTCAAACCCTGCAACAATCATGACAGATACAGAAATTGCGGACAAAGTATATATCGAGCCAATTACACTTGATTTCGTATCCCGTATTTTACGTAAAGAACGCCCAGATGCTATATTACCAACACTTGGTGGTCAGACAGGTCTGAACATGGCGATTGAATTAGACAAATCAGGCATTTTAGACGAGCTTGATATTGAAATACTTGGTACTAAACTAGACGCTATTCATAAAGCAGAAGATCGAGATTTATTCCGTAACTTAATGTATGAGTTAGGTGCTCCTGTACCAGAATCAGATATTATCCATTCCTTAGATGAAGCGAAAAATTTTGTAGTGAAAATTGGTTATCCTGTCATTGTTCGTCCAGCCTTTACGCTTGGCGGTACAGGAGGCGGGATTTGCTACAATGATCAAGATTTAGAGGAAATCGTGACATCTGGGTTAAAATATTCTCCAGTAACACAATGTTTATTAGAAAAATCAATCGCTGGCTATAAAGAGATTGAATATGAAGTAATGCGTGATGCTGCTGACAATGCCATTGTAGTATGTAACATGGAAAACGTTGACCCAGTAGGTATTCATACAGGTGACTCTATTGTAGTAGCACCAACGCAAACACTGTCAGATCGCGAAAATCAAATGCTACGTAATATTTCATTAAAAATTATTCGTGCACTTAAAATAGAAGGTGGCTGTAACGTACAGCTTGCACTTGATCCATATAGCTTTAATTACTATGTAATAGAAGTAAATCCACGTGTATCACGTTCATCTGCATTAGCGTCAAAAGCAACTGGTTATCCAATTGCTAAGCTAGCAGCTAAAATTGCAGTTGGTTTAACATTAGATGAAATTAAAAACCCTGTAACAGGATCAACATATGCTTGCTTTGAACCTGCACTCGACTATATCGTAGCTAAAATTCCACGCTGGCCTTTCGATAAATTTGAATCGGCAAAACGTAATCTTGGTACACAAATGAAAGCTACTGGTGAGGTTATGGCACTAGGTCGTACATTTGAGGAAGCCATGCTTAAAGCGGTTCGTTCACTTGAAACAGGTCAAGTACATTTAGAACTAAAGCATGCTGAAGAAAACTCAGATTCTTGGATTGAAAAACGTATCCGCAAAGCTGGAGATGAACGTCTATTCTTCATCGGTGAAGCTTTACGCCGTGGTGTGACAATTGAGCAAATTCATGAATGGTCAGCTATTGACTTATTCTTCTTAAATAAATTTAAAAATATTGTGGATATGGAACAAACGCTTGCTGATAATGTAAATGATAAAGACGTATTGCGCACAGCAAAACGTTTAGGCTTTGCAGATAAGAAAATTGCTGAGCTTTGGGCAACAACACCAGAAGCAGTTTATACGTATCGTAAAGAGAACGGCATTATTCCAGTGTATAAAATGGTTGATACATGTGCAGCAGAATTTGAATCAGAAACACCTTATTTCTACGGCACATATGAAGACGAAAATGAATCAATTAAGTCAGAAAAACCTTCTGTTGTGGTACTAGGATCAGGTCCAATCCGTATCGGTCAAGGGGTAGAATTCGACTATGCAACAGTACATTCTGTATGGGCGATTCAAGAAGCTGGCTATGAAGCAATCATTATTAACTCAAATCCAGAAACAGTGTCAACAGACTTCTCAATTTCCGATAAACTATACTTCGAGCCATTAACAATTGAGGATGTTATGCACATTATCGACTTAGAACAACCAATTGGTGTTGTTGTTCAATTCGGTGGTCAAACGGCGATTAACCTTGCCGATAAATTAGCTTCAAATGGCGTGAAAATCTTAGGGACTTCTTTAGAGGATATCGATCGTGCAGAAAACCGCGATAAATTTGAGCAAGCTTTACGTGAATTAAACATTCCGCAGCCACTGGGGGAAACAGCAGTTTCTACAGAGGAAGCTCTTGCCATTAGTGATCGTCTAGGCTTCCCAGTACTTGTTCGTCCTTCTTATGTGCTTGGTGGACGTGCAATGGAGATTGTCTATAACAAAGATGAGTTACAACACTATATGGACAACGCAGTAGAGGCGTCTCCAGACCATCCTGTTTTAGTAGACCGTTACTTAACAGGTCAGGAAATTGAAGTAGATGCTATCTGTGATGGTGAAAATGTGTTAATTCCAGGTATTATGGAGCATATCGAGCGTGCGGGGGTTCACTCTGGTGACTCGATTTCTGTCTACCCACCACAAAAATTAACACAGGTACAAAAAGATACATTAGTCGACTATACAACTCGTCTTGCGAAAGGTCTCGGCATTGTCGGCTTAATGAACATCCAATATGTAATTTCACAAGGTGAAGTATTTGTGATCGAGGTGAATCCACGTTCATCACGTACAGTACCGTTCCTAAGTAAAATTACAAATATCCCAATGGCTAATATTGCAACAAAAGCAATTCTTGGGAAATCAATTGTAGAGCAAGGTTATCCAACAGGCTTAGCTCCTGAGCAAAAAGGTGTATTTGTCAAAGTCCCAGTGTTCTCATTTGCAAAATTACGTCGTGTAGATATCACATTAGGGCCTGAAATGAAATCAACTGGTGAAGTAATGGGGAAAGATGCAACGTTAGAAAAAGCCCTTTATAAAGGCTTAGTTGCAGCGGGTATGGAAATTCGTACGGAAGGTACAGTATTGTTTACTGTGTCAGATAAAGATAAAGAAGAAGCGATCGCATTAGCAAAACGCTTCTCAACAGTAGGGTATCGCATTGTAGCTACTGAAGGTACGGCAAAAGCATTTGAAGAAGCAGGAGTACGCACAGATGTTGTCGGCAAGATTGGTGCGAAAGGACAAACATTGATTGACCTTATCCAAAATGGTGAAGCTCAGCTTGTCGTCAACACATTAACAAAAGGTAAGCAACCAGCTCGTGATGGTTTCCGAATCCGTCGTGAGTCTGTAGAAAATGGCGTACCTTGTCTAACATCTTTAGATACAGCAGAAGCAATGGTACGTGTCATTGAATCCATGACATTTACAGCAGAACAAATGCCAAAAGCGGAGGTAGTACACTAATATGATACGTCAAGAGAAAATGACGGTCGTCTCTCAAAAGCAAATTGCGACAAACATTTTCGAACTGACACTTCATGGTGAACTGGTTCAGGAGATGACTCCTGGCCAGTTTGTCCATGTAAAGGTGTCAGATTCATTGGAGCCGCTTTTACGTCGACCAATTAGTATTGCAAATATAGATAAAGACAACAATGAATTTACCATGATTTATCGTGCTGAAGGTCGTGGTACGAAAGTGCTGGCGACGAACCGTGAAGGTCAACAGGTTAACGTACTTGGACCAATAGGGCATGGTTTCCCAGTAGATGCAGTACAAGAGGGTGGCACTGCGCTATTAGTAGGCGGTGGAATCGGTGTACCACCTTTACATGAACTATCCAAACAATTGAATGCGCGTGGTGTGAAAACCATCCATGTACTAGGCTTTCAAACAGAGGATGTCTGCTTTTATGAGAATGAATTTAGTGCACTTGGTGAAACGCATTATGTGACTGTGGACGGCTCAAAAGGCACAAAAGGCTTTGTGACAACTGTATTAGAGTCACGTGCCCCAGAGTTTGATGTCTTTTATTCCTGTGGTCCATTACCGATGTTAAAAGCGTTAGAAGGCTTTTATCCAGAAAAAGAAGGCTATTTATCATTCGAAGAGCGTATGGGCTGTGGTATTGGAGCTTGCTTTGCATGTGTATGTAAAACAACGGACCAAGTTGAAAAAGGCTATGTCAAAGTATGTTCTGATGGTCCAGTTTTCCCGAAAGGAACGGTGGCATTATGAGTCGTTTAACTATTAAATTACCAGGCTTAGATTTAAAAAATCCTATTATGCCAGCTTCAGGTTGCTTCGGCTTTGGGCGTGAATATGCACAGCTTTATGATTTGTCAAAACTAGGTGCTATAATGATTAAGGCAACAACTGTCGAAACTCGTGCAGGAAATCCAACCCCACGTGTTGCTGAGACAGCTGCAGGAATGTTAAATGCAATTGGGCTACAAAATCCAGGCATCGAAAAAGTAATGAATGAAGAATTAAAATTTTTAGAGGGCTATGATGTGCCAATCATCGCCAATGTTGCTGGTACAGAAACGGCTGACTATGTAGAAGTAGCACGCCGTATTTCAACAGCATCTAATGTCAAAGCATTGGAACTAAATATTTCGTGCCCTAACGTTAAGTGTGGCGGTATTCAATTTGGGACAGACCCAGCTACAGCACGTGAACTTGTAAAGGCCGTCAAAGCTGTATCGGAAGTACCAGTCTATGTGAAACTATCACCAAACGTTACGAATATTGTTGATATCGCTTTAGCTGTTGAAGCGGGTGGAGCAGATGGTATTACGATGATTAACACATTGGTTGGTATGCGTTTAGATGAACGTACAGGAAAGCCAGTAATTGCTAATGGTACAGGTGGGCTATCAGGTCCTGCTGTAAAGCCAGTAGCAATACGAATGGTTTACGAGGTGTACAAGGCGGTCAATATTCCGATAATTGGCATGGGTGGTGTAACAGAAGCACAGGATGTCATTGATTTTATGTCTGCAGGTGCTTCAGCTGTAGCAGTAGGAACAGCTAACTTTGTTGACCACTTCGTCTGTCCAAACATTATTGATGAATTACCAGCAAAGCTTGACGCATTAGGGGTAGAACATATAACAGATATTATCGGAAGGAGCCATCGTTGATGAATACCAAACCTATATTAGCACTAGATTTTCCAGGAGAAAAAGAAGTGTTTGATTTTCTAAAACAGTTCAATGAGCCTCTTTTCGTGAAAATTGGTATGGAATTATATATGCAAGAAGGGCCTGACATTGTTCGAAAAGTAAAGGATTTAGGTCATGATATTTTCCTTGATTTAAAATTACATGATATCCCGAATACAGTAGGTTCTGCTATGAAGGGTCTAGCGAAACTAGGAGTAGATTTAGTCAATGTTCATGCGGCAGGCGGACGTCCTATGATGGAGGCGGCACTTGGCGGGCTAGAAGCAGGGACACCTGCTGGCAAAGCAACTCCGGCATTAATTGCAGTCACACAATTAACATCAACAACTGAGGAACAAATGCAAGCGGAGCAAAAAATTGCTCTTTCTTTACAAGAATCTGTCTTGCATTATGCAAGTCTTACAAAACAAGCTGGCTTACAAGGTGTTGTTTGCTCTGTACACGAGGCTAAAGCGATTGCAGAGGTGTGTGGAGAAGATTTTCTACGAGTGACACCTGGCATTCGCCTAGCAGGTGGTGACGCACACGATCAAAAACGTATTGCAACACCAGATGGTGCGAAACGTGACGGTTCATCACTCATCGTTATTGGGCGTGCCGTAACAGGAGCCCAGGATCCAGTAGCAGCATATAAAATCGTAAGTGAATTATGGGAGGCATAAAGAATGACATTACAAAATGAAATTGCACACGCTATGTTAAAAGTAGGTGCAGTAGAATTAAACCCAACAGAATTATTTACATGGGCATCTGGTATTAAATCACCTATTTATTGTGATACACGTCTAACAATCTCAGACCCTGTTATTCGTAAGCAATTAGCGAATGGCTTAGCAGCAGTGATCAAAGAGAACTTTGGAGCGACAGAAATCGTTGCAGGAACAGCTACAGCAGGCATTCCACATGCAGCATGGGTAAGTGATATTTTAGAATTACCAATGGTGTATGTGCGCTCTAAAGCGAAAGAACATGGCCGTGGCAATCAAATCGAAGGAAAATACGCAGCAGGTCAAAAAGTGGTTGTAGTGGAAGATATCGTTTCTACAGGCGGTTCATCGATTACAGCAGTAGAAGCATTACGTGCAGCTGGCTGTGAAGTTTTAGGGGTTGTTTGTGTTTACACTTATAATCTTCCACGTGCAGAACAGGCTTTTGATGAGGCTGGCATCCAATATGTATCGTTAACAAACTTCGATTATTTAATTGAAGCGGCAAATGAATCAGGTGCTATTAAAGAAGAAGATATTCCATTCTTAAAAGAGTGGCATGGAAAGTTAAAAGCTGGAGAGCTATAATTGAAAGCTGTTCTATAGGTCATGATAAGCGACCTGTGGAACAGCTTTTTTCTTTCTATTAAATAGGAAGAGAGTATTTAAAATTGAATACTAAACCCTTTAAAACGATGAATGCCTGTACCAAATTGTACAAGATTATTTTCCCGTAGCGTAATAACTGCCTTTTTTATTTCTAATAAAATAGCAGGATCAAGACCTACTGTGTGATGGGAACCGAAAATTTTTGTAACAGAAGTTAATTGCGCTATTCTTTCTAAAGAATGAACTAAATCTTCAGGGCTGGTAGTCGGGAAAAAAGCATAAATAGGTGCTTGATCATACAATAAATCTCCAGTAAATAGATAACCATATTTCGAATCCAAAAGAGCAATATGCCCAGGAGAATGGCCTGGCGTATGCAGTACAGTCAATTTTCGGTTCCCGATATCAATGATATCTCCATCTTCTAAAACGCCTGAGGGCTGTCCCTGAAAAGGTTTGTAGTTGATTGGATCAAATGTATGTGGTGTAGGTAATGTAATATCACGCCCAACATCTTTTCTAATCTGATCAATAGATAATTTGGGTATTCCATGAACTAACCAATCAACTTCATCTCTGTGTACATAAATATCATCAAACTGTTCATGACCACCAATATGATCCCAGTGAACATGTGTTGTGAGGACAGTAATAGGCAGCGAAGTTAATTGTTTAGTAATTCTTCTAATATTATCAATCCCTAACCCCGTATCAATCAGAACAGCTCGTTTGTCCCCTAATAATAAAAAGGAATGTACTTTTTCCCAATGACCGTATTCACTTATAGCGTATGTTTCTGCGTTTATTTCTTCTACTGTAAACCAAATATCATCAATTTTTACCATGACGGACAACCTTTCTGTGTATAGTGGTTCTCATACAATATTTAATAAAACTTTGTTGTAGAAAATTTTAACATATAAACAGGTAATTTACTTATTTAATATTCTAAATAGTATTTCTATATCGAAAATTAAGGCAAAAAGTATACAACTAGGAATACTAAAGAAGTATGGTTTAAAATTATATAATTTTAGACATAAATTATTTTTTCAAAGTAATAATATTTAATTTAAAATACTAGCACTTCAACGCCCGAAATTATTTATTGAAAACAAAAATGAGTTAGATATAACATTTTCATAAAAAGCATTTATTTAATAATTTAGTTAAAAATGCAGAATTAATCGAATTTTACGTCATTTTACAAATGTGAAAAATTATAAAGTAAAATACAATTTAATATATTTGTATAATATTTTTTTGTGAGATTTGTAACTTTGTAAAGAAAAAGTAAAATATTTCTTAAATCTAAAAAATAAAATTTATAGTTTCTTGATGGAGATGTACGGTGGGAATTTATACTTTGGTTTGTAATAATTTGAAAAAGACACTTGCGTTTATACATGTTTTCTAGCTAAAATAATATTACAGTTTAATTTTCAGATAATTCTATCAGTGATTTAATGATTTAAAGCAAAAAAATTATTAAAATCACACTTGTCAAAAAAGAAGAGGAGAGGATAGGAGAGAAAAGTTAAATATGATTCTGATATAAGTAATGAATATATTTTCAGAATATTGAATAACAAAGGAGAGATTGTTTGAATACAGCAAATGACTTATTAACAATTCGAAATTTAACAACTAGTTTTCGCATCAAAGATACATACCACGCTGCTGTAGATGATGTCTCACTCTCGCTTAACAAAAATGAGGTATTAGCAATAGTTGGAGAATCAGGTTGTGGTAAAAGTACATTAGCAACTACAGTTGTAGGCTTGCACAATGAAGTCAATACAAAAGTTTCTGGTGATATTTTTTATAATAATCAAAATTTAGCTAAATTGAATGAACAACAGTTTAATAACTTGCGTGGCAATGACATAGGATTTATCTTTCAGGATCCACTTTCGGCTCTTAACCCTTTAATGAGAATTAGTGAACAAATTGAAGAGGGGTTAATCTATCATACTAAGTTTACAAAACAACAGCGAAGTGAAAGAGTATTAGAACTATTAAATCATGTTGGAATTGCGAACCCAAAACGTGTTGCTAGACAATTTCCTCATCAGTTATCGGGTGGTATGCGTCAGCGTGTCATGATTGCTATTGCCTTATCATGTAAACCTGCAATATTAATTGCTGATGAACCGACAACGGCTTTAGATGTTACGATTCAGGCACAAATTTTGGACCTGTTAAAAACATTACAGACTGAAACTGAAGCAGGCATTATTCTTATTACGCATGATTTGGGTGTTGTAGCAGAGATGGCTGATCGAGTTGTCGTTATGTATGCAGGTGAAGTAGTAGAAGAGGCACCTGTTAAGGAATTATTCAATAATCCAAAGCATCCATATACGCGTTCATTATTAAATTCAATTCCACAAACACATAGTGAAAATGAAAGACTCGAGGTCATTCAAGGTATGGTTCCATCTCTAATAAACTTACCTCGAGAAGGTTGTCGTTTTTCAGGACGAATTCCGTGGATTGATGCATCTTCACATGAGACAAAACCTCAGTTACATGAAATTGCACCAGGACATTTTGTGAGATGTACCTGCTGGAAACACTTTCATTTTGAAGGTGAAGAAGGGGGCGGGACTGTATGAGCTTTATGCAAATTAAGGATTTAAGTGTTCATTATCCAATACGTGGAGGATTTTTTAATACCATTGTTGACCACGTATATGCAGTGGACGGTGTGACGATGGAGTTCGAAAAAGGAAAAACGTATGGATTAGTAGGAGAATCAGGATCTGGTAAATCGACTACAGGAAAAGCGATAATTGGTTTAGAAAAAATCACCTCTGGTCAAATTTTTTATGAGGGTGAAAATGTGACAAATCAACAGAGAAAGCGTGATTCTGCCTATAACAGAGATATTCAAATGATTTTCCAAGACTCTCATTCTAGCATGAATCCTAGAAAACGCGTTCTTGATATTTTAGCAGAACCAATTCGAAATTTTATGAAGCTTAGTGACCAAGAGGAACGCAAACGTATTAAAGAGCTACTAGCTATTGTCGGGATGTCAGAGGATGTTTTACTCAAATATCCACATGAATTTTCGGGTGGGCAAAAGCAACGCCTAGGTATTGCGCGAGCGGTTGCATGTAACCCTAAAATGATCATTGCCGATGAGCCTGTTTCAGCACTAGATTTATCTGTACAAGCACAGGTATTAAATTTTATGAAAGATATTCAAAATGAATATGGTCTTACTTATTTATTCATTTCCCACGATTTAGGTGTTGTTAAACATATGTGTGATCATATTTCTATTATGTATAAAGGACGCTTTGTAGAAACGGGTACAAGACATGATATTTATAAGAATCCACAGCATATTTACACGAATCGACTTTTATCAGCCATTCCAAATATCGAGCCAGAGACGAGGAATGAGCGTAAAATAATTCGACAAAAAGTAGAAGAAAATTATCAACAAGAGCAACATAAATATTATGATGAGCATGGAAAAGTCTATCCACTGAATTCCATTTCAGACACACATATGGTTGCAATGTCGGGGGGAATGTGAAATGTGGAAAACGATTGTTAGAAGAATAATTTTAATGATTCCTCAAATGTTTGTGCTCAGTTTAATTATTTTTATCTTAGCAAAGCAAATGCCAGGTGATCCTTTTACAGGGTTAATTACGCCAGAAACAGACCCTGCACGAATTGAAGAACTAAGAATTCAAGCGGGTTACTATGACCCTTGGTATATACAATATTACAATTGGGTAATCAATGCCTTTCAGGGTGATTTTGGACAAAGCTATACATATAAGCTTGCAGTGTCCTCATTGATTGGCGAGCGTGCATTGAACACATTCTGGCTTGCTCTACTTAGTACCATTCTCGTTTATGTGATAGCTATTCCATTAGGAATGATAGCTGGACGTAAGCAGGATACATTGTACGATAAGTCGATTACTCTATATAGCTTTATAAGCTATGCCATACCGACCTTTGTATTAGGTTTAATTTTCTTATATATCTTTGGTTACCGTTTAATGTGGTTCCCAACGAGTGGAACAGTCGATGTAGGTGTAGAGCCTGGAACGCTCGAATATTATTGGAATCGCTTGTATCATTTAATATTACCTGCAATGACCTATGCAATTTTAGCTACAACGACGATTATTCAATATTTACGTTCAGAAATTATCGATGCCAAGACACAGGATTATGTTAAAACAGCACGTAGTAAAGGTGTACCGATGAAAAAAATCTATAGAAGACATATTTTCCGTAACTCCTTATTACCAATCGCAGCCTTCCTTGGCTTTACAATTACAGGTTTGTTAGGCGGTTCGATATTCATAGAGACAATTTTTGGCTTCCCGGGCATGGGGCAATTATTCATCCATTCCGTAACAAGTCGCGATTATAGTGTTATTACGGCTCTTGTTATGCTTTATGGCTTCTTAGCATTATTAGGTAGTCTATTGTCAGATATAATCATGAGCATTGTTGATCCACGTATCCGCATAGACTAACAGCTAAATTGAATGCATAAGGAGAGGTGAATAAATTGGAGCAAAAAAATGATGTAGTGAAAGTTGAAAGTACTCCACCAACAGGAATTCAAGTTGTTATACGTGAATTTAGAAAAGATAAATTAGCGTTATTTTCATTCATTGGAATAACATTACTTATCATTGCGATATTAATTATGTCTGCGTTTATGAATCAGGATGAAATATTACGAATAAAATTATTAGAGCGTTTTACAGAACCTGGTGTTAATGGATATATTCTTGGGGCTGATGAAGCTGGTCGTGATATGTATGGACAGCTTATTATCGGTGCGAAAAATTCTATTTTAATTGCAATTGCTATCACCCTTATTGCCAATGCTTTAGGGATCGCACTAGGAATAATAATGGGCTATTATGGTGGCTTTATTGATAATTTATTTATGCGTATCATTGATTTTCTTATGACATTACCGACATTAATGATTATCATTGTATTAGTTACAATTATTCCAAAATATGGAGTTTTTGAGTTAATTTTGATTTTAAGTGCCTTTCAATGGATAAGTACTGCGCGTCTAGTTCGAAGTAAAGCTTTATCTGAAGGACGCAGAGATTATGTTAGTGCCTCGAAGACAATGGGGACTAGTGATTTTGCCATTATGTTTAAAGGGATACTACCAAATTTAAGTTCGTTGCTAATAGTAGAGTTAACGTTAAACTTTGCAGGGAATGTTGGTATTGAAACAGGCTTATCGTTTTTAGGCTTTGGCTTACCACCATCTACACCTAGCTTAGGGACATTAGTAAGCTATGCAACAAACCCGGTTGTATTATCTACAAAATGGTGGATTTGGTTGCCCGCATCATTATTAATTTTAGTATTGATGCTTGGTATAAATTATGTTGGTCAAGCGCTAAGACGTGCGGCTGACGCAAAACAACGATTAGGATAAAAGGGGAGGATTTACACATGAAGAAGAATTGGTTATTCTTATCTGTACTTTTTGCATTCATGCTAATTTTAGCAGCCTGCAATGGTGGTGGTGGCAGTGATTCTGAAAAAGGCTCAGAAACTGATAACACAGAAAAGTCAGGTGAAACAGAAAAGTCAGGTGAAACAGAAACAACGCAAGAAGATAGTTTATTACCAACAGAGGTAACAAATGAGGGAGATGCAATCCAGGGTGGAACATTACGAGTAGGACTTGTAACAAGTTCTCCATTCCAAGGGATTTTCAACTGGGAACTATACGAAGATGCTTATGATTCAGAAATTTTAGCATATGCTTCAAATGTGATTTTTGAAACAGATGGAAACTTCCTTGTTACAGACAAAGGTATTGCTAAATTAGATGTTGATCCAGAAGCAAAAACAGCTACTGTCACAATTCAAGGTGATTATAAATGGTCAGATGGTACACCTTTAACAGCTGATGATTTAATTTTCCCATATGAATTAATTGGTCACCCAGATTATACAGGTGTTCGCTATGATGATGATTTCAAAAATATTGTTGGTGCAGAAGAGTACCATAATGGTAAAGCAGATACAATTTCAGGTATTACAAAAGTTGATGATAAGAGCATTAAAATCCAATTAAAGAAAGTTTCACCAGCAATTTACTCAATTGGTGATGGTTTATGGGCATATGCAGAGCCTAAACATCAATTAGAATCTATTCCAGTGAAAGATTTACTTGCTTCAGATGCAGTACGTAAAAACCCAGTTACACTTGGAGCATTTAAAATTGATAAAGTTGTAAATGGTGAGTCTGTGCAATTTGTCGCAAACGAACATTATTTCAAAGGTAAGCCAAAAGTAGATAAAGTTGTACTTGAGGTTGTTCCACCAACTTCAATTGGCGAAGCATTACGTACTGGAAAATATGATGTTGCAACATCATACCCAACTAATCAGTATGATAGCATTAAAGATTTACAAAACTTATCTATATTAGGTCGACCAGAATTATCATATTCTTATATCGGCTTTAAATTAGGGAAATATGATACAACAAACAAGGTAAACGTGTTTGATGAAAAATCAAAAATGAATAATGTGGAATTACGTCAAGCTGTTGCTTTTGCAATGGATGTTGAAGGCGTTGCTGAAAAATTCTATCAAGGATTACGTGAGCGTGGAAATTCTTTAATTCCACCAGTATTTTCATCATATTATGATTCAACATTAGAAGGGTATAAATATGATCCTGAAAAAGCAAAAGAATTATTAGATAAAGCAGGCTTTAAAGATGTTGATGGTGATGGCATTCGTGAAGATAAAGATGGAAAAAAATTCTCGATTCGTTTAGCTTCAATGCAAGGATCAGAAACGGACGAAGCGATTGTTGAATACTTCCGTCAAAATTGGAAGGAAGTAGGTTTAGATGTACAATTAGCTACTGGTCGTCTTATCGAATTTAATGCTTTCTATGATAAAGTACAAGCAGATGATCCAGAAATCGATATGTATCAAGCTGCATGGGGAACTGGAACAAATCCATCTCCTAAAGGTTTATATGGAGAAGGAGCTGAGTTTAACTTTAGCCGTTATGTATCTCCGGAATTAACAAAATTATTAGATTCTATTGATTCAGAAGAGGCTATGGATCAAGATACTCGTACAAAAGCTTTCCGTGCGTGGCAAGAATATATGAGTGAAAAAGCAATGGTAGTACCGACTTTCTTCCGTACAGAAGTTATTCCTGTTAATAAACGCGTGAAAAACTGGAATGCATCTTATGAAAATGATACTAATAGTAATCTCCAAACGGTAGAATTATTAGCTGATCAACCTATAAAATAGTTTATGTTTAAGCTAAAAACAGCTTTTCTTCATAGATGAAAAGCTGTTTTTTTAATCAGGTACGGTAATGACAGTTTTGTGAGAAGCATTCAAAGCAAAAACAACAGCCTAATTTTGTAGGCTGTTGTCTAAAAATAATAATTAGTTAAGGTCTTTCTAAGCAAGGCGCTTAGGCCCATATATAGAGGCGATACACTGCCTGCTGAGGACGTAATCGGACTTGTTCCACAATAAAAGCAATTAGACAAAAAGCAGAAATAATCGTTTTAATACTTTTTATTATATGTTCTATTACTCCTTTATAGGTATTAATAACATAATAAGGAATAAAAGAGGATTTTTTAGAATATATTAATAAAAAGCTATACATATAGGATTTTATATCCTACTAGCTTATGAATTGTGGAAGTTAATGAGAGTTTTAAAAAGCAAAAAACTCCCATCACAGTAGTTATACTGTTGATAGGAGTTAAAGCTTTTATCGATCAGCAACCCAAGTTTTTACTAAATCAGCCGTACCATAAACATAATGTTGTTGGCCTACTTCATGGTAAGATGCACTTTCGTCAACCTCTGTATGCTTGTATTGAATACGTTGACGGCGCTTCTCTGACATTGGATCAGGAAGTGGGATAGCTGATAATAAAGACTTTGTATACGGATGAACAGGGTGATTATAAATATCATCTGCTTTACCGATTTCCATGATTTTCCCACGGTACATAACAGCAATACGGTCACTGATGTATTTTACCATGGAAAGGTCATGGGCAATGAAAAGATAGGTTAAGCCACGTTCTTTTTGTAATTCTTTTAATAAGTTAACAACTTGTGCTTGGATCGATACGTCAAGCGCAGAAATAGGCTCATCAGCAATGATGAATTTAGGATCTAGGCTTAATGCACGGGCAATTCCGATACGTTGACGTTGACCACCAGAGAATTCATGTGCGTAACGATTTGCGTGCTCTTTATTTAAACCGACAGCTTCAAGTAACTCTTGAATTTTCGCACGACGTTCCTTTTTATCCTTGTAAAGACCATGAATATCAAAGGCTTCACCAATGATTTCACCAGCTGTCATACGAGGATTTAATGAAGCGTAAGGATCTTGGAAAATCATTTGCATTTGACGGTTAAATTTCTTTAAATCAGTTTTTGATTTTTTTCCATGGACATTTTCACCATCGAAAACAATTTCGCCACCTGTAATGTCATATAATCGAATGATCGAACGACCAGTTGTTGACTTACCACAACCTGATTCACCCACAAGACCAAGTGTTTCACCTTCGTAAACATCGAAGCTAATACCATCTACGGCTTTGATAGGATTACTTGGTGAACCAAAATGCTGCTTTAAATTTTTGATTTCAAGAATTTTTTTCGCACCAGTTTTAGTCATTTTCTTGTGCCTCCTTTGCTAAATACCCTTCAATACGTTTAGCAACCGCATCTGGAAGAGGGATTTTTGGTGCATCAGGATGCAACAACCAAGTTTTTGCAAAATGCGTTTCACTTACTTGGAACATTGGTGGCTCTTGTTCGTAGTCAATTGCCATTGCGAATTCGTTACGAGCAGCAAATGCATCACCTTTAGGTGGATTCGTAAGATCCGGTGGTGAACCTGGAATTGTGCGTAATAGTTCATCAGTGTCATTGTCTAAATCAGGCATTGAACCTAGTAGACCCCATGTATATGGGTGCTTCGGATTATAGAAAATATCATTAACAGTACCATATTCTACGATTTGTCCAGCGTACATTACTGCTACACGGTCAGCAATATTCGCAACAACACCTAAATCGTGTGTAATGAAAATGATAGATGTTTTCGAATTTTTCTGGATTTCTTTCATTAGCTCTAAAATTTGCGCTTGAATTGTAACGTCTAGGGCTGTAGTCGGCTCATCGGCAATTAATAGCTTAGGATCAGCTGCTAGGGCAATAGCGATTACAACACGCTGACGCATACCACCTGAAAACTCATGTGGGTATTGGTTATAGCGTTTCTCAGGGAAGGGGATACCTACCTGTGTTAAAAGCTCAATAGCACGTTTTTTTGCATCAGTCTTGGAAACTTTTTTGTGTTGTAAAATTACTTCAGTTATTTGACGTCCGACCTTCATAGTTGGATTCAAACTTGTCATTGGATCTTGGAAAATCATTGCAATTTCATTTCCGCGTACTTTTGACATTGCCTTATCAGTTAACGGAACTAAATCACGGCCATTAAATAAAATTTGTCCTGACTCATAAATACCAGGTGGCTGTGGAATTAGTTTCATTAAAGCATTACTCGTAACACTTTTACCAGAACCCGATTCACCTACTATAGCGAGTGTTTCACCCTCTTTTAAATCAAAGTTAACACCACGTACAGCACGGACAAGCCCTGCATATGTTTTAAAGTTAATTCTTAAATCTTTTACTTCTAGAATTGTTTTACTCATTTCGGCCACCTCCTTATTTACGTAGTTTTGGATCTAGAGCATCACGTAAGCCATCACCAACTGCGTTAAACGCAAAAATTGTTAGTGAGATAAATACCGCTGGGAAAATCAAGCGCCATGGAGCATTAGCAATAGCTTTATTTCCGTCTGAAGCCATTGTACCCCAAGAAGCTGTTGGAGCAGGAACCCCAAGACCAAGGTAACTTAGGAATGATTCAGTGAAAATAGCAGATGGAATTGTTAAAGTCATCGTTACTAAAATGGCACCAAGAGCATTTGGAACTAAGTGTTTAATAATTAAGTGACCTGTACTAGCACCTAATGTACGAGCAGCAAGAACATATTCTTGGTTTTTAATAGATAATACTTCACCACGGACAATACGTGCCATATTAATCCATCCAGTGATGGAGAGAGCGATAATCATCGGGATTAAGCCAGGTTGCATAACAACTAAAAGCACGATTACTACTAAAAGGTAAGGTACAGCTGTTAAAACGTCAGCAATACGCATCATGATGTTATCAACGCGACCGCCTGCTAAGCCTGAAATACTTCCCCATAAAACACCGATAATTAAGTCAATAATCGCTGCAGCTATTCCGATAAATAGGGAAATACGCGCACCTTCCCAAATACGAACGAAAATATCACGACCAAGGTCATCTGTCCCAAACCAAAATTGTGCAGATGGTGGTGCATTGTAAACGCCAAGTTGATCACTTGCTTTGTATTGAGAAAACATTGGTACGAAAGTTGCCATTAAAATAACAATGATTAAAATAATTATCCCAATAATGGCTAATTTATTATGAGAGAAACGGAGAAATACTTCTTTCCAAAAGGAGACTGATTTATCAGCTAATTTTTCCGTTGCTTCATGATTTCCACCAACAATTTTAAACTTATCTTTTTCAATTTGTTGCTGTGTCATTATTTTTTCGCTCCTTTCAGTTTAATACGCGGATCAATCACGCTATAAAGAATATCAACGATTAATACCGCAAATAAAAGGATGATGGAATAGAACACTGTCGTACCCATGATAACTGTATAGTCACGGTTTGTAATACTTTGTACAAAGTGTTTCCCAAGTCCAGGAATAGCGAAAATTTGCTCAACAATGAAACTACCTGTTACAACACCAGCTGTTAATGGTCCAAGGTATGTTACGACTGGTAGGAGGGCATTACGTAAAGTGTGACGGAAAACGATCGTCCATTTACCAATACCTTTCGCACGAGCCATTTTTACATAATCACTATTGTTTTGTTCAAGCATACTTGAACGTGTTAATTTTGCGATAAAGCCCATATGTGAGAAAGCGATTGCAAGGGCTGGTAATATACTATAAACAAAGCCCTTCCACCCACTGATTGGGAACCAACCTAGCTTAAAGGCTAAGAAATACTGCATTAAACCCGCTAATATAAATGAAGGTACTGAAATACCTAACACCGCAAAGGACGTTGCCAAATAATCCGGGAACTTATTATGATATAGCGCGGAAACTACGCCAATTAAAACTCCGAATCCAACTGCTAATAGCATAGCTTCAATCCCTAATGTTAAAGAAACAGGGAAACTTTCAGAAATCATATCATTTGTAGAACGCGCTTTATATTTCATTGACTCACCGAAATTGAAAGTGGCCGTATCGATTAAATAATCTTTATATTGTATATACCAAGGGTTATTTAATCCATACGTTTCGTTTAACTTCTCCTCGATTTGAGGTGGGAAATTACGTTCACTCGCGAAAGGACTACCAGGAGCGAGACGCATTAAGAAAAACGTAACCGTTACGATGACGAAAAGCGCGAGAAGTATATACATCAGCCTTTTCAAAATATATTTAATCACATAAAACTCCTCCTTCTATTTGTCAATTTTCAGACAAATATATGCCTTCGTATTTTAAAAAGAGCTGACTCGCGCCGTAGTGGCTACGAGGCAGCTCTTCGCTGTAGAGCTAAATAAGCGAAATGATGTTGATTATTTCTCTTCTACTACAACCTCTTTAAGAGAGATGTTACCAAGGATGTCTGCCTTCATGTTTTTCACGTTATCATGTACTACAGAAAGGTTCGTGTAGTAGTAGATTGGAATAACTGGGAAATCAGAAACAGCCACTTTTTCAGCTTGTTTTAAAAGCTCAAGACGTTTAGCTGGATCTGCTTCTGTATTAGATTGATCTAATAATTTTTTGTATTCTGCACTTTCCCAACCAGTATCGTTGTTACCGTTTGCAGCAGTGTCATACATTTCTAGGAATGTATAAGCATCGTTGTAGTCACCAACCCAGCCCATACGTCCAACTTGGTAATCTAATTGGTTAAGTTTCTCTAAGTAAACTTGCCATTCAGAGTTATCTAGACCTACAGTGATACCAAGGTTTTTAGCCCAACCTTCTTGAACGTATTGAGCGATAGCAGCGTGTGCTTCACTAGTGTTGTAAGAAAGGTTAATTTTAATATCTGCTGGGTTTGTAATACCAAGTTCTTTCATACCAGCTTCAAGTGCTGCTTTAGCACCTTCGATATCATTGTCTTTGTAGTAACCGCGGTCTTCTTCAAAACCGTGAACTGCGATAGGAACCATACCTAATGCAGGTTTTTGCTCACCTTTAGTAATGTTGTCAATTAAACCTTGACGATCAATAGATAATGCTAACGCTTTACGGATGTTAGCGTTTCCAGTGATTTTATCTTTTGTATTTAGCTTGTACCAATATACAGAAGCTTGGTCATTGATATTTAATGAACCATCAGCTTTAAATCCATCGATTGAGTCAAGTGCAACAGATTGGAATGGTGCACCTAAGTAGTCAATTTCACCAGCTTTAAAGCTTGTAGCTGCAGTTGCTTCAGATTCAACCATACCGATATTAACAGTTTCTAAAGAAACTTTATCAGCATCCCAGTACTCTGGGTTTTTCTTTAATACGACTGCATCGTTGTGTCTCCATTCAGCTAAAGTGAATGGTCCGTTAGTTACATAGTTTTCACCAGCATCTGCATACCACTCATCATTACCTTCAACTACTTTTTGGTTTAATGGTGCATATGTTTTGAATGCTGTTAATTCTAAGAAGTAAGGTGTTGGGTTTTCTAAAGTTACTACTAATGTTTTGTCATCTTCAGCTTTAACGCCTACATCATCAGCAGAACCTTCACCATTGTTGTATGCTGCAGCACCTTTAATTGAGTAAAGGATTGAAGCATATTCAGAAAGATTGTCTGGGTTTAATGCCCATTTCCAAGCGTATTCGAAGTCACCAGCAACTACTGGATCTCCGTTTGACCATTTAGCATCACGTATTTTGAACGTGTATGTTTTTAGGTCTTCGCTAACTTCCCAGCTTTCAGCCGCAGCTGCAACTGGTCTAGCGTCTGCATCAAGTGTTGTTAATCCTTCAAAAGTATTTGTAAGAATAACACCAGAAGTTGTGTCTGTTGCTAATGCAGGATGAAGTGATGGTGGTTCAGAAGCTACGACTACAT
The DNA here is from genome assembly GCF_009724685.1 of Lysinibacillus cavernae. Lineage (GTDB taxonomy): Bacteria > Bacillota > Bacilli > Bacillales_A > Planococcaceae > Lysinibacillus > Lysinibacillus cavernae. The sequence continues at coordinate 295,904 of NZ_WMEF01000001.1, forward strand.
TTAATTCGCCACCTGATGAAGCTGTTTCAGATGAACCAGAATCTTTTCCGCCGTCTTTTGATTTTTCAGACGAATCTCCACCGAAGCCACATGCAGCAAGTACTAAAGAAAATACTGCAAGGACTGTAAGTAATAAAAACTTTTTGTTTTTATTCATGTGAATCCCCCTTATACAATTTTTAAGCCTTTTGTGAAGCTCCTATTTAATATACCAAAAAAATCATTGTGCACAAAATAAAAAAGATTCAAATTTATATAGTATTATCTGACATTTAATAGAGTGATAATTTTTTCTGATTTATCACTCTAATGAAAGAAAGTGTTTATATGATAATATTTTGATAATTATCTATTTTGAATATCAAAAATAAATCAAAAATAAAAAAATGATTTACTATATAGAAAATTCCTATTTTTTTGATAATATTATCGATATTTGAAAAATGAGTCAAAAGTCACGGATGTAATACCTTGAGGAATTTGTATAGATTTGTAGAAAATCTAAGTAAAACTCAGTGAATTAGTTTCTTTTCTAGGTAATTTCTTGTAATTTATGATCGCAAAACATGAATATTTTTATCTAATAATGATATATAAGAAACTTGTTTTGTATTTTTCTAGGATTATCCAATTGTGGATATAGAAAAGAAAAAGTAGAGTAATTGTATGAAAAAGGTACCCATTCTAAGGAGAAATTGGATATTGTGAGAAATCAGTTTAGTAAATTATATTTTTTTGAAATAACTTCCGGGTTTGTTGTATATACATGCATATATGCATTTGCATTCTGATTTATTCATCAATCCAATGAGGAAGGGAATGCTTAATGAAAGTCCATGTTCTTCCAAACTAACGCGCTTTGACAACATTGTTTTTTTGAGGATGTCATTTGTCTTACTGACGAGGATTGATTATGCAGATAATTACTAAAAATCTGATTATTAACCTATTGAAAACACCAACAGTAGCTAGTAAGAGAGATAGTAATCCGAATTCTAAGGGGTATTGTGTGAGAAATGAATAAAAAACAGTGCATTCATAATATAAAATGCACTGTTTTATTCGTTAAAGTTTAAAATGATTGATTTGGTTCTGTAAATCTAAGGACTTTTCGCTTAAATCTGAGGCAACTTGATTTACTTGTTGCATCGTTATAGATTGTTCTCTGCTTGCTGTAGCTACGATTTGTGTATTCTCCGAGCTAGTCGAAGCGCCGTGAGCGATTTCTGCGACAGAGGCAGCTACTTGTTCTGCGCTAGCTGAAATTTCTTCAGAAGTCGCGGAGATATCTTCTATTTGATCCGTCATGGTATTGATCGCTTTAACAATCGCTTCAAATGCTTGTCCAGCATTATCGATAATTTTCACACCTTCTGTGACAGAATGAAGACCGTCTAAAACAGCAGTCTCTACATTGTGTGTATCTTCTTGAATCTCACGTGTTAATTCTACAATTTGATTAGCTGATAACTTAGACTCTTCTGCTAGCTTACGTACTTCATCTGCGACAACCGCAAATCCTTTACCGTGCTCCCCTGCACGTGCCGCTTCAATGGCTGCATTAAGTGCCAATAAATTTGTTTGATCCGTAATTGCGGTAATGACGGCCGTGATCTGACTAATTTCTTCTGATTGTTTACTTAATTTCTGCACAAGATGATTGATCACTTGTGTTGATTCTTGAATCACATTCATTTGTTGTTGAGCTTCTTCTACTGTACCGTTACCATTTGTCGCTAAGTCAGATGTTGTAACAGCATTGTGATGAAGTTGTTGAGTTGCTTCCGCTATACGTTGAACACCAACTGCAGTTTCATCCATTGCGTGTGCACTTTCATTGGCTGCAATTGTAGCAGCTACAGAGGCAGTAGCTGTTTCGTTAATACGTATTGTTATCTCATCAGTAGAGGCAGTAATTTCTTCGGTAGAGGCGGAAAGCTCCTCTACTGAAGCCGTTAAATGTTCTGCATTATCCTGTATATGCGTTAACAAATTTTTCAGGTTCCCTTTCATGTCATTAAAGGCAATTGAAAGTTGACCGATTTCATCTTTAGATTGGTGTGTAATATCTTGATGATATAATTCACCGTTTGCAATATTGTTAGCCGCTTGTACTACCGATTTCAAAGGGCGTGTGATCGTTCGCTGTATATAAATCATCAAGAAAATACCAAGGATGACACCGATAATAATGGCGATAATTGAAATAACTTGAGAATTAAAAACTGCTTGTTTAGAATCTTGAGAGACTGCTTCAAGTTGTTCCTTTTGGTAGTTTACAATTTTATCAGAAACATCTTGTATGCCTTTATTTGCTTGTTGCACTTCGCCATTAACCTTTTGTAGAGCTTCATCTAGCTTACCTGCTTCAAAAAATGCCAACGCTTCTGTAGCTGATTTATTAAATGCGTCATTATATGTAGTTAAGTCTTTTGCATATGTTTCCATTTTAGAGGAATTAGATTTTTCCGTGATTTCTACAACATGCTCATCAAGCATATTTGCATATTTTGTAAAGCTTTCTTTGTTAGCAGGATTGTCTTCGATAATAATGGCACGTATGAAAAGACCTTGCATGGCCATTTCAAATTGAATATTATCTGCTAATTCTACAAGTGCAACATGATCACCCAATGCGTTTTCTATCTTTTTTTCAATGTGTGAAAACAGCATGAACATAATCATCAATGAAATGATTAGCGTGAGAATAATAGAAAAGAAACCAAAGCTTAATTTTTTGCCTACAGACATATAGATACGTCCTTTCTGATGCAATTCAAATTTTATATTTAAATATTGCTTTTCTGAAAGGAAGAAGTCAATAACTGTTGTAAGAAACAGTTCAGATTATTCATGTGTTTTTTAAACGATAATATAATAAGGAAGATTGTCTGTAATAATCAATCAATATAGGGCTGTTTTCATCGTATTATAGTACGGATTACGTGCTCATATTGTAAAAAAAGAAGAAACCGAGAAGATTTGTCTCGGTTTCTATCTTTATGACTGTTTTTTTAACTGTAAAATGATTGCTTCGTCAGGGTCAATATACAGTGTTTTTTGTTCAAAGTAAATCACAAAACCAGGTTTTGCACCATTTGGTTTTTTTACCTGACGAATTTCTGTGTAATCTACTGGCACAGAAGAAGATTCTCTTGCCTTAGAGAAATAGGCAGCTAGTGTGGCCGCTTCTCGTAATGTCGTTTCATCAGGTTCACTTGAATGGATGACAACGTGAGATCCTGGAATATCCTTTGTGTGTAACCAAATATCTGTACGTTTTGCTAATTTAAATGTCAGCATATCATTTTGTTTATTATTTTTACCAACAGAAATCATTACACCAGTAGAAGAAACAAAGCGCTCTGGGTCAGGCTTCGTTTGTTTTTTCTTTTTCTTAGCATGGCGTAGTTTTAAGTAACCTTGTTCTGCTAGCTCTTCGCGAATTTCCTCAATATCTCTCGGGGAAGCTTGTTGAACTTGTTGTGCCAGCATTTCAAAGTAGCCAATTTCTTCTGTCGTTTTTTCAAGTTGTTCTTGAACCATAATCAATGCATTTTTAGCCTTTGTATATTTCGTATAATAGCTTTGAGCATTTTCAATTGGTGTTTTACGTTCACTTACCGGAATCGTAATCTCTTCGCCAGTTTCACTATAATAGTTTGTGACTGTTACTTCCTTGACACCTTTTTCAAAGGCATAAATATTCGCCATTAATAGCTCGCCATACAGTTGAAATTGATCGAGCTTTGAGGCACGTTCATAGTCTTTCGTTAGCTTTTTTGTCTTTAAAGATAGTTTATCAATTTCATTTTGTAGCCATCGTTCCAAATCACCTGCTTGTTGTTTCACACGGTCCCGCTCTGCGCGTGCAAAGAATACGCGATCGAGAAGTTCGTGAACATTAGGGTAGATTGTTACTTCTCCCTGCATGTGACTTAACTCAATAGGTGAAAAGTACGTTTTGTTATTAGAAAGTACAAACATTTGCTTTATGCCACCGTTTGCAAAGGATGCCATAAATTCCTTGAAACAAGTTAGTGTATTCGATGTTGTTGTTATGCGGTACAATAATTCTTCTGCGTGAAGAGGTGAGAAACCGGCGAACTGTGTTACTACCTCTTTAGTAGTTTTTGCTTCAGTGAAAAACGTTGTTAGCTCTTCGTCTGTAACCGTTAAAGGGTGCCATTTATTTTGCGCAGGTGGCGCAATATATGGCTGACCAGGTAAGACAGTACGGAAACTATTTACGGATGGAGGTAAATGCTTTAAGCTATCAATAATTTTTCCTTGTTCTTGATCAATCAAAAGTAGATTACTATGTCTACCCATAATTTCAGCATGTATTTCCCTTACAATAGGATCACCAATTTCATTTTTGCTTTGAATTTCTACTATTATAATACGATCAAAATCACGCTGTTTAATGGATGAAATAAAACCTCCCTCTAAATGTTTACGCAAAAGCATACAAAACATAGGAGGCTCTGCTGGATTTTCAATTGCATGCTCCGTAATGTGGACACGTGCATAAGAAGAATGGATCGAAAATAGTAATTTGTGATTCTTTCCGTTTGCCCGCACATGTAACACAACTTCTTGCGTATTAGGTTGATGTATTTTGGTAATCCGACCAGTGACAAGCTGTTGTAGGTCGGCAGTTACTGAATAAGTAAATAAGCCATCAAATGCCATATGAATTCCTCTTTCCAATGATAACAAGCATCTTGGTACTTTCGTATTTTTTCATGATGTATTTGCTCACGCTGTTTTCAAGCAGCTCCTGCAAATACACTTTTTGTATGTTTATCATAGCATTTTTTAGGTGAATATTAAAATATAGCTTCAATTGTGGTAGAATTAGCTTTTACTCTATCCAATTTTTTTTGGAGAGTCGTCATAATCGACAGAGCTTATGTTATAATAATCCCAGTATGCAAAGAAAGGTGTGACGAACCTTGGTGCGTAGTATGACTGGTTTTGGCAGAGGTGTCACAACAACTAGAGACTTTCAATTAACCGTGGAAATGCGCTCGGTCAACCATCGTTTTTTAGAAATTAACGCAAAATTTCCGAAAGAATGGCTTGAAGCAGAAATTTTTGCAAAGAAACTAATTTCTAAAGCCTTGTCACGTGGCAAAATTGATGTGATGGTATATGTGAAGGACTTAGAGAATGTAGAGCAATCTATTGAGATTAATTGGTCATTAATTGAAGCGTATCGTAAGGCAAAAGAGCAATTAGCAAGTAAAGTACCACTCGAAGAAAAATGGACGATGCAAGAGCTTTTATCGTTAGAGCAAGCACTTGTACAAGAAAAGCCACAGCTTACACCAGAGGACTTGCTCAGTGCTGTTGAACAGGCGATTTCACAAGCTATTGAACAGCTAGTACAAATGCGTGAGCGTGAAGGGCAAGAATTGCAAGAAGTTGTTGTACAATATAAAGAACAGTTAATGGAACAAGTGAATCAGATTCGTTTGTGCTCTTCTCTTGCTGTTGAAAAATATCGTACACGATTAATAGAACGGATTGCTGAAGTTGCAGATGGAACATTTTTAGAAGATCGTTTACTAGCAGAGGTCGCGATTTTTGCAGAACGAGTAGACATTTCCGAAGAACTAGACAGATTAGATAGTCACTTTAATCAGCTGGAGGAAACATTACTTGAAACGATTTCAGTTGGACGTAAATTAGACTTTTTAATGCAGGAAATACATCGTGAGATCAATACAATTGGTTCAAAAAATCAATCTACAGAAGCAGCTGTTGCCGTTGTTCAGGCGAAAACAATTTTAGAAAAGATGCGTGAGCAAGTACAAAATATCGAATAACTTGCGCGTGTCTGTTATAAATTAAGGGAGATATAGAGAATAAATGATAAAAGAACGTGGATTATTAATTGTTCTGTCTGGCCCATCTGGTGTAGGTAAAGGGACAGTGCGAAAAGAATTATTTTCTCAGCCGAATACGAATTATGAGTATTCCATCTCGATGACAACACGAAATCCTCGCGAAGGTGAAGTAGATGGTGTAGACTATTTTTTCAAGACACGTGAAGAATTTGAAACGTTAATTGAACAGGGTGGCTTATTAGAGCACGCTGAATTTGTCAGTAACTATTATGGAACACCACTAGCCTATGTGAATGAAACACTGGATGCAGGTCGTGATGTTTTTTTAGAAATCGAAGTGCAGGGTGCAGCACAAATTCGTAAAAAGGCACCAGATGCCTTATTTATTTTCTTAGCCCCTCCAAGTTTAACGGAATTAAAAGATCGTTTAGTTGGACGCGGGACAGAAACAGAGGAGATCATTGCGAAACGCATTGCTACTGCAAGTGAAGAGCTTGAAATGATGAGCTTGTATGATTATGTTGTGGAGAATGATGAAGTGACGAATGCCTGTGATCGTATTAATGCGATTATAAAAGCCGAGCATTGTCGTAGAGAACGTGTTGAAAAAAGATATTTGTCAATGTTGAGAGGAGAATAAAACAATGCTATACCCATCCGTAGATGCTTTAAAAAAAGAAATCGATTCAAAATATTCATTAGTGAGCCTTGCCTCTAAACGTGCTCGCCAAATGCAAGAGGAACAAGACACAGAACGCTTACACAAATACGTTTCCCATAAATACGTAGGAAAAGCACTTGAAGAAGTAGCGGCAGGTGTACTGACGAAAGTATCACAGGATGAATCAACTGTGTATGAAGACGAAATCTAACATTTTTGTAAAGCACTTCGCTTACATGAATGCTAGTCAGCAGTAGATTTTGATTATACAGAATGCCGAGAGCTCCCAGGGAATCCTTCTTTGGGAGCTTATCATTTGAAAGGACGACTCCTAGTATGAATAAAAATATTTTACTATGTGTTTCAGGTGGGATTGCCGTATATAAGGCTGTTGCTCTCGTTAGCAAGCTATCACAAGCAGGAGCAAATGTAAAAGTCATTATGACAACCTCTGCTAGACAGTTTGTGAATCCATTAAGTTTTCAAGTGATGTCCAAAAATGATGTTTATTTTGACACGTTTGATGAAAAAGAATCAAGTGTGATTGCTCATATCGACTTAGCGGACTGGGCCGATTTGATTTTAGTTGCACCTGCTACGGCAAATATTATTGGAAAAATAGCCAATGGCATCGCGGATGATATGGTTACGACGACTTTGCTTGCTACTACGGCACCTGTTTGGATTGCACCAGCTATGAATGTGCATATGTACGACCATCCAGCAGTAAAACGTAATTTAGATAGATTAGCAACAGATGGGTACCAATTCATTGAGCCTTCAGAAGGATTTTTAGCATGTGGTTATGTTGGTAAGGGACGTTTAGAGGAACCTGAAAAAATAACGGCACTTGTAACGGCGTTTTTTTCACAACAAGTCAAACCACTAATAGGTAGAACAGTTATAGTGACAGTAGGTGCCTTGCATGTACCATTGGATGATCAACATATTATTAGTCCGCAGGCAAATGGTGCCATTGGACAAGCTCTAGCGAATGAGGCAAGGATGCTTGGAGCACATGTCATTCAAATAGAAAATAGCAACTTATATGATGTTATCGAACAACTTGAAGCTTATAAAATCCAGTATCCTCAATCGTTATTCATACATGCAGCAAATGTGCCAAGCATCAAAGAAACACCTACTGTTTCCGTAGAAGGAATAAATGCAGTGACATTCGGACAAAAAGTGCATGGTAAACCAATGATCAGTATTCTATCTGATAGCTGGATTGACTTTAGTGAAAAAGCTCAGCTAAACGGACAGTTTTTGGATACTAGAAATCCCAAGTTTTTTGCGCAAACACTTTGGTCCCACATTATAAAGGATGAGGAGCAATGAGCTTTTTAATAGCAGAGGTCATTGTAGATGTCTCTACATACCATGTAGACCGTCCATTTGATTATCAAGTACCTTCAGAATGGGTAAGTGTAATAGAATTAGGATGTCGTGTTAAAGTACCATTTGGTCCAAGAAATGTCTTGGGCTTTATCGTTGGATTGAAAAAAGAAACAGATGTACCACTCACTAAATTAAAGTCAATCACTCAAATTTTAGATATGGAGCCAGTATTAACAGAAGAATTGTTGCAAATGGCGAAGTGGTTGAAGAACAATACTATCTGCTATGAAATAGACGCCTTACAAGTGATGTTACCATCTGCACTCCGAGCTAAGTATGAAAAAATGATTAAGCTACAAAAAGCTCAAAATTTACCGGAAGAAGTACAGCTCATTTTTGGTAAACGTCAACAAGTTAATTTTAAAGAATTTGAGCGAGCAGATTTACTTCCACTATTAAAGCAACTGGTTGCAGAAAACGTTGTTACAATTGAAAATGTTGTGAAGCAGCAGGGCAATGTAAAAGAAATACGCATGGTTAAAATTACAGAAGACCAGCAACTTATTGAGCAGGCGATAGAACAATCATCTAGAGCTGCTAAACAACGTCTATTACTGCAATGGATGTGTCAGCACCTAGGAGAAGTTCGACCACCCCAACAAATTTGTGAGGAAACAGGCGTATCTTTATCGGTATTAGAAGCAGTTATTGACAAAGGAGCTGCTCAGTTTGTTCAAGAGGAAGTTTTTCGTGATCCATTTACGAAGGATGTTTCGCGTACGCATGCCTTACAATTAACGGATGAGCAGCAGGTTGCTCTACAAGCGCTCACTACAGCTATGGAGCAGCAACTAGCACAAACATTTTTGTTACACGGTGTAACAGGGAGCGGCAAGACGGAGGTTTATTTACAGGCTATACAAAAGGTGCTAGATGAAGGGAAAGATGCCATTATGCTCGTACCTGAAATCGCTTTAACACCCCAAATGACCGAACGATTCCGTAGTCGCTTTGGCGAGATGGTTGCTGTTATGCATAGTGGACTATCTGTTGGCGAGAAGTATGATGAATGGCGCAAAATCCAACAAGGGAAAGTAAGAGTAGTGGTTGGTGCCCGTTCTGCTATTTTTGCACCTTTTACGAATATTGGTCTTATTATTTTAGACGAGGAGCATGAATCAACCTATAAACAAGAAGATTCCCCGCGTTATCATGCAAGAGATGTAGCCATATGGCGGAGCGAATTTTATAAATGTCCTATTATTTTAGGCAGTGCAACACCGGCATTAGAGTCATTTGCTAGAGCTAAAAAGGGTGTATATACGCTACTCTCTTTAAAACAGCGTGCTTTACATCAGGCATTGCCGACTGTTTTTATTGCAGATATGCGTGAAGAGCTTCGACACGGAAATCGTTCTATGTTTTCAGAATCACTTATTGAAGCAATCCGTGTAAGACTTGAAAAAAATGAACAGATGGTGCTGTTTTTAAATCGCCGTGGTTATTCGTCGTTTGTCCTATGTCGGGATTGTGGTACAGTCGTACAATGTCCAAATTGCGATATATCCTTAACCTATCATCGCACAACTGAAAAATTGAAATGTCATTATTGTGGTTATGAGGAGCATGTTCCTCAAATATGTCCGCAATGTCAAAGTGATCATATTCGTTATTTTGGTACTGGTACTCAAAAAGTAGAAGAAGAACTTTTTAAGCTGTTCCCTGAAGCGAGAGTGTTACGTATGGATGTAGATACAACGAAACATAAAGGTGCACATGAAGAGATATTGGAGGCATTCGGAGCTGGGCTAGCAGATATACTACTAGGTACTCAGATGATTGCAAAGGGCCTTGATTTTCCTAATATTACGCTTGTTGGTGTACTTAGTGCTGACACGTCCCTGCATTTACCTGATTATCGTGCAGCTGAGCGCACATTTCAGCTTTTAACACAGGTAAGTGGAAGGGCAGGACGGCATGATAAACCAGGGGAAGTAATTATTCAGACCTATACACCTGAACATTATGCAATTGAGTTAGCCAAAACACAGGAATATGAACCATTTTATGAACGGGAGATGTTTTTACGACGCCGTTCGAGCTATCCACCTTATTATTTTGTGGCCCTTGTTCAATTATCCCATGAAGATGTGATGATGGCTGCTGAGTATGCTGGACGTGTGGCAGATTGGCTGCGAGGAAATTTATCACATCAAGTTTCTATTATTGGGCCAACAACTGCGAGCATTGCTCGTCTCCAAAATAGATATCGTTATCAATGTTTGATAAAATATAAAATTGAACCAAATCTAATTCCGGTGTTACAGCGCCTGCTTGCTATGTATCGAGCAGAATGGATTAAACAAGGAATATTAATGACGGTAGATTTAGATCCGTCTACTATATAGTGTGAAAATAACAGCAGTATCATTTTTATTCAACAACTTCTTTTAGCGTTATGTAATTATAAAATGGCAATTAGTTTAAATCAATTAGTTATAAAGTAGAAATGAGGAAATAACAATGGCAATTAAAAAGGTAATCGAAAATCCAGCAAAAGTACTATCAACACCATGTGCAGAAGTGACAGAAATAAATAATGAAATTATTACTTTACTTGATGATTTATATGACACAATGGTGGAATATGATGGCGTTGGCATTGCCGCACCACAAATAGATGTAGGCTTACGAGTAGCAATTGTGGAGCTTGGTGAGGAACGTGATATTTTAGAAATGATTAATCCAACTGTCATTGAAACAGATGGAGCGGAAGTAGATATTGAGGGTTGCTTGAGCTTTCCTGAGTTATATGGTGAGGTTGAGCGTCCTAGCTATGTGAAAATTGAAGCATGTGACCGAGAAGGACGTGTTTATGAATTAGAAGCAGGGGGCTTTGATGCCCGCGCAATCCTACATGAGATTGATCATTTAGATGGCGTGCTTTTCGATTCAAAGATTAAGCGTATTGTCACAGCAGAAGAGCTTGAAGAAATGTACGCGGAAGAGGAGGAGTAAAATGACGTCTATAATTTTTATGGGGACACCTGACTTCTCCGCACCTATTTTGCGTATGCTACATGATGAAGGATACGACATAAAAGCAGTTGTGACACAGCCTGATCGTCCAGTTGGCCGTAAGCGTGTAATGACACCACCACCTGTGAAAGCAGCTGCTTTGGAACTGGGCTTACCAATTATTCAACCCGAAAAGTTGCGTGGCTCTGAAGAGTTACAGCAGATTCTTGCTTTACAGCCTGATTTAGTAATAACAGCAGCGTTTGGACAAATACTACCAAAGGAATTATTAGATGCTCCAACTCTTGGTTGTATCAATGTCCACGCTTCTTTATTACCTAAGTATCGAGGAGGTGCTCCTATTCACCAAGCCATTATTGATGGTGAAAAAGAAACAGGCGTAACAATCATGTATATGGCAGAAAAGCTTGATGCAGGTGATATTATCTCTCAAAGAGCAATACCTATTGAAGAAAACGACCATACAGGTGGACTTTTTGATAAGCTAAGTATTGTAGGGTGTGAATTATTAAAGGATACACTTCCTTCTATTATTAATAGAACAAATAGCCGTACAGTTCAAGATGAAGCACAAGTTACCTTTGCAAGCAATATTTCGAGGGAACAAGAACGTATCGATTGGACGAACGATGCTGCCACTTTATACAATCAAGTGCGCGGTCTTCATCCGTGGCCAGTTGCTTATACAACTTTTGAGGACGGTAATTTTAAAATTTGGTGGGCATCGATGGGCAATTGCAAACACGAGGCTAGTCCAGGTACAGTTGTTGCGATTGAGAAAGATCATTTTGAGGTAGCGGCTGGCAATGGGACAACTTTAGCATTATATGATGTTCAACCATCTGGGAAAAAGCGCATGACTGCAGAGGAATATTTACGTGGTACAGGTTCTAAATTACAGATAGGGGACCAATTTCAATGAGTAAAAAAAGTGTAGTTATTTGGGATGGAAATGTGCGAGATGCCGCATTATCTATTCTGTTAGCAGTCGATAAAAATCAAGCCTATAGCAACCTATTGCTACATGAAACGATTAAACGACATAAAATTGAAGCGAAAGATCGCGCCTTATTAACTGAAATTACGTATGGACCATTACAGCATAAAATGACTCTTGATTATTATTTGGAGCCTTTTATTCGTGGCTCAGTCGATCATTGGGTACGTTGGTTATTAAGAATATCGTTGTATCAAATACATTATTTAACACGTATACCACCGCATGCAGCTGTAAACGAAGCAGTAGAAATTGCAAAGCGTCGGGGGCATCGTGGAATTGCTTCGATGGTCAATGGCATTTTAAGATCTGTGTTGCGCAGTGGCGTTCCTTCGACAAAAGACATAGCAGATCCAATCGAGCGTCTTGCTATAGAAACTAGTCATCCAGAGTGGTTAGTGCAACGATTTGTAAATAACTACGGTCTAGAAGTAGCAACAGAAATGTTACATGAAAATAATGTGCCACCTGTGCAAACAGTACGTGTCAATACAACAAAAACAACGGTCAATCAAGCCATTGCTGAGTTAGAAGAAGAAGGGTTAACAGCGCAGCAAAGCGAAATCATGCCAGAATGTTTACATGTATCTAATGGGCAGCCAGCACGCACAAAGGCATTCAAAGAAGGTCTTATTACCATACAAGATGAAAGTTCAATGATACCAGCTAAAGTGCTAAATCCATCTCCAGGTATGCGTGTTTTTGATATGTGTGCAGCTCCAGGTGGAAAAACAACGCATTTAGCTGAAATAATGAAAAATGAAGGCTCTATTTTAGCAACTGACCTTCATCCACATAAATTAGATTTAATCGACCATAATACTGAACGTCTAGGGCTTGATATTGTTGAAACTGCCCCGATAGATGGACGTAAAGCCCCAGAGTTTTTACAAGCAGCGTCTTATGATGCTATTTTAGTTGATGCACCTTGTAGTGGGCTAGGGGTTATGCGACGTAAGCCAGATATTAAATATACAAAGCGAGAAGAGGATTTTGAAAATCTTCAAACGATTCAATTAGCTTTACTTGATGCAGCAACAAAAGTATTGAAAACAGATGGTAAGCTTGTGTACAGTACATGTACAGTCGATAGACAAGAAAATGAAGGCACAGTAGAAGCATTTTTAACAGCGCATCCAGAAATGGAAGCTATACAACTAGAATCTTTACCAACAAAATTAGCGGAAAAGCAAGCTAATGGCATGCTTCAAGTCTTCCCACAAGACTTTGGCAGTGACGGTTTCTTCGTTGCCGCCTTTCGTAAAAAAGGAGAATCCAACTAATGGTGGATCAAGAGAAATTTAATGAACGTATTAGCGATTTAGTTGAGGAAGCGGAAGACAAGCCCGTTCGACGAGTAAAAAAAGAAAAACCAAATTTAAAAGAATCTATTTATTCTTTACAGCCACATCAATTAGAAGAATGGTTGAAGGAAAACGGTGAAAAACCTTTCCGTGCGGCTCAAATCTTTGACTGGCTGTATAATAAACGTGTCAAAACATTTGAAGAAATGTCCAATCTTTCAAAGGGATTGCGTGAAAAGTTAACTGCAAATTTTGCGTTATCCACATTATCAACCATAATTAAGCAAGAGTCTAAAGATGGTACCATCAAATTTTTATTCCAATTGCAAGACGGCTATTCAATTGAGACAGTATTAATGCGACATGAATATGGAAACTCTGTTTGTGTAACTACTCAAGTAGGTTGTCGAATTGGTTGTACGTTTTGTGCCTCCACTTTAGGTGGTTTGAAGCGACATTTATTAGCAGGAGAGATCGTGGAGCAAGTTGTCAAAGTGCAGCAAACTTTAGATGAAGTGGAAGAGCGAGTATCACATATTGTCATTATGGGTATTGGTGAACCTTTCGATAATTATGATGCGATGATGAACTTCTTAAAAGTGATCAACCATGAAAAAGGATTAAATATCGGTGCACGTCATATTACCGTTTCTACATCAGGTATCGTGCCAAAAATTTATGAATTTGCTGATGAACAATTACAAATTAACTTTGCCGTATCTCTACACGCACCAAATCAAGAGGCACGTCAAAAACTGATGCCAATTGCACGGGCTTATAAATTGGAAGAATTAATGGAAGCCGTTCGTTACTATACTAAAAAAACAGGTCGACGTGTGAGTTTTGAGTATGGGTTGATGTCTGGTGAAAATGATTCAGTAGAAATTGCAGAGGAATTATCTGCATTAATTAAAGGAATTAAGTGTCACGTAAATTTAATTCCTGTAAACTACGTACCAGAACGTGATTATGTTCGTACGTCTCGTAGTCAAATTTTTGCTTTTGAAAAAACATTAAAAAAGAATGGGATTAACGTAACGATCCGCCGAGAGCAAGGTTCAGATATCGCAGCTGCGTGTGGACAATTACGTGCACAAGAGAGATCTGAAGAAACGAGGTGACCAGTGTTGGAATACACAGTCGAAAGTGATATTGGTTTAAAACGATCAATTAATGAAGACCGTGCTGCATTTTTTAAACGTCCAGACGGGCTTGCGCTAGCACTTGTAGCGGACGGCATGGGTGGTCATAATGCTGGTGATGTAGCAAGTGATATGGCAATAAAACAAATGGAATCCTTTTTTTTACAGGCAGACACACATCATTTTGTATCAACAACATCAAAAAAAGAATGGTTATTGCAAACAGTTAAGCAATTGAATACAACTATTTATGACTATTCTTTATCACATGAAGACTGTAAAGGAATGGGCACGACGTTTATTGCTGTGTTAATAGAAGAACATCATTGTTTCATTGCACATGTTGGTGATAGTCGTGTGTATTATTTCTTTAAAGATGGTGCACAACAAATAACAAGAGATCATTCATATGTTAATGTCCTAGTAGAAAATGGTGAAATAAGTGAAGAAGAAGCTTTGACACATCCAAAGAAAAACTTCATCTTAAAAGCTGTTGGAACAGAGGAAACAATAGAGCCAGACTTTTATGAAGTAGATTTATCATCAGAATCGTATTTACTCATTTGTTCAGATGGATTAAGCAATAAACTAACTGTCTATGAAATGGCTTCAATTATAACGTATCCAGATTCCATTGAGGAAAAGGGGCGTAAACTTGTAGAATTAGCAAATGCCAGCGGGGGAGAAGACAATATCTCCCTCGTGCTACTAACAAAAAAGGATGAGGAGGTGTAAGAATGCTTGTAGGTAAAAGAATAAGTGACCGTTATAAAATTTTAGAACTCATTGGTGGCGGAGGTATGTCGAATGTTTATTTAGCTCACGATATGATATTAAACCGCGATGTAGCCATTAAAATATTACGCTATGATTTTTCCAATGAGGATGAATTACATCGACGTTTTCAACGTGAGGCACTGTCTGCTACAAGTCTTACACATCCAAATATTGTTAGTGTTTATGATGTAGGTGACGATGGAGATCTACATTATATTGTGATGGAATATGTTCAAGGAAAAACTTTAAAGCAGTACATACAAGAATTTGCACCAATTTCTCCTGCGCGAAGTGTGCATATTATGAAGCAATTAACGTCTGCCATTGCCAATGCCCATGAAAATCATATTATTCACCGCGATATTAAACCGCAAAATATTTTAATGGATGCGGAGGGCGATGTAAAAATAGCTGATTTTGGTATTGCCATGACGTTAAGTGCTACTTCGTTTACCCAAACGAATTCAGTGCTAGGGACGGTACATTATTTATCGCCAGAACAAGCTCGAGGCGGTACAGCTACAAATAAATCCGATATTTATGCACTTGGCATTGTGTTATATGAATTATTAACAGGTGAGTTACCGTTTTCTGGTGAATCCGCTGTTTCAATTGCACTCAAGCATTTACAAGCAGAAACACCTTCTGTTCGTGCATTCGATGCAACCATTCCTCAAAGCTTGGAAAATGTAGTACTAAAGGCTACAGCCAAAGACGCATCCCATCGCTATAATACAGTGGAAGAAATATATGATGATTTGGAAACAGTGTTATCGCCATCTCGAATAAATGAGCCAAAATTTGTTATACCTGTTGATAATGATGCGACGAAAGCCATACCAATCATTAAAGAACATGTTCTAATAAAAGATGAAGATTTAACGAAAACAAGAGTTATGGAACCGATTGTGGAAGCTAAATCTCCTTCTCAACCACAACTTAAAAAGTCAGCTCCTGTTAAGGCAAAGAAGAAAAAATGGCCAAAAATTATTGCTGGATTATTCATTGCAGCGATTATCATTTTCCTATTCTTTTTATTTGCCACAGATTTATTTAGCCCGAAAAAAGTGGCTGTACCTGATGTGGCAAATTTAACAATTGATGAAGCTACAAAGAAATTAGAAGCTGAGGGATTTATTGTTGGTGAGGAACACCAGGAGCGAAATCACGAGGAAATTGAAAAGGATAAGGTTATTGAAACTGATCCAGCAAAAAATTCATTGCGCGAAAAAGGCACAGAGATTGATTTAATCGTCAGCTTAGGTGTGGAGATGACGACCGTTGATAATTATGTCGGACAAAATTATAGTCAAGTAGAGGCTCTAATAAAAGGAAAGTATAAAGAAGTAAGAAAAGAGGAAGTTCCTTCTCGTGAACCTGAAGGCAGAATTATTGAGCAAAGTATTCCAGCAGATACGGAAGTGGTAGCGAAAGAGGAAACGATCACCTTTAAAGTAAGTCAAGGAGTTAGAATGGTACGGGTAGAAAGTGTTGTGAATTATACGAAAGCGGATATGGATGACTATGTGAGGAGAGTTGGCCTTAAATGGCGTACTTCACGTGAAGAATACCATGAGTCGATTCCTGCTGGCAGTGTGATATCACAATTGACAAAAGCAGGTACTATGGTGGAAGAAGGTTCCTTCATATCCGTTGTGATCAGTAAAGGACCAGCGAAAAAGCCTGATAAACCACTGGTCATACCTGTAGTCATTGAGTATAAACCTACAGAAGAGGGTATAGCTCAAAACATTCGCATTGAAATTCAAGATAAAAATCATACATTTTCTGAACCAGTAGAGTTTCCAATTTTGGATGATACACCTTACAATATACAGCTTGTTATTGAAGAAGGCAAAGATGCAAGTTATAGAATTATCCGTGACTCAGAAATAATCTTAGAAGACAAAGTTAAATATGAGGATGTCAATTAAGGGGGAATTGGATGGCGCAAGGCCAAATAAGAAAAGCATTAAGCGGTTATTATTATGTTTATGATGGTCATCAACTTATTCAATGTCGAGGACGTGGGGTCTTTCGCAATCGCGGAGAATCCCCTCTAGTCGGCGATATTGTAGAATATACAATGGAAATAGAAGGTTCGGATGGAACCATTCAAAAGATTTTGGAACGTCAAAATGAATTGGTTCGTCCGCCAATTGCCAATATTGATCAAGGTATTTTAGTGTTTTCTGTAAAAGAACCTACTTTCAATACCATTTTACTGGATCGCTTTTTAGTTGTTTTAGAATCATTCCATGTACATCCGATTATTTGTTTAACAAAAATGGATCTGCTTGAAAATGACGAACGTGAGGGATTACAGCATTATATAGAGGATTATCAAAGAATGGGCTATACGGTTTTACAAACTTATAAAGATGAAGAAGAATTAGTTCAACGGTTACAGCCTATTTTGAAGGGAAAAACCACTGTATTAGCTGGCCAATCTGGCGTTGGGAAATCAACATTGCTCAATACATTAATTCCTGAATTGAACTTGAAAACAGGCGTTATTTCACAAAGTTTAGGGCGAGGAAAACATACGACTCGTCATGTTGAGCTTATTGAGGTCTGTGATGGTTTATTGGCAGACACTCCTGGGTTTAGTTCGTTTGATTTTGATGAAATTGATAAAGAAGAATTAGGCGCATGTTTTCCTGAAATGGCTAGTATGGCGGATGATTGTAAATTCAGAGGCTGTTTACACTTGAAAGAGCCAAAATGTGCAGTAAAGGCAGCAGTTGAATCAGGGGAAATTCGGGACTACCGCTACAAGCATTATGAACAATTTATGCAAGAAATTATGGATCGAAAGCCGAGGTATTAATGATGATACAAATAGCACCATCAATTTTAGCAGCGAATTTTGCAAAATTAGGAGAAGAAGTAAGGGAAGTAGAACAAGCAGGTGCACAACTACTTCATATTGATGTAATGGATGGTCACTTTGTGCCGAATATTTCATTTGGCTCTATCGTATTAGATGCGATCCGTCCATTAACAGAATTACCGTTAGATGTACATTTAATGATTGAAAATCCAGATCAATATATTGAACAATTTGCACAAGCTGGAGCAGACTATATTACGGTACATGTTGAAGCGTGTCGTCATTTACACCGAACAATTCAATTAATCCGTTCGTATGGTGTGAAGGCTGGTGTAGTATTAAATCCTCACACACCAATAGAGTCTATTCAAAACATTTTAGAAGATATCGATATGGTATTATTGATGACTGTTAATCCAGGATTCGGTGGACAAAAGTTTATTCATTCTGTTGTGCCTAAAATTGAAGCATTATCTGCAATGATCAAAGAACGAGGTCTCGATATTGCGATTGAAATTGATGGAGGTATTACTGCTGAAACGATTGTTCCATGTGCACAGGCTGGAGCGACTATTTTTGTAGCAGGATCAGCCATTTATAGTAAAGAGGATCGAACAGCTGCACTCCAAGAGATTTTAGCGGCTGGTGAGGCAGCGATAAAAGGATGACGACAGTCGTTGTTTGTGCAGGTGGTCCAAAACAAGAGCTTTGTTCATTCACAGCTTTTCAACAACAACATGATGTAGTGTTTATTGGAGCAGATCGTGGAGCTTTATATTTAATTGAGCAGGGGATTATCCCTCATGCCATTGTTGGGGATTTTGACTCCTTAACCGACGAGGAATATAAGCTAGTGATGGCACAGACAAATGATCAGCAGCGTTTTCAAGAAGAGAAAAATGAAACAGACACGGATTTAGCTTTGCTCAAAGCATATACTTACGTACCTCAAGAAATTGTCCTGACAGGTGTTACTGGGGGGCGCTTAGATCATTATGAGGCAGCTGTTCGTTCCATTTATCGATTACAAAAAGAACACCCTCAAATTGAGCTGAAGATTATCAACCATACAAATATGTTGCAATTTCTACTACCAGGTACTCATACTATTTATGCAGATGATCGATACCGTTATTTGTCTTTTTTTGCTCATGAGGAGCCCATTCAAGATGTGACATTACGGCAAGTAAAATATGAAACAACGAATGAGGAAATTTCTCTAGGAACATCTCGATTTACAAGTAATGAAATAATAGGAACTTCAGGGTCTATATCTTTCTCAAGAGGCATATGTTTAATGATAAGAAGCATAGATTAGCGTAAGGGGGAGAGAGTCCTGAAAGTATATACGTTCCAGCTACCGAAATTTGTGAGTAGTATCACGCGTACGTGTATTAACCTATTTAAAAAAGATAAGAAAGTAAAAAAATCCGACTAACATTAGTCGGATTTTTTTACTTTAAGCAATAGTTGCTTATTCTTTATTGAATACAAATCAATGAAAAAAATCGATTTGCGCTCAATGCGAAATCGATTTTTTAGAAGCAGCGATTAAACGCGCTCGATTTTACCTGATTTTAATGCACGAGCAGAAACCCATACACGTTTTGGTTTACCGTCAACTAAGATACGAACTTTTTGAAGGTTAGCACCCCAAGTACGTTTGTTAGCGTTCATAGCGTGGGAACGGTTGTTACCAGTACGAGCTTTACGTCCAGTGATTACACATTGTTTTGGCATGTTGTATTCCCTCCTTACTGTTAATGCTGAAAGATTATTATTTCAGTTCGGTATTTCACATACCATAATAATTTAACATACGATGGCGTTCAGCGCAACAGTTTTCACATAACCTTTCAAGAAAAAAACCTTTACAGACATAAAACATTTATTAAAAAGAAGGGAAACCTTAGGAAAGTAGTTCTGCTATCATTTTCCTCTATAACCAAGTTTCGTCGATACCCGTTTACCAGTATCAACTAAATGCTCAATTAATGTATTGATATGTTCCTGAGAGACATTAAAGTTCACAAAGCCAATACTCACTGCACCTACCACTTCCCCAAAACCATCTAAAACAGAGACCGCTATGGAGGAGGTACCTGCTGTTCGTTCTGCATGACTAATCGCATATCCTTGTTGTTGAATTTGACGAAGTTGTTCCTCCAATTCATCCATTTCATCTTTAGTTACTAATTGTTCTAAAATTTCTTTTGCTTTTGCGTCAGACATTGAGGCAAGAATGACTTTATTGGCCGCACCGATATGCATAGGTATGCGAATTCCGAGTTGGTCATAAATACGAATTTGATTTGCAGCACTGTCAATTCTTTCTATAATAATCGTATCTAAACCTGCGGGCTTACTTAAATAGACGCTTTCTTCAACCTCTCTTGCTAAGCGTTCTAACTCAGGTCTAATTTTACTAATATAATCCATCGTATCATATACTTGTAAGCCGAGTTCTAGCCAAATTGTTCCGAGTCTATAATGTTTGGTCTGTTCATCTTGCTCAATCATACCTTGTTTAATCATCGCTTTTAAAATTCTATGTAAAGTACTTAGGGGTAAATCGCATTTTGTAGAAAGCTCTGAAATGGACAAGCTACTGTCATTTGCTTCAGAAGCTAAAACCTTCGCAATAGTCATAGCTCGCTCTAATAATTGCATTTGTCCCACCTCCCTTCAACCTATTTTATTTTTATTCTCCATCTACGTCTAGTTCCAATATTTCCGCGCGTACAGAAGTTTATGCAAAGCTTTATCTTTTTTCTATTCGTGATGAGATGAATACCAGTATAGCTTTTCATAGTAGAAGCAATTACGACAAAATGGTATTGAGTTTATTTTAGATTAAAAGAAAAATAAAAAGTTTTCTAAATATATTGACAGTATAGCATAAAACGCATATATTTTTCATATAAACTTTCCTCTTAACGGAAACGTTTTCCACTACACGGAAAGGGGTGAAGGGAATGCATTATTGTTCATCAATGTATGCACCTTTGAAACACGTTATAGTAAAACATCCGAAAGATGCTTTCCAAAGCCAAGCACATCTTAGTGATGAATGGAAAACTTTTAACTACTTATCGGAGCCTCACTATGAAGAAGCGCTAAGAGAATATGCTGAATTTATTGGAATTCTTGAAAAGTATGTTGAAACTATTGACTATCTGCCAATAGCAGATAAAGCAGGGTTAGATTCGCTCTATGCACATGACCCAGTTAAATTCACACCAAATGGTGCCATTATACTGAAATCTGGTAAAAAATTAAGACAGCCAGAAGCAGCAGTATACAAAACTTTTTTACAGAATAAAGGTATTCCAGTCATTGGAGAACTAACAGGAGAGGCTGTTTCCGACGGAGGAGATATTGTTTGGCTTGATGATCGAACACTCGTTGTTGGTAGAGGATATCGAACAAACGATGAAGCCATTCGTCAGTTAAAGGAAATGACAGCTGATATGGTGGATGAATTTATTATTGTGCAGCTACCACATGATTTAGGTGAAGCGGAATGTTTACACTTAATGTCATTCATTAGTATGGTAGATCGGGATTTAGCTGTTGTGCATTCACGCTTAATGCCGGTATTTTTCCGACAACTGCTAATAGAGAGAGGTATTCAACTAATAGAAGTACCGAAGGAAGAATATGATGCACTGGGCTGTAATGTGTTAGCGCTTGCACCAAGAGTTTGCGTCATTCCTGAAGGGAACGAAGAAACAAAACGACAACTACTCGATGCTGGAGCTACGGTTTTTGAATATAAAGGCGATGAAATTACTGTTAAAGGAACAGGTGGACCAACATGTCTAACTTGTCCAGTAGTAAGAGGATAAAGGAGAAGAAGAAAATGTTTAAAAATGTTATTGTTAAAAATCCAGGAAATAGTTTTGTAAACGGTTTAACGACTAGTGATTTAGGAAAACCCATTTTAGAAATATTGTTTGAACAGCATGAAAAATATGTAGACGCTTTAAAGAAATGTGACGTAGAGGTAACACAATTACCAGCAAATGAATCATTTCCAGATGCAACATTTGTAGAGGATACAGCTGTATTAACACCTGAATTTGCTATTATTTCAAACCCTGGAGCAGAAGCGCGTAACCGTGAAATTGAAGAAATCGAACCAGCTGTGAAGCAATTCTATGAAAAGATTTACTATATTAAAGGCTCTGGAACACTTGATGGTGGAGATGTATTGCAAGCAGAGAAGAAGTTTTACGTAGGGATTTCAGATCGTACAAATGAAGAAGGGGCGCAACAATTTAAAGAAATTGTCGAGCAAGAGGGTTATGAAGCAACCATTATTCCATTAAAAGAATTCTTCCATTTAAAAACAGGGATTGCCTATGTTGGGGAAAATCGCATGGTGGTAGCTGGTGAATTTGTTGATCATCCTGCATTTGAATCTTACGAAAAAATCGTGATTCCAAAAGAAGATGAGTATTCAGCTAACTGTATTCAAGTAAATGATTATATTATTATTCCAGCTGGCTATCCAGAAACAAATCGTAAATTACTGGAACTAGGCTATCAAACTATTGAACTTGAGATGTCTGAATTTAGAAAACATGACGGTGGCTTGAGCTGTTTATCATTACGCTTTTAAGTAATTCTAACAGTGCCCAATCAATTTAAAAGGGAAAATTGATTGGGTACTTTCGTTTTATAAAATCAGAATATTTAATATATTTACAATATATGGGAAGTAGGGATGGATGTTGGATAAAGGGGATCAGCTTCACAATAATCAATTAAATCGTTCGATGAAAAGCCGTCACTTGTTAATGCTTTCACTTGGGGGCGTTATCGGGACAGGCCTATTTTTAAATGTAGGCTATACCATTAATCAGGCCGGTCCTGGGGGTGCTTTAATTGGGTACTTGTTTGGTGGCTTAATTTTGTTTATGGTGATGAACTGTCTAGGGGAATTGGCTGTTTACATGCCTGTCACGGGCTCATTTCAAACATATGCAACACGCTTTATTAGTCCTTCAGCTGGATTTTCATTAGGCTGGATGTATTTTGTCGGGTCTGCTGCCACAGCAGGTGTTGAATTTACGGCTGCGGGTATCTTAATGCAGCATTGGTTTCCAACGGTACCAATTTGGATATGGTGTGCTGTGTTTATGGTCCTTTTATTTGTCTTAAATGCTTTAACAACGAAGGGTTTTGCTGAAGCTGAATTCTGGTTTGCTAGTATAAAAGTAGTTGCCGTGATTGCATTTATTATTATAGGTGGGGCAGCTATTTTTGGTTTAATTCCATTAGCAGATCGTCCGACACCACATTTGACAAATTTAGCACCGACTGGCTTATTCCCAGCAGGTATTTCTATTATTTTTGTCACAATGATGAATGTTATTTTTTCCTATCAGGGATCAGAGCTTGTTGGAATTGCAGCAGGTGAAACTGAGAGCCCTGAAAAAAATATCCCAAGAGCGATTCGTACAATCCTTTTTAGAATCATTGTTTTTTATATTGCCTCCATCATTGTCTTATCAGCGATATTCCCGTCATCTGAGCTTGGTCTTATGGAAAGTCCATTTGTTACGTTGATGAATTTAGCTGGTGTTCCTTATGCGGGTGGTATCATGAATTTTGTAATATTGACTGCTATTTTATCAGTTGGTAATTCATGTCTCTATGCGTCAACACGTTTATTATGGTCAATGTCAAAAGAGGGTATGGCACCAAAAATGTTTGGTCGACTCACTAAAAATAAAGTGCCATTAAATGCATTAATTTTTACAATGGCTTTCTCCCTTCTATCTTTATTAACAAGTGTGATGGAAGCAGATGCAGTATTTGTTCTACTAATGTCGGTGGCAGGAATATCCGTCACAATTTCATGGATGGGGATTTGTGCTTCTCAACTAATGTTCCGCTATCGTTATATAAAGTCTGGAGGAAAATTGGATGATTTAAAATTTAAAACACCACTATTTCCACTCATTCCGGTATTTTGTATCATTTTTTGTGTTTTAATTTTAGTATTTTTAGCGTTTGATCCAACGCAAAGGCTTGGTTTACTTTACGGGGTTGGCTTCTTTATCGCTTGTATGATTTTTTATCAATTAAAACTAAAAAACGCGAAGACTGCTGCGACAGAAAGCAAAAATGAAGAGTCATTAGAAATTCGTTAACAGACCCCTAACGAATTGGAGTTAAAGGAGAATATTTATGAGTAATTATATGTGGAATACACCTGAGAAACTGCGTGCATTACTATGCGAAATTGTTGGCTGGGAAAGTAGGACATTGACGAAAGGTGAAAATGAGTTTGCCTATAAATTAAAAGATAAATTGTTAACGCTTCCATATTTTGAAAAACATCCTGAGCTCATTGAATTACATGATGCAGGGCTTGGAAGAAACGCTGTTACGGCATTATATAAGCACCCGACAGCAACTGAAACAGTGGTGTTAATCAGTCACTTCGATACAGTGCATACAGAAGAGTATGGAGAACTAGAGCCATTCGCTTTTCATCCAGAAGAATTGACAAAAAAGCTGATGGAGCCTAAATACAAAAAGGATTTACCAGAAGCGGCTAGAATTGATTTGGAATCAGGCAACTATTTGTTTGGCCGTGGCACAATGGATATGAAAATGGGACTTGCCTTACATATGCAACTCATTGAAAAGGCAAGCTTTGAACAATGGCCAATAAATTTAATTTTAACCGCAGTGCCTGATGAAGAAGTAAACTCTGCTGGAATGAGAACGGCTGTTGTGGAGCTTGTGAGACTTCGAGAACAACATAGTTTAACCTATAAGTTATTTTTAAATAGTGAACCATCCTTTTCACAAGGGCCATCTGATACTAATGAATATATTTATTCAGGCACAATTGGGAAAATAATGCCTGCTGCTTTGTTCTATGGAAAAGAGACACATGTTGGCGAACCTTTAAAGGGCATGACAGCAAACTTTATCGCTTCTTATATGACACAGTTTATGGAGTGGAACCCTCTTTTCCGTGAAACAGATTTGGGTGAAAGTACGCCGCTGCCAGTATCTTTACAATTAAAAGATTTGAAAATGGAGTATTCCACACAAACACCTTATCGTGCTGCAGCACTTTACAATGTTTTTTTATTAAAACGTACAGCTTCAGAAGTAATGACTATTTTTGAACAAGTTGCATTACAAGCTATGGCTGCATGTAATGAGCAATATCAGCAAATATGTACTCGAGAAAAAGTACACGGTGTGGGGGAAATAAAGGTACTACGTTACGAGGAGCTATTGGAGCATGCTATCAATAAATTAGGCGTTGAAGAAGTACATGCCATTAAACTTCAAGTTCTTCAGCATCGTTCATGGGACGATCGCGAAAAGTCTATACGCATTGTTGACCAGCTTATGATTCGTTGTCAGGAGTTAGCACCAGCGACGGTGTTGTTATATGCACCACCATATTATCCAGCTATTAATTCATCCAACCATCCACTTGTTATTCAATCGATTGAATTAATGAAAAAAACGGCTCAAACATTTGGTATTGAAGTGGAGCAGATTCACTACTTTAACGGTATTTGTGATTTAAGCTATGTGAACTATACAGATGAGTCAAATGAGTGGATAGCATTTGAGCGTAATACGCCTGTATGGGGCGAAACGTATAGTATCCCATTTAAAGAAATGACCGCATTACAAGGTCCTGTATTAAATGTTGGCCCGTTTGGGAAAGATGCACATCAAAAAACAGAAAGATTGCATGTGGATAGTGCATTTAAAGAAATGCCTGTGATGATTGACACGCTGATTAAAAGTCTATTTTAGTCACATAAATTTTTAAATATTGAACTGAATATAATATAAACAAAGTTGATGCTATAAAAGCATCAACTTTTCATGTTGTTGAAAAAAGATGATGTTAATAGCAGAAAAAGAACCTTTAGCAAGGCGAGGGGTTGATTTCCGTTCCGCCAGCGTCCTTTCCAGGGGGCGTCCGATGAGCCGCTTCACTCACTGCGTTCGCTCCAGGGTCTCAGCTGTGACGCTAAATCCCCTAGGAGTGACGCTGGCTCCACTCCAATCAGCAACCATGTGCAAAAGTGTCTTTTCCTTCTCTTTCATACGAGCCATAGTGAACAAAATAGCCCATTATTTGTATGATTAGAGAAAGGATAGGCTCTTATTTTCAATGTGGAGAAGTGATGAGTGACAACAGCCCTCCATAAAGAGTAGTGAATACCTTCACTTTATTTTAAAACCTTTGCTAAAAAGAAACATTTTTATGGATTGGAGTGGAAGGCTACTTGACTCCCGTGGGATAGCGAGACAGGCGAGCCCCTGCACGGAGCGGTAGCGGAGGAAGCGGCTCGGCGCTCGCCCACAGGAAAGCAAGTAGCTTGCAACGGAAATCCTTTTTCACCTTTCACAAAAATTCTATTGATGGTTTTGTTTTTTAACACTATGCAAAGTTGATGCGATAAAAAGTATCAACTTTTTTTATTTATCAAAAAAATTCCGACAGACTTGTATTTTCCCATCTTTAGACGATACATATAGAACATTATAAATATCTGAAAGCCGACACTAGGAGCGAGAATTATGGGAAATCAAGAAAAAATAGCTTTTTCCATTCGTAAAGAAATGGTTCAATCGAATTTAAAAAGAATGAGAACGGTTGCTTGGACACTCATGTATGTATCAGCTATTATTTCGCTTATTCATTATGGAGAGGTTTTCTTTGTGAAAGCAGAGAGAGTCATGGTCCCTGTCTATATTGCCATTCACATCGCCATGTTTTATATAGATTTAGCCGTATTGTTGTTTGTTAGAGAAAAACGAATCCACATTACTACTTTCAATATACAGAAGTATGAACATCTGGTTGTCGTATATATTTACACGATTATGCTATTGATTACGGCTATTTCGGTGATGGATGTTTATTTTTTTCATCATGCGGCATTATATGAGGTGATTTTAATCATCATTTGTACGGTATTTGCCCTACCTTTACGAAAAATTTGTTGGATTATTTTACTTTCTGCACCAGCGATTATTGCGAGTGCCCTGATGCGTGTTGGCATGTCCAGTGACAATATAAAAGTCATATTACCGATGTCTCTATTAATTCCGATTAGTATCATAATTCAATACCAGACCTACAAGGTCCGGAAACAAATCACGACACAGCATATTTTATTAGATGAGGAAATGAATAAAACGAAACAATTATCAGAGCAGCTGGCTGTCAAAAATAAAGCGTTAGCTGAGCAAGCATTTAAAGATTCCTTAACGAATCTGCCAAATCGACGTGCATTCAATCATCAATTGATTACAATAGGACATCAGCTTCATCAACCACAATCATTAACAGTAATGATGATTGATATTGATTACTTTAAAAAATTTAATGATTACTATGGACATTTACAGGGTGACGCAGTCATTGTCAAAGTAGCTTCCTTGTTGGCTGAAATTGCAGAAAGGTATCATGCGTTTGTTGCTCGTTGGGGAGGCGAGGAATTTATTATGATCAGTCAGCATACTGAAAAATTTGCAGAGCCTGTATGTGTAGAAATTTTAGAGAAAGTGCGTGACTTAAAGATTCCGCATGAACAATCAGATGTTGTTCAATATGTAACGGTCAGTATTGGAATGTGTCATGCTAACCTGACAACGTATGCGCAGTTACAAACATGCTGTGATCTAGCTGACCAAGCGTTATATGTAGCTAAGCAGAACGGACGAAATAACTATTTTCATAAAATGGCAACATTTGATGAAAAAGTAAATGCGTCTATTTGAAGTCAGTAAACGTTGCTACAAAGCCTTTCAATACCGCCTTAGGTTGCTTAAATTATAACGAAAGTGTTACAATATAATTTAGTCAAAAAGAGCCAAGGGGGCATTTCTATGTCAATTGAATTAAACAATGAATTCGGCCAAATTGATATTTCAACAGATGTACTTGCACAAATTGCTGGTGGCGCTGCTGTAGAATGCTACGGTATTGTTGGCATGGCATCTAAACATCAAATTCGTGATGGTCTAACTGATATTTTACGTAAAGAAAACTTCGCAAAAGGTGTTGTAATTCGACAGCAGGACGACGATTTACATATAGATATGTACATTATTGTTAGTTACGGGACAAAAATTTCGGAAGTTGCTTACCAAGTACAATCGAAAGTGAAATATACAGTAGATAAAACATTAGGTATGAGCGTAAAATCTGTCAATATCTTTGTACAGGGCGTTCGTGTAGCGAATTAAGAGGAGGAACTAAATCGAATGCAGTCTTTAGACGGTATTAAGTTTGCTGAAATGGTACAAATGGGTGCGCATCACCTGTACCAAAATGCAAATTATGTAGATTCATTAAATGTTTTCCCAGTACCGGACGGTGATACAGGGACAAATATGAACTTATCGATGACATCTGGTGCTAAGGAGACCGAGCATGCTGCTACAGAGCATATTGGTAAAACAGCGCAGGCATTATCAAAAGGCTTATTAATGGGTGCGCGCGGAAATTCAGGCGTTATTTTATCGCAGTTATTCCGTGGCTTTGGGAAATTTATTGAAAAAGATGCAACAATTGATGCAAAAGGTTTTGCTGGGGCTTTCCAAGCAGGTGTTGATACTGCATATAAAGCTGTTATGAAGCCTGTAGAAGGAACTATTTTAACAGTGGCACGTGAAGCCGCAAAAAAAGGTGTAGAGGTGGCAGAAACTGAAACCGATATCATTGCCGTAATGGAAGCTTTTACAGCAGAAGCAAAGGCTTCGTTAGACCGCACACCTGACCTGTTACCTGTTTTAAAAGAGGTCGGTGTTGTGGATAGTGGTGGTCAAGGCTTACTATTTGTCTATGAAGGGTTCCTAGCATCTTTAAAAGGTGAGCCTCTTCCAGAGAAAAATGATGCAACATTAGATGATTTAATCAATGCAGAGCATCATAGAGTACAGGATTTCATGAACACTGAAGATATTGAATTTGGCTATTGTACTGAAATAATGGTGCGCTTAGAAGAAGGGAAAGAACCTTTCGATGAGGAGCAATTCCGTAATGAGTTAAATCCTTTAGGGGATTCCTTACTTGTGATTTCAGATGAGGAAATCGCGAAGGTTCATATCCATTCCGAGCAACCAGGCTCTGTTTTATCCATCGGACAAAAATATGGTAGTCTTATCAAAATAAAAGTTGATAATATGCGTGAACAGCATTCTGCAATCGTTGGTGAGGAGCAGAAGGCATCAACGACTGCCAAAAAGGTCGAAAAACATCCATACGCTATTGTAACGATTGCGATGGGTGAGGGTGTGGCACAATTACTGCGCTCTATCGGTGCTTCATATGTCATTGAAGGCGGTCAAACAATGAACCCTTCAACTGAAGATATCGTCAAAGCTGTACAAGAAATTGGTGCAGAAAAAGTATTAATTTTACCGAACAATAAAAATATCGTCATGGCAGCAGAGCAAGCAGTTGAACTGTTAGAGATTGATGCAGCGGTTGTCCCAACGAAGACGATTCCACAAGGGATGGCAGCGATTTTAGCGTTTAACCCTGAGGCGGCTGTCGACCTAAATAAAAAGACAATGACAGATGCATTCGCGAACGTGAAGACGGGTCAAGTAACGTATGCAGTACGTGATACATCTATTGATGGTGTTGAAATCCGTAAAGATGATTTTATGGCATTAGCAGAAGGTAAAATTGTCCTTTCTACACCAGCGTTAAAAGATGCAGCTGAAAAAGTAATCAAGGATTTAGTCGATGAAGATGCTGAAATTGTAACTGTCATCTATGGTGAAGATACAACTGAACAAGCTGCTTCAGCGTTAGTAGCATTCATTGAAGAAAACTATCCTGATGTGGAAGTTGAATTATTTGAAGGAAAACAAGGGTTATATCCATATATTATTTCAGTAGAATAATTACATGCTACTTTGCTATTCCGTAAAGAAAGCAGTGCACAAAACGTGTACTGCTTTTGTTTATGCTACAAAGAAAAGGATGTATAATAATTAGTAAAAACGTGCTAACTATTAATAGCTAAATGTACGTGTCCAGAGGATATAAAATTTGGAAATATTGGAATATCAACAGTTTGATTGGTATGTATTTATGGTGCGGACAAAAAATAAGCCTATAGTGTTGTAATAAATTATAGTAGTGGTAATTTTCTGAAATCTGATAAATTAAATGCTTTACTTTTATAGTGACTATCAAGCATGATATAAGTAAAAATAAATATTATTATAGGAATAGAATAGAGGGGTGTTTGTATGAAGTTTACTTCGGTATTTGATATTATTGGACCAGTCATGATTGGGCCTTCCTCCTCTCATACGGCAGGTGCAGCTCGCATCGGGCGTGTTGCAAGGGATTTATTCGGTAGACAACCTAAATGGGCAAAGATCCATTTATATGGATCATTTGCAGAAACGTATAGAGGGCATGGTACAGATGTTGCGATAGTGGGGGGCTTATTAGATTACGATACATTTGATGACCGTATTAAAACGGCATTTGAAGATGCTGAAAAAGCTGGATTATCATATGAATTTATTCCAGAAACGGCTAATACGGAGCATCCAAATACGGCTAGACTTGTCATTGGAGATGACGAAGGGGAAATGTCTGTAGTCGGTATTTCAATTGGTGGCGGTAAAATTGAAGTCAGTGAAGTTAATGGCTTTAAGCTACGCTTAACAGGAGGTATGCCAGCCATTCTTGTGGTACATGATGATCGTGCTGGCTGTATTGCGAATGTAGCAAATTGCTTAGCGATGCATGAAGTCAACATTGGGCATATGGAAGTTTCACGTATCGAACGTGGTTTAACGGCTCTAATGGTGATTGAAATCGACCAAAACATTGAAGAAAAAGTGCTACAGCAAATATCTTTAATTCCACATATTACAAAAGTATCTAAAATTAATAACTAAAGGGGGTGTCCCGTGATGGACGTTTTATTTCATAATGTTCGTGAGCTTGTGGAACGAGCAGAGCAAGAAGATAAATTAATATCAGAAATTATGATTGAACAGGAAATATTGATAACTGGCAGAACGCGAGAAGAAATCATCCAACAAATGGATCGAAATCTGACAGTTATGGAGGAAGCAATTGAACGTGGATTAAAAGGTGTGCAATCAGTAACAGGTTTAACTGGTGGGGACGCCGTTTTGCTTCAAAATTATATTGCGCAAGGCAAATCATTATCGGGTGATTTATTATTAGATGCAGTAAGTAAAGCGGTTGCAACAAATGAAGTAAATGCAGCAATGGGGACAATATGTGCAACGCCAACAGCAGGTTCAGCGGGTGTCGTACCCGGAACACTTTTTGCGGTAAAAAACAAATTAAATCCAACTCGTGAGCAAATGATTCGCTATTTATTTACGTCAGGAGCATTCGGGTTTGTGGTAGCGAATAATGCTTCCATCTCAGGTGCTGAAGGTGGCTGCCAAGCAGAGGTTGGTTCAGCGGCAGGTATGGCAGCGGCAGCTATTGTAGAGATGGCTGGAGGTACACCACAGCAATGTTCAGAAGCATTTGCCATAACGTTAAAAAATATGCTTGGTCTTGTTTGTGATCCAGTAGCGGGTCTTGTTGAAGTACCATGTGTCAAACGAAATGCAATGGGTGCATCTAACTCGCTTGTTGCGGCAGATATGGCACTTGCTGGCGTGACAAGTCGTATCCCATGTGATGAAGTAATTGGCGCTATGTATCGCATTGGGCAATCTATGAGTCCAAACCTTAAAGAGACTGCACGAGGTGGTCTTGCGGCAACACCAACTGGTAAGGCTATTAGTAAGGCCATTCTTGAAAATGGTGGCTTACAAAGTATTAAAGCTCTTCAATAAAACTGGAGAAACATGCTATCTACTCTGTAATATGAAAGACAAGTAATGGTAATATATGATAATTTTTCCTACACTTGTTTATATTTTACACAAGATAAAAAATGTACATTACTAAAATGAACTTTTAGTGGTGTGCATTTTTTATTTTAGTTATATTAATTCAACAAATGAGGATTGCATGTACCCTTCCTACTATGCGAAAAAATATGTTCAAAGTAAATGTCGATTATAGGTATAAAAGGCATACGAATCATTCTTGTTATGACGGATTAATTGTTTAGGGAGAATCAGTAAAAGTGCGGCTATGCCTATTTTCATTATTGAACTAAAGGTGCAATATGCAGAAATGTATCTTTGTAAATAAATAGTGGTAAATAGAGAACTAGGGATTTAAGTGTGAAATAATTTAGATTGAGGTGAAATAATGTATGGAGATAGTTTACCAAGGGTTTTGAATAATAAACTACTTTTTTAATAGCAACATTGGAAACTGCAATATTTAATGTTACTTGAATGAAAATGATAAGTTTGTACATTATTCCTATGGTTATCATAGTAAGTATTATGGTAATTTGGTATATATAGTAGTACTATGTAATTTATTTTATTTTAAAAATCTTAAATATGTATTGAAAATAATACTGAAAATGGATTATGATGGTAATAGGATTAAGTGTTGATTAAATTTTTCAGGAATATTTCTATACATGAAATTATCAATATTTTTGTGGATTTTTGTCTTCAAATTTATTTTATTATAATATTTTCTATTCAATTATTTCTCATTAGCATTGGACATATTTACTATAAATTAATAAGTTATTGAAAAGTGCGAACATATAAACTGATAAATGATAACTTTAGTTAAAAAATAATGAAATACAGATAATTATGCGTATCACTTTTCAATTCTTAAATAAAAAACATTTTATTTATTATTAAAAAGGAGGAAGTAGTATGAAGCGATTTGGTTTATTAAAGTTATTAGTCATTGCGATTCTGGTTTTTTGTGTAACAATGCCTAGTTTTCAGGGGAATGCTTACGCAGCAAGTGCAAATAGCCCAGAAAAGACTGTTACTGTAAATGGTTATTCTTATACATATTATTCTGGAGTTCATAATAATTCAAACGGTACTTGGGGTCGAGGGGTAGTTAAATTAAATCAAAGTTATCTGCCAGTAGGCTATGTTGGAATTAACGCAAAGTTATATGATAGTTCAGGAAGACTTTGGTCAGCTAGCGGATGGTCATATAATAATAATTCTGGTAACTTTGAAAGTATTGTCGTAGATACAATAACAATTGTTTCAAAAGGAACTTACTATGCCAAATCTGAAATGCAATTTTATAATGGAAATGGATACACTACCTATACTAGTAATGCAACACCGAATCTTCAACGTTCTACAGTTAATAGTATTCCAAACAATGCATATGAAGTTAATGAAAATAATTTAACTTATGGTTCAGATTATTATGCACAGTCAATAGAAGATAGTCCAGATTTAATACAAGCAATTGGAAAAAATGGAGTTGAAGGATATGTTTACTCTAAGGATATTAATTTAGAGTTAAACACACTGAGTGAGGTTTTAGCTTACATTAATTCGGAGCAATCGAATTTTACTTTACCCGTTTATGCTAAAGATGGGATTACTATTATAGATACTTTTGAATTAATTGCTGAATTATAATTATTTCATAAAAATAACGTAATATGAATTTCATTTCGCTATAGGTTTAACAATAGTAACTCATAGTCCCTAACATCCGAAATAGGTGTTAGGGCTATTTGTTTTCAAAAGAATAGGAAGTTGATAAAGGTAATTGCAGTTAAACGATTAATTACTGGAGAAGAAATAGGAAAGGTATTTGAAGCGAATCCATGATGGTGAATTTCCTCCATTGACAGGGATTATGCGATGTCCACAATGCGGGGCTAGAATGTTCTTGGTTGCACAACAAACCGTACAAAGTAGGGTGAAAAAAGAATGCTAAAATACTATGTATGTGAAGCTTGGAAAAACAACGTGACAAATATTTGTCGTTCGAATGCTATACGAACAGACTATGCCGATCCATATGTTCTCAATAAAATTGTGGAGTTACTCCATAATGAGCATTAGAATTAGTGAATGGCATTAACGATAAACAATCATCCATGTAGGTGCATATTAAATCGTTGTGAAAAATTTAGTATTATTGAAACGGAAGCTGGAGAAGATATGGGAAGCCTATTTAGATGAGTTGATTACAATTGTTCAATATATCGAGAAATCGCGATATATTGAACAGCATATTTTCAAAGAGGATAAATTGACTAAGAATAAGAGTAAACGAAAAATTGCTTCATTGAATCCAGAGATTTTTTTGCTTGAACGTGGAGAAGTGCAATTAATTAAACGCACTAGATTTAGAGGATCTTAGAGATATATTTTCAGAATTCGGTTTGAATCTATCTAAACGAGTTATTAAATGGAAGATGAAAGATAATGTTGTAGATTACATTGTAGAGGTTTTGCAAAATCGTTCGACCAAATTAAATGCATTTCGTAGTTAAGCTCACTTGGTGCATAAGGGTTGACCGAACAACTATTTTCCCTTAATAATAGTTTAGAAATTATAGGGGATATTCAACTCTAGGAATAGCCCTTTTAAATTTCGTCATTTAGATCAATCAAGTTGAACCTTAGAATAATAAAGCCGGTGTTTACAGAGATAGTAGTAAATTTGATATTTAGCTAGATATTAAGATTTCAAAAGAATAATTTAATCAGAAGGTATTTAGGTTTAGCACAATCAAAAAATACCTCAACCATAAAAGTTGCATACTTCAAAACTGCATCCTATATAGCATGATTCTTTATAAGTTGCACGAATCAGTAAAATTTGATTTACCTTATCAACTAATATACTTTTGAATTTCATCTGTTATAGAATCAATAAGTTTTGCAAATTCTTTTACTTTTGTTAAGTACCCATTTAGTATGTGGATTTACAAGACACGCTATCCTCTGCTGGAACGCCCAAGATAAATTAAAAGGAGTTTTTTTAGTGGGAATTACTAACTTGCAATTTTTAACGAAACAAGCAATAGAAGATCGCCGCTATCTTCATCAACACCCAGAGCTTTCTGGTCAGGAATTTGAAACAAGTCAATTCATTCGCAAAAGATTAGAGCATCTTAAAATAGAAGTAATAGACTACGATTCTCCAAGTGTAGTGGCCATGATTCAAGGGACAAAAGGTACAAAGACAATTGCTTTACGAGCTGATATAGATGCATTACCAATAGTTGAAGAGGGAGATAAACCCTATATCTCTCAAAAACCAGGGGTAGCACATATGTGTGGACATGACGGCCATACAGCCATCTTATTAGCAGTGGCAGAGTGGATATCCGAAAATAAAGATAAAATTGACCCAAATATTATGCTCATTTTCCAATCAGCTGAGGAAATCACACCAAGTGGAGCAGACTTTTTAATTCAACATGGTGTTTTAAAAGGTGTCGATGCTATTTTCGGTATTCATTTATGGCAAGGTTTAGAGAAAGGGAAAATTGGATTAACACATGGACCAATGATGGCTTCAGTTGATGATTTTGAAATTGAAATTCAAGGTCATGGTGGACATGGTTCAATGCCGCATGAAACCATTGATCCGATTTGTATCGCGAGTCATCTAATGCAATCCTTTCAAAGTATAATTAGTCGAAATATAAACCCTATTGATGCAGGCGTTATTACAGTTGGCAATATTCAAGCAGGAACAACGTATAATATAATTCCTGATACAGCCAAATTAACAGGGACGATTAGGGCCTTAACACCTGAAACAGTTGGTACCATTCAAACGAAGATGGTAAATTTAACGGAAGGGATTTGCCGTGCGTTCGGTGCTGAAGGGAAAATTGACTTTATTGTAGGGACCCCTCCTCTTATCAATGATCCTAAGCAATCCCGCTTTGTTGAAACGATCGTTTGTGAACAATTTGGAGAAGCTGTATTTGAATTAGTAAATCCTGTGATGGGTGGAGAGGATTTTTCTTATTATCTAAAGCATAAACCTGGTGCATTCATTTTTGTAGGGATGGGTGGCGAAAAAAGCCAATATCCACATCATCATCCAAGATTTGATTTAGATGAAGATGTATTCCCTGATGCCATTAAGCTTTTTATTGATATTATTATGCAGTACAAATAATGTTTAAAATGCATGTTTAAAACCCTATCACTTAATGGTAGGGTTTTTTGCTTATGTGTAGGGGGTGGGAAATAATTTATGGTACATTAAGATAGAGAAAGCTAAGAAGATTACATACAAAATCAATGAAGGGAGTTGTGGGATAGGATGACTGAATTATCTAGTCCCGTCACTGAATTAAAAGGCATCGGGAAAGAAACAGCAGCACATCTTGAATCACTAGGCATCGATACAATAGCTGATTTATTTTGGACGTTCCCACATCGACATGAGGATTTTCGTTTAAAAGATTTAGTACAAACACCGCACAACGAACGTGTTACGGTTGAGTGTAAGGTAGAACGTGAGCCTACGATTTTATTTTTAGGTCGCAATAAATCAAGACTCCAGGTAACGGTTTTAGCAGGTCGCCACTTAGTGAAAGTTGTATTTTTCAATCAAGGTTATTTAAAGCAAAAGCTTGTACCTGGCTCTATTATTACGGTGACTGGAAAATGGGATCGTGGGAGACAGGTAATCAATGGCACAACAGTCACATTCGGCCCTAAAACAGATCAAGTTGACTTTGAACCTGTATATAGTCTTAAAGGTTTGATTCCACAAAAAAGATTCCGAAAATATATGCGTCAAGCGTTAGATGACTTTGGAGCAGAGTTGCCAGATGCTATTCCTCATCATTTACAAGAATCGTATAAGCTTGTTCCAATACGAGAGGGTTTGGAGGGTATCCATTTTCCACTGGACGCTGGACATGCCAAACAAGCAAGAAGACGCTTTGCCTATGAAGAGCTATTAAATTTCCAATTACGTATTCAAACATTACGGAAAATACGAAAGGATAGTGAACATGGCACGGTCATTCAGTTTGATGTGCATAAGCTACGAGAATTTATAGCTTCATTACCATATGAATTAACGAATGCCCAAAAACGTGTTGTTAATGAAATTTGTAAAGATTTAAAGGAGCCACATCGAATGAATCGCTTGCTGCAAGGTGATGTAGGTTCAGGGAAAACGGTTGTAGCGGCAATCGGGTTATACGCAGCCGTAACAGCAGGTTTTCAAGGAGCGTTAATGGCGCCAACAGAAATTTTAGCTGAACAGCACTTGGAAAATTTGAAAGAATGGTTTCAACCATTTGGAGTTCGTGTTGCTTTGTTATCTGGGTCAACTAAAGCAAAGGAACGACGTGCGATTTTAGCGGATTTGGCAAATGGGGAACTTGACATTGTCATTGGCACACATGCATTGATCCAGCCAGATGTTGTTTTTCAAAAACTAGGCTTTGTGATTACAGATGAACAGCATCGCTTTGGTGTTGAGCAACGTCGTATATTGCGTGATAAGGGGGAAAACCCAGATGTACTCTTTATGACGGCGACTCCTATACCCCGAACACTCGCTATTACCGCATTTGGGGAAATGGATGTATCGATGATTGATGAAATGCCGGCTGGGCGTAAGCAAATTGAAACCCATTGGATGAAGAAAGAGCAATTCGGTTCTGTTATGTCGAACCTAGAATCGGAGCTAGCAGCTGGAAGACAAGTCTATGCCATTTGTCCACTTATTGAGGAATCAGATAAGCTTGATGTTCAAAATGCTGTTGAAATCTATGAGCAGCTAGCGATTTATTTTAAAGAGCGCTATCGTGTCGGGTTAATGCATGGACGTTTATCGGCTGATGAAAAAGATGCAGTTATGCGTGCTTTTAGTGAGGGGTCCATTCAGGTTTTAGTTTCTACAACGGTTGTGGAGGTAGGTGTTAATGTACCAAATGCGACTTTTATGATTGTCTATGATGCTGAACGGTTTGGCTTAGCGCAGTTACATCAGCTCAGAGGGCGTGTTGGGCGTGGTGAGCATCAATCATACTGCATTTTACTTGCTGATCCTAAGTCAGATGAGGGGAAAGAGCGTATGCAGTCGATGACAGAAACGAATGATGGCTTCCGTTTAGCTGAAAAAGATCTAGAACTAAGGGGACCAGGGGACTTTTTTGGAAGAAAGCAAAGTGGTTTACCTGATTTTAAAGTAGCTGATTTAGTACATGATTATCGTATTCTTGAGACCGCTAGAAAGGATGCGACAGAGATGCTTGAAACAGAAACGTTTTGGCATGATGACGACTATCAATACTTGCGTGAAATGCTAGAAAAGACTGGTGTCTTACAAGGAGAGCGCTTCGATTAGTGATAGAAGCTTTATATCAATGAAAGAATGTAAGCACTTGAATTCAAAACAAGTCTTGCATTCTTTTTTTATACTCTATATACTGATATTAGTACCAAGTGCTAATAACAACTCAAAAGGTGGCGAATGATGTTGAGACGAACGAAAAAAGAGCGACAGCGACTACTAACTGAAACGATAGCTGAAAACCCATTCGTCACAGATGAACAGTTAGCAACACAGTTTCAGGTTAGTGTCCAAACAATTCGTTTAGACCGTATGGAATTATCAATACCAGAATTACGGGAGCGAATTAAAGATGTTGCTTCAAAAAACTATGAAAATGAAGTGAAATCTCTACCGATTGATGAGGTCATCGGAGAAATTGTTGATATTGAATTAGATAATCGAGCACTATCGATTTTTGATGTACAAGAAGAGCATGTTTTTCAGCGCAATGGCATCGCACGTGGACATCATTTGTTTGCACAGGCAAACTCATTAGCGGTTGCAGTAATTGACGACGAACTAGCATTAACAGTACATTCCAATATTACGTTTGTGAAACCTGTACATGCTGGAAATCGTGTTATTACAAAAGCGATTGTTATCGGACGAGATGATAAAAACCATCGTACAAAAGTCGAGGTAACATCTACCGTTAATGGTGAAACCGTTTTTGTTGGTGAATTTGATATGTACCGCACGAAAGGTAAAGGTGAGTAACAATGAAATTAGCGCTTGATGGAATGGGTGGAGACAATGCACCAAAATCGGTTGTTGAAGGTGCACTCTTAGCATTAGAACAAATTCCGAACTTAGAAATTCAATTATATGGTCAACAAGATAAACTTGAGCCATTTATAAAACAGCATGATCGATTAACAATCATACATTGTGAGGAAGTAGTAGAAGGAACTGATGATCCTGCTCGTGCTGTTCGTAGAAAAAAGGATTCCTCCATGGCACGCATGATGGACGCAGTGGAAGAAGACAGAGCAGATGCTTGTCTTTCTGCTGGGAACACGGGCGCATTAATGGCAGGTGGCTTATTTAAAGTAGGTCGTATTGAAGGAATTGCTCGACCAGCTTTAGCTACGACACTACCTACATTGGATGGTAAAGGATTTTTAATGCTTGATTTAGGGGCCAATGCAGATGCCCGACCAGAGCATTTAGTGCAATATGCAATCATGGGTGATATTTATGCTAAAAAGGTTGGTGGCTTACAAAAACCACGAATTGGCTTATTAAATATCGGTACTGAGGATAAAAAAGGCAATGAATTAACGAAAGCGGCCTTCGAATTATTGAAGGAAGCTGATTTGAATTTTATTGGTAATGTAGAAGCGCGTGATTTACTTGAAGGAGTAGCGGATGTTGTTGTAACAGATGGCTTTACAGGCAATATGGTGTTGAAGTCTATTGAAGGGACGGCGGGCGCTTTATTTTCAATGTTAAAAGAGGCTTTTATGTCATCAACGAAAACGAAAATTTCGGCAGTACTCATGAAAAATAATTTACGTGACTTGAAAAATAAAATGGACTATACAGAGTATGGTGGTGCAGGGTTGTTTGGCTTACAAGCTCCTGTTATTAAGGCACATGGATCATCTAATGCAAAAGCAATTTTCAGTGCTATCCGTCAAGCCAATACGATGGTAGAGCATACCGTAATTTCGACGATTACTGAGACAGTACGTCACTTAGAAATTGATTAAACAAAGGGGATTATTCAAATGACGAAAATAGCATTTATTTTTCCAGGACAGGGTTCGCAAGTAGTAGGAATGGGTCAAGAGTTTGTTGAAAATTCACAGGAAAGTAGAGACTTTTATGATCGCGCAGATCAAGCTCTAAATTTTGACTTATCTAAGTTAATGTTAGAAGGTCCAGCAGAGGAATTAACACTGACATATCATGCTCAGCCAGCACTTCTTACTACTGGTGTAATGGTGGCCGAGAAGTTGCGTGCAGCAGGCATTCAACCACATTACGCAGCGGGTCATTCACTTGGAGAATATAGTGCATTGGTTATTGCGGGCGTAATGTCATTTGATGATGCTGTGTCTATTGTGCATAAACGAGGACTTTATATGAATGAAGCTGTACCTGCTGGACAAGGGGCAATGGCAGCGATTTTAGGAATGGAACTAGAGGCATTGAACGAAGTAACTGAGCAGGTTTCGGTAGCAGGTGATTCTGTTCAGGTTGCCAATGTGAATTGTCCAGGACAAATTGTGATTTCAGGCACAAAAGAAGGCGTTGACAAGGCCATTATCGCTGCAAAAGAAGCAGGGGCAAAACGAGCAATACCTTTAGTTGTAAGTGGTCCTTTCCATTCTGAGTTGATGCGACCATCCTCACAGCAACTGAAAGCAGCGTTGGCAGATATCACTTTATCCGCACCTGAAATTCCTGTTATCGGGAATGTGATGGCGAAGGAATTAAAGGATGTACCAGCGATTCAACAGGAGCTAGTTGAACAGGTATATAGTGCTGTGCAATGGGAATCATCTATGCGTGAAATGATTGCGCAAGGTGTTGATGTCTTTATCGAATGTGGACCTGGTAAAGTATTAAGCGGTCTCTTGAAAAAAATCGATCGCTCTGTTGGAGCGTATTGTGTCTATGATGAAGCATCGTTAGAAGCGGTTTTAGAAGCGTCGAAGGAGTGGTCAATCAATGCGTAAATTAGAAGGAAAAGTAGCTGTTGTAACAGGAGCTTCACGTGGAATTGGACGTGCAATTGCTTTTAAGCTTGCTGACGAGGGAGCTAAGGTTGTTGTGAACTATAGTGGCTCACAAGCGAAAGCAGAAGAAGTAGTTGCGATGATTCAAGAAAACGGTGGAGAGGCAATTGCTGTGCAAGCAAGCGTTTCAAAGACGGAAGAAGTGACAGCATTAATGGATGCCACAGTGAAAACTTTCGGCTCACTTGATATTTTAGTCAATAATGCTGGTATTACAAGAGATAATTTGATAATGCGTATGAAAGAAGACGAATGGGACGATGTATTAGATACGAACCTTAAAGGTGTATTCCTTTGTACAAAAGCTGTAACACGTCAAATGATGAA
This sequence comes from Lysinibacillus cavernae, assembly GCF_009724685.1. Lineage (GTDB taxonomy): Bacteria > Bacillota > Bacilli > Bacillales_A > Planococcaceae > Lysinibacillus > Lysinibacillus cavernae. The sequence goes on from NZ_WMEF01000001.1 coordinate 337,169, forward strand.
GCAACGTGCAGGTCGCATTATTAATATTTCTTCAATCGTTGGTGTAGCGGGTAATGCTGGTCAAGCAAACTATGTTGCGGCTAAAGCAGGTGTTATTGGACTAACGAAAACGACTGCAAAGGAATTAGCATCTCGTAATATTTTAGTCAATGCTATTGCACCAGGCTTTATCGAAACAGAAATGACGGAACAGCTACCAGAAGATATTAAACAGGGAATGCTAACACAGATTCCACTTGCTAAACTTGGACAGCCTGAGGATATTGCAAAGGCAGTAGCTTTCCTTGCATCGGACGACGCTAACTATATGACAGGACAAACGCTTCATATAGATGGCGGTATGGTCATGTAATTTCAATTAGGCATAAACGCTGATTTTTTGTATAATCATTTGAGGGGAGGTGAATCATTTGTCTACAGTATTAGAACGCGTAACAAAAGTAATCGTGGACCGCTTAGGTGTTGAAGAAAGTGAAGTAACGCTTGAAGCTTCTTTCCGTGATGATTTAGGGGCTGACTCATTAGACGTTGTTGAGCTTGTAATGGAGCTTGAAGACGAATTCGATATGGAAATTTCTGATGAAGATGCTGAAAAAATCTCAACAGTAGGTTCTGCAATTTCATACATCGAAGGTAAATTAAACTAATTTCGTTAGTACTTTATTTAGCGAAAATGTCTCACCTCTATTGGTATGACGGTCATCGTAATTACACAATGGTATTTATGATAGCTTGAATAAAGTAGAAATTGTTTTTCTGCTTTTCTTTGATAGTAGGAGCAGATGTAATGAACGAAGATGTATTTAAAGGGGACGAAATAGATCGTTTATCGATCTATTGACGTCCCTTTTTTTATTTTGAAAATAGATCATGGCTCAGCGTAATCGCGTCCAGATAATTTCGAGCTTTCTCGAAAGGCTTCTTTGCAAATCTAACATCTGCAGGAGGCTTTGGGGCAACAAGATGTTAGTTACATTGTCTTTGTCACAGGACGTGGAGTTTTTAGACGGTGTGTTTCTATTTCAATAGGTGTAAACAAGCACTCATCTCCTCCTTATAAAGGGGTCTTTAGCTGAATCAAGATAAATTTTCGAAAAAATTTCCAAAACATTGTGTTTAAGCCGAAATACTTTTGCATAAACGCCTTGAAAAAGGTACACTAAAACGGTAGAAACTATTAGGAAGGCAGATTTGTTCAATGGCTATGAAAAGAAAAGGAACTATGCAGAAATCTGGCGTACTTCCTGAAAAAGTACGCAATCAATTCGAGCTGTTACAGCATGAATTAAATATCACATTTATTAATAAAAATTTATTGTATCAAGCATTCACGCATTCATCTTATGTGAATGAGCATCGCCGTAAACTATTTACGGATAATGAGCGTCTTGAATTCTTAGGAGACGCAGTACTTGAACTGTCTGTTTCTAAATATCTTTTTGAGAAATACCCAAATATGAGCGAGGGTGAGTTAACAAAGTTAAGAGCATCCATTGTGTGTGAGCCATCACTAGTTATTTTTGCTAATGAATTAGGCTTTGGACGCTTTGTTTTACTTGGAAAAGGTGAGGAATTAACAGGTGGACGGGAACGCCCAGCGCTACTTGCAGATGTGTTTGAATCATTTGTAGGTGCTCTATATTTAGATCAAGATTTACAAACGGTCGTATCATTTTTAGAACGTATCGTGTTCCCAAAAGTAGAAGTCGGTGCTTTTTCGCATGTGATGGATTTTAAAAGTCAATTGCAAGAAATGGTACAGCAAACCAATAATGGACTTCTTCATTATGAGATTATCGATGAAAAGGGCCCAGCACACAACCGTACCTTTGTATCAAGCGTATTATTGAATGGACAAGAGCTTGGTATTGGTCGTGGAAAATCAAAAAAAGAAGCCGAGCAGCAAGCTGCACAATGCGCAATGAGAATGATGCGTGAAGAAGCTGCAAAAGAGGAGGCTTAATAGATGTTCCTAAAACGACTAGAAGTGATTGGCTTTAAATCTTTTGCGGAACGCATTGGAATTGACTTTGTACCAGGTGTTACAGCGGTTGTTGGACCAAATGGAAGTGGAAAAAGTAATGTCACGGATGCGATTCGTTGGGTACTTGGGGAGCAATCGGCAAAGTCGTTACGCGGAGCAAAGATGGAAGATGTTATTTTTGCTGGAAGTGACTCTCGTAAGCCACTCAACTTTGCAGAGGTAACACTTATTTTAGATAATACGGACGAGCAACTTGCTTTTTCCTATACGGAAGTCAGTGTAACAAGACGCGTATACCGTTCAGGTGATAGTGAATATTTATTAAATAACCAGCAGTGTCGCCTGAAGGATATTACGGACTTGTTTATGGATTCAGGGCTTGGAAAAGAGGCATTTTCAATCATTTCTCAAGGCCGTGTTGATGAAATTTTAAATAGCCGACCTGATGACCGTCGTTCGATTTTTGAAGAGGCAGCTGGCGTATTAAAGTATAAAATAAGGAAGAAAAAAGCAGAGCATAAGCTTGTTGAAACAGATGAGAATTTGTATCGTGTATTAGATATTCTCCATGAATTAGACAACCGATTAGAGCCACTTGAAATGCAGGCATCTAGTGCAAAAGACTATGTACAAATGTCTACCGAGCTAAAAGATTTTGATATTGCGATCCTTGTGCATGATTTTAATAATTGTGCACAATCTTTGCATGCACTAAAAGCTGAATTTACCGAGCTGTCAGCAACAGAGCAAAAACAAGCTCAAAATATTGCTACTATCGATCAACAGACAACAAATATTCGTAAGCTATTGAAAGAACTCGATGATTATTTGGACGCTTCACAGGCTGATCTTGTCAATGCCACAATGGAGGTAGAACGTTGGGATGGTCGTAAGGCATTGATGGCTGAAAAACGACAAAATGCATCCAACCAACTACTACAGTTGAATACGACATTACAAGAAGCCAAAGCTGAAGTAGAGGTACTGCTTGTTCAAGAACAGGAGAAAAAAGAAGTATTCTCTGAGAAACAGCAAGCAGTTTCAGTGCTAAAACAGAGCATCAAACAGTTAGAACAATCATTAAATCGCTCTGTTACAGAGATTGAGAAAGAAATCGAAGAGAAAAAAAATCGATATATCGATTCATTGAATGAAGAAGCAACAATCAAAAATGAATTGAAAAATATAGATCAGCAATTAGCTCAGCAAAAGGCAATGGCAGCAAGAATGTCTGACCAAACGGATGAAATTGGACAGGAGCTTATACAAATTGTTGCTGAAAAGGAACAGCTAGTGGCTGAGCACACTTCAACAACAAATGACTTGCAAGAAAAACTCGAACACTACGAAACAGTACAAATACAGCTGAAAAATGTCAATGCAACCTTTGCTGAAAAGCAGGATATGCTGTATAAAGCTTATCAGCATCAACAGCAACTAAAGGCTAGAAAAGATACGTTAGCTGAGCTTGAAGCGGATTTTTCTGGATTTTTCCAAGGTGTTAAGGAAGTCTTACTTGCTCGTGATAAAGGTGAATTACTAGGTATTGAGGGAGCTGTAGCTGAGTTAATTCAAGTTGAGGGAAAATATTCACAAGCTATAGAAACAGCTTTAGGTGCTGCCTCCCAGCATATTGTCACAACCAATGAACGTCATGCACAACAGGCCATTCACTGGTTAAAGCAAAAGCGTGCTGGACGCGCTACTTTTTTACCAAAAACAGTCATGAAATCACGCAAAATTAATCGAGCGACTATCCAACTAGCCACTGAGCACCCTGCTTTTATTCAAATGGCGGATGCACTCGTTACTTTTAATGAAGATAATCAAACAATTGTTGAAAATCTTTTAGGTAATGTCATTGTGGCAGCAAATCTTGAGGGTGCTAGTCAAATTGCTCGATTATGTGGTTTCCGATACCGAGTGGTTACACTTGATGGAGATATTGTTAATGCAGGGGGTTCTTTAACGGGTGGTGCTCTGAAGCAGCAGTCCTCACTCTTTACAAGAAAAGCCGAGTTAGACGGCTTAATCCTTAAGCTAGAGTCGTTACAAGCGTCTATTTATAGTGCGGAACAGGCTGTTGCTGTAGAAAAAGAGAAACTTGCAACACTTCGTGATCAAGTAGACCAGTTAAAGCTTGAAGGCGAGCAACTACGAAAAGATGAGATGCACCAGGCTAGCCGTATTCGAGAGCTAGAGGTTGTTGAAAAAAGCTTATCAGCCAGAGTGTCTTTTGCTTCTACTGAGTCACAAGATGTAAAAACACGTGAGGAAGCATTATTGACACAAAAACAAGCTGCAGTGGAGAGATTGAATGCACTAGCAATAGAGCTTGTCGAAATCAATGAAACTGTAGAACAATTAAGTAAGGTCAAGCTACAAAGTGAGACGGAGAAGGATGTTTTACGTGAGCAACTAGCTGAAAAACGCTCGCAGTTAGCAGTAATGCAAGAACAAATGTCACAAGTTCAAATTTCTACTGCAGAGCTAGCGCTACAATTAAACAAAGCTCAACAAAAAGTTGAAAATATTTCTCAGGAAATATTGTGGCTTCAATCTGATGAATCGACAAATCATTTAAGTGATGAAGAGGTAGATGAGCAGGTTGTTACATGGAAAACAAGAAGAGATGCTTTACAAGAATCTATTTCTCAAAAGAAAGAGGAAAAAGTAAGTCAACAACAAGAACTCTCAACATTAGAAGAGCAGATGAAGGAATTGCAACGTATACATAAAGGATACCTTGAAGCAATACGTGCAAATGAGTTGAAACAAAATCGCATAGAATATGAGATGGATAATTTTACTGAACAACTCGAAGAAAACTATCAGTTAACATTGGAAGAAGCAGAGGTAGAAGCTCTTGCAATAGAAGATGAAGAGTTTGTGCGACGACGCGTGAAACTGCTAAAAAAATCAATTGAAGAGCTGGGGCCAGTTAATTTAGGTGCGATTGAGGAATATGAACGAGTACTGGAACGCCATACTTTTTTAACCGAACAACGAGAGGATTTACTTGCAGCACAGGAAACATTGCACGAAGCCATTAAAGAAATGGATGAAGAAATGACGTTGCGCTTTAGTGAAACGTTCTATGCAATCCGAGAGCAATTTAAACGTGTTTTCCGTGAATTGTTTGGGGGTGGGCAAGCTGATTTAGTGTTAATTGATCCGCAAAATTTACTAGAAACAGGCATTGAAATTGTGGCACAACCTCCAGGGAAGAAATTACAAAACCTAAGTTTGCTTTCTGGCGGTGAGCGAGCACTAACGGCCATTGCTTTATTATTCTCCATCTTAAATATACGACCTGTACCATTCTGTATTCTCGATGAAGTAGAGGCGGCTTTAGATGAGGCAAATGTTGTGCGCTATAGCCAATATTTGAAAAAATTTAGCCGTAACACTCAATTCATTGTCATTACACATCGTAAAGGAACGATGGAGGGAGCAGATGTTTTGTATGGTATAACAATGCAAGAATCTGGTGTGTCGAAACTGGTATCAGTAAAATTAGAAGATGAACCCGTACTTGCGGAGCAAAGGAGCGAACAAGCATGAGTTTTTTTAAACGTTTAAAAGATAAATTAATGGGCAATCCAGCAGAGGAAGAAAAATTACAATCAGTTGACAATGATGCGCAAGATCCTAATCAACAAGAGCTAGAAGAATCAAACGAACCTGCTGCCATTGAGACTGCTGATGTAGAATTGCATGAACAAGTAGAGAAATTTCCAGAAATTGAAATTGTGAAAGAAGCAGAGCTTTCACCTGTAGTAGAAGAAGATCAGCAAGAAGTACAAGAGCTAGCAGTAGTTGAAAACAATCTAGCAGAGGAGAAAAAGCCTTCTGCTTGGTCGATTACACAAAAATTCAAGGTGGGTCTTGAAAAAACACGTAATTCCTTTACTTCAAAAGTGAACGACCTTGTTGCGCGTTATCGTAAAGTGGATGAGGATTTCTTTGAAGAATTAGAAGATTTATTATTACAAGCTGATGTCGGCTTTGAAACAGTCATGGAACTCATGGATAAACTACGTTTCGAAGTTCAGCGTAAAAATATAAAAGATACGAATGGCATCCAAACAGTGATTTCTGAGAAACTTGTAGAAATTTATGAGCAAGGTGAAGAAGATTTAATTGAGCTAAATATGCAGCCTGATGGTGAGTTAACAGTGATTCTATTCGTTGGTGTAAATGGCGTTGGGAAAACAACGACGATTGGCAAACTCGCACATCGATTAAAATCGCAAGGGAAAACGGTTGTTTTAGCTGCAGGTGATACGTTCCGTGCTGGTGCAATTGATCAATTACAAGTGTGGGGAGATCGAGTAGGTTGTGAGGTTATTAAACAATCAGAGGGCTCTGACCCAGCGGCAGTCATGTATGATGCAATTCGTGCTGCGAAAAACAGAAAAGCGGATGTATTAATTTGTGATACAGCTGGACGCTTGCAAAACAAAGTGAACTTAATGAACGAGCTCGAAAAAGTACATCGTGTTATTTCACGTGAGATTCCAAATGCTCCACATGAAGTATTATTAGCATTAGATGCAACAACTGGTCAAAATGCACTAGTCCAAGCACAAACATTTAAAGAAGCAACGAATGTAACAGGCATTGTCCTAACGAAGCTTGACGGTACAGCTAAGGGTGGTATTGTTCTTGCTATTCGTAACAAATTACACATTCCTGTGAAATTTATTGGTCTTGGTGAGAAAATGGATGATCTACAGCCATTCGATGCAGAACGATATGTTTATGGTTTATTTGCTGATGGTTTGGATAAAGAATTACAAAATAGCGAAGATTAACAGCGAACATCGCTTAGGAATTTATAAAACGCTCGACTGTATTTAGATGAATTGACGTGTTTAAAAGTGTAATACTAGCTAAAGGCGTAAAATGTGCCTGCAAGCAGACATTTAGGCTTTTAGACAAGGAGATTACCTTGACACAGACGGGCGCTTTTCGTTATGATACAAATGACTAAGAACGGGAGGAGAAACTTTCGATGCTACTTGAAAAAACAACACGCATGAACTTTCTCTTCGACTTTTATCAAGCATTATTAACAGATAAGCAACGCAGTTATATGGAGCTATATTATTTAGACGACCACTCACTTGGTGAAATCGCTGAATCATATGGAATATCACGCCAAGCTGTTTATGATAATATTCGTCGAACAGAAGCAATGCTTGAGGAATATGAAGAAAAATTATGTTTACTTGAAAAATTTCAACAACGTACCAAAATGTTGGCACAGTTAACAGTGGCGATTACAGAAAAAAGTATGACAGTTGAAGAGCAATTAGTGCTTATTGAACAGCTGAAAGAATGGGATTAGGAGGCGAAAGCAATGGCTTTTGAAGGATTAGCGGAACGACTCCAAGGAACGATCCAAAAGATTAAAGGCAAAGGGAAAGTATCAGAACAAGACGTCAAAGATATGATGCGAGAAGTCCGATTTGCTTTAATCGAGGCGGATGTTAACTTAAAAGTAGTCAAAGAATTCGTAAAAAAGGTAAGTGAACGGGCTGTCGGTGTCGATGTAATGCAAAGCTTAACGCCAGGACAGCAAGTTATTAAAATCGTACAAGACGAATTGACGCAATTGATGGGTGGCGAACAAAGCCCAATCAAATTTAATACTAAGCCACCAACTGTCATCATGATGGTTGGCTTACAGGGTGCAGGTAAAACGACGACTTCAGGAAAACTGGCAAATGTATTACGTAAGAAATATAATCGTAAGCCATTACTAGTTGCTGCAGACGTTTATCGCCCGGCGGCTGTTCAACAGCTACAAACATTAGGAAAGCAATTATCACTACCTGTGTTTGCGTTAGGAACTGAAGTTTCGCCAGTAGAAATTGCACGTCAGGCAATTGAATTGGCAAAAGAAGAGCATCATGATGTGGTTATTATCGATACAGCTGGTCGACTTCATATCGATGAAGATTTAATGCAGGAATTAAAGGATATTCGTGCCTTAAAAGAGCCCGATGAAGTATTTCTTGTTGTAGATGCTATGACTGGGCAGGATGCTGTAAACGTGGCAGAAAGCTTTAACGAGGCTATTGGCATTACAGGTGTTGTTTTAACTAAACTTGATGGTGATACACGTGGTGGTGCGGCATTATCCATTCGTTCTGTAACACAGAAACCGATTAAATTTGTTGGTATGGGTGAGAAAATGGATGCCCTTGAACCTTTCCATCCGGAACGTATGGCGTCTCGTATATTAGGTATGGGAGATGTTCTATCCCTAATAGAAAAAGCCCAAGCAAATGTAGATGAAGCAAAGGCCAAAGAATTAGAAGAAAAGTTCAAGTCTCAATCTTTTACATTTGATGATTTCGTTGAACAATTACAGCAAGTCAAGAAAATGGGACCACTTGATGAAATTTTAAAAATGCTCCCTGGTGCAAACAAAATCAAAGGCTTAGATAATGTAAAAGTTGATGATAAGCAAATGGGGCGTGTAGAAGCTATTATTTACTCTATGACGCCTGCTGAAAAGACCAACCCGGAAATCATTAATGGTAGCCGTAAAAAGCGTATTGCCAAAGGTTCTGGGACGTCTATTCAAGAGGTCAATCGTCTAATCAAGCAATTTGATGAAATGAAAAAAATGATGAAGCAAATGACTGGAATGGCAAGTGGTAAAGGGAAGAAAAAAATGAAATTACCAGGCTTTGATTCATTGTTTAAATAATAATTTATAGGTGTTAAGAAAAAACACTTTACAAACAACCTAAACATTGATAATATACTATCTTGTGTGAAACTTATTCGGAGGTGCTATTAAAATGGCAGTTAAAATTCGCTTAAAACGTATGGGAGCTAAAAAATCTCCTTTCTATCGTATCGTAGTTGCAGACGCTCGTTCACCACGTGACGGTCGTTCAATCGAAACAGTTGGTACTTACAACCCACTAACTCAACCAGCTACTGTAAACATTGATGAAGAGAAAGCTCTTAAATGGTTAACTGACGGTGCAAAACCATCAGATACAGTACGTAACCTGTTCTCAGAACAAGGTATCATGGAAAAATTCCATAACCAAAAATTCAGTAAATAATCGGGGGCGACGTCTTTGAAGCAGCTGATTGAAGCAATCGTTTTACCGTTAGTCGATTATCCAAAAGAAGTTCGTATTGAGACGGATGAAAATGCAAATCGAATTGTTTATAAACTTTTTGTTCATCCAGAGGATAGAGGGAAAGTCATAGGCAAACAAGGGCGAGTAGCGAAAGCGATTCGTACAATTGTTTATTCAGCGGCAGGTAGTCACCATCAAAAGAAGACCTACGTCGATATATTGGATTAATAGAAAAGATTTTCACGCTCTTGCTACAAGTGCCAGTGAGTCCTGATAGGTGTGTTTACATGTCGCTTAGGAGTTCGAAGTGGCCTTTAGCATTGAAGCGTAAAATCTGGACTAAGAAGGAGGGAGCTTGTAGGTTCCTTCCTTTTTTTATCTTGTTTTAACAGCAGTATGTATCTATTGCTTCTATAATTGGGTGGAAAATAAAGCTATTATAAGGGTTACATCTAAAGGGTATTGCTTATATTAATAAATGACAAGACAAATCAGTCTTAGCTAAAACTACATTCTTCCGAAGCACATCTGCGAGCGGCGATAAAATGAAAGAACGGTAACTATTTATTGGGTGAGTAAGATGCTTTGTGGAGACAAGTTTTTTACGAGGTGAAAGTTAAATGGAATGGTTTAATGTAGGTCGTATTGTTAATACACACGGCATTCGTGGTGAGGTGCGTGTGTTATCGACAACAGACTTTGAAGAAGAACGTTTTGCAGTAGGAAATAAGCTTGCTGCCTTTAAAAAGGACGATAAGAAGCCGACATGGGTAACGATTCAATCGGTGCGTCGTCATAAAAACTTTATTTTATTAACATTTGAAGGTATGAGCAATATCAACCTTGTAGAACCGTTTAAAGAAGGCATGCTAAAAGTGACAAAAGATCAATTGACAGATGATCTACTTACAGAAAATGAATTCTTTTTCCATGAAATAATAGGCTGTACAGTTATTTCTGAAGATGGCGAAACAATTGGTCTTGTGACGGATATCCTGCAAACAGGGGCAAACGATGTGTGGGTAGTCAAAGGCTCAAAGAAGGAGCACTACATCCCTTATATAGAAGATATCGTGAAAGACATTGATGTTGTAGATAAAAAAATAGTAATTCATGTAATGGAAGGCTTATTATGATGAATATTCATGTATTAAGTCTGTTTCCTGATATGTTCTCAGGCGTTTTTGGAGCATCCATTTTAAAGAAAGCTCAAGAAAAGGGTGCTGTAAAGCTAGAGGTAACGGATATCCGCGCATATTCAGGGAACAAGCACAATCAAGTTGACGACTATCCGTATGGTGGTGGTGCGGGTATGGTATTAAAGCCTGAGCCTATGTTTAGTGCAGTAGAGACTATAACTGCTGGGAAACAGCCACGCATCATTTTAATGTGTCCTCAGGGTGAACGATTTACTCAGAAAAAAGCAGAAGAGCTAGCACAAGAAACGGAATTAGTTTTTCTATGTGGTCATTATGAAGGCTATGATGAACGTATACGTCAGCACCTCGTGACAGATGAGATCTCAATTGGTGATTTCGTGTTAACCGGTGGAGAATTAGGAGCCATGACCGTTATTGATAGTGTGGTCAGACTGTTACCAGGTGTATTGGGACAAAAAGATTCTCATATACAGGATTCGTTTTCAACGGGTCTGCTTGAACACCCGCATTATACACGACCTGCAGAGTTTCGTGGAATGAAGGTACCTGATGTTTTATTATCGGGGAATCACGCCAAAATCGAGCAATGGAGAGAGGAACAATCGCTGAAAAGAACTTTTGAGCGCCGTCCCGACTTATTGGAGCAATATCCATTAACAGACAAGCAAAAATTGTATCTAGAAAAACTAAAAAACAATCATCAAGATGCTTGATTGCCTGCTTTATTTATGGTAACATCTAATCTGTACTTCTATGTGAAGTACTGAATTACGGTGTTCCGCTGTGGCATAGAATGCGTGCAAGAGCATCTGTCTAAGGAGAGAAAACAATGTCAAACATTATTACAGAAATTACAAAAGCTCAGCTTCGCACTGATCTACCAGCTTTCCGTCCTGGTGATACTGTTAAGGTACACGTGAAAGTAGTAGAGGGTACTCGTGAACGTATCCAACTTTTCGAAGGTGTAGTAATTAAACGTCGTGGTGGCGGTATTAGCGAAACTTTCACAGTTCGTAAAATTTCTTACGGTGTAGGTGTTGAGCGTACATTCCCTGTACACACACCAAAAATCGCTAACTTAGAAGTTGTACGTCGTGGTAAAGTACGTCGTGCTAAACTTTACTACCTACGTAACCTACGTGGTAAAGCTGCTCGTATTAAAGAAATTCGATAATTATGACTTAAAAGTGAGGGGCTTGTGTTCAAGCCCCTTTTCTTTTTGCTTGTCAACTTAATTCACTATCATCTAAAATGGTGTTAGACAAGGGGGCATTCTCGATGGAAAAACAAGTGAAAGAAAAGAATGAATTATGGGAATGGACAAAAGCACTATTAATTGCATTTGCGATTGCTGCAATTATTCGATATTTTTTATTTACACCCATTGCAGTTGATGGTGAGTCCATGATGCCAACCCTTGAAGATGGCGACCGAATGATCGTGAATAAAATTGGTTATAAAATAGGTGAACCAAAACGTTTTGACATCGTTGTGTTTCATGCACCTGAACAAAAAAATTACATAAAGCGTGTAATTGGATTGCCAGGAGATACATTGGAATATAAGGACGATCAATTGTATATTAATGGTGATCCAATTGACGAGCCCTATTTAGATGCTTATAAAGAGCAAATTAACGGGGGAACTTTAACAGAAGACTTTACCTTAAAAGACATCGATGTTTCCTTGGACACTATTCCTGAAGGATATGTTTTTGTCATGGGGGATAATCGTCGAAATAGTAAAGATAGTCGACACATTGGCCTTGTTGAACAAAAGGAAATTATCGGTAACACTAGTTTGATTTTCTGGCCGTTTAGTGACATAAAAATTGTAAAGTAAGCATGAAAGGGAGAGCATAATCACTCCCTTTTTCTTTTAGTTTAGGAGGTATAGTTGTGACGATACAATGGTTTCCAGGGCATATGGCGAAAGCCCGACGTGAAGTAACGGAAAAATTAAAGCTTGTTGATATTATATTTGAATTAATAGATGCGCGTTTACCGCTATCCTCTCGTAATCCGATGATTGACGAAGTCATTAATCAAAAACCTCGTCTTTTAATTTTAAATAAAGCGGATATGGCGGACGAGCAAGAAACACGCAAATGGGTAGAATATTTTGCGCAGCGTGGTCATAAAGCGGTAGCGATTAATTCGCTTGAGGGTAAGGGCTTACAGCAAGTAACAAAAGCAGCACAAGAAATTTTGAAAGAAAAATTTGAACGTATGAAGTCACGAGGCATGAAACCTCGAGCTATTCGTGCCATGATTGTTGGAATACCAAACGTTGGGAAATCCACACTGATTAATCGATTAGCGAAAAAAAATATTGCTAAAACGGGAAATACACCAGGTGTGACAAAAGCGCAGCAATGGATCAAAGTAGGTAAAGAACTTGAACTGTTGGATACGCCAGGTATTTTATGGCCAAAATTTGAGGATCAAGAAGTGGGCTTTAAATTAGCTTTAACTGGTGCTATTAAGGATACCATCACGAATATGGAAGATTTAGCTGTCTATGGCTTGCGCTTTTTATCTGCTCATTATCCAAAGCGTATGGAGGAGCGTTATAGTTTAGAATTTATTCATGAAGAGTTAGTAGATACTTTTGACCATATTGGAAAACTGCGTCGTGTATTTGGTGCAGGTGGAGAAATTGATTATGATCAAGTAGCTCAGCTAATTGTTCGTGATATACGCGGCTTACAGTTAGGTAAATTAACCTTTGATTTTGTTGATGAACAGCTTGAGAAAGAAGCAGAACAATTATAAGTTTCAAAACTGTCACATGATCTTTTGTGACAGTTTTTCTTTTAGGAATGAATTTTCTTACCGATAATGACTATAGAGAGAAAAATAGTTTACAAGTTAAAGAGACTACATAAAGAACTGATCAATGATATAGTTTTAATGAGTAGAAGCAAGAAGGAGTACACAATGAAAACCATTAAAGAAATTACAACTGCATTGAAAGATGCGGAGGAATGGCAAGATTGGATGAAAGAAATTGTAGAGGATGAAAGAGCGGGCGTACAAAAGGCATGGCTGACTTGGCAAAAGAGACAAGAAAAAAAACGTCAATTACTGCAAGAACATCAAGCAAAAGTCGCTTTCGATTTAAGCTATGGAGGAGTAGATACATTCATTGCAGGTGTAGATGAAGCAGGGCGTGGACCACTAGCGGGCCCGGTGGTGACTGCAGCTGTTATTTTACCGACAAATTGTGAGGCACTTGTAGGATTAAATGATTCGAAGCAATTATCAAAGGATAAACGAAATGCCTTCGCAACCTTAATTAAAGAACATGCTATTAGTTATTTTATTCATTTTCAATCGGCCCAACAAATTGATGCACTGAATATATACGAGGCAACCAAACAATCAATGAAAGCAAGTGTAGAATCACTATCGACGAGGCCTAATGTTGTATTAGTAGATGCCATGACTTTACCCATTTCGATCCCTCAGGATTCGATTATCAAAGGAGATGCCAAGAGCTTAGCAATAGCAGCTGCATCCATTTTAGCTAAAACAGCCCGAGACGATTATATGGAACAATTAGATAAAGATTTTCCAATGTATGGCTTTGGGCAACATGCGGGCTATGGTACAAAGCAGCATTTAATAGCACTGGAAGAATACGGACCGACTATTCACCATCGTAAATCGTTTGAACCAATTAAATCCATGTTTCATTAAGGATAAAATAATGTATTGCCAATTACACTGAGGAGTAATTGATGAAAGGAGTATGTATATGACAGCCACATCATTTAATCCGATTCAACTGCAACAAAATGCGATCAATGCAACAAATCAACCACTTACTTTAAAACAAGGACAAGTATTTCACGGCACAATTAAGCAATTATATCCAGATCAGATGGCGGAGATACAAGTAGGCAATCAAAAATTTATAGCAAAACTAGAAGTTCCATTAAAAGCTGGTGATGCCCATTTCTTTCAGGTAACAGGAACAGATCCACAAACAGAATTAAAAGTGGTCACGGGACCGATGGCACAAGCATCTTCTCCAAATCAACAAATCAATCAGCTACTGGAATCCATGAATTTACCTAAAACGACAGAGATGCAACAGTTGTTGGGGCATTTTATGAAGGAACAGTTACCTATTTCCAAAGAGCAACTAATGCAGGCAGAAATGTGGTTAAAGGCATTACCAGAAGGCGTTTCAAAAGCGGATGCACTACAAGTCATTCAAAAAATGGTAGAGCTTAAAATGCCAATGACTAATGATGTTTTTCAAGCCTTACAAAGTGGGCAAAAGACATCTGGTATGACTACGACTATGGATAACTTCGCGCAGCTTTTAGCAAGAGATACAGCTTTACCTGAAGCAATTAAGCAAAATTTAATGCAGCAGTTACAAGCAATCGCTAAGCCCTTTGAAATTGAAACAGGCAGTCTAATTTTAGCTAGAGCTATACAGAGCTTAACGAATGATGCCGCGACGATGAGTGAGAAAATGCAAGCCTTAACAGTGTTAAAGGAGGCAGGTATATTTCCGCAACAAGCAACATTACAAAACTGGACGAATAGCAATGACCCAAAAGCAGCACAACCAATGCAACAGGCAGGCCAAGTTGTGCAAACGATCCTTGCTTCAAAACCTGAAAATGCTAGTCAGCTAATTGAGCAGTTGAAAACATGGACAGTGAACCAAAATTTTTTAACAAATGAGCAAAAGCAACAGGTGAACCAATTGATCGACCGTTTTAGTCAGTTACCTGTAACCAAGCAAACAGTAGAAGTTTTTGCTAAACAAATGCAGGAACAATTGTTAAAAGCGTTTGCCCAAAATACAGCTGATCGTTTATTTACACAGGATACGAATGCACTTTCGGTGAAAGATCATTTATTATCCCTATTTAGGCAAGAGGTAAATTCTCCATTACAGAATGAAGCATTCATGCGTAACCTTGTGCAAAAAAGCATTGATTCCAAGCAGCCTTTTATACAGCAAATAGTGACACAAGCAGATGCTCTTGTGCAAAATTCTATGGATAGTAAGGCGATGGAGCATGCCCTGAAAACCGTGTTAAAAAATTTAGGGATTAGTTATGAGGCGACACTTGCAAGCAAGTCAGCGGATTTACAAATGATTGCACATCAATTAAAGCCACAACTCCATACATTATTGCAGGAAACTTCTATTACACCTCAAATGAGGGAAGCAGCAGAAATGTTGATGACACGTATGAATGGTATGCAACTATCTTCAGGAGAAAATGGCCATCAGCATCAGCTCGTTATGCAAGTCCCACTAGAATTTTTCGGCAAGAAGATGGATGCAACATTACAATGGAATGGCCGCATGAAGGATGATGGCAAAATTGATGCTAACTACGCACGGGTATTATTTTATTTACAAATGGCATCAATGCAAGAAACGGTTATTGATATGCAGGTTCAAAATAGAGTAGTTACAGTAACGGTATTTAATGAAAATGTTGATATTCAGTCACTTGCGGAGCCATTAAAAGTAGCCTTAAAAGAAGGGTTGGCTGAAAAAAATTATCAACTATCAGGCGTTTTTATTAAACAATTTGACAAAGGTCAAACAGAGAAGATAAGTCCTGTAGTAGAACAGCGAGAAGAGCAAGGTGGGGTGGATATCCGCGTATGAGCGAAGAAAAGTTTACTCGAAAAGAGGCAATTGCGCTTACTTATAAATTAGGACAATTTGATAGTCCGACTGTTGTAGCAAAGGGAAAAGGGAAAATTGCCGAAAATATTTTAGCGCGTGCAAATGAGCATAATGTGCCGATTTATGAGGATCCTAACCTTGTACAGTTGCTTGGTCAATTAGATTTAAATGAGTCCATTCCTGAAGAATTATATCAGGCGGTGGCAGAGGTTTTTGCATTTATTTATCGTTTAGATCAACAACATGCAAGAAAATACAGAAAAAATGAAGTATTCTGACTGTTTTAGTAAGCTGTTTTAGTACACAAAATAGAAAAAAGCGTCATAATAAGAGAGAAAATTCGAACTAAAGACAAAGTGTAGACTTTATCAGAATGTTTCGTTAGAATAGTCTATGTTAGTAAAACAATTCTACGCAAATGTTTGATGGGAGGATGTATTATGAATATCCATGAATATCAAGGGAAAGAGATTCTGAGAAAATATGGTGTAGCTGTACCAAACGGAAAAGTTGCTTTTTCCCCTGATGAAGCAGTGAAAGTAGCGAAGGAACTTGGCGCAAATGTAACAGTAGTCAAGGCGCAAATTCATGCAGGTGGACGCGGTAAAGCAGGTGGTGTAAAAATCGCTAAAAACCTTGATGAGGTACGTACGTACGCAAAAGACTTATTAGGGAAAATTTTAGTGACTCATCAAACAGGTCCAGAAGGAAAAGAAGTAAAACGTTTGTATATTGAAGAAGGTTCTGATATCCAAAAAGAATACTATTTAAGTCTTGTATTAGACCGTGCAACATCTCGTGTTACGGTGATGGGATCTGAAGAAGGCGGTATGGATATTGAAGAAGTAGCGGAAACAAATCCGGAAAAAATCTTCAAAGAAGTAGTAGATCCAGTTGTTGGATTAACAAGCTTCCAAGCACGTCGTATGGCGTTTAATATGAATATTCCAGCAAACCTTGTAGGGAAAGCTGTTAAATTAATGTTAGGCTTATATCAAGCATTTATCGACAAAGATGCATCAATTGTAGAGATTAATCCACTTGTTGTGACTGGACAAGGCGAAGTAGTGGCACTAGATGCTAAATTCAATTTTGATGCCAATGCATTATATCGACATAAGGATATTGTCGAATTACGCGATTTCGACGAAGAAGATGCAAAAGAAATTGAAGCATCAAAATACGATTTAAGCTATATTTCATTAGATGGTAACATTGGCTGTATGGTAAATGGTGCTGGTCTTGCTATGGCAACGATGGATACGATTAGCTATTATGGCGGAAGCCCTGCTAACTTCCTAGATGTAGGAGGCGGCGCAACAGCTGAAAAAGTAACTGAGGCTTTCAAAATTATCCTTTCTGATGCAAACGTAAAAGGCATTTTCGTTAACATTTTTGGCGGAATTATGAAGTGTGATATTATCGCTGAGGGTGTTGTGACAGCTGCCAAAGAGATCGGTTTAGCTGTGCCATTAGTTGTACGTTTAGAAGGTACAAATGTAGAGCTTGGAAAAGAAATTTTAAATGCATCTGGTTTAAACATCGTTGCAGCGGATTCAATGGCTGACGGTGCACAAAAAATTGTGGGACTAGTAGGCTAAGGAAGGCAGGGAGAACAATGGCTGTATTTATTAACAAAGATACGAAGGTAATTGTACAAGGGATTACGGGCGAAACGGCTCTTTTCCATACGAAGCAAATGCTTGAGTATGGCACTAAAATCGTAGCAGGTGTAACACCAGGTAAAGGTGGACTTGAAATCGAGGGAGTTCCTGTTTTCAATACAGTAGCGGAAGCTGTAGCTGCAACAGGTGCTACAACTTCAGTTATCTATGTGCCTGCACCATTTGCAGCAGATGCAATTTTAGAAGCTGTTGATGCTGAATTAGAATTAACAATCTGTATCACAGAGCATATTCCTGTCCTTGATATGGTTAAAGTTAAACGTTATATGGAAGGTAAAAAGACTCGCCTAGTGGGTCCAAACTGTCCAGGTGTTATTACAGCTGATGAGTGTAAAATTGGTATCATGCCAGGTTATATTCATACAAAAGGTCATGTAGGAGTTGTTTCTCGTTCTGGTACATTAACATATGAAGCAGTACACCAATTAACACAAGCTGGTATTGGTCAAACAACGGCTGTTGGAATCGGTGGAGACCCTGTCAATGGTACGAACTTTATCGATGTTCTTGAAGCATTTAATAATGATCCAGAAACTTACGCTGTAGTAATGATTGGTGAAATTGGTGGTACAGCTGAGGAAGAAGCTGCTGAATGGATTAAAGCAAATATGACGAAACCTGTTGTTGGCTTTATTGGTGGACAAACTGCACCTCCAGGAAAACGCATGGGTCACGCTGGCGCTATTATCTCTGGTGGTAAAGGAACAGCAGCAGAGAAAATTAAAGCAATGAACGCAGCTGGCATCGAAGTAGCGGAAACGCCATCTGTAATTGGTGAAACACTAATTAAAGTAATTAAAGAAAAAGGGCTATACGAAAAGTGTAAAACCCATTAAAATGGAAGATGTAGCACATTGTGGCTACATCTTTTTCATTATTTTTACACAGTTTACCATACTTCATGTAACCTATTCCCTACTTACAGTGAAGAAGCTGACGATTTTGTGGCGAGTGTTAAAAATAGTAGATAAAATAGTTGTGTTGAAATTATCCTGCGGTCATTTATTTTCTTCTATTATAAAGGAGGTTTGTTAAATGATCCTTGCAGTAGATACACAGAGATTACTAGCTTTACATTATGTATACCCATTACCACTCCAAAAACTTCAGCAGTTATTGTCCCCAGTGAATATTTTAAACACTTTTGAAGACATTCATTATGATGAGATAGCAAAGGCTCTACAAATATCGGCAAGCAAAGCATGTCGAATCTCTCAAAGTTTTCGACAAGTTATGACAAAGTCATTTGAAGACGCCTATGCACGGGCCAATATTTTCCCCATCCCGTTTTATCATCCCTATTTTCCAGCGCAATTATTTGAAATACCTAGCCCGCCTACTGTATTGTATGTGAAAGGTCAGTATTCCCTGTTAACAAACAAAAAACAGATAGCTATTATAGGCTCTAGGAAGGCTACAGCGTATTCAAAGAGAGCGATAGATGTAATAGTCCCACCTCTTGTTCAACGTGGTTATACGGTCGTTAGTGGGCTTGCTAGAGGTGCTGATACGATGGCACATAGGGCAACAATTAATATGGGTGGTTACACAATTGCTGTGCTTGGACATGGTTTTAATTATCTCTACCCAACAGAAAACCATATACTTGCTAAACAAATGGCAGAGCAACAGTTATTAATGACAGAGTATCCACCTTATATGAAACCTGAAAAATGGCATTTTCCGATGCGTAATCGAATCATTAGTGGTTTATCGCAAGCTTTAATTGTGACAGAAGCTGCGTTAAAAAGTGGTACGCTTATTACCACAGAGCTTGCATTAGAGCAGGGTAAGGATGTATTTGTTGTGCCGGGTCCTATTGATGTAGCGCAATCCAGAGGAACAAATCAATTACTTTTAGAGGGAGCAATTCCGGTGATTAATGGTCATCAAATCCTAGAAACACTAGACCTCTTTTCTAACAAAAATTGAAAAAAAGTTGCATTATCTTAAAATCTGTTATACATTTTGCAACAGGTAACTTAAAAAATTAGTAATAGACCTCGCTAAGGGGGAGACATAGATGGCGGATTATTTAGTGATTGTAGAATCACCAGCAAAAGCAAAAACAATTGAACGATATTTAGGAAAGAAATATAAAGTAAAAGCGTCGGTTGGACACGTACGAGATCTACCACGTAGCCAGATGGGCGTTAGTGCTGAAAATAACTTTGAACCTAAATATATTACGATACGTGGTAAAGGACCTGTTTTACAGGAATTAAAATCTGCGGCTAAAAAAGTGAAGAAAGTTTATCTAGCGGCCGATCCAGACCGCGAGGGAGAAGCGATTGCTTGGCACCTTGCGACTGCGTTAAACATTGATATTCACTCAGATTGTCGTGTTGTATTTAACGAAATTACCAAGGATGCAATAATAGAGTCCTTTAAAAACCCACGTCCAATTAACATGGATTTAGTAGATGCACAACAAACAAGACGCATATTAGATAGACTTGTTGGCTATAACATTAGTCCGATTCTGTGGAAAAAGGTTAAAAAAGGATTATCAGCAGGTCGTGTACAATCTGTAGCACTACGCATGATCATTGATCGGGAAAATGAAATTAAAAACTTCCAACCAGAAGAGTATTGGACAATTGAAGGTGCTTTTGAAAAAGGTAAAAAAACATTTGATGCACTTTACTATGGGAATGGTAAAGAAAAAATTAAATTAACAAATGAAGAACAAGTAAAGGCGATATTAAAAGATGTCAAAGGAACAAACTTTAATGTTGTCAATGTAACTAAAAAGGAACGTAAACGTAATGCAGCGCCTGCCTTTACAACATCGTCCTTACAGCAAGAAGCAGCACGAAAATTAAACTTCCGAGCGAAGAAAACAATGATGTTAGCTCAGCAATTATACGAAGGTATTGATATTGGAAAAAAAGAGGGAACAGTCGGGTTAATCACTTATATGCGTACCGATTCCACACGTATTTCAGATACCGCAAAAGCAGAAGTAGTTACTTACATTGATGGTAAATATGGCAAAGAATATATTGCAACGGAAATAAAACAAACGAAGAAGGCTTCTAATGCGCAGGATGCTCATGAGGCTATACGTCCAACTAGCACAATGCGAACACCTGAAGAATTAAAGACAGTTCTTAGTCGAGATCAATTACGCTTATATCGCTTAATTTGGGAGCGCTTTATCGCTAGTCAAATGGCACCAGCAATACTTGATACGGTAGCAGTAGATCTTCAAAATGGTGATGTTTTATTCCGTGCGAATGGCTCGCAAGTTAAATTTGCAGGATTCATGAAGCTATATATTGAAGGAACGGACGATCAAACAGAAGAGACGACAAAGCTTTTACCTGAGATGGAAATTGGTGATCAAGTAAAATCGCTCGAAATTGAGCCTAAACAACATTTTACACAGCCACCACCACGATATTCCGAGGCGCGACTTGTTAAAACAATGGAAGAACTTGGTATTGGGCGCCCATCCACATATGCACCGACCCTCGATACAATTCAGCGCCGTGGCTATGTTGTATTAGACGCTAAACGCTTTATGCCAACAGAGCTAGGTGAAATCGTACACCAACTCGTACTAGAATTTTTCCCTGATATCATAAACATCGAATTCACAGCAAAAATGGAACAAGATTTAGATGATATTGAAGAAGGTAGTCGTCAATGGAAAAAGATTGTGGAAGAGTTTTACAAAGACTTCGAGGTTCATGTAAAACATGCGGATGAAGCCATGGAAAAAGTGGTGATTAAAGACGAACCTGCTGGAGAGGATTGTGAGCTATGTGGATCACCAATGGTCTATAAACTTGGACGATATGGTAAATTTATGGCTTGCTCAAACTTCCCAGATTGTAGAAATACAAAAGCAATAATGAAACCTATTGGTGTGAAATGTCCTTCCTGTGAAACGGGCGAAATTGTGGAGCGAAAAAGTAAAACAAAGCGTCTATTCTATGGTTGCAATCAATATCCTGAATGTGAATTTGTATCATGGGACAAACCAATTAGTAGACCATGTCCAAAATGTAGTGCATTATTAGTAGAGAAAAAGATAAAAAAAGGTGTGCAAATTCAATGTACGAAATGTGACTATGAAGAAGCGCCAACTCAATGATAGGAAGATGGTAAGAAACATGACTGAACAAGTAGTAAATGTAATAGGAGCAGGGCTTGCAGGTAGTGAAGCAGCATGGCAAATTGCAAAGCGTGGTGTAAAAGTAAAACTTTATGAAATGCGTCCAGTAAAGCAAACTCCAGCGCACCATACTGATAAATTTGCAGAACTTGTTTGTTCTAACTCATTACGTGCCAATGGCTTAACGAATGCTGTAGGCGTAATTAAAGAAGAAATGCGTATGTTAGATTCTGTTATCCTAAAGGCAGCAGACCAATGCTCAGTACCTGCTGGTGGTGCGCTAGCGGTAGACCGTCATGAGTTTGCTGGATATGTGACGGAGACTGTGAAAAACCATCCACTTGTAGAGGTTATTCATGAAGAGGTAACAGAAATTCCAGAAGGTATTACAGTTATTGCAACTGGTCCATTAACTTCAAAAGCTCTAGCTGAAAAAATTCAAGGTTTAACAGGTTTAGATTATTTATACTTTTACGATGCAGCAGCACCCATTATCGAAAAAGATAGCATAGATATGGATAAAGTTTATTTAAAGTCTCGTTACGATAAAGGTGAAGCGGCTTATTTAAACTGTCCTATGACAAAGGAAGAATTTGATCGTTTCCGTCAAGCGTTAATCGAAGCAGAAGTTGTGCCATTGAAAGAATTTGAAAAAGAAATTTACTTTGAGGGTTGTATGCCAATTGAAGTCATGGCATCTCGCGGAGAGAAAACGATGTTATTTGGTCCAATGAAGCCAGTCGGTCTTGAAGATCCAAAAACAGGAAAGCGTCCTTATGCTGTTGTGCAGCTTCGCCAAGACGATGCAGCTGGCACGCTTTACAACATTGTTGGTTTCCAAACACATCTAAAATGGGGTCCGCAGAAGGAAGTACTGCAGTTAATCCCAGGTTTAGAGAATGTAGAAATTGTACGCTACGGCGTAATGCACAGAAATACATTCATTAATTCACCGAAAGTTTTAGAGAAAACATATCAACTCCGTGAGCAAAAGAATATTTTCTTTGCAGGTCAGATGACTGGTGTTGAAGGATATGTTGAATCAGCAGGAAGTGGATTAATTGCTGGAATTAATGCAGCTCGTTTAGCATTAGGACAAGAGCAAATTGTTTTCCCATTTGAAACGGCATTAGGAAGTATGGCCCGTTATATAACAGAAGCCCAGTCGAAAAACTTCCAACCGATGAACGTCAACTTCGGTATATTCCCTGAGTTACCACCTGGTCGTCGTTCAAAACCAGAACGTGCTGAGATGCATGCAACGCGCGCAATAAGCACAATTCGAAATTTTGTGAATTCACAAACAATTTAATTGCCAAAAGCCTCTAAAAGTTGATATACTCTTAGAGGCTTTTTCTTTTTGTAGACAAAATGCTTAATTAGACGTATTTTATTATTTTGTATGGAGATTTTCTCAAAATATAACCATTTACACTTGCTATATTATGAAGATAGGTTTAGTGTCAATATGTATGTTTATTAATGATATGAAAAACGATACAAATTTGTAAGAGATGACAAAGGATTGTTTATTCGTTATATTACAAGTGTCGGTAATTTGAGAAAATTATTAATAAATCATTGGTGGTGAATCTTTCCATGTTAGTTTCGTCC
The DNA here is from genome assembly GCF_009724685.1 of Lysinibacillus cavernae. Lineage (GTDB taxonomy): Bacteria > Bacillota > Bacilli > Bacillales_A > Planococcaceae > Lysinibacillus > Lysinibacillus cavernae. The sequence continues at coordinate 360,517 of NZ_WMEF01000001.1, forward strand.
CAAAATGCACTCGAACAGTTCATGCTTTACATCCAAGTTGAAAAGAACTTCTCTGTTCATACAGTGCGAGAATATGAATCAGACCTGCTAGATTTTTTAACCTTTTTACAAACGGAGGGCATCAATGATTTAGCGAGTGTTGAATATATACATGCACGTCTTTATGTAACAAAGTTGTACGATGAAAAAAGAGCGAGGGCATCTATTTCTAGAAAAATTTCCTCGATACGCTCCTTTTTTCGCTTTCTAAATAAACAGTACGGATTAGATGACGGAGCATTTCGTTCTCTTTATCATCCCAAAAAAGAATCAAGATTACCTAATTTTTTCTATGAAGAAGAATTGAAGCAGCTATTTGATGCGAATACTGGTGATGATTTGAAATCATTAAGAAATATAGCTATATTAGAGCTGTTGTATGCTACAGGTATTCGTGTGAGTGAACTGACTTCAATTCAAGTAGAGGATGTAGATTTTCATTATTCAATCATACGAGTAATGGGAAAAGGTCGAAAAGAACGAATTATTCCATTTGGTCAATTTGCGAGTTTAGCAATGCAGGACTACATAGAGCAAGCTCGTCCACGATTGATGAAAAAAACCAGTCATCAGCAGTTGTTTGTCAATTTGCGTGGTGGGGAACTTACTCCTCGAGGGGTACGTCATATTTTAAACGAAATGATTGACAAGGCCTCACTCCATACAAAAATTTACCCACACATGCTTCGTCATACTTTTGCCACACATTTATTAAATAATGGTGCAGATCTGCGAACGGTGCAGGAGTTATTAGGTCACTCACATTTATCTTCTACACAAGTTTACACACATGTAACAAAAGAGCATCTTCGTCAAACATATATGAATGCTCATCCAAGGGCATAATAGAGCTAAGGAGGAAGGCAGATGGGACAAATTCATGCAACAACGATATTTGCAGTTCATCATAACGGAGGCTGTGCTATGGCTGGTGATGGTCAAGTAACATTGGGAAATGCAGTTGTGATGAAAGGTACAGCAAGGAAGGTCAGACGTCTGTTTAATGGGCAGGTCCTTGCGGGTTTTGCAGGTTCCGTTGCAGATGCTTTTACACTTTTTGAGATGTTTGAAGGCAAATTGAATGAATATAACGGTAATTTACAGCGTGCAGCAGTTGAAGTAGCGAAGCAATGGCGCGGTGATAAAATGCTTCGTCAGTTAGAAGCGATGTTATTGGTAATGGATAAAACGACATTACTACTTGTTTCAGGTACAGGAGAAGTGATTGAACCAGATGATGGCATTTTGGCTATTGGCTCTGGTGGAAATTATGCGTTATCAGCAGGTAGAGCGTTGAAAAAATATGCAGGTGAATCGATGACTGCTCGCGAAATTGCTGAAGCAGCATTGGAAACAGCTGCTGAAATCTGTGTATTTACGAATCATAATATTATCGTGGAGGCGCTGAACTAATGACACAAAAAAATTTAACGCCAAGACAAATTACTGAGCATTTAGATCGTTATATTGTTGGGCAGAATGAAGCTAAGCGAGCAGTAGCCATCGCGTTACGTAATCGCTATCGTCGTTCATTGTTACATGAGGATATGAAGGCTGAGGTTATTCCGAAAAATATTTTGATGATCGGTCCAACTGGTGTCGGAAAAACGGAAATTGCCAGAAGAATTGCGAAGCTTACAAATGCTCCTTTTGTAAAAGTTGAAGCGACAAAGTTTACAGAGGTAGGTTATGTAGGACGTGATGTTGAATCAATGGTACGTGATTTAGTGGAAGCTTCACACCGTCTAGTAAAAGAAGAAATGATGGAGTCTGTTAAGGAGCAAGCGGAAGAGTTAGCAAATGAGGCAATCGTGAAACTATTGGTGCCTTCATTACGTAAAAAACAGGCGATGCAAAATCCGTTTGAAATGTTATTCGGTGGGAAAGAACAACCATCAACAGAAGATTCATCTTCAGATGAGACTGAAGTACGCTCGAAACGTGCACAAATAGCGATTGATTTACGCAATGGTAAATTAGAAAATGAGTGGGTTACTGTGGAGGTAACCGAACAAAACCCATCCATTTTTGATGCGTTACAAGGAACTGGGATGGATATGTCTGCTAATAGCGGCATGCAGGATATGTTATCTAGTTTGATGCCGAAAAAACAGAAAAAACGTCGTGTTCAAGTGAAGGACGCACGTCGTATTTTAACAATAGAAGAAGCAAATAAGCTGATAGATGCCGATGAAGTAGCGCAGGAAGCAATTACTAGAGCTGAGCAAACAGGTATTATCTTTATTGATGAAATCGATAAAATTGCAAGTAAAGAAGGAAATACTTCGGCGAATGTCTCACGTGAAGGTGTTCAAAGAGATATTTTACCAATTGTAGAAGGCTCTACTGTCACAACGAAGTATGGTGCGGTGAAGACGGATTATATGCTATTTGTTGCTGCCGGTGCTTTCCATATGTCGAAACCTTCGGATTTAATTCCTGAATTACAAGGACGTTTCCCAATCCGTGTGGAGCTAGAAAAATTAACAAAACAAGATTTTGTACGTATTTTACAAGAACCAGATCAATCACTCATTTTGCAGTATAAGGCATTGTTAGAAACGGAAGGCGTAGAAATTCATTTCACAACAGATGCCGTTGAACGAATTGCTGAAATAGCAACTGAAGTCAATCAGGAAACGGACAATATCGGAGCCCGTCGTTTACACACAATATTAGAACGTTTACTTGAAGAACTGTCGTTTGAGGCATCCGAAATTGCACCAGCAAGCATTCCAATCAATGCTGCGTATGTTGATCAGAAACTTGCGGGTATAGTAAAAAACAAAGATTTGTCACAGTTTATATTGTAAGATAAAACTGATTCGTATCATTCAGTAGAAAAAAACTTTAGAATATTTAGTAAATACTCTTCGGATTATTTTTAGGAGGAACATATAATGAATTTATTAGAAAAAACACGTAAAATTAACTCGATGCTTCAAGCTTCTGCTGGTAAACCAGTAAACTTTAAAGAAATGGCTGATACATTAGGGGATATTATTGATAGTAATGTCTATATTTTGAGCCGTAAAGGTAAATTATTAGGTATTTCAATTCACCAACAAATTGAAAATGAACGTATGAAAAAAATGTTCGAAGAGAGACAGTTCCCAGAAGAGTACACACATAGCTTGTTTGCAATTTCTGAAACATCATCAAATTTAGATATTAATAACGAACATACTGCTTTCCCTGTAGAAAACAAAGATTTATTCCAAAACGCTTTAACTACAATTGTACCGATTGTTGGTGGTGGCGAACGTTTAGGAACATTAATCCTTGCTCGTTTATCTTCACAATTTGAAGATGATGATCTAATTTTGGCAGAGTATGGTGCAACAGTTGTTGGTATGGAAATTTTACGTGAAAAATCTGAAGAAATTGAAGAAGAGGCTCGTAGCAAAGCGGTCGTACAAATGGCGATTAATTCACTTTCTTACAGTGAGTTAGAAGCAATTGAGCATATCTTCGAAGAACTTGATGGCAATGAAGGTTTACTTGTTGCTTCTAAAATAGCTGACCGAGTGGGCATTACACGTTCAGTGATCGTAAATGCATTACGTAAACTGGAATCCGCTGGTGTCATTGAGTCGCGCTCTTTAGGTATGAAAGGTACTTATATTAAAGTACTAAACGATAAATTCTTAAATGCTTTAGCAGAAATTAAAATGAAATAATTGCTCCTTTAAGAGGATAATGAAAGCGTCTAGATTAAATCTGGGCGCTTTTTTTGTGGGGAGTATTTACAATTTTGATCATAGTATCCTTTGAGTTTTTAGCAAAAATACAAAAATGCAGAATATGAATGTTTTTTATTTCTTTCCTCCTAATTTTGTTCGATTAATTGTCGATACAATTAGCACAAAAATAATCATTATATGTTACTTTAGGATAGTGGCGATTAGGTAGTGTGTTGTTAATTAAAGAATATTCTATCTATTGTCGAACTAGTAAAAAGGGACCTTAATTTAAATTAAGAATTAAAGGCGATAAAGCTCATAAAAAGGCAAATTTAATACTAAAATCGTAAACACTGTCGAAATAGTGTAAAATAACTAGAAATGAGTTGAGTAACGTTGAAGCCTAGAGGCACAAAGGGTACAGAAGTTTTGTCCTGGTTAGGCATCGTAAAAAATAGGGCGTATAGACTATTAAAAAGTGACAAAAGACAATAGACACTAGGTATCATCTTAATTACAATTGTATTATTGGATAAATTAACAAGTACATAGATTGGAATAAAATGAGGTGAACAGTTTTGAATTTATTTGGAGGAACTATTAGTAGCCTGGAAAATGGACTTTCCTATGCAACTTTGAATCATAAAACGATCGCAAATAATATTGCTAATGTCGATACGCCTAATTATAAGGCGAAAAATGTTAGTTTTAAGGATATGTTGGCAGAACAGAAGAATATAGCTATTTCTGCATATCGTACTGATAATAGACATTATGATTTTACGATTCGACAATCTACACCTGGTGTCAATAATGTCGAAAACTTGCGATATAGAAATAATGGGAATGCTGTAGACATGGATGCTGAGCAGGCAAAATTAGCAGAGAATCAAATTTATTACAACGCTTTAATTGACCGAGTTAATGGAAAATTAAACACATTAAATACCGTTATAAAAGGAGGTAAGTAATAGATGTCTATATTTCACGGGATGAATACCACTGCCTCTGCTTTAACAGCGCAACGGTTACGCATGGATGTCATTTCATCCAATATGGCAAACATGGATACTACTCGCGCTCGTCAAGTTAATGGGGAATGGGAACCATATCGTCGCAAGTCTGTGACATTATCAGCACAAGAAGGACGATTTTCAAATTTTTTAAATGTAGCACTTGGTAAAGATGCAAAAAGTGGTGTTGGTAATGGTGTAAAAGTTACTCGAATTTCTGAAGATCAAGAAACACCTTTCAAACTTGTTTATGACCCAACTCATCCGGATGCAAATGCAGATGGTTATGTTAATATGCCAAATGTTGATCCATTGAAAGAAATGGTAGATTTAATGTCAGCTACTCGTTCCTATGAGGCGAATGTAACTGTATTTAACGCGAATAAATCGATGCTTACAAAGGCTTTAGAGATTGGTAAATAAATAAGGAGAGAGGAAGATACATAATGACTATTTCGTCCGTTTCGCTAATGACACCTACTCAGGTTGTAAATGAAACAAATAAACTTAATACAACACCTTATGAAGCTCAACAAAGCTTCGCGAACTCGTTGAAAGAAGCAATAGCAAAAGTGAATGATCAGCAAATAACTTCTGATACGTTTACTCAAAAGCTAATTAAAGGTGAAAATGTGGAGTTGCACGAAGTAATGATTGCTTCACAAAAGGCGAGCGTTACATTAAACGCAACAATTGAAGTTCGCAATAAGGTGATTGAAGCTTACCAAGAAATAATGCGAATGAGTGTTTAATTTTATTAATCTAGATAAAGAGGCTTCTTTATCTAGATTAATAACCACTAATTTAGTGGACTCATTATGTTCGCAAATTATTGATGGCTAGGTTATTCACTATAACCGGAGGATTCATAATGAATGAACGATTGACGAAAATAAAAAACGACACCAGTCAATTTTGGACAAGTCGAAGTAAAAAGCAAAAAATAGTTATGATTGGCTCCGTAGTAGGCGTAATCGCAATAGCAGCAATTGTGACGTTTTTTGCTTCAAAAACTACATATGTTCCACTTTATAAAGATTTATCAACAAGAGAAATCGGGCAAGTAAAGGAAGCGCTAGATTCCCAAGGTGTGACCTATGAAATCGCTCCGGGTGGAACGTCTATTTTAGTGCCAGAACAGCAAGTAGACTCCTTGTTAGTACAGCTGGCTTCAGAGGGATATCCTCAAACAGGTACAATTGATTACTCATTTGCGAATAGTTCAGGATTTGGTATGACAGATAATGAGTTTAACTTGTTAAAAAAAGCAGCTACTGAAACTGAAATCGCTAAGCTTTTCAAAAATTTAGAAGGTGTAAAAGATGCGAAAGTAATGATTACTGTTCCTGAAGAGGGGGTATTCGTTACAGATGTTCAAGGAGAGGCAACGGCGTCTATTGTTTTAAATACAGACCCAGGCTATAAATTTACAGAACAGCAAATTACTACTATGTATAATTTGGTGTCAAAAAGTATACCAAATTTAAAAACAGAAAATATTGTGATCTCTAATCAATTCTCAGAGTACTTTGATTTGAATGCTGCTACTACTGATGGAACTTCCACAACGACAGCTGAAGGTCAATTGCAAATGAAAAAGTTAGTCGAGCGTGATTTACAACGTCAAGTGCAAAATATGCTAGGAACGTTGATGGGACAAGATAAAGTGATGGTTTCTGTCACAACGGATATTGATTTCAAGAAAGAAAATCGTGAAGAAAACCTTGTGACACCTGTTGATGAGGAGAATATGGAAGGTATCGCAATTAGTGCTCAACGAATTACTGAGCAATATTCTGGTACAGGAGGAGCAGCAGCCGCTGGAACACCTGAAGCTGAAACAACTACTGATAACTTCACTACTTATAACGAAGGTACAACAGGTAACGGTGATTATGAACGTACAGAGGAAACAATCAATAATGATGTTAACCGTATACGTAAAGATATCCAAGAAGCCCCTTATAAAATTCAAGATATTGGAATTCAAGTCATTGTTGAACCACCGACAGCGACAGATGCAGCGTCATTACCAGACGGTGTTCAAGAAGATATTGAGAAAATTTTAAGCACAATTGTTCGTACAACGATTTCAAAAGACGTGGCAACAGAACTTACACAAGAGCAAATTGATGAAAAAGTGGCAGTATCTGTACAACCGTTATACGGTAAGGCGACAGAAGTTGCTGACGAAAAACCAGTCATCCCATGGTGGGTTTGGGTCATTGGCGGTATCTTATTAGCTGTTATCTTATTGTTAGCATTCTTTATTATCCGTTCTCGTAAGCGTGCGAAGGAAGAAGAAGAGCTAAGTATCCTAGAAGAACAAGAAGAATTAATGATTGATGATATTAATGAAGAAATTGAAACGGAAGCTACAATGCGTCGTAAGCAACTTGAAAAAATGGCCAAAGAAAAGCCAGATGATTTTGCGAAGTTACTGCGTAGTTGGATTGCTGAAGACTAACTAGGAGGTTCGGCTGTGTCCAAGAAAGAAAAGGAATTAACCGGAAAACAAAAGGCCGCTCTCTTGTTAATTTCATTAGGGCCTGAGGTTTCCGCTTCTGTCTATAAACACTTAACAGAGGAAGAAATTGAACGTTTAACATTAGAAATTTCAAGTGTAAAAAAAGTAGAATCAAACGTCAAAGAAGAGATTATCGAAGAATTTCATAATATCGCATTAGCGCAAGACTATATCACACAAGGTGGTATTGGTTACGCCAAAACAGTATTAGAAAAAGCGCTTGGTGTGGAACAAGCGCAAACGATTATAAATCGTCTAACATCTTCTTTACAAGTGCGTCCGTTTGATTTTGCACGAAGAGCTGATCCATCTCAAATCTTTAACTTTATCCAAAATGAGCATCCACAAACAATAGCCCTGATTCTCTCTTATTTAGAGGCAGGGCAAGCGGGTGTTATTTTGTCTTCATTACCACAAGAAGTACAAGCTGACATTGCTAAACGTATTGCGGTCATGGAGTCGACTTCACCAGAAGTTATTAGTGAAATTGAATCTGTGTTAGAGCGTAAACTATCGTCAACAGTTACACAGGATTACACTGAAACTGGTGGTATTGATGCAGTCGTTGAAGTATTAAATGGCGTAGATCGACAAACAGAAAAAACAATTCTCGATGCCCTCGAAATACAAGATCCAGAACTTGCAGAGGAAATCAAAAAACGTATGTTTGTGTTCGAAGATATCGTTACGCTCGACAACCGTTCCATTCAGCGTGTTATTCGTGATTGTGAAAACGAAGACTTATTACTTTCAATGAAGGTATCAAGTGAAGAAGTAAAAGATATTATTTTCCGCAATATGTCACAACGTATGGCTGAAACATTTAAAGAAGAAATGGAAATTATGGGACCTGTACGATTACGTGACGTAGAGGAGGCACAATCCCGAATAGTTGCCGTTATTCGTCGTCTAGAGGATGCTGGAGAGATTATTATTGCTCGTGGTGGAGGAGATGACGTCATTGTCTAGAATCATCCGTTCTATTTACACACAGTCCGATAGCGATAATGTCAAGGAAATACAAATCCGTGATATGTTTGAACCGATTCAAGTAGCTCAAGATGAAATCTCGTCTCAGCATCAACCGACGATGGCAGAAATAATGGCAGAACGAGATCGCTTACTTGCAGAAGCTAGAGCTGCTCTGCAAGCAGAGCGTGAGATGTTTGAGCAAGAAAAGTCTCTACACTTCCAAGAGCTTGAACACATAAAGCTAGGTTGGGAAGAAGAAAGACCGAATCGAGTTCAAGAAGCTTATGATGAGGGATTTGGACAAGGCTATGAAGATGGTGTAAACAAGGCCAATGAAGCGATGGCCAAGTCACTTCAAACAGCAAACGAAGTAATTATTCAAGCGACAGAAAATGCACAAAAATATATTGATGATCAAGAAGCGGTGATTTTAGAGTTAGGCCTAACCGCTGCAGAACGAATTATAGGCACTTCATTAGAACATAATCATGAGTTGTTTGTGTCAATTGTTCGCAGAGGGTTGAAAGAAGCGAGGGAGATGAAAGAAATTAAAATCTATGTCTCGCCAGCTTATCATGCTTTAATTACTGCCAATCGTGATGAATTAGCAGAAATGTTCCCAATCGATGTACCATTTATGATTTTTGTTAATGAAGATTTGGACAATGAAACGGATTGCTATATTGAAACGAACCATGGTCGAATTGTTGTTAGTATTGATGAACAATTGAATGAACTTAGATTGAAGCTACATGAAATATTAGAGAGTAAGGAATGATCTAGATGAAAACGGCTCAATTAATCGAACATATTCCTCATATGCCAACTTTTAAAAAGTTTGGTAGAGTAACTAGAGTTGTCGGCTTGATGATTGAGTCGCAAGGTCCAGATAGTTCCATAGGTGATGTTTGTAAAATTCATGTGGAAACTGTAAACAATGGTCACCAAATCATATTAGCAGAGGTTGTTGGTTTTAAAGATGAAATTGTTGTCTTAATGCCATTCACCTCTTTACGTGAAATATCTATTGGCTGTCTTGTTGAAGGGACTAGTGCTCCACTAGAAGTAAAAGTGGGGCCGGAATTAATTGGAAAAGTGTTAGATTCTATGGGAAATCCAATTGATGGTTCCATATTGCCAAAGGGGCTAATGACAGTCCCAACTGAGCAAGACCCACCGAATCCACTAACTCGTCCACCGATTGATCAAAGACTAGAAGTGGGTGTGAAGGCAATTGATGGCATGTTAACGGTTGGTAATGGTCAACGTGTTGGTATTTTCGCTGGTTCTGGGGTCGGAAAAAGTACGTTACTAGGTATGATTGCGAGAAATACCCAAGCGGATTTGAATGTAATTGCTCTAATAGGAGAGCGTGGTCGTGAGGTTCGTGAATTTATCGAGCGTGATTTAGGCTCTGAAGGTTTAAGACGTTCCATTGTCGTTGCAGCCACTTCAGATCAACCCGCACTTATGCGGATTAAAGGAGCATTTACAGCAACAGCAATCGCCGAATATTTTAGAAATCGAGGCTTAAATGTCATGTTGATGATGGATTCCGTTACACGTGTTGCCATGGCACAGCGTGAAATTGGACTTGCGACAGGCGAACCACCTGCGCAAAAAGGATATACGCCATCAGTATTTGCGATATTGCCTAAATTACTAGAACGTACAGGAACCAATGAAAAAGGTTCAATAACAGCGTTCTATACCGTATTAGTAGATGGTGACGATATGAATGAACCAATTGCTGATACTGTGCGAGGGATTTTAGATGGCCATATTGTATTGGATCGAAACCTCGCCAATAAAGGTCAATATCCAGCCATAAATGTTTTAAAGAGCGTGAGCCGTTTGATGAATCATGTTGCAGAGCCAGAGCATAAAAAAGCGGCTGAACGATTAAGAGAACTTTATTATACATATGACAAATCTGAGGATTTGATCAATATTGGCGCTTACAAAAGAGGAACGTCGAAAGAAATTGATGAAGCAATTAATTATGAACCGCTCATTACAACTTATCTTAAACAAGGCTACTTAGACAAAGTGACATTAGAAGAAAGTGTCAATGAGTTAATAACATTATCGAACGGTGGTGCAAGATAGATGGTCAGTTATGTGTATCGTTTTGAAAAGGTGTTAACCATTCGTGAGCAAGAAAAAAACGAAACTGAAATGGCTTATAAAGAATCTGTCCGTTCTTTTGAAGAAATAGCAACCAGATTATATGATTTGCTAAAAAAGAAAGAAGACCTAATCGCGTTTCAGCAGGAGCGCTTAACCATCGGCTCATCTATTGATGAAATTCATCACTATAGTCGTTTTATTGATAGTCTTGAAAAAACAATTGCAGATGTGCAACAGAAAGTAATACAAGCTCGTGCAAAAATGAATTGGCACGAAGAAAAATTATTAGAAAAAAACTTGGAAGTACGTAAATTTGAAAAAATGAGAGAAAAGGATTTTAAACAATTTCAACAAGAGCAAGATCGTGTAGAAAGCCTTTTTTTAGATGAAATTTCATTGCAAACGTATAACAAGAGAGAAATCAGGTGATTTCATGGCAAAAAAAGACAACCGATTGACAGCAGAGTTAGCAGAAGTGCAACCAAAGAAAAAAACGGGGGGCTTCCTAAAGTTTTTTTCTTGGATTGTACTACCAATTATGTTTGTAGTAGCAGTTTTACTTGTTGTGGCAACGTTAATGAATACGAATGTCTTTGATTTAGGAAAAAAGGCAATAGGTAGTTTACCTTTTGTTCCATCAGAAGAACAACAAGCAAAAGATGCAGTCGTTCAAAACGACTCTAAAATAGTCAATTTACAGGCAGAGATACAAGACAAAGAAGCAGAAATTACACAGCTACAAAAAAAATTGGATACTACAACAACTGAAAAAGAGAAGTTAATGACAGAAAAAGAACAGCTTCAATTTGAAATTGAAAAATTAAATCGAGAGCAAGATGATGTAAAGCGTGATTTCAGCGATATTTTATCAACGTTTGATAAGATGTCTCCGAAAGCAGCGGCGCCTGTACTAATCAATATGAGTGATACGGAAGCACTGCGAATTTTAACGAATTTAAAACCTGATAAATTAGCGGCTATTTTAGAGAAAATGGATGCTAAAGATGCAGCAAAATATACGGAACTAATGGCTAAACAATAGGGTGAATGAAAGGAGGTGAGAAAAAGTGGATATAGCAATGATGCAAATGATTACTAAGTCAGTACCTACTAACACTGCAACGACAAAACCTACAACGGGTAGTAGCTCAGAAGGGAAGATCAATAGTATATCAAATAAGGATAATTCATCGAAGTTCGGGTCTGTATTTGGCAAAATAATGTCTTCTACAACTCAAACAAACGAATCTTCACAGGCAACAGCAACAAATGAATTAGCTGATTTACAATCGGTTTTAAATGCTGAGTCAATGGAAGAAGTACTAGATATACTAGGTATCCCTCACGATGATGGCTTATTAATGCTACAACTTGGTGAAGACGGTAAAGCAGTGGCAATGGATGAAATGCTTAATTTAGAAAATATACTGCATGCATTAGGTATTGATGCAGAGCAACTCCAAAAAATAGTGCAACAGCTATTAGGCGAAGAAAAGGAAGCTAGTGATGTTTGGGAGCTATTAACATTAGTAGATGCGCAAGCACCGATACTACAAGCACAACTAGGCGCTGCGTTACAAGGTGAAGGGCAAGTTACACCAAAAGAGGCAACCCAACTGCTTCAAGTATTGAAGCTGGCACAATTAGTAGGACAGAAAACCGACTTAACAGCTTCTCAAGAAAGCTTGTTAACTACAGTAAAAAGTGTTTTATCATCATTACAAACGCAACTAGGGGAGCTACAGGTAACAACGACTAAAACAACTGTCACATTGCCATTACAAGGCTTCCAACAAGTGGTTCAACAAGTTCAAGTGACGAAGCAGAGTGAGACAAGCACGAATGAAATGGTTACACCACAAACAGTGCAAACAAAACCAGACACATTCCATGTCACATTACCAACTGCCAAACCTGCCCAGTCAGAGGCTTTATTAAAAGAAATGCAAGCCATAATCAATAGAGCACAGATTTCTAATGCACAGGGTATAACACGTTTAACGATTAAACTATATCCAGAAAATTTAGGGACAGTTCGTATTGAACTAGTGCAAAATGATGGTGTTCTAACAGCACGTATACTTGCTTCTACAGCTCATGGACGTGAGTTAATTGATAGTCAAGCACACCAGCTAAAACAGGCTTTTGTTCAGCAGAACATTCAAGTAGATCGACTGGATATTGCACAATCACTACAGGATGCTGATCGCCAACAACGTGATCAAAGCTTCTTCAATAATTTCTTTAAGCAGCAACAGGATGAAGAACAGGAACAAAATGGTAGTGAGGACGAAGAAGGTAAGACCTTTAATGAATATTTAATTAGTGAGGAGGTGTAAAAATGGCAGATACAACAACAAAAGCGACAAATACAGCTATAACAGATGATCTTTACTACTCAAATTATAAAAAACCAACAAAGCAAACAGGTAATAGTGAGCTAGGTAAGGATGCTTTTCTACAATTGTTAATTACACAATTACAGCATCAGGATCCAACAAATCCAATGGATGACCGAGAATTCATTTCTCAAATGGCACAATTTTCTTCTTTAGAACAAATGCAAAATATGACAAAGGCAATGGAGTCGTTATTGGCATCACAGCAACAAACACAAATGATGAGTTATACAACCTTTGTTGGCAAGGAAGTTAAGTGGCATGAAATTACTGAAGAAAAAGATGATAAAGGGAACCCTGTTGTAAATGAAGGAACAGGGGTTATTGAATCGTTAAAATTTGTAGATGGCAATGTAGTGTTCATATTAGCTGGTGGGAAAGAAATAACTCCTGGTAATATTTCAGCCATCCTAGGTGGGTCTGGAACAAATGCCAATGGCGATAATACCGCACAGGAATCCCCACTTGCACAGGCAAGCAAATTGATTGGGAAAAATGTTACGTATAAAGATGGCGATCAAGAACTACAAGGGCGAATCGTCTCTGTATCAAAAAATGATGGCGCTATTTATTACGTATTAGACAATGATAAAAAATTAACGGATAAAGATTTTACAGTCATTAGCGAATAAAGGTGGAGAAAAGTGATGGATAAGTTTTCAATTCATCGTGTACCCTTGCATCCATCTATTCGCACAGCACAACCTACGCCAATTACATCACAGCAATCGTTTAAAGCCCATTTACAGGAAGCTACAAAACAAGAGCTGAAGGTAAGTAAACATGCACATGAACGTATAGTTGAACGTAAAATTGACATCTCTGAACAAGAATGGCAGGTTGTATCGGATAAGGTATTTGAAGCACACTCAAAAGGTGTCAAACAACCATTAGTCTTGATGGATCAAGCAGCTTTAATCGTCAGTGCTAAAAACGCGACTGTCATTACAGCAATGGATCGCACGGAAGCAAAACAACAGTTATTTACAAATATCGATGGCACGATTGTACTTTAAAGGCTGGACCTTCTTATGTAAGGAAGCCTTGGTGATGCTGATTGATAGAGGCACACCTATAAAAAACGAAGGGAGAACGAAAACTTATGTTACGTTCTATGTATTCAGGAATTTCAGGTCTTAAAAACTTCCAAACAAAGCTAGATGTTATTGGTAATAATATCGCAAATGTTAATACGGTTGGTTTTAAAAAAGGTCGTGTTCTTTTTAAGGACTTAATGTCTCAAACACAAGCTGGTGCATCTGCAGCAACAGCTACTCGAGGAGGCGTTAACCCACAACAAGTTGGTTTAGGTGCGCAATTGGCTGCTATTGATACGATACATGGTGGCGGTTCACTACAGGGAACTGGTCGTGGACTTGACTTAGGGATTGAAGGAGATGGCTTCTTCATGGTTGCTGATGCAAATGGAGCTCCAGACCCAGATAGTGGCTTTATTGATGAAGAAGGTTTTAACAATACCCTATTTACTCGTAATGGTGTTTTCTATATGGATAGCAATGGCTATCTAGTCAATGCTGATGGTAAATATCTAGTGGGCGTTACTGCTGGAGATGAAATCGTTATGGAAGCTGATGATGATGGTATCAATCCAGATGATGCACCCGTTGCTTCAGGTGATGAAGGTGCAAACTTATTTGACGATGATGGTGTATTAGACCCTGATGAGGGAGATGTAGGCCCAATTCGTATCCCAACAACGGCTAAAGAGATCCAAATAGGACCTAATGGTACGGTTGAATATGTAGACTTAAACGGAAATCGCAAATGGGCAGGACAGCTCGTTATGGCTAAATTCCCGAACGCTGGTGGTCTTGCTAAAGTTGGAGGAAATTATTATCAACAAACATCTAACTCTGGTGCTGCTTATGCACAGGTAGCCACTGTTGCAGGGATGGGTAAAGTAGTTCCCGGGACTGTAGAAATGTCCAACGTAGATTTATCTGAAGAATTTACAGAAATGATTGTTGCTCAACGTGGTTTCCAAGCAAATACACGTATTATTACAACTTCAGATGAAGTGTTGCAAGAGCTAGTAAACTTAAAACGATAATGATCGTGTAGTCCTTTAATTTATAACGGGCGTATTACAAAACATATTTTCATATGAGGGAGGGTCGGGCCGGCTCTCATACCAGACCCGGCCCTAATTCAATGATTGAACTAACACGTCTTAATGGCAAAGCATTCACATTAAATGCTTTATACATAGAAACAGTCGAATCATTTCCAGATACGACGATTACTTTAACAACTGGAACAAAATTAATTGTTTTAGAGAGTGAAGATGAGGTGCGACAAAAGGTAACTGCCTTTTATAACAATATACAAATACTATCCAACCCGCATCTACGAGGTGAAAAAGATGAAGAATAATAAAATGTTAACGATGATTATTATTTTACTAGTAGCAGTAATACTTGTTGGGGTTATTTTGTTTGTATTGCTTACACAATTTAATAAACCGACAGGATCTGTTGAACCCTCCATTGATGAGATTGTAGAGGCATCAGTGGAAATTCCCGAAATCACGACAAATCTTTCGGATAAAAGAGTTGTGCGCTTGTCATTAAAAATTCAAACGACAAGTAAAGATTCTGCTGCTGAATTAACAAAGCGTGTTTTCCAAGTGCAAAACATTGCCATTCAAGAGCTTTCTGAAATGGAGCAAAAGGATTTAGAAGGTAAGCAAGGGAAACAAATTTTCCAAAAATCATTAAAAACAAGATTGAATGAATTGATGCAAGAGGGAGAAGTTCAGGAAGTATATTTTACCTCCTTCATCACTCAATAAAACAGAAACTGCTTGAAATGGAGGTGGGCAAATGGCAGGAGATGTGTTATCTCAATCCGAGATAGATGCGCTGCTTTCCGCTATATCGACTGGGGAAATGTCAGCAGATGACATAAAAAAGGAGGACGAGGGACGTAAGGTTAAAGTATATGACTTTAAACGAGCGCTTCGATTCTCAAAAGATCAAATCCGAAGTTTGACCCGAATACATGAAAATTTTGCACGATTATTGACAACCTTCTTCTCTGCTCAGCTTAGAAGCTATGTGCAGATTACGGTTGCATCAGTAGACCAAATACCATTTGAAGAGTTCGTTCGTTCGATTCCGAATATGACACTCATAAATGTGTTTGAAGTGCCACCATTAGATGGTAATATATTGATGGAAATAAATCCGAACATTGCCTATTCAATGTTAGATCGTTTAATGGGCGGTAGTGGGGCGAGTCATAGTAATGTAGATAACTTAACAGAAATTGAAACAAAAATTATGACAAACCTTTTTGAACGCTCATTCGACAATTTACGTGAGGCATGGGAAAATGTTGCGGAAATTGATCCAATACTAGTGGAGCTTGAAGTAAATCCACAATTTTTACAAATGATTTCACCTAATGAAACAGTTGTCGTTATTTCGTTAAATACGATTATTGGTGAGACAAGCGGTATGATTAATATTTGTATCCCGCATGTTGTGTTGGAGCCAATTGTTCCAAATCTTTCAGTTCGCTACTGGATGCAAACAAATACAAAAGAGATGTCTCCAGAGCAAACAAAAATGCTTGAAACACGTGTGAAACAAGCTCAATTACCACTTTCAGTTGAATTAGGTTTGACTGACATCACCATTGAGGATTTCCTTACAATGCAAGTTGGCGATGTTATACAGTTAAATCAAAAAATTGAAGAACCTTTACTATTGAAAGTAGGGACATTGCCAAAATTCACTGTTCAACCAGGTAAGCAAGGCAAAAAACTAGCAATCCAAATTATCGACCCTTTGAAAGGAGGAGACGAAGATGAGTGATGAAATGCTCTCCCAAGAAGAAATTGAAGCGCTATTAAGGGGCGAGACGTTGGGGGATAACAACAGCGGCACTGATGCTTCTATAAATGAAGAAATAACTGAAATACGAGTAGAGGATTACCTTGATTCGTTTGCACAAGATGCATTAGGTGAGGTAGGTAATATTTCATTTGGTAGCTCTGCTACAGCACTTTCTGCGTTATTAGGTCAAAAAGTAGATATTACTACTCCAAGTATTTCAATGATTAATCGTAATAAATTAGAAGAGGAATTTCCTCATCCCTATGTGGCTGTACAAGTAGAATATACGATTGGTTTAACGGGTATGAATTTACTTGTTATTAAACAGTCGGATGCGGCCATTATTGCTGATTTAATGTTAGGTGGCGATGGATTAAATCCGAAGCCAGACTTAGGTGAAATTCAGCTAAGTGCTGTTCAAGAGGCTATGAATCAAATGATGGGTTCAGCAGCTACATCAATGTCGACAGTGTTCAACAAAAAAGTGGATATTTCTCCACCAACAATTGATTTAATGAATATCTCACAAGATGAAGGTCGAGAAAATATTCCAGAAGACGATTTACTAGTTAAAGTATCCTTTAGACTAAGAATTGGTAATTTAATTGATTCTAATTTAATGCAATTACTACCGCTTAAATTTAGTCAAAACATTGTAAAATCACTTTTAGGTGAAACAGAATCGATTGAAGAACCTGTGGCTGCAACCATTGCACCTGAGGCACCACCAGTTGCACCGCCGCCTGTTCAACAACAAGCACCTGTAACGCCGCCATCTACGCCGCCAGTTTATCAACAACAGGCAGCACCAATGCAGCAACCTATTTATCAGGAGCAACAACAGTTTGCGCAACCAGCAAGACCTGCACAACCTGTGAATGTGCAACAAGCACAGTTTGCTAGCTTCGATCCAAATGTAATCTCTCAATCTGAAGCTAGAAATTTAAATATGCTACTTGATATTCCATTACAAGTTACTGTAGAGTTAGGACGTACGAAACGTTCTGTTAAAGAGATTTTAGAACTATCAAGTGGTTCGATTATTGAACTAGATAAATTAGCTGGAGAGCCAGTTGATATTTTAGTCAATAGTCGTTTAATTGCTAAAGGTGAAGTCGTTGTTATTGATGAAAACTTTGGTGTACGTATTACAGATGTTTTAAGTCAAGCAGAGCGTTTAAATAATTTAAGATAGTTTTAATTGGAGGAGTTAACCATGTCTAAAAGAATTTTGATTGTAGACGATGCTGCATTTATGCGCATGATGATCAAGGATATTCTATCAAAAAATGGATTTGAAGTTGTTGGAGAGGCAGCAGATGGTTTACAGGCTGTTGAAAAGTACAATGAATTAAAACCTGATTTAGTAACAATGGATATCACAATGCCAGAGATGGACGGTATTGCGGCTCTTAAAGCAATTAAGGGCTCAGATCCAAGTGCAACTGTAATCATGTGTTCAGCAATGGGACAACAAGCAATGGTAATCGATGCAATTCAAGCTGGTGCGAAGGACTTTATCGTAAAGCCTTTCCAAGCAGATCGTGTAATTGAAGCGATTCAAAAAGCACTAGGATGATTGCATGAAAATGTTAAAATCATTTCGTTTCACGATGATTTTCGCATTTCTTGTATCCTTCCTGTTTTTGTACCCGACACCAACTTCTGTATATGCAGACACTGATACGAATAGTGTCACAGATTGCATTAAAAACCCAGAAGCTTGTAATGGAGATACGACTGATCCAGCTGCTAAACAAGAAACAAATGTATCAGCAGCTGGAGATATATCTGCATGGGAATACATAAAAATGGTTTTGGCGCTTATTTTTGTTGTAGCTTTATTTTATGGATTGATGAAGTTTTTAAATAAACGAAATTTAAACTTCCAACGTAATCAAATGGTACAAAATTTAGGCGGTTTATCGTTAGGTGCGCAAAAGTCAGTTCAGCTTTTACAAGTAGGTAAAACAATCTATTTGGTGGGTGTTGGAGAAGACGTTCAGCTGTTACGTGAAATTACTGATCCTGAAGAAGTTGAAGCGCTGCTAGCACTATATAACGAAAGGCAAGAACTTGCAGCAACATCACCGTATATTGCAGAAGTATTTTCTAAGTTTAAGAAAAAAGATAGAGAGAGTGTGCAAAATGAACAAAAGCAAGATTCATTTGGCAAACTATTTGAAAAAAAGATAACTGAAATGAAACAGGAGCGTAGTGACGAGATAGAGAGATGGAAGCAAAAGGAGAAGGATGATAAATGAATGATTTAATCAATGTTTTTTCCAACAGCGATCCAACCAACGTCTCTACTTCTGTTAAACTCTTACTTTTACTAACCGTTTTATCACTCGCACCGAGTATATTAATTTTAATGACATCCTTTGCACGTATCGTCATTGTTTTATCCTTTGTGCGTACGGCATTGGCGACACAGCAAATGCCACCAAATCAAGTGATTATCGGACTGGCACTATTTTTAACGTTCTTTATTATGGCGCCAACCTTTCAAGAGGTCAATAAAGAGGCATTACAGCCATTATTTGCTGAAGAAATAGGCTTAGAAGAAGCCTATGATCGTGCTAGTGTGCCATTTAAAGAGTTTATGAGCAAGCATACAAGACAAAAGGATCTTGATTTGTTTTTATCATATAATCAAGCAGAAAAACCAGCATCAGTGGAAGAAATCCCACTGACAATGCTTGTGCCTGCCTTTGCTTTAAGCGAAATTAAAACAGCCTTTCAAATAGGTTTTATGATTTTTATACCATTCCTAGTAATCGATATGATTGTTGCAAGTACATTAATGTCGATGGGGATGATGATGTTACCACCAGTAATGATTTCATTGCCATTTAAGATTTTATTATTTGTATTGGTAGATGGCTGGTATCTCGTCATGAAATCGTTACTACAAAGTTTTTAGGGGATGATACAGTATGACAGGTGAATTGGTTATTTCCATTGCAGAGCGTGCCATTATGATTATCCTTCTAACAAGCGGTCCGCTATTATTAGTTGCTTTAATCTCTGGTTTAGCGGTAAGTATTTTTCAAGCAACAACTTCTATACAAGAACAAACATTAGCATTTGTACCAAAAATTGTCGCAGTCTTAGTGGCCATTGTATTCTTTGGCCCTTGGATGCTATCTCAAGTTACTAGCTATGCGAGAGACATATTTGAGAATTTAACGCGTTATATAGGGTGAGTACATGAATGAATTAATTCCACATTTAACGGTTTTCTTATTAGTACTTGTGCGTGTCTCAGCATTTTTTGTCACGGTTCCTTTTTTTTCCTATAGAACCATTCCACCACAAGTCAAAATTACTCTCGCGCTGGTATTCGCTTGGATGATGTATTATACAATTGATGTTGAGCCGTTTGCATTTAATGATGATTACATATTATTAGTGGTGAAAGAAGCACTTGTTGGACTATTACTTGGTCTAATGGGCTATATCATCATGTCAGCAATTCAAATTGCTGGAAGCTTTATTGATTTTCAGATGGGGTTTGCCATTGCCAATATAATTGACCCGCAAACAGGTGCGCAAAGCCCATTAATAGGTCAGTTTTTTAATATGCTAGCACTTCTATTATTGTTAGCAATTGATGGCCATCATATGATTCTTAATGGAATTTACTATAGCTATCAATTTTTACCGATGGATCAATTTCCTAGTTTTGTAAATGAAAACTTCCCTCAGTTTATCCTGACAACATTCACAGCCGTTTTCGCAATAGCATTTCAGATGGCTGCTCCTGTTGTGGCGACTTTATTTTTAGTCGATTTAGCTTTGGGGATCACTGCCAAAACAGTACCGCAATTAAATATTTTTGTTGTAGGTTTTCCTATTAAAATCGGTGTTAGTTTTTTAGTGATGTTTACAATGATGGCTGTAATGATTCAAGTTATTCAAAAGCTTATTACGATAATGATCTACGGTATGCGTGATTTAATGGCCATATTAGGTGGTGGATGACATGAGGCTACTACTAAATTTAGATATACAATATTTTTCGGGTGAAAAAACAGAAAAGGCAACCCCTAAGAAGCGTCAAGATGCTCGAAAAAAGGGGCAAGTCGTCAAAAGTCAGGATATTTCTAGTGCCATTGTCATGCTAATGGTATTTATCTTTTTATTTTTCTTTGCAGGCTCTTTGCGCGATGAGCTATTAGCTTTTTTTAGGCAAACCTTTATTCATAACATACGCATCGAAACATTGACTATTGATAGTGTGATGCGCTTATTTTCAGAAACATTGATAGAAATGGCTTTTATTATTGTACCGATTATGGCGATTGCTTTTGTCGGGGCACTTGCAGGTAACTTTCTGCAGTTTGGCTTTTTATTTACATTAGAACCAATGAAGTTTGATTTAAAAAAGATGGATCCTATTAAAGGATTAAAAAAAATATTCTCCGTTAAGGCCATTGTTGAGTTGATAAAATCTGTCTTAAAGATAGGCTTTATAGGTAGTGTAACAACAATTATTATCTGGACAAATTTGCCAGAGGTTTTAGCGCTCTCCTTTAAAAGCCCATGGATGACGCTGATTACAGTAGGGAAACTTGTTGGCATTATGGGCATAGCAGCATCTTTAGTTTTACTTTGTGTATCCATTTTAGACTGGATGTATCAAAAACATGATTACGAAAAAAATCTTAAAATGTCTAAACAAGATATTAAAGATGAATATAAAAATAGTGAGGGTGACCCGCTGATTAAATCGAAAATCAAACAACGTCAACGCGAAATGGCGATGCGTCGTATGATGTCAGAGGTTCCAACAGCAGATGTTGTCATTACCAACCCTACTCACTATGCAATCGCCCTCAAATATGATGAGGAAAATATGGACGCCCCTCGTATTATTGCGAAGGGGACAGACTTTATCGCTCAAAAAATAAAGCTGATTGCCAAAGAACATGACGTAATTATGGTTGAAAATAGACCTTTAGCACGCGCTATGTATGATCAAGTAGAGATTGGTGATCAGGTACCAGATGAATTTTTTAAAGCAGTAGCAGAGATACTCGCTTATGTTTACCGCATTAAGCGAAAAATTTAAAGCTTTTAGTAGGAGGGACACAAATGAAAGTTCGCGATATTGGGGTTTTAGGTGCGGTTATTTTAATCGTTGCGATGCTCATCATCCCTCTTCCTCCATGGATGTTAAGTTTCTTAATTGTCATTAATATTACATTAGGATTAATTGTACTGCTAACAGCAATGAGTATGAAGGAAGCATTGGATTTCTCCATATTCCCTTCGGTTATTTTACTGTTAACCTTGTTCCGATTAGGGCTAAGTGTTTCCACAACTCGTGCAATCTTAGCAACGGGTGATGCAGGTTCCGTTGTTGAAACCTTCGGTGACTTCGTAGTCGGCGGAAATATTCTTGTTGGTTTAGTTGTCTTCTTAATTTTAGTGTTAATTCAGTTTATTGTTATTACAAAGGGAGCAGAGCGTGTAGCTGAAGTAGCAGCACGTTTTACACTTGATGCAATGCCTGGTAAACAAATGAGTATTGATGCTGACTTAAATGCAGGGGTTATTTCCGAAAAGGAAGCACGTGAACGACGTGAAAAAGTATCGGGAGAAGCAGACTTTTACGGAGCGATGGATGGTGCCACAAAATTCGTAAAAGGGGATGCCATTGCCTCGATGGTAATGGTTATTATCAACCTATTATTTGGTATCATCATCGGGGTTGTGCAAATGGGGCTTCCATTTGCAGAAGCAGCGACTCATTTTTCAAAATTAACCGTTGGGGATGGTATTGTATCCCAAATTCCTGCCTTACTTATTTCAACAGCTACAGGGATCGTCGTAACGCGTGCCTCATCTAAAGGTAGTCTTGGTCAGGACATTACAGGGCAACTATTTGCTCAAGCTAAGCTTCTTTATGTAGCTGGTGGTACGATTATTTTACTTGGCTTATTTACACCGATTCCTAACTGGGTAACGATTCCGATTGGTGGTTCATTAATTGCTGGAGCATATATGATGGAGCGTAAGAAACCAGAGGATGAAGAAGAGTTACTTGAAATTGAGGAAGAAGTGGCTACAGACGGTATGAAGAGTCCTGAAAATGTTGTGAATTTATTAAATGTGGACCCTATCGAATTTGAATTTGGTTATGGTTTAATTCCTTTAGTAGATGCTGCTCAGGGTGGAGATTTATTAGACCGTGTCATTATGATTCGTCGACAGCTCGCATTAGAATTAGGTATCGTCATCCCAGTAGTTCGTATTCGTGACAATATTCAACTTCAACCAAATGAATATCGAATCAAAATAAAAGGGAACGAAATGGCACGAGGAGAACTTCTACTAGATCATTATTTAGCCATGAGTCCAGGCGATGATGATTCCATTGAAGGTATTGATACTGTGGAGCCATCATTTGGACTACCCGCTAAATGGATTACAGAGCAAGTGAAAGAAGATGCAGAAATGTATGGTTATACAGTAGTTGACCCACCAAGTGTGGTGTCAACACACTTAACAGAAATCATTCGAGCAAACGCTAATGAGTTACTTGGACGTCAAGAGACAAAGCAGCTGATCGATCACTTACGCGAAACGCATCCAATTTTAGTGGAAGAATTGACGCCGACACCTTTATCTACTGGAGAAATCCAAAAGGTACTGGGCAAGCTTCTTAAAGAAAACGTGTCTGTACGTAACTTACCAATTATTTTTGAGACACTAGCAGACTATGCAAAATTAACAAGCGATACAGATATCTTAACTGAGTATGTGCGTCAATCATTGGCACGCCAAATTACGGCACAGTATGTCGGGGATAGCTCGGCATTAAAGGTCATTACAGTTTCAGGTAAAGTAGAAAAAATGATTGCTGATAGTATTCAGCAAACGGATCATGGAAATTATTTAGCAATGGACCCTCAAGACTCTCAAACAGTATTAGAGACTATTGCAGCTGAAGTAGAGCGTGTTTCCTTCATGGAACAATCCGCTATTATTTTAAGCTCTCCAGCGGTTCGTATGTATTTACGACAACTAACGGAGCGTTACTTCCCGCAAATTCCAGTGCTCTCCTATAATGAACTGGATGCTTCGGTTGAAATTCAAAGTGTTGGAGTGGTGAATGTTCAATGAAAATGAAAAAGTATTATGCATCATCCATACCAGAAGCGATGAAGCAAGTGCGGGCAGAATTAGGTGAAGACGCAGTCATTTTGAATTCAAAAGTAGTCATCACAAAGAAATTTTTCGGCATGGTTAAAAAGAAAAGTTTTGAAGTGGTTGCGGGTGTTGATGCAATGGAGCCAAGTCAAGTGGCTTCAGCACCAGCACCAGCTGTTTTACCTGTTGCAACAAAAGAAAACGCAAGGTTACAAGAGATTACAAATGCTATTCAAGCAAAAATTCATCAAGACCAACTACCACACGATGCAACTGTACATGAGGACACTAGCATTTCTGAAGAATTGAGGAAGGAAATTGCAGATTTAAAATCTTTAATGCAATCGATGCATAAAAAGACCACCCAAGCTCAATATCCCGATGAACTCTTACCCTTCATTGAATACTTAAGACAGCAAGAGCTAAGTGAAGAGCTCATCACAATGATAGGTGATGAGCTTTTTATGCATTTCAAAGAAGCGTCAGAAATTAACTTCTCCCAATGTAAATTAATAACGAAAAATTTACTACGTAAGAAATTAGAAGTCTTTCCAGTCGGTGGATTGTCCTATGAAAGAAAATATATAAATGTTCTAGGACCAACAGGTGTTGGGAAGACAACAACTATTGCCAAAATGGCAGCTAGAGCTGTATTAGAAAAAAAGAAAAAAATTGGCTTTATAACGACAGATACTTATCGAATTGCTGCAATTGAACAGCTAAAAACGTATGCTGGTCTTCTACAGGCTCCTGTTGAAATTGCTTACAATGCAACAGACTTTGAACAAGCCGTTAGAAAACTATCACATTTAGATTTGGTTTTTATTGATACAGCTGGTCGAAATTATAAAGAAGTTAAATTTGTTGATGATCTCCAACGCCTCATAAAATTCGATGATCAAGCAGAATCCTACTTAGTCCTTGCAATGACAACGAAAGAAAGGGATATGGAGAACATTGTAGACCAATTTAAACAATTACCGATTGAAAAGTTCATTTTCACCAAAATTGATGAAACAAATTCTATTGGCACAATGATCAATTTAATGATTAAATATAATAAAGGACTTGCTTACTATACGAATGGTCAAGAAGTACCAGAAGATATTGAAGAAGCTGATTTAGAAGCAGTACTTAATTTGTTTTTTCAAGGTGAGGAAAAATGAGGGATCAAGCTGAAACATTACGCTTGAAAATGATGAAATGGCAAGGTGAACTAGGTAGAGCAATCGCAGTTGTAAGTGGCAAAGGCGGAGTAGGTAAAAGTAACTTCACCATGAATTTTGCTACGACATTGGCTCAGAAGGGAAAAAGAGTTGCCATTGTAGATATGGATATTGGGATGGGGAATATCAATATTTTAATTGGTAAAAATGCTTCTTATAGTTTAAAAGATTATTTAGAAGGAAATAACACACTAGATGAAGTAATATTTGATGGGCCCTATGGATTAAAGTATATTTCAGGTGGGTCAGGTATGACAGGTGTTCTAGATTGGTCACAAAATATGTTTGATCGACTTATTTATGCATTTGAAGAGCTTCAAAAAAACTATGATTATATTTTATTTGATATGGGGGCTGGTGCGACAAATTGGTCGTTAGATTTACTCGCCTCAATTGATGAAATTATCGTCATTTCAACAGCAGAGCCTACTTCTATAACAGATGCGTACTCCATGATGAAATATATTCATGTTCGAGATCCAGATAAGCAGATTTATATTCTCTGTAACCGTGCATTTAGCAAAGAAGAAGGAATAGAAACAAATGAACGGTTAAAGTTAACAATGAAAAAGTTTTTGGATAAAGATGTTCTGATTCTTGGGTCATTACCTGAAGATCCTGTTGTGCGTAAGGCTGTGCGTGAGCAAGTACCCTTCTCACTTGCTTATCCAGACGCACTAATATCAAAGACATTACAACTCATAGTAGTTCGTTTTATGGACCATCGTGCAGAGGAAATTCACGCACATGACCAAACATCGAAAAAATTTTTAACAAAACTCAGAAGTATTTTCTCGAAAGGGCGTGATTAATTGGACTTTTTACATAAAAGCAAGCTATTAGTTGTGGATGATTCTGCTTTTATGAGAAAGCTGATTAGTGACTTTTTTGTTGGCAACTCTAAAGTGGAAGTAGTTGGAACAGCACGAAATGGAAAAGATGCGATCAAAAAAATTCAGTCGTTGAAGCCAACAGTTGTGACAATGGATATTGAAATGCCTGAAATGAATGGGCTCGAGGCTTTAAAAGAAATTATGACACAATGTCCAGTTCCAGTAGTAATGCTCTCGAGTACCACTCAACGTGGTACAGAAAATGCAATAGCAGCAATTGAGAGTGGTGCAGTAGATTTTGTCGCAAAGCCAAGCGGAACCATTTCTCTTGATTTACATAAAATTCAAAATGAGCTTGTCCACAAAGTAGAGCAAGCTGCGATGGTTCAAATTTCCAAGCTAAAAAAATCTTCTGGTAGTAAACGACAGCAAGAACCCGTGACAAGGGTGAGTACCGTAATAAAGGAACCGCAACAGTATGGTCGGACAACTACTTCTGCGAATGTTGTTCCTGCAAAGATAGCCAAAACAAAGCCACCGGTAGAATGGAATAAAACAGGAAAGAAAATTGTGCTAATTGGCACGTCCACAGGAGGACCTCGTGCGCTTCAGGAGGTCGTTACTAAAATTCCTAAGTCCATTCAAGCACCTATATTAATTGTTCAGCATATGCCTGCTGGATTTACCAAATCACTTGCTGCTCGTCTTGATCAGCTAAGTGAAATTGCTGTAAAGGAAGCTGAACAGGGCGATATTTTGCAAAATGGAGTGGCTTATATTGCACCAGGTGGTTATCATTTAAAGCTTAGAAAAGTAGGGACGACTTTTGGCATTGTTCTTGATAATCAAGAAGCGCCGAGATCTGGCCATCGACCTTCTGTAGATGTAATGTTTGAAGATGTTAGTCAATATAAGGATTTTGATAAAGTGGCAGTGATTATGACAGGTATGGGTCAGGATGGTTCTAATGGACTGAAAGCATTAAAAAACACTGGCAATGTCATGGCTATTGCCGAGTCAGCAGAAACTTGTATTGTATATGGAATGCCAAAAGCAGCGGTAGAAACGCAACTTGTTGATGAAGTTGCAGATGTAGATGATATTGCACAAACAATAATGAAATATTTGCCTTAAAAGGGGTGTCCTCTTATGGAAGTCAATCAATATTTAGAGATGTTTATCGAAGAAAGTAAAGAACATTTACAAGCATGTAGTGAACATTTATTAGAATTAGAAAAAAATCCAGATGATTTGGCGATTGTTGGGGAAATATTCCGCTCTGCACACACGTTAAAAGGTATGTCTGCCACAATGGGTTTTGAAGATTTAGCGGATTTAACGCATAAAATGGAAAATGTTTTAGATGCCATACGAAACGAGAAAATCCATGTAACACCTGAAATTTTAGACGTTGTATTTGAATCTGTTGATCATTTAGAAGAAATGGTGATGGATATTGCGAACGGTGGAGATGGTAAGCGTGATGTCTCATCAACTGTTGCACAGCTTAAACGTATAGAATTAGGTGAGGAAGCAGTACCTGAGGTGGTAGCAACAGTTGAGGCACCAGTTGTAGAAAGTGTTTTAGAATATGATAGCTTTGAACAAACGGTTATTTCACAATCGTCTGAACAAGGCTTCAATGCTTTTGAAATTTCAGTAACTTTACGTGAGGATTGTCTTCTAAAGGCTGCGCGCGTATTTATGGTGTTTGAAATTTTAGAAAAAGATGGGGATGTCATTAAATCAAGTCCAACTGTTGAAAAGCTTGAAGACGAACAGTTTGATCAAAAGTTTTATGTTGCATTTGTCACAAAAGAAACAGCAGAAGATATGCAGAAAAAGCTTATGAAAGTTTCAGAGGTTGAGGAAGTCGTTGTGACAACAATTGACCAAAAGAAATTTAGTGAAAGAGAATATGAAGTTCAACAAGAAGTAGCTGCGACTGCAACAGCAGTAGTTGAAGTAGAAGCTACACCTGCAAAAGCTGAGGCTGCTTCGAATCCAGCCAAAGCAGCTACACCTGCAAAAGCTGATAAAGCTCATGCACCTGTAGGAAATAAAACAATTCGTGTAAATATTGAACGTCTTGATATTTTAATGAACTTGTTTGAGGAGCTTGTCATTGATCGTGGTCGACTACAATCTATCGCTACAGAAGTGAATCATGGCGAGCTAAATGAAACAGTAGAGCGAATGAGTCGTGTAATGGGCGATCTGCAAACAATTATTTTAACGATGCGAATGGTGCCAGTTGAAACAGTTTTCAACCGTTTCCCAAAAATGATTCGTCAGCTATCGCGTGACTTAAATAAGAAAATCAATCTTGAAATTATTGGTGCTGAAACCGAACTAGATCGTACGGTCATCGATGAGATTGGAGATCCACTTGTCCACCTAATCCGTAATTCTGTGGACCATGGCATTGAGAATCCAACAGCTCGTCGTGCAAAAGGGAAGCCAGAAGAAGGAACTGTTGTACTACGTGCTTACCATAGTGGAAACTATGTCTTTATAGAAATTGAAGACGATGGTGCAGGCATTAATCGTGAAAAAGTACTAGCGAAAGCTATTTCAAAAGGTATTGTTACACAAGAACAATCTTATTCAATGTCTGATAAACAAATCAATGAGCTAATTTTAGCTTCAGGCTTCTCGACAGCAGATGTCATTTCTGATGTATCTGGTCGTGGGGTAGGTTTAGATGTTGTAAAAACAACGATTGAATCATTAGGTGGCAATATTTCAATTGAATCTACACAAGATGTTGGTTCTATCTTCTCGATTCAATTACCACTGACATTATCTATTATTTCAGTAATGCTTGTGGAGATAGAAAAGGAAATTTATGCAATTCCACTATCGTCTATTATTGAAACATCTATTATCCGTTCATCAGAGATTATGAATGCGCATAATCAAAAAGTAATCGACTTCCGTGGCAAAGTTGTTCCATTGGTATTCTTAGAGGAAATCTTTGAAGTACCAAGTAAAGAGCCACAAGATGAGGAATTCCATTCAGTAGTTATCGTCCGCAAAGGTGAAAAACTTGCTGGTTTAGTAGTTGATTCTTTCATTGGTCAACAAGAAATTGTCTTGAAGTCATTAGGAAATTACTTAACTAATATCTTTGCCATTTCAGGTGCAACTATTTTAGGTAATGGTAAAGTAGCCTTAATTGTAGATTGCAACGCACTAATTAAATAAGGTGAATGAATAAGAGAGGTGTAAAGTATGACAAACGCAGTGGAACAAGAAAATATTAAAGTAATTGTTTTTCAACTAGCAGATAAAGAATATGCAATTCCTGTTTCCCATGTACAAGGAATCGAAAAATTAATGCATATCACGCGTGTACCGAAAACAGCGAAATATGTAAAGGGTGTAATCAATCTACGAGGTGTTGTAACGCCGATTGTAGATTTACGTGAACGCTTTGAATTACCAATTTCTGAACATGAGGAAACAACACGTATTATCATTATTTCATTAGAAGATATGGAAGTAGGCTTTGTAGTAGATTCGGCTAACGATGTTATTGATATTCCTGCGAGTGCTATTGAGCCTCAACCAGAGGTCGTTGGCTCACTTGAAGAGGAATTTATTTCAGGCGTGGCTAAAGTAGAGAAACGTTTATTAATCTTATTACATTTAGAAAAAGTATTAAATCCACTAAAGTAGGGATCGATAATGACATTTAATCAAAAGATTACATCACTACATTTAGATGTATTAAAGGAAATTGGAAACATTGGTGCTGCGCATGCCGCGACAGCACTTTCCAATCTTCTTGGGAAAAAAATTGATATGCGTGTTCCAAAGGTAGAAATGGTGTCTTTTAACGATATGATGGAGTTGGCAGGCGGATCAGAAAACGTCGTTGTGGGTATTTACCTTCGCATTGAAGGTGATGCAGAGGGTAGTATGTTTTTTATTTTACCTATTGAACAAGCAAACCGTTTTATCCGTCGTCTCATTTTCGATGACACGTTTGACTTTAAAAAACCGCCTGTTTCAGAGTTAGGTCTATCAGCCATGCAAGAAATGGGCAATATTTTATCGGGCTCCTATTTATCTGCCTTATCTGACTTTACCAATTTAAAAATTTACCCAACTGTTCCTGGACTAAGTGTAGATATGTTTGGAGCTATTATCAGTATTGGTTTAATAGAGTTATCACATGTGAGTGATAATGTTATTGTTATAAATACATCCATTTTTGAAGAAGGTGTGGAAGACCACGAAACGGTAAGGGGTCATTTCTTCCTACTACCAGACCCCGACTCATTCGATGCGATTTTTAAAGCATTAGGGGTTTCGTGATGATGTTAAGCAGTAGTAGTGGGCAAGTGATTAAAGTGGGAATTGCACAAATGGATGTAGTAAAGCTACCTAACACGATTCGAACTTCTGGTCTTGGTTCTTGTGTTGGCGTTATTTTGTATGATGAGTCAAAAAAAATTGCTGGTTTAATCCATGTGATGTTACCAGATTCAAGCTTAGGAAGAGCTGAGTCGATCAATGTGGCAAAATTTGCTGATACAGGTGTTGCAGCAATGATCGATTTATTAAAGTTAGAAGGCGTTCAGAAATTCAAAATAAAGGCAAAAATTGCAGGGGGTGCGCAGATGTTCCAATTTACTTCCGATAAAGATACGATGCGTATTGGTCCCCGCAATGTAGAAGCTGTCAAATCTGAATTAAAGAGACATGGAATTCCTTTAGTCGCCGAGGATACTGGTGGAAATAGTGGTAGAACGATTGAATTTAACCCAGCAACGTCGATATTACATATTCGAACAGTTAACCAAGGAGTGAGCGAAATCTAATGTTTGGTTCAATATTTTACAACCTATGGGGAGCATTAATTGCCTTTACTATTTATTTTTTTAGTACCTTTCAAGAACCATACACTCCCCTTCGAGTCATCATGGGTTCTTTTATTGTAGCAATAATCGTATTTATCGTTATGTATATAGTACGTTTTCTAATTGCCTACATATTGTTTACGCCAGAGGTAAATGAGGAAGCAGTTGAAGGTGATCTAGAAGATAATGAACTTGATTCAACTGAAGGAGAAAAACAAGAAGTTCCAGCAGCTAATTCAACAGTTGAATTTCAAGATGAGAATTCCGAGGAAATTGCTCAAGTAGTACGAACGATGATGAATCGAGAAGAAGAGCAACAAGTTAATGCTTAAAAGAGAGTCGCGAATAGCGGCTCTTTTTTTGTCATTTGAGGAGTTTTACCATATGAAAAACTTAAGTAAAACTAATTTTTTTTATATTATTCATATATGCAGTCCTCATGTTAGCATATTTGTACAAAGGGAAAAGCACTTAATAAGAAAATTACAAATAAAAGATTTGTAGTTTATCATAACAAATGGCTTGTCCTGGAAGTCGATCAAAGAATAGGGTGAAATGAGGAACGTTTAAGGAACTAAAAACAAGTCACATGTGGAGGAATGGTGATGAAGCAAGAGTATTGGTTAATGAATGTGCTTCTTGAAAAAGGCTATGAAAAGGAGAATGATGTCAATGTCGGTACTACAACAGAGCTTTGTCATATCCTTATTAAAGAAGGGACCATAGCTAAAATCATATCAGCAGAACAAACTTTAGACACTACTATCGAAAAAATTGACGGAAAAATGAAATTACTCATGCCATCAAGAAGAATCCGTTGTTGATCAATGCATGCTCGAGAAGAATATATTAGCAGCATTAAAAATGATGACTACTGAAAAACGTGCAACAGTTTTATTAGATCAGTTATTACTTAATGGAACATGTTGCCTTTCGAAAAGACGGAATTTTCAAATAAAAAGTAGCTGGGTTTAAAAAACAATCACTTATAACAAAGTCCATTCTGATGATGTATCATATTACGATTTGTATTGTACTTATATGTTGTTTTTCAATATAAGAGAAACGTTAATGAAGGCCAACGAAATTCATCCTAGTTGCAAATATCGATAAATTTTTATTCAAATAATTTTAGTCAACTAAGAATGGCTTAGCGGACAAAGGGGAGAAAGTGGAGTTATGTCTACTGTACAGTCTAATGACCTTCAAAACAAGCAAAAGAAAAAAAGAGAAATAAACGTTTTCGTCCTTATTTTATCCATGTTAGTGATTGCAACGATCATTACCTATATTGTACCAACTGGTGAATATACAAGATCAGAAATGGATGGCCGAAGTGTAGTAGTACCTGATACGTATCAGGCTATAGAATCTTCACCGATTAGTTTGATGGGGCTCATAACGTCAATTCATACAGGAATGGTAGACTCAGCACCTATCATCTTTTTTGTATTGATTATTGGTGGAACATTAGGGGTATTATCAGCAACTGGAGCGGTTGAAGCGTTGATTGCTACAGCTTCGCGAAAGTTCGCTAAAAAAGAAAAATGGTTGATTCCAATCATTATGTTGTTTTTTGCATTAGCAGGAACATTGATTGGAATGGCTGAAGAAACATTAGCTTATATCGGTATTTTGGTACCTATTGCCATAGCACTCGGATTTGATGCTATTACAGGGGCAGCTATTGTGTTGGTTGGAGCATCTGTTGGTTTTATGACAGCAGTGTTGAACCCTTTTACAGTAGGGATTGCACAGGGAATTGCTCAATTACCACCGTTTTCAGGGATTGGTTACCGCATTGTGCTGTTTATTATTACGTATTTGATTTCTGTTTGGTACATTCAACGCTATGCATTAAAAGTGAAACGCGATCCTTCAAAAGGTTTTTTCCCAATAGGAAAGTATGACAAATTAGATGATACAGCCAATGTTCTACTGAGCACTACACATAAGATTGTACTAGGTTGTTTCCTGCTAAACTTTATTATTCTAATTTTCGGTGTTATTAAGTTTAGTTGGTACATTACGGAGATTGCTGGTATTTTTACTTTACTTGCAATAGTCATTGCATTTGCTGGAAAACTTTCTGCTAACCAAGCGGTGAATGCATTTATGCAAGGTGCGGGTGGTATTCTGTCAGGAGCATTAATCATCGGTGTAGCGAGAGCAATCGTTGTCGTGTTAACAGATGGTCATGTCATTGACACATTATTATTCCATGCATCTTCCTTAATTCATCATTTCCCGCCTGTATTAAGTGCTGTGGGAATGTATTTTTTACAGTTTATCCTTCACTTTTTTGTACCTTCAGGGAGTGGACAAGCAGCCTTAACAATGCCTATCATGGCACCACTTGCTGATCTTGTAGGTGTAACAAGGCAAACAGCTGTACTTAGTTTCTCTATGGGAGATGCCATTGGAAATATCATTTTCCCAACCAATGGACCACTTATGGCAGCACTTGCATTAGCCGGAATCCCATGGGTACGCTGGTTGAAATGGATTTGGCCACTCATTGTCATTCACATCAGCATCGGTGTGACTGCAGTCATAGTCGCACATTTTATCAACTATGGCCCGTTTTAATGCATGAAAATACCATAGAAAACCGCTATTTTCTAGGAGGGAAATTGATATGAATCAGCAAAACTTTATGAAAAAAGCACTTGACTTAGCTCAGAAAAATAAAAGAACGAAACACGGTGCTCCTTTTGGTGCAATTGTGGTTAAAGATGGACAGGTTATTGGATCCGGAGTGAATGAGGTTGCAGTAACCAATGATTTGACAAATCATGCCGAGATTCAAGCAATCCGTCAAGCTAGTCATGCATTGAAAACGACTAATCTAGAAGGTTGCGAGATATATGCAAGTACGGAACCTTGTTCGATGTGTTTAAGTGCCATTTATTTTTCTAAAATTAAAACAGTTTATTATTTAAATGCGAGTAACCCTAGCCAAGATTATGTCTACCATCAACTAGCTTTACCGCATAAAGAGAGAGCCATTCAGATGGTGCATCTAGAAAATTAATCTATTTAGGAGGAACAATCCATGACATCAACGGTCTATTGGTTAACAAATGTACGATTAGAAACGGGTTATCATTACGACAATGGTACCGTTACAGGGACAAAAACAGATCTTTTTATATACAAATTAAAAATGGGAAAATAAACCAAATTATAAGCATAGATCAGTCGTTAGTGACTGATTTACCTAAAAGAGACGCGCAAAGCTATTTAATGCTTCCTTCTTTTAGAGATATGCATATTCATATTGATAAAACATATTTTGGCGGTCCATGGAAGGCTCCTACAATTCCGACAGAAGGTCTTATCACAAGATTAAAAGAGGAAGAGGTCCTACTGCCAAGCTTACTACCTGTTGCAGAGGAAAGAGCGAAAAAGCTGTTGGATTTGGTGTTAAACGCTGGCTCAACACATATTCGTACGCATTGTAATGTGGATCCATATATCGGTTTGAAAAATTTAGAAGCCGTTTTAAAAGCAAAGGAAGCCTTCAAAGATAAAGTTGCTTTAGAAATTGTAGCATTCCCTCAACATGGGTTATTGCGTAGTGATTCGGTTTCTTTAGTAAGAGAAGCATTGCGCAGTGGGGCTTCTCTAGTAGGAGGCGTAGACCCTGCGACTATCGATGAAAATATTGAGAAATCATTACAAACGGTCATGGAATTAGCTGTGGAAGCAAACGCAAACGTTGATTTACATATCCATGATCCTGGTCATCTTGGCATTTTTACCTTTAAACGACTAGCTGCAATAACCGAGGAGGCAGGTTGGCAAGGAAGAGTAACGATTAGCCACGCGATGGCCCTTGCTGATATTTCAACTAATGAAGCGAGTGAAGTTGCAGAGTTACTAACTCATCATGGTATTGACATTACTTCATCTGTTCCGCTTGGAAATACAATTCCTATTCCTCTCTTAGATAGCAAAGGGGTAAAAATATCTCTTGGTGATGATAGTATAACTGATCACTGGTCTCCATTCGGTATAGGTGACAGCTTAGAAAAAGTGGGAACGTTAGCTGAACGTTTTGGTTTAAGTGATGAACGATCACTTGCACAAAGCCTAAAATATATTACTGGAGGCGTAACACCACTAAATAATGAAGGGCAACGAAGTTGGCCGAATGTGGGCGATGAAGCGAACGTTGTTTTTGTGGAAGCGAGTTGTTCTGCTGAGGCTGTAGCAAGAAGAGCAAGAAGAGTTGCAGTGCTCTTTAGAGGAAATGTAGTTTCGGGTAAGCTTTAATTATTGAAAAAGAAAGGATAAAATCTGAAATGAATTCTACTTTCTGGTTAACAAATGTACGTCTTGAAACAGGTTATCATTTTGAAAACGATATGATCACAAAAACTAATACCGCCTGTTCTCATTTACTAATCAAGGATGGAACAATTGCAGAAATAGTTTCTGCTGAAAATCAAATTAATGATGATTTCCCCAAAAAAGATATGAAACAGCTATTAGCACTACCCTCTTTTATAGAAAAACATTGTCATTTGGATAAAACACTCTTAAGCGATCAATGGCGCGCGGTCACACCTGTTAACAATATATTCGAACGTTTTGAGATAGAAAAAGAGGTACTTCCTACGTTACTCACAACAACACAACAACGAGCTGAGGAGCTGCTAGCCCGATATGTGCGAGCTGGAGTTACGCATGTTCGAACGCATGTGGATTTATATCCTGAGGTAGGTTTAAAAAATTTAGAGGAAGTTCAAAAAGCTTTACAAACTTTTGAAGGGAAGTTGTCATATGAAATCGTTGCCTTTCCACAACATGGTCTATTGCGAACAAATGCAACAAATTTAGTGAGAGAGGCACTCCAGTTAGGTGTAGGTTTTGTAGGAGGTGTCGACCCGGCTACGGTTGATGGTGATATTGAAGCTTCTTTACAACAAATGGTGGAACTTGCCGTCGAAGGAAATGCCGGGATTGACTTACATTTGCATGATCCAGATCAATTGGGTACTTTCACAATGAAAAGATTGGCCCAATTAACAAAAGAAGCTGGCTTACAAGGTAAAGTAGCTATTAGCCATGCTTTTGGACTTGGAGATGTTTCACGAACTGAGGCAGAAGAAATGGCAGACATTTTAAGTGATGCAGGAATTACGATTGTGACGAGTGTACCTCTACGTAGAAAATTCCCACCTGTGGGTTTACTACACAGTAAAGGCGTATCAGTTGCGATAGGTTGTGACAATATTTTTGATGTTTGGTCCCCTTTTGGTAACGGAGACCTTTTAGAACGAGCTGGTCGTTTGGCAAAAAATTCAGGTTGGGGAGATGAGCGTTCATTAGCCCAAACCCTTCGCTTTATAACAGGTGGTAAGACGCCTTTAGATCAAGATGGTAAACGAATGTGGCCAAAGATTGGCGATGAAGCAAGTATGGTATTTGTACAGGCAAGTTGTACCGCGGAAGGAATAGCTAGAAGGTCTAAACGTCAAGTTGTTTTGTACAAAGGAAGTATAGTAGCATGTGAACTGAACGCAGTTGATTAGGATATTGTTGTTTTGTCTGGGATCATTTAGAGTCGATCAGAATGTAAGAATTAACGTACTTTGCTATAAGCACCGTTACTCAAAAGTCATATAAAAAGAATCAAACAACTCCATAAACTAAAAATTTTATATTTTTAGAAAATTAGTTGAACTGTATCCAAGTTAACCAAAACGAGGATACAGTTTTTCAATGCAATAAAAAAACAAAGGAATATATTAGAGACTAAGAGAAACAAATGAAATTATAGTCGATTCTTGTTATAATATAGGAAAGATGGCAATAGCTTATCGATTTTTTTACTATTCGAGGCTCACGTCTAGATTAGCTCTAATGTGGATTTTTTACAAAAAATACTGAGAAATCCTGTTGAATGACAAACTTTATGAGCGCAAATAGTCAGTGGCAAACGGGCGAGAAAAAGCGTTTTTTTAGAGAGGTGGATTTCATGACACAACCAATTCTGAACGATGAGCAAAAACTATGGAATCGCTGGATACACGAGCGTGATCCAGATGCTGGAAATTTACTTATAAAAAAATACATTTCTCTAGTATCTTATCATGTCCAGCGTATTGGTGCGGGTTTGCCAAAGAGCGTATCACGAGACGATTTAACGAGCTTAGGTATGATAGGGCTTTTTGATGCATTAAATAAATTTGACATTAACAGAGATTTAAAATTTGATACATATGCTTCGTTTAGAGTTAGAGGAGCCATTATAGATGGTTTACGCAAGGAAGACTGGCTACCACGTTCAGCGCGTGAAAAAGCCAAAAAATTAGATGCTCAAATTGAGCAACTAGAACAAACATATATGCGTCATGTAACACCTGAGGAACTTGCGGAGCATATGGAAGTATCTGTTGAAGATGTTTATCAGACTGTGCAGGAGCATTTTTTTTCAAATGTTCTTTCGATTAATGAACAACAAGATCAAGAAGAAGCAGACGGCAAGTCATTTGTTATCCGAGATGATACAACAAAAACACCTGAGCAAGCTGTTATTAAATCAGAGTTACTAGGTGATTTAGCTGAAAATATTCAAAAACTCAATGAAAAAGAACAGATAGTCCTTAGTTTATTTTACACGGAGGAACTAACTTTGACTGAAATTGGTGAAATGCTGGAACTATCAACATCACGTATTTCACAAATTCATTCAAAAGCGCTATTAAAGTTACGTAAGCTCTTATCTAGTGAAATGATTAATGCTTAAATATCCTTAAGGGAGAGATTCCAATGAGTTTAAAAGGTGTCGAATTACAGATCGCTATTCCAAAAACGTTTGAAGCGGGGAAAATGGCAGATCAGGCACAGCAACAAGCGTTAGCCCAACAAGCACACGCGAATGAAGCATTAAAAAAAGAAGTAGAGCGCAAACAAAAAATTGTCAATACATCAGAAGGTATGGACGAAATTAGTGAGGATGAAGATGCGGGTGGCGAATATTTAACAGGTATTAATAAGAAGAAAAAGAAACAGGATCAACAAGAAAAACAGGCACAACATCCGTTTAAAGGGAATTTCGTGGATTTTAGTGGATAGGAGCTTTCAATGATACCCATACTAATAGCGGTACTATTCTTTTTACAACTACTTTCATTCTACTTCCTTATTATCTTAAATACAAAGCTAGCAAAATTTAAGGATTTAGAAAAAAAGCAAGAGCGCTTAATGAGGGAAATGGACGATACCATTAGTGTTTATTTAGCAGAAATGAAAGATGAAAATGACCGTCTTATTAAAGAATTACAAGATGTCTCACAGTCAGAAATAGCAGCGAGTAGTATGCAGCAAACAGAATACATTACGACGCCAAAGGAGAGGTCGTCTTCACCAGTAATGCAAGAAGCAAAAAGTGATAGCTCTATAGGTTTAGAAAAAGATTCTCGAATCTATGTACCTAAAAATATTGTAGCAAATGCTTATTCTCGTCAGCAACAAACAGGTTCAAAAATGGTACAACCAGCCCCTCCTCTAAAAGTAGAGGAGCAAAAGAAACAGGTAAAGGAGCTTACAATAGAACAGCAGGCTCTAGAATTAGCAAAGCAGGGAAAATCACCGGAGGAAATAGCGAAACAGCTGCAAAAGGGCAAAACAGAAATCGAGCTTTTACTGAAATTTCATCACTAAATTGTTGCGAATCAATCAAAGCTATGATATAGTTGCAAATGGTGTTATTAATACACACGCATTTTGATGTAGTAAGTGGTGCTCTAAGCTTAGGGTAGCTTGTTGCAGATGATAAATGCGGAGGATAAAAACCAAACATACTAGGAGGAAATTCACATGTCAGTAATTTCTATGAAACAATTACTTGAAGCTGGTGTACATTTCGGTCACCAAACTCGTCGTTGGAACCCAAAAATGAAGAAATACATCTTCGTTGAACGTAACGGGATCTACATCATCGACTTACAAAAAACTGTTAAAAAATTAGAGGAAGCTTATGACTTCATGCGTCAAGTTGGTCAAGACGGTGGTAAAGTTCTTTTCGTTGGTACGAAAAAACAAGCACAAGAAGCGATCAAAGACGAAGCTGAACGTTCAGGCAACTACTACATCAACCAACGTTGGTTAGGTGGTACTCTTACAAACTTCGGTACAATTCAAAAACGTGTTGCACGTATGAAACAAATCGAAAAAATGGAAGAAGAAGGAACTTTCGAAGTTCTTCCTAAAAAAGAAGTAATCCAACTTAAAAAAGAACACGAACGTCTAATCAAATTCCTAGGCGGTATCCGTGATATGCACGATCTTCCAGACGTAATGTTCGTGGTTGACCCACGTAAAGAACGTATTGCGGTTGCTGAAGCTCGTAAATTAAACATCCCTCTAGTAGGTATTGTTGATACAAACTGTGATCCAGATGAAATCGACTACGTAATCCCTGCTAACGATGATGCTATTCGCGCTGTTAAACTTTTAACTGCTAAAATGGCTGACGCTTTAATCGAGTCAAAACAAGGTGAAGAAGAAGCTCCAGTTGTAGAAGCTGCTGCTGAGTAATTCACGTTTACAAAAAGGTGATAAGTGGCTCAAAACCCTTATCACCTTTTTTAGAACCTATCATTAAATATTGTTCAACCAACTTGAGGAGGAAACACTAAATGGCAAACATTACTGCACAATTAGTAAAAGAATTACGCGAAAAAACTGGCGCTGGTATGATGGATTGTAAAAAAGCGTTAGTAGAAACTGATGGTAACTTAGAAGCTGCAATTGACTTCCTACGTGAAAAAGGTCTTTCTTCAGCTGCTAAAAAAGCTGACCGTATCGCTGCGGAAGGTACAACTTACATTTTAGAACAAGGTAACGAAGCAATCATCTTAGAAGTAAACGCTGAAACTGACTTCGTTGCTAAAAACGATAAATTCCAAGTATTAGTTTCTTCTTTGGCAGAGCAATTACTTACTGCTAAACCAGCTTCAGTTGAAGCTGCTCTAGAGCTTACAAATGCTGAAGGTGTAAAAATTGAAGACCAAATTTCAACAGCTATTGCAACAATTGGTGAAAAAATTACACTTCGTCGTTTCGAAATTAAAACAAAATCTGATGCAGATGCATTTGGTTCTTACTTACACATGGGCGGTCGTATTGGTGTATTAGTAACTTTAGAAGGTTCTACTGATGCAGCAGCTGCAAAAGATGTTGCTATGCACATTGCAGCAATCAACCCAACATATGTTTCACGCGATGAAGTTTCTGCTGAAGAAGTTGAACGTGAGCGTAAAGTATTAACTGAGCAAGCTCTAAACGAAGGTAAACCAGAAAATATCGTTGCGAAAATGGTTGAAGGTCGTCTTGGTAAATATTTCGAAGACGTTTGTTTACTTGATCAAACTTTCGTTAAAAACTCAGATCAAAAAGTACGTGATTTCGTAGCTTCAACTGGTGGTTCAGTAAACGGCTTTGTACGTTACGCTGTTGGTGAAGGTATTGAAAAACGTGAAGATAACTTTGCAGAAGAAGTAATGAGCCAAGTTAAAGGTAACTAATTTAGCTTGCATTTGATTCTAATCAAATAATATCTAGATTTTCTAGACAAAAAATGGGGAACACAACATAGCGTGTTCCCTATTTTTCCGAAATGAACGAAAAACGGATATAATTTTCTATTCTGCCTTATTCACAACTAGCAATTATTGTTAGTTATACTATAATGGAAAAGAGAATAGATAGGTATTAAATAAAGTCTTACGGAGGTTTACAATGAGTGTGCCGCAATATAAACGAGTAGTTATTAAATTAAGTGGTGAAGCGTTAGCTGGAGAAGCGGGCTTCGGTTTATCACCAAAAATAATCAAGTCTGTTGCAGAAGAAGTAAAAGAAGTGGTAGATCTTGATGTAGAAGTTGCTGTTGTTGTAGGTGGCGGTAATATATGGCGTGGGAAAATAGGTAGTGAAATGGGGATGGATCGTGCTGCAGCCGACTATATGGGTATGCTGGCAACAGTTATGAACTCCCTTGCTTTACAAGATGCTCTTGAGAAATTAGGCATTGAAACACGTGTTCAATCTTCTATTGTGATGACTCAAGTAGCAGAGCCATACATTCGTCGTAAAGCAGTTAGACATCTAGAGAAAAAACGTGTTGTAATCTTTGCAGCTGGAACAGGTAATCCTTTCTTCTCTACTGATACGACTGCCGCATTACGCGCAGCAGAAATTGACGCTGATGCGATTTTAATGGCTAAAAACAATGTCGATGGCGTTTATTCGGCAGATCCAAAAGTGGATGAGACAGCCGTTAAATATGATACACTCACATACTTAGACGTTATCCAACAAGGCTTACAAGTAATGGATTCAACGGCTTCAACTTTATGTATGGATAACGATATCCCGCTAATTGTTTTCTCAATTACGGAGCCAGGTAACATTAAACGAGCTGTACAAGGCGAAAAAATCGGAACAGTTGTTAGGAGGAACGCATAATGACTAAACAAGTATTAGAACAAGCAAAAGAAAAAATGAACAAAACAATCGCAGCATTCTCACGTGAATTAGCATCCATTCGTGCAGGTCGTGCGAACGCATCTCTACTAGATCGTATCACGGTTGACTACTATGGTGCACCAACACCAATTAACCAACTTGGTGGTATTTCTGTACCAGAAGCACGTTTACTTGTAATTACACCTTACGATAAAACAATTTTAGGTGATATTGAAAAAGCGATTATGAAATCCGATATTGGTATCACACCAACAAATGATGGCTCTGTTATCCGTTTAATGATTCCGGCTCTAACTGAAGAACGTCGTAAGGATCTAGTAAAGCAAGTGAAAAAAGAAGCGGAAGACGCAAAAATTGCTGTACGTAACGTTCGTCGCGATGCAAATGATGATTTGAAAAAACTTGAAAAAGCTGGCGAAATCACAGAAGATGATCTACGTGGCTATGGTGACGATATTCAAAAATTAACAGATGATTTCATTGTCAAAGTAGATCAAGTAGCGAAAGATAAAGAAAAAGAAATTTTAGAGGTGTAAACAAGACGTTTTACATGTCTATGATGGAACTTTTTGATGAGATGAAGGCGTCCTATACTTAACAGGACGTCTTTTCTCTTTATTGCTCATTGCAAATAGCTTACTCATAACGAGAAAGCATGTATTGAATATGAAAAGGTCATTAATTACAATCATCGATTTTTTAACAAACTCATTCTTTAATATGTGTATAGTTCTAAAATAAGCTAGTACATACATAGTCAATTTAGAGGGAAAAAAAAGACAAAAAGCGCTTTTGTTTGTTATGATAGGTTAATATACGTCCGATTAGTTGTAGTGGGGGAGTTAGCATGTTTAAAAAGCTATTAGGTAAACAAATAAATATGGATACACTATCATTGGAGGAGCGTGTGGCCCTTACTAAAAGCGAGCCGATTCCTGCCCATGTAGCGATTATTATGGACGGAAATGGACGTTGGGCAAAGAAACGGGCTATGCCACGAGTTGCTGGTCATCATGAAGGAATGAAGACGGTACGTAAGGTAACGAGATTTGCGTCAGATTTAGGTATTAAAGTCTTAACTGTATATGCATTTTCCACGGAGAATTGGAAGCGACCAAAACCTGAAGTTGATTTTCTTATGCGGCTACCTGTTGAGTTTTTAGGTTCTTTTTTACCAGAAATGATGGAGCGGAATGTGCGTGTCGAAATGATTGGAGACCCATCTCTATTACCTGCCCATACGCAAAAAGCGTTGTTTGAGGCAATGGAAGAAACGAAGCATAATACTGGACTTATATTAAATTTTGCGCTGAATTATGGTAGTCGTTCTGAAATGGTCAATGCCATGAAAGCGATGCTTCAAAAAGTGCAGGACGGTCAATTAACGATGCAAGACATAACAGAAGAATGTTTAACGTCTCATTTAATGACGTCTCATTTGCCTGAGCCAGATCTTTTAATTCGCACAAGTGGCGAAGTACGATTAAGTAACTTTATGTTATGGCAGCTCGCCTATACAGAATTTTGGTTTACAGATACATTGTGGCCAGATTTTAGTGAGGA
Source organism: Lysinibacillus cavernae (assembly GCF_009724685.1). Taxonomy (GTDB): domain Bacteria; phylum Bacillota; class Bacilli; order Bacillales_A; family Planococcaceae; genus Lysinibacillus; species Lysinibacillus cavernae. The sequence continues at coordinate 403,291 of NZ_WMEF01000001.1, forward strand.
AAGCTTACTGGAAGCGGTGGAAAACTATCAAAAACGTAATCGCCGCTACGGTGGGTTGAAGGGAGAAGAAACAACTTGAAACAACGAATTATCACGGCAATAATCGCAGCAGCGCTTTTTATTCCGTTCGTTATTTATGGAAAAGTACCATTTACACTACTTGTGCTTGCAATGGCTATTGTCGGTTTTTATGAAATACTAAAAATGAAAGGTATTTCCATTTTTTCTGTGCCTGGTTTTTTAGGGTTAGTAACCTTGATATTGCTTGTGATACCGAAGGACTGGAGTGAAAAGGTTGTAGAGGCAATAGGCTATTCATCCAATTTAATGGTTGTCTATGGCCTAATGATGTTACTACTTATTTACGTGGTCCTTGTAAAAAATAAAATTACTTTTGACGAAGTTGGTTTTATTTTATTAGGCGCATTTTATGTGGGATTAGGATTCCATTATTTAATTGAAACAAGAAATGTTGGGTTAGAGTATGTTGTTTATTGTTTATTAGTTGTTTGGACTACAGATTCAGGTGCCTATTTTGTAGGAAGAAAATTAGGTAGGAATAAGTTGTGGCCTGAAATCTCACCAAAGAAAACGATTGAAGGTTTTATAGGTGGAATTGTAATTGCTGTCATTTTTGCAGTTGGTATGCAACTCATTTACCCATTCGCAAATGGTTATATTTCACTTGTTTTTGTAACGATTTTTGCCTCTATTATTGGTCAAATGGGCGATTTAGTCGAATCAGCTATTAAGCGTCATTTTGATGTAAAGGATTCGGGCAATATTTTACCAGGGCATGGCGGGATTTTAGACCGCTTCGATAGTCTATTATTCGTTGTGCCTCTACTGCATTTTTTACATTTGTTTGGTAATTGATTTGTATACTGAATGACATCTTGCTAAATCATTTGCTTAGATAGAAAAAGGGGACAATTTGTTGTGAAAAAAATTAGTTTATTAGGTGCAACTGGTTCAATTGGTTGGCAAACCTACGATATTTTAAAAGAACAACGTGATGCTTTTCAATTAGTGGCTTTTTCTTCAGGGAAAAACATAGAGAAAACGCGCGAGATGATTGAAACATTAAAACCCGAGCTAGTTTCGGTTCAATTAGAAGAAGATGCACGTTTGCTTGCTAAGGATTATCCGAAAATCCAATTTACATTTGGGGCAAAAGGACTTGTAGAGGTTGCTACACATCCAGATTCAACTGTACTTGTTAATGCAGTGCTAGGAAGTGTTGGACTTGAATCAACATTAGCAGCTATCCAGATGGGAAAAACGATTGCCATTGCTAATAAAGAAACACTTGTCACGGCTGGCCATTTAGTAATGGCAGAAGCAAAAAAATATAAAGCAACGATCTTGCCTGTCGATAGCGAGCATTCTGCCATCTTCCAATCGATGAATGGTGAGAACCCGAAAAATATTGAACGTTTGATTATTACTGCTTCAGGTGGAAGCTTCCGTGATAAAACACGTGAACAATTAAAACATGTGACTGTCGCAGATGCACTCAATCACCCGAATTGGTCTATGGGTGCAAAAATTACAATAGATTCAGCTACAATGATGAATAAAGGGTTAGAAGTCATTGAAGCACATGTTTTATTTGATATGCCATATGATAAAATTGATGTACTTTTGCATAGAGAAAGTATTATTCACTCTCTAGTTGAGTATCATGATACTAGTGTGATTGCTCAGTTAGGTACACCAGATATGCGCGTTCCTATCCAATATGCTTTAAGCTATCCTGATCGTATACCATTACATAATGGTCAGCGACTAAATTTAGCGCAAATTGGACAACTACATTTTCAAGATATGGACTTTGAGCGTTATCCAGCTTTGCGTTTAGCGTATGAGGCTGGTCGTACTGGTGGTACTATTTTAACAGCAATGAATGCAGCAAACGAATCAGCAGTTGCAGCCTTTTTACAAGGGAAAATAACATTCCTTGAAATTGATGAGACGATTGAACGCGTGATGCAAGCACATCAAAACATCACAATACCTGATTTACAAACAATTTTACATGTGGACAGTGAGACAAGAAAAATAGTGTTAGACATGGTAAAATAACGAAAACACTGTATCGTTAACTAATCGCTATTAAAGGTGGGGTATTATGCAAACAGCCATTGCATTTTTATTAATATTTGGGATGCTCGTCTTCTTCCATGAACTTGGACACTTCTTATTCGCCAAACGTGCAGGTATTTTAGTACGTGAATTTGCCATCGGAATGGGTCCCAAAATTTATGGTAGAACGCATGGAGAAACAATGTATACCGTTCGTTTATTGCCTATTGGGGGATATGTACGTATGGCCGGCGAGGATATGGATGGCACTGAACTACAGCCAGGCTACCGAATCGGGCTTATAGTGGACGAAGATAATATTGTTAAGAAAATTATTTTCAATCAAAATAATAAGCAGTTGCCAGATTTATTGTTTTTAGAGGTTGAACGTGCTGATTTAGAAAAGAATTTATTTGTAGAGGGCTATGATGAAGAGGAACGTTTAGTTCGTTATCAAGTAGCAAGAGATTGTGTTCTCGCGGAAAATGGTCGTGAATTGGTCATTGCGCCACATGACCGTCAATTTAATGCTAAAACAGTTGGTCAACGAGCAATGACAATCTTTGCAGGTCCGTTGTTTAACTTTATTCTTGCATTTGTTATTTACTTAATGATTGGATTAATTCACGGTATACCAACATATGAGCCAATCATCTCTGAAGTAGTAGAAAATGATCCAGCTGCACAGGCAGGAATGCTTGCTGGGGATAGAGTAACAGCTATTGAAGGACAAGCAGTTGAAAAATGGCAGGATTTAGCCGCTATTGTTCAAGATCATCCGAACGAAGCTATTACGGTGACAGTTGAACGAGATGGACAATCTGTTAATTTAAATATGACTGTAAAAGAAGTCCAAGAACCGGATGGCGAAAAATATGGTCAAATTGGTGTTCGTTATGAAAGCCCAAGAGAATTTAATCCATTAAAGGCAGTGGTCTATGGAGCACAAGAAACTTATAATATGACCGTCAAAATATTTGAGCTTCTAGGTATGTTGGTAACTGGTAAGTTCACAATCGATGCACTCTCCGGTCCTGTAGGTATATATAAGGCAACAGAACAAGTGGCCCAATATGGTATTATGAACTTAATGAATTGGGCTGCAATGCTAAGTATTAACTTAGGGATTATGAACCTACTTCCATTACCAGCACTTGACGGTGGCCGTTTATTATTCTTTGGTTTTGAAGCTTTACGTGGGAAACCAATTGACCGTCAAAAAGAGGGAATTGTTCATTTTGTCGGAATCGTCCTATTGATGATTTTAATGGTTGTCGTTACATGGAACGATATACAGCGATTTTTCTTTTAATAAATGACTAGATATTTCTAGTGCTTTACAATTAAATGGAATTTGATCTTCTAGCTTTGAGCGCAATTTCTATGAAACATTGCGCTCAAAGCTAAATTTGTTTATGCTATTGAGAGTATAAACTTATCTATTTAAAAAAGGTGGAACACTGAATGAAGCAAAGTAAAACATTTATCCCAACGTTACGTGAAGTACCTGCTGATGCTGAGGTAAAGTCACATAAGCAATTACTGCGTGCAGGGTTTATTCGTCAAAATACAAGTGGGGTATACTCGTATTTACCGCTTGCAAAACGTGTGTTAACAAAAATCGAAACAATTATTCGTGAAGAAATGGAAGCCATCAACTCTATTGAGCTTTTAATGCCATCACTACAATCTGCTGAGCTTTGGCAGGAGTCAGGTCGCTGGGAAAAGTACGGCCCAGAATTAATGCGCTTGAAAGATCGCCATGACCGTGATTTTGCATTAGGGCCAACACATGAAGAAGTGATTACAACTTTAGTAAGTGATGAAATTAAATCCTATAAAAAATTACCGTTAACATTGTATCAAATTCAAACGAAATTCCGTGATGAAAAACGCCCTCGCTTTGGCTTACTAAGAGGAAGAGAATTTATTATGAAAGATGCGTATTCTTTCCACGCGTCACGTGAAAGCTTAGATGAAACATATGATGATATGTATCGTGCTTATTCTAATATTTTTTCTCGTCTTGGATTAAACTACCGTGCTGTTATTGCAGATGCAGGATCAATCGGCGGTAAAGGTACACATGAATTTATGGTGCTTTCTGAAATTGGAGAAGATACTATTGCATACTCTGATACTTCTGACTATGCAGCAAATGTCGAAATGGCTGAAGTAATCGTTGACTATCAACCAACTGATGAAGTTTTAAAAGAAGTTGAAAAAGTAGCAACACCAGATCAAAAAACAATTGAAGAAGTATCAGCTTTCCTCCATGTAGAGCCTGCCAATGTTATCAAATCTTTAGTTTTTGATGTTGATGGGGAGCTTGTTGTTGTCCTTGCACGTGGGGATCATGAAATTAATGATATCAAATTGAAAAACGCCCTTGATGCAGGTTCTGTAGAGCTTGCAAGTGAAGCAGCTATTCGCGATTTATTAGGCTGTGGCGTCGGTTCAATTGGTCCAGTAAAATTACCGGTAGACGTAAAAGTAGTAGCAGACCATGCTATTCAATCTATCCGTAATGGTATTGCGGGAGCAAATGAGGATGGATTCCATTTAGTCAATGTTAATCCAGAGCGAGATTTTGCTGTTAACGACTTCTTAGATATTCGTTTTATTCAAGAGGGAGATCCTTCTCCAGATGGACAAGGTATCATTAAATTTGCAGAAGGTATAGAAGTGGGTCATATTTTCAAATTAGGTACTACATACTCTGCTAAAATGAATGGTACTTTCTTAGACGAGCAAGGAAAGGCTCAACCGTTTATTATGGGCTGCTATGGTATCGGCGTATCTCGTATTCTAGCTGCTGTAGCTGAGCACTTCCAAGATGAAAATGGATTTACATGGCCAACACAATTAGCGCCATATGATATTCATGTTGTTCCAGTTAATACGAAAGATGAGGCACAAGTAGCATTAGCAGATGAGCTTTACGGCTTATTAAAATCATATCGTTTTGATGTGCTATTAGACGATCGTGCTGAACGTGCAGGTGTAAAATTTGCAGATGCTGATTTAATTGGTTTACCTGTTCGTGTAACAGTAGGTAAAAAAGCAACAGAAGGTATTGTAGAAGTGAAATTCAGACAGACTGGTGAAACATTTGAATGGAAAAAAGAAGAAGTAATTGATCACCTAAACGAATTTTTCCGTAAAAATTAAAAGCCTGTTACATGGATGGTCTTAAATGGAAGTCGATGCTTTTGATAGAGGCTAACATGTAATTTTGATAAGATAGGTATAAATAATTCGCGACACTTCTGCGGGATAGTGAGCCAAGCAAGAAACAACAGATGGTTAAAACTCTGTTAAGCTTGAAGAGCGCCCGCAGTGAGGGAGCGAATTTTTTTCTTGAATTGTCGTCATGCTTATAAGACGAATTAGAATATGAGGCTTAATAGACTGCCTCTTTCTGAAAGTAGGTGTCGATAGATTGGAACAGCAACAAGAGGCAAGAATGAGACTTCGCATGCTCTTGCAGCAACTAGAATTAACAGATGATGTGTACATGTCATTTTTTGAGGAAGGTGAATTATCACGCCTGACGGTCCATAAAAAGGATAGACTTTGGCATTTCACCATTAAATTAAAAGATATACTGCCGTTTCCGTTATACCAGCTTTTCCGTACGCATTTAAAGGAGAAATTCTCAGCAATCGCTCAAATTAATACAACATTTGAAACCCTAGAAAAAAGCGTGACAGAGGAACTTGTGCAAGCTTATTGGTTAAGTGTTGTGGAACAAATTGATGAGATGGCGCCAACGTTAAAAAATTGTCTTATTTCCCAAATGCCAATATGGAATGGACAAAAAATGACATTATCCTGCATGCAGGAAATGGAATTTATGATGCTGAAAACAAAGTATGCAGATAAACTGGCAGAAAGCTATGGTCAATTTGGTTTCCCTCATATGGTGATAGACTTTGTGTTACAAGAAGAGACAGAAGAAATGATTGCGGCACAGGAAGCATTTATAGAGCAGAAACGTATGGAAGAAGTGGCTTTAGCACAGCAAGCGGTGCAGGATTTCCAAAAACGTGAGAAAGAGAAGAAGGATAATCCAGCACTAGCGAACCTAGGTGATCGTCCATTCCAGCTTGGCATGCACATTAAAGACGATGAAATAATGGAAATTAAACGTATTGTCGAAGAAGAACGCCGTGTCATTATTGAAGGATTTGTCTTTGATACAGAAATTAAAGAGCTAAAAAGTGGACGCTCTTTATTACAAATCAAAATTACAGACTATACGGATTCCATCATTGTTAAAATGTTCTCTCGTGATAATGATGATGCAGAATTGATGCAACATCTGAAAAAAGGCATGTGGGTAAAAGTTAGAGGCTCTGTACAAACAGATACGTTCATCCGTGATTTAATCGTCATGGCTAATGATATTAATGAAATTAAAAAAGGCACAAGACAGGATTTAGCACCAGAGGGTGAAAAGCGTGTTGAATTACATTTGCACACACCAATGAGTCAAATGGACGCCGTTACACCTGTAGAGCGGCTTGTTGCACAGGCTGCAAAGTGGGGTCATCCAGCAATAGCAATTACGGATCATGCGGTTGCGCAATCCTTCCCTGAAGCATATGCAGCAGGGAAAAAACATGGCATCAAAGTAATTTATGGTCTAGAGGCTAATTTAGTCGATGACGGGGTACCGATTGCCTATGCGCCAGAGCATCGTTTATTAGCAGATGTAACGTATGTTGTCTTTGACGTGGAAACAACGGGGTTATCTACGGCTTACGATACAATTATTGAGCTGGCTGCAGTAAAAATTAAAGACGGAAATGTGATCGATAAATACGAAAGCTTTGCAAACCCACATCACCCACTTTCAGCAACTACCATTGAACTGACGGGTATTACAGATGATATGGTGCGAAATGCACCAGAAGTAGAGCAAGTGATTAAAGAATTTCATACCTTTATCGGTGATGCGATTGTTGTCGCCCATAACGCATCATTTGATATAGGATTCCTTTATACCGGCTATAAAAAGTTTGGCCTTGAGGGAACGATTCATCCAGTAATCGATACATTAGAGCTTGCCAGATTGCTTTATCCGACGATGAAAAACCATCGTTTGAATACACTTTGTAAAAAATTCAATATTGAATTAACACAACATCACCGAGCGATTTACGATACTGAAGCGACAGGCTATCTACTTTTACAACTTTTAAAAGATGCAGATGAATTAGCCATCAAATACCATGATGATTTTAATAAGCATATAGGTGGTGGTGACGCCTATAAAAAGGGTCGCCCAATGCATTGTACAATTTTAGCAGTCGATAACGCTGGTTTAAAGAACCTATTTAAAATCGTCTCACATTCCCATACGAAAACATTCTATCGTGTGCCTCGTGTTACACGGGCTGTACTTGAGCAATATAGAGAAGGCTTATTAGTAGGTTCAGGTTGTAGTAATGGTGAATTATTTGAAACGATGATGAATAAGTCACCTGAGGAAGCAGAGCAAGTCGCTCGATTTTATGATTATATTGAGGTACAGCCGAAAGCTGTATATGCACCACTAATTGAACGCAATGTAGTGCGTGATGAATGGACATTAGAGGATATTATCCGAAAACTTGTTAAGCTTGGAAAGAAGGTAGATAAACCTGTTGTTGCAACTGGCAATGTCCATTATTTAGATCCGACAGATGGCATGTTTAGGCAAATTCTCATTGGCTCACAAGGTGGGGCTAATATTTTAAATAGATCTAAGCTACCTGAGGTTCATTTTAGAACAACAGATGAAATGCTGAAGGAATTTGATTTTTTAGGACCCGATCTTGCAAAAGAAGTCGTTGTGACGAATGCTCAAAAAGTTGCAGCGAGTATTGGCGATGTAAAACCGATTAAGGATGACCTCTATACACCAAAAATTGAAGGCTCAGATGATGAAGTAACCAATTTAACCTATGAAATGGCCCATCGGATTTACGGTGAGGAGTTACCTGAAATCGTGAAAGCCCGAATTGAAAAAGAGTTAAAATCAATTTTGGGACATGGCTTTGGCGTAATTTACTTAATTTCTGCCAAGCTGGTGAAAAAATCGTTAGCAGATGGCTATTTAGTAGGTTCCCGTGGTTCTGTTGGTTCCTCGTTAGTCGCAACCTTTATGGAAATTACAGAGGTTAATCCATTGCCTCCTCATTATATTTGCCCTAATTGTAAGCATTCCGAGTTTTTTGACGATGGTTCGGTTAGCTCAGGCTATGATTTGCCAAATAAAGACTGTACGGAATGTGGAACACCCTATAAAAAAGATGGACAAGATATACCATTCGAAACCTTCCTTGGCTTTAAAGGTGATAAGGTACCCGATATCGATCTAAACTTTTCAGGTGAATATCAACCACAAGCTCATAACTATACGAAGGTACTATTTGGAGAGGACTATGTTTTTCGTGCTGGAACAATTGGTACAGTTGCTGAGAAAACAGCCTATGGTTATGTAAAGGGTTATGCGAATGACCATAATTTACATTTCAGAGGGGCAGAGGTCGATCGTTTAGTTCAAGGCTGTACAGGAGTAAAACGTACGACAGGGCAGCACCCTGGGGGAATTATCGTTGTACCAGATTATATGGATATTTATGATTTCTCGCCAGTGCAATTCCCTGCGGATGCGCAAGATTCAGAATGGCGCACAACACATTTTGACTTTCACTCGATTCATGACAATATTTTAAAGCTCGATATACTTGGACACGATGATCCAACGGTTATTAGGATGTTACAGGATTTATCAGGAATAGATCCAAAAACAATCCCAACTGATGATCCTGTTGTAATGAAAATTTTTAGTTCTCCAGAAACTTTAGGGGTTACAGAAAAACAGATTGGTTGTAAGACTGGAACATTAGGTATTCCAGAATTCGGTACTCGTTTTGTGCGTCAAATGCTAGAGGATACAAAGCCTTCTACATTCTCGGAGCTTGTACAAATTTCTGGACTTTCACATGGAACAGATGTATGGCTTGGTAACGCACAGGAATTAATTCAAAACGGTACATGTGTGCTGAAAGAAGTAATTGGTTGTCGTGATGATATTATGGTGTATTTAATTTACCAAGGTCTGGAACCATCACTGGCATTTAAAATCATGGAGTCTGTGCGAAAAGGGAAAGGCTTATCAGAAGAATTTGAAGCAGAGATGCTGGCCAATAAAGTACCTGGCTGGTATATCGAATCATGTAAGAAAATAAAATACATGTTCCCGAAAGCCCATGCGGCAGCATACGTATTAATGGCTGTACGTATTGCTTGGTTTAAGGTACACTTCCCAATCCTGTATTATGCAGCGTATTTTACAGTTCGTGCAGATGACTTTGATTTAATTGCTATGGTACAAGGCTCGCAAATGTTACGAGCACGCATAGATGAAATCAACATGAAAGGCTTAGATGCATCCACAAAAGAGAAGAACTTATTAACAGTGCTGGAGCTCGCACTTGAAATGTGTGAACGAGGCATGAGTTTCCAAAAAGTTGACTTATACCGTTCTCAAGCAAGTGAATTTGTCATTGATGGCAATACACTAATTCCTCCTTTCGATGCGATCCCAGGGCTTGGTACCAATGTTGCCAAAACAATTGTAGCTGCCCGTGAAGAGGGTGAATTTTTATCCAAGGAAGATTTACAGCAACGTGGACGTGTATCAAAAACACTTATTGAATACATGGACCAACTTGGTTGTTTAGAAGGCATGCCTGATGCCAACCAGTTATCACTTTTTTAGTGTAAGACCTGTTTTCTATGGATAGGCCACAGTGTATTTCAAATTTCTGACACAATATGGTTGTCTATAATGAAGGAAATTTGCATTGTACCGAGAACTGTGCTATTCTTATGGTAATAATTTGTTGATATTTTTCCAGCAAAAGAGTGGGGCATTCCCGCTCTTTTCTGTTGTTATACCGTAGCAAAACAAATTTTGACTAACAGCAGGTAAGACCGTAAAATTTCACCAAAGCAACTGGTGGAATTTCTGTTTTATTATGGTTCATTGCAGTGTTAATTGTTAACTTAAAGTAATGAACAATTCATACGCTAGAATTTGGTAGATACAGGAGGAAACAATGAGCAAAGTACCATCTTTAATTGAAGAGCTCGCTAAACCAATTGTGGATGAGTTAAATCTAGAACTAGTGGATATTGAGTTCGTAAAAGAAGGACGTAACTGGTTTTTACGTGTCTATGTTGATACGCCTGAGGGTGACATTGACATTGATCAATGTGCTCTAGTTAGTGAACGACTAAGTTTGCTATTGGATGAAAAGGACCCAATTACACAAAACTATTATTTAGAAGTTTCTTCACCTGGAGCGGAGCGTCCATTAAAAAAAGATACTGATTTTGAAAAAGTAGTTGGCAAATTTATTTATGTAAAAACCTATAAGCCCATCAAGGACATGAAGGAATTCCTAGGCTACTTAACATCATACGATGAACATACACTAGTGATGGAAGTGCGTATTAAAACACGTAAAATTACAGTAACAATTGAACAAGAAAAAATCGCATTGGCACGCCTTGCCATCGATTTTTCAGCATAATGCATATTTAGGAGTGAAAACAAAAATGAGTAGTGATTTGTTAGATGCGCTGAATGCGCTAGAAGAACAAAAAGGAATTTCAAGAGATGTGTTAATTGAAGCTATTGAAGCGGCATTAGTCACAGCTTACAAACGCAACTTTAACCAAGCACAAAATGTTCGAGTGGACTTAAATTTAGATAAGGGCTCTATTCGCGTATTTTCACGTAAAGATGTTGTGGAAGAGGTAGAAGATGATCGTTTGCAAATTTCTTTAGAAGATGCAAAAGCCATTAATCCTGCTTATCAATTAGAGGATATCGTTGAACAAGAAGTAACACCACGCAACTTTGGACGTATTGCTGCACAAACAGCAAAACAAGTTGTGACACAACGTGTACGTGAAGCAGAGCGAGGCTTAATCTACGAGCAATATGTTGATCGTGAAGATGATATCGTAACGGGTGTTGTTGAACGTTTAGATGCCCGAAATATCTATGTTGGTTTAGGTAAAGTAGAGGCTGCATTGCCAATCAATGAACAAATCCAAGGTGAATCATACCATCCTCATGATCGAATCAAAGTGTATATTACAAAAGTTGAACGTACGACACGTGGACCTCAAGTGATTGTATCTCGTACACATCCTGGTTTATTACGCCGATTATTTGAGATGGAAGTACCTGAAATTTATGAGGGTATTGTAGAAATTAAATCAATTGCACGTGAAGCAGGAGACCGCTCTAAAATTTCTGTCTATGCACATAATGAAGAAGTTGATCCAGTGGGTTCATGTGTTGGAGCAAAGGGCGCTCGTGTACAAACGATTGTCAATGAACTAAATGGTGAAAAAATTGATATCGTAGAATGGTCTGAAGATCCAGTTGTATTTGTAGCCAATGCATTAAGCCCATCGAAAGTATTAGATGTTCAAGTGAACGAAGAAGAGAAATCGACTACGGTTGTCGTGCCAGACTATCAATTATCGCTTGCAATTGGTAAACGTGGGCAAAATGCACGTTTAGCTGCGAAGCTTACTGGTTGGAAAATTGATATAAAGAGTGAGACAGATGCTCGTGAATTAGGTATTTATCCTTCTGCTACAAGCACCTTCATTCCTGCTGACGATGAAGAAAGTGATTTTGATGACGTGGCAGTTGACTTATATCAAGACGACGAAGAATAAGTAAGAAAGCCCGTGTGACAAGTTAGCTGACAGTATTCAGTGGGCCCCCTACGCCGACTGAATACTGTCAGAGCGTCAAGTAGAGCATGACTTGTCCACCTCTTACGACAAGCTTCAGAGAGGAATGGTGATTCTTATGGCTGTAAACAAAAAAGTACCTCTTCGTAAATGTGTAGCAACTGGAGAAATGCTACCAAAGAAAGAGCTGATACGTGTTGTTCGTTCGAAAGAGGGCGAAGTAAGTGTAGATGTCTCCGGAAAAAAACCTGGGCGTGGTGCATATGTCTCTAAATCAGAGAAGGCAGTTGACATCGCGCGTAAGAAAAATGTATTAGGGCACCAACTTGATGTGAAAATTCCTGAAGAAATATACGAGGAACTTCTTTTGCTTATTCGTAGGGAGTCAATTTTATGATGAATCAAGCAATATTTAATTTGCTTGGGATCGCGGCAAGAGCACGTAAAGTGATTTCAGGAGAAGAGTTAGTTGTAAAGGAAGTCCGCAATGGCAATGCTAAGATAGTACTGCTTGCAAACGATGCTTCTAAAAACTCTAGTAAAAAAATTCAAGATAAGTGCACGTATTACAACGTTGAGTATCATGTAATTGGAGATCGATATGATCTAGGACATGCTACAGGTAAGGAGGCCCGAGTGGCTTTAGCTATTACCGATAAAGGTTTTGCAAGTAAATTGTCTAGTCTACTCAACGAAAACTAATCGGGGGTGAGCAGATGACCAAAATCAGAGTTCATGAATATGCGAAGCAAGTGAATAAATCGAGTAAAGAGGTTATTGAAGCACTAAGTAAATTAAATGTGAGTGTAACAAACCACATGTCTATGTTGGAAAAAGACATTGTGTCAAAGTTAAACCAATCATTTAAAGCAACACCTGAGAAAAATGTAGCAAAACAATCAACTCAAAATATGTCCCAAAAACCACAATCGAATAGCCAGCAAAAACCACAGCATTCGGTTAAAAAGCAAGAAGGACCAAGGCAGCAGCAATCTGCTACTTCTAAGCCTAAAGCAAGCAATCAGCAACAAGCACAGCAAAACTCAAATTCGTCTAACGAAAAATCTAAGAATACAAAAGGTAATCAAAATAGAAATATGACACAAAATAATAATAATAACAATAATAATAATAATCGTCGAGGTGGCGGTGGTTACAACCAACGTCCAAAACCAGGAATTCATGGAGGCAAACGTCGCCATCCAAAAACGCATCAACCGTCTATACCAGTAAAACAAAAGGAACTGCCAGAAAAAATTACTTTTGTTGAATCGTTATCAGTAGCGGAATTAGCAAAAAAATTACACCGTGAGCCATCTGAAATCATTAAGAAATTATTTATGCTTGGGGTAATGGCAACAATTAACCAAGAATTAGATAAGGATGCAATTGAATTAATCTGCGCAGACTACGGTGTAGAAGTGGAAGAAGAAATTCGTGTAGATATTACGGATTTAGAAACACACTTCGAGCAAACAGAAGAAGTTAACGAAGCAGAATTATCAGAACGTCCACCAGTTGTAACAATCATGGGTCACGTTGACCATGGTAAAACAACATTATTAGATTCTATTCGCAATACTAAAGTGACTGCAGGAGAAGCTGGTGGTATTACACAACATATTGGTGCATACCAAGTAACAGAAGGCGACAAGAAAATTACTTTCCTTGATACACCAGGACACGCTGCTTTCACAACAATGCGAGCACGCGGAGCAAAAGTAACGGACTTAACAATTTTAGTAGTTGCTGCTGATGATGGTGTCATGCCGCAAACAGTAGAAGCGATTAATCACGCTAAAGCAGCTGAAGTACCAATTATTGTAGCTGTGAATAAAATGGATAAACCATCAGCAAATCCTGATCGTGTGATGCAAGAATTAACAGAGCATGGCTTAGTTCCTGAAGCATGGGGCGGCGAAACAATTTTCGTACCGATTTCTGCATTGAAAGGTGAAGGCATTGATACATTGCTAGAAATGATTTTACTTGTAGCTGAGGTTGGAGAGCTTAAAGCAAACCCAGATCGTTTAGCACTTGGTACAGTTATTGAAGCACAGCTTGATAAAGGACGTGGCTCTGTTGCTACGCTGTTAGTGCAAGATGGAACATTAAAAGTAGGAGATCCAATTGTTGTAGGTCATACGTATGGTCGTGTACGTGCGATGGTGAATGACAAAGGTCGTCGCGTGAAAGAAGCTGGCCCATCAACACCAGTAGAAATTACAGGTTTAAATGATGTACCTCAAGCTGGTGACCGCTTCGTAGTCTTTGAAGACGAGAAAACAGCACGCCAAGTTGGAGAAACTCGTGCGATGTCAGCAATCCAAGCACAGCGTTCAGAAAAACAACGTGTTACGCTGGATAACTTATTTGAACAAATGAGTCAAGGCGAAATGAAAGAGCTTAACTTAATTGTTAAAGCTGACGTTCAAGGTACGGTTGAAGCAATGGCTGCCTCATTAATGAAAATTGATGTAGAAGGCGTAAATGTGAAAATTATTCACACAGGTGCTGGCGCTATTACAGAATCTGATATTTCTCTTGCAGCAGCTTCTAATGCAATTGTTATTGGATTTAACGTACGTCCAGATGTTAATGCAAAACGTGCAGCAGAAGAAGAGGGTGTAGATATTCGTTTACACCGCATTATCTATAAAGTAATTGAAGAAATTGAACAAGCAATGAAAGGTATGCTTGATCCTGAGTTTGTAGAAAAAATCATTGGTCAAGCAGAAGTTCGCCAAACAATTAAAGTATCAAAAGTTGGTACAATTGCTGGTTCATATATAACTGATGGAAAAGTAACGCGTGATTCAGGTGTACGTGTAATCCGTGATAACGTAGTTATTTTTGAAGGTGAGTTAGATACGCTTAAACGCTTCAAAGATGAAGTAAAAGAAGTGGCAAAAGGATACGAATGTGGTATTACGATTACAAACTTCAACGATATTAAAGAAGGCGATATTATCGAAGCCTATATTATGGAAGAAGTTAAACGCGTCTAATGATCGTATATGCAGAGGTTGAATTCATCATTCAAACTGCCCATTCGTTAAAGGAAAAACGTGCTGTCTTGCAGCGTATGATCACTCGCACAAAGCAGAAATTTAATGTTTCTATTGCGGAAATTGACCATCAAAATGTATGGCAGCGTACGAAATTAGCACTTGTGGCTGTTTCTTCATCAAAAGATGCAGCTGAACGTGAAATAAATCACGCGCTCCATTATTTGCAGTCAAATCCATCATGGGAACAGCTTGATGTGTGGAAAGATTATTTATAAGCAATAGTAGATAGTTGTGTTGGCTATACAGCAACTATCTGTACATCGAAATAGAGGTGACAAATTATGTCTCTACGATCAAACCGTGTTGCTGAGCAAATGAAAAAAGAGCTTGGCGAAATTATTGGCCGTAAAATAAAAGATCCGCGTGTTGGTTTTGTGACTGTTACAGGTGTTGATGTAACAGGTGATTTACAGCAAGCGACAATTTATATTACATCTTTAGGCAATGAGCGTGAACGTGAAGAAACGCTTAAAGCTTTAGTAAAAGCTTCTGGCTTCATTCGATCAGAAATCGGATCACGCATTCGTTTACGACGTACACCAGAATTAATCTTCGAATTTGATTCATCGATTGAATATGGTAACCGTATTGATTCATTGTTAAGAGGTTTACACAAAGAATAAGCTGAAAAAAGTCTGCCACATGCATGTTTATGCAGGCAGGCTTTTTATCTTCATTCAGTAATGACACCCGCCTCTAAAGGTGATGAGTAGCATGTCAGTAGCTTTTTCAAGGTGTCCAAACTCAATGAATGAATGTAAAGCCGCTGGCAGATAAAAGAACTACACAATACAGGTCAATTGACCGTTGTTACAAGATGTGACAACGGTTCACTAACTTTGTACAAATAACACAATTAAAAATCCGGACATAATTACGCCAAGACGTAATTGATTAAAGAGAAGGCAATTTGGGAGGAGCAATATGAACGGCATTTTACCGCTTTGGAAGGAAAGAGGCATGACAAGCCATGATTGTGTCTTTAAATTACGAAAAATTTTACGGACAAAAAAAGTTGGGCATACAGGTACACTTGATCCAGGTGTTGAGGGTGTGCTACCAATTTGTATTGGCCAAGCAACTCGAATAGCCGAATATTTAACAGATGCGGGGAAGACCTATGAAGCTATCATTTCGATAGGACGTACAACGACAACGGAGGATGCAGAAGGCGAAACCGTTGAACAAGATAGTACAATGAAAAAATTTTCCCGTGAGCAGTTGTTAGAGGTTTTAGCTTCGTTAACAGGAGTTATTGAACAAACACCGCCCATGTTTTCGGCAGTAAAAGTAAATGGTAAGCGTCTCTATGAATATGCCCGAAAAGGCGAAACAGTTGAAAGGCCAACTCGTCAAGTAACGATTTATGCTTTGGAGCTTCTTGATGATCGTGAGCAATATGAGGGGCAAGAAATTACATTTGCTGTCCGAATCGCTTGTAGTAAAGGGACGTATATTCGTACATTAGCTGTGCAAATTGGCGATGCCCTGGGCTATCCAGCACATATGAAAGAGCTCGTACGCACAGCCTCAGGCACTTTTACGCGTGATAATTGCTTTACACTAGCACAAGTTGCAGAGCTGATGGATGCAGAGCAAGTAGCTACCTGTATTTTACCTGTCGAGTATGCATTAGCAGACTATCCATATATTGAGATGACTGCTACTAATGAAAAAGAAATTTTCAATGGACAAGTGCTTCCAGCAGATGCATTATTAAAGAGTCATGATAAAATTGTGTTTGGAATCAATGGCAAGGCAGTTGCGGTTTATCAAGCCCACCCTACGAAGGATGGTTTGATGAAACCACACAAGATGTTTCCGACGATAGAGTAGGAGGATTTTTCAATGGAGGTCATTCATTTAAAATACCCACATCAATTACAGCAACGAGAAAGCATACAGCCGTATTCATTAGCTCTTGGCTTTTTCGATGGTGTACATAGAGGGCATCAAGCAGTTATTAATGCAGCTAAGGAAGAGGGAGACAAACGGCAAATCCCAACTGCGGTGATGACATTCGATCCACATCCTTCATTAGTCCTTGGTGGACGTAACGAAAAGGTTTTTTATATTACGCTCTTACAACAGAAATTACAGCTTTTTGAAGAACAGGGTGTAGATAAAGTATTTGTCGTCCATTTCACATCTGATTTTGCAAAGCTTTCACCAGCAGCGTTTATTGATACATTTATTCGTGGATTAAATATTCAACATGTTACAGCTGGCTTTGATTATTCATTTGGAGCATTTGGTAAAGGAACAATGGAAGATATGCATGCATTAAGTAATGGCGATTATGGTGTTACAGTTGTTGAAAAGAAAACAGACGATGTTGAGAAAATCAGCTCTACCCGTATTCGTAAGCTATTACAAGAGGGCGATATGGAAGAAGCAACAATGCTATTAGGAAGACCATTTGAAATCACTGGGATTGTTGTACATGGTGATAAACGTGGCCGTACTATTGGCTTCCCTACAGCGAATGTCCAAGCTTTAGAAGGCACTTTTATCCCAGCAAGTGGTGTGTATGCTGTACGGCTGCTAGTGCAAAATAACTGGTATGACGGTGTTTGCAATGTAGGTTACAAACCAACTTTTAAAGATCCAAATGATAAACAATTATCTATTGAAGTCCATATTTTAAACTTTGATAAAAATATTTATGGTGAAGAAGTACATGTAGCATGGTATAAACGAATACGAAGTGAACGAAAATTCGATGGTATTGAAGCTTTAAAGACACAAATTGAAAAGGATAAACAAGAAGCGATTCAATACTTTAACAATCTTCAGTCGTAGTAACTTTAAGCATGTTACATCAGTCAAGTCACGTTTTTACTTGCTTGACCAATTGATTTATGGTAATATTCATAAGTGCATAATGCTTAACCTTAGCTCGGTATATCGATGACTCCAACGTTTACTGTGCTAATGGGGATTAATTATAATTTAGGAGGTCCATACAAATGGCTATTACAAAAGAACGTAAAAACGAAATTATCGCTGAGTACCGTACTCACGAAAGTGACACTGGTTCACCAGAAGTACAAGTTGCAGTATTAACAGCAGAAATTAACGCTCTAAATGCTCACTTACGTACACACAAAAAAGATTTCCACTCTGAGCGTGGTCTTCTTAAAATGGTAGGTCGTCGTCGTCACTTATTAAAATATCTTCGTGAAACAGACGTACAACGTTACCGTGAACTAATCAACCGTTTAGGCTTACGTCGCTAATTAAAAGCGGGAGTATCCCTGTATTAGACTGTAGACAAACTTTAGTTTGTCTACGGTCTTTTTTCTTGGGAATAAAAAATGGCGTTAATTAGCTATCACTTTTTTGCACAACTATGAACAATTGTCAAAAGCAATTTTCTATACATTGAAAGAATGCTATATTCTAAACACATTTCGCAACCAAATCTAAAAGACATAGGAAAATCGTTACATGTATTTTTACTGAGATCTAAATATGATTTCTAACATTTTACGTTTAAGCTTTACTAGAGAACTTACTTTCTTTATACTGATAGGATGTTGTATGATGAGCACCATGTTATAATGAATTTATTATGTTGCCAGCATCTTGTAAATAATTACTTTCTTCAAGAAGGAATCCATTAAAAATTCATATAACAAAAGTATAAAAATGCTTTTTCAAAAAATATAGAAATAAATCTTAAATAAATTGGCAATAACTGAATTTAAATGTATGATTATTTCATGAAATATTTTTTAGCATAGAACAAGCATTTTTGGTACACTTACAATTAGTACATACAGACGAAGTAAGTGTTTTTATAATAGAGAGGGGTTCATTGAATGAACGAAAAGAAAGTCTATTCCTATGAATGGGCTGGCCGTCCACTTGTAATCGAAGTTGGTCAGTTAGCAAAACAAGCAAATGGAGCCGTATTAGTACGCTATGGCGATACTTCTGTACTATCTACAGCAACAATGTCAAAATCACCGAAACCACTTGATTTTTTCCCATTAACAGTAAACTATGAAGAACGTCTATATGCTGCAGGTAAAATTCCTGGCGGCTTTATTAAGCGTGAAGGGCGTCCATCTGAAAAAGCGATTTTGGCAAGCCGTTTAATTGACCGTCCAATTCGTCCGATGTTCCCAGATGGTTTCCGTAACGAGGTTCAGGCAATTTCAATGGTTATGTCAAATGATCCTGACTGTACGTCTGAAATGGCAGCAATGGTTGGATCATCATTAGCGTTAGCTATTTCTGATATTCCATTTGGTGGGCCAATAGCAGGTGTACAAGTTGGTTACATTGATGGAGAGTTCATTGTAAACCCAACAGTGGAACAATCGAAACACTCAACAGTCCATTTATCTGTAGCAGGGAACAAAGATGCTATCAACATGGTAGAAGCAGGTGCACTTGAAGTGCCTGAAGAAATCATGCTAGAGGCAATTATGTTCGGTCATGAAGAAATTCAAAAAATTATTGCTTTCCAAGAGCAAATTGTGGCAGAGGTAGGAAAAGAAAAGTTACCTGTGACACTATTTGAAATTAATGAAGCGATTCAAGCCGACATAAAAGCAGCTTGTGAGACGGATATGCATGACGCTATTCAAACTGCGGAGAAACATGCACGTGATGAGGCAATTAAAGCTGTAAAAGACCGTATTATCGCTTCCTATGAAGAGCAAGAAGCAGATGAAGAAACAATGAAACAAGTTTATACAATTCTTGATAAAATGGTAAAAGATGAAGTACGTCGTCAAATTACAGAAGATAAGATTCGTCCAGATGGTCGTAAACTAGACGAGATTCGACCTCTTTCTTCTGAAACAGGCTTATTACAACGTACACATGGTTCAGGTCTATTTACACGTGGACAAACACAAGCACTATCTATTTGTACACTAGGCGCACTTGGTGACGTGCAAATTATCGATGGTTTAGGTGTAGAAGAGTCAAAACGCTTCATGCACCATTATAATTTCCCACAATTCTCTGTAGGAGAAACAGGTCCAATTCGTGGACCAGGCCGCCGTGAAATTGGTCATGGTGCTTTAGGTGAGCGTGCACTTGAGGCGGTTATTCCAGATGAATCAACTTTCCCATATACAATACGTTGTGTATCTGAAGTACTTGAATCAAATGGCTCAACTTCCCAAGCTTCTATCTGTGCATCAACATTAGCCATGATGGATGCAGGTGTACCATTAAAAGCACCAGTAGCAGGTATTGCTATGGGTCTTATTAAAAAAGATGAGCACTATTCAATTTTAACGGATATTCAAGGAATGGAAGACCATCTAGGCGATATGGACTTTAAAGTTGCTGGTACAGCTAAGGGTGTAACAGCTCTACAAATGGACATTAAAATCGATGGTTTATCTCGCAACATTTTAGAAGAAGCACTGACACAAGCTAAAGTTGGTCGTATGCATATTCTAGAATCAATGCTTGCTACTCTTTCTGAACCTCGTGAAAAGTTATCTGAATTTGCACCAAAAATTGTCATTGTGAAAATTAATCCTGATAAAATTCGCGATGTTATTGGACCTGGTGGAAAACAAATTAACAAAATTATTGAAGAAACAGGCGTTAAGATTGATACGGAGCAAGATGGTACAATCTATATTTCTTCTGCTGATGAAGCAATGAATGCGCGTGCAAAACAAATTATTGAAGACATCGTACGTGAAGCGAAAGTAGGGGAATACTACTTATCAACAGTGAAGCGTATTGAAAAATTCGGTGCGTTTTGTGAGATCTTCCCAGGTAAAGATGGATTACTTCACATTTCTGAAATTCAAGAGGAACGTACAAAGCAAGTGGAGGACGTCTTAAAACTTGGTGATCAATTACTTGTAAAAGTGATTGAAATCGACAAACAAGGTCGTGTGAATTTATCTCGTAAAGTAGTGATACAAGAGGAAAAAGAACGCGCTGAACAAGAGAAATAATAATAGTCAAAAGGCTGCGTATAAAGCGCAGCCTTTTTAAGTACAAAATAATACTAGAGATTTATACAATTGGGGGAGATTTTTTGGTTCAAGTACATACATGTCAGAATGGTGTTCGTATCGTGTCAGAGCAAATTGACCATGTAAGATCTGTTGCTTTAGGTATTTTTGTCAATGCAGGTTCTCGCTACGAGCTATCTGAAGAAAATGGCATTACACATTTTATTGAACATATGTTGTTTAAAGGAACAACAACTCGTTCAGCTCGTCAAATTGCAGAAGAATTTGATCGGATTGGAGGAGAGTTAAATGCCTTCACTTCCAAAGAAAATACATGTTACTACGCTAAAGTATTGGATCATCATGCAGAGCTTGCTGTCACAATACTAGCTGATATGTTTTTTAATTCTACGTTTGCTGAAGAAGAATTAGAAAAAGAACGACAAGTGGTATTAGAGGAAATATTAATGAGTGAAGATGCTCCTGATGATGATGTTCATGAAAAGCTGTGGAGTGTCATGTATCCGAATGATGCAATTGGCCGTCCGATATTAGGGACAGCTGCTACTTTGAAGAGCTTTACAGCAGAGGCTATACGACATTATATGGCCAAACATTATGGTCCAGAGTCTGTTGTTATCTCTATTGCAGGCAATATTTCACCACAGCTTGTACAAACGATTGAACATTTATTTGGACAATACAAGCCCTCTTCAATCGCAGTTGCTCCTGTGCTGACAAATCCACAATTTTATCCAGGGGAGATTACGAAAATACGTGATACAGAGCAGGCACATTTAGCTATTTCTTATCCAGCAATTGGCGTTAAAGATCCAGATATGTATAGCTTCATTGCACTCAATAATATTATAGGAGGCAATATGAGCTCTCGTTTGTTCCAGGAGGTACGTGAAGAGCGAGGGTTAGCTTATTCAATTTTTTCCTACCAATCCTGTTATGCGGATGTGGGAGCGTTTACGATTTATGGTAGTACCAGCCGTCAGCAGTTAGCACAGCTCCAACATACTATTGATGCTACTTTGCTAGATATTGTAGCTGGTGGTGTTACAGAGGAAGAGCTTGATAATGCAAAAGAGCAGCTTAAAGGTAGCTTTGTCCTTGGTTTAGAAGGGACTGGTGCACGTATGAATCGTAATGGAACGAGTGAAATTGTCCATCGTAGACACCGAAGTGTAGACGAGGTGTTAGCTTCTATAGACGCTGTCTCAATGGAGTCAGTAGATCGACTGATTGCAAAAATATTAAAGGCAGAGCCAGCCATTTCGATAATTGGCCCAAGCGAATAAAATAGTATAAAAAGATAATTTTTATCTAAGTTATAACAATTTATTCATTATATTAAAAGGAGAACTTTGAATATTTTCAAAGTTCTCCTTTTTTAATGTTTATTTTCTTATCAATTAAGCATTGATATTCTCAATTAACTTTGATAGTATAAATGATATTGAAAATCATTCGCAATTAAATTGGAGGATATTAATCTTATGAAAAAATGGCTTGCTGTCAGTACCCTGACATTATCACTAGCACTAGTTGGATGTGCAGAACAGGAAGAGAAAAGTGCTAACAAAGAAATAAAGGAAGAAGCAACAACACAACAAGAAACAGCAGATACAGCTGATGTACAAAAAGATGCATTCCAAGATGGGGTAGATGAAGAAGCGTTTCAAAAAGCATTAGCTAGCTTACCGCCGACAGTGCCAGAAAAAATTGTAACAACATCCGTTCCTTTAACAGAAATGTTACATCTTCTTGGGATTACACCAGTTGGAGTACCTACGTCTACAAATCCTATACCAGCAGACTTTGATTCAATTACAAAAATCGGTTCTCCAATGTCACCAGATTTAGAGGTAATATCGAGCTTACAAACAGACCTAATACTTGGGGCATCTTCATTACAAAGCTCGCTTGACCAAGCACTTCAGGGTATGGATTTACCGACAGCTTATTTACCAACTGATTCATATGATGACTTAAAATTAAGCTTTAAAGTGCTAGGTTCATACTTTGGTAAAGAAGAAAAAATGAATGAGATCCTACAAAATCTTGTAGCAAAAGAAAAAGAACTAGAAGAGAAAGCTCAAGGAAAAGAATTGCCATCTGTCATGCTAGTGATTGGCACATCTGATTCATTTATGGTGATGAACGACAAATCCTACTTGGGAAGTTTAGTTGAACGATTAGGGGCAGACAATATCGCAAAATCAGTATTAAAAGCAGAGTCAACCTATTCACCTATGAACCTAGAAGATATTGTGGTAGCTGATCCAGATATTGTTTTTGTATTGGCATCAGGTGATCACGGGGCAAATGAAGATAAATTCAAACAAGAAATTGAAAAAAATAGTGCTTGGCAACAATTATCAGCCTATAAAAATGACAAAATTTATATGCTTGATTACAGTACATTCGGGGTTACATCTATTACAAATGCTGAGACTGCACTAACAACGATTGCAGATTATTTCTATAAATAAGTTTGTGAGGTAGAGGTATGATTCATACAGCAAGAAGTCGCATGATTATTATCACGACCTTCGTGGTAACCATATTAGCTGCAATAATAGCAATTGGGTTAGGTA
This sequence comes from Lysinibacillus cavernae, assembly GCF_009724685.1. Lineage (GTDB taxonomy): Bacteria > Bacillota > Bacilli > Bacillales_A > Planococcaceae > Lysinibacillus > Lysinibacillus cavernae. Next base: position 426,766 of record NZ_WMEF01000001.1, read on the forward strand.
GTGTTCATATTTCCATACCCGATATTTTATCCACTCTCATCAATGGACGTGATAAAGAAGGCGTTTACACAACCATCATATGGGATATCCGCCTACCACGCGTATTGCTAGCATTAATCATTGGCGCAAGTATAGCAATTTCTGGTGCCTTATTGCAGGCAGTAATGGGCAATCCATTAGCCGATCCAGGATTAACAGGGGTAACAAGTGGTGCAGCTGCCTTTGTGTTACTCATTCTTTTAGCAAATCCAGAGCTAACACACTTAATTCCTCTTGCAGCCTTCGTTGGTGGTTTAATTGCAGCCGCAATTGTGTATGCCCTTGCGTGGAGACGTACAGGCATAACACCCATCACCATTATTTTATCGGGGGTTGCCGTAAATGCGTTGTGTGGTGGGGTCATTGGATTTTTATCGATACTTTATAGTGACCGTTTACCATCAGCTGTGCAATGGATGAATGGTAGTCTCGCTGCAAAAGGCAATGCATCCCTGCATATGATTTATGTGTATGCTATTATCGGCTGGATTCTAGCCATTTTTGCCATTCGCAAAGCCAATATTATTCGTTTAGGCGATCAGGTCGCAACTAACTTAGGTGAAAGTGTGACCCGTATTCGTATTATGTTATCTATTTTAGCTGTCTTTCTAGCAGCGATTTCAGTTGCTGCGGTTGGTATGATTAGCTTTGTCGGATTAATCGTTCCACATATGGCTAGGTTACTAGTTGGCTCTGATTATAAGTACATGTTACCGATGAGTATGGCCATGGGGGCGATTGTTTTATTGATTGCTGATACGGGTGGGCGGACATTATTTGCACCACTTGATATTCCAGCAGGTATATTAATGGCTGTCATCGGTGGACCTTACTTCTTATACCTAATGAGAAAGAGGGCGTTTTAATGTTAAAAATTGAACAGCTATCCATCAGTTATGAACAAAAGGAAGTTGTCCATAATTTTTCATTTGAAGTCAAAAAAGGGGAGATTCTTTCTATTATTGGACCAAATGGTTCTGGAAAATCGACGATATTAAAGGCCATTGCACGAATGCAGCCGTATAGTACTGGAAATATCCTGTTTGAGGGAGAAAATATGCGTCGCTTATCCTCAAAGGAAATCGCACGCAAAATGTGTATGCTTAGTCAACAAAACCAAGCACCAACCGATATATCTGTCAAAAATTTAGTCGCCTATGGTCGTTATCCACATAAAAAGTGGTTTGAGCGCCTCAATGTAGAAGATGAGGCTATTATTGATTGGGCATTAGAAAAAACCTATCTCTCACATTATAAAGAAAAGCCAATTGCCGCTTTATCTGGCGGGGAGGCACAACGTGCATGGATTGCCATGGCTTTAGCACAACGGCCCCAAGTGCTATTATTGGATGAGCCTACGACCTTTTTGGATATTGCTCATCAGCATGAAGTGCTAGAATTAGTGCGAGAGCTTAATCGTGAGATGGGTATGACAGTGGTGATGGTGCTTCATGATTTGAACCAAGCCTCTAGCTATAGCGATAAAATCGTGGTTGTAAAGGAAGGTAACCGAGCACAAATGGGAACACCCGACGAAGTCATGACTGAACAGATGATTCAGCAAATATATCGTATGGAAGCTGAAATTCAATATGTATCGTGGGATGACTCTCCACGGATTCAATTAAAAAATACTGTCAAGGTATAGGAGGAAATAGTATGCCAAAAGCAATTGATATTGAACAAGTAAAACGGGATTATGAAGCATTTATACAAAGTAAAAAAAACTGTGTGCTCAGTTTCGTAGATGGAGAAGGCAAGCCCTTTAGTAGCACTACACCATTTATACGACTGAACGGAAAGTTTTATATTTACATTAGCCGTATTGCCGAGCATTACCAACTGATGGAGCAATCAGAAGCGGTGGATTTAATTTGTGTAGCCGATGAAGCTGTGACAGCCAATCCATTTGCCACGGAGCGAGCTCGCTGGCAATGTCGGGCTGAAAATTTAGGAAATGAAGGCTATGAGGAGATATTTGCAGCCTTCGATCAACTATTTAATGCCAAAATGATGGAAATGTTACGATCACTCGATTTCTCTTTATTTGAGTTAACACCACTAGAAGGTCGCTATGTTGTTGGATTTGGTAAAGCTTTTACGATTGATATTGCCAATGACACATTAATTCATGTCGTGATTGATAAAAAATAGGTTGCCAATAGGCAACCTATTTTTTGATGTTGTTGAAAAAGATGATGTCACTAGCAGAAAAAGAACCTTTGGCAATGTGAGGAGGTGATTTCGGTTCCGCCAGCGTCCTTTCCAGGGGGCGTCCGATGAGCCGCTTCACTCACTCCGTTCGCTCCAGGGTCTCAGCTGTGACGCTAAATCCCCTAGGAGTGACGCTAAATCCCCTAGGAGTGACGCTGGCTCCACTCCAGTCACCATGTGGCAAAAGTGTCTTTTCCTGTCTTTTATACTAGCCGTAGCGATCAAAATAGCCCATTATTTGTATGATTAGAGAAAGGATAGGCTCTTATTTTCAATGGTGAGAAGGGATGAGTGACAACACCTCTCCATAAAATGAGTAGTGAATACCTTCCCTTTATTTGAAAACCTTTGCTAAAAAGAAACATTTTTATGGGTTGGAGTGGAAGGCTACTTGACTCCCGTGGGATAGCGAGGCTGGCGAGCCCCTGCACAGAGCGGTAGCGGAGGAAGCGGCTCGGCGCTCGCCCACAGGAAAGCAAGTAGCCTGCAACGGAAATCCATTTTCACCTTTCACAAAAATGCTATGGATAGTTTTGTTTTTCAACATTATGAAAAATAGGTTGCCGATAGGCAGCCTATTTTTTTGATGGGTGATTAGCAAATTTCTCGCGTCATATATAAATGAAGACATTTATGGAAAACAACAAAACTGATGAAGATACTAACAAGTGTCGGGATCACTAAGATGAATAAATAGCCTGATACTAGTGATAAGTAGTAATGCACAACAAAATTAGTGAGAATGATAAGTATTGTAGCCGTAAGCATTCGTAAAGTGTGCATTCGCTCCGTCTCATCAAGCTGTTGAATATAAAATTGACTACAGATGAGAAAAGAAGCGCTGCTAATAAATGCAAAATACATGGCAAAATGCTCTAAAAAGTTTTCTGCCGCTTCAGGTTGTGAAAAATACAGTGGCGCAATTAAAATGAAGAGCATTGTAATAAGGCCATAACAAAATAGGAAATCGGACTGCAATTGAATTTTCTTCGATAGAGGTAGGCTGTTTACGTAAATTTCCCATTTTACTTGACGATCCCCTCTATTTAAATTTTCAACGAGAGTGGCAGCAATAACGACAACAAATAATCCGATTGAAGGACTATCCGCAAAGGGTAAGTGAACAAAATTTAAGAGTGTGCAAATAGTCATTGAAAAAAGGATAGACCATTTTTGTACGACAATTCTTTGTAACAGTAGTGCGCGCATTTTAACCCTCCTAGAACTCTTTCCTCTTATAAATGACTGTAGAAATTAACGAGGATAGCCAGAGCATTAAAAGCCCAGCAAAAGGTGCTACATAGATAAATGGTTTTAAATTTAAAAATGTGACGGCCATATCGGGTATGTATTCGTTAAACATTCCAAATAAAAAGCCTGGAATAAAACAAAGTGCAATAAGGACTATTCTGCCTTTGATGGAGCCGAATTTAATATAGATAGGTAATAAAATGGCTAACAATGAAAGCGCAAATGCCACAATGAGATTAAACGTTAGGAAAAATTCTGTAGTATCTCCGTGATTGGTAAAAAGATTGATAAAAAAGATAATAGGTAGTGCAACAATAAGGCCAATTATCATTAGTAAAACACTAAGTATATATTTACTTAGAATAATATCGCCTTTACTAATTGGTAAGGTATTAGCATACTTATCCCAGCTGCTTTGTTCATCGTAAGCAAGGGCAGTTATAGCCTGAATGGTTACGATAAATACAATAACAGCAAGAAGCATTGCGCTTTGCTGCATAAATATCGCCATCGCAAGAAGAAATAGAACAACAAATGCCTGTGCCTTCATTTGACGTTGAATCGTCATTAAATCCTTTACGATAAGACCTACCATTTTCAAACACTACCTTTCACATAAAATAGCATAATATCTTCTATAGAAGGTTTTTCAAGCCTGAAAGCCTCGTTTACTTCATTTTTAAGCACTAAAGCTTCAACTCCAAATGCCCCATGACGTTTTCTCAGAATAGCATGCTCAGGCAATTCGTTTACTTCCTCGCTGTTACCTTTGAAAATACCATAATCATATAATAGTGCATCTTTACTTTCGCTCAACAATATTTCCCCATTATGAATAAGCGTAATATAATCAGCAATTTTTTCTAAATCACTTGTTATATGAGAAGAAAATAAAATGCTATGTGTTTCATCCTGCATAAACTCTAAAAATAAATCCAAAATATCATCCCGAATAATGGGGTCCAGCCCACTTGTTGGCTCATCTAAGATTAATAACTTTGGATGATGTGCCAATGCTAATGCAATCGACAGTTTCATCCTCATGCCTCTTGATAGTTCCTTTATCTTCTTCCTCTTTGGCACGTTAAATTGAGCTAATCGTTCAAAATAATAGCCTGTATCCCACGTTTTAAATACTTTTTTCATAATTTTGTCGAGCTGCGTCGCATTTAGCGTTTCTGGCACATGTAAATCGTCAAAAACCACACCAATGTCGGTTTTTATCGATAGTTCGTGTTCGACATGATCTTGACCAAATAGCAATATTTCGCCATATTCTTTTTTCAATAAATTCAGCATGCATTTAATAGTTGTTGATTTGCCAGCGCCATTTTCTCCGACAAAGCCCATCACTGTTCCTTGGGGTACTGAAAAACTTACATCTTTTAGGGAAAAGCCTTCAAAGACCTTATGTAAATCATGAATCTCAATGGCATTCATCTTAATTGTCCTCCTCTAACAGTAAAGATACTAGTTCCTTCAAATCTTCATTCGAAAGCCCAGCTATTTTCGCTGTTCTTACGGCTTTCTGCAAATGTTCCTCTACCTGCCGCAGTAGCTCCTCACGTAGAAAGTCTTGATTACGTTCGGTTACAAAGCTCCCTTTTCCAGCAACTGTTTCAATGAAGCCATCTCGCTCTAAATCGGCATAGGCACGTTTGGTGGTCATTACACTTATTTTCAAATCCTTTGCTAAAACTCGTATAGATGGTAGTACATCACCTGCTTGCAATTTATTCGCTAGAATTGCCTCTTTGAGCTGTATAGTGATTTGCTCATAAATTGGTTTATTACTCGCATTACTTAAATGAATATGCACAAATCTTCACCTCTTATAACTGTGTATATACACTATATACGGATTGAAGGTACATTGCAACATATTCCTACTTTTGGTAGGGGACACGATTTGCAAAAACTCTGCATATATTGGGGTAACGGCTCAAGGAGGGAGATGAGGCATGCTACTATCTGAGATGGTGGATAAAGAGTTAATTCAAATTGAGGGTGGCGTACATTTTGGCATTTTGGCACACACGGAATGCCTATTGGATGTGCAAACAGGAAAAATACATGGTTTTGAGATTGTTAAAGATAAATTACCATTCCAAAAAAAGAAAATGAAAGTTAGTGAAATGATACCTTGGCATGAAATTATTTTAATTGGTGAAGATCGGATTTTATTTAATAAGACATCTACAGTACAGTCAGAATATTTACAGTGAGGTGAGCTTTTGGAAAACGAAAAATGGCTTGTTATCGGTGAGGACTCAAGATTAAAGGAATTAGCTACGATGCTAAGAAGTCCATCGAGAACAGTGTTTTATAAAAGAACGACCGTTTGGAACGAGGAGTTAAATAAACTTGTTTTAGAATTTCAACCAACTAAAATCATCCTACCCATTCTTCCATTAAAAATAGAAGTAGAACAGCTATATGGCATATCACAAGTTAAATTTTATACAGGACGATTGACGATGCATTGGAAACACTTGCTAGAGAAAAATGAATCTATTTGCTATTTGCAGCAAGAATCGTTTATTTGGCAAAATGCTCGATTAACTGCGGAGGGATTTATCGCCACGTTTTACGGACTCGAGCAAAAATGTATTTACGGACAAAATTTTACGATCGCAGGCTTCGGGCGTATCGCCAAAATGCTCGCCTCTTTACTTGTTAAGATGGGTGCTAATGTTCATATTGTTGCACGTTCAGTTGTACAAGTGAGTGAAGCAAAAGCATATGGTTATAAAGCAACGAATTTAGATGATCGTCAATGGTCTATTACTGATGGCATTTTTATTAATACGATTCCAGCTAAATGGATTACAGAGTCATTTATAGAGCATGTTCCAGCAGTTTTATATGATTTGGCCTCAGAGCCAGGCTGTTTAGATATAGATGCTGAGCAATTACAAACGTATGTACTATTGCCGTCATTGCCTGGGAAATACTTTGCACATGATGCGGCTACAATATTGTGCAAGGCAATAGAGGAGGAAGAAAATTGTTAACGGGGAAACGAATTGGTCTAGGTATTACAGCTTCCCATTGTACGTATGAAGATGTCATACCTAAAATTCAAAATTTTATTGATGTTGGGGCAACAGTTATACCAATTATTACCCACTCCGTTTTACATGCAGCTACCCGCTTTGGTACAGGGGAGGAGTGGATTGCAAAAATAGAAGAATTGACAGGAGAAAAGGTTATTACTTCTATAAAAGAGGCGGAGCCATTTGGTCCATCCAACCCATTAGATGCAATGGTCATCGCGCCAATGACGGGCAATAGCATTAGCAAGTTTGCAAATGCTGCAACAGACAGCCCTGTTTTAATGGCAGCAAAGGCAACTTTGCGTAATGGTTCACCTGTAGTATTAGGTATTTCAACAAATGATGCACTTGGTTTAAATGGTATGAATATCATGAAGTTGTTAAATGCCAAAAATATTTATTTTATTCCTTTTGGTCAAGATGCTCCTCACTCCAAACCGAATTCTTTAATTGCTGATTTTGAGCAAATGGTGGATACTGTTCATGCAGCAATTACGCAGAAAATGCAATTACAACCGCTGTTGATACAATATTTCAAATAAATCATAGATTACACACAATTTTCAGTATTTTTGTGATACAATAGCACACATTATGGAACATGTATTCAAGGAGAGATGACAGATGACAAAGCAGTTAACAGTTGCGGTTGTTGGAGCAACAGGAGCAGTAGGTTCGAAAATGATGGAGCAATTAATTAAACGTAAATTTCCAATTGGAAATATAAAATTTCTAGCATCCGCTCGTTCAGCAGGGAAATCAATCGAATTTAATGGTCAAACATATACAATTGAAGAAGCGACACCTGAAGCTTTTGAGGGCGTCAATGTCGCTTTATTCTCAGCTGGTGGGTCAGTATCAGCTGTGCTTGCACCCGAAGCAGCTAAGCGTGGTGCAGTAGTTATTGATAATACGAGCCATTTCCGTATGGATCCAGAGGTACCGCTTGTCGTACCAGAAGTGAATCGAGGCGACTTAGCGAAGCATAACGGGATTATTGCGAATCCAAACTGCTCTACAATTCAAATGGTGGCTGCCCTTGAACCAATTCGTAACGCATTTGGTTTAACGAAAGTAATCGTTTCAACATATCAAGCAGTTTCAGGTGCAGGTATTTCTGCTATTCAAGAATTAAAGGCACAAAGCGAAAACTGGGAAGCAGGTAAAGATGTAGAAGCAAATATTCTACCGTCTGGTAGTGATAAACGTCATTACCCAATCGCTCGTAATGTCATTCCACAAATCGATAAATTCACAGATAATGGATTTACATACGAAGAAATGAAAATGATTAATGAGACGAAAAAAATCATGCATGCACCAGAGCTAAACGTAGCAGCTACTTGCGTTCGTGTGCCAGTCGTTTCAGGTCACTCTGAATCAGTTTATATTGAGGTAGAGAAAGAAGCGTCAATCCAAGAGATTTTTGATGTATTACGCAATGCACCAGGTGTGGTATTACAAGATGATATTGCAACACAAACTTACCCAATGCCTATTTATGCTGAAGGGGAAGACGCTACTTTTGTAGGACGTATCCGTCAAGATTTAGACAATAAAAAAGGATTCCACCTATGGATCGTTTCTGACAATTTATTAAAAGGCGCCGCATTAAACTCTATCCAAATTGCAGAAGCTATGCTTGAGGATAACTTACTATAAGAGGGGTGTAAGGATGAATTTAGGTCGAATTGGAACGGCAATGATTACGCCGTTCAAAGATGATGGCACGATTAATTATCCAGAATTAGAACGTATTATTAATCATTTGATTGACAACGGTACAGATTGTATTGTTGCTTGTGGTACGACTTCTGAAAACCCAACGATGTCTACTGAGGAAAAAATTGAGGTCGTTCGCTTTACAGTAGAGAAAGTAGCAGGTCGCGTACCTGTTATTGCAGGTACAGGGGACAATGAAACGGCATACTCTATTGCGATGACCCATAAAGCAGAAGAAAATGGAGCAGATGGCATAATGCTAGTAGCTCCATACTATAATAAGCCAAATCAACGTGGGATTTTTGCCCACTTTGAAACCATAGCTAAACAAACGAGTCTACCTGTTATGCTCTATAATGTTCCGGGGCGTACAGGTGTTAATGTTGCCTATGAAACTTCTGTTGCATTAAGCAAGATTCCAAACATTGCTTGGATTAAAGAAGCGAGTGGCAATTTAGATCAGATGGGTGATGTTATTGAGAACGTTGATCCAGATGATGATTTTTTAGTGTATAGTGGTGATGATGGTTTAACATTACCTCTAATGGCAATTGGCGGGGCAGGCGTCATTTCTGTAGCTGCCCATGTTGTAGGCAATGATATGCAATTAATGATTAAAGCGTTTGAAGAAGGAAATCATAAGCTAGCAGCCAAAATTCACCGAGCATTATTACCCTTAGTACGCGCGCTGTTCGCTCAACCCAATCCGTCGCCTATTAAATATGCGATGACAAAATTAGGCTTTGACACACTCAATGTACGTCTGCCAATGATGGAAATGACAGATGAAGAGAAAGCTAACTTTGACGGGATTTGGGATACGTATCAAGAAAAAGCGAGAAGTTTTAGATAAATAGAAACGAGGCTGATTACGCTATCAGCCTCGTTTTTGTATGATCTATAATAGAAATGCATCAAAAATCCATAACTTCTCATCCTCAAAAATACTTAAATGACTCTATTTGTACAGCTTATCCAATAGCTGCTTTTTCATCTACTAGCAATAAGCAAATAAAAAGAAAATCTATTTCCAATGTGAAACATGTATTTTTAATTTGTGCAAAAGCCTTGCAAACCGTATAATAAATGTTAAGTGGTTGCTGTTCGGGATATTTTTTAGGAGGAAATAAATTGACAAAAAAGAAAAATGAATTAATTCGTATCATCCCTCTTGGGGGTGTAGGCGAAATTGGGAAAGCAATGTACGTAGTAGAAATTGATGAAGAGCTATTTGTGGTGGATAGCGGCTTAATGTTCCCAGAAGATGAGATGCTAGGCATAGATATCGTGATTCCTGACATTACGTACTTAGAAGAAAATAAAGCACGTGTTAAAGGTATTTTCTTAACACATGGTCATGAAGATGCGATCGGCTCAATTGCCTATGTTTTACAAAAAATAAAGGCACCTGTGTACGGATCGAAATTAACAATTGCATTAGCAAAGGAACATTTAAAAGAATTACCTGCACCACATCAGGTGAAATTTTTTGAAGTAACAAACCGTAGTCGTATGAATTTCAACTCAACGTATGTAACATTCTTCCACACAACACATAGTATTCCCGATTCGTTAGGGGTAGTGTTCCATACATCTGAAGGGGCGATTGTTCACACAGGAGAGTTTAAATTCGATCAGTCCGCGACAGGTAAATTCAAACCTGATTTAGCAAAAATGGCACAGTTAGGAGAAGACGGCGTCTTTATTCTATTATCTGAGTCATGCGAGGCTGAACGACCAGGCTATACGACATCAGAAATTGTGATTGAAGAACAATTATCAAAAACATTCCACTCAGCACCAGGACGTATTTTAGTAGCTGTCTATGCATCGAATTTTATTCGTATTCAACAAGTTTTTGCCCAAGCACAGAAATCATTCCGTAAAGTTGTAATTGTGGGTAAACCATTGGAAAAAGCTGTTGATTTAGGTGTGCAACTTGGTCATTTAACAGTTGAGGAAGATACAATTATTCCAATTTCAGAAATGCAAAAATATCAAGATGATGAAATTATCATTATTACAACAGGTAATAGAGGAGAGCCTCTAGATGCATTAGAAAAAATTGTCCGTAAGCACCATCGTGACATCAAAATTAAGAAGGGCGATACGGTATTAATTACGTTTACACCTTCTCCTGGCATGGAAGTACAAATGGCTAATACAATGAACTCTATTTCAAAAGCAGGAGCTGAAATTTTGACTTCTAGCAAAAATGTTCATGTATCAGGACATGGTAGTCAGGAAGATTTGAAGCTCATGCTAAATTTAATGCAGCCTAAGTATTTTATTCCTGTACAAGGTGAATACCGTATGCTAATTGCCCACTCTAAGTTAGCACAACAGCTTGGCATGCAAAAATCACAAATTTTTATCGCCGATAAAGGGGATATTGTAGAATATAAAAATAATAAAATGCGCATGAGTGGTCGTGTACAAGCTGGTAACGTGTTAATTGACGGTATTGGTGTAGGCGATGTAGGTAATATCGTTCTTCGTGATCGTAAATTATTATCGCAGGATGGTATTTTCATTGTAGTTGTAACACTAAATCGAGCTCAAAAGAAAATTGCCTCTGGTCCAGAAATTTTATCACGAGGCTTTGTGTATGTAAGAGAATCAGAGGAATTAATGGTTGAGGCATCTGACATTGCTAGAAATGTAATTGAAAAATACGTTGGTAAAGAAACATTTGAATGGACGAACATTAAACAAGAAATTCGAGATACGCTCAATACGTATTTATTCCAAAAAACAAAACGTCGCCCTATGATTATTCCTATTATTATGGAATATTAACAGAACAAGCTCATCGTAAATGCTTTGAGGAAAAATAAATGAAAAAGGATTTTCTCCCAATCGCGGTGGAAAATCCTTTTTTTTGAAATATTCAAGTTCTACATGGTATGATTCGCTACATATATAAAATGGATTGCAGAAGAAGGTGAAATAGATGGCAGTTAGTAAGAGAAAAAAAGTGACTAAAAGTAAAGCAACAACTGAAAAAAAAGAAATGCATCCGCTTATGTATGAAATATTAGGTTTGCTCTTAATTGCGTTAGCAGTCATTATGATTTTTGAATACGGCATGATCGGGCGGATTCTACAAACAATCGCAATGTTTCTTGTAGGGAATTTACATTTTGCTGTTCCGTTTATGCTTATTTTTATTGCGTTGTTAATGATGATTGGTCGTAAAAAAGTGGGTATTAACGACCGATTAATACTTGGCATGCTGCTCATTATTATGAGCTTAACGATTTTTAGTCATGGCATATTATTTGAACAATTATCGAAATCAGGTGGGCTACTATCTGACTCTGTGCTACGTGAATCATGGCGAATTTTGATCGATACTGAAGGTATTATGCATCGAAGCAATGCTTTAGGTGGTGGAATGATTGGTGCTCTATTATTTAGTGGGCTCCACGTGTTATTTGAAGCATCGGGAGCAAAAGTCGTTGCTTGGGTTATTTTCTTTATTGGGTTAATACTTGTCACTGGTAAAGCATTAGTGCCTTATTTAGCAGAAAAAACGCCAGATCTGTTTGGTAAATGGAAAAAAAAGCACAGTGATAAGAAAAAAAATACACCTAAAAAACAGAACAATCGTCGTTCAAGGGTAGAAAGCGTGGATGAGATAGCAGCTGTTAATCAGACTTTGGATGTGTCTGAACCAGAAGAAGAAATTCCTCATGAACCGATTATCTCTGCATTTACGCAAAACGTATCACATGAAAGAGAAGTATTTGATACTCATACCATGTTGGAAAATGAACTAGATGAAGGTGCAGATGATGTCCACATTCAGGGCACAGATGCAGTGGAAAATGCAGACTATCAGCTTCCATCCTATAGTCTATTACAATTACCGCCACAACATGATCAAAGCGGAGAATATTCGGTGATTCAAGCAAATGCCAAAAAGCTTGAACAAACATTACAAAGCTTTGGAGTAAAGGCAAAGGTGACACAAGTGCATTTAGGACCAGCTGTCACAAAATACGAAATTTTACCAGATATAGGTGTGAAAGTAAGTAAAATTGTCAATCTGCAAGATGACCTTGCGTTAGCGCTAGCTGCCAAAGATATACGTATGGAAGCACCGATTCCTGGGAAATCAGCAATTGGTATTGAAGTCCCAAACAGTGAGGTAGCTATTGTGACACTGCGTGAGGTATTAGAATCGAAGGATAGTGCTAAGCCAGAAGCATTATTACAGGTAGCATTTGGTCGTGACATTACAGGACAAGCTGTTCTAGCAGAGCTCAATAAAATGCCACATTTACTTGTAGCTGGTTCAACAGGCAGTGGGAAAAGTGTTTGTATAAATGGCATTGTTGTATCCATACTAATGCGTACAAAACCGCATGAAGTAAAGCTTATGATGATTGATCCAAAAATGGTGGAGTTAAACGTTTATAATGGCATTCCCCATTTATTGGCGCCTGTCGTGACAGATGCGCGAAAGGCCTCACAGGCATTGAAAAAAGTTGTATCTGAAATGGAACGTCGCTATGACTTATTTTCTCACACGGGTACACGAAATATTGAGGGCTATAATGCACATGTTCAAAAGGTTAATGAGCAGACAGAGGAAAAGCACCCAAAATTACCTTATATTGTAGTCATTGTGGATGAGTTAGCGGATTTGATGATGGTAGCATCAGGTGATGTAGAAGATTCGATTACACGTTTAGCTCAAATGGCACGTGCAGCAGGCATTCATTTAATTATTGCGACACAAAGGCCAAGCGTAGATGTTTTGACAGGTGTGATTAAAGCGAATATTCCATCCAGGATTGCTTTTGCGGTTTCTTCAGCAATTGATTCAAGAACAATTTTAGACATGGGAGGGGCAGAACGCTTACTTGGACGTGGTGATATGTTATTTCTACCTGCAGGTGCTTCCAAGCCGAAAAGGGTACAAGGTGCCTTTTTATCAGATCAAGAGGTTGAGGCAGTTGTTCATTTTGTTATAGAACAGCAAAAAGCACAGTACCAAGAGGAAATGATTCCCACTGAAGAAGAGACGATTTTAGAAGAAACGGATGAATTATATGATGAAGCGGTCCAATTAGTTGTTAATATGCAAACAGCATCTGTATCTATGCTTCAACGTCGCTTCCGTATTGGCTATTCTAGGGCTGCGCGTATAGTTGACCAAATGGAACAACGCGGGATTGTGGGGCCACCAGAGGGCAGTAAACCTCGTCAAGTACTTATTCATCAATACGACAGCTAAACCAAAAAAATTGGACTCAAAATGGTGAGAGCCACGGTATTTTTGTCCAAATATTTGCAAGGGAAATAAAGAAAGAATGAATTCTATAACAGATTTTATTCAAAACTGTTTATTTCATTCTGTAAAAATGTTATATTTATGAACGATTAGTAGGAATGTTGTACATCAGATGTCTGATCTCTGATTTGGTGGTGATATATGTGACTATTAAAGCAGATCATCGTCATCTCTATCTTCAAGTAATCGATCGTTTAAAATCTGACATTGAGGCTGGCATTTTTAAAGAAAATGAAAAGCTGCCTTCAGAATTTGAATTATCGAAATCACTAGGAGTCAGTCGAGCAACACTTAGAGAAGCACTTCGACTGTTGGAAGAGGAAAATGTGATTGTGCGCCGACATGGGGTTGGGACTTTTGTCAACCCTAAGCCGTTGTTTACATCAGGTATCGAGCATTTATCGAGCATTTCTTCTATGATCGAGTCAGCAGGTATGGAGCCAGGTTCGCGTTTTTTAAAGGCGACTGAGCACGTGCCTTCTGAGGAAGATTTAAAACGCTTCCAATGTGATGGCGAAGATAAAATACTCACGATTGAACGTGTCAGAACAGCGGATGGTGAGCCAGTAGTTTACTGCATAGACAGGCTACCCGCAAGCTTCCTGCCTACTGACTTTGTCGAAAAAAAAGAAGTTTCACTGTTCTCTGCTCTTGAGCAATCAGGCAAAATTCATGTAGCCTATGCTGTAACGTATATAGATCCAGTTGGGTATCATGAACAAGCCTCACCGATTTTAAATTGTGGGCGTGAAACAGCTCTTTTAGTGTTAAAGCAGTTGCATTACGATGATCATGATCAAGTAGTGCTCTATTCAAAAAATTATTTCCGAGCTGATAAATTCAGCTTCCATGTAGTTCGTAAACGGGTGTAGAACATTTCTAAATTTTTTTCCTGCTAATTACAATACCTTTGGGGGGTTAATTAAATGAAAAAACGTAAATTTGGTTTAGTATTAACATCAGTATTAGCGGCAAGTGCTATTTTAGGTGCTTGTGGTGCGAAAGACGACGAAAAACCTGCAAAAGACAATGACAATGCTTCAGGCGGTGACAACACAGAAGAAGCTTTCTCAGTAGCAATGGTTACTGACGTAGGTGGCGTTGATGACAAATCATTCAACCAATCTGCATGGGAAGGTGTTCAAGCTTACGGTAAAGAACACAGTTTATCAAAAGGCGATGGTGGTTTTGACTACCTACAATCAGCATCAGACGCTGACTATGAAACAAACTTAAACAACTTAATTCGTCGTGATTTTAACTTAGTATTTGGTATTGGCTTCATGATGGCTGATGCTATTGATGCAGTTGCTGTTGAAAATCCAGATAGCCATTTTGCATTAATTGACGCTGAAGTTGAAGCAGACAATGTTGTAAACGTACTGTTCAAAGAACAAGAAGGTGCTTTCTTAGCAGGTGTTGCTGCAGCAAAAGTGTCTAAAACAGGTAAAATCGGTTTCGTTGGTGGCGTTGATATTCCAGTTATTAACCGTTTCCACGCTGGTTTCGTTGAAGGGGCTAAAGCAGTAAACCCAGATATCGATATTCAAGTAAAATACACAGGTGCGTTTGATAAAGCGGATCTTGGTAAAATTACAGCGAATAGCATGTACTCTTCAGGTGTGGATGTAATCTTCCATGCTGCTGGTGCAACTGGTAACGGTGTATTCTCTGAAGCAAAAGAACGTAAAGCTAAAGATCCAAATGCAGATGTATGGGTAATTGGTGTAGATGCTGACCAATACGAAGAAGGTAAAGTAGACGATAAAACAAACGTAACGTTAACTTCTATGTTAAAAGGTGTTAATACAGCAGTAGTAGATATTTCAAATAGAGCGAAAAATGGTGATTTCCCAGGTGGAGAAACACTGGTTTACGGTTTAGCTGAAGATGGAGTTAAACTTGCAGATTCTCGCGGTGCAATTCCAGAAGATGTACAAAAAGTAATCGATGAATATAAAGAAAAAATTGCTAAGGGTGAAATCAAAGTTCCAGAAAAAGTGGAAAAATAATTCATCTTTTGATCATCATAAGGGACTTTTAAGAAGGACCTTATGATGATTTTTCAATCTATCGTTATATTTAGATTATTCGAAATACTCTATTTAACTAGATTTATATGAACCTTATAGAGGTAGTCATTATGATTTTAATAATGTTGGTAATAAGTTAATAGAAGAAAGGTTTCTAACGATGACCTTTCCTGTATTAATTTAGCAAAACATCTACTTCTATAGGAGGATAAGATCAATAAATAAAATATAGCCTCTGGTAGAAATCTAATTACTGGACGTATGGCTTATCTGTACCAGCAATCATGTAGCAGCAGATACTATACGTTAGGCGAAAATACTTAATAATAGTGCCTATTAAGGGAGTGACAATTTTGGAATATGTGATTGAAATGCTAGGAGTCCGTAAAGAATTCGGTAATTTCGTGGCGAATAATAACATCACCCTCCAACTGAAAAAAGGCGAAATCCATGCATTGCTTGGTGAAAATGGTGCAGGTAAATCGACTTTGATGAACGTCCTTTTTGGTTTGTATCAACCAGAGGGTGGCGAAATCCATGTTCGTGGGAAGGCTGTAAAAATTACTAACCCAAATGTTGCCAATGATTTAGGAATTGGTATGGTGCATCAGCACTTTATGTTGGTAGAAAATTTTACGGTAACAGAAAACATTATTTTAGGCACTGAGCCTACTAAGATGGGGATTGTCAATATAAAGGATGCGGCTAAGAAAGTACAAGCACTTTCTGAAAAGTATGGATTGGATGTTGATCCAAATGCCAAAATCGAGGACATCACAGTTGGTATGCAACAACGTGTTGAAATTTTAAAAACATTGTATCGTGGTGCCGAAATTTTAATTTTTGATGAACCAACTGCTTCATTAACGCCGCAAGAGATTACAGAATTGATTCAAATTATGCGTCGACTCATTGCA
This sequence comes from Lysinibacillus cavernae, assembly GCF_009724685.1. Taxonomy (GTDB): domain Bacteria; phylum Bacillota; class Bacilli; order Bacillales_A; family Planococcaceae; genus Lysinibacillus; species Lysinibacillus cavernae. The sequence continues at coordinate 443,300 of NZ_WMEF01000001.1, forward strand.
GAAGGTAAATCGATTATTTTAATTACGCATAAGCTAAAAGAAATTATGGAAGTTTCAGATCGTGTTACCATTATCCGCAAAGGGGAAGGGATTGGCACTGTTGTAACCGCTGCCACAAATCCTGATCAACTTGCTGAAATGATGGTTGGCCGCCAAGTTGAATTTAAAACAGAAAAAACGGAAGCAAATCCAACTGATGAAGTACTTTCCGTTAATAACTTGGTTGTAACGGATTATCGTAACATCGATAAAGTAAAAGGTCTTAACTTAAATGTTCGCAAAGGTGAAATCGTAGGTATTGCTGGTATCGATGGTAATGGTCAGTCCGAATTAATCGAGGCTATCACAGGCTTACGTAAAGTTAAAAGTGGTACTGTCAAATTAAATGGCAAAGATATTACCAACTTGAAACCTCGTAAAATTACAGAGGATGGCGTTGGGCATATTCCACAAGACCGACATAAGCATGGTTTAGTTTTAGATTTCCCGATTGGTCATAATATTGCACTGCAAACGTATTACCAAGCGCCGATTGCTAAGGGCTTTGTAATGGATTATAAAAAAGTGTCTGAAAAAGCCCGCCAAATCATTGAAGAGTACGATGTACGCACAGGTAATGGTGAAATGACACCAGCTCGTGCATTATCTGGTGGTAACCAACAAAAAGCGATTATTGGTCGTGAAATTGACCGTAATCCAGATTTATTAATTGCTGCTTTACCAACACGTGGACTGGATGTAGGGGCTATTGAATTCATTCACTCTCGTCTAATTGAGCAACGTGATAAAGGGAAAGCCGTTCTGTTAATCTCATTCGAATTAGATGAGGTCATGAATGTATCGGATCGTATTGCTGTTATTTATGATGGACAAATTGTAGATGAGTTGAATCCGAAAGAAACAACAGAACAAGAGCTAGGCTTACTAATGGCAGGGCAAAGTAAAAAAAATAATAAGCATGATGCGAAGGAGGGGAACGACTAATGTCAAATCGTGTCATTAATATACTCGTTCCTATCATCTCTATCATTATTGGTTTGATTGTAGGGGCTATCGTCATGGTAGTCAGTGGCTATGACCCGGTACAAGGTTATATCGCTCTTTGGACAGGTATTTTTGGAGATTCATATTCAATTGGGAACACAATTCGTCAAATTACACCTTATATTTTAGCAGGTCTTGCAGTAGCATTTGCTTTCCGCACAGGGCTGTTCAATATTGGTGTTGAAGGTCAGCTTATTTTAGGTTGGCTAGCAGCAGCTTGGGTAGGTTATGCATTTGAACTGCCTAAAGTCATTCACATACCATTGGCATTGCTTGCTGCAGCAGCTGCAGGTGCATTTTGGGCCTTTATTGCAGGTTTCTTAAAAGCGAAATTTAAAGTTCATGAAGTTATTGCGACGATTATGCTAAACTATACTGCACTTTATATTGCAAACGCAGTAATTAAAAAATTGTCCGATGGTAGCTTCAAAACAGAACGTATTCATGAATCCGCTTCATTACGTTCTCCGTTTTTAAGAGAGCTTACAGACAATTCAAGTCTTCACTATGGGATCATTGTTGCACTTTTAATGGTAGCAGTTATGTGGTTCATTTTAGAAAAAACAACACGTGGTTACGAGCTAAAAGCAGTAGGTTTTAACAAAAATGCTGCTGATTATGCAGGTATGAGTGTCAATAAAAATATTATTTTAGCTATGACCATTTCAGGTATGTTTGCAGGTCTTGGTGGTGCAATGGAAGCTTTAGGTACGTTCCAGAATGCATCCATTAAACCTGGCTTTACAGGAATTGGTTTTGACGGGATTGCTGTTGCACTACTTGGTGCCAATACACCACTTGGGGTAATATTTGGGGCTTCACTTTTCGGTTCTTTGAAATACGGTGCACTAAATATGCCAAATGCTGCGGGTATTCCAGAAGAAATCGTATCAATTATCATTGCATTGATTATCTTCTTCGTTGCATCAGGCTATATTATTCGAGTAGGCTTGCAAAAGCTGAGCAAGAAAAAGGAGGGACAATAACATGAGCTTTTTAGAAATGTTATATTTCATCATCCCTTCAGCGATTCTTTATGCAACACCTTTGATTTTTACCTCCATCGGTGGTGTATTCTCTGAACGCTCTGGTGTTGTCAACATCGGGCTAGAAGGCTTAATGATTGTGGGTGCTTTTGTTGGTATTTATGTCAATTTAGAATTCGCTTCATCATTAGGTGCGGCAACAATTTGGGTAGCGATGTTAGCAGCTGTTGTGATAGGTGCGATTTTCTCTTTATTCCATGCCGTTGCTTCTATTTCTTTCCGTGCCGATCAAACGGTATCAGGGGTAGCAATTAACTTACTAGGCTTAGCTGCTACAGTATTCTTAGTTAAAATGATTTATGATAAAGGTCAAACAGATATGATTGACCAACCGATTCGTCGTTTTGGTATTCCCTATCTAGAAGATATTCCATTCTTCGGTCGTTTATTGTTCCATGATGTTTACAGTACATCCATCCTAGCTTTTGCTGTTGCAATAGGGGCATGGTTTATCATTTATAAAACACCGTTTGGGTTGCGTTTACGTGCTGTTGGTGAACACCCAATGGCAGCAGATACAATGGGTATTAACGTCAATAAAATGCGCTATATTGCCGTGATGATTTCTGGGGCATTAGGTGGTCTTGGTGGTGCAGTCTATGCACAAACAATTACACATGATTTCTCACATGCAACAATTGCTGGTCAAGGCTTTATGGCCATTGCTGCAATGATTTTCGGGAAATGGCATCCAATTGGTGCACTAGGCGCTGCATTATTCTTCGGTTTAGCACAAACATTAAGTATTGCAGGAAATCAAATTCCGTTAATCGAGAATGTGCCAGCAGTTTATCTGCAAATTTTACCATATGTCTTAACGATTCTTGCTTTAGCAGGATTTATTGGTAAAGCGAACGCGCCAAAAGCTAGTGGACAACCTTATATTAAAGGTAAACGCTAAGAAAAAAAGTCATTATCAAAGACTGAGCCAACTATGCTCAGTCTTTTTTTATGCAATTGGTTTATTTTTTAATTTTTCCCATACATACTTTGGATTCCTTTTGCAATTATAGACAATAGACATGTATAGTATGTGTAGTACATCGTTATATTAAGAAGGATAGGAGGGTTTCATATGTTTAAAACAATACCTTTTGCAAAAGGTGTCAATTTGCATATCCGACAAACAACCCAATTTAAAACTGTAAATTTTTCGATTAAATGGAGAAGAGCATTAACGGCTAAAAGTGCATCAGAACGTACGGTGTTAACAAATGTACTACAGCACAGCAATGCTAAATATAAGACAACTGCTGCTTTTCGAAGTTTTTTAGATGACTTGTATGGTACTGTTTTATATTTTGATACATCTAAGCGAGGTAATGAACATACGGTATTGATGAATGTAGAGACTGTGAATGATCATTACCTAGCAAATACAAGTGTGTTAAATGACGTACTTGGTTTATTGCACACGGCCATTTTTGAACCTAATTTAGAAAACGGTGTCTTTAAGGAAACGATTGTAGAACGTGAGAAAAAAACAGTCATTCAACGTATTGAATCTATTTTTGATGATAAATCTCGCTTTGCACAGGTCCGCTTACAACAAATTTTGAGACCAAATGAGCCTGCATCGATTTCAGCGAATGGTAGTTTAGAGGAAATTCAAAAAATTACACCTGCTTCCTTGTTTGAGGCTTATCAATCCATGCTAGCTAACGACAAAATAGATATTTATGTGGCTGGAGACATTAATGAAGAGGAAATTGTAGCGGAATTAAAAAAAGCGCTACCATTTAATGATCGCACACCTGAGGAAGTTCCAGCAGTACTTCCACAACAGCATCCTGATAACGATTATGTAAGAGAACAGCATGAAATGAAGCAAGGCAAGCTCCATATTGGCTTTAGCACGCCTATAAGATTTGGGGATGCAGACTTTGCCAAAATGCAAATCTTTAATGGCGTTTTTGGTGGCTATCCACATGCAAAATTGTTTATGAATGTTCGTGAAAAAGAAAGTCTTGCTTATTATGCTTCTAGTTCCTATGCATCGCATTATGGTCTCGTTTTTGTTGTTTCTGGTATTGAGGCTAAAAATGAAGAAAAAGCGCTGTCATTAATTAAAGAACAACTTGCGGTCATGCAGGATGGTGACATTACTGATTTAGAGCTGGAGCAAACAAAGGCCATGCTAACGAATCAATTAAAAGAGGCATTAGATTCTGCCCGAGGACAAATCGAAATTTTTGATCAATATAAGGATTTACCTGAGGAATTTTCTGTTGAAGCTTGGGCAAATAAGTGGAAAGCTGTGACGAAGGAAGATGTTGTTGCAATGGCAAAGCAAGTGCAGCTTGAAGCGGTCTATTTCTTATGTGGAAAGGAGCAAGCCGCACAATGAAAACAATTGAATTTAAACAATTAGATGAAACACTTTATTATGAAAAACTAGACAACGGCTTAGATGTTTATATATTGCCTAAAAAGGGCTTTTCCAAAACATTTGTGACGTTTACAACAAAATATGGCTCTGTCGATCGTACTTTTGTACCGGTTGGTGGAACAGAAAGTATTACTGTGCCAGATGGCATAGCACACTTTTTAGAGCATAAAATGTTCGAAAAAGAAGATGGTGATGTTTTCCAAAAATTTAGTGAGTATGGTGCTTCGGCTAATGCCTTTACATCTTTCACACGTACGGCTTACTTATTTTCTTCTACGGACAATATTTATAAAAGTACAGAAACTTTATTGAATTTTGTCCAAGAGCCATACTTTACAGAAGCTACTGTAAACAAAGAAAAAGGGATTATTGGGCAAGAAATTACGATGTATGATGATCAACCAGACTGGCGCCTATATTTTGGCACAATTGAAAACATGTATCATCACCATCCTGTAAAAATTGATATTGCGGGTACAATTGAATCGATTGATGGCATTACAGCAGAGCATCTATATACTTGCTACAATACGTTTTATCATCCATCAAATATGTTGTTATTTGTTATTGGCGCTGTAGACCCAGAAGAAATGATGACTTTTATTCGTGATAATCAAGGTAAAAAAGAGTTCACAGAGCCTACGCCAATTCAACGTTTCTTTGATACAGAACCAACAGAGGTAGCCATCAAAGAGCGTACATTAAACATGGATGTACAAAAGCCTAAAATTTATGTTGGTCTGAAAGCGAAAGAAACTAATTTGTCAGGTCAAGGCATGTTGAAGCATGAGCTTTCTGTTCAAATCGCTCTTGAGCTTATTTTTGGTCGTACATCTAATTTTTATGAACGTGTTTACGAAGAAGGGTTAATTGATGAGACGTATGCTTTTGATTTTACGTTAGAAAATGGCTTTGGATTTGGCATGATCGGTTCTGATTCAGCAGAGCCTGATAAGTTAGCAAAAGTGATAACAGAAGAATTAGCAAAGTATGATGGAGATGCCCAATTTGAAAGTGCTGATTTAGAAAGAATAAAACGTAAAAAAATTGGTTTCTTCCTACGTGCACTGAATTCTATTGAATTTATCGCAAATCAATTTACACGTTATTCCTTTAATGACATGAATTTATTTGATGTAGTACCAGTTCTTGAGGCATTAACAGTTGAGGATTTACACGAAGCATTTGCTTCCATTCAAGGTGAATCTCAACAAACTATCTTTAAAATTTTACCAAGTAAGCAGGCAACAGAGTGAAAAAATTTGCCCTTGTTTTAGGCGCATCAGGTGAGATCGGTCATGCTATTTGTCAACGCTTAGCTGAAGACGGTTGGTCCATCTATGTGCATTATTCAACTAACAAAAATGCGGCACAGACCTTATGTGATACGCTCTCTAAAATTTTCCCTGCACAAGAATTTATGCTTGTACAGGGGGATTTTTCAACATTAACAGGAGCGGAAATAGTAGCAGCGCAAATTTTTAATGTGCAGGCCATCGTCTTTGCTAACGGGCAAGCGCATTATTCATTGCTAGAAGATACAACTGTGGATGATATGGACGCTTTATGGCGTGTACATGTTCAAAATCCAATGCGACTGACAGCTCTACTATCTGAGAAACTACGCAAACATGATGTGAGTTATGTATTATTTATTGGCTCCATTTGGGGTGAGGCTGGCTCAGCAGGTGAGGCACTATATGCCACTGTAAAAGGTGCACAACATGCTTTTGTCAAATCTTATGCAAAAGAAGCGGCACTATCTCATATTAGAGTAAATGCTATTGCACCTGGTTTTATTAATACGTCAATGAACAGTCATTTAAGTCAAGAGGAGCTTGATTATATTCTGGAGGCTATTCCTTTAGGCTCCATTGGACAAACAAAGGACGTAGCTGAAATGGTACGCTTTTATTTGTCTGGTCATGCCGACTATGTGACAGGACAAATCATCAGATTAAATGGTGGTTGGTACATATAATATTCTCTTCTGCACATACTACATGTGTAAAGGAGGAGGAACATATGACCATTTTAGAAAACTGGCAAAAATGGACATCGTTTTTAGGGCAAAACGTTATGCAAGCTGAATCAAGTGGTATGCCAAAGAAAATGATTCAAACTGCAGCTGTTCAAATTGGGGAATATTTAGCGACAAATGTCGACCCTAAAAACGAACAAGAGCGAGTGCTGTCGGATTTATGGGGCGTTGCCTCTGAAGATGAAAAGCATGCTTTAGCGAATTGTGTCGTTAAGCTTGTACAAAATAAGCATGTGCAATAGATAAAAGAGGAGAGTCTATCTCCTCTTTTTTCTATACAAAAAAGTAATTAATCGGTGAAAACGGGAACGTATGTACATGCATTAAAAAAAATTAGTAAGTTTTTATAAATAACGCCATAATTCCATGTATTCTAACTTTCCATTACATAAAAAATCAGCTATGATGGAACTTATAAAAGATTTTTTACGTTAACTAATAGGAAGGGAACGAGTGTGTTGAGCGATTGGTACTTTGAATATGAAATTCAGGTGAATCGCCCTGGATTATTAGGAGATATTACTTCACTTTTAGGGATGCTTGGTGTCAATATTATTTCAATAAATGGTGTCGATGAGGATCGACGTGGTATGTTAGTGCATACAGACAATGATGAAGCAATTGAGCGTTTTCGCACAATTGTTTCGACAATGGAACATATTAACGTGACCAAATTTCGACAACCAAAACTTCGTGACCGCCTAGCTATTAGGCATGGTCGTTATATTCCTCGAGATGCAGACGAAAAAAATACTTTCCACTTCGTTAGAGACGAGCTTGGTATTTTAGTCGATTTTATGGCAGAGCTCTTTAAAAAAGAGGGGCATAAGCTGATAGGTATTCGTGGTATGCCACGTGTTGGGAAAACCGAATCTATTGTAGCAGCAAGTGTTTGTGCCAATAAAAAATGGATTTTCTTATCATCCACAATGATTAAACAAACAGTTCGTAATAAACTTGTGGGAGATGAATTTAGTCGTAACAATATTTTTATTTTAGACGGTATTGTGACTCGACGTTCAACTGATGAGCGACATCTTCAATTAGTGCGTGAAATGATGAATATGCCGTGCATCAAAGTTGTAGAGCATCCAGATATGTTTGTTCAGCATTCAGAATATAAGATAGAGGATTTTGATTATATCATTGAACTGCGTCATCACACTGATGAAGAAATTACTTATGAAATAATGGAAAAAAATCACATGTCCGAATCCGATTCATTTGGAGGATTTAATTTTTAATTTGATGTTAAAGTAGGTGTTATTAGTGGCAGAATTAGGGACTCGACTGAAAGAGGCGAGACTGTCTAAAGGCTACAGCTTAGACGATTTACAAGAAATAACAAAAATTCAAAAGCGTTATTTAGTAGGTATTGAAGAGGGTAATTATTCCATTATGCCTGGCTCATTTTATGTACGAGCTTTTATTAAGCAATATGCAGAAGCTGTTGGTTTGAATGCAGAGGAAATTTTAGAGACTTATAAAAGTGAACTACCAGCTACGCCAAATGACCAAGTGAGCCAATCGATGACGAATAGTCCAAGCAGAAGAAAGGTAACGAAAGGCCCTTCCAATAAAATGATGGAGGCTATGCCAAAAATCATTGTAGCTTTATTTATCGTTGTGATCATTGTGGCAATATGGGTGCTGTGGCAGTCAAAAAATAGTGCAGGGCCAAGTGAAGTAGAAAATCCTACTCCTCCTGAAATGGAATATGATACAAATGTCAATCCAATTGATAGTGAGAAGGATAAAAAAGATAAAGAAAATAAAGATGCACAGAAAGATGATAAAGAAAATACAGACTCTACAGAAGAAACACCAACTGATGAAGATCAAACTGATCAAACTGAAGAGCTAAAGCAAACAATTTCCGCGGGTACTGTTGAGACAGATGGAGCGACAACTTCTTATACTTTAACAGGTACTGATGCAATGAAAATTAAAATCGAAGTATCAGGTCCTACATTTGTCGGTATTCGAAACCAACAGCAACAAGAATTATTAACGGATTCACGTGTCTATAATGCTGGGGAAGTAGTTGAGTTCGATGCAACAACTCAAAACTTTGTTCGTATCCGTCTCGGTAATTCAACGCAAGCTAAAATCTATATTAATGACGAACTTCTAACGTATGCACAGCAAATTGTAACGCAAAATATCGTCATCAATTTCAATAAAGAACAGTAGTCATCGAGTGATGACTACTTTCTTTCATCATGAAAGGTGTTAGAAAAATGAACATTCCAAATAAAATTACCATCTCTCGAATCTTGCTTATTCCATTCTTTGTCATTGTTATGATGTTTGATTTTGGCTTGGGAACATTGACACTATTTGGTGCAGAGATGCCAATCCATCATTTTATAGGTGCACTTATTTTTATCTTTGCTTCAACAACTGATTGGGTGGATGGTTATTATGCACGTAAGTATAATCTTGTGACAACGTTTGGGAAATTTTTAGATCCCTTAGCGGACAAATTACTTGTTTCAGCAGCCTTCATTTTAATGGTTGAACTTGATATGGCACCTGCCTGGATTATCATCATTATTATTAGCCGTGAATTTGCTGTAACTGGTTTACGTCTCATTTTGGCAGGTGGGGGAGAAGTCGTTGCTGCAAATCAGCTTGGTAAAATCAAAACTTGGGTACAAATAGTAGCGATCGCTGCTGCTCTCTTACACAACACAATCTTTACGTTGGTTGGTATTCCATTTGATATGATTATGCTTTATATTGCATTGTTCTTTACGCTTTGGTCTGGGTGGGATTATTTCTACCTAAATCGACGTGTTTTACTTGAGTCTAAATAAGAAAGGTCTTGTGGATCATGAATGCTGAAATTCTTGCGGTTGGCTCAGAACTTTTATTAGGTCAAATTACGAATACAAATGCGAGATTTATTTCAAGTCAGTTATCCGAGCTTGGCATAAACGTTTTTTATCATACAGTCGTGGGAGATAATGCGAAACGTTTAGAACAAGCTATTGAAGTGGCAGAGTCTCGTGCTAATTTAATTATTTTTTCGGGAGGGCTTGGACCTACGAAAGATGATTTAACAAAGGAAACGATTGCTCGTCATCTTGGTGTTTCACTTGAGTTTGATAACGTTGCATTAACGTATATTGAGCAGTTTTTTGCCAAACGAGGGCGTTCAATGACGGAGAATAATCGTAAACAGGCATTAATTTTAGCTGGTAGTGAAGTGTTAGCCAACCACCATGGAATGGCACCTGGTATGATTTTCACAAAGAATGATTGCACGTATATGTTACTTCCAGGACCACCAAAAGAGTTGGAGCCAATGTTTCAATTTGAGGCCAAACCAAAGCTTGCTGCGATGCTGAATGATGGAGGGATCATTGCATCTCATGTTATGCGATTTTATGGAATTGGTGAGGCTGAGCTCGAAGTACGTGTTCAAGATATTTTAGATTCACAAACAAATCCAACAGTTGCTCCACTTGCTTCAGATGGTGAGGTAACATTGCGCGTAACAGCAAAAGCGGCAACAGAGCAGCATGCTCAGCAGCTCATTGCTGGGAAAGTTGCAGAGATACAGGCACTTGTTGGTGATTATCAATATGGTGTAGATGATGATTCTCTTGCCTCGAAAACGGTTGAAATGCTACTGGATAATAAGCTAACAATTGCTGCTGCGGAAAGTTTAACAGCTGGATTATTCCAATCTGAGCTCGCTGAAATTCCTGGGGTAGGAAATGCGCTTATTGGAGGCGTTGTTACCTATGCAGCTGATGCGAAAGTAAAACAGCTTGGCATTTCAAAAGAATTAATTGATACACATGGTGTTGTCAGTGGCGAGTGTGCTGCGGCAATGGCAAGTGCTGTGCGTGAAAAATTTGCTACAAATATTGGGATTGGTCTCACAGGAGAAGCAGGTCCCACAGCGCACGATCATCAGCCAGTAGGTACGGTTTGGATTGGTATTGCTATCGATGATGAGGAGCCACTTACATATTTACTTCACTTATCTGGCATGCGAAATACGAATCGACTCCGTGCAGTGAAATTTACATGCCATTATTTAATGCAGCTTTTAGAAGAACATGGTTATACAAAACGATATTAAATAGAGTAAAAATTAGGGATTTGGGTAGATGAAAACTATCCAAATTTTTATTTTGAAGAAAAAACGAATAAATGTTCGCTTTTTTCTTGCGTGTTTTCTCAAAAACAAGTATAGTAGAGATAGATAAAAACAGTGAACAGTTTTCGAAGGAGGAAAATGAATGAGTGATCGTAAAGCAGCCTTAGAGCAGGCTTTAAAACAAATTGAAAAGAATTTTGGTAAAGGTTCAATCATGAAACTCGGTGAAAAAACCGATTTAGAAATTGCGACATCTTCGAGTGGTTCGCTAGCACTTGATGCGGCATTAGGAGTTGGCGGTTATCCACGTGGACGTATTATCGAAGTATACGGTCCAGAGTCATCTGGTAAAACAACAGTTGCTCTACATGCTATTGCTGAAGTACAGGCAGCAGGTGGACAAGCAGCATTTATTGATGCGGAGCATGCATTAGACCCAATCTATGCTCAAAAATTAGGTGTCAATATTGATGAGCTATTATTATCACAGCCAGATACAGGGGAGCAAGCACTTGAAATTGCTGAAGCATTAGTACGTAGTGGTGCTATTGATATCATCGTTATTGACTCTGTTGCTGCCTTAGTGCCAAAAGCTGAAATTGAAGGGGATATGGGTGACTCTCATGTCGGCTTACAAGCACGATTAATGTCTCAAGCATTACGTAAACTTTCAGGTGCGATTAATAAATCAAAAACGATAGCTATTTTCATTAACCAAATTCGTGAAAAAATTGGTGTAATGTTCGGAAACCCAGAAACTACACCAGGTGGACGTGCGCTTAAATTCTACAGCTCTGTACGTTTAGAAGTTCGTCGCGCAGAGGCTATTAAGCAAGGTAATGATATTGTTGGTAACCGTACAAAAATTAAAATTGTTAAAAATAAAGTAGCGCCGCCATTCCGTACAGCTGAAGTAGATATTATGTATGGTGAAGGGATTTCTAAAGAGGGCGAAACAGTTGATTTAGGTGTAGAATTAGACATTGTACAAAAAAGTGGTTCTTGGTATGCGTATGGTGACGAGCGCTTAGGACAGGGACGAGAAAATGCCAAACAGTATTTAAAAGAAAATGTTGCTGTTTTGGAAGAAATCGCTAATAAAATTCGAGCTTCTTACGGTATTGCAGCTGCTTCTTATACAATTGCTGCACATGATGAGGAAGAGATGGATGAAGAATTAATGTTACTTCTTGAAGAAGAAAAATAAATCACTGCATTGTTTCCACTTTATTGAGGGAACAATGCATTTTTTTGTCTATATTCTTATATTTTTACACATAATAAGAGAGATGTTATATCCCTTGGAGTTTATTTCTAATGTACTGTTTTAATAATAATTGTATATATGAAGAAGTTTTTTCTAGTGTAAAAGTAATAGGGAAAAAATTCACTGAATGGATAGGGCTTACTTTTTTTCGGTTGGAGAGCGTTCAGACGCCCGACTATCCTTGACAGAGCTTGAGGCTAGCTATACAATTAAATATGTATAATTTCTGAATTATGACTTTAAATAGGCAGTACATTTTATCTTCATTTAGCAAATGTTTTATAGTGAAATGGACATCACACTTTTTAGAGATTTCCTTGTAATTGGTGGTTGTTCCTTTTCAATAGATGCATAAACAGCTACTGAATGAAGCTAGAGCCTTTGGCGAATTGAGCAGATTTTGTATAAGTACAAAGTCAACATCTGGCGTAATTTCGTCAAGGCGACATTGATGTATGCGCCGACTGAAACTGTAATACCCAAATAGCAAGAGGAGGTGTTCATATGGATGGAATTACTATCATCTCCGCTTTGCTTGGACTCATCGTTGGTGCCGCTGTTAGCTATATCTACATGAAAAAAGTGAATGACTCAAAAATCACTGGTGCTAAACATGTCGCTGAAACAATCGTTGAAGAAGGAAAACGAGAAGCGGAGGCAATGAAGAAAGAAGCACTACTTGAAGCCAAAGATGAAACTCACAAATTTCGTACTGAAGCCGAAAATGACATTCGTGAACGTCGTTTAGAACTTCAAAAACAAGAGAACCGTTTATTGCAAAGAGAAGAGAATCTTGATCGCAAGGATGATGCTCTAAATAAGAGAGAAGCAGGCTTAGAGCGTAAAGAGCAAGCTCTAGCTGAAAGACAACAGCATATTGAACAGATGGAGAGCAAAGTGGACGAGCTCGTTGCATCACAAAAAACAGAACTAGAACGTATTTCTGCTTTAACTAGAGAAGAAGCTAAATCAATTATCTTAAATGAAGTAGAAAAAGAATTGACAACTGATATTGCTGTGATGACGAAGGAAGCTGAAACACGTGCGAAAGAAGACTCAGATAAAAAAGCGCGTGAAATTTTATCATTAGCATTACAACGCTTTGCCGCAGATCACGTAGCAGAAACAACTGTATCTGTTGTGAACTTGCCAAATGATGAAATGAAAGGCCGTATTATTGGTCGCGAAGGTCGTAATATCCGTACACTGGAAACGTTAACAGGAATCGATTTAATTATTGATGATACACCGGAAGCGGTTATATTATCAGGCTTCGATCCAATTCGTCGTGAAACGGCTCGACTTGCACTTGAAAAACTTGTACAGGATGGTCGCATTCACCCTGCCCGCATTGAGGAAATGGTGGAAAAAGCTCGACGTGAAGTGGATGAACAAATCCGCGAAACAGGTGAGCAAACTACATTTGAAATTGGTATTCATAACTTACATCCAGATTTAATGAAAATTCTAGGCCGCATGAAATATCGTACAAGCTATGGACAAAACGTCCTAAAACATTCAATTGAAGTCGCACATTTAGCAGGATTACTTGCTGCTGAACTTGGTGAAGATGTAGCATTAGCTCGTCGCGCAGGCTTATTACATGATATTGGGAAAGCAATTGACCATGAAGTAGAAGGTAGCCACGTCGAAATCGGTGTGGAATTAGCAACAAAATATAAAGAACATCCAGTTGTAATTAACAGTATCGCTTCACATCATGGTGATACTGAAGCAACATCTGTCATTGCGGTATTAGTCGCTGCAGCTGATGCATTATCAGCAGCTCGTCCAGGTGCACGCAGTGAAACACTTGAAAACTATATCCGCAGACTTGAAAAGTTAGAGGAAATTTCTGAAAGCTATGATGGCGTAGAAAAATCTTATGCAATTCAAGCTGGCCGTGAAATTCGTATCATTGTACAACCTGAAAAAATTGATGATTTAGCATCCCATCGTCTTGCACGTGATATTCGCAAACGTATTGAGGAAGAGTTAGATTATCCAGGTCATATTAAAGTAACAGTCATTCGCGAAACACGTGCTGTGGAGTACGCGAAATAATATTGAAAGTTAGAGGTTTCTTTAGATTACTATCTAGAGAGCCTCTTTTTTAATATCAATAGAGTCATGTTTGAGGAGCGTCCATCATAAAAAAGAAGAAGACTAAATTTTGATTAACGATGAAAGATGTGATAATCATGATCGATCTCCATGCACATGTATTATATGGTGTGGATGATGGACCGAAAAATGAGATGGACTCCTTGTATATGCTAAGGCAAGCTGCAAGAGAAGGCATAACAGATATCATTTGTACATCTCATGCGATGCACCCACAATTTCATGTTCCATATAGCAAAGTAGAAGATCAGGTAAAGGACTTACAACAGTTATTGCAACATCATCAAATTCATATCACACTCCATACAGGCCACGAAATTCGCTTACATGAAGAACTTCCTACATTACTTCAGCAACAGCAATTGCATCCATTAGCACAGTCAAAATATATCCTATTCGAACTTCCTTCTAGCACCATTCCCGCCTATACGATAGAGATGATAAGGCAATTGAAATCATCTGGCTATAGACCAATTTTGGCACATCCAGAACGAAATTTTGCTATTAGAGAAAATCCGAAGAGACTGGATGCCCTTATTCAACAGGGCGTCTTCACACAGCTGACGGCGGGTAGTTTGACAGGGTTGTATGGTAAGGAGGTCCAGCGTTTATCACTCGCTTTAGTGAGGGCAAATTACATTCATACGATTGGTTCTGACGCGCACAATATCCGCACACGAAGTTTTTGCTATCAAGCAGCGCTCCATTATCTAGAAAAGAAGAAGGAGGTAGATACGATAAATCACCTCTTAAATAATAATGCAAGCGTTTTAGCAAACAAACCTATTTTTCCACTTGAATTAGGGGACATCGCTATAAAGAAACGATGGCCTATTTTTTAAACGTCTTTGTAGAATTGAGCGTGAGAATCACATGAAATTATTCTACACATTAATGTTTAGCTCACTTATTTTTATGAGCCTCATGCAACCAGTCGCTGGAATTTTCCATAAATCATCTTTATTATTCAGCCTGCTAATCATAATAGTATCAATACTCCTGCATAAAAAAATCATCATTCAAAATGTACAAGCTAGTGTTTTTTTTAGTTTATATACTTTTTTTTGTGTAATGTCAGCGGGTGTAAATCAGGATATGGCGTTATTGAAAAACAGTCTGCAATTAATGTGCATGTTTGTAGCTGTTTCCATTTTTTTTAATGACCTTGTGAAAGAGCGTGTTTTAGAAATTGTTTTAAATAGTGTTCTGATTGCTTATTTACCATTTTTAGTTTTATGTTTTCAGCAAGCGAATTATATGTTTGATGCTTTTGCAGGGGTATTTGAAAACCCGAATACAATGGGATTTTCAATGATTGGGTTAATGATTGTTGTGCTGATGAGGCTGTATAACGTTGCAATGCAAATGTTACATGGTCAACAACGTATAAAATGTATGCTGTCTTTTATGCTCTATACAATCATCTATTTAGTTGGTTTGTATGTCATTTTGCTATCAAATGCACGTACTTCATTACTAACAGTTGCTTTTGCTACAGTTGTTGTATTTGTGTGTATTGTCAAAAGCATGAACAAAACCTTCCTACCATTCATAAAGTTTATCGCACTCTTTACAGCCGTAGCTTTCACCGTTGTAATGATAATGATGAACATGAACATGATGCAAGAGGCGATACAAAGTATTCGATTAAAAATGGAGAAAAAGTCTATGAACATAACAGATGGCCGTCTAGAAATTTGGCAATATGTATTTGAGCATTTTAATTTCTGGGGACATGGTGTTGAATCACTATGGTCTATAGGTGTTTCTCATGCACATAATACATTTATTAATATTTTACAGGAAGCAGGATTGCTGGCACTCATCAGTTATTGTTTGTTTCTATTTGTAATCGCCAAAGGCTATCGTCAAATGAATGAACAGCTCATCGTGTTTACAGGTTTGGTCATAGTAGCAGTACTAGGTGTTTCCACATTTGAAATACTTTATTTTAATATGCTCCATATCCTTGTATTTGTTGTAAGTGGGAGCATAAGGGATCAGGGCAAAAAAACGATTTGACCGAATAAGCAGTAGGCTTGTTTAATATACTTTAGTAGCATGACCACTATTGCCTATTAGGAGGGGATCCATTTTGTGAATGAAGAAATGACAGTACAAGGTCTAGTAAAAGTATTGCAAAAACGCTGGTTCTTCATCCTAATGCTCATGATACTGTCAATTGTTACGGCTATATTGATCAGTTACTTTATTCAAACACCGATCTATGAAGCGGAAACCCAATTATTAGTCAATCAAAAAAGCTATGAAAATCAGCAACTAGTAGGCGCGCAGAATGTTGATACGGATCTTCGGTTGATTAATACGTACAATGTGATTATCAAAAGTCCTGTTATTTTAGCAAAGGTCATTGATGTGCTAGTACTTGATACGAGCCCCGAGGAATTAATGAAGCAAATCGAAGTATCGAGCGCCAATAATTCTCAAGTCGTAAATATTCGGGTACAGGATGAGAATGAAGAGAAGGCTGTAAAAATAGCCAATACGATTGCGGAAGTTTTTAAAGAGGAAATCCCTATATTAATGCATGTAGACAATATTAATATACTTTTTGTTGCTAAATCCAGTGAGTCTCCAGTACCTGTGAAGCCAAATAAAATACTAAATCTCCTCATAGCAGCCATCGGTGGTTTCAGTGTGGCAATTGTGCTTGCGTATTTTTTAGAAACGATTGATAAGACCATTAAAACAGAGCAAGATATCGAAGAAATTTTATCATTACCAGTAATTGGGATAGTGAGTAACATCGAACCGCTTACTAGAAAAAAATCGAGAGTCAGGGGGTCATCCTAATGTTTTTCAAGAGAAAAACAAAAAAATCACCAATGGCTCGCAAGTTGATTACTATTTCTGATATGACGTCAATTCCTTCAGAACAATATCGAACGATTCGTGCAAATATAAAGTTTTCACAACCTAATCAAGATGTGAAAACCATTTTAGTAACATCCTCCATTGCTGGCGAAGGTAAATCTACAAATGCAGCGAATATTGGTGTGGTATTTTCACAAGAGAGCAAAAACATACTTATTGTAGACGCCGATATGCGAAAACCGACCTTGCATCATACGTTCTATCTCGACAATATTCTAGGGCTATCTTCGGTATTATCACGGCAATCAACGCTACAAGAAGTTATTCAAGAAACTTTCGTAGAAGGGGTGGATATCATTTCGAGTGGGCCTATTCCTCCCAATCCTACAGAGTTGTTAGCTTCTGAAACAATGACCTCCTTAATGACTGAAGTGAAAGGAATATACGATCTCATTATTTTTGATGCACCACCATTACTTTTTTTATCGGATGCACAAATTTTATCGAATAAATGTGATGGCACCATATTGATTGTCAATACGGGTGTGGTTGGGAAGGCAGCTGTTGTAAAATCGAAATCAATCTTAACGGTTTCCAAGGCCAATATTTTAGGGGTTATCTTGAATAATTATAAAATAAAAGGTAGTACGTACGAGCATTATTATGGAAAAGAATAAGGGTGGAAAATGGCATTGAAAAAAATCTTGCATATTATCCCAACAACGGATTTCGGTGGTATTACGACGATGATAGTGGACATTTGGATGAATACGAATAAATCGTTGTACCATTTTGATTTCGTGTCGTTTAATAAAGGGCAGTACCATGAATTTTTTTTACAACAAGGTTCGAAGGTATTTTACGAAAAATTTATTACACAGCAAGGTCCGTTCTCTTATATGATGAATATTTATCGAATTCTAAAGCAACATGGATATGATGCAATTCACGATCATACAGGCTATCGAGCAGTATTTACATTGCTGGCAGCGCGTTTAGCAGGTGTTCAGTGTCGTGTGTTACATAGTCATACGAATGTTGCTGAAGAGTGGAATAATAAAGTCTTTTTAACTTTATTAAAAAAACTAAGTGTTTTTAATGGAACAAAATTAGTAGCCTGTAGTCAAAAAGCGGGGGAATTTTGCTTTGACGGAAGACCCTTTGAAGTACTAGCTAATCCAATAGATATTCAAAAAATAGAACGATTGTCATTTGAAGAGAATAGAAATTTGAGGGAAGAGCTGGGAATACAAGCTGAAGATTTAGTGTTAGGACATATTGGCCGCTTTGTGCCAGTAAAAAACCATCCCTTTTTAATTGAACTTGCCGTAAATTTAAAACAACAAGGTATTCCATTTAAATTGTTTTTAATAGGGGATGGCCCTTTAGAGCAGGATATTCGCCTACTCGTCAAACAAAGAAACGTAGAGGACTGTGTTCGATTTTTAGGACAGCGTGCAGATATCATCAAGCTCCTTCAACTTTTTGATAAATTTCTTTTACCATCACAATACGAGGGTTTTGGGATTGTCCTTTTAGAGGCACAAGTCTGTGGAACACCTGCCATTGTCTCTTCAACTCTACCAAGAGAAGTAGATCTAAATATTGATTTAGTGCATTATTTAGATTTGCATGGGGATATAGATAGCTGGCTTCAGGCGATTGTTACCGAAAATGTGAAATTAGACCAACAAATCATTCGTAACAGTATCAAAAATAAAGGACTTGATGCAGAAGAAATTACACGCAGGTTGTGCGCACTCTACATATAACGAAGTCAAAGGATGAGACTATTCAAAAGAAGATAAAAATTACTCATATCATTACCACCATTGGTCTCGGTGGAGCGGAAGCAATGCTTTATCGCCTATTACAAAACATGGATCGGGATGTTTATGAGGTAGAAGTCATCTGTTTAACAGAGATGGGAACGTATGGTGAATTAATAGAACAGCAATTAAATATTAAGGTATCGATATGTAATATGCGTAGCAATAGTGTAAGTGCATTAATGAGCTGTTATAAATTATGTCGAGATAGTGATATTATTCAAACTTGGATGTATCATGCTAATTTTCTAGGTTATATCCTATCTTTTTTGCTAAAAAAGAAATTAATTTGGGGTATTCACCATAGTAATTTAACTAAACAGGATAATAAACGTAGGACTATTTTTATCGCAAAGCTTTGTGCAAGACTATCCAAACGTGTAGATGCCATTATTTCGTGTGGTCCAAAGGTAAAAGAAATCCATGAAGCGATTGGCTACGCCAGTGAGCAGCATCGAGTTATAGTGAATGGTATTAATACTGAGTTATATAAGCCGAGTAAGAAGAGACACTATTATATTGAACAATTTGGCATCCTGAATCAACCGATTTTATTGCATGTTGGCAGGTGGGATCCATTAAAGGATTATGCAAATTTGATAGCTAGTTTGAAACTGTTAAGACAGATAAGGCAAGATTTTTATCTATTTTTAGTTGGTTTTGAGATTGACGCCTCAAATAGGGATTTACTACAAATGATTGAAGATGCCCAGTTAGAGCGGGTGACATTCTTATTAGGTAGCAGAGAGGATATTCCACAATTAATGGCAGCAGCTGATCTCTTTGTTTTATCCTCAGCAGGAGAAGGGCTACCTAATGTGTTAGTAGAGGCTCTCGCTAGTGGAACATGCTGTGTGACAACAAATGTAGGGGATTGTGAATATTTAATAGGTAATTGTGGAGAAGTTGTAGCAGCCAAAGATGCAAAGGCTTTAGCAAAGGCGATTAATACGGCATTAAATTACAGTTCACAGCAATATGTACAAAAAGCAAGCCTTGGTCGTGAACATGTGTTAGCAAACTTTCAAATTCAACAGGTCGTTGCACAATATCAATCATTATATCCAGCTATTCTAAATATGAAAGCTCATCCTAGCTCATAGAAAGGTGTGCTCATGAAGGAAATTAAAATTGGGGCCATTCTTTCATATGTAACCATAGGCTGCACGATTATCTCTTCGCTCATTTTCACCCCTATTATGATTTCACTCCTTGGTCAGAAAGAATTTGGTTTATATTCCTTAATGATAGTACTTGTCGGGTATCTGTCCATTTTAGATTTAGGATTAGGCAATGCCATTGTACGCTATATTGCTAGAAATCGAGCAACGGCGGATAAGGTATTGGAAGCGTCATTAAATGGATTTTTTTTGAAATTATTTATCGGTATTGGCTGTCTTACTTTATTGATAGGCTTCTTACTATTTTCACAGGTGGATATTATTTTTGGACAAAGTTTAACGGGGGAACAATTAGAAAAGGCAAAAATCATGGGGTTTATTATGACCATTAGTTTAGCGATGCAATTTCCATTAGGTGTCTTTACTTCCATCTTACAAGCATATGAAAAATTTATTTTTATTAAATTGACAACATTATTACAGGTGATTGTACAACCTCTGACAATGTTGTTTTTTCTTTTACAGGGAACAGATGCGGTAACATTGATTTATATAATCGCTATTTATAACATACTTTTTTTAGCAGTGGATGCCATTTATTGTATAAAGGTACTCTCCATTAAATTTACATTTACCCTAAAGAATACAGCGCTTATAAAGGAAATTTTCATCTATTCTTTTTTTATTTTTATAACAGTTATCGTTGATAAAATCTATTGGCAAACCGATCAAGTGCTGTTAGGCATTTTAAAGGGAACAGAAGATGTTGCCATTTATGCAGTGGCTATTCAAATTGTGTTGATATTTATGTCATTGGCTTTAGCTATTAGTGGTTTGTTTTTACCTCGTATTTCTATGCTTGTTACAAAAGAAGAGGGGCTAGTAGAAATTAATCAGCTCTTCATTAAAGTTGGCGCGATTCAATTTTTAGTAGTTGGCTATATACTGGGTGGCTTTTTTCTTTATGGCCAAGAGTTTCTATTGTTGTGGCTAGGGAAAGATTTTATGGCCATTTATTCGATTGTACTCATTATAATGGCGCCATTTACTATTGATCTCATTCAAAATTTAGGTCTTAATGTGTTGAAAGCGAAAAATTTGTTTAAATTTAGAACCATTTTATTAATCATTGTAGCTGTCACAAATATTTGCGTATCTATACCAGCCATCTACTTTTATGGAAAAATTGGCACAGCGGTTATTACGGCGTGTTCATTATTTATAGGAAATGTAGTCATTATGAATATTTACTACCATAAAAAAATCGGTTTGGATATCTTTGGATTTTGGCGAACTATTAGCAAGCTAGTTCTCGCTTTTGTCATCGCTATTTGCTGTAGTCAGCTATTATGGAATGTGACAAAACCACCCATTACTTGGATGACCATTATTTTATCAATTTTTTATTATACGGTTCTGGCAGGAGTCAGCCTTTTCTACATAGGTCTGACGAAAGATCAGAGAACAAAGTGGATAGAGCTTTTCTGTAAAGGAGGCGCAAAGTTTTGGCGTCCAAAATCTTAGTGAGTGTTATTGTGCCAGTCTACAATGCGGAGAAATATTTGAATAAATGTCTTATGAGCATTTGTCAGCAAACATTAAAGGATATTGAGATTATTGCTATTAATGATGGTAGTCAGGATCAATCATTGTCCATTTTACAAAACTTCGCACAGATTGATGCACGCATAACCATTTTGAATATCGAGAATAGTGGTGTTAGTAACGCAAGAAATTTAGGAATTGAACATGCCAAAGGCCAATATGTCACCTTTGTTGATGCGGATGATTGGCTTGAGCTAACGATGCTTGAAGAATTATTTCAAGCATGTAGGCTGACAGGTTCTAATATTGCAAAATGCGATTTATTTTGGCAAGAGGCAGATGGTAGTAGGCAATTACATTACCCTTCAGATGCATACTGTACCTACAGTGCAATAGATTGTTTAAGTGAATTATTTACAGAAATAGGGGAAAAACATTTTGGGTTCGCAACCTGCAAATTATATGAGAAGTCCTTTTTAAATCTGCATAGACTACGATTTGATGTATCGATGAGCTTTGCAGAAGATACAGTTTTTCTGACGAGAGCCGTTATAAAAAATCAGTCTATTTGCTATGTGCCAAGACAACTTTATTATTATAATGTTACCAATCAAAGCTCCTTAACAACGAGAGCTATGATTAATTTACGTCATAATTATGATCTGTTGTATAAAAAGCTGCTAAAGGAATTACAAAATGGAAATGTATATGAAGAAGTAAGAAATAGCTTTCTAAATTACCAGTTTGAGGGGCTGCTGATTATCCTTCATCATTGTCCTGCTAAACCGCTGGCGATTAAGGTTGCGATTCAATCCTTTTTAGAAGCCTATCCGGATATACTAAAGGTTAAATTAATTAATCGTAATAGGAAACAGTTTGTTTTCTTAAAGCTCATTAAAATGAATTGGCTTACTTTATGCTCAGCACTAATCTACATGAATGTGAAAAAGCCTAAAGTGATATGGCCGCTGTAAGATTTATATTTTTTTTGCTTAATCATCCTCCTAGCGTTACAATTAATGATGTTATTCAAGGTGCGTTATGAAGTAAAGTCTCAGAAGAACAATGACATAGAGACGTAATGGAAAGAAAGAGTGGTTGAAAAAATGAAAGTTTTATTTATTGGCGATATTGTTGGTTCAATTGGTCGAGATGCGGTGGAAAAATACTTACCTCGCTTAAAAAAGAAATTTAGTCCTGATGTTGTGATTGCGAATGGTGAAAATGCTGCGGCAGGACGAGGAATTACTCGTACTATTTATAATAGCTTGTTACAAATGGGTGTAGATGTTATTACAATGGGCAATCACACATGGGACAATAAAGATATATTTGATTTTATTGATGATGCTGATTATTTAATTCGACCAGCCAACTTTTCAAGTGAGGCACCAGGCAAAGGCATGGTGCAAATTTCTAAAAATGGTGTGACACTATCTGTCATTAATTTACATGGACGTGTATTTTTACCTCCGCATGAGGACCCGTTCGCAATGGCAGAAAAATTGATTGAAGAGGCCCGTCAAATATCACCACTTGTTTTCGTGGATTTTCATGCTGAAGCGACAAGTGAAAAAATTGCCCTTGGCTGGCATTTAGATGGCAAGGCTTCAGCCGTTGTAGGGACGCATACCCATGTGCAGACAGCTGATGCAAGAATTTACCCGAATGGCACAGCTTATATTACGGATGTAGGAATGACGGGCCCATACGATGAAATTTTGGGCATGATGAAGGAAAGTGTTATTTATAAATTCCAAACAAATATGCCATCACGTTTTGAAGTACCGAAAAATGGGCGAGAGGTTTTAAGTGGCTTCTTTGTAGATATGGATGATAAAACAGGGAAAGCTATTTCCTGTGAACGTATTTATATCAATGAAGATTATCCATTTCAAGGATAAATAAGTCGAAGTATGTTTGTTTACGAAGGTATACAGGTTTCTTTGTGGAACTAGTCTATTCTCTTCTTGCGGAGCATAAAATGTGCTACGGACAATAACTTGAGGTCCAAAAAGGGGGACATGAGTTGTTGAGCGTAAACACTATTCGCGAAACGGGGAGGAATAATTGTGGATTCATTAAAAGTATCATCACGCTCTAATCCAAATTCAGTTGCAGGTGCATTAGTCGCGGTAATCAGAGAAAAAGGGCAAGCAGAAATGCAAGCAGTTGGGGCAGGTGCACTTAACCAAGCCGTGAAAGCAGTGGCCATTGCACGCGGATTTGTAGCGCCAAGTGGCACAGATTTAATTTGCGCACCGGCGTTTGCCGATATTTTAATTGCTGGTGAAGAACGTACAGCCTTAAAGCTGTTAGTGGAAAAACGTACTCGATAAAAAAGTAATGAAGTAAAATGTCTTGTCACATAATAAAGTGGCGGGGCATTTTTTTCTTGTGCCTTGAGGCTTTACATATGATAGATGTCACTTGAAATAGGAGAGCTATTTTGCTTAGATTTGAAAATTACAACTTTTTGAACAAGATTTTCAGTCAAAGGTCTGATTTTAGCCCAAATCGTTGAGAAACAATAGTGCAGACGGTTTCTTCGTGTTAAACTTATGAAGGAAAAATAATAGTACACATTGGATTTAAGGAGTTGTTGACATGTTACATCAGCTTTCATGGAAAGTCGGTGGGCAACAGGGTGAAGGGATTGAGAGTACAGGTGAGATTTTCTCAATGGCAATGAATCGTCTAGGTTATTTCCTATACGGTTATCGTCACTTCTCTTCTCGAATTAAAGGTGGCCATACGAATAATAAAATTACAGTTCGTCCAACAGAGGTACGTTCCATTGCGGATGATTTAGATATTTTAGTGGCATTCGATCAAGAAACAATCGATGTCAATTATAAAGAGCTTACTGAAAACGGTATTATTTTAGCGGATGCAAAATTTGATCCTGTTAAACCAGAAGATTCAAAAGCACCATTATTTGCGGTACCGTTTACAGAAGTAGCTGCAGAGCTTGGTACGTCATTGATGAAAAACATGGTGGCAATCGGATCAACGGCGTCATTGTTAAATTTAGATGATGCAGTGTTTCAAAATGTAGTTGATGATATTTTTGGTAGAAAAGGCGAAGAGGTCGTTCAGAAAAATATGGAAGCCATTACACGTGGCCGTCATATCATGAATGAGCTTTTAGGTGATCGTGTAGGCGAATGGGAACTTGCACCTGCTGATGGAAAACGCCGTATGTTTATGATTGGAAACGATGCTGTGGCACTTGGCGCCCTAGCAGCTGGGACACGCTTTATGGCAGCATACCCAATTACGCCAGCTTCTGAAATTATGGAATACTTGATTAAAAAATTACCGAAATTCGGTGGTACTGTCATTCAAACAGAAGATGAGATTGCTGCTGCAACAATGGCTATTGGAGCTAACTTTGGTGGGGTTCGTTCCTTTACAGCTTCAGCAGGACCAGGTCTTTCATTAATGATGGAAGCAATCGGTCTTTCAGGTATGACAGAGCAACCATTAGTTGTAGTGGATACACAACGTGGTGGCCCATCTACTGGATTACCAACAAAGCAAGAACAATCAGATTTAATGGCAATGCTTTATGGTACACATGGTGAAATCCCTAAAGTTGTCATTGCACCTTCTACAATGGAAGAAGCATTCTTTGATACAATTCAAGCATTTAATATTGCTGAGGAACTGCAATTACCTGTTATCTTAATGACAGATTTACAATTGTCTCTAGGGAAACAATCTGTAGAACCGTTTGATTACAATAAAATTGAAATTCGTCGCGGTAAAATTGTGATTGATGATCTTGAAGAAGCAGCAGATAAAGCATATTTCAAACGCTATGAAGATACAGAAGATGGTATTTCACCTCGTGTATTCCCAGGTAAACTACATGGTATTCACCATGTTACTGGTGTTGAACATGATGAAACAGGGAAGCCTTCTGAAGCAACTGGCAACCGTCAAGCACAAATGGATAAACGTTTCCGTAAATTAGATAATTTGAAATTTGATAACCCAGTGTTTGTCAATGCACCTCATGAAGCAGCTGATATTTTATTAGTAGGCTTTAACTCAACAAGAGGAGCTATTGAGGAAGTACAAGAACGATTAAACGCGCAAGGCATGAAGGTTAATCATGCACATGTTCGCTTAATTCACCCATTCCCAATCGCGGAGATGGCACCCCTTGTAGCACAAGCGAAAAAAGTAATTGTTGTGGAAAATAACTATACTGGGCAATTAGCCAATATTATGAAGATGAATGTTGGTGGTCACGATAAAATCGAGACAATCACTAAATATAATGGTACACCATTCTTGCCAGGTGAATTAGAAAATCGTGTGAAGGAGTTGACTCGCTAATGGCAACATTTAAGGATTTTCGTAATGCAGTGAAACCAAACTGGTGCCCAGGCTGTGGAGACTTCTCTGTGCAAGCAGCAATTCAGCGTGCTGCTGCAAACGTTGGAATTGAGCCGAATGAGCTTGCCGTCATTTCGGGAATTGGTTGTTCAGGTCGTATCTCAGGTTATATCAATTCTTATGGTTTCCATGGTATTCATGGTCGTGCACTTCCAATTGCACAAGGATTAAAAATGGCAAATCGTGATTTACATGTTATCGCTTCGGGTGGTGATGGTGATGGATTTGCTATCGGTATGGGGCATACAATTCATGCCATTCGCCGTAATATTGATGTTACTTATATAGTTATGGATAACCAAATTTATGGCTTAACAAAAGGTCAAACATCTCCACGTTCTGCTGCTGGATTTATTACTAAATCTACACCAGGTGGAGCAATTGAGCCATCATTGAAACCATTAGAGGTAGCCTTAACAAGTGGTGCTACATTTGTGGCACAAGGCTTCTCTACGGATATTAAAGAGTTAACAGCTTTAATTGAAGCAGGTATCAATCATAAAGGTTTCTCTTTCATCAATGTCTTTTCACCTTGTGTGACATATAACAAAGTGAACACATACGATTGGTTTAAAGAGAACTTAACAAAACTGGCGGATATTGAAGGCTATGATAACGCCGATCGAGGCAATGCGATGCGGACTGTGATGGAGCATGAGGGCTTAGTAACAGGAATTATTTATCATGATACAGAAACAACTTCGTATCAACAAAAAGTACCTGGCTACTCCGAGTTACCATTAACAGATATCGATATCAAAATGAGTGAAACAGACTTTAATGAATTAGTGAAAGAATTTATGTAAAAATGAAAGAAACGAAGCATTTGGGATGATGTCATTCCAAATGCTTTTTTATGCTTAAGTATGGAATCGCGAGTAAAAGTACAGCTTTCGCGGGTATTTAGTGATCAAACGCGGGTAAATGCATAGCTACAGCGAGTATTTAGTGACCAACCGCGGGTATTTGATTTTGAATCCTTATAAAATCCTTATAATTATTTTTTACACTAAGGTCATCGAAAGGATGATGACTATTATGAAAGATTTGATTTTGAAGACAGAACATCTTAATAAAGCGTTTAAAGGACAAAAAATAGTAGACAATGTATCATTAGAAATCCAACGTAATACGGTTTATGGTTTGCTGGGGCCAAACGGTGCAGGGAAATCTACAACATTAAAGATGATTACCGGCATGTTACGGCCAAATGCTGGGGACATCATTTTTGATGGGCATACCTGGAATCGAAATGATTTACGAGACATTGGTGTCTTAATCGAAACACCACCATTATATGAAAATTTAACAGCAATAGAGAATTTAAAGGTTCGAACGATCGCGTTAAATCTACCACCAAATCGTATCGAAGAAGTATTAGAAATTGTAGATTTAAAGAATACAGGGAAAAAACGAGCTGGTCAATTTTCTTTAGGTATGAAACAAAGATTAGGTATTGCGATTGCGCTGTTAAACAAGCCAAAGCTGTTAATTTTAGATGAACCTACAAATGGACTAGATCCAATTGGTATACAGGAGCTTCGTCAACTTATTCGTTCTTTTCCAAAGCAAGGCATCACTGTTATTTTATCTAGTCATATTTTGTCTGAGGTGGAACAAGTCGTGGATGACATTGGCATTATTGCTGATGGTAAGCTTGGCTATCAAGGATCGGCACCACAAGGTAAGGAATTAGAATCACTTTTCATGCAGGTTGTCTCTGCTAACAGAAAGGCAGGTCACTAGTATGATAGAAATAATGAAAGCGGAGCAATTAAAATGGAAGCGGACTTTTATCTTAAAATTACTATGGCTTACGCCCCTTGTGACATTGCTTTTAAGTGCCGTACTTATGGGTGGTACTTACTTTCAAACGGGTGCTTATAACTGGTGGTACACAATGCTGTTACCAGGAGCACTGACGATTTGCTGTGCCTTAGTAGTCGAAAACGATAAGAAAATGAAATACCAAAGTATACTTGCACTACCGGTTGATCTAAAAAAAATTTGGCTAGGAAAAATACTTGCATCAAGTGTTTGGTTACTCCTTATTACAGTTATATTCTTTATAGGAATCACGGTAGGAGGCTGGTTATTTGGTTTTAGTTTGCACATATCAAGTAGTTTATTAAGTACTGTGGTTATTTACCTGACGTTTTTGTGGCAAATACCTTTATGCCTTTTCCTAGCAGCCAAATTCGGCACCTATTTGGCCATTTTAATTAATTTAGTAGCCAATATTATAGGGATTGTTGCATTTGCAGACGGAGAATTATGGTATAGCTATCCATTTGCGATTGGCGCACGTTTGTTATGCGCAACAATTGGCATATTACCAAATGGTCTACCAGTACCTGAAGGAAGCACCTTATTCGATAAAGGTGTTATACTTCCAGGCTTACTGATTGCATTAACTTGGTTTATTATAGTTAGCTTCCTAACTGCAAAGTGGTTTCAAAAAAGGCAGGCGAAATAGGGGATGGACATGTTACGATTATTGAGAGTGGAATGTCTTAAAATAAAACGAACACCATTTCTGTTCACACATCTACTCGTACCTATTGCTATTTCCGGGTTGTTTTTAGCGTATTACTCCTATTCACCGTGGGATTTTCAAGGGAAAGTAACTGCCTATTTTCAGGGGTTAGCGTGTGGGCTACCTATTATTATAGGATTAGTGTGTGCAATGGCATCCGAGCAGGAGGCAAACGCAGGTCATTTTCAAGTAATGCTAGCCACAACGAACATAAAAATAAAGTCATTTATGAGTAAGCTATTATTGTTATTGTTGTTTAGCTTTGGTGCCATCTTCCTGTCTATTGCCATCTTTAGTATTGGCTTTAGAGAACTATTACATGAAGTAGATTTTGACTATTCATTTTATAGTACCGCCGCATGTATCCTATTTGGCAGTCATGTTATTTTATATATTTTCCATTTATTTGTGAGCTTACAATTTGGAAAAGGTGCTTCTATTGGATTAGGTGTTGTAGAATCCCTTGTGGTCGCCTTATTGCTTACAGGCTTAGGTGATAGTATTTGGCCATTTTTACCTTATGGTTGGAGCGGGCACTTCGTATCATTATGGATTTTAAAGTCAGTAGGAACAGACGTAACATTGCTTGAAACAAGTATCCATATTGGTATGATGGCGTGTTTAGGGGGTATAATGTTGGCCTTTGCACTTTCTTGTTTATGGTTTTGGAGATGGGAAGGTAGAGCATCGGAACAGTAGGAATGGATTGTTGGGAGATGAATTATGGCAAATATATTAGTAGTTGATGATGAAGTAGATATTTTAATGCTGATTAAAAATGCGCTTCGTAAAGAGGATCATTTAGTAACCATTGTATCCGAACCGATCAAAGTAGGAAAGATGGATCTAGGTTCCTTTGATTTAATTTTGCTTGATGTGATGATGCCTACTATTGATGGCTTTACATTATGTGGGCAAATTCGTCATGCTGTGGATTGTCCAATTCTTTTTCTTACGGCTAAATCCTTAGAGGAGGATGTTATGTATGGTCTAGGCTTAGGTGCAGATGATTATTTGATCAAACCATTTGGAATTGGGGAGCTACGTGCAAGGGTTAACGCCCATCTTCGACGTGAAAGAAGAGAGAGACGGAGCATCCTTTATATCGATAAAGTTCATTTTAATCTTTCTGGTAAAGAGCTTTTTGTTCATAATGAACGAGTCATGCTAACTAAAAGTGAGTATGAGATATGTGAATTTCTAGCACGTAATCGAGGGCAGGTTTTTTCAAAGGAACAAATATACGAAACGATTTTTGGCTTTGATGGTAAAAGTGACAGTACAGCGATAACGGAGCATATAAAAAACATTCGCTCAAAGCTGCATTCTTTTGACATAGATGTCATTGATACGGTTTGGGGGATCGGCTATAAATGGAGACCATAAAACCGAGGAAAGGAACACGACTCCACACATTTTTCCTGAGGTATTTAGTCTTTCTTTGCATAGGAATCATTTTATTAGTGGCACTAGTATTGGGTCTATTTATGTTTGCCTTTTCAGCTAATATTATTTTGCCAGCAAATTATGCAGAAACACAAATTACTTTAGCTAAAGATCGCATTGCTTCAAGCATGTCGGTTACAGCTGATATGATTCCAGATCTTGTAGACTACGCGGTGATTTCTAATCAAGGGGAATTCATATCAGGAAATTTAACAGAAAAGGAGGCTTTCCATGCATGGTATTTGATGCAAAAGGGTGAGACGCAAGGTAGCACTCGGTTTTATGCATTTATCGAGCGAGAACAGGAAGTGTGTATTTTAAGCTATCATTTAGTTCCTGAGTATCGCTCTGCTGTCATGAGAAAGTACTTGCCCAACCCACAATTAATGATTTTACTGTTATTTATAATAGGGGTAATTGTACAAGTAACAGTACTTGCTGTTCATTTCGGTAGAAGTCTCAAACGAAAAATGATGGGCTTACAAGAAGCCATTGAAAAAATCCAAAATCAGAATTTGGATTTTCAATTAAATCCTTCTGGTATTCGAGAAATAGATGATATTGCGCTCTCCTTCGAGCATATGAAGGAAGCATTAAATACTTCATTGAAACAACAATGGGAGGCTGAGAGGTCACGGAGAGAACAAATATCTGCACTTGCCCATGATTTGAAAACCCCACTTACCATTATCCGTGGAAATGCAGAACTTTTACTGGATACTGTTCAAGATGAAACGCAAAGAGAATATAACGAATATATAGTGAAAAATACCATTGAAATTGAAAAATTTACAAAGCAATTAATGGACATATCGAAGGTAGAACAAAGTGTTGTCAGTGCAAAAACGAATGTAGATATGGATTCTTTTATTCAACAGCTAGAACAACAAATGAAGGCTCTTGCATTAGAAAAAAGTCTTGAAGTAAGTGTAGAAAGTGATAAACTACCTGTTTCTTTTATGATAGAGGAGGAGCTTTTTTATCGAGCTCTGTTAAACCTGATTGTCAATGCTGTAGAGCATACACCAACTAAAGGAAAAGTCACTTTGTCCATTCAGGGAGAGACGAATTTCGTTCATTTTACCGTGATAGATAGTGGCGCTGGTTTTTCATCGAAAGATTTAAAGGAAGCAACCAAGCAATTTTATCGGGGAGATCCAAGTAGAAACGCAGCAAATCATCATGGCATGGGACTTTATATTGCTGAATCCATCATTCAAAAACAAGGTGGAACATTGTCGTTGGCTAATGATTTGATAACGGGAGGAGGAAAAGTGACAATTACTATTGCGACATCTTAATTATAAGATGTCCTTTTTTAATTGTATTCGAAAGTAAAAGAACAGCTTTCGCGTGTATTTAGTGATCAACCGCGGGTAAAAGAACAGCTACCGCGTGTATTTAGTGACCAACAGCGAGTAAAGGTATCGCGTTTCCGCGAGCATTCTATATCCAGTCGCGAGTAAATACACATGTAAAGGCTTCATGTAAAAATAGGAGGGGTCATTACAGGCATTGTTCCTTAAAAAAATGCTACAATAAAAGAAAAAAAGAGGCGATGACCGTGAATAACGTCATTGATTTTATTGCAAAGAAAAAGGAACGTGAAGAAAGAAAACGTGCTCAGGATTTAGAACGTTATGTAGCTACACACTGTAATTTTCAGCAACCTGAAAATATTGATGCTCTTGTAGATGACAAATTAATTGAAGTCAAGGATCATACGTTATTTCTTGGCTTTTTGTCCATTTTAAAGGATGAGCAAATAGAGCCGCTCACTATTTTTCAAGATGTCTTTGCATTAGATCCTTCTCGTTTTGAGATGACTTACAATATGAGATGGTGGTCAGTTGTGCAGCTAGCATTTACATTTTTAACAATTCTAAAGGAAAATGAGCCGCATACATATGCTGATTTCTTAGGTTTCTCCAAATAATCTAAGTATGCGTACGTCCATAAAGCTAACGTGCGCATACAAAACTAGATTTCTCCTCATTTCTAACACGCCTATTTACAATTCTTCTTCATTTAGTATGTACTTCATAGATTTTTATAATTCCTCAATAATTTTTACCAAATATTTTAAAGACCTCCATACTTGCTTAATGTTTGTTTTATAACATTACGAATGTAAGCAAATAAAAATAAACAAAAACAAATGGAGGGTCCAACACATGGCAATTCAAAAGTTATGGAAAAAAGGTTTAATCGGTGCATTAACCATTTCCATGTTGGCAGCTTGTTCTGACAGTTCATCTAGTGCAAATGAGGTAAACAAAGATTTATCGCTTGAAGAAATTACAGAAAAAGCAAAGGAAGAGGGCACTGTTAATTCCGTTGGTATGCCAGATACATGGGCAAATTGGGTGGAAACTTGGGAAGAGCTAGGAACCGAATATACGATTAAACATAAGGATACGGATATGTCGAGTGCGGAGGAGTTAGCAAAGTTTGAAGCAGAGAAAGATGATGCTACAGCAGATATTGGTGATGTGGGAATTGCTTTTGGACCAATTGCCAAAGGCAAGGGACTAACATTACCGTACAAAACTTCTTATTGGGATGACATACCTGATTGGGCTAAAGATGACGAAGGACACTGGATTGTAGGCTATACAGGGACTATTTCATTTTTAACAGATAAAAATAATGTAAAAAATGCCCCGACATCGTGGGAAGATTTGAAAAATGGAGATTACACGGTTAGCATTGGGGATGCATTAACAGCTAACCAAGCGCAGTTTGCTATTTTAGCAGCTGCTATGGCATTTGGCGGTGATGAATCGAATATCAAGCCTGGCATAGATTTTTTTGCTGAATTAGCAAAGCAAGGTCGTTTACAGGGAGATCCATCCGTAGCGAACTTAGAAAAAGGTGAAATTGATGTTGCTATCTTATGGGATTTTAATGCATTAGGCTATCGTCACCAAATAGATGAGAACCGTTTCGATGTAGTGATTCCATCAGAAGGATCTGTTACTTCTGGCTATGCGACAATTATTAATAAGTATGCGAAAAATCCACATGCTGCCATGCTAGCACGTGAATACATTTTATCTGATGCTGGTCAAGAGAATTTAGCAAAAGGCTATGCTCGTCCGATTCGAGATAAGGTGGAACTACCGCAGGAAGTGAAAGATTTACTATTACCAGCAGATATGTATACGAATGCACAGCCCGTAAAAGACCAAAAGAAATGGGAAGAAACAACGAAGCAAATCCCTCAATATTATCAAGAGCAGGTGTTAATCCATGCAAAATAACAAAGTGGTTCTCATTGTCATTGATGCATTGCGCTTTGATACGGCCTGTACACATATGGGGTTCTTACACCATTTAGTCGAACGCCAAGTAGCGGCTCGCTATAAAATTTGTTCAGAGGTTCCTTCATTATCCAGACCTTTATATGAGACGATTTTAACGGGGACACCACCGATTGTGCATGGTGTTACAAGCAATATGACTGTGCGGTTATCGAATCAAACAAGTGTTTTTCACGTCGCGAAAGAACATGGTTTGTCCACTGCCGCCTCCGCCTATTATTGGGTGAGTGAGCTTTATAATAGAGCACCATTTAACTATATGGAAGACAGATTACAGCTCGATACACAATGTCCAATTGAAAATGGTCTGTTTTATTTTGAGGATCATTATCCAGATAGTCATGTGTTTGCAGATGCAGCATGGTTAATGGATAAAAAGCAGCCGGATTTCCTTTATATTCATCCGATGAATGTTGATGATGATGGTCATAAGTTTACGGCGGATTCTGCACAATATCGTAATCGAGTTTTAGCGATGGATGCATTACTATCATTATTTATTCCTAAATGTATGGCACAGGGCTATGAAGTAATTGTTACGGCTGACCATGGCATGACAAGTGATGGCAATCATGGAGGAACAACTCATGAGGATCGTCATGTTCCATTGTTCGTTATTTCAGATTCCGTAAAGGCTGGCATTAAAGAGGGCATTATTTCACAACTACAAATTGCACCGCTGTGCTGTCACTTATTAAATATTGAACCTGCGGATGATATGGTGCCACTTTTGCTAGAAGGTATGTTTGTAGCAAAAGAGGTGTAACTATGAATAGTCGTTCCTTTTAGCATGGAGCGACTATTATCCCCCTTGAACCGCAAGTAACTATAGAAAGAAGTGGTTGTGTTGATATCGAAGCGGCAATCCATAGCCTGGCTTTCGCCTTTTCTGGTACTACTATTATTATTTTTCCTAGTCCCTTTATTGTATATGCTTATTACCAGCTTTCAAAACAGTGAAGGCTTTACACTGACGCAATATGAATCTATCTTTACGAATGATTATATATTACAAGGTTTTAAAAATAGTATTACATTGTCCATGATTTCGGCTGTCATCGCATTAATTGTCACATTGTTCGCTGCTTATGCCATGATGAAGTTTTCTGAGCCAGTTAGGGAGAAAATTTTAATCCTAACAAATTTAACATCTAATTTTTCGGGAATTCCGCTGGCATTTGCTTTTATCGTTTTACTTGGCAATAGTGGTCTATTCACACTGTTATTTGAAAAATGGGACATCGATGTATTGTCATCGTTTTCTCTTTATAGTTGGGGTGGATTATTACTCATTTACATTTACTTTCAATTGCCATTATCGCTCATGCTGTTATACCCCATCTATGATGGCATACAGCAACAGTGGAAGGAAGCAGCAGCACTTCTTGGGGCAACGAGCTGGCAATTTTGGAGGAAGATTGGTTTACCTGTCATGCTACCTGGAATTGTTGGAACTTTTAGTGTATTGTTCGCCAATGCAATGGGGGCGTATGCCTCTGCCTATGCATTGACAAGCAGTAATTATAATTTAGTGGCGATTCGAATTGGTTCATTAATAAAAGGTGACATTTTTGCTCAACCAGAGCTAGCCAGTGCGATTGCGGTCATTTTAGCGGTGACAATGGTGACGGCCATGCTTATAAGTGAGTGGAGCATCTCTAAAACAAGGAGGAAAGTAAAATGAAAAAGCGTGGCTTGGCCGATTTCTTTTTCCTTCTGTTAGTGGGGTATTTACTTTTGCCAGTGCTGGCAACGATGCTCTATGCTTTTGCATCAAAATGGAATAAAACCATCTTACCAGAAGGTCTTACATTAAAATGGCTCTCCACATTGTTTCAAGATACCGATTTTATTCAAGCATTTGGGCGCTCTGTTTTATTAGCAAGTGGAGCTGTTAGTATCGCACTCCTTGTTATTGTGCCAGCCATCTTCGTGATTGTCTTGTATTTTCCTACATACGAAAAATGGATACAGATGGCGGTTGTCATGGTCTATTCTTTCCCAGGAATTATTTTAGCAGTGGGGCTCATTCGTGTTTATAGCCAAATAGGTATACCAATGATTTTAGTTGTTTTAGGAGCCTATGTTGTAGGAATTCTTCCTTACATCTATCAAGGAACACGTAATAGTTTGCGAAATATAGATGCAAGGCAGTTACTTGATGCGGCTCAATTACTGGGTGCCTCTAAAAGACAAGCATTCAAAAAAATTTTACTGCCTACCGTATATCCAGGCTTATTTGCAGGAGCATTGCTCTCCTTCTCTGTACTATTTGGAGAATTTGTCTTGATAAATCTTGTGGTTGGTTCTCGCTTTGAAACAGTTCAAATTTATTTAATGAAAAAGCTAAGCACAAGTGGACATATTGCTAGTGCAGTCGTTTTCATTTATATCGTGCTAATGGGTCTTTTAACATTTGTCATTGCAATAGTAACGAAACGATCGAAAGGTGCTACAAATCTATGAGTTATCTTGTTATTGAAGGGCTTCATAAAAAATATGGACAATCAACGGTTTTAACAAATATTAATATGGACATTCAGAAGGGTGAATTTATCACACTGTTAGGTCCTAGTGGCTGTGGAAAGAGTACCATTTTGCGGATTGTCGCAGGATTAACAGATGCATCGGCTGGTAAGATTACGATTGAAGGAAAAGATATGAGTGGCGTGCAACCAAAGGATCGACAAGTTGGTATGGTCTTCCAATCCTATGCCCTCTTTCCAAATATGACTGTGCAAGAAAATGTTGCCTTTGGTTTGCGCATGCAAAAAGTCAATGCCACTGACATAGAGCAACGTGTTCAAGAAATGCTAGCGCTCGTGCATTTAAGTGAAAAAGCAAATGCATACCCGAAAGAATTATCTGGTGGTCAACAGCAGCGTGTTGCCCTGGCGCGTGCTTTAATTGTTCGCCCAAAAGTGCTTCTATTAGATGAACCGCTTAGTGCGTTAGATGCTCAAATTCGTAAGAAGCTGCAAGCAGATTTACGAGCCATTCAACGTAAATTAAATATGACCATGATTTTAGTAACACATGATCAAGAGGAAGCGATGGCTGTGTCAGACAGAATATTCGTGATGAATAATGGTAGTATTGCCCAAAATGGTACACCAACAGAGATATATACAAGACCTGATAATGAATTTATTGCCAACTTTATAGGGCATTATAATGTCTTTACGCGCCAAGCTTTAGAGCAAATGCTTGGGGTAACGTTGTTGGAGCATTGCTCTAAATTCGCCATTCGACCTGAAGCACTGCATCTCGATCAAAGAGATGGAGATATGTGTATTGCAGGGATAGCAAAACAATCATTAATGAATGGCAATATTATTCGTACTACGTTTGACGGTGAAACCATGTTTACAATGGAACAACTACATCAACAACAAGGATACTCGATTGAAATGGGAAAATCCTATAAGTGTTATGTCGCAAAAGAAGATGTGATTGCACTCTCATGACATACGCAAAAATAGAAAGATTTGAATTTATATTAAAACAATTGGATGTAGAAGGAAAAATTATTGTTGCTAATATTGCTGATGCTCTGCAAGTGGCACCAGAAACAATCCGCCGAGATTTTGATGAATTAGAGCAACAACATTTACTAACAAGAGTTCATGGTGGGGCTATTAACTATACGAACGTTCGCAACGAGCCTGTTTTTTTGCGCAAGCTACAAATGCAAAAAGAGGCAAAGCGTCAAATTGCTCGTATCGCTGCAAAACGTATTTGTGATGGAGACACCATTGCAGTTGATACAGGTACCACAACGGTTCATATAGCAGACTTTTTACTAGCTGTCGATGATATAACGGTTGTGACGAACTCTATTGCAGCAGCGATTCAGTTTAATTTAGCCATCGAAGAAAGACGCATGACAGGCAAGGTAATATTACTAGGAGGTACCGCGAATCCAAAACAATCTTCTGTCGCAGGCGCCATGACTTTAGAAATGCTAGATAATATGAATTTTGATAAAGCATTTTTATCTTGTGGTGGCATTAGTGAGGGCATTGTTTATGATTACGATTTGGATGAATCTCTTATTTCGAAGAAGATGCTAAAGCATAGTAAAGTGAGTTATTTATTAGCCGATGCATCCAAAATAAATGGGAAATCGTTTTTTCAAATCTGTCATCTTGACGAATGTACAGAAATTCTTTGTGAAAGCACTTGTCCATTAGAATGGCAGACTTATGAGGAAAAATGGCAGGTATGTAATGGAGGGAAGAGCTAATGACAATTGATTATCATGTACATTTAGAAGAAGGACCTTATTCATTTCGCTGGCTGGAGCGGACATCACAGGCACTTGAGTTTTTTCATCAGAATGATGCTACAGAAAAAGGTTCAAAAGAACAAATGACACGTCAGTTACAGCGGCTAGCAAATCGAGTGCAAAGTGGCTGTTATAGTGAAGAATGGTTGGATTTATATCTTGAACAGGCAAAGCAACTTGGATTGCGTGAGGTAGGCATTGTTGATCATTTATATCGTTTTAAGGAAA
The DNA here is from genome assembly GCF_009724685.1 of Lysinibacillus cavernae. GTDB lineage: Bacteria > Bacillota > Bacilli > Bacillales_A > Planococcaceae > Lysinibacillus > Lysinibacillus cavernae. The sequence goes on from NZ_WMEF01000001.1 coordinate 480,883, forward strand.
CAAGAGCCTATTTCGAGCGCTTTATGAAGTTAGATGATAGTGAAATCGGTCAGATACAACGCTATTGGCTGGATCGTGTTATGACAGAAAATATAGATGTTTTTGTGTCTACGATCCAGCAGGCGAAGGAAAAATGGCATCAACATGGTATTGCCTTGAGGCTCGGTATCGAGGCAGATTATTTTAGCGGTGGGGAGGAGGAACTATCCTTTTTATTAGCTGACTACCCATGGGATTATGTTATCGGTTCTGTCCATTTTGTTGATGGCTGGGGCTTTGATAATCCACAAACACAACACCTTTTTGAGCAAATGGACCAGCCAGCTTTACAACAAAGCTATGAGCAATTTTTTAAGGTTGTTGAGACAATGATTCTTTCCAATATGTTTGATTTTGTTGCCCATTTAGACAACTTTAAAGTATTTAATTATCAGGTAGAGGATCAGGCTTTTCTTGAAGCTTGGTATAAACGTATAGCACAGGCACTGACATCAACACAAACTGCCACTGAAATTAACGCTGGGCTACATTATCGTTACCCTGTAAAGGAAATGTGCCCTGGACCCCGTTTTTTACAAACATTACTTGCACATGGAGTCGCTTTTACAGTATCCTCAGATGCCCATTTTCCTGATGATTTAGGTAAATACACCTTTGCCAATACAGAACTGCTAAAGCGTCATAGTATTCAATCCATTGTCGCCTTTGAACAGCGAGTCAAAAAATTTATAGAATTATAGTTATAGAAAAAAGGCACTAATGTTTCATTGTAGTGCCTTTTATCGTGTTACATAAGTACAAGTTAGCTTGCATACACATGATTAAATTCAATTCGTTTCATTGTTAATAAATAGTAGGGGATCTTTGTGAATCATTTAGCAAAATGTATATCTTCTCAGTCTACACCTTCCCGCTGAAGTAGTCGGAACGGAAATCAATCTAGTTTTGCCAAATAGCCATACTTTTGATTTAAGACCTTGATTTCATCTACAGTTTTCTAACAATATGAAATGATTAAATTCATTTTAAAATGTGAGGCGAGTCAACTTGACGTTAAAAAATGAACAACCTATTTTACCTATTATTATACAATCGGGTCAGCATGCTTACGGAGTAGCTCGCTCTTTTTATGAGGCGTATCGTATAAAAAGCCTTGTCATTGAGCCGGCTATAAAAGTGAGAACTATTCGCTCACTCTTTTTGAGCGGTACGCAAGGGATTGCCACACAAAATAGTGGCATTCTGGATTTTCAATATGTAGAGCATTTAAATGAACCTGCCTATTTTGTACAAGCTTTAATCGGAGTTGCCATGCAGTTCCAACATCAAAAATTGATTTTGTTAGTTTGTGACTGCTACTATGCGGAGCTTATTATTGAAAATAAAGAGGTGCTTGAAAAGTATTTTATTTTACCTTATATCGATCAGGTTTTACTAAAGAAGGTTCAAACGAAGGAAAAATTTTATCAGCTTTGTGATATGTATCAGTTAAAATATCCTAAGACGATGATCTTAACAAAGGAACATCAAGCAACCAGTGAACTCCCATTCCAGTTTCCCATCATCATTAAACCTTCCAATGCAGTGACGTATACGAGCTGTTCATTTCCTGAGAAGAAAAAAATATTTTTAGTTAATGATGCCAACGAGATGCAGCATATCGTGCGTTGTATTTATCGGTCTAGCTATCAAGATGCTTTAATTCTTCAAGAATTTATCCCTGGTGATGATTCTTATATTCGGGTACTAGATGTTTATGTGGGAAGGGATAACAAAGTAAAATTGATGTGTGTAAGCAACAAATTGCTTGAAGATCCATCCCCGCAAAACAAAGGTATTTCTTTAGCTGTTATGACTGATTACGATGAACAGCTAATGGATTCAATACGGTATTTATTAGAGGATATTGGCTATACAGGCTTTGCCAATTTCGATATGAAGTATGATGTCCGGGATGGGGAATATAAGCTATTTGAAATGAATTTGCGATCAGGTGCTTCTAGCTACTATGTGACAGCAAGTGGTCATAATCTAATGCAATATATGGTGGATGATTATTTATTCCATGTCAATCATGAACGAACGTATGTCCAGACTAAGCATTTATGGACACTACTCCCTTCAAAAACTTTATATAAATACATGCAGAATGAAAAATTAAAAATAGAAGCAAAGCGTTTAATTAGAGAGGGCCGATACACCAATGCATTATTTTATAAAGAAGATATGAATATAAAGCGTTGGATGAAGCTGAAATTATATAATTGGTACTTACATGTTAAGTATAGGAAATATTTTAATTAAAATGACGAATAACCGCAATTAGAAGGATAGTACGCCAAAACTGATGGATAACTACTTTCATTAACATGTAATTAAGTCGAAACCACGACATTTGAAGCGCAAACCTTGTAGGAAGTATCAACTATTCAGTATAATAATAAAATGGGAATTCAAGTGCATGGATTTCGTTTGAAAGGAGTTACCTGATTGCGATGAATGAGGAACAACGCTTAGCTAATCAACAGGTCAATCAACCAAAAAAAGAAGACAAGCCTGAAAAGGATTATAGTAAATATTTTGAGAAGGTTTTTACGGCACCTTCCTTAAAAGATGCTAAAAAACGTGGCAAAGAAGATGTGAAGTATCATAAGGATTTTAGCATTGCAGAAGAGTTCGCAGGAATGGGCAAAGATCGCACCTTCTATATTCGTACTTATGGCTGCCAAATGAATGAACATGACACAGAAGTGATGGCTGGGATTTTTATGCAGCTTGGTTATACACCAACAGAAGTGATAGAAGAGGCTGACGTTGTCTTACTGAATACATGTGCCATTCGTGAAAATGCAGAAAATAAGGTATTTGGAGAACTTGGTTTCCTGCTGAAATATAAACGAAAAAACCCTGAGATGCTTATCGGGGTTTGTGGCTGTATGTCGCAAGAGGAATCGGTTGTCAATAAAATTTTAAGAAGCTATCCACATGTAGATATGGTATTTGGAACACATAATATTCACCGTTTGCCAAACATTCTTAAAGAAGCCTACATGTCTAAGGAAATGGTCATTGAAGTTTGGTCTAAAGAAGGCGATGTCATTGAAAATCTGCCGAAAAAACGGCTTGGTGCCATTAAGGCTTGGGTTAATATTATGTATGGTTGCGATAAATTCTGTACGTATTGTATCGTTCCATATACACGTGGTAAAGAACGTAGTAGACGTCCAGAAGAAATCATAGCAGAAGTTCGTGAGCTAGCTGCTGCAGGCTATAAAGAAATTATGCTGCTCGGTCAAAATGTCAACGCTTACGGGAAAGATTTTGAAGATAGCAACTATCGTCTTGGCGATTTAATGGATGAATTAAGAAAGATTGATATTCCACGTATCCGCTTTACAACGAGTCATCCGCGTGATTTCGACGATCATTTAATCGAAGTACTTGCAAAACGTGGAAACTTAGTGGAGCATATTCATTTACCAGTACAATCTGGCTCTAATGATGTCCTGAAAATTATGGCTCGTAAATATACACGTGAGCATTTCCTTGCATTAGTAGATAAAATCAAAGCCGCAATTCCTGAGGTGACGTTAACAACAGATATTATCGTTGGCTATCCGAATGAAACTGAGGAGCAGTTTGAGGAAACATTGTCCTTATACCGTGAAGTTGGTTTTGAGGCAGCGTTTACGTATATTTATTCTCCACGTGAAGGAACACCAGCTGCGAAAATGGTCGACAACGTACCTGAAGAAGTGAAAAAAGAGCGTCTTCAACGTTTAAATGAAGTGGTGGGTGAATACTCACGCAAAGCATTAGAGCGCTTAAATGGTGAGGTTGTCGAAGTATTAGTTGAGGGTACAAGTAAAAGACGCGACGATGTGCTAGCTGGCTATACGCGTAAAAATCGTCTGGTTAACTTTAAAGCACCAGCAGAAGTAATTGGTCAATTAGTAAAAGTTAAAATTATAGAGACTACATCTTATTCACTTACTGGTGAATTTGTGGAAGTCGTAAAAAATGAAAAGGTGGAAGCATAAATGACACAAGTCTTATATACAAAAGAAGATTTAATTAAAAAATCACATGAAATTGCACATATGATTGCGAATACGCCAGAGGTAGAATTTTTCAAAAAGGCAGAAGCACAAATTAATGAAAATCAACAAGTTCGTGAACGAATTGCAAGTCTAAAAAGCTTACAAAAACAAGCAGTTAATTTCCAGCACCTAGGGAAAGAAAAAGCATTAAAAATGATCGAAGATAAAATTGCTAAAATCGAAGAAGAAATTAATGACATTCCAGTTGTTCAACAATTCAAAGAATCACAAGGTGATGTGAATGATTTATTGCAATTAGTATCAAATACAATTGCTAATAATGTAACAAATGAAATTGTCCGCTCAACAGGTGGCGATTTACTTCGTGGTGAAACAGGTTCGTACGTAGAAAATACTCAGCCTGGTAGCTGCTCTTAAAAGATTATAGAAATTAAAGCTCGAATGCTGTCATTCGAGCTTTTTTATGTTTCCTTCTATTGAAGCATTTCAACGCTATAGCAGACATCTCACTATAAAAGTTCTGAACGATACATTTCATTCTCTAAAAATATATGTTCACCCAATGGGCGCCACCTGCATATGATGGAGTGAAAAGAGTCGAAGGAGGAATTGCGCTGAAACGTTTACGACAAATCGTGACGAAAGCAGTAGTTGCCAAAGGGAAGAAGAGAACGGAAGAACATGTAACATTATCACCAACAAATAAACCGACAAGTATTTTAGGATGCTGGGTAATCAATCATACTTGCTCTGCAAAAAGAGTCGGGAAATTTGTAGAAGTAACTGGGAAGTTTGATGTCAATGTGTGGTATGCCTATAGTAATCATTCGAAGACAGCTGTGTTTTCCGAAACGGTTCACTATAAAGACAAAGTGAAGCTTCACTATCGAGAAGGTGAAATTAGCGTTGGTGATGATGTTCGTGTACGTGTGATACAAGAACCAAATTGTATTGAAGCAATCATCTCTCCATGTGGTACGAAATTTGAAATTGTAGTAGAACGTGAAGTGGTTGTTGAAGTAATGGGTGAAACAACAATTTGTATTAGTGTACATCCACTAGACTATGAAGAAGATTGGAGCTTAAATGATGAGAGTTCTTCATCATCGTCATCGAGCTCTAGTTCAAGCTCATCTTCAAGTGCTGATGGAGAAAGCAGGTATGTGTTAGAGTCCTCATCGTTTCCTGATGAACGACCAAGATAGTAAACATCATTTTTTGATACATGCGAAATGCTAGCATCTTAAAAAAGGTGAATGAAGCGTTTCGCATGTATCTTTTGTTATAATAAAAATATCTATTAGGTAAGAGCGAGGTAAATAGTTATATGACAACATATACACCAATGATGCAACAGTATCTACAGGTAAAGGAAGATTACAAAGATGCCTTTTTATTTTTTAGATTAGGTGACTTTTACGAAATGTTTTTTGAGGACGCAATTAATGCCTCACAAATTTTAGAGATTACATTAACGAGCCGTGATGCAGGCGCAAAAGAACGGATACCAATGTGTGGTGTGCCTCATCATTCGGCTAAAAATTATATTGAAACACTTGTGCAAAAAGGCTATAAAGTGGCGATATGTGAACAAACAGAGGATCCGAAGCAAGCAAAAGGTGTAGTCAAGCGTGAAGTGGTTCAGCTCATCACACCAGGAACAATTATGGAAGGTAAGGCACTTGAAGGTAAATCCAACCATTTTATTGGCGCAGCAGAGCAATTGGATGATGAAACATTTGGTTATGCTTATTTAGACTTATCGACAGGTGAAGCAGTGGCTTCTTCTATTGAAGGCGATGGTAAAGCTCTTTTAATGCAAATGCAGGCTTATGGTATTCGTGAGCTTATTGTTACGGATAGTTTGCAGCTACTGTTAGCAGAACATGCTGTCAATGCAGGTATTGTGCTTTCAGTTGAAGCTGATGAAATGGCTATGGACAAAGTAGCAAACTATTTAGAGGCTGTACCGCAACCATTACAAATTCCATGTCTTCGGTTGTTAGCTTATATCAATCAAACACAAATGCGTTCTTTATCACATATTCAAGCATTTACGTTTAATGAAATAAACAATTATTTACGCATTGATTCTAGCTCTAAGCGAAATTTAGAACTTATTCAATCGATTCGTGGCGGCGATCAAAAGGGGACACTTTTATGGCTACTAGATGATACCGTGACAGCGATGGGTGGGCGTAAATTAAAACAATGGCTACATCAGCCGCTTGCTACACGTCTGGCTATTGAAGCTAGATTGGCAATTGTGACAGATTTATTGGAAGCCTATTTTGTGCGAACAGAGCTACAAGCATCGTTAAAACAAGTATATGATTTAGAGCGTTTGGCTGGTCGTGTTGCTTTTGGTAATGTGGGTGGACGTGATTTAGCACAATTGCGTGATTCACTACGTCAGGTGCCGGCTATTCAGCAACAGTTAATGGATACTGATAAAGAAACACTTCAGCAACTAGGTGCAGGACTTGATACATGTACAGATGTTGAGGTTCTCTTAGCAAAAGCGATAACAGATAATCCACCTATTACCATTAAAGAGGGAGACGTCATCCGCGATGGCTACAATGAACGATTAGATGAGCTTCGCTACGCCGCTCGTAATGGTAAAGATTGGATTGCTCAACTCGAACAAGAAGAGCGTATGAAAACAGGCATTAAAAATTTAAAAATTGGCTATAATCGCATTTTTGGTTACTATATTGAAATTACAAAATCGAATATTCATTTAGCGGATTTAACACGCTATGAACGCAAACAAACGCTTGCTAATGCAGAGCGCTATATTACACAGGAACTAAAAGAAAAAGAAGCGTTAATTTTAAATGCTGAGGAAGAAAGTTTAACATTAGAGTACAACCTGTTTGTGGAAATTCGAGATACATTAAAGGCGTTTATTCCACGTGTACAAGCGTTGGCAGCAAGTATTAGTGAGTTAGATGTTTTACTAAGCTTTGCAAGTGTTTCAGAAAAATATCGTTTTACAAAGCCAGAATTCCATGGTGGACGTGCCCTCGAAATTATTGAGGGACGACATCCCGTTGTTGAAAAAATGCTGAATAAGCAAATGTATGTGCCAAATGATTGTGTCTTAGAGGAAAAGAACAATATGATGCTCATTACAGGGCCGAATATGTCTGGTAAAAGTACGTATATGCGCCAAGTTGCATTAATTGTGGTTATGGCACAAATGGGTTGCTATGTACCTGCTGAAAAGGCGAAATTGCCGATTACAGATCAGATTTTCACTCGGATTGGTGCAGCGGATGATTTAGCCGCAGGACAATCCACATTTATGGTAGAGATGCTTGAATCGCAACATGCCATTATGCATGCAACGAAAAATAGCTTAATGCTATTTGATGAAATAGGGCGTGGAACATCGACTTATGATGGCATGAGTCTTGCACAGTCTATGATGGAATATATTCATGACAAAATTGGAGCAAATACGTTGTTTTCTACGCACTATCATGAATTAACAGCACTTGAAAAGGATTTGCCACGATTACAAAATGTGCATGTATCAGCCACTGAAAAAAATGGCATGGTCGTGTTCTTGCATAAGGTAAAAAAAGGAGCTGCTGATAAATCCTATGGTATTCATGTGGCACAGCTTGCGCAATTACCAGAAGAAATTTTAGCAAGAGCCCGTGTTTTATTGGAGAACTTTGAAGCAGGGAAAGAAGTAGTTGCCGAAACACAGGAAATAGCTGAGCAACCAGTACAGATGTCCTTATTTACAGAGGAAGAGCCTATTTCGCCAGCGGAGGCAGAGGTCCTAAAAAAATTAGAGAAAGTGAATATTTTAGGGGCTTCACCAATGCAGGCAATGAATATTTTATATGAGCTACAGCAAGAGTTAATCAACGCTAAAAAGTAAAGGAGTGATACGTTAGTGGGAAACATACAAATTATGGACGAGTGGCTATCCAATAAAATTGCAGCAGGAGAGGTAGTAGAAAGGCCGGCATCTGTAGTCAAAGAGCTAGTGGAAAATGCTATTGATGCTGGGAGTACGTCCATTGATGTTTTTTTACTAGAAGCGGGTCTCACTTCTATTCAAGTAATAGATAATGGTAGCGGTATGGATGAAGAGGATGCATTAATGTCATTCTCTCGCCATGCTACTAGTAAAATTCATCAGGAACATGATTTATTTCGCATTCGTACATTAGGCTTCCGTGGGGAAGCATTAGCCTCCATTGCCTCTGTTTCTAAAATGACACTGATCACATCAAATGGTGAGTCTGGTACGCATTTAGAGCTCGAAGGTGGACATACCATAACAAACAAGCCTGGCCCTTTACGTAAAGGTACAGATTTAACAGTATCACAGTTGTTCTTTAACACACCTGCTCGCTTAAAATATATGAAAACTATTCAAACTGAACTTGGGCATACAATAGACCTGATGAATCGACTCGCACTGAGTAACCCACAAATTGCGTTCAGATTACTGCATAATGGCCAACAATTATTGCACACAAATGGGCGAGGAGATGTACAACAGGTTCTTGCTGCCATTTATGGTGTACATAATGCCAAGAAAATGGTGTCGTTCCAAGGGGAGTCACATGATTATCGAATTTCTGGCTTCGTGTCTTTGCCAGAGGTGACACGTGCTTCAAAAAACTATATGTCCTTATTTGTCAATGGTCGCTGGGTCAAGCATTATTTAGTACAAAAAGCAATTGTTGATGCCTACCATACGTATTTACCCATCGAACGTTTTCCAATTGTTGTTCTTTATATAGAGGGAGATCCATATTTAACAGATGTCAATGTGCATCCTGCGAAACATCAAATTCGTTTAAGTAAAGAGCCTGAGCTTTTGAAATTAATTGAAGAAACCATTCGTGAGAAAATACGGAGCGTAATTCGCGTACCACACATGGAGAAGAAAGAAAAAATCGTCAAACCATCTACTGAGCAATTAAATATTTGGAAACCTGCACCAAAAATAGATGTTGAGAAAATGAACGCTATCGTAGAAAAACTATATGATGTCCAAACCATTCAAGAAAACAATCGAGAAAATACGGTAGAGCGAGAGCCTATACCGACTATTATGGAGGATAGTTGGCAGCCTACACCACCAACAGAGCCTGAAATAGTTGAAGAAGTAACACTTGTTGCGCAACATGATGAATTAGTGGATGAGCCTACTAAGGAACCGTTTCCTGAGTTGGAAGTGGTAGGGCAAATCCATGGCACATATATTGTTGCACAAATGGAAGATGGCTTTTATTTAATTGATCAGCATGCGGCACAAGAACGAATTAAATATGAATTTTTCCGTGAAAAGGTAGGTCAAGTCAATCCACATGAACGTCAGGCATTATTGCTTCCACTAACATTCCACTACGCTGCAGATGAAGCACTTTTATTACGAGAACACATGCATGAGCTAGAAGCTGTAGGGGTATTTTTAGAGGAATTTGGTCAGTCTTCTTTCGTTGTACGTGAGCATCCAAGCTGGTTTCCTCCAGGTGAGGAGCAGGAAATTATTGAAGATTTAATTGAACAGGTGCTGACAACTAAGAAAGCAGATGTCAAAAAATTACGTGAAGCTGCAGCGATTATGATGAGCTGTAAAAAATCCATCAAAGCCAACTATTATTTGACAAAAGAACAAATGGAAATATTGTTGCGAGATTTACGTAATGCAGATAATCCATTTACATGCCCACATGGACGTCCAGTGCTTATTCATTTTACATCGTATGAAGTGGAAAAAATGTTCAAACGGGTAATGTAGTGAAAAGGGGGAACATGAATGGGCGAATTTATTTTAGCAATTGATCAAGGAACGACGAGTTCAAGAGCCATTTTATTTGATAAAAAAGGTGAAATTGTTCATGTAGCACAAAAGGAATTTCAGCAAATTTTTCCGAAGGCTGGCTGGGTAGAGCATAATGCCAATGAAATTTGGGGCTCAATTCTAGCGGTTATTGCGGCCGTATTAACCGAAAGCGGGCATGAAGCTAGTGAGGTCCATGCAATCGGGATTACCAATCAGCGAGAAACGACCGTTGTGTGGGATAAACATACTGGTCAGCCGATTTACAATGCCATTGTCTGGCAATCACGCCAAACACAGGACATTGTGAATGACTTAAAAGAACAAGAATATGGAGAACTTTTTCAACAAAAAACAGGATTACGCCTAGATGCTTATTTTTCAGCTACAAAAATTAAATGGATCTTAGACAATGTAGATGGCGCACGTGCAATGGCCAACAACGGAGATTTATTATTTGGAACGATTGATTCTTGGATTGTTTGGCGATTATCAAAAGGAAAGGCCCATGTTACGGATTATTCAAATGCATCTCGAACATTGCTCTACAACATACATGAATTGCAATGGGATGAGGAGCTTTGCCAGCTATTAGAAATTCCACTGTCAATGCTTCCTGAAGTAAAAAACTCATCAGAGATCTATACAGAAACGGCACCAAGTATTTTCTTCGGTGAAAAAGTTCCGATTGCTGGTATTGCAGGTGATCAGCAGGCCGCACTTTTTGGTCAGACTTGCTTTACAAAGGGCATGGCTAAAAATACTTATGGTACGGGCTGCTTTATGTTATTAAATACAGGACAACAGGCAGTAACCTCTGAAAATGGTTTGCTGACTACTATTGCTTGGGGAATAGATGATAAAGTGACCTATGCATTAGAAGGTAGTGTTTTTGTAGCAGGTTCAGCTATCCAATGGCTAAGGGATGGCCTCCGCATGATTCGAACTGCTGAGGATTCAGAAACCTATGCTAAAAAAGTGAATAATACAGATGGTGTCTACGTTGTCCCTGCCTTCGTTGGACTAGGTACACCGTACTGGGATACAGATGCTCGAGGGGCCATTTTTGGTTTAACACGAGGAACATCTAAAGAACATTTCATCAGAGCAACACTTGAATCATTAGCCTATCAAACAAAGGATGTACTAGATGCAATGGAAGGAGCAGCAGGTACTCCTATTGCCGTACTCCGTGTAGATGGAGGAGTTGTCAATAATCAATTATTAATGCAATTCCAAAGTGATATATTACAGTTACAAATAGAGCTAGCAAAGCTCAATGAATCAACAGCGCTGGGAGCAGCTTATTTAGCAGGGCTTGCCACAAATTTTTGGCCAAATCAAGAGGCCTTGTCTGCATTATGGGTGAGTGGTCAAAACTACCAACCACAGATGGATGGAACACAAGCTGCAGCTCTGTACTCAGGCTGGCAAAAGGCTGTAGAGGCCACAAGAATTTTTAAATTATAGCTATTGGGGGAAAAGGTATGTTTTCATTTGAGCATCGACCTAAAATTTTATATTATCTAGAGCACTATAGTTTTGACGTACTAGTCATTGGTGGAGGTATTACAGGTGCAGGTATTGCGTTAGATGCCGCCTCACGAGGACTTTCTGTTGCATTAATTGAAATGCAGGATTTCTCAGCAGGTACGTCGAGCCGTTCGACAAAGCTTATTCATGGTGGGCTACGTTATTTAAAGCAATTTGATGTTGGCGTTGTAGCGGAAGTAGGACGAGAACGTGAAATTGTTTATGACAATGCTGTTCACGTTACAACACCTGAAAAAATGCTATTACCTTTATATAAAAAGGGCTCACTTGGTCCATTTACAACATCTATGGCATTAAAGGTTTATGACCGCTTGGCAGGTGTCAAAAAAAATGAACGTAGAACGATGTTAAATGCCCAAGAAACTCTAGCATTAGAGCCTTTACTCAATCATGATGGACTTGTCGGTGGTGGCTATTATGTTGAATATCGTACGGATGATGCGCGTCTTACGATTGAAGTATTGAAAAAGGCTGCAGAACATGGGGCTCTTTGTCTCAATTATGCGGAGATGAAGGAATTTATTTACGAAAAGAAAAAGCTTGTTGGGATTAAGGTGAAGGATCATTTAAGTGGTAAAATACTCGACGTACATGCAGCACAAATTGTCAATGCTACAGGCCCTTGGGTAGATGAAGTTCGACAAAAAGATAAAGTAGCAGATAACAAGCAATTACGTCTGACAAAGGGTGTTCATATTGTCCTCAAGCAAAAGGATTTTCCATTAAAGCAAGCTGTTTATTTTGATATTGCTGATGGACGTATGGCTTTTGCTATTCCACGAGATGGCAAAACCTATGTAGGAACAACGGATACGGTCTTTGAGGGTGATCATGTACATCCAGTAGCAACACAGCAAGATGTGGATTATTTAATAGAGGCAGCTAAAAGCGTCTTTCCAACGGCTACAATTACAAGAGAAACGATTGAATCATCTTGGGCAGGAGTACGTCCACTTATTTATGAAAAAGGAAAGGACCCTTCTGAAATTTCAAGGAAAGATGAAATTTGGACTGCTCCAAGTGGTTTAATGACAATAGCAGGTGGAAAACTCACAGGCTATCGTCAAATGGCAGAAACGATTGTAGATAAAATTGTTAAAACTCGTCGCTATAAGCATGCAAGTTCATGTTTAACACGCGAGCTATCACTTTCTGGTGCAAAAGGGATCAATGCTATTAATTTCCCTGACTATATAGCATATAAAGCACGAGAAGGTGTACAATACGGCTTAAATTATGATGAGGCTAAACAACTTGTACAAAAGTATGGAACAAATATTGATGCATTATTTGATCGTGTGAAATATTTACATGAACATGGTAGTACAATGCCTCTTGCCTTGCATGCTATGTTACTGTATGGCATTGAAGCAGAAATGGTCTATACACCGAGCGACTTCTTTATTCGTCGTACTGGCTTGTTATATTTCGATATTGAAGCAGTAAAACTTTATAAGCAACAAGTGGTTCAAGTGATGCAACAGCACTTGAATTATACGGAGGAACAAAAAAATACGTATATTGCTGAACTAGAGCAAGCTATCATCGATGCGACAAATTTTGTGAAAGAAGGGGAATAAGGGATGGAGCGTTATATTCAAATGTCGGATGAACATTTTGTATTCACTCGAACATTAGAGCCAACAACGCCATGTATTGGGCATATTCACATTTTGCATGGTATGGCAGAGCACAGTGGTCGCTATTTAACATTTGCAAAAGCACTCAATGTAGCGGGCTATGTTGTGACGATGCACGATCATCGTGGTCATGGGGAAACAGCCGCCTATAATGGAACTTTAGGCTTTTTTGCTGAAGAGAATGGCTTTGAGCGTGTTGTAAAAGATGCCCATGAAGTGATAACGCAATTACATGCACCGTTCGCGGATGTACCATTCATTCTATTTGGTCACAGTATGGGATCATTCATTACTAGACGCTATATTCAATTGTATGGGGAGCAAGTAGACAATGTTATTCTATGTGGTACTGGAAATGTCACAGCCTTGCATGCAGTTGGAAATATCTTAGCTAAGGCATTAGCTAAGGGGCTCGGTAAAGAGACTGAAAGTAGACTGTTAAATCAACTGAGTTTTGGTAGTTTTAATAAACAGTTTTCGAATCCAAAGACTTCCTTTGACTGGCTATGCTCAGTACAACAAGAGGTTCAAAAATACATTGATGATCCATATTGTGGCTTTATTCCAACAAATCAATTTTTCGTAGATTTAACGACGGGCTTTGCAACGCTTAATCGTAAAAAAGAATTAGTAAAAGTAAGGAAAGATTTGCCAATTCTCTTAATTAGCGGTAGTAAAGATCCGGTTGGTGAGCAGGGGCTAGGCGTTTACTCAGTTGCCGAACAGTTGGTAGAGGTAGGCGTAGAAGATGTAACAGTTTATTTAATTGAGGATAAACGACATGAGATAGTAAATGAAGACAATCAAGAAGCGATTTTTAAAGTTTTATTACGGTGGTTAGAAAAATATGATACAAACTAAACTACAGCAGGTAGAGGTCGTAGCCATTGTGGGACCAACTGCCTCTGGTAAAACAGCTTTAAGCATTGAGCTGGCAAAAAAGTATAATGGTGAAGTCATTAACGGTGACTCCATGCAAATTTATAAAGGGCTAGATATTGGTACGGCTAAAATTACGGAAGAAGAGATGGAGGGCGTGCCTCATCATTTGTTAAGTTTTCTGGAGCCGACAGAATCTTTTTCAGTCGCAGATTATCAAAAGTTAGTGCGAGCAAAAATTGCAGAAATTCAATCTCGTCATAAGCTACCCATTATAGTAGGTGGCTCTGGTCTATATGTACAAGCTGTCCTATATGATTTCCAATTTACTGATGAGAAAGTAGATGAGGCAGCACGTAAAGCCTACTATGATGAATTAGCTAAGCTCGGCCCAGAGGCAATGCACGATAAATTAAAACAACTAGACCCTCGAACAGCGGAGACGATTCATCCTAATAATACACGCCGTGTCATTCGTGCATTAGAAATGCTGGAATTGAGTGGCGTATCCAAAGCAGCTGAAGCACAAAATCGGGGTGAAGTGCCTCTTTATAAGCATGTTGTTTTAGGGTTAGGTCAAAATATGTCACGAGAAGTGCTTTATGACCGCATTAACCGTCGTGTCAATCTGATGATGGAAAATGGTCTTTTAGATGAGGTAAGAGGGTTATGGCAGCAAAATATTCGAGGTGTGCAGTCTATTCAAGCAATTGGTTATAAGGAATTATATGATTATTTTGATGGTAAGTGTTCCCTAGACGAAGCTATTGACAGCTTAAAACAAAATTCACGCCGTTATGCAAAAAGACAACTCACCTATTTCCGTAATAAAATGGATGTCCATTTTATTACAACAGATGAACAATTATAATAATTAAGAAAAATTTCTAAAAATTACTAATTGATAAATTGGTAGAACATGCTACTATAGGAATGAAGAGGTAGAAAGTTAGTAGGGAGGCTATTTGATGAAATCAATCAACTTGCAAGATACGTTCTTGAACCAACTACGTAAAAACAGTGTTTTTGTAACTGTATTTCTGTTAAACGGATTTCAGTTAAAAGGGACTGTGAAATCATATGATAATTTTACAGTTTTATTAATGGATGCTGAAAATAAGCAGCACCTAATCTATAAGCACGCCATTTCTACATTCGTTCCAGCTAAACAAATAGAGTTTTTAGAGACAGAAGTATAAAAGATTGTTAAACAGTCAGTGTTCTCCACACTGGCTGTTTTTTTTGCTACAAGCTATAATGATAGGGAATTTGAAATTTTGGAGGACAATGTTTATGAAAACAATAGAAACAACACAATTATTAGACCTATTAGATGCAAATGAGGACCTATATATTATTGATGTGCGTGAAGAGGATGAAGTAGCGCATGGTATGATTCCTGGCGCTCAACATATGGCACTTGGGACAATCCCTGAACGATTAGAGGAATTGGATGTGGCAAAACCATATATTGTTGTTTGTAAGGCGGGTGCCCGTTCTGCTAATGCCTGCGCCTATTTAGAAGCCCAAGGATTTGACGTAACAAACCTTGAAGGCGGCATGCTTGCTTATGACGGTGAATTAGAATTTAAATAAAACAAGAAAAAAGAAAGAGCATGTACTCTTTCTTTTTTCATATGCTTATTTCGTCAGGGAGTTCATGATGAGGCTAAAATTCTCCTCAAATTGGTTGTAGATACTGACATTTTTTTGTCCCTGAATCTTTGAAGCATAACTAGCAAAGTTTAAACCAGCACCGTATATTTGTAATGCGCCATTCGCAAAATCCCCTTTTTGAAGAAGTTCAATGCCGTCTTTTAAGAAATTTTCACTCTCCTCGAAATGACACTCTGTAATGTATTTATTACCACTATAAAAGAACTTTAAGTTTTCTAGTATTTTGTTCGCTGTTTCTTCACTAATCGAAGCATCGACATTGATTAACAGCTGATTGATCGGTTTTACCAGTTGGGCATAGTGGCTATCATAATTTGCACATGTTTCAGCAATCTCATTTCTTAATTCTTTTGCATTCATCATAACTTCTCCTACCATTTATTTTTGTCCTACTTTACATTATATTGACTTCCAAGCTTATCTAGTATGCTGGTTTCATTTGTTTTTCTTGTATTTCGCAACATTACAAATTATTAAACATTCGAATATTGACATAAAAAACGTACTATCGTAGATTTAAAGTAGTTGAATAAAAGCATTAGGTGCCCATAGGGGAGAATAGGGAATAAAGTGAAAAGCTTTAGCGGACCCGCCACTGTAAAAGGGAATTTCATAGTAAATACCACTAGCAAACGCTGGGAAGGTACTTTGGAATGTTGAACTTGAGCCAGGAGACCTGCCTAATTGCTTTAAGATGATATAGACGATGGAAAAGTCTGTAGTTTATTTGTAATGACAATAAACTACAGGCTTTTTATTTTTGTCTTAATGTAAATTGAGAGGAGAAATCATCATGCAATTATTACAAGACACGATTCAAAACATTCAAGGTGCTGATGTAATTAGGATGAAAGAAGCAAGCAAGCGAATAGATGCACTATGTAAGCCCCCTGGTAGCTTAGGTAAACTAGAATCTCTTGCTGTACAACTTTCTGGTATCACAGGACAATTATTTCCGATGATTGACAAGAAGGTGATGATTGTCTGTGCAGCAGATCATGGCGTTTGTGAGGAAGGCGTGACAACGAATCCACAAGATGTTACTGTTTTTCAAACATTAAATTTTCCTAAGGGAGGTACAGGCGTTTGTGCAATTGCAAACATTACAAATGCAAAGGTTGTTACGGTAGATGTTGGAGTGAAAGAGGATATTCCACTTGATGCGGGCGTACTGATTCAAAAAATTAAATATGGTACAGATAACATGGCGAAAGGTCCTGCTATGTCCAGAGAAGAAGCCATTCAATCGATTGAAGTAGGAATCCGTGTGGCAACGGAGGAAATCACAAAAGGTGCCAATGTACTTGGGACTGGTGAAATGGGCATCGGCAATACAACACCGAGTGCGGCTATATTAGCTGTTCTGACTGGCTGTGACCCCATTGAAGTAACAGGGTTTGGGGCAGGAGTTGGCCAAGGGGGCATTGCACATAAAGCGGCAGTTATTGAAAGAGCTATTACCCTAAATAAGCCAAATCCTAAAGATGTAATGGATGTTTTAGCCAAAGTTGGTGGTTTAGAAATAGGGGCTATGGCAGGTATAATACTTGCCGCTGCTGTACATCGTAAACCAGTTGTCATTGATGGTTTTATTTCGACTATTGCTGCGCTTATTGCTTATAAGCTTGAACCTAAAGTAAAAGATTATATCATTCCTTCCCATGCTTCAGAAGAACCAGGGGCTAAAATTGCCGCTGCACTACTTGGCGTTGAACCGATGCTGTACATGAATATGCGATTGGGAGAAGGTTCTGGTGCAGCTTTAGCCTTTCCTATTTTAGATGCGGCATGCTCTATGATGAAGAATATGGTGACATTAGAGGAAGCGATGAATCTTTTAGCTAAATAGATGATGAAAGACAAATAAGCCCAAATTCAATTTGGCTTCAGACTGTAGACAAACTCAAAAAATTTGGGAGTTTGCCTATAGTCTTTTTATTTTTACAATGAAATAAAGTAAAGCCGTTGATTTCCACTACGGGCGGACGCTTTCCGCGGGCGGGGTCGAGCTGCTTCCCTCGCTTTGTTACTGCCGCTTCGCTTTCGTACAGAAAACATTCACTCAGTCCAGGATCTCGACTTTCCCGCTTTTCCCGCAGGAGTCGCCACCCTTCGTTCCAATCAACTTCTACATAAAGAACTCCCTATTCATATGTTGATAAAAAGTAACCTTTCGAAGTGATGAACCATGATGGCGAAGAATCAAATCCATTAGTAGAAAACTTCTATTCAGCTTATGGGCGTCCAAGTATTGATACTGTCGTTCTCTATAAAATGACGTTAATTCAATATGTCTTTGGCATTCGCTCCATGCGTCAAACTATCAAAGAAATCCAAACGAATATGGCGTATCGCTGGTTTTTAGGATTTGGTTCCATACAGAAGTCCCGCATATCTCTACCTTCGGGCGATGCTTACTTTTTAACCTTATTCATAGAAGAAAAAAAGACAAAAGGAATCGAGTATGAACTTCTCGATTCCTTTTGTCGACAGTCTGAAGCCAAAATTCATTTGGGCTTATCATTCAATCTAAATAGTCTATGCTCGATTTAACTTACGCAAAGGCAAGCGCCATTTCATCATATAGGAAAGGATGCGCAACGCCGTAATCACCGCGAATAAAATATAAAGGAAAATATCCCCTGTGAAAACCTCGAATCCAATCGTTAGCCCTGCGAGTGCAGCCCAAACACCGTAGACTTCATCGCGGAGAACTAATGGTTTTCGTCTAGCTAATAAATCTCGCACAATGCCACCACCTGAACCTGTTAGGACTGCAGCTACAACTACTGCACTAATAGGCATATCAAGCTTCACTGCATAGAGTGCACCTTGAATAGCGAACGCTGATAAGCCAATGGCATCTGTGAAATTGCCCCAACGATGCCAATGCTGGATTAGATGATGTGGAAAGATGAAAAATATAGTAATCGCAGCAAGCGCTATTTGAAACATCATATCCTGGCCCCATAATGTTGTGACAGGAAGCCCGATGAGTAAATTTCGAATAGCTCCCCCTCCAAAAGCAGTAACAATCCCTAATATATAAACACCGAATAAATCGTATTCTTCTTCCATGGCAATAATTGCCCCAGAAATAGCAAAGGCAATTGTTCCAATAATACTAAAAACCTCCCAAGCCATCCCTTTCACCCCTTCTATAAAAAATGAACGTTCTCCATCAAGTTAAAAGACTGTTTAAATTACAAAATCTATGAATTTATTAGCCAATTTTAGTCATTAAATACGCTTCTTGAAATAAGTCCGCACATTAGCTTAGCGTAAATTGCGCTTAGAAACAATAGGGAAGTTTTGCAGGTACCCATACAAATTGATAAGATAATATTGAAATAAAGAAAAACATTCGTCAAAAGCGTTGATATGCCAGTAATTGATTAGGGAATACTAAAGTGATTTAACTCAATTTAGATAGTAAATAGATCTTACTGATTGATATGCGAGACAATTGTGAAATGGAGAAGAAAAGAATGACGTTTACATCTAATTTATCAGCACAAACGCTATCCTTAGCGTCAAAAATAGAGGAGAAGGTTCGACCATATCATACAAAGGTAGAAGAAATGGCGTTTTATAATCAGCAGAAGGTACTAGCCGCATTTCGCAAGCATCAAGTAAGTGACTACCATTTACATCCATCCAATGGCTATGGCTATGACGATGAGGGACGCGATAATTTGGAGCGTGTCTATGCGGAAGTGTTCGGAGCGGAGGCTGCCATTGTACGACCTCAAATTATTTCGGGAACACATGCAATCACACTTAGTCTATTCGGGGTACTTCGTCCTGGTGATGAGTTACTTTATATTTCTGGGCAGCCGTATGATACATTGCAATCCATTGTCGATGGTGGTGACAAAGATACGGGCTCATTGAAGGATTATAAAATCGGCTATCGTCATGTGGATTTACTGGATAACCAATCCATTGATTGGGCAGGTGTAGAAGCGGCTATTACAGAGCATACGAAAATGATTGCTATCCAACGTTCAAAAGGCTACGCAACACGTCCATCTTTTACGATTGCAGAAATCGCTGATATGTGTGCAAGGGTTCGTGAACTAGCCCCACAAGCCGTTATTTTTGTAGATAATTGCTATGGTGAATTCGTAGAGGCGCATGAACCAACAGAGGTTGGTGCTGATTTAATGGCAGGCTCACTCATTAAAAATCCAGGTGGGGGATTAGCAAAAATTGGTGGTTATATCGCTGGTCGAGCAGATTTAGTGGAGAAATGTGCTTATCGCATGACTTCTCCAGGAATTGGGGCAGAGGCAGGAGCAACATTAAACACGTTAGGTGATTTTTATCAAGGATTTTTCCTAGCGCCTCATGTCGTATCACAAGCATTAAAAGGCGCTATCTTTACAGCAGCTATGTTAGAGGGAATCGGTATGAATACTTCTCCAAGCTACAATGCGAATCGTACGGATTTGATTCAATCCGTTTCCTTCCAAACGGCACAACAAATGATTGCCTTTTGTCGCGAAATACAAAACAACTCTCCAATAAATGCTCATTACGCACCTGAACCAGCGTATATGCCTGGCTATGAAGATGATGTCATCATGGCTGCGGGAACATTTATTCAAGGCTCTAGTATTGAGCTTACAGCAGATGGCCCAATACGTCCGCCATTTACTGCTTTTATACAGGGTGGACTGACGTATGAACATGTGAAATTTGCTATTTGTAGTGCTGTTCAAGCCATTCAAAAATAGTAACTTGAAAATAGATAAACCGTAAATTTGAATAGTTTTTTACAATTTTCTAGCGGTTTGAAAAAAATATAACATACTATGTTAGGAAACCTTACATGGTTGGTTGACAGTGAAAAAATTTCGTTATATGATTAGCGGGTATTGGAGGAGGACTTAAATGAGTCGTGAAATTAGACGAACGATGCCGTTATTATCAATGAGTATTGTGATGCAATTAACTGAGCTTTCGGCAAGACAAATTCGTTATTATGAAGAACACCATTTAATTGAGCCGCACCGAACAGAAGGCAACCGTCGAATGTTTTCATTAAATGACGTCGACACATTGCTAGAAATTAAAGACTACTTAGAACAGGGCATGAATATGGCAAAGATTAAAAAATTATTTGCTAAAAAGAAAGATCCTGTTGCTACAACTGAAGACCAAAATTTAAGTGATTCAGAATTACGTCAAATCATGCGCGAAGAAATGCGTCAAGCACAGCGCATGCAAAAATCATCCATCCGACGAGGGGATTTATCTCGATTCTATTAAAAATAGGGTAGGGTAAACATACAAGCTAGACAAATTATAGGAGTGTGGAAAACTGTGGGTAAATACACAAAAGAGGACATTAAACGTCTTATCGAAGAAAAAAACGTAAGCTTTATTCGTTTACAATTTACAGATATTCTTGGCACAATCAAAAATGTTGAGATTCCTGTAAGTCAATTAGACAAAGCATTAGAAAATAAAATGATGTTTGATGGCTCATCTATTGAAGGTTTCGTTCGAATCGAAGAATCTGATATGTATTTGTATCCTGATCTTGATACTTTCGTAGTATTCCCTTGGACTTCTGAAAAAGGGAAAGTTGCACGTTTAATTTGTGATGTATACACTGCGAAAGGCGAACCATTTGCTGGTGATCCACGTAACAACCTAAAACGTATTCTTAAAAAAATGGAAGAAATGGGCTTTTCAAGCTTCAATTTAGGGCCTGAGCCAGAATTCTTCTTATTCAAATTAGATGCAAAAGGCGAGCCGACGTTAGAAGTAAATGACCATGGTGGTTATTTCGACTTAGCTCCAACAGATCTTGGTGAAAACTGCCGTCGTGATATCGTATTAGAGCTAGAAGAAATGGGCTTTGAAATCGAAGCATCTCACCATGAAGTAGCTCCAGGACAACATGAAATCGACTTTAAATATGCAGATGCTGTTACTGCTTGTGACAACATCCAAACATTCAAATTAGTTGTTAAAACAATTGCACGTAAACATGGCTTACACGCTACATTCATGCCAAAACCACTATATGGTGAAGCGGGCTCTGGTATGCACTTTAACGTGTCACTATTTAAAGGTAAAGAAAATGCATTCTATGATGAATCTACCGAATTAGGTCTTTCTGAAACAGCAATGCAATTCATGGCGGGTGTTCTTTCACACGTACAAGGTTTCACAGCAGTTACAAACCCAACAGTTAACTCTTATAAACGTCTAGTACCTGGTTATGAAGCACCATGTTATGTAGCATGGTCTGCACAAAACCGTTCACCACTAATTCGTATTCCATCAGCACGTGGACTTTCAACTCGTGTAGAAGTACGTTCTGTGGACCCTTCAGCAAACCCATATTTAGCAATGGCTGTTATTTTAGAGGCAGGTCTTGAAGGAATTCGTCAAAACTTAACACCACCTGCGGCTATTAACCGCAACATCTATGTAATGTCTGAAGAAGAGCGCCAAGCAAATGGTATTGAAAACCTACCAGCAGCACTTGATGACGCTTTAACATTACTAGCAAAAGATAAAGTAGCTCAAGCAGCTTTAGGTGAGCATATTTACGCAAACTTTAAAGAAGCAAAAGAAATCGAGTTCGATATGTACCGTACGACAGTACACCAATGGGAACGCGATCAATATTTAAAAATGTATTAATCATAAGTGAAACCGAGTGCCTTAGATAGAGGCTACTCGGTTTTTTCTAATTCTACTGCATAACGATGGGGCAGCATTCCACCCCATCGTTATGTTATTAATAGCCCTTATGTTTATGATGGTGTGGCATATGACAATGGTTATGTGGCATACCGCAAAGGGTATGAGTTTCACAGCATTCATTTACGAAAGACTCTGTGCATGGGAAATAGTATTGATGATCAATCATATGTTTGTTCACTGTTGTGACATGTGCTGGTTGTACATGTGGAACGACTGTATGGATATAATTTGTGCGAACATATTGCTCAGGTGGTAAAAACTGTGGTGGATCATATTGCATTGGCATTGTTTGTGGCGGACAGCAGTGAGGACCTTTTGCCGGATGGCGTCTTCGTTGAAACATGTTATAACCTCCTGTTTTGATAAGTTGTAGTTCATTATTAAGATATGAGATATACGTTGATAGGGTCTATTTATTTGCCTATTAATGAATAGGTAAATCTAACAAGTTACTGAAATGGTAGAAAAACTACAATCAACTTGCTTTTATTGAAATTAAAGCAGAACAGATGAAAGTTTTTTTATAATTAACCATTTTCCTAGCGTCGACAACTCATTGTATAGAGCAATCGATTTGCATAAGTATCATGAAATTTTAATTAAAATAAAATATTATTAAAAAAGTATGTTTTTTGAAAAAATATTTATTGTCAATGTTACAAACGTACAGTATACTCTTTAATTGATAATGATTATCGTTGTTGATTATATTTTAGGAGGAAATGTATGTCGAAATTATCACTACGCAATAAAAATGTTTATATGCTTTTTGCACTATTCTTAACGTTCGCGCTTTTATTAGTGGGATGTGGAGATAAATCTTCGAACTCTAGTAGTTCACAAGAAAATGAAAATGATAAAGCGGAAGAAAGTAACACAGAATCTTCTAGTCGTGAGATTACACACGCAATGGGCACTACTACAATTGAAGGAACACCTACAAAAATCGTTACTCTATACCAAGGCGCTACTGATGTAGCAGTAGCGATGGGCATTAAGCCAGTAGGGGCAGTAGAATCTTGGGCTGAAGCACCTTTTTATAATTATATGAAGAAAGATTTAGATGGCGTTGCGGTTGTTGGACAAGAGACGCAACCAAATCTTGAAGAAATTGCGAAGCTTAAACCAGATTTAATCATTGCTTCAAAAGTACGTCATGAAGAAATTTATGATCAATTATCTCAAATTGCACCAACAGTTGCTCATGAAACTGTTTTTGATTTCAAAGGGACAGCTGAAATGATGGGTCAAGCAATGAATCAAGAAGATAAGGTCAAGGAGTTATTAGGTAAATGGGATACGCGAGTAGCTGATTTCCAAACAAAAATTCAAGAGAAACTAGGCGATAAATGGCCATTCCATGTTTCTGTTGTCAACTTTAGAGCAGACCATGCCCGTATTTATGTAACAGGGTATGCAGGTTCCATTTTATCAGAGCTTGGTTTCCAAGGACCTAAAAACTTAACAGATGACTCATTAGAAATCGTGAAGCTAACAGATAAGGAAAGCATTACACAAATGAATGCAGATGTTATTTATATGTTCATGGAAAATGATGAGGCAGTCAAAAAAAATTATGAAGATTGGACAAACCATCCGCTATGGAAAGAGCTTGATGCAGTAAAAGCAAATCAAGTATATCAAGTGGATGAAATTAATTGGAATCTAGCTGGTGGATTTATTAGTGCAAATTTAATGCTAGATGATATTTATGACAAGTTTGAATTAGAAAAATAGTGAAAGAGGCAAGGGCTGTTAAAAGTGTTATAGAATGCTTTAAGACAGCCCTCTCATTGTAGTGTTTTAGCAGATTAGAAACCTACAACCCTATTCATAAGATAAATTGTGAATATAGAAAGTTGGCGCAAAATGAGAATTATTCTTTCCAGTACCTCGATGAAACAAATAGGCTTACTTATTAGTTGTTTAATCCTTTTGCTGGCATTTATTATTAGCATAGCGATTGGTCAAACGTCCATACCATTCTCGTCAATCTATGATGCCATTTTTCATTATGATGCTGCTAATAAAGAGCATGTCATTATTCGAACATCTAGATTTACAAGAGCTGTTATCGCTACAGTAGTTGGCGCGAGCCTTGCCATTGCAGGGGCTTTAATGCGAGCATTAACAAGAAATCCATTAGCGGCTCCAGATATTTTAGGTATTAATGCAGGAGCTATATTTTTTATTGTCAGTGCTATTACTCTTTTTTCCATTAATTCTTTAATGAGCTATATGTGGATTGCCTTTTTAGGGGCAGGTGCTGCAGGGGCAATGGTATTTTTCCTAGGTTCATTAGGAAGAGATGGTTTAACACCGATTAAAATAGTATTAGCTGGTGCAGCGATTACAGCTCTATTTGTCTCGTTTACGCAGGGACTTTTAGTAATTGATGAACAAGGTCTACAAAGTGTTCTTTTTTGGTTAGCAGGATCTGTGTCAGGCCGTAGTATCGAAATGCTTGTACCTGTCCTACCGTTTATTTTAGTGGTAACAATCGTGGCAATATTTATGGGACGTTCGATAAATATTTTACAATCTGGTGATGATATTGCAAAAGGATTAGGCCAACGAACAATGATTACGAAAATCACACTAGGTATTATTATTATCATATTGGCTGGCAGTTCAGTATCCGTTGCAGGTTCAATCGGGTTTATTGGTTTGATTGTACCTCATATTGCCATCAATCTTGTAGGTACAGATTATCGTTGGATCATTCCATATAGTGCGGTATTAGGGGCGATATTGCTGCTGTTAGCTGATATTGCAGCTAGATATGTGATTATGCCGTTAGAAATGCCAATTGGTGTAATGACTGCCTTAATCGGAGCTCCTTTCTTTATTTATATTGCTCGAAAGGGGTTAGCGAAAAATGTCTAATTATATGACGGTTCGAACGAAATCAAATCGTATGTCTTTTCAAATTGCTAAAAAAACTAGTTGGATACTACTACTACTTAGCTTGTTATTAATCATCATAACGGTCCTTGGTTTATCTGCTGGTAGCGAGTTTATCCATCCTTTCACAGTGGTTAAAGAATTATTGGGCTATGGTAATGGAGAGTACGATTTTGTCTTACATACTTTAAGGCTCCCACGTGTGTTGATGGCATTATTAGTTGGCGCAGCTCTTGGAGTTGCTGGTTTAATTTTACAAGGGATTATCCGCAATCCACTTGCTGCTCCAGATATTATTGGTGTAACGAGTGGGGCATCAATGGGTGCAATCATCTTTATCGTATACTTTATGGGTTCTGTCAGCATTCAATTTTTACCACTAGCCGCTATTTTAGGTGCTGCCATTGTCTCCTTTATCATCTATCTTCTCTCGTGGAGAAAAGGCGTAACACCTATTCGTATGGTGCTTATTGGCATTGGTATCTCAGCGTTAGCAAAGGCAGTTGTGACCATGCTCCTCGTTATTAGTGAGGTGGCTGCTACGACAAAGGCATACTTATGGCTTACAGGTAGTTTGTATGGTGCGAATATGCAGGATGTCTATTTGCTATTACCATGGGTAGTTATTTTATTGCCACTGACATTTATTTTGGCAAGAACGGTGAATGTGAAGGAATTAGGAGATGAAATTGCGATAGGGCTAGGTGTAAAAGTTCAAGTGTATCGCTTACTTTTTTTACTCATTAGTGTGATGCTAGCAGGTTCAGCAGTAGCTTTTGCTGGTGGTATTGCCTTTGTAGGATTAGTAGCTCCTCATATGAGCAGAATGCTTGTAGGTCGTTCCTTCGCAGGATTAATTCCAGTGACAGCTATAATCGGTGGAATAATTGTAATTGTAGCTGACATAGTAGCACGAACAGCCTTTTTACCAAAAGATTTACCAACAGGTGTATTTACAGCTGCGATTGGCGCACCTTTCTTTATTTATTTACTATTTAGAACGCGCAATCAATAAGCAACATGATAAAAGAATTCGTGAAAGC
This sequence comes from Lysinibacillus cavernae, assembly GCF_009724685.1. Taxonomy (GTDB): domain Bacteria; phylum Bacillota; class Bacilli; order Bacillales_A; family Planococcaceae; genus Lysinibacillus; species Lysinibacillus cavernae. The sequence continues at coordinate 507,185 of NZ_WMEF01000001.1, forward strand.
GTCAGAAGAAGGTGACTGGATTTTGAAAAATGTCTTAGAAGCTCAAAATTTAAATGTAAGCTATGGTGAAAACCTTATTTTAGAGGATTTGAATCTTCAAATACCTAAAGGAAAAATTACGGTACTAGTAGGTGCCAACGGTTGTGGAAAATCCACCCTACTTCGAACGTTTGCACGACTACAAAAACCAAAGTCGGGTGAAATTTTCTTAGAGGATGATAAAATTGAAGCTATTTCTACCAAAGAGGTGGCAAAACGTTTAGCTATTCTGCCGCAGGGTCCTGTTGCACCAGAAGGATTAACAGTCCAGCAATTGATTAAACAAGGTCGTTATCCTCATCAGAGCTGGTTAAAGCAATGGTCTACTGAGGATGAAAAAATTGTGAATAATGCACTTGAAGTTACACAAATGCTGGAGTTTGCTGACCGACCAGTAGATGCCTTATCAGGTGGTCAACGGCAACGTGTGTGGATTGCCATGACATTGGCTCAAAAAACAGATCTTATTTTATTAGATGAACCCACAACTTATTTAGATATGGCTCATCAAGTAGAAATTCTAGATTTATTATTTGATTTAAACGTAAATGAAGGCCGTACAGTAGTCATGGTATTACATGATTTAAATTTAGCCTGTCGCTATGCTCATCATATTGTTGCTGTGCGTGATAAGCAAGTTTATGCGCAAGGCAAGCCTGAGGAAGTGGTGACAGCTGAGATGGTACAAGCTGTATTCCGAATGGACTGTACAATTATTAATGACCCACTATTTGGTACACCTTTATGTGTTCCGCACGGTAAGGGAAGATCAGTTATTGTAGAGAAATTAGAGGAGGTAGGGATCAGTTGAGCTTACACCTTTCAGCTGAAGAAATATCAGTGTTACTACGAGATTATAGATTGACGATAGAACCAGCCATAGACACAACCTACTCTCTTTTTGCTCAAGATTTACTGGATACTGAACAAACTGTAGAATATTTAAACAAGATTGCACCTTTCTTCCATTCTCCATCTACGCTAGTTACAGCATCTTTATTTGCTAAGCGCTATAGCGTTTTAACGATGGCTTCAGCATTCTATGTCATGTCTAGATATGATAAAGGACTATTTGTTGGTTTAGAGAATACTTGGGTTGAAGCGGAATATAATGCAAAGCCTTGGCTTCCAAACATTAGGTTAATTGATAGTACGGTGTCAGTACCAACATTAGACCGTGAAGCTTGGCGTGATGAGATTCTAAAAGGAATCTTTGCGGACAATCTAGCGAAAGTTTGGCAGTCATTAACGAAAATAAGTAAAATTCCAAAAACAATCTTATGGGAAAATACAGCTATTTATGTAAATTGGCTGTATGAAACGAAAATAAGAGAAGGAGCCAATGAACAAGAAATAGCTCGCATACAAGAAGATTATATCTACATTGTAAGCCAAGCGCCGGGTTCTCTTTTTGGAGAAAGAAAAAATCCATTGACAAACTATTGTGGGCCTAAAGTGATGATCGAGGAATCGGAGCAACCGGTACGCTTAAGAAAAACTTGTTGTTTCTATTATCATACTTCTGATGGAGTAAATGATTTTTGTATTTCCTGCCCAAAAATAAAAAGACCAAGCTAACCTCATAAAATTTTCTCCCACCACGAGTGAATAGACACCTTATAAAGTCATATTTGTGTTTATTCACTTATCCTATCTTAAAAAACTATCAATTAAACAAGGCAATAACACTTCATTTGAGCGTAACTCATATCTCTTCACGTTTAAAATCAATACCAGCCATTAAATAGGGAATTGTTGGTTTGATAAATTCTTCTGGGTGTTTCTCCTGACTACTATTTCTCCATTCTACAGAAGCGCCATAAATTCCCCAACTTAATATAACAGCAGTCATTTTTAGTGCTTCGTCCTCTTTCGTTCCATTTTGTTTTAACAACATTTTGTAAAAAATGATTTCAAGCTGATCTCTAATAATCCGAGCAATGGTATCTTCATAACCTCTGTGGCAACGAGTAGATAATGACTTTTGAAAATTTGTGATAGCCTGAAAGATACACACGAAGGCCTCCTCATTTAGCTCTTCATTCTGATAAGTATCAACATTTAAATTCACTAATAAAACCTCTGATAAAGCCTTTTCTAATAAGTCATAAATATCTTCAAAGTGATAATAAAAAGTTGCTCGATTAATCATGGCCTCTGAAGTTATATCTTTAACAGTAATAGCCTTGAATTCTTTTTTACTTGAAAGTTCAATGAAAGAATCCATGATTAATTTTCGGGTACGTAAAACTCTAAGGTCTGTCTTAGGTTGGGTCAATTATTGCCACTCCTTTTTTTAAACAATTTCTTTCATGTGTTGTATAAACAACGATTCGAATAGATTATTGGTTTATTGATGATTTTATTATGAATAAAATACAAATGTAAGGCAAATAAGAGCATAACCATTCTATTCTAACTTAAATAGAAACGAGGAAAAATAAATTGAAGAACAATAATAATATGATGTGTGATTTAGAAACAGGCGTATGTGGAGTAGCTGGAGAAGAAATGGAGATGATTGATTTTCATCTACCAAAAAAATCAATCGACTTATACTATGTTACCGATCCAATTTGCTCTCATTGCTGGGCACTCGAACCCGTTCTCCGCAGATTTATAGTGCAGTATGGCAGTTATTTTAACTTTCATACGGTTATGGGAGGATTGCTAGAAAAATGGGGTGACGATCCAGTTGATCCTGCAAACGGAATCTTTGGACCCGCAGATGTAGCTGGACACTGGAGGGAAGTTGGCGAGCATTCCCGGATGCCGATAGATGGGAGTATTATGATTGACAATCCAGTTCAATCATCGTATCCACCTTCTCGTGTATTTAAAGTGATTCAAAAAAATCATCATGATGAAGTAGCATATGACTATTTGCGACGTGCTAGAGAAGTGCTTTTCGCGTTTAATCAAAATATTTCAGATAAATCCGTCATGATAGAAATCTTAAATAACCTTGATCTTGATGGAAATGCACTAGTAAATGAAGCTGAACAACCCATAGGACAACAATTATTAAATGAAGACTTTCATCTTGCGAAGAGCCTTGGTGTGAGAGGTTTTCCTACTATTATCATGATTGATGAGGAAAATAAAGGAGTAAAAATTGTTGGTAGCCGTCCATTGGAATCCTACGTTGATGGATTAAAACAAGTGTTAAATAAAGAAGACATAAAGCCAAATAGACAACCATCTCTTTCTAAGTTAATGGAGAAAGAAAAACTTCTATTTTCGAAAGAAATTGAAGTAATGTACGATATTGAAAAATCAGAGGTTTCCTCTTTTATTGAAAAAGAGCTTTCACCAGGACGTTATGAAGTGAAGGGAATTTTAGGAGAATCTTATATTACAGCTACTCAATCACAAGGAGAGTGACAATGACCTACGTATTACAAGTAGACTTTAAAATGGATGGACCATTTGGAGATGAAATGGCAGGGGCTTTTACTCATTTAGCAAAAAGTATTAATGACGAAGAAGGATTGCTATGGAAAATTTGGACAGAGAGCCCTGAAACAAATGAAGCTGGAGGAATTTATCTTTTTGAAACAAAACAAACAGCTGAAAACTATATAGAAATGCATTCAAAAAGATTAGCTGGATTTGGCATCACAACGATCAACGCAAAAATCTTTACGATCCATTCAAAACTTACTGAAATCACGAAAGGCCCAGTAAAATAATTTAATAACTGCTGATATGCATAAGAGAGGAATGAATACCTCTTATGTGGTTGCCTTCAGAAGCAGAAAAAGTCTATTTTCTTACTAAGAAATTAGGCTTTTTTACAATTTTAATGGTATAACAAACGTGAGATGCACACCCTTCCACCGCATAATCTGATAAACTAATAAATATTCAGAAAATTGTGAGGTTGAACCATGTGTATTGTAGAGTTTACAATAGTTTTATAACACAATGATTTTATAAAAACATGAATGGAACGAGTGTTTTTCTGTGTAAAACGGAAAAGTTCATCGTTTTTACAATAGTTACATAACAGCGGGAGGGATGAGTTATTGAATGAAATATAACATATTGGGTACGTAAAATATTACGATAATCGTAATCTAATAGCTTATAAACATTATTTACATTGTTGTAATGCAAAATACATAAGCTACAAACTATGCGATAAAAAGAAATGAGGTTTTATAAAAAAATGAAAAAGTATTCTGTTGATACATATTTTTACTTCATCATTCCTTCTTTAATTGGTATTTTCCTATTTATGACACCCGTATTAACCGATGAGGGGTGGAAGGTACCAATTGCTATTTTAGCAAATGTCTTAGCTGGTATAGTGGCTCCTGTTATTAGTTATTTTACGATTATCATGTTTGCGATTTCAGCGATTGGCGCACTTATCGCTAAATTTATTCCTCGTAAAAATGTTAAAGAGCCTAGTATTTTAGATACATTGTTTTATGTCAATTGGTTTTGGACGATTACACGCTGTATCGGTTTAGTTTTTGCTTCGATGGTAGTCTTTAACATTGGTCCCTCTGCCATCAACAATGAAAATACTGGTGGACTACTTATGGATCCAAACGGGGGACTTGTGACGTTTTTATTTACCATATTTTTGTTTGCTGGTTTTCTTTTGCCTTTTTTAACAAACTTTGGTTTACTTGAGTTTTTCGGTACGATGATGGTGAGAATTATGCGTCCACTTTTTAAAAGTCCAGGACGTTCTTCAATTGATGCTCTTACGTCATGGGTCGGTGATGGAACGATTGGTGTGTTAATGACGAGTAAACAATATGAGATGGGGAACTACACAAAAAAAGAAGCAGCAATTATTGCGACAAGCTTCTCAGTAGTATCCATTACATTCTGTATCGTAGTATTGGATACCGTGCACTTAGCTCGCTATTTTATTCCTTATTACTTAACTGTTGTACTTTGTGGCATTGTGTTAGCGATTATTATGCCTCGAATCTATCCACTTGCAAAGAAGGAAGATACGTATATAGATGGCACGCCAGTAGACTATTCGCGTGAGGTATTACCAAAAGGCTATAATTCTGTCACACATGGCTTAGAAAATGCTCTTGCTATTGCCCATGCCAATCGTGATCCCCGTCAATTTGTAAAAGATGGATCTAGAAATGTCATCGATTTATGGGTTGGTGTTGCGCCTATCGTTATGGCTTTCGGTACAATTGCCTTAATGCTTGCTGAATTTACAAGTATCTTTGCGATTTTAGGAAAACCATTTGAGCCCATTTTAACAGTACTTGGCTTGCCTGAAGCGGCAGAGGCGGCGCAAACAATGGTCGTTGGATTTGCAGATATGTTCCTACCGTCTATTTTAGGTGCAGGAATTGAATCAGATGTTACTCGATTTGTCATTGCCGTTGTTTCTGTTTCGCAGCTCATTTATATGTCTGAAGTAGGTGGACTTATTTTAGGGACAAAAATTCCATTGAAATTTTTCGATTTAGTAGTCATATTTTTATTACGAACACTTATCTCACTACCAATTGCAGCGTTGGTCGGTCACTTACTCTTTTAATGAAAATGCCAAGTCCTAGATGGACTTGGCATTTTTCATGTAATTCGTAGCATTGCCTTTTTTTACACGTTTCCATAAAAGAAGCATATACACAAATAGCACAAAAATAATGAGATAACCACTTAGCATCGAGCTTTCCATATTGCCCATGAAGTTAAAGAAATTATTAAAGCCATGGAAAAGAATCGTTATGATAATCGATTGACCGTCCAAAATAAGTAATGATAAAACAAGACCCACTAAAAGGGCATAGATAATTTGGATAAACGTATCTTCTAGTGATTGGCCACCAAGTAATTGAAAAGCATGTGTGATACCAAACAAAATACTAGAAACCCACACAGCAGTAAATGCTCCTTTAGCTAAAAGCATTCGTAGCATAATGCCTCTAAATACAGTCTCTTCGATAAAAGCTACAATGAACATTTGCATGATGAGCATGACAAGGAGATCGCTAATAGATGTAAAATTTAAACCATGAGTGCTGACTAAGATGATACATAATACGAAAAGTAGCGGTAGGATGATGAAGAAATGATTCTTTTTAATGGAATGAAAGAAATACATTTGCCAGCTTTTTTTCTTTGCGATATAAATGAAAAGCCCTAATGCTAGTGGAATTAACATTGCAAACTGTAGGAAAGGGCTTGTTGGTTGTTTAATAGAAACAAAGGCTCCATTTAAAACATAGAAAAATATGAGAAGAAATTCTAAACCAATTATTTTCATAATCATTTTGTTAATTTCCTCCTGTTCGTTATACGGGACTCACAGAAATCTTACGTAGGAAAGCAGTGATAACTAAATAGAGTAAGACACTAAAAACTAAAATACATCCTAAGATTGCGAATATGGACGAATTGGCGAAAAGGTTAAATAGGGGGGAATACCACTGAAAAATGACCATTATAATGGGAATCAACACAAGCAACCCAATAAAACTATAGCCACCCAGTATACCTAAGCGATAAAAAACAACATTAAGGAGAAGGCCTGAACTGAGACAAAATAAAAGTAAGACTGTATCCATTGCTACTGTTTGTAAAAATGAATGGGCATTATTAAAAAATAAAATAGGATGAATGATAATAATATCTTTTACATTTAAGAGGTTAGAAATATAGACAATGATTTTATGTGCACTTGCAATAATCAATGCACCAACTAGGCTCGCGCTAATAAAAAAGAGCCCGACATTCAACAGATATTGCTGGCGACTTACCCCTAGCTTTAAAAAATAGGGTAAAGTTCTATTTAAAAGCTTAGCCGCCATTAAACTGTAAAAAATATAAACAGGAATTGAAATGGTAATGGCAAATGAAATATATTGACCAAAGAAAGTATCTAAGAAAAATGACAATAGCACGATAGAAAATAAAATGCTCCAAAAAATAATGTTTTGCTTCTTATAGCTTTGAAATAAAATATAAAAGCTACCTTTTATTGTATTCATTTACCTGACCTCACTTTCTGTTTACTTAAATACACGAGCATATCTTGAAGAGAAATTGATGTAAGTGTTATGTTCTGACCTTCTATGGGTTCACCATTTGCATAGACAACTGCTGTCATTTCTTGCATAAACATATGCTCATAGATCACGTCTAAGCCGCTGATTGCTAAAGCAACATCATTGGCATTTCCTTTTACAGCAACAATATGCTCGCGCCATTCATCAGCTGTTTTTTTAAGTAATAACTCACCTTCATGTAGAATGAAAATTTCCTCAAATAGCTTGCTAGCCTCATCGATTAAATGAGTGGACAAAATAAATAATCGTGGATCTTCAGTTTGTTGTTCGATTAACAAATCATAAAATGTATTGCGAGCAGCGACATCTAAGCCGATATAGGGTTCATCAAAGATGGTAATGGATGCTCGACTCGCAAAGCCCGTAATGATTCCAAGTGCAGATACCATCCCTTTTGATAAACTACGTACTTTATCTTTTGGATTCAAAGCAAATACTTGTAGCAGCTCCTGAGCAAACTCTTCATCCCATTTTGGATAAAAGAAGCGATTAGCCTTTAATGTTTGAGCAATGGTCATTTCTCCTTGAAAATTGCCACTTTCAGCGATAAAGCAAATATCACGTAAAGTAGAAGGAGCATTAAAGATACTTTCTCCGTTGACTAAAATTTCTCCTTTTGTTGTAGCAGTGAGCCCTGACAATAGATTTAAGAAAGTTGTTTTGCCAGCTCCGTTATGACCTAAAAAACCAATAATTTTTGGGCCTTCCATCGTGAAAGTGACATTTCGTAAAGCGGATTTATGTTTATAGGACTTCGTGACATTGTTCACATTGATTTTCATTCAGTATCTCCCTTGTATCAAATTTTGTAATTCCTCATCTGAAATACCTAAACGTCTAGCCTCCATTTTCAATGGTTCAATATGTTGTTGAAAAAAATTTTCTTTACGTTCAGTAATTAAAATTTTTCTAGCATCCTCATGTACAAACATTCCGACACCTCGTTTTTTATAAATGACACCCTTATCCACTAATTCATTCACGCCTTTCCCAGCAGTTGCAGGATTAATCTGATATTCTTTTGCAAACTCATTCGTAGATGGAATGCGATCTTCGGGCTGTAGCTGTCCATCCAGAATGGCATCTTCTATTCTTTCGCGAATTTGTTGGAAAATGGGCTTTTCGTTATTTAAAGAGTGAATCACAATCCACCTCACTTGTTATATAGTTAATTACTTGTGTAACTAACCATATAACGTGTGGAATCTTTTGTCAATCTTTTTGCAGGAAAATCTATGGAAATGTATAGAACAAATAAAGTTGGAATCTGTGGATAAGTTTCTAATTTCACCTTTTTTTGAATAAATCTAAAACTTGTATTCAACAGGCTACCGTATTGGTGAAGTTGTAAAATTAAATCGCGAAGATATCGATTATTAAACGAATTCAGTTATTGTACAAAGGAAAGGTGATAAAGAAAGGGAAGTGTACTTTAATACCCGCTGTTCCATTTGGTTAAAAAGGTATTTAGATGAACGAGAGGATAAGGAACCTTGTTTGTTTATTACGGACAGAAGGCCGAAAAGGAGGATGGGAATTGATAATTTAAGAAATGTTATCAAGCGAATATCGAATCGAGCTGGTATAAAAAAGAGTATACATCCACATCAATTACGACACAGCTATGCAACGCATATGATTAATAATGGTGCGCCAATTGATGTCATTCAAAGTAAAGTGCGTTTAAAACACAAGCTGTAAAGATAAAGACCAAGATGGCTTACTTGTCATCTTGGTCCTATGCTACGTTATATTGAATTAACAATACGGTCGCAAAACGTATAATAAAAGAGTCTCTAAATTATCTTACTAGCAGGGAAGACAAATATCACCATTTAGTGTGTAGAGGATTTGGCCCCGCATGTGATGGGAAGAGCGGTAGTACTTCCTCTGCCAACTCTTGAATCACATCAGCAGGTGGTCGGCTCGAAAACTGAATTCCGAGTGCAGCGTGGTTGACACCAACTGCCTGCCATTCTTTCAAAAGTTCAATCAAACCCTTTCGACCTGTTCGTAAAATAAATCCGCCACGGATAGGTGTTCTTGGATAATCGGGATCTTCAATAAGATCAATCCATTCGTTAGTCATGTGCGGCTTGAATAATCCGTCTGGTATTTTTTTACGCCAGGAGTCTATTTTTTCCGAAAGCCTCTGGGGACCAGATGCATCTGCTGTTGCTCCGGGATAAGTGAGCCAACCATCGCTATTTTCCGCGATCCAGCCAACCGATTGTTGGCTGGATCCTGTAACAATAAGTGGAATATCACCGGTTGCAGGTTTAGGAAGCATTTCTCCCCCCTTAACTTGCCCAAGGGACGATTGAATTGAAGGTCGCTGATGTTGAACGAGGTTGCGGAAAAATTCAACCGTCTCCCGGAACCGCACATCACGGTGGTTGGCATCGATTCCGTAAGCCGGAAATTCTATGGCTCGGTCACCTGAAGCAACTCCAAGAATAAGACGCCCACCAGACAGCACATCGATAGATGATGCTGATTTTGCCAAGTCCATGGGATGGCGTAGTGTGAAAATAGCACTTCCGGTTGCTAAGGATACATTCTTTGTCCTTGCAGCAAGATAGGCTAAATAGACAAATGGATCGAAGACCTGTCCAGCATCCCCAAAATTAGGATCAAACAGGGGTACATCCCGTACCCAAATCGATGCAAAATTCAGTTGATCGATCATTTCCACGATTTCAGCTTGGCCTTTTAAGTCAGCCATCTGACCCTTATAGAACTTAATCGGCAGAAAAATACCGATTGTGAGTTTATTTGGGGCGAACATCCGACGATAGCCAGGGTGTTCGTTGAACTTTCCAAATGTTGAAGTTGATTGCTGTCTTTCATGATGAGATTCGTTATTTTTTGATTTTATTTCCAATTCATTCTCCTCCTAAACAATGGGTAAACCAATCATCAGATACAGGCACGCTGTTCCTTTACAATACGGGAGTTAACTAAAGTCGTATATTCGACTGGTAATGATATAATTGTAAAAATCAACTGGCTCCATGGGTAGTGACAAATCTAAATGTTATTTTGGGGTCAGTAAAGGGCGTAAGGAGGCTAGTATGATCGAAATTACGATATTACTAAAGGAAAAGTCTGAAGAGCCGTTATATTTCCAAATATATCAGCACATCAAAAAAGATATTATAAGAGGAAAACTGGTGGCTAAGACACGATTGCCTTCTATCCGTGCACTTTCATCACATCTACATATTAGCCGCAATACGGTTGAATCGGCCTATCACAGATTGATAGACGAAGGATATGTCCAAAGTAGGCCAAGGAGTGGTTTGTATGTAGTCGAATTGGAATTAGACAAGTTACCTACGCTGTATTCAAATAAAAGAAAGCCTGTTGAATTAATCGAACCGGACACTGCTCCCATTCAATATGATTTTTTATATGGTGATGTGGATATTGCGCACTTTCCGCTTGCTACTTGGCGCAAGTTAACTAATCTAAGCTTACAATCCGAACAAGTGGAGTTGTTCTCTTATGGGAATCCTCAAGGGGAACATGGTCTTCGTGTAGAAATTGCTAAATATCTGTATGATTCTAGAGGGGTGAACTGCTCACCTGAACAAATAATTATAGGAGCAGGTATTCAGTATCTGCTTAACATATTATCTAGTTTAATTGGAAGTACTAACAGCAACATCGCGATTGAAGAACCAGGCTACGATGGAGTTCGTACGATTTTTCGAAATAATGGATTCAGTATCCATCCTATATTTTTAGATAAGGATGGTATTAACATTTCCAAGTTATATGAGAGCAAATCTAGGATTGTCTATATTACCCCATCTCACCAGTTTCCATACGGAATGGTCATGCCTATCGCCAAGAGAATACAATTACTTAAATGGGCACAAGACCTAGATGGCATTATCATTGAAGATGATTATGATAGCGAGTTTAGATATGTCGGGAAACCAATTCCTTCTCTCCAAAGTCTAGATGCAAATCAACGCACTGTCTATCTTGGAACATTCTCCAAATGTCTTCTGCCCTCTCTGCGCATCGCTTATATGATACTGCCCCCAGATTTAATAGCACTTTATAATAAGCAAGATTATAGATTGTATGATCAAACAGTATCATGGTTTCATCAGAAAACACTGGAACTGTTTATGAGTAAAGGGCATTGGGAAGCTCACATTCGTAAAATGCGGAATGTGTATCATAAAAAACATTTCACTCTGATTGAGACGATTCGGGAGTTAATGGGTGAAAAAGTTACGGTAATAGGAGAGAATGCTGGGCTGCATATTTTATTGCGTGTGCATAACGGTATGGATGAAAAGGAGTTAATTAGAGCAGCGGCTCAAAAGGGAGTCAAGGTTTACGAAGTATCCCGCTATTGGGAGAAACAAACCCAGGCTGAGGCGTCAATGGTGCAAATTGGTTTTGGCGGATTAAGCAATGAAGATATCGTTTTGGGAATTCATTCTCTTTTCCGAGCTTGGTTTTAACCAGTCAATACTAGCCATCTTGGTAGTTAAAAAACTAAAAAAAGTATGCACAGAAGATTAAATCGTACTTCGACCAAAATGTGCAATAGAAAAAAAGGCACTTGTTCAACTAACGGGAGCTTATCTGTAATAAAGAAAGCGTCAGATTGCGGTATAAGATTCCTAACTGGAGTCTTGTTAAAAGAAGTGTGTCAGTACCAATGAAGCTAACAAGCTGGCAGTGGGTTTATAATAGTGTGGATAGCTAGCCGATTGGGACATATGGAAAGGGTAAATTAGCAGGAGCGGAGAAAACCAGTCAGTGGTAAATCTATAAGAAACTTATTTCTCAAAAATCTGTTTCTTTTCAAATGTAAATTCAGAGGTAATCATGCATATGATTGCCTCTTTTTTAATTGAATTTTGTAACAACTCTAGTAAAGAAAGTAAACAAAAGGATATCTGATATTTTAAAACAATCCTTCTCTTAATAAAAAAATTTCTATTCGATAGAGAACTCTTATTCGTTTAAATCTGAAATGTCCCATACCTTTAGAATAATTTCAATGCAAAAAGGAGATGAATAAGAATAAATTAATTAGGTAGGTTAAATATGGAATTTTATAAAGAAAAAGAAATCTATTGCTACAGTTGTCGTAAAAAAACGATATTTACTTTTAGAGATATGCATAGAAAGAATGGGATAGACAGTCATTGTAGTGAATGTTCTGGGATTTGGTTTGAATGGCAAAATAGAGCTGTTCAGAGGGAGATGGAAAAGTGGATTGAATATAATAAACATCTTATCAAATAACTAATTGGTTTTATACCTAAAACTAATCGAAAAATAATTACTAGAAGCTCTGTAAAGAATGTGTCTGCAGAGCTTTTTTACTTATCCAGCTCGTTTAGATAATGAATTATGAAAAAGGTAACAACCATGACCACCGCTTGGAAGTCTTTTTTATAGGATTTTTTTGTAGTTTTGTGAAGTTCAAAATAAGTTAATCTCTTTTTACATACACTCCACTAGATATTACACAGCTTCAAGTAAGTATTTCGAAACAACGTGTTACATTATATATATTTGGAAATAGAAGAGCTAATTTTCATTTGGCTCTTTTTTAATTTTTTACAAATTTTCTTATACAAGGTATCAGAATGAAATGTGAGTAACTTAATTGGTTCCAATTTTATTTGTTCTATACCAGGTAAAGGATATTGTTTTTCTTTCCATGAAAAAAGCCCTCTCAATTACGAGATGGCTGTTTTTGATGAGACTTTCCTATCAAATACGCGCTAAAAGGTACAAAAGAAATGATTTTTATAAGCAACATACAGACGAGTAAACTGGACAGAAAAAGAGCCATGACTTGAAGGAAAGGGCTAGGAAGTAATGCGCTATAGGGTGCTAGATATTCTTGAATCAGCCAGTGAATTAAAAAGATACCAAAGGAGTAGCGGCTTAGAATATGGATGAAGGGGAGCTTGGGCAAAATTTGAGCAAATGCTAAAATACAAAACGTCATTGCCAATACGAATAGCATGATATCGATTCTTCTCGATGTAATCTGTTGAGCACCTAAATAATAGTTTGTATATAAAATAGCTATTGCAAGTATGACGGATAGTACTGTGAAGAATTTATATTTGACGAGGTACTTAGCGATTTTTTCATAATGACTACCAATAAGATACGCTATTGCAAAATAAGGGAGCCAGCCTATAAAGAGTAAGCGCATAACATGCTCATTTTGTATGAAATAGTCGATATTCAAATTCGCAAGAGTCATATAGAAAATTCCGAGTAAGAACAAAATGGGTGTGAACCAAATGCTGGATAGCTGATATTTTTTTATAACAAAGAAGAGAATATAAAGCTGAAAGATGGTCATAACAAACCATCCTGAAAAGTCTCCTAAAACAATATGTCGATATAACGCATCCAAAAAGCTTTCATTATAATGAAAGGCTGCGTTTGCTGCATATAAAATACCTGCAGCTACAAACGGTATGACAATAAACTGAAAACGTCGCCATAAAAAATGAGGAGGTAGCTGGTGTTGATAGCGTTTAGCTAAAATCAAAATGGATAATAAGATAAAAGTTGGTGTAGCGAAACATAACAATAGTCTAAAAAACTGATAGTATGGCTGATCGATATAGCCATTAATAATTTCAATATTGGTCGTAGCATGTAATAACACAATACTTAAGCAAGCAACTACCCTCACTGTGTTCCACTCATACACCATTTTAATCACCCTCGTTTTCAGTTAATTGGTGGGCATCTGTTACAAGATGCAACCTAACTAAATATATGAGCATGACATTAGTGATAAAACCTGCCTAGCCGTCCAACTGAAAATAGTTTAGGCCGCAAAATATTATTAAAAATCCCTAGTAACTTGGCAAGAGTTCCATTTTTGCATATGTGTCACATAACCATTATGCATATACTGTGGCAAGAGGGGGGGAGGTGAGCTTTTATGAGAATTAATTGGAAGGTTCGTCTTCAACATATACCATTTCTACTAGGGCTATTTTCATTGTTACTCCTACTCGCACAACAAGTGGCGGCTATTTTTGGCTATGATTTAACAGGTGCGATGAGTGAGCAAATTTCTTCTATTTTAAATACAGTTTTATCCATTCTTGTGTTAATCGGCGTTATTGTGGATCCAACGACAAGAGGCACCAGTGATAGTGAGCGTGCCTTAATGTATCGAAGACCGAGATAAATTAAACGAAAAGTGTAATTTTACAATAAGGATAAATATGTTATAATGTTAGAAAATTGATAAAGTTGGGAGGATGATTGAATGTCCCTTGAATTGGAGCGAAGAATTGCTAAGCTCGAGGAGGAAATGGCAGATTTACGTCAGGAGTTGTCTTCGTTAAAAGGTACTCAAAATACTGAAAAAATAAATACTCTTGATGCCAGACAGTCGATGATCAAGCAATCAGAACCAATAAAACCAATAAAACCAAAACCGTCATTGGAGTCGAAGCCTATACCGACCAAAGTAACGGAAAAAGAAGTGCAACCACAGCCATCGATGGAGGAGCGTGTTATGTGGGCACTGCCAAAAGTATTCATGGTTATTTTAGTGATGGGCGTACTTTGGGGTCTAAAACTTGTCAGTGATTATGGTTATTTATCGAATGGCGTGAAAATCATCCTCGCCTTTGCGTTATCGGTGGGATTGGCGGTAATCGCCTACGTATTGGAACGTAGAAAAGTTGGCTCACCAGCTATCACCATTTCATTATATGGTGGGGCATTTATTGTTGGTATTTTAACTACTGCAGCTAGTGCCATTTTATACGAAATCATTGCTCTGACACCGGCATTAGGTATTACGATTCTGTATATTGGCTATGGTATTGCGATTAGCTACTTTAAGAAAAATGAAGCACTTACCATTTTTGTTGCCTTTACATCGTTATTACTACCTTATTTACTAGAATATATGGATTTTAGTGCCGTCATTATCTTGCTTTTTGTGATGATATTATTTGCTTCATTGCAAGTGGTCATTTATCAGCACAAGCAAAAGCTGGCTCTCTATATCGCCACATTCTTCTCTGTGCTAGCAGTAAGTGTTGTAGCATTTATGAATACTGACAAGCAAGTTGTTTTCGCACTTGGTTTACTTGTGATTCTAGCAATCTTTTATGCAAGTTGGTGTCTATTGTATAACGCACAATCCAAATGGAAGCCTCTTCATATAGGACTTCAATTTTCCTTAGGCTCATTTAGCTTATTGCTGATGAATCTTATCATCCGTACGCTTGACTACGGTGAAATGCTACTACTTATCTTCATCGGTTTATTTGGCGCATTAGCGTTTTATAGCTATCGCCAAAAATGGCAAGAAGTATTTGATAGTGCTGTAACACTCGCATTTATCACACTATGTAATACGATACTTTTAATGAATATACCAAATAAAGTAGATGATTTACTGTATCCGTTGATTGCATTTGCAGGTGTGATGATGAGTTTGCGCATACGGGCAAGTATGATGAAGGTCGTCACTTCGTTTTCCCTTGTGATAACATTCTCGCTAAACTTTGTCTTTCATGAACCAACACCATTTTTCAGCGTTAATCATCTAAGTTTGTTCATGCCGATTATCTATCTAGTCTTACTATACTTATATGCAAGAAGACCAAAAGGGACTTTAACACCTTTTGAAAAGGCCATGAAGGATTTGTATATCATTGATATTTTAGCGGTGGTCACAACTGGTTATTTCTTAGCTTATATTGGCAAACTAGATTCTGTTTATTTTACGACAACAAATGGAATTCCTTATATGATGTGTATCGTGTTAGCTGCACTATTTGCAGGCTCACTGTTAGTAGCTGAATCATACAAAGGGCAGGCATTAACCCCTGTTCTCGGCGCATTTTTCCTGCTATTCTCATTAATGATCAGCACCAAGACGACCATGATGGAAAGCTTAAATATTATGACAAGATTCGTATATATCGCGGTACTAGTAGCAATCATCGTGGACATTCTTGTAAAAGGACTTATTTATCGATTGTACGAAGAACGTCTAGGGAAATATGTAGATGCTATTGTAAGTGCTGGTATCGTGCTCACGATGATCTCTATTTGGGGGCTTATCCATCAATTTACGTATAACAACGTACTTGATTGGAAGCTGAGCATCGCTTTCACAACCATAACATTATTCTTGACGGCAAGTGTGTCGCTATGGATTGGTGCCACACATCAATTAAAAACACTACGTACGACAGGTTTTATTATTTTAGTCTTTGCGTTTATTAAGCTTATTTTCTTCGACTTATCTGCACTTGATTTATTAATTAGAGCGATTCTATTTATTACGATTGGTGGTATTGGCATGCTGCTGTCGGGTAGGTTGTTGAGGAGATAAATAAAAAGAGATTCCATTTTGGAATCTCTTTTTTCTATTGTTCTACTAATTCATTTTCCTTTATTAAAGTGATAGGATCGCCAATTTCGGTATGTCCTGAAGAAGGTGGTTGAATGGTGCCTTCTGTAAATGTAACGGAAGTACCTCCATTAGCCATTAAATTATCTGAAATAATAGCTCCTTTAATATGAGCACCACCTTCTAAAATGACAGAAGCATTTGGTGCGATAATATGTTGACCGATTGAGTTCGAACCACCATTGAAAGTAACTTTATTTGCTCCTGTATATATATTACCTGTTAATCCTATGCCCCCTGTGAATGTTAAATTGGCTTGTTTAGAATAAAGAGAGGCAGCACTTTGTGTTTCTCCTGCGACAGTGATAGCTGATGTTCCATTATAATATAAATTTATTTGATTAGCATTCCCGTTCTTGTTTAAAGATCCTTTTAAATTTAAAGTATTATTAATAAATACATTTAGCTTTCCTGTTCCTACAATTTTAATATGCCCTTGTAGTATATTAAAATCTTCGATATATAGATTTTTATCTGTATCTCCTACATTTATAGTCAACGTATTATTTTGATCAACTTTGAATTGTTTGAAATGTGTATCACCATTTAAATGTAAAGTATAGTTATTAGTCATCCAATTATCAGCTAAAAAATGTCCATTATTAATAATTAACGTTTTGTTGTGTGGATCTTTGATGACTTCTTGATTTGGAGGAACTGGTAATTGTGATAATTGGTGCATTTTCTCAATAGGGAATAAAGGCAGGATACTTGAATCAGGATATTTACTACTTTGAGTAAGTTTGCTTGATAAATCCCCCATCCAAGATGGGTATTGGAAATTATCACTTGAAGCACCTACAGTACCAGAAATAGATGAACCACCATCCAAGGAAATTATACCGGTGTCAGTAGCTACATCTCCCTTTATTGATGCCCCACCTGTTAGCTTAATATTGCCCTTAGTTTGGACAGCAAAGTCAGGAGTAACAGTATTTATATTTTCCTCGTCATTTCCGCCATTATTTTTAGTTGTTTCGGCATCAAGTACAAAGTCTACACTTTGCTGTAGTTCTCTTTTTTGTAACGGGGACTCTTCATAAGTACCGATAGAAGTTATCCAATATCGAAGATCCTTATCTGAGTCTTTTTTAAGGGTAATATGGGCGGTAGGCTGCATTCCTAATTGTTTTTCAAAATTATTTATAGTGCTTTTAGCACTTAATAGTGGTTCAATGATACTTTTAATATTTTCTTCATATAGTTCCACAAATTTTTCATATTTTTTTTGTTGAATTGGTAAACGATCGTATTCTGCTTTTGCACTTTGATAAGCTTCATTCGCTTTTTCTAATAAAATTGCTTTTTCGTAATTGACTCCTGCCTCAGCAATGTAATAAATGGATTGATCTTCTCGCTCGTGCTTAGAGAGCTTTAAGGAATTTGAGGATACTGCAAGTAAGCCTAGACCTAAAGTCGTCACTAATATAATGGTTAAAAAAACTAATAAAAATGAAAAGCCTTCATCATTTAGTAGGTTTTTCTTCATCTTTTGCACCGTCACCACTCCTAAAGGATAGTTGTGTAGAGATTGTATGTTCGTTATTACTTTCAATATTTATGGAAATGGAGTCGCCAATTCTTGTTAAAGAAAATGAATGAATATTAGTGGCAATAATTTCGTTGTTACGATTAATCGTATTTTTTTCAGTATCAAAGATATATGTGTATTGAACAGAACCATCTCTGTTTTTAAATGTTGAATTAGTAGGATCATATGTAATAGTTTTTCTCATATCTTTCGTAATGAGTTTTAAAACATAAGACATCTCTGTTAGCTGATCATTATTTTCAAGTTGTTTATTATTTGTTTCTTTACTAGACACAAGTATACTAAAAAGAATAGTTGAAACAATGCTTAAAATTAAGATAGCTGCAAGTACCTCCACGAGTGTAAAACCTCTGTTGTTTTTTATTAACCACATATATTTCACTTCCTACTATAAATATTTTCTATCTTGCTTTTTAATACTTCTTTCTCATAAACTTCGATAACAATACTATTGAGATATTCATATTGACAATGGCGCTTGATAGTTAGAATAAAACGTCTACCTTCCAACTGTTTTTCATAGCTCCAAATTGTTGAAAATTTATTATTCTTACTACAACTAATTTTTTGAGGATTGTCTGTACTTGTATAGAGTAATTGTGCAGCTAATTGTTCTTCTGTTCTGCCTTTGATTTCTCTAAATATATTTTCCATTTCATTTTGAGCTAAATAAGTAGAATCTACAATTGTGCTAGAAGTTTTGGAGGTTTTGTTAGATTGAATAAATAACCCGAAAAATGAAAGCAGTATTATTGTAATTAGAATTAAAGAAGAAACGACCTCAATTAATGAAAAGCCACCTTCATTTTTTAAAGATTTTTGCAATAATATCGCCCCTTAATAAGTTTTTGTACTAAATGAACTAATTAAAAATTTAGTGTATGATGTTTTGATAAAAGAGTGATTCCATAAGTATGATTCATATCGACTAGTAATAAAGTATTTATAACGATAATATAACATTATCTAAAAGATAAACTAGTCTAATTCGTGAAATTTCTATAGATATTGAGAAGAAAATTAAAAATATATTAGGTTTATAGTAGTGTAATGTAGTAAAAAATAATGTATCCTAATATTTGAATGAGTATAAAGTTTTAAATTAGGAATTTGCGGTGTTTAAGGGGGATTGACAGATGAAAAAAAATATAACCATTACTGTATCATTGATAGGGATATTTATCCTAGCTGTAGTCTGTCTTCCGAATTTTATAATAAACGGGAAAGTTTTTGCTAGTGGAGAGACAAAGAGTTCAACAATTGGTAGTGTAAAAGTCTCTGATATTAATAGTGCAAATTTATTACCAACTGTGGAACAGGCAATTTTAGACTGGCAACAAACAGAAATAACTGTTAAAGGTACTGATGTCACCAAGACAATTGACCCAAAACAATTAATTTTTGATACTACTGCAGCTATTTCTCAGTTTGAAATGCTGACAAAAAAACCTTGGTATGCCTTTTGGAAAAATGACAAAGTAGTACATATCCCCATCCCTGTAACTGTCAATGATACTGTTATTCAGGAACTAAATGAAATGGGTATTTTAGATACTAATAAAACACTTCAAAAAATAATAATACAAGCAAGTTATTTGAAAGAGCATGAGGTTGAAGCAGTAATCAATGCTGATGCTTTGCAAATGAAAGAAAGGATTTCCTTTCAAATGGAGGATTTACCAGCGAATGAACAAGGGGTTGCAAAACTAATTCCGTTATTAAATGATGTCACTCTTATACCAAATCAATCATTTTCTTTGCTTTCACTTTTAGGTGAACAGGCAGGAACTGTAAATGATGCTAGTTTAGATTTTGTGGCATCCATCCTCTATAGTGTGATTCTCCAAACAGAGTATGAAATTTTAGAAAGACATTCTCAACAAATAAAACCAAGCTATTTACAACTCGGAATTGAAGCGGATATCAACGCTGCATTAGCGAAAGACTTACAATTTATCAATCGCTCTAATCAATTAGGCAAAATGAAAGCTACAATTGAGGGCAATCAATTAAAAATAGAACTATTTACAGCAGAAAAAGATAAAGATATTACGGTTCGTGTAAGTAAAGATAAAATCGTTAAGCCACGAACTATTTACCGTTATTCAGATAATTTAAAGGCTGGTCAAGAACGTGTGGAACAAGAGGGCAAAGAAGGGGTGAGAGTTGAAGTTCATCGTTCCATTGTAGAGAACGGTGCAACGGAAGAACAGTTCATCAGCAGAGATTACTATGCACCAAAAAATCGCATTATTACACGTTCATCACAGGAGCCTATTACTGTCACTCCGCCAACAAAAAACGCAGGACAAAGTGTATCAGATCCTGATCTAGAGATGGATTTAGATGGCAATGGTTTACATGATATAACACCTTCAACACCAGAAGAAGATGGACCAGAAATTGTCTATGGTTATTATGATAAAGGTGGTAATTTTATACAAACAAGTCCGTGATAATTTGGAGGTATTTTTATGGCAATGAAGTCAGGTCGTAAACGTTTAGGGGATTTACTTGTTGAATCAGGCGTTATTACAGCTGAACAACTAGAGTACGCATTAACTACTAAGTTGAAAAATGAGAAGTTAGGTGATTTTCTAATTAAAGAAAATTTCTTAACGGAGCAGCAACTCATTGAAGTACTAGAATTTCAACTTGGTATTCCTCATATTAGTTTAAATCAATTTTCAATCAGTCCTGAATTATTGCAATTAATTCCTGCTGAGTTGGCTAAGCGGACAAATATTATGCCTATCCGCAAAGAGAAAAATAAATTATTTATTGCGATGGAAGATCCGATGGATTATTTTGCTATCGAAGAAGTCCGTATGACGACAGGCTGTCAAATCGAGACAAGTATTGCAGCGAAAGATGATTTATACCGCACGATTACAAAATACTATGATTTGCAGGAGTCGATGGACGCTGCGATGTTAGATTTAGCAGCAACTAATACTGAAACGCAAGACGAGATTGAGAATGATGACTCACCAATTGTTCGCTTAGTGAATCAAATTATTGCCAATGGTGTAGCACAAAGAGCAAGTGATATTCACTTTGATCCACAAGAAACAGACCTACGTGTACGTTATAGAGTAGATGGTGTGCTTCGTACGGAGCGATCATTACCAAAACATATGCAAAACGTCGTATTGGCTCGTATTAAAATTATGGGCAATTTAAATATTACAGAAAATCGTATTCCTCAAGATGGACGTATAAAAACGAACGCCAATTTCAGACCAGTTGATATACGTTTAGCTACATTACCGACCGTCTTTGGAGAAAAAGTTGTCATGCGTATTTTAGATTTGACCAATTCTTCCAATGATATTGATAAATTAGGCTTTAGCGCAACAAATGAAACACTTTTTAGGACAATGATTGCCCGACCAAACGGTATGATGCTTATTACGGGACCAACAGGCTCTGGTAAATCCTCTACACTATATGCAGCGTTATCTCATTTAAATGAAGAAGGAGTCAATATCATTACGGTTGAGGATCCTGTGGAATATCAGTTAGATGGTATTAACCAGATTCAAGTAAAAGAAGATGTTGGCTTAACGTTTGCGGTGGGGTTACGTTCGATTTTACGACAGGACCCTGATATTGTAATGGTTGGTGAAGTCCGAGACCTTGAAACGGCTCAAATTGCTATACGTGCCTCACTTACAGGACATTTAGTGTTAAGTACGCTGCATACTAATAGTGCAGTAGAATCCATCTCACGTTTACATGATATGGGCATTGAACCGTTTTTATTATCCTCCTCACTTGTAGGTATTATGGCTCAACGACTTGTACGTAAAGTTTGTCGTGATTGTGCTGAACCATATGTATTCACCTCACGTGAACTAGAAATACTAGAGGTAAATGGGGTGGAAGGTGTTACCCAAGGTAAGAAAGGACGTGGTTGTCCGGCATGTAACAACACTGGCTACCGAGGACGTATAGCGATTCATGAAATCCTTCCAGTTGATCGCCAAGTGAAAGATATGATTTTAAATCATGTAGGTGATTTGGTTCTACGTGATTATATGAACGAAAAAGGCTATCACACCTTATTAGTAGATGGACTATTAAAGGTTGTAGCAGGTCAAACAACAACGTCAGAAATTTTACGTGTTGCAAGTGTAGAGTAGGGGTGATAAAAATGACATCATATTCAATCGTCGAATTATTAACACGTGCGTTTGAAGAAAAAGCATCGGATCTTCATTTAACAAAAGGTATTCCACCAGTCTATCGTATTCATGGGAAGTTGGAACATTATGGTGCAGAACCATTAGATTCAGAAGAATTGAAGGAAATGGTTCATACCATTCTTCCTGTACATAAACAACGGGAGTTTGAGGAAAAGGGAGAAACTGACTTTAACTTTTCATTGCCTGGGAAATGTCGATTCCGTGTAAATGCTTATCATCAGCGAAATGAAGTGACGATAGCTGCTCGTCTAATTGAGGCAAAAATTCCTTCCATTGAAGCACTTAATATGCCGCAGGTATTATATAAGCTTGCAGAAAAACCACAAGGTTTAATTTTAGTAACTGGCCCAACAGGCTCAGGTAAATCAACTACATTAGCAGCAATGATTGATCATATCAACGAGACAAGATCAAAGCATATTATTACGTTAGAGGATCCAATAGAATACTTGCATACTCATAAAAAGTCTATTATCAATCAGCGTGAGGTAGGTGTTGATACAATAAGCTTTGCAAATGGTTTACGTGCTTCATTGCGTCAAGACCCAGATATTATTTTAGTTGGGGAGATGCGAGACTATGAAACGATTTCAACGGCTATCACGGCTGCTGAAACCGGACATTTAGTAATGGCAACGCTTCATACAAGTAGTGCACCAACTACAATCGACCGAATTATTGATGTATTTCCACCACATCAGCAAAGTCAAATTCGAGTCCAGCTTGCGAATGTCCTGCAAGGTATTATTTCTCAGCGTTTATTTGTTCGTAAAGATGTAAAAGGGCGCATTGCTGCGACAGAAATTTTAGTTCAGGCTCCTGCCATTTCGAATTTAATTCGTAATGAAAAAATTCACCAAATACCAAGTGTAATGCAGACAAGTAAAGCATTAGGCATGCACACATTGGAATCTTCTATGCAGCATCTAATTGCTACAGGGAAGATTACGCTAGAGGATGCACGACCATACATGAACGCTGGTGATTATAGTTGACTGTATTTCGTTATAGTGGTCGCACCAAAACTGGGGCACCTAAAAAGGGAATTATTGAAGCACCGAATAAAAAAATTGCTATGGAAAAGCTTCGTGCACAAGGAATAAATGCGCGAGAACTTCAAGAATCAAATAGCATTTTACATAAGGACATTGCCATTGGTACAAAAGTGAAGCATCAAGATTTTGTAATTTATTGTCGGCAATATGCGACATTAATTCGTGCTGGTGTCCCTGTTGTTGAAGCAACGCATATTTTGGGTGAGCAAACACGGAGTAAACCGCTAAAGCGAGCATTGATGCAGGTTGAAGAGGAAATTCGAAGTGGGACTGCATTCTCAGATGCAGCAGGTAAACATCCCAAAGTGTTTCCATTGCTTTTTGTCAATATGATGCGTGCAGGAGAGGCTACTGGTAACGTTGACGATACATTAGATCGCCTGTCAAGCACACTTGAAAAGCAATATAACATCAAGAAAAAGATACAATCAGCAATGACCTATCCAGCAATATTGTCTCTTTTAACACTGGTGGTAGGCATGTTTTTAATGGTTTTTATTGTGCCTACCTTTATGGACGCTTTTAAAGAAATGAATTTGGAAATGCCGTTAATAACGGTAATTGTTGTAGGTATTAGTGATTGGCTCATTCAATTTTGGTACCTTGTGATTTTAGGGTTATTAGTATTAGTAGTGGGATCACGCTATTTCTATAAAAATAATAAAGAGTTTCATTATGCAGTTAATGTTTTTTTACTTCGCATACCTATCTTTGGACAGCTTTTGCAAAAGGATGTTATAGCGAGAATGACAAGAACTTTGTCAACGCTTTTTAGCAGCTCAGTGCCTATTCTACAAGCATTAACAATCGTCGAAAAGGTTGGTGGCAATCCGGTTATGGGAAAAGTAGTGCTGGAGGCCCGCGATAATTTAGAGAAGGGTGGCACATTATCGGAGCCACTTGAAAAAAGCTGGCTGTTTCCACCTCTTGTTACACAAATGACATCAATTGGTGAGAAAACAGGCTCCTTGGATTATATGCTTGAAAAGATTGCTGATTTTTATGAAGAAGAGGTAAATCGTGGCGTAGATACAATCAAGTCATTAATAGAGCCATTAATGATTGTAGTGCTGGCCCTTGTAGTAGGCGTAATCGTTGCGGCTATATTCTTACCAATGTTCCAATTATATGAAAATATGTAAATTGTAATTAACTAAAACCTATTCAGAAATTGAATTAGAAGACCGTGTTTTCACACTTCATATAAAACTATCAAGGAGGAATTCTCTATGTTTAAAAAATGGAAAAATAAAAAACTATTGAAAAATGAGAAAGGTTTAACGTTGGTTGAACTTTTAGCTGTAATTGTTATCCTAGCAATTATCGCAGCAATCGCTGTACCTGCAATTGGTAATATTATTGCTAAATCTAAGGACCGTGCTATTTTAGCAGAGGCTTCAAATATTCTAGCTGGAGCTAAGATTGCTTATATTGATGGGGCTTGTGGAATAGATGAAACATGTGCAGCAACTGAATTAGAAGATTTTGTAGATGGAATTATATTAGACAGTAATACAGAGGTTACTTATAAAAGTAAAGTATGGTCAATTACTTACCCTAAATTCGGTGATATGAAAACTGATCTTAAATTGAAAGAAAAAACGGTATCTGAAGCAGACCTAAATAAGGCATTAACAAGTGCAGGAGAAAAACCGGCTGGAGGAGATACTACAACTCCTTAATCAGTCCTCCCAACCCATCCAGAGACGCAAGTTTTCTTGTGTTTCTGGCTGGGGAATGGATGACTAATTGATAAAATCATTTTACTGAGTAGGAAAAGGAGGTCTTTTCACATGTTTAAGAGAAAGAGAAAGTCGCATGTATCGATTGAACTGAAGGATTATGTGCTACGTGCGATTGTGGCGAAAGGACCAGAGCCCAGTCATTGGCAAGGCTATGAATACCCTTTACCAGCTGACATCGTTGAAAATGGAGCAATCGTAGATGAAGTGTCCCTTTTTGAAATTATTAAAGAACAGGTTGTGAAATGGACAGGAAAAAAACAGGCTGTTCGTATGTTTGTCCCTGATACAACTGTTTTATTAAAAAGTTTTGAGCATCCTAAAGATGTTAAACCTCAGGAATTACGAGGATATGCTGAAATGGAATTGGGCCATTCCATTCATTTACCTTTTCAGGACCCTTTAATTGATGTTTATGATCCCGATGCGGAGGACGGCAAGGCAATATTATTTGCAGCACCTTCAGAGGAAATTACGAAAATGGTAGGGATGTTGTTAGATGTCTCTTTGGACCCTGAAGCTGTCGATATTCGCGCATTATGCAATATACGTTTATTAGAACATATGTCAATGTTAGTGCCAAATAAAACATATTTAATTGCTGAATGGTCTATTAATGAACTTTCCATCAGTATCTTTTCAAACGGACAAGTTGAGTTTTTACGTTATCAATCGATTGAAACTGATATGGCGCAATGGCAGGGCAAAAACGTCAATGAGTTTAGCTACCAATTCCTTTACAATGGTGAAACAGAAGATTACCAGATGGTCGTTATGGATCAGGTTTTAGAAATCGATCGAATGATGAACTTCTTTAAGTTTTCTTTACATAAAGGGGAAAAAACAGTAGATGAAATCATAATGCTTGGCGATAACCCATTACTCAAATCAATAGGAACCCTATTATCTTCTAATTTAGAGACACCTTTGATGATTGTTGATGAAGCAATAATTGAGAAGTTCTTTCCTCACTTTAAAAAAGAATTTTCAACGTTGCTAGGCTTAGCTTTGAAGGAGGTTCATTAATGGTTCCAGATATAAACCTCTTACCACAACTTGAGAAAAGGTCTACTACTCCAAAGCTTTTTTATAGCTTGGTAACGGTCATTGTAGGTCTAATAGTCGCTTATTTACTATTTTTATTTTTCACATCTAAGAGTGATTTTTCACGTTTGTCTGCTGAGGAAAAGACATTAACAACACAATATGAACAATTACAGCAAGAGCTAGATGCAAGACAAAGTGTTAATCACGGGTCACTGGAGGAGTCTGTTACCTTTATTCAAGGTGTTTCATATCCCGTAACCCCATTAATTGATGAAACGAAAACTTTACTACCAACTCAAACATATTTGCGTAGCTACGTTTTTGGGGAGAATACAGTTAATATTGAAGTGGATTTTGAAACGATGACTGATATATCGAAATATATAGAGCGACTTTTAAAGAGTAGTTATTTTACGGACGCACAAATTAATACAGTGTCAAATTTTGATATAGAGATTGGTGAACATAAGGAATTAACGCCTGAACAAAAATTTAAAGAAGTGCCACGTTATTCAGTGTCCATTACAGCTACAATCGACTTTATGTATTTAGCTGGAGGAGCACGCTCATGAATAAATTAACGAGTAGTAAAAATTCATCTATTATGTTGTTACTGGCTCTTATATTCGCTATTTTATTTGCGCTTTATTATTATTTATTATTACCCAAGTTAAATGAAGTAGAAGCAAAAGAGAGTAGTGTATCACAGATACAGCAAGAGATTTCTAATGTAAAAGAACAATTAGCTCAATTAGACAAGGAGCAGGGCCAGCCGACTATCAATGTTTTAGCGTTAAGGCAGAAACTACCTGCTACAAGAGCAGTTGAAAAAATCATACTAGATTTAGCTGAGATCGAAGAGGTGACAGGGACACGCATAAAGTCATTAACAGTTCAGAATGATGATGCGGCTTTTTCACAAGCAGATGTATCGGAAGACCTTACTATGTTGGAGCAAGCTGAAGAAGAGGTTAATGGTGAACAGGATAACAAGATTACTAGGTCACCGATTTCATCTATTTCAAAGGATTCGTTACCATCTAATTTAAAGCTCATTACTTTTATATTAGAGGTTGGGGCGCTTGATTTTAATTCTCTAGAGAGCTTCTTACAGGAAATTGAACAATTAGAGCGTGTGATGAAAACTGATACCATCGAATTCAAATTACCTGGGGAAAAGGACCAATTAGAAAAAGATGCGGATCTTACTTTACAAGCTACCATACAAGTGACAACCTTCTATTACGAAGAACAACAATAATTGCATGGATAGGCGTACCATACTTCATTTGTATGGGCGCCTATTGGTTTAGGAGGAAAATAAATTGGAAATGGCTTATACAATCTTCATATTTTTATTTGGGCTTGTCTTTGGCTCATTTTTTAATGTGGTAGGCTTACGTGTGCCACAAAAGGAGTCGATTGTACATCCTCCTTCACATTGTACTAAGTGTCAGAGGCAACTGACGGCGCTGGATTTAGTGCCAGTCTTATCTTATGTGTTTTTGGGAGGTAAATGTCGGAGTTGTGGCAATAAAATAGCTTGGATTTATCCAGTAATCGAATTATCAACAGGATTTTTATTTGCCTTTGCTTATTGGCAGCTAGGTTGGAGCATAGAATGGATAGTAGCGCTATTTTTTATCTCCTTGTTAGTCATTATTATCGTTTCGGATTTGGCCTATATGTTGATTCCAGATAAGGTGCTTTTATTCTTTTTACCCTTTCTCGTTATTGGACGAGTATTGTCACCATTAACACCCTGGTGGGACTGTCTTGTCGGTGCAATTGTCGGTTTCGGCATATTATATATTATTGCTGTGATATCGAACGGTGGTATGGGTGGAGGCGATATTAAATTATTCTTTTTAATTGGATTCGTTCTTGGTACAATTCATACACTGTTAACGTTATTTTTAGCTGCAATCATTGGCATGATTGTCGGGCTTGTCGTGCTAACTAAGAACAAGCAGGGGAGAAAAACACCCATTCCTTTTGGGCCGTCTATTGCATTAGCCGCTGTCATTGTTTATTTCTATGGTGATTCATTAATCAATTGGTATGTAGGCTTTTGGTAAATGTTGAATCTTCAAGTATGTGGAGGGAATCAAGTGAAACCAATTATTGGCATTACAGCTTTTGTGGAGGATGATTTGTCCTCTCGTTTAAATGCTGCTTACAGCAAAAGTATCATTGAGGCAGGTGGGATCCCACTGATAATCCCGCTAGGCGTTGAGGCGGATGCTACCCAAATTCTTGCCCTTACAGACGGCTTGTTGTTATCGGGGGGCTATGATGTTCATCCCTTTTTATTTGGGGCAGAGCCTTCACCTAAACTAGGGAGAATTCATCCAGCGAGAGATACAGTTGAGTTAGCGTTAATTGAAGCAGCTTTCATTCGTAAAATGCCTATTTTTGGTATTTGTCGTGGTATTCAAATGTTAAATGTTGCATTAGGTGGTACTTTGTATCAGGACATTGATAGTGACCATTATAGTACCAAGCTGCTCAAACATGTGCAGCAATCAGATCGAGCTGTAGCTACCCATTATGTACAGATTATTGCTGATAATTTATTAGCAACTATCTTAGAACAAGAGAAAGTTGCTGTAAATTCGTTTCATCATCAGGCAGTGAATGTATTAGCTGAGAAATTAAAAGTGGCAGCAAAATCAAGTGATGGTATTATCGAAGCGGTGGTTCATGAGGAACTACCATTTTGCTTGGCTGTTCAGTGGCACCCTGAGGAACTAGCCATAGCAGGAGATGAGCATGCACAAAAACTTTTTTCAGCATTTGTTGAAGCTTGTTTAAAATTTAATAAGGAAGCATAGAATGGGCGTCATACAAAGAATCCAATCGTAAGGATTCTTTTTTTTGCGTAAAAAAGAGGATACATGCTCTTAAAAGGAACACATAATCCTCAAAACCTAATTTACTCATTAATGCACACGACGATAAAGCCCTACAACTTGTCCTAAAATGGAAACTTGATCGACGATAATAGGTTCCATTGATGAATTTTCAGGTTGTAAACGGAAATGGTTTTTTTCCTTGAAGAAACGTTTGACTGTGGCTTCATCCTCTGCTGTCATTGCCACAACAATATCTCCGTTATTTGCTGTTGCCTTTTGCTTCACAATAACTAAATCGCCATCTAAAATTCCCGCTTCAATCATAGATTCACCCATAATCTCTAACATGAATAACTGATCTTCACTTGTACCATACGTATCTGGAAGTGGGAAATATTCTTCAATGTTTTCAATAGCTGTAATAGGAGAACCGGCTGTAACCTTCCCTACAAGTGGCACATGAATGACTTTTTGCTTTTGAATAGATTCCTCAGGTTCTAGAATTTCAATGGCACGTGGCTTTGTTGGATCTCGACGAATAAAGCCTTTTTGCTCTAGTCGAGCTAAATGACCATGAACAGTTGAACTTGAAGCAAGTCCAACGGCTTCGCCAATTTCACGCACAGATGGTGGATATCCCTTAGCACGCACCTCTTCCTTAATGAAAGCTAAAATGTCCTCTTGCCTTTTCGAAACTTTTTTCATGATTGCTCACCTCTTTTTTCTAATATCATTCTTCTTATTTGATAGTATAGCAGAATGCGAACACGTATGCAAACATAGGTTCGAAAAGTGTTTGACAAAAACATTTGTTCGCTTTATTATGAGAACATACATTCCGAACAAACATTCTAGAAAAGGGGTAACGATGATGACTTGGTTAAAGAAAAATACACATATCTCAATTTTATTAGGAGCTTGTCTGCTATTTGCAGGATACCTTTACATAACTGATCCGGGAGATGTTAATTACGCAGAAATTCAAATCGAACATGGAGATAGCTTGTGGTCGTTAGCAGAACAATACCGTGGTAAAATGAATACAGATGATTGGATTAAGCTTGTTAAAACAGAAAATGAATTAGCGGATATTAAAATCGTGGCAGGAAAATCTTTGGTCATTCCTGTAGTGAATGATCAAGCCAATCCCATCAATACTATCGAAATTGCGAGAAATGAATAATGATAAATAATCAATTGTCGGCTGTTGTCTATTGCCGTGTAAGTACTGAAAAAGAAACACAAAGCTCCTCATTAGAGCGCCAGCAGGAAGAGTTACTGCGCTACGCTAGAGAGCAAGGCTATGAGGTGAAAGGTGTTTTTAAGGATAAGCATAGCGGCTATGATGTAGAACGCCATGGCCTACTAGAAATGCTGGATTTCATTAAAGAAAAGGGGATTAATGCTCTTTTTGTACAGGATGAAACACGTTTAGGACGTGGGAACGCAAGGATGGCGGTGTTGCATTTATTGCAAAAATCAGCAACAGATGTTTTTTCAATGCGTGATGCTGGACCAGTTCAACTAAATGAAATGGATACAATGCTGCTTGAGATTTTAGCAATTGTAGAGGAGTATCAGCGTAGAATCCATAATGCTAAAATACGTCGAGGTATGCGCCGTGCTGTAGAAAATGGCTATCGTCCTGAAAATAATTTATCGAATCGGGGTAATCCACATGGACAGGAGCGGAAGGAACTACCCGTCGAAGAAATTGTGAAGCTACGAAAACGTGGATTTACTTTTGAGGAAATTTCTATAACGCTTAGAGGGTTAGGCTTTGAAGTAAGTAAAGCGACTGTGCATCGTCGATTCCAAGAGCACCAAGAAAGATTAGCAGGCAAATAATACGTCTGCTAATCTTTTTTCATTGAATACCTCATCAGTAAAAAATGCTACTGAAATGAAGAAAGGCTTTCAATTATAATGTTTGTTGGTAGTTTAAAAGGGTTTTCTTTGTTTATTCTGTCATAAAACATAATACCATTTAAATGATCGATTTCATGTTGCACAACGATTGCACCATAGCCTTGTAACTGTACAATAAACTCTTGTCCTTCAATGTCATAAGCTTTGACCTTAATTCGCTCATATCTCGGTACAAAACCATGGACAGGTCGATTAACAGACAGACAAGCTTCTCCTTCAGGTAAATAAATCATATTTAGTGAATGACTCATAATCTTAGGGTTAATGAACATTAATTCGGTGCCATTAAAAAGGACAGCAAACATTCGTCTATCTACACCGATTTGGTTAGCAGATAGTCCACTCCCAGGTCGAAGCTTATATTTTGTTGCTAGATTTGGATCTTGACTGTTTTTTAAATATTGTAGCATCGCGAATAATGTATGTCTGTCCTCTTTAGTCACAGGTATCGTAACCTCTTGGGTTTGTTGTCGTAATAAAATCGAGTGTTCTTTAACGAAATCTTTCATGGTGATCATGTATTCAGGATGAAACTTAGTCATAGATAAACACCTCGTCAATTCGACTATTTAGTGATTTTAAAAGCTAATTAAAGGGGTGGATCGTTCTTATCGTTTTCAATACAATAGATTGACTGTGGGATATCCCTAGTTTTTTTTTATGAAATTTTGATCATATTCGTCAGGTTTGTCCCTCCGTTTTATCCAAAGCAGTATACATTTATCCTGTAATATAATTCTTTTCTAACAATCATATAACACGGTGATGTCATGTAGATTTGTTCCATTCTTCTTGTAATACGGCGTAATAGTACTCATCCCACCAAGCATCTCGATGTGGTATGCATTTTTTAAAGAATCCTTCACGTCGCATTCCTATCTTTTCCATGACCCTAAATGAAGCAATATTTTCTGGCTGACATGTTGCTATTATTCTATGAAGCTTCATTTTAGTAAATCCATAGTCTATTACAGCATGAGCAGCTTCAGATGCAAATCCATGATTATGGTAAGTAGGATTTAATACCCATCCTACTTCATA
Organism: Lysinibacillus cavernae; assembly: GCF_009724685.1. Lineage (GTDB taxonomy): Bacteria > Bacillota > Bacilli > Bacillales_A > Planococcaceae > Lysinibacillus > Lysinibacillus cavernae. The sequence continues at coordinate 539,165 of NZ_WMEF01000001.1, forward strand.
GGTGTGTTCGCCAAAGTATCGGTGGAAAACCATATGACCGATAACTTGTTGTTGATCACGTAAAACTATTGCGTAATGTTTGGCTTGTTCCCCGCTATTTTCTGTAATAAATTTTTGTACCTGCGCTTCATTTAAAACACCTTCAGGCATATAGTGCATTACATTTTTATCTGACATATAACTATAAATGGCTTTCACATCTTGTGCTTCAAATGTTCGGATCAGTAATCGCTGTGTTGTGATGTTCACATTATTTCCTCCAATATATATAATTTTTTCCTTTTATTATTATTTATACACCCTTAACATCTGTAAGTCATGTAAATTATGTCCAAGAAGTGTTATTAAGGGTTGGTATAACTGCATTTTAAGGGAAACCGTGCTATACTTTGCATACTGAAGTAATTAAGCTAGGTACTGAAAGGTGTGTAATCATGTTATCAAAAGAAAAAATTAACCGAATTAATGAACTTTCTGCTAAAGCAAAAAATGGACAATTAACAGATGCAGAGGCAAAGGAGCGAACAGCGCTTCGTAAGGAGTACTTAGATACGTTCAGAGCAACAATGCGTGATACGATTGAAAACGTAAAAGTGGTGGATACAGAAGGTAATGATGTAACACCAGAAAAGGTAAGACAAGCGAAAAAAAATAAATTTCTAAATTAATGTGACACAATTTAATAAAGTATGTAATAAAACGCAAATAGTATAACAAAAGCATTGTTTTCTAAAGCAATGTTGACTAAACTGTAGAAGAACAATATATAGGACGAGAAAGGATGTCACAATATAATGACTCAACACGCGGATCTATTAGCAATTAATGCTATCCGAACTTTGTCAATCGATGCGATTGAAAAAGCAAATTCTGGTCACCCAGGTTTACCAATGGGGGCAGCGCCAATGGCTTATACGCTATGGACAAAACAATTACGCCATAATCCAGCAAACCCAAAATGGTATAACCGTGATCGTTTTGTATTATCAGCTGGTCATGGTTCCATGCTTCTATACAGCTTACTTCATCTTGGGGGCTATGGTTTACCAATGGAAGAAATTCAAAACTTCCGCCAATGGGATTCATTAACACCAGGACATCCTGAATATGGTCATACAGTAGGTGTAGAGGCAACGACTGGTCCTCTTGGACAAGGGATTGCCATGACTGTAGGTATGGCAATGGCTGAGCGTCATTTAGCAGCTACTTACAATAAACCAGGTCATGACATCGTTGACCATTATACATTTGCACTATGTGGTGATGGTGACTTAATGGAAGGTGTAGCGGCTGAGGCTATTTCATTAGCAGGTCACTTAAAACTTGAAAAATTAATCGTACTTTACGATTCTAATGATATCTCTTTAGATGGTGACTTAGAAAAGTCATTCTCCGAAAACGTGCAAAAACGTTTTGAATCTTATGGCTGGAACTATTTAAAAGTAGCAGACGGCACAGATGTAGAGGAAGTCAATAAAGCTATTGAAGAGGCGAAAAAATCAACTGGCAAACCAACTTTAATTGAAGTGAAAACAGTGATTGGTTTCGGTTCTCCAAATAAATCTGGTAAAGCAGATTCACACGGTGCGCCACTTGGTACAGATGAAGTTGTATTAACGAAAGCTGCCTATGAGTGGGCACACGAACCATTCCAAATTCCTGCTGAAGTATACGATACATTTAATGCTGCTGCAGAAGTACAAGGAGCACAATCAGAGGAAGCTTGGAATACTAAATTTGTAGCCTATAAACAAGAATTCCCAGAATTAGCTGCACAATTTGAAAAGGCTATGAATGGTGAATTACCAGAGGACTTTGCTTCTGAATTACCTGTATATGAAGCAGGTAAATCTGTAGCGACTCGTTCTTCTTCAGGTGATGCGATTAATGCTATTGCGAAGAAAACACCTTCATTCTTTGGTGGGTCTGCTGACCTTGCAGGCTCAAACAAAACAACAATGAAGGGGGCAGGGGACTTTTCGGCAGAAAATTATGCAGGTCGCAATATCTGGTTTGGTGTTCGTGAATTTGCAATGGGCGCGGCTATGAACGGTATGGCTCTTCACGGTGGTTTAAATGTATTTGGTGGTACGTTCTTCGTATTCTCTGACTATGTACGTCCAGCTGTTCGTCTTTCTGCATTAATGGGTCTTCCTGTAACGTATGTATTTACACATGACTCTATTGCTGTAGGGGAAGATGGTCCGACACATGAACCAATCGAGCACCTTGCGTCATTACGTGCAATGCCAAACTTATCTGTTATTCGTCCAGCAGATGCAAATGAATCGGCAGTTGCTTGGGAGCTTGCAGTAGCATCACAAAAAACACCAACAGTTTTAGTATTATCTCGTCAAAACCTACCTGTTCTTGACGCTTCTATTGAAACGGTACGTGAAGGTGTTACGAAGGGTGCTTATACAGTTTCTCCTGCTACAAAAGAAGTAGCAGATGCTATTTTACTTGCAACAGGCTCGGAGGTTTCACTTGCGATTGAAGCACAAAAAGCATTAAAAGCAGACGGTGTGGATGTAGCAGTAGTGTCAATGCCATCTATGGATCGCTTTGAAAAACAAGACGCAGCTTACAAAGAATCTGTTCTACCAAAAGCTGTAACAAAACGTCTTGCGATTGAAATGGGTGCATCATTCGGCTGGCATAAATATACTGGCTTTGATGGTGACGTTCTTGCAATTGACAAATTCGGCGCATCAGCACCAGGTGAATTAGTAATGGAAAAATACGGATTCACTGTAGAAAATGTAGTAGCTAAAGTGAAAGCACTATAATAATTTGCATTTAAATACCGCAACACTCAGCGTACGTAAACATCGGCTGAGCGTTGCGGTACTTTTTTATAATTTTTCATAGTAGCAATCCATAAAGTGAAGCATTGAGTGACAAATATACCAATGAAAAGCATGGAGCTCTTTGAACTACCACCTATACCTAACTCATCGACAATAATGCCAGAGAACCAAAGAGCTACCAGAAACAATGATTGTCTAAGTTAAAGCAACAGGGATACCTATTAGCCATTGTGACATCAAAGCCAACTGTATTTGGTGAAGAAATTTTAAAATATTTCCAGCTTGAGCCGTTTTTCAATCTTGTAGTAGGCAGCCATTTAGATGGTTCACGTTCTGCTAAGAGTGAGATTATTTTAGACGTGCTACAGTATTTTTCCACTTATCCAAGAGAGCAATTTATCATGATTGGTGATCGAAAATACGATATGGTAGGGGCTCGTGATAATCAAATTGACGCTATTGGTGTGACATATGGTTATGGATCATTAAATGAGTTAGAAAATGAAAATCCTACCTACATAGTTGATTGTGTGAATGACTTGATAAACTATCTCTAAAATGTGAAAAAACTGCATAATCACATGCAGTTTTTTATGTAGGAGTTATTTAGCAAGACCGTTCTGAAATGCGTAGACAACTGCTTGTGTACGATCTTGAACTTCTAGCTTCGCTAAAATATTGCTAACATGTGTTTTCACCGTTTTTAAGGCGATGAACAGATCATCGGCAATTTCCTGATTGGCTTTGCCCTGCGCCATCAACAACAATACTTCCATTTCACGGTCAGTGAGTTGCTCGTAAAGTGGTGTACTATTGCCATGGCGCATACGATGCATCATTTTTGATGTGACCTCTGGCTCTAACACGGTTTCGCCACCTATTGTTTTACGAATGGCATCGGCAATTTGTTTGGCATTGGATGTTTTTAAAATATAGCTCACTGCACCTGCCTCTAAAGCAGGGTAGACTTTGTCATCATCTAAAAAACTCGTTACCATCATGATCTTTGCCTCAGGCCATGCTGCTAAAATTTCTGCTGTTGCCTCAGCACCTGTCATAATCGGCATTACATTGTCCATTAAGATAATATCTGGACGTAAAGAAAGTGCTTTTTCAACAGCCTCTTTACCGTTTTCAGCCTCGCCTACAACTGTAATATCTTGCTGTGCTGTTAGGTACGCTGAAACGCCAATCCGCACCATTTCATGATCATCCACTATGAGCACTTGTATCATCGTCATTGACCTCCTCCTTATGTAGTGGAATTTTAACCTCCACAATCGTTCCTTCTCCAGGCACTGACACAATTTTATATGTGCAGCCAATCTCAACTGCCCGTTCAGCTATATTTTGTAAGCCGTATGAAGTTGATTTATCTGCCTCCACATCAAACCCTAAACCATTATCTTGAATTCGTAAAATGGCTAAGTCGTCCCGTGCAACAAGCAACAATTCCACCTCGCTTGCTTTAGCATGACGGAGTGTATTGGAGAGGGCTTCCTGTGCAATACGGAATAGATGATCTTCTTCAGCTTTCGTTAATGCCATTTCCTCAAGCTCATATTCAATATGGAAATATACTTTTTGCTGAAGCTCAATAATTAATTCCTCTAAGCCTTGTGCCAGTGTTTTATTGTGTAAAGCAACAGGTCGTAAGTGTAGTAGTAATGCACGCATCTCTAACTGTGCCTGCTGAACAATTTTTTCTACTTGTTTTAGGCTATTGGCATTTTCGTCATTTTCAGTTAAAGCAGAGAGCAACATTGAGGCTGCAAACAATTGCTGTGACACTGAATCATGTAATTCTCTGGCTAGACGTTGGCGTTCAGCAATAATACGCTCCTGAATAATTTTATCATGGGCCTCCGCACGTTCATTGGACAACCGCTGTAAACTTTTACGCTGTGTATCGATTAATTCACTTGTTTGGACGATCGCCTTTTTTAATGGCTTTGGAAGAGATTGCTTTTTGGAAAGGACAAAATCAGGCTCAATTAATTGCTTTACAATGCGCGTTGCCTGAGCTTCTCTCGCACGAGCAGTCATGCTGATCCAGCTTGCAAACAGAAAGCTGAGAGCAAATAGGCTGACAACGATGATTCCACCTAGAGGAATATTATCGTAAGTTTGTTGCCATAAAGGTTCCCATGTTTTTTCATCTGGATTTCCCCATACCGCCACAAGTAGACCGAACGCAGCACTCATTAAAATGAAAAATAAGGTAAATACCCTTGAAATAAAGGCAATCATTTTCGTAGCACCTCCAAATCTCCAAGCCATGTTGCAACATGAATAATCAAAATGCGTTTTGCATCCTCAGGGTTGCCATCGGAGAAGCTAACACTTTCATTTAATATTCGTTGTGGCCCTAGATGTAAGCAGTTAAGCTCACCAAAAAGCGTTGTATAGTGTAAACGAAAAGGTATTTCATAAGGAAGACAGATTTGAACTTTGCCGATACCTTGTCGAATCGTAATGAGACTAGTGCCAGCAGGTAAGATCGTTTGCGTCGTATCAATTGTAATATCCCCTGCAAGACGTTGAATTTGCACATCTTGCCATTTATACGCTTCCGTAGGCGCTGGCATTGTGCCAATTAAGTCATTTTTCGTCGCAGGGAGTTTTTCAAAAAGCTCTGCACCCACTATTTTCGGTTCGTTTTCTCGTTGTAAGTATTGATAAAGCATATATAAGAGCATGATCACAACGAATAAACGTAAGCTCCACATAGTGAATAGCGCGATCGCAATGAAGAAAATTCCCGTCCATTTAAAAAAACGAACTTTCTTGGAAAAGCTTAAATAAAGAAGTACTGCCCCAATCAATAAACAGAAGGCGCCGCCATTATTAAAAATTGTAAGCTCCACAAAAACGAGTAAAAAGAAGCATAGTACCCAAAATGTGAGCTTGTTTGTTGTGAAATTTTGCAAGAGGGTCACCCTTCCTTCTACTAATAGTATAAGAGAGGGAATGGGTCCCTCTATTTTATAACGTGAAAGAATGCGCCTTATAAAGTTGGCGCATTGCTTTCATTATACCATGTTATTTATTTTCAATTAGCAGTGGTGAGCTATCTTCTACTGCTTTTTTTTCTAATTCTGCCAGTCTTGCTTCAAACGTTGTAATCTCATGATCTTTATCAATTTGATAAGCCAATTTATCGATATAGGATTCTAAATCTTCAAAGTTTGTTTTATTGTTTTTGGCAATCATCCCGTCCATTTGGTGGTGGGCACGTGTTACATTTTCTTTCCCCATCAGCTGTAATTGACGTACTTTCATATCTTTAATTTTATGTTTCATTGTTTCGAATTTACGCTCTAGCTCGAAGTATTCACGTGTACTTGCTTCAATACTTGCTTGCAATGTATGGTTACGAGCTGTGTAAGCTGATACTTCATCCGTAGCGAAATCAATTAAATCCTGCTCATTACTAGTTGTTGCTAGCTTTAGTTGAGATTCACGTTTAGCTAGTAATTCTGCATTTTCTTTATATTCTTGCTCTAGCTTTTCTTGTAATTGCCCTTGTCGCTCTAATAATTTACCTGTTTGTTCAGTTTGTTTTTCAGCCTCGCGAATGTATTGATTTAACATCGCAATCGGATTTTTTTGTTCCTTTTTATCAAATAATTGATGTAAGTCTGCCTCTACTGTATATCTAAAACGTTGAAATAAATTCATTTAAATTCGCTCCTTTTATTTTGTTAAATTTGACCATTCTTTTTCGAAGTTTGTAAACGGATCTTCTTCTTTTTTTCCTTCAACTGTAGGGATTTTTACATTTTCGCCATTCCATTTTTTATAGATGACATAGACAACAGCGATTGCTGCAAGACCGACCATTGCTGGAATGTTTGACACTGCTGATAGGACGCCGATTAGACCAACGGTAGCCCAGAAAATTTTACCGAATGTAGATTTGCTTGCAATGTAGAAGTGCATGCCAAGTGCTACAAATAATCCAGAGAACAGTAAGCCTGCCAGTGGACCGATTAAGGCAAGTGCAACACATGCTGCGATGACGCCTCCAGTTAATAAAAGAAATTTTTTCATTTGTTTTAGCTCCTTTCGTTTGTATCTTTATGTTACCTATTTACGGGATTGTCTAAAACGGACTCGAAATTGATTTTGTACTAGGTCTTGAGGCTGAGATCCTTCTAAGCAGCAGCAAATGAGGGTTTATGTAGAGGTCGATGTGTTGCTTTTTCTTGTTTCTGGAAAATGTTTGTTCTCTTTTAGTAGGAAAATAACATCTGCCATAAAGTCATTTTTAGAACCGAAACTAGAATTTTTTCGACAAAAATAGAAGATAGATCCCTCCTTCGTTTGACAAATTAACAAGATGGGATGAGCTATACTTATGGAAAAGAAGCTGAGCGAAGGAGGATTTCTGGTGAGAACCTATTCCATATATAAGATAAAAGAAGAGCATTTAACGTTTATTTTTGGCAGAGAGCGTAAATTGTTAGAAATGATGCAAGGCTGTGAAGACGCCAATGAGAAATCCTTAAAAGAACTTGCATATATATGTGAATCCGTTCGTTTTGATGAAATTGCAGCGATGTTGGAGCATCAACTTGATTCCAAATATGCACATTTAGAAAGAGCTCGCAATGCTTTATTTTTAGAACATCCGATAAAAGGCAAAATGGCTATATATTTGGTCGATCGTAAAATTTGTGTTTATTGTGAAGGTTCCCGAATGCTAGATTTAGATCTATTTCAAATGCTTGCAAAAATGAGCGAACGATTTATTGCTTTCAATAAACAAGATAATGAGTGTGGGTGGTTAAAGCCGATGAAGTATACAATGCACTAGGAAAATTCACTACAATATATAGTAACACGCTATCATTTGGTGTATAATGGAGCGTGGAGAGTTTTTTCTCGGTATATTGTAGTGGAGGAGGTTGGTTGTATGCCTACATGGGGCTGGATTATTATCGTAATTATCGCATTAGCAGCGGGCGCGGCACTTGGTTTCTATTTCGCTCGTCAAGCTATGATGAAATATTTAAAAGAAAACCCACCTATTAATGAGCAAATGATTCGTATGATGATGGCACAAATGGGTCGTACGCCGTCTGAAAAGCAAGTACGTCAAATGATGGCACAAATGAATAAATTCCAAAAGTAATTGGAATGATGAGAGCAACTAGTTCAAACATAACTAGTTGTTTTTTTTGTATTTTTTACAGCATTTAAATAATTCTTAAAAATCATACAATTCTATCGGGAAACTATGTATAATAGAGTTACCATACGGAAAGGGGTTGTGTATTTTGCAAAAAGAAAAGACAAATGTAGAAAGTTTTGATCTGGATCATACAAAAGTAAAGGCGCCATATGTTCGTTTAGCGGGTGTTAAAACTGGGAAAAATGGTGACGAAGTGTATAAATATGATATTCGCTTTAAACAGCCAAATAAAGAGCATATGGAGATGCCTGCTTTACATTCTTTAGAGCATTTATCAGCTGACATTATCCGCAATCACTCTGACCATATTGTTGATTTCAGTCCTATGGGTTGCCAAACAGGCTTTTATGTATCACTTATTAATCACAATGATTATGAGGATCTATTAACCATTTTAGAGAAAACATTTACTGATGTGACGAATGCAACTGCTGTGCCTGCATGTAATGAGGTGCAATGTGGCTGGGCTGCTAGCCATAGCTTGGAAGGGGCACAAGCATTAGCTAAAGAATTTTTAGCAAAACGTGATGAATGGCATATCGTGTTCGAAGAATAAATAAATTAAATTTTAAAAACCTTGCGTGATTAAATCAGCAAGGTTTTCATTTGTGTTAAAAATGGAATGGAATAACATTGGAGGAGGAAGAATCCCGATTTATTTTTTGATAAATAAAATTTTCTAGAAAATCATGAATTAAATCTTCATATTCATCCATATTTTCATTAAAGGATTGTGCATGTGCGCCAGTTTCAAATAGTTTTAATTTTTTAGGACCTGCTTTTTTGTTGTACAAATCTAGCGACATGGACGCTGGAATAAACGTATCGGGAATACTATGGATAAAGAGAACGGGTTTTTCAATACGTGTCGCTGCTTCAGCAGGTGTTACACTTTTAAAAGAGTAGCCATCTCGAAGGCGTACAAAGAAATCAGCAAAACGAATAGGAATAATGGAACCATATTTAAATTCTGTTTTAGCGATTTGCTTGAGTAGCATCGAAAAGTCGGAGAATGCACAATCTGAAATATAAAAATCAGCACCATCTTCTACGGTTCCTGCATAGAGTAACATCGTTGCCGCACCCATGGATTCACCGTGAATCCCAAGAATAGCATCTTCGCCAATCATAGCTTTCACTGTTTTCACTACCGCATCAAGATCGTTTTTCTCATAGTAGCCGTAGCTAGTTGTTTTGCCACCAGATTCTCCGTGACGACGATGGTCAAAAATAACTGAATTATAACCAAGTCTTTCAAATAATCGGGCATATTTCACAGAATTTATTTTATTTTCGGTAACCCCATGACAAATGATGATTGTGTTATTCGTTTGCAATGGCTGAAACATAATTCCTCGAATTGTATAGCCATTTGGCGAATCAACATTTAGTTCAGATTTCAGATTTTTATTGTACCAAGCTTCGTCAAAGCGCTTTGCTGTCGTTTCACGTTCACGAACAAACTCAGGATCTTTTTGCTGAATATACATTAATTTATTGGAAAGCGCGAAGCCAAACAGACCTGTTGCAGCTGCGGCCAGCGTTGTTGTAATACCAGAGAATAAAAGCATCTTCTTTTTTTTCATCATTAAACACCTCCACATGCTGTTTCTTATTTGTAATGTTCCCAACTAAGATTGTTTAAAACACGTCAACATTTTACAATAACTTTGGCAAAACTGCGATTATTTCTATTATCGAAAATCGTCAAAATATTTGTTAAAATATACATATCTGCTAGTAGCATATGCATGCAGTGTTGATTTTTGAACGGGGAAAAGGGGAGAATGATTATGTCAAACGAGGTAGTAATAGTAAGTGCTGTACGGACAGCCATTGGCTCATTCCAAGGGTCATTGAAAGATGTACCAGCAACAACTTTAGGTAGTATTGTTATTAAAGAGGCATTAACACGTGCAGGGGTAGCAGGGGAACACGTTGATGAGGTCATTATGGGGAATGTCTTATCGGCAGGGCTTGGACAAAATCCAGCTCGACAGGCAGCAATAAAGGCTGGTTTACCACATGAGGTCTCTGCTTTTACAGTTAATAAAGTATGTGGATCTGGTTTAAAGGCAGTTCATTTAGCAACACAGGCAATTTTAGCTGGTGATGCCGATATTATTGTTGCAGGTGGTTTTGAAAATATGAGCCAAGCGCCTTATGTCTTAAAAAATGCGCGAGAGGGCTTCCGTATGGGCGATCAAAAAGTAGTGGATACAATGATTCATGATGGCCTATGGTGTGCTTTTAATGATTACCATATGGGGATTACAGCAGAAAATTTATGTGATAAATATCAAATTTCACGAGAAGAGCAAGATGCCTTCGCAGCTCGTTCTCAGCAACGGGCAGAGGCAGCAATGACAGCTGGTAAGTTTGAAGATGAAATCGTCGCTGTAGAGATTCCACAGCGTAAGGGAGAGTCTATTTATTTTGATAAAGATGAATTCCCACGAGCAGGCGTGACTGCGGAGTCATTAGCAAAGCTACGTTCAGCATTCAAAAAGGATGGCTCTGTAACAGCAGCGAATGCATCTGGCATTAATGATGGAGCTGCGGCGGTTGTAGTGATGTCAAAGGAAAAAGCACAAGAGCTAGGTATTCGACCAATGGCAAGTATTACAGCTAATGCTAGCGCTGGTGTTGATCCTGCCATTATGGGAACAGGTCCTGTCACAGCAGTCAAAAAAGCACTGACAAAAGCAGAGACAACTTTAGAAGATATCGATTTAATTGAAGCAAATGAAGCATTTGCAGCACAATCGATAGCTGTAGATCGTGAATTAAGCTTTAATCATGATAAACTAAATGTTAACGGGGGGGCAATTGCTCTTGGTCACCCAATCGGTGCAAGCGGTGCTCGTATTTTAGTGACGCTGTTACATGAGATGGAAAAACGTGATGCAAAAATGGGCTTAGCAACATTATGTATCGGTGGTGGACAAGGCGTAGCAACGGTTGTCAAGCGCCCTTGATGTCAATAAGAAGGTGAATGTAATGGGAAAGAAAAGAAAACAGCAACAACATGCAGGCAATAGCATGACAGCTAGCTTGCCAAAGCAAGAGGCTGTCACATTAGCGGATCAGCTAGGTGGCGATGTGTTAGCAAAATTAAAAGCAGCTAAGCAAGATTTAACAGCTAAAGAACAGGCAGCAGAAGAAGAACGCCAAGCAAAGCTAGCTTTTGAGCGCAAACAACGTGAAAAAAATAAATCGTTTGAAGAACTACTGAACGAATACGGCGATAAAGGCTCTAAATTTTAAGAATAAAACAGTGAATTCACACAGGTGGGTTCACTGTTTTTTCTTTTATAGCATTTAAATTATGTAGTAATAGTCGATATACAAAGAGAGATTTTTGAAATTAATGGAACGGGAGACGCTGCCAATAACATATACCTAATTGTAGTTTAGTATTAATTAAATTATGTTAGGAGAACAACATGGTAGAATTACAGACAGAAAGAGTAAGATTAATACCTTTAAACGCCAAGTATTTAGAATTACTAATAGAGCATGAGGAACAAATGGCAAAGGATTTATCGTTAAGTAAGAGTGAAGGGAGTTTAGACTGCGAGCTTAAACAAGCATTGTATTTTAGACTTTCCAAAGTATTAGAAGATGAGCAAAACTATCTGTGGCATACGAATTGGTTACTTGTATTAAAAGAAAAAAATTGTGCTGTTGGTGGCATAATGCTTAAAGGTATTCCAAATGAGCAAGGTGAAGTTGTAATCGGGTATTATACTTTTCCTCATTATCAGGGGCAGGGCTATATGACAGAATCAATTATAGCTCTTAAAAACTGGTTACTTCATCAGCCAAATGTAAAATACGTAATTGCAGATACCGAAAATGATAATGTGGCATCCCATCGAGTTTTAGAAAAAGCAGGAGCTGCCTTGTATAAAGAAACAAACTCCCTCTATTTTTGGAGGTTCCAACTTTGAAATAGACTAAGGTAAAAAGGCTTTTGCAAAGGTTCTACAAATAAAATGAAGGTATTTACTACTCGTTTTATTGATGGTTGCTGTGACTAATCACTTCCCCACATTGAAAATAAGAGCGTAACTTTTTACTAAAAATAGAAATAAAGGGCTATGTTGTTCACAACTGCTAGAATGAAGGACAAGGAAATGACAAATTGAAGCGAACGGAGTGAGTGAAGCTGTTCATCGGCCTCCATTGAAAGGATGCTGGTGGAGCGGAAATCAACCATCGCCATCGCCTTGCCAAAAGGTCTTTCTACTAGTGACATTATTTTTTCAACAACATGGAAAGACAAAAGGCTATTAGAGTGCCTTTTGTCTTTTATTTTTAAGCATTTTTCTCAGCACTGCAACAGCTCCAACAAAAACAATGGCCCCAGCTGTATCGACAAGCACATCTTGACCGCTCATTGTGCGACCTGGTGTAAAGCTCTGACGAAATTCATCAAGTATAGCGATAACTGCTGTTCCACCAATGGCAATACTTACTGCGAAATGACGTTTTCCCCATGCAAAATACAGACCAAGTGCAATACATCCAAACCCAATAAAATGTGTTAATTTACGGATTAAAAACTCTACAAAAGGAAAATAACCACGTTCTTCAACTGATACAATCGTACCCCAATAAGGGATTTTTAAAACGGCTAGTTGTTCTTCAAAAGGTTTGTGGGACAGTAAATCTTCTAATTTTGGAAGTATACTTTGTTGTTCATAGGTCATGCTAGAGGAAATCACCAGCACAACTAAACAGATGATGAAGATTAGCCATTTTTTCATCGGTGTTCTTGATACTGCTCATTTTTTGTCAGTTTATTGACTATATTAAAATCTGTTATTGAATCTATTTTCTCGTAGGCTGCAAGCGTTTGTGCTAGCTGTTGTTGTGAGCTTGTGCCAATTACAGTTGAAGCGATGGTAGGCTCTTTTAGATTAAAAGCGATAGCCAGTGCGTGTAAATCATCATATTGAAAAGCTAAGTTTGTTAATGTTGTAGTTAAATCTTGTGCTGTATACGTGTTGAACCCATTAACATGCTGAAGTCGTTGTTGCCAGTTTTTCGTTAGTAAGCCCTTCGCGACTGTGCCACGTGTTACAACAGAAGCACCTTCATTCGCAATAAACTCAAACCATTCTTCAGGCCGGCGATCTAAGGCGCTATATTGCATCATGACACTTTTAGCTGAACTTGCGGGTAAAAAACGTTGTAACACGTTTGGTCGAATGGAGGAAATGCCATATTCCCGGATGAGCCCGTCTTTTTTCAATCCTTCAAATGTGTTGATGATTCCATCCCAGTCATCCTCGATTGTACCTCCGTGTAACTGATAGACATCAATGTAGTCAGTACCTAAACGTTTTAAGCTAGCATGGATAGCATCTTTTATATAGGATGGGGATGCATCCCAATGCCAGCCATCGACACCTTCTGTCCAACGATTACCTACTTTTGTAGCTAGCACTACATCATGCCGGCGTTTTCCTAGCGTTGCTCCAATGATTTCCTCATTCGTTCCAAAATCATATAAATCAGCTGTATCAATATAATTAATGCCTGCATCTAAGGCCATATCGACAATTGCAGCTGCTTGCTTTTTATCAGTCGAAAGAGACATGCCTCCTAAACTAATCTCTGAAATAAACAAATCACTTGTGCCAAGCTGTCTTTTTTTCATGCGATCAACCTCCTTCGATTTCTCTACTTGTAATGGTACAATGAACATATCTGAAGAACAAGCGAGGTTATCGTCAATGAAAAAGTTTGAGGAAAAAACAACTAAAACGACACCGATCTATGACGGAAGAATAATAAAACTACAAATTGATGATGTAACTTTACCAAATGGTCAGGTTGCGAAACGTGAAATTATTAAGCATCCAGGTGCCGTAGCAGTCATTGCCGTTACTGCCGAGGGTAAACTAGTATTGGTAGAACAATATCGTAAAGCGCTTGAACGTTCAATTATAGAAATTCCAGCAGGAAAACTTGAACCTGGTGAGGAGCCAGTGATGACAGCACGCCGTGAATTAGAGGAAGAGACGGGCTACGGAGCGCAAAGTCTTACTTTTTTACAAACTTTTGCAACTTCACCAGGCTTTGCGGATGAGGTTATTCATCTGTTTGTGGCAAAGGGATTATATAAAATTGACAATAAAGCAGATTTAGATGAAGATGAATTTGTCGAACTATTAGAAGTTTCGTTGGAAGAGGCACAATTAATGATAGCAGATCAGCGTATATATGATGCTAAAACAGCATTTGCAGTACTCTGGCTTGCGGCAAATTTAGAAAATAATCTTTTAGCATAATAGAGACGGACGAGCATAAGCTGTACAAACCTTGATAGAAAAGGAGCATGTTTATGTCTCGTACGGTGTCTATATTTTATCACGCTTCCATCATCGCAGTAAGTTTTGTTTGTGGCGTTATTTTCTTTCATATTATTGGTGGACCGAAAGCGGAACCATTTATTTTATTTATAGAGCCTCGATTAGTAGATGGGGACAGGCAATCCATTTTTCGTTTAGTACTGCCTGTCGCCATTTCCATAGGTCTTGTATTATTACTAGCAACACATAGCGTTTTAAAAGTTTTAGTGCGTGTGACAGTAGCCATACGTGCCACTTTTTTTGGCTTTAGTTCAGTTTTTTTATTACAAAAACTTGAAGCTTTTTGGCTTTATACGATTTGGTGGTTTCCATTTCAGCTCATCTATTGTATATTGTTGCTAGTCCTATGCAATTTACTTGTACCCGCTTGGTCAAAGCGAAAAATCGGGAAACAAGTATCTGGTCGGACAATTTTGTTGAATTTTATCGCATTTTTCATCATAATAGTTGCTGAGTTTATTGTTATTTCTTATGTGTTAAAATGATGGATTGAATGGACAGAAATTGTGATCAGATGAAAAAGTAGAAGCATGTTAGAAATCTATTCACTATCTTGTAATAGGATTTACTCCTTTGGTATAATGGAAAGAGTTTAGGGGGGCGTCACATGGAGAGCCGAATTGATCGTATAAAAAAACAGTTGCATAGTGCTAGTTACAAGCTGACGCCGCAGCGAGAAGCGACAGTTGCTGTCTTGCTTGAGCACGAAGAGGATCACCTGAGTGCCGAAGATGTGTATCTTTTAGTAAAAGAAAAGGCACCAGAGATTGGTCTAGCGACTGTTTATAGAACGTTAGAATTATTAACGGAGCTCAAAATTGTCGACAAAATCAACTTTGGCGATGGCGTATCGCGCTATGACCTACGCCAAGAGGGAGCTGCCCATTTCCACCATCATCTTGTTTGTATCGAATGTGGTGCTGTAGATGAAATTCAAGAAGATTTGCTTGAAGATGTGGAAGCCGTTGTTGAAAAACGTTGGAACTTTATCATAAAAGATCACCGACTAACTTTCCACGGCATATGCTGGCGCTGTCATGATAAAAACGACGAATCGAATGAAGAAAAATAACGAAAAACTGTCTGTTTTAATCTTTGGTATAGATTGAATCGGGCAGTTTTTTGTTTTATTTTGATTCAGCAAAAGAGCACTCTATAGGGGAGTCTTCTGACGATTTTAGGTTAACTGCTACTCCTCAGCTCGAAAAAATCTGGACACAAACGTAATTGATTTAACATATGGCTTCAACGACATTGTGGTGGATTATGTCGAATGGAGGGTGCTTTAGCACATTTTTTCTGGCCGTGCTAAAATAGAGAATAATTGACAGTGAGGGGGCGTTGTGATGAATGAGTTTCAATATGCAGTAGAGGACTATATCCATTTTATACAGGTGGAAAGGCAATTATCTGTTAATACATTAGCATCCTATCGCCGTGACTTAGAAAGCTATGTGTTTTTCTTGAAGGAAGCTGAGGGGATGGCTGATTTTAGCCGAGTAGAACGAACAACTATATTGCGGCATTTAGAGCAATTACGTGCACAAGGGAAGACAAGCCGTACCGTTGCTCGTCATATCTCTTCCATTAGGAGTTTCCATCAATTCTTACTACGAGAAAAACGTGCAGAAACAGATCCGACAGTTCATTTGGAAATGCCAACGATTGAGCAAAAGTTGCCGAATATCCTATCTATCGAAGAAATTGAAGCTTTACTGACAGCTCCGAATCGAAGTAAGCCACAAGGTATACGTGATCTAGCGATGCTAGAGTTATTATATGGATCTGGCATGCGAATCAGTGAGCTCATTGCACTTGATCTAGCAGATATTCATTTAACAATGGGCTTTGTACGTGTATTTGGGAAGGGTGGCAAGGAAAGGATTATTCCACTTGGCAAAAGTGCGCTTTCCGCAATTAATGCCTATTTAAATGGTGCTCGTGGTCAGTTGCAAGGAAAGCATCCAAAAACAGATGCGTTTTTTATTAATCAAAGAGGGAAACGTTTAACAAGGCAGGGTTGTTGGAAATTAATGAAGGAGCATGCTTTAAAGGCAGGCATCCAACATGAATTAACACCCCATATTTTGCGTCATTCTTTTGCCACACATTTGGTCGAAAATGGAGCCGATTTACGAGCGGTGCAGGAGATGCTTGGACATGCAGACATTTCTACAACGCAAATTTATACACATATTAGTAAAACAAGATTATCTGAAGTCTATAAGCAATTTCATCCACGTGCTTAAAATTTTTTCTATTAGGAAAATATTATATTTTAGTCGGATGTCTGACCTTTATTTTTCGCGTTTTTTTGGTAAAATAGAGTCATGAGATTAGGAGGCAACCATTATGAATAAACCGTTTAACAAAATCCATGTCGTTGTCATGGACTCCGTAGGAATTGGTGAAGCACCAGACGCAGCAGATTTTGGTGATGTTGGCGCACATACATTGGGACACATCGCTGAAAAAATGAATGGGCTTACAATGCCAGTAATGGAGTCCTTTGGTTTAGCGAATATTGAACCACTGCAAGGCATGCAAACAACTAATGAGCCAAAAGCATACTTCGGTAAAATGCAAGAAGCGTCTGTTGGTAAAGACACGATGACGGGTCATTGGGAAATCATGGGGTTAAATATCGATAAACCGTTTAAGGTGTATCCAGAAGGGTTTCCTGCGGAGCTTATTACAGAGCTAGAGAAACGTACAGGTCGTAAAGTGCTTTGCAATCAACCAGCAAGTGGTACACAAGTAATTGATGATTTCGGTCAGGAGCATATGGAAACTGGTGCAATTATTGTCTATACATCAGCAGATCCAGTTTTACAAATTGCTGCACATGAGGAAATCATTCCATTAGAAGAAATATATAAAATTTGTGAAATAGCTCGTGAATTAACATTACAGCCTGAATTTTTAGTGGGGCGCGTAATCGCACGTCCATTTGTTGGGACGCCAGGAAATTTCACTCGTACGTCCAATCGTCATGACTATGCATTAAAACCATTTGGTCGTACAACGATGAATGTTATGAAGGACGCTGGTTTAGATGTAATTGCTATTGGAAAAATCTCTGATATTTTCAACGGTGAAGGTGTCACGGATGCAGTACGTACAAAAAATAATATGGATGGTATGGATAAGTTTGCTGAAGTTGTAAGACGTGACTTCCGTGGTATGAGCTTTTTAAATTTAGTAGACTTTGATGCCAATTTTGGTCATCGTCGTGATCCATTAGGTTACGGACAGGCATTACAAGAATTTGATGCACGACTACCAGAAATTACGGATGCTATGTCAGAAGACGATTTATTAATTATTACAGCAGACCATGGAAATGATCCAACCTTCCATGGTACGGATCATACACGAGAATATGTTCCATTAATTGTCTACTCTCCGCGTTTCGATGGTGGAGCTGAACTTGCACTTCGTGTAACTTTTGCGGATATTGCAGCGACAGTTGCTGAAAACTTTAATGTAGAAGCACCACCATTTGGCAAAAGTTTCTTACCTGATTTGAAATAAGGAGGTTTTTCGTATGAATATGGTTCAATTGTTTGAAAAGAAAAAACAAGGGTTGGAGCTATCTCAAGCTGAAATTCAATATTTTGTCGAAGGCTATACGACAGGTTCAATCCCGGATTATCAAGCAAGTTCACTTCTAATGGCGATTCGCCTACTAGGTATGTCTGATGAAGAAACATTTTATTTAACAAAGGCAATGATCGAATCAGGTGATGTCATTGATTTAACGTCTATTGAAGGCTTTAAAATTGATAAACACTCTACAGGAGGTGTTGGTGACAAGGTAACACTTGTTGTAACACCAATTATTGCTTCTCTAGGGATTCCAGTAGCGAAATTTAGTGGTAAAGGTTTAGGTATTACCGGAGGAACAATCGATAAATTAGAATCGATTCAAGGCTTCAAAACCGAGCTTTCATCACAAGAATTTATCGATAATGTCAATACTCATAAAATTGCAGTTGCAGGACAAACAGGTAATCTTGTACCAGCTGACAAAAAGTTATATGCATTACGTGATGTAACAGGGACTGTCGATTCTATTCCATTAATCGCTGCCTCCATTATGAGTAAAAAAATCGCAAGTGGTGCCGATGGTATTGTCCTAGATGTAAAGTGTGGTTCTGGTGCGTTTATGAAGACGCAAGAAGAAGCCCAGCTATTAGCGGATACAATGACGGCCATTGGAGAAAAACTTGGACGTAAAGTTGTTGCACATATTAGCGATATGGATAATCCATTAGGCAAAATGATTGGTAATAAGCTCGAAGTAGTGGAAGCTTATGCATTATTAAGTGGTCGTTTAGAAGAAACACATGAGGATTTATTGGCTGAATGTGTTGTGATTGCTTCCTTAATGTATCAGGTTGCCGCTGGCGTGAATGAAACAGAAGCAACTGCTGCTGTTAAGCGAGTGCTTGCAGATGGTTCTGCAGCTGCAAAATTTGAGGAGTTTATTGTTGCGCAAGGTGGAGTTGCCACTGATATTGTACAAAATGAAACAGCTCATAAAGTAGCAGTGACGGCAGTAAAACAGGGCACTGTGGAAACAATCAATGCATTATTAGTTGGCGAAGCTAGCGTTAGTCTAGGTGCTGGACGTTTAACGAAAGAATCGGAACTTGATTATGATGCAGGTATTCAGCTGATTGCTAAAAAGGGTGACCATGTAAATAATGGCGATACAATAGCTTATTTATATTCAAATAATCCAATTGCTGAAGATACAATCAAAAAAGTACAGAAGGCTTATACAATTGCATAAACGTTCGTTAGCGAGAGCTCTCACTTTAAGAGAGCTCTCGCTTTTTTGTCGTTCTATGGATAGAACAATCAAAGTGACAGATAGGCCCATAAAACAAAAGGATAGAAAATCAAAAGTGATGATTGAAACAATCAAACTTTAGGAATCAATTGCGTTTAGAAAATGTTGAATTATCCCATACTGCACTTAACCTAAAAAGCTATAAGTATGTCGATTAGACACTATTTCGGAAGACTTTGCACTAGTTCTGTCAGCCGCAAGGATTCACCGTAAGGAATGTGGAATTGCACGAGGAGGAGGCGATGTTCATGCATTATCAATTAGAAATGGTCACAAGAGAGACAGTCGTTATACGTTTGTTTGGGGAGCTCGATCATCATGCAGTAGAACAAATTCGAGCGAAAATTTCTGCAGCAATTTTTCAAGGCACTGTGACGACCATCATATGGAACTTACAAGGGCTATCTTTTATGGATAGTTCAGGAGTTGGCTTAGTGCTTGGTCGTATGCGTGAGTTAGAAGCAGTTGCTGGGCGAACTATTTTATTGAATCCATCGCCAACAATGCGAAAAGTATTTCAATTTTCAGGATTAGGGCCATGGATGATGGATGCAACAGAGGAACAAGCGATTGATCGCGTAAGGGGGATTGTAAATGGATAACGAAATGACATTAACTTTTTTAGCACTTAGTGAAAATGAAGCCTTAGCGCGTGTGGCTGTCACAGGCTTTATTGCACAATTAGATCCAACTATTGATGAGCTATCAGAATTTAAAACAGTTGTCTCAGAAGCGGTTTCCAATGCCATTATTCATGGCTATGAAGAAAATGGTAAGGGTGTTGTTACAGTTCATGCGAAACGTGAGGATGATATTGTAACGGTATCTGTCATGGATAAAGGTGTAGGGATTGAGGACGTTAGCCGAGCAATGGAGCCGTTATTTACAACAAAAAGTGCTATGGAGCGTTCGGGTATGGGCTTCACGATTATGGATAGTTTTTCTGATCAGCTGACAG
Organism: Lysinibacillus cavernae; assembly: GCF_009724685.1. Lineage (GTDB taxonomy): Bacteria > Bacillota > Bacilli > Bacillales_A > Planococcaceae > Lysinibacillus > Lysinibacillus cavernae. Next base: position 559,371 of record NZ_WMEF01000001.1, read on the forward strand.
TTATGTCTAAATGGCAAGAAGGAACAACTGTAACGTTTACGAAGAAATTTTACACAGTTCGCACAGCGGTAATGTGAGGTTGAGACCGTGAAGCCGTTAGAACAGTCGTCCGATAAGCTATTGTCTCAGGAGGAAATGCGTGATTTAATAGCACGCGCACAGCAGGGCGATCACGAGGCTCGTAAACGAATGGTAGAAGGCAATACGAGGCTTGTGTGGTCCATTGTTCAACGTTTTACAACGAGAGGTGTTGAGCTCGAGGATTTATTCCAGATTGGCTGCATAGGGCTCATGAAATCTGTGGATAAATTCGATTTAACATATGATGTAAAATTTTCAACCTATGCTGTACCAATGATCATTGGTGAAATTCAACGCTTTTTAAGAGATGATGGCATGGTGAAGGTGAGTCGTTCTATTCGTGAGCTGAATTTTAAAATCCGTCATGCTACTGATGAATTTATTAAAAAGAACGAACATCCACCAACCATTCAAGAACTTGCTCAGGTGCTAGGTGTGACAACGGAGGAAATTGTCACAGCATCAGATGCATTGAGAGATCCAGCATCTCTACATGAGCAATTGTATGAAAGTGAAGGGGATTCCATTACATTAATGGATCAAATGAAGGATGAAAAATCTGAGCAGCCATTTGATTATATCCCACTGAAAGAAGTACTGACGAGACTTGAACCGAGGGAGCAGTCTATCATTTATTTACGTTATTTTTCAGATTGCACGCAAACAGAAATTGCGAATAGGTTGGGAATATCCCAAGTGCAAGTATCTCGTTTAGAGAAAAAAATCCTTGCCCAGCTGAAAAGTTGGATGGCTACAAGTGCTACAGTCGAGAGCGAAGAACCAGTAAAAAAAGACATCTAAGAAAATGGTGACAGCATGACAAATAAATTATTTAACAGCTTAGAAGAAGCCGAAGATTTTCTTATAGAACATTTTGGTGACGGCGAATCATTTGACGTTGGTATCAAACACTTATATGTCAAAGATTTGCCGGTCCTTTGTGCATATATTAGCGGGCTTGTGGACGGAGAAGCCTTAACGCAATTACTTTCTAACATGCTCCCTGATGAGGATATTGAAATTGATGTTGAGGATGAGAAAGCGTATTTTGAGTCCTATTTTAATTTTCATGGACGTTCAGAGGAAACAGAACGAAAAGCCTATTTATTAGCAATTTTAAGTGGGCAAGTAACCTTTATTACTAAAAGTGGTTTCTGCTACGTTGGGGAGCTAAGAAACTACCCAGGTCGTTCGCCAGAAGAACCTGATAATGAAAAAGTTATACGTGGTTCAAGGGATGGTTTTACAGAGTCGATTTCTCAAAATACAGCTTTAATCCGTAGGCGAATTCGCAATAGTAATTTACGTTTCGAGCTACATAAAATATCCAAAATCGGTCAAACCGACGTGGCAATCACATTTATGAAAGATGTTGCCAATGAAGATATGCTCGAAAGTTTACGAAAGCGCCTTGGACAAATTAATCACGATGGCTTGACGATGGCCGATAAATCATTAGAAGAATGGCTTTTCAAACAAAAGTTCCATCCGGTTCCATTTGTACGTTATACGGAAAGACCAGATATTACTGCAGCTCATCTACTTGAAGGGCATATAGCTATCCTTGTAGATACTTCTCCATCGGTTATTCTCGTGCCTGTTACCGTGTTTCATTTATTACAGCATGCGGAGGAATATAGACAGGCGCCAACAGTTGGGACGTTTGTGCGTTTTATGCGGTATTTTGGCTCCGTAATGGGATTGCTTTTATTACCATTATGGTATGTCTTTGCAACAAACGAATCATTACTTCCGGATGCCTTATCCTTTTTAGGTACAGAGGAAAAATCGCACGTACCATTATTACTGCAAATCCTTATTGCAGATATTGGTATTGAGTTTTTGAGGATGGCCGCCATTCATACTCCGTCACCACTATCTACTGCCATGGGTTTGGTTGCGGGGGTAATCATTGGTCAAATTGCCATTGATGTTGGATTATTCTCTGCGGAAGTTGTCCTCTATACAGCAGTTGCAGCTATACTCATCTTTATTATTCCGTCCTATGAGCTCAGTATCTCCATTAAGATTTTTAGATTATTGCTATTAATCATGACGGGGCTTTGGGGTGCTAATGGATTATTTATTGGCATATTTTTATTGTTTACGTATTTATGTTCATTGCGACCAATGCAGGCGCCTTATTTATGGCCTCTTGTGCCATTCTTTCCAAAGGCGATGCTTCGTGTCCTTATTCGTTTCCCGATGACTTCGGATGCATTAAGACCTTATGTAGTCGCTTCCAAACAGCGAAAAAGATCATAGGAGCCGTTGCACTCGTTTTTTTCATGTGATAAAGTTCACATATAGTATTTTGTGATTTTTGCAAAAATTATTTTCATTCAAGAAAAAGCTAATTTATACATTTGCCTTTTCATACTTGATGGAAATAATTTCTTGATGAGATGCATCTATTTGAAAAGGATCGATCTCGCTATCAAAACGTAAAAATAACAAAATGGAACGATGTGAAAAGGGAGAGATGCACATGCATTTATATGGAACACAAGCAATTTCTGAAGACGGTCATTTAACAATTGGACAGATAGACACACTAGAGCTAGCAAAAGAGTATGGTACACCACTTTTCGTGTATGATACTGCACTTATTCGTAAACGTGCACGTAGCTTTATCGATACGTTTAAAAAGCTAGGCGTAAAAGCAGAAGTAGCCTATGCTTCAAAAGCATTTGCATGTGTAGCGGTGTATCAATTAGCAGCAGAAGAAAATTTATCATTGGATGTTGTATCAGGTGGAGAATTATATACAGCTTTAAAGGCAGGATTCCCCGCAGAGCGCATCCATTTCCATGGCAATAATAAAAGCATTGCTGAAATAGAGCTAGCTTTTGACTCCAATATTGGATGTATTGTTGTAGATAACTTCTATGAAATACAGCTTTTAAAAGAAATTTCGGAGCGCCGTCAGCAAAAAATGCGTATTTTATTACGTGTTACACCAGGTGTTGAAGCACATACGCATGATTTCATTACGACAGGTCAAGCAGATTCAAAATTTGGCTTTGACTTAAACAATGGTCAAGCAGATGAAGCTTTCCAACAAACATTTAACCATGCATTCCTAGAGCTATTGGGCTTACATTGCCATATTGGCTCGCAAATTTTTGACACCGCTGGCTTTGGTTTAGCAGGAGAAAAGTTGATTGACAAAATTTCTGACTGGAACAAGACTCACGAATTTACGTGTACTGTGTTAAACTTAGGTGGGGGCTTTGGTATTCGTTATACTGAAGAAGATGCACCATTAGAACCACAAGTGTATGTAGAAGATATGATTACAGTTGTAAAAAATAAAGCAACTGTACTTGGGCTGAAGATGCCAGAAATTTGGATTGAACCAGGTCGATCACTTGTAGGTGATGCAGGAACATCTCTTTATACAATCGGATCACAAAAAACAGTACCAGATGTGCGCAAATATATTGCTGTTGATGGTGGTATGAGTGATAACATCCGCCCAGCATTATACGACGCTAAGTATGAGGCAGTCATTGCAAGTAAAGCGAATAAGCCGAAAAATGAACTATATACAGTTGCTGGTAAATTATGTGAATCTGGCGATAAATTAATTATTGATGCTAAACTACAAGATGCTGCTTCAGGCGATGTTTTAGCCATTTTCTGTACGGGTGCATATGGTTATTCAATGGCTAGTAACTATAATCGTGTTCCAAGACCTGCTGTTGTATTTGTAGAGAACGGACAGCATCAACTAGCTATTCGCCGCGAAAGTTATGAAGATATTGTGCAAAATGATCTCCCGCTAACTTTAAAAAAGGGTGAGTAAATTTGAGGAAAAATAAGTGGGTATTACTAGGGTCCATTTCAACTTTTATTTTGTTGTGGGGCGTTGTCTATTGGGTGTTGGCGTCTAAAGGTATTCTCGGACCTGGTTCGTAAGACAGAAATTGGCTTGCGGTAAAAGTACAAATCGTGTAGGATAGTCAAAGATTATGTACAGCTAGAAAAAGAGGGAATAGACAAATATGTTAATTCGATATAAAAAAGCTTTAGAGAAAATAGCAATGGGGCTACTTTCGTTTATGCCTAACGAAAAAGACGTAAAAAAGCTTACAGAAACCATCCACTCCTATGAAAATGACGATAATTGGGTTTTATATTTATGGAAAAAGAATGATGAATATGTTGGTATTGTAGGGCTTGTAATAGATGAGCATAATGCAGCTATCATCCAGCATGTGTCGGTTGTCCCATCTTATAGAGGTGAGGGTGTAGCAACGGAAATGCTTCAGGAAGTGGCAGAATTTGGCCAATATGAAAGTGTACGTGCTACCGATGAAACACGAAGCTTCGTTCAAAAATGTATCCATTGTATCGATGAAAAAGCAGACGATTAACAACGTCTGCTTTTTCTTTGTTTGCTTTCATGTCGCTCTGCAAGAATATGTGAGCGATCTCGTAGCATATGTTTATGAAGAAGATAGTTTGAGCTACTAGGTGGCAATAGCTGTATACGTGCTCTTGCCAACTCCAGCAAAGTGTGTGAAAGAGGGAGCTGGAAGGCTTGAAAGGATTTGCCTGTTTGAATAGCAGCGAGTGTCATTGTTACTTGTGTTAGGAGTTGATGGTAATCAATTTCTTGGAATAAAATATGACCTTCATTTACTTGGAAATTATGAAGTGCTTTTCCTAAAATTCGTTGAGCACCAGTATTGTTACCACGTCGCCAATGATAGAAACCTGTTGCAAGCTGCACATAGCCAACTAGTGGATGCATTTTATCACCAGGCGCAATTTCCTTCCAATATTCCTCGAGCACTTCATGGCATTCAAAAAAATCTTGATTGCCATTAAAATATGCACAGTAATCAATAAATAAAGTATGATGCTGTGGATGCATTTTGGACTCCTTTCCACTATACTAAAAGAACATAGAATCTCAGGGTGGTAAAATAATGTCTTATGAAGTAAAATTAGAAGCCTTTTCAGGGCCTCTTGATTTATTATTGCATTTAATTCACAGATTGGAAATTGATATCTATGATATCCCAATGGCTGAAATTACACAACAATACATCGACCATATACATGCAATGCAAGTACTGGAATTAAATGAAGCAAGTGAATATTTAGTAATGGCAGCAACGTTGCTGGCGATTAAAAGCCGTATGCTATTACCGATTCATGAAGGAGAAATGGATGACGCAGAATTAGAAGTGGACGGTCCAGACCCTCGTGAAGAACTCGTACAACGATTAATCGAATATAAAAAATACAAGGAAGCAGCTACTAATTTGCAAGAGCTTGAAACGGATCGAGCACAAGTATTTACAAGGTCCCCAGCTGATTTAACAGGGTTAGCCTCAGAGGAACAAATGGCTTTGTTTGATTTGAATGTAAATATTTATGACATGCTTGGAGCATTTCAAAAATTGATGCGTCGAAAAAAATTAAAGAAACCACTAAAAACGACAGTAGCAAGACAGGAACGATCAGTAAAAGATCAAATGCGTTCTGTTGTTGATTCTTTACGGTCAACAGGTGGACGTGCATCATTTTTCGAGCTTTTTCCCTATGAAGATAAGCCGACACTTATTCTGACGTTTGTATCCCTTCTTGAATTAATGAAACGTCAGGTCGTCATCGTAGAGCAAGATGGTAACTTTGAAGAATTAATGGTTACCTTACAGAAGGAGGAATGGGAAAATGACGAAAACATTGATGATACAGAGTAAAATTGAAGCTTTATTGTTCGTTGTTGGAGATGATGGCTTAACGATTAAACAACTATCACAACTTTTAAGTGAACAGGAAGAGCTTATCATTCAGGCAATGAGCGCATTAAGTGAAACATATGATGAAGATTTAGCAAGAGGAATTACCGTGAAAGAAATTGCTGGCGTTTATCAGCTCATTACAAAATCTGAATTTGCGGATACGATTCAAAGATTAGTAGAAAACCCAACGGCACAATCCTTATCTCAAGCTTCCCTCGAAGTGTTAGCGATAGTGGCTTACAAACAACCAATTACCCGTGTAGCGATAGAAGATTTGCGTGGTGTAAAATGTGAACGTCCAATCCAAACATTGGTTTCACGAGGGTTAATCAAAGAGGTGGGGCGTTCAGAGGGAACTGGACGTGCCATCCTTTATGGAACAACAAAAGAATTTTTACATTATTTTGGCTTAAATAGTATAGAAGAAATGCCACCTCTTCCTGAAGAGGACCTTGTTGAAACAGAACAAGAAACAGATTTATTTATGACTAAATTCCAAGAGACATTTAGTGGTGCAAAATAATGGTTAGGTATAATGCGTAGCCTTCAACATAAATAGTAATCTATACTTTTCTATCATATTGAATAAGGAGTGGCTTGTTGCTTCGGATATTTCGTTTAACTCTGTTCATGTTCATTGTGCTAATGGTAATGCTTCCACAAATCAGCTTTGCTAGAGGAGGAAGTGGCTATGCTGTCTTAGATGGCGATACAGGTCGGGTTTTAATAGGATCGAATAGCGATGCACGGTTACCGATTGCTAGCTTAACAAAAATTTGGACAGCTCTCGTAGCAATCGAAAATAGTGACTTGCAAGATGAAGTCATTATATCATCAAAGGCTGCTACGTCTGAGGGCAGTTCTATTTATTTACAAGCTGGCGAAACGGTGACTGTAGAAACGTTATTGTATGGCTTAATGCTGCGTTCAGGCAATGATGCTGCTACAGCTTTAGCAGAACATGTAGGGGGCTCTGTTGAAGGGTTTGTGAAATTAATGAATGAAAGAGCTGTCATTGCTGGCCTTACCAATACCGTTTTTATGAATCCTTCTGGCCTCCATCATGAGGAGCATTTATCTTCAGCAAGAGATACAGCTGAGATGTTGAGAATTGCCTTGCAAAATAAAACATTTGAGAAAATTGCTTCAACGGTTCTTTATCGTGCGAATACGGTAAACGGAATGTTATGGGAAAATAAACATCGGTTATTAAGAGAAGGTTCAGGGGCGACTGCGGAAATAGATGATGATACGGAGCAGCCTGTAAATTCTTTAAGGTCAGCCACTGGAACGGCATTTGCAGGAAAAACAGGCTTTACAAAGGTTGCTGGACGTACGCTTGCAACTGCCTTTCAAAAGGACGGGCAAACCTGCATTGTCGTAACGTTAAATGCATCAGACGATTGGAATGTACATCGAGGCTTGTCCAATAAAGTATGGCAAGATTATAGCCTTGAAACCGTAGTGAAAAAGGGAAAGTACAATGTCAATAAGAAATTGGCTATACGTTTAGAGCAGCCCATCCGCCTACAGTTAAATAAAGAAGAAAAAGAACACGTACGGCAAGTTTTACACGTTTCAAGAAAACGTCAAGAAGCTGTCTTGTCAATCTTTATTGGTGAAGAGCGTATCTATGCAATACCAGTGAAAGTTGAATCAGCGGATCGTTAATAACGATTCGTTGATTTTTTTGTTTGCTTTAAAGGAATATCCTAGAAAATAGTAGATAATACGATTCACTTTTTTTTGAAATGAGTATACTTAATATAAGGGATTGTTCCTCAAAAAAATAGCAAGTGGATTTAGAAACTAGCTAAAGAAAAATTATTACGAATACTCTAAAAATAAATGTGAAATTTGTTTTTCTTTAATAATGCTTAAAAGTATGACATAATTTTCACAGATTAGCGGGAAAAATAACCCTATTCATTGGATCGAAATCGAATGATGACGAAAGTGTCAATGTGAAAGAAAACTAGAGGTGAAAAAATGGAAAGATTACAAAAAGTCATTGCATATGCTGGGGTTGCCTCAAGGCGCAAGGCAGAGCAATTGATTTTAGAAGGCAAAGTAAAAGTGAACGGTGTAGTTGTTCGTGAGTTAGGAACAAAGGTATCAAATTCCGATACAATTGAAGTAGAAGGCGTGAAACTTGAAAAAGAAGATAAGGTTTATTACTTACTTTACAAACCACGTGGAACAATTTCAGCTGTAACAGATGATAAAGGACGCAAAACTGTCACAGATTTATTTCATCATATTCCGCAACGTATTTTCCCAGTTGGTCGTCTTGATTATGATACATCTGGATTATTGCTATTGACAAATGATGGGGAATTTTCCTATATGTTGACACATCCGAAGTTTAAAATTGACAAAACGTATATCGCTCGTGTCAAAGGTGTTCCAACAATTGAAGGGCTTAAAAAGCTTCAAAGAGGTATTAAATTAGAGGATGGTAAGACAGCACCAGCTAAGGTGAGTATGATGTCCTTTGACGAAAAAGCTGGCAAAGCGATTTGTGAAATCACCATTCACGAAGGGCGCAATCGCCAAGTCCGTCGTATGTTTGAAGCAATTGGTACACCTGTTGTCAAATTAAAACGCGAACGCTTTGCTTTTTTAGATTTATACGGCCTTACTCCAGGAGAATTCCGTGAATTGTCAAAGCATGAAGTAAAGCAACTACGCGTGTTAGCAGAGACAGGAAAGCTTGATTAAAGGAACTTTGCCAAAAGAAAGTGTGGATACCACAAGCGGTATTTGAATGTTTACACTTTCTTTGTGGTGAAATCGTTCATAAATCATTCATAATTAATAGCTAAGTGTTTTTGTATCATTTTGCTATAATAGGTGAGAATAGTACACCTAGTAACAGTTTGTACAAAAAGAACTGTTGCATAGCTAATCTGGTATTGTTGACGTCAATTTGAAAGAAGTTTTTGCATACATAAAGACGTATATAAAATTAAAAAGTTCTATTGAGTCTTTGTAATGTAAAAGCTTTGCGTCTACAAAGTTTACGCTGAACCGTAATTGATAGGGGGTTTATTAACTTGGAGAAAAAGAAAAAGCGTCTCGTACTGCGAACTGTCATTTTAGCAGTGTTAGCATTGGCAATCGGGTACACAGTATATGGAACAGCGACAAAGGAAAAAGTAGAGTTAGTGGCAGTAGGCTCTGAAGCACCTGACTTCACGTTAGTAGATTTAAACGGTGAAAAACATAAATTGTCGGATTATAAAGGACAAGGGGTATTTTTAAATTTCTGGGGAACTTGGTGTAAACCTTGTGAGAAGGAAATGCCTGCGATGGATAATCAGTATCAAGTGTTTAAAGATCAAAATGTACAAACATTAGCTGTTAATATCGCTCAAACGGATTTTGAAGTGCAGAACTTTGTCGATCGATATAATTTGACATTCCCAGTAGTCATTGACAAAACGAAAAGTGTTATGACTGCATACAATGTAGGTCAATTACCTGCTACAGTGTTAATTGATCCAGAAGGCAAAGTGGCAAAAATTATTACAGGTGAAATGACGGAGGAAGATATTGCTTCGTACATGGAATTAGTGAAGCCGAAATAAGGAGTAAATGACGATGGAAAAAATCATTTGTGCTTGTGGTCATAGTAACCCATACGGCACGAAGCTCTGTGAGAAATGTGGTCGTCCTTTAACCGAAGAAGAAAAGCAAAATAAAGTAGTTGATATGCGATACGATGGCATGGCCATTCGCTCTAAAACATACAACAAATCATTTGTTGATAAAATATGGAATTTCTTCTCTAGTGTTAAAGTTGGTATATCCTTAATTATTACCACATTAATTGCTGCTTCAATCGGAACATTACTACCACAAGAGTTTTACGTAAAAGCTTCTGATATGGAGAAAGGTGCTTATTACGCAGACGTATATGGTACATTCGGTAAAATTTATTACAAATTGGGCTTATCGGATTTATATAGCTCATGGTGGTTCCAAATTTTAGTTGGTATGCTGGCTGTATCGATCATAGTGGCGAGTCTTGACCGAGGAATCCCACTTTATAAATCATTAAAGAATCAACGTGTGAAAAGACATGAGAGCTTTATGAAGCGTCAACGCATTGTTGCAGAAGGACAAGTGACAGCAAGTGCAGAGGAAACGCTTGATAAAGTGGCACAAAAAATGACTGAGATGAGATATTCTGTTCGTCGAGATGGTAGCGCTCTCTTAGCTGAAAAAGGACGCTTTTCTCGTTACGGTCCGTACATAAACCATGTCGGTCTCATTATCTTTTTAAGTGGGGTCATGCTACGTCTAGTCCCAGGCTTCTATGTTGATGAATCGATATGGGTTCGTGAGGGCGAGACACGTGCGATTGCTGGCATGGACGGTTATTTCATTGAAAACCGTGATTTCGTTTTAGAGACACATGATAATACACCGCAGGGAGAGCAAGTCAAACAGGGTGTGAATGTAGTTGCTAAAAATTTCCAAACTGATATTACATTATACAAACAGCCTGATGACGCACTACCGGGTGATACAGAAAATCTAGAAAAAGTAAAAGATTATTCGATTCGTGTAAACCATCCTTTGAAAGAAGATGGCTTTGCTCTTTACCAAATGGATTATCGTTTAAATGAATTAAAGCAAATGAATTTTGAATTAATCAATAAGACAACTGAAAAATCACTTGGTGAGGTTGAAATTGATTTAACAAACCCTAAGAAAGAATACGATTTAGGCAATGGTTCTTCAGTTCAGATTCTTGTCTATACACCAGATTTTGATGGCTTTGAAAATGGTGAGCCACAAACAAAAACATCTATTCCAAATAATCCAGCATTTTTATTTAAAATGACAACGCCAGAAACACCAGAAGGCGAAGTTAGTTTTGTTGAAATTATGCAACCTCCTTTAGAGCCGCTTGGTGAAAATAAATATAGAATGAAATTTGCAGCAGCAGAGATGCGTGATATGTCAGGTATTACAGTTCGTAAAGATAGTACTATTCCTATCCTATTTGTTGGGGGCGTCATCTTTATGATTGGTGTTGCGATTGGTTCTTACTGGAATCACCGTCGTTTATGGCTACAGGTAGAACCAGATGGCCGGGTGTTAATGGCTGCTCATGTCAATAAAAATATGTTCAGCATGAAAAAGGATTTAGATGCTGTCACTACATTTGCTGCATTGCCTTCGTATAATGATCAGTTAGAGAAAGATGAGGCTGGCGAAGAGTCCACAAATGGTGGCAATAAAGAAAAGGAAGGTGACAACACCTTATGAGTTTGATTGACATAAGTGGAAACCTATTATTTGTAGCGTTTATTGCTTATCTAGTTGCGACGTTATTATTTGGTGGTTCAATTAAGCAAACAAATGCTACTGGTAAGAATACTGGTAGATGGGGCCAGCTTGCCATTGTGGTAACCATTATTGGATTCCTATCACAGCTTGGCTATTTTATTACGCGTTGGATCTATACAGGACATGCGCCAGTAAGTAATATGTTTGAATTTACGACTGCCTTCGGTATGTTTATCGTTGGTGCGTTTATCTTAATTTATTTTATTTATCGTCTGACTGCACTTGGATTAGTAGCATTGCCTGTAGCACTTTTAATCATTTCTTATGCAGCAATGTTCCCGAAAGAAGTAAGTCCATTAGTACCTTCGTTACAAAGTCACTGGCTAACGATTCACGTAATTACAGCAGCATTAGGACAATCTATTTTAGCCATTAGTGCTGTGGCAGGGCTTATTTACTTATTAAAAGTAGTAGACTTATCAAAGCCTTCAAAACAACGATTTTGGTTAGAAGCCGTGATGTACTGTCTAGTAGTAGTTGTTGGTTTTGTCGCAGTGACATCTACATTCAGTGCCATGGATTATGAGTCTAGCTATAATTATGTTGATAAAGAAGGGACTTCTCGTAAAATTATTTACAACTTACCGCCAATTTTCGGTATGAATGAGTACGAAGTGGTTGAAGAACATGGTATGTCACCATTAGTAGAAATGCCAGCATTAATTAATGCTAAAAAATTAACAACTGTGGTTTGGTCATTATTGGTAGGGTCTATATTATATTTATTAATTCGTTTAATCGCTCGACGACGAATTAGTGCCATTTTCCAACCACTTGTTAAACGTGTTAATTTACAATTACTTGATGAAGTTGGTTATCGTTCAGTGCTTATTGGTTTCCCTGTATTCTCCCTAGGTGCTCTAATCTTTGCGATGATTTGGGCACAAATTGCTTGGAGTCGTTTCTGGGGTTGGGATCCAAAAGAAGTATGGGCTCTTATTACATGGTTATTCTATGCAGCATTCCTGCATTTACGTTTATCAAAAGGCTGGGAAGGTCGAAAATCGGCTTGGTTAGCATTAATTGGTTTCGGTATAATTTTATTCAACCTAATTGCTGTTAACTTAATTCTTGCTGGTTTACACTCCTACGCGTAACCTGTGAAGCAACAAGCCTTTTCGCTCTAGCGAAGAGGCTTTCTTTTCTTTTCAATATGTGTCACACCATGTACAATAGAAGTTAAAGAAAGATTGGAAGAGAGGGATCGTGAAAGTGTCAGAAAATATTTCAGTATTAGTAGTAGACGATGAGGATCGTATTCGCCGCTTATTAAAAATGTATCTAGAGCGAGAAGGATACCTTGTTGACGAGGCAGAAAATGGTGAAGAAGCGATCGAAAAATCTTTAGAAAAAGAATATCACTGTATTTTACTTGATATTATGATGCCTGAAAAAGATGGGCTAGAAGTGTGTGCTGAAATTCGAGAACGCGCAGCAACACCAATTATTTTATTAACTGCAAAAGGCGAGGAAGCGAATCGTGTACAAGGCTTTGAGCTTGGCGCAGATGACTATATTGTAAAACCATTTAGTCCTCGTGAGGTTGTGTTACGTGTGAAGGCTATTTTACGCCGATCACAGGCATTCTCACCAACGACAAATGCATCCACTTCAAAAGATTTAGTGGTGTTCCAGCATCTAATGATCGATCATGATGCACACCGTGTTACAGCAGAGGGTATTGAGGTCAATTTAACGCCGAAAGAGTATGAATTACTATACTTCTTAGCGAAATCGCCAGACAAAGTATTTGACCGTGAACAACTACTGAAAGAGGTTTGGCATTATGACTTCTTTGGTGATTTACGTACAGTTGACACACACGTAAAGCGATTACGTGAAAAGCTCAACCGAGTTTCTGAGAACGCTGCTAAAATGATTGTGACAGTTTGGGGCGTTGGTTACAAATTTGAGGTTGTCAATGAATAGAATATGGAACAGTGTTGTCGGGAAGCTATGGGTAACCATATTGCTTCTCGTTTCATTTGTATTATTTGTTTTCACGGTATTGATGCTTGAATTTCTTCAAAACTACCATATGCAGCAAGCTGAAATTTCCTTGCGTCAAACGGCTGCAACTGTGGCGAGTATAGTGGACGACAACGAAACAGCAGAATCTACTTCGGAATTATTAAAAGATATATTACCTAAAGGTACCAATGCATTAATTGCTATTAGCCATGTTGAAGTATCCTTTGCAATGCAAGAGGGTGTGAATAAAAAAGAAATACAAGATACCATTTTAGCAAATAAATCTTTTCATGAAGTTTTTCAATCAGATGAACCAATCACCAAAGAAATGATGATGCCTTCTTCGACCGATCAAGAAAAAATGGAATCCTATGTTGTGCTTGGTTTCCCGTTGAATGTTGAAAATGCAGTACATGGAGCTGTCTTCATCTATCAAAGCCCAGATGCGCTACATAAAACGTCTAAGGAAACAACGAAAATTGTATTTTTGGCGGCATTCATTGCCTTTGTGTTGACAACATTTTTTGCGTTTTTCCTTTCTTCACGTATTACGTCACCACTAAGAAAAATGCGTGAGTTAGCTTTTGAAATTGCTAAAGGTAATTTTGAAGCAAAAATGCCGACAACTCAAAATGATGAAATTGGTCAGCTTGCCGTTGCTTTTAACCAAATGGGTCGTCAATTAAAACACAATTTAGAGGTCATCAATCAAGAGAATGAACAGCTTTCAAATATTTTGACATCTATGACAGATGCGGTTATTACATTTAATCGTGACCGTACAATATTATTAAGTAATCCACCAGCGGAACGCCTTATGCAAAAATGGTTTGTGAACAAAGGCTCACAAAGTGCAAAACCAATTCCGCCAGAGTTGTATCATATGCTTGATCATGTGTTGATGTTTGAGGATAAACTAGAAGAGGAAATTGAAATGGATGGGAACTACTATACCTTTACAATTAGCCCTCTTTACAGTGGAGAAATGATACGTGGTGCTGTTGCTGTTATTCGTGATATGACCGAACAACATCGCTTAGAAAAACTAAGATCCGATTTTATTGCCAATGTCTCTCATGAACTACGTACACCAATTGCCATGCTGCAAGGATATTCTGAAGCATTGATGGATGATTTTATTCAGGATCAGGAAGAACGTAATGAGATAACAAAAATCATTTATGATGAATCCAAACGGATGGGCAGACTGGTTACGGATTTATTAGATTTGGCTCGAATGGAATCAGGGCATATGACGCTCTATAAAGACGAATTACCGATTAATTCTACATTCGAACGAATCACGCAAAAATTTGCACAGGTGGCAAAGGAAAAGCATGTTCGTCTAACATTTGACAGTGAATTTAATGACGATGCCATCATTAATATAGATGAGGATCGTATTGAACAAGTGCTTACGAATTTAGTTGATAATGCACTAAGACATACAGATGAAGGGGCAGTCACTGTAAAAATTGAGCAGGAGCCCACATTTGCAAAAATATCTGTACAAGATACAGGTCATGGCATTCCTCAAGATGATTTACCATATGTTTTTGAACGTTTTTATAAAGCAGATAAGGCACGTACACGTTCCAAAGGTGGTACTGGTCTCGGCTTAGCTATTGCTAGAAATATTGTGAAGGCACACTCAGGAACTATTATGGTAGACAGTGTGCTAAAGGAAGGCACGACCTTCACTTTTTATTTACCGTTCGATTAATAACGTGTATTGCTATTAATTGGCTGTAACTTATATGAATGTAAGACGACAAATATTATAGAACGGGGGTGGAGTGCTTTGAATGACTCCGTGTTCCATCGACTATACGATGCATATCACCAAGACGTATTCCAGTTTTTAATATATTTAGTAAAAAACCGTACACTTGCTGAGGATTTAGCGCATGAAGTTTATGTACGAGTATTGCGCTCATATGATCAATTTGCAGGTAATAGTAGTGAGAAAACATGGCTTTTTGCTATTGCCAAAAATGTTGCGATTGATCATTTTAGAAAGCAAGCTGTACGCCAAAAGCATTCACTTGATTTCTTTGACTGGGAAACGGAACAGCTCCATTCAACCACACCATCACCGGAAGATATGTTACAGGCCAGTGATGATTTTATGCAGGTAGCGTCAGCACTTGAACACTGTACAGGCGACCAAAAAATGGTTATTGTTATGCGCTATTTTCAGGATTTATCAATTGCCGAAACGGCGCAAATACTAGATTGGACAGAAGCTAAAGTAAAAACAACCCAGCATCGAGCCATTAAATTTTTAAGGCAACAGCTACAGCCGATTAGAGAACAGGAGGCGAAACGGCAATGACGCATAAGCCATTTGATGATGAGCAACTTGAACATGTATTGAACAATGCCCCTAAGCTTTCTGACCACCGTTCAAAAGCAGAAATATTAAATCGGTTAATGGCAGATGCTCGCTTGCAGGATAATATTCACCTTCAGGAAGCTATACAACAACCAATAGAGGATGAACAAACGCAGGAACAAAGTAATCCTTTGATTCAAGAACGATCAACATCTAAGCTTCGAAAAATGCAAATTTTTATGAGTGTTGCAGCAGTTTTTGCGTTAACCATACTCGTAGGCTCGATGGTAATGAATAATAATATTGAGCACAAAGATCAAGCTAGTAATGCCGAAATGGCTCAATTTTCTACTGTGCAGGAAGATCAATCAGCAAAGGACGCTGCTCCTCAAGACGAGGCACTCCAATCAAATATTGTATCAGAGCATGAGCGCATGTTATCTTTACGCACATCTGTTTATGAAGAAGATGTGAAAGATGCTGTCGTTTTCCGTATTGGTTTGGCAGGACGAGACGCAGAAAGTGTTCCAATGACGTATGTGGTACCAAATGAGCGTGTAGCAACTGATTTTGGAACAGAGGAGAAACCTTCTACCTTACAGGTGTATGAAAAATACGCGCCTCAAATAGATGAGGAAGCCAAAGGGTTTACGGATTACCATCCTTATAAAGGTGAACTAAAGGAAAAAGATGATAAGATTGTCCATGTATTACCTAAGGATAATGACTACGATGTTGCTTCAGCTACTGTAAATGAGTACAAAGGAACTTTGGAAGATACATTCTCAGATTCTGAGTATACAGAAGTTGAGATTCAAAATGAAGATGGAACACCATATGAATTTTCTCAAGAAGGTGAGCCAAGTCAAGGTATGTCATTAACGAAAGCTAAACAATATAATTACTATTTATACCAAGATCCTAATGGAGCTGAATATCTATCACCAGATTTCCGTCAAACATTTGCTAATGTTACAGAGGCACTTACACTGATGAAAAATAAAAATGATGATGTCTATGTGACTGTTGTCCCTGAAAACGTGACATACACAGTCAAAGAGGAAGCAGAAGGTGTAGTCGTTACATTTGATATTCCACTTGATTTAACATCAATGGAACCAATCCGTGCAACACAACTGATCGAGGCCATGATGCTTACTGCTGCTAGCTTTGATCAACAACTACGCTTAGATAATGTTGTACAAGAAAGCTGGGAAGGTTTCGATTTAAAAACTTATTTGCCAAAACCTGTTGGGCCAAATAAACAATATATGCCTTAGTCTAAGAAAATAAAGCGAAAAATGGAGCATCCCTGTATGGTGGGGATGCTCCATTTCGATTCACAATACATACAAATCTAATAGGATTTTTTTGAGCAGAACTATTTACTTTTTCTTAATAATTATTTATAGTAAGGCTGTAGAATAAAATAATATGATTCATCTTCGGGGCAGGGTGAAAATCCCGACCGGCGGTAATAGAGTTATAAATCGTTAATGATTTTTCATTAACTCGAGTGGTTTATGCTAAACTCTTCAGCCCGCGACCTGTGCAATTTTTTTTGCATGGCTGACTTGGTGAAATTCCAAGGCCGACAGTTAAAGTCTGGATGGGAGAAGATGGAGGTACGATCGTCATTCATTGTTATGAAATAAACTATGACCGAGCGCTCTTTTGTATGATTTTATAAAATAGTGCTTAAAAAATAGTTTATGATGACGCTTATTCGTCATGCCTTTCTCCCTTATGCTTATCGATGCGTAAGGGTTTTTTCATGCTAACAATTGAAAGATCGTCACCTTTCTTCTTGCGAGATTGAATCAGCAAAGAGGAGAGAGTTTTCTATGAAGAAAAATGTCAAACTTCAATCGTTTATTACGATTGGCATGCTGAGCAGTATTTCATTTTTATTAATGCTTTTTAATTTCCCAATTCCGCCATTCCCAGCATTTTTGGAAGTCGACTTTAGTGATATGCCTGCTTTACTAGCGGCCATCACAATGGGGCCAGTTGCTGGTATTTTAGTAGAACTATTTAAAAATGTGTTGGATTGGATTTTCTCAGGTACGCCAACTGGTGTGCCGGTAGGCCATATGGCAAACTTTACAACAGGTATATTATTTATATTACCAGTAAGCTTTATTTTTAATCGATTCAAATCAATTGCTGGTCTTGTTGGAGGTTTAGCTACAGGAACAGTTGTGATGGCAGTGGGAATGAGTCTTTTAAACTATGCAGTATTTTTACCAATGTATACGTACTTCTTAGGAATGGAACCTGTTGTAGGTGACTCACTTTATAAAATGATCGTCGCTGGAATTTTACCATTTAATATTGTGAAAGGTATTTTATTAACGGCAATCATGGCGTTATTATTTACAACAATGCGTAAATGGATTGACCGTCAGCGCTCTATGTATATAGCAAAATAATTTGCGATGAACCTCGGGTGAATGTCCTCGAGGTTTTTTTGTTGGGGATGGATAGAAATAGAAAACTGGTGGATAGAAGTATTAAAGTGACGGATAGAAATATTAAAGTGATGGATAGAAGTATTAAAGTGATGGATAGAAATAGAAATAGAAATGGTGGATAGAAGTATTAAAGAGATAGATAGAAATGCAAAAGTGGTGGATAGAAGTATTAAAGTGATGGATAGAAATAGAAATGGTGGATAGAAGTATTAAAGTGATGGATAGAAATAGAAGTGGTGGATAGAAGTATTAAAGTGATAGATAGAAATGCAAAAGTGGTGGATAGAAGTATTAAAGTGATGGATAGAAATAGAAATGGTGGATAGAAGTATTAAAGTGATGGATAGAAATAGAAAACTGGTGGATAGAAGTATTAAAGTGGCTGATAGAAATAGAAATGGTGGATAGAAGTATTAAAGTGACGGATAGAAATAGAAAACTGGTGGATAGAAGTATTAAAGTGGCTGATAGAAATAGAAATGGTGGATAGAAGTATTAAAGTGACGGATAGAAATAGAAAACTGGTGGATAGAAGTATTAAAGTGGCTGATAGAAATAGAAATGGTGGATAGAAGTATTAAAGTGGTGGATAGAAATAGAAAACTGGCGGATAGAAGTATTAAAGTGATGGATAGAAATAGAAAACTGGCGGATAGAAGTATTAAAGTGACGGATAGAAATAGAAATGGTGGATAGAAGTATTAAAGTGATGGATAGAAATAGAAATGATGGCTAGATGTATTAACTGACAAAAATAGAAAAAAGTAATAGAATATGAAAATCGACTAGTTCTTTATTATTATAACCTAGTCCAAGGTCAAGTTTTCATGTAGAATAGAGAAGAGTTTAGAATGTTGAGGAGTTTGAAGAGATGAGTGAAAAAAAAGGACAGTGGTCAAGTAAATTCGGGTTTATTTTAGCATCAGCGGGTGCTGCGATTGGACTAGGGGCAATTTGGAAGCTTCCGTATGTGACAGGACAAAGTGGCGGAGGAGCGTTTTTCCTAATCTTTGTGCTATTTACATTGTTGATAGGGTTGCCTATGTTATTGTCAGAGTACATTTTAGGTCGGGGTACACAATCGGAGGCAGTAACCGCGTATAAAAAAATTGCTCCAACAAAACCAGGCTGGGCTTGGGTCGGTCGGATGGGCGTGCTTGGTTGTTTTTTATTATTAACTTTTTATAGTGTTGTTGGAGGCTGGATCTTTATTTATAGCGGGCTAGGTGTAGCTGGAACTGTAATAGATTCTGCAATTGATCCAGCTGAGCTATTTGGAAAGATTATAGGGACACCTTGGATCACACTAGTAGGTTTGGCTTTGTTTACATTAGCAAATGTACTTGTTATTTCATTAGGTGTACAAAACGGGATTGAAAAGGCGAATAAATGGATGATGCCGTTGCTCTTTATCATGTTCATTGTCCTTGTTTTACGTGCTGTCACGTTGGATGGCGCAATGGAGGGAGTAAAATTCTTTTTATGGCCAGATTTCTCTAATATTACTAGTAAGGCATTATTAGAAGCATTAGGGCAATCATTCTTTGGTTTAGCGGTAGGGTTTTCATGTCTTGTTACATATAGTTCCTATCTGAAAAAGGATGTCAGTCTTCCAAATTCAGCAGGTTCTGTCGTGTTGCTAACTGTACTTGTCTCATTTTTAGCGGGATTAGCGATTTTCCCAGTTGTGTTCGCCTTTGATTTAGAGCCAGCGGCAGGACCGGGTTTGTTATTTATGGTGTTGCCAACAGCTTTTAGCCAAATGCCTTTTGGGGAAGTATTTTTAGCAATGTTTTTATTGTTATTTTTATTTGCCACATTAACGTCTTCGTTTAGTTTATATGAAATTATTGTAGCGGCAATTATGGAACATAGTCAGAAGTCTCGTCCGATGTGGACGTTTATTCTTGGTGTAGTCGTGTTTATTGCGGCCATTCCAGCAGCGCTTTCCTCTAGCCTTTTATCGGATATAACTATTTTTGAGAAAAGTATTTTTGATGCAACTGATTTTTTAGTGTCAAACTTAATGCTGCCGTTAGGGAATTTCTTCATTGCTATCTTTATTGCGTATGTAGTGGATAAGGAATTTGTGAAGAGAGAATTGCTGATGGGAAGTCAAATGGGACAGGGCTATTATTCGACATACCGTGTGTTAATGTTAGTTGTTGTACCGATTGTTATTCTGGTAGTGTTCGTTAATATGCTATTGCAATATTAAAATAAAGGTAGGTGTATCCATTGAGAAAATGGGTACACCTTTTTAATGTATCGAAAATCAAGATAAGTATATTCTAAAAAAACAATGTAATAAAACCTAACATAAATATTGCGTATTTTTCACTTTCAATGTATTTTAAGAATAGTTATAAAAAACGTGTTAACTAAAATTACATTGGAGTGGTGAAAAATGAAACATTATACAAAAGAAGATATTGTACGCCGAGTAAAGGAAGAAAATGTGAAATTTATTCGCCTACAATTTACAGATATATTAGGAACAATCAAAAATGTAGAAATACCTGTTAGTCAATTAGAAAAAGCACTGGACAATAAAGTCATGTTTGACGGTTCATCGATTGAAGGTTTTGTGCGTATAGAGGAATCAGATATGTATTTAAAGCCTGACTATGATACATTTGTAATTTTTCCTTGGACGGCTGAAAAAGGAAAGGTGGCACGCTTCATTTGTGATATTGCGAGACCAGATGGTACACCATTTGAAGGGGATCCTCGTTCCAATTTGAAACGTGTTTTAAAGGACATGGAGGACTTAGGCTTTACTTCATTTAATTTAGGACCAGAGCCAGAATTTTTCCTGTTCAAGCTGGATGAAAAGGGGCATCCAACTCTTGAATTGAATGATAGCGGTGGCTATTTCGATTTAGCACCGACTGATCTGGGGGAGAATTGTCGTCGTGACATCGTCTTAGAGTTAGAAGGTATGGGTTTTGAAATTGAGGCTTCCCATCATGAAGTAGCACCTGGTCAGCATGAAATTGACTTTAAGTATGCAAGTGCCATTGAAGCATGTGACAATATTCAAACGTTTAAGCTAGTTGTAAAAACCATCGCAGCACAGCATGGACTACATGCCACATTTATGCCAAAGCCGCTTTTTGGTGTCAACGGCTCAGGAATGCATTTTAATCTATCGTTATTTGAAGCCGATAAAAATGCTTTCTACGATGAACATGCGGACTTACAATTAAGTACAACAGCACGCAGCTTTATGGCAGGGATTATAAAGCACGTACATGGCTTTACAGCTATCACAAATCCACTTGTTAATTCCTATAAACGATTAGTACCTGGCTATGAGGCTCCTTGTTATGTAGCATGGTCTGCTCAGAACCGTTCACCACTTATACGTATTCCAGCAGCTCGTGGTCTATCAACACGTATTGAGTTACGTTCAGTGGATCCAGCAGCAAATCCTTATTTAGCAATGGCTGTTATTTTAGCATCGGGACTCGACGGTATACGTAAAGATTTAACGCCTCCTGCGGCTGTAGATCGTAATATTTATCAAATGACAGCATCGGAACGGGAGTTAAACGGTATTGATAGTTTACCATCCTCATTGGAATATGCGCTTATAGAATTAGAGATGGATACCATTGTACGAGGTGCATTAGGTGATCATATTTACGATAAATTCACCGCTGCAAAAGAAATTGAATGGAATAAATATCGCACACGCGTCCACAACTGGGAGCGTGAAGAATATTTAACGATGTACTAAAAAAGTGTTGGAGCTGTTTGGCTCCAACACTTTTTACATGTGACATTACCTTCTTTTTGAACTATCATTAGAGTAAAGGAGTGTGGGGCAATGACACAAACGACTCAAGTTGTAACAATTCAAAACAATGATATTGTACAATTTGAACATGATATTAATCGAGCTTTAGTAGATTTGCAAAGCTTTTTTATACTTGATATCAAATACAATACTCTCTATATTGGGGAACAGACGGTCATCCATTCTGCTTTAATTATTTATCAACATAACGAATAGCATACACCTATGTACAGCAAGATGAGTCATGTCTAAGACGTGACTTTTTTTATTTGAATAACGATAAAAGAAATGTTCGATCTTCTGGAAAAGTTAATGCTAATTGTGTCACTTCATCTTTAGATTTCCATGCGATGTCATAAATTAATTCGTCGGGATCATGAATCATCATTTGTCCACCAGTCACGACAGTTTCAAAGTAACGAACTTCCACTACTTCATTCAGCTTTAGATAAATTTCTTTAATGATATCTACTATATAGCCGGTTTCTTCATAAACTTCACGGATACAGCAAGCTTTAAAATCTTCGATTGCCTCTTTACCACCTGATGGAACAGCCCATGTTTTTTCTTCTTCAACAGTTCCTTGCAATACCATTAACAACCGATTATGTTCATTCAAACAAATAGCAGCAGCACCTTGCCATTTTGACAAGAAAAAAACCTCCATTTCATCTTTGTTTATACTATTTTTACCTATAAAGTGCGCGATTGTAAATATGTATGAAGCTGACATATATAATTTATATGCATTCTATATACTTTTGCTATAATAAAAATATCAAATTTTTCATGTTGTCCGAACAGAGGAGGGGTATTCTTGAAAATACGGTTAGGTCTTCTAGGTCCTTCAGACTCACTTGAATTTGTGGAATCTGTCCTGAAAAATTGGCCGGAGTTTATATGTACCTCGATAGAGTGTTTAACAGAAGAGGATTTAGATGACAAAGTAACACCTCTATTGAAAGAAGAAATGGATATGTGGCTGTGTACGGGTTTAATCACCTATAATATCGTGCAAAGCTGGAATCAGCTAGAAGCACCCATTTTCTATGTTGTTTATAAAGGTTCTTCCTTGTATAAAACAGTGTTACGAGTATTGTATGAACAAAAAATTGACGTAAACGAAATTAGCTTTGATGCTGGGGATAGTACCGCATGGGAGCAGGCTTTAGTTGAGGCGGGAATCGAAGTAAAGCCTAAATTTGTGGAATCGGAGACGATATCATTAAACGAGCTTGTAGTATATCATTTTAAGCTTTGGGAAAGTGGTCAAACAAAGGCAGCCATTACAGGTCACCCCATTCATCATGAGTTGCAGCGACTAGGTGTTCCGACTTATCGACTGTTTCCATCCTCTATGGCAGTAGAGGCAGTTGTGACGAATATGCTGCGTACGTATGAAATGTTACGTTATAAGGCGACGCAAATCGCCGTTCAAATCATTGAGATTGATCCATTTTTAGGAATCGCAAAGGATAGCTTCTCAACAGATGAGCTGTTTAGAATGGAGCTTAAGATTATGGAGCATTTGCTGACATACACTAAAAGCATTCATGGTTCTATTAAATCTACAAGATTTGGGCGCTATGTGATCTTCACTACTAGAGGTTTAATGGAGGATATAACGAGAAATTTTAGACAAATGCCTGATATTGAAGATTTCACTCAGCTAGATCAAGAGAAGATGACTTGTGGAATTGGCATTGGACAAACGGTATATGATGCAGAAATTAATGCTGGGAATGCCTTATTGCATGCGAAGGAATGTGGTAAGGGTTCATGGATGATTTGTTTTGATGATAAAAAAATAGCTGGACCACTAGGAAAACCAGAACAACTTACATATTCCTACACCTCAGAAGAATTAGAGGCATTAAGTCAAGAAACATCATTAAGTGTGATGACATTAAATAAATTAAAATCTTCGTTGAAAAAACTAGCAAGTGATGAGCTGAATGCCAATGAGCTTGCTAAATATATGCAAATACCAGCAAGAAGTGCACGCAGAATATTAACAACACTTGAGGAAAAGGGATTTGCTGAAGTGGTTGCAGAGGAAAAGCCTCACACTCGCGGACGTCCACGTAAAGTATATAAAATTTCCCCATTCTAAAAAGAGAGCCCATGTAAGAATGGACTCTCTTTTATATTAAAAACGAATTTTATATTGCTTTACCTCTGGTGGCAGGGGGGAAGTATACATCTCACCAGCTCGGCGTTCCACCAATTCTGCCTTCGCTTGCTCAATTAATTGTGGTTTTTGAAGGATATCCAGTGCTGTGGCAGCCATGATTTTACCAGCATGAAGCATGCCTTTGTGTGCTAAAGATGTTGTACCTGTAGCTACGATTTGCCATGTATGAAGAGGCGTTCCAAGTGGTTCACATGCCGTCATGCATTGTGCAGTTGGAACAATCCAGCTAACGTCACCAACATCTGTAGAGCCTGCCATAAATTCATCTGGCCTAAATGGGTCGATGACATCCGCAATATCTTTTCCAGCTAGTTCACGATTTCTTTGCACATCTACCTTTTTTTCCTCTTCGGATAAGGTTTCGCGAATAGTCTGCGCAAAGTGAATTTCCTCAGCTGTATAAGATGGAATACCTAATTTTACGAAGTTTTCATACATAATTTGTTCTAACGTTGTATTAGGTATCACATTAGAGAGGGCTGAGGCGAGATCAATGGCTACCTCTGTACCTGTCATCAGAGCAGCACCTCTTGCAATATCACAAATACGTTGGTAGATATCTTCCGTTTGAGATACTCTTGGGGCTCTCACAAAATATAACACCTCTGCCTCGGCTTGTACGACATTTGGAGAAGATCCACCTGTATTTGTGATGGCATAATGGACACGTGCTTCAGGGATGATATGCTCGCGTAAATAGTTCACTCCAATGTTCATAAGCTCCACAGCATCAAGGGCACTTCTACCTAAGTGAGGGCTAGCGGCAGCATGAGCACTTTTACCTTTAAATTTAAAATATACTTCGTAACAAGCAAGTGTAGCGACAGACATGATATTATTCGTCGTTCCTGGATGCCATGTCAGGGCAATATCGACATCATCGAAAACACCTTCTCTTGCCATAAAGGTCTTACCGCCACCGATCTCCTCGCCAGGGCAGCCGTAATAGCGAACCGTCCCTTTAATGTTGTTTTCTTGCATGTAATCACGAAGTGCAATAGCAGCGGCAAGTGAACCTGTACCTAATAAATTATGACCACAGCCGTGACCATTTCCTCCTGCTTGTAGGGGATTCGGCTGCGCTAAACCGCCACTTTGACTTAAGCCAGTAAGCGCATCAAATTCCCCTAAAAATGCGATGATAGGTTTGCCACTACCAAAAGTCCCCATGAAGGCGGTTTCAATATGGGCAACACCTTTGCTTACTTCAAAACCTTCTTCCGCTAGTGTCTTGCATAATAGTTCAGCAGATTTAAACTCTTCAAAACCTGTTTCTGCATATTGCCAGATTTCATTGCTCACTTCAATTAATTTTTCTCGTTTTTCCTCAATAATTTGAGAAAGCCTATTATGATTAGTCAAATAAACGCACCCTTTACTTTCATTTTTTAAGCATGATCAATTAAACTACTATTCTTTGACGGAATTCTATAGAACACAGCACAAACTATAACAATGACTAAAGCGCCAATAAGGAAGAAGAATGCCGCCTGAAATGATCCGCCAAAACCATCAATTAGGGCACCCATTGCCGTTGGTGCAATAAAACCTGCCATGCCACTGGCAAAATACATCATCCCTAAAAACGAACCGATGATTTTTTGAGAAACATACTTAAGTGGAATTGCCAGTATAGCCATTGAAATCGCAGAATCGCCTATTGAGAAAACACTCTGATAGGAAATGGCTAGCTGAATAGTGGACGCATTGAACATCATATACAAGCATAGGCCAGAAACGATGGCACCAACTAAAACAATTATTTTTTCCTTTCCAGCCAGCGCTTTATCGATTAAAAATCCAGTGACAATAGCAGCGACTAATCCACAAGCTTGTGGAATCATAGCAAGGGATCCTACTTCTCGTAAATTTAGATCACGAGTTTGTTCTAAATAGGAGGGTAGCCATGAGGAGAAGCCCCAATGGACTGTACTTGAGCAAAAGTACATCACGACAAGGAGCCATAAAAATGAACTTTTATAGAGCTCTTTCATTGGACGATCATCGGAAAGCTCTGCTGCTGATTCTTGCTGTTTTACAATTTGTGGTGGGTTGTAATATTTAAATAATAAAACAGTGACAACTAAACCTACACCACCAATGATGTAAAACATTGTGCGCCAACCCCAAGTATCTGCAATTAAACCAGCCAAATATAAAGCAAGAACACCACCGATTAATTGAGCAGCTAGTAGCATCGATTTAGCTCGTGCACGAACATCCTTCTTGAAAATCTCTGTAATTGCAACACCACTACCTGTTGGCAAACCACCGTCACCTAGACCGAGTATAAAGCGGATAGCTAAAAGAGCCATAAAAGAGCCAATCATCCCAGTAAGTAGGGAGAAGAGGGAAATCATGAATACAGCAATAACAATTATTTTTCTAGAGCCAAACTTATCAGATGCCCATCCTGCAAGCAGGGTCATTAGTGCACTGCTTAGCCAAAAACTGCTGATGACCATCCCACTTTGTGTTTGCGTTAAATGTAATTCCTTACTAATTGGAATAATTGCAACATTCATACCAAACAATGTTAATGAATCGACTAACCATGCTAGAAATAACAGTGAAAAGATAAAATTACGTTTACCAGCACTCATTTCTGTACGTAAAACATTCATTCAATTCTGCCTCCTTTTTATAGATCCTTACATTATTCTTCATTCGCTATTTAAGGACAATAAAGGTCTTGTCCGTTATTATAAATACATTATTGTTATTTTTCAATATATTTTGATTTCGAGTACAATGAAATTTAGAGGAGAAAGAGAAAAAAATGTATATAAAGTACGGAATTAAGCAGGGTGAAGAGTTCAAAAAAGTGCTTCCAATTTGACCTGTCCAACGTTAGCATAAAAAGACAGGATATACAGCATTATCTATTTTAAGATGGTATCAAGGAGTGAGAGCAATGAGTTGGATTGAGTCGATACAAAAGGCTATTAATTTTATGGAGGAGCATTTGTTAGAGGACATTACTATTGAACAGATTGCACAGGAGGTTAATTCTTCTGTCTTTCATTTTCAACGAACGTTTGCCATTTTAACGGATATGTCCATTGCGGATTATCTACGTCGCAGAAAATTAACATTAGCTGCACAGGAATTAGTGGATACGGAGCAAAAAATAATCGATCTCGCCTACAAATATGGCTATGAAACTCCTGAAGCTTTTACAAAAGCGTTTCGTAAACAGCATTATGTAACGCCTAGTGAAGCAAGAAAGAAGCGAGGTCCATTACAATCATACAATCGCCTGGTCATCCAGGTAAGCTTGAAGGGAGCAGAACCAATGAAGTATAAAATCGTAGAAAAAGAAAAGTTTCAAATTGTTGGTGTAAAAAGAACGTATAATTGTCAAAATGGTGAGAACATAAGAGAAATTCCATCATTTTGGCAAGAGGTAAATGAGAGTGGCTTTGACCATCAGCTCTACCAATTAAATAATGGTATCATAAATGGCGTACTAGGTGTTTGTGTACCAAATACAAGCCAAGGAGAACAAGGCTACATTGATTACTGGATTGCAACAAATCATGTAGGTGATGTGGGAGAAGAGCTATTAGCGATGGAAGTACCAGCATCAAAATGGGTAGTGTTTGAGGTTCATGGTCCTATGCCAGATGCGATGCAAAATACTTGGAAACAAATTTATTCTGAGTGGTTCCCATCGAATCCATACGAACCAGCAGGAACAGCAGAGCTTGAGGTTTACCCTGAAGAAGATGCATATAGCCCTGATGCATACGCTGAAATTTGGATTCCAATTAAATAACAATAAAGCCAAGAATGCTAAAATAATGCATTCTTGGCTTTTCTTATTCAAAAAAATATCCTTTTTTTAGGTATATTAAAGATGTAAAATATATATATGTTAAGAGTTAACGATTTAATAGTTTTATAAATCGTTACACATTTTCATGAGGGGGTTAAAATATGACAAGAGGTGCTATTCAAAACAAGCGTGTAGAAATTTCTAAAGAGGAAACACAGCAATTCTTGAAATTGGGAAAAGTAGCGCATGTTGCAACTGTTGATGATGAAGGTTTCCCTTACGTCATTCCGTTTGTCTATGTGTATAAGGGGGATGATAAACTTTATTTGCATATTGGCAATATACGAGAAAGTCATTTTTGGTCAAATATCAAACAAAATCCAAAAATCTGTATAGAAGTGAGCGAAATGGGCGATCTACATCCAGGGAAAAAATATGCCTGTCAATCGGCATTAGTCTACCATAGTGTAGTACTATTTGGACAGGTAGTACGTATTGAGGATGAGTCAAAGAAAGAATGGTTCTTTGATGCGCTTCTTGAGAAATATGGCAATCCTGAATGGACATTTGAAAAAGAAGGCTATCCAATCATGCCTAAAATTGAATTATTTGAAGTACAAATAGAAAAAATAACAGGAAAAATGAATCAAGGCATGTATCATTAATTTAACAGAGCTAAGAATGTTAGATTATTACCATTCTTAGCTTTTCTGTTTTACAGTAAAAAAATATCTTTAAAGAATGGAGAGATATACATGATAAAGGTTGCGAAAGAAAATTACCCCATCATAAAACAAACAATTAAAAGAGCGCCGACATTTGTTTATAGTATACTAGACGGACTAATAGAAGGATCTGTTTATACGGATACAGACACTTTCCAAACATTATTATTTCACACGAAATCAGGAATTTATTATGTCCATGGCAAATCATCTGAGACTGCAATTGATCACCAGCTTACATGTTGCTTCCAAGAATCTATAGAGCAAAAGAAACGTTTTACATTATTCTCTTACTCAGAACATTGGCATAATAAAATTGAGCAACTGCTATATGATCAAGTTAAAAAATTAGAACGCTACACATTTACATTTGATGAAAATATTTATAACCGTAGGGAGAAAAATGGGGTACACAATTACGAGGTTAAAGCTATTACAGAACACCTTATTAATAATTCACTGGAATTTGGTCAGACATATTATGATGAATATTGGGATTCTACTGCTCATTTCCTTGAAAAAGGAATTGGTTTTTGTTTCGTACATAATGAACAAATTATTAGTGAAGCTGTATCGATTTTTAAATCGAATGACTATGCAGAAATTGATATTATGACAGATTCAAATTATAGAGGGCAAGGATTAGCTAGCAGGATTGCAGAGACATTTATCGATCATTGCCTTGCCAATCAACTAAAGCCTTGCTGGGATTGTGATATTTCGAATACGGCATCCATTCATTTAGGCACAATACTAGGATTTACAAATCCACAAAAATACGCCATCTATATAAAAAAAGAGCTCACGCAGTTATCGTGAGCTTTAAGATTAAAAAAATCGATTACGTAATTCGAACACACGATAAAACAGCCTCGCATCTCTAGCCATTTTATTGGGTGCATTCATATGGGGGCGAAGGCAGTTTTGAAACAATTCATCACAGTATCTTATATTACCGTGGCGTGCATAGCATTCGTCGTGTAGTTTACAGCATGCATCCACTGCATTTGTAGGCTCACCTGGACCAGAGCAACCAGGTCCACAGTATCGATAACCGGGGTAACAAAAACCGAACTTGCGATTTCTATTCATCTGCTAAACCTCTCTTTACTATGTTTTTACTATAAAATATGTAACATTTCTCAGTAGAAGAGGATAAAAAACTATAAGGCTATTCTTTTTGATTTGTAAGGTTCCTGTAAGCTTTAAAAAAAATAGCTGTAAGGATGGGGAGTTATGCTTGCTATAGCATAAAAGATAAGGAGTTAATTTAACATGAATTCATCCATTACACAAAAGGAACGCATTGTTTCCTTGGACATTATTCGAGGATTAGCGTTATTTGGAATTTTATTTATTAATGTAGGCGCCTACCAAGTGATTATGGAGGGTGGCCCAATGCCTGATTATAGCGGCATCAATGGCGTAATAGATGCACTTATCGATATCTTTATTGAAAAGAAATTCTTTTCTATTTTTTCATTCCTCTTTGGCGTTGGTTTTTATATTTTTGCTTCACGTGCAGAAGCACGAGGGGATAGACCAAGATGGCGCTTTGCCAGACGTTTATTTGCTCTATTGATTATTGGGATACTTCATATTTTCCTATTTTGGGGTTCAATTCTTGCCATTTACGCAGTGATTGGATTTTTATTGTTACCATTTTATCATGCAAAGGTTTCAACAATTTGTAAGTGGTTAATGACAATCATCACACTTCATATCCTTGCTATACTAGGTCAAATGTATATGCCTTCTAATGCCATTTTATCAGCAATTTACGGTTTTTTAGGCAATGATGCTGTAGCTATTTTTATCATGTTTTTAAGTGGTTTTTTAGTAGCGAAGGCTGATTGGATTGGTCATATTGGAGCACATGCTAAAAAAATAAAATCGCTGCTTTATGTGACATGCCCATTCTTTATTGGATTTTCACTGTGGATTTGGTTTGCATCACAAGCAGATGACCAACAATTACAATCGATTATTGGTTTAGGAGTTGTTCCAACAACGTATTTTTATTTAGCTTGTTTATTTATGCTATTAGAGAATAAACAAATTGCGAAGCTTCTTCAACCAGTTAGTCGAGTTGGACAAATGGCATTTACAAACTATTTGGCACAAAGCTTTATTGGTACAGCTATCATCTCTATAATGGGTTTAGAAGTAGTTTCACCATCAGATATTGTAGTAATAGCGAGCATCATTTTTATCATTCAAATTATTTTTAGTATGATTTGGTTTAAATTCTTTACTATTGGACCATTTGAAAAGCTATGGCGTTACATGACATATGGCAAAAAAGTAATGACAAAACAATCATAAACACTTGAAATCCCAAACGTTCAAACTGTTTGGGATTTTTTTGTTAAATAAAATTGTATTATTTTGTAAAAAGTGAAACTTACCATTGAATACATCCGTAAAATAGTTACCTGAAATAAAGGAGCGTTTTAATTATGGCGAAGCAAATGAAAAAATATATGGCTGTGACAACGGCATCTTTCATGGCTGTACAGTTAGCGGCATGTGGAAATAGCGAAACTCAGACAGTAGAGGAATACCCTACACCATCCTCCACTTCAAATCAGATAACGGAAGAACAAAATCAAGTAACTACAAGTGATGAATTAGTGAGTGTTTACAATAGCGAAATGGCCGATGCATGTAATGAATGGCAAGAAGGCGATGATGGTTCCTATGAATGTATTGATGAAGATTCTCCTTACTATGCACAGCATTTCTTCAATGGTCTCATGTATGCAACGGCTGGGGCAATGATAGGAAGTGCTATCTATAAAAGTCGCAATTTAAAAAATGGTAGGGATCGTGATGAGCAGAGTGGTGGTAGCGGTTCTACAGTACCTCGATCGACACAGAGCGGTAAGGATGAGAGTAAACAAACAAATGGGAGCACGAACAGCACACAAAATAAGGCTGGTACAACATCAGGTAGCTCCACGTCAAATAGTTCAAACAGTTATTCGAGTGGGCAGCGGTCCTATTCAACGGACAGTTCATCTAAGAGCTCTAACTCCTATTCTAATAGTTCTTCCTCTAGCTCAGGAAAATCTGGGTTTGGTTCAGGAGGGGCATCTCGTGGTGGCTCGTCCTCCTCTTAAAGTTTGGAAAGGGAGCAAATAATATGATGAATCATACGCAACAACGAAAAGCATTCTATGCGAAATACCCTGACTTTTTTCCTGACTTTGAGGATTTAGAGTACGCCCTGTATGATGTCTTAGCATTGCCAAAGCAGCAAATCGATAAAATTCACTATGCAACACAAATACTATGGCGCATCTTTTTAAAAGTGGGAAAACAATTTAAGCATTTATCTGTTGATCAGCTCTTAGCATTAGGTATTCGTCCTGAAATGATTCCGTATATCCAACTAGATTATTTACAGCAACAATCTGTCCTTGCACGTTTTGACTTTATTTGTACAGAGGATGGCGACATTAAATGTCTAGAGTTGAATGGGGAAACACCTTTTCTTGTGCAAGAAACATTCGAGATGAATGAAGCACTATGTCAACATTTTGATTATAACAATCCTAATGATGTAACAGCCTTACACAAAACATTGTCGAGTGCACTTTTTGCAGCTATTCATTATTTACATGATGTCAAAAAGCCAAAGGTCGTCATCACTGGAAAAACAGAGACAGAGGACTATGAGGAGTTTTGTCAGGTGCAGTTTATAAAGCGCTGTATTCCATTTGATATTGATTATGTACCTATTAAGGATCTAATCATTTTTCCTAGTGATACGCCAAATGTAGCGCAGGGTCTTTACACACCTGCTATGGAGAAGATTGATATTTTATTTCGTCCTGCTCACCCTGTAGAGTTTTTATTAGATGATGTGGCTTCAGATGGGGATCGTATTGGACTACATCTTTTAGAGCTTGTCAAAAAACGACAGCTAGCCATTATTAACCCACCAGCTGCGTATGTATTACAATCAAAAATCTTATTGTGGCTAATATGGGAGAGGAGAAACGATCCACTACTCTTTAGTGCAGAGGAACGAGCAGCAATTCAACAATATATGCTACCTACATATCTTACAGCAGAGTCATTTATTCGAGATGATATACCTTATGTTAAGAAACCTGTTTATTCTCGTGAAGGGAATACAGTGGAAATTTACGCGGGTGATGGGAAGAAGGTAAACGCCTCAACGTCAACACATTATGACGATAACCTCTTTATATACCAGCAATATGTGGAGATGCCCAGTATGACGATTCAGTTAAAAGAGGGATACCAGACTAAGAAATGGCTAATCGGTTCATTTGTTGCAGATAATCGAGCATGTGGTTTAAGTTGTCGTGTCGGCAATCAAATTACAGAATGGGATTCACATTGGCTAGCTATTGGTTACAGTAGCAATCGTATATAGTGGAATCGGCGAGACTTGTTAAAAGTTTCGCCGGTCACTTAGTTATTAATCATGCCAACCTTTACATACATCAATCCATTCTTTATAGGGTGTATACGTTTCGAGCTCTGAAATGGTTACCTCGATTGCAGAATTGCTACTACCGCATGCTGGAAACACTGTTGTAAAACGTTTCAGCGATGCATCTAAATAAATGGCTACACCTTCGTTAACACCAAAAGGGCAAACCCCTCCGACATCATGGCCAATCATAGCCTCAACATCATCTTTAGATAACATCTTTGCCTTTGTACCAAACGCAGCCTTATATTTTGCATTATCGATTTTTGCATCACCTGCAGCAACAATTAATATGGCTCCATCATTCACAAGGAATGATAAAGATTTGGCTATGCGTTCAGGCTCACAGCCTAGTGCCTGTGCTGCCAATTCAACTGTTGCGGAGCTTTCTTCTAATTCTTGTATTTTGTGCTCTACATGCCATTGTGCTAAATGATTGCGTACTTTTTCAATTGCCATATGTACATTCCTCCTATTTATATGATTTTAACATAATTTTCTGAATATATAGCTGTGAAAGCTCTTGTTTTCGAATATGATTAATGTATAGGGTGTAAAATTACACTAAAAAGGAGGGCGTTCCTATGATCAAATTTATTCAACTAGTATCTGTGTTGATCGGTTTATCAGTTGTAACATTAATGGTTGCGCTTATTATTACACTGAACGGCAGCAAGCATTTTATGCAGCTAGCCTTTACAGTGCCGGTATGTTTATTTATCTTGTTTGTTTGTAGCATGTTTAAATGGACGAATAGTAAAAAGCAAAGAGGGTGGCTATTTAGTGTAATGGGAATCGCCTTATTGGTTGCTTCCATCCAACCGATTCAGCATTATTATAAAATGAGTATTCCCACTGTAGATGCAGAAATTGATATATCCGCCTATCAGCCATTTACAATGCGCAACAAAGTAGTTAAGTCTGACTCAAAAGCATCATTACAATTGGAGGAGTCATTACCACGATTAGATGGTGCGACAGCTATGTACCCTTTGTATGCGGCATTTGTTGAGGCTACTTATCCCAAAAATGACTATTCTCCATATGATAGTAAAATCAAAGTAAGTCGTACACCACAAGCCTATGAAAATTAATTGCAGGGGATGTTGATCTTATCTTTGTGGCAGCACCTTCAGTTTCACAAGAATGGCAAGCAGAAAAGGAAGGCCTTACATTCGACATGACACCGATCGTGCGAGAGGCATTTGTCTTTTTTGCGCACCATAAAAACGGAGTGGATAATTTAACACTTGAACAGGTGATACAAATATATGCTGGGGAACTTACCAATTGGCGTGATGTAGGCGGTGAGGACGATGCAATCCGTGCTTTCCAACGGCCAGCGGATAGTGGGAGTCAAACAGCACTAGAAAAATTGATGGGTAATACGCCAATTATGGATGCACCTTCTGAAGATATTGTGTCAGGAATGGGAGGAATCATCCATGAAGTAGCAAAATACCGTAATTATAAAAACGCAGTTGGCTTTACGTTCAGATATTATTCTACAGAGATGGTCAATAATAAAAAAATCAAGTTACTATCCATTGATGGAGTGGCACCCACTAAAGAAAACATTCAAAATGGTACATACCCTTTAGTATCTGAATTTTATGCAGTTACTGCAGGAACCAAAAATCAAAATGCTCAGAAGCTGATTGATTGGATAATTTCTGATGAAGGGCAAGCGATGGTAGAAAAAGTCGGCTATGTACCAGTGGAAAAAAATTAAATAGTTTGCTATACTAAGAGCAACAATCGAATTAAAAGTTTTCTAGGGTTCCGTAGCCTTTGCTAGTCTGGTCCGAGAGAAAACCACAAATTGATTTTGTGACACGGAAGGATAAAAGCCTGGGAGATACTGTTTATTAACAGTTTCTTCAGGCTTTTTTTGTTTGGCTAAAATCAAGTTATTTGGCGAATGCTAGAAAAGTGATTTATCAATTAGTTATTCGTTCGTGTCTCATAAAATGGAGGGATTTATTATGAATAAACATTGGTTAAGTGTCATTATCGCGGCTTGCTTTGAAGTCGGCTGGGTCATTGGTTTAAAGCATGCAAATAGTATGCTGGAATGGATTGGGACTGCTATTGCTATTTTTATTAGTTTTTATTTACTAATTAAAGCAGGGGAACATTTACCAGTAGGTACGGTCTATGCTATTTTTGTCGGATTAGGAACAGCAGGGACAGTATGTGCAGACAGCTTACTGTTTGGAGAGCCATGGAAATTAGCAAAAATCGTATGTATTGTTGTTTTACTTGCAGGGGTTGTGGGCTTAAAGCTTGTAACTGGTGAGCCGAAGGAAAATGAGGTGACTGAATAATGGCATGGATGGCATTAGTTGTTGCAGGGTTATGTGAAATGATGGGTGTATATATGATTAGTAAATATAATAAGACAAAGAATATGAAAAATTTAGGGTTATTGATTTTCGCCTTTACATTAAGTTTTGTGGGCCTTGCCTATGCTATGGAAACATTACCAATGGGGACAGCCTATGCTATTTGGACAGGAATAGGAGCAGCTGGAGGAGCTTTGCTAGGTATGCTGTTTTTTAATGAATCAAAGGACTGGAGACGAATGGTTTGTATTATACTTGTATTAGGAGCAGCCATTATGTTGAAGTTATTATCATAAATAAACATGCACTTCCGTTGTAAAAGGCGGAAGTGCATGTTTTTATATTATTTTTTTACATCTTTTGTCCATTCAGCGACTTTATCTGGATTAGCTTCAATCCATTCTTTAGCAGCATCTTTTGGATCTTTGCCATCCATTACTTCCAGCATAACACTTTCTAAATCTTCTGCTGTCCAATGGAAGTTATCTAGAACAGAATATACATCTGGTAAATCTTCTTTCAAGCCTTTACGAACAAATGTATTAATGGTCTCTTCTCCGCCAAATACACCTTTAGGATCTTCTAAGTATTTAAGATCATATTTAGCGAATTTCCAGTGTGGTGACCAGCCTGTGACAATAATTTCTTCCTTATTTTTAAGCGCTTTAGCTAGTGAAGTTGTCATTGCACCTGAAGAGGAAGTAACAAGATTCCAATCTGCTAAATTATCATATTCTTCTAATGCTTTTTCTGTAGCAGCTGTAATACCAGCACCAGGCTCGATACCTGTAATTGTATGATCTGCTACATTTGTTAAATCTTCAATAGAGTTAACATTCATATAGCTTGGTACAACTAAGCCAATTTTTGCACCAGCAAGGTTTTCACCTAGCTCATCTAAATCGGCTTTATATTTTTCATATTGTGATGCGTGTGTATGTGGTAGCCATGCAGCAACCATACCGTCTGCCTCCCCTTTAGAGACAGCCTCCCACATAATTGCATTATCCAAAGGAGTTAATGTCACGTTATAACCTAAGTCTTCGAGTACCTGCCCAACAACATTTGTTGAGGCGATTTCTGTATCCCACTCAACATAGGCTAGATTGACCTCCTTAGAATCACTGTTTTTTCCAGAACCCGAGTCTCCTCCACTACATGCAGCAAGCATGAAGCCTAGGCCCAGAGCCATTCCTAACTTTGATAGTGTTTTCAGTTTCATCGAATCTCCCTTTCTATTTCTCTTTTTGTATCAAACTGCCGACACGCATCTTTTGATGGGTGTTAGCTAGAAAGTTTAACTATGTTTCTATAATGCTTTCTTTTTATTGAAGCTTTGTGTTAATCGGTCAATGATGATAGCAAATATGACTAAGCCTAAGCCTGCAACGAAGCCATTCCCAACTTGTGTACGTTGTAAGGCTGTTAAAACTTCACGTCCTAGACCTGGAGCTCCAATCATGGATGCGATAACTACCATAGAAAGTGACAGCATAACGGTTTGGTTAATTCCTGCCATAATCGTTGATTTAGCAAGAGGAATTTCAACTTTAAATAGTTTCTGACTAGCTGTACTACCATAAGAATCTGCTGCCTCCACTAATTCTTTCGGTACTTGACGAATACCAAGGTTTGTCATACGTACAGTTGGGGGTAAAGCAAAAATAACAGAAGCAAAGACACCAGGCACAATCCCGATGCCGAAGAAGGCAACTGCTGGGATTAGATAAACAAAACCAGGCATTGTTTGCATGAAATCAAGTATTGGTTTGATAATGTTTTCAGCTATTGTTGATTTTGACATTAGGATACCAAGTGGAATACCGATGATGATGGATATAATACTTGAAAAGATAACGAGCGTGGTTGTCTCCATAAGATTCGTCCATAATCCTTGGTTATAAATAAACAACAAGCCTAATAATGAGAATGCAGCAAGCCCGAATTTTTTACCTGATACGAAGAAGGCAAATAGCACGACAAGTAATATTAAAATAATGGCTGGGATACTAATTAATAAATCAGTGACCTGATTCATGAGTAGTTTTCCAAATTGCTGAATTGAGTTAAAGAACGCTGAAAAATTACTCGTCAACCAGTCCATAGCTGATTCTACCCATGAAGCTAGTGGTATTGCTGGAATATTATCTAAAAAATTATTCATGTACTTCGGCCTCCTCATCGCTCGTTGAAAGTGCTTGGATGACAACGCCCCTAATTAAAACACCCAGTAAGCGATCATCTTTTACAACTGCAATAGGAGTAGGTGAATTGTAAATCATACCTAAAATATCCTGTAGTAGCATATCTGGCGGAACGGTTAACACCTCTGATTGCACAATAGAATGGACAGTTTGTTCATGCCTTTTAGCTGCAGCCAGTGCATCATCTGCAGTAATATAGCCTTTTAAATGTCGATTTTTATCAACGGCCATTAATAAACTAACTGCTTCTTGACGCATACGTTTGAGTGCTACTGTAGGACCATCAAGGTCTACATTGACATAAACAGGTCGCACCATGACGTTTTCTGCTGTTAATACTTTAGAACGGTCCACATCTTCCACGAATGTTTTGACATAATCATTTGCTGGGTTGGTTAATATTTCTTCTCCGGTACCAATCTGAATGATCGAACCATCCTTCATAATGGCAATGCGATCCCCAATGCGTAATGCTTCATTTAAATCATGTGTAATAAATAAAATTGTTTTTTTCAATTTTTGTTGAAGATCAAGTAGCTCATCTTGCATTTCTTTTCGAATCAATGGATCGAGTGCAGAAAAAGCTTCATCCATTAGTAGTATTTCAGGATCGTTGGCAAGGGCACGTGCTAATCCAACACGCTGCTGCATACCACCTGATAATTGACTTGGGTATTGATCTTTGTATGCGAGTAACCCAGCATTTTCGAGAGCCTGTTCCGCTTTTGCTTGGCGCTCTTCCTTTGAAATACCTCGAATTTCAAGGCCGTATTCGGTGTTTTGAAGTAATGTGCGATGGGGGAATAAACCGAAGTTTTGGAAAACCATACTCATTTTGTTTCTTCTGACAGTCCGTAGACTTTCTTTTCCCATAGTAGAAATATTTTCTCCATCGATATATATATTTCCGCTCGTTGGTTCGATAAGGCGGTTTAAGAGCCGTATAAGTGTTGATTTACCACTTCCTGACAATCCCATGATCACGAAGATTTCTCCTTCGTTGACCGTAAAGCTTGCATCGTATACACCAACAGTCGCACCTGTTTCTTTTAAGATATCAGTCTTACTTTTTTGTTGCTTAACGAGTTCTAGTGCTTGGGGAATATGTTTGCCAAACACTTTTGATACGTGTTCTATTTTAATTTTTTCCATAGAAGCACTCCTTTCGTAGATTATTACTATGTGAGGATAATGATACCCAAAAATAAACAAGTAACAACTTTACTGTAACAAAGGGTTGTTACTTTTGTCAAATCGACTACTAAGAAAAAAACCGCTTAAACGCTGTTATATCAGCGCTTAAACGGTTTTTAATTTGGGTATAAAAAGCTTTGAACTCTGGCGAAGCTTTCATCATTTCCAACAAAATAAATAATGTCGCCTTCCTCGAATGAGACATAAGGACCAGGCGATAGTAATAATTCGTTGCCACGTCGAATGCCGACGATGGTACTGGATGTATTTTGCCAAAAATTTAAAGCTTGAACAGTTTGATGGATACATGGACTATCAGCTGTCATTTCTAATTGATAAGGAATGAATGGATTGACTGATCGATAATGCTCCGTGCGGCTAATGAGCTGCTTTGCCTTGTCTTGTAAATTTATTAATTCATGATGCTGCTTTTGAATACTTGTTAAAAGTTCACTTTGTATTTCGTGAATGGATTGAACATCATGAAATTGTCTGACGAATTGTGCTGCTTTTTCATACGATTTGATGATAACGCCGCTACCTTTTGAAGCCTCCACAATTTCTAAGTCTTGTAAAACGGCAATGGCTCTTCTCGCAGTCTCTGCCGACACATTATATTGACTTGCAAGTGAGGATCTTGCGTATATTTTATCGCCAATGCGGTATTTTCTTTCTACAATCTTGGAGGCAAGATCTATTGCTATTTGCTGATATTTTGGCTGCTTTACTTGAACACTTTTTTCTAAGTTCATTTTAAACTTCCTTTCGTCATTACAGTACCACAGCTTATTATAGACTAGCCTGCACAGAAAAAATAGCATCTCCATAAGCTAGTAGTATATGATGAAAAAGTAATGATAAAATTTTTGTATCTACCATTTATAATTAAAGAATAATAGCTGTTGTTTGACACTTTTTAGTTATTATTATAAACTTAGTTACGTTATGTAAGTGATGTGAAAATACATGTGCTCAGTTGGTGTAGTTAACCAACTGTTTCTATAGAAGGTTGGAGATTATTATGACAATTACGACTAAAGTTATGGACATAGTGAAAGATAAAATGACAATTGTAAAACATACAAATACAGAAAATATTTGCTTAGTTGGACCAGTGAAATTGCCGGTTAAACAAGGTGATTTTTCTGCAACATTTCAATGGTATAACTGGCTTAAAGTCGATGTGAGTTTATCAAAAGAAGAAATCATTGATGGATTAGCCAATGCCAATTTAGCATTTTTACAACAATCATCTGTGCTTGTTTATGGTGATTTTACCCACTCAGAGAATGCTTTAATCCGAATGCATAGTATTTGTCACACAGGTGACATATTTGGCAGTCAGCGCTGTGATTGTGGCTACCAATTGCATGAATCTATGAAAATGATAGTGGAGCATGGCTGTGGAGCCATTTTTTATTTAGCCGATCATGAAGGTCGTGGCATTGGGTTATTCTCTAAATCTCTTGCTTATTTATTACAAGAGGAAGGATTGGATACGGTTGAGGCCAACCATGCACTAGGTTTCCCAGACGATACACGTTCATATGATGAAGCACTCGCGGTTTTAGCTTCCCTACGTACAAAACCTGTCACACTCATTACAAATAATCCAAAGAAATTGGCCGCACTACAAGCTCGTGGCATGGGAGCAGAAGGGCATGTTCCTTTATGGGGCGGTTTAACAGAGACGAATCGTTTTTATTTAGAAACAAAGGTTGAAAAATCTGGACATATAAGCGAAAAGCAATAAGTGGAGGCTGCGATGATGACGAGTTTAGATGAAAAGTATATGCAACTAGCACTAGATTTAGCGGCCAGTGCCAAAGGGAATACGAACCCTAATCCACTTGTTGGGGCAGTGATAGTGAAGAACGGTGTCATTGTAGGCACAGGCTTACACAGAAAAGCAGGTGAACCACATGCAGAAGTGCATGCATTTCGTATGGCCGGTGAGCATGCGCAGGACGCTACACTTTATGTAACGCTAGAGCCTTGTTCCCATTATGGTAAGACGCCGCCTTGTGCGAATCTAGTAAAGGAATCTGGCGTTAGTCGAGTTGTGGTTGCGATGGAAGATCCCAATCCAGCTGTAGCTGGCCGTGGCATTCAGTTATTGCGTGATGCAGGAATAGTGGTAGAAGTAGGTGTTTTAGAGCAACAAGCGCGCCGTTTAAATGAACGTTTCATTCACAACATGCTTACGCAACGACCATTTGTTATTTCGAAGTTTGGTATGACTTTAGATGGGAAAATAGCCACACATACAGGGCATTCTAAATGGGTGACGGGCGAGACTGCGCGTGAGGATGTTCACCATATTCGCCATGAAGTAGATGGGATTTTAGTGGGTGTTGGTACGGTCATCGCTGACAATCCATCTTTAACAACAAGATTAAAAGATGGATACGGAAAAAATCCAACACGTATTATTATGGATAGTTCTCTTCGTACTCCTGACCATGCGAATGTATTAAAGACTGAAGAAGCGCAAACGATCATTGTTTGTGGTGAGGATGTAAGCCAAGAAAAGATAGAGGTATTGACAAAAAAAGGGGTCACAGTTTTACCTGTACGTAAAAATGAACATGGACTTCATATTGATGATATGCTTGAAAAGCTTTATACGCATGGTATTACGGATATTTTACTTGAAGGTGGAGCTAAAATTAACGCTTCCTTTTTACAGCAGCAGGCCATTGATAAATTTGTGATTTATCTAGCGCCTAAAGTTTTGGGAGGTAATTTATCATTAACACCATTTGCTGGCGATAATCCCTCTTTCATGAATGAGGCATGGAATGTTGAATTTACTTCATTCGATAAAGTAGGCGAGGATTTACGAATTATCGCTTATCCAAAGCAAGGTGAGGAAAAGTGAACTATCAAGCAGATGTTTGTATTGTAGGAGCAGGGCCTGCTGGTGCGTTATTGTCCTATTTACTAGCAAAAAAAGGACTATCGGTGATCCTACTAGAACAAAACGCAGTACTAGGTCAGGCATTTCGTGGGGAGCATTTAAATGAGGAAGGCGAGGCTGTTTTAAAAAGTCATCATCTTTTTGAAGCAGTCGAGTCGTTCGGCTTATTACGGATGGAAAAGCTTGAATATTATGCAGATGGTAAAGTATTTAAAACAATTCTTCCTGAAGAAGCGGTAGGACATTTAGGCATTCATGTACCTCAAGCCCATTTATTAAAAGGAATATTAAAAAAAACACAGCGATTTCCAAACTTTATTTGCTTGCTACATACAAAGGTGACGCAGCTCATTGTGGACGCTTCTGGGCGCTATAGTGGAGTCATAGCAATAAAAAATGGGGAAACCATTACGATCGACAGCCAATTAATTATTGGTGCTGACGGTCGATACTCTACTATTCGTAAGGAAGCACATATTGATGTTCAAAAGCATAAACATGGCTTTGATTTACTGTGGGCTAAAATTCCTGCTCCTCCAGGTTGGGAGCCGTCTATTAAAATGGCACTTATCGGTGACAAGCAATTGTCATTATTCACGCAAGTTGCTGGCTTTGTACAGATTGGGTGGAATATTGAGCAAGGTAGTTTTCCTCAGCTTCGAAAACAAGCATTTACACCGTTTATCCATCAGCTTACAACGCAATTTCCTGCATTGACCGATATAGTAAAAGAGCATATTCAGACTTGGAAAGATTTTGTGTTATTAGATGTTTTCAGTAGTCACTGTGACTGTTGGGGTACCAAAGGTCTTGTATTATTAGGGGATGCGGTCCATACGATGACGCCGACAGGTGCGTTTGGGTTGAATAGCGCCTTAAAAGATGCTGATTGTTTGGCTTCCTTGTTAGATAAAGACTCACTTGCTTATTTTGATGTTCAAGAGTTTCAGCATATGCGAAAACAAGCGATTGAATATGTCTTAGCAGTACAAATAGAAAGGGAACAAACCTTTGCTTCACATTTTGTAAATAGAGCATCCTGAAAGGAAGTAGCACTAGATGAAATTTGGCTTTGATATAGATGATACACTCATTGATTTACGAGCACATGCCTTTGCCATTTATAATAAAAAATTAGGTAAAAATATTCCATTAAACATTTTTCATGCCTTAGCAAGAGTTGAAATTCACGAGCCCTTTGGATTATCGGATGCAGAGGGAGCAGCCATGTGGAATAGTTCATTAGAGGAGATTTATTTTACGGACTGTCCTTCTTTTGCAGGGGCATTAGAAACGCTCCAAGCTTTAACGGAGCAAGGACATGACATTTACTATATTACATCACGCCCGAAACAATACTGTGCTCAAACAAAAGCGTGGATGGAAGCGCAAGGTTTTCCAATAACAGACGGTCATTTTTTCTGTGGGATGCAAGATGCAGAAAAAGTCAGCATCATAAAAGAGCTAGCTCTAGATGTTTATGTTGATGATAAACCAGCAGTATTAGAAACACTTCATGCTGTGACAACAACAGTGATCTTAAAAAATCAATCCTATAACCAGCATGTGAATTTACCGCGATTGTTTGATTGGCAAGGGTTTCAAACGATGATATAAAAATAATGGATTGGTGCAACGACAAAACGTTGTACCAATCCTTTTTATTGAAATCGATTGAGTTGAAATGGTGATAAATCCTGCTTACTTTTGCCTTCTATGATAAGGTCTGAAAGTACTTCACCAACAGCACTACTAAATTTAAAGCCATGACCGGAAAAGCCAGCAGCAATCACAATGTTTTGATGCTCAGGTAACAAATCAATGATAAAATCTTCATCTGGTGTCATTGAATATTTGCATGTTTTTCCATATTTAATAGCTCCATGCTGGGGCATAAATTCATGAATGAAATGTTGTAAATCAACGGTATCTGATTCATCAAAAGGGCGCAAAAGGTCGTTTGGATTGATCGCTTCGCCGCCATCATGACGTCCAAGTTTTAGTCCTGCACCATCAATACTTGGGAATCCATAGTACGTTGA
Source organism: Lysinibacillus cavernae (assembly GCF_009724685.1). Classification (GTDB taxonomy): domain Bacteria; phylum Bacillota; class Bacilli; order Bacillales_A; family Planococcaceae; genus Lysinibacillus; species Lysinibacillus cavernae. The sequence continues at coordinate 603,024 of NZ_WMEF01000001.1, forward strand.
ATCTGCCAACTCAAAACAATAAGCGGGAAAAACATCTTCACGATAAAGCTGCTCATTCGCCTCAAACCAAGCGAATGTTTTTCGTATGGGTGTTACAGGAATGTCGATGTTCATTGTAGAAAGTAATTCAGTTACCCATGCACCCGCTGTTACAATTAACTGCTTGGCATTATAAATATGATTAGCTGTCTGTACTTGTACAATTTCTCCAGGGTGGATGGCAAGTACTTTTTCATTTGTTTGTAAGCTTGCACCAGCGTCCAACGCTAATTTTTTATAGGCTTCAATGCATGCTTCTACACGAAGGACGCCAGCTGTAGGCTCAAAGCAAGCGACAAAATTTGCTGGCAAGGATAATCCTGGCCACTTGTTCATCGCTTCAGATGCTGTGTAGTGCTCGAGTGCTAAATCATAGAGCGCTGCACTAGATTTCACATTTTGAATAAAGGCGCATGTTGGTGCTCCAATATTTACTACACCCGTTTGTAAAAATAACGTTTCATCTACTAAAGTTTCAAGCTCTTGCCATAGCTCACCAGCTCTTTTAACAAAAGGTACATAGCTAGCCCCTTCACCATATGCAAAGCGGATAATTCTGGTGTCTCCGTGATGGCTACCTTCTTCGTGTGGTGGAGCAAGGGCATCTAACAAAAGAACGTTTTTACCTTCCTTTGCTAAATAATAACCAGCTGCCATGCCCATAGAGCCAGCACCAACTATTATGACATCATATACCATTATAATCCCTACTTTTTTGCTCAAGTATAACAGATTAATAGAAAAGGATACAGAAATTTTAGAAAATAAATAGACACAGCACTTCTATCCAAATAGAATAGCAGTGCTGTGTATGAGATGTATGTGCTATTTTGAGCTTGGTAAAACTTTGTTAAGGACAATGGCCACTAGCGCAGCAGTTGCGATGGGTGAACCAAATAAATATTGCACAGTTGTAGGTAAAGAATATAAGAAGTCATCAGGCAATAAGGTCAGAGCTAAAGTTAAAATGATAGGAATAGCGATTACATACATTTCCTTTTCGCCAATCTGTTCATTTTTCATGACCTGTAAACCACTAATGGCAATAATGCCACAGACAATCACAAATACACCACCAATGACAGCTGAAGGAATGGCTGAAATCAAAGCAGCTAATTTACCCGAGAAACCAAATACAATAAACCACATTCCTGCAGCAATGAATACTCGACGGCTGGCAATCCCTGTAATGGAGATAACACCTGCATTTGTTGAGTACCCCGTAACAGGAGTAGAGCCAAGTAATGAAGCAATAAAACAGCCTATTCCTTCACCAACAACGCCTCGATTAATTTGTTTATCTGTTAATGGTTTGTCGATAACGTTGCTGATAGCAAACCATGTTCCAGTTGTTTCTGCCATTAAGACGATATAAATAATGACCATTGTGATAATCGCTGAAATATTAAAACTAAAGCTGAAATCTGCAAATGGAATTTGTGGCATACTAAACCATTTTGCTTGCGATACAGCAGATAAATCTAAAACACCCATCATATTTGCAGCAATACTACCAGCGATTAAGGCTATGATGACAGAAGCAATACGGAATAGACGCCCTTTTTGATGGAAGATTGTGCCTAACATGACGCAAATTAATAACACAGATGCTGTAATCAGTGCTAAATAGATATTCTGATGAATGGATGCGCCTGCTCCTTTAAAAATATTATCACTTAGTCCGACAGGCATTAGAGCAAGGCCGACAACAAAGATAATCGTTCCGCCAACAATAGGTGGAATAAATGTTTGAACAATTTTATTGAAAATGCCCGTGTATCCTAAAATAATGACTAAAATGGCCCCAATTAAACTTGCGCCTAGCACGGTGCTCCAGCCTAAATCACCACTACCACTTGCTGCATAAATACCAATAATAGCGCCTAGTGGAACATAGGAAGGACCTTGTGCCATCGGTAATTTCATACAAAAGTGTGTTTGGACAATAGTCGCGATTCCTGCAGCAATGAAGGTTGATTGAATTAATGCACTTGCTTGTCCCGTTTGTAAACCAATTAGCATGGCAATTAAAAATGGTACAACGTAAACATCCATGGCCATGACATGCTGTAAACCAAGTATGGCTGATTGGCCAATAGAGACTTTTTCATCTGGTAATACGGTTAATTGTGTTTTTCTTGTTTCGTTAGTTAGTTTACTATGTTGCGTTTCCACGAAGATGTACACCTCAAAATGGTAAATTTTTAATTTAGAAGAAAAGAATCATTAGACTCTCGTATGGACTTTATTTCCTTGCACCCAAACCTCACGGATATTTTCTGGACGCACAAGATACATCATTTTTTGGAAAATATCGCGTAAATCCTCGTTGCTATCGAAAATAGGAAGCTTAGCAGATGGGATTTTTGTATCAATGATTTGTACATCCCATGTATAGTTTTCCTGTAAACGACCAATTGGAAGACTTAAGCTTTCTCCACCACCAGCTGTTGCTAGATAGAAAGCCTCATTAATGGTAATACGGGAATTTGGCACACCACGCTTTTCGGCTACAATGGCTGTATCTACACCATCCTCTAACATTCTCGATGACATAACAGCCTGTTTTGCATTATCGAATAGGCTTGGAGAAAACCCTCCTGAAATATCTGAACCTAATCCAATATCAACGCCCATTGCATGGAAGCGAGCAATCGGAATAACACTATTAGCAAAATAGGCATTTGAGATTGGACAATGGCCAATAGCAGTGCCAGTTTCAGCAAATAATCGTGCATCATCATCACTTAAAAAATTACAATGAGCCATGACCGATTTATCGCCTAATAAGCCAAAATCATGTAAGGCAACGGCATCATTTTTATTAAATCTCTCTTTTACATAGCCATGCTCCCAGTCGCTTTCGCTACAGTGAGATTGAATATGTGTATCGTATTTCGCAGCTAATTCACCTAACCCCTTTAAGGCGTCGTCTGTACAGCTTGGAATAAAGCGTGGTGTGACAACGGGGTAAACACCTTGTTTAGTCGATTTGGCTAATTCTTTTACTTCTAAAATAAATTCTTCTGTATCTGCTAATGCGGATTGTGTGTTAGCATCCCGATAAAAAAATGGATTTTGCTCAGGATCATCCATAACCACTTTTCCGACTAGTCCTCGTTGGCCCTTTTCGGCACAGATTTTAGCTAAAAGTATGCTTGCCTCCTTATGGACTGTCGCGAAATATAAGGATGTTGTTGTGCCGTTAGCTAGTAGCGTGCTCACTAAATCCTCATAAACCTCTTGGGCAAACGCTAAGTCGGAAAATTTGGATTCGATAGGGAAAGTGTATGTGTTTAGCCAATCATAAAGAGGAATGTCTAATGCTGTACCAGATTGCGCCCATTGCGGTGCATGGACATGTAAATCAACAAATCCTGGTAAGAAATATTGACCTTCAGTTAATGGATGGAAGTTATTTTGATGTTGATATGTAGTTAATAGTTGTTGGTATTCAGCATGTTCAGGAGCAACTGCTTTGTCAATCATGCCGTCAGCATTAATGAAAAACAAATAATCTTTTAAAATTTGCACTTCAGTTGCAGATTTACTAGTAAATGCTGTCCCTTTGAAAATATGCGTATATTCAGTCATAAAAACCACCTTAATGTTCGTTTATTGATAATATCATGGATTATTATAGGCTATTTAAACTACTAAGTCTATAAAAAAACGAATATTGATGGTTGGGTGATAGAAATATATAAACATATCCAACTACATTTTTACAGCTTTGACAAGCGTTGATGGATAAATAGAAGGCACTCATTTTCAAGTGCCTTCTTTCTATTTAATCGATTCATTGATAATGTGAAGAAATTTATGAAAGGAGGAGGAATGATGTTGTTCATTTTTTCGTGTACAAAGATAGATAGGGCGTTGAATATCGATATCCTTAATAAAAACACGGGCAACTTGTTGCTGTTGTATAAAGCTAGAAGCGGCTATGGATGGAGCGAGCATTGTACCGAAACCTGCTGCAATAGCATGAATGGATTCATTGATTCCATCAAGTTGTAACCCTACTTTAGGTGGGGGAATCTTATGTACTTTACATAATGCATTTAAATATTCTTTCGTGGAGCTACCATCTTCCCTCGTGACAAAAGGCTGTTGCATAAGTTCTGCCAGTGAAACTGTTTGCGCCGCAAGAGGATGGTTATACGGTACAATAAACCAATAATCTAAATTCATTAGAAATTGATAATTAATATCGGGATGATGACCATCTTCTTTGACGATAAAAGCTAAATCAGCTTTATAGTGAAGTAATTCCTCAATGACTTGCTGTGAATTAGCTGTTTTTAAATGAATATTTGTTGCTGGATAAACTTGTTTAAAATGAGCCAGCCATTTGGGTAGTAAGAAATGGGAGGGAACATGTGTAGAAGCAATTTGCAATTCCTCATTGCCTGTATTTTTTAGCTGCTCTATTTTATGTTCAATATCCGTTTCTAAATCAAATAAGCGTTGTGCCTGTTTATATAAAAAAGTACCGTTGGGTGTTAATGTAATACCTCTGCCTTTCGATTCCAATAGTGAGAAACCTAGCTCTTTTTCTAAATTTCTGATTTGAATGGTTACAGCGGGCTGGCTAATCATAAGAGCTTGTGCAGCTTTGGAAACACTATTGAGTTCAGCCACCTTTGTAAATAACCGTAGTGCATGTAAATTCATATCAATACACCTTTCATAAATTTTTTTAATGCTTTTATATACATTATATATTAGATTTATTAATTTTCGCTCTGTATCCTTTTAATTACAGTAGAGAACATGGGGAGGGCATAAAGATGAATCGACAACATGTGGGGATTGTCTTTGGGGGAATATTATTACTAGTTGTAGCAATGGGCATTAGTCGCTTTGCTTTCACACCCATTCTGCCGTTTATGCGTCATGATGTAGGGTTTTCATTAGAAGTGGCTGGATTTTTAGCTTCAAGCAATTATATTGGCTATTTCATCGGAGCATTGTGGGCAGGATTTATTTATCGTCAACGAAAAAATGTTTTATTGGCAAGTGTCGTTTTCAATGTCGTTTCAGTCGGATTAATGGGCTTAATACAAGTGTATAGTGTGTGGCTAGTTCTCCGTTTAGTAGCAGGTATCACAGGAGGTCTTATTTTTGTTTTAACGTCTAGCATTATAATGGATTATTTGGCGAAACATTCATTATCACGATGGTCTGGCTATGTATTTAGTGGCATTGGCCTAGGTATCGCTATTTCAGGTTTATGTGTACCTGCTCTAGAAGCAAAATTTGCATGGCAGGGCGCATGGCTAGGACTAGGCATATTATCAGCCATTTTTTTACTCGTTACGACTATTTTGTGGAAAGATTTAGAGGTGCAGGACAGCATAAAAGTCGCAAAATCTCTCGGTACGAAAATGACAAGGGGCTTTATGCCATGGCTTATTCTGTCCTACGGTTTAGAAGGACTAGGCTATATAATTACAGGTACTTTTTTAGTCGATATTATTCATAATATTCCTTCTCTTCAAGCTTACTCCTCATATAGCTGGGTCATTGTGGGGCTAGCTGCTATTCCATCTGCACCTGTTTGGACGGTCTTGTTAGAGAAGTTTTCAGCTATAAAAATTTTGTTTGTGGCATACATACTTCAAGTGATAGGCATCCTGTTACCCGTATTTTCACAAACTGTATGGAGCGTTCTGTTAGCATCATTTTTATTCGGTCTAACCTTTGTAGGAATTGTCACGCTCACAACTTCCTATGCTCGTCAGCTTTTCCCAACAAAGAGTGGATTCGTTGTATCCTTATTGACAACCTATTATGCATTTGGACAAATTATTGGCCCTATTGTCGCAGGACAACTGGTGAAAGTTTATAGTAGCTATAAAGCTGCGCTTGTATTTGCTGGTATCATTGTCTTTCTAGCATTGCTTGTTATGGTAGTTGGTAGATGGCTGACCGTTAAAAAACAAGCTGTCTCGAAAAATACAATTTCTATATAACGCATAAAAGCCATAAATCCTATTTGGATTTATGGCTTTATCATTTACTTAAAGATGGCGTGCCTCTATCTACATGATAATAAAAAATCAAATAAAAGTCTATTTATTTTTTTATTTATATGGAAAAATAGACAAGTGCACAAGAGACGTAACGTTACGATACTACTTTGAAATGAGGAATTTACATGAACACAGAACAAGCCATTCAACGTTGGAATCAACATGCAGAAAGGTATACAGCTAACTATGATGAGCATGGTGGTATTCATCGTGAAGTATTGTTAAATCCAGCTATCTTTTCTTTATTGGGAGAGGTAGACGAAAAACATGTGTTAGATGCAGGTTGTGGAGAAGGGTACTTAAGTAGATTGCTAGTAAAAAAAGGTGCTACAGTTACGGCCGTTGATTTTTCTCAAAAGATGCTGGATATTGCTAAGAAAAGAACACATAGCCAGGATACTATTCGATTTTTACACGGGAACTGTGAAGATTTATCGTTTTTAGCAGATGAACAATTTGATTGCATTATTTCAAATATGGTTCTCCAAGATTTAGAGGATTACAGGTCCGCGTTGCATGAGATGTATCGACTCTTAAAACCTAATAGCACGTTTATTTTTTCAATACTTCACCCATGTTTTGTGACGCCAAATAGTGGATGGATAAGGCATGAACAGCTAGATCAGCAGTATTGGAGAGTACAGCGTTATTTTTACGAAGGCACCTATCAACAACTAGATGCGGACCCACCAATTGTCCTCTATCACCGTACATTATCAAGCTATGTGCAAGCGATTATTCAAGCTGGCTTTACCATTGAAAATATGATAGAACCAAAGCCATCGCAAGAGATACTAGAGAAGTATCCTCAATTTGAGGAGGATCTACATTGTGCAGACTTTATTGTTTTTAAATTAAGAAAATAAAGGGGAGACCATGAGATTATTCCATGGCAGTCTACTGTAACAATTTTTTATCCTCGGCTATGTGAGCGAGCAGATTTTGATTTCAGTAATGGACTAATTTGGATGGTTAAAACAGAAGCTTTCGTTCATAAAGCACAAAAGGGAATGTCTGGATTGACATTCCCTTTTTAACTAGACAGCATGATAACGACCAACAGGAACAATTAAAGGTGTTTTAGAAACAGGGTCTTCAATAACCATGCTATCTAAATCAAATGTTTCTTTAATTAACTCACTTGTCACAATCTCTCTTGGCGAACCTTCTGCTAGTAAACGACCATTTTTTAATGCAAATAAGTAGTCTGCATAACGCGCAGAAAGATTAATATCATGCAATACCATGACAATGGTTGTACCATATTTTTTATTTAATTCTGTTAGCAAATCCAAAATTTCAACTTGATAGGTAATATCTAAAAAAGTTGTCGGCTCATCTAAAAATAAAATATCAGTTTGTTGAGCTAATGCCATAGCAATCCACACACGTTGACGCTGACCACCTGATAGTTCATCGATATTGCGTTCAGCAAATTCTGTAATGTTCATCATTTCAAGTGCTTCTGCAACCGCCTCATAATCTTGTTTAGACCACCCTTTAAACAATGTTTGATGAGGAAACCGACCACGCCCAACTAAATCAGCCACTGTAATTCCCTCAGGAACGGTAGGGGACTGAGGTAAAAGTCCTAACACGCGAGCTAGTTGTTTTGGTGGCATTTGATGAATTGATTTGCCATCTAGCATGACATGACCACCAGTTGGCTTAATGAGGCGTGCCATTGTTTTCAATAAAGTAGATTTTCCGCAACCATTCGCACCAATAATAATGCTAATTTTGTTACTTGGAATAGCAATGCTGACATTTTCTAAAATCGTTTTTTGTTCGTAACCAGATGTTATATGTTCAGCTTGAAGCGTATGTGTTGGTTTCATCATATATCTCCCTTTCGATTGATTCGAATTAACAAGTAAATTAAGTAAGGTGCACCAATGATTCCTGTAATAACACCTACTGGATATCTAGCTGTAAATGCGAATTGACCAATTAAATCAGCAGCCAATACTAAAATAACACCAATTAGACCAGCTGGAAGTATATTTGAAAACCCGACACCAACTAACTTTTTGGCAATTGGTCCAGCAAGGAATGCAACAAAGGCGATTGGTCCTGTAGTTGCTGTAGCAAGTGCGATGATCAATACAGAACAAATCATTAAAATGATTCGTGTTTTGTTTGTGTCTACACCTAGAGAGGTGGATGTTTGTTCACCAAGCTCAAGCATTTCTAAATGTTTCCCGAAAAATAAAAGTACAGGTGTAAATACAATGACAATCATCATTAATGGATAGATTGTCTCCATTTTCGCACCGTTTAAGCTTCCACTTAACCATCTCATTGCACTTGGAATATCATGTGTATTGCCAATTAGCATTAAATAAGAGATGAATGCATTTAGCATTGCTTGAATACCAATCCCGATTAAAATTAATCTGCCGATTGAGAAAGAAGCGCTTCTTGATAAAGCATAAATAATTAGTACAGTAGCTAAACCACCAATAATTGAAGCTATGGAAACAACGGTATTACTTGCTTGTAGGACAATAATACAAAATACAGCAGCAGCACTTGAACCTGCTGTAATACCAATAACATTTGGATTGGCTAAAGGGTTACGCAACATAGTTTGAAAAATATAACCACCAATACCGAATGCAAAGCCAGCAAATGTACCAGCTAGCATGCGTGGTAGTCGAATTGTACCTACAGCGAAAGAGGCACCTTGTACTTGTTCGCCTAGGAGAACACGAATAACATCTTCGACAGGATAAATCGTGTTACCAAGCATTAGCATTGTGCCACAAAGTATTATGGAAATAAGAGTCAGTACTGAAGTTATTATGACAAAACGTCTTTTTCTTCGTTGTCTGCCCTTCATTATGGAAATCAATGTTTCATTCATCATAACGCACGCATTTTCGCTTTCATCGTAATTAAAATCAAGATAGGGGCACCAATAAAGGCTGTTAAAATACCTACCTCTAGCTCACCAGGACTGCCCAGAAGTCGACCACAAACATCTGAAAACGTTAAAATAATTGCTCCTGCTAAGGCGGACATAGGAAGGATAAAGCGTATATCTGGTCCAATAATAAGGCGGACAACATGAGTTGCTAATAAACCGATAAAGCCAATAGGTCCTGCTAGTGCTGTAGCAGCCCCACATAAAAGAACGCCACCTAGTGCTGCAAACATACGTAGTGTACCAGTACGAACACCTAAACCAGTTGCCACTTCATCGCCGAGTGCTAAAGCATTTAATGCTGGGGCAGTGAAGAGGGCAATCAAAATACCTACAACTAAAAATGGAGTAAATAACTGAATAGCTTCCCAGCTCCCGGCTCCTACACTACCAACTTGCCAAAATCGAAATTGATCCATTACATTCGTACGCGGAATCATCACCGCAACAACTAATGAAGATAAAATGGCACTTGTAGCAGCCCCTGCAAGTACAAGCTTTAATGGTGTAGCGCCACTTGCACCCATAGAGCCTATTCCAAAAACAAAAATAGCAGTGATAATTGCACCCGCTATTGCTAACCATATATATTGATTTGCTGAACTAATGTCTAAAAAAGCAATACCACAAACGACAAAAAGTGAGGCTCCTGTGTTAACCCCCAAAATACTTGGATCTGCAATTGGATTACGTGTAACAGCTTGCATGAGTGCCCCAGAAACACCTAATGCCGCACCACACAGTAAACTAAAAATTGTTCGGACGATTCGTTGTCGAACAACAACGGCTTCATGCGACTGGACATCGGGATGGAACAAGCCATCCATTAGTCCAGTCCAGCCAATTGTACGAGAACCGAATATTAGCGAAGCAATTACGCATATCGCAAGAAAAATGATAAGAAAGAGCAAAACTTTAGCAAAATTTTTAGGGAAAAATAACTGCTTCTGTTCGGTAGCTTGTATCTTATTCATATTACTTTATATTTTTTGCTACATCTGAGATTAATGATAAATATTCATCAATTGTATAGTCAATTGAAAGTGGGCTAGGGGTACCAGCAGCTGCAAGAGGAGTATTATCGCCAATAACGACAACATTCCCGTTTTGAATAGCAGGTACTTTCCCTAAAATTGGGTCAGCTTGTAATGCAGGTAAAGTTGTTTCATCTCCGTAAGCAATAAAGATTTCTACATCAGATAAAGCATCTGCATTTTCAGCGCTTAATTCAATATAGAAGCTACTTTTATCTGTAATTTGCTTTGTAACGCTTTCAGGATATTCCATACCTAATTCAGTTAAGAATTCACCACGTGGGTCTGCAGGTGTATAAACATAGAATTTTGATAAGTCAGTTGCAGTAAACATAGCGAATGCAGCTTTTTTACCTTTAATAGCAGCATGTTCACTCACTTTATCTTGGATTAATTTTTCAGTGTCTTTGATTAATTGTTGACCAGCTGCCTCCATACCCATACCTTGAGCGTTTAATGTAACTTGGTCACGCCAAGAAGTTACCCAAGGAAGTTCTTTATAGGCAACAACAGGTGCGATTTGACTTAATGTATCGTACTCTTCTTGCGTAATACCAGAGTATGCAGCAAGAATGACATCTGGATTAGAGTCAGCAATGGCTTCGAAATCTAAACCGTCAGTATCTTGATAGATGTTTGGTTTTTCTTCACCAAGCTCTTTTAATTTTTCAGCAGTCCAAGGAAGCATACCACTACCATCTTGTACACCATAGTTAGCTGCAGAGAAACCTACAGGAACAACACCTAGTGCTAGTGCAACGTCATGGTTAGACCAAGCAATTGTTGCTACACGCTCAGGCTTTTTTTCAATAACCGTTTCACCAAAAGCATGTTTAATTGTAATTGGATATTGCTGTTCATCTTTAGTTTCTGATGTATTACCTTTTGTTTGTTCTTCTTCTTTTTTAGCAGTGTCTTTATTGGATGAATCAGAACAAGCTGCTAAAGCTAAAACCATTAATGATAAAAGCATAACTATGAACATAGAATTTTTTATTTTTGACATTTTCTTAACCTCACTTTATTTTGTGATAATGATAATCCTTATCACTCAGAAAAAATACTACGCTAATTTCAATAAAAGTCAACAAATTTTTTTGCATTTTGTCGTTTTTCAGCTTCATTGAAATAGTTCTTTGGTATTGAAAATACTGTTTTAGAAAAAAACGGAAATGATTCTTACGGCATGGTTATGAAACAAATTGTGTTAGGATTTTTACTTTAAATGTACAGGGAGGCTTTTATCACTTTATAACAAGCACTAGAGGTAGGGCAATGAAAGCGAAGCAACAGGTACAGCTAGAAGACTCCTTCAATGTAATCTTCAAATATACAGTCTTGAATTGGTCGATGTGCAGAATGACACTAAAAAACCAAGCCTCGTCATGCACCTATTGCATGGACGAGGCTTGGTTGTATATTAGACAGTAGTCGTTTGTTCGATTGGTGTTGAAGAGACATTAACTAATTTCTTGTCTTGATATGTAAAGATAAATTCATAGATAGTTGTTTCATTGAGCATTGTAGGTAAATAATATTTTAAGTCCGCAATACCTACATTTTCAGGGTGGAAAATCCAGTCCAGCTCTTTCCAATCAAGAATACCTTCTGCCACCTTTATGGGAGTAACATATGTAAAAGATTCAGGTAGTTCTGCTATAAATGCATACATACAACCATAGTTCACAACGCCATCTGTCCAGGTAATTTTACCTTTATAGGTAATATCCTCAACCGTAATGCCTGTTTCTTCCTTGATTTCTCGAAGTGCACCAGCTAATGGCGTTTCATCCTGTTCAATTTTGCCACCAACACCATTCCACGCGCCCATCCATTGTGGCTTATCTCTATTTAATAAAAGGATATAATCACCCTTCTTCAGAAAACAAATTGTAAATTCAGCCAAGTTTGTTCCTCCTTTTTCTTTAGCTATCTGAATTTGCAGGAGACCAGCCTGTACGCTGACTCCAGTGATTCGCTTGTTTTAATATTTCCCATATAACAGCTTCTTTAGAATCCGTATAAAGTTGACGATTATGTGTGTATTTCTTAGCTAGTTCATATTTTACTTGCTCATAGCGCCGACAGTAGTCTGGATGACAGCGTAAAAAATCTCGAAATAATAAGGCTAGCTGTTCTGCCCAACTACCAGCCTGCCGGACATGGATATGAATACGCCTATTTCCAGGAGCCTCCCGAAAATAACGTTTAGAGAAATCAGAATTATCTACTCGAAAGATAAAACCTAGGCTTTCTAGCGGGATTTTAAATGCCTCTAATGATGTTAACGTTTCGACGGATATCTGTATATCAATGATGGGTTTTGAGGCTAAGCCTGGTACAGCTGTTGAACCAATATGATCAATTCTAAGCGCTATATCTCCTAAAGATTCGCGCAATTTGGAGCCTAAAGCATGAAATTCTTGTGCCCATTCAACTGTATAAGGCAAAATTAAAATAGAATCAGACATTTTTTCCTCCTTTGGTAGTTTGATGAATAAAAATATTGTATCAAAGAAATCGACATGTCACTTCAAAATTTTGTAATGAACTCGTGTTAAACTAATTTTATTGATTGATAGGAAGGTTAAGGAAATGGGGAGTAGCAATGATTTTAATAAGTGCTTGTTTAGCAGGATTGAATGTACGTTATAATGGCACGAGCAGTCTAGATGAAAGAATACAGAAGCTTGTGTTAGAAAATAAAGCGATCACTATTTGTCCAGAACTGATGGGAGGTTTTTCAACCCCTCGTGAGCCCGCGGAAATAGTAGGGGGAGATGGGGAGGATGTTCTTGATGGCAAAGCAACCGTAGTTGAAATGTCTGGTCGGAATGTCACAGAACTATACTTAAAGGGCGCTTATGCGACTTTACAGAAAGCACTTGAAGTAGGTGCGACTAGGGTTGTGCTAAAGGAGTATAGCCCTTCATGTGGTAGTGTAATGGTTCATAATGGCGAGTTTAATGGCACTAAATTAGTTGGTGCAGGGGTGACCACTGCATTGCTTAAAAGAAACAATATAGCCGTTTTTTCTGAAGAGACTATTTCAGAATTATTAATCGCACATAAGTAACTTCGTAATTGAGAAACATGCCCCCAAGCTTTGGGGGCATGTTTTATTCAACAATCAAAAGGCGAGGTGAAGTTCTAGCAATAACTCGGGTCGATATCCAGCAACCAAGACAGGCAGCTAAAACACTTACAAAGCTTATTCCGATACTAATTGGCCAGTTTATAACAAGCGGTAATTCAAGTAAGCCATACTCTAAAATAATGCTTTGGAGAGCTAGAGGAATTAATTTTATACCAATAAAGATTCCTAGAAAAGCCCCTACTATTGAAAGAATGAACATACCTGATGTAATGGACCATCTAATATTTGCAGAGGTCATGCCAATGGATTTATAAATGCCATAAGTAGTGCTTTCTTTTCTAACGTTAATTCTAGACACACTAAAAACTATGATACACGTAACGATGATAAATAAAATGCCAACTATAGCAAGTGGGGTGACTAGGACTGCCACGACTTCTTTAAAGACAGCATCTAATAATGTTTGTTGCGTGACAGCAGAGATAGAGCTTTTAAAGTAACTATTAAGATCCTCAACAATCTGGGTCGAGGATGTTTCGTCTAAAAGATTAATCATACTTACTTCAGAAGAAGAGTAAGTAGCATGATAAACTTTGATAACATCTGATGTAACCCTCGCTGAATTTGACATATTCGCTATAGATTGATATATCCCAGTAACAATGAGGTGATGAGGTTTCCCTTCAATAAAAATTTCTACCACATCCCCTAAATTTTTATCTAAAGCACTAGCGACATTTATACCAATGGCCATTTCATTTTCACTTATAGGATTACGGCCAATGATCGTCTCGTAGCCAACCGCATCAAAACTCCCTTCGATCACATTGACACTAATGTTTAAAGGCGGGTTAGTCGCGTTAGGTAGTACGCCTGTGAATTGATCAAGCCATGCGTAATTTTTAATTCGTTCATCTGCCAACAAAAACTGTTCAAATTGTTGTTTTGAAAATGTTGCATCATTAAATACTGTTACAACTACATGCGATGCATCATAGCCCCATGATGGTGAAGTCTCTTTGATGGAAACAAAGCTATTCAAAATGACTACACTAAAGACTAATATGGCAGAAGTTATAGAGGTAAGAACAATTGTAAGGATGGAACTTTTTATGTTCTTTGTTATACTTTTAAAGCCTATTTGAAGTTGGATAGGCAAACTAGCTAAACGAAAGAGTCTATTAGAGCTGTTTCTACGCCGATTCATTTTACTGTTTGCACTTTCTGACATGCCATATTTGATTGCCTGTACAGGTTCCACGTTTCTTGCTTTGTTTGAATAGAAGTAAGCGGTGAGCAGGACAATGCCAAATATGACTGAGGCAATTAACATAGTGTGTCGTAAATCTTGATTAATTGTGAAATGATTTCCTGCTTTTAGATAGGATAAGGAACTTTCTATAATAATTCTGGAAAGGAATTTACTTGCGATTAGCCCAGGGATGATAGAGAAAGCTGACAACAATCCGAATTGTAGTACGTAGGTTACACTAATGTCTCTAGACGAAAGACCAAGAGATTTAATGACACCTATTGTTCTGTAATTCGTTAAAATGGCATCGGAAATGCTAAAACCAATAATAAATAAGGAAATCAAAAGCATGGCTATACCAAAGGTTATCATGATAAAGCCTATGATTTTATTAATAATTAAATAAAATGAAGCTATTTCTTCGTATTCCATTTTAGATTCAAGGTATGGACCCTGTAGAAACTTTTCAAATTCCATCCAATAGTTTGCACTTTGCTTATAGTCATCGAAGCGTAGTGCCATCATGTACTGTTCAGAACCTGCCATCGTTTCAAATTGATTTTGGTAGTCAGCATTGTTCATCCAAATACGAGCATTGGTTGTAAAAGGACCACCATATGGCATATCCACAACAATAGCAGAAACAGTTAAGTTAAACGTTTTTTCACCTGTATGAAATTCAATAGCCTCGCCTAGAGAAATATTAGCGGCTGAAGCCAACGATGTGGGAATCCAAATCGTCCCTTTTGCTGGATAAGCTTGTTTTTCTCCCTCAGAAAATAGTAATTGATCAATAACAAAGGGTGTTTTGGGCGTATTCATCATAAATAGGTATAAATTTGGCATTTCTATTCCGTTATAGGTAATTCCTGATAAATTTCTATACGGCATCAGGCTAGAGGTAGTGACGCTTTGTTGCTCTTGCCACCAATTGTTCATAGTAATGGGGTTATGAATGTCCTTACCCATAGTTAAAATCTGGTGGGCACCGTTTGAATCTTGATGTGCTTTTTCAAAAATATTGTTTGTATTGATCATGATCGTTACAGAGGTTGCTAGTAAAAGGGTAGACAATAAAAGAAGGATGGCGATGAGTCCATTTTGTAATTTTCTTTTTCTTATATGTGATGAACAAAGCGTTACAATTGCGTGCATCGTTTACTCCTTCCCCGCAACATAAGAAAAGATAATGTGTTCACGCTCTTGTATGTTGGCATGATCGTATTTTTCGAAGTTAATAATTTCTTCTATTTTTCCGTCTTGAATGATAATGAGCCGATTCGCACGGCAAGCCGCCTTCATATCATGCGTAATCATGACAACAGACTGCCCATTTCTGTTTAAATTCGTTAAAATATCTAATACGGCTACACCTTGATCGTAATTTAAACTTCCAGTAGGCTCATCTGCAAATAGAACTTCAGGGTTGTTGACTAATGCTCTAGCAATAGCGACTCTTTGTTGCTGCCCACCAGATGCTTGAGAAGGTAAACGATTTCGTTGCTCTTCAAGACCCATTAGGCCTAGTAAATGCTCTGCTTTTTGTATCACTTCTATTTTTCCTTTTTTTGCAATGTATCCTGGAAGAGCAATATTTTCCAATAATGTCATATCCGGAACAAGATTGCTACTTTGATAAACATAGCCGATTTTCTGTGAACGAAAGATAGCTAATTTTCTTTCTGAAAATGTATCTAATCGCTCTCCCTGAAAATAAACTTCTCCCGCAGTGATGGAATCAAGTCCACTTAACAGATAAAGAAGTGTTGATTTACCTGACCCTGAGTTTCCCATAATGACGGTAAAATCCCCTTTATAAATGTCGACATTCATATTTTTGATGGCATGGAATTGTTCACTCCCTGTTGAATAAGTTTTACATAAATTCTGAGCACGAATCAGTACCTCTTTTTCCACGATAAGCCTCCTCAAAATGATTATTTTTCATTAGTGTAATATGTATTTATTATCAGGTCCTTATGAAAATATTAATAAATTCTTACAGTCGGAGTAACCTTTATGAGTAAAAAACGTTATAATTAGCGATTTGGTATATGTTGTTGAAACATAGGAGGTTAAGGATATGCCATTAACTTTTGCACATCCAGCTGCTATATTACCTTTTTCTCGAAAGAGTAGATATATTCATTTTTCTGCAATGGTTTTAGGTAGTATGGCACCGGATTTTGAATATTTTTTAAGAGGCCGACCAATAGGGGAGATAGGTCATACCTTGATCGGGTTCTTTTTATTCAATCTCCCACTCGTTATATTGATCTACTTTATTTATCATCGGTTGATCCATCAGAATTTGATTAACCATTTACCGGCGTTTTTACAGGATACTTATAGTCATCAAATGACTGGAAGTATAACATGGAAGGTAGTTGTTTTTGGCTACTCGGCAATATTGGGTATGCTAACGCATGTCCTCTGGGATTCATTTACACACCAAAATGGATTTATGGTTACAAATTTCCCACTTCTTTCTCAAACATATACTTTATATGGATACCAAATACCATTCTATAAGCTTCTTCAGCATGGGAGTACATTGGTTGGTAGTACGCTTATTTTTGGTTATTTATATTACAGAGCATCTTTCATTAAAAATAACAATACGCCAGCTATTTCTCCTAAACAAAAATTCTTTTTTTGGCTTTTAGTAGTTGTTTTAACGCTCGTCTATACAAGTCTTTGGCAGCTTATCAATTATGAATCTTTTAGTAGCTATGGAATAGTGGTTGTTCGTATCATTGATTCATTTTTCTGTAGTGTATTAACACTGTCGCTATTTTTTTCGTATCGACAAAAACAAAGAAAAGGATGAAATAGAAAAAGACTTCCAAAAAATAGGAGTCTTTTTATGAGATAGGTAGTGTAAGTGTAAATGTAGTGCCTTCCTTGTGCTTGCTATGAAAGGAAATAGAACCATCATGAGCTTCCATAATATGCTGGCAAATGGATAATCCGAGCCCTGCTCCTTCATTTTTAACAGCCGTTTTTCTTCCAGAATGACGACCTCTAAAGTAACGTTCAAAAATAAAAGGCATATCCTCAGGTAGCATCCCATTTCCAGTATCAATCACTTGGATAGTTAGTAATTGATTTTCGACAATAGTAGTAATAGTGATGGAATCACCATTGGTCGTATGCTTTAGAGCATTGGTGACAAGGTTAGCTATTACCTGCTCTAGTCGATGCTCATCTACTTGAATGAGGACATTAGGAATGTTATCTGGTCCAACAAAATGAATGTTAGTTGTTTGAACAAAATGCTGAATCGGTTGTAGAATGTTTGAAAGTACATTTCGACTATATTGCTCTTTTAAATTGACTGGTATATGTCCGAGTTCCTTCAGGGTGTGAATAAATAAATCATCAATTAGCCTCGACATTTTTTCAGTATTAGTCTGCATGATTTGAATATATAACATAAGAGATTCTTTATCTGGGCAAATGCCCTCTGAAATAGCATCTAAATAGGCTTTAATGGTTGTTAAAGGAGTTCTCACTTCATGAGAAATACTAGATATGAGCTTTTTTTGATTTTGCTCTTGTTCATCCCGCTGTAAGGTTAGATGCTTTATTTCCAATCGCATTTGATCAAATACAGCGTACAATTCACCCATCTCATCTAATTTAGAATGGAAGGTAATTTGATCGTAATTCCCTTTGACAATTTCTGCAGTACTTTTTTTCAGCTCATGTAAAGGCAATATAATATCTTTACTAGCTTTCCGTATCATAGAGAAGGAGAGGGAAATGATAAAAAGGCATAGTACGCCGATAATTACTAATATAACGAAGTAGCTAGAATTAGGCGGTTTTAAGGGAAATAGAACGTCTTTGTTAATTAAAAAAATAGCATTCCCAATCTGTTCGTTGTTAATTCCATTCATAACAGGAAAGGCGATTTTTATTTTTCCAGGCTCTTGTTGTGCTGTGAATAAATCATAATGTACATCATTTTTGATAGTAATAGAAGCTGGAAAGTCTTCATCTATTGTATGAAAAATTACTTTTCCATCTAATTGAACGACGGTTATATCAATTTCTTGTTGTTTGCTCATTTTTTGGAGGGGACTACGTAAATCTGAATCTAGTGCTAATTTTGTAAAATGGTCTTCTATGTACAATAAAAGTTGATTTACTGATAATCGAATTTGATTGATCACATATTTCTCTTGTGATTCTTTTTGAGAATTCATTGAAGTTGACCATAGTAAAAGTGCACAAATAAACAAAAGTAAAACACAGATTACGATGGACCATAACCATTTGTTCATCCAATTTTTTAAATACATTTTATTCTCCTATGTGTGATTTGGTGTACTAAATTTATAGCCAACACCCCAAACCGTTTGAAGATAGATAGGGTTAGAAGGATCGATTTCAATTTTTTCTCGTAGCCGTCTAATATAAACCGTAATCGTATTTTCATCTCCGTATGTGTCATACCCCCAAACTGCATCAAGCAGCTTACTTTTAGAGAAAACTTGATTTCTATTTTTAGCTAGGAAAAATAACAACTCAAATTCTTTTGCTGATAGGGAGATAGTCTTGTTATCACGCAAAAAAGTATATTCGTTTTTATTTATTTCCATATTATCGATGTAGATGACTTCCAGCGGATTTACATTGTGTTGTAGCCATCTATCCTGTTTTCGTAAATGAGCATGTATTCTTGCCACAAGCTCACTTAAAGAGAATGGTTTTGCCATATAATCATCAGCACCAAACCCTAACCCCAGTACTTTATCCGTGTCACTGCTTCTTGCACTTAAAATGAGTATTGCAACATTACTATTTTCACGGATTTTGCGACATAATTCGATGCCATCACCATCCGGTAGAGAAAGATCAAGAATAATAAAGTCAGGCATTGTCTCTTGCAGATAATGGATGGCCTCATGGGCTGTGTTCACAATATGCGAATCGAACTGATTGACACTGAGGTAGTCCTTTATGATATTGGCAATATCATGTTCGTCTTCTACAATTAAAACTTTTGGTTTCTTCAACATAAAAAACGTCGCTCCTTCTTAAGAAATATTTATCATTTCCTTTTCCTGTTCGCTAGAAAGAAAAACAAAAGGACGATAAAGGATGTGTAAATAAATATCCAAGCAAATTGCCAAAAAAAGATGTTTGGTATACCTTTAATTTGATCGTCTATGCTCATCATTTCTAATGAAAGATGGACAGGTGGAAGCAGCCAAATAAGTCCATTTATTTGGAGAATGTTGTTCTTTATTGTAGCAATGACGACAGAAATAATGAGGATGCATAATACACCCCACCAAGTATTTTGTCTATTTTTCACGAGCTCCCTTGTAAATAAAGCTGTGAGTGCAATAGAGAGTAACGATAAACTAAAGTGAGATAAGAAACCTAATAAGATATGTAATCCTTTTGGCCTCTCGAAGAAAGCATCAATCAAGATTGGGTAGATTATTGAAACACAACTTAAGCTGAAAGCAATTAGACCACAAATAATTAAAATCCCTAAATTGTAGTGAACTGGACTTCTAGTATGAAGTGTGGTGATTATTTTTTGCCCCTCATCCTCTGCATGGAATAACGTAACAGTAAACCAGCCCATTAAAAAAAAGAGCAAAAGCGATGTAAAGGAATAGCTATCTAGTATTGGATTAGGAACAAATGTATAGTTAACGACTAGACACAAAATGAAAATTGTAAAAGGTGGCACGTAATGATAGGTTCTGAAATAATTGATAAATTGATAGCGCAATAAACTCGTCATACTTTTTTGATTCCTCCTTTCAAAAATGAGAAGAGAATTGCTCTTTATTGTGATTTATTGTGGCCAAATATTTGATAGAGGCATTTTTTTGTAGTAATTTCAGCAAAATTTGATCTGAATCTTTTTCTTGAACAATCGATACTATCTCATACTGTCCGCTAGATAAAAGCCGTTTATGTTGAATCTCAATAAAAGGAAAAATTTCATTCAGTGAAGGTAGGCTAGAGATTTCAAATATTAATTTATGTACAGGATTGTTAGACAATTCCTTTGCCTGAATAACTTTGTTTTGTTGAATAAGCAAAACCGAATCAACAAGGTTCTCAAGTAATTTAGTTTCATGACAAGTTAGAATAATACTTAGTCCTTTGTCTCTTACTTTAGTCAGGATTTGCTCGAAATCATTTTGTGCTTTGGCATCAAGTCCTGACAATGGTTCATCCAATATTAATAGATCTGTTTCTTCCAGCATCGCCTGCATAATCATTACCTTTTGTTTCATGCCTTTAGAGAAATGGACAATCCTAGTATTTCGAGCATCTATTAATTGAAACAGTTCAAGTAAATCTTCTATCTTTTGCAAAATTTGTTTTTTGTTCATTCCTCGAATACACCCCATATGATAAAGATATTCTTGGGGGGTAAATAAAATATGGGAAGGGGTCACTTCAGGTACATAACCAATCTTTAATGCTTGTCTGTGCTTAACAATGAATCCGCTGTCGGGTTTTAGTAATGCTGCCATGATCTTTAGTAACGTACTCTTTCCAGAACCGTTGTTCCCTACAAGGGCAATAATTTGATTGGCAGCAATTGAAATCGATACATTCTCTAAAATTTTTTTCCCATTATATTGTTTGCAGATGTTTTGTACTTCTAAAATAGTAGTCATCTTCACACACCTTTATTTTCGGTTATTGATAAGTAATGTTTTATTCACTTGATTCGATGTCTTGCATGTTAAGGGTATAAATCAATTAGTTGACCATAAAATCATTATAATGAAAATTATTCAATAACTTCAATGAAATTGGATAAATTTCCTGTTTTTAGTTAAATCGATGCCGAAATAAAAAAGTTCTGCTCTTCAATGGCAGAACTTTTAACTCTTGATTACAACGAACGATATTTTTTTAAACTGATAATATTTAATGTTATAAAAACAATGGCGAAACAAGTAAGGATACTTAGATTCACTAGAATGTCATTAAAAGAATAACCTTTATACATAACGCCATTCAATGCATCCGCAGCATAGTATAGAGGCATGATACGCCCAATATTTTGAAGCCATTCCGCCATGCTATCGAGCGGAAAGATGCCCGAAAAGAATACTTGCGGAACAATAACAAGTGGAATAAATTGCATCATTTGAAATTCTGAAGCAGCAAAGCTTGATAGCAATGCACCTAAAGATAAGGATACTAGGGCAACCACTATATTGATGAGTAAGACGAGCCAAATAGAGCCCACATGGACGATATCAAGCACATAGATGCCGAACAGCACAATAATAATTGTTTGTAGAAAGGCAAATAAACCATAGCCGACCATATAGCCTGCAACAATTTCTGAGCGTTTAATGGGTGTCGCTAGCAAACGCTCCAATGTCCCAGAAGTACGTTCCTTTAACAGAGCAATCCCTGTAATTAAAAAGACAAAGAAGAACACGAAGAAGCCAATTAACATGGGACTAAAAATATCGAAAATCGCCGTATTCTCATCTCCGTATACATAGTCTGTTTCCAAACTGCCCGTAGAAGCTTGTGTAGGCTGCAAAATTTGAGCAAGTTGCATCGTTAAAGCTTTTGCCCGAGAAGGATCATCGTTTAATAGCGTTAATTTACGCTCATTTAGCGAGATTGCTAGCCATCCATCATACTCTTTGTTTTGTAGTTGCTTTTTCGTAAAATGATCGTCCTCAATAATTGTAAAATCCGCATTTTTCAATTTATCGATTAATGGTGCGGGCGCATTGGAGACGACAAGTGTGACAGAAGCTCCGTTACTATTAAAAATAAAGTACATTAACGACAATACAAGAAGCGGGGCTAAAAATAATAAAGCAAGCGTCCGTTTATCTCGTTTCATTTGTTGAATAATTCTTGTGACGATAGCAGCTATTCTCATCGTACGTCACCTCCAGCCTTTAAAAACACTTCATCAAAATCTTTCGCCTGGTAATGTTCTTTCAATTCTTGTGGTGTGCCTTGTGCAATAATATGCCCGCTTCTTAGCATAGCTAATTGATCGCATTTTTCTGCTTCATCCATTGCATGAGTTGTCACTAAAATCGTTTTTTGTTCCTCTTCTTTTAAACGAATTAGTTCTTGCCAAATTTCCTTTTTTAGGACAGGATCAATACCAACTGTTGGTTCATCTAAAATCAGTAGTTTAGGATTTTGAATAAGGGCTATAGCTAGAGATAATCGACGTTTCATTCCTCCAGAATAATTCATCACTTTCAGCTGTAAGTCATCAGTCAAACGGACAAGGCTTGCGGCATAATCTACACGCTTCATTCGTTCTGCCTTCGATAAAGAATAAAGCTTTGCAAAAAAATGTAAGTTTTCTTCACCCGTTAAATCTGTATAAAGTGCATCGGATTGCGCCATATAACCGATATCGTTCAATAATTGCTTATGTGGAACGACCAAATCTAACACTTGAATACTGCCATTATCAGGTTTCAGCATGCCCATAATCATTTTGATTAGCGTTGTTTTGCCACAGCCTGATGGACCAAGTAAGCCCATTAATTGCCCCGTAGGAATATCTAAGGAAAGGGGAGCAATAACTTGTTTATGCTGAAAATTTTTTTCAAGAGATTTAATAGAGATTGCACAGTTTCCCATATAGACCTCACTCCTTCACTGAACACAATGTTGATTTGATAAAAATTTTACAGTAGCATGTGGGCAAATACAATCAACAGTTTGCCAACATGTGTAAAGCTCGTTGAGTGGACGGATTTCGTTGCTTCGGAATCCGTAGATAAAAAGAGAGGTGTTATTAAAACGATGCGTATATCCATAACCTTTTAAAAACACCATTGATAATGATAATCATTTTCAATATAATGTTTACTAGAAACAGTTAAAGGAGAAGGATAATGGTAATGAATAAGTACATAAAAAAATCTATATGGGTAATGTTGTTAATGAGTCTACTGCTAATAATGGGGGCTTGTGGTAGCAAAAATGAGGATACATCTCAAGAACAAGAAGGGACAAATGATGATAAGGAATCCACAACGACTGAAACAACACGTATAGTAACGGATTCAGTAGGACGTGAAGTAGAAGTACCGATGGACCCGCAACGTGTAATTGTGGATTGGGATTTAGGTCACGTATTAGCTGTAGGTGTTGTACCCGTTGCTTCAACAACAAAGGTCATTGGTTATGGTGAATTTTTAAAAGAATATTATCAAGGGCAGGACATTGTAGATCTTGGAAATGAAGATGCTGTATCCTTAGAAACAGCTACTAGTCTAAAACCAGATTTAATTATTACGTTTGCAGAAAAAAATATAGAACAATATGAAAAAATTGCACCAACGATTGTGTTCAGTACAGATAACTACGACGGCGTGGAAGCAGAAATTACAGCGATTGGCGAAATGTTAAATCACCAAGAGGATGCTAAGAAGTTTATAGCAGATTACACAGAGCGTGCAAAAGTAGCTGAAGAAAAAATCAAAGCCGTCATCCCAGAAGGCATAACATTCTCTCTCTTTACGTTATCAGAGAAAGAAATTGCGGTGATTCCAAGTGGTAACTCAGGCGGTGATGCAATGTATGATTTATTAAAACTTACAGCACCAACATCGATTCAAAAGCTAATTGAAGATAGCAACGGAGATTGGCAGAAGCAACGTATTTCATGGGAAATTGTAGGTGACTATGTAGGTGATTATGTAGGTATTTTAGATTATGATCAAAAATATGAAACTACTTCTACATGGGATAATTTGGATGTCGTGAAAAATAACAAAGTGATTACATTCGATGGGAAGTACTTCTTCTCAGCAGATCCAATCTCTGTTATTAATCAAGCAGAACACATGGCAGAACAAATTATTGAATTAGTACATAAACAATAAAGTGAAACTTCAATCAGTGGGATTTTTCCAATTCCACTGATTGTTTGTCTTCACCTATCATTGTTTTACGGTCTGTTGATTGCCCACCTATACTTACGATTTATAGGGAATGTAGTAGCTAGTATGTAACGATAAATCTCTACATATCAATCTAGCAATTGAAAGACTATGTAGAAATTATCATGCTATAAATGTAAATCTCGTTTAACAAAGAAACGAATAGCTAAACTATAGCAAAGTAAGCCGATTAGTAAAAGAGCTCCCATCATCCACCAGCTAGAGCTATCTTGATGAATTAATTTATCTGAATCGAACAAGGTATAGATTGTGAAGTATTGTAATTTGTCTAATGAGCCGCCCATATTACTGAGTGCCTCAATAAGATAAAAGACAATGGGAATCCCAGCGCTATAGGCATAGGAAGTTCTTAAATCTTTACTGCTACAGGAAATAAGAAAGCAAAATCCACTAATGGCAAAGTGTAACAAAAATAGCCCGCAATTTAACAGAAGCAAGGCTGTTAAGTCCAGCTCATTCGGAAACAACAATTTCTCAAAGACGATCATCACCAAAGTGGTAACAGCAAGGAGTGTGAAAATACTAACAATCAGAAATAGTGCTTGTGTAAGAGCAATTTTAAAGCGAGTATTCGGTGTGGCGATTAAATAGGCCATCGAACCATTGTCGATATAGCCCATGATTAGCTTATTGGCTAACATAATAGTGAATACCAAAGGCAGAATCATCAATAAAAATCCATATAAGTACGTAGAAAGAAATTCAATTAATGTATCACCAATGCTGCTCATACCAAATGCGGCCATCATTTCAGGCATTGTTTCGGTAAATTTTTTTAGCATGTCCGTCATTTCAGGGTTATACATGTAAATTACACTGACAATATAAAGCAATAGTACGCCTATGATAATAGCAAATAGTTTAAGAGAGGCGAATAATTCATGCTTGAATAAAGTAAAGTTCATGATTCTGTACCTCCTCTTTCGTAGTAATGCATAAATATGTCTTCTAATGATTGTGAAATGACATCCAGATCCATAATTTTGTAGTTTGCTAAAGATTGAAGAAATGCTTGAAGATCACCTGTTATGGTAATGACAACTTTTGTTGAAGAAATCTGTTCAAGTACATATTTCTCATCAAAGAAACGAGTAAGCTCTTGTTCGTCTTGGAATTCAATCATGTATTTTTTTGACTTGCGTTTCTTTAAGTCTGCAATTGTTTCAATTGCAACTATTTTACCTGCATTGATAATCGCTACACGGTCACATGTTTTCTCAACCTCTTCAATCATATGGGAGGACATAAAAATAGTTGTTCCTTTGTCCTTTTCAGCTAAGATAAATTCAATAAATTTTGTTTGCATAAGCGGGTCTAATCCACTTGTAGGTTCATCTAAAATGACAATCTCAGGTTGATGCATAAAGGCACAAACTAAACCGACCTTCTGCTTCATGCCTTTCGACATTTTCTTTATAAGTCCAGAGGCATCTAATTCAAAGTAGTGCATTAATTCCTCAGCTCGAGTGAAGTCACTCACTCCTCTTAATTTCGCAATAAAGTGAATAAATTGTTTACCTGTCATTTTATCGATAAACGCAATTTCTCCAGGTAAATAGCCAACAAATTGTTGGATAGCCGCAGTTGATTCCCTACAATTGAGTCCTTTAATGGAACAATAACCTTCAGTTGGCTGTAAAAAGCCCATTAAATGACGAATAGTTGTAGATTTCCCGGCACCATTTGGTCCTAAAAAACCAAACACCTCACCTTGTGGAATCTGTAGATGAACATTTTGTATACTATAAAAATCGCCAAACCTTTTTGTTAAATGGTTTACCTCAATTATGGACATGCCAATCACCCCATTTTTTCATCGTAGTATTTATATCCATATTATCGTGGAATAAACAACTATTTGGAAGCTTTATAAGCATAGAAAAAAAGAACATGACGATGACCTTTTTCATTAGTCTCACACATGTTCTGATGTTAGCCCGTTGATCACATTTATTTGTCGTAATAATCGTTCAACGCCACTTCTAAACGTTCTTCCAAATACTGTGAAATATAGCTTAGCACAAATTGCTCTTTGTCCATTTCAATTTGTGCGGATTTGAACATCTTGGCAAAAAAACTTACTTTATGGTTCTGTGAAAATTGCTGTAAAGCTTCTGTACGTAAAGTTGACACGATTTCATTTTCAATATGACGTTCCCTAATTTTTTGCACAATATCCTTTACACTGTTTTCTTGAAGCTCAGAAATTTGTTTTTGAAGATGTTCATTTTCTTGTTTAAGTTCCACTGTTTCTTTTTGAATTTCCTCTACTTGAAGGGCAGAGTCAGAGGATAATCGTTGAAAGCTCTGAGCAAGAAAATCCTGATTTATGTTTACTTGTAACGTTCCTTGCTCTTCATTTGGCAAAATCTGAAAGAGACCTGTTTGGATCATTTGCTGTAGGACGTTTCCAAGCACATCAATTTTATGAGATAAATCCTCAGAATCCATAGTCGTTGCGGTAATTTGATGTTTCAGTAATTGATCATGTTCATCAATACCTAGCAATAATTTTATTCCCCTCACACGATACTCATCCTTCAATAATAGAATCATTCTTAGCCTAACGATAGCAGGTAGATTTAAACGAATATTACCACTCACATTGGGTGAAGCATTATCAAAAATGTACTGTTCAAACGGTTTTAAATAGTAGCGAAGCATGGCGTCTGTAATATCAAACCAGCCCGCAACCTCTGCTATTGTATAGTGTTTGGATTCATCGATGTCTGCTAAATAAGTATCTTGATAAAGGAACTCCTCTAAAGGCGTATGTTGTAGTGCAACAAACAATGGGTCATCTTGCACAATTCCAAGTACCATTTCTTTTGCATCATTTACTTTAAGCATCCTATCACACCCCACTTTATTTTTCCCATGACTAATTGTTCTCTATATAGGTTTCTATTCGATTGGAAGCAATTGTATGCCTATTTTATGTAGGAAATAATCATTAGAACGAAGTACCTTTTAACCTTTTATGACTCTTAAGGAAAATTTAACATGAACGTGAATGATCGATTACGTAAGGTTTTTGAAAATAGAGAGGGTTAAGGTATGTTGAACACATTATGTTAAAGTGGTGAGTTATGGCCAACAAGGAGTTTTAGCAGCGTAGAGCTTGCTAATCAATCAAATGTACTGATTCGCATATATGGAGAACGATTAGTAAAGAGTTGCTCCAGATGAACACCTTATAGCAATTGGCTAAAAATCATGTACTAGATTTATAAGTGTTTTTAAACTAAAAGCTATAGTGAAATTCCTTCATATTCTGTATATTGGTGTATGAGGAGGAGATTTAATGGCAAGAAAATTAATTTTACCATTACTTTTATTACTAGGTGTTGTAATGACTGGCTGTAGCCAGGATCAAGACAAAGATAATAATAATGGTGGAGACGTAGAAGTAAAAATACCAGCTACATTTTTCGAGGGACAGGACATAGATTCTGTTATTTCTAAGGCAAAAAATAGTGGGGTTAAGGAAGTCATTAAGAATGATGATGGTTCATTAACTTATAAAATGTCTAAAACAGAGCATAAAGAAATGATGAAAGGCTTAAAAGAAGGCATTATAGCAAGTGTAGAGGAAATTAAAGCTAGTGAAGAGTTCAAATCTATAAAAGATGTTACTTATAACAAATCCTTTTCTGAATTCACACTATCTGTCAACAAAAAAGAGTTTGAAAATAGTATGGATACAATGGCATCCTTTGGACTAGCTTTAACAGGAATGTATTACCAACTATTTAATGGTGTAGACGAAGGAAATAATAAAGTCACAGTAATTTTTAAAGATGAATCAAACGGAGAGGTAATTAATACAATTGTTTATCCAGATGATTTAAAAGAGAATAAATAAGTTTAAGAGCACCTTAAGGGGTGCTTTTTCTATTATAAAGAGGCTATACAGAAAGGAGGACTGTAAATGACTAGATCATTAACATTAATAACACCATTGAGACTAGCTGATGTCGTGGATTTTAAATGAAATGTCTCTCAGAGATTGGAGAAAACGATAATGAATAGGCCAGGCTGTTACAACTAAGTATTGAGGTACGCTAACCAGGTTCTTAAAACACGGGTAGAAAAGTTTATTACAGGCTGCTTATAGAAATGATCAAGATTATTAAATAACCGAGTATCAAAAATAAAACAAAAGTTATCAAATTCAATGAATACCTATCCGTTTATTTTTAGTACCCCAGTAAAAAATTCTGCGAATGTACTCCACATGAAAATACAGCAAAATACGACATACAGAGATGGCTCAAAAACAAAGACTTATTCATACTTAACCAATTGTAAATACAGCTAAATAATGTAAACTCTTAAGGAAAATTTAAGAATTCTCCTTGCAAATCTTTAAGAAATGCTCGTTATAGTTAGAATCATCAACGATAAAAGCAAAGCGAGGAGAAGTATATGCAATTCATCACATTCCTTACTGAATTTATAAAACACCCGAAAACAATTGGTGCGATATCACCTAGCTCCAAAAAGTTAGCTCATAAAATGGTACAACCCATTTGTTTTGAATCTGCCCAATGCATTGTTGAGCTTGGTCCTGGAATGGGGTCCTTTACAAATGAGCTTGTGAAGAGAAAACAGGAAGCGACATTACTGATTCTAATTGAACATAATATGATTTTTTGTGAAAAACTACGTCAACAGTTCGCGCATGAAGCTAATGTTGTTGTGATTAATGGTTCGGCAGAAAATTTGATGCAATATATGAAAGAGTTGAAAATCAAAAAAATCGACTATGTCATCTCAGGGCTACCTTTTACATCATTAAAGCCTGAAATGTCATGTAGTATTTTGAAAAATGTGAAGGATTGTTTGCAGAATGGCAAATTTATTACATTCCAATATTCACTCGTGAAAAAATCATTCTTCCAAGAATATTTTCAGGATATTTCTCATGAAAAAGTATGGATTAATATGCCCCCAGCTTATGTACTTAGCTGTAAACTTGGAAACATGAGGGCAAGTTAATGGAGTTACAGGATCTTTTATTATTTATTGAACAATATGGCTATTTTGCTTTGTTTTTTAGTTTATGGCTTGGCATTATAGGCATGCCGCTCCCAGATGAAATGATTGTGATGAGCGGTGGTTTTTTATCTTCATTAGAAAAAATGACTGTGTGGAAATCCTTTTTACTTACCTATTTAGGTGTTGTGTCTGGTCTTTCGTTAGGGTATGTCCTTGGTAAACTATTTGGACCTAGAGTACTCGATAAACTGGTTAACAAGAAAAAGGCAAAATACTTATTGAAATCGAAAGAATTACTAGATAACTATGGACGTTTCGCATTGGTGATTAGTTACTTTATCCCGATTGTCAGACATATCCTTCCGTACCTGGTGGGGATGAATAATATGTCCTTTAAAACATATGCATTGTTCTCCTATACGACGGGCTTTGTTTGGACACTCATTTATTTTACACTGGGTCTATTATTTGGCAGTCAAATTGAGTATATAGCTGCTCTTGCGACTAAATATGGTATTTATTTTGGCGTTTTCATCGCTATCATCAGCTGTTTTTATTATTTTTATATACGAAAATTAAAAAAATAGTTAAAATTAGGAACGTTCATATTGGCAAATAGTTGAATAATGGTGGGATTATATGAGTAAAGAAACAATTTTAATAGTAGATGATGAAAAGGAGATAAGAAATCTTATCGCCATTTATTTGAAAAACGAAGGATATCATGTGTTAGAGGCATGTGATGGGGAAGTGGGCTTACAGTTAGTAAAGAAGCATAAGGTCCATTTAATCGTATTAGATTTAATGATGCCGAATGTGGATGGCATTGAGATGTGTATGAAGGTAAGAGAAATAGCGGAAATGCCAATCATCATGCTGACCGCAAAATCTCAGGATATGGATAAAATTGTCGGCTTAACAATAGGTGCCGATGATTATATGACAAAACCCTTTAACCCTTTAGAGCTGATCGCCCGCATTAAATCTCAGCTGCGTCGCTATCTTAAAATGAATGGCTTAAATAGAAACAATGGTGATGAAATTGAAATCGGTGATTTACGTATCAATACAGCGACACATGAAGTGTTGGTTAACAATGAAAAAGTTAAGTTAACACCAAGGGAGTTTGCTATTTTGGAGTTGCTTGCAGGTAGTCCAGGTATTGTGATGAGTGCGGAGCAAATTTATGAAAAGGTTTGGAAAGAGGAGGCTTTTCAATCGGAAAATACAGTGATGGTCCATATACGAAAAATACGAGAACGAATTGAAACTAATCCAAGAAACCCTCAATATATCAAAACTGTATGGGGAGTAGGGTATAAAGTTGAAAAAGATCTTTAGGCCATTTTTTATGTTAAAGGGGCTAGTGAAGCATATTTGTGTGAAGATAAAAAACAATATACAGCGGAGCATTCGAATTCAACTATTTACAACGTTTATTTTATGTGCTCTTGGTAGCTTTTTAGTGTCTCGGGCAGTACTTCCATTGTTTGAGAATCTCAATGAGACAGTCAACGTTGATTATAGTTACAGTATGAAGATGATGTATTATCGTGCACACGATACAGCAGAATTGGCGACCCAAGAAAATAATATGGATGCATTAAAGCAAATGATTGAACAAGAAAATGAAAAAATAGAAGGTGATCAGAATGCTTTGAAAATTAGTGTGACGGATGAAGCCGGTGAGGTTTTATATAAAACAAAGCAGGTAAAAGAGCAAAACATCGATTTGCATGAAGAAATCCGACATGCCATGGATTTTGCTACGAATCAACCGTTTGATAATGCGTATCCTGAGTCGATTGAAACCTCACAGGAAGAATTTACAACCTTAGTGCCCCTGACATTACAGGGCAAAAATTATTATTTCTTTGTGAGTGGCCTTCCTCAAGGTGAAGCGATAACCAGTACGAGTGAAGGACCCATACCTTTTTTCATTGGTATCATTTTATTTATCTTATCGTTCTTTTATATAACAAAACGCAAAATGAATCAAATAGAGGAATTGGCGAAGGGGGTCATGGAAATAGCAAAAGGAGATTTAGCTTATCGTATTGAGAGAAAAGGGCAAGATGAAATCGCTCTTTTAACAGATAATATCAATCAGATGGCAGAAGAAATCATGACAAATATTGAAATAGAAAGAAAAATTGAGCAACAAAAAAATGAGCTCATTACAAATGTTTCACATGACCTAAGAACACCACTTACCTCGATTATGGGTTATTTGCGTCTATTAAGAGAGGAAAAGTATGAGACAAAAGAGCAATATGACGAATATTTGAAAATAGCCTTTTCTAAATCCGAGCAATTAAAAAATTTAATAGATGATTTATTCGAGTATACAAAGCTAACGAATGATAAAAATACCGTAGTGCGACAACAGGTCTGTTTGAATGAGCTGCTCGATCAATTAATGGAGGAATTAGTGCCGCTTGCGGAGGAAAAGCAGCGCATATTTATTAAACACTTTTCGGAGGAACGAATTATCGCGGCGCTTGATTCGGAAAAAATTGTTCGTGTGTTTGATAATTTACTAATCAATGCTATTAACTATAGTGCTGGTGATGGGAAAATTTTGGTCTCCCTTGAAGGACAAGACAATCAGGTCCGAATTAGTGTTGCAAATAAAAGTGACAAGTTTACAGCGGAAGAGCTTGATAGTTTATTTGAAAGATTCTATAAAAAAGATCAATCAAGATCCAACGTTACAGAAGGCTCTGGGCTCGGGCTAGCAATTGCCAAGAGCATCGTGGAGCTTCACGGAGGAACAATTCTCGCTAAGTACAAGAACGGGACATTATACTTTATTATCACATTACCACTAGCGCAATAATATCGGCTACAGTGGATGAATAGTGATAGCGTGATGTGTTTGTTTATGTTGTGAAAGCATTTCTTGCATTGTTGCGAATATGGTCACGTCTTTTATCAATATTTGAATTTCGGTCTGTTTATATTGTCGTTGAAAGTCAAAAATATAATCTCTGATGATTGGTAAATTATACTGATTATTAATTTCTACCTCGACGAAAAATGGCAGTGTTAAATCGGGAAGCTTTGTACTGCCTCCACGACGAATCCAAACAGCTTCTTGCACATAGTAGCGAATAGGCAACTGGCGGTTACTAGCAATATATAAATCCATATAAAGCTCCTTTCATTGGCTAATTACAGCCTAAAGGAAATAAGTTCAGTCGTCAAAAGAAAACATGTGGAAATCTCATGAAGGGATTTTCTCATGTTTTTTTGTTTGTTTTTTGTTGATTTTAACTTGAATATGTCCGTTTTTTGGACTGATTGTAAAGTTGATGTAAACATTTAATTAATCCATTGTAAATGATATGTACAGACAGCTTAAAACTATTAATAATAAAGTCTGACAACAAGGAAAGGGTTGAATGGATTGGGTATCAATGTACAGGAGATGATTTTCCAATTTCTTGGAGGGTTAGGTTTATTTCTTTTTGCTATCAAATTTATGGGAGATGGCTTGCAAAAGGCAGCTGGTGACCGTCTACGAGATATTTTAGATAAATTTACAACAAATCCAATAATGGGTGTACTAGTTGGTATTGTTGTAACAGTTCTTATACAGTCAAGTTCTGGGACAACTGTGATTACAGTAGGATTAGTAAGTGCAGGACTAATGAAATTACGCCAAGCAATCGGAGTTATTATGGGTGCCAATATTGGGACAACTATAACTGCATTTATTATAGGAATTGATGTAGGTGCTTACGCATATCCGATTATGGCAGTAGGCGCGATTTGTTTATTTTTCTTTAAGAAAAGCATTATTCAAAATATTGGGCAAGTGTTATTCGGATTTGCAGGTTTATTTATTGGTTTAGAGCTTATGAGTGGTGGGATGAAGCCACTTCGAGATTGGCAACCATTTTTAGATTTAACTGTACAAATGTCTGATGTGCCTATTTTAGGCGTTTTAGTAGGAACGATATTCACGCTAATTGTTCAATCTTCCTCAGCCACAGTAGGTATTTTACAAGGGCTATATGCTGAAGATTTAATTTCTTTACATGGTGCATTACCTGTCTTGTTTGGAGATAATATTGGGACAACCATAACAGCCATCTTAGCTGCCTTGGGTGCTTCTATTGCAGCAAAACGAGCAGCTGCCACACATTTACTATTTAATGTAGTTGGTACGATCATCTTTATGCTGATACTAGGGTTATTTACGAACTATGTTGAATGGATTGCAGGTGTATTAAATCTGGAGCCAAAAATGCAAATTGCCTTCGCACATGGAACGTTCAATGTCATTAATACACTCATTCAACTGCCGTTTATTGGCGTATGGGCATATGTCGTAACAAAATTAATTCCTGGTGAAGATTCAGTCATCGAATATAAACCTAAATTTTTAGATAAAAACTTAATCGTCAAATCACCTTCGGTTGCACTAGGTCAAGCGAAAATGGAAGTAGTTCGCATGGGTGAGTATAGTATTCAAGGTCTAGAAGAAACGTTAACCATTTTGAAAACAGCAGATGCTAAATTGATAGGCAAGGTCAGTCAATTAGAGGAAGCAATAAATAATTTAGACCGTAAATCCACTGAATATTTAGTTGAGCTATCGAAGCAATCTTTATCGAAGCAAGATTCTCAAATGCATCATGCTTTATTTGAAAATATTCGAGATATTGAACGAATTGGCGATCACGTAGAAAATATTATCGAACTTCTTCAATATAAAGATAGTAATCGTGTTCGCTTAAGTGATCAAGCGCTGAAGGAGTTAGAAGATATGTTTGTTTTCACATTGGATACTGTGAAAATGGCAATCGAATGTTTAGATAAGCGGGATCTAACTTTAGCACAGCAAGTCATAGAAAAAGAGAATGAAATTGATAATATGGAGCGACGTTTACGTAAACTGCACATTAAGCGATTAAATGAGGGCGTATGCTCAGGTTCTGCAGGCATTGTATTTGCAGATATCGTAAGTAATTTAGAAAGAATTGGTGATCATGCTTCCAACATAGCGGAAACGGTTATTGCCTAATAGAGAGCTGTTCAGCGGAGAAATAGGCGCTGAACAGCTTTTTTAATAGACAGACAGGTAGAATTGCAAAAGTAACGGATGGCATTTTAAATGTGACGGTTCAGAAGTGATAGTTCAAACCCTCACAACGTTGGTAAGCATCTAGAGATTCTAAAAAGAACTGTAATATAGGTGACTGTACATCATCCTTACGATAAATAAACCATGTGGGAACATGTGCTTGCTTGTTCGTTAATTCGTGCAGTGTCAATGCTTGTGTCGTCATATATTTTTCCGCAATAGCACGGGGAAGTAAGGTGATACCTAGGCCAGCAGCAACACAGCCAATGATGCCGTCAAGTGTACCAAATTCCATTCTATTTTGTGGTTGTACGCCATCTTCATGTAACCAATGTTCCAAGATAGCCCGATAGGAACAACCATGACGGAATGTAATGACTGTGCTACCTTCTAAATCTCGTAGATTAGAAATAGGTTTATGCTTGTTGGATGTGATAACAACGAGCTCCTCACAGACAAATTCTTTCACCAATATATTTTCTTTGTATACAGGTCCAGTGACAAATGCGCCATCCAATTCATAGTTTTCTAAACGTTCAATATTTTGCTGAGACGGGCTTGTCAAAATCGTGATATCCACCTGTTCGTGGGCTCGATGAAATGTTGTTAACAGCGCTGGTAAGTGTAAAGCTGCAGTCGTTTCCATCGAACCAATCCGTAAAACGCCTTTTTGCTCCTCTGTATCTTGTACGATTTCAAAAGATTTTTCATAGAGATGAAGCATCTTTAATACTAACTCATAAAATTGTTCCCCTTTAGGAGTTAGCCGTATGCCTCGATGTCCCCGATAAAAGAATGTTGTATCATACGTTGCTTCAAGGCTTTGTATTTTCATTGAGATGTTAGATTGAGTGTAACTAAGTGCTGCCGCAGCTTTAGAAAAACTCCCTGTTTGGACGACTGTTCGAAAGATCGTTAAATCATTAATATGCATAGACCCTCCAGCTATCAATTTTTTTGATATCTATTATAACGAATTGAATCTATTTGTGATACCTGGATATTCGATATAGTGAGAGGGAAAGGATTGATACTATGCACAAGCAAACCAATCAATATTTAATTGGCGGGGTATTTACGTTGGTAATCGCCATGGGCATTGCTCGTTTTTCCTATACAGTTATTTTACCGTATATGCAAGAAACATTTGAATTTAGCCGTGCTACTGCAGGTTATTTAGCAACAAGCAATTATTTAGGCTACCTAGTTGGAGCTTTAGTGGCAGGGCGTTTGCCAATAGAAAATAAACGCATCCCATTTTTGCAAACTGCACTTGTTATCAGTATGTTGACTACTGCTTTTATGGGCTTTACGAATGCCATCATTTTATGGCACATACTGCGGTTTATCTCCGGTGTTATGAGCGCTTTTATTTTTGTGGTCATTGCTAGCCTCGTTCTTGATCAGTTGGCTAGTAGCGGTAAGACTCACTTATCAGGTCTTTTCTATAGTGGGGTTGGCGCAGGGATTGCGTTAAGTGCCATTATTGTTTCACCAATACATGCGGTCTTTAATTGGAATGGAACTTGGATTGCTTTAGCGCTGTTTTGTGCTATATTGTTTGTTTTTATCGTGATATTCATAAAATCCACTCCACAGAGTAAGCAACAAATGACGAGTCAATCTATTACATCAAAGAAGACGCCGCCTAAGACATGGATGAAGTGGTTAATCATGGCCTATAGTTTAGAGGGCATGGGCTATATTGTCACGGGTACCTTTATTGTGTCGATTGCACAAGAGTCGACTAGCTTTCATGGGAATGCAACCTTCGTGTGGTTTGTTGTTGGTATAGCAGCATTTCCATCATGTATTGTATGGTCAAAGCTTGCACAACATTATGGTTATGTAAAAACACTGTTTATTTCTATGCTACTGCAAGCAATTGGTATTGCTTTACCCGCATTTGCTACAAATACAATCACACTCTACGCTAGTGCCTTTATTTTTGGTGCAACTTTTATGGGTATTACAACGGTTGGCACAACACTAGCAAGACATATTGTTCCTGTTAACAGTCATCAAATTTTAGGCTATTTAACGGCTGGCTATGCTTTAGGACAAATGATCGGACCCTCCATTGCAGGGACACTTGCCAATGGTACAAATAGCTATCAATATGCATTGATTGGTGCTGCCGCAGTAGTAATGATTGGGGCATTATGCTTAATAGGTGGTCTTAAATATGAAATGACAAATGATTCTTTATCCTCTCAAAGTAGTAAATAAACAAAAAAGTAAGTAAGACCTTGTACGTCTTACTTACTTTTACATTAATGGATATCTCGTTTCTTAAAGTTCCCACCGCGAACCTCAGAAACATCTGAAATGACAACGAAAGCACCTTCGTCGATATCTTTAATAATAGTAACTAGTTTATTTTCTTCCATACGGTTAATCACACAGTTTAAAATTTCCGTTGGTTCATTGGAGAAACCGCCACGCCCATGTGTATAAGTAACACCACGACCTAGGCGAGCTTGGATTGCATCGCCAATCTCCTCAGATTTTGCACTGACCACACGAACTTCTTTTGATTTCTCTAAACCTACTTGGATAATATCAATAACATTTTTCGCAATATAGTACGTTAACGCTGAGTATAAAGCACTCTCTAAGCCGAAAATAAAGCTAGCCCCTAAGAAAATAAAGGCATTGATAAATAATATAATATCACCAACTGAAAATGGAATCTTACGCGATAATAGTACAGCTAAGACCTCTGAACCATCTAAAGCGCCACCGTTTCGTAAGACAATCCCAATCCCAACACCAAGCAGCATACCACCAGATAAGACAATCAGTAGTGGATCATTTGGGCCAAGAATAGTTTTAACATCATGCAAAAGTACAGTAGAAATAGATAATGCTGCGATACCAGCACTACTCATTAAAGCAAAGGTTTTTCCGACTTGCTTATAACCGATATAAATGAACGGAATATTTAATACAAAGAGCAGTAAGCCTAGCGGAATACCAAAGAGGTGAGCCCCCATAATGCTTATACCCGTTACACCGCCGTCAATAACAGCATTTGGAATTAATACAGCTTCTAGTCCGTAAGCGGCAATAACTGCCCCTATAATAATCATGATTAATTTTCGTGTATTTTCTAGTGACTTTCCTTTTTTCATAAATCTTCTCCATTTCTTTACGTCAATAGTACTAAGGTTTTGGAATAATATTTATAGCAATTGTTTTCGTCTCAGAACCTTTATTTGAGTCGGCCATATTATAGTATTTAGTAAACAAATCGTTTAATTCATTATCAAAGTTTCTAAATTGATCGATTGTTAACGTTAAGTCGACTAATGAAAAAGTTGCTAAATCAGTAGTATTTTCTTTTTCATCAAGAGAATGTAAATAATTTTGATATTGAGATAATAAAGCCAATTGATAGTAGGAAATATAATTTAATTTTTGCTTGGTTGTGAGTTGCGTCCAATCCTCCTTACTAAGTTTTGCTGCGCCTTCATTTAATGCATAAAACTTCTCTGTAACAGAACGTACTTTTCGCTCTTTCACAATTTTTATAATGTTTTCGTCCACTAAAATTTGGATATGTCGATATAGAGTTGCCTGTGGTACATCCTTAATGACAGAAATCATCTCCAAAGTGCTTAATCCTTCTTCTTTATTTTGCATTAGAGCTTGTAAAATTTTCATTCTCACAGGGTGCATTAATACCTCTGCTTTATTACGCATAAACCGATCCTCCTATCAGAAAAAATGAGATGGCATCAAGGGAAGCAATCAAATGTTATCAATATGAGAACATTATCAAAAAATATACTATAGATATTTTTTTTAATTGTACAGTAAAAAGGTAATGCAATTTTTTTATTCTTTTGTTATCATTATCGATAATGATAATGAAAGGGGCTATAAAAATGAAGTTACATTATGGCTTTGAAGATTTACATCAAATTGATTGGGCGAGTATACTTCCAATTCTTTTACCTTTTTTATTCGTAGGATTTTTACTCATCGTAATTGCCTTAGTTGATTTATACAGACATCGAGAATCGAGAGAAAACATACTTATGTGGACAGTTATTATTTTGTTCTTTAATACAATTGGCTCTGTTCTATACTTCGTTATTGGTAGAAAGGATGTAAATAAACGTGCGCTTAGAAATTAACAATATTACGAAAAGGTTTAAACAAAAAACGGCTGTGAATGATTTTTCTATGGTAATTGATGCGAATGAGTGTGTTGGTCTTATAGGACCAAACGGGGCAGGGAAATCCACCTTGATTCAAATTATTGCTGACATTCTGTATGCAGATCATGGGGACATACTTCTTGATGGACAAAAGATTTCAAAGATGAAAGAGCAAATTGGTTATTTACCGCAGTATCCTAATTTTTTCTCGTGGATGACAGCATTTGAAACATTGTCCTTTATGGGAACACTTTCCGGTCTATCAAAACACGATTTACAGGAAAAAATTCCACTCCTTCTAGATAAGGTGGGTTTAGGGAAAGAAGCGCATTTTCATGTCGGGACATTTTCAGGAGGAATGAAACAACGCCTTGGCATCGCACAAGCTTTATTGCACAAACCTGCATTAATAATTATGGATGAACCAGTATCTGCACTAGATCCAATTGGTAGGCGAGAAGTGTTGAACCTATTAAAGGAGATTAAAAAAGAAACGACTATATTACTTTCAACGCATATATTAAGCGATGCGGAGGAAATTTGTGAGCGCTTTGTGGTAATTAAAAATGGTTACAAAATAGAAGATGCCACAAAGCTAGAGTTGCTTGATCGTTATCATGACTCAGCTATCTTTCTAATGATTCGAAAGGAAGATTATTCTTGGTTAACAACGATTGAAAATTTACCGTATGTAAAGAAAATCGAAAGTTGTGGTAACGGCTTTAAAATATATGTAAATCGATTGGAAGATGATGCACATCGATTGTTACAACATGGATTGGATTCAAAAGTGGTATTTATAAAGTTTGATCTGGGCATTCAAGAAAGTTTAGAAGAAGTCTTTTTAGAATTGGTGGTGTAACGTGGCGTGAATACGTTTTTAGCATTAAGTAAAAAAGAAATAACCCAAATGACAAAGGAATATAAAATTGTTTGGTTACCAATTGTATATATTTTACTAGGGCTAACTCAACCAATCATGATGTATTTTTTGCCAGCTATTCTACAATCAATGGGCGGCATCGAAGGGATTATGATTGATCCTTCAATGGCAAAGCCAGAGGGAAGAGAGGTGCTTGCCTCAACACTTAATTCACAATTTGACCAACTAGGTATTATCATTCTAGCCATTGCAACGATGGGTATTATTCAAGGTGAAAAAGCCAATGGGATGATGGCATTTATACTAACAAGACCAGTTTCGGTCTCTTCCTACATAAATAGTAAAATCCTTATTCATTTTGGATTAGCCGTCATATGTATTACACTTGGATACGCAATGTCCTTTGGCTATACATCCTATTTATTTACTGCTGTTCCCATTACACAGGCATTTTTAGCCTTAGTATTTTATTGTGTTTGGCTATTATTTGTTATTACGTTTGTTGCAATGATGAGCACATACTTTAATAATTCTGCATTTATAGCGTTAATAAGTATCGTTGTCCTATTCGTATGTCGTTTCTGCGCTGGCTTACATCCATTGATAGACGTTATTAATCCTGCAAGCAATAGTTTGTATGCTACATCTATTCTATTGACAGGTGAAGTAGAATTTTTGTATTGCTTTAATATTATTGTCACAGGGCTACTTGTTTTATTAATGGTTGCTATCATGCATAATTTTATTGCGAAAAAGAAATTTTAATTTTAAAATGGAGGGATTTCTCGATAAATGAATGTCAATGTAAATCGAAGGAGTAAAATTCCATTTTATCAGCAGCTAACACAGCAACTTCTTTCAGTCATAACTACTGGTATTTTAAAAAAGGGTGACCAATTACCTTCCATTCGCAATCTAGCGACACAAACAAATCTCAATCTTCATACTGTTCATAAAAGCTATAAAGAACTTCAGAAAAAAGGGATCATCACGATTAAACCTCATTCCAGAGCTTTTATTATTGTTGATTCTAGAAAAGCGAAAAATATTTCCCTTCAACAAATATCTATGAGTATCGAACAAATAATGATAGAGGCTTCTATTTTAGAGATTAATGAATTTCACCTAAAACAGCTGTTCGAAGGAGGTTTACAAAAATATTATAGTGAACGTTAAATTAAAAGAGACGGCACCTGTTCCTTAAAAAAGGGCCATCTCTTTTTTACTGTATTTAAATCAAAAACACCGCTACAATCGTTGTCACAACAAGCCCAATGACCACAGGGATTAAGTTACGTCTTGCGAGTTCAAATGGGCTCACATTACAAATAGCTGCAGCTGGAATTAATGCCCAAGGGATCAATGCACCACCACCAACCCAAATAGCTGTGATTTGCCCTAAAGCAGTTAAAGTTGCCGTCCCTCCACCAATGGCATTACCAAACAAACTGCCGACAGAGCCTGCTAAGGAAATTCCTGAGAAGCCTGAGCCATCTAACCCAGTAATGGCGCCAACTACCGCTAAAGTGATAACAGCAATTTCCTTTGTTAAAGGTACTACCGCTGCAAGACCAACACCGAGATCATTGACAATACCGTGCGAGGTAGCGGGTAGGTGATCACCAAGAATCTGTGTAAAGCCAGCATCTCCAAGATAGAAAAATGCTGCGATTGGGATTACGGGTCCAAAGACTTTAAAGCCGAATTGGAATCCTTGAATCAAATAGCTTGTTGTTTTTTCAAGTCCCTCTGATTTATGAGCAACAATGCTAAGTAAAAGCAAGATGAATACAGAGGTTCCACCGATCAAGGCAGTTGCATCGCCACCCTGTAATTTAAAGACTGCCATAGCAATTACATCTAAGATAAAGGCAATGGGAATAAGCACAGCAAAGAATCGTTTTTGCCCAACTGACAGCAAATTTTCCAATATTTCTTGTTCATCGATTTGATCTGACTCGCTGACATTGTTTACAAGTAAAGTTCCTCGTTTCATATCTCGTCGCAGGAAAATATAAGCAACAATTGTCGTCACCACCCCCATTGTGATGACGAGCGGAATACTAGCGGAAACAACCTCTCCAACAGGTATACCAGCTGCATCAGCTGTAAGCTTTGGCGCCCCCTGTATGACAAAATCACTCGATAAGGCAATACCATGCCCAAATAAATTCATCGCCATGGCAACGCCAAGTGCAGGGAGGCCCGCACGGATCGCAACCGGCAAGAGCACTGCTCCTAACAATGCAACAGCAGGCGATGGCCAGAAAAACCATGAGATAAACATCATTAATAGACCAATCGTCCAATAGGCTAGGGCAGGCGTTTTAATGATTTTGGTGAAAGGCGCAACCATGACCTCATTAATACCAGAAGTCATCATCACTCGACTCATGGCAACAATAATAGAAATAATAAGTATCGTAGATAACAGCTCTGTAATGGCATAAATAAAGCTGTTAAAAACACCACTAATGGAAGAAGTTAAATCGCCAGTCGCAACAATTGCTAACATGAAGATGCCTACTACACAAATGAGGGTGGTATCGCGACGTTTAACCATAAATCCGATGATAAGCACAATAAAAACAACGTAAATCCAATGGAGAGCAGTGAATTCAATCCCCATAACGTTTCCCCCTCAATATTCGACCTGATTCTATAGAATATGAAGAGATAAAAAGATGGTGATGGATTTGAAAAATTTCGATTTAGGTAAAAGGTTAGATAATTGCAATTATATTAATAAAATAAAAAAGATGATCCCTAAGGCAATAGTATATTTAGTAGGATTAACTTGTTTTCCATCTTTTGTAGCATAGAAAATAATCTTCAAATCAACTTTTAGGAAGTGGGTATCTCATTGTTTGCGTCTTTGTAAATATATAGTAAAGTATGGATAAAATAAAAATGTATGGTGTGGCAATTAAATGTGTCAGCGATTCCTAAAGAAGGTTTTACAATTATGGTAGCAAGTTAAAATCTTTATCTCATCTTTATCTCATTAGGGTATTCTTACATCGTACTAACCTTTATGACATTGCGAGGGAGAAAAATGCAAAAAAAAATACTAATTGTAGAAGATGAAGACATTTTACGGGAAATAGCGAAAGATTATTTATTGAATGAAGGATATGAAGTATTAGAAGCAGTAAACGGAAATGAAGCATTGGCTATATTTGAAAAACATGAAGTACATTTAATTATTTTGGATATTATGTTGCCAGAGTTTGATGGATGGTCTGTTTGTAGACGAATTCGCAAGTCTTCTAACGTGCCTATTATTATGTTGACAGCCCGTGAGGATGAAGACGATACGTTACTTGGTTTTCAATTGGGTGCTGATGATTATATTACAAAACCATATAGTCCACCAATTTTATTGGCGAGAGTAAAACGATTAATTGAAAGCCGATATGCTCAAGCCGGTCATGTTCCTAATGAAGATAATTTGATTAATAATGGTATTCATGTCCATTTGCCTTCACGTACATTGACGGTAGATGGTGAAAATATAAATTTGACATACACAGAGTTTGAAATATTAACGTATTTAATGCAAAATCCAGGAATTATTATTACGCGAGAACAGCTAATTATTAAAATTTGGGGATATGAATTTGCTGGTGATGATCGCACGGTTAATAGTCATATCCGAAATCTACGAAATAAATTAGGGGATAAAGCAAATTGTATTGTAACTGTTATTCGGGCTGGTTATAAATTTGAGGGCAAAGCATGAAAATAGGCATTGTATCAAAATTATTTTTGCTAACAACGTCTTTATGTATGCTTATTTTGGTGACTATTTTTATAGGACAAACCATATTCTTCAAGCAATATTATGCGAACCAAAAGGTAAATGATATCGCAGAGCGTATTCAATCTTTTAAGGAAGAGTACTTAAAGGCAGGAGAAGATGTACCAACAATTCACAAGCTTGAGCAGAATTTTTACGAAGAAAATACGACATGGATTTTGACATTAGATAGTGTAGGAAATATTAAATACGCAAATGATTTTTCTGTAGAAATTCAATTAGATTCTTCTCAAAATAATAATTTTTCTAACCGTGTTATGAACATCCCACTATATAGCTTCACTGGTTTAGAAGATTTGCAAAGGTTAAAGTTTAACTTTGAACAGGGTAAAGGTATTATTGTCGACGGAGTGAAAAAAGATAATTTTGTAATTCCAGCAATTTTAACGGTAGAAAATATTGCATTAGAGAATAGGCTGCTATCAGAAAAGTTATATGGCAAAAAAGATACAGCACCTACTTTTCAAGGCACCTCCCCGTTATATCTAACGGGAGTCATTAAGAAATTACATTTACCAGAGGGTTCAAATATTTATGCAAATCGTGTGGTTATAGAAAGAATAAAACAATTTCAAGTCGATTTACTTTCAAATGGGAATCGAAAAAGCAATGTGGAGACAATGGACTATGAAGAAAATAATATAAACTACAAAATATTTATCAGTCCCGTAAAAGATATGTATGGCGAAACAATTTATATTTTTGCTATGACATCATTACAACCAGTGGATGAAGCTGTTCAAATGTTAGGAGATTATTATATATATCTAATTATATTAGTGCTACTCCTCATCGTTCTTGCATCATTTTTTTATTCAAAAATGATCGCTAAACCGTTATTACAAATAAATGATACTACCAATAAAATAGCAAATTTGGATTTTTCAGAGACAATACCGATTAAAACAAAAGATGA
The DNA here is from genome assembly GCF_009724685.1 of Lysinibacillus cavernae. Lineage (GTDB taxonomy): Bacteria > Bacillota > Bacilli > Bacillales_A > Planococcaceae > Lysinibacillus > Lysinibacillus cavernae. The sequence continues at coordinate 647,238 of NZ_WMEF01000001.1, forward strand.
AATTGGTACTTTATCCTGCAATATTAATACACTATCCAAAACTTTGCATTCGTATATTAATCAGTTGCAACAAGATATAGAGAAAGAAAAGCAATTAGAAAATACACGTAAGGAATTTATTTCTGGGGTTTCACATGAATTAAAGACACCTCTAAGTATTATGAAGAGTTGCATCTCCATCTTGGAAGACGGTGTTGCAAATAATAAAAAAGATTATTATTTTAAGGCAATGGCAAATGAAGTAGATAAAATGAATATTCTCATTGTTGATATGCTTGAATTAGCAAAATTTGAGTCTGGTACGTACAAAATGGAGATGGATAATTTCTATATTGACCAGGTCATTGAGTATATATGTGAGCAATTAGATATTGACATAAAAAATAAGCAATTACATGTTCATAAACAACTTTCTAGCATTATGGTTGTTGCAAATCAACATCGAATTGAACAAGTTTTGACGAATTTTATTACCAATGCGATTCGATATACCACAGAAAATAATAAAATTATGATTTCCACGATAGAAGAAAACGAACGTATAAAAGTATGTGTGGAAAATCAAGGGGCACATATTGCGCAGGAACACTTAGCGAAAATATGGGATCGTTTTTATCGTGGTGACACGTCTCGTCAACGTTCGCAAGGTGGAACGGGACTAGGGCTTGCTATTTCAAAGAATATTTTAGAGTTGCATGGTGTACAATACGGTGTATCAAATACAGAAAATGGAGTGCTGTTTTACTTTTATTTAAATAAAAAATTGTAGTTGTTTTTATTGGAAACTTCTTATTATTTGTGCCATCCGTTCAAAGTTTTTTTGAACGGATTTTTTTATGACAATCTATAGCTACAACAACATTTCTCATTCTTTAAATGATATTGTCCTCGTCTTTACCTCATCTTTATCTCGTTATATTAATCTTTCTAATGTAAAGAACACTATAGCGTTCTTTAATCCAAATAATTAGGAGGTATATTGTTATGACGAAAAAAATTTTTTTAAGTGTGTTTATTGGAATTCTTGCAGTATTTGCTACGGCCTGCGGAAACAATCAAATTGAAAAGGAAATAGTTGTTGCTGATGCAAAGAACCCGTATAAATCTTTTTATGGTAAAAGTGTTTTTTTAGGTGATTCGCTTTTAATCGGTTTATCTGATGTGTTGGAGGACTCTAATGTAATTGCTAATGCAGGCGCAACAGCTCTATTCGCCATTGAAGAAGTTGATAATATTGTGAATCAAAAACCAGAACACGTATATATCATGTTGGGTTCAGATGACTTATTGTTCCCTGTAGACAACCCACAGAAAGATTCACTGGAGAATTACGTCAAATTAATAGAAAAAATAAAGGGAAAGCTGCCAAATGTGAAGATACATGTTTTATCAGTTCCATCTGTGACAAGAGAAGCAATTAAGGTAGAACCACGCTATAAAAATATTCCTGACTATAATAAGGGACTTGAAGAAATGGCGGTAATAGAGAAGATTGATTATATCGATTTATCTTCTATTTTCGAAAAAAATCAGGGGTTATATAAAGAAGATGGAATACATTTCAAGTCGGATTTTTTTCCTATTTACTTAAACCATATTAAAAAACATATCGAGTCCTCTAAAAATAATGAAGGATAAAGTAGAAATGGATGGAAATGAAATTAAGAAAAATCGTTATATGCCAGGGTTAGATGGAATAAGAGCGCTCGCCGTATTTGTTGTGATTGCCTACCATCTTGATTTTGAATGGGTTTCTGGAGGCTTTCTAGGTGTAGGCGTATTTTTTGTACTATCTGGATATCTCATTACAGATCTATTAATCTTGGAATGGGCTAATACAGGACAGATTAATTTGCGTCATTTTTGGATCAAACGCGCTAAACGTCTTTTACCAGGACAGATTCTCGTATTGATTGTAGTGGCTTTATGGCTATTGCTGTTTAACTTTTCAAGATTAGATATCCTGTGGGGCGACCTTTTAGCTTCAATTTTTTATGTGACGAATTGGTGGTTCATTTTTAATGATGTTGGCTATTTCTCAAATTTTGGAGAACCTTCACCTCTATTACATTTCTGGTCACTTGCTATCGAGGAGCAGTTTTATCTGTTTTGGCCATTTTTGCTCTTACTTGGACTCCGTTTCGTTCATAATCGTAAGCTGTTTATTGGGTTTATCCTTGTTGGTACATTAGCTTCTGCATTAGGAATGGCATATCTTTATCAACCAGGGTTAATGGATACAAGCAGAGTATATTTTGGGACAGATACTCGTGCGTTTGCATTGCTGATTGGAGCGGCACTCGCATTATGCTTTCCTAGCAAAATGTTTGAGGGGAATGTTGCAAACAACAAATATCTGCGTATTTCCTTGGACATAGTAGGTGGAATAAGTTGTGCTATTCTGTTTTGGATGATTTGGCAGACCAATCAGTACGAGGCTTTTCTTTACCGTGGGGGGATGGTGCTACAGTGTATCACTTCGGCTGTAGTTGTTGCTGCAGCGGTTCACCCATCAACTTGGATTACGCGTATTTTGGGTTGTAGGCTGTTACAATGGCTTGGTGTTCGTTCATATGGTATTTACATTTGGCATTACCCGGTTTTAGTTTTGTTCTTCCCACTGTCAGGTGGAGAAAATTCCATACCTCATATTCTTATACAAATTGGAATTACTCTTCTTGTCGCATCGATTTCTTGGCGATTTATAGAGCAACCAATTCGTTATGGAGAAGTAGGAAGTATGTTTAGGGGAATTTGGCGATTTGGAAGTAAAGAATGTTCCACTACTAAAAAGTAATAACACTGTCCTCTTCAAAACTGACCCTAGTCAATGAATACCTGACTTTAAATGTGGCAGATAAACACTGTGATGAAATCTGTTAATCTAATAGCCGATACACCTTGGTTATTGGCTAACAGATTTTTTGTGGATAAAATTTACAATCTGAGAGGAATGACTAAGTTTTTTTTCTTTAAATAACATCGACATTACCTTCACATCATCTTTATCTCTTTCTATTAATCTTTACAAAGTAGAAACATATTTTGAAATGAAGGGATTGATTATAGATGGCTATACAGTGTAAAAATAAAAAAAATCATAGAATAAAAAGGAAAATAATAATGTGGGTATTCCTAACAGTTACCACTTTTCTATTAATTTACATTTTGGGCACATTTACTTCCTATTCACCAAGAAAAATGATTGAAAATGGCATGGAAAAAGTTTTAGTCAATAAGAAAAATAGCGAAACAGGAACTCATCTCAATTCAAAAGATCCTTACGAAAAAGTAATTTATTTAACATTTGATGATGGTCCTTCTACTGCCACAGACGATATTCTTAATGTTTTACAAAAAAATAATGCTGCAGCAACGTTTTTTATGCTTTCACCCCATATGAAGGAACGTCCAAACACGGTTGAACGAATGATTAAGGAAGGCCATAGTGTTGGGTTACACGGTGTAACACATGATGTTAATCATTTTTACCATTCCAAACAAACGGTTCTTGATGAAATGAATGAAGCTCAAGAAGTACTAGAAAGTATTACTGGGATACCTTCCGTATTAATTCGTACTCCCTATGGAAGTGTACCCTATTTGATTGAACCTTTTAGAAAAGCTCTGAATACAGAGGGCTACAAATTATGGGATTGGAACGTGGACAGTCGTGATTGGGAACTGGCAGATGGGAATTACGTAAAAAGTGTTATTGATCAAATAAAATCATTGGAAGAAAGCGGAGCCACACCAGTAGTGTTGTTACATGACCAGCCCAAAACAGCGAAATATTTACCGCAATTAATGACCTATTTAGCAAATCAGGGATATCAAATAAAGAAACTCGATGATTCCGTTGAACCTGTAAAATTCGAGTGCGCTGACCGTTGTCATCCTATCGACGATTAAAGACAAAAAAGAATTTCATTGAATCCTTGTATTCATGAACGAAAAGGGGGGAACATACTGAGTAATTGAAATAAAGACCGATAATTCCTATTATTGTATATAAAAAAGGTCGATTCATTAACATGGAATTCGATCTTTTTTAATTCACTGTCAAAAACGGGGGTCAGTCCCATGATACTCATCAGCTTTTTTACTGTTATGTTTTGTATAGGAATTTCCAATGTCTGTCGGAACTGGTCGGGTACAATTGCGCTTTTGTTCATGAGAAAATATGATTGCATAAAATTAGAATTATCATAAAAGTTTAATTATTACAATGCTAGAGGATAAAGGACCTACTATTACTATTCTCATAAACATTGTAAAAGTTTAATATGTACTATTTTACATAAAATTTAGAATATTAACATTAAATTAGAATGTATTTATTATTTTTCTGTTAAAATTAATATGTTAACCAATATTTTGGTAAGGTAAATTTTAACAAAATTATCCTTATTAAATAGGGATGGGGAGGTATTACTCTAAGTATGAGTAAATCGAGGAAATCGAAGTATTTAAAAGCAATAACAGCAATGGCGTTAACGGCTTCAACGGTAGTAGTGGTAGCACCGATTGCATCTGAAGCGAGTAGTTTCAAGGATGTACAGCGAACACATCAATTTTATGACGAAATTAAAAATTTAAATGATCGTGGCATTATTAATGGGTTCCAAGATGGTACGTTTAAGCCTGAACAAAATTTAACACGTGGTCAAGCTGCTAAAATTATTGCGGGAGTATTAGGGCTGGATACATCGAATGTTAACAATCCAAACTTTAAAGATATTTCTACTTCTCATTTATATTTTGGAGCAATTGCTGCATTAAAGCATGAGGGAATTATAGATGGCTATGAAGATGGAACATTCCGTCAGGACGAATTTATTCAGCGTAACCATGTAGCAAAAATTTTAGCGAATGCCTTTAATTTAAAAGCTTCAAATACGAATTCATTACCATTCACTGATGTGCGTGCAGACTACAAAGACGCGATTGCTGCTTTATATGAAAACAACGTAACGACTGGTAAGACAGCTACATTATTTGATGGCTCTTCAAATGTAACACGTGGACAAATGGCTGCATTTATTACTCGTTCAGAAGCTGTTAGTAATCCGACTACTCAGCCTTCTCAAAGTGTAACGTTTAAAGTTGAAGAATATACAGCGAATGAAATTGCTATTAATGGTACGACTTATTTATTTGACGATTCAGTAAAGTCAATTTTTACAACTGAAAACAAAACCGCACTAACAGGGGCAAAAATTACAGCAACAATTAAAAATGGTGTTATCACAAAAGTAAATAATGTTGATTTAAATAATGCAGGTTCAGCAGAGATGGGCGTTGTATTCAATACAAATGCAACGCTCGATTCCATCACGATTAACGCAGATGGTGTGACAGTTAAGAATGTATCGGTTACAGGTAATGCAATCATTAACTCAAATGTTAAGACTAAAATTGAGTTTGATGGTGTGGCAATTACTGGCGATATTATTATAGCTGATGCAATCGATGGTCAAAGTACACCCGTATTGAAAATCAAAAATTCGAAAACTGGAAAAGTACAAGTCAAGCGTAATAATATGTCGATTGTGTCGGACACAGTGATTCCAGAAATTATCATAACAGCTACCATATCTGCTATAAATATTGACGGAGCAGCAACGAAGGTAACAATAGAATCTACAAAACTGAATATGACTGGGAATGTAAAGTTTGAACGACTAATAGTTTCAACGGCAGTGGAGTTAGCGTTGAATGCTGTTGGTTTAGTGAATTATTTAACGGTTCTAAGCCCTGATACTCGAATTACAATCGGTACTGGTTTACTAATAAATGACTTGTCGATTCCAGCAGGCTCAACGGTATCAAAAATTATTGTCAACTATGCCTCAGTTGCTTCCCAAATAAAAGCCATTATTGGCGGTTCTACGCCAAGTACTGGCGTGCCAAACACAGGTGGAGGAAATGTTGCACCCGATCCAGTTATTCCACCAGAAAAAGTGAATGAATATAATGTAAAGAATGCCGAGGAATTAACACAAGCAATAAAAAAAGCTAAAGCAGGAGACTTGATTAAGTTAACAGCTCCAGTGACTGCAGATGTAGCGCTAACAGATTTAGTAATGATTGATTTGAATGGACATACCTTGAAGGGGAATGTAACGATAACTGTACCAACAGCATCAGGGAAGTACTCTTTAATGCCATCTGATAGTACGGGTACTATTTCAGGGGATCTAATCATTTATGCGCCAAAAGTTAACATCAGTTTAGACGGGTTAACTGTTGAAGGGAACACAATAATTGAATAATAACTTCACGTAAATCCCTTTGCAAAATAGGGAAAAGGATTATTTTATAGATAAAAAATCATAAGGAGCTAAACGAATGAAGAAATATGAATTTAATTTCGTTTCCAAAATGGCGTTATCATTTATACTTGTCATTTCTATGATGTTGCCTTACTTATCAGTTGTAAAGGCGGAAACGACAGAAGCTATTGGAGTGGAGGAAGCGGTAAATCAATTTGATTCAACTTCTGAATTAACAATTGCCGAAGCTCGTGCAGCTGTTGGGACGGACCGCACAGTTCAAATTCAAGGGACGGTTACGACAACACCTGGTAACTGGGGGAGCAAGGCCTTCTATGTACAGGATGAGTCGGCAGGGGTATATGTTTACTCTAGTTCTGCAGAAGCAGGGAGCTTAACTGTTGGAGATATTGTCAAAATCACAGGGAAAACAAGTTTATATAATGGAGAAGTTCAATTTAATTCGCCGACAATTGAACGGATTTCTACAGGGACAGCACCAGCACCGCAAACAGTAAATCTCCCGATTGATGACAGTATACAAGGCGAATTAATTACACTTGAAAATGTGAAGATAAAAGATTTAAGGTCATCTGGTACGTCTGGCACATTTGAATTTAAAGCAGTCGATGCAGCAAATAACGAGCTGTTAATTCGCCATGATAACCGTACAGGCTATCAGCTCTCTCAATTTGAAGCAGATGGCTTCAATAACAATGATGTGATCACAGTGACAGGGATTGCTTCAATTTTTAACGGTACATATCAATTAAAAACGTTAAAAGCGGAAAGCTTCCAATTAGTATTAAACTATGAGCCAACACAAGTAGCGAATATAAAAGCTTTTCCAGCAACGGGCGAAGTCTATGCAGGAACAAAAGTAACATTGTCTACAGATACACCTAATGCAACAATCTATTACACGACAGATGGTTCTGAACCGTCAACAGCTAGTGAGGTTAATGATGCAGCAGCGGGCATTGTTGTAAATAAAGCAATGACAATCAAAGCATTCGCTACTGCAACGGGCTTAAACGATAGTGAAATGGCGTCCTTTAATTATGCAGTTAAAGAAGAGCCAACAGTTATTTCAATTACCGAAGCTCGTAATAAAGAAGTCGGACAAAATGTAATCATATCAGGTATTGTAACAGCAAAATTAGAAACTGCTACAGCGCACATTCAAGATGAAGATGGTGCGGCGATAGCAATTTATCCTGTAGATAGGCTTACTGCAAATGTCGGTGATCGGGTGACGGTGCAAGGTCAAGTAGCTGAATATAGCGGACTAAAGCAATTAATAAATATTTCGCTTGTTGGCATGCCTGTTCCTTCGACAATACCAGAGCCTCACATTATTAAAAGTATTGAGGTTGCAGAAGACAATGAATCGAAATTAGTAACGATTAAAAATGTTGCAATTACTGGTTCCGGTCAAAACTTTACAGGAACTGACGAAGTAGGCACATTTGCTATTTACGATAAAACACGAGACTCAGGTTTAGTGAGTGGAAAAACGTATGGGGAAATTACAGGGATTGTTGGTCAATATACAAACCACCAACTGCTCCCGATTCGCATTATTGAAGATGTAACAAAGGTTCAGGATATCAAACCTTCTCACGTTGGTGGGGTAACAGCTGGCACGAAAGTTACACTTTCTACAATGACAGAAGGTGCAACGATTTATTACACAGTGGACGGCTCAACACCAACTACAGCTAGTACAAAGTATACAGGGGAAATTCTTGTTAATAACCCGATGACGATTAAAGCGGTTGCGGTGAAAGAAGGTTTAGCAAATAGTACGATTGCTATTTTTATTTATGAAATTATTGATACTGAAAATGCCACGATTAGCGATATTCAAGGGGCAAGCCATATATCACCATATGTTGATTTAACGGTAAATGATGTGGAGGGAATTGTAACATTCGTTATTAATTCAACTAGCTTCATTATGCAAGAAGTCGAGTCGGAGTTCGATGGCGTAAAATCAACAGCAATCAAGGTAAATAAGTCGGCACATAATGTAGTGGTTGGGGAAATTATTAAAGTATCAGGAAATGTAAAGGAAGAGGGTGGAAACTCTCGATTGAAAGATACACAAATTTCAGCAACAAATATTACAAAAACAGGTACAGCAGCAATACCAGAAGCTCTTGTCATAGGGAAGGACCTAATCCCACCAACTAAAATCATCGATAATGATGCCTTTGCAATTTTTGACCCACAAGAAGATGGTATCGATTTTTGGGAATCAATCGAGTATATGCGGACATCATTCCCGGATGCGAGAGTGATTGGACCGATTTATAATAATGATTCACCAATTGTTGTACCGAGCACAACAAATAATACATTTAATGTGAATGGCGGTTTAAATATTGCGGCCGACGATTATAACCCTGAAAAAATTATGCTTGAAGGGGTAGCGGGGAAAAATTATGAATCAGGTGATCGTTTTAATGAAGCGCTTATCGGATTTGTAGAAAACTTTACAGATGGTTATCGACTAAACACAAATAAAGTCTTCCCGGAAGTGACAAAGGCAAATCTTCAACAAGAAGTGACGCATCTCGAACCAGTAGCGGACAAGTTAAACGTCGCTTCTTATAATGTAGAAAACTTTTCGAATAATCTTGCCAATACATCAAACGAAAAAGTAGCAAGAATTGCAGCGACATTTGTGAATAATATGAAGTCACCAGATATTATTACATTAGTCGAAGTTCAAGATAATGACGGCCAAATTGATTCAGGAAATGCTGATGCATCGGAAAGCTACATGCGATTAATTAATGCGATTAAAGCTGCGGGTGGTCCTGCCTATGATTGGATTGATGTCATGCCAATTAACAATACAGTAGGTGGTGCACCTGGTGGTAATATTCGTGTAGGTTACTTATATAACCCGACTCGTGTTTCATTAGTGACAGGTATAAAGGGGGTGGGTGACCAAGCGAATAAGTGGACAGCAGATGGAAGCCTTGCTTTAAATCCTGGCTTTGTTGACCCTTCAAAATTTGCAGATACACGTAAACCAATTGCTGCTGAATTTGAATTCCAGGAAGAGCGTGTAGTCATTATCGGAGCTCACTTAAATTCTAAAGGTGGAGACGGTTCACTTTGGGGACCAACACAGCCGCCAGTGTTAGAATCAGTAACGAAACGTCTTCAGCTTGCTCAAGCTATCAATGATTTTATCGATGAAGGACTTGCAATTAATCCGGATTTAAATTTCATAGTAGCAGGGGACATGAATGACTTTGAATTCACCCCAGCACTTGAAACATTAAAAGGTGATGTTTTAACGAATATGATAGATAAAGCCCCAGAAACAGACCGTTTTACGTACTTCTTCCAAGGGAACAATCAAGTGTTGGATCATATTTTAGTTTCGAATAATCTTGCTGACGTTACGGATATTGACTTGATTCATATTAATGCGAACTTTACAGAAGCACAAGGCCGTGCATCGGATCATGACCCAGTATTAGTTCAAATTGATTTGAAGGCAGGGAAAGAAGAAATACCAACACCAATAATACCTGAAAATGTATATAGCTTTAATAACTACAAAACAGGTAAATTAATAGTGAATCGCCCAAGTGTCTCGCTAACATTAGGGGAAAATACAATTATTAAAAATGGAATTGCAGTTTTTAGTGAATATGCGGAATTCCACGGTGTTGGATTTGTAGACAAAACGGTAACAATCAGTCCCAAAAAAGGAAATGCGATTATTGATTTTAAAGGTACGAAAATTGGTGAAATTATTATCGAAGGAAAAAATGTAAAAGAAATTCGTAATTTACCTGCTGGAACGACTATAACGTATACTAAAGGGGCTTCGGCAGCGGAAATTGAGTTTAAGTAATAACTAATTGCAGTTTTTAGAGGAGCATCATTCACATAAAGAATGATGCTCCTTAATTTTGAAAGAGATATAAGTTGAACTAACTATTTGAGAATAACCACCTTAAAGTAATGGATGCTTTAGTGGAATAAGGTGGTTTAGAATAATCAATCGTTTTTGGGAGACGCCTTTAAAACTAGTGTAAAGAGAAAATATAATTGCCCTATCCATCTGTTTACTTATAAAAGAAGTAAGTGAACAGATTTTTTGTCTGGTATAAATATTGACATTTATCCAAATAAATTGTTGCGTTTTTTTCATTGTTTCACCCTTTCATACAAACTATAATAACTTTGTAAATGATAATCATTTTCATTTAAAGGTAAAAAGGAAAGGGGTAATAAATGTGAAAAAGCTTCTACGAAAGCAAATTATACTATGGGGAGGGAGTTTCCTTCTGTTGCTGTTGATATTATCAGCATGCAATTCTAATGGCAACGCATCTGATACGCAGGAAAAGGAAAACGAGAAAACAGCTCAATCTGATGTGCAAGCAGAGAAAAGTGAGACAACAGTTCAATATACGACGATTACAGGCGAACAAGTTGAAATACCTGCAGATCCAAAGCGAGTGGTTTATATTGGTCAGACGACTGGTGATTTCTTGGCGATGAATATTCCAGTTGTTGGAAATAATATTCCTCAAGATCCTGCTAGTTACTATGGAGATAAACTTGAAGGAATCGTTGATATTGGAAATCCTGCTAACTTAGAGACGATTCTGACTTTAAAACCTGATCTGATTATTAATGGTTATTACAAGGCGGATCCAAATCTAAACGAAGAATTGTCAAAAATCGCTACTACGATTCCCTTCAATCCAGCTCTTCCTTATACAGAACGTGTAAAGGAGATGGGGAATATCTTGGGTAAACAGGAGGAAGTAGCTCAATTGATTGCTAAGTTTGAAACACAGTCTAAAGAAATGTTTGCTAAGCTTCAATTAGCAGAAGGGGAGACCGCAACAGTATTCTACCAGTTAGGTAAAATGCTTTATGTTATGGGCGATCGTAACTTTGGTGCCATTATATATGGAGAAAATGGTTTTGCCGTCCCACCAGCTGTACAGAAGAATATTATTGATGTAGAAGGTGTATCTTTCCTTGAAGTTTCCGAAGAGGTACTTCCAGAGTTTGCTGGTGATCATTTGTTTGTAATTGTACAAGAGGATGATGAAAGTGAAGCAGAAGCTGATCGACTGCTACAAAGCCCGATATGGGGAACTTTGCCTGCAGTCAAAAAGGGAAATGTTTATGTTGTACCTAATGGATGGAATACAGATAATTTATTAGCTTTGGAGCAATTGTATAAAAAGTTACCAGAATGGATGCACAAACAGTAAAAAATGTATTTGCCCAATCGATTTTTTAAACCGTTTGTATTCTACAATAGCACATACTCGAACAATAGTTGATAGAGGGTCATTATATGTTACAATAACGATAATGAGAATCATTTTCAATAGTTGGAGAGTTGCTTATGAATCTAGCACCCCTATATATTAGGCTACAACATTATGATCGATTTCAAGTTGATCAGATAATGCCAGCTAGTAGCCACAATGAGGGAATAAATGATAATGAAACAAATTTATGCACATTATTGATAGCACTCAGTCATGGCATACGACTGTATGTAGATAAAATGGCTATCGATCTACAACAAGGAAGCTGCATTCTAGTTTTACCTGTACAACGCTACATAGTTGAACCAAGAAACAAAGAGACACAGCTTGCGCGCTTTACTTTTGAAACCTTTGAAGTTGAAGGAATGTCTTTGAACCGGGTTGCTCATCCACCCTTGCTTTGTGGTTATCCCTATCATCTATTATTTTCTCAAGTCAAACAGATATTAGGAAATGAAGCATGGATAAATAATCAATTTTGCTCCTCTCTATCCACATCAGAAATGGCGATGATGCAAGGTAGACTTCAGCTGATACTAGGGTTGATGGCTCAGTTAGATGAGCAAGCTACCCAGTTGCAGAACAAAGACAAGATAAAATTAGTTCAACAAACTGTACAGTACATAGAACAGCATTATGATGAGGACTTGTCAGTAGAACAACTGGCTAACATGGCTGGAATGGTCAGATGGCAATATAGTCAAAAGTTTAAGACATTGACTGGCAAAAAGCCAAATGATTATTTGGTCCAGTTACGTATAGAACATGCAAAGGAGCTTTTGTGTAATTCCACCGAGCCATTGAGCAAAATAGCTAGACAAATTGGGTTTAAGGATGAATACTATTTCAGTCGGTGCTTTCATAAATTAACTGGAAACACCCCACGTGAATATGCAAACATTCATCTTCATGCGCAGCAAAGAACCGTTATCGATTCACTGGGCAGAAAGATTCATGTTCCTACAGGTGCAACACGTATTGTGACTGATGGTAAATTTACACTTGGGGAATTACTCGTTCTAGGCATCTCCCCTATAGGAGCGGCCATCTCTATCATGGGAGATAACGTGGTTTATCATAATAGGCTGCGAAATATTCATAGTATCGGGTGTTGGGCAGATCCAGATAAAATAGCACCGCTGCAGCCTGAATTCATATTGCTTAGCTATTATCCACAAGATTTGCAGGAACTGGATGCACTTGCTCCAACTGTGGTACTGGACAAGAAGTTTAGACTATTTGAACGGTTACGCTATATCGCTAAACTAGTTGAACGAGGTAAAGAGGCGGAGAAGTGGATTACTACATATGAGAACAAAGTAAGATTGGTACGTAGGCAATTAGCCGATGCTTATGTTGCTGGGGAGATGGCTACGGTTTATCTCAAGTTAGGTGCAAAATTTTATGTTATGTGTCAGACCGGGTTGGCTGCCAGCTTGTATGAATCTCTTGGTTTTCGCCCCACTCCCAAAGTAATGCAGCTAATTGAGCAAGGGCAAGCATGGATAGAAATTCAGCAACACCAAGTAAATCACTATGCTGGAGAGCGTAATTTTATCTTGGCTTCTCCCCAAGAATTACAAACTATTACTCACTGTCCACAGATCGCCACTTTAGCCGAGTTAACTCCCAGTAAGACTCATTTCGTAGATTTTACATGGAATCATTGTGATCCTATTACACGTGAGCGGTTGTTAGATGTGTTACCGTCTATTTTTAAGAAGAAAACGATGTAATTAGTAATTTTTCCTCCCAAAAGGTACACACCAAATATGTTGAGTTTTTGTCTGTCTATTTAACATTAAAGATTGACAACATAATAAAAATCATCTCTTAGTTATACTTTGAGGTGATTTTTTTTGATGCTAGTAGTTTCACTTGAGATAAACTTTGCTTAAATTAATGGAGCAGGAAAGTTACACAAAGTTATTCTTTAAATCGGAACTTTTACCAATATATACCGTTAAATTTACATGTGGAGAAATGTTACAGAATCTGTAGTTTATTATGAAAGGGGAAGTAGAAGTGTTGAAAAAAACTATAATTTCAGGAATTGTATTTACTTCAATTTTGTTAGTTGGGTGTAATGGAGAGGAGAAAGGAGGACAATTAATAGAAAGCGAGCAGGAAGCAGTAGTTGCTCCGGCAAATGAGGGAAATGATGAATTAAAGTTATTATCAGAATTAAAAAATGAAATAATAGTATCTATTACAGAACAATCGGAACTTGATAGTGAGTCAATAGCCATAATGGTAGATGGTAATCCTTTTAAAGAAATGACTATTTCAGTAAGTTTCCCGAAGGATGTAAAAGTTGATGATACGATGATTCAACAAATAATTGAAGATTCTATAAAGAAAGTTTCTGAAACAGAAAACGTAACAATTAGCGAAGAAAATATAAAAATAAAAATTGAGACATACAGAGAAGTTCTTAAAGGATACAATCAACCTTAAAGGTACAGTTACTTTATAAGATTGTGAAAAAATGTACTTAAACAATTGGGTGTTAGTTGAATAATGTAAAGTGATGAAAATAACGTTTTTAATTTTAAAAGTTCAAATAAGTATGACTCCATCTAAATTTAGGATGGGGTTATACTTATTTAATTTTGAATGCAAGATACCTTTCTACAATGTAACAATAAAGGAGTTTAAAAATGAATTCTTTTACTCTATGAGCGTTTATACATTTTCATCGTAATGAGAGTAGACTTAGTTTATAGGGTCATTGATACGTTTACCCTCTTTACATGTACCCAAGTATATTTATTGCACTTCATAATTTACTTCTCCTAAAAATGAATCTTTATTATAAAAGTTATAGCTAAAATATTACTTAGTATGTACCTTTAATGGAATATAGTTACTGAATGTTTTTGATGTTAACTCAAAGCTCCATATAATTAACGATGCAGGTTAGTTGAATAATATATCTTTCATCTGTTTTATTGTATGCCGGCTCATGTTATAATGAGGAACTTAAGATAAGTAATACCTTTTTTATAACGGATGCCAAGAAAAGCCTCCGCAACAATAAAATATGGAGGTGTAAGAAAATGAATAAACGTTGGACGATTGATAAAATTCAAGAATTTGTTGAGAACAATTCAGAAAGTAAGTTGCTAACGACGGAATACCACGGTTTTTCTCAAAAATTACTATTTAAATGTGCATGTGGTAGTAACTTTGAAAAAACTTTTACGAAATTTAAAAATAAAAACCAAAGAAAATGTGATGTATGCCAACCGCCAAAAGAGTCACGCTAAACGCATAGCAGAAACGTATCATCAAGAGCTAAATCAAAAAACGTTATAAAAAAAGGAGTGATACCTATTTGTCATTGACTAATAGGTATCACTCCTTTACTTCTTGTTCAACAATCGCACCATGTAATTGAATAAGAATTTCCTTCAAATATATTTACTTCAGTAAAGGCTTTTTATAAAACGTCCTTTACTTATTTATTGCCAAGTTGTTCCGCCAAACCGATTAGAAGTCCTTCGATGCCACGAATGTAGCAGAGTCGATACGAGTCCTCGTACTGAACCACTTCGCCAACGAGCTGAGCGCCATACTTAGTGAGTCTGGAAACCATTTCGTCAATGTCTTCAACGGTAAACATGACGCGTAGATAACCAAGGGCGTTTACAGGAGCAGTCCGGTGATCTGATATAGTAGGTGGGGTCAGAAAACGTGAAAGTTCAAGTCGGCTGTGGCCATCTGGGGTAACCATCATAGCAATCTCTACGCACTGAGCACCCAATCCGGTTACGCGACCAGCCCATTCGCCTTCGACAGTGG
This sequence comes from Lysinibacillus cavernae, assembly GCF_009724685.1. Classification (GTDB taxonomy): domain Bacteria; phylum Bacillota; class Bacilli; order Bacillales_A; family Planococcaceae; genus Lysinibacillus; species Lysinibacillus cavernae. The sequence goes on from NZ_WMEF01000001.1 coordinate 662,641, forward strand.
CTCGCCCTTCGAGGCTCAAACCAATTTCCTCGAAGAAAGAGATTGCGTCATCAAGGGATTCTACAACGATGCCGACATTGTCCATTCTTAGTAATTTGTTTTTTTCCATAATCGTATCTCCTTATGTGTAAAAATTTATTATCTGATCATCTTCATCATTATTCTATTAAAAAGTGACAAATTCCTTCTAAACAAAAACACCTTGTCACAGTATAGGATAATAAAGTTATTTCAAACCTAATTCAAAGAACTTAATTTTCAACCTTTTTGTTTTTTTTGTGTCAACCTGCTTGGATTATTAATGAAATATCGTGGACAAACAAAAGCCAAACCCTTGATATATCAGGTTTTGGCTTTTTTACTATTTCCGTAAATTGACTTTCTTTCACCCAGGAGATTCGTTTTTGTAATCCATTATTACCGAAAAAAAGATTGTAAAATAACAATCAGTGATTTATATTGGAGATTATGATTTTTTTTCAAAATCTCAAAATCATAATCGAAATTCAATTTATATAAAAGTTATAAGAGGGAAGTGAAAAATGAAGATGTATCTTTATCCCCTATTAGTAGTTATTGCAGCTAGTAGTTTTGGTATCGTTTCAACTATCATAAAACTGGCAATGCGTAGTGGTTTTTCTGTCTCTGAGGCAGTGACAAGTCAGTTTTTTATAGGCTTTTGTATAGCAGTATGTATCTTCATCGTTACAAACAGATCAAAACTAAGCTTTAACGGCGTTAAAATCCTTTTATTTGCAGGCATTTTAACAGGATTAACAAATATTTTATATGGTCATTCTTTGAACTTTTTGCCTGCTTCTTTAGCAGTTGTACTATTGTTTCAATTTACATGGATCGGTATGTTGATTTCTTGTATCACAAAGCGACAATTTCCAAGCAGAATTGAATTAATATCGTTAATCATATTGGTAGCTGGAACAATACCAGCAGCTGGTATAATTGATGTTGATTTATCCCAAATACCTTTACAGGGGTGGTTATGGGGGTTAGCAGCTGCTCTTTGTTATTCCTTATTTTTATACGTGAATGGAAAATCAACTGCAAGTATGACAACCTCTAACCGTTTAGTTTTGGTTTCTTTCTTTGCTTTCACGATTACAGCGGTTTTTCAGTCTCCAGAAATTATTTGGAATGGTACTTTGTTTAACGAAGGGCTTTGGATATATGGATTGGCATTAGGATTATTTGGCATGATCATACCTGTTTTCCTATTCACTATTGCAGTTCCTAAAGTTGGTTTAGGTATGTCATCAATATTAAGTGCTGTTGAATTGCCAATCGCGGTGATGGTATCTGTCATCCTATTAAGCGAAACGGTTACAACTTTGCAAATAGCAGGAATCGTAACGATTGTTATCGGTATAAGTTTACCAACAATACTAGATAAAGATGGCTTGTTAAAAAACGTCAAAACTAAATACAAAAAATCCAGCAAAGAAGTAGCAAAAGGATCTTCGATATGAAGATCCTTTTCCATGGAAGGTCTTCTAATGAAAGAAAAACTATGAAAATAGTTAAGTATTTAAAAGATAGTTTTCGGTACCCCAGTTGTATGAATCAAATGAATCAAGACAACCTTTTTAGGGTTACACTACGAATGATCTCTTTACAGTCAAGTTGAAGCAATTATTTATTAGCACCTACATCTTTTATGAAAACATGTATATTAAATTTTTGAATAGAATTTTCATCAATGGCATTTAATTCATCTACAGTCCATGATGAGGACTTGAAACGATAAGCTTTTTCTGAAAAATTGAAGATGTCGGCATTTATTTCTAAACCTTTTCCAAATGTTTTTTGAAATTGTGATGAAATAATTTTTTTAATCTCATTTTCAATTGTTTCTTTTTCGATATTTTCCTGATTTTCTCTAATGGATGCTTTTATTTCCAAATTTATAGTGTATTTAGGGATTTTATTACCTGATACTTCTATACGATAATTTATATTATCAATAAATAAAGATACAGACTTATCCTTTATTGCTAATTTCATTTTATTAAAATCCTTATTAAACCAATCTAGTCCTGAAAGTTCCTCCTCATTTATCCATCCTTTAAATTTTTGTTGTGAAAGAAAATAGGCGCCACTAATTTTTAATACTTCTTTTGTATGATTATCTTCTATCCAATAATCATTACTAATTTTTATTGAAGGGACCATGATAGATCCAACTGGTTCGTAATATCTTTTAATCATGTCTTGTACAGTACTAGTTGAGATGAAAGAATTAAAGAATAATTGCTCATTTGGATCATACGGAAATGTTAATGTAGGAGGTTTATTAAAGAGACCTTGTATATTCATTATTTCTTTTATATTATCCTCAAACCCATAAACTAACGTATTGTAACGTAAATAATAGTCCCTACTAAAAAAATCCAAAAATTTATCCAAATGCCCATCCAAAACATTTTTGGAAATGAAGATAGTTTGTATATGCCCATAATACAAAGGATTAACAGAATTTTTTTCAATATCATCTATAGCGCCCTGGATAGTTTCACCTTCTCCATGTCCGATAACAATTGGTGCAGGCCCAGGTGCAATGCCTGGATCTGAACCCGCAACATTATTAAAACCGAAAGCTTGAAAATATAAATGATACTTATCATCCGAATAATCTATACCAAGGGCGGTTATATAGACTTCACTTTGTATTTCTTTTGTACCTAAGCAACCGCCTAGTATAAATAATAATTGAAAAAATAAGGTTATTCTCAATGCGGAAGTAAAGAAATTGGCCATATACAAACTCCCTTCTGCTTAATTATTGTATAGACAATCAGTCTTTCATTTTGATTCTGAACGGCATTTTTAAGAAACCTTTGATAAGATTTGGAACATTAACTTTATATAGGGTGGAAAGGTAAGGATGCCCGAAGCTTTCTAATGAGGATATATACGTTAATAAGAATAGAACACTTAAAACAAAACCATACATACCAAAAAAAGTAGAGGCAATTAAAGTGGCAATTCTTAATAAAAATACATTCCCTAATATATTTTGATTAATTAATGTGTAACTAGAAATGACAGTAAGGGCTCCAATTACTAGTGTTGAAGGTGATGTAAAGCCTGCTCTTATTGCAGCATCACCAACTATTAATCCTCCTAAGACAGCAACAGTTTGACCTACAGCTTTAGGTAAACGTATTCCAGCTTCTCGAAAGAGGTCAAAAAAGATGAGCATTATTAGAATTTCAAATGCAGAAGAAATTGGTAGCCCAATTTTAGAAGCAGATATCGACACTAATAAGGGGAATGGTAACTGGTTAAGTTGGTGGACAGTTAGAGCAATCCAAAAACCAGGTAAAAAAATACTTGTCAATAAAGATGTAATTCTTAATATGCGTGAAAAACTCACAAATAAGAAATTTGTTTGATCATCTTCTGGAGCTTTTAAAATAAGTAATAAATTTACCGGTCCAATTAAACAGCTTGGGCTTCCATCTACCAATATGACAAAACGCCCTTTATTGAGGGAATTTACTACAAAATCTGGTCGACCAGTATAATCAAGGAGTGGGAAAAGGGTATAGGTCTTATCATAAAGTAATTCTTCAATATGATAACTACTTGCAACGTTATCTACTTTTATATTATCTAGTTTGTTTTGAACATTATCTAAAGTAACTTGTTCAATATAGTTGTCAATGTAAAGTAATAAAACTTTTGTTTTACTTGTTTTTCCAATTGTGTATTTTTTACTTGATAAATTATTACTTTTTAATCGCATTCTTATCAAAGAAAAGTTTGTATCTATATTTTCAATAAATCCATCGCGGGGTCCCCTCAATGAAACCTCCATATTTGATTCTTCAATTGATCGTTCAGGTAGTTTAGCTAAATTGATTGAATATAACTTATTTGATTGAACATGATAAAAATATAAGAAACCAGTGAAAATGCAACTGTTTATTTCATCCAATTTCGTAATGAACTCATTAATCTCTTTTACTTCTAAATAACGATTTATTATTTCTACATCATTTAAATTCCCTTTTTCAGCCAGGAGTCTAATATTTGGTAATAATGAATTAAAATAAAGAACACTATCAATTAAACTATGGCAATATATAAAAACCACTTCTTGTTTTTCGTTATTAAAAACATAAAATTTATTACTTATTGTTACATCCGATTGATTACTTAATTTTTGATATAGTATATCTTTATTTTCAGTCAAAGTTTTTACCTCCCTTTCCTCCTTTAATTTTTTGTAGCACATAGATAACAGTAATAAAAAAGGATAAAAACAAAAAATTAGAGAGAAGATAAACGCGATTTATAAATGATAAAAAATCAGAAACTGACCAAGGGATTAGTAATCCGATTGTTAAACATAAATAGACAATAAATAATATTAATTTTCGGTTTTTAAAAAAGGAAGAAAGGATATACATAAATAAACTTACGCGAACAAACGCTATTGATAATATTTGGAGAACAGATAAGGAATCCATTCTAGTAAAGTACTTTCCAAATGATAAAACCCGCCATTGTTCGTTAATAGGGAAGAGCATTTTTTGAGTTATATAAATGCCGAATTCTGATATAGTAGTCACAATTGTAATAAAAACTGATAAGACAAACAGTATAGAGAAAACTAATATTCCCTTAATATGCAGCCTTTCTTTTACATAATCCTTTAATACAATTAAAATGAATCCCATTTCTAAAACACCAATACATATGTATAATATTCCCCATAGAATGGACGGAGTATTACTTGTATTTACTGGTAATATAAGTTCATATTCATTGCTCATTGCGTTTCCTAAATTAAGGAGTACAAACAAAAAAATGTATAGTGTACAAATAATTAATGACTGGATAGCTATAGTTTGAATACCCTTTAGAGAACCATAAAAGCATAATAATATAAATAAAATAACTGTTATAAAGTATGGATAATCAGAGTTAAAACTTTCATCAGCCCAAATAATTGTAAATTTGAGCGAAACGAAAGTTGATGAAATTAAATAAACTATATATGAAGTAATTATGAATAAATAGAGTGGTCTATTAAGCTGGACAGATCTGAAGTCAAGGATTGCACTATTATTTGATGAAGAAGTAATTTTTGAAATAAGTAATGCAAAAAGAAATATTGGAAGTAAACTTACCAAAGCGCTTATCCATGCTTCACGTTCAACCACTGTAAAAATGGTAGGAATTAAAACGAAATTTGCTAAAAAGCTAACAGATAAGAATAACAAACAATATACATGTATGGGTTGTATAACTTTGTTCATTTTATCGTAAACCTCCTCCTCACAATGCTTCCCATGTTTGTTATCATCTAATCTAAATGGGCGTGTTTTAGTTGGGTTTAGTATGGATTCACACACTCCCGACAAGATGGGTTTAATATATTCGAACTATCAAGGAGGTCGAAATTGAATTTTATCAAATGGTCATTTTTAATTGTTAAAGTAAGGAGATCAATCCATTTTTAGTAATCTCCAATTTAGTATTAGCTGACTTTGAAAAATTTTGCCTTTAAGAATGCTGGCTATATGATGCATATAGAACCACCAATTATTATAGTGGTGGTTCTTGTTTTAATTGACAATGATAATCATTATCGATAATGTGAAAATAAGCGAGAGTTCTCATGTTCACCTTTCCGCATTCCAGCGGCTATTAGGTCCATTTATGGCGGCATGATGAGCGTTATAGAAGAAATGATTTAACCAAAATGGGGAATCGTGAATGTGGGGAAACACGGACCTAAAAAACTTCTCGATGCTAGTGTCTCCTTGCTGGAACAGTAGCTTGTTGAACTGTATATGCTCTTTGTGGTCAAAAGCTACACAAAATCTCCAGCTATGATTTTAGGGATTACACGGGCAAATTATTATTGAAATGAGGTATGCAATGTGAAAATCGATGTTAATCAATTAGCAGAGCATTTAGCACACACTCCTTTTCAAGTAGAAGGAGTCTATCGATATGATAAAAATTCAGGTGTGCCTTACGCTGACTATACAGATTCCTTTCCTGGTTTTGTTTTTCCACTTACAGGAAAGATACAATTTCAATTCAATGGCACGCCTTATATCTTTTCGCCAGGAAAAGTTGTGCATGGGGGTGCAAAAATGACATTAGATCAAGAAATTTTCGGTAACACAAATTGGGAATATATTCTTGTTTTATACCGGATATGTAATTCAGAGCTAGAAGAGTCAAGCTTTTCGCATCAGCATTTTGAATTATCAACTGGACAATCTCCCCGTCTTATCGAATTAATAATGCGTCTTTGGCATGTGTATAATCAGCGTGGGGGCATTTCGAAGTTTCAGACCGAAATGCTGTTTCGTGATGTATTGAATGAAGCCTTATTATGTGTTGTTAATAGGCAAAGTAACTGTGAATCACACACTTTATTCGAACGGGTAACGAATTATATTCATGAATACTATTATCAAAGCCTAACTATATCATCGCTTTCAGAGCAAAATAACGTTAATCGAAATCGACTTTCTTATGTATTTAGAAAACATGCAGGTATGGGACCGGCAGAATACTTATTAAAATATCGTATAAACATGGCGCAAGAAATGTTATTTACAAGTGACGTACCTGTACAACAAATTGCCGAAACTGTTGGCATTGGGGACCCCTTTTATTTTAGTAGAGTGTTCAAGAAACAATTTGGTATTTCTCCTACTGAATATCGAGAGAATTTCATCAATAATCCATGCTAATTTCAACAAGCATCCATTCTAATCTAAAAATACCTTTACTATACTAATAGCATATTAAAGATAATTTTTTTGGAGGATTTTCGGATGCAAAAGATTAAAGGACTGCTATTCTTACCGCTATTATTAGCAGGCATACTAGCAGGTTGCAATGAAACACCTGTTGAAAATAAAGGAGTAGCTACAGAAGACACATCTACATCAGCAGTTAATGTAGATGCAACAGATTGGCCAAGGACAATTAAGGATTCCCTTGGTAAAGAAATTGTGATTGAGAAAAAACCAGAAAAGATAGCCTCCCTATGGTATTTTTATCCTGAAATATTAGTTGCATTAGGTGAGCCACCTGTAGCTTCTACTGACAAAGAGTATCTATCCACTTTATCTTATTTAAATGGAAAGCTAGATTCAACTGAGGAATTAGGAGATAAATTGTCTCCTAGTATTGAAAAAATTCTATCGACTGAACCTGATTACATTTTAGCAACGGAGCATCATGAAAAATTATATGAGTCACTAGAAAAAGTTGCACCAGTCATTACGCTGAATTCGAAGGACATCTATGATGACTGGCAATATGGCCTCCGTACAGTAGCCGAGATTATAGGAAAAGAAGACAAAGCGGAAGAAGTAATTGATAAAATGATGCAAGAAATTGCAACTGGGCGTGAAGCATTAAAATCGATACAAGGAGAGTCAGTAGCACTTATATTGTCTTGGGATGGAAAAACTTTTAATGTTCTAGGTGAAGAAAATCCTGTATATACACTTGCATTTGATAAAGAAAAGGGATTGGGGCTTACACCAGACGTTACATTTAAGGGCAATAATAATCAATTTGCTGCGTTTGAAGGCATTTCAACTATTCAAGCAGACCATATTTTCCTTATAGGTGACATTACAAAAAAGGAAACATTAATGACTGAATTAAAACAAAATAATGTATGGAATAATATGAACGCCGTAAAGAAGGGTAATATACATTTGATGGATACGTCTGCTATTACTGGAGGTCCATTAGCTATCGAATACGCTTTGCAAAATATAATAAATGCCCTGCAAAGGCCATAAAACGAAGAATTTAATTTGAAAAACTAACAGTGTTAAGAAAGTCATTAAATAATAAGGAGAGATAATTATGCCCTACCAAGTAATAAATATAAATGAGAATTTAGCTAAAATAAATGAGCTCTGGTCTCCGAAAGTCGTAGGTGAAATAAACGATTTTCAATTCAAACTAATTAAGATTGAAGGGGACTTTATATGGCATGAGCATCAAGGTGCCGATAAGGTATTTATGGTGCTCGAAGGAGAGATGTTCATCGATTTTCGTGATGGTCAGGTGAAAATTTCTAAGGGAGAGATCTTTATTGTTCCGGGAGGAGCTGAACAAAAGCCTTTCGCTGAAAAGGAATGCCATGTTATGTTGGTGGAGCCTAAAGGGTACAAATAAAAAGTAGACTATGCTTCTATTATTTACTATTTGTTACGAGGATTAACTCAATGGATGATAAAAAGTTTCAAGTAACATAGGCTCGTCGAACGGATATTACATCCAAACCTAAAAAGCCTCACTAAGTCATATCAAAGAGAACTGAAGTACAAATAGTAGAATTAACCTTGGGGAAGAATGACATACACAATATGAAATGAAGGCGACCGTTTAAATACTATGAACGGTCGCCTTTTGTTTTCTTAAATTTGTCCTTTTCGCGCATCAATGCACGAGTGTTAGCTTCCATATATTTAAAAATACAAGAATTAATGGATGTGTTTGAAATAAAACCAAATTATACCCCTTAAATTGCTTCTTAACGGCATGAGGATGAGTGCCCAAATTATACCTCTATACTAATAAGTTGGCTTTTATTAGAATGATAGAATATTGATTTTTAAGAGGTGTTAGTATGAAAAAATGGGCAATTTCAGCATTTATATTATTTACTTTTACAATGCTAATCCCAGATGTGCAAGCTGCAAGTTGGCAACAAGGAGATGTCATCAAAGGCTATTATGCTGAAAATGTCTATGGTACACATTCATTATCGCTTGAAGAAGATGCACGTGTAGAGTTTTCATTAGTGGATGGTGTTAATAACTATAGAGGATATAGTTCGCCTAATTCCTATATTGTCATTTTATTTGATAGCAATGATCAGCGCATTGGAAGCATAACGACGCATCAAGATGATGGAGATCATTCAAAAACAGTACAGTTTATCAATTTAAAAAAGGGAACATATCACATTAAGGTTTCTAGTTACTGGGTTAGTACAATGGGTGATTATGAGGTAACGTACAAAACAAGTCCTATTGAAGGCACAGATGTGGAGCCGAATAACGAAAATTCAACTGCCAATTTGTCCACAATAGGAAATATGTATAGTGGTGAATTGTACGGGGCAGGCATTTCCTTAGATAAGGATACATACAAAGTAGAGATTCCTAAATTCGGTAAGGTAAAAGTTCAACTACAAGAAGCTACAGGTATGTCACTCGGCTCCAGTGAATTTAAGTTAGAAGCAGTTAATGAGAAAAACAGGAAAATTTTTTCGGTTAGGAGCACGGGAAAACCTAGTGAGATTTTTGTATTACTTCAGCCAGGAATATATTACTTTAAAATAAGCTTACAAAACTCCCTTAAACCAACCAATAATTATTCTTTTACAACAAGTTTTGAACCACTAGTGGAGAAAGATTGGGAAAGTGGTCGCAATATCGATGAGGCTAATGCCGATTTATTAGAAAGTAATAAAACATATAATGGTTTTTTATTCGGTGGCAATTACAGCTACGATCAGAGTCGAGATTTTTATAAGTTTACACTGACAAAGAACGCTACCGTGACATTTATCGCCCATTCAAAGCGGGAGGGGTTTGGCTCACTAATTTTCCTAGATGAAACAGGCTGGCAACTGAGATCAGGTGGTTACGCGACGAGTGATACGAATACAATTATTGAAACAAAAGAATTAAGTTCAGGTACATATTATGTGGAGTATATTCCCCGATATGGATTGGATGGCTATGAAGAGTATAATCTCACAATGCGCATTCAACGTTTTACAGACGTACCGGCGATGCATCTGTATTATGAACAAATAGAAGCACTTGCTCAATTAGGCATCAATAAAGGCTATACAGATGGTACGTTTCATCCAAATGAAGCCATCAAACGGAAACATGTTTTTGCCATGTTAAGTCGAATAGATGGACTCAAATTACCTAAATTAAGAACAATGAAAAATTTTAAGGATGTAACAACAATGCACCCCAATTATCCAGAAATAAAGACGTTTTATGAAGCGGGAATCATCGACGGTAGTGGTTTGTATATGAACCCTGATATGGATTTAACACGTGCACAACTGGCAAAAATTTTAGTAAATACATTTCATTTGAAAATGAAAGGAGAAGGAATAGCGTTTAGCGATATAAATTCGACTAATAGTTTATATAAATATGTTCAAATATTAGCGAGTAATGGAATCACTTTAGGATATAACGGAAAATTCATGCCAGATGATACAGTCACAAGGCAACATTTCTCTGTCTTTTTACAAAGGACTTTATAAATGATTTGGTAAAAATTAATTGACCATTTCGTCGAATCAATTGTGCAGTTGTTAAAAGAAAATACTGAGGGCATGTGGCGCAAAAGAGGAATATTTAAATAAGGTATTTATTTTGAACAGAACGCATATTTTTCACTAAAAAATTTTATTAAGATGCCCTTCATCTACGCGAAATTGCAATTTGAATGCAGTCTATTTCGTGTAGATGAAGGGATTTTTTTGTTGAGATAGGGAGAGAGCACATATAATGAATTTTGCAAACTCATGAGATATGAAGCACATTAAATGCTTAACGACAAAGGAAAGAAGGGGCATGCTTCAACTGAAGTTCAAAAGTAAGGGCTTTTAAGTCAAGTTGGATCGTAAATTGTACTTTCTCCCTCTAAAAAAGAAGAACTTTTATTTAAAAAGAAATTGCTAATTGCTTCTTTTAGTTTCGAAAATGATTATGTGCTAGTAGAGTTGCCGATTTATATTCATCAGGTAAATCGTCTTCAAAGAAAATAGCCTCTACTGGACAAACTAATTCACAAGCACCACAATCAATACAAATATCAGGATTAATTACATATTGGGTATCTGAAATAACAATGCAATTTACCGGACAGACATCCAAACAGATAGCTGCTTTTTCATCCCTACATAATTCTGTAATTACAAAAGCCATTATAAATCCTCCTGTATAGATAGTTGCTGTTTTAATTCATCAGGTGACTCTCTCCAGTACTCTTCATTAAATCCAGATAAAAACTGATGGAGTAGTTTTTTTGAATTTATATCGACATGATTTAATAGAAACTTCCCTTTAAGTGCCTTATCTAAATAATTTACTTGTTCTGGCAACGATTTATAGCCAAGTTTAATTCGGCGTACTTCTTTTGATACCCGTACTTCACTTGCTGTACATCCTGCATAATAAGGTCCATTTTGAGCAATCTGAATAGCTACCCAAACAATCCAATATCGATAATAATCGTCACTAGCATGAGCTAAATCAGGTGAAAAACGAACTTTTTTTTCAATTATACTTCGCCCATGTAAAGCTTCTAAATCTATAAACACGTGTTCATTTTCACAATCTATAATAATAGGCGTTACATTATTTAAATCAAGGGTACCTGCTCCGTAACCGCCATCTCCATCTGTTGAATCGTTACTTAATATGGTAAAATGTAATTTTTTTTTCATAGACATCACCCCACAAACGATTGTATTACATGTTTACTTAAGGTTAATAATTTTCATACACCAATAATTTTCAATTACTATTAGTCAATGGTCTGACAAAAAATACATGTCTTGTACATAGCTAAACTGACATAAAAAAACATTGTACTTTAAGAGTACAAGGTACTGCATATCGTAGTAATTTTTTCAGTGCACTATAACAAACACATTACGTATAGTTTTTTATAAAATAATGTAATTGAACGTTTTAGCAGTATTTTTTTACTATACGTAATGGTTGTCTAGGATTTCTCCTATTACTTTTTTAATTAAAAAGTATACATGAAATATACTATTTAATTTCATTACTTGTCTTCAGACTTACGTCTGAATTGTTATGGATTGGTAAATTAACTATATACAGTGATTCTACATCTTTTATTGAAATTCACATAAAATTAGTATAAAAAGCTAAACGATATGTATAAAAATTTCTTTTGATTCCCTCGGTACGCTAATTTCAGGGTGGCCCACATGTATCGCAATGGTTTCTATGATTTTTTTATAACTTTCGTGACAGTTAAACAGCTTGTAATTTTTCTTCTACAGTCCCTTTAGTTATTCTTTAAGTTATTTTTTTGGATATTTATGTTAAAATTGATGTTTATCGTTGTTTAAATTTTACTTAAACAACGAAACAGGTTAGTTCAAAAATACCTCTTATTCTAAAATAAGAGTAACTAATGAAGACCAACAGGAGGTAGATCATGAACGAAAACGAATTTTATGTTTATCATATCGTTACTAGAAATAAAATGAGCACAGGACAGATAATTAACTTTGACAAGAATCAAAAAATACCTTATACCGTTTCTTTTTTGAAAGGGAACAATTGAACGCTAAAGGTGAAGACTTTATTAAGATTTTATACGGTCACTATACGAATGAGGGCTTGAACATTAGTAAAGAGAATGCTGAAGTAGCTATTAAGTATGTAGAACAAACAATCAGGGCTATTAGAGAAGTTGTAGTAGAAATGGTTAGGCTTCAAGAACATCCTGAATATCCTTCAAGATTGTCTTGCTTATACACTGCAAAAAGCTATGAAGATGCTTTGAAATGGAAAGAAATATTTGATTCATACAATCGTCATGTTTTGCAGATTGTTAAACTTAGAGTTATGGGGAATTATTTTGAAGGTGATGCAAACCTTTTACCAAAGGAGGATGGAATTCCTTTCTCTCAAAAAATTGAACAAGCTAGAGAATATTGGAGGGGTAATGTTAAAAACGAGCTTACTGAACTTTTAATAAATGGAACAATTGAAGTTGTAGAAATTATTGATGATTTCTCAACTTTAATTTCTAAAATTCGTAAAATGTTATGGGTGCTGTGATACGTTTAATAGGGGGTTTGTTCAACTAATAATGGATCAAACTTTTTTTAACATGGAGATTTTACATTAGCTAATAAATAAAGTTTGCAGGAAATTTTTTAATTTTTTTCAAAAGCTACAAAAGATTTGCTCGTTCAGATACAGACGCTATAGCTAAACATCGTTCTAGTTGAGGACGTTGATTATTCATTAATAAATTATCTTTTCATAAAAATACTTCGTTTATTTAATCGTATATTAGTCCTTATTTTCCTGATGTACCTCAATTCAATAGAATAGACCCTAGGCAATAGGCATCCTTCTAATTTTCGCTAATTATTCAGAGACATCAAATTATTTACATATCTAAAGAAACGTTGAAATAGAATTAAACGGCACAGCATATATTGAACTTTAATCCTCAAACATAGGAGTGGGGCAAGTGAAGGGCATAGATTTGTTTTTAAAGAAATTAAATTATTTTGATAAACAATTTGAGTTATTTATCAATCAAAACAATGATCATCTATTAGTTGCGTATTCAGAGTTGTGTGAACTAATAGATGATTATTCTTCTTTTATTATAAATTTTGACAATGAAAAACATTGGAGTAATATAAGTCAATCAAATGAAATAATATCATTAATTGAGAATCTAAGAACTAATTCTTCTGTTTGTGTCCAAATTATAGAAAAATATCGAGCATTCGTATTAGAAATTGAAAATGAGGAGGTTACTGATTATTTTCGTAACATAGAAGACTGCATTGAAAAGCAATTTGGAGATGTTCAAATTACTAGTCAGTCAAAGGTACTCTTGGTAGGTTCGGGTGCTTTTCCAATAACATTATTAATGGTTGCAGAACGGACAGGTGCACAAGTTTTTGGAATAGATATTGATGATGAAGCGGTTCAGTTGGGGAAACATGTAGTAAATCAATTAGGAAGTCATTTATCAATTCAAATTGACAAGAAGACAGTAGGGGAACTAACAGTTATTAAGCAGATTAGTCATATTATATTTAGTTCAACCGTTAGTAGTAAATATGACATATTAGAACAATTATATGATTTAACGAATAAAGATGTGCTTATTGCTATGCGTTATGGAAATGGGTTAAAGTCTCTTTTCAATTATCCAAAGCAGAAAGTAGATGCGACTAAATGGCGTATAATGGAAAATATTAAGCATCCTCAAAGTGTATTTGATGTTATTTTATATCAAAAAGTATAATGTCCTAAATAGACGAGGAGAAAGATATGACTTATTTTAATAAGGTTTTACTGTTAGGAACAGGACCTACAGCAATCCAATTAGCTGTGAATTTCAAAAATTATTTTAATGGTAAAGTAGCTATCGCTGGAAGAGAATCCTTACGCTCAAAAAATTTTTTTGAAACTATCGTTCAGCATCAACTTGCACTGAAGGTATTTATACAAAATACACAACATGAGGCTGTTGCAGGAAAATGTACGATTGATACGTTTTTTAAGGGCTATCATAAAATATATGGAAATTGGGATACCGTTATACTTTGTGTTACTACAGATTCTTATTTATCAGTATTAGCACAAATTGATACTAAAGTGTTACAGGCGGCTAGCTGCTTTATTTTAATTTCACCTACATTCGGTTCTAGTCTTTTAATAACTAATTTCCTAAAAAATCTATCTCCTCAGGCAGAGGTAATTAGTTTTTCAACATATTATGGAGATACTAGATGGCTAGGTGAAGTTCCATCAAATGAGGTATTGACAACAGGCGTAAAGAAAAAAGTGTATATTGGTTCAACTTACTCAAATTCGGATAGAGTTGTTGAATTGTCTGAATTGTTTCGTCATTTGGGTATTCATTTGAAAAACCTAGCATCTCCGCTTGAAGCAGAAACAAAAAATATTTCTTTATACGTGCATCCTCCCCTATTTATGAATGATTTCTCATTAACAGCAATATTCGATGAGCATAACATAACTAAATATGTGTATAAACTTTATCCTGAAGGTCCCATTACTTATACAGTGATTCATCAATTATTAAATTATTGGAAAGAAATGATGGAAATTGTGAAACACTTCAATATTCAATCTCTAAATCTATTAAAGTTTATGGTAGATGATAATTATCCATTACAGCAAGCAAGTATACCGCGCCAAGAAATAGAGAATTTTAATGAACTTGAGTCCATACATCAAGAGTATTTGCTCTATATTCGCTATGCATCCTTATTAATTGATCCATTTTCTAAACCAAATCAAGAAGGAAGATACTTTGATTTTTCAGCAGTGCCCCTTAGAAGGATTTTTAAAAATCATGAAGGAGAATGGGATATTCCTAGAATGCCGAAAGAGGACTATTATCGTGTGAAAATCATTCAAGGAATTGCTAATGCCCTGAAATTGAAAAGTCCAACGCTCAATCATTTTGTACAAACTTATGAAGAAAAACTGCAACAGGTAGTGACTTCTTCTGAGAATAAACGATATTCAGAAGCCTTCCAAGTAAAATCTTTTTCACAAGATATCGACATGATATGTAAAGAATTACTAGCAAGTAAAAACAAAATACTACTAGATATAAACTAAGAAGCTAACGATTTTGGCTAAATAGACAAACAGTGTGGTAAAGAAGGAGAAAAAGGCTAGACATATAAGTTACCTCTAACTATTTTTAGACAGGTTCTATTTGAGTCATGAACAATGGGATTATAAGACATATTTTCTATCAAACGAATGAAGAGTATTGTTCGTTGCTGCAATCAATTTTTGTGGGTGCGATTGTTCAGCAATATACTACCGATAATACCAGGAGCTCATAACAGTGAGTACCTGGTTTTTTTAGATACACTTACATATAAAGGGTGATCACAGCCGAGGCAATTGACTCCAAACAAAGTTCACAATACAATCCACAACTCCTGCAATGGTAGAGAGTACAAAATAATACTTTAATCCCAATCCGATTAGTAACCGTGGGATAATTTGATGTATCTACAGTAAAGTAATTTCGCAAGAACGGATGAAGCATTGGTGATCTACCTGTGCTATAATGAGCATTTTCAGGGATAGCTATATACTTGGAATGATGTATAAAATAACGGCTGTAAAGTACAATAAGACTGGAGTAATCAAGGAGAAATGGCAGTTTTTTTATGGTATCTAAATGAGTTGTCCTCTAAGAAACATCGTTTGCTTGTCGCAGTCTGCGTTGTTTTTTCATTCCATATCAGTCTGTCTCATATAGAAGGGTTAAATACAATGATTAAAAATAAAAGGATAACATTAAAAACGAAAATACTAGGATTAATTAGTTCGCTTATACTTCTTATTATTACGCTTCTTGCAAGTGTGTTTGCTTATTTACAAGCTATAGATACTAGGAATCAAGTAGAACAATTAGCCTTGCAAGCGGCAAAATCGATTTCACTTATGCCTGAGTTAAGAGATGCGATTGAGCAAGAGGAACTTGAAACCCAATTCCGTCCTATCGCTGAGCAAGTGAGAGATCAGGTAAATGCTTCAAATATTATCATTGAAAATCGCGATAAGATCATTTATTCTCATGTAGACCAAAATGATAGTAGAGAAAGTGGTTTAGATGAAACCAATGATCTTGCACTTCTATATGGAGGTTCAACTATTTTTGAAGTTGAACGAAGAAGTGGCTCTGTTATTGTTGGTAAAGTACCAATAATGGCCGAATATGGTGATTTCGATCGCATAATTGGGGTCGTTTCAGTTGAGTTTTTAAAAACAGATATTTATCGAAATATCATTAGTAGGATTAAGACAATCGTTTTTGCCGCTATTATTATACTAACGTTAGGAATCATAGGAGGTATCTTTTTAACGAAAAGTATTCGAAAGGATATTTTAGGTTTAGAGCCACATGAGATTTCATCGCTATATCTGGAAAGAAGCGCAATTCTTTTGTCTATTAAAGAAGGAATTCTTGCAGTGGATCAGAATGGATTGTTAACACTAATCAATCATTCAGCCAAGGAAATGATGAATATTAATGAAAAGATGATAATTGGCCAGCATATTAATGACGTTCTAAAGATTTCAACAATTGAAGAGGTATTACAAACGGGAGAAACAATTCACGATGTTGAGATTTTCTTGAATCATAAAGTTTTTATTTTTAACGTTATTCCTATCATATATAACAATCAAATTAAGGGTGCAGTATCTAGTTTCCGTGATAAGACGGAATTAAAGAATTTAATCAATACAATATCGGAGGTTCGAGATTATTCAGAAGGATTACGAGCACAAACTCATGAATACACCAATAAATTATACTTACTATCTGGTTTGCTTCAGTTAGAACGATATAAGGATGCTTTTGATTTTATTCAAAAAGAATCAATCACCTATCAACATAGAAATCAGATATTATTTAATCAAATTCATGACACAAATGTTCAAGCCATTTTATTAGGGAAGCTTGGTAAAGCATCTGAAAAGAAAATAATATTAGAAATGGATCCTGAGAGCCATGTTGATCCATTGCCAAGCCATATTGGGGTAACAGACATCATCACAATTATCGGTAATCTTATTGATAATGCCTTCGATGCAGTCGCCAATCAACAGAGTAAGAAGGTGTCGTTTTCAATTACTGGCTTTGGTAATGACATTATAATAGAAGTAACGGATAACGGAGAAGGATTTCCCGAGGACAAAATTGATACTTTATTCACTTTAGGCTATTCTTCTAAAGGGAAAAATAGGGGATATGGCTTATTCAATGTTAAACGAATTGTGGAGTCATTAAGTGGCACAATCGAAGTGCATCATGTTAAAACCGGAGGAGCCATTTTTACAGTATACTTGCCCAAAAAGGCTTTGATGTGAGGAGAGAACTAAAGTGGTGAAAATTGTAATTGCAGAGGATGACTTTCGCATTGCACAAATACAAGAGGAATTTTTAAAAAAAATACCAGAAGTAAGCTTGGTTGGCAAGGCATTAAATGCTAAAGAAACATTGAAACTTCTCCAACAAGAAGAGGTTGATTTACTTTTATTAGATATCTATATGCCTGATGAGCTTGGAACCGAATTACTTCATAAAATAAGAGAGGCCTATCCTAAAGTTGATATTATCATGGTTACGGCAGCAACTGAAAAAGCAATGCTTGAGAAGGCTATTCGTCATGGAGTTTTCCACTATCTTTTAAAGCCAGTAACAATGGAAAAGTTTATTGAAATAATTGAAGAATATAAAAGGAAGAAAAAATTATTCAATAGTAGGGATGAGGTCGATCAGTCAATAATTGATAGTTTTTTTGGGACCTCTATCCAAACTGTGATGAATCAAAAATCCCTTCCTTCTGGGATCGATCGCTTAACCTTACAGAAAGTGAAAGAAATAATGACTGAACTTAAAGGTGGGGTTTCAATTGAGGAAATGGGAGAAAAGATGGGAGCATCTAGAACAACCGCAAGAAGATACTTAGAATATCTAGTTTCTATCAATGTTTGCACGACTAAACAGGATTATGGAATTGTCGGAAGACCTGAAAGGAAATATGACCTCCTATGACAGAATGCTATAAATTTATTACTAGGACATAGTGAATGAAGAAGAAACCATTATTCTTATTGCTACTGTTCGTTACAATTTTCTTTGTTTGCTCTTCAAATGAGTTTGAAATCCACGAACCAACCACAAAAGAGATAACAATTATTGCGCCTAGCTCAATTGGCGGAGGATGGGATATCACAGCTAGGGCAATGCAAAATATTTTATTAAGTGAAAATTTAATTGACAAGAATATTCACGTCATAAATAAAGCCGGTGTTGGTGGCGAATTAGGTTGGAAATATACAAAGGATCAAACGGATTCTGTCATTACAATTAATTCAAGCTTACTTATAACAAATCATTTATTGGGTCAAAGTAAATTGACTTATAAAGACTTTACACCAATTGCTACATTGGCTACAGAATGGGAAGTAACCATTGTCTCAAAAGATTCTCCAATTTCTAGTGCTAAACAGTTAATGGATGATCTCTATAAAGAGCCTCAAGCTTATAAAGTAGGTGTTTCCCCAAGGTTAGGAAATGACGATCAACTTTCATTTGTATTAGCTAGTCAACAGGTCGGATTGAAAACGGAACAACTCGGTTTTTATGTTTATGATAATAGTGAACAAGTCGTGGAGGCATTATTAAAAAAACAAATCGATGTTGCTACGATGTCTTTATCAGAGGCGAAAAAATACGCTGATTCTAATCAAATAAAATTACTGGTGATTTCTTCTGAAAAAAGGTTAAAGGTGCTACCAGAGGTTCCGACGTGGACTGAGCAAGGAATTGATTTAGTTTTTGAACATTGGCGTGGAGTAATGGGGCCGCCGAACATGTCAAATGCTGAAATTCAATTTTGGGATTTAACAATCGAAAAAATGGTGATGTCTGAGAAATGGGAGAAGACGCTGCAAAAGTATATGTGGAATGATTTTTATAAAAATAGAAGAGAAACAATTATTTTTCTAGAAGAGCAAAGTAGGATGTATCAACAATTAATGGGAATTAAAACAGATTCGTAAGACGAATTTTTAGTACTATTTGAACGAAAAAAAGGGCCGCTACATCTTAAAAGTAGCGGCCCCACTTGTACTAATTATTATTCATAGGATAAGCCAATAGGTATACATAGTGGTGATTGATCAACTGGATTTTCAATAATACAGCAATTTAGTCCAAATACTTCCTTAATCATGCTTTTCGTAAATACTTTTTCAGGTGGCCCCTCTTGATAGATTTTCCCATTAACAATACTAATGAGATGATCCGCATATTGTGCAGCTTGATTTAAATCATGTAAAACCATGACAATTGTTCGACCGTGAGTTACGTTTAAAGTGCGTAATAACTCGAGTATTTCAATCTGATGCGCCAAATCTAAATATGTAGTTGGTTCATCTAATAATAAAAGATCTGTGTCTTGTGCTAAAGCCATCGAAATCCATGCCCTTTGCCTTTGTCCTCCAGATAGTTCATCCAACGTACGATCCACAAAACCAGTCATTTTTGTTGCTAATAACGAACGATTTACAATCGCATCATCTTCCGGAGTTTGTCTAGATAACAATCCTTTATGTGGATGTCTACCATAATAACATAGGTCTTTAACCGTTATATCTTCCGGAGCTTCTGGGCCTTGAGGTAAAATAGCTAATTTCTTTGCAATTTCTTTTGAAGATTGCTGATGAATGGCTTTTCCATCTAAATAAACCATTCCTTCTTGGGGTGTTAATAGTCTAGCTAAGGAACGCAAAATAGTTGATTTTCCGCAACCATTAGCCCCAATAATCACACTTATCTTACCTTCAGGAACAACTAAATTTATATTATCAAGGATTTGAGCTGATCCATAGGTGAGAGAAAGATGCTCAGCTGATAATGTTGTCATTAATGTTCACCTTTCTTATGCCTTTTTTCGTTCAGAACGTAATAAATATAAAAAATAGGGTGCACCAATCACTGCTGTAATAATCCCAGCAGGTATTTCTAGTGGGGGAAATAGACCTCTACCAAGGCTATCGGCTACTAGCAAAAGGGCAGCACCGACAAGAGCGGAAGCGGGAAGTAAAACTTTAAATTTAGATCCTACAATTCTTCTAGCAATATGAGGAGCAATTAAACCGATAAATCCGATAGAACCTACTGTGGCAACACATACGCCAATTAAAATAACTGCAACGCTTAATAAAATATATCGCAGAAATTTTGATCGTTCACCAAGACTTGTAGCTATATCATCACCAAGGCTCAGAATATCTAATTTAGAAGTTAATCCAATTAATAGTGGGATAAGAATGAGGCATGGAAGTAGAATATACACATGTTCCCATCCTCTTGCCCATAAACTTCCCGTCAGCCATAAAAGAGTTGAATTTACGTTATCTGGGAATTTAATCATAAAATACTCTATCCCTGCTTGACATATTGCTCCTAGCGCTATTCCTACCAAAGCTAATGTATTTGGTTGTGCACCTTTCTTATAAACAAACAGCATTAAAATAGTAGCAATAATAGCTGCTCCAATAAAAGCTGAAAGGGGAAGAAAAA
The DNA here is from genome assembly GCF_009724685.1 of Lysinibacillus cavernae. Lineage (GTDB taxonomy): Bacteria > Bacillota > Bacilli > Bacillales_A > Planococcaceae > Lysinibacillus > Lysinibacillus cavernae. The sequence goes on from NZ_WMEF01000001.1 coordinate 683,572, forward strand.
TGATTGGTGATGATGGGAATAGAACGATAATGATAACGGCTGCTAACCCGGCACCTTTCGTCACTCCGATTACATCAGGTGAGGCTAATGGGTTACGGAGAATTCCTTGTAGAATCGCTCCAGCTGTTGCTAGTCCAGCTCCTACGATGATAGCGATTATAATACGAGGAAGACGATAATTGTTTAAAATAAATCTTTGACTTTGTGTCTCTTCACCAATAAAATTTCGAATGATTTCTGACGGTGTAATATAAATAGCACCTAAACCTAGACTTACTATTGATAAAATTAGGATGATGATCAACAGTACAAGAAGAACAAGGTTAGGGTGAAAATTACGATTTAGTAAAAGCTTTTGTTTAGTATTCATTGTTTAATATTTCTTCCTTTCTTTGCTAAATAAAGGAAGAATGGTGCCCCGATAATAGCTGTAACAATTCCAACTGGCGATTCAAAAGGATAAGCGATAAAGCGAGCGAGAATATCTGCATAAACTAAGAGTAAAGCCCCGAACAATGCAGAGAATGGAATGATTCTTCGATAATCTCCACCTACTAATCTCCTGACAATATGAGGAACTATTAATCCAACGAAACCTATAGGACCAGCGACAGCTACAGAAGAGCCGGCCAAAATAATGACCAGTATCCCAGCTAGAATTCGGATGTGATTTACTCGTTGCCCAAGCCCTTGTGCAGTACTTTCACCTAGGACGAGAATAGAAATTGACCGAGAAAGCAATAAGCTAATGAATAGTCCGACAATAGACCAAGGAAGAATGATCATAACGTGTGTCCAAGATTTTCCACTAATCGATCCCACTAACCAATATAGAACATCCTTTGCCTGTTCACTAAAGATAATGATCCCTTGAGTTAAAGAGGATAAAAGAAAGTGCACGGCAATGCCAGCTAACGCTAGTTTTACATGTGTCATTCCCCCTCCAGAGGCAAAGGAATAGACTGTTATTCCTCCTACTGCTGCCCCTATAAATGCAGAGAAAACGAGAGATGGGGAAGAGAGAGAAGGAAAGAGGGCAAAAGCAGTGACAATAAAGAATGAAGCACCTGCATTCACACCAAATACTTGAGGTGAAGCTAATGAATTTCGAGTAATTGCCTGCATAAGAGCACCTGCCACAGCCAAATTAGCACCAACTAATGCTCCGATTATCGCTCGGGGCAATCTAAGCGTTTGTATAATTAACTGTTCTTTTGAAGGATTTATTTCGAAAAAGGACTTCAACACCATTAAGAGATCTACATCTGCTATCCCTACTGAAACACTAATGATAATTCCTAAAATCAATAGAATGATTGCAGTTATTGCTGTACTATATATTTTTATTTTACCTTTAACTACAGATTCCATTAACTACAACACACTTTCTTACAAAATATAAGACTTATTAGAAAGAGAAGTAAGTAGGCTATTTTACTTACTTCTCTTTTGTTTACTTTACTTTTCATTCAGCTTTGTTAACGTGTCTTTAGCAATTGCTTCTGCTGAAATAATTCCTCGGAATCTTGTCCATAAATCTCGATCAACACTATAAATCTGGTCATTTTTTACTGCTTTTAAGTCTTTCCAAAGAGGATTATCCTTCCACTCATCAGTAAGTAGTTTGCCTTCATTATTAGCTAAAAGTAGTACGTCTGGATTGATTTCAACAAGTTGCTCTAGACTCATTTCAACATAAGGTTGTTCGTCCTGAATGGCTACCTTCAGGCCTAATTTCTCTAGTAATTCTCCATCATAAGAAGAAGTAGTATGTGCTTGAAATGATGTATCTCGTACAACTGCAGGTAAAACAGTTAGATTCGTATCAAGATTCAGCTTTGAATTGATTTCATTTATTATTTTTTCATGTTCACTTAATCTCTTTTCAGCAGTTTCAGCCTGACCTAATGTTTCTGCAATTGTTTTAAAAGAGTCTAAATTCTCCTGATAGGTCGATTCGCGACTCTTTAAGACAATTGTAGGAGCAATTTGCTGTAAATCTTTATAAATAGCACTATGTCGCTCAACATCGGCAATAATTAAATCGGGCTGTAAAGAGCTAATCACCTCTAAGCTAGGCTGTTCACGAGTTCCTACAGAAGTATAGTCTATGTCACTGCCGACCAGCTTTGCGATCATATCCTTTTTATTGTCATCGGCAATTCCTAGTGGCGTCATTCCTAAAGTATTTAAAGAATCAACAAAAGATAACTCTAAGGTAACTATCTTTTTGGGTGTATTTTTAATTACGGTTTCACCCATTTCATGTTTAATAACTCTACCTTTAGATTCTTTTGCTCCCGTAGAAGTTTGTTCCTCTTTCTCTTTGTCTGTATTATTTTGAGCAGCATTACATCCAGCTAAAACCATCATGATTGTGAATAACAAGATGAGCGTTAGCCCGCTCAATTTCCCTAATTTAATAAAACTTTGCATCCTTCTAACCTTCCTTTTCCGATGATGTAAATGAAAATGATAATCATTAACAGGGATTATAATAGAATGTTCAATGGGTTGGGTCAATATAATGAAAGTATTGTGAAATAAAATTAATATGAGTAAAACGTTCATTTTGAACATTTTGTTCATAGAATCATGTAGTTGCCTATTCGCTTTATTGTGGTTGAAACGTAGAAGAAAGCTATCAGTCCTAATTTCCTTTGAGCTACTGCACTAATGCTACTGTCGTCTTATATATTTTTTATATTAATTCGTTATTAATAATATATTATCCATATTAAAATCGGGTCTTTATAATAAAGCTATTACTATAAAAGGGAGGATTTAGAATGGAGTACTGTAAACTTGGCAATAGTGGATTATCATTAAGCAAAATTGCATATGGAAACTGGATAAATCATGGTGGGAAAGTAGATGAGGATACTGCAAATGCGTGTGTTAAAGCAGCACTAGATGTGGGTATCACAACATTTGATACGGCTGATGTTTATTCTGACACGAAAGCCGAAGAGATACTCGGTCGATCTTTACAAGGTATACGACGGTCGGGCATTGAGCTATGTACAAAGGTGTGCCATCCGACTGGGAACGGCCAAAACGATAAAGGTTTATCGAGAAAACATATCCTCGAAAATTGTCATGCGTCTTTGCGTCGGTTACAGACCGACTATATTGATGTCTATTATGCACACAGATTTGATCCAACTACTCCTCTTGAAGAAACGATGTTAGCTTTCGCAGATCTGGTACGACAAGGGAAGGTACTTTATATCGGTGTAAGTGAGTGGACAGCAGAACAAATCACCCGTGGTGCAGCGCTTGCACGAGAATTGAATATTCCGTTCATTGCTAGTCAACCCCAGTATTCCATGCTGTGGAGAGTTATTGAAGCCGATGTGATACCAACCTGTCAACGTGAGGGACTTGGGCAAGTAGTATGGTCTCCACTAGCACAAGGTGTTCTTACTGGAAAATATCTACCGCAAAGACCAGTGCCAACTCAATCACGGGCTAACTCTACTGCGGGGAAACCATTTTTTAATAAACTTGCACAGCGTTGGATGAATGATAATGTACTAACTGCAATACAGCAGCTTAAACCCATCGCACAAGAGATGGATCTTTCCCTCGCTCAACTTGCAGTAGCTTGGGTACTCCAAAACCAACATGTTTCCTCAGCTATTATCGGTGCCTCAAGCCCGGAACAGGTAAGAGAGAATGCATTAGCATCTAGCGTCAAACTAGAACCGGCACTAATGAAACAGATTGACGGAGTATTAGAAGGCCTCATTGAGTACGATCCAAGTAAAACAGGTTGATTTTTTACACTTGATACAATAGGTATTTCTTTCTAGTACCCATCCCTTTTAGGATGGGTTTTTATTCATGGTGATTAAGTTGAGAATTGGAATATACCTCTCTAACAATTGTTAAAAAATGATCTACTGCAGTAGATGTTTCATCTTGCCTCCATCCAACATATAGACTTACTTTTGGTGTAGTCTCTTTGATTTTTTTATAGGTAACCCCAGAACGTTTATAACTTTCCACCGATGAGGGAACGACAGAAACACCCATTCCTGTTGCAACTAGATTAACAATCGTTTGCATTTGAATAGCTTCTTGAACAACATTTAAATTTACACCGTGATCCCAAAAGTAGCTAATAATTAAGTCATAAAAATTTGGACCTAAATGGCGGGGAAACATAATAAAAGGTTCATTCCTTATCAATTGTAGTGGAATTTCAGGCAATGTGACCAAAGGATGATCTTGATGTAAAACCAATCTTAAAGCTTCTTCACAACAAACTTCAGTAGCCAGTGTCTCATTGTTCTGCTTAGAACGAATAAAACCAATATGAATTTGTTTCTCATAAAGTGCCTTCAGTTGCTGCTCCGTTGTCATCTCGCATAATGTAAGATGGATTTTAGGAAAGCGTGCTCTGAACTTATTTAGAACTTCTATAACAATTTCTGTGGAGTCGACAAAGCCAACAATTACGTTTCCTATTTTCCCCTCAGCTGCAAGTTGTGTTTCTTTTATCGCCTTTTCGAATTGAAAAAGTGTTTGCTGAGCCCCTTCTAAAAATATCTTCCCAGCATCCGTAAGTTCAACCATCCTTTTTGTTCGATGAAAAAGTTGAACGCCCAATTCATCTTCTAATTTACGAATTTCTTGGCTCAAGGGAGGTTGTGCCATCCTAAGACGTTCTGCTGCACGCCTAAAATTCAATTCTTCTGCCACTGTTATGAAATAGCGCATTTTTCTAATATCTATTTTCATCCATCCCTTCTACAAAAAAATCTATAGATCCAACTCAATTAAATACTTCAAGTCTAGCAATGCTTAGAGTTAATTTTAACAATTAAAAATTTTTAAGCATAGAATTTACTCTTTTATTGAGGTTAAAACAAATAATCTCAATAAAAGAGGATTAAGTATAAAAAAAGAAAGAGTTCGCCATTATATCAAGAAAGTAATATAACACTAGAAAGGTAATAGAAGTGCTTATCAAAGATTCCCTCAAAACGGATATATTTTATCTTCATTTTGTCACCACCTCATTATATTTTCTATATTATAGTAATTATTTATGAAGAAATTACCTATATATCCAATGTAGTATTAATATTACCTTATTTTTAGCGTTTATTTATTGGTAATCTAGTTATATTATTGTCTTGTAAAGCAAATTACAGTTTGATTGGGATATTTAATCTTGGTAATTTTAGAAGTTTGCTTTCCCTATAATTGGTTTTAATTATTATTTGTGAGAACACATTATACATATTTTATAATTAAATAGAGCGATAATATTGTTTTCACAGAATAATATATTTTATTAGAATTCTGGAGGAATAAACTATGAAAAAACAAAACAAAGGTCGTAAATTTTTCGCAACTACAGCTACAGCAGCACTTGTAGCATCAGCAATCGTACCAGTAGCATCAGCTGCTGAATTCAACGATGCAGATAGCATTTCATCTTGGGCAAAAGAAGCTGTACAATTTTTAACTGACAAAGGCTTCATCCAAGGCGATGAAAAAGGAAACTTCAACCCAGCTGGTACACTAACTCGTGCAGAAGCTGCTGAAATTTTATCAAAAGCATTAGATTTAAAAGCTACAGGAACAGAAGACTTTTCTGATGTAAATGAAAATGACTGGTTCTATAACGCAGTGCTTGCTACTTCACCAGAATTATTTGATGGTATGGGCAATGGTAAATTTGAGCCTAAAGCTCAATTAACAAGAGAACAAGCTGCGAAAGTTATCGTACAAGGTTACCAATTAACAGGTAAAGCGGATCTAAGCCAATTCGCAGATGCTTCTAAAGCTTCTAAATGGGCTGTATCTTACTTAGAAACAGCTGTAGAAAACGGCGTAATCAACGGTAAAGGTTCTTTATTAGCACCACAAGATAAAATCAGCCGTGAAGAATTCGCTACTATGGTAAAACGTACAATTGATGCAGTTCAAGATGTAACACCAGCTGTAGCATCTGTAAAAGGACTTAATGCAAAAGAGCTTGAAGTGAAATTCAACACAGCTGTAGATGCTAAAGATGCTGTATTAACAGAGAAATATGCAGTTGAAGGTGTAGCTATCACTAAAGCAGTAGTATCTGAAGATGGAATGACTGTTACTTTAACAACTGATAAAGAGTTAAAATTAACAAATGGAAAAGTGACTGTAAAACCTATCAAAACAAAAGCAGATGCGAAAGTTCTAACTGAAGAGTTTAACAATCTATTAACATTTGCAGATTCAACTCCTGTTAGCGTGAATACGGTAGAAGCAAAAGGCACTACAGCAGTGATCACTTTTGATGAGCCTGTACAAAGTGAAGGAACAGTAAGCTTAAATGGTGCTGAGCTTTCTAAAGATCGCTATACTTTAAATGGTAAAACGTTAACAATTAAAGGATTAACTGCTGAACAAACATATAAAGTAGACATTGTTGGCGCAACTGACTTCGCTAATAATATGGCTAATCCTATTGCTGTGAACTTCACAGTTGCTAAAGCAGACGTTGATAACTCAAAACCAACTGTTTCAACAGCAGTAAACGGTACTGAAATCACGTTTGATTTCTCAGAAGAATTAATGAAACAAAACCTTGATGGTAATGCTACGACTGAAGAGTATGCAAAAGTAACTGTTGGTTCAACTGTTTTCTACTTAACAGATGCTGATATTAAAGATGCTGCTGATAAAACTGTATTCACTATTGATGCTGTAACGGCTCTAGGAAATGCGACATTTATTAATACAAACATTAAAGTAGAAGGACAAAAAGATGTAGCTGGTAATGCTGGTGATGCATTTGAATTCAATGCTATTCTAACTAAAGATATTACACCTGCTACATTTGTATCTGCTTCTACTAAAATGTTAGTAGCAGATGATGTGACTGCAACAACTGACGTAGATGCTTTATACCTTACTTTTAGCGAACCAGTAAAAGTAGATGGTGATTTAACGCTTAAATCTCAAAATGGTGTTGTTTACACTGCAGGCAAAGTAACAGCAGTAAAAGCAGATGCTGGTTTCGACGTAGATGGTAACGGTAAAATTGAGGGTGCTGAGAAAAACACTGTGAAAGTTGACATCGATTTAGATAGCAATTCAACATACTCATTTGAATTAGCTGCTAAAGCAGTGACAGATTTATCTGGAAACGTAACTGCAGATACAATTACATTTAATGTTGCAACTGGATCATTCGAAGTTGCACCTGCAACAGATTCATTAGTATTTGGCGCTACACCAGTTGTTGTAACAGATAATAATGTACTAACAGTTGAATATGCTGCAGATGTGACGGCAACAGCAACAACTGCTGCTAACTACACACTTGGCGGAAAAGAACTTCCTGCTGGAACTCAACTTCAGTTTGTAGATGGTACTAAAAAAGTAAGATTCACTTTACCGGAAGGTTCTATCACAGCTAATGGTAATTATGTACTTGAAGCTAAAAATGTAGTAGATACAAAAGGGAACACACTTAAAAATGGTAAAGCTACAACTACAGTAGCACTTAAAGAAAATATTGTTCCTGTAGCATCTAAAGTAACAGTAGTAGATAGCAAAACATTTACAGTAGATTTCTCTGAAAATATTGCTGATCAAGCTGCGCCATCAGGTGTAACTGTTAAAATTGCAGGATCAACAGTAGAACTTGCTACTGCTGCTGTAGCTGGTGGTAAACTTACTGTGACAACTAAAGCTGACTATGCTTTAACTGATAGCATTGTAGTTGAATTTAAATCAACTAACCTAGTTGATGCTAACAACAACAAAGTAAAAGACGGCTCTATTTCAAAATAATTAGTCCGTTGTATTTTTTAAAGCCCTGTGGAGACCATCTCTACAGGGCTTTTTTTAGTTTCTATTATGATAATGATTTAATTCATCGTTAATTGTTTGTTTATTTCAATTTGTGCATGTGAGCTATTTGCGAAATTCAGCCAATTATCCATATGAGTATTTTCCTTATTCATTACCAAAAGCTCTATCCTATCTAAATGTGAAAGGGTAGTTGTAACGGATTTCTTTTCTCCATTAATTTTAACGTATTTCATTTGGATAGCCTTATCAGGGTTAAAGGCAAAAGCAAAGTCAATAGCGGTGGAGCCCTGTGGTAGATGGATAGGGTCTAATTGAGGTGTAAATACAGTAATTGTATCCTGTAAAAATTCAAATGTAATGAGATCACAAAATTCGAGAGCGTCCTGGGTAACAAGATTATTCGTCGATATCGAATTTCCTATTAACGGATAGCTAATAGCTTGATCGGTGTTATTTTTTGAGAGAAGGTGAAAAATACCTTGGTCTCGTATCTGTTGATTTGATTCTGTTTCTATACATATCTCAATCTGTGAATGATTAATCTCTACTTTTGTCTTTAAGTAATGGTTGAATAGATCATTTTTAATGGCTATATGATCTTCAAACTGTAGAGGAACTGGTTTATATAATTGATGAATGATACCTAGTATTTTATAACAATTTAAATCACCTGTGGTCGTAACGATTATTTTGGATAGGGCGGCTACATCGTGGCTATCTTTTAAACTAGAATAGGCCGTATACATAGGCTTCATTTCATAATGTACGCGATATACTATACTTGGTTCGAGCAAGTTCTGCATGTTATGCGAGATGTTCTGTGAAAGTTCTTCTAATAAATAGGCATATTGTTGTAGAATTTTTTTTATACTTTTATATTTGGAGCGTTTGAGATAAAGAAAACTTAAATCTTCTAATTCTTGTTGAATGTTTAATAATCTTAATTTTTTACATAGGGGCGAGTAAACTTTGAGTGTTTCACTTGCATAAGGGACCTGCTTTTTGACTGCTTTCACTTGTAACGTTCTCATGTTGTGAAGACGATCTACAACTTTGATAATGGCTACTCGTATATCTTTTTCTGAAGCTAACAATAACTTTTTTAAGTTAACTGCTTGATATAGTTCTTTGTTTGAAAATTGATCTTTATCAACTTTAGTTAATCCTTCAACAATTTCAGCTACCTTTTTGCCAAACGTTCTTTGTATCTCTTCAATTGTGACATGTGTATCTTCTACTACATCATGTAGTAACCCAGCTACTAAAGTTATTATATCTGCTTTGTAATCTAATAGTATCTCTGCAACCGCAAATGGGTGGACAATGTAAGGTTCACCTGATACTCTAAATTGACCTTCATGAGCTTTCTCGGCAAAGCACATTGCTTGATAAAATTGTTCCAATTCTAATTTGTGAAGATAGGAGGACTTTTTCAATAATAGTTCTTTCATACATTCACCTTCGTCGTAATTTTTAATGCTAATAATAACATAATCTATTATAAATATGGAATTTTTAAATTATTATGTATAGTCATAAAAAGTTAAAACATATACACAGCCAGTTGGCAGGGTTGAACCGACAACTGGCTGGATATATGTTTTCATTCAACTATAGTAGAGGCTATTTATATGGAAACTTCTTCGGAATCGGCCCAAATGCAATCCAATGATATTTAAAAAATCTACCCATTAATAGCACAATCATCCATGAGACGAATAGAGCAAAGATAAATCCACCAACACTCCATAGATGATAGATGATACTATTGCCACCAGTACTTATTTGTCTGTAAAGGAAAAGAAAAAATGGATGCAATAGATAGACGCCAAATGATACTATTCCTAGGTTAATGAAGCCATTCACCAATGCATTGCTCCATTTATCATAGATCCAGAAGGAGAACTGTAATAAGCCGATGCAGGCGGTTAAAGATTGTAGCTGAAAAACTAGTTCAAATAGGATGCTGTTGGCTAAATAGGTTTGTGTTGAAAAGACAAAGTAATATAAATAAATATTATATATAGTAGAAAATAGCCATATACACCATATGAAAAGTATGGTGATAGGAAAATTTTCTTTTTTTAGTTGGAGCCAACTTTTGTACTTTTCAAAATAAATACCTAAAAATGCACCTGCCAAGAAATAGAGAATATAAGAGAAGGCGATACTCCCTCTATAGGGGTACTGCCATAACTCAGCATTTAACAGAATAAAGACCCATTGTAGGATAAAGCCAATCCAAATTAGATGAGGAGATAGGGCTGGTTTTTTCTTTAAAATATATAGGAATAAAGGGAACATAAGATAGAACTGTACAATAATAAAAATATAGTATAGATGTGTGTAGGCTTTTCCTATTAAGAGTTTTTCAAGAAATTCAATACTAAATAGGGCATGCCATGTTAATGATAAATCATGCGTCACATAAAATTGCATGGCGGCATAATAAAAGATAGAAAAAAAGAGATATGGAATGAGTATTTGTGTCATTCTTTTTTTATAGAAACTAACGATCAGCTCCTTTGTTAAGTCTTTTTGTATATAGTTATAAAATAAAACAAATCCACTTAAGAAGATAAAAACAGGTACAGCGAATTTCGGGAAAATATTGAAAAATACATAAAATGGGTATAGTTTTGATTCACTTGATAAAGCCGTAACAGGTGTACTAGTAGAATGGATGAGAAGTACAGCTAAAATGGCTAGTGCACGAGTAATATTTAATTCATTAATATGTGCTCGCTTCATACAATCATCTCCAAAAAATTAGTATAGTATTGAGTTCCCCAAAATAGGCATACATACTCTATTAATATGTATGCCACCACTAAAATAGACAACTTTGACGTCAGAATCTATGCTGCATGAAGAATACTCCCTCTAAAAGCTACTGTTGGGGCGTCCAAGGTTTACTATAAAGGGCATTTATGTCAGGCAGATGTCAGCAATAATAAAAGGCTATAACGCTCTTAAAGCGTCATAGCCTTTTATAATAGTTCACTGCAAGTCATCAATAGATTTTTGGTTCAGTAAATGTTTTTTTGTACTGAAAGCGAAGCGTCAGCACCTAGAAATAAAATCCTGATTTTCTAAAGGAATGCCGTAATCTGTTTCCTCTGTGACTACAGCAAGTAGAACGATGGATAAATAACCTAATCTTCGAGAATCAATCTGTCTTGCAAATCCTAAATCTAGTCTTCAAATAAGACGATACGTCTATGGTAAGAAGTTGAAATTCCATAGGATATGCAAGTGAAAAAAGAGCATTCATCGGATGGATTATTGGTATGTATGATGAGGTTACTTTTAGTTTGCTTTACGCAAACTTGGGATATAATTTCATTAATTTTATAAGATGTTCCTTTTTTTCCTAAAATTACTGTCTTAATTTTCTTAAAAAACTATAAAAATAGAAAAGTTTTGATATTTTATTTAGAAATTTATTACAAAAGGATGAGTATAATAGGAAAAAAATTCATTGTTATTCATTGATATAGCGGTTATGCAATTATTTATACAAGAAAAAACCTATGTTTTTAATAATCCAAACTGTATAAAAATTTAAAATAATGTCAGGTTGAGTCAATATACCATTTTCTTTATACTGTGAAAGTAATTATTGGAGAGGAGAAAACATCATGAATAAAGAAGTAACAATTATTGGGGTGCCCATGGATTTAGGTCAAACTAGAAGAGGGGTTGACATGGGGCCGAGTGCTATCAGATATGCAGGATTAACTGAACGACTTGAGGGCCTTGGTTATTCGATTTATGACGAAGGGGATTTAAATATTGATATAGTAAAAGTAGATAATGAAGCGGAAGCAAAAACAAACTTAAAAAATTTAAAAATTGTAGCAGATAGTAATGAGAAGCTGGGACAGAAAGTAGATGACGAAATTTCCTTAAATCGATTTCCTTTAGTTTTAGGAGGAGATCATAGTATTGCTATTGGAACATTATCGGGTGTCTCTAAGCACTATGAGAATTTAGGTGTCATTTGGTATGATGCCCATGGCGATTTAAACACAGGTGAAACATCTCCTTCAGGGAATATCCATGGAATGTCTTTAGCTGTAAGCTTAGGTCTTGGTCACCCTGCACTCACTAATATTGGAGGCTATGCCCCAAAAGTAAAGCCTGAGAATGTCGTCATTATTGGTGCTCGTGATTTAGATCCAGGTGAAAAAAAGCTAATTAAGGAAATTGGCATTAAAGTGTACACGATGCATGAAATTGATCGTTTAGGAATGACAACAGTTATGTCAGAAACGATTGAATATTTAAAGGAACGTACAGACGGTGTCCACTTATCTTTAGACTTAGATGGACTTGATCCAAATGATGCACCAGGTGTAGGAACACCAGTTGCAGGTGGTATTAGTTACCGTGAGAGCCATTTAGCGATGGAAATGCTATCAGAAGCAAATATCATTACTTCTGCAGAGTTTGTTGAGACAAACCCAGTATTAGATCAATATAATAAAACAGCTATTGCTGCTGTAGCTTTAATCAGCTCTCTATTCGGCGATACATTACTTTAAGCAATGGGGAGAGAAAATCAATTATCTCGTAAAGGAAGAACTTTTCTTAGAAAATTAGGTCACCACAACCAAATATAAGAAAGTAGCTCTCCCTAAATAAAGTTTACAATAAAAAGAGCGATTGCTCTAGCTAATCTATAGCATTTATTTTGTCAGAAAATTGACAGTTCATAAAATATACTAAATTGATAACCTATCAATTATTAAAATTTCTAGTAGTTATCTTTCATGCACGGAGAAAAGAAAGTGCTTACAAGATAATTAGTGTAAGGAGCTTTTTATGGCAGCAGAACAACAATATGAATTAAAAAGAAGTATGAAAGCAAGACACTTATTTATGATTTCACTTGGAGGTTGTATTGGAACAGGGTTCTTTCTTGGATCAGGCTTTACCATTAACCAAGCTGGACCAACCGGAGCCATCCTTGCCTACTTAGTAGGCGGTGCAGTTATGTATTTAACTATGCTTTGTTTGGGTGAATTATCTGTTGCTATGCCAGTTTCAGGTTCATTCCAAACATACACGACGAAATTTATTGGCCCTGCTACTGGTTTTGCTGTTGGGTGGCTGTACTGGTTAGGCTGGGCAGTAACTGTTGCACTCGAATTTTTAGGGGCTGGGCAACTTATGCAAAGGTGGTTTCCTGAATCACCAATATGGATGTGGTGCTTACTATTTGCTGCCCTTCTTTTTGTATTAAATGGTTTATCGGCCAAAGCATTCGGTGAAGCAGAATTTGTCTTCTCAAGCATTAAAATATTGGCAATTATTATGTTCCTTGCAGTTGGTGGAGCGGCTATGTTCGGTCTGATCGACATGAAAGATGGTACGGATGCTCCATTTCTTTCTCATTTTTTTGAGGGTGGACTTTTTCCAAATGGCATAACAGCTCTGCTTATTACCATGATTACCGTAAATTTTTCATTCCAAGGTACAGAATTAATTGGTATTGCGGCAGGGGAGAGTGAAAATCCTGAGAAGACCATTCCTAAATCTATAAAGCAAACCGTCTGGCGTACACTTTTCTTCTTCGTATTATCTGTAGTCGTACTTGCAGGTATGATTCCTATGGATAAAGCGGGAGTTGTTGAAAGTCCATTTGTTGTTGTACTGGATAGTATAGGAATTCCCTATGCAGCAGACATCATGAATTTTGTTATTCTGATAGCATTATTATCAGTTGCTAACTCGGGTCTGTATGCAGCAACACGTATGTTATTCTCTCTTTCTGTTGAAAAGATGGCAAGCCCAGCTTTGGGGAAGGTTAATAAAAGAGGAATTCCTATGAATGCATTATTGATTACACTTGCTGTGGCTGGATTGTCATTACTGTCAAGCGTATTTGCTGCAAAAACAGTATTCGTTTGGCTACTATCCCTAGCAGGTTTAGGCGCACAAATTGGTTGGATTGCTATTACGGCTTCTCAAATTGCTTTTAGACGGTCTTATATACGTCAAGGTGGAAAAGTGGAGGATTTAAAATTCAAAGCACCATTGTATCCGGTTATTCCTATTTTAGGTTTAGTAGCGAACTGTATAGTGATGGCAAGCTTGGCTTTTGATCCAGCTCAACGATTAGCCCTTTATTGTGGTGGAGCATTCTTCATTGGCTGTTATATCGTTTATTATTTAAAAGTAAAAAAAGTTGCCAATTTAAAAATAAACCAACAAGAAGTTCAGTTAAAGTTAGATCAAAAAATGTATCTTTAAGTGCAAGGAGTAGCTGCATAATGCGGCTACTCTTTTTGTATTATAGGATAATTTATTAGTGTGAAAATGTAACTATATGTAATTTAATTGATCTAAGAAGTAGTACAATAAACTTAGAGGTGGTTCAATGGAAAAATTCGTGTTTCTGATTTTATTTTGCCTATCTTTACTTACTGCTTGTTCGAATGAAAAATCGCGATCATTAGAAGAACTTTATATAGATGCAAAAATTGAAAATGTAGATAAAGTTATTATTCAAGATGGCTCAACTGGTTATTCTAAAACGATAACGAAGCAAGAACAAATTGATGAATTTCTACATCTGATTAATGATATAGAATTTACTCCACAAGAAAATCAAGAAGAACGGTCAGGCTGGCGATATGGTATTGCTCTTTTTGATGGCGAAAAAGCATTTAAATTTACTCTAATTAAAATTGATAACGTTTATTATGATGCAAACCCCGATATTCATCCAATCGTAGAGAACTATTATAAACAGTTAGATATTGTAGAAGAATAATAGATTCAACTGACCTCATACATATGAAGCCATTTTGTAAATTTCAACGTTTATCGTGAAGAAATCCTCTGTATTTGCTTTACAGAATAAAATTTCTTTTAGTTTCCTCGTTAATTTAGAAAAATGAAAGACGTATTTAACAATGTATAGTTCCAAAAAAAGAGAAAATAATTTATCGTTTTTCGATAAAAAAATATTGAAATAAGATAATTAATCGTTTATTCTTCATACAAGAAGATGAAAAATAATTTTGATTAAGCTAATTCCCTTACATTGGCATTATAGAGGTGGATGAATGTTGAAGAATGTTTTTAAAGACTTAGGTACCTTTACGTATCATCAATCATTATCTTGTATTTTTCCTGTTGTAATATTTGTTACGCTGGCTTTTTCTAAAGCCATGCAAATACCTGGTATAGCTAGATACGACTTTATTCTAATTGTCTGTCTTGTGACGCAATATTTGATGTATAAATTTGGTTTAGAATCAAAAGATGAAATAAAAGTCATCTGTTTGTTTCATATTATTGGGCTTGTGCTAGAACTGTATAAAGTGAATTTTAATTCTTGGTCCTATCCAGAAGAAGCGTGGACAAAAATAGGGGGTGTACCGTTATATAGTGGTTTTATGTATGCGAGTGTGGCAAGTTACATTTGCCAAGCATGGCGTAGGTTTGATTTAAAGATTATTGATTGGCCAAAAAGTTATGTTGTCATACCATTGGGAGCCATGATCTATTTAAATTTTTTCACACATCATTTTATTTACGATTTTAGATGGCTGCTAATGGCTTTACTTTTTTTTGTGTTTTACCGTACAGTTGTCAAATTTACAGTACGAAATAAAATCTATAAAATGTCCATCGTTGTATCATTCTTCTTGATTGGCTTTTTCATCTGGATTGCTGAAAATATTGCTACTTTCTTTGGTGCATGGTCGTATCCTAATCAAGAGGTTTCGTGGAATATCGTTCATTTTGGTAAAATTAGCTCGTGGTTTTTACTCGTGGTCATTAGCATCATGATTGTTGCACAGCTTAAATTATTTTATCGAGATTCGGGTAAATAAAGTGTAAAACTCGATTTATATTTTGAAGTTGTACCCATTCCTTTTTATAAAACTGTCCCTTTTTTAGAGGACAGACCTACTGTAGACTCCTCTATAGAAGATGATAGGGGGATATAAGGATGGAAACAGATATTCGAATGCAGAAAAGGGCTTGCACAGATGAAAATAAAATTAAACGATTTTTACAAGACGCACAAACGGCTTTCCTCGGTTTAGTGGATCAAAACATACCATATGTTATTCCATTGAATTATGTAGTGAAAGATGGAGATTTTTACTTCCATGGGGCAAACGAAGGGAGAAAAATCAACGTCATGATGACCAATCCAAATGCATGTATAACCGTATGTGAAAATTATGGGACAATGGTAGATCCCGTTCCTGCTAAAACGGATACAGCTTATTTAAGTGTGATCGCGAATGGTATAGTAGAAGTTGTCACAGATTTAAATGAAGCGACTGCTGCCATGCAGGCAATGCTTGATAAATATGTCCCAGACTATTATAATACCACTTTATCGAAAGGACATATTGAGAAATATCAATCAACTTTAGGTAGTAAAACACTTGTATTTAAAATAAAACCAATCAATCTAACCGCAAAGGAACATAAATTAAATGAACAAATGCAATATTATCCTGGCAGAGTAGTTACACAGGATATGAACAGAAAATCCTCTCCTATTGCAATCAATCTTACAAATTAATATTTAAAACTTTAAGGCTTGGGATTAAACCTGAGCCTATTTTTTACTAACTCTTTAAGTGTAACGTATCCTTATTAATAGATATAGCCATAAGTAAGTGCTATAATGCCTGTGAAAAATCTTGAGGGTTGGAGGGGGCCATTTAGTTGAATATTTTAGTTGTTGACGATGAAAAAGAAATAGCGGATTTAATTGAGCTTTATTTAAGAAATGAAAATTATCATGTGTTTAAGTATTATACCGCTCAAGAGGCTCTGGCGTGTATTAAGCGTGAAAAATTGGATTTAGCTGTCCTGGATATTATGATGCCAGACATTGATGGCTTTACAATTTTACAGAAAATCCGAGAAACATTAAATTTTCCGGTGATTATGCTTACGGCTAAGGAAGAAGAGATTGATAAAATAAATGGATTTTCTCTAGGAGCGGACGATTATATAACAAAGCCTTTTCGCCCATTAGAATTGGTTGCTCGTGTAAAGGCACAACTACGGAGGTTTACATTATACAACCAGGGCACAAAGCAAAATGAAGATATGATTGATTTTGCTGGTTTGATTATCAATAAGGACACACGACAAGTCTTTTTAAATGAAAGACAATTATCTCTTACTCCTACTGAATTTTCTATTCTATGGTATTTAAGTTCAAATCGAGGGAAGGTCATTAGCTCAGAGGAATTATTCCAAGAAATCTGGGGGGAAAAGTATTACAACAGCAATAACACCGTAATGGTTCACATTAGACATTTGCGAGAAAAAATGAAAGATTCTGTGGAGAACCCAAAGTTTATTAAAACAGTCTGGGGAGTGGGGTATACCATTGAAAAATGAGTTTGGCAGACTGAAGAGGAAGATGGTTTTACAAATAGTTGTTATTCTTGTTATTGCAATCATAATAGGTCTAATCATCAATTTTGCATTCATCGATGGTGTTTTACAAGCTCCTTTTGCAGATGCCTTTATTGCCTTTTGCGAAAATGTATTGCAGCTAGATTATTACGCAGCACGAAATGCTTATAATGTATTATTCCAACAGAATAAACCTCTTTGGCTAACTGTAGGATTCATTCTTTTATTACTTATCATTTTTTATATTGCCCTATCCCGTTTTACGCGCTATTTTAATCATATTAGTACCAGTATCACGATGCTTTCAGATGAGTCAGATAAGGAAATTCAACTTCCTGCTGAGCTTGATTTTTTGGAAAAGAAATTAAACGATGTGAAAAATAAATTAGAAAAACGCGCGAGGAATGCTCAAGAAGCAGAACAACGAAAGAATGATTTAGTTGTCTATTTAGCCCATGATATTAAAACACCATTAACATCAATTATCGGCTACTTAAGCCTTTTAGATGAGGCAAAGGACATGCCTGCGGAGCAGAAAGAAAAATATGTAGCGATTACACTAGAAAAATCAAATAGGCTTGAACAATTGATTAATGAGTTTTTTGAAATAACAAGATTTAATTTACAATCAATTGTATTAGAGAAAGATCTTATCCCACTTAATTATATGTTAATGCAAGTTGCTGATGAGTTTTATCCATTGTTAGCTCCAAAAGGTCAAAAAGCAAGCATCAAAATGGATGAGGAAATCAATATATATGCAGATGGCAATAAATTAGCAAGGGTCTTTAATAATATTATAAAAAATGCAATTAGTTATAGTGAGCCAAATAGTACAATTGAAATTAGTGCTAAAAGCGAAAATAATCAGACTATTATTTCATTTACAAATACAGGAAAGACCATACCTCCAGAAAAACTAAATAGGATATTTGAAAAATTTTATCGTTTAGATAGTGCAAGGTCATCACAAACGGGTGGTGCGGGACTAGGTTTAGCCATTTCAAATGAAATCGTACAAGCCCATGGTGGGACCATTACAGCTACTTCAAGTCATGAAAAAACAGTCTTCACGGTCATGATTCCTACCAATTCTTAAGAAACCTTAAGAATTCACTAATAGTTAATTAAAAAAACGCTCCTTTTTTTATGTTTGAATAAAAGCATAAAGAGAAGGAGTTGTTTTTATGTTCACTAGAAAAGGTATTTTTAGTATATTGTTCATTTTCACCATGTTAGTTGTTTATTTTATTTTTAACGAAACACCCGTATCATTACGTCAGGAGATTGTGGATTCACCAAAAGTAGTACCAACAATGAGCAATAATATGCTTGATATCGAATTACACAGTACTAATGCGATTTTAGTGAATTTGAATGAAAATAAAGTTCTATTAGATAAAAATAGTGAGGATATGATTTATCCTGCATCTTTGACAAAAATGATGACTGTTTTAGTTGCAATTGAACAGATTACAGATTTACAAGATGAAATCGTTTTACCCAAATATATATTTAATGATTTATATGAAAAAAACGCTTCAGTGGCTGGTTTTCTTCCTAATGAGAAGCTGACGTTAGAGGATTTATTGTATGGTTCCATGTTACCATCGGGTGCAGAGGCATCAATCGGCTTAGCTGAATATGTTGCTGGTTCAGAAAGAGGATTTGTAAAACTTATGAATGAGAAGGCCAAGCAACTAGGGATGGAAAATACACATTTTATGAATACAACTGGACTGCATCATCCAGAGCATTATACGACTGTAAAGGATATTTCTTTACTTTTACAATATGCATTAACAAATAATGAGTTTCGGAATGTTTATACAGCAGAAAAATATTCTATTAAGCCAACAAACCTTCATCCAGAAGGCATTACTTTTACAAGTCGCATGTTTCAACATATGACTTCAAGTGCATTGCCAGGAGGAGAAATTTTAGGTGGGAAAACGGGCTATACAGAAGATGCTGGTTTATGTTTAGCAAGTTTGGCTACAGTAAATGGACAAGAATATGTGTTAGTGACAGTAGGAGCTGAGGGAAGTTCCCGCACTGAGCAATTTAATATAACGGATGCTTTTTTAGTGTATAGTCAATTATAAAGCTATTTATATTACTTTAAAGGAGCTGTTTTATGGTGATTTATAAATTGGACAGACAAGACTACTATAAAGTTAAAAATTTGCTAGATCCTGCTCAGAAGAATACTTTAACTATAAATGCCATTATAAACGGGGTAAATAGAGGATCAATTTATGTAGATAACCCAGAGGAGCCAACAACAGCACTAATAGATGAAACAGGTATTATTAGTTTCTTTATAGGAGATGTGACAAATCAAGCATTTCTCGATGCTTTACCTGATTTTATTGATAATCAATTAAAAATGGATACGTACGAATCCTGTGGAGGTACTTACTTTATTGCAGTTGTACAAAATAATCAATGGGGACAAGCAATAGAAAAGGCGATTGCTCATAAAGAATATGAAACAGATAATGAACTGTACTATCATTTTGATCCTGAAATGTTTCATTCTTTGAAAAAACAATACATTACTTTACCAGATAACTTAACGTTGAAGAGAATAAATAATGAGGTAATCCGAAACGATTCAGATGGAATTCTTAAAGGTGTATTGGAGGAGGTATGGTATTCGCTGGAGGACTTTCATCAAGATGGGTTTGGCTATTGCATCACAAAGGGTCATACCATACTAAGTGCATGCTTTTCTTGCTGTGTGTATGAAGATCAACATGAAATTAGTGTAGAAACATTTGATGATACGTACTTGAATAAAGGATTAGCGACTCTAGTATGTGGTGCTTATTTAGAGCATTGTTTAAAAAATGATTTAGTGCCACACTGGTCAACAATGGACACAAATCATGGCTCTAAGCGTTTAGCGAATAAATTAGGGTTTGTATGTGAGTCAAAATTAACAACATATGAGTTTGAATGGAAATAGAGAACAATACGTGATTTCAAGGAAATCATTGTGGTTAAAAGTATAAATACATTGTGATAGATAAATTGAATTAATAGAAAATTCATTAATATCTAGTTGTTTTATTTTCCAACCTTGTAAAAATGCTTTATAGTATATGTATTCAACAATTTGGGTCTTTGAGGAGGATACTATGGGGAGATTAGTTCATTTTGAAATTCATGTAAATGATATGGAGCGAGCAAAGGGCTTCTATGGAAAAGTATTTGGGTGGTCATTTGAAGATTGGAGTGACTATGCAGGAATGCCTTACTTTGGAGCAGTAACAGGTGGTGAGGATGAACTTGGCATCAATGGTGCTTTAATGCAACGTCAAGGACCTCCGCCAGAAGCAAACCAAGCGTTGAACGGGTTTGCCTGTACAATGGGTGTTGAAAGCTACGAAGGAACAGAAGCCAAAATCATTGAAAATGGTGGCAAGGTTGCAATACCGAAATATGCTCTACCTGGAATGGCATGGCAAGGATATTATGTCGATACCGAAGGCAATGTATTTGGTATTCACCAACCTGATAAAAATGCGAAATAACAAATGTTAATTTTTTCACAATCGCTCAAAGGTGGGAAGCCCCCACGAAAAAAAATAGCACTTTTAGTAACGATCTACTATATGGCAAGGCCTATGTTCGTATTTTCTCGGACATAGGTCTTTTTTTGCTTCAGTAGTATCCTTATTTAGATATAAAAGGTTTTATTTGTAAAAAATATACTGTTTTATTTGGGCGAATTTGGTATGGTTGAGTTATGGAATTTTTTTATTATACATAATGATCGAGGAGTAATCGTCATGAAAAAAAGAAAGCGAATGTTATTGTTAATAGCGCCAATTTTGTTTATAGCATCTTGTAGTGGAGAGGATGAGGGTGTTGCTAATAACGAAAAAATGTATAGTTCATCTATTCAAAAAAAGGAAGTTTATGAATTTCAACAACCTGCTAAGTCTAATATTACTAGAGGCTTAATAATAAAAAATATAAACAATGCCTTAAATATAAGTGAAATAGAAATAGGACTCATGGACTTATCAGCAAATCATTTTTCAACAGATAAGTTTTTTATGCAGGAAGGTCAATATTTGAATGATAAAATGATTAGTCAATGGTTGGGCAGAAAATCAGAAGAAGGAATTGGTTTAAACCCAGCCATTAAAAATAGGACTGGCGATGTTTTAGAGGATGAAAAAAAATATCCTTTGATCCTCTCTCATGTATTAGAACATAATTTTATTAATAAAGAAAATGACAAATTAGAGGGCATGTCGATTGCGATCTCGTTAAATGAATTTTATGACATACGAGTAACCGATGCCGAAGGTTTAATTTACACTGGCCAAGTAAAAGTAGATCAAAACGATGATGATATCAATGATGTAAAAGAATACGGTGAAAAAGTAGCTGAAAAGATTGTTAAGGATATGAGAAACAATAAAAAGTTACCGAAAGTTCCTATTTATTTAACTTTATATCAAGAATCAAATATAAACGATATTCTTCCAGGCGTTTTTTTAGTAGAAACATTTATTCCTAAAGAGGAAGATACCATATCAAAATGGTCTGAGATTGATAAGAAGCATTATACGTTCCCATCAGATGCATTATTTAGTTTAGACCAAAACGTATATAATAAATTATTAATTTTTAAAGAGGATATTCAAGAAGGGTTTAAACAATTAAACCCTAAAATAAATGGTAAGCTTCAATATGAAAATGGCAAACTAACGGATATTAAAATAGAAGTAAACGTTCCTCTTATTAATGATACGGAATTGGTTGGTCTGTTACAGTTGATTAGTACTAAATTAAATACGATTTTATTTGATTATATTCCCATTACAGTTAGGGTAATCGATCAGAAACAGGATGTGGGAATTGTCCTTTGGGACCCAGCAGAAAAACAAATTTTTGCAGCGCCGATTTAACCTATCAACAAAGAAAAAATGGTCGTAATATAAAACTGTTTGAATTGGTAGTTTTAAGTAATTGATTGCAATCTTTGAAAGGAATGTTTATTATGAAAATGATAATCATTTTCATTTAAAGTGAGGAGAGAGTCAATTGCCTATGAAAAGACATCTTATTATTGGTATGCATTTAGCTGTGCACGGTGATTCTGGCAAAAAAGGTGCATTGATTGAGGAACATATTGCATTTGCACAGCGTGCTGAGGCAGCCAAGTTAGATTTTGTATTTAAGGCTGATTATTTAATAGCTCATCCAGAATTAATGGCTAAAACGAAAGGAACAGTTGGATTAGACCCTAGCTTTTTAATGGCAGCAGTCGCTAGAGAAACAAAGCAAATTGGTTTAGTTACGACAATCTCTACATCATTTACGCCACCTTATCTGATTGCGCGTCAATTACAATCATTGAATTGGATTAGTGATGGACGAGTAGGGTGGAACATCGTGACCTCTATCGATGGGGCCTACAATTTCAGTAACGAACCTATGCCTTCATCAGAGGAACGGTATGCTAAAGCAGAAGAATGTACTGAGGTTGTCAATCAGCTATGGCATAGTCATCCTTATGAATTGTTAGATACAGATGGGAATTTAGAGAAAATAAAAGAGCTTGTGAAGCCAATTGATCATGTAGGTGAGTTTTTTCAGTGTAAAGGTCCATTAAATATTCCTATGCATCCAGCAGGAGATATTCCGCTATTTCAAGCAGGTGCATCGGATGTAGGGCGTCAGTTTGCAGCAACAGTTTCGAATGCTATTTTTGCTGCGACACCGGCTATGGAAGTTGGTATTGAAATGCGTAATGATTTACGTAAACGCGCTGTTGAGATTGGACGTTCAGCAAATGATATTCGTTTGTTACCAGGACTTTATTTCTTTATCGGTGATACATATGAGGAAGCATTAGAAATGCACCGTCAAGCACATGCATATTTAACACTTGAACGTCGTTTCAATGCTTTGGAATCAGTTATTGGCATGGATGTTCGTCATTTGGCACTGCACGATCATGTGACCATTGATATGTTGCCACCAAAAGATCAAAAAGTACGTAGTAAAACACATGCTGATTTGGTGCGTCGCTATATTATTGAAAATGAACCGACTGTTGAAGTATTGCTAGCACGTCCAGAAGTAATTGGTTCAGCTCATCTTGTAGCAATCGGCACACCACAGGATATTGTCAATCAAATCGTTACTTTTTATGAAAAGGGCGCATTGGATGGATTTATCGCTGTTCCAGGTGGTCCTGCGAAATCTTTAGATTTATTCTTTAGTGACGTACTACCAAGGTTAGTAGAACAAGGGTTATTCCGTGCTGAATATGAAGGTACCACATTGCGCTCTCATTTAGGTTTAGATGTGCTACTACCAAATTAATAGTAGAATAGGGCAAAGATGTCGTTGGTATATACTTTGCCCTTTTGTTATTTTAGAAGCTCATCCGAATAGTAATAGGGTATAGGTAGGGGGATTCGGGTTGTTCTATTGTTACCCAATCATCAATATGGATAACAGGTAAGCTTGCACCCTCATAAGTTGTTTGACCGATAGTACCTATTACTTCAATCCATGTATCTTCAGTGATAGTAGTTGCCTCAGGAAATTCTGTTAGAAAGCCCACGATACTTGCATCAGCGACACAGTGGGTTATGAGGAATCTTGAAATAACTAATTGATTTTCCGTAAAGCTTTCTTCCTTTAAAACAAAGCCCTTTAGCTGTATTTGCTTACCTAAATAGTTTGCTAAATGCTGATTAATCTCCTCGTAATAAATCGTATAATCATCATCTGTCATTTTCAGCGTAGTTTGTTGTGCTAGTTTTTGCTTTAATTGTTCATATTGTTTTTTTGTCATCTCCTGCTTTTCTTCTATGAGTCTAGGATCGGGATCATGCTCATCATAGATGTTTTCATCAATCGTTTCATTTGTGGTGAGATAATCCTCTATTTTTGACTTTTGACTTTGTTGTGTAAGAATGAAAGCCCCGCCTTTTTTATCAGCGATTGCAGCATCTAAAATTTTTGCAGGCACAAAGAAGCCCGTTATAATTGGTGTCATAATAATTAAATAGGAAATTATTTTTTTTCGTGTAAAGACTGATTGACCATGGTCGTGATGTGAACAACAAGCTTGTCCAGTATCGTGACAATGCTGTGTAGTCTTTGAAAGTGAAACAACTCTTGTCAGTTGAACAAGAAACAGGATAAAAAATAAAATGCTGGCTGTTTGACTAAGGCTTTCATATTTAGGATTAATGAATTTTGTTAGTTCCTCAGTCCAATGCAGGCTGGCAATCATAGCTGAAAAAGCGAGTAGCATAAGGGCTCTTAGCGCTTGTTGAAAGTGAAATTTCATAGTTTCCCCCCTTAGAGATACGCTGAAAGGATCAATATACTAAAATAGACAACTGTAGCGACTAAGGCGACTAACGTTAAAACAAATTTTAAGCGAAAAACGCTCATCAACATAATGGTATTTTTCAAATCAATCATAGGGCCAAAAATGAGAAATGCAAGAATAGAAGGGGTAGAGAATATAGCGTTAAAGGATGCACCAATAAAGGCATCAGCTTCTGAGCAGAGTGAAAGAATGAAGGCTAAGCTCATCATGACCAATATAGAAGTGGATAGGCCATCTCCTATTTCTACGAGTGTTTTGGTAGATACATAGGTTTGGACAAAGGCAGCCAAAAATGCCCCGATAATTAAGTATTTGCCCATATCAAAAAATTCATCGATGGCATGTTTAAACATATTTAATAATTTTGTGATGAATGATGGTGTTTGTGTATTGATTGACGATGAAGGGGGATGTAAGGAACCTTTAAATTGAGAACCTTTAAAAAACAAACTAATAAGTAATGCTACAATAATGGCTATGACAAAGCCTATTATCATACGAAGAATGGCGATTTTAAAATTATTACCAAAGGCCATGTAGGTTGAGAGAATCACAATTGGATTAATGAGTGGACCTGTTAACATAAAGCCTATTGCTGCATGTATAGGAACTCCTTTAGCGATTAATCTTCTAACAATAGGAACTATCCCACATTCACAGGCTGGAAATAATGCTCCCACAAGACAGCTCATGATTACGGCCATTAAAGTATTCCGAGGAATCCATCTTTGAATGTGCTCCTCTGTGATGAAAATCTGAATAAAGCCTGCAATCAGTATCCCAATTAATACAAAAGGTAATGCTTCGATTAATATACTTAAAAATATCGTATGAAGGCTGAGTAAAGAGGAAATTAGCCCTTTTAGTACTGAGAAGTTAAGTATCAGTGGTGGAAGAAAACCTACAATTAAAATGAAGATGAACCAAAAATTAAATACATACTTAGGAATAGGAAGACGCTCCACATATACCTCCTTAAAGTGTAATGATTACGTTTTAATATAAGGTATGTATTAGGGCATACATGTATTACTACCAATACGTAAAGAGAAAGTGAGATTTTGCTCCGTGAGCCTTTTCACTTTCTCTCCACAGCAAATCACTTATGAGAAAATTTATTTCTATATTGCTTAGGTGTGATACCAGTAAACTTCTTAAAGACTTTAATGAAATAGCTTTGATCTGTAAAATTAAGTAATGTACCAATGTCTAAAATGGGATAGTTTGTAAATGTTAGTAGCTTTTTTGCCTCGTCAATCCGTTGCTGCTGCATATACTCACTAATGGAAATTCCTACTTCCTTTTTAAATAAGGAGGAAAGATAATTGGGGCTTAACTGACAAATAGCTGAAAGTTGATCTAGTGTCATTTCACCATAGAGATTATTTTCAATAAAATGGATACATGTTGTCATTGTCGCTGAATATTTTCCTACTTTAGCTCGTGATACACGGTTTGTATAATCGTAAATGGCTTCCTCCATTAAGGAAAGTATCCCGATGAGACTGCTTTGATCCTCTAGTTTTTGGATATAAAAATCACTTAATGTAAAGGCAGTTTCTTCATTTAATCCACCTTCAATTGCTGCACGACAAACTAGTGCGACACCTATGATCATTAAATTTTGTATACTTCTTAAACTGTTGCGTTTTGAAAGTACGCCAAGTTCGGCTTGCTCGACAATTGAGTAGTTTAGAACCTCCGTTAATTTCTCCATACGTCCATTTTTCACATAGTCTAACAATATTTTTTCATAGTAAAGGTTTGTATGAACAATATCGTTTCTTCTTGCATATGAAAGCTCAAGAGCGGTATTTTCTTCATGACGAAGGATAGGCTTGAGCGTTTGGTTGTGATGAATGACAGCCGTTTTAGTTAATTTTTTTTGGTAGATTGCATAATAAACAAATAAACTGATGGCTAAACATTGTTGATAATGAAGAGTTGGAATCACTTCTTCATCCTGACAGATATTTAGCATTACGCCTTCTGCTATATCTAGAGAAAGGGAAGGACCAACTACAATTGCTCCTAAATATTGATCATCCATATTCAAATTAATATAGAAGTAATTAAATTCAGCAGTAGAGAAAAAAATTGGGTAGTCATTTGAAGCCGCATGATAAGGGTATGCTTTTAGCTGTTCCTTTAAAGAAGCGTATAAAAGACTATTTTGAAACGCTGTTGATGTATATTCAAAGATTATTTCTCCGAATGAGTCGACATAAGAGACAGGAAGATGATGTGTTTCATAAATTAGTTGGCTTATGTATTGAAGATCGATTGTGGAAATTTTCACGTTTCTTCACCCCAGTTCCTAATGATGCAATCAAAATGCATTTACAATGAGAAAGTACTATTTTGTGTAGAATAATACAATAAATTATGGAGAAGTAGCAATAAAATAGACAATGAATTCAAAAAGCTAGGGAGGAATGAAAGATGGATCTTTTGAATAAAATTGCAGTTGTAACGGGAGCTGGAAGCGGCATTGGAAGAGCCAGCAGTTTGAAACTTGCTAGCAATGGTGCAAAAGTGGTTGTTGTTGATTTCAACAAAGAGACTGGGGAAGAAACAGTAAATTTGATTAAAGAGCAAGGCGGAGAAGGCATTTTCGTTCAGGCAGACGTTTCGAAAAGTGAAGATGTTCAGAAATATGTCAATGCTGCCGTTGAAACTTATGGACGTATTGATGTTTTCTTCAATAATGCAGGGGTTATTCAAAAAATTTCTCCATTAACAGAGATTGATGATTCAGAATATGATCGTATTATGTCTATCAACGTGAAAGGTGTATTCCTTGGCTTAAAACATGTTTTAAAAGTTATGGAAGGACAAGGTAGCGGCTCTATCATTAATACGGCTTCAACAGCAGGTGTTCGTAGTGAGCATAGTATGGCTGTTTATTCTGCAAGTAAGCATGCAGTAGTTGGTTTAACAAAATCTGCTTCTTTAGAGTATGTGAAAAAAGGTATTCGTATCAACGGTATTTGTCCAGGTGGAGTAGAGACAGCGTTAACAAATAGTGTAACGACTATGTTTGAAACAGGTGGCTATATTCCGGAAGAAATTCCAAATATGAGAATGGGACGCTATGCAAAACCAGAGGAACTAGCAGAAATGGTTGTGTTCCTAGCATCTGATAAGGCAAGCTATATGACAGGCTCAATCGTGCTAGTTGACGGTGGATTAACTTTATAAACAACATGAAATCCAGTGAAAATTTCTTTCACTGGATTTTTTCGGGGTCATTGAAATTATAATGTGAATTTCTTTAGCTCATTCATCAAAGTATCTGTCATTTCTTGAAGATCGACTATTTTTGCATTAATTTTATTGAAGGATAGTAACTGTTCCTGAGTGGATGCCGAAATTTCTTCTGTACCAGCTGCTGTCTCTTCTGTAATCGCTGAAATATTTTCAATGGTAGTATTTACTTGTTCGCTCATCTCATTTGTTTGCACCATTTCTTTTGTAAGATGCTGTAAATCTTGATGGATGTCGGCAATATGAGCAGCAATAGCGGCAAATGAGTGTTCTGTTTCTACCATCGAGTGAGATTGTTCATTTGACAGTTGGTACCCTCGCTCAGCCGTAGAAAGAATGTGTGCAATACCTTCTTGAATATGGGTTACCATAGAAGAAATTAAAGTCGTTGCATTCTCCGTTTCTGTAGAGAGCTTTTTTACCTCCTCAGCTACGATGGCAAATCCTTTACCTGCTTCTCCAGCACGTGCAGCCTCGATAGCAGCATTTAACGCTAATAGATTCGTTTGGCTGGCAATCGTGTGAACAACATTGGCCGCTCCTTCAATTTCTGAAGTAAACTGCGAAAATTGAGTTACAGCCTCTTTAATATCAATTGATGTGGTTGAAATATCCTTAGCAATGGTAGATTGTTTTTCTAATGAATACTGACCATTTTGAACTGCCTCCAGTGCCTGTTTGCCATTATTGGCTGATTGCTCACTCGTGTGCATAACGCCCTTAAATTGCTCAGCCATATTATTCATGAGGAGGGCTACTGATTGAATATCTTCTGACATCGTGTAGCTGCCCTTTGCTAATTCATCTGTAGATGTTGCGATTTGATTGCTACCTTCATGAATGTTCATCATATGGCTTGTTACATCTTGTGTAAATAAGTTTACATCTTTTCCGATATGATCGATGGATTGCACTGTACTTTTTAAATTATTCATCATCTTTGAAAAGCTCTCTGTTAATTGATCAATCTCATATCGACTGTTTGATTGATAGGAGAGGGTAGAGGTATCTATTGTTAGATCGCCTGTCGCTGCAGCCTGTGCACAACCTACAATCTGATTAATAGGTTTGGTAATTCTTTGCGCAGCAACATATGAATAAATGATCGTTGCAATGATTAATAGCACACTACCTATGATCGTTGTGGTTGTTATGAAACCAATTTTTTGCTTTGTTACTTGTATCATTTCTTGATACCATTCATTCGTTTCTTTTTTGAGCAAATGCATATCGTTTAAAATGCCTTTAATTCTGATGGACTGCTTTTTAATCTCAGAGCGGTTGTTTTCTTGAAAGCCGTTTTCTGTAGCTTTTTCTAGTTGTTCGAATTTACCAGTGATTTTATCGATGATAATTTTATGATCAGGTATTTTTGAGAGAGAGGCTAATGCTTCTAAATTACTTTTTGTTTCTTGTAAAATAGCAAGAGCTTCGTTTTTATTTGCTTCGCTGTCTAAATAGGTGTAATTATTTAATGATTGGCTGGCAACAACCAAACTTTGTTCTAGCTCTTTCACTGCAAGTAAAAGTTCCGTATCATCCTGTGCTGTTGTTTGGATATTAAATGTTTGAATGATAATAAAGCCAATCATAGCCATTGCAAGCACGATTGGTATCAGTGTGTTCATAAATAATTTTTTGCGTAATGTCACTGGCCGTTCCCCTTTTCTGCAGTAACTTTTATCGTGCCTGAAATAATGTCTTCTTGTGCCTTTTTAATGGCAGCCTGTTGCTCAGCCGTCAGTTTAATAACACGAATATCTGCTAGTCCCACACCTTGATCTGCTAAACCTAATGCAAATGATTTTTCAGCAATCTTGCCATCTTCTACTAACGTTTTCACAAGTTGATAGACGGCATGATCCACATTTTTCAGCATAGAGGTAACAACTGTTTTTTCAGCAACAAAAAATTGATCGATATCAACACCTGCTGCATAAATGCCCATTTCTTCAGCCTTTTTAATTGCTCCAAAGCCAGTGAATCCAGCTGCATGGTAAATAAAATCAACATTGTTTTTGATAAATCGAGCTGATATTGCTGCCCCAGCCTGGGTATCATCAAATGTACCAGCATAATCACTCATAATTTCAATAGTTGGTTGTACGTAACGAGCTCCTTCGATAAAACCATTTTCAAAGTGATGTATAACGGGAGCATCTGCACCACCAATAAAGCCAATTTTTCCAGTTTTACTTGTCATAGCAGCAACCATGCCAACTAAGAAACTACCTTCTTGTTCTTTAAAGGTAATCGAAATAATGTTGTCAACCTCAGATTGTCCATCAATCAGTATGAATTGTTGCTCAGGATTTTGTTTAGCTGTCTTTTCTAGTGCTTCTTGCACAGAGAAACCGAGAGCAATGATGATATCATATTTTTCAGCTACAAGTTCGTTCAGCTTTTCTTCATAATTACCATCTGGGGCCTCTTTATAATCAAACAAAATACCGAGCTCGTCTCGCGCCTTTTCAAGTCCTTTAAAAGCAGAATCATTAAATGATTCATCTCCCAGTCCTGCATCAGATAGTAAAATACCTATCTTATATCCTTCATTTGATGTCTCTGTCTGTGCTGATGAACAGCCTGCGATTAACAGAGTAATCAAAAGAAAAGTAATCATTAATTTCTTCAAAATGCGTACCTCCTGTTGTTTCCTTATTTATAAAGTATATATCGGCAAAAATTTAATATTTTTAGTCGGATGTCAGACAACGAATAAAATAAATTTCTGTATGATCTATAAGAATATATATCCAAATCTATATACATAATAAGTTAATAATATAAAGCTAGATGACTAATCAAATAATAAATTTGTTGAAATTCCCTAGTTTTCCATGTATGTACATTAACGATAAAAGCCCTACGCAATCTGCGTAGGACTTTTATCTAGATTTTAAACAGCTCCGAATAATTTTAATAAATTAATAATAATAATGCCGATAATGCCGAAATCTGAATCGCCAAAGGTTGTTCCTTCATAGCCAATATCGCCCATAAATAGAAGGAGTATGGCTGGAATAAAACTAATTAATAAACCATTTGCAAAAGCCCCTGACATGGCACCAATTCTACCACCTGTAGCATTTCCAAAAACGCCCGCTGCAGCACCTGTGAAGAAATGGGGAACAAGTCCAGGAACAATGACTTTTAGTCCGATAAAGGGGAGTATAAACATGGAGACAAGCCCTGCTAAAAAACTAAATATGAAACCAATAATGACCGCATTCGGTGCAAATGGAAAAATAGTTGGGCAATCTAGTGCTGGTTTTGTGTTTGGAACAAGTTTATCAGCAATGCCTTTAAAGGCAGGAATAATTTCAGCAATTAACATCCGTACACCAGCTAGAATAATATAAACGCCTGCAGCAAATGTAATCGCTTGCATGATAGCGAAAATAATAAAGTTAGAACCAGCAGATAATTGTGCCTCAATATAGGAAGGTCCTGCGAAAAGGGCAACAATGACAAAAAATATACTCATAGTTAAAGAGATAGCGACAGATGTATCTCGTAAAAAGCCTAGTGATTTCGGTACTTGTATGTCCTCTGTTGTTTTCGCTTTATTGCCAAAAAGCTTACCAATCTTTGCAGAAACATAATAGCCAATACTGCCAAAGTGACCGACAGCAAAATCGTCACTACCTGTTATTTGCCGAACAGTTGGTTGTAAAATAGCAGGGAATACAACCATACAAAGACCAAGAATAATAGATCCAACGATAATAAGAGGTGTGCCACTCATACCTCCTACTGACAATGAAGCAGCGATTAAACAAGCCATAAATAATGTATGATGCCCAGTTAAGAAGATATATTTTAATGGCGTAAATCGAGCGAGTAATAGGTTCACAATCATACCAAATACCATGATCAGTGCAGTAGCTGTTCCAAAGTTAGTCTGAGCAGCTGCCACGATGGCCTCGTTGTTGGGAATGACTCCCTGAACTTGAAAGGCATGATCAAACATTTTACTAAAATGATCTAATGAGCCAATCAAAACGGTTGCACCTGCACCAAGAATGACAAAGCCCATGATTGTTTTTAAGGTACCTGAAAGAACAGTGGAGCTTGATTTCTTTTGAATAAGTAAACCAATAAATGCGAATAGGCCGACTAGTATAGCTGGTGTTCCTAAAATGTCATGCATGATAACATCTAACATACCAACACCTCATCCTATCCAAATTTTTTATGCTTAAAGCAAGGGTTCAAGCTTTCCTTTTATTTCTGAAATACTCATCATATTGACGATGCTGACAATAATTCCTTTGTTTATAGCTAATTCATTGACAATATCTGCAGCACCTAAATAAATATCTGCTTTCTCCGCTTTCGCTGATGCTAAATCTGTATGGGAAACCTCTGCATCTTTACCCAATGCCTCCAATGCTTTTTTAACATTCAATTCTAAGATAAAGCTACTTCCTAAACCACTCCCGCACACGACTAAAATTTTCATCCTGTTGACTCCTTTGTCGTATATTGTTTGATTTTCTCCCATATGGTGTCTTCATGCTGACATGCAATAAGACAGTCGATCTGTTCGGTATCTTGTAATACTAATGTTAGATCAGCTAAAGCTTGTAGATGTGAAGCGTTATCAATGGCAGCTAGCACAATAATTAAGTTAACAGGCTGACTAGGACTGAAATAAACAGGCTTTTGTAAACGTAGCAAACTCATTCCTAGTTCATGGACACCATCAGTTGGACGTGCATGTGGAATGGCCACTTTTGGTGTAATGATAATGTAGGGGCCATATTGCTCAATGGATTGAATCATGGCCTCAACATAGCGTTGTTCAATTTTGTTTTGCTGAACTAATGGGCTTGCAGCCAAATAAATCGATTCTTGCCATGAATGGACAAAGTTTGCAAGCTGTATACAATCCTTTGTTAGAAGCCTGGTTAGCAAGGACAATCCTCCTTTCTTAAAAATATCCTCCCATTCCATGTTATTACGACTACCTGTGGAATTATGTCATAACAGGAGACATTTTTAGTTGCTTCGCTACTTCGAAAACCGACATTTTGACAAATTCATTAATTATAAGAACAGCTATTTTCCGCAGGCTATTTCAGTATAGATTAACGTGGTAAAACAATATTTTTTCTGGATAAATAAGTAGGGTTGTTATAAAATTGTAATATTTTGATAATTGAAGAGTTTTTAAAGACACATTGGATAGAGGGGGGCAAATTTTTCTTTATGAACAGAGAGGATAAAAAAGTAGGTCCATGCTTGTTCTAACTTTGATAATTTCGATTACACTTACTATAGGACGAACTTTGGTTGATATGAGGGGGAAATGACATAGCGAAAAAAATGGGCATTGTTATGCTACTATTATTCGGTGTTTACGTGCTTTGTATGTACTGGTATATATTCCATAGTGGAGGAGGTAAAATACCTAGTGCTTTACAAGGAACTGTTGCAGATCCAGTGATGTTTATGTCTGGTAAAGAACTTTTTTTAAGTGGTGAATATTCAAAAATACGGAACTTTTTATTTTTTGTAGCGACACCTTTGGAATGGCTTGTTTACTTCATGATTTTACTGTTGGGTGTCTCGCGTTATTTTGAGAAAGTGACGACATCCCAAACGAAGTGGAGGCTATTACAAAATGCAGGCTACTTATTCCTATTGTCTGTATTACTATATATTGTTTTATTCCCACTTGATTATTATCGTTATTATCTCAGTAAAAGCTATGGAATCAGTACGCAAGCATTTGGGTCTTGGATGAAGGATGGTGTTATTGATTTTTGGGTGAGCTTTGGCATGAGCTTCATTATTGTGACGGTCATTTATTGGCTCATTAAAAAGAGCGAGAAAAGATGGTGGTTCTATGCATGGCTATTAACCATCCCCTTTACAATCTTTGTGATGTTCATCCAGCCAGTTGTTATCGATCCTTTGTACAATGATTTTTATCCGTTGAAAAATAAAGAGCTAGAAACCAAGATACTATCACTTGCTACGCAGGTAAATATTCCAGCAGAGCATGTGTATGAGGTGAATATGGCTGAAAAGACCAATGCCTTAAATGCTTATGTTACAGGTATTGGTAGCAATTCAAGAATTGTCCTTTGGGATACTACATTAAATAGACTGACGGACAATGAAATTTTGTTTATTATGGCGCATGAAATGGGCCATTATGTTGAAAAGCATATTTATTTTGGCATCGCAGGCTATTTATTACTAACATTGGTAGGCCTGTGGCTAACGGCAAAAATGATGCGACGGCTTGTTGCACGATATGGACAGGTATTTAAAATTAATAAACTCAGTAGTATCAGCTCATATCCATTATTTTTACTTATTACCTCCATTTTATTATTTGCTTCCAATCCAGTGTCGAATTTCGTTTCAAGATATCAGGAAACAAGAGCGGATCAATATGCGATTAAACTTATGAATGATCGAGAAGCGGCTGTAACTGCATTTCAAAAGCTAACGATTTCAGGTTTAAGCGAGGTCAACCCACCGCTTTTGGTGAAATGGTTCCGATATACGCATCCACCGATGTTGGAACGCATCTATAAGGTCGCTGATACTGATGAATACAAACAAAATGGTCCTTTAAAGGAAGAACAGAAGAAAAAGTAAGGAAATAGGTTTTTCATCTAGTGAAGTTGGGTAGTCTATGAAAAAGATGTATCAAAATTTGGTCGTTAATTGATAGGGGACATCATTATGCGTAATGTGATTATAATTACTCTTTCTTCGATTCTAGTGGCCTTTGCCTATAATTATTTGTTAATCCCCCATGAAATATTGAGTGGGGGATTGAGCGGTATTGCGATCATGCTTGGGATTATTACCCCGTTGAATACAGGGGTGTTAAATTTACTACTTAACTTGCCTTTGCTGATTTTAGGTGTGATGAAGCTAGGCAAGCGATTTATCAGCTATACGATTCTTTCAGTCGCTGTTTTATCAGTGAGTTTATATATTATTCCGATTCACAAAGCGACACAAGAGCCAATCCTTGCGTCATTATTTGGTGGTGTCATTGTAGGCTTTGCGATGGGGATGATTTTCCGTGCAGCAGGTTCTTCAGGGGGCTTTGATATTATCGCCATGCTATTAAGCCGTAAACGTGATTTTCCACTTGGAACCTTAATTGCTGTCATGAATGGTGTGGTAGTGGCAGCTTCCGGCTTTGTCTTTAGCTGGGATGCGGCATTATTAACGCTTGTTTCCATTTATGCTACAGGAAAAGTAGTAGATACGATTCATACCAGTCATATTAAACTAACACTGATGATTATTACGAGTAAAGGCGACGAGGTCAAACAGCAACTATTAGAAAAGCTTCATCGTGGGGTAACGATTATCGATGCGAAAGGAGCATATTCTGGCGAAGGTCGTAAAGTGTTAATCACCGTTATTACGCGCTATCAACTCGCAGATGTAAAAAGCACGATCAAGGAAACCGATCCAAAGTCGTTTGTGAATATCTTACAGACTACAGAGGTTATGGGGATGTTTGATCGAAGTACGAGCTAAATAATAAGGCTAGTCCCTACACACGTTTTAGGTTATACTAACTATAATCGAACGTGTGTTTTTATTTTGGGGTCGAAAGGGGATTAGAAAAGATGGAAAAAGAAATGATTCATACTTATTGTTTACAACTTCAAGGAACAACTTATGACTATAAGGAAGAATGGCAAGCAGATCGCTATCATATTGGCGGGAAATTGTATGCCATGATTGGGGGAAATGCCACTGGCAAGCCAGTGCTTACGTTAAAATGCGAGCCTGCGCGAGCAGAGGAATTACGAGAATCCTATGATAGCATAATACCTGGTTATTATATGAATAAAACACATTGGAACTCCATTTATATGGATGCTGAGGATGTTCCAATGGATTTGATAGAAAATCTTATTCAACATTCCTATGAGCTTGTTGTCAGTAAATTAACGAAAAAAGCCCAGCAGGAAATTCAATTACTAAAAGTGAATAAATGATGTTTCTAGGGAAATTAACAGCGCATTTACCTTCATCAATCTAGGTAAATGCGCTAGGATAGAAGCTTAAGAATTATAGCCACGCTCACCATAAGGCTTTAGCGTGTCGAGCCATTTTTGTTCTAGCTTTTCGAGCTCTTTTTTTGCATCGAAATAGCCCTCTTCCTTTTTCTTTAAATAGTCAACGATTTCCACCTCAAAAGCGTCTTGACCAAATGAATTGTAATCCGCTTGAAGCTCCTTATTCGTATGTGTATTGGTTTTGAGCATAAATTGAAAGCCATTTAAACGCTTCAAATTATTAAAGCTACCCACAAATACTTTCCCTGTTTGGGTATTGGTCATTGTAAAAACGCCCGCTTCAATTTTCATATCCTTATACATTTCTTTTAACTCTTTTTTATGATCCATTTCAATAACCTGCCTTCTTATTTTTTAACCCAATAAGCACTACCGTCTGCTTTGCGGTCTAGAAAACCGTATTCAATTAAGTAGCGACGTATATGGACGTAGTCTTCATACATCGGTTTGATGACTTCGTTTAATTCTTTTTCTGTATATTGTTTTTCATCGTCAAAGAATTTTGTAATGGCACGAAGTACAACAATTTTCTGTTTTTCACGCTTAGGGAAGCGCACTAGCTCCTTGCCAACACCGTGTGGAAATAATTTTTCTAATAATTGCTGTTCTTCTGAGAGGGTGACGTTATAGCGATCGTCAACCATTGTAGCTGTTTTATGAATAGACACAAATGTATCCTCCTTCCGATCTTGTTCCTTCAATAACTCCATCATGACCAACAACATTTTCGCTTGGCGTTCCTTTTCCTTTAAAGCAAAACGGTGGTGGCGAATGGTCGTGGCACTGCCGATTTCTAGTTCTTCCTTTATTTCCTGGTCCGATTTTCCTTCAAAAAATAAGCGTAAAATATGGCTTTGATGTTCTGTTAAGCCTGTCATTTTTTTATTAAGACCATTTAAGAAATGAAAAACAGATTGATGCGCCATCGTAATATGCTGTTGCATCATTTTCTCGGCTTCGTACAATAAGCCTTCATAGGGATAAATTATCCCTTTTTCTACTTTTTCACCGCACAATAGACAGGTGAAATGTGTGCCTTCGTCGAGGTAACCCTTTTTAAGGTCATCGATAGGAGCTTGCCAAAATAGTTCATTCACATCCATTGAGAATCCTCCAATAATATAAACATTTTTATTTTTTGTTTATTAATTTATATTTAAAATAACAAATTGTTTGTTTAAATGCAATGAAAAACACATCGTTTTCTAAACGATGTGTAAATCTGTTGGTTAAAATTTATTTGTATTTTCTTTTAAATAAAATTATAGATGCTAGCGCAAGTATGACGATTGTACACACGATAATGATTAGGCTAGTTGAAGTACTGAGTATTTTTCCATGGAGGTCATAGACAATGCCATAATTGATTTTATAGTCTTCCACATAGGAAGCAGGCACACCATTAAAAACATCCCCGATAGAGCTGTCCATAAATGCATTTCGTAACAATAATGTTGTATGACTGATAGGGAAATACATAATTAAATTTTGAGCAAAGCCTGGTAGTGCACCAAGAGGTACATAGACACCGCATAAAAAGCCGAGTACTGTCCCAACGATTGTGCCGAGGGTTGAAAAAGCATTTTGTGTCGACACAAATAATGAAAGAAATAAATTAAAGACACTCGCGAGCAGAACAGACAACAATAAAATGCCGAGTACTTGAACGAAATCCCCAATGCTTAGTAGCTTACCACCTGTTGCTACAATAAAGATTTCACAGCCGATGAGTGCGATAAAGGAAAAAATACAGCCAATGATAAACGCATTGAGTACATAGCTCAACTGAATGGTTGCACGGGAAAGGGGAGCTGTTAAAAAATCTGCTTGTGCTTTTGACTCCTGATCCTTAACGGCAATGCCATATGCACCAAGTGTAGTAGAAACGGCAATCATCGATAGTAACCCTGCTACAAGCCATTCATTAACCATTGTGATTA
Source organism: Lysinibacillus cavernae (assembly GCF_009724685.1). Lineage (GTDB taxonomy): Bacteria > Bacillota > Bacilli > Bacillales_A > Planococcaceae > Lysinibacillus > Lysinibacillus cavernae. The sequence continues at coordinate 721,446 of NZ_WMEF01000001.1, forward strand.
ATTCTGGTGTAGCTTTTGTAATTCGTTCTATGGCATCTATTTGCATTTTCTGAAGAAAGACAGCGTATAACACAATGACAATAATGACTGATAGTAGGGAGAAGAACACTTGTGTTTTATCCCTTCTAAATACCTTGTTATTTCGTTGGACTAAACTAATTAAGGCTACCATTACGCGACCTCTCCTCTGCCATAATATGAAGAAAGACATCATCCATTGATCCTTTTATGACTTCAAAGGATGCAATGAGTGGTTCAGCTTTTTTTAAAAAGGTGAGTGCTTGCAGGGTAGACGTTAAACGGATTGTGTAAATTCCTTGTCTTTCTGCGTAAGAGATTGTATTTTCTTCAAGCCACTTTATTCCTTCTATAGGATTGTGGAAAACGAGAGCCATTGAATCATAGGCATACTTTGTTTTCAGCGCATCGGGTGTACCCTGTGCAACAATTTTTCCTTGCTTTAAGACAATGACTTGGTGAGCGACTGCTGCTTCCTCCATATAATGTGTTGTTAAAAAAACGGTCATATTGGTTTCATGTTGAAGCTGCTTGATAGTTTGCCAAACAAATTGTCGCGTTTGTGGATCTAAACCTGTTGTAGGTTCATCTAGAAATAAAATATTAGGACGATGAATGAGTGCACGAGCGATATCTGCTCGTCTTTTTTGTCCACCTGATAAAATTCCATATTTTTGATTTTCGATATCATCTAAATGTAAATACGTGGAGACAAATTGATAGTTTTCAGCAAGTTGTGTTTTCGATAAACCATATGTTTTACCTCGGTGGAGGATATTTTCGCGTACGGTTAATCGTTCATCTAATAGACTTTGCTGGAAAACGACACCAATAGATTTGCGGATATCCGCGTTATCATTGCTTGCGTCAAGAGTGAAACCATTAATGGTTACTTTCCCGCTCGATTTTCTTACTAAAGTACAAAGAATTTCAATCGTTGTAGTTTTACCAGCGCCGTTTTCCCCTAAAAAAGCAAACAGAGTGCCTTGTTCAACTGTAAATGAAATATCTTTGACAGCAGGATGTTCACCATATTGTTTACTTAAATTCTCAACTTTTATTGCAAAGGTCATCTATGTTAATCCTTTCTTTTTTTTATTTCTTGATTCATTTTTTCAATATCCTGTAACTGAAGAATGTAAAGAATACACCAAACAATAAAATAAATAATAGCTTCGGATAGTAGCACATATGGCACTCCTGAATGTTCAAACCAATTCCCAAAATAGCCTGCTGTTAATACACATGCTGTAACAGCCATTAAATGTAAAAGTAACTGCACCGTAAAAGGCAATGGCTCGATATCAAAAATGACGGATAGGAGTCCGATCGCAATACCAAGAATGGCTGCGATAATAATTTGCTCCAGTAATTCTGATCCTGACACTAACGCATTATTTGATAGGACGCTAAGTGTCACTAAGATATAAGAAGAGCTAAGGGAAATGAGTAGACCGATAATCATCATGCGTAAATATTTCATGCTATGAATCCCTCCCAATGCCTAAGTGTCGCTTTAGTTCTTTTAAATATTTTCGACTGACATGAATGGCTACATCATTTTCGAGTAGTATTTGTGTTGTACCGATTTTGCCCATATGTATTGAGGCGATTTTATGGATATTGACAAGGGTAGATTTACTTACTCTTACAAAGTCTTTGGCTAGCTGTGCCTCTAACTCATATAATTTTTTTTTGGACTCAAACTCTTGCTCATCCGTTTGCAAAAAAACTTTAGCATCCTCTGCATAGATGGAATATATATCAGAAATTTTTAGCAAATGAATTTCTTGTTGAAAATACCCATCTAGCATGGATGTTTGGGATGCTTGGAGTTGCTTCATCAGTCTTTCTATTTGCTCATTGAATTCTTTGGCATGTATATGAATCTCTGTTTCTTCAAGTTCATGATTAATGGTTAAATGAATTTTCATAGGAGGCCTCCTTTACTCTCCATGGTTGGAGAAAACGCTGAATCAGGTAATAATAATGTAGCATAGAAAATTTTAGCAAAGGGAAATTGTTGAATAAGAGGTTCAAATTCATCGATAACAGGTTCTTTTTTAGCCATAGCGAACCAAACAAAGTCGCTTCAATAGAAAAGAAGTTTAAGAAACGTCATAATATAGTTATCTAGTTGTAAGGGGTTGCTAGTATGTTTGTTTTGGATAAGCATATGTTGATCACATTTGGCATTGGCCTAATAGGAGCTGTTGTTTTTCAATTTTTACATATACCTATGCCCTGGTTGCTAGGCGCGATTTCAGCCGTTCTCATCGTACAATTGTCGACCAACGTACAATTGAGATGGCACTCTTCCTTCCGTAATTTTGGCTTAGTCGTAGCGGGGTATTCTATTGGCTTTGCCTTTACACCAGAGGCCGTACAAGATATTAAGCTTTTTTTAGGGAGTATTGTCGTTTTAAATGTGGTATTTATTTTATTATTTTTTGGTGTCAGTTATTTAGTAGCCAAACGTACAGATTTGGATTTTGCAACGGCATTGACATGCTGTGTACCTGGTGGCATGGCACAAGTCTTGACCTTTGCCGAGGAGCAAGGCGATATGGATATGGTGGTCATTACGTTCTTTCAAATCCTCCGTGTTCTTTTAATCGTCGGCTTTGTCCCATTAATGGTGACAGGTGCTGGTGGAAACAGCTCTATGAACAATGGAATGTATACATGGGGACTTGTCGGTATACTACTTGTTTGTTGGTTAGCAGGATGGCTTGCTCAAAAGCTTAAAATTCCAACAGGTTATATGCTTGGCCCAGTATTTTTATTGATGGGTGTGAATATGGTGGGGATAGAAGTGCCTAGAATACCCGTATCCCTTCTTCATATTGCTCAATTGATGGTTGGGATCTATATTGGGTTATTGTTGAAAAAAGAGGATTTACATTTATCGAAGAGACGTATTTTTTATGCATTTGTATCAGCTGGTATTTTTATTGGGGCAGCCTATGGACTAACATTTGTGATGACAGGTTTGTATAGTCTCGATTTTAGGACAGGTTTTTTAAGTATTGTGCCTGGGGGACTTGATCAGATGGGAATTATCGCCGCTTCTGTACATGCAAATGTGACAATCGTCACTGCTTTTCAGCTCTTTCGTGTATTAGTAGTATCGATATTTCTTGTACCTGTTGTCAAAATGTTTGTGAAAAAAGTGAAAACATGAAGGGATGGGAATGAACCAGCCCTTCATGTTTTTTGTTCTAACTACATCTTAATATTTAAATTGATGAATCAGATCCTGTAAAGTTTCTGCGTTTTTTGTTAGCTGTGAAGCTGCATCATTAATGTCATCCATTGATAAGAGATTCGTTTCAGCAATTTGAGTAACGACTTTTGATTGTTCACGAGCATCTACGGCAATTTCGGCCATAATCTGTGTAGAAGCATTTGCCTGTTCAATTCTTGCATACAATTCCTCGGCAATTCCTGAAACCTCTTGAATTTTATTTGTCACCAATGACACTTTCGAAGTAATTTCTTCAAATGCTTTACTTGTTGTGTGGACCACCTCTTCGCTTGTTGAGGCCTCCTGTTTACTTTGCTGCATATGCACCCGTGCTTCCTTAGACAGTTGTTGCATTGTATGAATAGTGTCCGTAATTTCTGCTGCGGACGTTTTTGATTGTTCAGCAAGTTTACGTACTTCTTCAGCGACGACAGCAAAGCCTTTACCATGTTCGCCAGCACGGGCTGCTTCAATCGATGCGTTGAGCGCCAATAAATTCGTTTGCTCTGCAATGGCATGAATGACTTCAACAATTTCATCAATCTTATTGGCGTGCGTATCAAGAGCTGCAATGGCATTTGCACTTTCTTGAACGGCTTCGGTCATAGCTTGCATTTGAAGCTGCATTTCTTGTGCTGCTTTTTCACCGTGTTTGGCTGTATCAAAGGCATCAGATGCATAAGTGGACACGTCCCCATTAGTTTCTGTGACTAGTTGAATGCCTTCAGCAATATCTTGCATGGCTTCAACATTCTCGTTGGCACTATGCTTTTGAGTACTTGCACCACTTGCTAGTTCTTGCATATTGGCTGTTAGTTTTTCCGTTGTTGACGTAGTAGAACCTGCAGTTGCAGACAGCTCTAAAGACGATGCGGAAACTTGATTAGCTGTTTCATCTACTTGCTGCATCATACTACGTAACGTTGTAAGCATGTCATTAAATGATTTTGCTACCTTGCCAATCTCATCCTGTGAATTCACCACAAGCTGTTGTGTTAAATCGCCTTTCCCAGCTGAAATCGTTTCTAGCTGTTGATGTAATTGTTTCAAAGGTTTCACGATACCACGAACAAAGAGCATGCCTGCCATCACTGCAATAATGGCAGAAATCACAGCTATAATCCCTGTTTTTAGTAACATTTTTTGAGCTACTACATCAATGTCAGTTGAAGGTACACCAGCAAAGATCATGCCAATCGTTTCGCCGTTTGTATTTTTAATCGGCTTATATTTTGTAAAATAGGGTTTGCCTACAACTTCGGCTGTGCCAGAGTAAATGTTCCCTTGTGTTAAGACAACCTCAGCCACTTTAGGATCCACAGTTGTTCCCACAGCACGCTGCCCATCTTTGACAATATTTGTATTGATTCTTGTTTCGCCAGCAAAAATCGTAATAGCAGCTTGTGATAACTCTCCTAAAGTATCAATAAGTGCCGTTTCGTTCGCTATGTTTACATTGCCTTTGTAAAGTACACCATTTTTTATTTGCCAATCACCTGGGTGTGTTTGGTCAAGGTTATGTATACTTACATCTAAAATTTGGTTGAGCCGTGTATTGTACTCATTTTGTAAGGTTTTTTTCATTTCGCTTGTATTCATTAAACCTATGGCAATCAGTACGAATCCAATGATGACCACAATTAACAAGCTCATTTTACTTTGCATACTTAGCTTTTTCATTAAATGTCCCTCCACATTTTTAGCTACATCCATACTATGCATGAAAACCCACTACCAATAACCTAAAAATTTAAATAAAATGGTAAATAATTTCTATTTCCTACTAGTATATAACTACAATGACTTTTTGTATATTTATAAAAACAAATTGTTTGCTAAATTTCGTCCTTTCCAAATTGTCTAAATAATGTTATGATAGCTTTAATTAATTTGAACGGAGGTGAAAAGGAATGAATAAAAACGCTATGAAAACATGTGTAAAAGTGGATACAGCTATGTATTTTGCACGTGTGATTACTTTTGATTTTGCGAACAACGGGATAGGTCTGTCTATTTTTAAGCAAAATCAAATAACAAACGTAGCGAATTAACCATTCTTTTTCACAAATTTTTAAATGAGGAAGACTGCTTGTTAAGGAGCAGTCTTTTTTGTGTTCTAAAGATGTTTCGCGCGTTTCATTGGAGGAAAAAACGATGCAGATGAAAGCTGAACAAATACAAAAAATTATGGGTGGAAATATATTATTCGAGAATTTACAGTTAGAGGTAAATAGTGGTGAGCATGTGGCCATTGTTGGTGTGAATGGCAGTGGTAAAACGACTCTATTACAGCTACTTGCGGGTGTAGATATGCCTGATAAGGGGCGAATGATTAAAAGTAAAGAAGCAACGATTGGCTATTTACATCAAATCCCACATTATCCACAACATGCTGTGAAAGAAGTGCTGGAGGAGGCATTTGCGGATATTTATGCATTAAAGGCAAAAATGACGCTACTTGAGCATGAGATGCAGTCAACAGTAACAGATAAAATATTATTGCAATATGGGCAAGTGCAGGAACAGTTTATGTTACTGGGGGGCTATGAAGTAGAAGCCCAATTGGCGATGATCGCAAATGGGCTTGGCATTACGGATATGCTGGAGCAGCCGTTTAGTAGCTTAAGTGGTGGAGAAAAAACAAAGGTAATGCTTGGGCAAATTTTATTAAAAAAGCCTTCTATTTTGCTATTAGATGAACCAACGAATCATCTTGATATGCAAGCAATTGAATGGCTTGAAAATTATGTGCGAAACTTTGAGGGCATTGTCATTGTTGTATCCCATGACCGTCATTTTATGAATCAGATAGCCCATAAAATTATTGAAATTGAAGATGGAGAGGCCGTTACGTATAGCGGTCATTATGATGCTTTTATGGCACAAAAAGAGGCGAAGATTGAACAACAGTTTTCTGACTATGAAGAACAACAAAAGAAAATTAAAAAAATGCAAGAAACGATTAAACGATTAAAGCAGTGGGCGAATGAAGCAAATCCACCGAATGCTTCTATGCATAGACGTGCTAAGAGTATGGAAAAAGCATTAGCACGTATCGAGCGAGTAAAAAAGCCCCTCACAAAAAAGAAAATGAATTTAGATTTAACGATGTCTGAACGCAGTGGCAAAGAGGTAGTACAGTTAAAGGACATTCACCATGGATACGACAAACCGTTATTGAGGGACAGCGACCTAGCTGTGTACTTTGGGGAAAGATTAGCGATTGTAGGTAGCAATGGTAGTGGAAAATCAACAATATTAAAAATGATGTTAGGGGAAATCGTTCCCAATTGTGGTGTCTGCCATGTTGGTAGCAATGTGAAAATTGGCTATCTATCACAACAATTTGACCATAGAAATCCTTCTATTCGATTAATCGATGCCTTTCGTGAAAGTGTTTCAGTATCAGAGGCTGAAGCCCGTCATATTCTCGCCCGTTTTTTATTCTATGGCTATGACGTCTTTAAAAAAGTAAAGGATTTAAGTGGTGGGGAAAAAATGCGTCTACGATTGGCGCAATTAATGCATGAGGATATTAATGTATTGATTTTGGATGAACCGACCAACCATTTAGATATTGAAGCAAGAGAGGTATTGGAAGACACATTGGAATCTTTTGAAGGAACGATTATTGGTGTGTCACATGACCGTTATTTCCTACAAAAGATATTTACGAAAACGGCATGGATTGATAATCAAACCATCCATGTTTTTGAGGGAGATTATGAGTGGGCTAAACAAAAACGACAGGAATTTTCTAAACAAACGGTTGAAAAAGAACCATTGAACAAAATGCAGCCTGCTAAAAAAGGAATACCGATTGAACAACAAATTGAAAAGCTAGAAACAAAACTACAAGAACCATCGCTTGCGAAAGAGCATCGACAGAGGCTTAAACAGCAATTAGAGAATTTATATGAAAGATGGGTAGAAGGAGGAACAGAACATGTTTGATTTAGAACGTATCATACAGCTTGATATTGATTATGTGAAGAGTTTTAGTGAGATGGAGGCATGTCAAGAAGGAGCACTATTTTACAATAAAGCCATCCCAACTTATTATGACGCAAATCATGCACATATATGGCGAAAGATAGAAGACCCTCATGTGTTTTTACAAAACATAAAAGATTTTTATCAATCTAAGTCTCTTGTACCTCGACTGTATTTATATAACCTTGAGGAAAATCAGTCATGTATCAAGGCATTAGAGACGAATGGCTTTCAATATGAGCATTTTAACGATGAAATACAGTGTTGGAATGGAGAGTTTTTACTACTAACTCCTAATCCTACTATCCAAATAGAACGTGTAACAGCCGCCAATATGGAGGAAGCATTAGCAGTAGAAATGAGCATTTCTACTTTTGGAGAGCCTTCATTAATTAAAAAGGCTTTTGAGCAAACATATCATTCACCAAACTTTACGTACTATTTATTAAAACTAGATGGGGTGGCATGCTGCTCAGCAAGCATTTTTGTGTCAGGAAACCAAGGAAGAGTTGAAAGTGTAGCTACAATTGAAAGCTACCGAGGGCGTGGTTTAATCGGCTATATGTTGCAGCATATTCAACAACAATCAGTAAAGCTAGGATTGGAGCGACTTTGGATTTTGCCGATAAACGAGCAGGTAGCAAAGGTCTATGACAGGGCAAATTTTAAATCAGTAGCCACCATCTCATCTATCCATGCGTTTACTGAAGGTAAGAGCATTCAAGATATAAGACAAAATTCTTAAATAAGGAAAAAATAAAATTCGCCAGATTCCTTTGTGACTCACAAGGAATTTGGCGAATTTTTTAGAACTGTACGTGCCAATTATGATTACATGTTGCTTGAATGGAAGGATGCTTTAACAAATAGTCAGCAATTAACTCAGTCATATCGATCTGAATCTCCTTCACAACAGGTCGATTTCTTAGAAAGTCAAAATTCCCTGCACCAGTTGCACGATAACTGCTCATTACGACATCAAATTCTTCATCCATTTTAGCAGCCTCGCCATTATATATAAGTTTCGTTACACGTTCACCTATTGGCTTTGAAATATCAAAGCTGTATTCGATTCCTTCCCACATATCATAATTATAGGGCTGTGCCTTAGGGAAAAGGAAAGACTCCGCTACCTTCAATTGACCTACCTCTACCGTAAAATAGCTAGCTGATTGTTCAAGGGCAAGTAAAATGTCCTTCCCTGAGAGTCGGAGTACCTTTAATGTATTAGCATAAATATAGTTTGTGACAATGTCACGCATAGTGACAGCTTGCTTTAACCCACCTCGTTCATCATGAAAAAGAGCTGTACAAGAAATAGAAGCTCCAGACACAGCCATTTGTACGTGATTGATAAATTCTATATAAGGATGCTCCTGAACGCGCGCAAGAAACGGATTGTCAATTTGTAAATCCCCATGAATCATGCCAATTGTTTCATCTAACCACGATTCGGTTTTTTCGAATGTAGGAGAGATAATCTGGCAAACGGACGATTGAGGTATTGTGTTTTCTGAGCTATAAATAAGAGCTGGTGTATGGGAAATAGAGTGAATCGTATTTTGGTCATCCATCTCGATTTCTAGTTCAATCTTAGCGATGCAAACCCCTTTAGTACCAGGTTGAATAACAGATTTCCCCATGATTGTTGTACTAATCTCACGATGTTGATGACCAGAAATGATGATATCCACCTCTTCAATTTCTGTGCACATGCGATACCCTTGATTTTCTCCATCCTCTGTCTCAAGTAATTCTCCTGTTTCAAGATTTCGCTCGAATCCTCCGTGATAACAAAGAATGAGAACGTCAATCTGTTCATTGGCACGAATCCATTTTGCCCAGTAGCTAGCACTCGAGAAGGCATCCTTAAAATGAAGCCCTTGGATATGTAGAGGTTCCTCCCATTTTGTTACAAAATGCGTTGTCACGCCTAAAATGGCTAATCTCACTCCATCTACTTCTTTCACAATATATGGCTTTGTAAATGGCTTGCCATCCTCAGTACTTATATTCGCTCCTAGCCATGGAAATTGGGATTGGTTCATAACAGATTGTAACACCTGTAGTCCATAATTAAATTCATGATTGCCGAATACCATGGCATCATATTGAAGCTCATTGGCAACCTGAATTAATGGGTTCGGTTCTTGGGCTTGAAATTTCTGATGATAAAAGGTCATGGGACTTCCCTGAATAAAATCGCCATTATCAATTAAAAGGGTAGGCATTTCTAGCCGTTTTTCCTCTATGATTGTTGCGAGCTTTGCTAACCCAAGTGCTTCATTCCAATCGTTGCGGAAAGTCGTTGGCATGATATAGCCGTGAATATCGCTTGTAGCAAGTATTTGTATGGTTTTTACAGTCATAAGTAATCCTCCCATCATGAGTATATCCATAGTATATAAAGTTATTTCTACTAAATTAGCGTATTTACAATATCAAAATATTGTTTTACGAATTTGAAACATATATTTACCCCGTTTTAACACTAGGAAAATATTTACTGTATATACTGAGGAAGCATTTCAAAAATGGGGAGGATAACACTTTGAAGAAATTACTACTTTTCACGTTAACATGCATGCTTTCTGTGTTCTTGATGGCATGTGGAAATGAGGCTACTAGTACATCAAATGCTGATAAAACTGTAGATGCGTCCGCAGAGGCAAGTGGCAATGAGTGCAATGAGTCGGTAGAAAAATTAACAATCGGCTTTGTGCCTTCACGTAATCCAGATGAAATCATTACGGCTACAGAACCTTTAAAGGGTTTACTGAAGGACGAGCTAGCAAAATTAGGTTTTGATGTGGATGAAATCGATATTACAGTAGGAACAAATTTTGAAGCGGTAGGGGAAGCCTTATCTGCAGGTACAACCGATATTGGCTTAATCCCTGGAGGGACATATGTGCTATATGATGATGGTGCAGAAGTAATTTTAACCGCTACACGTGCAGGTTTAAATAATGATTCCGATAATCCTGTTGATTGGAATAAAAACAAACCAACTGAACCGACAACAGCACAGGCAACTTCTTATAGAGCTATTTTAGTGGCGGGGCCATCTGAAAAGGGCAAGGCGCTAGCAGCGAAAGTAAATAACGGTGAAGCATTAACTTTTGAAGATTTAAATGATGTTACTTGGAACGTTATGTCTTCTTCTTCACCAGCAGGTTATATTTATCCAACATTATGGTTAAGTGAGAATTTCGATAAAACGATTCCTGATTTAGCGAAGGTTGTCCAGGCAGATTCCTATGGTAGTGCCTTTGCACGTTTAGCAGCAGGTCAAACGGATGTATTGGTAACATATGCAGATGCACGTCGAGATTACGAGGAAAGCTGGCAAGGTGAATTTGGTCGCTCCGCTTCGATTTGGGAGGAAACAGATTTAATCGGGGTAATGCCTGCCATCTATAATGACACGATCAGTGTGAGTAAAAACTCGGAAGTCATGACGGAGGATTTGAAAAAGGCTGTTCAGCAAGCATTCATTACTATTGGCAACACTGAAAAAGGTAAAGAAGTTATCGCTATCTATAGCCATGAAGGCTACCAGACTGCAAAGGATAGTGACTATGACAATGAGCGTAAGGCACAGGAATTAGTGCAAAATCTTGGTTCTAAATAATCGTTAATAATGATAGGTAAGAATCTGCGGCTTGCGGTTACTCCGCAGAAAGCAGATTCTTCTTTCATTAGTTTACAGTGAAATGGAGCGGTTCTAGTGATTGAATTTAAAGAGGTAGAAAAACGTTATCCGAATGGTTTACTTGCCTTAAATCAAATTAACCTACAAATTGAGCAGGGAGAGTTTGTTGCTATTATCGGCTTATCCGGCGCGGGGAAATCAACACTACTGCGCTGTATTAATAAAATGCACGATATTACAGGAGGATCATTGCGTGTGAATGATGTGAATGTTCACCAATTAAAAGGCAAGAGTATTCGCAATCTACGCCGTAATATTGGCATGATTTTTCAGTCTTTTAATCTCGTTACACGTGTGACTGTATTGAAAAATGTGCTCGTATCCTTTGTGCCGAATATGCCTGTTTGGCGAAAAATACTTGGCATTTTTACGGAAGAAGAGAAGCGTAAAGCATTAATGGCACTCGACCAAGTCGGTATTTTGGATAAGGCTTATGTACGTGTCGATCAGTTGTCTGGAGGACAGCAACAGCGTGTTGCTTTAGCTCGTACGCTTGCTCAAAATCCCCAAATTATATTAGCAGATGAGCCTGTTGCATCACTTGACCCTGTAACGGCTAAGCAAGTCATGGAGGATTTTAAAAGGATTAATCGAGAGTTAAACATGACCATTATGATTAACATTCACCACGTTGATCTGGCATTAACTTACGCAACACGTGTTATTGGCGTGCGCAGCGGTGAAATTGTATTTGATGGACGAGCGAGTGAAATAAATGAGGAAACGCTGTCATTCATCTATAACAATACGAATCAAGAGAGAGGCGTTACTGATTATGCAATGGAAGCTGCTATCACCGAAAAAAATAGTATTGCCTAATGGAAAAGAAGTACTGGAGAAACGTTCATTCATGCCAGTCGTGTGGCTTATTCTACTTGTTTTCATTTTTCTTTCCATTCGTATTACAGGCTTTAGCTTAGATGTACTTGTCAACCGGATTGAACAATTTTTTGTCATCCTACAACAGATGATGCCACCTAATTGGGCCTATTTATCAAAGCTATGGCAGCCACTATTTGATACGATTAAAATGTCATTATTTGGATCTGTTGCAGGGGCTATATGCGCTTTACCAATGGCCGTACTTGCTGCGACAAATATAACTAAAAATAAAGGAATTGCGATGGTGAGCAAATTTATTCTAAGCTTGCTTCGAACATTACCAACCTTAATTATTGCTCTTATAGCTACGTTTATTTTTGGGCTTGGAACGATGGCCGGCACAGTGGCCATTTTCTTATTTACAATTGCGTATGTCGGAAAGTTATTATATGAACAAATAGAAAACGTCAATATGGAGGCATATGAGGCCATGCAGTCGATGGGGTTAACGACCATTCAAGCATTTCGTTATGCAATCTTGCCGCAAATCCTTCCCAATTACTTGTCGACATCATTATTTTGCTTTGAAGGAAACGTTCGTTATGCGTCTATTTTAGGGTATGTTGGTGCAGGGGGAATTGGCTTACTTCTTAATGAAAGCTTAGGGTGGAGAAGCTATGCCAATGTCGGCATGATTCTTCTAATGCTCGTTTGTACCGTTTTTCTTATTGAAACAACGAGCGAATATTGCCGTAAAAAATTAATGTAGAGGTGATAGTATGAATGCTATCGAAAAACAATTGAGACTACAACCAAATCGACGCATGTCATACATCATGACAATTTTTATCGTTGGTTTGTTATTTATTTGGTCTGTAACAACGGTTCATTTTGATCATGTTTCGGCAAATGGTACGAAAATTGCTAAAAATATATTTGTAGGCTTGCTGAACCCCGAATGGTCATTAATAGTTAATATGACGACAGCGGGTATTCCTTATTTATTAATCGAAACAATGGCAATAGCCTTTCTCGGAACAATCGTAGGTGCAGTGCTGGCTATACCTTTAGCCTTTTTATCGGCTTCGAATATTGTGCCAAAGCCTGTTGCCTTTGTTGTACGTTTGCTGTTAATTATTATCCGTACCATCCCTGCAATTGTTTATGGACTTATGTTTATAAGGGTCACGGGTCCTGGACCATTTGCTGGTGTACTAACCATGTCATTAACTTCTATAGGAATGCTGTCAAAGCTCTATGTTGATGTTATTGAGGATTTAGATAAAAGTATACTAGAGTCGATGGAGGCAATTGGTTGTACATTAATGGAGAAAATACGTTATGGTATCTGGCCTCAGCTAACAGCGTTATTTTCATCTATTGTCATCTATCGCTTTGATATGAATTTGCGGGATGCAACCGTACTTGGTTTAGTTGGTGCAGGGGGAATAGGTGCACCACTCATTTTTGCCATGAACGCATATAAATGGTCAGAGGTAGGGTCGATTTTATGGGGGCTTGTTATGCTTATTTTAGTCGTGGAGTATGTATCGAATCGCGTGCGAACTAAGCTTGTGAAAGGGTAAGGTTTTAATGTTAAAAATAGTAAAATCCTGAATAGTATCGACTATTCGGGATTTTTGATTTATTCTTAAAAAGAAGGATTTTCAATTATTAAAAGTTTTTTACTTGAAAAAATGCCGTATTCGATTTATTGTCTTTAGAGATACTTGTTTATGGACTTGGAGGATATGGAATGCACGGAATTTATATACGCTATAATGTCTTAGAAGAAACTCAAGCAGCAAAATGGCCCAAAAAAATGGATGCATTTGCGTATGTTCAACGAAGAAAACCACAACAAGATAATGACAACTTGCTGTCAACAGAAGAGCTAAAGAACCATGCTATTCGCTATATTAGAAGCTTAAAAGACAATGCAAGTGAACATTTAGTAGAGCAACGCAACGGCGAAATTGAACATTTTGATCGACGCTATATGGAATCATTGAAATTAAAAGAAAGCATCGATTCACAACTTATTAATCTAGAAGAAATTCGTTTATTATTGCAATTAATGAACGTCTTGAATTTATCTCATGCTTTCGGAGAAAATGCTGGAAAACTATTACGCCAAATTACTCCATATGCAAAAGAGGTTGAACACCCAACATTCCAAACAACTCGTGTAGAGCGACACTTTTATACGGAATTAATTGAACAAATTGAAATGGTTTTTGCACGAATTATGCGTCAACACAACCCATCAACAACTGAAATGCAGCATTCAGAAAAGCTTTGGACAACAGTCTGTGAGCAAGCAATAGAAAAAGTAGAAGCACGAATTGAACGCCTATCTTCTATCAAATTAAAACATGAAAAAAATTTGCTAGAGTTTAGTCATTTAAAACAACAAAATATCGAGGCGAAGGAACGCTTAGATCTAGCTGTTAACGAACTCGATGCAATATTAAATGTATTAGAATCTTAAGAAAAGCATGTCTACCGATTGGAGTGTCAATCGGAGACATGCTTTTTATGTTGTAGATGGATAGAAACGCCAAAGTGACGGATAGAAATGAGGAAATGGTGGATTAAGTCGTAAAAGTGACGGATAGCGCCACTCTTGCTTTACTTTTCCTCAGTTTGTTCTCGTTTGGCTTGACGCGAAATACGCATTAAATCAAATCCAAGCAACACGACAATGATATAGAAAAGAGGGCTAGTGAACGATAAACCAATTTGTGATTGGCCCCCAAGTAATGTTAATACAATCCATAAACCAACCGTATACAGTGTTAAACCAACATAGGCCTTCTTTGACATTTTTTTAAATCTATCCGTATCTAAGGCTATCTGCGAGATGACTAGAACAACCAATAGAAGTAGAATTATTTTTTTAGTTAATAGTGCAGCAATAGCTGTGTCAGGGAAAAAATCATTAACGAATAATAATGTGAAAAATACTAAAATTAAAAAATTTAAGATCGTTGAAAGCTTCATGCCATATCTCCTTAGTTGCCAGAATTCTTTTCTATTGTAACATGGTTCAGATAGAGAAAAATGAATTTATGATAATTTGTAGAGAAAATTATGTATGGTGTAGGAAATATTAATGTTTATTTATTGAATCATCATATCTTTTTAGCATAGTTGCAAATTGCTCACGTGTTAAGAAATTTTGAGGATTAGAGCCATCAGTTATCCCTTTATTTCTTAACCATTCCCATGCAGTATTATGTATTTTAGCGGGTTTTCTAGAAGGGATAATGGCTTGCTTTGTTGTTATTGCCTCCTCAAGCTCTTTTATTTTACTGAGTAATTCTGTATATTGTGACATGGTTAATTCTCCTTTGTTAGCTAAGATAGTATTTGTTAAAGAAATAAATTTCATCGGATCCACAGCATTTGGCTGACCTTTAGCCCATAGGCCTTCATGAATTTCAAAATGAAGGTGAATCCCGTATGCTCGACCAGTCTTACCCATCACACCAATTTGCTGTCCTTGCAGAACTCTTTGACCAACATGAACACAAGACGAATCTAAATGCGCATAATTCGTTTCGTAAATTTTGCCGTTAATGATATGTTTAATCATCACTACATTCCCATAGCTACTTAACGCTTGTGCACGGCTAATAATTCCAGTAGCACTAGCATAAATTGGGACTTTTCCTGTTGAAGCAAGATCAACTCCTTGATGCCATTCTTGTCCAAACCCAATATTTCTCCACCCAAACTTGCTTGTTAATCTTGCATCTCTTACAGGACTAATGAAACTTACCATTTTCGTTCATCTCGTTTCGGTTTCTTATACATTAAGGCACGAGATGAATCACTTACGCTAGCTGTTGTTGGATCTAAAACGGCATTATATGTACTGACGGCCATTAAGGCTAATATATAGGGATTGGAGGCTGCGTTGACGAGTAAGGTCTTTACACTAGACCAGGTGGTTAAATCGGCTCCTGTAATGCCATAGTAGGCAAATAGGGGGGTAATAATAGATAATCCGACCGTAATCCAAAATTGGGGATTATGAATGCGAACTTTCCAATTGATTTTCATAAATATCAAGTCCTTTCTTATAGACCTAAAGTTTTTAAAATTAAAGCACCAATTATTATAGTGGGAATGAGAATCCACCAGTGTAGGTATTGTTTAATCATGTCGCTAATAGAAATATTGTCTTTTGCAGTTTCCTGTTTCAAATCATCTTCAATGCTGTCTACTCGTTTTCCAATAACTTTAACATCCTCTTGCAATTCAACTTGAGACATATTTAATTTTGTTAAATTCATATTGATGTTGTTAAAAGTCTTATCCATTCTATTTAGTTGTATTTGTTGATGTTTATTCATTTCTTGCTGTTGTTCAGATACAATTGTTAAGCGGTAAAGTAACTCATGATTACCTTCTAATTTTGAAATTCGGTTTTCCTGATTCTTAATTTCAACTTCTGCACTAGCTAATCTTTCACCAAATTTTTCATTTTGCACGTAATCACCAACTTTTGTAAAATAGAAAAGGATAGATGTAGTAATTCATCTATCCTTTAAAAATTTATACTGAGTACCCTCAGTCTGTTAATAGTTCTATCTCTTCAAAAATTTCACAAAATCGATCATAGAGGACAGCCTTATTTCCCGTAAACTCTAAATCACAGTTTAAAATGATACTTTGTAAAGTTGTAAGCATTTCAATTTTATCGGCCGTTTCTTCAATAATATAATCCTCATTCATCATTAGCATAATTTGCATTTGTGCTTCTTTTTCAGCTTCTTCACATTGAAATAGTACAATCTCTTCCTCTTTGTTATGTATTTCCTTCGTTTCAGTAACGATTTTACCGTTCTCATCTTTTAAAGCGTAATCGTTAATAAGCTGTTGCCTTTCTATCTTTAATAGCTCTATTTGATCTTCCAATAATTTAATAAACCTAGTTCGCATTCTAGATTCTTTACCCTTGAGAATTAAATTGAAAAGGAATGATTGTAATTCTCCAATTTCATAGTTTTTCATTATCATAGTTAATATTCTCCATTTCTTTTACAGTATAAATGCGTAGCCTGATACTGAACCATTGACAGTAATGATTGTTATTTTGTTATCTACCATTAAGATACGAGGCTCAATAATAGCCGGAACTTCCTGGTCAGCCCATGTTGGAATGGTAATCTCTGTTTGAACGAATCTTCTGTTTACTGAAATTTCAGTATGAACTTGTGATACCATTTTAATATCAATTACAGTATCAACTTGGCTTACGGCTTTTACGTTAAGTTCACTAAAAATAGCTTGAACAAATTTAACGAATATTTCGGTATCTTCCTCGGATTTATCATAAAGCTGTACGGCAATAGATACATCGATGTAAGGCTTAGAAACAATGATTTCAGTGAAAACATCTGACTTAATATTAGGTTCAATTTCTACCAAAATGTCATTTCTATGTTTAATTTCAATTTCTGTTTCAATTTTTGGTTTTGAGACATGAATTACGGCAAAGAGATTACTATCTTTACCAACCCTAGGCGTGATTTCTATTGCTATTTTATCTTTTGCTACAAAAAGTTCTGTGTAAACAATAGAAGTCCAAATATCATTGATTTCAATTTCTGTGAAAACTTCATTTTTGTCATGGAATGGTACAGAAATTTCAGCATTGATGGAAGGTCTTGTTATCGAAACAGTTGTATCCAAAGAACTTGTGTCAATTCTAGCGCAGTCGATTTGAGCTAAAGTAAAGGGCGCATTAATTGTAACTTCAGTAAATATTGTTCCTTCTAATGACCTTCTAACACCAACTTCAATCAAAACCTCATTTTTATCACGAATCGATGAAATGATCTCAGTCTCTATATATGGCTTGGTGATGGTGATTTCAGCTTGTGCTTCGAAGTCTAAAGGAACTTCTGGTCTATGAACGTAGATTTCAGTATAAATATTTTCAAAACTGAAAATGGAATCAACAGTGACCTCAGTAAACCTTTCAGAATGGTTTCTTTTATAGGCAAAGATTTCAGTAAGTTGCTGACTTCTTCCTTGAGAGAATATCCTTGAATCGTAGTATTTTACAATTAATTCAGGTGGGGAAAACGTTTCCCTTGTATAGAAGATTGCCTGTCCAAAAGCAGTTTCATTGGATAAACGAATAATAAAACCATTATTATTTTTTTCTAGAGCAACCCAATATTCAACAATTTCAAGTACATCAAATTCTATGTATCTTTGATTGCTATTACCAGTGAATTTATCGGCAATTAAATCAATTGGGATTGGCCTATTTAGGTGAGTAATGTTAGTTTCTTGCCACTCACTACTAGCATTTAATATTTCTAGTTTAAGATTTTCAGGGTCTGCACCTTTGTAGTATAGACGTAAATAGGATTCTTTTAGCACATAGGAAGGATGAATGGAAGATAAGTCAAATTGCACAAATGAGCGCCAAATATCATCCTTACTGCGACCAACAACCATAGATGAGTTACTTCCATAGTTGATTGATTGGTAAGCTGCTTCTTCTCTTGTGAAAGCGTCTTGAGTAGGATTGTACACATCTGTAACGATAGGTGGTTGTTGAACTTCATAAATAGCATACATTCTATTATGAGGCGGTACTTCAATCTCTGCTTCTAGGAAGTTGTAACCAATAGGTTGAATCTCAGTATAAACTTCTGAGTTACCACGATACATAATGTTTAAATAGGTGTCTCTATTACTGACACTTAAAGCACGAGAAATAAGCTCAGTTTGTACTCTACTTTCATTTAAAGGTCTAGCTATAATCTCAACATCTTGCTCTATTTTTCCTACAGCAATTAGCTTATATGTTGCTTTAAAACTGTTGTGAGGACTTACTTCAATTTCAGTATATACATCAAAAGATTTATCAAATGGTATTGTATTCTCAGTTTCTAATTTAATTCTATGAGAGGAAATGTCTGTTTCTAATCCAAAATCTTGATCCTCCATAATCTCACTTCCTTATCACATTGTATTGTGATTAGGCTTTGTCTGCTCTCACGATAATGTCGAACGAACCGTTAACGTCAGGCGTTGAACCTAATTCAGATTTTAGTCGAATAAAAAATGGAATTTCTTCATTGTTTTTTAACACGCCACCTAGTCTTAAATCAGGTCGAGGTGTAAAAGGAGATGAGCTTGTACTAAATTCACAAGTCATTCCTGAAGGGAAGTTTGCTGTATTAGCGTACAAGTGAATATCCTTAACATCATAGCCATATTGGTTTTTAAGGAATACTTCATGTTCAATTGTAGTTTGACCTGCGATGATGATACCAAAATCAAGATATTGAAGAACTTCACCGATTTCACTAGAGAAGTATTGACCATATACATCTTTGAACATAAGACCTGTATATGTTCCCATGAATTGAGTAGACCAATAATCAGTTGTACCAAAGAAATCTTGGAACTCTACTTTAAGTGTGTTCCAATTATCAATCCTAATGTCTTTACTACCAATCGCTAACTCAATATTCTGAGGGGATTCACCTAGTTTAGTAAAGCTTCCATCAGAAGGGTAGTAGTAGCCATTGTTTAGTAATACACGATATTGAACACGCGTTAAATCATCATCACTTAACACAGCCCTAAGAACATTTGTGTCAAAAGAAATGTCAATTTTAGCAGTAGTGTTTAAGATGTATAGACTTGAGTTTTCAATAGTTGTCGTATCGCGAGGGAGATAGTCTTCGAACGAGATTTCTTCGACAATTGTTTTGATTGTGTCACGAGGGTTGTCTGTAATAAACATACCAATATTAATGTAGTCACTTGTCCATGTCCGCCATTGTATATCAGTGATATTGTTTAAGTCTTTGTAAGTCATGCCTGTTAACATGATTTTTTGTGGACTTGAAGCATCAGCAACAACGAATTTCTTTTCTTTTTTGTCCCATACATACCATTTATCAGGTGTTTCTCTACCGACAAAGTAACGAGCTTCATCACGATAGGATTGTGAAATATCATTGACAAATACATCATCTAAAGAACCATACAAACGTTTAGGGTTAACTAGTTTAACGAATTGAGGTTGTGGTATTGCTTTCATATCAAGCACTCGTTTAGCAGTATCAGAACCTTCATCTGTCCATGTCACTACTTCAAAATCACCTTCAAGTTCATCTATAGGCGACCAATTAGCTTCAAGAATTAAATCAGCATTTGTTACAGTTTCATCATCTGTGTAATAAAGAACTTCAACACTTTCACCAAATTCATCATAAATATCAAATGGCTCAACATTAGTCGATACAACAATATCATCATTAGACTCTGTATAAATGGCTACTGTAGGTAGCTCACCAATATAGTCATAGACACTATAAGGTTCAACACCTGTTTCTACAGCGATTTTAGAAGTGTCTGAATCAGAGTAGTAAATTGCTTGAGCTGAGTCACCTAGTAAATCTTGTGCTTTGAAGCTCTCTTTGTTTAACACAACCGATGTGTATTGCTTATCTTCAAAGTCAGACCACATAATTACTGATTTATCTCCTGTTAACTCTTTCCATTGTTTTTCTGTAATATGGTTTAGATTGTTCATACCATACTGCATAAAGTTTTCTTCTGTTGGTGTTGTTAACTGCCATGCAGTACCATTATGGTATTTGTAGTCTGCGTTGTGTTGCACTAGGTATTTATCAGTGGTAGGGGAGATTACTCTGTCGTAGATTTCTATTGAGTCTAGCTGTCCATTAAAGTAGTTTATTGCTGATACCGCTCGCTTACCAATGACTAAGTTGTATTTATGTGAACTGAAACCAACGAAATCAAAACCTCCTGCTACTATATTTTGAGGTGATGGCGTTGATAAATCATTGATATATATTTTTATAGAGTTAACCGTTGCTGTCCCATCATAAGTAACTAAAATATCGTTCCATATTCCTGTTGTTATAGTTGCTAATGTATTTACATGAGCATATTTACCTGTTCTATCTCCACCTATAGTAACTCCTAGTTTTCCATCTGTTTCTAAGCGTATTGTGACCCCTGAGTTGGTACTAGCTACAAAATCCATTGTGTCAAGAATTGCTCTCTCAGATGAAGATGTTAAAGAAGTAATGTAGAGCTTGAATCTAATAGAAAATACTCCTACTGAAATCAAGCTTCCATTAAACTCTACATACTGATTAGTTCCATTAAAACTCATTGCATAACCTTGACCATTCCAACCTGTCACACGAGTAGGGGCATTATTTAAAGCTCCTGTGTACCCACCAATGGAATCCATTGTATTACCACTAGCTTCATCAAAACTAATAAAGGCTTTGCCATATTTACTTAAATTATCTTTACTATTAGCCATTGTATTGACCCCCAATATTTTTCCATATTAAAAGGACAACCAATTAATAGTTGTCCTCAATCATTGCTGTTTTAAAATCAGTACCAATAGGAATTGTAAACATTCTACCTTTTCCTAATGGTGTTCTGTTATTAGTTACAAGCTCATATTCAGTTGTATGCTTAGTGAAATCAATTGGTGGTCTATCCACTGCTGAGTCAATCTCCCTAACTACACCACCTTGAGCTAACATCATATATTCTGCTGTGTTAGGAATCTCTTTTACACGTGTTGAGGTAGGAGATAAAACAAGGTTTTTATTGTCTGTTGATTTAATTACTAATCGTTTTTGTTCGAAGTCAGATGGGGAGAGAGCTTTATTGTAGATTTGTAAATCATCTAATTGACCTGCATACCACCCATTTAATAGATTAGAAAGTCTTCCTATGGCTAAGTTAAAAGCACTACCATTATTAGGGCGCTCTGCTCTGACCACTCCTGCTAACTCTTGGTTGATGTACATGGAAGCTAGAGAGCCTGCCTTTCCATTCCAAGACAGCATAACGTCATACCAAACTTGCGGTGTTATTTTATTTGACGAATTTAACACGAAGCTTGGTTGATTAGCTTCACTAAAAAAGTTCCATCTTAAAGTATTGCCTGTCACCTTACAGAAATTAAAGCCTTTTTGAGTAGCAGCATTGTTATGCGTTGCAAATACATATTCTGTATTATTATTTTGATTAAACTTAATCTTGAATCTAATTGTTAATTCTCCTGATAGGCTAGAACCAAAATTCATAGATACAGCATTACTTGTACCGTTAAATAGTAAAGAATTACCATCGTTGTTCCATCCTGTTGTTCTAGTAGCAGTCACATCTATGCCTACATATAGACCTAATTTATCATAAACATTACCAATTGCTTCATCAAAACCAAACCATGCGACACCATATTGTGCCATTAATTGCTCTGTAGTTGCCATTTATTTCACCTCTCTTGTTCCAAACTTTAATTGACCAATTGCTAGGTAAAGTGCGTTACCATTGTTTCTTGTAACATTTAATCTATAAAATCTATATGAGACTTTTTCAGGAAGTGAAAATATTAGCTCACTGTTGTTTGCGCTCCAACTTGTTTCATTAGAGATTTCATGGACAACATCAAATGAAACACCATCATTTGACCCTTCTAATTTCCAAGTGTTAGGTGCAGATGTAAAAGCAAACTGAGCTGTTGCCTTTTCACCTCTTGTTGATATTGAATATAAATTCACTTCTGTAGGTTTACCAAAATCTAATTGCAACCAACCTGTGTTAATATTTTTTGAGGTAGCCCAACAGTCAAGTGGTGCAGTTGTATTTATTTGACCATTAAAAGCTAAGTAAGCAGAAAATACACTACCTATAGAATATTCACTACTCGCACTAGCAACCAATGGGGAAGGGGCATTATTAGAAGTCATTTTTGTGTTATGCCAAGTGGTCATAATACTTTTTTCTTCTGTAATTCCTCTGATACTCAAAGTATTTAACTTACCAATTTCATGTGTAAACACTTTTCCACTTGTGATAGCAACAGGAGTGTTATTAAAGTATCTATGTTTATCAAAAGGAACATCTAATTGAATATACCTGCCTTGCTCAATCCCATGTTCAATAATGCTTTCAGTTGTGTTGTCAGGAAGGTGAATAAGAGTATTGTCTGAAAGGGAATAGGTGTTATTGTTTGTTGGGCTTTTAATAACGAGAAAAGACTGTTTCGGTGGTGGTATTGTAATTGATTGAACTGAAGTTCCTTGTACTAATGTTCCACTAGTTATTTTGTCCCATTTTGTGCTATCGTTACTTCCTTCAACCATATAATTCCTGACACCACAGTTAGCACCAGTGTATGAATCAGACTGATATTTAACTGTATCAATGGATACTTTGTTTCCAAAATCAACAATAATCCATTGATTTGTAGTTGCACCATTAACTGTTTGCCATCCTGCGTTGCTTTCGTTCCAAATATTGTCAAATACTCTTGACGGTGGATATGAAGCAGAATAAGATGATGATGAAGTGAAAGATGAACTAGGTAGACCATCTGTTAAATCAAAACCCTTGTTTAAAAATTCCATTTCTGAAATCATTATATATGTTCCGCCATAGTTATCAAACATATAAAATCTATAGTATCTATACATCTTGTCATTCCTTTTGTCTATTTAATTTATTTTTCCAAACAAAAACTCAGCACTAATTAAAACTAATGCTGAGTGGTTTTTTGTTTATTTTTTTCATCATAATGTATTCGGAATTATCTGTTATTATTCCTTCTAAAACATACCCCATATTTCCCATAGGTTTATTCATATTAAACAATCTAGTGCTTCCATAGTTAAGAAAAGATTTTATTGAAGAATTATTTAGCATCATAAGAGCTGAACCATTAAGTGAGTAGACTATGTCAACAACCCCTGAATAAGTTGCATAACCATTGTTATCATGTATGTGAAATCTATAGTAGCGATACTCTACAATATGATTAAAACTAAATCCTCTACTCTCAAATACTCCCCAATTCATTTGATTGTTTATTTTAAGTACAGGATAAAAGGTAATTCCATCATTTGAACCAAATACAGTAAAGTTTTTTGGGCTTGATGTTGTGTTGACACCCATTCCAACCACTTCAATGTGATTCACTCTTTTTTTATCCTTGAAATCAATTTGCACCCATTGGTCTGTTAGTAATGAAGATGAAGTTATCCAACAGTTATTTACATCAGTTCTAGTACCATTAAATGCAAGCCAAGCAGGGTAACTTGATGAATATATACTACTTGCACATGTAACTAGAGGTGAAGGTGTTGTGTTTGAAGTCATTTTTGTTACATGCTTAACATTGTTTGATTCATAAGAATAAATACTATCATTTGATTTTAGTAATACACTCTTAAAAGAACTTAGTGTTGGTGTTAATGCTGAGTAGACTTGGTTCTCCACATAGGTTGAAGTAATATGTTTTTCTTGTAACAATAGGTTTTGAGATTCATCTGTTACAATTATTTCAACTGCGTTTTGCTTTCTATCTGAGCCATTTCCACAATAAGGAACAAAATCAATCCTGCTTATTTTCACAGACTTATCAAAAGTTATTTTTATTGTGTCTACTGAACTACTTAACCAATAGTTGGCACTAGGATAATTAGTTACAATTAATTTATCAGTATCAAAAGGAGAATCGACAAAATAGTAAGTTCCATAACTATTTGTGGTACTTACTGTTCCTGTTATATCTGTTCCCTGAATGTAAAATTTATTAGAAGTTAGACCATTCTTTGATGAAAACTTTATAGGATATATATTGTCATTTTTATCATAAAGTCTAATCCCTCCAATAGCGTAGTATGCGCTTGCTTTAGTACACTTGAAAGCTATATCTTTTACTGCCATTTTATCACCTCATTTTCAATCAAAACTAATGCTGAGTGGTTTTTTACCTAGTTTTTTTATCCAAAAACCTTGCTCATGTTCTGATACTGTACCCTCCTGTAGAATATAGTTTTTAGTACCTATCGCTTGATTCAATTTTGAAAATAATGGTTTACCATAATTTACGAAGTTTTGTATAGAAAGAAAGTTCATTTCATACTCTGCCATACCATTACCACTAAATCCTACTCTAACTTCACTAATTCCTATATATGGAGCACCATTATTAGTTTCTACAAAAATTCTAATGTATTGATATTTTTTTACAGGAAAAGAAAAAGTTTTTATTTCTTCTTTTGTCCAAGATAAGTTGGTAGAAACATGTAAGTCATCCCAAACAATATTATCGTTAGAACCTTGAAGTCTCATGTTTTTTGGAGTAGCTGTAGTTAAATAAGAGGTAGTAATAGCAGATGATACTCCTTGAATACTAATAGAGTCAATTTGTTTCCTTGTTCCTAAGTCTATAGTAAGCCATTCATTTGTATTACCTAATGAAAGCCAAGATGTCGTGAGTTCATTGTCAAATGCTTTCCAAGCAGGGTATGCCGTACCGTAAATTCTACTCGCACTAGCCATCAATGGAGAGGGAGAGGTATCAGATGTCATTTTTGTGTTATACCAAATGTCAGTAAATTCTAATGAATACGCTTTATTGTTCGAATGAAGAAGGCTTCTTCCAAGAGTCCAATTAAAGTCACCCGAATATATACCAATATCTAGAACGTTCTCATTAAGATTAGTAACATGGTATTTTGGATTAAAAGATACTTTATCATAAATATTTTTTTTAATACCTTCGCTGTAAAAAGAAAAATTTGTTACACAATTCTCTAGTGTGATTCCATTACTACCTGAATAACTTCCTACAAAATTAGTTGTAACATCAAATGTACAGTTTGTGAATTTTGTAATAGATGTTCCTGCATTTGAGTAGGAAAAGTTAGGGTTAGGACTAATAATCTTAAACAAACAGTTTATAACCTCACCTCTAGTGACTGCATCTCCAATACCACAAATTGAAGTAGAGTAGTTGTTTGTTCTATTGCCAACACTGTAGTCAAATGTTATTTGGTATGCTTTTGTTCCTGCATTTTTAAACATAATACAATGCGTATCTCTACCACTGTGTTTAGTGCCATCACATACAAAGATTGTTTTTCCTTTTTCACCAATAAAGGATATTGCTTTGTTATCATCCCAAAGTCCACCTGAGTCATATGTTCCTGCTATTCTTGTTACATTATGTGTTCCTGCTAATGCAAAAATTGCGTCACCTGTTGTAGCGCATTTTGAAACTGCATAATTTACAGTTAGAAAAGGGGAGGATATTGAGCCATTATTTGTATCTAAGCCTTTTGTTGAATCAACATAGTAGATATTATTAAAAGTTAACACCTGACTGTTTATTCTTATTTTAGGCATCTTATCTCACCTCAACGTTTAAGTTTCTAATATCAAAATATTTCTTTAAATCAATAGTTTTACTAAATACTTTTCCTGTCTCACCAACACCTAAAATCCCACTTTTATCTGTCATTGTAGTAGGCTCTAACTCTGTTACTTTTCGGCCAAATAGGGGAGATAGATTGTCTATTCCTCGCTCTAGGAATTGTGTAGAGCTTGGGAGAGTAGAAGAAACCGTTGTCCAATGAGCAGGTATTCTATCCACATGTTTCTCAAGCAATACCTTAGGTGGGAAAAAACGAAGTTCTGCAAACCCTGTATATGAGTGATTGGTTGCACTTATATTTAATCTATATGCTCTGAATGTAGATTGTTCTTCTAATGTAAAAGTTTTCTTCTCATTTGCACTAAAATAGATTCCTGTTCTACTATCAATTTTTGTCCATGTACCATCTAGTCCTGTAGTGGAGTCATTCGAGCCTTCTATATTGAATATTCTAGGAGCGTATGTTGCTATGTTGTGTGCCTCTATTTCATATCTAGCAACAGTGACTTCTTTTGAGAATATAATACCTAAAATACCTGAACTACCATCCCTAGAAATGCCACTATTTTCTGAACCAGTAGCATAATCAAACACATTATATGCAATACCTGCCCCTGGTTTACTTGTGTTATATGTCCAAAAGGCAATTTGACCATTAGATGAATTAGAAGTCATTTTTTGAACAAGATTAATAGCATCATTTGACCAAACCTCTTGTTTTTCTGGTATTTCTTCATCCCATTTTTTATATTCACCATCATGTAAAACAAATGATTTATTTACTACCATATTTTGTGCGAAGAACTCTGAGAATACAGGGTATCTTGAAGTTGAAGTGGCAATTCGGTAAGTGCCTGCTGATATTTTGCCTGTCATATCTAACCAAATAGTAGTATTTAAGGGACAATTTGTTTCTTTTAGATTTACAAAAGTTCCATCAATTTGTTTTTTCTGAATGAAGACTTTTCCTGAGCCTGAGTTACCACCACCATCTGAGTAATATCCACCACAAGCCCACAAAGTAATTTCTTCGCTACAAGAAAATTCAATATAGCCATTTGTGTTTAGAAGTGTAGCGTTTGATAATCCCTCACCTACTACACCATTTAATAATATTGACTTTGGGTCTGCTCCTTCGTGGTATGAGGACAATATAGTAATACTAGATTCATACACACCTTTTAAGTGAGGGGGTCTTGCTTGTCCTGCCATTATTTCACCTCATTTCTTATACTTCTAATATCTAAATATTTCTTTAATTCTATAGTCTTGCTGAACACCTTGCCAACCTCACCAACATCTAAAATGTCATTTCTTTGTGTCATCGGGATTGGTTCTAATGTTTCTATTTTACGGTCAAGTAGGGGAGATAGATTGTTCATACCTTTTTCAAGGAATTGCTGTGGTTTAGGGAGAGTGTCTGAAATCGCTGTCCATCCCTTAGCAAACTCAACCTCAAACATCTCTAGTTCGCCAATAGCAATGTATGTTGAATTACCATTGTTGCTATAAATATATATTCTATAGTGTGTATAAGCTTTGTTATTACTGAAAGTGAAAGTTCTTTTCTCAGTTGTTCCCCAACCTGTTGAATTGTTTACAGTGTGCAAATTTTCCCAATCTGTGTTGTTGTTTGAACCTTGAAAAACCCAACTCTTAGGCATCCTTGCTGAACCTTCTGCGTAGTTGAATGGAACTAGTGAATATGCTACCACAGTTTTTGGTAATTTGAACTCATAGGATAACCAACTATTAGTAACTATCCCTGAACTAGTGTGCCAAGCGTCAATATCAGATGAAGCATAAGCAGCATTAGTTTTGTTGAAAGCTTTATAGGCATAAGCGTAATATGTTGTTCCACCCAACTCACTACTAGCTCTTGCAATACCATCAGTAGAGACATTATTATCAGTCAAAGTAGGTATAACATTTCCTGTCAAAGTTTCATTACTGTATTTTTTGTATAATCCCTCATGGTAAATAAAAGATTTGTTATCATAAAGGATTGATTTTTTTGAGTGGTAGGTAATAGAAGCGTTTGTTGGGGTATTGGTTACTTCATTTTTAGAGCCTGTGGCTTCATCAAACAGGTCATACATAATTAGTCCACTTATGTTTGAAATAAGTTTTCTTTTGTTTTTATAGCTTTCAACAATTTCATCCTGAGTTAGTTGTCTATTCCAATATCTAGGGAACTCAATTATTACACTATTTCCGATAGTTAGCTTATTAACATTTCTACTTTCTGCAAGTATTGCATTGCTTGAATAGTCAACTACTCCATTGACATATATTTTACAACCATTACCACCCATAGTTACTGCAACATGATACGCTTCGTTTTTCTCTAATTTTGTGTTTCCATAGTAAACTGACCCTGAGTTGCCATAGCTGTTTACAGCATGTCTAGCACCTATTCTACCTGTTCCATCAATAGCTATTTCTGCAAGAGTGCTACTTCTGTTATCACTAAATAGGCGAAATGCTTGTGAAAATTCATTTGTTAATTTAATCCAAAACTCAACTGTATTTGTACTAGGGGTTGATACATTATACTTAATAGTTCCACCTTTTATAGCTCTTGTTTCCACTTTCTCACCTCTTACTTATCAGTAATATACAATCTATCAATTTTTATAAAATCATTACGAGTGATTTTTTTTCTGTGTAAACTTCCTGTGTCTGACCAAGTTGAATCTAATTCCATGTCGTAGAGATAATTACGCTTAAGACTTAATGAAGTTTTTCCTTCCTCATAGAAATCTAATTCTCCTACACCTGCATAAGCGCCACCATTTATCTCATAAAACTTAATTCTGTAGGCAATATAATTAGACCTTTTTGAGACTGGTACTTCATATACTTTATCAGTGTACCCTGTAGTCCAAACCTGATAAGTTTGTTTATCTAAGTCAACCCAAGTTCCATTAGTACCATCTGTTGTATCTTTTGAGCCTTGAAGAACCCATGATTTAACCATTGTTGATAAGACATTGTTGCTTCTAATCTTGTACTTAGAAACTACCACGCTATTTTTAAAACAGAAACCTAAGAACCCTGTTTTAACTCCATTAGCAGAACAATATCCTTCACTTCTATCTGCTTTATCAAATGCGTACCATACGTCATAGGTAGTGCTATATCTTGTTTCAGCAAATGCAAAACCTTCGGTTGACGAAGTGTTTGATGTTAATTTAGGAACAACATACCTACCTATTTTTACTTCCTTTTCTTCAAGAAATTCATTGGTATTGAAATCTGATTTAGCAATTATGAAGCCATCAGTAACAAACCCTGCAAACAGGTCAATTTTTACCTGAATGTACTGTTTTGTATCAGACTGAATTGTTCCATCTTCTGCAATTGGTGTCCAATCAGCCCAATCATAATTATTTGATGATACCCTTGTTAAAACAGCGAAAGAGCTTGCGCCATTGACTGTGCTGTCTATAAACACTTTCTCAAAGTCTTGAAAAATATCTCCTAAATCAATAACATCAGAAGTCCAAGAGCCTTGCTCTACATAGATAGGTCTTCCTTCACCATCTACATCAATATCAACTAACTCTAAAAAACCTGTGCCTTTGTTGATTTTAGTTTTATCATGTGTTCCTGAAACACCGATAGATAAGCCTATTTCCTTCTTCTCTATATTACCGCCTATAAGAGCCATATGAGCATTTTCCTTTCTTAATTGTTGAGTATGATTATATTGCCATCTTGCCTATCGCCTGTATCGATAGATTCAATGCCACCAATAAAAGTAACAAAACTACCACTTACGTTTGTAAATGAATTATCTAAGAACAACACCAATAGTTTTGTGTTTTTAGGTGCTTTAATTTCTCCAATTTTTACGTTTAATCCTTTGCTAATAAGATTGTCTATTAGCGTTCTAAGTGAGTATTTTCCCGTTTCTATCGTATAAACTTTCTCATTTGAAGACTCAAATAAAGATAGTTTGTTGTTAGCAGTTGTTATTTCCAATGAATCATTTTTCAATGGTAAATGTAGCCAAAATCTTTTCATAGTGATTTTCCTTTCTTTGTTAACTATTTAATAGTCCAATTCAACTGACCTGCTCGATTGGCTTCTAAAGGGGCATAGAAGCGTTCCACCTCAATCCCTCTTGTTTTGAATACCAAATAACCATCCATTGATTTATTGGAAGTTAACTTAACTTCAATAAAAGCACTATCATTAAAGGGAAGTGAGACAATAGGCTGAAAGAATAATTGAACATCATCATTCTTGTAAAATGTTTTGTAGCCAAAATTAATTGACTTAATATCTGAGCGTTGTACAGCACCCTGTACACCATTGAAGTCAGAATAAGCTTCTTTATATGTAATAAGGTCTTTGTCTTCAAAGTTTGTTGTTAAATGATAAGTCTTTCCATCTTCATCAATGTACTCGATTTCAATTCTTTTACCACCTAGGTTAAAAGAGCCATCTGCCATTTCGAAGAAAAATTTCATTCCTTGACCAAACAAACCAAAACGTATGACCTGATTTCTCTGAATAAAATAATAATCATTTTTCTTATGCGTGAGTAGGTCATACTCAGCATAGTTTTTACCATTTACATAATCAGCGTTCCAATTGAAAGGAATACCGATTGCTTGAGCATTTCTTGAGTTTGAGAATAACATTCTTATCATCTCCTTCATTGCATTGAAGTTTTCTTTAAATAAACCCATAAAAAATAGGGTAGGGGAGAAAGCCCCTTACCCTGTAAAATCATTATTTTATTTCTAAAGTATCATTATGTTATTTTTACACATAACGGTAAGAAACACGTTGGATTAACAGATTTTTACCTGCTGACGCTGTGATTGGCACATCTGCAAACACAGAAATCTGTACAAAGTTACCACCTGCTAAGTCAGCATTACCACCATTAACGTCAGTGTTGTTAGCGAAGCCTAAAATCTCTTTTGCATTAGGTTTTTTCTCAATTTGAATAGCCATATATTCTACTGTTCCATCAAGTACAGGATTTCCTTCAACTTTCACCCATGATGTAGGCTCTGTTCCATCTGTAGTACCTGCTTTAGTTACTTTATAAATGAAACCATTAGCTACTGTTGGTTGAACATAAGTGTCTAATGTCAAAAATTTAGAAGCGGACCAAACTTGAGCAGTCTCAGCGTTCACATTTGTTGTAGTTCCTGTTGTTCCTAAATCTTTAGTTCCAGGAGGGTTGGCTGTACCAACCCCACCCTTACCAACAGGTGTCCATCCTGTTTCATTCAGGCTATCAACACGCACATTAAACCAGTTGTCACGAACAGCTTCAATGACATTTCCTTGTGCGCTACCGTCACCACCTTGTCTATCACGAGTAGTGAAGACAACTTCCTCCATTTTAGAAACATCTTCTGTACCACCACGATTGTTCCAAATATAGAAAACTTTAATTTGTGATTGAGAGTCTGCATCAACAGTATCGTAGTTTACTGTGTTTTTTACTTCGCTTGATTTTGTGTTAGCACCTTCATACCATGATACTTGAGGGTGGTTTGTCATATTAAATTCCTACTTTCCTATGTATTATTTAAATTAAATTGTTGAGGGTATTAATAGTGAGTTTTAAATTATTTCAATGCTACTTTTACATTGACAGATAAATTTTGTGCATCCACAGAAAAAGAAGGGATGTATAGTCTAAACACATCTCCCTTCTTCACCGTACTGTTCATTAACGTATATACTTGATTATTTAAATAACGATCTTCATCAATGATTACTGGATTATCTGTGATATCCAACCAATCAATGAAATTTGATGATTTTTGTATTTGAATAGGGGTGGGTACTGAACCTTGAATAGAAATCGATGCTTGAATATCAACAATTTCACCGTCCCAATCAAATATGATATGTGGGTCTTGCACACCTTGCAAAATATCTTTCGGAACAATAAATACAATTGTTTTCTCATTTACAAATTCAGTAATATTTTGAACCTTAACGAATTGTTCTTTACTCATTAATCCATTTATTACTTCGTTGGCTAATGGCACATTTCCACCTAAGGCATCGATAGGAATCCATGCCTTTCCATTCCAACGATAACGTATGCCTGTATCAAAAACCTGTGTTGTCCATCCAACTTCGGGGTAGGGGAATTTTTTTACAATGTCATCATATGTATTGACGAATGGCTGATAAATTAAAACTGTTGTTTTGTATGCATCTCTTACTAGTTCGGTTGCTTCATTAGCATTGTGAGTGGCAATTAAAGCCTGGTCAGTAGCATGATTTGATTCATTAATAGCAATGACCAGCTTTTTTAAATATTCTTTATAGTTATCCGTTTGATCAATTAGTTCTTGAACTTGTTTTTTGCTTCTTTCAATAATTTCGTGTAGTGTCTCGGTAGAATTGGTACTATCATAATGTACGATTCGTGTAGAAGGGTAAAGGATTAAACCTCTTCCTTTGTACACCATTGACATAGTTTCTGCTTCTTTCACTGCATGGAAATAAACAAATCCATTAGAATAGTCTACATAAAATTCATTATTTTCTAAGTTGTGCTTTATGAATTTTTCATAATTAATTTCAAACATACCTGAAATTCTAACCTTATACATTTCATCAGGAATTTCTAATAAAAAAACACGTTGATTGACTACACGAGCGATATCCAGTCGATCGATGTATGGGTCGTTTGGTGTTCCTTTTCGCCAAACGATATGAATAGGGTTATTAAATTCTAAATAATTAATAGGTAGTGACAATTTTCTCACCTCCTTTCCAAGTAAATTTAATTGGCAAACA
The DNA here is from genome assembly GCF_009724685.1 of Lysinibacillus cavernae. Taxonomy (GTDB): domain Bacteria; phylum Bacillota; class Bacilli; order Bacillales_A; family Planococcaceae; genus Lysinibacillus; species Lysinibacillus cavernae. Next base: position 754,284 of record NZ_WMEF01000001.1, read on the forward strand.
CATTATTAGATCCTTCTTGTATAGAAGCGCTGGAGTCTGCATGGGTTTTTACAGAATCACCTTTTCTAGCAAGCGGTTTACCGCTCACAAATACCCTGGAACTTCCTGTGCTTACAGAACCATTTGCGCTAAAATGTCCGCCACTGACATAAGACCAGCCACTAGGAACATTATATGAATCTTGTTCTTGTGTTTTGGCACCTGAAAATGCAATTTCCTTGCCATTCACAAAAACAGTAGGTATTCCTTCATTAATGGTGCCTTCCACAGTTGCATCGATATCTAGCTCATCGTAAGGCGAGCTAGGTGGGATTTCGATACCATAACAAACATCTCCCACCCAGTAGCCTCCAAAATACTGACCATCCATATATTCTGGAACACACTGAGGCTGATTAGGTTTCCTTACTTTAACGTGCTTACCAGCAATAGAGCTACTTATTTTATTACCTCTTACTGATACTTCAGGCATGCTAACGCTCCTTAGTTTAGATCAATACGAGTACCATTTAATTTAATGCCTGTTGCAGACATAGTCATCGTATTACTTCCAAATTTTATTTCTAAAAGTGAGTTATTCATTGTGATACTACCGCTCCCACCTTTAATTGATACTGTTCTAGGTGAATTAATTTCTATAGATTTTGTGCTTTCTGTGTTTAAATTAATAGAGTGTTTTTCACCAGTTTCATCTATATACTCAGTAAAGAAACCTTGAGGGGTTTTATATTGCTTAGCTTTATTATTGTTAGTATTATTTCCAGAACCGCTCCCCCAAATAGCAATAGGGTAGGCTTGGACTCCTGAACCCTCAAAATACATTTCATATTTAACATTTTCTGTTGAACCATTTTTGGTAATAAATCTTAAGAATTTTTGTTTAATATGAACAAAATTATCAGGGTCAATAGGGTCATAAGTTCTTAGTCTAGTAACCGTCAAATCAGAGATAAAGCTATCATCCTCATCTAATCCTTCAAGAATAGATTCATCTAATTCACCATTCATAATGAAAAGCTTTCGTGCGTACAAGTGCCCTTCTTTACTTACCCAAAATCTAGGTTCATGATTAACATCAATCGCAATACCTTCATTAGCGTTTAGGCGAATTTCCTCACCATTATTCCCATTAATAGTGATACCATCATTTTGGTCAAAGGTAATTTTTTTACCTAAGAAACCATCAACTATTTTAAGATTGTGAGTAGTAATGTCTTTTGCATAAAGCCTTCCATCAATACCTACGTAAAATTTCTTCTGACCATCGACATAAATGGAGATAGCTTCATTAGCATTTAATCTAATTTCCTCACCATTTTTTCCATAAATAGTGATACCATCTTTCCAGTCGAGAGTAATGGCATCACCTAAGTCACCATCTACAATTCGAAGATTTTTCGTTACCAATCCTTCAGCGTATAGTGTTCCGTCTTCCCATTTAGAATCTCCTAATGTGGCAAATAATTTACTAACCCATTTATCATTTTCCCATTTCTGTAACGCAAGTCCATTAGTGGCATTTAGATAAGCTCGATACTTCCCATCATTACGAACAGCGATAAAGCCAAAATCGCTCATAATGAGGTTGTTGTGATATCTGCCCATTGTGAGACCCGAATAGAATAAGGAATCCTCAATTTCTTGTCTTAGTCTAGTTGCTTCATCATAATAATTTTTAAATTTCTGCACAAAAATACCACGATTCTCAATGGGACTCGTGGATTCTGTAAGTGGATCAGTCATATCAATATTTAAGTAGGATGATTCAAGGTAACCAGTATTTATGATTTTGATATAATTGGACATGTAAGTTGTTAACTCTAAATATGCATTTTTTATTGCACTTGTCGAATACCTGTCAGTAGTAGAGTAAACGGTAGGGAAGGTTTGAGTTGCAGTATTAAAAGCACCATCAATATCTGAAACATTATCTCTCTCACTTCGTATGTATTTTTGTGCCTGTTGAAGAAGCAATTTGTAGTCTGAATGGATTTTATATAATTCTTTAATGAGCTCTAATTTTTCAAGCGTCGTTAATTTGCCATCTGCGACAATCTTGTCAAATAAACCAATATTAAAATAGTTATTTTCAGCATCTAAGATGACTTCATCAAGATTATTTACAATCTTAATATTCTCAGCAATCATGTTTCTAGAGTAGAGAGTACCATCTGTATTAGCCCATAACACCTTTTTCCATTCGTCATTATCTTTTTGGCTAACAGAAAATCCTTCACAAGTAGTTAATGCAACCCTTGTTACATCATTCCAAGACACCAGTCCAAAGCATTCATTGTCCTGAGGAATTAAGTTTCCTTGTTCATCTTTTGTATTATTAGAAACTAAGCCTAAATACATGGTTTCTTCACCACGTCGATTATAAATCGTTGTTCTCGAGCCCTGTGTTACCCAAATACCAGATTCATCTTCAATAATCAAATTAACACCAGATATGATCTTCCCAAAAATACGCTCGCCAAAAATTCCATCCTTTGAAATTGCGTGTTTCCATGACTCACCATTATCATTGGTGATAGCGAGAAATCCATTTTGTATAACAAGCCAACTTAATGGATCTTCTAAATCTCTCACAATAATGCCACGTTCGCTTATTTCTATCTTCTGGTTATAACCGGCCATGACAGCATTTTTTAATGCATCCCATTTATTATTGATAATATCATTAATGGCACCGTTGTTCTGTTCAGACAAATTCCATTTCCATTTATCCATCTGAACGATTGTAGAAGTATTGCCTGCTTTATTAAGCTGTTCTAACCAATTATTGTCTTCATCGAATTCATTTTCGATAACAACAGAAATACTTTCATTTTCAAAGTCATGCGTAATTTCAGTAATTTTGGCTTTTATATCTACTTGTAATCTATCATATCTAACTCTAATAATATCTCCTAAACTTAACTTGTCCCAATCATTTTGACATTCAACGATGGATAGAAAATCAATTAAATTCATATCTAATCTGATTTTTGGCTCCAAAAATTGTCTGAATATTTCCTTACCATCTTCCATTAAGTCCTCATCATCAACAATTGAATCATTAGTATATTCTTTTTCTATTTCAAAATCTGATAACTCGGCTAACTGCTCAACTGTAAAGTTATTTTCTCTAGTTAACTTTTCCTGTAACGCAAATAATTCATTTACGTAATCAGAAAGCTGATAGTTTAAATCTCTTATGAAAGCTTCTTGATTGGAGATCTCTGATCGTTTGGCCTCTAAACGTTGAATGATGTCTTGATGTTTTGGAGTTGAGGAATGAAAATTTGCATTGGATAAATCTAATTCATCTTCAATAATGACTCTTTGTGTATTCAGAGTACTTAGTTTTTGTTCCTCCGTTTGGATAATTGAATTTTGTGTAGTGACCATTGTGGTTAAGTTAGTAAATTTCTCTGATAAGGATTCAACCAACGCTTGATAGTCTTCTAATGCAATGCATAAACTATCTGTTAAATATTTAGAATGACTGACAACAACCCCGTTTTCACGTTTGAAAGGGTAGAGGTAGTACCTGTAATCTTCAAGATATGATTGACCTGTAGGATTTAATCGATGTATGGATAAGCCATCTTGACCATACACTTTTAAACGAGTGATTGTATCAATTGTGTTTGTCGCTAAATTGAATGACTCTAAATATTTTCCATCACGTAGGTGAAAACCTTTATCTTTACCTATATTTTCCGGTTTATAGAAATTGATTTCATATTTTACTGAATCCCATACAATTAAAGCGTTCCAAACTTTTGCTAAATCATAAATAATTTCTAAAATGTTATTTGAAGCAACCTCATAACTTCGATAAATCTCCTCGAAGGAACTGTCAACGTAGCCTAGTTTCCATTTTGTATTTACAGAAGATAAAATATCAGTAGTAATTTGAGACAATGTTTTACTGACTACTTCAAATTGTCTTATATTTTTATCACTTAATTGAACACCGAGTGACAAAGCTGTATAACTAATATACTCATCATCACTATATGATTTACTTGATTCGTTCATTAAAAAGTATTCAGTGATTTGGTCGTATTTCAATTTAAAAAGGTACCTGTTCTTTATTTTATCGATATTTTTATTTTCAAAAGGAATACCATCATCCATTAGGACAGTAGGTATCTTAAATGAAATTTCATTTAGTACCGAAACTTTAGTACTATAATTGATATCATATGCCTCACTAATTCTGGCAATTGTTTTTTTATCAGGGCTACATAAAAATATTCTTGCATCATCTGGTTTTAAACGGTAATCTATTTCACCTAATTTCAATGTTTTTCACCTCACTCCTGCAAAAAGACATACTGATGTCTAACATTCATATCGAAATCCCCTTTTCCTTTTAGGAGATTAGATCCGACTACTAATTCCAGGTACTCATCATTATGGTCATCGTACCGATAAACACCTAGGTGCTGCCTGTCAGAAATAATATCTTCTTTTTGACAATCAATAAACACTTCTTCATTATCGATAAGATTGTCTACAACTAACGTTTGGTCTGTCATGATATTGGTTAGTTCTATACTGCCTTTTCCATTCTTTTTCTTAATCCATAGTTTTGGTTTAACAATAAAATCGCCCAAGTTTTCTAAGGATTCGCAAGGATCAAAGGCGATAGAGAAGGATTGTATATAAGGTTTTTCGTTATCTTTTTTTGCATGAAGAACAATCTTATATCTAAAAATTAAACCATCTAAATTATATCCATCTAACAAATTGTTATCATTGAAATTTATTGCTTTCCAATTGGTCCAATTCTTGTAGTCGTAAGAGAGGGAATAGAAAAACTCTATTTGTTGATGGTGTACGTTTATAATATTGGCGAGGATAGTTGTTAAATATTTTGAAGAAGCATTTGTAATTTCATAAAATTTAGATATATAAGAGCCTGTTGAGTTTATTAAAGAACCCCATTTCATTCTAAATACTCCTATTCTATTTTTCCAAAAGGTCTAAATTCACTATTCGTGCCAACCTTTTTCCAAATAATATTTTTTGCCTTTCTCCATACAACTGAATTATCAATAAATGCTGTATCGTTTTGAACAGAAGACCATTCAGGTTCAGTAGTGGAGGAGTAGCCTGCCGTCTCACAAAGATAATAATATGTCTTACTTCCATTTGTAGGGAATACCAAATCTCCTACCTCATAATTGAATTCTTTGCGCCAAATTTTTCCTGTTACCTCAGGGAATTCTTGTTGTAAGGAAGTAATAAAGGTTGGAGGGGTAGTGGAACTTTTCCCATCGACCACACATTCATAAAGGCCACCATTATCTACAGGGGGCTTTACTAAATTGCCAATACTGTAATTTTTATTTGGTAACCATTTTTTTGCTTGAATACCTTCTCTCGTGACAACCCATCCGATAAAAGAACCTGAAGCAGGTACCTTATTCCACATAATATGACCAATTGGATAATATTTATTATCACTTAGATCCTCAATAGATTGAGTAGAATCTTTTAAGTATTTTTCTAATTTACTAAAATTATTGCCATATTCAACAATGGTATTTTTTATATCATCATCTTCAAAAGAGGATTCAGTAGTAATATTTAATTTAAGTCCATTTGTTGTTTCCATATTTAAAATTCACTCCATTTTTTGATATGGGCATATTGTGCTCCCCAAGAATTATCTATTTTATCAATCGTTAAACCATTAGAAGTAACCTTTGAATTAAAAAAACTTCCTTGTTCAAAGCTTTTCATGTCGTCGTTAATTTGATAACCGGTATTAGAATTTCTAAATGCCATATTATTAAATATAAGTTCATGAGAGTAGGTATAGGGAGAATCACATCTAATAGTTAATTCTACATAACCTTGCTTTAATCCATTATGTAATAAGGCAGAATTTCCTTCTACAAGGGCGTATAATACTCTATTTGGATTATTGTCAAAAATTAACGGTTTGTAATAAGGCTGGAATAACCAGCGAGCAATCTTTCTTATATCTTGGTCATCGAGCCAATTTTCAAGATAAAAGGACAAGTTAAAAGAGAGGGGTTCATGTTCAACTTTTTGAAAATACGGTTTTTCATTATTAGCAATTTTTTTCTCAATAATTCTCCTCCTAGGGAGAAAGTTCTCTTCAAATAAACCTCCTCTCGTTGAAGCAATTTGAATACCCATATCTTTCGATGAAATGTTGTCATACATAAAATGAATAGATTCCAACATTACTTTCTCATTCCTTTCCTACGCAATAAATCATCATCAATCATTTTACTAAATCGATTTAAGTCGTTTTTGTCACCGTTCATTTTATCGATGTGGAAGTTTATCTTGATGTCACCATAAGTATCGCCAGTACTAACAGAGGATGGTTTTTGGAATGGGGCGAACTTTAGTAGGAAAGGGGATAGATTATTCATGATACTATCCATTATATTGATTGAATTAAACAAACCTTGTGTATCAGCTTTATTCAACATAATTTCTTGAGGGTGAGCAATAATAGCTTTTCCTCCTTTACCATCAATCCCAATTCCAGTCCAATTCATGAAACCGCCACTGTCAAGTGAAGCAATTTTTTTCTTCATTAATTCACGTGTTGTAGTATTTTCAATCATTTTTAAATTAGAATTAAAGAATGATTTTAATTGATTAATTTGTTCAGAAGAGTACTTATTTTTTACAGAATCAAATGTTACGTTTTCGGAGATTCGGGAATCTTCATTTCTGCCTTCTGAAGCGAGATTATCAGCTTTGTTTTTTAGAGCAATTTTTGTATTTGCATTTAAAGATGGTTCAGGTACAAGTTTCTCGTAAATAAATTTGCCTAACATAACTTTCATATCCGCATCAGATAGTTTACTTCCATTTTCTTGTGTATTGCCTGAATTCTCATTGAAAAACTGCTCAAAAAAGCTATTATATTTCCCGCCAAGCAAGTTTTTATTACTATTAAAATACTCTGATAATGAATCCATTTCTGCTTGTGTAAGAACCCTTGTGGACTCATTAAAATTAGCACCATTTTCAGTAAATCGAGAATCAGCCTTATCGCGACCCTTTGATGCTAAATTTTTTGCCATTTCACTAACGGCACTTTGATCCTGGCCAGAAACATTCGGCAAAACTCTGTCATATAAGAACTTTCCTAATAGAACTTGTAAGTCCGCGTTAGATAAGTTGCCTTTAGATGTTTGTGGATTGGAAAGATTCGATTCAAATGAACCATTATCTTTTGATATTTGACTATCATTAAATTGATTTATTAATTTCAGAGCCTCTTCTAACTCGAAAATAACATTATCACGAATTGACCTACCTACTGTTTCCATAGTACCGCTTAAATTGTTTCCTATCTCTGGTAGAGAAGCTTTTAATTTATCATGAAACTGATTGAATTCTGCCCCAACATTACTTAAATGACCAGCGACGATATCTTCTCTCAATTTAGTGAATTTGCGTTCATCATTTAGTAAATCGCTATAATGCGACTCCCAATATTCTTTTTCAAGATTAATTTTATTAACTAAATTTTCATGCTCTGACTCTTGTAACTCTATCTTTTCATTTATTTCTTCTTCTTTTGATTCTAAAGCATCATTTAACGATTCTTTACGTAAATCAATTTCTCGGTTATGGCGTTTTTCCGTAATTGTTTTATCAATCTCATCTAACTGTTCCTGTAGACTTTTCCTCTTTGCCTTCGCTTCATAAGAATTATCTAGAGCTAAAATATTTAACTGGCTCTGTACATTATTCCGTTCATTTTCTAAATCGGAAATCTCCATATCATAACTTCTTTGAGCTTCTTCTCGGTCAATGAGCCTTAGCTTATCTTCAATACTTTTTCTAAACAAGTCCATTTCTTCTTGAAGATTTTTCATGATTGCTTCATGTTTTTTATTTTCGCGCTCAATTTCCTCATCAAGTTGCTTAATATGTTCATCTCGAAGTTCTTGATAATAATCTTTATAGGCACTAATAGCTTTATCTGCAATTTTTTCGAGTTGGGCTTTTTTTGCATCTTCCTTTTGCTTTGTATAGTCTTTAATAGCTAACGTGGCATTTAAATAGCCATTATACTCATCATTGATTAATTTTGTAATTTCCTTGATACGTTCAGCAGTGATATCACGCTGTTTTAATTCCTCTAGCAAATTATCTCTAGTTTCTAAATGCTGTTGAGCAATTCTTTCTTGGGCATTAATGATAATGTTTGTATATTTCTCATAATCTGCAGAACCTTCATCAAACATTTTACGAATTAATTCAGCTCGATTTATTTCGGATTCTATATTATTTATTTTCTCATCCGATTGGGTTTTGATATTGATTAAAATATCATAATCACTATCTTGAATATCAACTTGTAATTCTTTCATCCCAATCGTTAACTCTTCAATTCGTTGCTTAGCAGATTGTAATCCATCGCCAAATACTTTATTTCCATTTACTAGATTTTTTAATTGAGTTAGTTCATAAAGATTGGCATTTTGTTTTTCCTTCATCGCATTATTAATATTCACGAGCGATTTTACATACCTAGCAGAGGAAGTATCTAATTCTTCAAGTCTAGCTTTCTCATATGCAATAACGTTATCTTGTATTTGACGTTGTTCTTCATACTTTGACATGTAGGATTCAACTTTTTTTGAACCTACATCCCAAATGGCAAAATCTATCTCACTGTTGACATTGTTCAGTTCATGTAGACGTTGCGTATACTCATCAACGACCTTTTTTGAGACAGTGCCACTCTTAATAACGCCTTCAAGATAAGCAATTTCATTTTGGTTAATTTTCTTTTTATCATTTAAAGCAGCTGTTTGTTTGTCTAGTTCTTTACGATAGGATTCTGATGTGACAGTTAGTTTCCTTAATCTGTTATCACTAGTTTCCAATAAGTTATCAATAGTTGTCTTTTTGTTTTCAAAAGAGGAAAGATAGCTATCAATTATGCCGCGCTCAAGGTCTTCTACTAAATCTTTTTGGTTTAAAATCTGTTGCTGTAAACTTACTACTTCAGATTTAGTTTGATCAATAGCTTGTTGTGTCGTGTCAACTGCATAGAATGTAGAAGATGTGACTCCATTTTTTGCATCAGTATAGTAACTTGTTGGATCTACACGTTGTCCATTAGCATTCTTCACTTCGTAATGTAAATGTGGACCTGTCACTCTACCAGAAGCACCAATATTACCTATTTGCGTTCCCACATCAACGTAATCACCAATTTTAGCGATAGCTTTATCTAAATGGGCATAAAGATGTTTGGAATTGTTAGCATCTTGTACGACAACGATATTGCCATAAGAACCATCATATCCATTTTTAATAGCATCACCACTAGCTATTATTTTGCCTGCAACATTCGCATCTAAGCGAGTTCCTTTAGAACCTGAAATATCCACACCGAGGTGGTTATCCGATTTTCCAGTAATCGGGTCTTTACGGCCTCCATATGCACTAGTGATTTTGCCAGACCAACCGTTTAGATTAGTAGTTGTAGAAGAAGTGGTGGACTTGCTTGTTATATTACCTGTTTGCTGAATTTTCCCTGAGGCAATCTGATTTTTTAAAGAAGCTTCTTGCTGTTGCATCACACTAAGTTTTTCTTTTTCAAACTGAATTTGAGTTTCTAAAGCTCTTCGATACTCACTAGAGTGTTCAGGTAGCTTAGACAGCAATCTTTGTTGTTTTTCAATTCCGAGATTTAACTCTTCTAGTTTTTGTTTGTATTTATCGGTTATATAGACTGATTGTGTTGTTGTTTTATTAGCATTATTGGTTGCTTTTTGTGAATGACCTTTAGCATCAATGAATTTATCTATTGAAGATATATTACTATCTAATTCTTTTTGATAGCTGTTCAACTCATTTGTTAAATCCTCAACTTTTATATCATTGGAAGCTTTGATCATTGAAGCTCTCATTGCTGCACGACCTTCAGCATCAGTCATTTTGGCGCCTTTATTCTGATTGTCGATAAATTGTTGTAAATAAAAATTTGATGTTAGTAGAGCTTGAATTTCACTTTTCTTAATTTCAATTCTATCTTTTGCGGCTTTAGCAGCATCCACTGTCATTTGTTGCTCTGTAGTTAATTTACCATCTCGTGCTAACTTATAAGCTTTTAATAATGTTTCGTTTGCATGGTTTTCAGCTTGAATTGCATTAATCTTTTCTTCACTTAGTTTGATTGCTTTACCGTCTTGATCAAGTAGTGATGGATAAAGAGTATTTAAGCTATTTAAAATTAAATCTCGAGAATTCAAAGTATCTACAAGATATTGTTCTTCTGCAGTTAATTTGCTTTTTTGATTTAGATTACGAATCTCTTCTTCTGTAAATCCATTTAATCGATTCGTTAACATTTCATAATTAAATAAAAGATCAGAAGTATCATTTACTCTTTTCTGTGAGACTCCTGCTAATCTTTCGTGAGAGGTAGTAAGGTTTTTAACTTCATCTTTGTAGCCTTCTACTTTTGCTTTTGCTTCAGCAAATGTTAAATTGTTAACCTTCATTTCAACAGATAAATCTTTTTGTTTTTGAGTAGTATTTTCGTAATGTTGCTTTAAAGAACCCATAATACTACCTACTTCTTTTTCACTTAAACCAAGCTTGGACAAATCAGTAGAAATACTGTTCATATTATCTTTAGTTTTATTTGCCATCGATTCAAAAGTTTCAGAAGTAGCATTCTCCATATTTTGGAACGAACCTACTATTTCATTGATAACGGAACTGGCTTTTTCATTTGAAAATAATGATGTTAAAGAATCCTGTAAATTGTCTAGGTCGTTTACATCGGCGGAAGCAATTAGCTGGGCAGCAAAACCTTCTGCATTATTTTTAACACTATCCGTCAATCTATTATTCTCGTTGATAACATCAGCCATATTAGTAATATAATCATTCTTTTGCGCTAATATTTCTCGTTTTAATTCTGCATCAGATTTTATAATAATATCTATTTGGCCTTTTGCGATAGTACTTAATTCTTTATAATAATTTGCTAGAGTTGTGTTACCATCTTTTTCAGCTTTTGATTGTAAATTATCTAATTCTTTAATTTTCTTTTCGAAATCTTCAGCAGATTTAAGGAGAGGTTTAAAATTATCATCATAAAATTTAACATCCCCTACAATGAAGGAACTGTTAGCTTGGTGGCTAAGAATTCTAGCTGCTGAATCTATGTTTGAATTATGTGAGTCCTCAAGGTCAGAGATTGACTTTTTCCGAGTATCAATATCATCATTTCGCTTATCTTGGGCTGCCAGATTAGCAATTTCTGCTTCAATAGTTTGCTGTTCTTTAAGGAGTCCAATTTTCACTCTCAAAGCATCCGCTGAACCAATAATCTTATTCCCGAATTCGTCCTCTTGAGCGACGATGTTAGGTAGAATCTCACCAAGTCTATTAGAAATTTCTTGATATTCATTCATAACAGAAGGGTCTGTATTTCCTAACGCCATAGCATTTTCTAGTTGAGAATATTTTTCTAACTGACTATCAATTTCACTGGCATTCGAAGTATAAGATTTCAATATTTCTTGTTCTTCAGTTTTTAATTCTTCTATTTTTTGTTTGGTTTTTTCTCTGTCTTCAATTATTTTATCTAAAACAAATCCGCCAACACTTAATCCAATTCCAACTAGATTAAATCCAAGCAATGCTCTACCAGTAATTGCTGTTCCCGTGCCTAAAATATCTTCACCAAGTGTTTTAAGTGTAGAGGCAAGGCCAATGCCATTCATTATGGAAGAGGCAAATGATGTAGAAGTTTGAGCCGCTTCTGCTGTATTCTTCCCAAATGTCACTATACTCTGGTTCATCTTTTCTAATTGGTTTGAAATATCGGAAATGCCCGCTATGTTTAAGCCTTCGCCAAGCTGCATATTGTTCAGTTGGGTATTTAAATCGGTGATTTGAGAAGCTAATTGTTCGAAGTCAGTAGTGTTTGCATAGGCTTTTTGGAGCTCGTAGATGTTATATAAATTAGATTCTAAAGCCTGTAAATTTTGCTGCGTTTCTTGGATGCCATAGAGTTTAAATTGATTAGTAGCGATTGTTTCCATGTCTACTTTCAATTGTGTCACTAAATTTATAAGAGAATGGAGATCGCCAGTAGGGATTTTACCCAGCTGTTTATAAAATGCGTTAACATTTATTTTTAAATCATCAAATGTTTCATTAAGAGTATCAATAGATTTTATAGAGTCAGTAAATTGCTGCTTGAAATCTTTGAAGATGGAAAGGGGAGCAGAATTTTCTGTTCCAACATTTTGCAGTTTTAAATGAAGCGTTTCTAATTGCTTCTCCAATGCTTTTATTTGTTTTCCATACTCATTAAATATTTGAGTATTAGACCCTTTAACGTCTAAGTTGATTGTTGGTTTGGGGATGTTTTTTAATTTTTTTATGTATGTAGATATATTTTGTTTCGAGACCTTGTCGTTGATTCCTAGAGCGACAAGAAGCTCTGTTGGTTTTTTTTGTTCACCACCAGTACTCAATCAATTTTCCCTCCTCATTAAATCATCCATTCTGCTACTATGTTTCAGATGGAAGCTGATTTAATTTGATTATTTTTTTTATGTGACAGTAAATATCCTAAATATTCAAATACCCTCCCAATAAGGTAGGGAGTAGTTCAAAATTTTAATATTCTTTTCGCATTATGTATTGAAATTAACAGTTTGTCATCTATGATTGAGTTCTTCTTCTAACGCTAAATATTTAATACTTAAATTTAGTCGTTTATTAATTTCATCTAAAACATTAGAAATTTCGTGGATTGTGAACATGTCCATCAGGAACAACTCATACCAGCCGATATCAACTAGCTCATTCATAGTAGCAAAATGAAGTTCAACTGATTTATCTTTTAATTCAGTTTGTAAGTCAGTGAAATGTTTAATAATTAAAAATAAAATATAATTATTTAATTCGTCATCATTGTTGAAAAAATCTAGTTTATGCTGCTCTACATAGGACATCGTATTGGATAGATCATTGATTAAAATAGTTATTTTACGCTTACTAAATTTAGGGTAGTAATAAATAAATTTTCCTTGATCTTTATCAATGAAAAATTTTTGCTTTTTATTTAATTCTTCTGCATTCCTATGGATATCTGTCAATGTTAATTTCGTCTCACGTTTTGTCATAGTACACTCCTTTACTGAGTTAAAAGTGAAAAGGGTAGAAGAATTCTACCCTTTTTAAATTAATTCATTTATACGATATCTACAATAATTTTTTCGCTGTATGTACCATCAGTTACTTCAATAATTGTTTGATCGTTGACTTTTGAAGAAGCTCCTAAAGCAACGACACCATCTGCATTGACAGTTGCAATGGATGAATCCTTTGATGTCCAAGTTAAATCAGTGTTTTGTAATAAAACATTGCTATAGCCTGCGCCACGAATACCTAATACTGAAATTCGTTGTGAATCTCCAACGATAGTGGAATCAAGAACTACATGAGATGGATTGGCAGCTAGTGCCGTAAATTGTACTTTTTCCTCTGATAAATTACGAAGTTTAATATAAGCATAATTACCTTTTTTATCGGCAAGCGAGCTACCAGCTAGGGAAGAAGAAGCTACACCTTCATGTGTCATTGAAATTTCAACAGCACCATTCGGTTTGAAGTTCGGCACTTCAATAATAACTTCCCCAGTTTTCCCGTTATTTGATCGAATATCTACGTTTAATTCCATACGAACAGCTTTAGGGAACGAGTCAGCAGAAATCTCAATTGTATCCATCATTTCCTGAACAGCATAGATAACCTGGATCTCTTTTCCAGCTAATGCAGGAACACTAATTTCTTTACCAGTAGGCGTATATTGTGTAAATGTCCCGTTTAGCTGTTCTACATGCACCATGCCGATAGGCGTCTCAGCTAATGTGCCTTTCCCAGCTGCATCGAGTAAAATAATTTCATCTGTATAGTATTCAGCTAGTTGATGATTGATTTCTGTACCATTTTGTAAAGCGATATAAGCAGTATCAAAAGCAGCATCTTCAATGGAGAATGTTAATTCCTTTTGATAGTTAAGCTCGTATACCTTTTTAGAGCCTTTCCCTGCATGAATAGCCTGTGTTTGAATTGCTTGCGTCATAGATGAATTAAGTAATGTTTTACCATTTAAAATTAATTCATTTGTTAAACGGTCAAATAAACGAACATTTGCTACTGAAGTTAAAAATTGATTTTGTTGTGACATAAAAATTACCATCCTTTTAGTTTTTATTTGTATTGGAACTAGGCTCAAGTCCTAGCTTTTTCATTTGTTGATCAAATGCTGATTTTGTTATAATGACATCTTCATTTTTCTTTGGTTCTTCAATATAACCTAACCAATGGGGGAGATCTTGGTCATTTTTAAATTCGATCATCCCTGAGTAGCGTGCATTTAGAATGGCATCGCTACTTACCATATAGTCCATGCGTGATAATCCTTTATGGAATTGATATAAAGTTAATTGTTCAATTTCATGGTAGGGTAAACTAGATTTACAATGGTAGGCAATTATTTGTTGCTCTAAATCTGCCTGTCTGGTTTTTCTTTTCGCCATAAATGCACGTGCTTCTTGTATGGCTTTTTTTGTCCCAGGATCAATAAAATCATCATCTAAGTCAATAAGATTTTGTTCACTAATAATGGTCTTGATTTTATCGAAATCTCGCTCATACAAAGTAATACCATCAATCTTCATAAAAACCATACCTTTTTCATTCATCGAAATTTGAATATCTTCGGTCTTAAAAATTAAACGGTATAATGAAATTAATTTTTCTACTATTTCATGCCCACCATCGTTTTGTGAAACGGAAATTAAAAAGAATAAGTAGGACATTCTAATTATTTCAGGCTGTTGAAAATCGTTTTTAGGTAAAAGTAAGCACTGCACAGCATCATAAAATTCATCTACATCCTTCATTTTTACAGGATAAATATTCAAACCCTTATAATTAAGAGGTTTTCCAAAAGCCCTTTTCGTGGTAATGTTCATGATCTATACCCTGTAGGTTGTTGCCCTGAGGGCATAATGTAACTCCAGCGATAACCAACAAAACCATTTGGTAAATTGGTGATGGGGAGTCCACTATGGAATCTTAAATCCCCAAATTCTTCAATGTCCTCTTGAAATAAAACCTCATTTAGCACTTCACCAAGCCAATCAATACGAAAATCAATATTATTGACAGAATCAGGTGTATAAATATCAAAATTATATTGCTGAGTGCTTGAATAGGGGTTATCTGAAAATTGATTGATGCTTTTTAGATAATTTTTTTGAGGCATCCGAGATCCTGTATATAA
The DNA here is from genome assembly GCF_009724685.1 of Lysinibacillus cavernae. Classification (GTDB taxonomy): domain Bacteria; phylum Bacillota; class Bacilli; order Bacillales_A; family Planococcaceae; genus Lysinibacillus; species Lysinibacillus cavernae. Next base: position 769,612 of record NZ_WMEF01000001.1, read on the forward strand.
GCAAATTCTACAAAAGTTTGTTTCTAATGATAAATCACTAATTTTGTCACCAATAACGATTAAATTATTAAGTATAAGATCTTTCTCGGGTAATTGAGAGACATCCAATTTTGAATCGTCTAGTGGATCATCGAATTGATCTTTTGGTATGTAGTACAGCAAACGAAGAAGTTTTTCATTATTGATTAATGAGTGATAAAATTCAGTTATGTTTTTTACAATTTTCATTCTCCTTTATCCTCAGCCTCCTAAAGAAGAGTTTAATTTTGAAGGTTTCATCAATAATAATTCTTAACATTCATTTATACATACAATAGGCATCACCTTCTTTCATTTATTTATAAGGATTCATACTAGCCTAGTTAAACTGCATGCATTAAAAGTCTAAGCTACTCTATTATGAAGATGAAACCTTCATGATAGGTCTGTATAAAAAGCAGTACAGACCTATTAGAAAATTTCATTTTAAATATGTATTTTAAATTAATTCACTTATTAGATAGACTCCTCATCTAAATCCTCGATGCCAAGTGCAAGAGCTTCAAAATATGAGGTATTTGAAAATGTATTATGTCTGTTAGAGCCTTTTTTTATTTCTTTCTGTTTATAGTGGGAGAGTACATAATTATCTTGTAATTGATGAGGTGTACTTTGGTTTTTAAGTAATTTTGCTAATTCTCTCCGTCTTTTATTACGCCTTTTAGCTTCCTTAATATATTTCAAGTTTTCTTCTTCTAATAAAAGCTCTTCTCTAGTAAAATATCCTTTAGTCATATAATACCCAAGCATATCCAATAAAACGATTGTATGATGAGCTTGCGAGGTAATATTTAAATATATTTCTAAAGAAATCTCTTCTCCACCATAAACGATTTTCTCATTTTCTAAAATTGTTTGTATGTATTGAACTCGCTCTTGTATTGGAAGCTCTAGATTTAATTCAATTATCGTATGTGGTAATTGTATTTTCATATTAATTCTCCTTCTACTTATTATGGTGACTAGTGTAGGTTATAATCCAAGTTTTTCGCCCAAACGTATAATGTCTTTATTTTTTACATTTTTTACATTGGGAATGGAATAAATCTCTACTGCTGCTATTCAAACTAAAAAATTCATCTGTAGCAGGGAGAATATCATGACATTTACTACATCTTTTTGTTTTTAATCTTAATTTATTAATATAAGTTACTTTTCTCCATTGTCTATCATTCTCTTGTTTAATTTTTAGACAGATTGTATTAAATCTACTTCCAACAGTTTTGACGGGAATTCCTAAAACTTTTGCGATAGTATAATAGGAATAATCTTTTGTAATATATGAAAGTAGTTTAATTTGTTCTTCATTCAATGCTTTTTTAATTAATTCATCTAAATCCGCAAATAGACTGATGACATCTGTGTTCATTTTTAAAGAATTTGTTGCACAAGCACCTTGATTAAAGTTTGTATCATCAATCGATCCTCTAAAAGTTAACAGCTCTTTTATAACTGTTATATCAGATAATACTAACTGATTATATTTCGTATCCTTACTTGTTTGAAAAGCCATGCCATATTCATCTCCTTTAATTTTTCCATATTTATGCTTTTATATTATAGTCTTATTATTAAATAAATCAATATTTTAAATTAATTAATTTATTGAAAGGGGTTTTACACGAACTTGTGTTGATAATTTAATTGGATTAATTAATTTAAAAATATTATAATTGAAATTATCATGTGTTACTATTAAAGTAAATCCATGTAATTGGAAAATAGAGGAGGAAAGAGTATTGAAGGTTGGGAAAACTAAAGAATTATTAATAGAAGAGATTAAAACAAAAATTCCTTTGTTGGTTCAAAACGATTTAAAATTAGATGAAATTTCTGCACAACTACATAAACATCATATAAGTATTGGTAATATTCTTGAATTAATTAATGATGAGAGTAGGTTATATGAAGCAAACCTACAGGAACTTTTATTACTGGGAGAACAGCTTTATTTAAAATTTAATGATGCTGATGAAGATTGGATAACGAAATGGCTAAATACATCAGAAGTCAAAGAGTTGAGGTTGTACATAAAGGAATCACCTTATGAAGAAACTATTACATTGCCATATACTTTTGAGAATACTCTTAAAACTGGGCACAATGAGTATGTGGCTGTAATTCCTAATTCAATTATTGGTAAACTTTGGATGAGTGGTATTGCAATGTATAATCCAAATATTCAAAGGCAAGCAAAAAAGAAAAAGATTAAAAATGGGATTATAGAGGTTATGAATTTAAATCCAAAATCTTTACGAGATATTGAAAAACAGGCGTTGGAAGGAGATTTAATAACCTCTACTTTGCGCTATAATGCCAAAGTAGGTTCTGGGGAAAATGGAACTGAATTTATTTATGATGATCGTGATAAATCGCTCACCTTATTGGAGGGATCGTCATTAGATGTTTTAGATGGAGCACATCGAACTTTTTCTATTTATAATGCCTATATGAAAAAAGTCGACTTAGAAGGTGCTATGATTGTTATTTTTTCTAATATGACGGAAGCTCAATGTAAACGAGTTCAAGTAGATATGGCAAAAGCGAATCCAATACCAAAACCTCGTTTACAAGAATTAGCTAAAGATAAATTATCTGATGAAGTTGTTATTGAATTAAAAGCTGAGGGAGAGTTAAAAGGGAGAATTACATCGAACTCCAATGTAAAATATTCATTTGGAGAAGTAGTAACCTTTTCTGAATTATCAAATGCGATCGATAATAGTTTTTCGATAGAAAATCGACTTGAAGTTATTAATATAGCTAATATTGTCAATGAATATATGATGTACCTCTTTGCTCACTATAAGGCAAACTTAATAGATAAACATTCATTAATGTTTAAGAGTAGGATGTTTATAGGACACATTGAATTGGCGGCTAAAATGTATGAGCATAGTATCCCATTTGAAAATTTAAAAAAGAACTTAGATAAATTAGATTTCTCAATTAATAATGCCATGTGGGAGGAAGTAGGAATACTTAAATATGGTAATATCAGTTCTCGTAATAGAGTGAAAATCCAAAAAATATTTCAACAATTAATTTTAGAATGAGGTGTAAAAGGTGCTTAAAGAAAACGTATTAAATAAAGATATTAAGGAATGGTATCTAAAATCATTAGATATACAAGATAACAGTCTTACTACTTATTTATCACTATTTAATAAGGCAACATTACTTGAAAATCAAAAGAATAAAGATATCTTTGACATGAATAAAGTAGAGTTGGAAGAGTTGTTTTATAGTTTAAAGTCGCCTAGCCCCCAATCCATCAGTGCATCTATCGGTTTTATTGGAAGATATATAGATTGGGCTATAATGAATGGCTACACAGATAACCGATCACAGAGACTACCAAGTATTATTGATATGGAATACTGTAGTAGATTTGTCTATAAAGCATCAATAGTACGTTATACAAGAGAACAATTATTAACATATATGCAGTTATTTGAAGATCAAAGACATGCAGTATTTTTACTATGTTTATTTGAAGGAATAAAAGGTGAAGGCTATAGTGAGATCTTAAATTTAAAGATGGAAGATTTAAAAGATGATAACGGTGTTTTCCTGGCAAAATTGACGAATAGTAAGGGCTATAGCCGAATCATTGAAATATCCGAAGAACTATATTGGCGGTTAGACAGGTTAGATAAAATATCTTCAACAAGTTTACAGCCTAAGCAAGGCCAAAAATATTTTTCGGATAGCACTTACATTTTTAAAAAAGCGAATGCAAAAGGAGAAGATATTCAGCTTAGGGCATCATTTGGAAATAGAGCTTTAGATTTAGCAAAATCAATTTTTGACAATAGCAATTTGATAGCTAGTACAATTCAAGTATCAGGGATGATGTGGTATATATGGGAATTGCTTAAACATCATGAAGAGAAGATACTGAATAAAGAAGTTTTAGAGAAAGTTGCTAGTAAATATGATACTGGATATGTAAATAAAGATAGCAAATATGTTAGTTATTCTATCCTTCAGCATAAACTAGATTTTGATTTTATTAAAACTAACTATGGTTTTATCAATATAGGATTATAGAACTGGTGTATACCAGTTTTTTTTATTTGGTGAAAAATACTAATAGATTTAAATTTGTAAATAATCTCTAGTAAATCACTTGAAAACGAACGTCTGTTCGTGTTAATATGAAAACAATATAATTGGTTTTATCTATAAGGAGCGATTTACATGAATGATAAGGAGACAACAGCAGTATTGGAGCTTGTTATTTATAAAGATAGTGATATTTCTTTAGAGTTAATGAATAATTTCTATGGCAGTATTTCCAATGTAATTTTAAACGATGAAGGAGGAAATGCTTTAATTTGTGAATGCATGGATAGCTCGCTTTCTAGTTTAATTCTTATGGATAAATGGAATGATGATGAGGTGGAGCTTATTAAGGCAATGGGTGATACTAAATTTATCTATAAGAAATCTCAGGCTATAGATATCCATTATGATAGTTTAGTTCAGTTAGATGATAATAAAGATAATATTTTTAGTGTTGTAGAGTTCCAAAATATTGTTTATTTATATAGTGGGTACCAAAGAAAATCAATTATCGATAACAATATTACATGTCTAAATAGTCTTAAACATTATTTGAATAGTAACTATCCAGAACATAAAATTTTAGAAAGAATGAATTAAGTTGGATTATCGTTATCAATAGATAGATTAATGTAAAAAAACGAGGTGTTTTAATGGAGAAATATTTAGTTAAAGAGTTTGCATCCGAAATAGTTGAACAATCGAGAGGTAGAATAAGCATGATAGATGCAGAAGCATTAGCGATTGTTTATATAGCAAAGATGAAATCTATCCATCCACCCTCTAGCTTAAGAAAAATTCTTCAAAAATTGGTTAATAACCTTTAGTACATATATATTTCTCATAAAAGGAGGCTTACATATGAAAGCAATCATGAAAGATGAAACAGAAGAAATACTAAATACTAATTTTGTTGAAATTCTTTGTATGATCAATCAAGGAAGGGGTATTGAAAATGAACAAAATTTTAGGGAATGTATGAAAAAGTGTATAAAGCTTCAAGTAGGATTACTGAATTCTATAGAACTTGTTGAACGGACATATTTGGAATTACATAATAAATATGAGCATACTCATTTAGCATTAAATGCTGAATCTAATACTTAATAACTGTTACAACTAGTAGGAAATAAGTAGTGATCATTAAAGATTCTATTCATTTAATGAAGGGAATGAGTTAAATGAACATAGTAAAAAACGAAAGAACAATTGCTTTGAAGGTTGATAGCTATGCTATGGCGTTAGGTTATCAAGAAATGGGTGAACTAAATCTACTTATTTCAATGGAGATGGATCATTTAGAATGGGAGGCGCATAAAATTATAGAAGGTTTATTAAAAAGGGTAAATGAATACATATAGAGGAACAAAATTGGCTCTTTCAAAAACTACTTGAATACGCAATCTTTACTTAACATACAATATCAATGGATTTTTTACATAATGTTATGGAGCATATTACATGTATGCTCCATTTTTAAATTGAAAAATTAAGAAAATTTTTGAAACTTTTCCTGCTGTACATCCGTATAGTAGGTAATATGATGAAAAGGGGTGAGCAACTTGACGCTATTTGGCTATTCACTCGAGCAAATCTTTTTGGTGGTTTTAATTTTCTCTGGCCTTGCCACAATATTAGTTATGTTTTTTGGTGACGCTGTCGAAGGTATTGGTGAAGGACTGCCCATTTTTAACCCGAGTGTCATTCTATCTTTCATTACGTTGATGTCAGCAGCAGGTTTTATTTTAGAAAAACTAGCCTTGTTCTCTAGCGTTTGGAACATTATTGCTGCATGTATCATAGGCGCTATTTTAAGTACGTTGTTTTATTTATTCGTCCTTGTTCCGCTACGGTCAGCTGATGTTTCGTTGGCTTATACGGAGGAATCACTAGCAGGGCAATTGGGAAGAGTCATTGTACCAATCCCTGTAGATGGCTTTGGAGAGGTTGTCATCGAAACGACAAGCGGTATGATTTCGAAGCGGGCAACAGGCTATGATAATGAAGCCATTGACTATGATGAAACCGTGCTTGTTGTGGATGTGAAGGACGGGACACTATTTGTCAGAACGTATGAGAAAAAATTTGTCTAAAGGAGAGATCTATCTATGTCAACCGAGATTTTAATTGTTTTAGGAATAGTAGCGTTCGTATTAATTGCACTAGTCGGCTTATATGTGACAAAGTATCGTACTGCGGGTCCTGATGAAGCACTAATTGTCACAGGTAGCTATCTCGGCTCCAAAAATGTACATAAAGATGAGTCGGGGAATCGCATTAAAATTATTCGTGGAGGCGGTACATTTGTCTTCCCTATTTTCCAGCAAGCACAGCCATTAAGTTTATTATCTAGCAAACTAGAAGTGACAACGCCTGAAGTGTATACAGAGCAAGGTGTTCCTGTAATGGCTGATGGTACAGCTATTATTAAAATCGGTGGCTCTATATCAGAAATTGCAACAGCAGCAGAGCAGTTTTTAGGAAAGCAAAAGGCGGAGCGTGAAGGTGAAGCACGTGAAGTTTTAGAAGGTCATTTGCGTTCGATTTTAGGTTCAATGACGGTTGAGGAGATTTACAAAAACCGTGATAAATTCTCACAGGAAGTTCAACGAGTTGCCTCTCAGGATCTAGCTAAAATGGGTCTTGTTATTGTATCCTTTACGATCAAGGATGTACGAGACAAAAATGGCTATTTAGATTCACTTGGTAAACCGAGAATCGCGCAGGTAAAACGAGATGCTGATATTGCAACGGCAGATGCGGAGAAAGAAACACGTATTAAACGTGCAGAAGCGTCTAAGGAAGCGCAAAAGGCAGAATTAGAGCGTGCAACTGAAATTGCTGAAGCAGAAAAAGAAAACCAATTAAAGGTAGCTGAATTCCGTCGTGAGCAGGATATTGCGAAAGCTCGTGCGGACCAAGCCTATGAGCTCGAAACAGCCCGTTCTAAACAGGAAGTTACGGAACAAGAAATGCAAATTCGCATTATCGAACGTCAAAAACAAATCGAATTAGAAGAAAAAGAGATTTTACGTCGTGAAAAGCAATATGACTCCGAAGTGAAGAAAAAGGCTGATGCAGATCGTTATGCTGTAGAACAAAATGCGGCAGCAGAAAAAATGCGTGAACTTGCACAAGCGGATGCGGAGAAATACCGTATTGAATCATTGGCGAAAGCGGAAGCAGAGAAAATTCGATTGGATGGTCTTGCGAAAGCAGATGCAGAACGAGCACAAGGGGAAACAGAAGCGGATATTATTCGACTTCGAGGTCTTGCTGAAGCAGAAGCAAAACGTAAGATTGCTGAAGCCTTTGAATACTATGGTCAAGCAGCTGTGCTTGATATGATTGTCCGTATGATGCCAGAATATGCGAAAGAGCTTGCGAGCCCTCTTGGCAATATCGATAAGATTACAGTTGTCGATACTGGTGGTGGAGAAGGTAGTGGTGCGAATAAGGTTACTTCTTATGCAACCAATCTAATGTCTACGCTACAAGAAACGTTAAAAGAAACTTCGGGTATTGATGTGAAAGAGCTGATAGAAAGTTATGCAGGTAAGCACACATTGCGACCAGAACTAGAGCAAATTGCACTGGGTCTTGAAAAAAAGCAAGCACCTGTTAAAGCAGAAGAAATGAAAGAAGCAGTTGAACAATCCTAATCAATTACGCTACGACAATCTCTTGATTCAGCGGCGTTTGAACACCTATTAAAAAAAGCGAGCAGTCAACTCCCTCCCTATAGTGGAGGGAGTTTTCTATGTCTGACGCTTCGCTTTCGATAAAAAATCATTTGCTGACTCAAGATAAAAGCGATCTGATGAATCATCTCATCAGGTCGCTTTTTTTATTTTTGTTGCTGATATTCACTCGCAAGCATGCCATAGACAACATGATCCACATAATGATCATAGAGCCATTCTGATGCGCGAATAGTGCCTTCATTTACCAAGCCAAGGCGTTCTGGGATCGCACGGCTTTTATGATTGCCTTCAGCTGCACGAATTTCTACTTTATGCAGCTGTAGCGTTTCAAATGCATATTGTAATAAAGCTTTTACCGTTTTGGTCATGATCCCATGCCCCTGTGCGCCTGCACTTAGCCAATAGCCAATCGTACCGATTTTATTGTTAGCATTAATCGAATTAAAGCCTGCAATGCCAACTATTTCATTTTTAAAGAGAATAACAAGAGAGAGGCTACTATTTGCTTCATGGCCATTGATACAGCTTTCGATATAGGTTCTTGTATCTACTACGTCTTTTGTATAATCCAACCAGGGTAGCCATTCTTTAAGATACTCTCTAGAGGCGTCAGTTAAAGCAAAAACCGTCTCTGCATCCTCTAAGGTTATCGTACGTAGCGATAAGTCTTGATCAATTGTAATTTGCATGGTGTTCACCTCGTGATTATTTTAAAGCATCGTGCATAAAGCCTTTCATTTCTCGGCTAAGTACAGTCAGCTCTTCAATGATTTCGCTGAAATCTTGTACGAGCAGCGCTTGCTCATTCGTTGCATCATTGATTTGTCCCATATTTTGTTTCAGGTTTTCAAGATTTCTATTAATGTTTCGTAAGGAAGATTCAATATTTTCGGTAGCACTGGACGTCTCAAAGGACAATTTTCGAACCTCCTGTGCCACGATATTAAAGCCAGCACCATGCTGTCCAGCACGAGCAGCCTCTATGGATGCATTTAAACCAAGTAAATTGGTCTGGCGGGAAATGCTTTTGATTAAATCTGTCACGGCATTTGTTTTTTCAGAATCTTCAAGAGCATGCTGTGCCTGTTTATTAATTTCCTCACTCGTGGCAGCTAATTCCTCTGAATGGGAAGCAATCGTATGTACTTTATCTTGTAGATTGTTGACTATATTGTCCATCGTACTCATATAATCTTCGAGTTTGAGCTCATTATCGATAGGCAGACCAAAAGCTAATGCACCGACAACTTGACCATTTTCGCGAATGGGGAATGAAAAAGCATTGATTGCTACGCCATATAAATCCTTTGGAATAACCACATCTGCATTTTGTCCATTAAAGGCAATGTAAACATTTTGGTCATTGGCATTTACTTTTTGTCCATCATGATAGCCTGAATCCACACGTTTGCCTGCTAAATATTTGACGACTGTTTCACTTTCCTTTTCAACGACAGCTACAATGGCTTCTTGCTTTAATGCAAGGTGAATATAAGGTGCTGCAAGGGCTAAAGCTTCAATAATTTTCATGAAAATTCCTCCAAGTCTAGTCAATGAAAAATGGTTCGTCATCTGTATTCATTGTGACAATGGTTCTAGATGATTACTTTTACTGTAGCACAATATTTGCCAAGTCAAAATAGTAAATTATTTTTTATTAAAGCTATTTTTAAAGTGAATTGAAAGATTTGATTGTCAATTAAAATTTACTGTTCATAGTAAAAAATGATAATAATTTTGTCTATTTTTTGACGAAGGGTTCGTGTGTTTTGCGTAATATTGTATTAGAATAATAGTAGCATGTTGGAGAAGTTAAGGAGAGAGTTTTCATGGAATATATACAAAAGGGTACGAAGGCGTTTCATAAAGCAAATTGGGCCCTATTTTTAGCAGGCTTTATTACTTTTGCTAACCTCTATATAACGCAGCCGTTACTACCGACATTTTCAGAAGTGTATCATGTGTCACCAGCTGTAGCTAGTTTATCTCTTTCAGTAACTACTTTCGCTTTAGCAGTAAGTTTAATTATTGTAGGTTCGTTATCAGAAGCATGGGGAAGGAAATCATTAATGACGATTTCTATTTTTGCAGCTTCCGTTTTTACAGTGGCGCTTGCATTTTCTCCTAACTTTGAAACGATTTTAGTATTGCGTGTTCTTCAAGGCATCGTTTTTGCGGGATTACCTGCGATTGCCATGGCTTATTTGGGAGAGGAAATGGAACCAGCGAGTTTAGGTGTTGCCATGGGTTTATATATTAGTGGTAATTCTGTAGGAGGGCTTAGTGGACGAGTGATTATTGGTACATTAACGGACCATTATAACTGGCATATTGGTATGTTGGTGCTAGGGGGAATCAGCCTTCTTGTCAGTGTGTTGTTTGTCTGGATGCTGCCGGGTTCTAAGCATTTCAGCGCCAGACCTTTACAAATAAAAGCATTGACCAAAACGCTGTTTCAACATATGAAGGACCCTTCCATGCTTTGTCTTTATGGGATAAGCTTTGTTTTGATGGGGAGCTTTGTCACGCTTTATAACTATATTGGTTTTAAATTAATGGCACCTCCTTATAATTTGAGTGCTACGATAGTAGGTTGGATATTTGTGATTTACTTAGTTGGGACTTTTAGCTCCGCGTGGTTTGGTAGCTTAGCTGATCGTTATGGACGCCAACGAATGCTATTACTGGCCATTGCCATTATGCTAACAGGAGCCATTGGGACGCTCAATGGTCTACTTGCTTTGAAAATAATGGGGATTACGGTTTTTACCTTTGGCTTTTTTGCAGCTCACGCAATCGCAAGTGGCTGGGTAAGCAAACGGGCATCACATGATAAAGCACAAGCATCATCCCTTTATTTATTCTTTTATTATTTTGGTTCGAGTGTTGGCGGAACAATTGGTGGCGTATTCTGGATGAAATATGGTTGGGTAGGTGTTATAGCGATGATTGCACTGTTTTTATTAATTGCTTGTATACTATCTTTCTTACTAAAGAGAATCATTGCTACACAACGTAATAGAACCGCTCTATAGCATTTAATGATGTGAGGTGTCGATTTGCTGGAATTCATTTTCTATCTGTTTATTATCCTAACAGCAGCTATTTTGCAAACAAGTACTGGATTTGGCTTCTCGATAATGGCTACACCGTTTTTATTGCTGCTTTTTTCACCACAAGAGGCAATGCAAATGAATATCTTGCTGTCCCTTGTTATTTCTTTCTCGTTGGTTTGGAAAATTAGATATGACATTGATGTAGCTTTGCTGAAAAAGGTGATGATAGGCAGTGTTGTAGGCGCTCCCTTTGGTAGCATACTTTTTGCACTAATAGATGTTACGACATTCAAACTGATCATTGCCCTTCTCTTATTAGGGTTAACGATTCTTTTAATTAAAAATCTCTCCATTCAACAAACAAGTAGTAGAGATTATGGTGTTGGCCTCGTCTCAGGAATGTTGACAACTAGTATTGGAATGGCTGGGCCACCACTGCTATTGTATTTTGCGAGTACTCAAAAAAAGAAAGAAACGATTCGAGCAACTTCATTAGCATACTATATTTTTATTTATCTTATTAGTTTACTTTCACAACTAACGATTGAAGGCACAAGTAAAGTAGTTTGGCTTAATAGTATGTACGCCTTGCCAATTGTTTTCATTGGTCTTATTCTAGGACAAATGTTATTTAAAAAGCTTAATCAAAAGCTATTTTTAACATTCGTTTATTTTTTATTAATTGCGGCAGGCATGATGTTATTGATACAAAGTATATGGACAATGCTGTAAATGGAAAAAGAAGTATGGAAGAGATTACGTATCTTCCATACTTCTTTGTTGTTAACCCATAATATTGTAGCCAGCATCGATGTAAATTGTTTCACCAGTGACACCACGTGATAGGTGAGATAGCATAACAATTGTCATATCCGCTACTTCGTCTTGTTGAACATTACGTTTTAATGGAGCCGTTTCTTCAATTTTGTGTAAAATTGTATTAAAGGAAGGCACACCTTTTGCAGCAAGTGTACGAATGGCACCAGCTGAAATGGCATTCACGCGAATATTATCCTGTCCAATATCAGCAGCAAGGTAGCGCATGGAAGCCTCTAATGCAGCCTTTGCCACACCCATTACATTGTAGCCATCAAGCACACGTTCCGCTCCTAGGTAACTCATTGTGACAATAGAGCCACCCTCAGTCATATATGGATGAGCCGCTTTTGCTGTTGAAATAAGTGAGTAAGCGCTTGTATCTTGTGCGAATGCATAGCCTTCACGTGTTGTTGCAAGGAAGCGATTGTGTAAATCTTCAGCATGAGCAAAGGCTACTGAGTGGACAATACCATGAATAACGCCAACCTTTGCGCCGATTTCATCAAAAGCTGCTTTCGTACTATCATCGCTATTTACGTCACATTGAACAATAAGAGAATCAGACTGGCCAATATTGTCTAATTGTTTTTGTAATTTTTTTAATGAACGTTCTTGACGATAAGTGAAAATAACGTTTGCACCTACATCAAATAAGCGTTTCGCAATTCCCCAAGCAATACTACGATCGTTTGCCACACCCATGACAACAATGTTCTTATCTTTTAATTGTAATAGATTATCCATCATTTTGAAGAACTCCTTTGTGAGATAATATCTGTTATTAGTACCAACTACTAAAATCTTATCATACATAAAATACTGTTGCAATAACTAAGATGAAAAGAGTAGAGGTTTAATGAATAAAAAAAATTCATCTCTTACTTATAGAGACGAATTAAATGCTGTACTATTTTGTTACATGATTTTCATACATATCGACTGCTCGATTTACTGCACTGCTAACAGTGATTCTAAAACAATTTTGTGACCGAATGGTTTGTGCTAATATTTTAATGGCTCTTGTTTGATCTTTATGAAAGGTAGCGCCATCGGTTTGAAAATCATCATCTAAAAAAGCGAGAAAATAAGGTTTTTGATCTTGAGGCGCTAGCAAATCAGCTTCAGCACTTTGACCTACTGTTTTATATATCCATAAGTCAAGTGAATTTCCCAATTGAAAGGCTACAAAGTACTGTAAATCATCATTGTTATATTCTCTTGTTTTTTGAATTATTTGAATTTTTTCGAGCTCATCTATTAAAAATGTATTGATTGAATAGTAGATGGCTTTTGTAGGATTGAGAAGAAGTTCATCAGTGTGCTTAGATTTTAAGAAAATCCAGCTATTTAAAACGATTGCCCATGAATCTAATGTATTCAAGCACTTTGCATAAACATCTGGAAAAATCGTTTGCCATTTTGCTGCAAGATATTTAAATTGATTCATATGGTCCTCATCAATATGAAATAAACTATGCTCTACTTGTAACTGCTTAAACATGATCATTCCTCCAATAGATTGGTATGTATAGCAATGGACCATATGATGATCATCTTGATGCAAAAGTTGTTAGCAAAATCGTTCAATCAAATAAGAAGGCACCCAACGAAGGATGCCTTTTAGGGTAAAGATTCAATTGATGACTATTCGAATTTTAATGAGTCGCCATCAAAAGTTTCATCAGCTACTTTGATAGAGTCTGTTGGACAGCCTTCAAAAGCATCCTGCATATCTTCTAGTAGATCTTCTGGAACTTCAGCAGTTCCCATGTTATCATCTAAAATAACGAAGGCAATCCCTTCATCATCATAATCATAAATGTCTGGCGCTGCGGCTCCACATGCGCCACAAGCGATGCATGTATCTTTATCAACTATTGTGTATTTAGCCATTTTTTTCTCTCCTTTAACGATGTTCCTACAAAGCTTCATACTCATTTTAAAGATGTTTAACTTACATTTCAACTTAAATACTATTAAATTGGAGGAATTTGCGTCAATGTTTCATCAAATTTTATTGCAAATCTTTCAAAAACTCAATAAGGAGCGGACGATTTCAGCTGCGTATCATGTTCTAAGAGGAAAGCGTTCAGGCCAGACAATTCAAGATATTGGTCTTTTTCAGCTGCATCAATATTTTGGGTTATTACCAAAATTATCCCGTGCCACATTTGACGAGGCGGTAACCTTATTTATGCAGTATAGTTGGTTAAAAGTGCAGGAATCCGGTCATTTTTACATGGAAAAGCTAGGCGTGCAACTTGCTCAACAAACACCGACATTTTTCTTTGATGGTTGGCAATACCGAGGAAATGAGCATGTTTTTTTTGCAAGGCTTTCTCTAATTGTGCAAAGTTTGTCACACCAAATTGCTGAAGTTCGTTCTTTTTCTCCTATTAGTAGGGATCCGGTGACTCAAACATGGGTACGTTCTTTTTTACAGGATCATCATTACCAAAAAGGTCATTTACAGCAACAAGTATTAGCGGAATGTACAAGGGTGCTAAACAATCTACCTGTTTCAGATACTAGCAAGCAGCTTGTTCTTTACCGCTTAAGTGGGTACCGATTACCTGGCTGGACATGGCAACAGCTTGCGGATGAACGTAAGGAATCCGTTCTAGATAGTCAATTAGCTTTTATTGAAACACTACATATATTATTAAATGAAGTGCATCAAAAAGGTGATGATTACCCATTACTTGGGCAAGTGGCAGCAGGACTAAAAGTTAAACTATTGTTAACCGATTCTGCACAACACACAGCGCAATTATATGAGCAAGGTTATGCCATGGAACAAATTGTGCATATGAGGAAGTTAAAGCAAAGCACAATTGAGGATCATTTTGTGGAATTAGCGATGTATGAACCGAACTTTTCTATTGGACCATTCGTCTCATATGAAGAAGCACAAAAAGTTTGGCAGGCATCGAAGCACTATCAAACAAAAAAGTTGAAAATATTACATGAAGCTTTAAACGATATGAGTTATTTTCAATTAAGGCTTGTCCTTGCGAAAGGAGAAGTGTAAATGAAACTTGAACAATTATTGCACAAGCATTTTGGTTATTCAGCATTTCGACCAGGGCAGAAAGAAGTCATTGAAGCTATCTTGCAAGAAAAAGATGTCATTGCTTTATTGCCAACAGGAATGGGGAAGTCACTTTGCTATCAGCTCCCAGCTTATACTCTGCAAAAGCCAGTGTTAATTGTTTCGCCATTGCTTTCATTAATGCAGGATCAAGTAGAAGAGCTGAAACGTTTTGGGGAAAAGAGAGTAGTAGCTTTAAATTCCTTTTTATCCATAACAGAAAAACGCAATGTATTACTTTATTTAGAGCAATACCGTTTTATTTTTACATCTCCAGAGATGTTACTGCAGCAACAGGTACAAGAGAAGTTAGCGCAGATGAAGCTAGGCTTAATTGTAGTGGACGAGGCGCATTGTATATCACAATGGGGCTTTGATTTTCGACCGGATTATTTACGGATAGGCGAATGGTTTTCAAAGGAAAATCGTCCACCAATATTGGCATTATCCGCTACGGCAACGAGTAAGGTTGTTCAAGATATACGTGAAACCTTATCACTAAAGGAACCATTTGAGTTTATGTATAATGTTGACCGACCAACCATTCATCTGGGGCGTATCGTATTAGAGGATAAGGCCGATAAAGCAAGTTGGCTTATGCAACATATTAAAGAGACTGCTGGTCCAGGGATTCTATATGTCTCCTCCCGGAAACGTGCGCAACAATATAGCACAGCATTTTTACAAGCAGGCATTCGCACGGCTGCCTATCATGCAGGTTATGGTGCAGAGGACCGTCAATTTATCCAACAACAGTTTATAGATGGTGAACTGGATTGGATTGTAGCAACGAATGCTTTTGGGATGGGAATCAATAAACAAGATATACGTCAGGTCATACATGAATCGATGCCTGCTAATATAGCGAATTATATGCAGGAGATAGGACGTGCAGGTCGTGATGGACAGTCTGCGCTTGCAATTTTATTGTATAGTGAAGGTGATGAGGAGCTGGCGAAATTTGTTGTTACAGGGGATTTACCGACACCTCACCATGTCGATCGCTATCAGGAGCTACTTTTCCAGCAGATACAGCCAACACAAATGCTAAAAAATGGTGAGTTGAGTGAGACGGCTTTTAGAGTATTGGACTATTGGATTCAACAAGAATCTACTGAACAAGTAAAGGCGCGACTAAATCATTTAGCCCTAGAGAAATACCGTGCAGTGGATGAAATGCTTAAAATCATTCAGACAAAAGGCTGTATTCGTGAACATTTAGTCGGGTATTTTGGGCAAAAATTGCAGAAAAAACCGGAAAACTGTTGTGAAAATTGTGGAATCCATTATGATGAAATCAAGAAAACACGCTTAAAAGAAGATAAGAAAATAGAAATGGTTCCGTGGGAAAGTCGATTACAGCAACTTTTATTGGGTATTTAGACTAAAACTGACGGTCATTTACTTTTTTCGTAAAATTCGTCATAATAGAGATGATAAGAAAGCGTAGTAAGGTTGGGGGAAAGGCGAATGAGTAAAGAAGATTATCGCGATAAAATAGAAGAGCATCGTCAATCATTTGAGGATGAACAAAAAGAACAGCAATCCTTATCTAGAGTTTCCAGAATGAATAAAAATGGCAATAAAGATAAAAAACCAAAAAATTCGAAACGTAAAACACCGTTAATGACGATTCTTTTTGTTATTTTTATCCTTATTCCATTAACGATACTTATCTATTTTTGGAAATTTTATGAACCAGGAAAAACAATTGAACAAGCAGAAAAGGAATCAGCTGAACAGGTCGTCGAATTAGATACCTCAGAAGCATCAGCGACTGATAAAGATAAAAATAAGGATAAAGACGATCAAGCTGATAAGAAAGCACAGGAGCAGTCTCAAAAAGATGCAGATAAATTAGCTGCTGAGCAAAAAGCTGCGGAAGAAGCGAAAAAAGCACAAGATGCTAAAAATGCAGATGCAGCGAAAAAAGCGGAAGAAGCAAAAAAAGCTGAGGAAGCGAGAATAGCTCAACAACAAGCAGATGCAAAAAGAAAAGCTGAAGAGGCTAGAAAAGCGGAAGAAGCTAAACAAAATGCTAAAGCAAGTACACATACTGTAAAAGCAAGTGAGAACTTATACCGAATTGCATTAAATCATTATGGCGATGGCAGTGAAGCAACATTAGCTAAAATTCGTGCTGCCAATGGCATGTCTTCTAATACGGTAATGGTTGGGCAAGTAATTAAGCTACCTTAATGCGAATTTTTTATGTCCTATAGTTTTTCAAGTATAAAATAACAGACAAACGTTCACACCAAAACGTACGTCTGATTTAGCGAAAAGGCGATTCTTCTTAAGAAACGAATCGCCTTTTTGTTGTCGTAAGGAGAAGTGAGGAAATGCTATATTTAGGGCTATTTCTTTTAGTAGTCATCGTCTTTCTACTCTACATGTGGAAGGTAGCGCATGAGAATAATGTATTACACCACCAGTTATCATTACAGGGTGAACAGGAAAAGGTACGGCTATTTTTTATTTCAGATGTTCATTTACGTAAAATAAATAAGAAAATGATTGCACGATTAGAGGGACATTTTGATGCTGTCATTATTGGTGGTGACTTTGCAGATGGACGCACACCTAATGCACGTATTCATGACAATTTAAAATTATTAACTACTGTTGGCCCAACCTATTTTGTGTGGGGCAATAATGACAGAGAGGTAGGAGAAGAATGGCTAAAGGACATTTTTCAAGAGCATCAGGTTCAGATCATTGTCAATGATGCGGTACTGCTTCCCACAAAAAATCGTTTTTGGCTAAGTGCGATTGAGGATACAACAATTAAAGAGTATAGTTTCGAAAAGGCCTTTGCAAAGGTAGGAGAACAGGACTTAGTTGTTTTCATTGCACATAATCCTGGTGTTTTTGCGAAAGTTCGAGCAAAGTTCCATGCTGATTTAATGATGGGTGGCCATTTACATGGTGGACAGATTCGATTTGGTCCTTATGGTGTACATCCAAATGGTTCTTATCGGGAGCGTGATGGTGTCATGACCTTAGTAAGTAATGGCTATGGAACAACATTAGTGCCTTTCCGACTGGGGGCAAAGCCTCAATGTCATATTATTGATATTGATATTTCGAGTAAATAAACAACCAAAACTTGTGAGAAGGCGTATAATAATAAGGTATCGTTTATTCTATGATTATGTGAAAGCATGGAACAGCAAATATTGTTGTTTAATTTCGATTGGAGTGTCAAAAAATGCAACAAGCAGATGCAATTATTGTTGGAGGAGGCCCATGTGGTTTAGCAGCAGCAATAGCTTTGCAAGATATTGGATTACAACCTATTGTGATTGAAAAGGGAAATATCGTGAATGCCATTTATCATTATCCTACACATCAAACTTTTTTTAGTACAAGTGAGCGTTTAGCGATTGGTGACGTACCATTTATTATTGAAGGACGTAAACCAAAACGAAACCAAGCACTTGTCTACTATCGCGAGGTTGTACGTTTGAAAAATATTCAAGTTAATCGCTTTGAAAAAGTACAAAGTGTTGTGAAAAATGATGATATGTTTACTGTAACATCAGATAAAGATGTTTATGAAACGCCATATGTTGTCATTGCAACAGGCTACTATGATCATCCAAATTATTTAAAGATCAAGGGTGAAGAGTTACCTAAAGTATTCCATTACTTTAAAGAAGGACATGAATTTTTCGATACAGATGTTCTTGTTATAGGTGGCAAAAACTCAGCTATAGATGCAGCGTTAGAGTTAAATAAAGCAGGTGCCCGTGTAACGGTTGCCTACCGCGGAAGTGAATATTCACCAAGCATCAAGCCGTGGGTATTACCCGAATTTGAAGGGGTAGTCAAAACAGAGGAAGTTGACATGCATTTTAATACGAATGTGCTAGAAATACGCGAACATGAAGTTGTTTTAGAAGTGGATGGCCAAGAGAAAGTAATGAAAAATGATTTTGTTTTTGCTATGACTGGCTACCATCCAGATCACTCCTTTATCAAAGCCATGGGAGTTGAGATAGATGAAGAAACGGGGCGTCCTTATGTTACGCCCGAAACGATGGAAACAAATGTCGAAGGCTTATTCATTGCAGGTGTTATTGCCGCAGGGAATAATGCCAACGAAATTTTTATAGAAAATGGTCGTTTCCATGGGGAATGTATCGCTCAAATTATTGCGCAAAGAAAAAAATAATGGTGGAGGCTGTATAGGCATGACGCTTGTACAGCCTTTTTAGCAAGGAGGAAACTCATTGATTGGGTTGTATTGGCTCTTCAGTTGTTTAATAGGAAACTTCATGACGGCATTTTTCGTTGGTAAGATATATGGAGTCAATTTGCAGGAAGAGCGCAGTAAAAACTTAGGCGCACGTAATGCGGGAAGTGTTCTTGGAAAGGTAGCCTTTATTTGGACTTTGCTTGGTGATTCAATGAAAGGTGTATTAGTAGTTGGTTTAGGCCGTTTGTGGCACTTACAAGAATGGGTCATTATTTGTGGGGCTGCATTGGTGATCGTTGGGCATCTATTTCCGATATGGCTGAGATTTAATGGAGGCAAGGGCGTGGCTACTTTTATTGGTGTTGGTCTTGCCTTATCGCCAAGCCTATTTTTATGGATGATTGTTGGTACTATGCTTGTATCTTCCTTTACAAGAAGCTTGACACTTGGTATGGTTGGTGGCTTTATTTTTTACGTAGGTGCGATCATTCAGGCAGGGAAAATAGAGCCGTATGGAGCTCTAATCATAGCAATAGTGTGCATGCTCATCAAGCATATGTCTAATATTCAGGAGTCTTTGGAAAGAGGGAAGTGAAGAAATGTATTGGTGTAAAATTGCACAAACAAAAGAGGAGTTTGAGGACATTGCGCGCTTAAATTATGAAACTTTTGTGGAAGAAATTCCTCAGCATGAACCGAATTTGACAAGAAAAAAAGTGGACCGATTCCATCAAGAGAATACGTATGTTGTCGTCTATAAGAAAACTGAATTAATTGGTATGGTGGCATTTAGAGATCAACGACCCTTTTCCATTGATGAAAAAATAGGCAAGGTTGAACAATATTTACCAAAGGAAAATTGCGCTAAACTTTGCGAAATGCGTTTACTTTCGGTGAAAAAAGGTTATCGGACAGGGCGAGTACTACTGAAACTTACACAAGCTTTAAACAGATTTGCCTACGAAAAGGGCTATACAGCTGCAGTTATTTCAGGGACAACGCGGGAAGAAAAGCTTTATAAGCAGATGGGCTTTCGGCAATTTGCGCCAGCTGTAGGGGCAGAGGATGCATTGTTTTTACCTATGGTGCTAACAAGACATGAATTTGAACAATCATTGCAACATAGACTAACGACGGAACACTTTACATTTTATCCAGGACCTGTGAAGCAACAAGAGTCGATCGGTTATTCAGACTTATCTCACCGTTCGTTAACATTTCATGCACTTTATGAGCGAGTACAACAAAAGTTACTGCATTTATCGAATGCTAATCATGTTGGGGTAATAGTTGGTACGGGAACGTTGGCAAATGAAGTGATGCTGGCACAACTAAAGGTACAGCAATTAGGGAAAGGGCTTATTTTAACAAATGGTGAATTTGGCGAACGTTTACAAAAGCAGGCAACTCGTTGGTCATTACAATTTGATACAGTAGAACAAGGCTGGGGGACAACATTTGATGGTGATGCATTGACGTTGCTACTAGAAACGGGTTCTTATCAGTGGATGCTGGCAGTGCATGGAGAGACTTCCACAGGAACTTGTAATGACATAGAAAGCCTTAGTAAGCTAGCTAAGCGCTATGATGTAAAACTATGTATAGATAGTATCAGTACATTCGGTGCCATGCCAATTTCTTTACAGGATTGTTATTTGGCCACCGCAGTTAGTGGTAAAGCCATAGGTGCATTAAGTGGGCTAGCATTTGTGTTTTCGCAATCACTTGCACCAACAGCAAATACATTACCCGCTTATCTTGACTTAGCAAATTATCAACAAGGTGCCATACCATTTACTCTACCTGCGGTGCTACTTGGTAATGTTGATGTGTCTTTACAAGCCTATCCAGCACGCTATGACCAGCTACAGCAACGCTTTAAGGCACTACTGCAGTTACCAATCATGCGTTATCAATTACCTACAACCCAATATCCAATGCTAGTAACAGTTCAATTACCAAAAACACTTTCGAATCTACACATGGATTTAGCATTAAATGGGCTATTGGCTCATGGTGATAGCTGCTATTTACAAGAAAAAGGATTTCTCCAATTTTCTGTTATTCAACCAGATTTCGATGATGCCCTTGAGTGTCTATGTGAAGTATTGAGCTATTATGAACAGGTGATAGAGGCGTAGCAGCGTATTAAAGAAGAATACATTGGCATTATAGGAAAAAGTCCTTTAAGTTTAAAGGACTGCCAGTTGTATTCAGTCCAATTAATAATTTTAAGCGTGCTTTTTGACCATTTATACCTGTGGCAAAAATTGCCCCTAAGTCTTCTAGCATTTTACCGCCGCCAACATAGCCGTAAACACCCTCTGCAATACCATTAAAGCAGCGGGAAACGAGTACTACTGGGATGTCTCGCTGTAATAGGCTTTCAATGCCCTTTACAACAGATGGTGGGACATTCCCTTGACCTAGTCCTTCGAGTACAACACCATCATATTTGCATGCAAGCACGACATCAAGTAAGTCTTCCTCCATACCTGCATAAACTTTTAACATCGCAACGCGCTTTGATAAATTGTTCACATCTACATATTGTCGACGAATGGGCGCATGATGGAATAAGATACGTGATTTTGTAATAAGTCCAATCGGTCCATATTGAGGGGATTGGAAAGTATTTACAGAACTTGTGCTTGTTTTTGTTGTATTAACAGCAAGATGTACCTCATCATTCATCACGACGAGTACGCCTTTGTCACGTGCTTCTTCATCAACCGCTACTCGGACTGCTTCCACTAAATTATAAATGCCATCTGCCCCTAGTTCGTTCGAAGAGCGCATTGCACCAGTCAGTACAATAGGAATGGCTAAATTCGTTGTCAGCTCTAAGAAATAGGCGGTTTCTTCCAATGTATCCGTGCCATGTGTGATGACAACACCGTCAATTTGCTCTGCTGCAATTTGTTCCATAATCAAGTTACGTAATTGCAGCATTTCTTTCGGTGTGATATGTGGAGAAGGAAGGTTAAAAGCTTCTATTTCGTTAATAGTTGCAAGTGAAGCTAGCTTGTTACTTTCCTTCATGAGTGGATTTTCCTTATTTGGCATGACTGCTCCTTCAGCACTCATTGCCATGGAGATTGTGCCGCCAGTATGAATTAATAAAATTGTTTTTTTCATAAAAATAAAATCTCCTTTTAAAAAGTTTTTTTGTCATTACATGGTATAATAATAAGCAGTCTATTGTTGAAAGGAGCCGGCATCATGATCATTTTATTATCTGCTGCCATTGCTCCCGGTCTAGCGCTTTTTAGTTATTTCTATTTGCGCAATCAGATGGCTACGGAGCCAAGAAGAACTTTACTACAAACATTTTTATACGGTGCATTCTTAACGTTTCCTATCATGTTTTTACAATATGTATTAACAGAGGAAGGGGTTTTTCGATATCTTTACCTTCAAGACGTTCTTTTTTCTAGTGTCATTGAAGAATTTTTTAAATGGTTTGTTCTATTAATAGCAATTTACAATCATGTAGAATTTGATGACCCTTATGATGGTATTTTATATGGTGCCAGTGTATCTCTTGGTTTTGCTACGATTGAAAATGTTCTCTATTTACTTTCTTTTGGCTTGGATACAGCATTTATGCGAGCCTTATTACCAGTATCCAGTCATGCGTTGTTCGGTGTAGTAATGGGCTATTATTATGGACGTGCTAAGTTTTCGAAGCATGTAAAGACGAAAGAAATGATTGCTATGGCGCTTTGTGCACCGGTAGTACTTCACATTCTATACAATACAATATTATCATTCAAAGGTCACTGGGTTTATTTAATGATTCCTTTTATGTTGTTTTTATGGTGGTTTGGCTTGCGAAAAGTGAAGCTTGCCCATTATCATCTGGTGCAACATTTGCATATGCAAAAAAAAATTTAAGCGTAGAAATCGTCAAAGATTTCTACGCTTTATTTCTTTTTTATCATGTATAAATTACTTCTTTTGTTTCAAGCTATAAAAAAAAGGAGTGATAAAAGTGCGTTTAGTAAGCATACTTTTTGCTTTGATATTAGGAATTAGTATAATTGCGATTCCTCAAAATGATGCCAATGCATTTAGCGATCAGCAAATTACTCGTGGTGCCTATGGTGATGATGTCATTGAGTTGCAGGCAAGGTTACAATACTTAAGTTTTTATAAGAGTAAAATTGATGGCAAATTTGGCTATAACACATACTGGGCTTTACGAAATTTCCAAGAGAAATATGGTTTACCAGTAGATGGAATCGCTGGCACAAAAACAAAGAAAGCTTTAGCGGGCAATTCTGATTATGATGAAAAATGGGTGAAAGCACAATTAAATGCAGGTAATCAATTTACTTACTATGGTGGTAAGCCACTTGATCAGCAGGTGAAGAAGGGAACTAGTGGCGGTAATAGCAGTGGTAATAGTAGTGGCAGCACTAATAATAATGGGACCCAGACACAAGTACCTCCTAAATATACGGAACGAGATTTACAGTTAATGGCGAATGCCGTGTACGGAGAAGCTAGGGGAGAACCATATGAGGGGCAAGTAGCAGTAGCGGCTGTTATTTTAAATCGTTTGGAGAGCCCTGAATTCCCAAATACTATTTCAGGTATTATATTCCAACCATTAGCATTTACAGCGGTGGCAGATGGACAAATTTGGCTCGAGCCAAATGAGCGAGCAAAGGAAGCTGTTATTGATGCAATGAACGGTTGGGACCCTTCTGAAAATGCATTGTATTATTTCAATCCAAAAACAGCAACAAGTAAATGGATATGGTCACGTCCACAAATTAAACAAATAGGAGAGCATATTTTCTGTTCATAGAAAGGAGGAGTATAGATGAAAACTTGGCTCGTGGTCTTAACGATAGCTGTTATTGGGTTAGGAGCATACAGCATTGATTTACATGGCGATAAAGAAGATTTACAACGTACTGTGTTGGCGCAATATACAGATAATTTAACAGATGCATCTGAAAAACTATCCCATCTCCAGCGAGCAGTATCGCAATCACTCTTGTTTCAGGACGAGCAGGCGATTCACAGTGAGCTAGATTCGGTTTGGCGTTTAAGTTCAGAAGTTCGTTCTTCTATTGCTACTATTCCAATTGGACAAGAACTGTCGAATGAATGGATGAATTATTTAGGTCGACTTGGCGATGAAGCGAAACGAACAGCAAAAACAGGTGATTATGAGGCTTGGCGTGAAAAGATGCCTCAGATCTCTACGAATTTACAGTCTCTTTCTGATGACTGGACAGCTGCTACGGTAGATTTTTATAAGAATGATGGGAAAATGGATGTTTGGCTACAGCAAGTAGATAATAAAAATCCAAACGCTACATTTGATAATGTGAAAGATACCCTAAAAGGATACGGAGAAAAGGATTTCCCGTTGACATTATCTGAGTCTGATTGGCAGAAAAAGATTGAGTTAAAGGCATTGCAGGATGCTGTTATTACTGAGAAAGAAGCAATAGAAAAAGTGAAATATTTATTCCCAGTCATCAAAGACGCAACTTTCACTGTCACAAAAAGTAATGATACGGCTCCTTATCCGTTCTATCATATACAATTCCATCAAGGAATTCGTTTAGGGTATGTTGATTTGACAGAAAAGGGTGGACACTTATTATCATATTTAGTAGAACGTCCTGTGGATGAAGCTAAACTCTCACAAGAGGAAGTCATCAAAAAAGCGCAAGAATATACCAAGAAACTAGGCATGAAAGATGTGGCCTATGTAGAATCACGTGAAAATCATCAAGCATGGCATGTGACATTTGCCCGTGTACATCCTGGGGATAACGCGTTAATTTATGCAGATGGCGTTCAACTAAAAGTAGCCAAAGATTCAGGTGAGCTGTTAGGTGCTAATGCGATGGAGTATATTCAAGAAGAGAAAATTAAGCCGCAAACAGCTAAACCAATTGATTGGAAAACATTCTTCCAAGATGATGTTCAAGTACAAGAGGTAAAAAACATTTATACAGATAATGGGCAATTTGAACAACGACTATGTTATGAGGTCATTGCATTGCGTGACGGGGATTCACAGGAAACATTCAGAATTGTCATTGATGCGGAAAATCACAATGTTTTGAAAGTGGAATATTTAACTTAACAACAAGAAAATACTACCAATTTTTATAGCCAAAATAAGCATCTCATGAGATAATTAAACCATATTTTTTGTACGGGGAGATGCTCATGGAAATAAAAATTGGTACACAATTACAACTTGAACCTACTTATACAGAGCGTTTGGAGAAATTCCGCTGTAAAGTTGTAGAGCAGCAAGAAAATATTCTTTATATTGATTATCCGATTAATGTCGCAACGAAGAAAACGGCATTTTTAATCGACGGCTCAGAATTTAGAGCAACCTTTCGTACCGAGGACAAACAATCCTTTGCATTTAGTACAGAAGTGATTGGGCGTAAATCTGGCAATATACCGATGATTATGCTGCACTGTCCAAAGCCAGAGGAATTTATAAAAATTCAACGACGAGAATATGTTCGTGTTGAAACACCAGTAGATGTTGCCATTCAGTTCAAGGATTACAAATATCAGCTTGTGGCATCGGACATTAGCGCAGGCGGTTTGGCACTCATCTTGAAAGGTGAGGTAGCTTGCAATGATGGTGATGAGGTAAAATTAACAATTGTATTGCCATTTACCAATGGAGAAGTTAAATACGTCATTACGGATGCAACAGTAGTGCGCATTTTTGAAAAAGAGGGTAAACGAATTGCGACAATCCAGTTAACGGATACAGATGATGTCGATCAACAGCATATTGTACGTTTTTGCTTTGAGCGCCAATTAGTTAATCGTCGTAAAGAATTGAATCCATTTAATGTTTAATTTTTATCATTAATATTTTTTCTAAGCCCTCTCCTGGCAGAGGGCTTTTTTTGGGTTATATGGTACAATATGAGGTGACAGAAAGTAGGGAAGAATATGAAGAAAAACATTCAAATTGCAATAGACGGACCTGCTGGTGCGGGTAAAAGTACCATAGCGAAAATTGTTGCTGAGGCACTTGGTTTTACTTATATTGATACAGGTGCAATGTATCGAGCAGTTACGTATAAAGCAATGAAACAAAACATACATTTAGATGATGAAGTAAAATTAGCAGAGATGCTAGCGACAAGCATCATTGAATTAAAACCATCTCCTCAGGGACAACTTGTCTTTTTAGATGGTCGCAATGTGTCAGCAGAAATACGTTCAAATGAAGTCACTTCATCAGTATCTCAAGTAGCTGCCCATGCGAAAGTTCGTGAGCTATTAGTTGCACAACAGCAAAAACTTGCTGCTAATGGTGGCGTTGTCATGGATGGCAGAGATATTGCTACACACGTATTAAAAAATGCAGAGCTAAAGATTTTTATGTCTGCCACAGTAGAAGAACGTGCAAGAAGAAGATTTATTGATAATCAAAAAAGAGGAATTGACTCATCGCTTGAAAAACTTCAGGAAGAAATTGCACTACGTGATAAAAAGGATAGTGAGCGTGAAGCATCACCGCTTATTCAAGCCGAAGATGCCGTATTTTTAGATACGACAGCATTGTCCATTGATGATGCAGCACAAGCTATTTTAAAATTAGCAGAAGAAAAAATGCTATAAATCCTAAAATTTCAGACATTTTTAGAATTTAAGGGATTTATTTTTGTCTTTGTCTTCAATATCGAATAAAATAGTAAGGGAAGATGCGAAGGAGGGTTACATATGTCTGAAGAAATGAACTATGCAGAACAAACGTTTAACGAGGGTGATATCGTCAAAGGTATTGCAGCGCAGGTCGATGAAAAGGCAGTATCTGTTTCAATTCCAGGTGCACCGTTTGATGGTATTGTACCGATTAGTGAATTATCAAGCTTACACATTGAGAAAGCTTCTGATGTCATCTCTATTGGGGATGAATTAGAGTTGATGATTACAAAGGTTGAAGAAGAAAATTATGTTCTATCAAAACGTAAAGTTGATGCTTTAAAAGCATGGGATACACTTGAACAGCAATTCGCCGCAGAGAAAATTTTCGAAGCGGAAGTAAAGGATATTGTTAAAGGTGGTCTTGTCGTAGATTTAGGTGTACGTGGCTTTGTACCAGCTTCACTTGTAGAAGACTACTTTGTCGATGATTTTGAAGGCTATAAAGGAAAAACATTAAGCTTTAAAATTGTGGAGCTTGATAAAGAGAAAAATCGCTTGATCTTATCTCATCGTGCGGTGGTAGAAGCAGAAAAAGCTTCACAAAAGAAAAACGTCATCAATCAAATTAAAGCTGGCGAAGTATTGGATGGTAAAGTTCAACGTCTAGCATCATTTGGTGCATTTATCGACCTAGGCGGTATTGATGGGCTTGTACACATTTCACAAGTATCTCATGAGCATGTGAGCGATGTGAGCGAGGTTTTAGCTGAAGGTCAAGATGTAAAAGTAAAAGTTCTATCAGTGGACCCAGAAAATGAACGCATTTCATTATCGATCAAAGAAACTATTCCTGGACCTTGGTCAAATATCGAAGAACGTGCGGCTAAGGGCACTATTTTAGATGGTAAAGTCAAGCGTCTTACTTCATTTGGTGCATTTGTAGAAGTTTTCGCAGGTGTAGAAGGCTTAGTGCATATTTCACAAATCGCCCACAAGCATATTAACACGCCACATGAAGCGTTAAAAGAAGGACAAGGAGTACAAGTAAAGGTACTTGATGTAAATGCTGAGGAAGGCCGTTTAGCGCTAAGCATTAAAGAATTACTGGAAAATCCAGACGCAGAAGAAGTGATCGATTATGAATTACCTGAAGAAAACACAGGCTTCTCATTTGGAGATGTAATTGGCGATCAATTGAAAAACTTTAAATAAAGTGATGAGCGAGGATACGATCATGTATCCTCGCTGTTTTTATGGTTGAGGTGATGGATAGAATCTTTGGATTGAAGGATAGAACTATTAAAGTGGTGGATAGAATCCTGGAATTGAAGGATAGAACTATTAAAGTGGTGGATAGAATCCTGGAATTGAAGGATAGAACTATTAAAGTGGTGGATAGAATCCTGGAATTGAAGGATAGAACTATTAAAGTGGTGGATAGAATCCTGGAATTGAAGGATAGAACTATTAAAGTGGTGGATAGAACCTTTGAATCGAAGGATAGAACTATTAAAGTGACGGATAGAACCTTTGAATCGAAGGATAGAACTATTAAAGTGACGGATAGAATCCAGGAATTGAAGGATTTAAATTAAAGTGGTGGATAGAATCCTGGAATAGAAGGATTTAAATTAAAGTGATGGATAGAATCTTTGGATTGAAGGATAGAAATATTAAAGTGGTGGATAGAATCCTGGAATAGAAGGATAGAACTATTAAAGTGACGGATAGAACCTTTGAATCGAAGGATAGAACTATTAAAGTGACGGATAGAATCCAGGAATTGAAGGATTTAAATTAAAGTGGTGGATAGAATCCTGGAATAGAAGGATTTAAATTAAAGTGATGGATAGAATCTTTGGATTGAAGGATAGAAATATTAAAGTGGTGGATAGAATCCTGGAATAGAAGGATAGAACTATTAAAGTGACGGATAGAACCTTTGAATCGAAGGATAGAACTATTAAAGTGGTGGATAGAACCTTTGGATTGAAGGATAGAACTATTAAAGTGGTGGATAGAACCTTTGAATCGAAGGATAGAACTATTAAAGTGACGGATAGAACCTTTGAATCGAAGGATAGAACTATTAAAGTGACGGATAGAATCCAGGAATTGAAGGATTTAAATTAAAGTGGTGGATAGAATCCTGGAATAGAAGGATTTAAATTAAAGTGATGGATAGAATCTTTGGATTGAAGGATAGAAATATTAAAGTGGTGGATAGAATCCTGGAATAGAAGGATAGAACTATTAAAGTGACGGATAGAACCTTTGAATCGAAGGATAGAACTATTAAAGTGGTGGATAGAACCTTTGGATTGAAGGATAGAACTATTAAAGTGGTGGATAGAACCTTTGAATCGAAGGATAGAACTATTAAAGTGACGGATAGAATCCTGGAATTGAAGGATTTAAATTAAAGTGATGGATAGAATCTTTGAATCGAAGGATAGAAATATTAAAGTGATGGATAGAACCTTTGGATTGAAGGATAGAAATATTAAAGTGACGGATAGAACCTTTGAATCGAAGGATAGAAATCAAAGTGACGGATAGAATCTTCCAAGCAAAGAATAGACATCATAAAGCGATGGATAAAAAACCCTCAAATCCAAGGATCGCCCCTTCAAAACAACGGCTAAAATTAATCGAATGAGTAGTTTAGTCATACATAGCGTTCTACTTTATGGATATGATATGATATAATGGCATTTTTCGTGTATAATAGCGAAAGACAAGAAGTTGGAAGGATGAAGTACAGATGACGAAACCAGTAGTAGCCATCGTAGGTCGTCCGAACGTAGGTAAGTCGACGATTTTTAACCGTATCGTTGGAGAACGTGTTTCCATTGTGGAGGATATCCCAGGCGTAACACGTGACCGTATTTATAGTTCGGCAGAGTGGTTAACACATGATTTTAATATTATTGATACAGGTGGCATTGAAATTGGAGACGAGCCGTTTTTAGAGCAGATTCGTCAACAAGCCGAAATCGCCATTGATGAGGCAGACGTTATTATTTTTATGACAAATGGTCGTGAAGGGGTAACGGCAGCAGATGAGCAAGTAGCTAAAATTTTATACAAAACTAAAAAGCCAGTTGTATTAGCAGTCAATAAAATTGATAATCCAGACATGCGTGAAATGATTTATGACTTTTATGCACTTGGCTTTGGTGAGCCTTGGCCAATCTCAGGTTCACACGGCTTAGGTTTAGGGGATTTATTAGACGAATGTGCGAAACATTTCCCGAAAGAAGATGAAGAGCAATATGGAGACGATGTCATTAAATTCTCTTTAATTGGTCGTCCGAATGTTGGGAAATCTTCATTAGTAAATGCTTTCTTAGGGCAAGAACGTGTGATTGTAAGTAATATTGCAGGAACAACGCGCGACGCTATTGATACGCCTTATGAGTATGATGAGCAAGAATATGTCATTATTGATACAGCCGGCATGCGTAAAAAAGGGAAAGTCTATGAAACAACTGAGAAATACTCTGTTTTACGTGCGCTACGTGCTATTGAACGCTCAGACGTTGTTTTAGTGGTATTTAATGCAGAAGAGGGTATTCAGGAGCAAGATAAAAAAATTGCTGGCTATGCACATGAGGCTGGAAAAGCTGTTGTGATCGTTGTGAATAAATGGGATGCTATTGAAAAAGACGAAAAAACGATGAATGTCTTTACTCAGCAAATTCGCGAGCATTTCCTATTTTTAGACTATGCACCGATTATTTTCGTATCGGCTAATACAAAACAGCGTGTTCATCAAATTTTACCGATTATCCAGCGTGTAAGCGAGAATCATGCGATGCGTATACAGTCTTCTATCTTAAATGAAGTGATTGAGGATTCAGTGGCACGTAATCCTGCGCCAACTGATAAAGGTCGCCGTTTACGTATTTACTATGCCACTCAAGTTGCAATTAAGCCACCGACATTTGTTGTTTTTGTGAATGAACCGGAGCTTATGCATTTCTCATACGAACGTTTCTTAGAAAATCGAATTCGCGAAACATTTGACTTTGAAGGGACGCCAATTCGTTTAATTACACGTGCTCGTGCTTAAGGCAATCGCCATACACTTACAATACGCCAACCCGACATGTTTGTTGGGTGGCGTCTTTTTACAAGAAAAGAACTTATTATAGACAACCCAACAAAGGGAGGATTTTTTTATGGAAAAAGTTTGTGTGTTAGGGGCAGGCTCTTGGGGGACTGCACTTGCAATGGTACTTGCGGAAAATGGCCATGATACGCTTGTATGGACACATAGAGCTGAGCAGGCAGAAGAAATCAATAACTTGCATACAAATAAAAAATATTTACCAGAAACCATTCTGCCGACAAATTTACATGCGACGAGTGATATTGCGAAGGCAGCAACGCATGCAGAGACCATTGTTGTGGCTGTTCCAACAAAAGCGATTCGAGAAGTTTGTGAGAAATTAACGGCTGAATTAACGAGAAAAGTTTTGTTTGTTCATGTCTCTAAAGGGATTGAACCGGATTCCTTAAAACGTATTTCTGAAATTTTGGCAGACAGCTTACCAGCTGAATATGTTGAAGAAATTGTTGTTCTATCTGGTCCAAGTCATGCAGAGGAAGTAGTGTTACATCATCCTACGACTGTTACAGCTGCTTGTGCCAACATAGATGCTGCTGAAAAAGTTCAGGATTTATTTATGAATCAATTTTTCCGTGTCTACACAAATGAAGATGTAATCGGTGTAGAGGTAGGGGGGGCGCTGAAAAACGTCATCGCTCTAGCGGCAGGTATTACAGACGGTTTGAATTATGGAGATAATGCGAAAGCGGCACTGATTACGCGTGGTCTGGCAGAGATTTCACGTTTAGGTGTCAAAATGGGTGGTAATCCATTTACGTTCTCGGGGCTTACTGGCATGGGTGATTTAATTGTGACATGTACAAGCGTCCACTCTCGAAACTGGCGTGCAGGGAATATGCTAGGACAAGGTATGAAGCTACAAGAAGTTCTGGATCAAATGGGAATGGTTGTAGAAGGTGTCCGTACCACGAAGGCAGCCTATCAATTAGCAGAAAAGTATGGTGTGGCAATGCCTATTTCTATAGAACTTTATAGTGTGCTATTTAATGATGTTGAACCGAAAGTTGCGGTTGATGCATTAATGATGCGTATGAAAAAACGTGAAATAGATGATATGAAGCATTAATATTAATTTTTTGATTAAATTTGTCATGAAACGGACATAAATAAGGTGTCTCAGCGAATCTGTTGAGACGCCTTATTGTGTGCTACTAGTTGAATAGTTAAAGCACTGTAAAAAGGTTGTCCATTTCTTGATAGTTAGGGGACAACTATTTCTTTTTAGCAAAGGCACATAGTATAATATACTTTGATTGTGTCTTGACATTGAAAGAAAGGTGGTTATTTGAAATGGGCCCGTTAGCTCATATGCCGGCACTAGATGTAATGTGGGTGTCGTTTTATTGCATCGCATTTATGATTATCTCAGTAGGCTTAATTTATTTAGCTCGTAACAAGATTTCAAATGTATTTTTACGAACAATCGTAAATTTATGTGCATACATACTGTTTGGACTTGGCACATTTTTAATGGTACTAGTAGTTGCCACGTGGCCAGCATAAAAAATAATGAGGTGTCAGTAACATGAAAAAACTAAGTGCTTTCCTGTTGGTATTTGCAACCGCCATACTGTTAGTAGGATGTGCGTACCCAGAAGACGAAAAAAGGGCGAAGGTAACGCCTGATGTCGACCAACTAGCAGCAGTTCAACGAGCCGTTAACGAATACCGTGAAGCAACTGGTGGTCTAGTACCAATAAAAAATAGTGAATTGGATACGGATATTTATATTAAATACTTAATCGATTTTGAAAAACTTATGCCGAAGTATTTGACGACAATTCCAGGAAATGCTTATGAAAAAGGCGGTATATATCAATATATCATCTGGAATCCTGAAAGTGATGCGACAGTCAAATTAGTAGATTTAAATGCGGCAGAGCGCATACGTGAAATAGGTATTCGTAAACTATCTACACAGTATTTACCGATAAAGAGTGCAACATCAGAAAATGTTTATCAAATTAATTATAAAGATTTGGGCTATAAAACAGATGTTACGGTGAAAAGCCCCTATTCTGGCGTCGAATTGCCGCTCTTTATGACTGGAGACGGTGAACTGCATGTAGATTATGCTGTTGATTTAGGGCAGCTCTTAAAAGACGACAAACCGGATGTCAAACCTGGTGATGATATTCGCCAGTTACTAGTTGATAAATACCCTGTAGTGCCTGCTTATTCTATTCCGTATACGGTCGATGATAATGGTGAACCAATTTATGATATGGAAACCTATAATGCTGATGTCAAAAAGGCTAAAGAACGACAAAAACAAGAGGCAGAAGCCGCAACCAAAAAAGAATAGGCAAAAAGCTCCTTACATTTGTGAGGGGCTTTTTCATATTTGTCTACAAGCTTGCATATAGTGAAAAAGCGTAGATAAAGGAGGCAGAAACCTTGAGTGAAGCAGTATTTAGAGAAATTGCAGAGCGCACAAATGGCGATGTTTATATTGGTGTTGTCGGTCCAGTACGTGTAGGTAAATCAACATTTGTAAAAAAGGTAATGGAATCAGTTGTGATACCAAACATTGTGGATGAAACAGAAAGAATGCGAGCACAGGATGAGTTGCCACAAAGTTCACCGGGGCCAGTCATAATGACTGCTGAGCCGAAGTTTGTGCCTGCCCAAGCAACCCGTATTGTGGTCGGTGAAGATGAAATGCCATTTCAAATTCGTTTAGCAGATTGTGTTGGTTATGTTATTGATGGAACAAAAGGCTATGAGGATGAAAATGGGCCTAAATATGTTCATACGCCTTGGCATACAGAGCCTATTCCATTTCAGGAAGCAGCTAAAATTGGCACAGATAAGGTGATTCGTGATCATGCGAATATCGGTATTGTCGTAACAACTGATGGTACTGTTAACGGTATAAGCCGCCGTGCCGCAGAAAAGGCCGAAGAAGAAATTGTTGAACAATTAAAAGACATCGGCAAACCATTTGTGATGTTACTGAATTGTCAAATGCCAGCGAGAGAAGAAACAGTTCAGCTTCGCAATGAATTATTTGAACGTTATAATGTTCCGGTTATTGCTATGTCCATTGATCAAATGAGAGAAACTGATATTCAGTATATTTTGCAAGAGGCGTTATTTGAATTCCCAATTCGCACAATAGAAGTGGAGAAACCAGATTGGCTGGACGTGTTAGATGCCACACATCCATTGAATGTTGCTTTGATTGATTCGATGGAGGAAGTACTTTCTTCTGTTATGAAAATTCGAGATGTTCAACAGGCATCAGATGCCTTTAAAGCCATTGATTTTATTGATCAAAGTGAAGTTGTCCATGTGGATGCTGGTATTGGTACGGCTGTAATTCGCGTATCCTTACAGGGTGAATTATACAAATCAGTATGTAATGAATGGCTAGAAGAACCAATCGAAACGAAAAAAGATTGGTTGCTCTTTATTAAAGAGGCGGCAGAGGCTAAAGAAGCGCAAAAACGCTTTAAGAGTGCTATTCATGATGCTGATACGTCTGGATATGGTGTGACATTACCGATGATGCAGGAATTTGAGCCAACAGCCCCTGAGCTAATCAAACAAAATAATTTCTTTGGTGTACGAATGAAAGCAAAAGCACCATCTTACCATATTATTCGAGTGGATATGGAGTCGGAATTTGCACCATTAATCGGCTCGGAGTTCCATAGTCAGCAACTTCTAAAAGATTTAAACCATGCTTATTTACATGATCGTGATGCATTATGGAATACACAACTGTTTGGAACACCTTTACATGAAGTATTAAAAGAAGGAATACGCTATAAAATGGATGCAGTTCCATCAACTGCTAAAAAACGTATGCGTCAAACCATTGAACGAATGGTTAACGAAGGAGATCGAGGTTTAGTAACATTTATTTTATAGTGATAAAAATCAAAAAAAATTATAAAAAATATGTGCAGGGCTTTTCGTTTTTATGCGAAAAGTCCTTTTATTTTTGTTTTTTGGGTGAAAAACTGATTTTTTGGTTATAATCATGAATGAATACAGTTGCGTAGCGGTTTTCTATGTGTTACTCTTTTTACAGAATTGGTTCATGACCCTTTGAGAGGAGGTGAATGGTGTGAATAAAACAGAATTAGTAAACTCTGTTGCTGAAGCTGCAGGTCTTTCTAAAAAAGACGCTTCTAAAGCAGTTGAAGCTGTATTTGATACAATTCAAGATGCTCTTGCAAAGGGTGACAAAGTACAATTAATTGGTTTTGGTAACTTTGAAGTACGTGAACGTGCGGCTCGTAAAGGTCGTAACCCACAAACTGGTAAAGAAATCGAAATCGCTGCTAGCAAGGTGCCTGCTTTCAAACCAGGTAAAGCGCTTAAAGACGCGGTAAAATAATACTCGTCTAGTAGTTACATAGGGCAGTCTTCATGTATACGAACATGAAGGCTGCTCTTTTTAACGTCAATATTTATATTACATAACATTATGATACGGGGATTTGCTTATCTATAAGTGAATTTTATATGAAACAGGTAAGTCATTTTGCGCTTACCTTTTGGATGTGCTACGATGCATAGGGAAATGTGTAATGTTTTGATACGCAGGAGGTTTTTTCGGATGTCGAATATAGATTTATTGAAAATAGAAGAAGCAGTAAAAATGATTTTAGAAGCGGTAGGTGAAGACGTAAATCGCGAAGGTTTATTGGATACACCGAAGCGTGTAGCTAAAATGTATGCTGAAATGTTTAGCGGCTTGCATGAGGATGCAAAAGATTATTTTAAAACGGTATTTCATGAAGATCATGAAGAATTAGTGCTTGTTAAAGATATTCCTTTTTATTCGATGTGTGAGCATCACCTAGTACCTTTCTATGGCAAAGCGCATGTCGCATACATACCAAATGACGGCGTTGTTGCCGGGCTTAGTAAATTGGGACGTGCAGTGGAAACAATTGCTCGTCGCCCGCAGCTACAAGAGCGAATTACATCATCTGTAGCAGAGACGATTATGGAAATGTTATCGCCTAAGGGTGTTTACGTTGTGATTGAGGCTGAACACATGTGTATGACAATGAGAGGGTTAAAAAAACCTGGCTCTAAAACGGTAACATCAGTTGCACGCGGCATTTATGAGGAAGATGAAGTGAAACGCAGGGAAGTACTGTCATTTATTCAAATGTCTTAAATTGCATGTCTAATTATGTTATGATGTACTAAGAATTTGTCGGATTTAAGGAGTGTACAAAGATGTCACAAGATTATATTGTTATTCAAGCAGAAGAAGATGGTGTACATGTCATTGGTTTAACTCGTGGAACAGATACTAAATTCCATCATTCAGAAAAGCTAGATGCCGGCGAAGTAATGATTGCACAATTTACGGACCACACGTCTGCAATGAAAATACGTGGAAAAGCACAAATTCATACTGCACATGGTGTTATAAATAGCGAAGCGAAAAAATAATGAATTTGGTATTTATGAATAGTTTTTGTCTTGTTTATCTTGATTGAGCCAATGTTTTTTTCAAAAAAGCGAAGCGTCGCTAATCAAGATTACCTCCAGCGAATGTCACAGGATTTGTCGAGACACTTTTCGAGCAAGTTCGAAAAAATCTGAACGCCATTACGCCAAGGCGAAATGATTGTACAACAGACACATATAAAAACACTAGATGTGAAAAACTGAGTATAAGGCAGTTAGCATTCCCGTATCCATTTATGGGAAAGCTTTACTGCCTGTCCTATGAGGGAAGCAAAATATTTTTATTCCGCATCGTTGCGTATGCTATAATGACTCAGTAAGCAAGCGTTAAGCCTTCGTTAGGGCTAACGTATCTGAAAGTGAAATGGAGTAAGGTCTATGAATGCAACATACATTCAAAATTCAATTGCACAGTTAAAAACAGAGATTTTCATGGATGTTCGTCATAGAACTTTGCAAAAATACACAGGTGTACCTGTGCTAGATGAAAATCAATTGTTTTATTTGTTAATCCCGTTTTTGAATGGTGAAGAGTGGCAACAAGAGCAACAAGAGGCTGCAATTACTGTTGGCATTGTGTACGCAGCTTTAGCGGCTCACGATCATATAAAAGAAGTAGATGCAACATCAAAAGAACAGCAGCTTACCGTTTTAGCTGGGGATTTTTATAGTGGTCGTTACTATGAAATATTAGCGATGTCAGGGAATGTCGCATTGATAAAAAGTTTGTCAAAAGGTATTGTGTCGCGTTGTGAACATCAAATTAAAGTATATGAAGACGAACAACGATCAATCGAGCAATGGTATGCTTCGATGCGTAATATTGATGCAGGGTTAATTGCTCAATTTTTCGGTCTGTATTCTTTCAGTGAATATATTCCACTTATAGAAAAAAGCTTATTAATCTTGCGTTTAGAAAGAGAATGGGCTGCTCATCAGCGTGGACAAATGTCTTTAATAGGTAAGGCACTTGAAGAAAGAATTAGACAAAATGGCGCAACATTTCATAGCGTCATCCAGGAAAAAATTGTGCATCTAAAAACAGAACTGTCACAGATGGTTGATCATGCATCCTTTTTACAAAGTGACGTCAAACAAGCTTTACATGCACATGTAGAGGCTTCCATTGCTTCTACTAACGGATAAGAGAGGTTTTTCAAAATGGCTAAAACGAAAGAAGAACACGTTCACGAAGTATTTGAGAGTATTTCGGAAAACTACGACAAAATGAATGGTGTAATTAGTTTCCAGATGCATGTAGGCTGGCGTAACGATACGATGAAGCACATGGCTGTAAAACCTGGATCAAAAGCACTGGATGTATGCTGTGGTACAGCAGACTGGTCTATCGCATTGGCAGAGGCAGTTGGTGAAAGTGGAGAAGTAAAAGGGCTCGACTTTAGTCAAAACATGCTGAAGGTTGGTGAACAAAAGGTACAGTCATATCCACAAATTGAATTAATTCATGGAAATGCCATGGAATTACCATTTCCAGATGATACGTTTGATTATGTGACAATTGGCTTTGGTCTTCGCAATGTACCTGATTATTTACAAGTCTTGAAGGAAATGCATCGTGTCGTAAAACCAGGTGGTATGGTTGTATGTTTAGAAACATCACAATCTGAAATTCCTGGTTACCGTCAACTGTTCCGTTTTTATTTTAAATTTATAATGCCGATATTTGGTAAAATATTTGCGAAAAGCTATAAGGAGTATTCTTGGCTACAAGAATCTGCGAATGATTTCCCAGGTATGAAGAAGTTAGCGGCAATGTATGAGCAGGCAGGATTAGAAAAAGTAACGTACAAAGCATACAGTGGCGGTGCTGCGGCAATGCATATGGGCTTTAAAAAGATACGTTAATGGGGGAAGGTTTTCACACGTGGAAAAGATGAAGCTAAAACTACTCTATTCCGATTTGAAATCAGATATCGATATCATTGAACGAGAGTTAGAAAAAGCGGTGGACTCGTCTTCATATTTGATCAACGATGCTTCTCTCCATTTATTACAAGCTGGTGGCAAACGGATACGACCAATTTTTGTGTTACTAGGTGCGAAATTTGGCGATTATGACATTGAGAAGATGAAGGACGTAGCAGTGCCTTTAGAACTCATTCATATGGCATCACTTGTGCATGATGATGTCATTGATGATTCCAATATGCGAAGAGGACGCCCAACTGTCAAATCACAATGGAATAACAGAGTAGCAATGTACACGGGCGATTTTATTTTTGCACGTGCGCTTGAATATATTACAAAGCTAGAAGACCC
Source organism: Lysinibacillus cavernae (assembly GCF_009724685.1). Lineage (GTDB taxonomy): Bacteria > Bacillota > Bacilli > Bacillales_A > Planococcaceae > Lysinibacillus > Lysinibacillus cavernae. The sequence goes on from NZ_WMEF01000001.1 coordinate 808,103, forward strand.
ACTAGTTCATCAAATTTTAGCACGTACCATGGTAGAGATTTGTAACGGTGAAGTCATTCAAATTGAAGATAAATTTAGATTAGATCAAGGCTTAAAAGATTATTTTAGAAGAATTAAACGTAAAACAGCATTACTTATTTCCTCTAGCTGTGAGTTAGGGGCTGTCGCGGCAGGTGTTGATCCTAAAACAGTGCGACATTTAAAGCGCTTCGGCTACTTTGTGGGCATGAGCTTCCAAATTATCGATGATGTTTTAGATATTATGGCAACAGATAAGGAGTTAGGTAAGCCAGCAGGTAGTGATTTATTGCAGGGCAATATTACCTTGCCGATTTTATTGTTGAAGGATGATCCGGAAATGCAGCCTTACTTAGTAAAAGTATTTGCAGGTACGTTAACAGAACCGGAACGACAAAATATGTTGCAATATGTGCGTAAATCACATGCAATTGAGCAAGCTAATCGTATGAGTGATAAATATTTGAAAAAAGCCTTACAGGAAATTGACGCTTTACCAAAACATCCCGTTAAGAAAAAGTTACGCGATGTCGCATTGTTCATGGGTAAGCGTAAATTCTAGCTTTTTGTTGTACAAAGGCGCATTTTTTGTTAATATTTATCGGTAGGTGTAAAACCTGTTAGATGAATTTAAGGAGTGTTTTAAACATGGCAATTGAACAAACTTTTTTAATGGTTAAGCCTGACGGCGTTGAACGTCAAGTAATTGGAGACATCGTTGATCGTTTCGAACGTCGCGGTTTTGTAATGAAAGGTGCTAAATTAATGGTAATTCCTACAGAATTAGCAGAAAAGCACTACGCTGAACATGCTGAGCGTCCATTCTTTGGTGAATTAGTTGATTTCATCACTTCTGGTCCTGTATTCGCTATGGTATGGGAAGGCGAGAACGTAATCAAGCTTGCTCGTACAATGATGGGTGCAACTAAACCTGAAGAATCTAACCCAGGTACAATCCGTGGTGACTACGCAACAACTGTTTCTCACAACATCATCCACGGTTCTGACTCTCTTGCTTCTGCAGAGCGCGAAATCGGTTTATTCTTCGGTGAAGATTTAGTTTAATTTGCGAATAGATTAGGCAATCTCAATTCAGTTGGGATTGCTTTTTTTATTGCCTAAAAAACGTGAAGCTTAGCAAGGGAAGATCTAATAGATGCCATAGCGATATATACAAACTATTTCTAGATACATATAGAATTGTTAAAAACTGCTTACTCATGTACAATAAATGATATAATATTCTGATAATTAAGTTAGGAATATATTATTAGACTTGTCAATAAAATGTGAAGGATGAAGAAGAAAAGGGGTTATGGACATGAGAGAAGTAGTGATTGTTGCAGCTGTGCGAACTGCTGTGGGGCGAAGTAAGGGCGCTTTAAGTCAAGTTCGAGCAGATGATTTAGCAGCTGAAGTGTTACAGGAGGTTGTAAGACGGGCAGGTATCGGTAAGGAACAAGTGGATGATGTCATTTTGGGCTGTGTTAGCCAAACAGCTGAACAGGGTGCAAATATTGCGCGGACATCTTTATTAATGGCTGGTTTTCCAGAGAGTGTGCCAGGGGTAACCATTGATCGTCAATGTGGTTCTAGCCAACAAGCCGTACATTTCGCAGCACAGGCAATTTTAGCGGGTGATATGGATGTTGTGATTGCTGGTGGTGTGGAAAGTATGTCAAGGGTACCGATGGGGTCAAACATGCAAAATGCACACGCTAGTAAACGGTTACAGGACAATTATAATATTATTCACCAAGGATTATCAGCGGAGAAAATCGCAACAAAATGGTCTCTATCAAAAGAGCAGCTAAATAATTATGCTTACGGTAGCCATCAACGAGCATTAACTGCCATTGAAAAAGGTTATTTCAAAGATGAAATACTACCGATTCAAGTTACACAAGAGGATAGTTCTGTTACAACGTTTGCTGTTGATGAGGGCCCTCGTGTAGAAACAACTGTAGATATATTAAATGGATTAAAAACCGTTTTTCAAGAGGATGGTGTAATTACTGCTGGCAATGCGAGTCAGATGAGTGATGGGGCATCAGCTGTAGTTGTGATGGCTTTAGATAAGGCCCAAGAACTTGGCATTCAACCACTCGCGAAAATTGTGACAAGAGTGGTCGTTGGTTCTGATCCAACATACATGTTAACAGGGCCAATCGAAGCTACTAGAAAGGCGTTAGAACGGTCAGGCCTCAGCATAGATGATATTGATACGTATGAGATAAATGAAGCCTTCGCACCAGTACCAATTGTATGGCTCCATGAAATTGGGGGAGACCCAGAGAAGCTCAATCCAGATGGAGGAGCGATTGCACTTGGACATCCATTAGGTGCTACTGGCACAAAATTGTTAACGACAATGCTTTATCGTATGGAGCGAGAGAATTATCGTTACGGCTTGCTGGCTATCTGTGAGGGAATGGGAATGGCCAATGCTACAATTATCGAAAAAATGTAAGAGGGGGTATGTTAGTTGAAAAATCATGAAGTGGTAGCGGTAGTAACAGGTGGTGCATCGGGTTTAGGGGAGGCAACTGTACGAAAACTTGTTGAACAAGGTGGCAAAGCAATTATTTTTGATGTAAATGATGAACGTGGCCAAGCTCTTGTGGAGGAATTAGGGGAAAATGTTCTCTATGCACGAGTGGATGTCACAAAGGAAGAGGATGTGGCAACGGGTCTTGAGCAAGTCATTGCAGCTTTTGGTAAGGTCAATGTTGCAGTGAACTGTGCTGGCATTGCTGATGCAAGTAAAGTGATTTCTAAGAGGGGTGTACATGCCTTAGCATTATTTGAAAAAGTGATTACTGTTAATTTAATTGGTACATTCAATGTCATCCGTCTTACTGCTGAGAAAATGGAGCGTAATGAGCCAAATGAGGATGGACAGCGTGGCGTCATTATTAATACTGCGTCAGTAGCTGCATTTGATGGGCAAATTGGACAAGCTGCATATAGTGCATCAAAGGGCGGTGTAGCGGCGATGACGTTGCCAATTGCGCGAGAGCTTGCGGAGATAGGTGTCCGTGTGATGACCATTGCCCCAGGATTAATTGAAACACCGATGTTTGCTTCGTTACCTGAGCCTGCAAGAACAGCCCTTGCTCAAATGACACCATTCCCTAAGCGACTTGGCAAACCTTCGGAATATGCCCTTTTGGTTGAAAGCATTATCCACAATGGTTTGTTAAATGGAGAGGTCATTCGCCTAGACGGGGCCATCCGCATGCAGCCCAAGTAAGAATAAAGTTTAATTTTGAAGTGGATTCTAGTAACTGTCAGTCTTGGACGTTTCAAAAATTCGTTTATGAAGGGAAGCGGTATAATGCATATGATGGATACGCCTTTATTATTAACAAGTTTTTTGAATCGCGCAGAACGATTTTTTCATTCAAAGAAAATTTATTCACGAACAAGTGCTACAACTATTCACGAATTTACGTATAAAGAATATGTCAAACGGACTCGTCAATTAGCTGATGCTCTTACAAAGCTAGGAATGAAGCGTGGCATGAAAATAGGTACGTTTGCTTGGAACCACCATCGCCATTTGGAAGCCTATTTTGCTGTACCGTGTGCAGGGGCAGTTCTGCATATGATTAATATTCGATTAGCGCCGGAGCATATTGCCTATGTTATCAATCATGCAGAAGATGAAATATTATTAATTGATGACAATCTAGTGCCTCTTATTGCGCCAATTGTGTCACAGCTTAAAACGGTCAAGCACTTTATTATTATGGGAGATGCTGTTGCAGTAGAATCTATTCCCATTCCGAATGCTCTTTCCTATGAAGCGTTACTAGCAGAAGCCAATGACCAATTCACGTTCCCAGAAGATTTAGATGAAAATACACCTGCTGGGATGTGCTATACAAGTGCAACGACAGGTATGCCTAAGGGTGTTGTTTATACACATCGCAGTATTGTACTACACAGTTTAACGGCTGGTCTTGCTGATAGTATTGCTATTTGTGAGTCGGATGTGGTGTTACCTGTTGTACCCATGTTCCATGCCAATGCATGGGGATTACCTTTTGCTGGTGTGGCATTTGGTTCTACACAGGTGTTACCAGGACCGATGTTTACACCACAACTTTTGCTTGAGTTATTTGAAGTATATCAAGTAACGTTGACGGCAGGGGTGCCTACGATATGGTTGGGTGTTCTACAGGAACAGCGTCAAAACCCTCGCGACTTATCGTCCATGCGATTAATTGTTTGTGGGGGGTCTGCTTCACCAATTGGTCTTATTCGAGGCTTTGAACAAGAACTAAATATTCCTTATATGACAGGCTATGGTATGACAGAGACATCACCGTTAGTGAGTCTTTCCACATATTTAACACATATGACAGACTACACAGCTGATGAAAAGATGCATGTTCGCATTACACAAGGGATGACCATGCCTCTAATTGAAACACGTGTTGTCAATGAACATGGTGAAGTGCCATGGGATGGCAAAACGATGGGAGAACTCACAATTAAAGGTCCGTGGATTGCTAATGAATACTATCATGATGAACGCACAGGAGAGTCCTTTAAAGACGGCTGGCTCTATACAGGGGATATAGCGGTGATGACATCAGATGGCTATATAAAAATCACTGATCGTACAAAGGATTTAATTAAGAGTGGCGGTGAGTGGATTTCTTCTGTAGAGCTTGAGAATGCTTTGATGTCCCATCCAAAAGTATTTGAAGCTGCTGTTATTGCCATTCCACATGAAAAATGGATGGAGCGACCGTTAGCCTGTGTAGTAGCGAAGCCTGAATATAAGGAAACGATTACTAAAGCAGAGCTACTAGAGAGTTTACAGACACAATTTCATAAAACATGGATTCCAGATGACATTGTGTTCATAGAAGAAGTACCGAAAACATCGGTAGGTAAATTTTTAAAGGCTAAATTACGAGAAGATTTAAAAGAGTATCGCGTAAAAGTTTAGAGATAACGATAGAATGAGGGTGGTGGAAAACTACCTTCATTTTTATTTGAAATAAATTCCTGAAAAGTGAAACTATTTTTGCGATTTTACCGTATAATCGTTAATAACGAAAGGATGTGGACGGATTGTCAATTGCCATTGTTGCGATTATTGGGGGCGTCATTATTTCATTAGCAGGGATTTTTACGGACGCTCGGACAAGACAACAAAAAATTAAACTGAAAGCTATCGAGAAAGAAGTGGAATTAGAGAAGCTTAGATTGGAAACCTATACGATAGAAACAGAAAAAATGCGTCTGGAATTAGAACAGTCGAAAGTGCTCCTATTAGAAGAAAAACAAAACTCAAGCAAGTAGATGGGTATACATGAGAAAGACTATTTCAGGATTGGCACTTTTCCGCTATAATGGAAATACAACGCTAGAGGGGAAGATGACCATATGTCTGATTATGAACAGTTTATAGAAGGTATAAAGCGCAAAACAGGAATAGATTTAGCGTTATATAAAGAAGCGCAAATGAAAAGACGATTAACCTCTCTTTACGAGAAAAAAGGCTATCGTCATTTTGTAGACTTTCTAAAGGCACTTGAACAAGATCGTGATTTAATGAATGAATTTTTAGATCGTATGACGATTAATGTTTCCGAATTTTACCGTAATGGAAAGCGTTGGGACGTATTACAAAAGAAAATCTTTCCGAAGCTGTTACAAACAAATAAGCGTTTAAAAATTTGGAGTGCTGCTTGTTCAACAGGTGAAGAACCGTATTCCTTAGTGATGGTATTATCACAATTGGTGCCTTTATCTCAAATTCAAATTATTGCTACTGATTTAGATGAGAATGTTATACAAAAAGCAAAACTAGGTGTCTATCCTGAACGCTCTTTAGCAGAGGTGCCAGCTGACATTAAGGCAAAGTATTTTGAACAAGAAGGCTCCTTTTATCGAGTGAAGGATGAAATTAAGCGTTGTGTAACCTTCAAGAAACATAATTTGCTCAATGATTCCTATGACAGTAATTATGACTTGATTGTTTGTCGTAATGTCATGATCTATTTCACGGAAGAAGCGAAAGATCAAATTTATAACAATTTTAGTAAAGCACTGCGCAAGGATGGGGTTTTATTTGTTGGATCAACAGAGCAAATTTTTAATCCCGGACGTTATGAATTTGATGTAGAAGATACGTTCTTTTATCGGAAAAATAGTTAATAATATGGATGAAAAGCTTTGTACAAGTGACCAGAACAGTCATGTACATATAGTAGGCCAGGTATTAGACATAGATATTTCGTACGCTTTTCGCTTATCCTAAGCAAAGGCGTATTTTTTATCTTGATTCAGCACATGTTGTTTACCGAAAGAGAAAACGTCAGATCTTGAAGACTCTTCCTCTATAATGGGAAACACTTCATTTGAGTAATCTAACAAGTTCTTTAATAATGTCGTTCAGAATATTCGCATTTAGGGGTATAGAAATGGCAGGTACTTAAAAGACATTTGTAAAAGGACTGTTTTTTTAAAGAATATATGTTATAGTGAAAAATACATACTTTAGCGAGTTGAAGGGAGAAAGCGTTTATGCGTTACTTAACAGCAGGTGAGTCACACGGACCCCAATTAACGACAATTATTGAGGGCTTACCGTCACTCTTACCCATAACAGCAGAAAGCATTAATCACGATTTAAAACGACGTCAAGGAGGTCATGGACGTGGGCGCCGTATGCAAATCGAAACAGATACGGTTGAGATTGTCGCTGGTGTTCGTCATGGACAGACACTAGGGTCACCTGTCGCACTCGTTGTAACAAACGATGACTGGAAGCACTGGACTAAAATTATGGGTGCTGAGCCTTTGGATGAGAATGTCAATCCTGAGGATATCAAACGTCAAATTTCACGACCTCGACCAGGTCATGCCGATTTAGTAGGAGGCATGAAATATGGTCATCGAGATTTACGAAATGTATTGGAACGTTCTTCTGCGCGTGAAACAACTGTACGTGTAGCAGTCGGCTCTGTGGCGAAGGCTTTGCTAAATGAATTAGGCATTTCTATTGTCGCCCATGTTACCGAGATCGTGGGAATTAAGGCAGATACGTCCTTAATAGAAGGCAGAACAACGGAAGAAATTCGTGCTATTGTTGAAGCTGATCCATGTTATTGTGTAGATCCAGTGGCTTCAGCCAAAATGGTTGAGGCTATTGACGAGGCGAAAAAAGCTGGTGATTCTATTGGTGGTGTAGTAGAAGTCATTGTAGAAGGTATGCCAGCAGGTGTAGGCTCCTATGTACATTATGATCGTAAGCTTGATGCGAAACTAGCCGCTGCCATGCTATCCATTAATGCATTTAAAGGCGTAGAATTTGGACTTGGCTTTGAAATGGCACGTCGTAAAGGCTCTGAAGTGCATGATGAGATTATTTGGTCTGAAGAAGAAGGCTATACGCGTGCGACGAATCGACTTGGTGGCTTAGAAGGTGGTATGTCTACTGGAATGCCAATCGTTGTGCGTGGTGTGATGAAGCCAATTCCAACATTATATAAACCATTACAAAGTGTGGATATCGAAACAAAAGAGCCATTTAAAGCGAGCGTAGAGCGCTCTGATAGCTGTGCTGTACCAGCTGCATCTGTAGTTGCTGAGCATGTTATTGCCTGGGAAATAGCCAATGCTATTTTGGAGCAATTCCATAGTGATCAACTACCTCAATTAAAAGCTCAAATTGACGAGCATCGTCAATATACAAAGGGGTTCTGATTTATGCGTGTACCAGTTGCAACAAAATCGCATCATTATGAGGTAGTACTTGGCCATCAATTTCTAACTGAAGCCATTCAAACATTTGAAGATAAACTGCAAAAGGCAGATAAGCTTATTGTGTTTACAGATGCCAATGTATGGGCTGCACAGGGAGACTATTTCAAGGCAAATTTCCCATATAATTTTGAAGTTTTTATTTTGCCTGGTGGTGAAGCATGCAAAACTTTTGAACAATACAACGCTGCTCAAACATTTTTATTGGAACAAAAGTGCTCCCGGAAATCATTTATTTTTGCCTTTGGTGGAGGAGCTGTTGGAGATTTAACTGGGTTTGTTGCGGCAACTTATATGCGAGGGATTCCATTTATTCAAATTCCAACTACCATTTTAGCGCATGATTCAGCAGTTGGTGGTAAAACAGCTATTAATCATCCATTAGGAAAAAATATGATTGGCGCATTTTATCAGCCAGAAGGTGTTATTTACGATACTGTTTTCACTGAAAGCTTATCTGAGCGCGAGGTACGTTCAGGAACGGCAGAATTAATCAAGCATGCGATGATTTCCGATGCAGTATGGTTAGAGGAATTAATGACAGCAGATTCAGTCATTCATTTTAATCAAAATGAACTAGCAAAACAGCTGAAAAAAGGAATTGAAGTCAAAGCACAAATTGTAGCTGAGGATGAAACAGAGCAGTCCGTTCGAAAATTTTTAAACTTAGGCCATACATACGGACACGCGGTTGAAGCGGCTGCTGGCTATGGCAAAGTAGCACATGGTGAAGCGGTTATGATTGGACTCGTATATTGTTTATTATTAAGCGAGCGATACGGAGAATTGGATCGAGCATTCACCAAAGCATTTTTACAGTTTGCAGTGAAAAATGGCTATCCTTTTGAGGCTGTAAATGATTATTCATTCGAACAGTTAACAAGCTATTTGATGAAAGATAAAAAAGCGGAATATGGCATTTTACAATTTGTTTTATTGGATAAAATTGGTAAACCTTTTGTAAGGGCTATTGATTTACAAGAATGCAAAAAAGTAGATGAAGAATATAGACAGTTATTAGCGGAGGTGCTTGTATGATTCGTGGACTTAGAGGGGCAATAACAATTGAATCTGACAAGCCAGAGCTTGTATGGGATGAGACAGCTAGACTAGTTCGTGAGGTTGTGGCAGCAAATAACGTGGAGATAGATGAGATTGCATCGATTCTTATTTCCACAACACCAGATATTACTTCTGCATTTCCTGCACGTGCGGTACGCTTGATGGACGGATGGCAATATGTGCCTGTTATGTGTACTCATGAAATGGATGTGCCTAATGCGTTACCATTGTGTATTCGCGTATTAATTCACGCGAATGTAGAGGTAGCACAAAAAGATGTAAAGCATTTGTATCTCAATGATGCAGTGAAATTAAGACCAGATTTAGCTCAAGTTAAATAAGTAGAGGAGATGTTTTAGATGAAGTGGAAACAACAATTGGACGGTATGCAAGCATATAAGCCAGGGAAACCAATTGAAGAAGTACAACGTGAATATGGCTTAAAGGAAGTCATTAAATTGGCATCTAATGAAAACCCGTTTGGGTGTTCACCTAAGGTAATAGCTTACTTACAAAATAATGCAGTGAATCATGCACTTTATCCAGATGGCTATGCACAAAATTTACGTACAGCTGTTGCGAATCATCTAGGTGTTAAAGAGACGCAGCTTCTTTTTGGTAACGGCTCTGACGACATCATTGCTATTATTACTCGTGCACTGTTGTATCCAGGGGTAAATACTGTTATGGCTGACCCATCTTTCTCTCAATACTGGCATAATGCTGAAATTGAAGGTGCTGAAGTACGTAAAGTGCCTTGTATTGAAGGTGCACATGATCTAGAAGCAATGGTGGCTGCAATTGATGAGAAAACATCCATTGTTTGGGTATGTAGTCCGAATAATCCTACGGGGGTTGTGATTCCAGGTGCTGCATTACGTGCCTTTCTTGCCAAGGTACCAAACGATGTCCTTGTCGTATTAGATGAAGCTTACATCGAATATGTGACGCACCCTGATCACTTGAATACACTACCAATCATTGATGAATATCCGAATGTTCTGTTATTGCGTACGTTCTCTAAAGCTTACGGCCTGGCATCGTTCCGAGTTGGTTATGCGATTGGGCAACCTGACATCATTGCGAAGCTCGATCCTGTACGCTCACCATTTAATAATACGATTTTAAGTCAAGCTGTTGCGACTATTGCGCTCAGTGATCAAGATTATATTGAAGCATGCCGTGAAGCCAATGAAAACGGTAAAAAGCAATACGTAGAATTCTGTGAAAAGCATAATCTAAAATACTTCCCATCTGATACGAACTTTATTTTCTTTGATACGCAAGCTGATAGTGATGTAGTTTTCCAAGAGCTTATGAAAAGAGGCTTTATTGTCCGCAGTGGCAATGCGCTAGGATTACCAGGATTTATCCGTGTCACAATCGGAACAGAGGCTCAAAATGCAGCATTACTTAGCCAACTTGACGAAGTATTAAAACAACAAGGGGTATTTGCATGACACGCAATGTGCTCGTTATTGGGCTTGGATTAATCGGTGGCTCCATTGCCCTTGCTTTACAAAAAGCGCCTGAAACAAAGATCATTGGCTATGATATGGACGCTCAAACGCGTGAGCGTGCAAAAACATTAAATATTGTGCATGATGTTGTCACGGATCCACAAGCTGTTGCTGCAGATATTGATATCATTATCTTTGGTACACCTGTTAATGCAACGCTCGAATGGATGGAGCAATTAAAATCATGGCCATTAAAAAATAAAGTCATCGTAACAGATACAGGAAGTACAAAAAAATTAATTATGCAAAAAGCCAGCGAATTACGTGAACTTGGCATAACGTTTATTGGTGGACATCCAATGGCTGGTTCTCATAAAAGTGGTGTGTTAGCTGCAAAAGCACATCTTTTTGAAAATGCGTATTACATGCTCACACCTCTCGCTGGAGAAGAAATCATTCATATGGCGCAGCTTGAAAGTTTACTAAAGTTTACGCATGCAAAAGTGGTTAGTGTATCTGCAAGTGAACATGATCATATGACAGCTGTGGTGAGTCATTTCCCACATGTCATTGCTGCTTCACTTGTGCATCAATTAGGTGGAGAAAATGGGGAATACCCAATGACACGTTCTCTTGCAGCAGGAGGTTTTCGTGATGTTACACGAATAGCTTCTTCAAACCCTATTTTATGGCGCGACATTACTTTGCAAAATCGCGATGAGTTACTCACTCAGTTAGAAGGCTGGGAAAAAGAAATGACTCGTATTAAGGAATTGCTGACGAATGGTTCTGCTCAGGAAATTGAATCCTATTTTTCTGTTGCCAAAGAGCTGAGAGATGAATTACCGATTAGTGCAGGAGCGATGTATACGCCGTTTGACCTTTATGTTGATGTGCCTGACTATCCAGGTGTTATTTCAGAAGTCACGGGTTTTCTAGCTGAAGAAGCGATCAGTATTACCAATTTAAGAATCGTCGAATCACGTGAAGATGTTTTCGGTATTCTGGTTATTAGTTTCCAAAACGAAAATGATCGTAAACGTGCTGTAACTTGTATTCAAAAACGAGCAAATTTCGAAACGTATATTTCATAGCAAAAGAAAGCGTCGGCATTTCGGCGCTTTCTATCTTCATATTGGAGGGAAGAAAGTTCATGAGTGAAAAAGTCTTACAATACAATAAACCTTCTTTACAGGGAGCTCTAACCGTTCCTGGCGATAAATCTGTATCTCACCGCTCTGTAATGTTCGGAGCCATTGCTAGTGGGACAACGACAGTGGAAGGTTTTTTATTAGGTGAAGATTGTTTAAGTACAATAGATTGCTTCCAAAAGCTTGGTGTTCAGATAGATGTGGAAGGAACGAATGTAACGATCCATAGCCCAGGAATGGAAGGGTGGCAAGAGCCTTCAGAGGTGTTGTATACAGGTAACTCTGGTACAACAACACGTTTAATGCTAGGCATATTAGCTGGTTCTACTGTCCATTCAGTGATGACAGGGGATGCATCAATAGGAAAAAGACCAATGCGACGCGTGATCGATCCACTTCGTCAAATGGGTGCACATATAACTGGGCGTGCAGACGGGCAATATACACCCCTTGCCATTCAAGGGACAACACTACAAGCTATTGATTACAAGATGCCTGTAGCAAGTGCACAAGTGAAATCTGCTATTTTACTAGCTGGCTTACGTGCAGAAGGAACAACCATTGTCAGAGAAACAGAAGTATCTAGAGATCATACAGAGCGCATGCTACGTCAATTTGGTGCCCATGTAGAAGTTAATCAAGGTGTCGTTTCAATTGAAGGGGGACAATCCCTTAGTGGGACACATGTTGCTGTACCAGGAGATATTTCCTCAGCAGCCTTTTTCTTAGTAGCAGGAGCGATTTGCCAAAATAGTCGATTAACACTAAATAATGTTGGCATCAACCCAACACGGGATGGCATTATCGAGGTACTTCAAAAAATGGGTGCAACGATGACAATGACGCCAAGTGATGATACGCAAGCTGAACCTACAGCAACAATCCAAATCGCAACATCTAAGCTATCCGGTACGGTAATTGAGGGTGATATTATTCCACGATTAATTGATGAGATTCCGATCATTGCATTACTAGCTACGCAAGCACATGGTCAAACGATCATTAAGGACGCAGAGGAGCTAAAAGTGAAGGAAACTGACCGCATTACTGCTGTTGTAACGGAATTGAAAAAGCTCGGTGCCGATATCGAAGCAACAGAAGATGGAATGATTATCAATGGACCGACGTCCTTAAAAGGTGCAAGTCTTCAAACATATGGTGATCATCGTATTGGTATGATGGGAGCTGTCGCAGCTTTCATTACAGATGGAGCAGTTACATTAGATGATGCACAATGTATTGCTGTATCCTATCCAACGTTCTTTGAGCATGTTGAGGCAGTGAAGTAACAATTAAAGATAGACTCTCCAAGCTTTTGGGGAGTTTTTTCTTGTTTCGAAGGTAAATGTTTTGTAGCATAAAGGTATTAATGAAAGAATAGGTGAATGACTGTGAACAATGCGATGACTGAAATGATGCAAGCACTTGAACAAGGGGACTTAGCATTAATAGATCAGCTATTAGAATCATTTTTAATGAAGGAGCTACCCGAGGAGATTTATGCACTTGCTGAGATTTTTATGCAATATGGGTACATGAAAGAAGCTGACCGTGTTCTGGAGCATTTACAATTTTTATTCCCAGAAGAGGCACAGTTAAAAATAGATCGTGCAAATGTATTAATGGAGCTTGGTGACGAAGATGAAGCGTTGGATTTATTGCTAGAAGTTGAAGAATCTTCACCAGAATATCCTCAATCTTTATTAGTTTTAGCTGATTATTATCAAATGCAAGGGTTATTTGAGGTTGCAGAAAAGCGTATAAATGAAGCATTAGCAATTTTACCAGACGAGCCATTATTACATTTTGCGAAAGCAGAGCTTTTATTTGAAACAGGTCGTTTTTTAGAGGCTGCAAGATTGTATGAAGAATTATATGAGCAGCAAGAAGAATTTGCTGGTATTCATCTTGTCGAAAGATTGGCAGAGGTTTATCGTGCAGGGGCTGCCTATGAAACGGCTTTCGATTATTATGTAAAGGCCCTTGAGGATGAGGTAAAGCCAGATATTTTATTTGGAGCTGCTTATTCAGCTTTCCAATCGCAAAAATACGAAATGGCTATTAAACAATTAGAGGAATTGAAAGAATTAGATCCTGATTACTTCTCAGCCTACTTATTGCTTGCGGAAAGCTATGCTATGACAGAGGATAATCCAAAAGCATATGCCGCCATTCAAGAGGGCTTAACACGCGATGAATATGATAAATCGCTCTATTTGTTTGCTGGTAAAATGGCGTTAAAAAATGGCTTGCCTGAAGAAGCAGAGCAACATCTGCGAGAAGCCATAGCGCTGGACCCTGAATATATGGAAGCAGTACTGGCACTTATTTCTGTGTTAGGGCAGCAGGAGCGTCATGAGGATGTTATCGAATTATTCGAGACTTTACAGCAAAACGATTTTGAATGGAGCACATTATATCCATTTGCAGCAGAAGCATATGAAAATTTAGAATTGTACGACCGTGCATACGAATTTTACCGTTTGGCATATAATGATTTTAAGGAAGACGCAACATTTTTAGAAAAATATGTTTTCTTCTTATTAGAGGAAGGAAAACGTTCAGAGGCAAAAGAGGTTCTTGGACAATTAATCAACATTCAACCGGGTGAACCAGAGTGGCAAGAGAAGTTAGAAACCTTAGAATTTGAGTAAAGGAGGGAGTGGGTATGACTGCTTCTGTATCAGTTGTTGATAAAAAAGCATTTGTTCGATGGTTTTTAAAAAATTATCAATTGAAACGTCGTGAGTGTGTGTGGATTTTAAATTACTTATTAAGTAATGATGATTTATTAAAAAGAATCCGATTTGTGGAAGAAGCTCACTATTGTCCTAGAGCGATGGTAATGTCGACAGTAGACTCAACAGGTGTGCCTTTTCGTTTCTACAAAGGCAATGTAATGACGGCGGATGCCGAGAAGTCTTTCCATGATTTACGCTTACATGAACAAGAAGATATGTATATACAATTGAATTTTCCAAATATACCACCAAGTGCACAATACTTAGCAGTTCTCGAAGAAAACCCTTATATGCCAGAAACACTGCTAGTCAGTGAAAAAGATCGTTTACTGGCGGAAGAGCTGCTTTCCAATAGCTTACTCGTATTCCAAGAAGAAAAATTACTCGCACAAATTGATGAAGCCCTCGACCAGGGAGATGAAGAGCGTTTCTATGAATTGTCTAATTTGTTACAAGCACTAAAGGAAACGGCTAATTTACGTTAATTATAGGTAAAAATTGAATGTCCTTTATCCACTTCAATATGGTAACATTACTAGTGAATGATTGTTTTCACTTTTAGTTGGGTATCCTATTGAAGAGTGGATAAGGGCATTTTTTATTTTGTGATAAAAGGAGGTTTGTTGAATGTATTTTAATGCAAACGATGTGACATCGTTTATGGCGCAGAAAGATTTCATTGATACTGCGATTGTTCCACTCGTATCCATCGATTTATCTTCTGAAAAAATGAAACAGAGTGGTGCCGAAGTAGATTTTGTAATGTCTTTAACTTCTTTTATAGAGCAGCAGTTTAAAGGCCGTTTACTTGTCATGCCACCATTTTCTTATATGACAACTTTAAAAAACGATGAATTACCACAGCAATTAGAAGCACAATTACATAATGCTGGATTTAAGCATGTGTTCTTCATTACTTGTGACCACGCTTGGACAACTAGTGGAGATATAGTAAATATTATTTGGTTACCAGCTATTCCGTTAGAAAGTATGGATGCAAGTGTGAAAAAATCTATTATGGAAGATCAATTACGACAAGTGATTCCGATGCTTTCGACTAAATGGGCACAGATTTAACAATTAGTTTCAATAAATGTTCACATTCTCCAGCTTTCCACAGAATGCTATATTGACCAAGCTATGGACTTGATATATCATATATATGTCCTAGTATTACTATTTGTAAAAGTATGTCCGTTGGACTGACCTTTAAGTTAGAGGGGGGAAAATAATGAGTAATAATCGAGTTTCACGTCGTCAATTTCTAAGCTATACACTTACTGGTGTAGGTGGATTTATGGCGGCAGGTATGCTAATGCCAATGCTTCGATTCGCAATTGATCCAGTATTACAAAAGCATGATGGTGGAGATTTTGTAAAAACAGAGCATAAAATCGCTGACCTCACTGAAGCACCTGTAAAAGTTGACTTTTCATTCGAACAAGTTGACGCATGGTACAAATCGAATGTTACAAACGTAGCGTGGGTATATAAAAACGGCGATCAAATCATTGCTCTTTCACCAGTTTGTAAGCATTTAGGCTGTATGGTGGACTGGGGTGGAGATTCAGCTCACCCAGATCAATTCTTCTGTCCATGTCACGCAGGGCGTTACGAGAAAAACGGGAAAAACGTTGCAGGTACACCGCCTCTAGGTCCGTTGGATGAATTTGAAGTACAAGATCAAGATGGCTATTTAATGATTGGTCCAGCAAAAGCAAATACTCTAGTTAAATAAGTAAGGGGGTACGACAACAGTGCTAAATAAAATTTATGATTGGGTCGATGAGCGCTTAGATATTACACCGATTTGGCGTGATATTGCCGACCACGAAGTGCCTGAGCACGTTAACCCTGCACATCATTTTTCAGCATTCGTTTATTGCTTTGGTGGATTAACGTTCTTCATCACAGTAATTCAAATTCTTTCTGGTATGTTCCTAACAATGTATTATGTACCAGACGTTGTGAATGCCTGGAAATCAGTTTATTATTTACAAAACGAAGTAGCATTCGGTGAAATCGTACGCGGTATGCACCACTGGGGAGCTTCATTAGTAATCGTAATGATGTTCTTACATACACTTCGTGTATTCTTCACAGGTTCTTATAAGAAACCTCGTGAGTTAAACTGGATGGTTGGTGTAGGTATTTTTGGTGTAATGATGGGTCTTGGTTTTACAGGATATTTATTACCATGGGATATGAAAGCATTATTCGCTACTAAAGTAGGTATCGAAATTGCAGCATCTGTACCGTTTATCGGTGGAATAATTAAAGTACTATTAGCGGGTGACACTACAATTCTTGGTGCTCAAACGTTAACTCGATTCTTTGCGATTCATGTATTCTTCTTACCTGCAGTATTGTTTGGGTTACTTGCAGCACACTTTATCATGATTCGTCGTCAAGGAATTTCAGGACCGTTGTAATTGTCTTGACGGTTCGATGATCTTTAAAAGGAGGGGACACTATGCATCGCGGAAAAGGAATGAAATTTGTCGGCGATTCTCGTATTAAAGCGAATCACAGAATGCCGAATGTTCCAAAGGATTATTCCGAATATCCAGGTAAGACGGAAGCTTTCTGGCCGAACTTCTTACTGAAGGAATGGATGGTAGGTGCTGTATTTTTAATTGGATACTTATTATTAACTGTCGCTCACCCGTCACCACTTGAAGGGCCGGCAGATCCAACTAGAGCATATACACCGCTACCGGACTGGTACTTCTTATTTATGTATCAACTTTTAAAATACTCATTTGCTTCTGGTCCATACAATGTTATCGGAGCTATTGTAATTCCAGGTCTTGCATTTGGAGCGCTATTATTAATGCCATTTTTAGACAAGGGTCCAGAACGTCGTCCATCTAAACGTCCATTACCAACAGCGTTTATGTTATTATCTCTTGCTTCTATGTTCTACCTAACTTGGGAATCAGTTGTTAACCACGACTGGGAAGCTCAAAAAGCTATGGGTGCGATCGTAGAAACAGTTGAGTTCGATGAAGAATCAGAAGGTTATAAAGTCTATGCTGGTTCAGCATGTATTACATGTCACGGTGAAGGTTTAGAGGGTGGAGCTGGTGCGCCAACTCTAATGAACACAGGTTTAACTGCTGATGAAATTAAGGACATTGCACATAACGGTACAGAGAGCGGTAAAATGCCTCCAGGGTTATGGACAGGTTCTGATGAAGATCTGCAAAAACTTGCTGAATTCATCGAAAGTTTAAAAGCAGAGTAATAGTAAAAGAGTCAGGAAACTGGCTCTTTTTTTTCTACCTTGTTATACTATTGGGACTGATAGCCATGCAAAAAGGTTCCCTTTTACAATGTTTTTTAGCGAAAAATGTCGATAAAACAGTTGTTATCTTGATGAACGGGAGTTTACGCATTGTTTATTTGAGTGAAAGCGAAGCGCCAATTATGCCCAGGCGCAGTTGATTGAGAGAAGTAAGCGAATCAAATCAATAAAATAACACATATTGAAGTTAAGGAAACATAAACGGTAGAGGTTTGGTTCTAGGTTTCAAGTACTATACATAAAAAACTTTTTTAAGTGAAAGGAGTTGAAATCTTGCAAATAACAAGAGCAAATATTTGGTATCTTCTCACACACAAATCATTTTTAATAGCTCTGCTTATTATTAATCTATTGGGCACTATTTATGGCTATTATTGGTACGGTTGGCAATTGGCGATAACGAAGCCTATTTTTTATATTTTTGTTCCAGATAGCCCAACAGCTAGCTTATTCTTTTGTTTTGTATTGATTGCTTGGATCTTGGGTAAAAGCTGGCCGTTAATGGAAGTACTAGCCCTTGTTACATTGGTGAAGTATGGTTTATGGGCAGATGTCATGAATATTTTGACGTTGATTGAAACAGGATCCATTGGATGGCAAGGTTGGATGTTGGTCGGCTCGCATTTTGCCATGGCAGTTCAAGCCATTTTGTATATGAAAAAATATGTCTTTACTTATTGGCATGTGGCAATAGCAGCTGTTTGGACATTACATAATGATGTCATCGACTATGTTTTTGGTCAAATGCCTATGTATCGAGATTTAGCCGAATACACAAGCTATATTGGCTACTTTACGTTTTGGTTATCAATTGCGTGCATTTTTCTTGCGGTCTTCTCAATTAGGTGGCGCAAATATTTGCCGAATTAGGGTATAAATTATAGAATTATAGTATAGAGGTAGAAAGGGGTTAGAAAATTGTCAACAAGCATGTATATTGTTTATTTTGCGATTATTATGCTACTTCCACTTTATGCACAAATGAAAGTGAAGGGTACGTATAAAAAGTTTGCAAAACAACGTACAATGAAGGGGCAGACAGGTGCAGAAGTAGCGCGTGCGATTTTAGATGCGAACGGCTTATATGATGTACGAGTTGTGCCAACGCAAGGTGTGTTGTCTGATCATTATAATCCGGCAACAAAAACAGTTGCTTTATCAGAAAGTAACTTTTATGAAGCGAGTGTTGCAGGTGCTGCGGTTGCTGCCCATGAGGTAGGTCACGCCATCCAACATAAAGAAGCTTATTCTATGCTTACATTACGTAGTAAGCTCGTTCCAGTAGCAAGCATTTCTTCCAATATGTCTTGGATTTTTGTAATGGTTGGTATTTTTGCAAGTAGTACGAATTTCTTGCTGTTAGGTATCATATTATTAGCAGCAGGTGTTGTTTTCCAATTAGTGACACTGCCAGTGGAGTTCGATGCTTCGAAGCGTGCCTTAGTTCAAATGAATTCATTAGGTATTATTACAAATGAAGAAGAACGTCCAGCACGAAAAGTGTTAAGTGCAGCAGCACTAACATATGTAGCAGCGGCAGCAGTAGCTGTACTTGAGTTATTACGTTTAGTGTTAATTTTTACAAATATGCGTAGCGATGACTAAGAAAAAACTTGTTATAGTGGTGCACCACTATAACAAGTTTTTTATCTTCGTATGCTTAATGAAGTGGTTGCTTTTGATCGTCAAGTGTAAAGCCTTCGCCTGCCACATCTCGGACTTCTATTATAGAAACGAATGCGTGCGGATCGACTTCATGCACAATCGATTTTAATCGTACAACTTCATTGCGGCCAATAACACAATAAATAACTTCTTTAGGCTGCTTAGTAAAATGTCCATGACCTTCTAAAATCGTGATACCTCGCTCCATTCTTAGAGCAATCGTCTCAGCAATCACACCAGACTTTTCAGATATAATGAGAGCACCACGTGCAGCATAGGCACCTTCTTGTACAAAATCAATCACACGTGCACCAACAAATACAGCGACTAGTGTATACATCATCGAACGGGCATCTAGGAATGTAAGCCATGACAGGATAATGACAATGGCATCGAAGACAAACATGGTTTTCCCCATACTCCAACCAAAATATTTATGCCCAAGCCGAGCCAGAATGTCGACACCACCTGTAGTGCCGCCAAAGCGAAAGACAATACCAAGTCCTAGCCCGACAAATAAACCAGCAAATAGAGCAACCAGCAACATATCATCCTCTAAATGAATAGTAAATTGATACTTTTGGAAAATTTTCAGAAACAGAGATACGGATAAAGTACCTACAAGTGTATAGACAAATGATTTTTTTCCAAGTAATCGATAACCTATAATAAACATTGGGATATTTAATAACAGGTTCATTAAGGCAGGGTCCCATCCTAGTGTAAAGTATAGTATGAGTGTAATTCCACTTAGTCCACCTTCACCCAGTTGATTTTGAATGTTGAAGTGAACAAAGCCGAAGCTGAAAATGGCAGCTCCGAGCATTATTGCGATAATATTACGAATTTTAATCTGTTTTAGCATTTGACCTCCTGTAGTCCAAACAAATGAAGTGGTATTATCTATTATCTGACATTTTATTGGTTTTGACAACAATGGTGTAAATTTTATACGATGGTAAGTAGGAGTGTGATTTTAATGACTGATCAACTATCAATGCAAGCATTGCAACAGCGTGTTGATGATTATATAGGACAATTTAAAGAGGGATATTTCCCACCATTCGAGCTACTAGCGCGTTTAACAGAAGAATTAGGTGAACTGTCACGTGAGGTTCAAGATGTTTATGGACAAAAAAAGAAAAAGAGTACAGAGGACACAAATAGTATCGAAGAAGAGCTAGGAGATTTTTTCTTTGTACTAGTATGTTTTGCAAATGCACAAGGTATTAAACTGGATGAAGCTCTTTTACGCGTCATACATAAATTTGAAACTAGAGATAAGGATCGTTGGACTAGAAAGGATGAAGAATGATGTCGATTCGTGTAGCCATTGCGGGAGCAAGAGGAAAAATGGGAGCTGAGGCTGTACATACAGTCATGAAACATGACAAAATGGAATTAGTAGCTGTACTAGATTATAAGGAAGTAGGAAAAACTTTAGCTGATTTAGATATGTTTCCAGCAAGCTATACGGTACCTGTATTTACGGAAATGCACGAACTTGTAGAAGCAACTGCACCAGACGTATTAGTGGATTTAACTAACCCACATTCAGTATACAAACATACGAAGGAAGCATTGAATTTAAATGTACGACCTGTAATTGGTACAACAGGATTTACAGATGCACAACTAGAGGAATTATCAGCCATGGCCAAAGAAAAAGAATTAGGTTGCATTATTGCACCGAACTTTGCGATTGGCGCTATCCTGATGATGAAATTTGCAAAAGAAGCGGCCAAATATTTACCAGATGTAGAGATTATTGAAATGCACCATGATCAGAAGCTTGATGCACCATCTGGGACAGCAGTAAAAACGGCACAACTAATACAAGAGGTCCGTACGCAAAAGACTCAAGGGCATCCAGAAGAGAAAGAAACCATTGAAGGTGCAAGAGGTGGTGACTTTGATGGCATGCGCATTCACTCCGTACGATTACCTGGTTTAGTGGCACACCAGCAAGTATTATTTGGAGGAGATGGGCAGCTACTAACGATTCGCCATGATTCATTAAACCGTAACTCCTTTATGTCGGGCGTTGCGTTTTGCATAGAAGAAGTTATGAAAATGGATCAGCTTGTTTATGGTTTAGAAAACATCATCTAAAGATTGGGATGGAAGCTATATGAAAATCGCATTGATTGCACATGATCGAAAAAAAGATAATTTAGTACAGTTTGCTATTGCTTACCAAAATATTTTACATGAACATACGCTATATGCAACAGGCACAACAGGACTGCGTGTGATTGAAGCTACTGGTCTAGAGGTCACACGCTTTCGTTCAGGGCCACTTGGTGGCGACCAACAAATTGGCGCTATGATTGCCAATAACGAAATGGACATGGTTATTTTTTTCCGGGATCCTTTAACAGCACAACCACATGAGCCAGACGTTTCTGCACTTATTCGTCTTTGCGATGTTTACCAAGTGCCACTGGCGACAAATATGGGAACAGCAGAAATATTACTAAAAGGCCTGCAAGAGGGCTTTGTGGATTGGAGACTGATACAAGAAAGACGTAATTAATAAAAGACGTGATTTAGAAAGGATGATCATCGAATGAAAAAGCTAAAAATCGGCATTACCTGTTATCCAACAGTTGGAGGCTCTGGTGTAATTGCAACAGAATTAGGCAAAATGCTTGCAGAAAGAGGGCATGAAATTCATTTCATCACCTCAAGCGTACCATTTCGATTGAATAAAATTTATCCAACCGTCTTTTTCCATGAAGTCGAAGTTAATAATTATTCAGTGTTTCAATATTCTCCATACGATATTGCATTAGCGAGTAAAATGGCAGACGTCATAAAGGATGAAGAGTTGGATGTGTTGCATGTGCATTATGCCATTCCACATGCAGTATGTGCGGTATTAGCACGTGAAATGAGTGGGCGGAATATCGGCATCGTCACAACACTTCATGGCACAGATATATCGGTGCTTGGGCAGGATTCTACGCTTTCACAGGCCATTAAGTATGGAATTGATAAATCTGATATTGTGACAACCGTGTCACAGGCTTTAAAAGAACAAACCTATGAATTGATCGATACAGTAAAACCAATTGAAACGATTTATAACTTTGTGGATGAACGTGAATACTTCCCTCGAAATTCAGGGAATTTAAAAGCGCAATTTGGTATTCAAGAAGATGAAAAAGTCCTCATTCATGTTTCTAACTTCCGTAAAATTAAAAATCTTCCCCATATTGTCGACGCTTTTATGAAAATTCGTGCCAACATGAAAGTAAAGCTCTTATTAGTAGGAGATGGCCCAGAAAAGCACCGAGTAATGGACCAAGTAAAGGAAAGTCCATATATGAAGGATGTTTTATTTTTAGGGAAACAAGAAAACTTGGCTGAATTGTATGCAATTAGCGACCTGAAATTGTTACTTTCTCAACAGGAATCGTTTGGACTGGTTTTATTAGAGGCGATGGCTTGTGGCGTACCTTGTATTGGCTCAAACGTAGGTGGTATCCCTGAAGTCATTGAACATGGCGTAGATGGCTATATTGTGGAATTAGGGGATACAGACGCAGTTGCAGCGTATGCGACTCATTTATTGCAAGATGAAGAACAATTATTGCGTTTCAGAGAAGCGGCAATCCGTGCAGTAAGTGAAAAATTCCACTCATCAAAAATTGTTGAACAATATGAAAATCTGTATGCGAAGGTTGCGGAAAGAAATCATGCAAAACAATAAAGAATGGCAGGCAGCCTATTCAGTAATTGAACAACTAGAACAGGCAGGCTTTGAGGCGGTTATTGTGGGTGGAGCTGTAAGAGATGCCTTACTTGATCGTCCTGCCCATGATGTAGATGTCGCTACAAACGCTACGCCCGAAGAAGTAAAATCTATTTTTCAACGGACAATAGATATTGGGATTCAGCATGGGACGGTACTTGTTATCGTACCCACTGGACCTGTTGAAGTGACAACCTATCGTACAGATGGGGAATATATAGATCATCGTAGACCTGAAAAAGTACAGTTTGTCCGTTCCCTACAAGAAGATTTACAACGTAGGGATTTTACCATGAATGCCATCGCAATGCGTCGTGATGGCTCATTTGTGGATTATTACGGTGGGGGCCAAGATATTGAAATGCGCGTTATTCGAGCTGTAGGAAATGCCCAAGAACGCTTTACTGAAGATGCTTTACGTATGCTGCGAGCGATACGCTTTTCAGCACAGCTTGATTTTACAATAGAAGCGACTACACTCACTGCGATAAAAAATAAAGCGGCTGATATAGCTTTTATTGCAAGAGAACGTATTAAAGCAGAGCTCGATAAGCTATGGGTAGGAAATGCTGTTTTTGGTGGTATACAAAAATTAGAGGAAAGTGGTTTGACAGCCAATCTAACAGGTGATTTTCATGCTGAGCAATGGCGTGGCTTTCATACACAGGACAAGCTCTTAGGCTGGGCATATTTTGCCTTACTGCAAGGAGCAAATTGGCGTGAAGTACTTCGAGAATATAGACTGTCCAATAAAGAAATGGCGTTTGTCCAATCGGTTTTGAGCGCATATGAAGCGTTAAAAGAGGGATGGACAAACACCCATTATTTTATGTACACAACACAGGAGCTAGAGGCTGCACTGTATTTTGCGAAGCTGCTTCAACTGGACGCTCAGTTCCCACAGCAACCTATTCAAGAATTACAAGCAAAGCTACCGATTAAACATAAGCAAGAACTAGTGGTGAATGGGGCAGATCTATTAAAATGGTCTGGTAAAAAAGGTGGACCATGGGTAAAAGCTACATTGGAGGACATGCTTACGGCCATTCTTCATTACGAACTTCAAAATGACCGACAACAGATTAGGAACTGGCTAGAACAGCACTATTCCCATGAAGGATAATCTTACTTTTAGCCAAATACATCTTCATACAACAAGCCGTCTCTAAAAATGTGGGACGGCTTTTATCTTGATTTTAGCAACTGATTTTGTGCCGAAAGCGAAGCGTCAGGTACAGGCGATTCCCTCCACTATAAGAGGAAGGTGAATGCTTGTTTTGCCTTTTTCTTTGGGAATCAAACGCCTCTGAATAGAGAAACACCATCAAAAAGTGCCATGTCCTTTGACAATGACGCCGAGGAATAATTGATTGTATGACTGCGTTTAAATTCACCATCTCTGGTGGTTATTTCGTATAATTTACAGTATGATAAAGACGATATAGGTTACATAAAAAATAGCTGAGTATACTAAAGGATTGATGTGAACATGACAATTTCCATGAAGGATGAAATTTTAAAAAGAATACTGGCTGCTGATGGTGAAGCAGTTTCGGGTCAAGAATTAGCAGATTCTCTTGGTGTCTCAAGGACGGCAGTGTGGAAACATATGCAGACGCTACAGGAGGAAGGGTATACTTTTGAAACGATAAAGAAAAAAGGCTATGTCTTGACAGGTGTGCCAAATAGCTTAAGCCCAGCACAGATTGAGCTTTTTTTAAAAACAGAGCATTTTGGACGTCAAATTCATTATTACGATATTGTAGATTCTACACAAACAATTGCCCATAAGCTTGCGCAGGAGGGAGCACCACACGGTACAATTATTATTGGTGAGGAGCAAACGGCAGGTCGTGGTCGAATGGCTCGTCCTTGGGAATCTGCACATGGTACAGGGATTTGGATGACCATTATTGTACGACCTGATGTCACACCCCAGCAGGCATCATCCTATACACTTGTCGTGGCAGTAGCAGTCACGATGGCCATCAAAACATTATATCAACATGTAGAACCAGCCATTAAGTGGCCCAATGATTTGCTGATTAATGGCAAAAAATGTACAGGCATTTTAACGGAAATGCAGGCAGAGGCTGATCTTGTTCAAGCTTTACTTGTTGGGATAGGGATAAATGCTAACCAAGTAGTTGCCGATTTCTCACCTGATATTGCTGATATTGCCACTTCACTGCGATTAGAAGCAGGAGAAGAAATCAATCGTGCAGCATTGGTGGCATCTATTTTACACTATTTAGAACAATTTACAGAGTTATATGTAGAAGAGGGATTCGCAACCATAAAAACGCTGTGGCAGCAATTGTCCTGTACAATAGGCCAACGTATTGAGGTAACGACAATTCGTGAGCGCTTTGAAGGCATTGCTAGTGGGATTACAGATGATGGGGTCCTCCAGCTGACTCAGGACGATGGGACGATTCGAACAATCTATGCAGGTGACATTAAAATATTATAAAAAGAAGCTGCAAGGAAAGAAAAATCTTGCAGCTTCTTTAAATTAGCTTTATTTTAGTGACACGTTTAAATCACCATGTGACAAGGAAACATTTAACTGGTTGTTTTCTTTGTTTAATTGCGTAACGGTACCACTTTGTTCTTCATCATTAATGGTTACATCACCAAAACTTGTTTGTAAGTCATAGCCTAGATCACTTTGTTTGTTTTGTAAGTGCAGTGTCGTATCGCCAAAGCTTGACGTAATGGTTGATTGACCATTTAATGTTCCATCTATATTGATATCACCATGCTCACTTTCAATGTTGACGCCGTTACTAGCGTATTGTTGAAGCGTTAAATCACCAAAAGACTGAGCAATCTCTGTACCCTCACCTGTCGTGTTAGTGAAGGTAATATCCCCGTAATCTTGCATCAGTTCAAGCTGTTGATAATGTAGCCCATGAATGGTTGTATCTCCAAAGTTACTGTCTATCACAACCGAATCTATTTTTGTTTCTTTTGGGATATAGAGCTTAATAGAGGGAGAAGAAAAATTACTAAAGCCAAATTGAAAACCATCTTTTTTCTTCGCCTTTGTTTCAATGGTTAAAATGCCATTGTCAATATGATAGGTTACGTCTTGCTGCTCAAAGACCTCTGTCTCTAATTTATAGTCGTTATCACTTACAACAATTTCAATATCGCCATAATCATTCACTATATTAATATTTGAAAACTCTTCTAACGCATGAGACTGACTAACTAATTTAGTATTACTTGGCACGTGAAGACCATCATCATCTTTAAGAATAAGCCAGCGCCCACCTGAAAAATAGCCGACTAATGCAAGTAAAATACCTAATGCAACCATCGTCATAGCAATGAGGGTATTTTTTGACGTCATTTTAGAAGCCCCCTTTCCGTTTTTTCGTTATTTTGTGAAATAGTCTTCCTAATGTTTCAACAGAGACAAGGACGATTTTCTTAATAATGCGAGCGACAATTGGAAAAAGGAAAACACCTAAGCCCGTAACAATCAAACCTACACCCATAAAGAGAAGGGCAGTCGGCCAATGCTCTGTTAAGATGAAGAATCCTGCAATAAGGACAGCAACGCCACCAGCAAAAATACTAATAACTGTAGCTCCAATTGCAAAAATAAAGCTGATAATGACTGCGCCGAATGAAAAAATAAGTGCAATCGCTGTTGCAAGTAATGGCAATGAAAGTGGTGCAGACAGTATAGCTAGAATAATTAGCCAAAGGGTTGTCATATTCTTTTTTGTCGATCTTGCTGAAGCAGTTTCTAAATCCTTTAAAGCGAAATCAGCTAGTATTTGTGAGGCGACATGTGAGGGGGAGCCTAGTTGTGAAATAACCTGTTGTACATTCTCCTCTCCTGCTTCCTCAAAGTATTCTTCATAATAAGCAAGCGCAGCGTCTAACTCATGCGCAGGAAGCCGACGTAATTTTCCTCGTAGCTGTTTCAAATAGCTTGCTCTATCCATCTAAATTCCCTCCTAAAAGTACACAGTCAACCTTTTCTTTATACACTTGCCATTCTTTTAATAGCTCTAATAAGCGTATACGTCCTTGTTCTGTAATTTGATAATAGCGCCTATTTCTGCCTTGATAGGGCTGATCGTAGGTTGTTAAGTAATGCGCTTTTTGTAAGCGGCGTAATACGGGGTACAGTGTAGATTCCGAAATCTCCATGACCGATTGTACTTGCTGCGTTAAGGAATAACCGTAAGCGTCCTCTTTGTCAACGATGGCCAGTACACAAGCGTCAAGTAAAGCTGAACCAAGCTGAAATGTCATCTTTTCACCTCACATGTAATACCTATACATCAGTTTATATTATATGCCGTATAGTATAGGGATAGTATATGACGTATAACATTGATTGTCAATTTTTTCTTGATTCAGCAAAATTTCTATGAATTGAAAGCATAGTGGAAGATACAGAATAATTCCTCCTTTGCAGATGCTTGTTTTGATTTTTTTTAGTGGGCGTTCAAACATCTACTGAATTAATATAAGGCCACTGCCGATGCGCCAGCTGCAATGACGCAGAACTAAAATTGATTAAAGATAAATTTTTCCAATAATGTTGGCGAAGATATTGTAAGAAAATAATATTTGAAGATTAATAGGAGAATCTGTTATAGTATGTGCAGAAGGGCAGTATCCATTGTGAACGGCACCTTCAAAAGCGCAAGATCCCATACTAACAAATATCTGCCTTGATCTTTTAAGACAGGGACGGAAGAAAACAATACGTTCAAACATAGCTTTTACGTTTGCAAGCTATGGTCTCTTGTCGAGAACTTTTAACAAGAGGTTTTTTATCAATGAACGAAACACTACCCTTCTGTCTATTTTCGGTACAGAAGGGTTTTTCTGTTTTCTTCCCTTAAAAAAGGAGGACTACAAAATGAAAACAACTACAGATTTTTTAAAGATGAAAGCAGCAGGCGAGAAAATTGTGATGGTTACGGCATATGATTATCCAGCTGCTAAATTCGCTGAGGACGCTGATGTTGATATGATACTAGTCGGTGATTCACTTGGAATGGTCGTACTTGGTTATGATTCTACAATGCCAGTGACTGTAGCGGATATGGTTCATCATGCAAAAGCGGTGCGACGTGGGGCCAAAAATACGTTTATTGTTGTTGATATGCCATTCGGTTCGTATCATGGCGATGTCAATGAAACATTAAAAACAGCCGTTACTATGATGCAAGAAACAGGTGCCGATGCCCTAAAGGTGGAGGGAGCAGGAGATATCATTCCTGTTATTCGTAAATTAACGTCGGCTGGTATTCCAGTGGTTGCTCATTTAGGCTTACTGCCACAATCAGCAGGTGTGCTTGGTGGTTACAAGGTACAGGGGAAAACGGCTGAGCAGGCTGCCACACTTATTGAGGATGCAAAACAATGTGAAGAGGCTGGTGCTTGTGCAGTTGTGTTAGAATGTATCCCACATCAGCTGACAGAGATTGTTTCAACCAGTCTTGTGATTCCAACGATAGGCATAGGAGCAGGTGTAGAAGCGGATGGACAAGTGTTGGTGTATCATGACATGTTAAGCTACGGCTCGCACCATGTGCCAAAGTTTGTTCAACAATTTGCTGACATGGGAAAAGAAGTAAGGACAGGCATGGTTCGCTACGTTGAAGCGGTGAAAGCAGGTACTTTCCCTGCACCAATACATTTCTTCACGATGAAAGAGGAAGCGTTAGATCAGCTATACGGGGGTGTCAAATGATGAAAGTTGTAACGACTATACAAGCATTAACTGCAGAAATTCAGGCAGCTAAGCAAGGACAAAAAACAATTGGGCTTGTTCCGACGATGGGCTATTTACATGAAGGCCATTTAACATTGGCGCAAACAGCTCGTGCAGAAAATGATGTCGTTGTGATGAGCATATTCGTTAACCCAACACAATTTGGCCCAAATGAAGATTTAGAAAGCTATCCTCGTGATTTACCTAGAGATATAGCCTTGGCAGAGTCTGTCGGTGTAGATATTGTGTTTGCACCAAGTGTGGAAGAAATGTATCCCCAAGATGGCGGAATTCGTATCCATGCGGGTGAACAAGCAACGATTCTTTGTGGAGCGAGCCGCCCTGGTCATTTTGATGGTGTTTTACAGGTTGTCTCTAAATTATTCAATTTAACACTGCCAACACGGGCTTATTTCGGTCAAAAAGATGCACAGCAAGTTGCGATTATTGCTACGATGGTACGTGATTTTAATTTCCCTTTAGAAATGCGCGTTGTACCAATTGTGCGCGAGGAGGACGGTTTAGCGAAATCTTCTCGTAATGTCTATTTAAGTGAGTCAGAGCGACAAGAGGCACCTGCGATCAATGAGGCATTACAATTGGCACGCGATAGCTTTTTAGCGAACGGTGATGTGGATAGCGCACTTGCAAAAGCAAAAGCTCATATTCATGCTCGAACACATGGCCGTATTGATTATATTGAATTATTAGCATACCCTGATTTAACACCAGTGACAGCTGCAACACAGCAAGCCCTGTTGGCAGCAGCCGTCTATATAGGTAAAACACGCTTAATCGACAATTGTATTTTTACTGTGAAAGAGGGACTATAACATGTTACGTATGATGATGAATAGTAAAATCCACCGTGCAACAGTGACACAGGCGGATCTTAATTATGTAGGGTCAATAACAATTGATGAAGATATTTTAGATGCAGTAGGTATGCTGGCAAACGAAAAAGTACATGTCGTTAATAATAATAATGGCGCTCGTTTTGAAACATATATTATTGCTGGTGAACGAGGCTCGGGAGTGATTTGTGTCAATGGCGCAGCAGCAAGACTTGTACAACGCGGCGATATTGTGATCATTATTTCCTATGTGTATGTAGATAATCATGAGGCTAAAGATCATAAACCAACGGTAGCCATTATGGGAGAGGGCAATATGATTAAAGAAATGATCGCACACGAGCCTGAAGCGACAGTGATGTGAAAATGAGTTTTACAGCAATTGTGTAAGTTTAATAGCAGATAGGAGGATGGCAAAGCAAAGCCAATCCTCCTTTTTTTACGATTGAATTTATTATAAAAGTATCTGGTAAAATTTCGCTTTCATTACTATTAAACTATTTTTTAAAATTATAATTTTACAAATGTTCTAGTATTTTGTGTCATATTTATGTAGAATTTAGTTGTAAGTACATCAATTTACTAATGGAGGTATCTTTTGTAATGGAAAATAAACGTAGCAAATTTTTAACAGTAACTGCAGCAGCCTTAGCAGTAACAGCGGTAGCGGCAGCGCCAGCATCAGCGGCAAGTCCATTTTCAGATGTAAAAGAAAGTCATGCAGATTATGAAGGCATTGTTACACTTCATGCAGCAGGGATTATCAGCGGATACACAGATGGTACATTTAAACCAGATACAAATGTCACACGTGGACAAGCTGCAAAAATGATTGCAGGTGCATTAAAGCTGGATACAAAAGATGTGGAGAATCCAAACTATACAGATATTGATGTATCTAATCCATTTTACGGCCCAATTGCAGCACTTGCAGGATTAGATGTCATTACAGGTTATGGTGACAACACATTCCGTCCAAACCAAACGATTACACATGGTGATTTAGCAAAAATCTTGGCATCTATCCAAACATTACCAGAGCTAGAAAGTGCTAAAAACCATGCGGCTAGCGATAATGTTACACGTGGTCAACTAGCAACTTTAATTGCGGAAGCTCTAACAAAATCAAACACAGAAACACCAGAGACTCCTGAAAAACCTGAAACGCCAGAAAAACCTGAAACACCAGAAGATGCATTTTCATTATCGATTTTACATGTGAATGATACACATGCTCGTGCTAACGAATTGCCTAAATTAGCTACAGCAGTAAAAGAGCAGCGTGAAGCTAAAGAAAATGTACTAACATTACACGCTGGTGATGCATTTAGCGGTACATTATACTTTAACGAATTCCATGGGAAAGCTGACCTTGCACTATTAAATGAAATTGGTTTTGATGCCATGGTATTTGGTAACCATGAATTTGATTTAGGTTCATCACCTGAAGGACATCAAGCACTAGCAGATTTTGTTAAAGGTGCTAAGTTCCCATTCGTTGGTGCCAATACAGATTTCTCAGCAGATGATAAATTCACAGGTTTATTTACAGACTTAGTTTCAAGTGAGCCTGAGAATGGTAAAATTTATTCAGGTATTGTGAAAGAAATCGATGGAGAAAAAGTAGGTATTTTTGGCTTAACGACAGAAGAAACATTGGATATTGCTTCTCCTGGTAAAGTAACATTTACAAACTATATTGAAGAAGCAAAAAAAGCAGTGGCAGCCTTTGAAGGCATGGGCGTCAACAAAATTATCGCTTTAACACATATCGGTTACAATGATAATCCAAATGTAGATAATGATATTTTATTAGCGAAAAACGTACCAGGCATTGATGTGATCGTTGGTGGACATGACCATACGAAATTAGACAAGCCATTTGTTGTTGATACAAACACAGTGGGCGAAGCAAAAGACGCGACATTAATCGTACAAGCAAATGAATATGTAAAATATTTAGGTACTCTTGATGTAACATTTGATGGAAATGGTGTTGTAACTGAGCATGGTGGCGAATTAATCGAACTTGGTAAAGTAGCAGAAGACCAGACATTAGTGAAATTACTTGAACCGTACAAAGCAAAAGTAGATGAAGTTAGTAGCAAGGAAATCGGGGTAAAAATTGCTGAAGAGTTAGCAAATCCACGTGCAACTGAAGAAAAACTTGAAAGTGTACGTAGCAATGAAACAGCTCTAGGTAATATCATTACAGACGGTATGCTAGCAAAAGCTCAAAAATATACAGATAAAACTGTTGTGATGGCATTGCAAAATGGCGGTGGTATTCGCGCAGCAATTCCAGCTGGCAATATTACAGTTGGTCAGGTAATTACTGTATTACCATTTGGTAACACATTAGCATTAATGGATGTTACTGGAGCTGATTTAAAGGCAGCATTTGAAGTATCTCTGAAAAGTGCACCGAAAGAAAACGGTGGTTTCCTACACATTGGTGGAGCAAAACTACAATATGATTCATCAAAAGAAGTAGGCTCACGTGTTGTATCTATCGAATATTTAGATAAAGCAACTGGAAAGTATGTTGCTTTAGAAGATAATAAAACATATACAGTGGCAACAAATGCTTTCACTGCTAAAGGTGGAGACGGCTTTGATATGTTTGCGAAAGCATATGAAGAAGGTCGTGTTACAGATTTAGGCT
This sequence comes from Lysinibacillus cavernae, assembly GCF_009724685.1. Taxonomy (GTDB): domain Bacteria; phylum Bacillota; class Bacilli; order Bacillales_A; family Planococcaceae; genus Lysinibacillus; species Lysinibacillus cavernae. The sequence goes on from NZ_WMEF01000001.1 coordinate 840,317, forward strand.
TATCTGACTGGGAGAACCTACAAGAGCAATTGCTTTCACTAAAAGAAGTGAAAACAACAACAGAAGGTCGTATTGTTGATCTTGCAAAAAAACAATAATACAACAGGTAGAATAATTTCAAATTGATTCACTAATTTGCGTAACCTTAGGGGCTTCCTCTAAGGTTGCGTTTTTTGTATGGAATATGTGCTTTGTTATTTTCAACTTTATAGACTAAACTCATCGACATCAGGGGGTGAAAGGATGCCGTAGAGCCAAATATATGATAAAATTCAACTTATCTAATGTGAACTGTGAGTTGAGATGTATGATGGAAAGTCAAAAATATGCAATTGTAGATTTGGAGACAACTGGTCATTCACCAGCAAATGGCGACCGCATGATTCAAATTGCAGTTGTGATTATGAAAGATTGGGAAATTGAGCGCAACTTTACGAAGTTTATTCACCCAGGCAAAGCCATTCCGTCTTTCATTCAGGATTTAACACATATTACGGATGAGGATGTAAAGGACGCCTTGCCGTTTGAGGCGCATGCCGATTACATATATGAGCTGCTTAGTGACTGTGTATTTGTCGCACATAATGCAGATTTTGACTTATCCTTTTTACAAGCGGAGTTTAAGCGTGCAGGTCTCCCTAAATGGCAGGGTAAAAAAATGGATACCGTGGAGCTGGCGAAAATATTATTTCCGATGTCACTTAGCTTTAAGCTAGGTGATTTAGCAGCAGATTTAAATATAGAGTTAGCCAATGCACACCGAGCGGACGACGATGCACGTGCAACGGCTGAATTATTTAAGCGTTGCTGGAAGGAGCTACTGAATCTTCCACAGCTAACACTTGAACAAATGCATAAACGCTCATTTAGATTAAAATCCAATTTATCTCAGCTTTTTTTCGAAGCTCTTCAAATTAAACGCCAGCATGTGACAGTTAATGAGCATGTGCATTATTACCGCAATTTTGCTATTTGTAATGGTCGAAATATGCACAAGAATACGTCAGAAATGATTGCCTACCCTCAAACTATTGAAGAAAAAATAGCCTTAATGACAAAAGCACTGCCAAACTTTGAGGAGCGTCCTGCACAATTTGAGATGATGGACACAATTTGGCAAGCATTACATGACCAACAGGAGTGTGTGATTGAAGCCTCTACAGGTATTGGTAAAACAGCTGGCTATTTACTTCCTGCTATTTTATATGCCCGTGCTGTCAATAAAAAGATAGCGATTAGCACCTATACTTCGTATTTACAGGAACAGCTTGTAGAGGAGGAGTTACCTAAGATAGAAAAAATTCTTGGGATGAAAGTGAACTTGTGCGTGCTAAAGGGCATGCAGCATTACATTGATCTTGACCGCTTTGAGCAATGTATGGCATATGCTGATGGGTCCTATGATGATACGTTTACTATTTTACAAATACTCGTTTGGTTGACGAAAACAGAGACAGGTGTGTTAAGTGAGCTAAATGTTTCAGGCGGCGGACAATTGTTTTTAGAGAAAATCCGAAAAATACCGAATGATAAGTCTTCAAGGGGCTTTGATTTCTATGAACAGGCTTTAAAGAACAGTGCATTTGCTGACTGTATTGTGACGAATCATGCCATGGTGTTAAGCGATTTAGTGCGCCAAACGCCAATATTTACACAAATTGATGGCTTGGTTATTGATGAAGCGCATCAATTTATTCAGGCAGCCATGCAGCAGGATGAAGTAGTCTTCTCCTATACACAATGGAAATATATTTTTGGACAAATTGGTACGATGGAGGATACCGCTCTATTTCAACAATTTTGTCATGCGGCGAAGAAAAAACAGCGTGTGCCAATGCAAAATTTACAGCGATTGGATGCACAATTTATACGCTTACAACGGACATTTGATGAGACAATCCAGCGTGCTATCCAAAAAATGCAGCACCAAGTGAAAGGGAAGCAAGCAGGTAGTAAATGCTCCTTATTTTTAGAGGATGTATCTCTTGCTAAAGAATCGTTTTCGCAAGTAAGTAAGCAGACACAGCAATGGCTTGATCTCGCGACGGGAATTACCCAGGCATTCGAAAATAATATCGAGCAACTAGATAATAACGACATCTATGTGTTATCTGAATGGCAATATTGGATTCGAGAAGTAAAAATAAAAATTGCTGAATGGGAAGAAATTTTTCTGTCACCACAGGACGGAAACTCTGTTTGGATAGAATTTAATGTACGCAGTGTTCCTGGCAGTTTACATGTCTTTAAGAAGCCAGTTAATGTCACACCAATCATTGAACAAGTATTAGCGCCACTTCGTCAGCAAGCAAGTATTGTTTGGACATCAGGTACTTTAACCGTACCAGGCAATGAGCGTTTTGTCACACGGCAGTTAGGGATTTCTGATGCTGTAGAGGTCATGAAACTGCAAGCACCACCAGCCTATTATGCTGGTGCTAAAGCATTTATTGTTACAGATATGCCAGATATTCAGCATGTCAGTCAAGAAGAATATATTGAAGCGGTTGCTCATGCGATAACACGGACAGTCCGTATGACGGAGGGGCGGTGCTTTGTGCTCTTCACGGCACAGGATATGCTGCGAAAAACAGTCGAGCTTATTCAAGACAGTGAACTTTTAGATGACTACATGATTTTTGCACAAGGTGTTACGGGCGGTAGCCGTATGCGGATTCTAAAATCATTCCAAAAATTTAGCCATGCTGTTCTTTTTGGCACAAACAGCTTTTGGGAGGGTGTGGATGTTCCAGGCGATGCTCTTGCCTCTGTCATTGTTGTGCGGTTACCATTTTCTTCACCAGAAGAGCCTGTTTTTAAGGCGAGAGCGAAGCATCTAACAGCTCAAGGCCTCAATTCCTTTACAGAGCTTTCCTTACCAGAAGCTATTATGCGCTTTAAACAAGGCTTTGGTCGATTAATTCGTTCTTCTCAGGATAAAGGAGCCTTTATTGTACTAGACCGTCGTATTACTAGTAAGTCCTACGGTAAAGAATTTATTAAGGCACTACCACCAATCGACGTAAGGAAATTGCAGCTACCCGAATTGTTAAAAGAACTGAATGATTGGCAAAAATAGAGAAAATCCCTTTTAGCACAAGCTAGAAGGGATTTCTTTTGCATTATATGAATTTTTCAATGTCATGAAATAATTATTTTGCTATCATAATTATTTTTTATTTTTCTCATCAAAAAGGTTGGCATTTAGAACAATTTCAGTAATATATTTCATGACGATTTCAGTAGCTTGTTGTGCATCATAGCTTTTGCGATTGTTTAATAGGTTGGTAAACATACCTTGCCAAATTAATAGTGTTAATTCATTGATCGCATCAACATTACCTTCTGTTAAATATCCTTCTTTTAAGGCAATTTCTAGCATTGAACGTCCCCGTTTGGTCAGGCTATGTTGGAATAGAATGGCCGTTAAATCTTCAGGAATATTGATTAAATCATTGGGATAAAAATTATAATAATTCTCCAATAGTTTTTCTGGCGTTTCTCCTAGGTCCATGATAAAGACTGCATGGAAAATTTGTGGTTGTTTAAAGGAGTATTGGCAAAAGCATTCCCATGCCAATAAATATTTATCAATGGGGTCTTTGCCTCTTTCTATGTAACGGGCAACTTCGTTTGTATAATCTTGCATACATCTCATCGATGCAAAAAAAAGTAGATGGGAGATTTCTGAAAAATAGTTGTAGATAGTTGCACTATTATAACCGGCTTTATCAGCAACTTTTCTAATCGTTACATTTTCTAGTCCTTCTTCTTCAATAATTTCCGCTGTGGCGTCTACAAAGTATTTCCACATACGGCGCCTTTGCATTTCCTTTTTTTTCAAAATAGAACCCCTCCGACCAACAATTATAATGTAAAATCATTTGTTGAATGTATAAATTTACCTTATATACGCTAATTTAATCTTATTATAGCATAGCAATTTAAATTTCTATCTTCAATTATATCACTTGATTTTGCAATTTTCAGAGTTGTGCATTGGATTTTCAGGTGATATACTAATCACAATTATTTTATAATCATGATTACTAAATAATCTAGATTAACAATAATGAAATTACGCCTACGTTAGGACAAAGGTAACTGGGCTTAGACACAAGGGGAGGATTTATTCAATGAGTAAAAAAATCATTACACAATTTGAGTGTACATATCAAACTATTGAAAACACATGGATTGAGTTAGCGGATGGTACAAAACTTTCTAGTCGCATTTGGCTACCTACAGTAAAAGAGGGACAGAAAGTACCAGCAATTTTAGAGTATATTCCTTATCGTAAAACAGATGGAACAAGGGCGAGAGACGAGCCAATGCATGGCTATTTTGCAGGGCATGGCTATGCTGTTGTTCGTGTAGATATGAGGGGATCAGGCGAGTCAGATGGTCTATTGAAAGATGAATATTTAAAACAGGAGCAAGATGATGCCCTTGAAGTGATTGAATGGATTGCCAATCAAAGTTGGTGTGATGGTAATATCGGGATGATGGGTAAATCTTGGGGCGGATTTAACTCGCTACAAGTAGCGGCTCGTAGACCTAAGGCATTAAAAGCCATTATTACAGTAGGGTTTACAGACGATCGTTATAACAATGATATTCACTATAAAGGTGGATGCTTATTAAACGATAATTTCTGGTGGGGCGCCATTATGTTAGCGTATCAGCTTCGTCCACTAGATCCACACATCGTTGGAGATAGCTGGCGTGATAAATGGATGGAACGATTAGAAAATATGCCATTATGGATGGCTCAGTGGATGGAGCATCAAACAAGAGATGACTACTGGAAACATGGTTCAGTTTGTGAAAACTATGATGATATAGAAATACCTGTTTTTGCGATAGATGGTTGGGAAGACTCCTATACGAACACAGTCTTAAGTTTAATGAAAGGGCTTTCTGTACCTAGAAAAGGAATTATTGGTCCTTGGGCACATGTTTATCCGCATGATGGGGTTCCTGGTCCGGCAATGGGCTTTTTACAAGAAGCCGTGAAATGGTGGGATCATTGGTTAAAAGGAATGGACAATGATGTAATGGATGGACCGATGGTAAATGTATGGGTAGAAGAAAGCATGCAGCCATCTGTAAAGAAACCGATAAGCAAGGGATATTGGGTTGGATTAGAATCATGGCCAACAGCTGATGCAGTGCAAACAAAGGCATATCAACTGACACATGGCAAATTGTTAGAAGAACGAGATGATAATGAAGAGCAAGTATTATTAAAAACACCATTAAATCATGGTCTTTTATCAGGTGAGTGGATGGGTGCAGGTGTAATAGGTGAAAGTCCTGCAGACCAACGTCTAGATGATGGAATGGCAATGGTTTTTGAAAGTAACACGCTAGAGAATCCATTAGAGATTGTTGGCTATCCGAAATTTGAAGTGGAATTAATGAGTGACAAACCACATGCGATGCTTTTTGCTCAGTTATCAGATGTTGCACCAGACGGAGCCGTAACACGTGTTTCCTATGGTGTGATGAACTTAACACATTTAAATGGGCATGATCGTGTGGACTTATTAACACCTGGTGAAAAAGTGAATGCATTTGTACAGTTAGATTGCTGTGGACATCAATTTAAAGCAGGGCATCGTTTACGCTTATCATTAGCTACAACGTTTTGGCCGATGTTTTGGCCAATGCCTGAAGACGCTACACTGACTTTAAATCTTGAAACGGCTACCTTGTCCTTACCAATCTACCATGGCAATCAAGTAACAGGACCAAATATGAACCCTGAAAGTGCGCCACTAACGCCGATCACAACACTACAAGAGGGAAGAGTGGATCGTTCTATTGCGTACGATATTTTAAGTGATACATGGACATGTATAACAGATGGTGTCGGAGGGGTATTTGGTGAGGGCATCTATCGCTTTGATGATATCGATGTCACTGTAGAACATAATTTGAAGCGAGAATTGACATTATCGAATGCGGATCCACTCTCTGCTCAATATACAATCTATCAAAAAATGAAAATTGGTCGTGAGGGTTGGTGGATTGACGCTGACATTACAGTCACAAAAACATCCGATCAAGAAAATTTCCAAATTGTCGGGGACATGGTGATCAAAGAAAATGACAAACAGGTCTTCCAAAAGGAATGGGATCAAAAAATTAAACGTCACGGATTGTAAATAATATGTAAGGGGTAAACATATGGAAGCTAAGTTAAAAAAGAATACAGCTACATTAGTTATTTTAGCTGTTTCAGGTGCGTTAATCTACGCATTGCCTTATTTTAGAAACTACTATTATGATGTCTTTCTAGATGCCTTTCATTTAACAAATACACAAATGGGGACACTTGGTAGTGCGTATGGTGTTTGTTGTTTAATTTCTTATATTTTTGGAGGTTTTTGTGCAGATCGCTGGAAAACGAAATATTTATTGACGATTTCTTTAGTGGCCACAGGACTATTAGGTTTTACTTTATTATTGTATCCGCCATATCCAGTGCTTTTACTGATCCATGCTGCTTGGGGTATCACATCGATTATGACATTCTGGGGAGCATTAGTAAAAGCAGTTCGTTCTTTAGGTTCCGAAAATGAACAGGGGAAAGCTTTTGGATTTTTTGAAGGCGGGCGAGGCGTAACAAATATCATTCAATCTGCTGTGATTTTAGGGATTTTTGCTTTTTTTGCGAAACGAATGAGTGATAAAATGGCTCTTTCGGCTGTAATTACGGTTTATTCAGTTATTTGTCTTTTATTAGGGTTAATGATTATGATGCTTTATAAAGATCCAGGCCAAGCAAACACAAGTAATGAAGAGAAGGAAAGCCGTAAATCGTTTGATTGGGCGGTCCTTTGGAAAGTATTGAAGATGCCAACAACTTGGTTAGCGACGATTCTTATTTTTACGTCCTACGCAATGATTATTAGCTACTATTACATCACACCGTATGCAACAGCAGCTTTTGGTGCTTCTACGTTAATTGCTGCGGCGTTGGGTTACTTCTCTCAATACTGTCGTCCAATTGGTAGTTTTAGTGCAGGAATCATTGGTGATCGAATTGGTGTATCCAATATGGTGTTAATAGGCTATATTTTATTAGCACTAGGTTTAGTAGGGCTCATTTTATTACCAGGTAAAGCTTCCTTTATCCTTATGCTATTAGTATTTATAGGGATTATTTATACGTCTATGTACGCATTGCAAGCCATGCATTTTGCGATATTAGTAGAAGGGGATTATCCAGTAGAATCAACAGGAACGGTTTCGATGCCGCTGATGATTATTGGCTATAGTGGTGAAATCTTCATGCCTATTATCGCAGGAGCTTGTTTAGATTATTGGGGTGGTACAGCAGGCTATAAAGTATTCTTTACCATTCTATTAGTCTTAGCCATTATTGGATTGATTACAGTTGTGATTTGGCAACGTGTAACAAAAGAAAAACGACAAGAAATTGCCTTGCAACGAAAACATGCGAAGGAACAAACAGTTTAATAAAGAATTGTTACGTCCTAGGAGGCAAAAAGATAACTTCGGTATATTTCCGAAGTCATCTCAGACTGTAGACAAACTCAAAAAATTTGAGAGTTTGCCTACAGTCTTTTTTCTTTTACAATGAAATAAAGTAAAGCTGTTGATTTCCACTACGGGCGGGGTCGAGCTGACGTTAATGACAGAATTGCCAAATTTACCGATTCACCAGGAGCTAGAGATTTTAAATAATTACACGCCTTGGTCGAAAAAAATCCAAGCCACATGTACAAACTAGCCATCTATCCGAAAAAAATTAGGATAGATGGCCATTCGTCGTGAGTACCGAAAAGGTACATCTTGCATAGCGATCAAGGTTCTGTGTACACATCATATGCGTATCCAAAATCAGTCAAAGAAAAAGGAATTACCCTAAGCATGTCCCGCAAAGGTACGCCCACTGATAATTCCCCAATTGAAACGTTCTATCTCGACGGAATCTACCGCACGACAAATGCGCATATAATTCAAATCGTCGAAGACAAAATTACCTATAATAACAATATCCGTATTCAAGCAAAATTTAACAGCTTGTCCCCCATACCTGAATGAAAACACTTCTATCATTCAAAAAAAAACGTTACATCTGCCAGTTTACTTAAGCTAAAATGCTCTCTGACTGTATACTAGTTGGTTTATAGGAATTTCGCAACTTCATGTACCTACAATAATTTAGATTACAATTATGTTTATATAGTAACTAATTCAGCTTTCTTTTTCTTAAGTGGTGCAAGCGCTGGTAGACGTACCCAACTTAAACCAAGCGTTCCTTCACCTGCATGAACCGCTACACAAGCACTTAGTGGTAATACGGAGAAGTTTATGAGCGGATATTCGTTCTCTAAAGCTTTTTTCCAAGCGGTTGCGCCTTCTTCATCATTACAGTGAATAATTGCAACTTCAGGGATAATACTTTTTTCTAGATCTGTATTTAAAACATTTTGTACATATGTTTTAGCTCTAGTCGTAGCGCGTACTTTTTCTTTCATAACGGGCTTCCCATCTTCAAATGAAATGACAACTTTAATATTCAACAAGTTACTTAAAAATGCCTGAGTCCCTGAAACTCGACCACTTTTATGTAATTGTGATAAGTTAGCCGGAATAAATGAAAGCTCACTGTTATCTGCCATCTCATTGATTCTTTCAACAATATAGCCAGGTTCAAAACCTTCACGCTCTAACTGCTGACCGAGTTTAATCATTTTCATCATTGGAAATGACCCGATTTTTGAATCCACTGGATATACTTCAAATTCTGCTTGATCAGCTGCTGTGAAAGCGCTTTGATAAGTGCCTGAAAGATGTTGAGAGGTATGAATTGCAATTGCACATGTATACCCTTGTTCTTTTAATGATTTATATAAGTCTACAACTTCACCAATAGCAGGTTGTGATGTCTTTGGATTTTTTTTAGCATTTCGTAGCTTTTCGTAAAACTGATCATGTGTCATATCAACAGTTTCGCGTAAAGCCCCTTCTTCGAACACTATATTAAGTGGTAATACGTGAATTTGATTGTCCTGTATGAACTTTTCATCTAACAATGCTGCTGTATCTGTAACCCATGCAATTTTCTTTCCCATTTAAAAGTAATCCCCTTCATCTATCGTAGAATATTATTCATTTTATCTTATGCAACTATACACAGATAAGATCATCATGAGTAGTGATATTTATAATACTCTATTATTTTTTTACAATCTTCGACATTATTTCGACAATAATTGCGATAAAAATAGCATTTTATAAGCATACGGTAAGCTATCTAGTATTTCATTCGCTAATTGTTGGGCGCATATACGACGTTATTGGCTGAAAGCCGATAGCAAAAATGGGATAGGCTTGGCTTGGATTACTGTAATCAACTGTATCGCTTAGAACAGTTGGGGGTGTAAGCTGGGTAGTTCCTCCTGTTCAGTGTACAACGACATGTCATGCACAGGGAACACAGCCTCATTCTTGGCAGGCAGTTGCTACGGGTACAACTTCCATTGCTCATAAAGGGATGCTCCATGCAGGGGAAGTAATGGCTGCTACTGCTGCTGCCATACTTGCTCAACCTCAATTAATAGAACAAGCAAAATAAGAGGTAAAAGAGCGTTTAGGGAATGAGGTTTATCAAAACCCAATTCCTAATAATATTAAACCTTTACACATTAGACAATATGCATCTGAGGTCAATGAGTAAATCAATGCAAAGAGGCGTCACGATAACGTTGGCGCCTCTTTATTAGTCTCCAGACATGTATCATCAAGTATAAATTCCACACGGTTTCTACCATGATGTTTCGCCTGATATAAAGCTTTATCACATCTTGATAATAAAGAATGAATCGTATCGCCAATGACAAAGCTTGTCACACCAAAGCTACTCGTTTTGCGTTGGACAACTGGGAATGAATGCTGTTCAAGCTGATGACGAAGCTCTTCGGACAGTTGTACAGCATCCATTAAAGGAGTATTTGGACAAATAACTAAAAATTCTTCGCCACCCCATCTACCAACGATTTGTTTCATGTGCACATTATTTTTCAAGAGTTCTGCTGCACTCTTTAATACCATGTCACCTACCTGATGCCCAAATTCATCGTTCACGGCTTTGAAGTAATCTATATCTAACAGGATAATAGAGAGTGGCGTTCCATTTCCTTTAGCTTGTTCAAATTCTTTTTCTAATACGTAATCTAAGCGCACACGATTTGGGATTTGTGTCAGACGATCCGTGTTAGCTAATGCCTCGAGCTTGTGTTTGGCTAATTCAAGCTCTTGTGTTCGCTCTTGGACTTTCTGTTCAAGCGTGTCATTTAATGTTTCCTGCATGACCTGGTGTTCTTTCTTTATAATATTGATTTTATCGCCTAATGCTAATGATAAAAATATTGACTCAAATATAGCACCAATAGCTGGAGCTTCCTCAAATATACGAGGATGGAAGGGGATAACACTTAAAAAAGCCAACGCTTGAACGATAATGGAGCCCAGCAAAACCGTCCAACCAATAATATAATATCGAGCCATCTTATGACCTTTTATTAAAACTAAAATGCCTGACAACCATAAGAAGATAAAGACAACAACAGCAAAACTGGTTGTGAAATTATTCGTGATAGAAACATCAGGAACAATAAAGGAGGCTATTAAAGAACAGATTGTGATCCAAAAGAGTAGTTTTCCGATTTTATGGAATGGTGGTAAATACTTTTTTAATTCTAAAAACTGATTGCAAAATAAAAGCATAAATAAGAGCAAAAGATTTCCACTGATTGTTAAAGATTTGATAAAAAACGCTTTAGGCAACAATGATCCAAGTAATTCTATGTCTAAAGAATTCAAAGTTGCTTGATAGAAAATAAAGCTCAACATATATAAAACGTAATAAAAATAAGCCTTATCCTTTAATGAAAAATATAAAAACAAATTATAAATCAATAGGGCAGATAAAAAACCATAAAAAATGCCTGTCAAAAATTTATATTCACTAATCTTGTTTGTAAAACTAACTTCTGTAAAAAGATAGGAGGTTAAACTTAATGGCAATGCCCCGTCTAGTTTTATATAAATCTCATGAATAGTGGGGCTTTGGATTTGAAATAAATTAGAACGAGAAGGGATAGATTGTTCACCTAAATTGGCGATTCCCCTTTTTTGCACATCATAAGAGCCATCTGACTTCACTAAGAACATTTCAATACTATCTAATTTATCTGTTACCTCTAGCCAATAGGTCCCCTTTTTATCTCCTAAAATAGCATCGATAGATAAATGCAGCCAAATGGTGTCATTTGTATGCCAAAAGAAAGGATATTGTTGATCACTAGCAATAAAATGATGCTTATAGGTACCACTCAAAATTTCTTCAAAGGAGACTTTTTTTGAAGTGTCTCGAAAAACATCATAATGTGGCCCTAAGGTAATAGGATCCACCAGTTCATCTGTTGGGCTCATTGAACTGGCAGTGGAGATATGGGTGAACATAAAAAGGGTAAAAAAGAAAAATAAAGCTATTTTTTTGTTTTTCATCAAAGATTCATTGCTCCTATTCTACGGTTACTAGATCATAAGTGAAACAATTGAATTTTATATAAATTTCAACATTAATTTTGTTGAATTTGCTCTTTTTAGAAATTTAAGTTAATTGCTACGGTATTATTATAGACCATAACAGCAAGATTGAGGACGAAATAAACGGATATTTCCTGATAATATGAGGTCTAATAAACAGTATGGAGGCTTCAATATGTCAAAAATTCAAGAATTCAATGACTTGCATTTTACACAAGAGCTATTATTTATCGGGAATGCGTGGGATGTATTATCGGCAATCATGTTAGAAAAAGCAGGCTTTCAAGCGATTGGCACAACAAGCTGTGGCATTGCCAATTCATTTGGCTATACAGATGGTGAATGTATTGATTTCCATCGACACCTAAATATCATTCAATCCATAGTAGAGCATGTGAACATACCAGTATCTGGAGATATTGAGGCAGGGTATGGACAGGATGAACAAAGTATTATCGATAATGTATTAAGAACGGCGGATGTCGGCGTTGCAGGGATTAACATCGAGGATTCCCTTAAAAATCAATCCGGATTAAGAAGTCTAACAGAACACGGTCGCCTGTTAACAAGCATGAGGGTAAAGTTAGATCACCACGGTTATAAAGATTTCTTTATTAATGCAAGAACTGATACGTATTTTCAATTGGAGAGACCATTCGAAGAAACGATGAGTCGAGCAAAAGCTTATGTTGAGAGCGGGGCAAGTGGTATATTTATCCCTGGATTAACAGATGCCAACGAAATAAAAGCCATTACAAGTAATGTAGAGGCACCAATTAATCTTCTTTCATTACCAGCCTTAACAAATTGCCAACGATTAAAAGAATTAGGCGTGAGACGTTTTAGTTTTGGCAATGCACTTTCAGATAAAATTATTGCTTTTTTAACAAAAAATGCTGCACAATTATTAGAGAACCAAGATACTTCATGTTTATATGAGTAATATGTGAAAACGAGGTGAGAGGTAGTGAACAGTCCAATCAATTTATCCTTCGAAGAGAAATGGGAAAAAATTATGGCTTGTGACCAAACCTATGATGGGCTATTTTATACTGCTGTAAAAACCACTAAAATTTATTGTCGTCCTTCCTGTAAATCTAGAAAACCAAAAAAAATGAATGTTGAATTTTATGAGGATATCCAAAAAGTAGAGGAGGCTGGCTATCGTGCATGTAAACGATGTCAGCCTGAAATCGAACATTCACCACATACGCAATTAATCAAAAATGTGACAGCTTTTATCATCAACGAATATAAACAAAAGGTGACACTACAAAATATGGCAGAGCATGTTGGCATTAGTCCATTTCATCTTGAACGACTATTTAAACAGGAAACAGCGGAGACACCCCGAACATATTTAGAAAAAATTAGAATCGATAAGGCTGCGCATCTATTAAAGCATACAGACTATACAAATTTAGAAATTTGCTATGAAGCAGGATTTCAAAGTCCCTCTAACTTTTATAAAGTTTTTCGACGGTTAAAAAATTGTTCACCTACAGAATATCGAAATCTTTCATAGAAGGAGTCAGGGTATGAACTGGATGAATCACGATACGTATCTAGAAATCGAGCCACCGAAAGAATTCAATTATTCAGAGTGTTTGCTGTTCTTAAATCGCTCTAACCAAGAAATTTTACATCATATAAATGAGGGCTCTCTCTGTAAATTATTGAAGGTCAGCGAACAACCTATTTTATGTGTATTGAGTAAACAAGCGAATAAATTGAAAGTAGATTTTCCAATGGATCAGCCATCTGTCAATGAAAGAGCAATAATTGTGCAATATATAACAGAGTGGTTTGACTTAAAAAAGGATTTGCATGACTATTATAAAATGGCTGAAAAGGATCAAATCTTGCAGCCACTCACGAAAAAATATAGAGGATTACGGTTAATTGGGATACCTGATTTTTTTGAAGCATTAGTATGGGCTATCATCGGACAACAAATCAATTTAACATTTGCCTATACGTTAAAAAAGCGATTTGTAGAGCGTTTTGGAGAGAACGTAACCTTTAAGGGGCAAAGCTACTGGCTGTTTCCAACACCTGAAAAAATAGCTACCCTACAAGTAGATGATTTGCGAGCATTAAAATTTACACGAAGGAAATCAGAATACATTATAGATATTGCGAAAAACATCACTAACGGTCAATTAACAAAAGATTTATTGCGTCAAAAAGACGACTACCAAGCCATGAAAAAAAGTTTAATGGCTATTAGAGGAATTGGCGCATGGACAGCAGATTATGTACTTATGAAATGTTTACAAGAGCCATCTGCCTTTCCAATAGCAGATGTTGGTCTGCATAATGCATTAAAAACACAATTGTTGTTAGACCGAAAACCTACGATTGAAGAAATGAATGTCTATGCGAAGCACTGGCAAGGCTGGCAAGCATATGCCACCTTTTATTTATGGAGGTCATTATATGAAACGGTATAAATTAGATTACAAATCGCCAATTGGTATTATTGAAATAGAGGGAAGTGATACTGGTATTTTGGGGATTAACTTTTCAGAGCAAGAACAGATCGTCAATGTTCCCGAACAAGAAACGCCTCAAGTTCTGCTAGAGTGTTCCAATCAGTTGCATGAGTATTTTATTGGTGAACGTCAGGAGTTTTCATTTCCCTACGTATTTGAAGGAACAGACTTTCAACAAGCTGTTTGGCATGCGTTACCTAATATAGGCTATGGTAAAACGGCTTCTTATAAAGATATTGCCATTGCCATTAACAATGAAAAAGCCGTAAGAGCTGTCGGTAGTGCGAATGGCAAAAATAATATAAGCATCGTTGTTCCCTGTCATCGAATTATTGGTTCCAATGGAACGTTAACTGGTTATGGGGGCGGAATGTGGCGTAAAGAATGGCTACTTCAGCACGAGCAAACTCATAAAAGTCTATCCAAATAATATTCGTACTTCATCGTACCTTCCTTTGTCACTTTGACTGATACCATGGCAATTCTACACTGTATAAAAAAGTGGTAATTGCAAAAAATAAGATCGTCAAAATGGCGGTTTTAGTGACTAGTCTTTGTCATTTTATCGCTTCTTATGACATCTCCCTGCTGAGAATTTAGTTTGGAGTATAAGACGATAAAGGAGGTGTACTCATGAACGTACTTTATAGAATCGCTTTAGTATTAGTCATTATAGGGGCAATCAACTGGGGACTCATTGGATTCTTTAGGTTTGATTTAGTTGCCTATTTGTTTGGTGGACAAACTGCGGTCTTATCTCGATGGATTTATGCCCTTGTTGGACTTGCGGGGCTGATCACAATACCAATGCTTGTGAAGCGATTTGAAGACGAGGATGATGTGGATACATTCACTCGTATGGACAGAAATCCTAGCTATGGCATGGAGGCTGGGGAAGAAGCGGATTTCACTGAAGTAACAAAGACTGAAGTGAAAAAAGTGGAGAAAAAAGAGAACGAATAATCAAATTGGAAAAACTGGTGGCCACTTGGTTCGTCAGTTTTTTTAATATCGAGCAGAAACATTCGCGTAGAGACTATGCGAATGTTTCATGTTGTTGAAAAAAGGTGATGTCAACGGCAGAAAAAGCAGTTTTTTGAAAGGTGAGAGGATAATTTCCGTTCCGCCAGCGTCCTTTCCAGGGGGCGTCCGATGAGCCGCTTCACTCACTCCGTTCGCTCCAGGGTCTCACCTGTGGCGCTAAATCCCCTAGGAGTGACGCTGGCTCCACTCCAATCACCCATGTGAACAAGTGCCTTTTCCTTATCTTTTATACGAGCCGTAGTGAACAAAATAGCCCATTATTTGTCTAATTAGAGAATGGATAGGCTCTTATTTTCAATGTGGAGAAGTGATGAGTGACAACACCTCTCCATAAAGTGTAATGAATACCTTCACTTCATTTGAAAACTTTTGCTAAAAAGAAACATTTTTATGGATTGGAGTGGAAGGCTACTTGACTCCCGTGGGATAGCGAGACAGGCGAGCCCCTGCACGGAGCAGTAGCGGAGGAAGCGGCTCGGCGCTCGCCCACAGGAAGCCTTGCTCTACGCGAAAGCGAAGCGTCAGCGACAAAGCAAGTAGCCTGCAACGGAAATCCATTTTCACCTTTCGCAAATTCTGTGGATGGTTTTGTTTTTCAACACTATGAAGGAAAAGCAAATGAAGTGGTTGCATCATGCCCTTGTTCAACCCATTTTTCAGAAATAGTTTTTGCTTTTGTGAAGAAACGCACTTGATCAGGACCAAACATATGCCCCTCACCAAATCTTGAACGTTTCCAGCCACCGAAATTATGATAACCTACTGGGATGGGAATCGGTACATTGACACCAACCATTCCTACTTCAATTTCAGTGGTAAATTTTCAAGCCGACGCACCGTTATTTGTGAATATTGTGACACCATTGCCAAATTCATGGGCGTTGATGAGGGCAATCGCCTCATCTAATGTTTCCACACGGACAACGTTACGTGCAGGACCAAATACCTCTTGCTCATAAATTTCCATACCAGGCTTTACATGATCAAGTAGGGTAGGACCAAGGTAGAAGCCGTTCGAATGCTTGGCAATATCAGGATTTCGTCCATCATAGACAATAGTAGCTCCTTCTTCTACGCTACGGTCGATAAAGCCAATAACGGCATCCTTTGATTGTTGCGTGATGACTGGCCCAAAGTCGACTTCTGAATCTGTATAGGGACCCACTTTTAATTTGGCAATTTTATCAGCAAGAATACTGACTAATTTATTGGCAGTATCCTCACCTACAGGAATAATAGTAGAAAGTGCCATACACCGCTGAGAGGCTGCTCCATAAGCAGCACCTAAAAAGGCATTCGCAGCTTGTTCTAAGTCCGCATCTGGCATAACAACCATATTATTTTTACCACCACCCAAAGCCGTGACACGTTTCCCGTGTTTGGAGGCTGTTGCATAAATGGCTTCTGCAACTGGCGTAGAACCTACAAAGGAAATCGCTTCGATTGCTGGATGTGATAATAGCTCGTTGACTGCATCTTTATCGCCATTGATCACTGTCCAAACACCATCTGGTAAACCTGCTTCCTTCCATAGCTCAGATAAAAACAAAGCAGAGCAAGGAACACGCTCTGAAGGCTTTAAAATAACACAGTTACCGACAGCTACTGCCATGCTAGTAATGGCAAGCGGTACCATGACAGGGAAATTAAATGGCGAAATAGCTGCCACTACGCCTAATGGTGCTTTCGCAGAATAGGCATTTATATTGCCTCCAACGTTAACGGAATATTCACCTTTTAACAGATGGGGTGCATTGATGGCTAAATCTACCGACTCTAAGCCACGTGTTATTTCACCTTTAGCATCCTCAATCGTTTTGCCGCTCTCTGTGCAAATCATATCGATTAGCTCATCCATATTTTCTGTTAGTAATTGACGAAACTTTAGGACGATTTCTGCTCGTTTGCCTACCGATAATGCGCGCCAAGCAGGGAAGGCGGCTTTGGCAGCTGTGATTGCTTCCTGAACCTCCTCTTTTGTTGCTAAAGGAGCACGCGCAATCACGGTGCCAGTGCTTGGGTTGTAAACGTCTGAAAACTGTCCACTTTTCCCTAACACAATTTGTCCATTGATGAAATGACCTAATTCTTTAATATCTGTATTCGTTACCATCTAGTAGTTCCTCCTACTGTTTGATTGAATGTAAGGCTTGAACAAATTTTTCAACAATGAAATCTATCTCATCTGTGGAGATTATCAGTGGAGGAGATAGCGTCAGCACATTATTAAAGCCTGCAACGGTTACACCATTTTTCCCAATGATTAACCCCTGTTGCTTACATTGCGCAATTACTTTGTTCACAAGCGTGACATCCAGTGGTGTTTTGCTGCTTTTATCTTGAACAAGCTCTACACCAATTAATAAGCCTTTTCCACGAATATCACCAACATGTGGGTGTTCATTTAATTGCTCCTGTAAGGTAGTAAGAAGCGTAGCACCTAGCTCAGCTGAGTGGGCAAATAAATTTTCTTGTTCCATAATATCAATATTTTTTAACGCTACGGCACATGCCGCTGGCGATCCACCGAACGTGTTGACATGCCGGAAAAAGTCATATTCTTCACTGCCTGCAAAAGCCTCATAAATTTCACGTCGAACAGCAGTAGCAGAAAGTGGCATATAAGCGCTTGTTAAACCTTTAGCCATTGTGACAATATCAGGTTGGATGCCGTAGTTTTGGAAACCGAATGCTTTGCCAGTGCGTCCAAAACCACAAATTACCTCATCAACAATGAGTAGTGCACCATGCTTTTCACAAACAGCTTTGACCCCTTGTAAGTAATTGTCATGTGGCATAATAACGCCACCACCTGTTATGATAGGCTCCATAATAACAGCAGCAATCGAATCTGACATTTCCCATGTCATGACATGATCAATCGCTTGAACAGATGGCAATGCATAAGGATCCTTACTTTTAATATGGTCTTCATTTGCACGATACGAGTCGGGCGGTGTGACATGTAGAAAACCAGGTGCCAGTGGCTCATATTTATATTTTCGTTGGGCTTGTCCTGTTGCTGCTAAGGCGCCCATTGAGCTACCATGATAGGCACGATAACGTGAAATGATTTTCGTTCGATTGACGTGACCCTTTTGTTGGTGATACTGTCTAGCGATTTTGAAGGCAGCTTCATTTGCTTCAGAGCCACTATTTGAGAAAAAGACGACATAATCTTCCCCCAAAAGCTCACTAATTTTTTCACTTAATCGAATGGCAGGTATATGCCCAACAGATAGTGGAGTATACGTATTTTCAAGCAATTGCTCATAGGCGACCTTGGCAACTTCCTCTCGTCCATAGCCAACATTCACACACCATAAACCAGCCATAGCATCTAAATAGCGTTTTCCTTCAATGTCGGTAATCCATGCCCCTTTAGAAGATTGGACAATCATCGTTGCATTTGGATTGTATGGTTTCATTGAGTGCCAAACAAATTGTTCATCTTTCACTTGCCAATTTGGACTTGTTACATTCGTCACGAAGCTTCACTCCTTCTGTACAGGTAGTAGATTAGCATGCATACGTTTTAGTCAGATGTGGGCAACAAAAATGCACAGTCGACCCCATTTGTACTTTATATGTATGCCATCTGAATTTTAGAAGGGGTATTTATAAGAAAGAAAATTCAGAAAATTTAATAGTGTGTCAAACTATTGATGTGTTAAAATATCCTCTATTAAAAAGGCAATATACAAGTTTGTCTTCGTAAATGGATTGCTTAAGTCCATGTCTAATAACATTTCGATCTTTTTAATTTTATAAAGGACCGTGTTACGATGAATAAATTGGCGCTCACTTATCCTGCTCGTACTACCATTTTCCTCAACAAATATACGTAAAAAAGGTACATAATCTGTGTTGTGTAATTCATCATAGCGGTAAAGCAGGCCTAAAATATCCTGACTGAAGGACTTCATCAATGGTTGATTTTGCACAGCCATGAGTATTTTATAGGCACCGATTTCTTTATATTTGTATAAATAACGGTTGTTATGAAGCTGTGCTAAATGAATGACGGTTAAAGACTCATCATAGCTTTTGCGAACATTTTCTAGTTCTTTATGATAGTTTCCTTTTCCGATGATAATATCCAAGAAACCATTTTTTATTGTGATTTTTTCATAGATTTCTTCAACGATTTTTGAGAAAGGTATATTTGGTGTATTGATTTGTGTTTTATCAATTAAAAAGATGAGGTGGTTTTTATGCTTTAATTTTAGGAAGCGTTGATAGCGATTTTGAAAAGCGAATTGCATCATCACCTCATAACGGTCAATAGTGGCTTGAGTACCAATTGTCGTGCAAGTAATGATCGCTAATTCTCTCCCTTGAGGAAAACCTAGCTGTGCTAATTGATCTTTCATAGAGTTTGCGTTTTGTTTGTAATGAAATAGTAGATTGAAAAGAACTTTTTCTTCGACGGAAAGCTCCTGATGGTGGTTAGCAATAAATTGAAAGGTAGTTTTTAATAGATCAGCAATGCGATAATTCCATGGCATTTGAAAAATAGGGAAATCATGTTGATTAGCAAAAGAGATGACGGCTTCTGGAATATCAGGAATGAATGGTCCTGTATTAATGATAAAACCAGCTACTTTTTTCACGTATGCTTGTTTCACAAGTTGTTCTAAAGAATCTTCCTGTGCATCTAAATTAATACCTGTTGTGACGACTAATTCATTGGGTCTACAAAACATGATTAAATCACTGCTTTCAACGACATTAATACCCGTAACTCTTCGATACGTACCACTATGTCCCGCGACTAATGTAAGCATTGGGAATTGAACTCCCTCTACAATTTTACGAATCGTCCCCATACCTTCCCCCCTTAATTATGAACATAACTTACCATATATGATGTGCAGTTGCACATATTTTTTTAGTTTTATATCCATATCTCACAAATTTTATCTATTTTAGAATGTTTATTAACTACTGTGAAAGAGAGGACTTGCATATGTATAAATGTAATAGTAGACGATTGCAAGAGTTAATCGAACAATTTAGTCAATTTGGAGCCACCGACAATGGTGGTGTCACACGTTTGTCTCTTTCGGATGAGGATGTTTTAGCAAGAAACTATTTTTGTGAGTGTTGTGAAGCGTTAGGCATGGACATTCAGGTGGACGATATGGGCAACATTTATGCCACGCTTCCTGGGAAGAAGAATGTGCCGCCAATCGTCATGGGTTCCCATCTTGATTCGGTTGAAAAAGGTGGTAGATTTGATGGCGTGTTAGGTATATTAACAGCTATCGAGGCGATTCGAACAATTAAGGAAAATGATATTGAAGTTGAAATTCCACTTATGATTGTGAATTTCACGAATGAAGAAGGCGCGCGCTTTGATCCAGCCATGATGAGTTCAGGCGTAATCACCTCGAAATTTGATAAAGAAAAGATGCTACAAGCCAAAGATAAAAATGGTATTCGTTTTCAAGAAGCATTACAAGCAAGTGGCTATGAGGGAGAGCAAGCCAATCGTCTGAAAGAAGCACTTGCTTATATTGAGCTGCATATTGAGCAAGGGCCAGTGTTAGAGGCGAAACAACGTGAAATTGGTGTTGTTGAGGGTGTACTCGGCATGGTTTGCTATGAAATTACGATTACAGGGCAATCGAATCATGCTGGAACAACGCCAATGTCGATGCGCAAAGACCCGATGATTGTTGCATCAACGATTATTACCGAGCTTCATGAGCAATTAGGGAAACTGGACGAACAGCTTGTTTTTACATTTGGTCGCATGAATGTTTTACCGAATATTCATACAGTGATTCCAAATAAGGTGACATTTACAATTGATTCGCGCCATCAAAAGCCTGAGGTCATGCAACAGGTTGAAGATATTCTAAATGTTCTTCCAGAAACAGCAGGGGGATGCAGTATTCAGCCTGTAAAACTATGGGGTAGGGATACTGTGTATTTTGATGTTGCCATTTGCAATGAAGTAGAAAGAGCATGTCAGAGCTTCGGTTATTCTGCTCATCGCATGTTTAGTGGAGCGGGGCATGATGCACAGTATATGGCGAGTATGGTACCATCCGCAATGATTTTTGTCCCAAGTATCCAAGGGAAGAGCCATTGTGAGGAAGAGGAAACAACCTTTGAGGATTGTGCAAAGGGAGCAGATATTTTGCTAGAAACAGTTTTAACGCTACAAACAAAGTTTAGTATGGGCGAAACATATACATTGCATTAAAAATCAAGCATTCTCTAATTTTGTGATGAAGGGTGAGGGGCAGATGAAAAAAATCATTAAAGGTGGACGAGTAGCAACTGCTGCTGATGTATTTGAGGCAGATATTTTAATTGAGAACGGTAAAATTGTTCAAATCGGACAAAATTTAACGGATACTGGCGCTGACATTATTGATGCTACGGGTAAGTACGTATTGCCTGGTGGGATTGATCCCCATACGCATTTAGACATGCCATTCAATAATACGGTTACAGATGATGATTGGAAATCAGGCACGATTGCAGCGGCTTTTGGTGGGACAACTACTATTTTAGATTTCTGTTTAACAGCTGGAGAAGAAAAATTATCTGCAGCGGTGGAGAAATGGCATGACAAGGCCAAAGGAAAGTCAGCCATTGACTATGGGTTCCACCTGATGATTGGTGAATTAACGCCTGAAACCGAAGCCGAATTACCACAACTATTAGAGCAAGAGGGCATCACTTCTGTAAAAGTCTTTATGGCTTATGCAAAAGAATTTCAAGCGACGGATCGTACACTATTTAAAGCTTTCAAAATTGCAAAAAATCTTGGTGCCGTAGTGATGGTACATTGTGAAAATGGCTCTGTTATTGATGAGCTAGTAGAAGAAGCTAGACGTTCAGGACATAAGGAACCGATCTATCATGCATTGACTCGCCCAGCCGAATTAGAGGGAGAGGCAACAAAACGTGCTATAGAATTAGCGCATATAGCTGGTGCGAAACTATATGTTGTGCATGTGACATGTAAGGAAGCAGTAGATGAAATTATTGCTGCTCGTGAAAAGGGCTATGACGTTTATGGTGAAACATGCCCACCATATTTAACACTCGATCAATCAGCCTTAGCACAGCCAGGCTTTGAGGGAGCAAAATATGTTTGGTCGCCACCACTGCGCCCGAAATACCATCAAGAACATTTATGGAATGCATTAAAGGCAAAACAGCTACAGACAATTGGTTCTGACCAATGTTCCTTTAGCTTTAAGGGCAAAAAGCAGCTCGGCCTAAATGACTTCTCGAAAATTCCAAATGGTGGTCCATTTATTGAAGATCGCTTCAGTATTTTATATTCAGAGGGCGTTGCAAAAGGTAGAATTTCTATCAATGAATTTGTTGATATGATTTCAACTAGTGCAGCAAAAATATTTGGGTTATTCCCGCAAAAAGGGACGATTGCCATCGGCTCTGATGCAGATATCGTTATTTTTGATCCAGAGGCTAAACGTCAAATTTCAGCTAAAACACATCATATGAATGTTGACTATAACCCATATGAAGGCTGGGAAGTAACAGGTGAGCCTGTGAGTGTACTAGTGCGTGGAGAATATGTCATTAAAAATAAAGAATTTGTAGGCGTACTTGGCAGTGGACACTATATTAAGCGTCCATTAAAAACAGTAACTGCGGAAGCGCTGAAAATTTAGCTTCCTTCAGTATAGGACCGATTGCTTTGAGTGGAGAGCAAAGCAATCGGTCTAGTAATTGATGTACGGAAAAAATGAACACATGAGGGGGATGTGGAAATGGTTCCGATTCAAGAAAATGTGATGACAATGCAGCTTAGACGTAATTTTATGGAATTAAAAAGCAAGATGACAAAGAATGAGGCTATTGAGGAAGCCAATCGTTGTCTATATTGCTATGACGCACCATGTATTAAAGCATGTCCGACAAGTATTCAAATTCCAAATTTCATAAAAAAAATTGCATCTGGTAATATGAAGGGTTCTGCTACGACTATATTAGAAGCAAATCCTATTGGTGCAAGCTGTGCAAGGGTTTGTCCCACGGAAGAACTATGTGAAGGGGCGTGTGTCTTAAATTCATCAACAAAGCCAATTAAAATTGGTGAGTTACAGCGTTATGCAACGGATTGGGCAATGGAAACTAATGCTCAGCTATTTAAGCCGGGGCAAAGTAATGGACAGAAAGTTGCCATCATTGGGGCGGGTCCTGCTGGTTTGTCAGCAGCACGTGAACTCAGTCGCTTAGGCTACCAAGTAACCATTTATGAGGCTGAGGGGAAGGCTGGCGGCTTAGGTAGCTATGGTATTGTAGCGTTCCGATTACCAAATGATGTCGTGGATTGGGAAGTAGAGCAAATTGAACAACTTGGAGTGGACATTCAAACGAATACAGCTGTAGGTGTGGATATATCTGCGGATGAAATTTTGGCGCAATATGACAGCGTTATCTTAGCTGTCGGTATGGGTGCTGTACCGAATCTAGGAATTGAAGGAGAAGATTTAGATGGCGTACATGATGCCATTGAGTTTGTTAGAAAAACAAAAATGGGACCGCTTACAAATGACATTGTTGGGAAATGCGTTGCTGTAATTGGTGCTGGTAATACGGCAATTGATGGTGCTACCAGTGCGGTGCGTTTAGGTGCTGACAATGTACAAATTCTTTATCGAAGAACACAAAAAGAAATGACGGCGTACAAATTTGAGTATGAATTTGCTAAGCAGGATGGTGTGGAATTTAAATGGCTAACAGCACCAAAGAAAATTATTGGCAATGAAGCGGGCAAAGTAACAGGCATTGAATGTGTGAAAATGAAGCTCGGTGAGGCAGGTTCTGATGGTCGACAAAGACCAGAAGAAGTAAAGGGTTCTAATTTTGTTATTGAAGTGGATGCAGTTATTAAAGCGATTGGGCAAACCCGTTTTGTGTCGTTAATTGAAGCCTTTGGTTTAGTTCATACAAATGGAGTTGTCGATATAGATGAGACGACAATGCAAACATCCAATGTCAAAGTGTTTGCGTGTGGAGATGTTGTCTTTGGCAATGGGCAGGGCGAGGCGATGGTGGTGACCGCTGTACAGCAAGGAAAAGATGCAGCATACAAGATTCATGAACGTTTAAGAAAACCAAGTGAGATTGCATAAAGTGAACCTTCAATCAGTGGAGGTTTTTCATCCTCCACTGATTGTTAGTTTCACCAATCGGGTTTTTACAGGCTGTTGTTCTCCCATTTAAATATTTGGGCGTTACTTTACATTTGAAGTGGGAATCTTATAGCCTGTACCTGACGCTATGCTTTCGGTACAAAAAAGATTGTTAGTACGGGATAGAGGGGGAACTTACATGGCAGACTTAAGCATTAACTTAGCGGGCATCAAATCACCGAATCCATTTTGGCTGGCATCCGCACCACCAACAAATTCAGGCTATCAAGTGCAGCGCGCATTTGAAGCAGGATGGGGTGGCGCTGTATGGAAAACATTGGGGGAACCGATTTTAAATGTGTCTTCTCGTTTTGCTGCTGTTAGTTATAATGGTCAACGTGTGGCAGGTTTCAACAATATTGAATTAATTACGGATCGACCGTTAGAAGTGAATTTAAAAGAAATTTATGAGACGAAAAAGAAATTCCCTAATCACGCAATCATTGCCTCTTTAATGGTGGAGCCAAAGCAGGAAAAGTGGCATGAAATTGTGAAACGGGTAGAAGATGTGGGGGTTGATGGTCTTGAGCTTAACTTTGGTTGTCCACATGGGATGGCAGAACGAGGCATGGGTTCTGCCTCTGGTCAAGTCCCTGAATTGGTGGAAAAGCAAACGTACTGGGTAAAGGAAGCGGCGCGTACACCGGTGATTGTTAAGTTGACGCCAAACATTACGGATATAACTGTAACGGCAGAAGCGGCGACAAGAGGTGGAGCAGATGCTATCAGTATGATTAACACGATTAATAGTTTAGCAGGTGTAGATTTAGATTCTTGGAATACTGTCCCACATGTTGCAGGTAAAGGAGCACATGGTGGTTATTGTGGCCCAGCTGTTAAACCGATTGCGCTCAATATGGTGGCTGAATGTGCGCGCAATCCATTGGTGAATTTACCTATTTCAGGAATTGGAGGCATCTCGAATTGGCAAGATGCAGCTGAATTTATTTTAATGGGTGCGACAGGCGTTCAAGTTTGTACGGCAGCGATGCACCATGGTTTTAGCATTGTAGAGGATATGATTGATGGGCTCAATAATTATTTAGATGATAAAGGGTTAGCTTCGGTCATGGATTTAGTCGGTCGTTCCGTGCAAAGGTATTCAAACTGGGGTGATCTGGATTTAAATTATAAAATTGTCGCTGAAATCAATAACGATGTTTGCATTAATTGTAATAAGTGCCATATTGCTTGCGAAGATACATCTCATCAATGCATTGATCTCTATACAGCGGATGGCCGCCCGATGCTCAAAGTTCGTGAGGAGGACTGTGTAGGCTGTAATCTATGCTCTATTGTTTGTCCTGTTGATGGTGCCATTACAATGGTTGAACGTAAATCTACCATTCCACCAATGACATGGAATGAACGCCAATCACTTATTAGCAGTCTATCAAAATAAAGACCCAGTTATCCTTAAGCTAAAAGATGAATAAAATCGAAATTCCACCTTCCTTCAGCATTTTTGGTGATAGAAGGCATATCTTCAAGTAAGTTGTCACGGAAATTAGAAAAAAGGAGAGAAAAATTATGGAACGTGAAGGGAATTATTTAAAATCCCCAGATTTACTTCCAGTGACACATCAACAAAGAAATATTGGAACATTTGGTTTTGCGGTGATTTGGATAGGCATGGCGATTGTATTAGCGGCTTTTGCCATTGGTGGTTCGGCCATTATGAACTTATCACTGCCAATGGTGATTGTTGCAACATTGGTAGGTTCCTGTTTAATCGGTGTCTTTATGACGTTAATTGGTGATATAGGTATTGAGCACGGATTGTCTTTCCCTGTCTATATGCGTGCACCCTTCGGCACATTTGGAACCCATATACCTTCCCTTGTTCGAGGCGTTACAGCTGCATGTTGGTTTGGTCTTAATACGTATTTCGGTGCGTTAGCGATTAATGGTATTTTAAATTTATTGTTCGATTTTGATAATTGGTTTATTTGTTTTCTTGTGTTTGCAGCACTTCAACTCTTTAATACATCACTTGGTATTAAATCCATTGAACGCTTTGCTGATTTAGCAGCACCTATCATTATTCTAATTTCTTGCTGGATGTATTACACATTGGCAGATAATGCAACATCTCAAGGTAAAAATATTTGGACGTGGGTAGAAACACCAACAACAGGCTTTGCCGCATTTACCGCATTCATGGTAGTTGTTATGGCAAATATGGGCTTTTGGGCAACACTGGCAGCCGATATGCCATCCTTGTCACGATTCTTTAAAGCACCGAAAAATGAGCGTAACTGGTTCAAGCGTAATAAAACACAGCTTGTTGGCTCATTGATTGTCATGCCAATTACGAACACATTCATTGTAACAATTGGGGCTGTTTGTTATATGGCAGTTGCATCGGCTGATCCTATCAACGCCTTACAGCAAAGTGCAAGCGGCTTTATTTTAGGAATTTTATTGTTAATGATTGTGTTAGCACAATGGTCAACAAATACCTCTGCGAATGTTGTACCAGCAGCTACCATTTTCTCGAATATTGGTGGACCGAAAGTACCTTTTTGGGTAGGCGTTGTCATTGCGGGCATCATTGGGATTCTTGCACAGCCATGGAGTTTATTTGATGTGATGGTCAATGTCCTATTAATTATTGGTGGTATTCTAACAGCGATTGTAGGTATTTTATTTGCTGATTATTACTTACTCCGCAAGCGTCGTGTACACGTCAAAGAGCTTTATGAATTAGACGGACAATTTAAGTACTATAAGGGCTTTAATATGGCTGGCTTAATTGCCTGGGTGATCGGGGGCGCAATTGCGAATACTTTTCCAACCTATTCTTCTTTAATAGGGTTCTTTGTAGGAGCGATTGTGTATTATATATTAGCGAAGTATTGGTGGTTTAAAAAGTATCCACAAGCTGAGCTGGAAGATCCAAGTGATGCCAAATACTTAGGCATTACGGTAGGGCATAATTTAGATGAAATATTTGGTCAACCAACACCCGTCCCTGATGAAGAAGAACTTGTGGAGCAACCAGATCCTCTGTTAGAAATGAAGGGTGCCGAATAAGCAAGACAACATCAAGACATTTTCAAATGAAGGTGAGGTGATGGCATGTCTGAATTCCAACAAAGCACAGAGGAAATCCAAAAAGTAGATCATTATTTGGATAGTGGCTTTAAAATCAAATATGTCTACGAAAATTTAAGCGGAATGTTTGTGGAATTTGCTCGGCAAGAAGAAGTGACATTATTGCAGCTTCTAACAGCAGATGCACGAAAATACTTCTCTGCGAAATTGCAAGAACAAACTTTATTACAATAACTAAGAAAACTCTATTCCAATCGTTGCATGCGATGATGGAATAGAGTTTTTTAATTTAAGCTAGTGGTATCTCTACCGATGGATGGGCCATTTCATTATTTATTATTCATCACACTATGTTTTTGCCCATAGACTGCATAAATAATGCTACCGATTATAAACCAAATACCACATGCAATCCAAGTATGAACAGAAAGCTGCAAAATTAAAAATAGACACATGAAGAATGATACAATTGGAAATACAGGGAAAAATGGTACTTTAAAGCCACCAGATGGAATGTTTTTATTTTTACGCAAATAGACAACACCGATTGAAACAATAGTAAATGCCACTAAAGTACCCATATTTACTAACTCTGCAAGTTTTGAAAGTGGCACAAAGCCAGCACAAAAGGCAACTAATAGTGCAAACACCCATGTGTTTTTCACTGGCGTTTTAAACTTGGGACTTAGTTCAGCCATACTTTTTGGCAGTAGTCCATCACGCCCTAATGCATAAAGTAAACGAGTCCCCCCATAGGACATGACTAAAATAACTGTCATCATTCCTACAACAGCCCCAAGAGAGATAATCCCCGCAATCCAGTCTTGATGGACGAGCTGCATAACATAGCTAACAGGATCACTAACATTTAAATCATGATATGAAACAATACCCGTTAACACGAGTGATACAGCAACATAAAGCACAGTACAAATGAGTAAAGAACCGATAATACCAATAGGCATATTGCGTTGTGGATTTTTTACTTCCTCTGCAGCTGAGGAAACAGCATCAAATCCTAAATAAGCAAAAAACACAAGTGCCGCACCACTTAAGACGCCGCTAACCCCAAAAGGTAGGAAGGGTTCCCAGTTACTAGGCTCTACATAAAATACGCCTACTCCAATGAATAATAAGATCACAGCAACCTTTAAGAAAACCATCACCGAATTTAATCTTGTTGATTCCTTAATACCTAAAGTTAATAGAAATGCTGTAGCAAAAATAATAAAGATTGCCGGTAAATTGATATATGTTCCGGAAGCAGGATTAAATGCCCCAGAAATAGCTGCTGGTAGAACAATATGAAACCCAGCAAGTAGTGCATTTAAGTAAGATGACCAACCTGTAGCAACGGCGGCAACGGCTAGACCATATTCCAAGAGCAATGCCCATCCTACTAACCATGCGATAAGCTCTCCAAAGACAACATAACCATACGTATAGGCACTCCCTGTTACGGGAACGCTTGAAGCGAATTCAGAATAGCACATACCTGCGAAAGCACATACAAGTGCTGCAATAATAAAAGAAAAAACAATCCCTGGTCCTGCATGGGTTGCGGCAACTGTTCCAGGTAAGATGAAAATGCCTGTGCCGACAATGGCACCGATGCCTAATAAGATAAGATCGAAGGCACCTAAAGTTTTCTTTAGTTGAATAGTCCCGCTATTTTGCAATAAATCCTCTATTTTCTTTCTTCTTAATAATAATTTACTCACAAATAAACCTCATTTTCTTAGAAATATGTAAAAATATTATACTTTTTTGATTATTAGGTCAATTGTTTTTGCGAAATAAAGTGTAATGAGTTGAATAGGAAAAAATTTGCTAAAACTATCAAAATATCATTATTTTGTGTTTTTCCTAAAAATACATTTGTTTTTTTTTGAAAAATTGATTATTATTTTAAAGTAAATTCAACGTAGAGAGAACACAAGGAAAAGGGGCGTTATGGAGTGGCCAATAAGGAATTAAATCGAGGGTTAGAAGCACGTCATATTCAAATGATTGCACTTGGCGGTACGATTGGTGTAGGTTTATTTATGGGTTCTGCAAGTGCTATCCAATGGACGGGACCTTCTGTACTCCTTGCCTATGGAATCGCAGGTATTTTTATTTTTTTCATTATGAGAGCAATGGGTGAGATGCTTTACATGGAGCCAAGTACAGGCTCTTTTGCAACGTTTGGCTATAAGTATATTCATCCTTTAGCTGGTTATTTAACCGCGTGGAGTAACTGGTTCCAATGGGTAATTGTTGGGATGTCGGAAATTATAGCAGTGGGTACGTATATGCAGTATTGGTATCCAGGGTTACCAGCTTGGATACCTGGTCTTATTGCAATGGTGATATTAGGCGTGGCGAACTTCATCTCTGTTAAATCATTTGGTGAATTTGAATTTTGGTTTGCCATGATAAAAATCGTCACGATTATTTTAATGATTGTTGCAGGAATTGGGCTAATTTTCTTTGGCTTTGGCAATGATGGCATCGCGATTGGCTTATCCAATCTGTGGAGTCATGGTGGGTTCTTTACTGGTGGCTGGACAGGCTTCTTCTTTGCCTTATCTTTAGTAGTTGCTGCTTATCAAGGAGTAGAGCTCATTGGGATTACGGCAGGGGAAGCAAAAAATCCACAACAAACGATTACAAATGCCATTCAAAGTATTATTTGGCGTATTTTGATTTTCTATATCGGTGCAATTTTTGTAATTGTTACAGTTTATCCTTGGGACGAACTCGGTACAATTGGTAGTCCATTTGTTGCGACATTTGCCAAAGTGGGTATTACAGCTGCCGCAGGAATTATTAATTTTGTTGTGATTACAGCGGCTATGTCAGGTTGTAACAGTGGGATTTATAGTGCTGGACGTATGTTATATACACTTGCCATGAATGGGCAAGCACCAAAATTTTTCGCCAAGCTTTCTAGTAATGGCGTACCAATATTTGGGACAGTAGGCGTGATAGTTGGTTTAGTTATTGGGGTCATCTTAAGCTATATTGCACCTGAAAATTTATTTGTCTATGTGTATAGTGCGAGTGTTTTACCTGGGATGATTCCGTGGTTCATCATTCTAATTAGTCAAATTCAATTTAGGAAAGTGAAAGGAGCGCAACTGGCTAAACACCCTTTCAAAATGCCTTTAACCCCTTTAACCAATTATTTAACAATTATCTTTTTAATTATGGTGCTAGTCGGTATGTGGATTAATGATGATACACGTGTTTCGTTAATTGTTGGCATCATCTTTTTAGCACTCGTAACGATTAGCTATTATGCTTTTGGTATTGGCAAAAACCGCTACAGTAAGGATTCTATAGAATAGTATGTAAGGATGCATCTCAACTAGGGATGTATCCTTTTTTTGTTAGCACAATTTTTACATAAATAAACTGAAAAAAGCCAAACTACTAAAAAAATGAATGATAAGAACAGGTAACCATCGGAATTAAAGGGGGTGAACGGAATGAACAAGATACCGGAACAAATTGTAGCTAAAATTAAGCAGGAAATAGACAAAGTAGATGATGTAAAACTGAAAATGGTGGCTACAGAAGAAGGGGATGTAACGGTCATTTATTTCTCTTCACTCATTGAAAAAATGACCTTACAAACTATGGTGACAATTCCGTTGGCCAATAATTTGAAACAAATTCATCAAATGGCGCAATATGTGGACCCAAAGGATATTCAAGGTGTTGTTAAAAAACTGAATGCTGGACAGACCCTTCTTTTTTTCCACGAAGTGAATGCACTTTTAAGTGTGGATACGTACAGTGCACCTACAAGGGCTATTACAGATACCGAAACAGAGTCTACGGTAATCGGTCCGCAGGATGCATTTACAGAATCATTAGAAACGAATATTTCTTTAGTGAGAAGACGTATTCAAAGTTCCATGTTAAAAAATGAAAACCATATTGTTGGGTCCGAAACCAATATAAAAATATCGATTATGTATATGGAAAATATTGTGAGTCACAGTAATTTGGATGATCTAAGAAATCGTATTGATCAAGTGGATTATCCATTATTTACGGATATTTCAGTGTTAAAGCAATTAATTGAGGATAATCCATTATCACCTTTTCCGCAATATTACATGACAGTTCGACCGGATAGTATTTGTCGCTATCTTCTTGATGGTAGGATTGTCATTTTTATGGATAATAGTCAATTAGCCATTGTTTGTCCTACATCTTTTTTTGAAATGTTCGTTTCGATTGAAGATTATTACAACCGTTGGACAACGGCATCGTTATTAAGGATGCTGCGCTTTTTTGGTTTTTTCTTAACCATCATGATTACACCCATGTATATATCAGCGTTAACGTTTCATCCAGAAATTTTGCCATATGAATTATTATTAAATCTTCAAGAATCGAGAAGTAAGGTGCCATTTCCACCTCTGATTGAAGTGTTATTTATTGAACTTATTATCGAGGTTTTACGAGAGGCAGGCTCCCGAATGCCAGCAAAAGTCGGTCAAACCATTGGTATCGTAGGAGGTATCGTTATTGGTACCGCAGCCGTAGAAGCTGGGTTACTCAGTAATATTCTCATTGTATTAGTCGCAACATCTGCCTTATTATCTTTCCTACCACCGATCTTTTTAATGAGTAATACGAGCCGATTTATTCGTTATATTTTTATTTTATCCGCAGGGCTCTTTGGCTTGTTTGGTCAGATGCTTGCCTTTGCCTGGTTAATTCATCATTTATTAAGTTTAAAATCTTTAGGAACACATTATATGACACCAGCCATTCCAAGAAAGCCAACTGACTTATTGGATAATGTCATTCGATTTCCAACCAAATATTTAAAAAACAAATCAGGTATTTCAAAAGCGCAGAAAAAATAGAAACTGAATGAGGTGGTCTACTTTGAGTACAACGAATGGAAAGGTGTTAAATCGCTATCATGTCATTTTCTTAGCACAAAGCATTATGGTTGGTACCGGCATCCTTTCACTACCTCAAAAATTAAGTTCTATGGGTTATGCACAAACATTTATGCCCCTTCTATTTGGCTTGCTTGCCACACTAACTGCATTTGCCATGGTATGGCTTTGTTCTAAGTTTCCCAACGATGATCTATTTCGGATGAATGAAAAACTGTTGGGGAAATGGGTAGGGAGATTAATCAACTTTCTCATCATTATCCAATTTATCGTTTTTAGTGCAGGGATTATTAGTAATTATATGCACTTAATTCAAAGTACAGCTTTGCAGGAACAAACAATCACATTGCCTGTACTTTGCTTTTTGCTCTTACTTATTTACATAGTAAGTGGTGGCATTAAATCAATTGCAAGATTTTCCGTGATGACATTTTTTATTACGATTTGGATAATCTATTTTACGCGTTGGGCGATTGAAAAAGGCGATCCGAGTCATTTTTTTCCTCTATTCAACTTTACAAGTAAGGAGTTTTTCGAAGCGATAAAGCAAGGTTATTTTTCTATTCTTGGTTACGAATTGATTTTATTTTATTTTCCTTTTATCATCGATCAAAAAAAAGCATTTCGTCATTCTTTAATTGGCATTTGGATTAGTATATTTTTATGCTTTATTACAACAGCCATAAGTGTAATGTATTATTCAGAGTGGCAATTAAAGAGAGTAGAATTTTCAGTATTAAATTTATTTAAAGCAGGAGAATTTACCTTTATTGAGCGAATCGATATTATTGGCATTACACTTTGGGTTTTTCTAATCTTATCTTCGGTCACGGCTTATGTTTGGTGTGCGAAACGAGGTGTAGATACCTTGTTTACAAAAAAGAAGAAGCAAAATTATCCATTGTATGTCATCACCATCATCATATTTGTGATAATAAGAATGCCTTTTTCTCGTGAATTTCAAGAAAAATTATTTTTGGCAAGTAACTATGTTGGCTATCTAATTGTCATTTGGCCAGTGTTTTTAATTATCATTTATACCCTTCGAAAAAAGCAGGTGCAGGTATGAGAAAAAAACGTCTATGCATCATTTCTTTTTTTGTTTTAGTTTTACTTGTAGGTTGTTCTAGGAAAGAGTTAAAAGTTCCTTTAGAGGATGTTGGGATGGTAGATTCGATGGCTTTTGACTATATTGATGAAAATCAAATGAAGCTAACTGTAGCAATTCCCCAATATTCTCCTGAAGCAAAGAAAAACACACAAATTTTCTCTATTACAACAGATCTAGTGTCGAGTGGGATAGTAGAAATAGAAAAACAATCAGATAAAAAAATTGTATTCAATCAATTACGTGTCGTCTTAGTAAACGAGGATTTTGCGAGAAAAGGGGATATAAGGAAAATCATCCAACATTTATATCGCAATGCTGAAGTGGGGAATAAAGTGTTGATTGCCGTGGTGAAGGATAATGCGGAAGCTATATTAAAAGCAGATTATCCAGATAAACCAAGTATTAATTTTTATTTAAATAATCTTTTAGAGCCTAGTATTAATACCGCCTTTAATCCTAATACAAATATTCATGATTTTATGTATACGATAACGAATCCAGTGTTTGATACTGTATTACCTTTTATTGAAAAGCGAGGTGAAAAATTAGAGGTTAACGGTGTTGCGGTTTTCAAAGGGAATCGTATGCATGAATTAATTAAACCTGAAGAAGCGCTTGTTATTCAAGCTTTAAGTGGACGAAAAAATCTTGCTCCTTTGCATCTAGATTTAAACGCAGGGCATGGAGAAGAGAAACTAATGATTGATTTGATTGAGAGCACTGTGAAAAAGGTGAGTAATAAAAACATAGAATCACCAAAATTAACAATTTTCTTAAAGATCAAGGGTACATTGAGTGAATATAAGGGGGAGAGAGAATCTCAATTAATTACTACTGAAAGTATTAGTGAATTGGAAAAAGATGTAAATAAACAACTTGAAAAAAATATTGGGGAATTTTTAGAGCGATTAAATAATATGGAGGTAGATCCAGCTGGATTAAGTGAAGAATTTAGAATGTATTATTATGGTGAATGGACAACTGAAAAAACGAGAGACCTTATAAGGAAATTAGATATTAAACTACATGTAGAAACATCCATTATTAGTACAGGTACATTAAAATAAGAGAGAAGGCCAATTCATTGAGTATTTTTTACTTTTAGAATTGGCCTTTGCCGTTAATGCTCTTTTCGCATAATAAAACTTAAATGTCTACCCGCTTTTTTGTCTTGACGGTAGGAAAAGCCATCGGGACTAAGGAATGTGCAAGTCTCATCGATTTGAATTTGCTCAGCTGGAATACCAGCAAGCTCGCATTGTTTTTTGACGGTTTGTTGATTATCAATATGATATTTATTGGTTTCTGCTTGATAGTACATAAATTCCTCTGCGTAGCCGAGGCTATGGAATTTTTCATAGACGTCTGCGTCCACCTCAAATTTTTGCTGACTCAGAGCCATACCAATTTGAACATGAAAATCCTCTGGGCGACATTGTTCTTCGTCCAATAGATGCTGGAACAATTTAAGAGTTATTTCTTTGACAGTCCCTTGCCATCCTGAATGAATGACACCAATTAAACCATTCACAGTATTATAAAAAATAACAGGGACGCAATCAGCCGTAAAACTACATAATACTAAATTGGGCTCTACTGTATAAAGAGCGTCGGTATTTTTAACCGCCGTATCCATATGCTCAGCTCCACGTCCTTTGTCGGCTAATATGACTTTATGGAAGTTCGCACTATGTGTTTGCTCGGTACAAATAAAATTTTGTAAGTCACAGTTCAATGTAGCGGCTAAATGCTGACGATTGTCAATGACAGCTTGAACATTGTCACAAGTATGCAAGGCCATATTATTTTGCTCTAGTTCCATCTCATCTTTTAAGGTAGTCCCAGCGATAAATTGTTCATTATCTACACAAATTTTTGTTTTCATTCAATCACCTCGTTTTACTATATAGGATTGCTTCTTGAATGTATAGGTTGCATTCAAAAGCTATTTAGCTACTCCTTTACCCTACTATTCCACTTTTAGACATAATGAATAGATTTCTTCACATATAGTATGAGGAATCTTATATAGGGGAGAGAGTAACGCTGAATCAACTAAACCTATTATTGGTTTGCCAATTGGGCATGGGTCTTTTTTGGATCATTACATATATACTCGTTATTTATAAAGGATGGCGAGATAAAACATATGGCATGCCCATGGTTGCGATTTGTGCCAATATTTCATGGGAGTTTATTTTTGCTTTTTTCTACCCGCAAAATGATCTCCAACGATTCATTACGCTTATTTGGCTCGTATTGGACATCTTTATATTGATGCAATTTTTACGCTATGCCCCAAAAGAATATCGAAAAATCCTTTCAAAAAAATTATTGTATTTCTCCTTTCTAGTAACGTTAATGTTCAGCATGTTGATGATTTTAGGCATAGTCTATGAGTTTCAGGATTTCGAAGGGAAGTACGCAGCTTTTTTCCAAAATCTCATGATGTCAGGGTTATTTATCGCTTTATTGTTGCAGAGAGGGAATTTAGCTGGTCAGTCAATGGGGATTGCCGTCTGTAAGATGGTTGGTACTTTGTTTGCTGCAATTGGCTTTTATCTCTATTTCCGCACACCACTGATTACTATTATTTCGGTGGCAACGCTCTTTTATGATGGGCTCTATATTCTATTAATTTATCGATTACAGCGAAAAAAAATGGCAAAATAGGTTATGTTGAGCAAGTTTTTAGTAATGAATCTATTAGTAATGTATGCCAATTACAAATAGATTGCAACTTTATGACAAAGCAAATGATGAAGAAAGGCGTTATAAAGGGAATCGTCACTTCATATTGTTCGCATGTAATACAATTGTAAAAATCCTTCCATATATTTTGTGATGATTATGGCTCTAAAACTATTTACGATAATGGTAGAGCAAACAGGAAGGATGATTGACATGTTTAAAAAAATAAAAAAAGCAGCACTTACTTCAGTAATAGCAGTTTCATTATTAGTACCAGTAGCGGCAATGGCAGCCGAATCCTATACAGTGACATCTGGTGACACTCTTTGGAAAATAGCATTGAAAACAGAAACAGGTGTACAAGAATTAATTGATGCCAACCCACAGCTTGCAAACCCAAATCAAATTAATCCTGGACAAAAAATTAATGTCCCAGTAAAAGAACAGGCAAGTGTTGAACAAGAGGTTGTGAAACTAGTTAATGCGGAACGTGCTAAAGCAGGTCTTCCAGCATTACAAGAAGATTGGGAGCTATCAAGAGTAGCCAAATACAAGTCTCAAGATATGCATGATAAAAATTACTTTGATCACACAAGTCCAACGTATGGTACACCTTTTACAATGTTGAAAAACTTCGGCATTTCGTATAAATCAGCTGGTGAAAACATTGCAAAAGGACAACGTTCAGCACAAGAAGTTGTTACGGCTTGGATGAACAGTGAAGGACACCGAGCAAATATCTTAAATAAAAGCTACACACATATTGGTGTAGGGTATGTGCAGGAAGGCAATTACTGGACACAAATGTTTATTCAAAAATAACAGTATAGAACTGCTCCAAATTCAGTTGTAACTGAAGGTATAGAGAGATGTTGGTATTTCTCTACCGAGCTTTAAGAGCATCTACTAGCTAAATTCATAGCTAGTAGATGCTCTTTTTAATGTATTAATTTTCAAATGTTAATTGACCAAATATTAACATTCTTCAGTATTTTCTTGTTTTTTAGCCAATTACAATGGAATTGAGTGTATGGATTTAAACAAACATTAGCACGCATAAAGTTGTCTACTAGAACTAATGTGCATTTAGTTAGGTAAGATGTTAATTTTTCAAAGCAGTAGGTAGCCTGCCAAGAAAGTTAGGTGCTATACTAGTTGCCTTTTGTTTAAAGTTTGAGAGCAGCTTAACGCCATTACTGCTGATTCTTAAGAGTAATAGCCTTAGCGCGTGAATTAACACCGAGCTTACTATATATAGTAGATAGATATACTCGAACGGTTCCTTCTGATAAATGCAACTGCTTGGCGATTTCACGATTTGTTACACCTTCTACTAGTAAATCATAAATTTCCTTTTCACGTTGTGTAAGTATTTCTGTAGATGTTACGTTAATTTTTGTTCCTTTTTGAAGATAGGTAAAATAATCAGTAGGTATCATATCCCACTTTTGACCAAGCTGTTCAAAATAACTATCTAACAGTGGTAATACGTCTTTTTCATCTAAAAATGTTCGAACATAATAAAATTTTACTCCAAGCTTAAACGCCTCATGTAAAATTTCTAAGGCAATTTCTTGGTTACCAAGCCGTTGATGACAAATCGCTTCAAGTACTGTAGCTTCAACAATAGTCGCAATTTGTTCTTCCTGCTGTGCTTTTGTTTTCACCTGAATGATTGTCGTTAGGGCTTCGTTCGGTAATTCCTTCACTAATAATAGACGGGCGTGTACCAATAGCCAAAATGGTTGTTTTGTTTTGGTAGCCTGTAAGATTAAATCTGCCTGTTGGATATCGCCATTAAGAATGTAACAATAGGCTTGCATAATTTGTACAGATGTTCGCCAATGTTTTTCAGATACATCCTCTAATAACTGTCCTAGCATGGCAAGAGCTGAACTAATTTGATTTTGCTGTACATAAATTTTTGCTTTAAGTAAATACATTGGAATAAATAAGCCAGAATCCTTTAATTGATGACCTAGCTTGATGGCTATTTCAAGTTCCTTTTGTGCCCATTCTAGTATATTCCGTTCATATAAAGATTCAGCAGCAACCCCATAGCTAAATGCTGTGACATTCGCTGATTGTAAAGATGTTTCTCTAAAAAGCTCACTAATCACAGCACCCTCTTCCAAAAGTTGAAGTTTTCCTTTTGATCCAATACTTGTGCGTAAAAGTTTATATTCAAAACTATTGTAGGGGATAGGAACATGATCCCAACGCGATGAAATAGTCCCTTTCGCAAGCTGCTTGCGCATAATTTCTTCAACTAATCGTAAATCTCCACCCGAAGCTACAAGTGCAAAAGCTTTTGCACTTTCATAAATATATGTCATAGCTGCATGTTCTTCTTGCTCCATCCAATGTTCTGTCAATTGTCGCACTTCAAGTTCTTGCATAAGTGAGGATGCTGTTTCAACTTCCATTGCTGAGATGGCAGTTAGGAAGCCTATGACAAGCATTTCATAAGAAGCACTGTACTGCGCTTGACGGAGTTGATGTAACCAACGCATAAATGTAGCGGTTTGTCCTGATAAATAGAGTTGAACAAGATGTTCAGTGATCCATGGGGCTGCTTGTTCATATTGTTCATGTTTGAGCGCTAGTTCAATAGCCGAGATATAATCCCCTTGATGATAAATAAATTGTGCTGTCTCAAGAACAAGAGCATGGATCTCTTGTATGGAATATTGTCTACTTAATTCCATTTGTAAAGCTTCAGCTAATAAATGATGGTATCGGAAAACGGGTTTGTTGGATTGCAGTCGAATTGTAAAAAGCCCTTTAGCTTCTAAATTTTCCAATAGCTCACGGCTATTCGTTTGCTTTGTCAATTGATCACAAATAGTAGGATCAAGCTCATGTAATAGGGATGTGCGCAGCAGAAATGCTTGTGTTTCGTGTGGGAGGTTATGAATAATTTCCTGCCATAGAAACTCCGAAATAAATGGCTGCGCTGATTCTTCTAATGACTCTATTTCATTTTCATTTGCCAAGCTCATTAACAATAAACCAGCAACCCAACCTTCTGTTTTGTCTAAAATGTTTTGTAATTGTTGGTGCGTTAAAGAGGCTGTATGTTTGAAAGAAAAAAATCGCTTTGCCTCCTGAAAAGTAAACCGTAAATGTCCAGGATGAAATTCATGTGCCCATTGTTTCACTCGCCACTTGGCTATAGGGAGGGGAGGGACTGAACGAGTGGATACATAAATGTGTACGTGACAAGGAAGATATTCTATGAATTGAGACATGAGCTGATGAATTATTGGATTGTCAATCAAATGATAATCATCTAGTACAATGTATATAGGCTGCTCTGTTGTGTTAATTTCTTCTAATAAAGAGTGGATAAAAAATTCAAGTGTTGCAGGGTCCTGTGTATTTAAGAGTGGTGCAAGCACTTGATCAATTTGATTTGAATAGGCCCTAGCAATGGCGTGTAATACATATGTCCAGAAACGAATAGGATCATTATCCGCAGTATCAAGTGATACCCATGCAATAGCTTCTTCTTTAATTTTAAGCCAACTACTAAGTATACTTGTCTTCCCATAACCCGCTGGTGCGCGTAAAATGGTCACTTTGACATGTATATGTTGGTCGAATAAATCGAATAATTGTGTTCGTTCTATCAGAGTAGGTGAATGGTGTGGTATCGTTATTTTAGAAGATAATAATGTGTGAGGCATCGTAACTTCCTCCTTTTATTCAGAAAAATTTGGCAATATACTTTTTATTGTACTAAACTATTACTATTTTTTCGTATGTTAATAGACCTATCATTGATATTTGTCAGTAGTATTTAGGCAGTATATTAGAAAATAGAACGTATATACATAGTAAATTAGCGATAAAGCACTAATTCAAACCGTGAAAGTTGGTCAGAGTGGAGCTTGTCTGAATAGCTGTTATTTTTTTCTTTAATTATTCTAACTAGAGCTACTCCATTTTTTTTAGGGCTTATTTATGAAGGAAGAAAAATCAAATGTTGATACATCTCGTCCTGACTATCCCAATAGCAATTCGAATAATGACGACAATAACGCTAATTGTGACGCTGATGGCGTTCAATTAGGACCAACCAGCTACTAAAGTAAACACTCTCTAATGTTTCACTCGACATTGGAGAGTGTTTTTCTGTATGAACAAATAAAATTGACCAAAAAACAACACACTATGAGCAATATACGAATAAGATGTCTCTGTAGTATGAAGATAGAGGTAGGTGTTCATGGTTGAAAAAGAAGTGGCTGGCTACATTTTGTGTGATTTGTATGATGGGGCTAGTAGGATGTCAGGAAAAAGCGGCCAATGACAAGAAACTAGAACAAGAAATTCGACAACCTGAGCTGCAAATCGAAGAATTACAGCAACCTGTTACTTATGAACAAGAGCAACTGATTGAGGTTGTTGATCCAACTACAAACAAGATTATCAAAATCATTTCTCCAAAGGAATTCGGCTTTGATACAGATAAGCAAGCTTATCAAAAGCATATGGAACAGTTAGCAAAGGAATTAGCGAGAGGAACAGACACAACAGATGGCTATGACCAGCGAATGGTGCTCGATCGATTGGGTAGAGAAGGAAAAGTAATTAAGGGAAGACCACAAATGATTTTAAAAGAAAGTGAATTAGTGGAGCGAATTCTAGAAGCTTCAGCGACTGGCGGTCAAGTAGAAATGCCTCTCTATATTACAGAAAGTGGCTATTATCTAGAGGATCTTCCTTTATTAGAGGATGTCGTTGTTGCATCATATACGACTTATTTCAATAGCACTGATAGCGGAAGAAATAAAAACATTGAGCTGTCTGCCATGGCGATTAATAACGTCATCGTAGGTAGTGGAGATTCCTTCTCTTTTAATACGATTGTAGGACCAAGAGACGAAGTGAATGGCTATCAGCCTGCACCCGAAATTATCAATAAGAAGGTTGTAATGGGTATCGGTGGTGGTATCTGTCAAACTTCCTCAACATTGTTTAATGCAGTAGATCAAATTCCAATTAAATATGTGGAGCGCCATCATCATTCATTAGACGTGGGGTATGTTCCAAAAGGAAGAGATGCTACGGTTTCGTACGGTGGTTTAGATTTTAGGTTTCAAAACACGAATGATGTGCCATTTTTAATAAAAGCTAGCTATGGGAAGGATTTTCTAACAATCGAAATACGGACGGCTGAAAAATATGTAGATATATTGACTAAACCATAATGTAGTGTAAAGACGCCGAGAACGTTGGTGTCTTTTTTTAAGTGACATGATATAGTTAAATTGAGCTATTTTAGTAAAGCTTTGGGGAAGGGGAAAGACAATGCATCCGAAACTACAGGCGGTAATTGAGTCGATTGATTTATACCAAGCAACTTATCCAGAGGATACTTGTGTCATCGTGGCAGATACAGAAAAAGTTCTCGCCTATAAACCAGGTAAACGTGTTGACTTAAAAGTAGGGGTTGGTGAAACTGTACATAAATATCGAGGAACTGCAACTGAAATCGCCTTGAGCTCAGGTCGATTTGTCAAAGAAGAACGTGGAGCCGAAGGGTTTGGCATGGCATACATCGCCTCTGCACAACCTATTTTTGATGGCGGCCATGTGATCGGTGTAGTAAGTGCCATTATTTCCAATGAAAAAATGGATAATATGCGCTTATTGGCAACCGAGCTTTCCAGTACTGTTGAAGAGATGACTGCCACAAATGAAGGCTTAGCCACTTCTAGTGCGGATGTTTCCAATCGTTTAGCGGAATTATCGAATTTCTCGGAATCCATGGCAGGGGATATTGAACAAATTAATGTGATTGTTAATATAGTAAAAGATCTAGCGATGAAATCAAAAATTCTTGGCTTGAATGCTTCCATTGAAGCTGCTCGGTCAGGTGAGCACGGGCGTGGCTTTGCTGTCGTTGCTTCAGAAATACAAAAAATGTCTCAAAGTAGTTCGGAAAGTGCTGAAAGTATTACAAAACAATTAGAAAATATTAAACAATCCATTGATCAAGTCAATGCGTCTGCAAATCAAATTGCTGCCTTTACACAACAATTTGCTACGAGTATGCATGAATTAACAGATGCCTATAAAGGCGTTAATAGCACAGCTGAAAAGCTACTGCATATTAGCGAGATCAAAGAATAACTCGAAATAAAAAGGATAATAGACATGTAGAATGCTATTATCCTTCTCCATTATGAAATAATTTCTAAAATTTCTTGAGGTGTAGCTACCTTGTATTCAGGTTCTTCATTTTGTACGACTTCTATTGCATCATAGCCCCATTCTACCCAAATAATAGGTACACCTGCCTTTTTACAGGCAACAATATCTCTTTGTTCATCCCCAATGTATAGCACCTCAGAGGAGTTGACGTTAGACTCCTTTAAAAACTTTTTCATGACTTTATCTTTGCTGAAAATACGGTTGGAGCAAAGAACATCGGCAACACAATGAATACCATTCATTTTTAGAAACTCTAAAATATTGTCCTTAGAATTAGAGGAAATAATTAAGATCTTATAGCCTCTCCTATCAATCTCCATCAGAACTTCTTTCATTCCATCAAAAAGATGAACATCATTTAACGATTGGCGATACAATTTATAAAATTGCGGTAAAATCATGGGCAATTTATACATCGGGAAGTCAAATAATTTACTGCGTTCTGAAATCGATAATTTTTTCAATGTATCAATTTCCTTCAATTCAATTCCTTTAAATTTATATTTCTGTGCTAATGTATTCCATGCTGATGCAAACACGGCGGTTGAATCTGCCAGTGTCCCATCAAAATCAAAGATTATATGCTTCATTGCAAACTTTCTCCTTTATCATCTAGTTGTATTGACGTTCTATGCTTAAAAATGTTACATGGAATGGGCGACCTATCGGGTCATGAAACAGCAACAACCATTTTGAACGTTACGTAAACATCTTATGGTAAATATTATCAGAAAATGCTGCGTTTGCAATGGAAATGATGTAACAAATGAGGGTGTCTCAAAAGTCATTTGAGACACCCTTTTCTGCGAAAAAGTGAAGCGGCATATTTAATTCTATTACTGTATTTTTTCAAAAAGAAAGAGTAGGACATTGATGATTGCCAGAGCGTATTGGATATATTTAAAAGCTTTCAAACTTAACAGAGGATGCCGCATTTAAATAGACGCAGAACAAATGAAATTTTAAGGCAATCGCTTTCGCCAAAAGTGCTTAGTTCATATGTGAAATACTCAACACGCCACGCTGACTAGCCTTCCGATTCAAATGGTTATTTTTTGTAATAATAAAGGTATAAATATTGGTTTGATATATTGAGATGAATTACTTAAAACAATCAATATGATTTTTTGCAAATTGTTCAAAGGATATTGGTTGTTTTCCAGTTAACTTTATAAAATCCGTTGTCACGGCTTTGGCTGTGCCCATACGGGTCATGAAATAGAGAGCCACTGTCACGTTGACATAGGCTTTGTCAAGACCTCGTTTCTTTATATAATAGCTTCTGTATTTTAAGTAGCTTGGTTTTACATAGGTTATCTTTCTCTCGGTTACGTTTGTCAGAATATCGGCTATTTGATAATAATCAAGTGCTTCTGGTCCAGTAATGGTATGAGCACTATTCTGATATTTCTCAGGATTGTGTAATAAGGTGGCTACAGAAAGACCAATATCTGCTGCATCAATAAAACTTGTCTTGCTTTTACCTGCTGGTACGAAAACTTGATTCATTTCCTTAATCTCAACCGAATGTACACCTGATAAATTTTGCATAAAGAACCCAGGTCGAACATGGGCATATGGAAGACCAATGGCTTCTATATACTTCTCAATTCTGTGGTGGGGTGGTATTGTATTTTTCTCTACGCCCATTAGCGATAAGAAAGATACTAATTGGATACCTCTTTGTTGCATTGCATCAATAAATGGGTATAAATCTTGTGGTTTACCTAGATGTGGTGGCCGCATCAAAAATACCCGGTTTACACCGTTAAGTGCTTCTTGAAAAGTGGAGGAATCAGTAAAATCTAGTAGCACTTTCTCAACCGTGTCTCCAAACAAATATTGAAGTTTCTCTAAATTCGTTCCTGAAGTCA
The DNA here is from genome assembly GCF_009724685.1 of Lysinibacillus cavernae. Classification (GTDB taxonomy): domain Bacteria; phylum Bacillota; class Bacilli; order Bacillales_A; family Planococcaceae; genus Lysinibacillus; species Lysinibacillus cavernae. The sequence goes on from NZ_WMEF01000001.1 coordinate 884,495, forward strand.
CGACTTGTTCATGCATCTTTAGTAGTTCAGCTGTTACATATCGCCCTACATTACCAGATGCGCCAGTTACTAATACTTTCATAAAATCCCTCCAAAGAATATTTTTATTGTTGTAAAAGCAATGGAATTTTTTCAGCTACTAGGTGTAACGGCTCTGCATTACCCATTGTAAATGAAATTAAAAATGCTCCCTCAATCATCAAATTGACGACAATTCCTAATTGACGTGCTTTTTCCTCCTCGAAATTTGCTTGCAGTAATTTTTGTTTGAATAGATCTTGGAATTCGTTATAAGCTTCTTGACATACCATTCTTAAGGAGTCACTAATTAACGACGTTTCTAAAGCAACAGCTGCAATCGGAACCCCTTCAAGCCTTAATGTTGTTTGAAAAAACTCAGCCAAATAATAAATTAAAGATTGTATGGCTTTTACAGCGTCCTTTTCTTTATCAAGACTTTCCTTAATAGAGTTACCTATAAAATGTGCTGTTAACTGAACAGACTCGACAGCTAATTGTTCTTTGCCTTCTGGAAAGTAATAGTACAATGAACCTTTAGGTGACTCGCTTTCTTCGATAATTTGCTGTACACCTGTGGCATGATAGCCCTGTAACTGAAATAGCCGTGAAGCTGTTTTTACTATTTGTTCCTTGGTTTTTCCTTTAGCACTCATTATTCAATCACCCCTAAATTATAACAACCGGTCAATATAAAAATAAATCTTAAGTTTAAACCTGTCAATACTATTTGCTTATGTCTAATTGCCCTAATTGATTTTGAATAACTCACCGGAAAGCTACTTAATCAAATAATCATGTTTTGTTTAGGACCATTTTGTAAGCCTGTTTTTTGTGTGTTGTGCTATTTCAAATTTGAAATATTCTTCTTATTCTTTTCCTCTATTATGGAAGAAGTAAACGGAATAAATTGTAGGATTAAAAAGGGTTTTAACAGCGACAGAACTAGCATCAACTTGCGTACTGACACTGTCGCTTATACAAACTATGACGATGAAGAAAAATTAAAGCAATTTTGATAGAACATACTTTACATATGAAGATAGTAGTGATTGTTTTGCACCTCACTCTTCAAACCCGAAAAAGAGTTGCCATAAAATCACGTTGCGAATATACTTGTGACTTTTTGTTCTAGCGATATCTCGGTAAGAAGTCATTGTTTTACTTTGGATTTCTGAAAAGTCTAGGATGATCTTCAACGTTCTGTTAGTAGTCCGATTAATCACTTTGCCCAACTTGATCAATTATTGAAAGAGATTTTTTAAAGGAGCTATATTACGGATGATACAAAATATAAATGATGATGGAAATTTCTTTTCTGCAAATGAGCAAATGTCCCGTTCAAAAAGAGGAGGGGAACCTGCGGAGGAGCAGCAGATATTAAAAGCATTAATACCAGAGTTAACGAACAAAAGTGTACTTGATTTAGGTTGTGGAGACGGTATGTATTGCCGATATGCTCGTGAGCAACAAGCGAGTTCTGTGATAGGTGTGGATACATCCGAAAAAATGCTTCAAAAAGCTCGTAAAAAAACAGATGATCCCTTCATTTCGTATAGTAACATGGCCATTGAAGATATCCATTTTTCTGCTTCTCAATTTGATGTGGTTATCAGTTCATTGACTTTTCACTATACGAAGTCGTTTCAAACAATCAGCAACAAAATCTATGATTATCTAAAGCCAGGTGGTACGTTTATTTTTTCAGTAGAACATCCAATTTTTACAGCTCGTAACGAACAAGATTGGTATTTCGATGACCAAGGGAATCGACTGTATTGGCCAACTGACAGCAATAGATCAAAAGGGGTATATGCAAATACCAAGAATGTTGTGAAATATCATCGAACGATTTTGACTTATATAAACGCTTTAATTGTGGCTGGTTTTAGTATAAAAACAGTCAAAGAACCTTTGCCTTCGGATGGAATATTAAAGAGTATTTCTAATATGAACGAGAGAAGCGGAAAACCAAGGTTTTTACTCATCTCAGCAGAAAAGAAAAATGGCTCTTTCTATTAAAAAAAGTTAGTTTATCGTTTCAAAACCTGTTTGTACATGTAAGAAGGATAGACTATATTGCAAAAAAATCGGGGTGTTGAATGATATCTTAAAGTTTGAGTAATCAGAAAGAAAAGAATAATAAACCGTTGTTATTGTACCGAACAAGGTCTTTTAGCTGAACCATAATGCGACATCTCCCAATTCAAAAAATTATACTTCATTGAACGATCATTCAACTTACTAACTTTGGTTAGTAGGTTTTTTGTATTTTTTTCATTGGGTGTAATCGATGTGTTTATTTATTTTCCGATTTCTTTAAATCATTTTGCTATTTCAAATTTGGAATATTTTTTTTAGCTATATCTCTATTATAAAGTGGTAAGCCAGAAAAAATGAGTTACCTAAAATTGATAGATTAAACACTATCTTAAAGGGGTTTTTTTATAGTAGAAATGGACAAATGAATCTTTTATCACTTTAAAAAAGATTAAATCGTTAATATATCAACATAGATAAAAGGAGTAATCAATAAAAAATGAAGACTACAATAAAATCATCAAAGATTGTAAAGTTATCAGAAAATATTGCAACAAGAAAGGCGAAAATTGGAATTATCGGTCTTGGCTATGTGGGGTTACCACTTGCATTAGAAATCGTGGATAAAGGATTTCAAGTAATCGGCTTCGATAAAAATGATGACAAAATCGGCCTCTTAAGAAGTGGCCAAAGTTATATAGCGGATATGCCTGCGATAATTATTCAACAAGCGATCCACAAGGAGAAATTCGAGCCTACAAATAACTTTACTAAGCTTGCGGAAGTAAATGTCATTATAATTTGTGTACCGACACCAACAACTGAAGAGGGTACACCGAACATTTCGTACATTGTAGAAGCTGCCCACGCCATTGAGCAAAACATGTCAAAGGATACACTCGTTATTCTCGAAAGCACAACATACCCTGGAACAACGGAAGACATTGTTCGCCCTATTTTAGAAAAACAGAATGTACAGATTGGCCAAGATATATTTTTAGCATATTCGCCCGAGCGCATTGATCCAGGAAATCGAAATTTCTCGGTGACCAATACACCAAAAGTAGTAGGTGGAATTTCACAATCTTGTGCAGAAGTGGCGAGGGTTTTCTATGAAACAGTTATTAATACCAATGTTTATACGGTAAAAAGCCCAAAGGTTGCTGAAATGGAAAAACTACTTGAAAATACGTTCCGTCAAATAAATATCGCACTTGTCAACGAAATGAGTCAACTCTGCTATAAAATGGATATTGATATTTGGGAAGTAATTGATGCGGCTTCAACTAAGCCATATGGTTTTATGCCTTTTACACCTGGTCCGGGAGTGGGAGGACATTGTATACCAGTGGATCCGAAATACTTATTATGGGCTGGTCAACAGCATGGCATCACGGCAACCTTGATTGAAGCTGCAGATAAAATTAACGAGTCGATGCCAAACTTTGTTGTAGAAAGATTAGCACATTATTTAAACATGCAAGAAAAAAATTTACATGATGCTGAAGTGGTGGTAGTTGGGGTAGGGTATAAACCGAATGTTAATGACTTCCGTGAGTCTCCAGCATTAGATGTAATTAACATCCTTAGAGAAAAACACTGTAACTTGAAAATTGTCGATCCATTAATAGAAACGGTCGTTGTAGATAATTGGAAGACGAACACGGTACCACTAACAGAAGAATTAATGTTGCGTGCAGACGCAGTGTTGATTTTAACAAATCATACAAATATCAATTATGCGTTGATTGACGAACATGCAGCTTTAATTTTTGATACACGTAATACCTACTTCTCTTTTGAGAATGTGAATTATTACAAATTATAAAAAAGAGTATTCCTGTTTATAAGATCTATAACGGCAGTTGACTTAGCAACATATGAGAGGACTCTTTCTAAGTACACGTATTCCAACAAAAAACACTTACGATCAAGAGCGATATGGCAAGCAAATCAGTAAATCCCAATTTTTCATCTTATATGACTGAGAAATTGGGTTTTTTTATGTACGGCAATGTCCTGAAAGCTCTAATAACCATAATTGAAAACTTTAAGACTATTAGTGCACCCGGTTAGCTAGGGGGTTTTTCATGAGATTGCCTTTTCATCAAGTTTATCCATATTTCAATGTAAAAATCAGCTTGATTAGATTCAATTGAAGAGTGATTTATGTAAGATGCTGTTGTTAGCAACTCATTATTGGGTCTCAATAAAAAAAGTGAGCATTTCTATAGTGAGATAATTACATCTGTCTAACATGTTACTTTTATAAAAGACACCTTTAGGGTCAAAAAATATAATAAAAATGCAGGAGGAACTGTATGCTACAATGGCAACAAAAGTCAGAACGTAATATAAAAACATATTTAGTCTTATTTCTTTTCACAGTAATGCTTGCGGGAATAACATATTTAAATGTGGGCTTTAAAGGGGGAGTTTCTAAGACGTTTGGGCTATATGGCTCGATCATGATCGTGTATCTCATTGGAAAAATGACGCTTTCTTTTTATTACAAGCCCTATGTGAATGAGCCGCCTGATGTTAAGGTGTCGGTTTTTATTCCATCTTATAATGAAAAGCCAGAAGCTGTTTTGGGAACAGTACAGAGTATCTTGGACCAGGATTACCCTGTTCATGAAATTTTCTTCATAGACGATGGCAGTGTTGATGACAGTGGCTATCGAGCCGTTTTAGATTTTAAAGAGAAGTGGGAAAGGGAGCGTGATTCGACTAAATCACTTCACTATCCTAAATTAATCGTGCATCAATTATCAAAAAACCAAGGGAAACGTCATGCTCAAATATGGGCTTTCGAACAAGCAACAGGTGATATCTTTTTCACGGTCGATTCAGATGGTTATGTTTATCCCGATGCACTAAAAGAATTGTTGCGTCCATTTGCAAATCCTGAGGTAATGGCTGTTACAGGACATATCAACGCTCGCAATAAAAACCATAATTTGTTTACAAAACTATTAGATATGAGGTATGACAATGCTTTTCGCGTTGAACGTGCAGCCCAGTCTACCACAGGGAATATTTTGGTATGTTCGGGTCCAATTAGCTGTTATAGAAGAGAAATCGTCATGGATAATATCGAACACTACGGTTCACAGTTGTTTTTAGGAAAAGCTGTTCAATCAGGAGATGATCGTTGTTTAACAAATTATGCAATTTTAAAAGGGAAAACGGTTTACCAATCTGGTGCTCGTTGTGATACAGATGTACCAGATAATCTAAAACAATTCTTGAAACAACAAATAAGATGGAATAAATCGTTTTTTAGAGAGAGTGTCATCGCATTTAAAATAGGTTTTCATAAGCCAATTACCCTCATCTGGGTTACCTTTGAAATGCTACTTTGGATTTTGTTCGGATTTGTTATTATCCTTGCGATTATCTACCAGGTTGAGTCGTTTGGATTGGTAATGTTTTTTTATTACTTACTATCTTTAAGTTTGTCTGCTTATGCAAGGAACATCCATTACGTGGTAAAGCGACCGCTGATCTTTATCTTAGCACCATTGTACGGGCTTATTCATTTAGTATTACTATTTCCACTTAGAATGTTTGCCCTTCTTACGATTAAAGAAGCCAAGTGGGGAACGCGATAACGATGGTAAGGATATGGCGGAACTGAAATGGGAGAGGTACGGGAATATTTTAAATATACATCTTCAGTTTATTCAATGATAGATCGGGGATTCATAATTCAAGAAGACATTTTCACCTAAAACAGATTATTTCAGGAATTAAGTGTGCCTATCTATTTAATTAACGCAATAGTATTGCAAAGATAAAGAATGGAGTCCCTATGAAAAAGAAAACAGTATGGATATTTGTTGCTGTAAGTTTTATTATTAGCTGTATTATATATGCAGGCAACTTTTATTATAAAGTTACTACGACGCTGGAAACCATCCATGAATCCGAAATACGTCCAGTTTCTAAACTAAGGACCAAAGAAATTGAATTAGTGAAAAAACAACCTTTTTCATTGCTTCTTCTTGGTGTAGATGAACGGAAAAATGACAAAGGACGTTCAGATACAATCATCGTCATTACGGTAAATCCAACTATTAATTCTACAAAATTAATTAGCATACCTAGGGATACGTATACTGAAATTAAAGGGAAAAACAAAGTAGACAAAATAAATCATGCATACGCTTTTGGTGGGATGGACATGGCCCTGCATTCGGTGGAAAATCTGCTGAATATACCTATTGATTATGTTGTTCAAGTAAATATGGAAGGCTTTAAGGAAATTGTTGATATTGTAGGTGGAGTTACCGTTGAAAATGGAAATGCCTTTCAAGTAGATGACTTTATTTACAATGAAGGAATGATCCACTTAGATGGAAAACAAGCATTGAGCTATGTTCGTATGCGGAATGATGATCCATTAGGTGACTTTGGAAGGCAAGCGAGACAAAAACAAGTACTTCAAGCTGTTTTACAAAAAGGGGCATCCGTTAATAGTTTGATGAACTATAATGATTTATTATCCTCTCTCAAGAACAACGTGCGAACTAATATGACAATAGATCAAATGATGGATATTCAGAAAGGCTATAAAAACACACTGAATCAAATAGAAACACTTTCTTTTGAAAAAGGAGAAGGAAAGAAAATAGATGGTGTTTGGTATAACATGATGAATGAAGAAGAGTTAGAAAATGTGACGGCTAAATTGAAAGAGCATCTAGAGTTAGAATAATTTCTAAACATGCTATACTAGTTTGTTTAGTAATAAAAGCCTATTTACATAGTAGCACAAACCAAAGTCAAGGTTTGAGCTACTATTTTTTTATAGGAGAAATGAAGGGATGTCGAACTGCCCACCAAGTTTGATCTGTTTTAAAATTCTTATTATATGGTTTAACTATATCTAAAAATGGCTGAACCTGATTTTCACCATTAGAAATGTCCATTCCAACGACTTTATTCATTTTCAATCTCCACGAAATCTAGTATCCTCATTCACCAACAGCCTATTTTGCAGGTAGCGAAGAACTAGCAATTGAGTTTGGGCTCATGATGCTGATACAAGTCTGCCATAGTATATCGAGGCTAACAGTTTTGAAAACTCAAAAGTTAGCACATATGTCTGCAATGATAGTTAGTAGATAAAACGCTGTCATAGCTTACCCTATCGATACGAGGTTTAAGTTCCAACTAGCTTTATTCTGTTTCTTCAAGTAGGGAGTAGTTCCCACGGGCAGATACGTATTGAGGAGATTACAAAATAATTGGTTAAACCTAAATGTTGTTTCCTCATTTTCAATTTTGGAATTATTCTTTATAACTATAAAATTGAGTGTCGTGTTCGGATGATCCATAGGAACAATTAACTAACGATAAACATACTAGTTATTTATTTTTTTGTTAATTATTACTACTAATCTGTAAGGTTATTAAGGAATATTATTTTTTTCTTTTTATATGGAATGATTTTTTCTATCTCTAGAGTCTCTAATTTCATCTATTTAAAATCGATATTGAAACAGGGGAATTGCCGAAAAAATGTATGATTACTTTAGTAACACACTAATAATTTATTGTGAGGAGTAACCTACGAATGAAGAAAGAAAATAACAACAAGATGATGAAGAATAGTAAAAGGCTAAAACCGTTTAATGTAATGACAGCTTCAATTGTATTAACTAGTACATTATTATCAGGGATTGGATTTACAGGGGAAACGCAGGCACTTGCAAGTACACAGTCTGTCATGAGTGTTTCACCATGGGAGACAACAATACAAATGGGTACGAACCAGAGTATCTTTGATGGTGTAGGTACCAGTTCTCTTGGAAAACATATAAAAGATAATGTTATAGTTGGAATTCCTCCTTCTACTAATCCATACAAAGATATCTCACAATCTTACAACCTAGGTTATAACTACTATGGAGAAATAGTAGATAATTATTTTGTTGCCCCAGCAACGGGTTTATATACGTTTAGAATAGATGCGTATGGTATGATGACAGGCGATCAACACTTACTGCAGGTTTATGATAGTAATGATCAAAGAATAGTGAACTTAGCAAACGTCCCAACAAACAAACTCTCAACTGATACAAAGGAAGTTGCTGTCAATTTGCAAAAAGGAGCAATTTACTCTGTAGTTAAAATAACTAGTATAGGAGAAAAATATAATTATAAACATTACCTAAATGTTTCATTTAAAATTAGCGGTGAAGGAAGAAATGTTTTTAATAGCTCTATTAGAGAAAGTAAGATTTCTGAACTTTCTCAACTTATAATCAATCAAAATGGAGTATTATTACCTCTCCAAAACCGTGAAAGTGCTGAGGCATTTTCTGCTATTGTTATGCTAGATGACAATATAAAACTGTCCAAAGATAAGGTAGAAGGTCTGTTTAAGGATAACCATTTTAATAGCCTTAAAGACACAACAAATCAGGCTGCCATCGATGCGGCACAAAATGCAGTGAATAAATTGCCAGCAGTTTCAGAAAAAGACCAACAACAGGGACTAGTAGATAAAGCTCAAAATTTACTGAATCAACAAATACAAGCGGATAAAGACTTAGCGGATGCGAAAAGCAAAGCGGAAGGTCTATTCACAGACAGCAACTTTAACAAGCTGAAAGGTACAACAAATCAAGCAGCCATCGATGCGGCACAAAGTGCAGTGAATAAACTACCAGCAGGTACAGAAAAAACGCGTCTACAAGGCCTAGTGAATAATGCCCAAGGTTTACTGAATCAACAAATACAAGCGGATAAAGACTTAGCCGATGCGAAAAGCAAAGCAGAAGGATTATTCACAGATAGCAACTTTAACAAGCTGAAAGGTACAACCAATCAAGCAGCCATCGATGCGGCACAAAGTGCAGTGAATAAACTACCAGCAGGTACAGAAAAAACGCGTCTACAAGGCCTAGTGAATAATGCCCAAGGTTTACTGAATCAACAAATACAAGCGGATAAAGACTTAGCCGATGCGAAAAGCAAAGCGGAAGGTCTATTCACAGACAGCAACTTTAACAAGCTGAAAGGTACAACCAATCAAGCAGCCATCGATGCGGCACAAAATGCAGTGAATAAACTCCCAGCAGGTACAGAAAAAACGCGTCTACAAGGTCTGGTGAATAATGCCCAAAACTTACTGAATCAACAAATACAAGCGGATAAAGACTTAGCCGATGCGAAAAGCAAAG
>NZ_WMEF01000019.1 GCF_009724685.1 Lysinibacillus cavernae
TAGTTACTAAAAACTTTATTGATTACGTTTTGCTTGTTCAGTTTTCAAGGTTCATTTCGTTAACTGCCTTTTCGACAGCAACTTTTAAATTATAACATTTTCATTTTTTGTTGTCAACATCTTTTTTAAAAAAATTTAAATTTCCGAGAGACAACTCTTAAACTATATCATAATCACTTCATCAAGTCAACATCTTTTTATTCAAATTTACTTTTGAATTTAATGCATTTTCTTGTGTCGTCTTAGCGACAAGTAATAATTTATCACGTTATGATAGACTTCGCAAGCATTTTTTAAAAATTAATTTATTCTAAACTAAAAAATTGAATTAGTAAGCAATTTTATGTATTTACGAGAATACCAAGTTGCTATATCTTCTGGGCTTACTTAATTATTTGTTTTACTATACATCTCTTTCTATTAAATCTCAACATGTAAAATTAAAAGTAGCAATATCATCATCTGCAAATACTCTTTCCTCATTGTAGATAATGTTGCTTCAATCTTAGAAGATCGTCACTAAAAGTGACCACTATTTCAATAAAGTGAAGGACCATAAAATAAGCAGGCGCTAAAATGCTACTACTGCACTTTAGCGCCTGCTTATTCTTAATCTAGTGCCTATTTTTGGGCACCGTTATTTTAAGTCATCACTTTGAGGATCAACTATATTTAAGCACCATAAGAAATTGTCCCAAGCGGAATACCAGCCACTGAAAATTTCAGAAGAATCATCCCAACGAACATCGAATTTCTTCTGGCCGTCTATTTCCACTAAATATAAAGTAAGGTTCTCGTCTTTTTTAGCAACCACTAATTTCATACCGTGCTCAAGTTCTTCTTCTGTAAATAGAACATCAGAAACAGAACGTAATTGCGCCTGTTCAAATACTAGTTTGTTAATAATTTTGTAATTCATTATAAGCCCCCAATAAAATACTTCTTTTTTATATCTATTGCATTTGTAAAACATTGAACTATAAAAGTATAACCTAAACTTAATCAACGTTTAAACAACTTAATTTTTTCATCGTATAAAAAAGAAGAGAACTCACTTATTCTGTGAATCCTCCTCTTCATTCATAACTATTCTTTTATTGCCCTATGAAAAGACTCCACTACAATTTACTATTTTGTAATATGACGCATTGTTGGGAATAATAATACGTCACGAATTGATGGTGAATTTGTAAGAAGCATGATTAAACGGTCAATACCGATACCTAAACCACCTGTTGGAGGCATACCGTATTCCAAGGCTTCAATGAAATCATTGTCCATTTCATGCGCCTCATCGTTACCCGCTTCTTTTTCTGCTAATTGAGCTTCAAAGCGTTGGCGTTGATCGATTGGATCATTTAATTCTGTGAAGGCATTTGCATGCTCACGACGAACGATAAATAACTCAAAGCGATCTGTGAAACGTCCGTCCTCTGGATTTTTCTTAGCAAGTGGTGAGATTTCTACTGGATGACCATATACAAATGTAGGTTGTACAAGTGTTTCTTCAATCTTTTGTTCAAAGAATTCATTGATAATATGACCGACTTCGTGAACTTCTTTCACTTCTACTCCATGTTCTTTAGCAAGTGCTTGAGCTTGTTCTTTTGTCATAGGCTGCCAGAAGTCTACACCTGTAGCTTCCTTTACAGCATCAACCATGTGAACTCGTTTCCAACCTACTGCAAGGTTGATTTCATCTTCACCATATTGAACTGTAGTTGTACCAAGAACCTCTTGGGCAACATGTGCAATAAGGTTTTCAGTTAGAGACATGATATCTTGATAATCTGCATACGCTTCATATAGTTCGATCATTGTGAATTCAGGGTTATGACGTGTAGAGATCCCTTCGTTACGGAATACACGACCGATTTCATACACTTTCTCTAAGCCACCAACTATTAAACGTTTTAAATGCAATTCAATTGCGATACGCATATATAATTCCATATCAAGCGCATTGTGATGCGTAATAAATGGACGAGCAGCTGCACCACCAGCAATTGTATGAAGCATTGGTGTTTCTACTTCTAAGTATCCAGCATTATCTAAGTAGTTGCGGATAGCGCGGATGATTTTAGAACGTGTTATAAATGTTTTTTTGCTATCTTCATTTGTCATTAGATCTAAGTAACGTTGGCGATAACGTTGCTCAACATCCTGTAAGCCGTGGAATTTCTCCGGCATAGGACGTAGTGCTTTTGTAAGGAATATGAAGTCCTCAGCCTTTACTGAAAGCTCTCCTACTTGTGTACGGAATACATTTCCACGCACACCCACAATATCACCCAAGTCTGCTTGTTTAAATAATTCATACGCTTCTTCGCCTACATGATCTTGACGAACGTATATTTGAATTTGACCAGCTAAATCTTGAATATGTGCAAAGCCAGCTTTTCCTTTACCACGTTTCGTCATAATACGGCCCGCAATAATAACCTCTTGAAGGTTTTCTTCTAGCTGTTCTTTTGTTTGATCTGCAAATTGCTCACGTACTTCTGTTGATAAATGTGTACGCTCAAAACGGCTTCCAAATGGATCTTGTCCATTTTCTAGTATCGTCGTCATTTTTTGGCGTCTCACCAAAAGTTGATCATTTAATTCTTCTATATTTGACACTTGTTTCACTCCTTAAGTAAATTGTCCGCGTTTACGTCCATAATATTTCTATTGTACACAATTTTAGTGCTGTAATCATCTGTTTCAGTTTATTTTCAATCTAACGAGAGATAATTAATAATTCTAAAAATTAAAGTCCGCAACAAAAAGGCATCTCTTCCAAAATAAAGAGACACCTAAGATAACTATATAATTAATTCTTGCGCTTCTGGAACAATTAAATTAGACTCACACTCTTCATATTCCTGTACAAGTCCATTTAATAGCGCACGAAGCTCTACCGCAGTTTCTGTTTGGTTAATAGCATTACGTGCTTTACCATTACCGCGAACTCCTTTTAAATACCATGATGCATGTTTACGCATTTCACGTACTGCAATTCCTTCTCCTTTTAATTGGAGAAGACGTTCAAAGTGTAGTAGACATACATCTATTTTTTCACGTATACTTGGCTCTTCCTTTAACTCACCTGTTTCTAGATATTGAACTGTACGATAAATCATCCATGGATTACCTAATGCAGCACGCCCGATCATCACTGCATCTACTCCTGTAGTGTCGAGCATACGCTTAGCATCTTGTGGTGTTTCCACGTCACCATTACCTAGTACAGGAATATTCACGTTTTCCTTCACTTGACGAATGAAATCCCAATTTGCTTTACCTTCATACATTTGTACACGTGTACGACCATGAACCGCTACTGCAGCTGCACCTGCACGTTCAACAGCTTGTGCATTTTCAATTGCAAAAATATGCTCATCATCCCAGCCAATACGCATTTTTACGCTGACAGTTTTTTTGACAGCATCCACAACAGCAGCTACCATTTCATATACTTTATTTGGATCAAGGAGCAAGCGTGCTCCCGCTTCACATTTAATGATTTTATTAACAGGACAGCCCATATTAATATCAATTATATCAGCATTTGTATTTTCATCCACATACTTCGCTGCTTCCACTAAAGTTGTCTTATCTCCACCAAAAATTTGCAGTGACAGAGGATTCTCACGTTCATCTATATAAAGCATACCTAATGTTTTTTCATTTTTTTGGACAATGCCCTTATCACTAATCATTTCAGCGTATACGAGGCCTGCTCCGAACTCTTTTACCGTTAATCGGAAAGCAGAGTTACAAATGCCAGCCATTGGCGCTAATACTACACGGTTGTCCATGACAATATTGCCAATTTGAAACGGCTTCTCTGTTGTTTGACTCAACGTTGTCTTCCTCCTTTATAAAGGCATTTACCTATTTTTCGCTATCTATCCTTAATGCTATGAATTAATCATTCATCTATACACGATTGCTTAGCTCACTGTCGAAGATTTATTAAACGGTCCCCATAAAGTTACACCTTCATTTTCACAATCCATTTGCTGCAATAGCTCATGAGCTTGCTGTAGCTGTTCACAGAGTGGGGATGGTGTAATCTCTACTAGTGGTACTAAAACGAATGCTCGCTCGTACATTCTTGGATGGGGAACAATGAGGCTCTCCGTTTCAATATTTTCGTGATTGTATAGTAATATGTCAAGGTCTATGATTCGTGGGCCCCAACGAAATTCACGTACACGCCCTAATTCCTGTTCAACTGATTGGCATATCTTCAACATTTCAGCAGACGATACAGCCGTTTTTAGATGAACAGCAATATTTAAAAAATCTGCTTGGTCTGTGTAACCTACAGCAGCTGTTTCATAGACAGACGAAATGCGAACAACCTCAATGTTCTCATCTTCCTTTAAAAGGGCAACAGCTAGTTGAAGATTCTCATATCTTTCTCCCATATTCGTTCCGATAGATAAATAGACATCCTTCATTAGAAATCACCTCTCGTTACCTCAACAGACACTTCTTTGTAATAACCATGAATGGGTGGGTCTGGTTTGATTAACTCTATACGAACACCCTTTACTTTATCAGGGTAGGTTGTTAATATCGCGTTCGCTAATTTCACGACAAGGGCTTCAATAAGCTTAAAAGGTTCGCCTTCCACAATATTACGACATAGCGCATATACCTCTGCATAATTAACTGTATAAGAAAGTTCATCCGTCTCTCCAGCCTTTGTCATATCTACCGCAAGAGAAACATTTGCTCGGAAACGTTGACCAAGAGTTGTTTCTGCAGCTAATACACCATGGTAGCCATAAAACTGCATGTCCTTTAAATGAATATAATCCATCACGCTTCCTCCTTAAACAAACGTTTTCCTACTAATATATCAGCCATATGCGTGGCACGTGCCATTTCCTTTACATCATGAACACGTATCATATGACAGCCCTTTTCTATTCCATAAACCACTGTTGCACCAGTACCTTCAAGACGTTCTTCAACTGGTAACTCCAAAACATTGCCAATCATTGATTTACGCGATGTTGCTAATAACACAGGATAGCCCATAGCCACTAAATCATTTAAGTGTTGCATCATGGCAATATTCTGCGTGGTATTTTTGGCAAAGCCGATACCTGGATCTAAGATTATATGTTGATCGGGAACTCCCGCCTGATGTGCAATCGCAATACTTTTTTCTAAATCCGTCTTTGCTGTCCCCCAAAAATCAACACCATAATCCATATTTTCGCGATTATGCATTAAAATAATGGGAACATGCAAATCTGCCGCAACTCGGGCAATTTCCGGTTCCGCTTTCGCTCCCCAAATATCATTAATGATATGTGCACCTGCTTCAATGGCAGCACGTGCTACATTCGCTTTATACGTATCAACGGAAATAATAGCCTTTACTTCTTTCGCTAACGCTTGAATAACAGGCACAATGCGAGCTATTTCATCTTCATCTGAAATACGTTCGTACCCTGGGCGTGTAGATTCTCCACCTACATCAATTACTTTAGCCCCTTCAGCCACCATTTTTTTTGCTTGAGCAACAGCAGTTTTCACGTTATTGTACTTTCCTCCATCTGAGAAGGAGTCTGGTGTAACATTTAGAATGCCCATAACAAATGTTTCTTGTGTATAGTCTAATGTAATTCCATTAATCGTTAATGGTTTCGTATATTTTTCTAACATATAAACGCTCCTTCTATCCTTGCTCCACTTCTTGAACAAATGCCTGATGTAAACGCGAATAAATAGGCCCTTTATTGCCTAAAAATTGCTGGTCCTCTAAGCTACTAATTGGCACAAGTTCTTGTACAGAATTGGTAATGAAGCATTCCGTACTTTGTAGTAAGTCTTCTTTCGCATAAAAACCTTCCCTTACTTCAATAGCAAGAGCATTAGCCTTCTTTATAACCCATGCTCGAATAATACCTGGTAAAATACCCGTCTCCAAGGAAGGCGTATATAGTATATCATTTCTTACCCAAAAAACATTTGATGTCACACCTTCAGCAACATAGCCTTGCTCTGTTAAAAAGAAGCCTTCTTGTTGTGCAAGTGACTGCATTTCAAAGCGGCCAAGTACGTTATTGCCATAATGATGTGATTTAACTCGCAGTCCTTTTTCAGGTGTATTGCGTGGTGTAGTAAGCCATTGTGCAATCTTTTCACTACCACGAGGTGTATCCAGAAGCTCTTTTCGGAAAATAATGACATTGGGTTGTTTATATTCTGTCGGTTGTAAACCAATAGTATGCTCTCCTGCTGATACATTTAAACGGAAGTAGCCATCCAGACCTCCTGCCTGTTGATTTAATTGTTGCACAACCTCAAGTAAAACATTTTCAGGATAGGTTAAATGAATGTGATATTGTGATAAGGCAAGCTGTAATCTTTCCATATGTGCTTCCCAGCCAAATACCTGTCCTTTATATGTTCGGAACGTTTCAAAAAATCCCAATCCATATAAAAAGCCATGGTCAAATGGAGAAATCCGTAAATCCTGCGCAGCCATATAGTTTCCGTTCATCCAGCACTGCATCTATCTCACTCCTTCTACGTACATTTCAATAAATTGGCGTAGGAGTTTTTTCCCTTGCTCAGTCATAATGGATTCTGGATGATATTGTACTCCCTCTATAGGGTAATCCTTGTGACGAAGCCCCATAATTTCTCCTTCTTCTGTCCAAGCAGTTACTTCAAGGCACGGTGGAAGTGACTCTTTTTCTACAATAAGAGAATGATAGCGAGTTGCTTGGAATGGATTTGGCATGCCTTTATGCAAACCTAGCTCAGCATGTAGAACGGGTGATGTCTTACCATGCATAAGACGTTCTGCTCGTATTACATTGCCACCAAACACCTGTGCAAGTGCCTGATGACCAAGACAAACCCCTAGAATCGGAATATTTCCCGCGAAATATTTAATAATGTTCAGGCTTTCACCTGCCTCATTTGGACTACATGGCCCTGGTGAAATAACGATCATATCAGGTGCAAGTTGCTCTATTTCCTCTACTGTTATTACATCATTTCGCTTAACTACTATTTCATGCCCAAATTCACCCAAATATTGTACGATATTGTAGATAAATGAATCATAGTTATCGATCATTAAAATCATTTTGCTCGCTCCTCTGCCATTGCCTTTGCCTGCCACATTGCCTTCGCTTTATTTAAAGATTCCTGATACTCTCTTTCTGGGACAGAGTCAATGACAATGCCTGCTCCTGCCTGAATATGCGCAACTCCATCTTTTATAAACGCTGTCCGAATAACAATATTAAACTCCATGTCACCTGTATAACCGAGCCAACCGATTGAACCAGTATATAAACCACGTCGTACAGGCTCTAGTTCTTCAATAATTTCCATAGTGCGTATCTTTGGCGCTCCCGTAATTGTTCCACCCGGGAACATCGCACGAATAACGTCTGCATTTGTTTTATCCTCCGCTATTTCTCCTCGCACATTAGAAACAATGTGCATTACATGTGAATAGCGCTCAATGACCATAAACTCGTCCACTTCCACTGTTCCATAGGTAGATACTCGACCTAAATCATTGCGCTCTAAATCTACTAGCATCACATGCTCAGCACGTTCTTTGTCATTATCAATTAATTCTTGAGCTAATGCTAAATCTTCCGCTTCGGATTTGCCTCTTGGTCGAGTACCAGCTATTGGTCTTGTTGATAACTCATTACCATGCCGCTTTACTAATAACTCAGGAGATCCCGAAACAACAGCAAAATCAGGCGCTTCAATATAAGCCATATAAGGTGACGGATTAAATGCTCGTAATGCTTCATAAACATCCATTGCATTCGCATTTAATTTCTTTGATTGACGAACAGACAAGTTCACTTGGAACACATCACCTTGCGCTATATAGGTTTGAATTTTTCTAACAGCTGCCTCAAAATCAGTTCCTGCAAATGACACAAGCAATTCATTCTCGTCATTGACAACTTCTACAGCATTAGTTTTTTCAAATTTGCGCGTAGCTACTCCAGCCTGTGCTGCAACCTGCCAGTTGTTAGCCCATTCCTCCAAGTTAACTTCGCTATCTTCCAGCTTCATAAGTGTTACTGTATTAGTCTTCACGTCGTGCACTGCCCAACAATCAAAAATATAAAAATAGATATCTGGTATCTGTAAATCATCCTTTGCTGTATTGGGAAGTTCTTCAATTTTACGTGCATAATCATATGCTACAAATCCAATAGCTCCTCCTTGAAAAACAGGGAGCTCTTCATTATAAGAAATTTGATATTCCCCCACGAGTTCTTCCAATAATGTAAGCGACTCCCCTAGTAAAACTTCACTTCTGCCATTTCGCCAATTTACTAATAGCCCATTCTCTACTGATTGTGTCGTAGCTAACGGATTCCAAGCAGCTATTGTAAAATGTCCACCACGTCCACTCTCTAAAAATACGTGTGCTTGTTGTGTTTCTGTTTGCTTTTTATAGCTATAGAAAAATGAATCTGCATCCATCGTTAATGTTTTCGTAAGTATTGTCTTCAAGTTATTTTCCCCTTTAAACATATGATGTGATTCCATCTTAACTTGAATATTACATAGATGCGAATATTTTTATGACACGCTTAACTAACGCACTAAAAAGGACCCCTTTTATAAAGGAGCCCTTTCAAAAAAATATTAAATTAGTCTTCAAATTGATATAGAGGTGTTGATAGGTAACGCTCTCCATTAGAAGGCACAATCGCAAGAACATTTGAACCTTTACCTAAACGTTTGGCTGCTTCAATTGCAGCGTAGATAGCAGCGCCAGATGAAATACCACACAGAATTCCTTCTTCACGTGCTACTCTGCGTGCTACTTCAAACGCAATCTCATTTTCAACAGGGAATACTGAAGAATATACTTCTGTATCTAAAACTGCTGGTACAAAACCAGCTCCAATACCTTGAATTTTATGCGGCCCTGGTTGACCACCAGAAAGAACTGGTGAATCTTTTGGCTCAACAGCAATGATTTCGATATTTGGATACTTTTCTTTTAATACTTCACCTGCACCTGTAATTGTACCACCTGTACCAACTCCAGCTACAAATGCATCAAGTGTTAAGCCTTCAAATGCTTCAACAATTTCTGGCCCTGTTGTTAGACGGTGAATCACAGCGTTAGCTGGATTCGTAAATTGTTGTGGTAAGAAATAGCCATGCTCTGCAGAAAGTTCTTCTGCTTTAGCAATTGCACCCTTCATACCGGCTGGACCAGGAGTTAACACAAGCTCTGCACCATAAGCTCGTAATAGGTTACGACGCTCTAAGCTCATTGTTTCTGGCATAACTAAAATGGCTTTGTATCCTTTAGCAGCGGCAATCATCGCAAGACCAATACCTGTATTACCAGATGTCGGCTCAATAATTGTACCACCAGGCTTTAATGTGCCATCCTTTTCAGCAGCTTCGATCATTGCTAAAGCTAAACGGTCTTTCACTGAGCTTCCTGGATTAAAATATTCTAATTTTACATACACAGTACCTTCATTTTCACTTGTTGCATGATTTAATTTTACAATTGGTGTTTTACCAACTAATTCAGCCACAGAGTTCGCTAATCTACTCATTTAATAATCCACTCCCAATCCCTACTATTTTTATAGGTTTTACTTATTTTGTATTTTATCAATTTTTCCATTCGATTGTCAATAAATAAAACTTATATTTTCAGAATATTTATCACTAGTTCGAAGACGTTTTGTGACAACGGTTAACTGACCTGTGTCATGCAATCCTCTCTCAAAATCTGCGACATTCAACAAAAGCTTAGATACAACTAGATGCTAGTCACATCCTCATTGCACAGGATGTGGCGCTTTTGACCATGTTCTCCTATTGTGCAGATGTTTGAACATCCGCTGTTAAAACGAAAGCAAGCATTCATCTCCCACTATAGTGGAGGGAGATTGCTGTATCTAATCCTTCGCTTTCGGTTCAAAAATTGGTCGAATCAAAATAAAAAGAATCTGCATAATTTATCGGGGTAAGTCACTACAAATGCCTGCAAGTTCTATCAGACTTATTTTACCCGCAAAAAACTTGCAGATTTTTTCATATATCATTTTTCTTTTTTAGATTCCCCATAATACCAAGTAGCATTAAATTCAGACCAAAATGCTTCTGGTGTTACAGATTGTGGTAATTGCTCTAAAGCTAACTCACGCTCAATATGTTCTTTCACATCGTCATATGTAAAGGATTGTCCTTCTAATACCTCTTGCACTTGAACAATTCCATAATGACCATTATCTAACTTAAAGGCTTTACTGACCTCATTTGCCTTTAGAGATTGCGCGGACTTGATGATTGAAGGGTCCACATTTTCCTGGTTCTCTGTAAGGAAACCAATATCTCCGCCTAGGCTTGCTGAAGCACTATCTACTGAAATTTCACGTGCCAGTACTGTAAAGTCAGAGCCATTTTTTAATTCACCCAATGCCTCATCAGCTGCTTTTTTTGAATCGACTTCAATAAAATTCGTACGATAGCTTGTTTTTGTATTATATAATCCCTGATTCTCTTCATAATACTTCTCAACGTTCTCTTCACCTATCACTACGTCCTTCGTGAGTACCTTATCTAATATAAGCTGTGATCGGAGCTTTTGGCGTAATTGCTCTGCTGAAAGATTTTGCATGGCCGTATCAAACTTATCTTGAGCAGAACGCATTAACGCTAGTTCAAGATCAATTTCTTTATCAGTAACTTTAATTTTATATGTCTTTGCTGCCTTTTCCATTACAGATTCATTAACTAAATTTTGCAATGTTTCTTTACCATATCGTTCTTCCATGGCAATCATCCAGTCTTGTCTTGTTATAACATCCCCGTCAATGGCAGCGACTTGCTCGTCGCTACCAATTTCCTGACCTTTATTCGGGATTAACCAGCTAATGAACCATAAAATATTTCCTAATAACAAAATCGCTATAAGTGCTAATGCAGGTTTTGTCTTTAAACGACGTTGTAGCAAAGGGGGTTGGTTTGGTGTTACATTGGTTGAAGGTCGTCTATTACGAGTTGAGCTCATCAATAAACCCTTCTAGCTCATTCTTAGAAAAACTGTATGTCTCTAAGCAGAAGTGACATTGCGCTTCTGCTCCGCCGTCTTCGTCAATCATTTCTCTAATTTCTGCTGTTCCTAATCCTAAAATTGCTGCACCAAACCGCTCTTTCGAACATTGACATTTAAATTCAACTGGCATGGAATTCAAAATTTGTAGATGACCATTTCCTAAAACAGCTTCTAAAATTTGCTCAGGGGTAAAGCCTTTTTCAATCATTTTTGAAACAGGCTCTATCGTAGCAAGATGTTG
Source organism: Lysinibacillus cavernae (assembly GCF_009724685.1). GTDB lineage: Bacteria > Bacillota > Bacilli > Bacillales_A > Planococcaceae > Lysinibacillus > Lysinibacillus cavernae. The sequence continues at coordinate 11,331 of NZ_WMEF01000019.1, forward strand.
TTCAATTTCATTGATTGTTTCCTCTTCACAGCCTGGCATTAATTGAAGAATAAATCCACCTGCTGCAAGAATTGTGTTGTCTGGGTTAACTAATACACCTAAACCAACTGATGAAGGTACTTGCTCGGATGTTGCGAAATAATAAGTAAAATCTTCAGCAATTTCACCTGAAACAATAGGTGTTTGTCCAGAGAACATATCTCTCAAACCAAGGTCCTTAACAATCGTTAGAGCTCCTTCTGTTCCAACTCCTGCACGAACATCTAACTTACCATGCTCGTTTAAATCAAAGTGAACATGAGGATTTGTGACAAACCCACGTACTTCACCATGTGCGTTACTATCAATCACCATTGGACCAATTGGACCGTCACCCTCAATTTTAATTGTTATTTTCTCTTCACCTTTTAACATGGCTCCCATCATTACAGCCGCAGTCATTGAACGACCTATAGCTGCTGAGACAACTGGCCATGTATCGTGACGGCGTTGCACTTCTCCTACTGTGGCTGTTGTACGAGCTGCAAACACACGAACTTGACCATTAAATCCTAAACCTCTTACTAAATAATCATTCATAAATGGAATGTCCCTCATTTCCTATTGGTTACGTTTATATAACTTATATAAACCTTTTAAAGTTAAAAACGGGTCCACAACATCAATAATTTGTGTCTCCCCTGCGATTAGGTTTGCTAGTCCACCTGTAGCAATAACTAATGGCTCCTCTTTACTTTGTGCTTTTATACGGTTAACAATGCCCTCCACTTGTCCTACAAAGCCATAAAAAATTCCAGCCTGCATGGCAGAAACGGTTGTTTTCCCAACAATATGTGTAGGTCGCAATATTTCAATACGCGGTAATCTTGCAGCCTGTGTATAAAGAGCTTCTGTCGAAATCGTTATGCCTGGCGCAATAGCACCGCCCATGTAATCGCCCTTTTCGTTTAAATAACAATAGGTTGTCGCTGTACCAAAATCAACTATGATACAAGGAGCTTTATATAAATCTAGAGCTGCTATTGCATTCACAATACGGTCAGACCCAACCTCACGAGGATTTTCGTATTTAATATTTAAACCCGTTTTCACACCAGGACCAACTACCAAAGGTTTTTTCTGAAAATATTTCTGACACATTGCTTCTAAGGAAAACATAATTGGCGGTACAACTGAGGATATAATAATGCCTGTAATTTGTTCAAATGAAATGCCTGCGTGATTAAAAAACGATAGAACTTGCATAGCATATTCATCTTCTGTTTTATGAAGGTCCGTCACCATACGCCAATGGAAGGCTAATTGATCGTTGTCATCGTAGACACCTAATACAATATTAGAATTCCCTGCATCTAAAACTAAAATCAAGGCTGACACCTCCCATATCGTAATTGTAACTTTTGCAATCCTCTTGTTACAACTTTCAATCTCACTGAAATGAAGTAAAACACTTTAGAAAATGATACCATACTTTTTATACTAGGAAATAGTATTCAGGCATTCTTTAAAAAGGAGCTCCCTAAACTAGGCAGCTCCCTTGAAAATTATTTGAAATTAAATTTTTCTGGATTTGGACCACAACGTAATCCATCATTTAGTGCATCCAATTGCGTCATTTCTTCTTCACTTAAAGCAAAGTCAAAAACATCTAGATTTTCAGCCATACGTGAAGGTGTCATCGTTTTTGGAATCGTTACAACATGATGTTGTACATCATAACGTAACACAATCTGTGCAGGTGTTTTGTCGTATTTAGAAGCTAACTCTTGAATCAATGTTTCTTCTAGTAGGGAACCGTTCATCAACGGAGACCATGCCTCCATCTGTATGCCCTTGTCCCCGCAATAGGCACGTACTTCCTCTTGTGTTAAATGTGGATGGAATTCGATCTGATTAATAACAGGGATAACAGTCGTTTCCTTTAAAAGGCTTTCTAAATGGTGTACATGGAAATTACTAACCCCAATTGAGCGTACTCGACCATCTTGATAAATTTTTTCTAGTGCTTTATAAACCTCTATATAATTTTGATCAATTCCTGGCCAGTGCACTAAATACAAATCCAAATAGTCTAATCCAATTTTCTCTAAACTGCTATCATATGCGGCAAGTGTTTCTTCATAGGAAAGTCCGTCGTTCCAAACTTTTGATGTAATAAATAGTTCTTCACGCGTTACTAAACCCTCTTCAATGGCTGCACGTATTCCTCGTCCAACACTTTCTTCATTGCGATATACTTGTGCTGTATCGATACTACGATAACCTTTAGCAATAGCTGTTTTTACCGCTTCAGCTAGGTCATCTCCTTCAGGTACTCGAAAAACACCATAACCAACTAAAGGCATTTTAAGTCCATTATTCAACGTTACATTTCCCATGCTTAAACACTCCTATCTGTTTTTACTATCTAATACATCGTCTCTCCATCCTAAGTGTAGAGTCGTATGTAGCCTATCTTTCACTACTATATCCTAATGCTTACTAGTAAGAAAAGGCAAAGAAAAAGACTGTTTACTGAGCTAGTAAACAGTCTTTCCTCTTTTTAATCACGCTTTTCATCGATACCCTTAGGTGCATCAGTTGGTTCTTTTTGTTCTTTTGCTAGATCCAAAGTTGTTGGGTTTGGCTCTTTACTAAGTAGCTCTTTTTCAACAACTGGTTCACCAATTGTATCTAACGTTGGCTTCGCTTCAATCTTTGGAGTATTATCCTCAATTTTCTCGACAGCCTCTGGTTCTGGTAATACACCATGATCACGTAAATGCTCGATTTCCTGTGCATTTAATGTTTCTTTCTCCATTAAAGTACCGGCAATCAAATTAAGCAGTTCACGTTTCTCTGTTAGGATACGTTTCGTACGCTCATATTGTGTATCAATAATTTTTTGCATTTCTTTATCAATTTCATAAGCTACTGAATCAGAATAGTTTTGGTCAGAATTAAAGTCGCGACCAAGGAATACATTACCACCCTGACTTGAACCAAATTGCATAGCACCAAGGTTTTCACTCATACCGTATTCAGTAACCATAGCACGGGCAATGCTTGTAACCTTTTGGAAATCGTTATGTGCCCCAGTAGAAACCTCACCAAGAACAATTTCTTCAGCTACACGACCACCAAGAAGCCCTGCAATACGATCTAGAAGCTCTTGCTTTGTTGTAAAGAAGCGTTCTTCCTTCGGTAACATAATCGCATAGCCACCCGCTTGACCACGTGGAACAATCGTTACTTTGTGTACTGTATCAGCTTCATCAAGCTCAAGACCAACTACTACGTGACCAGCTTCATGGAAAGATACAAGTTTTTTCTCTTTGGCTGAATACACTCGACTAGCCTTAGCTGGACCAGCTATAACTCGGTCAGACGCTTCATCGATATCTACCATATTGATAGTACGTTTACTTTTACGAGCCGCTACAAGTGCTGCTTCGTTTAGTAAGTTTTCTAAATCTGCACCGGAGAAACCTGGCGTACGTTGAGCAACTGCTGCTAAATCAACTGAATCTGCTAAAGGTTTATTGCGTGCATGTACTTTAAGAATGGCCTCACGTCCTTTTACATCAGGATGCCCTACTGTAATTTGACGGTCAAAACGACCTGGACGTAATAACGCTTTATCTAAAATATCTGGGCGGTTTGTTGCAGCGATAATAATAATCCCTTCGTTTGCACCGAAACCATCCATTTCAACTAGTAATTGGTTTAATGTTTGTTCACGTTCATCATGACCACCACCAAGACCAGCGCCACGTTGACGACCAACTGCATCAATCTCATCGATAAAGATGATACATGGAGCGTTTTTCTTAGCATTTTCAAATAGATCTCGGACACGTGATGCACCGACACCGACAAACATTTCTACGAAGTCAGAACCTGAGATAGAGAAGAAAGGAACACCCGCTTCGCCTGCAACTGCTCGTGCAAGTAATGTTTTACCTGTACCTGGAGGACCGACAAGTAAGATACCTTTAGGAATACGTGCACCAATTTCAGTGAATTTGCGATGGTCTTTTAAGAAATCTACAACCTCGACAAGCTCTGCTTTCTCTTCATCAGCACCCGCTACATCTGTAAAACGTACTTTTTTCTTTTGATCATCATAAAGTTTAGCTTTACTTTTACCAAAGCTCATCACTTTATTACCGCCACCTTGAGACTGACTCATTAGGAAGAAGAATAAGAAAATGATGATAATGAAAGGAATAATTCCTGTAAAGAATTGAATCCATCCACTTGTTTCTGGTGCTGCTAAATAACTAATATTACTATTCTTATCCATAGCAGCCTCATCGATACGGTCCATTAAAGATTGGTTTTCACGAGGGATATTCACTGTAAAGCTTTGACCCTTTTCATAACCTTTCAGTGTACCTTCAACGACGTAAACTGATTTATCAGGTTGAATTGTAGCACTTGTTATTTCTTTCTTATCTAGAGCTTGTTGAAACTCATGATAAGATAACTCTTTCGTTGGCGATTTTCCACCATTGAAAGTACCAAAAATACCGATTATCACTAGGAAAATCAGTAGATAGAATATGGTATATCGAAATATTCGATTCATCTCCAGCCTCCTCATTACAAACAGAAAAATTATAAGTAAAATCTTAACATATCATGATTTCATCATACAACGAAAAGCCCTACTTAAAAAATGTTTCGTCTTTTTGCCGTTATCAAAACAGTTTTTAGGACATCTTTTTACGTCCCAGCGTTATTGTACCTGTTCCTTGGACTTGATATAGCTGAACATTGTGTCAAGATTTTGAATTATGTTAAACATAACGAAAAATACGTGACTTGCGCTGGAGGTTTTTACTTTTATAGCTGGTCTATCTGTATCTTAGAAAGAATAAACTTCTGGCTTTAAGATACCGATATAAGGTAAATTACGATATTTTTCTGCGTAATCTAAGCCATACCCTACAACAAATCCGTCTGGAACTTCAAAACCAACATAGTCAGCAGATAAGTCTACTTTACGACCTGAAGGTTTATCTAGTAATGTAACAATTTTAATGGACTTTGCTTTACGATATTTAAATAAATCTACTAGATAGCTTAAAGTTAAACCACTATCAATAATGTCCTCGATAATTAATACGTCACGTCCCTCAACGCTCGTATTTAAATCCTTTAAAATTTTCACTTCACCAGATGACACTGTAGCATTACCATAACTAGAAACATCCATAAAATCTAACTCAATGAATGAATCGAAACGTTTCATTAGGTCTGTCATAAAAGGCATTGCCCCTTTAAGAACACCAACAGCTAATGGGTATGCATCTTTGTATTCCTCTGTTAATCGTGCACCTAATTCTGAAATTCTTTCTTGCAATTGTTCTTCTGTAATCATAACTTTTTCGATGTCATTTTGTAACATATCGATTCCTCCTCGTGATGTATCAATAAATTTTCAACCTATTACGGTGAAATATTTTACAAAGACCTTAGTCTACGATGAGCACTGTATCATCGTTTGGTTGCGGAGTGGTTGAAAAAAATATTCCCATACGCACACCAATTACCGCTACCACCTCATCAGATTGAGAAATCAGTAACGGCCAGCTATTTCGCTCATTTAAAGGAATCTTTTCATCTATAAAAAGGCGAGATAAGCGTTTTGGCTGATCCATTCCTTTTAACAGCATTCTGTCTCCATCCTTGCGTGCTCGAATGTAGAGCGGTAAGTGGAGTTTGCTAGCGTTAAAATAAAAAAGTTGTGCAGTATCCGTCAGCAATTCAGACGATAAATCATGCAAATTGACTATGCATAAGCGTTCACCATTTATCAGTGTTGTCCAACCATCAGCAGTAGAAATAATCTTTTTCTCAAGAGAAGTTAGACCCTCAGATGGCTTATTCTTCTGAATCATTAATTTTCCGTAACGGCGAATTGCTAGAAAATCTTCAGGCAAGTGAATCTCAGCATACCCTGCTGTTGTATCACAAAGCTTTAAAATTGAAGTCAATAAAGCATAACTTTGTATCGTATTTGAATCTTTGTAAAGATAGTTTAATAGTATTAAAATGAGCCTCCTTTGTAAAGCAAGTGGTACCAATTGAAAAGCCTTAATTTCCATGCTATATGTATTTTCGTTACTTCTTTTTATGGTTTGAGAAAATACATCTTGGGCTAATGTCATTAAAAAGGTATCGTCTTCTTGCAATTGCTTTGTGAAATGGGTCACTTGTTCAGTCACTCGCGGATTTTCTGCCTCCAGTAAAGGCACCACATGATGCCTAAAACGATTTCTTACATAGGTGTCTTTGGAATTACTTGCATCTTCTCGATAATCCAAACCTTCTCTAAGTAAATATTCCCTTATTTCAGACTTTGTAACCGTTAAAAACGGACGAATTAATGATTTTCCTTCAAAAAGTCGTTGTGGACGTATGCCTTGCATACTATTCATTGTTGCATTTTTTGTTAGGGCCATTAATACTGACTCCAGTTGGTCATCCGCATGATGTGCAGTTACAAGCTTATTGGCGTTCGTCTTTTGCAGGATTTCGTTGAAATACCGATACCTTTCCCTACGACAAATTAGCTGTGTGTTACCATTTTCCAATGCCATAATTGCTGGTATTGCAATCTCTGTGGCATGTAAGTAAACACCATTTTCATCACAATACTTTTGGACAAATGCTCTATCCTCAGCAGAAGATTTCCCTCTCAACATATGATCCACATGTACTGCTTCCACCTGAATGTTCCACTGCTCCTGTGTTTGAACAAAGTATTGGAGTAAAGCCATAGAATCTACCCCACCCGAAACGGCGATGAGAAGATGGTCGTCTTGCTTTAATAATTGCTGTTCTTCAATAAATGATTTGACCTTTATTTCAAATGACAAACGCTTCTCCTCCCCTTTTCGATATGAATTAAGATGATTTACTCATAGAATATTGAGCTGGTCTAAAGACTGCCCATGTCGGTACAACATGAGTCACCTCTAACATTAATACGGTACAGTCATCTTCAATTTCAAAATAACCTTGGAATGATTGCATAATTGTTGTTAGTTTTTCTTGAATCGTTTTATTTGTACTTGCTACCTGCTGTGCAAATGCTAAAAATGTCTCCTCTTGCTCATCCCAATCAGCGACACTAGAAAACAGACCATCTGAATGCATTAGAATGACGTCCCCTGCTTTTAGCTTTCTTTTTTCAGCTTCGACAGTTGAAATAGATAAGAACCCTACAGGTGCTGCATTACTTTCAACTTTCAGTATCTCTTTTCCACGTAAAATATAGGTCGACATTCCCCCAGCCTTCCACGACCACAAATCACCATGCTGTAAATCAACAAGTGCAAAATCAAGTGTTGCATACATATCATCTTGTTGTTTTAAGGACATGACATAGTGCAATGTATGCATCGCAGTTTCAGGATTCATATTGTAATTGAGACATTCTCTCATCAAATGTATCAATTTTCTACTTTCGTGTTGCGCTTCTTTACTTTGCCCCATACCATCAGATAACAAAATGGCAAATAGCCCTGGATGCAATTGGAAGAGTGCATGTGAATCTCCTGAGTATAGTGTTGCATCTTTAGACATGCTATATATATCATACTCTACTTCAAAGCTAATAGCTGATCTAAAGCATATTTGTACATGACGAAAAGGTATTTCACAGGCTACTACTTTTTCAATTTCAAAAGGTTCATCAAAAATCTCATAAAGAATCGGCAGGATCATACGTTCAGCTAAAGTTGTATCTTCTTCCCAGTTGACACGTGCCGGTGCTAAGGCACAAACGATCTTTCTTGCCCCAGGCTTATTACTAAGTACATCAAGCTGGAAACATTCAATATGGGCATCCTTTAAGCGTTCAATGATGTCCTTTTCTACACTTACAAAAGAAATCGTATCCTCCTTCATTTCAGCAATTAACTGGTTTAAATGATTGCTCATATCACGAAGTTGCAGTGCAATCATTTTTTTGCCATGGAAATATTGCCCGTTAATGCGTTCTCTATAGAGTTCCGTATCTAGCTCCTCGAAAATCTTCGTAGATTTCACACATTTATAGCGTATTTGTTCTTCAACACGATGAATAGCCGATTCTTTACCCACCCCTTTCATATGAAACCAATCTGTCATCAGCTTGTCCATACCATTATTTTTTGCTCCCCAGCAATGCTCGTAGCGGAAACAGCTTAAACAAGTATTCATTGGAGATACTTCCTTCGCAGCTTCAACTGGTGCCGTCATAAAGCGGTCAAACACAAGCTCCTTCATGAATTGCACAAAATGCTGAAAATGCTCTAATTTATACGTTACATGGTCAGTTAACCAATTTTGTCGTGCCAGTAAAATCTCCTCACGTTGTGGAAAGAGTTTATCTCTCACCTTATCTGAATATTTCTTTGGGATTGTTAGAAAAAGAATGCTCCCAATAGCTATTGAGGTGAAATAAACGCTATCTAAGGGCAATGTAGCATCATAGAATAAAAAAAACACACTTGGCAAAATACTACCGATTGCAACACCAAATCTACCACCTTTAGCTCCCATACCTGCACACAGTCCAGTTAATGTGGCAACAGATAGCATGCCAGTAAATGAGAGTTTAGCAACACCTATAAGAGTCCCTAGCACCGCTCCGATTACCGTTGCTAACGGAACACTCCCAACCAATGCACCAAAACAGATAAAAAGCTGTAATAAAAAGATTGGGAGTGAAAAATAGCTAATCACAACGGTTTGCATCCCTGTAAGCATGGCGGCAAACACTACTAATCCAGAACCTAGCTTCTCATATGTCCAATGACTCGTAAACCATTCATACGAGTTAACAAATAGCACTTGCATAAACAGCGTCATAATAAGAGCTAAAGCTGCCTCACAGCCCACATAAAATTGTACAAGTACTGGTGGTAAGCCTTGATACATCACTCCTTGCCATAATATTTGTACGAGCAATACAGCTAAAGAAACGGCAATACTTTGAGGTATTTGCCAGTAACGAAAACGCATTATGCATTCATACATGATGATCTGTAAGGCTAAAATAAAGACTTGTCCAAAACCAAGGAAAAAGCAGCCCGCTAAACTACCAAATAAAACAAATTTGGCATACTCTCTATACTTCGTTCGTATAATGGCCCAAAAAGGAACTGAGAACGGTACAGCTGCTTCAAATACAACCGATTGAGCCAAAAAAAAGGAGGTTAAAAAAAAGAGTGAGCCTATTAGTATCTGCTTCTTTTTCATGCCTATTTTTTGGTCATCTACATTCGCTGTATTATACCATTCAATACTTGTCATTTAACTATCCCCTTTCCGCACTTTTGGCTATTATAAAAAATTATGCGCGGAAAGATTGTCTGACGTTGACAGAAAAAAATATAAATATTTCGACTAATAGATATACATAAATACGAGAATTGGCAACAATTTCTTTATTAAATGATTGTCATTTATGAAAAACGTTGAAAATCTACCTACCGAAACAAAATAATCATGACTTCCTTTTTACTTTAAATCCCGATTAGAGGGCAGTCTCTCTGCTATCAACCACTTTATTCAACTAATGTCACGATACATTTCTACTTAAGAACAAAAAATCCGCTAAAATACCCTTATATGCTGACTCTGATGAAATATATTTTTTATTATTTTTTTTGCAAACCTACTTGACACTAGCACCATTGGCTTGTATTATTTAACTTGTTGCTTAAACGACATGCGGAAGTAGTTCAGTGGTAGAACACCACCTTGCCAAGGTGGGGGTCGCGAGTTCGAACCTCGTCTTCCGCTCCATATACTAATTGGCGGCCTAGCTCAGCTGGCTAGAGCGTACGGTTCATACCCGTAAGGTCGGGGGTTCGATCCCCTCGGCCGCCACCATAGTAGGCCCCTTGGTCAAGTGGTTAAGACACCGCCCTTTCACGGCGGTAACACGGGTTCGAATCCCGTAGGGGTCATCTCAAATAGGCGTCTCAGATTTTTTATCTGAGGCGTCTATTTTTATTTTTATGGAAATTCAGATGCTATCGCCTACTAGCAATTTGTCTAGTGCTATCCATCAATTGATAGACTTTACCCATCGCTTTGCAATTTCTATCCGTCAGTTCAATAATAGCTAGGTGACTGGGTATAAATTATGGCATACTAAAGAAAAGAGTGTTTATTTAGGAGGTTAATTTCCCTTGGGCACATTAACAAAAGCCGCTTTATTTTGTGGAAGTGGCTCAATGATTATTCTTATTTCAATTCTTATTAATTTACCATTTTTCATTCAAATACTACTATTACTTAGTGGGTTAGCCGTAAGTATATATGGCGTCTTTTTACTTGTCAAAATGATTATCCATCCAGTTGAGAAAGCCCCCATTACTTCTCCCGATGAAAAAACGACGACAACCATAAAAAAGAAAAGAAGACCTTCCTCTACTTTGTAGGTAAATTAAAAAAGGGATTAGCTTTATTAAAAGCTAATCCCAACTCTATTTCACACACTTTTTCTACGATTAAAACAGTCAGCAAACTACCCTCTTCTAGCTCCGCGACCTCCGCGTTTTGATTCTGTAGCACGTTTAAGTGTTGCTAGACGTTCATCACTATCTTTTAAGAAGCGTGCCATTTTTTGCTCAAAATTTTCTTTTGGCTGATGGCGTTCGTTGCGATCATTAGAACGATTATCACGACGTGGGCGTGCTGGACGCTCTGGTCTCTCAGCTTGAGGCTTTGCTTTACGGATTGAAAGACCGATCTTTCCGTCCGCTTCAACATTCATCACTTTTACTTCAACTTCATCTCCAACTTTTAGATGCTCATTGATATCTTTTACATAATTGTCAGCAACTTCACTAATGTGAACTAAGCCTGTTTTGCCATCTGGCAGCTCAACGAATGCTCCAAAATTTGTGATTCCTGTTACTTTACCTTGTACCTTGCTGCCTACTTCAATTGACATAAAAAAAATGCTCCTCCTTAAAAATTAAGCGACTCATTTGAGCCATGTAATCAATTTAATCAAACTTTTTACTGCAATAAGCTTCTCTTTTCATTATATATAACAATAAAAGAGTGTCAACAATACATAGCTTTTCAGTCGTCTTTTTTGTCTTCTTTATCTGGTATTATGAAAATAATTTCACCTTTCTCAGATAAGTAATACTCTTTTCTTAATAGCTTTGCGATATATTCATCATCCTGTAATTGTTTGATTTTAAGATTTAATGTATCTTGTTTTTCTTTCAATTCAGTGAGATGCTGATTCGCTTCTTCCTTTGATTTCTCTTTTGCTGCTAGTGTTTCATTTTGATGTGACAGCACATTTAAGAGAAGGGCGATAATAATGACTGGTACAATCGCAAAAAAGACAATACGACGCATTTTACGTTTGCGAGCTTGTTGTTTGCGGTTTATAGCTCTATCCGTGTTACGGACATAGTCATTATCAAGCTTAGTGAAGTTTTGTTGTTCATCATTTGATGAATGACGTCTCGTCATGTCCGCACCTCCGAATCATTGTTGCTTTTTATTATACTTCAAATATCGTAACTTTTTTAAAAAAGTGTAGGACAAATACGAATAAATTTTGACAAAAGGTCTTATAACAAACAATACTATATTTATTAACAGCTGCAAAATTTGTCGAATTACAGCGAATATTAAACTTACTATGAACCAGAAGGGTCTCCATGTAATATTCACCAAAATTCTAGCAATGAAACGTAAAAAAGTTTGAAAAAACGATTGATACAAAAAAATTCCGGCTATTTGCGCTAGCGGGTCATAAGCCCGCCAAGCGCCATCTTTTAGCCAAAATAATAAATAATATGTCAATCCCCCAAGTAGAATCCATGTCATTAATTCAAAAATCATCATCCACTTTCGAAGGCTTGACCTTTTTGGAGTTGAAAAAACGATAAGCCTTACACTATCAATGATGAAACCAACTGCTATACCGCTCAAAACCATGACAATTAATTGATATAATTGTTCACTAACAATCATCCAAATAACTTATGAAGGAAACCTTTCGAGAAGCCACTTTCTTCCTCGTCATACTGTAAGGTTTTTACAGTTCCTTCAAGCGTCAATAATCCTTTATCAACATCTAAATGAACGATATGCAGTTCCTCTCCACGAATTAACAAGTGCCCTTGGGACGTCTTAATGAAAAACTCTTCCTGATCAAAGCGTTCAATTGATTTTACAGAAGTCATGTCCATTCTTTTACGATTACGAATCGTTAAAATATGCTCTCCAGATGGAATTGTGTAACGATTACTTTCTTGATGTAGCGTCATTTTCTTCCTCCTTTAGTCGTCCTAGCTTCTGTTCACTTTATGCGGACAACCTTCAAAGCATGACAACTTTATTTAAGTTGTGTAAAACAATTGCCCATAAAAGAAGGGTGGGACAACATTAGGAGAGTTAGAAAAGATATTTAATTTTATTCTTCATCATCAATAAATTCAGGTTCAACTTTTTCTAGTCTTTCTTCTTTTAAAATTGTAAACATTTTTGCTGCATCTTCTTTTTTCACAGTATCACGCAATTCTTCTACACGTGCTGTTACTATTTTTTGACCGAAACGGATAGCAAGTTCATCTCCCGCTTTTACTGTACTACTAGCTTTCGCTACCTTCTCATTGATTGTGATACGCCCTTGATCCGCTACCTCTTTAGCTAAGGTGCGGCGTTTTATCAAACGAGAAACTTTTAAAAATTTATCTAGTCTCATCTTTTTACTCCTTTTCTAGTTGCTTTGCTTCATCCCAAAATGCATCTAATTGTTCTAATGTAAAATCAGAAAATGATTTTCCGCTGACCTTTACTTGTTTCTCTACATAACCGAAACGTCTTGCGAATTTCTCATTTGCATGTAGCATGGCCTCTTCTGGTGAAAGCTTGTAGAAACGTGCTAAGTTCACTAGTGTAAACAACACATCTCCAAATTCATCCAAACGGGATGCATTAGATCCTTTCGTCACCTCATGACGGAATTCCTGCCACTCTTCAGCAAATTTATCCCACGCCCCCTCTACATCTGGCCAGTCAAAGCCTACTTTTGCAGCTCTTTTTTGGTAGTTATAGGCTGTCTGTAACGCAGATGATGCTCTGTACTCCTCGTCTAATAGTGGTATATCGCTAGTACCCTTTTCTTCTGCCTTGATAGCCTCCCAATTAGCAACAACGCCATCAGCATCTTCTACTGAAACATCACCAAAAACATGTGGATGGCGACGAATCATTTTTTCACTAATTGAGGCTAACACATCCTCAAGTGTAAAGTAGCCTTGATCTTCTCCAATTTGTGCATGTAAAAATATTTGTAACAGCACATCTCCAAGCTCCTCGATCATCGCGAAATCATCCTCAGCATCTACAGCAGCCAAGTACTCATGTGCCTCTTCGAGTAAGTATTTTTTTAATGACTCATGTGTTTGTTTTTGATCCCAAGGACAGCCGTTTGGACCTCTCAGCGTAGCAATTATCTTGCGGAACGTAGTCCAATCTCTTAATGCTTCTTCCTGCAATTTTACAGGTGGTACATAGACCGTTGTTAAATTATTCACTTCTACACTTTGATCGAGTTCATAGAGTGGTACCATAACAATCTTTTCTTGTGATGAACCTGCAGCCGTAACAACCGTCACAGGGTACTCATCATCATATTTCTCCATCAAAGTCAGCTTCACCTCTGAAGCACTAAATGTATCGTATACTTGGGCAATTAAGATATGTTGACGCATATTGATGTCATGCATTGAAAAACTGGTACCATCAAGTAACTGAAAGCCTTCAATTGGATCAATTTTCAACGCGCCAAAAATTGGATCTAAGAAACTCTGTCCACCTTCAATAACTAGATTAATTCTTCCGTCATCCGCTGCCGCAATAAGCAATTGCACTGTCTGTTCTGCTACTAATGGATGGCCTGGCACAGCGTACATAATATCCTCAACTGAAGTTGCTTCAATAAGCGACTCTGCAATTTCCATGTAGACAGGATGAAATGCGTTGTGTTTTTCATATACTTTATCAAAGCTTTTGAAATTTACACCTTCCGCTGCTAATTCCTCTAATACTGGATGATCCACTGTACGTACATATAGTTTTTTTGCAGCCTTTAATTTTCTATAAACACCCATTTGCAGCTGATTAAAATCCCCTGCACCTAAGCCAATAACTGTTAAAGTATTCAAAACTCCCACCTACTTCTTTGAATTTAGCCATAGTTGGTAAACAGCCATCCTGCGTCCAAACGGCAATAAATACCACTCTTTTTCTATTAGAACTCGTGTCTTTGCAATAATTGTAAGCATAACAAATGCCCCTATAGATACAGCTGTTAAACCTGCCACCATAGCTATCAAACGTGAAGACAGCAAATGGTCTAAAAAAGTTGACGCTAACTGTAACCATACAAGCACTACGACTGCCATACTCAAAGATGCCGTTCCTACTTTTTTATAAAAATCTACTGATGCTAATTGAATGCCAGTCAATGTTTTTAAATAAACAATAAGCAATAAAGCAGTTAAAACTAATCCAATATCATTCGCAATGGCTGCCCCTAAAACACCCAACCATCCAATTAACCTTACATTCAGTATGATTTTTAACACAAAACCTATTATTAAAATTAAAGCTGGTTTTTTCAATTTGCCATACCCTTGTAAAATCGCTGTAAATGTAAGAATAATCGATAATGGAACGATTTGGAATACATAGACGATTAATACCTCGGATAAGGCATTGGTTTTAAAAAGCATTTCATTTAAATAAGGCATGACTAGCATTAAACCCAGTGAAGCAGACCAGCCAAATAGTATTGAGGCTTTGTATGTTAATTGTATAAATGGAACTGCACTTCGCCCCTCTTGTTTTTTCGACAAATGGGCTACAAGCGGTACAATTGCGAGCGACAATGAGGAAGCAATCACAACACCAAGTTGTACTAACGGCTGTCCACGATCATAAATGCCTTTTGTTTCCTTTGCCAATGTAGGAGCCATGCCATTATCAATTAATAAGGAGTATATAGTGAACGAATCAACTAACTGATAGCCAAGTAGTAATAGACCACTCATGCTTACACTTAAACTCAGCCATGTAACCTCTTTCACAATAGGCAAACTTTTTACATGATGTAGATGCTTTTTAGCACCAAATAGCCCAAAACGTTTATAAAAGATATAGACAAGCAACAACAAGGCGGTAACTTCCCCAATAACTGTACCGATAACAGCCATTTTTCCCGCATCATAAAGTGATTTTGTAGTTGTCATAATTATATAGGTTCCGGCTAAAATAACCGTTACTCTTATCGCTTGTTCGAGAACTTGACCATAAGCAATAGGTTCCATAATTCCTCTTGATTGAAAGCCACCTTTCAAAATAGCTAGCGCTGGCATAACCAATACTACAAGGGAGCCTGTGCGAATCAACGGGGCTAATTGTGCATCACCCATTAACTGGGCAATTTTTTCAGCACCTCCAAATAAAACAGCAAAAAACAGTAGCGATAGTACCGTCAAATAACGGAAAACTACACGCATAATAGTGCTTCGTCTTTCATTACGTTCTATTGTATCAACAATGCAATCATTATCTGCAAGCATTTTAGAAATGGCTACAGCAAAGCCACTAGATGTCCAAACAACGAAAATGGATATAACTGGATATATCTGCTGATAGATATAAAACCCTTCATCACCAACCAGATTCTGAAAAGGTACACGATAAATTACACTAAGAACCTTTACAATAAGGGCCGCTATTGTCAATAAGGCCGCACCCTTCATGTAGCTTTTCATGCCAAAGCGTTGCGACATAAATTGCCCTCTTTCCTTCTTAACAATGCCAATAGTATAGCATATCTAAAAAGTTTGACGTTCCAGGTAGCACTACTGTTCCGATAATGACCAATATTTATGTACGCAAAAAAAGTTATTGTTCAGCCTAAAAGGTCAGCGCAATAACTTTTCCATGCATCAGCTATTCATTTGTTTAGCTAAGAAGTTCGCAGCTGTTTCCACTACTTTTACTTCTACCTCACCGACAAAATGTACTTTAGATAAGACAATAATGCAGCCTATCGGATCACCGTTTACTGTAATTGGTGACGCACAATATGATTTTACTTGCTCATATTGACCAGGAACAATCTCAATTGTTGTCTCCATCTTTTCGATTTTTGTAGAACGCTCGTCCATAAAGCCTTCAGCAAAGGACGTAATGCGACGATTAATATATTCCTTCTTACCAATCCCCGCAACTGCGATTACTTCATCACGGTCAGTGACAAATGCTGGCGTTCCTAGTGTTTCATAAAGAGTTTCAACATATTCTCTTGCAAATTCACCCAAATCATTGATGGGAGAATATTTTTTTAATATGACTTCACCTTCACGGTCCGTATAAATTTCAAGCGGGTCGCCTTCACGAATACGTAGCGTCCTACGAATTTCTTTTGGAATAACTACACGCCCTAAATCATCAATACGACGAACAATTCCTGTTGCCTTCATTCTAATGCCTCGCTTTCGCTACAATGAAATTTTTATTTCAAGTATAGTATGGTTTTTATTTAAGCAATCTATGCAAAAACTGAAGAAAAAGGATTTCACATCCATCAAATTTTTTCAAAAACTTTTTTACATCAATCAGCTCCTTATTAGATTGCCCAAGGAATAAGTTTCTATAATAAGTATTGGAAAAATAAAAAAGGCTGTCTTATCTTTTCATGAAAAAGATAAGACTAGCCTTTTTGCTATTGCTGTTTTTTTGCTTTATCAATAATTTGCATTAGTTCTTCCAAAATATCAAAGGGTTGATATTTCCCGCACTTTCGCTCATCTATCGTTAATTTTAACTGCATGCCATCCATACCGAAACCAACAGCACGCTCAAACTTCATGGACTCTTCAATAATTTTACTGCCATCGACATTTGCTGTTCCTTGTTCAGACAACAGTATTGTAATAAGTTTTTGCTTATCCTTTACAGATACTACTCCCGCTCCTAAGCCCCAAACTTTCATTCGTGCTATTCGAAGTAAACGCTCTGTTTCAATTGGAAGATCGCCAAATCGATCTTCTAATTCCTCCATGATTTCGTCATACTCCTCCACCTGATCCATTGCCTTAATACGTTTATACATTTGGATTTTTTGATACCCATCAGGAATATAGACGTCGGGAATATAAGCATCTACGCTTAACAAAATTTCAATATCTGGCTTTTCTTCTTTTTTCATGCCTGTTTGACGTTCAGCAATCGCATCCTGTAGCATTTGTGAATATAAATCAAAGCCAACTGAATCGATAAAGCCGTGCTGTTGCGCTCCAAGTAGGTTACCGGCTCCTCGAATAGATAAATCTCGCATGGCAATTTTAAAGCCCGATCCAAGCTCAGTAAATTCTTTAATTGCCTGCAATCGTTGCTCTGCTACATCTGTCAATACCTTGTCTCGTTGATACATAAAATAAGCATATGCCACCCTGTTAGAACGTCCAACACGTCCACGTAATTGATAGAGCTGCGCTAAGCCCATGCGATCAGCATCATGTACAATTAATGTATTAACATTCGGTATATCAACACCCGTTTCAATAATCGTTGTCGTGACAAGCACATCATAGTCACCTTCTAAAAAGGCTAAAATAACTGATTCCAATTCAGATTCTGTCATTTTCCCATGTGCATGACCTATACGTGCTTCAGGGACAAGCATTTGAATTTCATCAACTTTACGAGCCATATCTTCTACGCGGTTATATAAATAAAATACTTGTCCGCCCCGAGCCATTTCTCTCTCGATAGCTTCTCGCACTAATGCTCCACTGTGCTCCATCACATATGTTTGTACTGGGAAACGATTGGCTGGAGGCGTTTCAATTACAGACAAATCACGGACACCTACCATTGACATATGAAGTGTCCTTGGTATTGGTGTTGCAGTTAAAGTTAAAACGTCGACATTTGTTTTTAGTTGCTTTATCTTTTCCTTATGTGTAACGCCAAAACGCTGTTCTTCATCAACAATTAACAACCCAAGATCTTGGAATATTAAATCTTTGGATAAAATTCGGTGTGTTCCTACAACAATATCAATTTGTGCTTCTTTCAATCCTTTTAATGTTGCAGTTTGCTCCTTTTTCGAACGGAAACGAGATAACAATCCAACGTTAATGGCAAAGTCCTGGAAGCGCTCACGAATCGTTTCATAATGTTGCTGCGCTAAAATGGTAGTAGGTACAAGGAAGGCAACCTGTTTACCATCCTGAATAGCCTTAAATGCCGCACGAATGGCAACTTCTGTTTTACCATAACCTACGTCACCACAAACCAGACGATCCATTGGGCGCTCGCGCTCCATATCTCGTTTTACTTCAATAATAGAGCGTAGCTGATCCTCTGTTTCCTCATATGGGAACATTGCCTCAAAATTACGCTGGTCGTCATTATCTTGTGTAAAAGCATGCCCACGCTCTGCTTCACGCTTAGCATAAAGCTTAATTAAATCATCTGCGATATCCTGTACAGCAGAGGATACTTTGGCTTTAGCTTTTTTCCATTCTGCTCCACCTAATTTATGTAGCTTCGGTTCACGATCCTCTGACGCCACATATTTCTGAATTAAGTCTATTTGTTCTACAGGTACATATAATTTATCGTCTGCACGGTATCGAATATGCAAGTAATCCTTATGTGTACCGTTTACCTCTAGTGTTTCTACACCAATATATTTACCGATACCATGATGAACATGTACTACATAATCACCAGGCTTAATTTCCGTATAACTTTTAATACGTTCAGCATTCGTCATTTTTTGTGTGCGCGCTTTTTTCTTTGCCTGTTGTTTAAAGAGCTCATCTTCTGTTACGACCGCTAAACGTTGCAACGGTAATTCAAAGCCACTCGACAAGCCACCATCTACAATATAAATACCAGGATCTGTAGGTTCTCCAATAGCAGTATGAATATCATATTCTTCAAGCATTTGCTGAACTCGCTTAACACGCTCTTTATCCCTTGCAACGATTAATACTGTAAATTTACCAAGTAACCAGCGTTCAACCTCACTTTGAAGCAACGACATTTGTCCATGAAATTGTTGCATAGGCTTACAAGAAAAATTGGTCGTCTTATTAAATGTGATCCCTGCAAATGTTCGAGCAAATAATGAAAATGAAAGCTTTTGTTGGGACAACATTGCCAATATCTCTTTTAATGTGAAGGCAGGTTTGACATCATGAACCATTTTCCCTTCTTCAATTAAAGATAAAAACCATTCATCCTCTTCACGTTCCCACGCGTCCATAACTTCTTGAATACGTCCAAGTTCATCGAAAAGTACAACGCCATCTTGTACAAAATAATCTCCCAAATAGGCTGTTTTATCGTACAATAATGAGCCATATTTGTTCACGTAATCAGGTAAATTTCCTTGCTGTAACATTTCAATATCATATTGAATATGCTGATATAGAAGTTCCTTTGTCTCCTGCTTTTTAACCTTCTTTAGGCTTGAAGCTAATGCTACTTCTAAACGACCTGCCAAAGCTTGTCTTTCTAATTTAGTAAGAATGACCTCTGAAGCAGGAAGAATACGAATTTTTTGTAATTTATCAATAGAACGTTGGTCATCTGCTGAAAATGTTCTTATGGAATCAACTTCCGTATCAAATAATTCAACACGGATAGGTGATTCCAAATAAGGTGGATAAATATCTAATATACCTCCACGTAATGCAAATTCTCCAGGCGTTGTCACCATTGAATTTCGCACATAACCCATCTCAACTAATGTTTGTAACCACGTATCAATTTCAATTTCCTCGCCCACAGCTGTTTGTAAAAAATATTGTAGCCAATGTTCCTTAGGTTGCATTATTTTCCGTAAACCCGCCACAGGTATTACGTAGACCGCTTTCTCACCCCTAGCTAAATAATCCAGTGTTGCAATACGCTCAGCCCTTAATTCTGGCGAGGCAACAGAAAGATCTGCTGCAATAAATTCATCAGCTGGATAATAATGAACATGTTCTTCACCTAATAATCCAGCAAGCTCATCGACCATTTTTTGTGCCTGCAGTAGATTAGGAGAAACAATGTAGATTGGCTTCTTTACATATTCAAATAACGCATCGACCATTACGGGGCGTGCGCTTCCTGTTAAACCTGTAATAAGCTGCGATGCAGTTTGACCGCTCTGAATCTCCTGTAAAAATGATGTAATATGTTTATCCTGCGACACAAGCTGTCGTACAACCTCCACAGTCAAAAGCCCCTTTCAGCATAAAATTCAATTTGTTTATCTTAATTCAGCATTGATTTCCCTCCTCTATATGTGGGAGATGAATGCTTGTTTTGGTTTTTCAGCGGGTGTTCAAAATCCTGCTGATACCGTCCTATTGCCCCAAAGTCTCCGACGGCTAAGACGGAGTTCAGTTAACCGTTGTCACAGGACGAGACGGCTTAGCTTAACTTCTACTCGTCAACTCGAAAATATCTGGCCGTATTTGCTTACCTGCGCAAAAGCGAAGCGTCCGAGGTGTGGTTAATTTCTATTATTCTAGTGCTATTTATATATCTCTATTATTGGCTGTTTTATGAAATGGAAAAAGCCTTGAACACACATGGAGTGTGTCAAAGCATCCTTCCAATTATTGAATCCATTTATTGAGTGCGTGATAATCTGGATATTGTCTCAGCGAATCCTCACATTGCTCACAAATGCAGTGCACAGTAGTTTCTCCATGTTGATTCTTCTCAACATAATCATCTGCTTCTCCCAATTCGAAAATATGTAGCTTTCGAATTGTATCATCTGCATCAAATGGTAGTGTCCCTATTTCTACTTCACAATGCCGACAACGGTAGCGAACTGACATTCCAAATCATCCTCCTTTAAGCAACTTCCTACTTAAAGTATAGACATTTATAAAAAGGATTATGCACTTTCCGATGTCGTCAGTATTGCAATAACTTGAAAATTAGAGAATTAATTTTTGCTTGTAGACAAGACTATACAATACAAGCATTAGCTGTAGTTATAGTGTAAGGTACTTTATAGCTTCCCTTAGACCTTTTTCAATTATCCAAAGACTTTAACGAAAATTTATTTGTTACGTTCCATCTATTTGTTTACGTTAAAGTAATTCATCACATCAAGAAATGGCTTTGAAAGAGATGCTTCAACAGCATTTACAGACTGTTCAATGGCGTCTTCAATAAGAACTTGATCTTCCTTTGAAAATTTAGCTAATACGTAATCAGCTACCTTCATGCCAGCTGGTGGTCGGCTAATTCCTACTCGGATACGATTAAATTCCTGTGTACCTAAATGCTGAATTAAGGATTTAATACCGTTATGACCACCGGCACTTCCCTTTTGTCGCAGACGTAACTTCCCTGTTTCTAAATCTAGGTCATCATAAATAACAATTAAATCTTCTACATTAATATCGAAATAATCCATAAGAGGTCCGACACATTCCCCTGATAAATTCATATATGTTAAAGGTTTAACAAGTAGAACCTTTCCTTCAGATCGATGAACGGTTGTATACATTCCATTAAATTTCGAATTTGTTAAAGGTGCCCCCCATTTTTCTGCTAACGCATCAATTACATCAAAGCCAATATTATGTCTTGTATGTTCATAAGGTTTACCTGGGTTTCCTAAACCAACAATAATTTTCATAAGTACCTCTCTTCTTTCAAATCTAATAGTCATTATTTTACCATACCACGCACATAGAAAGCATTTTGTACAATTCTTAAATGATATCATTATTCTTCAAAATGAGGCCTCGCTTGCGCGCAGATAAACAATGCGTCTAGATTTTTTCGAGCTGACGACTAAAAGTTAACCTACTATTAAGAAAAAAAATAAGGCTAATAAGAAAGTTTTAGCTTTCTTATTAGCCTAACAGTATTTATTTTTACTCTTGCTCTTCCACACTATCTGTAGTTTCTTCTACAGAAACAGGCGCAACAATTGTTACTAATATATAATCATCTTCGCTAATAATTTCAACAGGTACACGGTCTCGTATATCTGCTACCGTTAGGGATTCCCCAATTTTCAACAATGAGACATCAACATCTATTGATTCAGGTAACGCTGTTGGTTTAACCTTCACCTTCAACTCTAAGTTAGGTTGCATTAAAATACCGCCCTCACTTAATCCCACTGACTGACCAATTAATTTAATCGGCACATCCGTTTCTAACTCCTCAGCCATATTAATGGCTAAAAAGTCTACATGATTTACTTCATCTTTCAATGAACATTGCTGTATTTCTGATACAACTACATTTACTTTTTTTCCCTCTAACTCTAGCGAAAACACACTATTTTGCCCATTTTTTTGAATGGATTTTATAAAATCTTTTGCAGAAATAGAAATTGGGGTTGAATCTAACTTATAGCCGTAAATAACTGCAGGAATGGCTCCCCCTTTTCTAAGTTGGGTTAATGTCGAACGATGCCCAGCTTCGCGCTTTTTAACACTTAATACTGTACTCATACTTCTTTATTCCCCTTCCAAGAAAATTATTTACGCCTTATCAACAATCATGTCCCCCATCTACTGATGAGGAAAACTTGTTGAAGGCTATGATAATATTTATCTCTATTTTTTAAAGTAGAGTAAATACCATTAAGACACATTATCTATTATACCCTTTTGTAAGAAGATTCTCACAAAAAACACATAAGAATTTCTTCACCTTGCTATAATTGTGTCCAGATTAATCTTTTTTGTACCTAATAAATGAAAATAAAAAAGACAAATCCACCCAAAAGGATAGATTTGTCCGTGATATTTCATATTTATTAATCGAATAGAGTACTTACAGATTTGTTTTCATAAACACGAGAAATTGCATCAGCCATTAATTTAGCTACTGAAAGCTCAGTAATTTTTGGAGATTTTTTCTCGTCTGAAAGCTGGATTGTATTAGTTACAACTAATTCTTTAATAGCAGAGTTTTCAATGCGTTCGATTGCTGGACCAGATAGTACTGGGTGAGAACAGCAAGCGTAAACTTCTTTTGCACCAGCAGCACGTAATGCATCTGCACCAATCGTAATCGTACCTGCAGTATCAATAATATCATCAATCAAGATTGCCACTTTACCATCAACATTACCAACAATGTTCATAACTTCCGCAACATTTGGTTTTGGACGACGCTTGTCAATAATTGCAATCGGTGCTTTTAATCGTTCAGCCATTTTACGAGCACGTGTTACCCCACCATGGTCTGGTGAAACAATAACGATTTCATCTCCTGGAATACCTTTAGATTTGAAGTAATCAGATAGTAATGGTACTGCCATTAAGTGGTCGATTAGGATATCGAAGAAACCTTGGATTTGAGGTGCGTGTAAATCTAATACGATGACACGTGTTGCACCAGCAGTCTCAAGTAGGTTTGCCACTAATTTAGCTGTAATTGGCTCACGCGCTTTTGCTTTACGGTCTTGGCGTGCATAACCATAATAAGGCATTACAACGTTTACTGTGCGAGCAGATGCACGTTTAACTGCATCTACCATAATTAAAAGCTCCATTAAATGTTCGTTTACTGGTGCAGAAGTAGATTGCACGATAAACACATCACAACCACGAATACTTTCTTCAATGCTAATTTGAACCTCTCCATCACTGAAGTGCTTAACAGAAGATTTTCCTAATTCAACGCCCATTTCCTGCGCAATTTCTTGAGCTAGTGGATTATTCGAATTAAGTGAAAATATTTTTAATTGTGAGTTTGCATAATGATACGGCATGATGGCCTCCTGTTTAGTTGATAATTATTTTGAATTTAATTTGCTTACATAATTCGGTTTGTTTTCTTGTCTTGCACGCGCGATTGCTAGCGCATCTTCAGGAACTTCTTTTGTAATTGTAGAACCTGCTGCAATAAATGAACCTTTTCCAACTTTCACTGGTGCTACTAAGTTAGTATTACATCCTACAAATACATCATCTTCAATAATCGTTTTGAACTTGTTTTTTCCATCATAGTTTACTGTAATGGATCCACAACCAATATTAACGTTACTGCCTATTTCGGCATCGCCAATATAGCTTAAATGCGAAACTTTCGTGTCATTATCTAGCTTGCTTTTCTTCACTTCTACAAAGTTACCAATTTTCACATGGCTACCGATGTCAGAAAGTGGTCGAATATGAGCAAATGGTCCAATAGCTGTATCTTCAGCAATAGCGCTTTCACGTACAACAGAAGAATGGATAGTTGTGCGATCACCAATGCGACTATCTACAATTTGAGTGTTTGGTCCAATAATGCAATCTTCGCCGATAACAGTGGCTCCTTCAATCATAGAGCCTGGTTGAATAATAGTGTCACGTCCAATAACCGCTTCTGCGCTAATATGCGTTGATTCAGGATGGATAATTGTCACACCATTGCGCATATGTTTTTCATTGATTCTTGTACGCATTAATGTCTCTGCTTGTGATAAAGCAACACGATCATTGACACCTAACGTTTCTTCAAAATCATCTGTGACATATGCTTCTACAATATCACCTTGTTTTTGTAAAATTTCAATAACATCCGGTAAATAATATTCACCTTGAGCATTGTCATTTTTCACAAGCTTCAATGTTTCAAATAATAATTTGTTGTCAAAGCAGTATGTGCCCGTATTTATTTCTTTTACTAATTGCTGTTCTGCTGAAGCGTCTTTTTGCTCAACAATTTGCTCAACTTGCCCGTTATCGCCACGTAATATACGACCATAACCAGTTGGGTTTTCCGCAATCGCTGTTAAAATAGTTGCTTTAGCATTCTTTGCTTGATGATGTTCGAATAAGGCCTGCATTGTTTCAGGACGAATTAGTGGTGTATCTCCACATACTACTAATGTAGTTCCTTCTTCGTTACCTAAAATAGCCTCAGCCTGTTGAACAGCATGTGCTGTACCTAACTGTTCAGCTTGCAGAACATACTCACTTTTATCTTCAAGCTGTTGTTGTACTTTTTCTGCACCATGTCCGACAACCGTTACAATGCGCTTCACATCTAACGTTTGAATATGATCCACCACATGTTGTACCATTGGTTTCCCACATACTGGATGGAGCACTTTATATAATTTGGACTTCATACGTGTACCTTGACCTGCAGCCAAAATGACAGCAAAAACATTGCTCATCTGTAAGTCCTCCAATACGCTCATTTTCTCTTATGACTATATAGCAAAATTCATCTATTTTCAAGGCATGTAGAGTTGACAAAAAGATGAATTACAAAATCCATTGCACCTTATGCTCGAATGTCATGAAGTATATCCTAAAATTACTTATATTCTCTTTTTATTAAAATAAAAAGAACCCTTTAAACTAGAAGAGTTCTTTATATCTTTTCTTATTATTAATTTGTAACAAATACTTGAATAGGTAGTTATTGTCTTTTAACTATACGCCAATTCCTTCTAATTCTTCCTCTTTATCCGTTTCTTCTAATTCACTAGAGTTATGATACTCGTTTAAAATGATCTCCTGAATTTTATTTCGAGTATCAGAATTAATTGGATGTGCAATATCTCTAAATTCCCCATCTGGTGTTCGTTTACTTGGCATTGCTACGAATAAACCAGTATTTCCATCAATTACACGTATATCGTGAACAACAAACTCATTGTCAAGTGTAATGGAAGCAATCGCACGCATGCGACCATCCGTCTGTACCCGACGCAATCTCACATCAGTAACTTCCATTTTCTCACCACCTCTCTTCTTGGATGCCTAAATGAAAATATCATATTCTCGATTACCGAATATTTTCCTTTTTATAGTCTATCAAATTTTCTAAAAAATTTGAATACTTATTAGAATAATATTTTTTCTTATATACGGAATTTTTGACAATTGTTTGTCAGCACAAAAAAAAGCCCACTAAATAGAATAGCGATTCTCTATTAGTAAGCTTTTCATTTTATATTTACTTAACGATAGCGATTACTTCGATTTCTACTTTTACATCTTTCGGAAGACGAGCTACCTCTACAGCTGAACGAGCTGGTTTATGATCACCAAAATGATTCGCGTATACCTCATTCATTGCTACAAAATCGTTCATATCCTTCATAAAGACAGTTGTTTTCACAACATTTTCTAAAGATGTTCCGGCTGCATCTAAAACTGCTTTTAAATTAGCGAATACTTGATTTGTTTGTACAGTAATATCGCCTTCCACTAGTTCACCTGTAGCTGATAATGGAATTTGACCAGAGCTATAAAACATTCCGTTAACAATAATTCCTTGTGAGTATGGTCCGATTGCAGCTGGCGCATTTGATGTTGCTACTACGTTCATTTGTCATGTCCCCTTTTAGAAAAATAGTTACCTTCACTTAATGCAATTGTTCGATCTTTTTCATTAACCTCATGAAGCTTTACAAGTGAATAATAATCATCTACTAACGTTTCATCCGCATGTTCAGCCTCCACAAGCACCGCAATGCCTGCTAACTGACAGTCAAACTCCTCTAGTAGATTTTTCATACCATTCATAGTACCACCGACCTTCATAAAGTCGTCAGTGATTAACACACGTTGTCCACTCTTCATACTTCTTTTTGATAATACCATTGTCTGAATTCTTCGGGAAGAACCAGATACATAGTTGATGCTAACTGTAGAGCCTTCTGTTACTTTACTATCTCTTCTCACAACAACCACTGGTACATTTAAATGTCTTGCAATGGCATGGGCAATGGATATCCCCTTTGTTGCTACAGTCATTATGACATCGATTTGTTGATCTGCAAAAGCAGAAGCAAAAACCTTCCCTACACGATTAATTAGATCAGGGTTCCCTAGCAAATCTGTCATAAATAAGTAACCGCCTGGTAACAAACGATCTGAATGCTCAAGCTCTGCCTTTAAATCTTGAATAACTAAACGTACTTCTACCTCGGACATTTTCGGAATATATTTTACTCCTCCAGCAGCGCCCGGCACTGTCATCAATAACCCGATTCCTTTTTCTTCGAATGTTTCTTTTACAATCGTTAAATCCTCACTAATGGATGACTTTGCAGATTGATATAGTTCTGAAAAATAAGTTAGCGGGATCAGCTGATGTGGATGTTCTAGTAAATAGTGCGTCATATCAACAAGTCGTTCACTACGCTTCCATTTCATGCGACCCTCTCCTAAACACGAATATTTATAGGTAAAATTAACACAAATTTGCGTTTCTAAGCAAGTGTATTTCGCTCACCTAAAATTCGCACTGCATAAACTTCCTCACAAAAACCACGTAAACCATTATAAATGCGGCTAACACGAGCCTCACTATCTACTAGTCCAAATACAGTCGGACCGCTTCCACTCATTAACGTGGCATCTGCACCAAAACGCTTCATTTGTTCTTTTAACATCACAACTTCTGGATGTAACTTAAATGTTACAGTTTCCAAAACATTTCCTAATGAAGCACATAATAGCTCATAATCTTTTGTTTCAATAGCTTGTATCATTTGCTTTGTATTTGGATGTTCGAGCCCTTCAACCTTAAGACCTCCATATACTTCCGCTGTTGATACGCCAATTTTAGGCTTTGCTAAGACAACCCAACAGTTAGGTGGAGCCGGTATTTCTTTTATTTTTTCTCCACGCCCAGTGGCTAGGGCTGTTCCACCATAGACACAAAACGAAACATCCGAACCAATTTTAGCACCAAGCTCCGCTAATTCATCTATCGATAAACCTAATTCCCAAAGCTCATTTAAACCCTTTAAAGTAGCAGCTGCATCACTACTGCCACCTGCGAGCCCCGCTGCTATGGGTATTTCTTTTTCGATGGTAATGGATACACCTTGTCTAATGCCGTATGTATCTTTAATGAGACGCGCTGCCTGATAAGCAAAATTACGATGATCATTTGGTACAAAATTATCTGTTGAGATAATTTCAATAACACCGTCTTCTCGAGATTCAAGACTGATACGATCAGCTAAATCGACTGTTGTCATAACCATCTCTACTTCGTGAAAATTATCTGGTCTTTTATAAAGTACATCTAATGTTAAATTGATTTTTGCAGGCGCCTTTACATAAAGCATCTTTCTTCCTCCCTTATAGCTACACGTATAAACAGTTCTTATTTTCGCGCAAGATTATTCATTTTATTTTACCATATTGGGAATGCGAAAATGGAAAAAAAGAACCGTATACCCTGTTCGGTGTAACGGTTCTCTTTCGTCAGTTGTATTAGTTGTGTCAGTAAGGATTTTCATCCCTGCTGAATGAAACTTAATAAGTTGTCTATTTTAATAAAAATAGCTTACTTACGCTCTTGCTCACTACTTGCTCGTTCAGCCATTTCTATGGCACGCTTAACCATATTACCAGCATCTCGAGCTTTAATGCCGCCCCAGCCTTCCTTTTGCACAACATCATAAAATCCAAGCTCTTTTGCGATCTCTTCTTTTAATCGAGGTGACATGATACCTTTTCTAGGCATATAAACTCCTCCTTTAACAACTGACGAAATTAGTATGCCCGTGAAAACGCAAAACACTCATGCAGTTTTTAACATACATGAGTGTTTCTAAAATATAGAAATAAGTACTAGAAACTATTTTGCGACAGCAGCCTTTGCTTCGTCTAAAAATGTAATCTCTACTGCTTCAGTTAAAATATCTGTGTAGCTATACGATACGCGCTTGCACGTATTGTCTTCTTGATCGAGCTCTACTACAAAGATAGCGCGATAAGTCTCACGTAATATCCCTGCACACTCAACCGTTTTCTTGCGACCTCCGTTTGCTTTTAATTGCAAACGTTTACCCAAATGACAATCCAACGACTTTTTAATGTCCGCTAAAGTTTTTGGCATTTTCGCTTACACCTCACTAATAACTAGTATAAGCGAATCGCCCAAAAATGTCAACAAAATATAATATTTTATCAGCCTCTTATAAATCTTGTCAACTTATTTTTTAAAAAAAATATATTTTTTTTTACATCTATGAAAAAATGTTAACAAAAATTTTCACTTTGCAAACATGGGATACAGCTCATCCGCTAATTTCCCAAACTCTTGAATTGTAAGTGTTTCTCCACGACGTGTAGGTTCGATATTAGCTGCCTCTAATGCATGTAATATCTGTTCTTTTTGTGCCTTACCATTCGGTAAACCAGATTGTAGGTTATTATAGATGGTTTTTCTTCGCTGTACAAAAGATGCTCGCGTCACGACAAACAAAAAATCCTCATCTATTACTTTTACTGGTGGCTCATCATGCTTAATTAGACGAATCACCGCTGAGTCGACGTTAGGTTGTGGCATGAACACTGTTTTTGGCACAGTCATCGCAATATCAGCTTTCACATAATACTGAATGGCAATAGATAGTGAACCATATTCCTTTGTACCTGGCTTAGCCGTTATTCGATCTGCAACTTCTTTTTGCATCATAACAACAAAACCACGGATTGGTAGTCGGTCATTGAGTAATTTCATTAAGATTGGAGTAGTGACATAATACGGTAGATTCGCAACAACCATAATATCTTCAATACCTGGCATCTCGTCTGCAATCACCTTAGCAACATCTGCCTTAAGAATGTCAGAATGGATGATAGACACATTATTATATGGACTAAGTGTATCTTCTAGTACAGGTAATAAACGTTGGTCAATTTCAAAGGAAACAACCTTTTTAGCGCTTCTCGCTAAGTGTTCTGTTAATGCCCCAATACCAGGACCAACTTCAATTGCACCACTGTCTTCTGTTAAATTTGCGTGACTCACTATATTTCGTAAAATGTTAGGGTCAATTAAAAAGTTTTGACCTAAGCTTTTTTTAAATGAAAATCCATACTTTTTTAAAATTTCTTGTGTTCGAATTGGTGTTGCTATATCCTTATGCATCATTTTCCTCCTGATCTAACTGTGCGACCGCCGCACCAAATTGCTTTTCTGTAATCTGAAACATTTTCAACCTTTTATGAAGTTGCTTACCGTTTGTAGCACCAATATTTAAAATTTCTCCCAGTCGATCACGACGCTGTTTCGCCTGAGGATGACCAATTAATCGCGCTGTCATTAAATCTTCCAGTGTAATATCATCTTCGTTTGGCACATTTTGAATCGGGGTATAGACATGTCGTAGTGCTTCACGTATATCATCGTCAGCAGCATGCTCGATCCCTAATCCTTTACCGTTCTTCGCAATCGTTTTTGCTTTTGGTAAAAAGGCATGTTTTACTCCTTGAACACGCTCCTCAATAATGGCACGTATTCGACGTCCTGGATAGTCAGGATCTGTAAATACAATAACACCACGCTTTTCTTGCGCATGTTGGATACGCTTTAGTGTTTCTTCAGAGATAGCAGATCCATTTGTTTCTATAGTATCTGCTTGTACGGCGCGCTTAATAGCTGTCGTATCATCTTTTCCTTCAACAACAATGATTTCTTTTATTTGCAAAAAGGCTCCTCTTTTCTATCTACCTTATCTTCTGACCATTTTACAACTGCAAGATATAGTTTGTACAGAAATACAAGGTATGAATGAACCTACTACCCATTATGTCTTAGCGAACACATAGAAAAACAATGCCTACAAAAACCAGTTGTTAAAAATAATAAAAAGCTTTCCTGCCAGTCAAAACAGGAAAGCTCCATTAGTGAAAAACATTTTGATTAATTTTACAATTTTTTTAATTTAATACTTTAATACGCACTTTCTTACGTCCCCAGTTACGTGCTTGGGCATCTGTTTGTACAAGTATGTCGATCTTATTACCCTTAATTGAACCGCCAGTATCTCCTGCGATTGCTGTACCATAGCCTTCAACCCAAACTTTTGAGCCTAACTTAATAACAGAAGGGTCAACTGCTATCACCTTCAGGCCAGAATTTGAACGTAAGTTTATACCAGTTGCTGATGTACCAGAACAACCGTTGCAATATGGTGTATACGCTGTTGCCGTTACATAAAATTCTTTTCCACTAGCTGGCTCTGCTGAACCACGGGATACAGTTGTTGCACTTGCAACGACTGTTTTTGTGCCAACAGCAACGACTTGTTTTTTCGGTTTTTTTATAACTTCCTCAGACTGTAGATTTTTTGCTACAACCTTACCGTTTTCTTTGACAACTTCAAACGTACGAGAAATTGAGCCCTTCTCGCCAGTTGCCACAACTTTTTGTTTCCCCTTTTGCAATGAAGCATCCTGCTTCTTTTCAACTGCGAAATCTAAAGAGTCTTCCACTACATCGATAACCTTTTCTACGCGAACTACTGTGATTTTACTCTCCGGAGTAATAACGTTCTCCAGGTTATTTTCGACACGATCGAATTCATCTAACTGAATTCCTTGTTGTTTTAAAAAGTTAGCGACCGTAGTCGAAGTGGACCATACTTGTCTTTTGTTTACGCCATCGACAAGCGCTACTTGAAACGCTTTTTGAATATCGATTTTGTTTTCTGCGCCTAGTTCAGTATCAAGACCTTGTGCTAAAGAGTCATGTTCAGATACTTTAATATTTGCTTCTTTCAAAATGTCCTTCACTAGTGTTTCAGTTGTCCAAACTTTTGACTGATTTCCATCAACTGAAATGGTTACTTCTTTTGCCTGTTCCCAAGAAATTGCTAATCCATTAACAATTTTGGTGTTCAGAGAGGGTGATATTTTGTCATGCTCTGCTATATCTATGTTTTCATCTTGTAATAATTGTTCTACAGTTTTGGCATGTGTTGATACTTCGATTGTTTCTCCGTTCGCTTCAAGCTTTACGGCCTTTTTCGTACCTTGATAAAGCACGAAAGAAATTACAGATACAAACAGGACAAGTGAAATAATTCTTATCACTGTTTGCTTACTCCTCAATGATCCTAAGAACAAGTTTTTCATGGAATTATTTGACATGAAAAAACGCCTCCTTAATACAAAGTTGGATTATACGGACTAGTTTTGGCACTGTCAACCCGAAAGTATTTCTCAGTAAATTGACTTCTTAGTTTTTGCCAACCACAAACCCTGTATTGGAGGCATCTATGCTAGTTAATTGTCAATTCCAAAAAAAATTTTCGCATTGGCGGTAGTTACTTTTGCAATTTCTTCAATTGTCAACCCTTTTAAACGCGCAATTTCCTCCGCAACTAAAGGCACAAAAGCAGGTTCATTACGCTTTCCACGATGTGGGTGTGGCGCTAAATAAGGGGCATCTGTTTCAATCATCAAGTGCTCTAAAGGTATTTCCGTAGCCACTTCCTTTGGCAAACGTGCATTTTTGAATGTCACCGGCCCTCCAAGACTAATCATAAAATTCATAGCTATACATTCACGTGCTGTTTCTACACTCCCACTAAAGCAGTGCATAACACCCCCTATGGATGCTGCGTTTTCTTCACGCAAAATTTGTACAACATCCCCTGTTGCATCCCTGTTATGAATAATGATTGGCAAACCTATCTTTTGCGCTAATTGAATTTGCTTGCGAAAAAGTGCTTGTTGGACGTCTTTTGGAGACTTATCCCAATAGTAGTCCAAACCAGTTTCACCAATGCCAACTATTTTTGGATGTGATGCTAGTTTCTCAATCCACTCTAAATCTTGCTGAGTACAATCAATGGCGTCTACCGGATGCCAGCCAATGACACCATAAACAAAATCATACTGCTCTATTAGCTGCATTGTTCTTTCAATGGTTTTTTGGTCAAAACCAATGACAACCATTTTCTCTACTTTAGCTTCAAGGGCTCTTTCAATTACCTCTTGAAGGTCTTCCTCATACTGTTCTGCATTCAAATGTACGTGTGTATCAATATACATCTTCATTCTCCTAACATCGATTTTATTAAAAATTATTATTTCATATTTTTCGTAAGCATTACAAATTTGTTACAAACTATTCGCCATTGTGACAATACACTTATTCGACAATATCATATATGGTACTATATGCTTATAAAACCATAAATTTTACATACTATAAATTATTTCACAATAACATTAACTCTAATACACTGACAGATTTGAAAAGCCTGCCGAATATTTTGTATTCAGCAGGCTTTTCTTCGATTGTTTACTTTACTTTTGCGCCATTTTCAAGTTTTGGATCTACAGAAGCTAGTTTTAAAATTCCATCTTTTTCACCAGCTAAGATCATTCCTTGCGATAATTCACCTCGTAATTTAACTGGTTTTAAATTTGCTACAACGACCACTTTTTGCCCAATTAAATCAGCTGGAGAATAGAATTTCGCAATACCTGAAACTACTTGGCGTTGCTCGTATCCTAGATCAACTTGTAACTTTAATAACTTATCTGCTTTAGGAACAGTTTCACATGCAGTTACAGTCGCTACACGTAAATCTATTTTCATAAAATCATCGATAGTAATTTCAGGAATTTCTGGATTTTCTACATCCTTACTTATCTTTTTAGCATCATCTTCTTGAAGTGTTTTCACAGAACCACGCATTTCTTCGCGAATATAAGCAATTTCAACTTCATTTTCCAAACGAGGGAAAATAGGTATCCCTTTTTCTACCACTTTAATGTTTGCTGGAATAGTATTTCCGAATGTTTCAATTGTTTCCCATGCTAAGAATTTGTCATCTAAACCTAATTGATCGATTATACGTTTCGGTGTTGTTGTCATAAATGGTTGTAACATGACAGCAATTTGGTGCAAGCTTTCTGCTAAATTTCGCATAACGGCACCTAATTTTGGTTTATCAGACTCTTCTTTTGCTAACACCCATGGTTGTGTCTCATCTATATATTTATTAGTGCGTGACACGAGTGTCCATAAGTCAGCAAGAACGACACTAAATTGCATTTTTTCCATACTTTCTTCATATTTAATACGTACAGACTCAGCTTGCTCTTTTAAAGCTGCATCAAATTCTGTCGATTGAAGATTTTCAGTAGGAATAATGCCATCAAAATACTTATTAATCATTGAAATAGTTCGATTTAATAAATTACCTAAATCATTCGCTAGATCAAAATTTGTACGTTCGATAAATGATTCTGGAGAAAACACGCCATCAGAGCCAAATGGTAATTCTCGTAAAAGGAAATAACGTGTCGCATCTAAACCATAACGTTCGATTAACATTTCTGGATAAATTACATTACCTTTTGATTTAGACATTTTACCGTCTTTCATCATAATAAAGCCATGTGCAAATACTTTTTTCGGTAATGGCAAATCTAATGCCATTAAGAAAATTGGCCAATAAATAGTATGGAAGCGCACAATATCTTTTCCTACTACATGTACATTTGCTGGCCAGTACTTGTTGAATAATGTTTCATCGTCTGAAAGATAACCTAGAGCTGTAATATAATTCGTTAATGCATCAACCCATACATAAATTACATGCTTTGGATCACCAGGTACTTTAATTCCCCAATCGAAAGACGTTCTTGACACCGAAAGGTCTTCTAATCCTGGTTTAATAAAGTTGTTAATCATTTCATTTTTACGTGACTCTGGCTCAATGAATTCAAGGTTTTCTTCATAATAAGCTAATAAACGATCTGCGTATTTCTTCATATTAAAGAAGTACGACTCTTCTTTTACTTTGTGCACTGGACGACCACAGTCTGGACAGTTGCCATCAACTAATTGAGTCTCTGTGAAGAAAGATTCACACGGTGTACAGTACCATCCTTCATATTCGCCTTTATAAATATCACCATTATCTAAAAACTTTTTGAAAATCTTTTCAACAGTTTTCGTATGTCGCTCTTGCGTTGTTTGTATAAAGTCATCGTAAGAAATATCCATTAAAGCCCAAAGCTTTTTTGCAGCATCTGCAATTTCATTGACATAATTTTGGGGGTGTTTACCCGCTTCAGCTGCTTTTTCTTGTATTTTTTGTCCATGCTCGTCCATTCCTGTTAAAAAACGGACATCATAACCACGTAAACGTTTATAGCGTGCAATAGTATCAGATGCAACTGTTGTATATGCCGTACCGATATGAAATTTCCCACTTGGATAGTAAATGGGTGTTGTTATATAGAATGTTTTTTGTTGTTCACTCACAAGAACTGCCTCCATTGTTTCACAATATACTTTCTATTCTAACGAAGTACGAAATTCGTTTCAATGAAAGTTTATCATATGCGAAAATTGTCGAATAATATATTGAATCCATTAAATGACTTAAATAAGAACCTTTTTTACTATTTAAAAAAATCTTTATTAAAAACCTTTTAAAAATATAAAAATACCTGCAATCTTCTCAAAAAATTTTTTTAGAAACCATAATATTAGTGTATTAATTAATTGACGTTTATGGCATTACTTGGTATGATAACTATCAGACAAGGAAATAATGTCGAAATTTGACGAAATACAAATATAACTTTTATAAATTTAGGAGGAAATCTATTATGAAATCAACAGGGATTGTTCGTAAAGTCGATGAGTTAGGTCGTGTAGTAATTCCAATCGAGTTACGCCGTACACTAGGTATTGCTGAAAAGGACGCTTTAGAAATCTATGTGGATGATGATAAAATCATCTTAAAAAAATATATGCCTAATATGACATGTGCTGTTACAGGAGAAGTTTCAGATGATAACTTCCGTCTAGTTGGAGGCAAATTAATTTTAAGTCCAGAAGGCGCTGAAATGTTAGTAAAAGAAATCCAAACTAACTTAAAAAAATAATTTATCACACACCTAAATCAAAAACAGTGGTTTAGGTGTTTCTGTTTGTATATAACTTAATATACCCACTTTTTAAACCCCTTATAATGTCCATGTCAGACCTTTCTACTTAAGGTTACTATTATTTACAATTATTATCAAATTAAAATATTACTTATGCCTTGGTGTAATTGCCTCTGACCCTTCATTTGGATTAAGAAAAAAAAGAGCTACCTCCATAAGGTAACTCTTTACTATTATTGATTATGATATTCATTATAAACATCCCGCTTCGCTACTTGTCTTAGCTTGGCTACTTCCTTTATTGCTTCTTTTGATGTGAGATTTGATTGGTTGATGATGTCATCAACATGTTCAATAATGGACATAGTATGCCAATAGGCTTCTTCTTGGTCTTCCTCTTCAACAGAGTGGTTTCCTTCTAATACAATACAAAACTCTCCTCGTATCTCCTCTGTTTGTGACCATTCTACAGCTTCAACTAGCGTGCCACGCAAAAATTCTTCAAATTTCTTTGTTAGTTCTCGAGCTAAGACAATTCGACGGTTTCCAAGTATTGCTTCCATATCTTTTAATGTATCCTTTAAACGATGTGGTGCCTCATATAACAAAATGGTTTCTTGACGTTTTCTTAATTGCTCTAATTGCTGGCGACGTTCTTTTTTTCCACGATTCAAAAATCCATAAAAGAAAAATGGCTGTGGCGTCAAACCAGAAGCAATTAATGCTGATAATGCTGCATTTGGACCTGGTACTGGCACGACCGGAAAGTTTTGAGCGATTGCTTTTTCGACTATATCCGCGCCTGGATCAGAAATACAAGGTAAACCTGCATCACTTACTAATGCTATTGTTTTCCCTTCATGTAACAGCGTTAGTAGTTTTTCTCCACCTACCGCTAAATTATGTTCATGATAACTTATTAATGGTGTTTCAATATCAAAGTAGTTGCACAGCTTCTTTGTATTTCTAGTATCTTCTGCTGCTATAATATCGGCCTCTTTTAAAATACGAAGTGCACGCACACTCATATCCTCTAAATTACCAATAGGTGTTCCTACAAGATATAAACAACCTGTCTGATCGTGTATTGTACTTTTTTGCGATTTCACGATTCACCCCTCCTGATATAATTAATTTTCTGTGTTCTTGTTAATTGCTTAAAAGCATATTCTGCTCGCATTGCTTCTTGCTTTGTTTCAAATACTTCTTTATAAATACATTTCACTGGACCTCTAGCTCTTGTATATTTTGCACCTTTCCCAGCGTTATGTACAGCAACTCGTTTTTTTACATTGTTTGAATAACCTGCATAAAGAGATTGATCAGCGCATTCTAGCACGTAAAAGTAGTGATTATTGTTCTTTTCCATAAAGAATGTCTCTCACTTCTGTTGTATATTCATTATTTGCATCGTAGACATACAAAGGTGGTAATATTTTTAAATCTGGCTTTCCATCTTTTATTCCTTCTATTAATAATGTATTGGCCTCTTTCCCTTCCTTCGGGTAAATGAGTTGCATCCGTTTTGGCTCTAGTCGATTTAATCGCATAGCTGTAACAATATCTAATAATCGACCTGGACGATGCACAAATGCCGCTTTACCACCCTGTTTTAATAATTTACTTGCTGATTGGATTGCTTCTTCTAATGTTAAATAAAGTTCATGTCGTGCAATGGCATGATGCTCACTAAGATTTTTATCACTGGCTTCATGTGCTAAAAAATATGGTGGATTACATGTAACCACATCATACTTTTCAATGCCTAGTTGTTTCGGTATTTCCTTTACATCTCCAAGGATCATTTGAATTTGATTTTCTAACTGATTGTATTGGATGCTTCTTTCTGCCATATCAAATAAACGTGGCTGAATCTCTACTCCCGTTATTTGTCCCTTTGTTCGAGCACTTAAAAAGAGCGGGACTACGCCATTTCCTGAGCATAGGTCAACAATTTTTCCTTTATAATAGGGAATATTGACAAACTTTGAAAGTAACACTGCATCTAATGAGAATGAAAAGACAGAGGGACTTTGAATAATACGCAAATTCTCAGCCAATAAATAGTCTAATCGCTCATCATCCTTTAGCCATTTTTCCATGCTTATTCCTCCTAAGCTACAAAACAAAAGACTGATACCACCGAAGAAGTGGGAATCAGCCTTCTATTACACATTTTGTTTATTTAAAAATGATAGACAAAACAGACAATCTTCACCTTTACGAGAACTTCCGAAATGAACATGACAAACGTGGAAGCCTTCCTGGTATAGACGAGCTAGGTTATCATAACCCTCACCAATATCTAGTGGACTCTCTTTCTTTACTTCAGCAGCTTGTACGGAATTTGTATTAGAAAGTAGTTCTTCTAGACGTGTGCGAAGATGATGATTTTCTGTCTCAAGCGCCTTATGCTCTTCCATCATTAACGCTACAAATTGTTTCAATGCACCAAATTGCTCCTGCATTGCTTCGAGCTGTTGTTCGAACTCCATAACGGTATCTAAGAAATTACGGTCCTTCACCCAAGCCACCTCGTTAAATTCTCTATCTTAAATAAGATTTTTTTCGCATGCCAGCAGTTCTTCTAGTGTATACTCAACTGTGCGTTCCTGCTCTTGTAAATATACTTGAATAAGTCTTTCCAGCACATTTAACCCTACAACTTTACCGCGGCCATCTGGTGTCATCGTTACCTCACCTATGTCTGGCATTCCCTCTTTTGCTTCTTCATATTCATCATTTTCATACTTTAAGCAACACATTAAACGACCGCAAAGACCTGATATTTTTGAAGGATTTAAAGATAAGTTTTGATCTTTAGCCATTTTAATAGAAACTGGCTCAAAATCACCTAAAAATGTGGAGCAACAAAGCATTCGTCCACATGGACCGATGCCACCTAATAACTTTGCTTCATCACGCACACCAATTTGGCGAAGTTCGATACGTGTTCTAAAAACCGAAGCTAAATCTTTTACAAGATCTCTAAAATCAACTCGTCCTTCAGCTGTAAAATAAAAGATAATTTTATTACGATCAAATGTATATTCAACATCTACAAGCTTCATTTCTAAATTATGTTCTATAATTTTAGTACTAGCAAGTTCAAATGCACGTTTCGATTCTGCTGCATTTTCCTCTACTTGTATACGATCACGATCATCCGCTGGTCTAAGTACCTGTTTAAGTGGTAATACAACATCATTATCACCTACTACTTTTTGAGGGACAACTACTTTACCATACTCTACACCCCGAGCTGTCTCTACAATAACATATTGGCTATTTTCTAGTAGAAATGATGCCGGATCAAAATAATATATTTTACCCGCTTTTTTAAAGCGAACTCCTACTACATTATACAAATGTATATCCCTCCTGCAGATTTAGCATTAACTGCTCCATCAATAACGTCCTATTCATGTTACGCTGTAAAGAGGCACGCGCTTGTAAAATAGATTCCATCTGACTTGATAATCGCTCGTAAGTGGAATATAACGCAACTTCTTTTAATAGTGGTAACATGTCTGGATAAGTACAAGCTGCTTCGGGATTAGCTTTTATTGACACTATATCACGGTAAGCAAATAGTAGTAAATCCAATGCTTGCTCCATCTCGCCTTTTTCTTTAAAGTTTGGTAACCATTCTTCATGTACAATAAGCATTGCTTCGTGTACATTGTGCCGAATAGCCTCTACCAATTTTAACACTGTTTTTCGAGCGAGTGCAAACTGCTCATCATTCGCTAAAAATATAGCCATTTCGAGCTCGTTTGTCATCATGCTTACTGTTGAAGCCATTGAATGTGAAATATTATTTTCCTGTAAGTGCTTCAATAAAACATAACGTGGCATTTTTTGAAACTTGATATGTTGACAACGAGAACGGATTGTTGGAAGTATCGACTGCATTTGCTCAGTTAATAATATTGCAGTTACCTCTCCATCTGGCTCCTCTAAAAATTTCAGTATCATATTAGCAGAAGCTGTATTAAGACGGTCTGCGTGATGCAGCACATATATCTTACGGCCCTCTTCTACGCCCATCATTTTCATTTCGCCAATTAGTTCTCTCATTTGGTCAATTTTTATAAACTGACCTTCTGGATAAATTTGATGAATATTTGGATGATTTCCCGAATCAACACGTATGCAATTTCGACATGTTTCACATGGAACATTTTCACCAGGTTGCTCACATAGCATTAATTTGACAAAAAAGAGCATAATATCTGTCTTGCCTGTCCCTTTTTCACCGTCAAAAATATATGCATGCGCTAATCTATTTTTGTCAAAAATCGTTTGAAGTTGCTTCATTACAACTGGTTGTAGCGTGAATAGCTCTTCAACATTCTTGGCCATAAATTTAAATTCCTTCCTGTATCTAAACCAAAAAGAGTGGGACTACTCCCAATTCTACTTTTTGTAAAGAAACATTACAGTGGTTCATATTATATTGGCAAATTGCCAAATCAAAATTTGAAAAAAGCCCGCGCCTATATGAGAACGAGACACGGGTTTTACATATATAAATTAATTAGTAAGCCTTTAATCTCACCGATTTTATCAAGGAGGTCAATCGCTTCTTTTTCTTCGTCTAAGATATCTTGGGCAAGTTCGACAAGACGTGTATCAATGGTTTCAATGATTTTTAAGCGTCTTCCTTCACCAAAACGATTCCATGTATGTGATTGTTTTAAGTCCATACCATGTTCTACTGTCTCTTGTAGAAAACGTTTAACAAGCATTTTAAACTTAGCAAGTTCTCGTAAATTACGTGATC
This sequence comes from Lysinibacillus cavernae, assembly GCF_009724685.1. Taxonomy (GTDB): domain Bacteria; phylum Bacillota; class Bacilli; order Bacillales_A; family Planococcaceae; genus Lysinibacillus; species Lysinibacillus cavernae. The sequence continues at coordinate 51,804 of NZ_WMEF01000019.1, forward strand.
TTGCAACGCGATCACCTGCACTAGATATATCTCCTAACAAACGTGTTAGTTGTTCTGTTTGCAGCTTGTTTCCTTGCTTGACCACCATATCTCCAAATCGGTTATTTTGATTATTATTTTGTAGTGGCTCTTTGCGATTTGTATTTAACCCGACACGTATATCTTGATTAATTTTCAAGCTGGTTTCGCCCCCACTATCTTTATCTCTTTCTCCTTGGCATCATTGCATTAGGATAAATATTAGGCTGCTCACATCAGCCTAATATTTATCTTATATAAAATCAGTGATTTCTACTGGTACAACAAAGGAGGCTACTTTTTAAAAATGGTGAAATTGTTCAATTGGTAATACAAACACAGTAGCTCCTCCTACCTCTACCTCCACAGGATAAGGTATATAGGAATCAGCATTTCCCCCTAATGGAGAAACTGGTGCAACCATCTGCTCACGTGCTCGACAATTATCCCGAATAATATCTAAAAGTTTGGGTATGAGAGAGTCTTCAGTTCCTATAAGAAACGTCGTATTTCCTGAACGTAAAAACCCACCTGTGCTCGCTAATTTAGTTGCGCGAAACTGATTTTTCGTTAAAGCATTTGATAAGCGGTTGCTATCCTGATCTTGCACTACAGCTACGACTAACTTCATTCGCACTCACCCCTTTTATAAAATTAACCTAAATAGGTTTAAATACTATTCCTAAGCGTTGCATTTATAAACATTTATACTTCCATTATTTATATTGTCCGTTGAGGATCAATTACCCATCAGCGTAAATGAATCTAGATTTTTTCGAATTTGCTCAAACAGCTCCTCTTCAAAATCTGTAACATGCGCTGGAGGATTTATCTTAATTCGCAAGTTTCTACTGATTAAGATAAATTAATGGATAGTATCATTATATCACAATGTTGTGGACAACTTCATGCTTTTACTGCATCGCTTCCAATAATAATAGCCATACTTCTTCAACAACACGCTCAATATCTTGGTCTGCATTCACCACACGTATACGTTCTGGGTATCGCTCTACTAGTTGTAAATACCCTTCACGTACCGTCTGATGAAATGTCAAACTTTCAACATCTAAACGATTTACTTCCCGATTGCCAGTTGCATAAATACGTGCTAAACCAACCTCTGGTGCAAGATCAAATAAAATGGTCACGTCAGGTAATTTCTTTCCAATAGCGAACTCATTAATGGAAAGTACCTCATCGACACCAATTCCCCTTGCATAACCTTGATAAGCTAAAGATGAATCGATAAAACGATCACATATTACCAATTTCCCAGCATCTAAAGCAGGTCGTACTTTTTCAAAATAATGCTGACTTCTTGCGGCAGCATATAATAATGCTTCAGTACGTTCGTCCATTGCTGTATGTGCAGGATTTAAAATGATGGTTCTTATTTTTTCCGCAATTTCTATTCCACCTGGTTCTCTCGTTGCTAGAACATCAATATTTTTTTCGGCTAATCGCTGTGCTATCATTTGAATGACTGTTGTTTTTCCTGCTCCTTCTGGACCTTCGAATGTAATAAATAAATTGCTATTCATGCTGTTATTGCCTCCAACTAATTAATGACCTGAATCATTTTTTCTGCTAAACGATGATTTCCTTGGAATGTCGCACCTGCTGCTAGTAGTTCTTCCAATTGACTTAACTTTGCCACTGTTATTCTTTCTCCTGGCACAAGCAATGGAATGCCCGGTGGATAAGGAATAATCATACTTGCTGAAATCCGTCCTATTGTACGCATATATGGTAACCATTCTTTATTTAATAATGCAATCTCACTAAAGGTATAAATAGGTTCTGTAATCGATACAAAGCGATAGGCTGTTTGAGAAGCTGTTTTGCTATCAGTTTTATCTGTGTTTAATAACATTGTTATAGCTTCCTTTATTCGGACTCTTATTTCAGCAAATGGGTAGGTATGTCCCTGCTTCAGTAAAGGTAACACAAGTAAGACCTGATTCGCATCAGCTAGCTCCCCATAGACATGTTTTGCTTCTAAAGCTTTCTGTAATTGAAAACCACTATAACCATTCACACGTAACAATAGTTTGAGTGGATCATCTACTTCAATTACTTCCAATGAACCAATTGATCGTAACGCCTCAACCCATTGATTCTTTTTTTCTATTATATATGCCCCATCACTCTCCATATATGTCTGTACATAATAACGTGCATCATCTAATGAAGCTAATAACACATAAGATGGGCTACTAGATTGTAGCATACGTAAATAGTGATGTATTTTGTCAGCATCTATCAACTTCGACTTAACATGCATAAAGGATGCCATCGTCATAGCTGGTAGTGTCTTATGCGCTGATTGTACAACAACATCTGCACCAAACGACAAAGTGGATGGTTGAAATAAAGTACATGCATTAAAGTGAGCGCCATGTGCTTCATCAACCAATACAGGGATTCCTATTTCATGACAAAAGTCAATTTGTTGCTGTATTTCATTAGAAGTCATCCCATAATAAGTAGGATATGTTAAAACGACTGCTTTCGCCTCTGAATAATTTTCAACAGCTTCTTTAAGGTCGTTATATGTCACATGTGTTGCCGTTAACGTTCGTTCATCCCATATTGGTGACACAAATATTGGCTTGGCCCCAACAAGTTCAATGGCGTGAAAAATAGATTTATGTGCATTACGCTGAACAATAATGGTATCGCCTTTATTACAAGTAGCATAAATCATTGCTAAATTTCCAACAGTAGAGCCACCCACTAGAAAAAAACTTTTCATCGCTCCATATGTATCTGCTAATAAATTTTCTGCTTCTAATATCATTTCCTCAGGATAGTGCAAATCATCCAAACCTGTTAATTCAGTTACATCATAGCGCATAACATCTTTAAATGCTTGCGGAAGATGGGACAGTTCACCATGCTTATGACCGGGGACATGAAAAGAAATATTTTGTTGTTGTCGAAAACGTTCTAATCCCTCTATAATTGGCTTTTTCTTTTGCAAAACAAACACCCAATTTCGTTAGATTCTTATTTAATTATACGAGATTATAACGTGATAAAAAAGCTATCCCATGACAAGGTACTCCATATTTACTTGTTAAACAAAAAATTTTCAACAAAATGTCTTATTATCATAAATTACACCTCCGTGTCATGACGTCCAGAATAATGTAAAGTTGACGAGTAATCATTAACCTAAAATCGTCACGACCTGTGATAACTTTCAACTGACCTGTGTCATGAGACCTCTTTTGAAATATATAGCATCCGTTGAAGGCTTGGGGATACACGATACTGGTCACAACGCCCCGTCATTGCCACAGGACGTGGCGTTTTTTTACGCTGTTCCGCTTATTTCAACGGGCGTTTGAACACCCACCGAAAAAATCAATACAGGCATTCATCTCCCACTACCGAATAGAGAATCTTTTGTACCTGACGCTTCACTTTCGACACAAAAACATTTGCTAAATCCAGATAGAACCGACCAATTCCTTCAACTGTAATATCGGGCTATCCCATCCTTTATACAACTCATAAGACTATTCTTTCACTACTTTAACGGCCATTTCTTCCACTAATTGTTCCACTAGCGGCGGTACAAAATTATTTAATACCGGATTCATCATTGCTGATAAAAACCCACTAGCCTTCATTGTTAAATTACCGATAAGTTGGATTGACCCATCTTGATTTTGTTTTATTTCAAATGAACCATCGCCATCTATCGGATCTGATAAACCTTCTAAATCAAAAATCACTTGATGAGAAGTAGATTTTTTTACTTTAAGTTCCACTTTAACGGCCTTTTGAATAATGCCAAAATCACCTTGGAAAACCCAAATCATATCCTTTTCATTTAGTAACTCGTGATGTAAGTAACCTGGTATTAATACAGCCCATTGTTCTCTATTTTGAATAAATTCCTCTAATTTTTCTTTCTGTATAGAAATATCCTTACCGTAATATCCTGTTGCCAATACATTGCACCCCTTTATATGTTTTTATCACTACATTTAATTTTAACATTTTATGGGTGTTTATAAGTGAAAGGAAATATAAAAAAACCACTGATTTCTCAGTGGTTACTTTTTTTGCTTAGCGACGTCCTACTCTCACAGGGGGAAGCCCCCAACTACCATCGGCGCT
>NZ_WMEF01000020.1 GCF_009724685.1 Lysinibacillus cavernae
GCGCCGATGGTAGTTGGGGGCTTCCCCCTGTGAGAGTAGGACGTCGCTAAGCAATGAAAACAGTCAGCTGTGTGCTGACTGTTTTTTTATTTTACTAATGAAATTCTTAAATAAAATTTCATTTATTATCCGTTTATTTGAAAAAAAAATAGGTGTAATTCTCTTTTTACTATAGCTTTTTATTTGGATTATCACCTTAAATTTGCTATTATTAAAAATCTGAATTGTCTTTCTTTTATAAGTTTCTTGACAGTAGCAGTCCACGTTGTTAATCTTACAATTAATATTCTTTTAACTATAGGAGGAAGTTACGAAAATGTGGGAGACTAAATTTGCCAAAGAAGGTTTAACTTTTGATGATGTATTATTAGTACCAGCTCATTCCGAAGTATTACCGAAAGATGTTGATCTATCTGTACAATTAACACCAAAGATTAAATTAAACATTCCAATGGTCAGCGCAGGTATGGATACAGTTACAGAGTCTAAAATGGCAATTGCTATGGCACGCCAAGGCGGTATCGGTATTATTCATAAAAACATGGGAATCGATGAGCAAGCTGAACAAGTAGAAAAAGTAAAACGTTCTGAAAATGGTGTTATTACAAACCCGTTCTTCTTAACTCCGACTCATCAAGTTTTTGATGCTGAACATTTAATGGGTAAATACCGAATCTCTGGTGTACCTATTGTTGATAGCATGGAAAACCAAAAGCTAGTAGGAATTATCACAAACCGTGATTTACGTTTTATCTCTGATTACTCTTTAAAAATTGAAGATGTAATGACTAAAGAAGATTTGATTACAGCTCCTGTTGGAACGACTTTAGAGGATGCTGAAAAAATTCTTCAACAATATAAAATCGAAAAACTTCCAATTGTAGATGAAGAAGGTAGATTAACTGGACTTATCACAATTAAGGACATTGAGAAAGTAATCGAGTTCCCAAATGCAGCTAAAGATACACATGGTCGTTTACTTGTAGGTGCAGCAGTTGGTGTATCGAAGGATACAATGGTACGCATCGAGAAACTTGTAGAAGCACAAGTTGACATTGTAGTTATCGATACAGCTCATGGTCATTCTGAAGGCGTATTGCAAACAATCCGTTCAATCCGCGATACTTACCCAGAGTTAGAAATTATTGCTGGTAACGTAGCTACTGGAGAAGGTGCCCGTGCATTATTTGAAGCTGGTGCAGACGTTGTTAAAGTAGGTATTGGTCCAGGTTCTATTTGTACAACACGTGTAGTAGCTGGTGTAGGTGTACCGCAAATTACAGCAGTTTATGATTGTGCTACAGTAGCTCGCGAGCTTGGTAAAACAATTATTGCTGATGGTGGTATAAAATACTCTGGTGATATCGTAAAAGCTTTAGCAGCGGGTGGAAACGTAGTTATGCTTGGTTCTCTTCTTGCAGGTACTTCTGAATCTCCTGGGGAAACAGAAATCTTCCAAGGTCGTCGTTTCAAAGTTTACCGTGGTATGGGTTCTATAGGAGCAATGGAAAAAGGTTCAAAAGATCGATACTTCCAAGAAGATGCGAAGAAATTAGTTCCTGAAGGTATCGAGGGTCGCTTACCATATAAAGGACCACTAGCGGATACAATTTATCAACTTATTGGTGGTATTCGTGCTGGTATGGGGTATTGTGGAGCACCACATCTTGAATACCTACGAGAAAGTGCACAATTTGTTAGAATGACAGGTGCTGGTCTACGCGAATCACATCCACATGATGTACAGATTACAAAAGAATCACCAAACTATTCCATGTAATTTATTACTTGCAACTTTTATGCTTTCGCATCGTCTACAAAGATGGCGCGAGAGCATTTTTTTATAGTAGAGAGTCAACACGTTTGTTGTTATCTATGATAAAATGTCGAGGACAAGATTATTTTTTGGAGGGCTTTAAAGGTGAAAAAGAAAACGAACACCCTATTACGCTTACTCCTAATTCCTGTTTTATTAATTGGTATTTTTGCAGGCATTCCTGCAAAGGCAAATGCGGAAACAGATTTAGGATTAACAGTGGATGCTGCAATTTTAATTGACGCAGATTCAGGAAAAATTTTATACGAACAGAATGCTGATACTTCGTTAGGTATTGCGAGTATGACGAAAATGATGACTGAGTACCTGTTATTGGACGCCATTGATGCAGGGACAGTTAAGTGGGATCAGGAATATCATGTAACGGATTATACGTATCGCATGTCTCAGAATCGTGCATTAAGTAATGTACCTTTGCGTAGAGATGGCTCTTACACGATCCGTGAATTGTATGAGGCGATGGCAATTTATTCGGCGAATGCTGCAACAGTAGCTATTGCAGAAACAATTGCCGGTACTGAGACTGAATTTTTAAAATTAATGAATAAAAAAGCAGAAGAACTTGGCTTAGAAGGTTATAAGTTTGTCAATGCTAGTGGTCTTAACAACGCTGATTTATTTGGTATGCATCCATCAGGTACAGGGCCAGAAGATGAAAATGTAATGCCTGCTAAATCTGTAGCTAAATTAGCGTATCATTTATTAAAAGATCATCCAAAAGTATTAGAGACGTCTAAAATTACAAAGAAGACATTCCGTGAAGGTACAGATGATGCAATTGAAATGGCTAACTGGAACTTCATGTTACCGGGATTAGTATTTGAATATCAAGGTGTAGATGGATTAAAAACAGGTACAACAAACTTCGCAGGTCACTGCTTCACAGGTACTGCAGAGCGCAATGGTACTCGTTTGATTGCAGTGGTTATGAAAGCTGTTGATGCAAATGGTCAAGGATCTTATAAGGCTCGTTTTGATGCAACGGCAAAATTATTTAACTATGGCTTTTCACAATTCTCAAAACAAGAAGTTTTACCAGCGAACTATACGTTCAAAGATCAAAAAACAGTAAAAGTGACAAAAGGTAAAGAAGACAAAGTAGCAATCGCTGTAAAAGAACCTATTTCATTTATGATTAAGTCTTCTGAAAAAGATTTATACAAACCTACATTAGTTTTAGATAAAAAAAGCCTAGAGGCAAAAGTAAAGAAGGATACAGTTGTAGGGAAGGTTGTTATTGAGCGCACAGAGGGCACAGATTACGGCTTTATTGATGGCAAGGATATTTCATCCAATGTTGTAACAACGGCGGCTGTAGAGCGTGCTAGCGGTATCTCATTGTTCTTCCAAGGTGTTGGGAACTTCTTCGGTAATTTATGGGGAGGCATTTCAGACTTTGTTGGGGGACTATTTTAATCAATAGTTAATGAGCACATGAATGTTATATAGCATTCATGTGCTTTTTCACATTTTCGCACAGAACTGCATACGCTAATAGGCGAAAGGATGTGGCTAAATGTGTGGCATTACAGGATGGGCTAGCTTTCAAAAGGATTTAAGAACAAGTGATACAATTTTAAAAGCAATGACGCAAACATTAAATAAGAGAGGGCCAGATGATGAAAATATTTGGTGTAGTGAGCATATTGCATTTGGTCATCGACGGTTGGCTGTTATTGATTTAATTGGTGGCAAACAGCCAATGAAAAAAATACATGATGGGGTAAACTATGTCATTACATACAATGGCGAACTTTATAATACAGAAGAGCTTCGTAAAGAACTTCAAAAAAGAGGGTATCGTTTTATTACACATTCAGATACGGAAGTGTTATTGACTGCCTATATTGAATGGAAAGAGCGATGTGTAGATTATCTAAATGGCATTTTTGCTTTTGGAGTTTGGGATGAGGAAACACAATCACTGTTTTTATGTAGAGACCGATTAGGCGTAAAACCCTTATACTATACAGAGCAACAAGGTGGTGTTCTTTTTGCATCTGAAGTGAAGGCCTTGTTGACACATCCGATGGTTCAAGCAAACGTAAATGTTGAAGGATTGGCAAGCATGATGGCTGTAGGACCGTCTAGAGCACCAGGCAATACTCTTTTCCAAAACATTGAGGAATTAAGACCCGGCTATGCCATGCGTTTCTCCAAAGAAGGCTTAAAAAAATGGCAATATTGGCAGCTACAAAGCCACAAACATGATGAATCATTAGAAGAGACTATTGAGCATGTACGTTTTTTATTAACAGATGCTATTGAACGTCAGCTTGTTTCGGATGTACCCATCTGTACATTTCTTTCAGGTGGACTTGATTCCAGTATTATTACGGGCATTGCGGCAAATAGATTTCAACAGCAAAACAATAAATTGCATACGTATTCTATCGATTATGAGGATAATGAACGCTTCTTTAACCCGCATACTTTCCAAACATCAACAGATACGTATTGGATTCAAAAGATGACAAACTCTTTTCAGACGACACATCATGCAGAGGAAATTAGTCAACAACAATTAATCAATCTATTAGTGGAATCTGTCATTGTTAGAGATTCCCCTGGTATGGCAGATGTAGACTCATCGTTATTATGGTTTTGTCGCGAAATAAAAAAGGACTTTACTGTAGCACTATCAGGAGAGTGTGCAGATGAAATTTTTGGAGGATACCCATGGTTTAAAGAACAGATTTCCGGTTTTCCTTGGATTCGTTCATTGTCTGCAAGAAGTACATTACTACAAGAGAAGTGGGATAAAAAATTAAAAATTGAATCCTATGCACAACAACTATATACACAAACACTAGCTGAAGTACCGTTGTTAGATGGGGAAAGTCCAGCAGAAGCAAGACACCGTGAAATGTTTTATTTAAATATGTTATGGTTTATGCAAACATTGCTAGAGCGTAAGGATCGAATGAGCATGGGTGCAAGTTTAGAGGTGCGTGTTCCTTTTGCAGATCATCGACTTGTGGAATATGCTTGGAATATTCCGTGGGAAATGAAAAATTTAGATGGAATAGAAAAAGGGTTACTTCGAAAGTCGATGGCACATTTATTGCCTGATGAAGTGTTGTATCGTAAAAAGAATCCTTATCCTAAAACATATCATCCAGTTTATACAGCGGGCGTTCAACAATGGTTGAAAGAAATCCTTACTGATAAAAACTCCATTTTACATGAACTATTTGAAAAGCAAAAGCTAGCAGAATTAATTGAATCAGGAGGTAGCTCCTTCAAGATTCCGTGGTATGGACAATTAATGGCAGGACCTCAGCTATTAGCGTATCTAGGGCAAATTCATACTTGGTTTGAGCACTATAATATCGACTTGATCGAGACATAAAGAGAATGATCCATCTACAAGTTAGTAGATGGGTCATTTTTTTGTATTCCCCAACAATCCATTAGGTGTTCAATAGCTTGTTCAATAGCTTGTACAGGTATCCCACCAAAACCTAGTAAAAATTGAGCTTGTGAAGATTCAAAATGATCTAATTTATAATCAGATAATGGATAGATACCTATCTCCTCTTGAAAGGCAAGCTGTTGTAATTGTTTCTCTGATAACGAGTGCTGAACGTCTAATAAAATATGCATCCCTGCTTGCTCACCAGTAATTTTAATTGATGATGAATATTTTTCTAAAATAGAAGTTAGCTTGTCATGTTTTTTACGATAAATTTTACGCATTCGATTGAGATGCTTTGCAAAATGTCCATCGCGCATAAAATTTGCCACAATATGTTGATCGAAACGAGGCACAGTAGATGAATAATAGTTAAATACATCGTTATACGTAGCAAGTAGCTTCGGTGGAAGTACAAAATAAGCTACACGCAAGGATGGCATTAATGATTTCGTAAAGGTGCTCATGTAAATGACTTTATCATTTCGATCTAAGGCTTGAAGTGCAGGAATTGGTTTTCCAGCATAACGAAATTCTGAATCATAATCATCTTCAATAATATAGCGAGAGGAGCTTTGTGCGGCCCAATTTAAAGCCTGTGCACGTCTTGTAGCGGATAATACTGCGCCGGTAGGGAATTGGTGTGAGGGCGTAATATAAACAACATGAGCACTAGTCTTTTCAAGCTCATGAATAATAATGCCCTCTTCGTCAACTGCAATCGGGTAGACTTTTCGTTTATGTTGCGAAAACATCCGATGCACAGCAGGATAACCTGGGTTTTCCAAGGCAAAGCAGGTGTCATCGCTAAAAAGACGTAGGATCATAGGAAGAAGTTGTTCCGTACCAGAGCCAATCACGATTTGCTCAGGATTACACACAACGCCGCGCGATTGGTATAAATAATTCGCAATTTCAGTGCGTAAAGGAAGCTCTCCTTGAGGTTCTCCTGTTAATAATAATTGCTTTGCAGTATCGTCAAATAACTCCTTTGCATACTTTCTCCACGTTTGAAACGGAAACGCATCAATATCAATAGAACCAGGATTAAAATCTATTTTGTATGATTTTTTCTTATGGTGCTCCCTGAAGGAAGTTACAGTGTCTTGTTGAATATACGGTAGCTCATCTATTTCTTCTACAAAATAGCCAATACGTGATTTTGACATAATATAGCCTTCAGCTAGTAACTGTGCATAGGCAATTTCAATCGTTGTTTGAGAAATATTTAAAAAATCTGCTAATTTTCTTTTTGATGGTAATTTTTCTCCTACAATTATTTTCTTTGAAATAATGGCTTCTTTAATACCGTTATAAAGCTGATCATAAAGCGGTTTTTCGCTATCTCTTTCAAGCTGAAATAAAAGCATATCCATGCTCTGAGTCCTCCTGACCTTATAATTATTTCGAAAACTGGATATTTTGATATGGTCAATTTCTATTATACTAAATTTCATCATGAAGGTGGAGGTTAGAAAATGAAACAAACAGGTACAGAGTTAGTAAAACGTGGAATGGCAGAAATGCAAAAGGGCGGCGTCATTATGGACGTTATTAATGCAGAGCAAGCAAAAATTGCTGAAGCTGCAGGTGCTGTAGCGGTAATGGCTCTAGAAAGAGTACCTTCAGATATTCGCAAAGCTGGTGGTGTTGCGCGGATGGCAGATCCTCGTATTGTTGAGGAAGTAATGGGTGCTGTATCTATTCCTGTTATGGCAAAAGCTCGTATTGGACACATTGTTGAAGCACGTATCTTAGAAGCAATGGGTGTTGACTATATCGATGAAAGTGAAGTTTTAACACCAGCAGATGAAGAGTACCATTTATTAAAAAGCGATTACACAGTGCCATTTGTTTGTGGATGTCGTGATTTAGGTGAAGCAGCACGTCGTATCGGTGAAGGAGCATCCATGTTGCGAACTAAAGGGGAACCAGGAACAGGAAATATTGTAGAGGCAGTTCGACATATTCGCAAAGTGAATGCACAGGTACGTAAAGTAGTTGGTATGACAGAGGATGAGTTAATGACAGAGGCGAAATTATTAGGGGCTCCTTTCGAATTATTAAGAGAAATTAAACGACTTGGTCGATTACCAGTAGTAAACTTTGCTGCAGGTGGTGTTGCTACGCCAGCAGATGCGGCATTAATGATGGAGCTTGGAGCTGATGGTGTATTTGTTGGTTCAGGTATTTTCAAATCGGAAAATCCTGAAAAGTTCGCACGTGCCATTGTAGAAGCGACTACCCATTACAAAGACTATAAGCTTATTGCTGAAATATCAAAGGAGCTCGGTGTACCAATGAAGGGGATTGATATCGCCCAACTTGGGCAAAACGAGCGTATGCAAGAGCGAGGTTGGTAGGAATGAAACGAATCGGTGTTTTAGCATTACAGGGAGCGGTGCGTGAGCATGTTCAAATGCTGAAAGATCTTGGTTGTGAGGCTATCCAAGTAAAAAGTAAGCAAGATTTAGTTAAACTTGATGCTCTTGTGTTACCTGGAGGAGAAAGCACAACGATGAGAAAACTGCTGGATCGTTTTGATTTACTAAAGCCAATCCGTGAACTAGCACAGCAAGGTTTACCGATGTTTGGGACATGTGCAGGATTAATTTTATTGGCTAATCATTTAGTAGATGATGAACCGCATTTGGCTGTTATGGATGTGGTGGTAGCAAGGAACTCATATGGACGTCAGGTGGATAGCTTCGAAATAAAATTGGATATTCCTAAAATAGGTGTAGATATTCCAGCTGTATTTATTCGTGCACCTCACATTGAAGCTGTGGGCAAAAATGTTGAAATTCTCGCACACCATGAGGGGAAAATTATCTTAGCACAAGATGGTCATTTATTAGGGTGTTCGTTTCATCCAGAATTAACGCCGGATACACGAATTCTTGAATATTTTGTATCCTCTATGGTATGACTTGCAAAATCCGTTTTCATATAGTACAGTATGGTTAAAATTTAAATAACTGAACACGATGATGGGAAGTAGTAGCGAGCACGTTTTTTTTAGAGAGTCAGCGGTTGGTGGAAGCTGATAAAAGCACTTGTGAATCCGTCCTGGAGTTGCACAGTCGAAGTGAATGAAGTAGGCTGTAGCCGGCTGAAATGCCGTTATGAAATAAGTGGATTAGGCAGATGCCTAATCAATTAGGGTGGCAACGCGGGTAGCTCTCGTCCCTTTTCAGGGGATGAGGGCTTTTTTGTGTTTATCTTTATTTTAAAAAGGATTTTTTGAGTAAACTTGAAAAAATCTGGATGCAACTACACCTGGCCATAATTGTTGCAACAATTTCCCATCATTAAGAAACTACTGGAGGTATGAATATGTTAGATATTAAACGCGTGCGCGATAATTTCGCGGAAATTAAAGAGATGCTATTAACACGTAATGAAGATTTAGGGAACTTGGACGACTTTGAAAATTTAGATGCAAAGCGTCGTGAATTAATTGCTAAAACGGAAGAATTAAAAGCAGAACGTAATAAAGTATCTGAACAGATTTCAATTATGAAGCGCAATAAAGAAAACGCAGATGAAGTTATTGCTCGTATGCGTCAAGTTGGCGATGAAATTAAAGAGCTAGATGTACAATTAAATGATGTTGAAGAGCGCTTTAAAGATATGATGATGCGTTTACCAAATATTCCACATGAATCTGTACCAGTAGGCACAACAGAGGACGACAACGTTGAGGAATATACTTGGGGCGAAATTCCAACATTTGATTTTGACATTAAAGCACACTGGGATCTTGCTACAGATTTAAAAATTGTAGACTTTGAACGTGGCGCAAAAGTAACGGGTAGCCGTTTCTTATTCTACCGTGGTCTAGGAGCTCGTTTAGAGCGTGCATTAATGACATTCATGATGGATTTACATGCAGAAGAGCATGGCTATGAGGAAATGCTACCACCTGTAATTGTTAATCGCGATAGCTTAACAGGTACTGGACAGCTTCCGAAATTTGAGGAAGATGTATTCAAACTAGAGGAAACAGATTACTTCATGATTCCAACGGCAGAGGTACCAGTAACAAATTTCTATCGTGATGAGATTTTACCTGCCGAAGCTTTACCACAAGGCTTTGCTGCATATAGTGCATGCTTCCGTTCAGAAGCGGGCTCAGCAGGTCGTGATACGCGCGGCTTAATTCGCCAACACCAATTTAACAAAGTAGAATTAGTGCGCTTTGTAAAGCCAGAGGAATCATACGAACAATTAGAGTTGTTAACAGGTCATGCCGAAAAAGTACTGCAATTACTAGGTTTACCTTATCGTAAACTTAAAATGTGTACAGCTGATTTAGGCTTTACTGCAGCGAAAAAATATGATTTAGAAGTTTGGATTCCAGCACAAAACATGTACCGTGAAATTTCTTCTTGTTCTAACTTTGAGGATTTCCAAGCACGACGTGCAAATATCCGCTTCCGTCGTGAGCCAAATGCAAAGCCAGAGTTTGTTCACACATTAAACGGTTCAGGTCTTGCTATTGGTCGTACAGTTGCCGCGATCCTAGAAAACTACCAACAAGCGGATGGAAGTGTAGTAATTCCTGAAGCCCTAAGACCTTACATGGGTGGAAAAAAAGTAATCGCACCAAAATAAACAACTGTTAAAAGCTATTTTAGGCATCCTTTAACGAGGGATCTAAAATAGCTTTTTTGTATTTCCAAAATTGAAATCTCTCATAATTTTTGGAAATTCGTTATAATGGGTGAAATTCATGGCTTTACACCAATTTGACATCAAAATTTATTACCTGAGACAAGCATCATCTTTAAAGTTATGCAAACAGGACAACCTATTCTATACTACGAGCAGCAGCTTACGGCGTTGAATGGTTTCAATTATTTATCACTAAGCTCAACCTATCCAATTATGGAACAAGGCAAAACCATTGGTGCAATTGAATTCTCAAAACAATTTTATGAAAGTAAGCAAATAAAATACTTAGATAATTTCCTGGGACATAAATACACAGCTTTATCTTCAGATGCTCCTGCTACTTCTTGGGCGGAAGCTGTTAATCCTTTTGTGATGATTCAAGCAGCCTTTACACGTACAGCCTATGATGGGACGAATTTAGGCGCAGCAGAACGAATCTCTGTAGAGCAAGCATTACAGCTTTATACAGTTGATGGCAAGACAATGATTCGTATGGAGAACGTGAGTCAGCTAAAAGAAGGCTACTATGCTAATTTCGTTGTACTCACTGATGATTTACTGACTATTTCGCATGATCAGCTTATGCATGTAAAACCTTTCGCCACATATATCGAAGGACAATGTGCTTTTACACAATCAACTGTTCAAGCTTAATAATAATTAGCTATGAAGATGATGTCGCTGCTACGACATATTTCATATATATATCAATTCCTAAAATATAGAAAAAAAAGTGTCTCATTGGGAGGCACCTTCTTTAATTACTTTTTTCATCTTTCGAAGCTTTTCTTGCTTTTTTCTCAGCCTTTTTACGCTCTCGTAAAGCTTGAAAAAAGGCTGTTAAGATTTGTCCACATTCATCTGCTAATATTCCTTCAGATACTTCACATTCATGGTTAAAGCGTGCATCGTTTAATAAACGATAGAGCGAATCTACACAACCTGCTTTGATATCTCTTGCACCATAGACAACACGTGGTACACGAGATTGAAGGATAGCTCCTGCGCACATAGGGCAAGGTTCAAGCGTAACATAGAGGGTTGTTTTTTCGAGACGCCAACTACCAATTTTTTTACAAGCCTCTTGAATAACCAAAAGCTCAGCATGTGTTGTTGCATTTTGTGTTGTTTCTCGTAAATTATGAGCTCTTGCAATAATTTCCCCATCGTAAACAAGTACAGCCCCTATAGGCACTTCCCCAAGAATAGCCGCTTTTTTTGCTTCTTCTAATGCTTGTTTCATAAATAAACGATCTGTTTCAAAAATATCCACTAAATATCTCTCCTTAAAAATAGTTTATCCTGCTTAATTGGTAATTGCTACTGTTAACTTCTTTGAGATGAGGAGGCGTACTTTGTATAAGCACAAAGCCAATTCCATGCAATTATGCTGAGACATAATTGATTATTGACATTCCTAAAATAACCATATATATTTATATATGAACACATGTTCATATATAAATATTGAAGAATGGGGTAAACTTCTATGGATGAAAAATTAACAAGTTCAGGAACACATCTTAACGATAATCAGCATTTAGATGAAGAAACATTATTTGTAGTATCGCAAACCTTTAAGGCATTAAGTGACCCAACTCGAATTCGTATTTTAAACTTACTATGTACAGATGAACATTCTGTCAATGACATAGCAGATAGTTTAGATTTAGGACAATCAACAGTTTCCCATCAATTACGTTTTCTAAAAAATTTGCGCCTTGTGAAATTTAGAAGAGAGGGAACAACCTTATATTATTCTAAGGATGACGATCACATTATGAATTTGTTGAAGCAAGCAGTAGAACATGCGTCTCATAACTAAACGAAATGGAGGAATGAAAATGGGACATCATCACGATCATGGTCATGATCATACACATGGTGCAAATAAAAAGGTTTTATTACTATCATTTATTATTATTACAGGGTATATGATAGTCGAGGCAATTGGTGGCTTTTTAACGAATAGCTTGGCCCTTTTATCAGATGCAGGGCATATGTTAAGTGACTCAATCTCTTTAGGTATTGCCATGTTAGCTTTTATGTTTGGAGAAAAAGCTGCTAGCTATAGTAAAACGTATGGTTATAAACGATTTGAAATTTTAGCTGCAGTATTAAATGGTATTACATTAATAGGGATAGCATTATTTATTTTCTATGAAGCGATTGAACGCTTTGCAAATCCCCCTGAAGTAGCTACTACAGGAATGCTTATTATTAGTACAATCGGTTTGTTAATTAACATTTTAGTAGCATGGATTATGATGCGTGGCAGTGATACAAAGGATAATTTAAATATGCGTGGAGCTTTTTTACATGTACTTAGTGATATGCTTGGGTCTGTAGGGGCTATTGTTGCTGCCTTACTAATTATGTTTTTTGGTTGGGGTTGGGCAGATCCTCTTGCGAGCGTTATTGTTGCCTTACTAGTAGTAAGAAGTGGCTACTATGTCACAAAAGCTGCAATTCATGTCTTAATGGAAGGAACCCCTTCAAACGTAGATGTTAAGGAGATTATCCAGCTAATAGAACAGACGGAAGGAATAGAAAGTATCCATGATTTACACATCTGGACAATTACTAGTGGAACAAATGCATTGTCCTGTCATGCGGTTGTAAATGATCAAATGAAAATAGCTGATAGTGAGCATATCTTACGAAAAATTGAACATAATCTTGAACATAAGGGGATAAAGCATGTAACTATTCAATTAGAAACAGCTTCACACCAACATAAAAATTCAATTTTATGCGAATTAAAAAATGACCATGAACATCATCATGAATAAAAAAATTTTTATGACTTGCATACTCTTCGAGGGTATAGTATGATAAAAATGAAATAGGAGGTGTAGTGAATGGAGGACACAGTAAAAGAGGATGCTTGTCATACAGAGGAAGCTACGTCTTGTCGAAAAAGTCATCACCCTGAGCGTGTAAAAAAGGATTTAACAACTCGATTGAACCGCATTGAAGGTCAAATTAGAGGCATTAAGGGAATGATTGAAAAAGACGTTTACTGTGATGATATTATTACGCAACTGTCTGCCACACAGTCAGCTTTAAATAGTGTAGCGAAAATATTATTAGAAGGTCATTTAAAGGGTTGTGTTGTAGATCGTCTATCAGAGGGCGATGAAGCCGTATTGGATGAATTAGTAGTAACGATTCAAAAGTTAATGAAAAAATAGATACGAATACAAAAGGAGAGATTGATTATGCAAAACGTAACATTAAATGTACAAGGAATGTCATGTGGTCATTGTGTAAATGCAGTTGAAAAAAATGTTGGTGCTTTAGCTGGTGTAGAACAAGTGAAAGTTAATTTAGCGGAAGGCTTAGTTGATGTGGCTTTTGATGATTCACAAGTATCACTTGACCAAATTAAAGAAACAATTGATGATCAAGGCTATGAGGTAAAGTAATAGTAGTAGAGTGCTCTAGAAGCACTCTCTTATTTTCAAATTTATATACCCCCTGTTGGTATAAGGAGAGGTGAAAGGTAAATGAGTTCTGATAGTAAAGAAGCGAATTTGCAAATTACAGGTATGACATGTGCAGCCTGTGCCACTCGTATAGAAAAAGGTTTAAATAAAATGGATGGTGTGGAACAAGCGACGGTTAATTTAGCGCTTGAAAAATCATCTATTAAGTATGACCCAGCAAAGTTAAGTGAAGAAGATTTCGAAAAGAAAATAGAAGCACTAGGCTATGGTGTTGTTAAACAAAAAGCTGAACTTGATATTACCGGCATGACATGTGCGGCCTGTGCGACTCGCATTGAAAAAGGATTAAATAAGCTTAGTGGTATATCTTCCGCTAATGTCAACTTAGCACTTGAAAAGGCAATGATTGAGTTTAATCCTTCAGAAGTGGCCATCGTAGATATTATTGCAAAGGTTGAGAAGTTAGGCTATGGTGCTCATCAAAAGGCTGATGAGCAGGAAACCGCAGATCATCGCGAAAAGGCTATCAAGCAGCAACAAAATAAATTTATTTTATCGGCGATACTTTCCTTACCACTGCTTTGGACGATGGTTGGACATTTTTCTTTTACATCTTTCTTATATGTGCCAGCGTTTCTGATGAATCCATGGGTTCAAATGGTGTTGGCTACCCCAGTGCAATTTATAATTGGTAAACAGTTTTATGTAGGGGCATATAAAGCATTACGCAATGGTAGTGCTAATATGGATGTACTTGTTGTCATGGGGACATCAGCTGCTTATTTCTATAGTGTATACCAAGCAATTGTAACGATAGGATCACACCATGGCCCTCATCTTTATTTTGAAACGAGTGCTGTTTTAATTACATTAATTTTACTAGGTAAATTATTTGAGGCAAAAGCAAAAGGACGTTCATCTGAAGCCATAAAAAAACTGATGGGACTTCAAGCCAAAACCGCTATCGTTGTACGTGATGGTGTAGAAAAAGAAGTTCCTTTAGAAGAAGTTATGATTGGCGATATTATTCTAGTTAAACCAGGTGAAAAAATTCCCGTTGATGGTGAAGTAATAGAGGGAACAACTGCCGTTGATGAATCGATGTTAACGGGAGAGAGTTTACCAGTTGATAAAAAGCAAGGTGATCCATTATTTGGATCAACCATTAATAAAAATGGTTTTATTAAAATGACCGCGACAAAGGTTGGTCGTGATACAGCATTAGCACAAATCATTAAAGTGGTTGAAGATGCTCAAGGATCAAAAGCACCCATTCAACGTTTAGCAGATCAGATTTCGGGGGTTTTCGTACCAATCGTTGTTGGTATAGCCATTGTAACCTTTTTAATTTGGATTATTTGGGTTCGACCTGGTGAATTTACACCTGCTTTAGAGGTTTTAATAGCAGTTCTTGTAATCGCTTGTCCATGTGCTCTTGGCTTAGCAACGCCAACGTCAATAATGGCAGGCTCAGGCCGTGCTGCTGAATTTGGTATTTTATTTAAAGGTGGGGAACATTTAGAACAAACGCAAAGTATTGATACAGTTGTTGTAGATAAAACAGGTACAGTGACACACGGAAAACCAGTGCTTACGGATGTTCTCTTAGCGCCAGAACAAGATGAAACACGCTTTTTATCATTAATTGGTGCAGCTGAGAAACAGTCAGAGCACCCATTAGCTGAAGCCATTGTCCATGGTATAGAAGAACGAGGTATAGCTTTAGGTGACGTTCAATTTTTCGAAGCAATACCTGGTTATGGTGTGCAGGCGACTGTCTCAGGTCAAGGTGTAGTCATTGGTACGCGTAAATTAATGCAACAATATGAAATTCATATGGATGATATTTTACCAACAATGGAGCAACTAGAACGAAACGGTAAAACAGCAATGCTAGCTGCAATAAATGGTCAATATGCAGGTTTAGTAGCTGTCGCTGATACAGTAAAAGATACGTCAAAAGAAGCTATCCATCGTTTGCAGAATATGGGTATTACGGTAATTATGATGACTGGTGATAATGAACGTACGGCTCAAGCAATAGGAACAGAAGTAGGCGTAAACCATGTCATTGCTGAAGTATTACCAGAGGGTAAAGCTGATGAGGTGAAAAAGCTACAAGCTCAAGGGAAAAAAGTAGCGATGGTGGGCGATGGTATTAATGATGCGCCTGCACTGGCAACAGCAAATATTGGTATGGCAATAGGTACAGGAACAGATGTTGCAATGGAAGCAGCAGATATTACACTTATTCGTGGTGACTTGAATAGTATTGCAGATGCTATTCTAATGAGTCGAAAAACTATGCGTAATATTAAACAAAATCTATTTTGGGCATTTGCATACAATACGTTAGGTATCCCAATTGCTGCAATTGGTCTACTGGCTCCATGGGTGGCAGGTGCAGCAATGGCCTTCAGTTCGGTATCAGTTGTATTAAATGCACTACGTTTACAACGAGTGAAATTATAATGGTTTGAAAAGGCATTGGGATTACATTCTCGATGTCTTTTTTTATTGAAAAAAGAGGAGGAATCCCTCAAGTTAATTTACTAGAACAATAGGTTGATTCTGTTTTTCATTTTCGCACTATGATACAATGAACGGTACTGATTCATTTAATAAATGAGGTGTCAGAGAGCAAGACACAACGATAGAATCCATAGAACAAAAAGGAGGAGCTTCTGGTGACGGTTCCATTTGTTACGGTAGAAGGTCCGATTGGTGTTGGTAAAACCTCTTTATCAAAAGAGATAGCAGCGACATTTAATTACCATCTATTAAAAGAAATTGTAGACGAAAACCCTTTTTTAAATAAGTTTTATGAAAACATAGAGGAATGGAGCTTCCAAACGGAAATGTTCTTCCTTTGTAATCGCTATAAGCAATTAACAGATATTAAAAAATTTCGTTTAGCACATGACAAGCCTGTTGTAGCAGACTATCATATTTTTAAAAATTTAATTTTTGCGAAGCGTACATTGGTACCAACTGAGTACGAGAAGTACGAGGGGATTTATAAAATTTTAACGAAAGATATGCCTGTTCCAAATGTAGTGGTTTATTTACATGCTAGCGTCGAAACTTTAATGAAGCGCATCGCCATGCGTGGTCGAGAATTTGAAAAAATGATTTCACGAGACTACATGGAGCAGCTTGTAGCCGATTATCATTCTTTTATCGAGCATTTTGAGAAAATGCATCCTGAAATTCCAGTCATTCGATTTAATGGAGATCAGTTTGATTTTGTTAAAAATCCAGACGATTTAAATCATGTTTTAAAAATAATTAAAGATACGTTACAACAAAGGAGTTTGCAATAATGAATTTAAGAGAGAAGTACGATATTCCTCAACAAACAGTTATAACTATTGCTGGTACTGTAGGTGTAGGAAAATCAACGATGACAAAGGCGTTAGCAGAAGCACTAAACTTTCGTACATCATTCGAAAAAGTAGATACAAATCCATACCTTGATAAATTTTACGAGGACTTTGAAAAATGGAGCTTTCATTTACAAGTTTACTTTTTAGCAGAACGTTTTAAAGAACAAAAACGTATTTTTGAATATGGTGGAGGATTCATACAAGATCGGTCTATTTACGAGGATACTGGAATTTTTGCCAAGATGCACTATGACAAAGGAACAATGAGCCCGACAGATTATGAAACATATACGAATTTGTTTGATGCTATGGTGATGACACCTTATTTCCCACATCCAGATTTACTTGTCTATCTTGAGGGACCGATTGATGCTGTTATTGGTCGTATTCAAGAACGCGGACGTGCCATGGAACAACAAACTCCGAATGATTATTGGATAGAAATGCATGAACGCTACGAAAACTGGATTAATAATTTTAATTCTTGTCCAGTTCTACGTTTAGATATTAATGATTATGATTTATTAAAAAATCCTGATGCGATTGAATCAATTGTTAGCCGCATCAGTCATATGCTAAAACAAACAAGCCATTTACGAAAATAGAAGTAAAATAAATGACCAAAAGACGTGAGACAATATATAGCCGATTGTTTCACGTCTTTTGAATAGGAGGGATTATTATAAGAATTGCAGTGTATTGTGGAGCTGCTTTGGGTAAAAGTCCTATTTATGTGGAGAAGGCGACTGAGCTAGGTGCAGCATTAGCCCAAAATGGTCATGGTGTTGTCTACGGTGGTTCCAAAACAGGGTTAATGGGAAAGGTAGCAGATGCTGTTTTAGCGGCGGGTGGAGAAGTAATTGGTGTGATGCCAACCCATTTACAGAAGCGAGAATTGGCACACGCCTCCTTAACAGAGATTCATTTTGTAGACTCTATGCATATTCGTAAAGCTAAAATGGCAGAATTAGCAGATGCATTTATAGCTCTTCCTGGTGGTGCAGGAACGTTAGATGAGTATTTTGAGGTAATTACTTGGGCGCAAATTGGACTTCATGAAAAGCCTGTCATTTTATATAATGTAAATGGATTCTATGATGCGCTTTTACAGCATTTTAAAATAATGCTAGAGGAAGGCTTTATACGTACCGAACAAAAGGAACTCTTTCGTGTAGCAACTACATCGAAAGAGATAGTACGCTTATTAAAAAAACATGGGTGAACATTACCCATGTTTTTTATGTAATATATAAATAACTGTAAAATAAATTTATTTTAAGTAAAAAAATAGAAGTAAATGAGGTGTAGATATGCAAAGTGTAGAGGCCCAAGTGAATGATGATTTAGTAGTACAAGCCATTGAACGTAATATAGCGATAATCCGCTTCGATATGGACCGAAGCGTGGCCTATGTAAATGAATTGTTTGCTCAAACATTAGGTTATACAGTACAAGAGATGCTAGGAAAGAATCATAGAGAACTTTGCTTACCCGATTTCGCTAATAGTATTGAGTATGGTAAGTTTTGGCGCAATCTAACAGCGGGAAATAGCTATCAGGACAAGATTGAGCGAATTGATGCTAATGGTAATATAGTTTGGCTTGAGGCGACATATATGCCTGTTTTCGCTAATAATACAAGAAAAGTAATTGGTGTCTCAAAAATTGCTACAAATATTACGGAGCGACAAAATGAAATAGTAACTGTAGCTGACAAATTGAAGGACATGTCTAAAGCACTTTATCAGCGTTCAGAGGCTGGCATTCAAAATAGTCAAGACTTATTGGAAACGATTAAAGCGGTATCGCAGGAGTCTAATGAAAATGTTAGTAATCTTGCACAGCTTCAAAAACAGGCAGATTCTATTAAAGGCATTGTGAAAACCATTCAAGAGATTGCCTCACAAACAAATTTATTGGCTTTAAACGCAGCTATTGAAGCGGCTAGAGCAGGAGAATTTGGTAGAGGTTTTGATGTGGTTGCAAAAGAGGTACGAAAGCTTTCTATAAGAGTGGAACAGTCCATTTCAGAAGTGAAGGATAATATTGAAGGAATAGAGCGAGAAATTAGTCAAGTTACAGACAATATTACAAGAATAGCTGAAAAAGTAGAAAAGACAAATGAACAAATTACTATTACAACAAATGATTTTAATGAAATTGCCTCTGCCGCTGAAGCGTTAGACGAGCAATCAAAACAGTTTATAGAAATCATATAATAAATCAGGTTGCGATTTTTACATTTTTAATTATCTTTAGCAATTTCATTTCCTAGATATATTGAAATAGTGTATGCGTTGTATTTACAATAATGATGTAAGTCTTTCATCAATCATAATAGGGGTGTTATGTATGACAAAAGTGGAAGTAAGATTTCAGCATTTACCAACGACAGCTATATCAGATGCGACGGGTGGACATACCAATTTACGGAGTGATATTAAACCGCTAGCAGATCATTTTAAAGTCGCTGGGCGAGCAGTAACTGTCCGTTTACCAGATGGTGAAAATGGGGCCGTGTTGGAAGCAATTCGAGCTGCTAATGAAGGGGACATTTTAGTAATTGATGCAAAGGGAAATACCAATCGAGCAGTGGCCGGAGATTTTGTCATTTCCTTAGCAAAGGGTATTGGTGTACAAGGCTTTGTTGTGGATGGAGTGATCCGTGATATTGCAGCCATTCAGGAGTTGAATTTCCCTGTATTTTCTCTAGGTACTACCGTAGCCGCAGGTAATAAAAACGGTGGTGGCAAAGTAAATGTGCCTATTGCCATAGGGGGAGTAACAGTTCATCCAGGTGATTATATTATTGGAGATGTGGACGGAGTTCTTGTCGTGCCTCAGCAGGATGCTGAAAAAATTGTTGCAGCTGCAGAGGCCAAACTTGAAAAAGATGAAAAGCGTGCACAAGAAGCACACGCAAATGGCAAAGAATCGATTATTGCATATCTAGACAAAGTACTGGCAAAATAAAAAAACCCTCACGATGCCATCCAACATCGTGAGGATTTTTTTAAATTACGCTAGATTTTCATTATCATTAAAGTAATTTTTCATCTTTTCTCGATCGAAACGACCTTCCCATTTCGCCATTACTAATGACGCTAATGAGTTACCAATTACGTTAACAACTGTACGTCCCATATCAAGAATACGGTCAATACCAGCGATAAATGCTAGCCCTTCAAGTGGAATGCCGACAGTACCTAAAGTTGCTAGAAGTACTACGAATGACACCCCTGGAACACCTGCAATACCTTTAGATGTAACCATTAATACAAGCATTAACGTAATTTGTTCACCAATGCTTAGGTGAATACCGTACATTTGTGCAATAAATAATGCTGCAATGGCTTGGTATAGTGTTGATCCATCTAAGTTAAAGGAGTAACCGGTTGGTATAACAAAGGATACGATATCCTTTGGAGCACCTAATTTCTCCATTTTCATCATAACACGTGGTAATACAGCTTCAGAACTTGCTGTTGAGAAGGCTAAAATTAGCTCATCTTTTAACACTTTAATTAAATAGAAGATGCTGATTCCTGCAAATTTTGCCACAAGTCCTAGAATGACAAAGATAAAGAATAGCATTGTTGCATAAACAAGAATAGCTAATTTGGCAAGTGGTACCAGTGAAGCAAATCCATATTTGGAAACGGTTACACCAATTAAACCAAATACCCCAAGTGGAGCAAATTTCATTACGAGGTTTGTTACCCAGAACATAGCATCTGCTACCCCTTGGAAGAAGTCTAAGACTGGTTTTCCTCGATCACCAATTGCAGCAACACCTAAACCAAAAATAACTGAGAAGAAGATAATCGCAAGCATGTTACCTTCAGCCATTGACTGAATAATATTTGTTGGAACGATGCCTACAATGATATCGAATGGTCCCTCATGTTGTACTTCTTCAGTTGTAGATACATATTTCGAAATATCTCCTTGAGATAATTCGTTCATGTTTATTCCTGCACCCGGTTGGAATATGTTTGCGGAAAGTAATCCAACTACGATAGCTACTGTCGTAATAATTTCAAAGTAAATAATGGATTTCCCGCCTAATCGTCCAAGCTGTTTCATGTCTCCAGTACCAGCAACACCAACGATTAATGTCGAAATTATAATCGGTACAACAATCATCTTAATAAGATGTAAAAATATATCCCCTAATGGTTGTAAATATGTCTCAATTTTGGGGTTTCCGTAAAAGATACCACCAACAATGATCCCTAAAATCAAACCGATTAAAATTTGAGCGGCTAAACTGATTTTAAATTTCTTTTTCAAATCCTTTGTACCTCCCCTAATATTAAATTTTTAGGACACGCCTTACTTTAATAATACGGAGGACTTATGGAATCCGACAAAATCCGAGAAAATTAATTTACTTTTGTTAAAATGTCTGAATATAACACTTGAATAAACTTCTTAATATTTACCTTTGCTTTACGATTATCGTGGTCTTCAATTTGTGTCATGAGCTGCCGAATTTCTTTAAAATCAAAGTAGCGAGGGGCATAGTACTCGAATTCAGAGTTTGTGTAATCGACAACCCCTAAATTAGCGAGATTAATCATTGCGGCTAAGATTGTACGGCGCACACGCTGTTCAATGGCTTTACTTTCTTTTAATATTTCATCTGGTGTAGCCTTTGTCACAGCGGCAATTTCTTCATAAAGTTCCTTTAATGGAGGAAGAGGTGCAATTTTGTGCTGATGAGCAAGTAATGTTTCTATAATTGCAATAATATCTTCGCTACCAATTTCGCCGACAATACCCATATCATTTAAAATTGATTGTATATGGTCTCGCGATGTTGCTTTATGAGCCTTTTGTTCACTTAATTCAATGTTTGTAAGTGATTGACGTATAACTAACAGTGAATTTTTGAGTCGAAATTGTTCAGTTGTTTTCTTCAAAACATTTTCTACCTCGATGCGGTTAATGGGTTTATGAATGAAGAAGTCAATTCCCTGTTCATAAGCTTCGCCAACCATTTCCTTATTCACAACCTGTGAAATCATAATAAATTGTCCCTCAAAACGATTTTGAATAAGTTGCTCCACTGTTGCTATTCCATCAAGCTTTGGCATCAGTAAATCAATAAGCACAAATTCTGGCTGCGTCATTAAAATTTGTGGAATGGCATCTTCACCATTTCGAGCCTCACCAATAACTGTACCTAACCCACTATCTTCAATAATTTGTTTTAACATAACACGACTTGCACGATCATCATCTACAATAAAATACCTCATTTAAGTCTCTCCCGTTTGAATAGTTTGCGTAGGAATTATGATTTTAAACGTTGTGTATTGATTGTTTGATTCAACGGTTATTGAGCCTTTTAATTTTTCTACTAGTTCAGCAACATGTGAAAGCCCAATGCCGGTTGCCGCTACACCATCAACATTAAATTTGGTGGTGTATCCAGGTTCAAAGATAATAGAAATATCTGTTTGTGAAATTCCATTTCCATTATCACATACTGTTATTACAGTATTATCTTCTTGACGCTGAATTTCAATAGAAATGATACCTTGTCCTTCGATAGCTTCTACTGCATTTGCTGATAAATTATTTAAAAGAGCAAGGAGTGCAATATGTTCTTTTGTTTGAAAATCGAAGTCTATACATGTGTTAAATTGTATATCCTTCCCCAGTAATTCAGCGTACTTACTATTGCCTTCTTCAATATAATGCAATAATTCAGATAATACAAAGGGGCCAAAGCTTCTTTCACCAACAATTTTCGAAATACCAGCATATATGCGTTGAGAATCTTTTTTTACTTCATGGATTTCCTGGGCAATATGAAGTGCTTGTAAACTCTCTGCTCGATAACCTTGAGCTTTTAACTGTCTATATAATTCATATCCGCTAGCTGTAATGGTTTCAATATGGTTCATTGATTTCTTTAAATATAGTGTCTCAACATAGAGGTCAGATCCAATATTCAGCATTTCTTGCACCCGTTTTTTTTGTTCAGCTATCAAAATGGAGCTATAAACACCTACTACAAAAAAACTTCGTAATAATGCTACCGCTAATAAAATCAAGAGGTCATGAACAAATAAAAAAGTATAGGTTTGGACAAAAAAGC
Organism: Lysinibacillus cavernae; assembly: GCF_009724685.1. GTDB lineage: Bacteria > Bacillota > Bacilli > Bacillales_A > Planococcaceae > Lysinibacillus > Lysinibacillus cavernae. The sequence continues at coordinate 22,874 of NZ_WMEF01000020.1, forward strand.
GGAAAATTTGTTCAGCTAAATTACTAATGACCTCACTAAAGGCTACGAGTAAACCAAGTTTTAGTGGTTTTTCTCTGTATCGATGAATATCTAAAATTTGTAGGCATACTGCAAACAATACATAAAATAAAGCTGCTGGTAAATGGTTAAATATACTCTCAGCTATTGGAACGTCGTGTAAAGTGGAATTAAAAACACGAAAAATAGTTGTCACTATACCTGTAGCAACACCAGCCAAAATAATAGGTGTAGGCTTAATTAACGCGCATAAAAAAAAGATAATGGTTCCTAAGCCAAAACGAAAAGTGGTATTAGCAAAAGGCATTATTTTAATTTCACTACCAATTGCGGTCATGACGGCAATAATGAAAATCCAAAGAAGGGAAGTACGAGTTATAAAAGATTTCAGTTGCAAATTTAAAACCTCCCATAATTAATATAATAAAAAATACCACAACCGAGGCGGAAGTGGTATTTAACAAGTAATACATACAATTTTGGCAAAAAAAAACGGCTACATTCGTAGTCGGAAATTTAAAAACTGGAGGAGGTAGAGGGATTCGAACCCCCGCGCGGTGTTACCCGCCTGTCGGTTTTCAAGACCGATCCCTTCAGCCAGACTTGGGTATACCTCCATGATATGTTGCTCTGTTGTCTTATCGACAAAAATAAATTTAACATAACTAGAAACACACGTCAATATATTTTTATAAAAAAATGAGAGTTTTTAAAAATGAATTTGGAAATAAATAATTTGTGCATTAAGTTGCAATTTATACAAACTGTCAGTATACTAGTTATTGCCGTGCTAGGTGGGAAGGTAGCGGTGTCCTGTAACTCGCAATCCGCTCTAGCGAGACTGAATTCCTTTTTCGAGGCTGTCCGTATTGTTTGGTCTGCCTTTTGCACGTAGTGTTGACGATTGGGTCCTGCGCAATGGATACCCATGAACCATGTCAGGTCCGGAAGGAAGCAGCATTAAGTGGTCTTATCCATGTGCCGCGGGGTTGCCTAATCCGAGCTAACGACAAGAGTAACGCTTATGTGCGGCTGTCAAGGAAAGGTGCACGGCATTAAATTGCCAATTCAAAGCATCCGTCTATTATAGGCGGGTGCTTTTTTGTTTTTAATTTAGTATCTTCATTTTATATATAAGACGGCAAATGCTATAATAAAACTATTCAATATAAATGGAGAAGGAGAGAAGAAAATCGTGACGTATCAAGCATTTTATCGTGTGTATCGACCGCAATCTTTTCGAGAGATGTCTGGTCAAGCACATGTCAAAAGAACGCTACAGAATGCTCTCCTAGCGAATAAAACAACTCATGCTTACTTATTTTCTGGACCACGTGGAACAGGGAAAACCAGTACGGCTAAAATCTTTGCCAAAGCCTTGAATTGCGAACATGCACCATCAAAAGAGCCATGTAACGAGTGTGCCACTTGTATAAGTATTACAGATGGTTCTCACCCAGATGTTATTGAATTTGACGCAGCTTCGAATTCACGTGTTGAAGAGATCAGAGATATTATAGAAAAAGTTCGCTTTGCGCCTGCAAGTAGCAGATACAAGGTGTATATCATTGATGAAGTGCATATGCTTTCTACTAGTGCTTTTAACGCTCTTTTAAAAACATTAGAAGAACCACCTCCTCACGCGGTATTTATTTTAGCAACGACAGAGCCTCATAAATTACCTGCAACGATTATTTCCCGTTGTCAGCGCTTTGATTTTAAGCGACTTTCTACCAATGATATTATTGAACGTATGAAGGTTGTCTTAGAAGATATTGAGTTACCGTATGATGAACAAGGTTTAAAGGTTATAGCGCAATCGGCTGCTGGGGGAATGCGTGACGCTTTAAGTTTATTGGACCAGGTTGTGTCTTTCAGTGGAGAAAAATTAAAGCTCGAGGATACATTGTTAGTTACAGGTTCAATTAGTCAGGATGTTTTTTATGATTTAGCTGAAGCGCTCAAAGTGAAAGATGTTGCTCAAATGCTAGCGCTTTTAGAGCAACTTATAGCTGATGGTAAAGATCCTCTCCGTCTTTCAGAAGATTTAATTACGTTTTTCCGTGATTTATTATTACTTCAAACAAGCGATGATTTAGCGGAACTTTTAGAGCTTGTGTCTCCCGAGGAACGTGTATTTACTTTAGCGCACGAATTTGCACCAGATAAGCTTTATGGCTATATCGACATACTTGCGAAAACACAGCAAGAGATGCGTTTCTCTCACCATACAAAAATTTACTTAGAAACTGCATTACTTAAAATGGTACAGTTTTCGGGAGGAATAGCCCAACAAGCAATGGCTACAAACGAAGCGGCGCAGAACCCTGAACTTGCACAAAAGATTGTAGCGCTTGAGCAGATGGTTCAACAATTAACCTTACAACTGCAAACAGGGGCGCCAGTGCAAACAACGTCAGCACAAAAGGAGCAACGACCTCGTGCTAAAAACCCGAACGGCTATAAAGCGCCAACTGGTCGTATTCAAGAAGTTCTAAAAGATGCTACAAAGCAAGATGTACAACGGATAAAGACAGCTTGGGCACAGGCATTAAGTCAAATGCAAAAATCTCAATCTGCTCTTTTGGCAGAAGCTGAACCTGTTGCGGCATCTTCGAGTGCTTTTGTGTTAAAATTCAAGTATGATATTCATTGTCAGATGGTTGCTGATAACCAGTCTTTAAAGGCTCACTTCACTCAATTAATTGCCGGGCAAATTGGTACGATGTATGAGATGCTTTGCATACCAGAAGAATCATGGTTAAAAATACGCGAAGAGTTTATTCGCGATCATGGTACGCAGCAAAAGAAAACATCTACTGCCTCAGAGCATGGGGAAGAATCATTAGAGCCGCCACCGGCAGAAATGCCAGAAGAACCATTTATCGATGATGCTCAACCTCTTGCTTCACAAGATCCACTTGTGACAGAGGCCGAAAATCTCTTTGGTAAAGATTTTGTAGAAATTATTGAAGATTAAATTTTAGGAGGAAAACATTTATGCGTGGAATGGGAAATATGCAAGGTATGATGAAGAAGATGCAAAAAATGCAAAAGGAAATGATGGAGGCACAAGAGGCTCTAAATGCTGAACAATTTGAAGGTGTTGCAGGCGGCGGTATGGTAAAAGTAGCCGTTTCTGGTCAGCGTGAAGTAGTGTCAGTAAATCTTGATGAATCTGTAGTAGATCCAGAAGATATCGAAATGCTGCAAGACTTAATCGTCATTGCTACAAATGAAGCGTTGAAAAAAGTAGAAGAAAAAACTAACTCAACAATGGGTAAATTCACGCAAGGTTTAAACCTTCCATTCTAGGAGGTATTCATATGTACTATCCAGAACCAATATCCAAATTGATCGATAGTTTTATGAAATTGCCAGGCATCGGGCCGAAAACTGCGGCTCGTCTGGCGTTTTTTGTGTTATCAATGAAGGAAGACGATGTATTGTCTTTCTCTAAAGCACTGATTGATGCTAAGCGGAACCTAAGTTACTGTTCTGTCTGTGGCAATATAACGGATGTAGACCCATGTCACATTTGTGCAGATAAGCAGCGAAATCATTCTATTATTTGTGTTGTGCAAGATACAAAAGATGTTATTGCAATGGAAAAAATGCGTGACTACAACGGCATGTACCATGTACTTCAGGGTGCTATTTCCCCAATGGATGGCATCGGTCCAGAAGATATTAATGTTGCTTCCTTGTTAGTCCGTTTGCAAGATGAAAGTGTCCAAGAGCTTATTCTAGCTACGAATTCAACAATTGAAGGTGAGGCAACAGCAATGTACATATCTCGCCTTGTCAAACCATCAGGTATTCGTACGACCCGTATTGCGCATGGATTGCCAGTGGGTGGAGATTTAGAATATGCAGATGAGGTTACGCTATCTAAGGCAATGGAAGGTCGACGCGAGTTGTGAGTGAGGGGTTAATATGTTCTTCCGTAGTAAAGGGAAGTTAAAAAAAGAATTCGATAATAAGCTTGTGAATCTTATAAAAGAAACGAAAGATGATTTACAGCAGGCGAAGATAATAGAAGAATTGATGGATGATTATGACCTAGGGGTAATTGCCCAACGAAAAACAGCGGAAAGTATTCATTTCTATTTATTTAAGGAAGCCAGAATTCGCAGAGTTTTAATAAAATAGTTCTTATTTAAATATTATTCATAGAAGCAAAACAGGAAACATAAACTTTCATAATTATTTTATTGAGGGGGTAACCATTTGTCTTGGTTAGTAATTATGAGTATTTGTATTCCTGTAGGGCTTCTTTTTCTTTATGTAATAATAAGACATGCTAAACTGGGTAAAATCTTAGAGGGATTATCGGTGTTTTGGTTTAGATTTGCATTTGCCTTTCTATTATTGTTTATGATTCATTTAGGTATTGGTTATATAGGTTATAACGTACCAATCAACCTATTTTCAGTCTTAACGATTGCATTATTAGGTATTCCTGGTGTATTAGGAATAACAGCTTTAATATTTTTTTTATAAAAACCTTGCAATATGATGTTATTATGGTATAGTTATAAAAGTCGCTAATATAACTGATTGAAACGAAAAATAAATTTAAAATTTATGTTGACACATTATATGCGACGTGATATTATATAAGAGTTGCTGTTGGAAAAACGGTAACAACAAATGAACCTTGAAAACTGAACAAGCAAAACGTAATCAATAAAGTTTTTAGTAACTA
>NZ_WMEF01000021.1 GCF_009724685.1 Lysinibacillus cavernae
TTAGAGCGCACGCCTGATAAGCGTGAGGTCGATGGTTCGAGTCCATTTAGGCCCACCATTGTTCCGAAGTAGCTCAGTTGGTAGTAGCACCTGACTGTTAATCAGGTTGTCGCAGGTTCGAGTCCTGCCTTCGGAGCCAATTTTTTTTTGGGGAAGTACTCAAGAGGCTGAAGAGGCGCCCCTGCTAAGGGTGTAGGTCGGGTAACCGGCGCGAGGGTTCAAATCCCTCCTTCTCCGCCATTGGCCCCTTGGTCAAGCGGTTAAGACACCGCCCTTTCACGGCGGTAACACGGGTTCGAATCCCGTAGGGGTCATACTAAGTGCAGTAGATGATTTTACATCTACTGCACTTTTTAATTTTATTGATAAATCTAGATAACAAGTTAAATCTATTACTACTTATAACAACAAGCCTTCACAGATTAAATAGTCTGTGAAGGCTTGTTGTTTTCAAAGAAGTTATAAAATTGTCCGTCCTTTGCCATATGGAATACATAATGGTGTACCAAAGATTGGATCTGTTGTCATTTGACAATCCAGGTCAAATACATGCTTGACTAATTCAGTTGTCATAATTTCCTCTGGTTTACCTTGACGATGAACACCGCGATCACGCACTGTAATAATATGATCAGCGTAGCGACATGCCAAATTAATATCATGTAATACCATAATAATTGTTCGCTTTTGCTGTTGGTTTAATTCGAATAATAAATCTAAAACGTCTATTTGATGAGTTAAATCTAAATATGTCGTAGGCTCGTCCAAAAGAATAATATCTGTATCTTGAGCAAGGGTCATAGCTATCCAAGCACGTTGACGTTGCCCCCCTGATAGTTCATCCACTGGTCTATCTTGTAAATGCTCTGTACCTGTTGCTTTTAAGGCATTGAACACGATTTCTTCATCCTTTTCCGTCCACTGTTGGCGCCAGCTTTGATAAGGATATCTTCCTTGTTTAACAAGCTGTAGGACAGTTAAGCCCTCTGGTGCAACAGGAGATTGAGGGAGAATTGAAAGATTTTTTGCCACTTGTTTTGTAGACAATTTAAATATATCTTCGCCATCTAATAAAACAGAGCCATTTTTAGGCTTCAATAACCGAGCAATGGAGCGTAAGAGTGTGGATTTACCACAGCCATTCGCTCCAATTAATACAGTAATTTCATTCAAAGGAATAGACAAATTGAGATCTTCGATAATAGTGGAATCACCATAACTTAATGTTAGGGATTTGGTTAATAACGATTCAGTCATGTAGTATAGACTCCTTTATTTATTAGGGTTTCTGAATAATAAATAGATAAAATAAGGAGCACCGATGGCGGCAGTGAAGACACCAGCTGGTACTTCTAATGGGCTAAATGCGGTACGACCAATAATATCAGCAATCATTACGAGCAATGCTCCAATTGCTGCGGATGTTGGGATGAGTACACCAAACGATGAACCAACGATCCTTCGTGCAATATGAGGGGCCATTAACCCTACAAATCCAATTGCCCCCGCAAATGAAATGGCACTTGCTACTAAACTAGAACATAAAAGTATTAAATAAAGACGTGTTTTTTGCACGGATTGTCCTAAGCTTGCGGCTGTATCATCGCCTAATTCTTGGACATTTAATTGTCGTGTGATAAAAAATGTGACAAGTAGTAGTACGATGATTAATGGGACAACGATTTGTACCTGGTCCCAATCTGCACTTTTGACACTTCCAGTAATCCACTTATTTGCTTCACTTGCTTGATAAATTGGACCGATAATCATTAACATAGTCGTAACGGCTTGCATCAATGCTGAAACGCTAATACCTATTAGGACAAGTCGATTTGGCGTGACACCATCTTTCCAAGCAAATAAGTAAACAATACATCCTACAACAGTCGCCCCAACAAAGCCAGCTAATGGCAACCATTCAATACTAACCGTTAAAGAGTGATTGGAATCACTGAAAATGGCTAAGAAACCAACAACTGCTGCACCACCTCCAGCGGATATTCCTATTATGTCTGGTGAGGCTAGTGGGTTTTTAATAATTCCTTGTAAAACTGCTCCTGCTACAGCTAACGCCATTCCAGCAAATACAGCAAGAAAAATTCGAGGCATTCGAAAATCAATAATGATCAATTGATCAAAATCTGAGCCGTGACCAATGAAAGTTTGTAAAACCTTTAATGGATTGATAAAAGAATCACCGAATGATGCACTTAAGAAAAAAACAGCTAATGTTATCAAGCTAATTACTAGTAATTTATTTACAGCTTGTACATCTAATAAAAAGGATATTTTTTGTTGAAGTAATCGAATTGTTTTTATTTGTTTCATTATTTTTTTCCACCTTTTCGCGCAAGGTAAATAAAGAATGGTGTGCCAATCATAGCCGTCATTACCCCTACTGGAACTTCTTGTGGCATGATAATATAACGGGCTGCTACATCAGCTAACAATAAAAGAATACCCCCTAATAAAGCAGCCATTGGAATAAGCCAACGATGGTCTGTTCCGACAAACTTACGCGCAAAATGAGGAACTACAATACCGATAAAACCGATCGGGCCTGCAATAGCAACAGCGCCACCTGCTAAAAAGATCACAATAAGTCCTACCATTACCTTCATAAGCCCTAAACGTAAACCTAGTCCTCTTGCTACATCATCTCCAAGAGCAAGAGTATTCATTTTAGGAGAAATGACTAGAGCAGCTATCCAGCCAATGATTAGATAAGGGAGGACCGATAGAAGAATTTCTAATTTTCTTCCTTGAACTGAGCCTGCTAACCAAAATAATACTTGGTCGAGTTCTGCTTCATTTGTGGCAAGTAAACCTTGCGTGAAAGAAGCAAAAAGTGCACTAATGGCGGCCCCTGCTAAAGTAATTTTTACAGGAGTAGCAGCATCTCTTCCTGAAAAACTAATACCATAAACAGATAAAGCAGCAACAGCAGCACCTAAAAATGCGATCCATGCAAAAGACTGCAAACTTGAAATATGGAAAAAAATCATGGCAAAGACAACAGCAAAGCCAGCTCCTGCATTAATGCCTAATATACCAGGTGAAGCTAATGGATTCTTCGTTAAGGTTTGCATAAGCACGCCTGTAATGGCTAATGAAGCACCAACACAACTAGCTATAAGCGCCCTAGGAATACGAACGTTTTGAATGATAATATGCTCATTTGAATGGTTAAATTGTATAAAAGATTCATACGTCATTTGAATAGAAGTATTTGCATAGCCATATACAATACTGATCGCCATACAAAGAAGTAAGAGCAAAACTCCCGCTAGTAAAGCAAGCATCTTTGAATAATTATTTTTTAAAATCATATAAAATTTAACTCTTTTCTTAGATAATTACTAAATTAATGATTGACATAGATGGATACATACAATACGATTAATATCGTTCTAAAGACAGATGAAAGTGATTTTCATTCTCGTCAAATATGCTTAAACATTCTATCATATACAATGGAGGAAGAAAAGGTGCAAAAAGCATTTCAAAAATTAGTAGTTTTGCTAGCAGTTGCGGCTATTTTTGTTCTAGGAGCATGCGGCAATTCTAAAGATAATACGAAAGAAGAAAGTTCAAAAGATAGCAACGCTTACAGTGTCGAGCATGCTATGGGGACAACTGAAGTAAAAGATACACCAAAACGTATTGTTGTTTTAACAAATGAAGGAACAGAAGCATTATTAGCTCTAGGTATTAAGCCAGTCGGTGCGGTACAATCTTGGACAGGTGATCCATGGTATGACCATATTAAGGATCAAATGGACGGTGTGGAGGTTGTCGGCATTGAACATGAAATTAATATAGAAAAAATCGCTTCTTTAAAGCCAGATTTAATCATTGGTAATAAATTACGACAAGAAAAAGATTATGCGAAACTTAGCAAAATCGCTCCAACTGTGTTCTCAGAAACATTACGTGGTGACTGGAAAGAGAATTTTGAATTATACGCAAAAGCAGTTAACCAAGAAACAAAAGGTGAAGAAGTATTAAAAGCTTACGATGATAAGCTACTTGCACTGAAAGAAAAACTTGGTGATCAAACAAACCAAGAAGTTTCATTTGTACGCTTTATGGCAGATAAATCTCGTATCTATTACACAGATTCATTTTCAGGTATTATTTTTGATGCTTTAGGTTTTAAACGTGTTCCTGCGCAAGCTGATCTATTTAAAGATAATGCAAAACTAGGAAACTTAGCGGTTGAAGTAGGGAAGGAAGTAATTCCTCAAATGGATGGAGATGTTATCTTCTACTTCACGTACATGCCAACAGGTGATGATTCAGCATTAGCAACTGAACAAGAGTGGACACAAGATCCTCTTTGGAAAAACTTAACGGCTGTCCAAAAAGGCAATGCACATAAAGTGGATGATGTCATTTGGAATACTGCTGGAGGCATTTTAGCTGCAAATATTATGCTAGATCAAGTGGAAGAAATCTTTACTAAATAATGAATTGATAAAAAATACAATCATCGAAGTTCGATGATTGTATTTTTTTATTTCCTGTTATATGGAACTTTGTATTTTATAGCTAAATAGACTAAGCTATTGAGTAAGGAGGGATAGGAATGAACGAAAAATTGAAGTGGGTTCCCAATCAGCTTAATCGGGTAGAACAAGAAACAGCTTTACTTCCATACTTTACACTGGAACAAGTTGAGAAAGTTGGTCAATTCCAGCGTACATATAAGCAGTTTGAAAAAACACCTCTTCAGCATCTAAATTCACTTGCTTCATTTATTGGTGTGGAAAAAATTCTAGTAAAAGATGAATCCTATCGATATGGTTTAAATGCATTTAAAGTGTTAGGCGGTGTTTATGCAATTGCTCAATATGTCGCCAATGTACTCCAAAAAAATATAGAGGAGCTATCATTTGAACAATTAAAATCTCCGCAAATAAAAGAGCGGATAGGAGATTTAACCTTTATTTCAACGACAGATGGTAATCATGGTCGTGGTGTAGCATGGGCGGCTCGTGAGCTAGGTTTTCATGCACGAATATATATGCCAGCTGGCAGTGCCGATGAACGTTTACAACATATTAAAAACGAAGGAGCTTATGCTGAAATCACGACAATGAATTATGATGATACCGTTCGATTTACTTCGCAACTAGCCCAAGAAAATGGTTGGGTATTGATTCAGGATACGATGTGGGATGGCTATGAGGAAATTCCATTATGGATCATGCAAGGTTATACAACGCTTGTACATGAAATTGTTGAAGATTTGCAACAAGCACCGACACATGTATTTTTGCAAGCTGGGGTAGGATCCTTTGCAGGAGCGGTTGTCGCGTTTTTACAACAATTTTATGAGCAAGAGATGACGTTTGTTTTAGTTGAGCCTCATGTCGCTAATTGTTATTATGAGAGTTTTAAGGCAGGTACTCCCCAATTTGTAACTGTTGGTGGGGAAATGCAAACCATCATGGCAGGTCTTGCTTGCGGTGAACCCAACCCACAAGCTTGGCAACTTTTAAAGACCTATACAAAAATAAGCATTTCTTGTCATGAAGAAATGGCAGCAATAGGTATGCGTATACTTGGCAACCCATTGGACACAGATGAACGCATAATAGCAGGAGAATCAGGAGCAGCTCCATTTGGTTGCTTTTATGAAATAATGACAAATGAACAATACAAGGAATTAAAACATACTTTGCAATTAGATGAACATGCAAGGGTGTTGTTTATTAATACAGAGGGCGACACAGATAAAGAAAACTATCGACAAATAGTGTGGCACGGGAAATATGCGAATGAATAGCAAACTAGTCAAAAGCTAGTTTGCTATTTTATTTGTAACAGACTACATTAGTGAATTTTAATAGCTGCAATTTTATAGGCACCATAATCATCTGTAATAACAGTATAGGTCTTATAGCGATCATAGAATTGGTAATTGCCTTGTGCATCGTAAAAATCAAAAGTTTCATTCATTTCAACATAGTATTTGCCATCTGAATATTGCACATCCAGTACTTCATTGTTTGTAAAATAGAAGTAATGGCCTTGATAGGCAATCTCATTAATATATTTCTCCAATTCTTGATAAGCTGAACTTCCAGGTGCAAGCATATCGGCAATCCAGTAAAAATCACCTTCATTTAGTGCCATTTCATAATATAGACGGAATGCTTGCACGAATTGCCCCGCTAGCAAAGCATCTGTTCCGTTAGTAGTATTTGTTTCAATAGGAGTTTGTTGATTACCTTCATAAACATTAGCTACAGAACGAACCTCATTTGCAGAAAGTGGCTTTGCAATCCATCCATCAAATTGGTCAAGCATACTATAAAGAGGAATAGAGAAAGCAAAGTTAGTACTTGTTTCAGTTGTGTAAAGTAGAGAGTTAATTCCTATGACATTGCCTGTATTGACATCGACCAATGGACCACCACTACTACCTTTATCAATTTGTGCATCGACCTGATAAATTTGCTTGTATATAAAATTTTCAAGTTCCATATCACGTTTATTGCCCGTTATATAACCAATAGAAGCAGAATTTTCAAAACCTTGTGGACTACCAAATGCAATAACTTCTAAGCCTATAGGTGATTCGGCTGTTTCAATGCCTAACGGTTGACTGTCTTGATAGCTAGGTACATGTATTAAAGCGATGTCATAACGATCAGATATACCGATTACAGTACCTGGTGATTCTTGACCCATTGAATTACGAATTCGTACTTCCACTTCACCTTGGACAACATGTGCATTTGTAATAACATAACCACCCTTTTTATATAGGAAGCCAGAACCTTGCCCGCTGTTAGTTAGGACAGTGAACACTTTTTGTTGAATTTCCTTTATAAGGGTGACACGATCAACCTGTTGTGCATGCGCTTCTTGTTTTTTTGTGAGTTTTTCAGAGGAAACTTGCTGAGTAGTTAATTTCTGATTATCATTTAGTTCCGAGTAAGTATTTGAATGATTCTTTTTGTCTACAAAAAAATCCCAATATGCATAGCCAAGCCCACCAATTGCAATAAAACAGACAGATAATACGATAATTGCCCATGCTGGTACACCTTGCTTTGATAATGACGAATTGGTGAGCTTACTGCCACAATCCGAGCAAAATTTACTGTCTGAAAGATTCTCATGCTGACAATTTGGACACTTCATCCTATCACACTCCTGTGAAATATTTACTATTCATATCGGCGTGTAGCGAAAGATTTATATGTATTTATGGAATTATATGAACTGAAAGGATGATTATGGTTAGATTTAATTATTTTTTAATTTTTGTATTGACCTTAACGTTGCGTCAAAGTTTACAGTAGCTATAGTGGAGGTGACAACATGGAATATACAATTCAAGAGCTTGCCCACTTGTCGGGTGTTAGTACTAGAACATTGCGCTATTATGATGAAATTGGGTTACTGAAGCCAGCTAGAACCAATGAGGCAGGCTATCGATTTTATGGGCAATTTGAAGTAGATATGCTACAGCAGATTTTATTTTTCCGCGCGTTGGATATGAAGCTAGCGACGATTCAAGAAATAATTCAGACGCCCAATTTTCAACATGCCGAGGCGCTAAAAACACATAAAGTTGCTTTGCTTCAACGCAAGGAACAGCTAGAAATTATCTTACGGACAGTAGAAAAAACAATACAATCCATTGAGGGGGAACTGCCAATGTCAAATGAAGAAAAATTTAAAGGGTTTAAAGAAAAGTTAATCGAGGGTAATGAAAAACAATATGGTCAAGAAATTCGTGCAAAATATGGAGATGAAACAGTGGACGCTTCGAATGCTAAACTTATGAATATGACAGAACAACAATTTCAGGCGATGCAACAGTTAGAACAGCAAATGTTTGAACGATTAACAGAAGCGATGGAACTTGGTGAAGCCACAAGTGATATCGCAATGGAAGCGGCAGAGTTGCATAAACGATGGCTGAGTTTTACATGGAAAGAATATTCCAAAGAGGCACATGCTGGGCTAGCACAAATGTATGTAGCTGATGAACGTTTTACGGCATATTATGATGAGCGCGGTGAAATAGGGACAGCCCAATTTCTACATGATGCGATCATCGCTTATACAAGTAAATAAATAGAGCTTCCTTATGCTGACATGTTTTAGAAATAGTAAATTAGGAAAAAATGAAGGCATGAGGAGGAGATTTTTTTGAATCAACAAGTAATGCAAAAATTAAAAAGACAATTAGAGCAAGAATTACAAGAAATCGAACAACAATTAGAGGAATCAGAGCGACCACAAGCAACAGAGTTATCTAATTATGATAATCATCCAGCTGATAATGCCAGTGATTTAACGGATCAGCTTACAGAAATGGCAATAGATGAGCATCGTGGTGACAATGCGGAAGAAATTAAAAAGGCCTTACAAGCAATGGCAGACGGAACATATGGTAAATGTGTTGTCTGTGGTGAAGAGATTCCATTAGGACGTTTAGAGGCTATGCCAAAAGCTTTGACATGTGTGGAGCATGCAGAGCAGAAAGAAGAAAATTTACGACCAGTGGAAGAGGATGTTCTATCTTCAACACCAAAATCAGATGATTTTATTGAGCTTGAGGAATTTGGCTCTTCCGACACACCACAAGATAAAATGTAGTAAGTTTTTCCTCATGAAAGCAGTATAATAACTGTAGAGGTGAGGATATGAACATAATTGATTTACATTGTGATGCGCTTTTAAAATTAACCACTCTTGAAACGGCAAATTTTGCAGAGGATGTGCGTATACATGCCAATCAAAAAAGATTGCAATTAGGGCAAATAGAGGCTCAAGTATTCGCCATCTTTATTGACCCAAAAATCTCACAAAATCTGCAATTTCTTGAGGTCATGCGTCAAATTGAAGCATTTCATACGCATGTATTACAAACAGAGGGCATGGTTCATATTACAGATTGGACACAGTTAGATCAATTAGCTACACATGAAATAGGAGCCATTTTAAGCTTAGAGGGCTGTAGTGCAATTGGCGAAGATGTAACAAAGCTCACAGCGGTACTCGATGCTGGTGTAAAATTAGTAGGTTTAACGTGGAATGAAGAAAATGCTGTAGCTCACGGGGCTGAACAGGATGCAAGTCTTGGATTGAAGCCATTTGGTAAAGAGGTCATACAATTACTAAATGAGCGAGATATTATTATTGATGTCTCACATCTAAATGAACAAAGCTTTTGGGATGTATTGCCGTTAGCAAAGCATATACTCGCAAGTCATAGTAATGCACGTGCACTATGTGACCACCCACGTAATTTAACAGATGCGCAGGCAAAGGCACTTGTCGAACACGGGGGACATATCCATGTTGTTTACTTCCCACACTTTATTGGTAAAGATGCAACACTCGACCATTTAGTCGATCATGTGGAGCATTTAGCCAAACTAGTAGGTGTCCAGCATTTAGGGTTAGGGTCAGATTTTGATGGTATTAATGTGACTGTCAATGGTTTAGCTCACGCAGGAGAGGCACAAAATTTATTAGAGGCATTACGTGCACGCTTTTCAGACGAAGAAGTGCATGGCATAGCTAGTCAAAATTTCAGACGCTATGTAAAAAAAGCAGCAACCCGTTAAGGCTGCCGCACTCTTTTAATAAAAGAAATAATGCATTAACAATCCGATTCCTAATAGAAAGCCGAAGAATGTATTGGTTTGCGCTGTATATTTCATCGCAGGCATCACTTCTTTGGCTTCTTTTTTGTCTCGGAAAATTTGAATGGCACGTAATGGTTTTGGAATACTTAGAAAGATAATTAATGCCCAAAAAGTAATGCCATCAACGGCTACAAGGGCGATCACCCATAAATACGAGACGATAAAAAACCCAGATAATACAGAAATCGCATTATCACGTCCTACTAATATAGCCAATGTTTTTCGTCCACCCTCGGTATCGCCAACAATATCACGTATATTGTTGGATAACATAATGGCACCGACTAAAATCATACTTGGTACAGAAAGCAAAACAGCATCAAGTGTCACTGTAAGCGTTTGAATATAGAAGGCAATTAACACAATCCCCATACCCATTACCGCTCCAGAGACAATTTCTCCAAAAGGCGAGTAAGCGATTGGATAGGGTCCACCTGTATATAAGAAACCAATAAGCATACAAACTAGTCCGACAGCTGCTAACCACCAAGATGTTGAGGCACATATGTAAATGCCAAGAAGCATGGCAATGGCATAAAAGCTTAACGCAATCAACATAATTGTTTTTGGTTGTACACCGTGACGGACAATTGTTCCGCCAATACCGACAGAATGCTCGTTATCTAATCCTAATTTGTAATCATAATATTCATTGAACATATTCGTTGCTGCTTGAATAAGCATACTTGCAATGAGCATAGCAAAAAATAGTCCAAAATCAATTGTTTCTTTTTCAATTGCTAGAGCAATTGCAGTTCCTAGGAATACTGGAACAAATGAAGCGGTTAAAGTGTGTGGACGTGTTAAATGCCACCAAACTTTAAAACCCCTATCAGCTTCAATGACTTTGGTCATAAGGTCTTTCTCTCCTTCAAATGTTGTCGACTCTTCTTATTTTATACGAAGATTGAGAAAATGGGTAGGTTCACAGCTTATTACATACTGTTTAATGAAAAAAAGTGATACAATAGAACATGCATTTATGAACTGAAAATAAAAATTGGGTTATTAGCAACGGTACGAATAACAGTGTTGCCAACCAAAAAATGATGTGTTTTAGTCATCATTGATTATGTACATTGCAACAACGGAGGTAATTTTCATGCAACAGAAGTGGTACCAAGCCACAGAAGTAGAAGTGGACTCTTTGGGCCAAAGCCTTCATTTTTATATGGAAACAATTGAAGTAAGTCGCTTATCTGCACTGGCGTTCTATGCAGCAGGCGAAGAGTGTTATAAAGGTGAACGATTTTATTGGCAAAATAGAGAAAAAACAATGACTTTAGTTGGACTAGGACATGCTCATACCATTCAAAACAACGCTAAACATGAACGCTTTGATGCTGTGGAAGCGGAATGGAAAAACTTAACGAAAAACTGTCTGCAGGAACAAAGCGAACTACAGCCTATATTGTTTGGTGGTTTTACATTTGATCCACAAAATAATGTTGACGGAGAATGGACGGATTTTCCAGAATCTTTTTTTGCATTAGCAACATTCCAACTTGTGATACGTGATGATAAAGCATACGTGAGCATTCATCTTTTGACAAAAGATCAGCAAGCGGAGGCGAAGCTCGAATCTTTAAGAAAAGAGAGAGATCATTTAATTCATGCAGCTCAGGTTAAAGAAGTGAAAACGTATACAAAGCCTGAAATAACAAGTTATTTTGAGCCATATAAAGAACCTTATCTATCCTCAATTAACCAAGTGACAGCATTAATTAAACAGAAAAAGGCAGATAAGGTTGTGATTGCACGCTCCCTTGCATTGCAATTTAAAGAGCAGGTATCTGCGCCACAAGTGCTTTCTCAAATTATTCATGAGCAGCCAGAAAGCTATTTATTTGGTCTTGAGCGTAAGAATTTATTGTTTTTTGGTGCATCGCCTGAACGTCTTGTCAAGGTAGAAGATGGTCGTGCGTTTTCTTCTTGCGTCGCTGGCTCAATTAAACGAGGCAAGACAGCAGAGGAAGACGAGGCTTTTGGACAAAGTTTATTAAATGATCCAAAAAACGGTGGTGAGCACCAATATGTTGTCGATATGATTGCGGATACATTCCGTAAAAATTGTGTGGACATGACAGTACCAGATAGACCTCGTTTATTAAAAATACGAGATATTCAACATTTATACACACCTGTAGAAGGTCAGTTAAATAAGGAAGCCACGATATTACAACTTACAAAATCACTACATCCAACGCCAGCTTTAGGTGGTGTACCACGCAAAGAAGCGTTATCTGCCATTCGTAAATATGAGCCGATGAACCGTGGTCTGTATGCTGCACCAATTGGCTGGATGGACGCAGAGGGTAACGGTGAATTTGCAGTCGCTATACGATCAGCAGCATTACTAAGTGATAAAGCTTATTTATATGCGGGTGGCGGTATTGTAGCAGATTCGGAACCACAATCTGAATATGAAGAAACATTAGTGAAATTCCGTCCAATGCTTCGTGCGCTAGGGGGACAATTACATGAGTGAACGAAAAGTTTTAACAGATTATGTTTATAAAATGGTCGCATCGTTAGTACAAGCTGGTGTAGAAAATGTTGTCGTCAGCCCAGGATCACGTTCAACACCACTTGCTTATGCGGTTGCTTCAACTAAACAAGTAAAAATGTATCGTCAGGTAGATGAACGCTCAGCTGCTTTCTTTGCTTTAGGGCTGGCTAAAGCTACTGCCAAGCCTGTTGTTTTATTATGTACATCTGGCACAGCGGCAGCGAACTATTTTCCTGCGATTGTGGAGGCAAGCTATGCACGTGTTCCACTGATTGTGGTAACAGCTGACCGACCACACGAATTACGTGAGGTAGGAGCACCACAGGCCATCAATCAGCCCAATTTATATGGTTCACATGTGAAATGGAGTGTAGATTTTCCGTTAGCAGATGGTGCTGCCCAAACTTTACCTTTTATTGAGCGTCATCTTGCACGTGCAGTAGCAATTGCTACGAGTGCACCTTTTGGACCAGTACATATTAATGTACCTTTCCGTGAGCCTTTATTAATTGATCTACAGAATGAGCTACCAGCAGTGACTTTCAAGCACAGCAGTATAGGACAATTAGTACCATCGAGTGCGAATCTGCAAGAGCTTTCCTCTATTTTGCAATCGACTAAAAAAGGCTTTATTATTATTGGTGAATTAGCTCTTGGTACAGACTTATCAATCGTCTGGGAATTTGTACGTCAGTTGAAGTGGCCAGTAGTTGTTGAAAGCTTATCGAATATGCGTGCATCCGTACCAGAGGATTGTTTACCGTATATGGTGACAACGTACGATGCCATTATGAAGAGCGAGGATTTTAAAGCACTTGTTCAACCGGATACAGTTTTACGTATAGGTGCACAGCCTATCTCGAAATTTATCATGCAATTTATTGCAAAATCACAACCAAATGCCTATGTGATTATTGATGAAGATCCTATGTTTAGAGATGCTACTGGCGTATCTACACATTTTATTCATGCCAGTATCGGGCAATGGTTGACACAATTGGGGATCGCTAACACAGCGCTGGAAGCGACATATTTAGCCGAATGGCAAAAAGCGAATCAGCTTGCTTCACTCTACATTGAACAGCATTCAGAAGTAGAAAAAGATGAAGGTGCTATGGTTAGCCGTTTACTGAAAATGATTCCTGATGGTAGTGATATTTTCGTTAGCAGTAGTATGCCAGTGCGTGATATCGATACATTTTTGTTAGCAACACCGAAGGATTTACGTATTTTTGCAAATAGAGGAACGAACGGAATTGATGGCGTAGTATCCACGGCTATGGGCTTAAGTAGAGGAAATGACCGAGAAACCTATTTGCTGATTGGTGATTTAGCCTTTTTACATGATGTGAATGGTCTAATTGCATCAAGATATCAGGAATGTAACTTAACGATTCTTGTGATGAATAATGATGGTGGCGGTATCTTTTCTTATTTACCACAGTCAACTGTGGAAGCTCATTATGAGGATCTATTTGGCACACCAACAGCACTTGAATTCCGTGATATTGCCCATATGTATGATATGGACTATGTCCGTGTAGAGACGATCTCCGAGCTTTCAGAGAAGGTTTCTACAAGTAAGAAACGTCCGTTGCGTTTGGTGGAAATTTTTACAGATAGAACAGAGAATGTCAATGCTCATCGAGAGCTATGGAATCGTATTAATGCGGAGTTAAAAGCATGACAAAAAGGATGATTCGCGGCCTTGAAACGCATATTGAACTGTGGAATCAAGATGCTTCATACACACTGGTTGCTTTACATGGATTTACGGGTAGCACGGCTACGTGGCACAATCTAGCACAAGCTCTACCCAATGTGCGTGTCATTGCCATTGATTTGATTGGGCATGGAAAAACAGTTATTCCAAAGCAGATAAAACGTTTTTCTATGGAGGAACAATTAAAGGATTTAGAAGAAATCTTTACCCAGCTCGATATAGAGAAATTTACGCTATTAGGTTATTCAATGGGTGGAAGAATTGCATTATCGTACGCCATTGCATACCCAGACCGTGTTCAAAAGCTCATTTTAGAAAGCACTTCTCCAGGATTACGTACAATCGGAGAGCGAAATGAGCGTTGTGAGCGAGATGAAGCACTGGCACAAAAAATAGTTGCAAATGGTTTACAATCATTTGTTGATGCATGGCAGAATATACCTCTTTTTGATACCCAGCATCGCCTACCTAAAAATGTGCAAGTGGCTATTCGAGCAGAAAGACTTTCACAGAGGGCAGAAGGACTGGCAGGGAGCTTAAGAGGTATTGGTACAGGTGTACAGCCTTCGAATTGGGATAGGTTGGTGCAATTAGAAATACCTGTCCTATTAATTACAGGCTCATTGGATGAGAAATTTTGTAAAATTGCACTAGAAATGAAAGCGCTAATAAATACTGTTAGGCATATGACAGTAAATAACGCTGGACATGCAATTCATGTGGAAAATCCCGCTGAGTTTGCTACAATAGTAGAGGAGTATTTAACGTAATATTAATATACGATTACGTTAGCGCCTCGCTAGTAACGAGACGAATTTAATGATATAGGAGGCAATTCAATGACACGTCAATGGACAACATTACATACTTATGAAGACATTAAGTATGAGTTCTATAACGGTATCGCAAAAATTACGATTAACCGTCCAGAAGTGCGCAATGCATTCCGCCCAAAAACGGTTATGGAAATGATTGACGCATTCTCACGTGCACGCGATGACAAAAATATCGGTGTAATTATTTTAACAGGTGAAGGTGAACATGCTTTCTGCTCAGGCGGAGACCAAAAAGTTCGCGGACATGGTGGCTATGTTGGAGAAGATGAAATCCCACGTCTAAACGTTCTTGATTTACAACGTTTAATCCGTGTTATTCCAAAACCTGTAGTTGCAATGGTTGCAGGCTATGCAATTGGTGGAGGACACGTATTACATGTTGTCTGTGACTTAACAATTGCTGCTGACAATGCTCGCTTTGGACAAACTGGACCAAAAGTAGGTTCATTTGATGCAGGTTATGGCTCAGGCTATCTTGCTCGTATTATTGGTCATAAAAAGGCACGTGAAATTTGGTACCTTTGCCGTCAATACGATGCACAGCAAGCACTTGATATGGGCTTAGTCAATACGGTTGTTCCTTATGAGCAATTAGAAGATGAAACAGTTCAATGGTGTGAAGAAATGCTAGAAATGTCACCAACTGCACTACGCTTCTTAAAAGCAGCGATGAATGCAGATACAGATGGCTTAGCAGGACTTCAACAAATGGCTGGTGACGCTACACTTCTTTACTACACAACAGATGAAGCAAAAGAAGGTCGCGACGCATTCAAAGAAAAACGTCAACCAGATTTTGGTCAATTCCCAAGATTCCCTTGATTGTTAAGGGATAAAAAGCTCGTATCTTTTTGGAGATACGAGCTTTTTTGTATTTTAGGAAGAGGGGTGAATTGAAGTATTAAAGTGTTGAATAGCAGGCTAAATGAGGATAGTGCAGGACTTTAAATAAGAGAGACGGATAGAAGACTCAAATTGGTGGATAGAACTGCGAAGTGTTGGATAGAGTTCAAAATGTGAAGGATAGCGCAGCACTTGCAATAAAAGTGGCGGATAGAAGACTCAAATTGGTGGATAGAACTTGCGAAGTGTTGGATAGAACTCAAAATGTGAAGGATAGAGCAGGGCTTGCAATAAAAGTGACGGATAGAATCCTCAAATTGGTGGATAGAAATCTCAAATTGGTGGATAGAACTTGCAAAGTGTTGGATAGAACTCAAAATGTGAAGGATAGAGTAGTACTTGCAATAAAAGTGGCGGATAGAATCCTCAAAATGGTGGATAGAACTTGCAAAGTGTAGGATAGAACTCAAAATGTGAAGGATAGCACAGGACTTGCAATAAAAGTAGCGGATAGAAGTCTTAGAGTGTTGGATAGAACTTGCAAAGTGTAGGATAGAACTCAAAATGTGAAGGATAGAGCAGTACTTGCAATAAAAGTGACGGATAGAATCCTCAAAATGGTGGATAGAACTTGCAAAGTGTAGGATAGAACTCAAAATGTGAAGGATAGAGCAG
>NZ_WMEF01000022.1 GCF_009724685.1 Lysinibacillus cavernae
AGTTGTTTTGAAATGGATTACGTAATGCAGCTTCTCTCAATTTAATTGCTTTTTCTTTTGCCCATTTTTCTGAACGGGTTGTACATAATTCTGCAATTTTATCGGTAAGATCAGGTTCGCTTGTTAAACGGGATCCTTGTCCCAACCAGCTCGAAACATGTTTATACAAGTAGGGGGTGAACAGTTTTGCGGACGGGATCAAGTCCCACGGGCCAGACGTTCTACCCCGACTACCGTTATAATAAGACCTAAAAGAAAAAGGTCAACCAGAAAAATCTGGCTAACCTCATATTACGATCGGGCCAGATTGTGGAATAGAGGTCTAGTCAGATTTATGCAGAATTTACAACGGTAAGCAAAGAAAAGTCCCCAAACGACGGTTTGGGGACTTGTTATCTATTTATAAGTCAGAGCAAATGCTATAGTTACATATAAAAAATATGCTTGTGAACGAAGAGTGGATTTATAGTGAATGAAATTATAGAAAAAGTCACATCAATTACTCAAGGCTTTAATATCGGCTACATGCATACAGTAGAGAACTATTCAGAAAATAATTTTGATACCTTCTATCAATATTTCAACGCCCCTGATATAGAAACGCGTAAGCACTCATTTTTTTTATTTTTGTATTTGCTAGGGAATCTACATGTTGGACATACAGGGGTATTTAAAAGTCGAAAACAATTTAAAAAAGACCAAGGGAATCCAAATACCTTCTATGATTTTGAACGTTACATTTTCCGAACACTATATAAATCTTGATTCTTCGGATTTAGATGATTACATTAAAGGGGATTGGCAGGACTAGTAAATCACCCTACCGTGTAAGGTATAGAGGGTGGTTTACTTTTTTTTTGAAAAAGTGAATGACAATGCAAGAATCGTTACAATAAGTGTAGCGAAACTAAACATGAGCGTTATAGACTCATAAACTGTCATTGGAATCATCTCCTTTACCTTCGTTTGAAACGAAGTTTTGGAATAAAAGATGACCAATCACCCTTAATACCTCGACCTACTACATGTAGCAATTATACCATTATTTGCGTTTAATATAAAAAAGCGAACACTAATTCTCTTGTACTTTTATAAGGGAATTAGTGTTTTTTAATTTGTTACGAAACTTTCTGCAATCTCTGGAAAATCAATAAATGGGTTCCGATTGCCTTGAAGTTCATGGATAGCTAGGTTGCGATGCTTTTCATAGATAGATACTGGAAAAGATTGATGCCATTTTAACAATAAAGAGACATTCTCTAGTTCTTTTTTTATAGTGTTTGGATAGCGAATTAGGAAATAGAGTGTTGCTCTAGCAACGATTCCTTTCCCATATTCTGGTTCGAATTTACTTTCTTCAGCTTTGCCGCAGTCATCTTTGATTCCTAAAATTAATCCTTCAGGGATATAATCGTGGAAATCGTAGTAAGGGTAGTTGCTGCGACTGCTATTGCAGGTGGTTTCGCAGGCGAATAGATGATGCAAGTCTCCTCTCATCGGTTCTTTTTTATCGAACCATGATTGAGGCACTACATGTTCACAGTTAAATAGATCATCCGAAAAGATGCTGATTAACCCTTTTGCCTGCATTTCAAGGAGCCGAACGTCCTCATCTATGACAAAAAGTGGATCCATTCTATTTCCAGAATAAAGGCTTTTTAATGAACCGTTTTCCTGCAAATCAACC
Source organism: Lysinibacillus cavernae (assembly GCF_009724685.1). Lineage (GTDB taxonomy): Bacteria > Bacillota > Bacilli > Bacillales_A > Planococcaceae > Lysinibacillus > Lysinibacillus cavernae. The sequence continues at coordinate 1,688 of NZ_WMEF01000022.1, forward strand.
CAAGGGTACACATAACGGTGCGGGCTGTAGTTTAACTGATCTGTATGTGTTTTTTCAAGCAATGTGTGAAGGCTGTCTAAAAGATTAGCATCCGTTAATGAAATGCTCTGATAGTATTGATTTCTGACTTCCTTATCTTTCTTTTCGTCATAATAGGGTCGATTTGCCTTATAGTTTAAAAAGTCTGACTTGGCCGTTTCCCATTCACAGTATAGCAAATCTAGTTTTTCCATTATATTTTCAACGCCTGTGCAGATATCTTTTGGTTGTACACATCCGATAAGTATTCCTCTGTTGTTAAGTACAGCAATCCGTTGCCTTCGAGTTTTGGCGAGTTTCCTAAAGGAATCGTTCTCTTTATTAATTGTGCATACAGCTCAGCCTCTGTCAGATTTCGCTCAAAGTTTCTGTTGGCATTCTCTTTTATGAGTGCAAGTGCACCGGATATATGCGGTGTTGCCATCGAAGTTCCGCTTAGTTTTGCATAAGTTCCGTTTAAATACGTAGAAAGGATTTCTTCACCAGGGGCTACTATGTCGACTTCATTATTCGAATTTGAAAATTCAGAAGAACTGCGTTGCAGGTTAATGGATCCGACGCTGATGACTTCATTGTAGCAGGCAGGATAGGCCAATTCATTTGAAGAACTTTGTCCATCTCCCTCATTACCAGCAGCACAAACTACTAGAATTTGATTAGTGATTGCGTTTTGAATAGCTTGGTGTAACTCAGGTACATCGACAGAACCTCCGAGGCTCATGGAGATGATATCCACCCTTTGTTCAACTGCATAGTTAATACCATTTATGATCCAGTCGTATTGCCCTGATCCACTTTTATCAAGCACTTTTAAAATCAATAAACTTGCTTCAGGTGCAACACCAACTACTCCTGTGCCGTTATTGATTGCAGCAATTGTACCAGCCACATGGGTTCCATGGCCACTATAATCAATGTATAAATCAGGTTGTCCATCATCATCACGAGTGAAATTCCGTCCGCCGATAATACACCCACCCAAATCAGGATGGGTGACGTCGCAGCCTGTGTCCAATATCGCAACAGTGATTCCCTTCCCTTTAGAATTCTCCCAAATTTTTGGTGCTGCAATAAGTTCAATACCTTTTGGCACCACTTCGACCACTTCGACCACTTCATTCACTTGATACGGAATTAAATGTAATTTTTGCTCCATTTGTATCCCTCCTGAAAGAATTAAGTTTCCAGTGTATTCTTGGTATTTAATAATAGTTTAACAATTCTGAATTCATATAAACAGTTACAATAGATGGATTTTTATCTAACTATAGTAATTTTTTGCAGTGAAAATAGTATTGGTATCTATTAGTCAATTTACGCATGATAACATCTTAAAGATTGTGAATGTTTGTACTTAAATTAAACTGCGTTAGTATTACAAAACAGGTACTTATGATCTTCCATAAAACCAGCTAATAGTTGTCAATAATTTTCATTAAAAATAATAAAAACATCATGTTATACTAAATTTGTGTATACCAAATAACCGTCCAAATACTTGATTTGGAAAGTTCAGGTCTACTTAGTTAAATTGTTAAATCAAGCTAAGTCTTGGAAAGAAGTTCTGCTTTTTAAAAGTGCATAAATCCAATGTAAGAGTTTGTTTGCACAAGCTATTGCAGCTACTCTAAATGGTTTTCCTTCTTCCCGTTTTTTATCATAAAACGCCCGTAATTTCTTATTACGAGGAAGGATTTCATCCGTTGTTTTCTGTTTTCGACAGACACGAATAGCACATTTAACAGCCATATACAAAGCTTGCCGTAGTCTGCTTGAGCCTCTTTTGGTTATTCGGTTGTAAGTACCTTTGAATGTACCAGATTCAAAGACACTTGGATCAAGACCGGCAAATGCGACTAGTTTCTTAGGATGATTAAACCTTTCAATTTCCCCAATTTCAGATACAATCGTGGCAGCGATTTTTTCTCCGATACCGGGAATTGATCGGATTATCTTAGATTCTTCAATACTTTTTGATAAAGCATCTATCTCATTTTCAAGCATGGATAGATGTTTTTTATATTCAAAGAGCATATTAATATACATATCTAAGCTTAGGGCTAGACTAGAATATAAAGCCTTCTGAAAAGGGTTTTGAGCTGCTGCAGTCATTAGCTTTTCAGCCTGTTTGTTTGCCCATTGTAAAGAACGAGAATTACAGAATTCTTTTATTTTAGTTGCTAATACTTCATTATTGGCTTTCAATATATCCTCTGAAGTAGGAAATGCATGTAGTATTTTCAAAGAAACATCCGAATATAAGTCTCCAAAAACATGACTATATTCAGGAAAAACTTGATCTAAAACGGCCTGAAATTGTAGTTTAGTTTGTACAAACATGCCTGTAATATTATCGTGCTGTCTCGTAAGATTACGTAAGTTCGCAAGTTTGATACCACGCTTTTTATAAGGTTCTAAATCCTCCTTATAATACAGCTCGCAGAGATGATTAGCATCAATGATATCTGTTTTTACCTTTCGTAAACTAGAACTTTTTGCTTTATAAGAGATGAGTGGGTTTACGATAATTATTAAATAGCCTCTGTCCTCAAAATATTGAACAATTGGTGTGTGATAATGGCCTGTTGATTCCATAACAAGAGGGGGACGTTCTCCTGAAATATCTTCTAATTCTTTAATAAAATCTAATAAACTAGCTAACCCATCAAGATCATGTTTTACTTTGAAACTTTTCTTGTAGGGCTTCTTTCTTTCCAAGTAAGCTTGAACCTGACTTTCACCTTTTGCTACATCCAGACCGATGACTGGATTCATTATAATTCCTCCTTCAAAATGATAATTGCCGGTAACCCCTAAATCCTCTTTGTAGTGTCATAGCTTCGCTTGTTATACGAGATCATTGTCCCAACCAGCCTCAAACATGTTTCTACAAGTAGGGGGCGAACTGTTTTGCGGACGGGGTCTTAGCCCCACGGGCGCGAACGTTCTACCCCGGCTACCGCTATCATATATCGATATAAAAAATGGTCAACCAGAAATATTTTCTGGCTGACCTTATAATACGATCGGGCGCGATTGTGGAGCAACACAGGTAGAAAATAATCAAACTTTTTTATAAAAACCTAACTTAAAACTGCTAAAGAGGAATTCCTTTTGTTCAATCTTTTTTCAAAAGGGATTCTTCTTATTTATCATAAAATAAGGGTTTGCGAGGTATTTTTGCTCAAACTTTATTTCAAAGCAACAGTTGTACATAAAATTGTCGGCCTTGAATTCCTGGTACTCACGAAATAGGGGATACATATGAAATTGATTACCTGTATGTAACAGTACATGTGATAGCTCATGGCAAAAGTCTTGCCATTGTTGCTGTGGTGATTGGTTTTCATTAAGAAAAATATAATGCCGCCCATTAATAAATAAGGCCTGACTCTTATCTGACCAATAAAAAAATTTCAAGCCCATTCTAAAGGCTATTTCTTCAAAATTCAGTAGGATAGGGTCCATAATGCCCAAACGAGTGTAAAACTGTTGGACATAATCTTCAAGGTGAGTATAGTGCAAGTGAATCAACCCCTAATAAGGAATGTAGAACAAGTGTTCTGTTTAAGGATACAATAAAACCCCACTTTTGGGAAGTGGGGCTACTTGGAGATGAATGCTTGAATAAGAGGTGTGGCAATCGTTGCCATTCAAGGTCGCTTGGTGGCTGGCGAAAGCCTTGGGAATGTGCTGAAATATCTACTTAATTGTGGAGCGTTTTTATTAATTTTCATATTGATCGATTTTGCCTCAATAAAAATTCGAGGTTGTCCATTGATTGAAATAGCATAGTCTACTTTTTCATTTTTTTTATGAAAATCAGCTGTGAATTCTGGAGTGACTTCTTGGGGGCTATAGGTATCGTAACCTAACCCTTAAGTGAAATCTAGTATTGATTATTATCTTCCACATGCCATACTGAATTAGCCTAAAATTTTTTTCTTTTCTTCTAAAAATTCTTCTTCAGTTAAAATCCCTTTATCTCGTAAATTCGCAATTTTTTCTAAATCACTATATGGATCGGCTGAGGCAGATAATTTCTTTTTATCATTATTCATACGAGGGTTATCTTTGCTATCTTGCATTTGTTTTTGCACAACATCTATAAACTTGTTTAAACGATCATCATTTAAAATATCATCAAATGTTTCACGTAAACCTGGAGTGAGGATTATCAATTCTTTTTGAGCAATACCATCAGAGGCAAGAAAAATACCTTCCATATATTTATAGTAAATTGACTTATAGAATTGGCTAACACCAATTTTTGTAACAAAAACTACTCGCATATTTGTTGCTATCAAAAGACCTTTTTTTTCTAAATCTCGAAAATCGTATTCAGCTGGTAAAGAGGAGAGTACAATTTCGTTCGCCAACTGCACAGTGCTTTCGAAATAATGGATTGCTGGCTTATAAAAAGTGTACTTCATTCCTCTATTTAAACTAGTCCCCACATATTTATCTCGCTGTTGGATATCCTCTTGTTTTGTACGTTCTTTTGCATCTATAACAGCTTGTCTCTCTGGAGTCTTTTCAAATGTCCCCATTATTTTCTTGAAAAAGCTCATTTTATCACCTCGTATTTATTTTTCTGAAATGATTTGGTAAAAGAATAGTATAAAAACATAAATAAGTAAATTTCCCAATAATGGTGCTATTAAAGGACATGTTTATAACATGTCCTTTTCATAGATATCATTATGTTACTTTTAGTCTTAATTAAAAATCGTTTATTTGGTTTTCTCCAGATAACGATTACAATTCCCCTTTATCCTTCAAAATCTCCCACATCTTACGTAGCTTTTCTAAGTCCTCTTCCTTTGATTTAGGTAGCTCCTTGTACCATTTTTCAAGAGTAGGATTGTTTGCGAAAGCCTGGAACTCTGCTTCATCTTTTTCTTGTTGTGAAAGTTGTATAGTTTCATCTGTATTATCAAGTAAATAATCTGTTGTAACATTTAAAGTTTTGGCTAAAAATACAAGCATTTCATTAGAAGGAGTGCTATGTCCATTTTCGTAGTTGCTGATTGTACCTTTAGTAGTTTGAACTTTTATTGCTAATTGTTCCTGTGTAAGTTTTTTAGACTTTCTTGCTACCTTCAAACGATGACTCAACATGATATCACTCCCTGTACAAGTAAATTGTACTATTTTATTTAACAAAATACATAAAGAAAGTTGAAAGTATGAGAAATTCATACATTTGTATTGACGTATGAGAATCTTGTTGTTTCTTTGTAAGTACAAGTTATTCTTACAAAAGGGAGGTAAGTTGTAATGAAGAACTTGAATTTTATAAATGCTCGAAAAAAGAAGCAACTTACTCAATCTGAACTAGCGAAATTATTGAAATTTGTTAGTAAAGCAACGATATCTAATTGGGAGACAGGCTATTCAAAACCAAGATTAGAGATGGCATTAACTGTTTCTCAAATTTTAGACGAAGATGTGGCTTTTTTATTTGGTTATAATGTACAAGAATCTTGTACAAAAAACCTTTATCTCTACACCAAAGAAGTTGGTGAGGATATGGAATGGAAGTAAATATGTAAACAAATTTTATACTTCGATAAATCTAGGACTTCTAACAGCTACTAAGCGACAGTGTTTGAATATTGAAAGAAATCAAAAAGGTTAATACTTGTTGAGGGGAGGCCGTTTGAAATGGCTATTCAAGAAAATGACTTATCTCAATTAGTTTTAGAAAAAACTGGTCTTAATAAAAAGGTTTTATTAGATAGGTATGATCGTATGGCACAAGATACTCTCAGACAGCGAACGATGTATTGGGATATTGATGATCTTGTTAGAGAAACTAGATACAGTAAAGCTTCATTAGAAAAATATATTATTTGTGATCCTCATATGAAGGAAAATCAAAGGCAGCTTGGACCGAGGTTTAAACGAGTATGGTTATCTGAGCCAACTGCCATTGTTTTAGAAGAAATACTTAATAATTAATTTCAATAAAACTACCCGGGCAGGTACGTAATATTTTGAGGAAACAAGGTATTAGGAGAGGCCAGGGCAAATGGCCTCTAGATAAAACAAACTACCAATCTAGTAAAAATTCAAGTGGTAGGGGCAACTACCTCTTATCTCAATACTAAAGCTAACTTCATAAAGAAACCATGCAACTGCTGCATAGTATGCACAATACGCATAAAAAAGGGTGGATAAATATGGACTTTGACATCGGGACATTAATAAAAAAGTGTCGTAAGAAAGCCAAGCTTTCACAAGAGGCTTTTGCAGATTTGATGCACACGACACAATCAACGATTAGTCGTATAGAACAAAATTTGATTGCTTGTGAGGCTAAATTCTTAGCTAGAGCAGCAGCAGTCACAAATTCACAAGATGTTGTTGTAGCTACATTGTTTAGCACTGATGCAGCACTTCAATTTTTACAAACAGTACATATGTTTATAGGAGGAATGTTCTTATGGATATTGTAGAAAAATTGAAACTAGAAATAGCTATGTTAGAGGCTTGTAATGAGGATTTATTAGTGGCTATTGGGGTTCATAACGAGAGAGGGGAGTATCATCTTTCAGCAGAATGCATGAGAAAAATCAAGAAAGCAACATATGATATTGAGAGATTAAAAGCCCATTTACTTGATCAACAAAATTTCCTTTGGGTAATTAAAGATTTACAAGAAAGAGGACTACTTAGTGAGGTGATTAAAAAGTATGCGTATCAAGCCTAGAGCGTGGCGACACATGACATTAAAGCAGAGGTTAATTTATGTACATTTCTTTTGTGATAAGAAGTTGTTAGAGAAATTAATTCACAATAAAAAAGCTGTTTAATCATTGCGGGATTAAACAGCCAATAAACTATAGAAACATTCTAGCATGAAAATTGAACGTTTGCGAGAGTTATCTCGCTCTCGTCAAGCAGCTTATAGTACCGTCTCCCTACGGTAAAGCTTTGCCACTGTGAGTTGCTTGATGGGACACCATCAGAAAGAAGGTGGGAATCTTGAGTATTGATCAATTCAATCCAAAGATGCGAGAGGTACGTATAGACACAGAAGTGTTTGAGGAACGATTTGCTGAGTATGACATCATCAGTGAGTTTACCGGGATCATACTTACATTAGTAGCAATTGAGGACAATGTACGCTACACAAGCTTTGTCACAAAATCATATGCAGAAGTTTTACGTAAACAAAAGGAGGCGATAGCGTGAGACAACTTATTGAAGTCGAGAATCCGATGGTGTTAGGAAGAATTGAAGCTGTAAATAATGTACCCACATTTCGATATATAGAGACAGATTTCCGTGATATCTATGGCAGTTTAATAGTTTTCAATGATGATTATATGGAATTTTCAAATGGGGATATCGTTCATCTAGATAATATCCATACGTATTTAGAGGATTACTATAATGCCAAATTTTGCACAAAAAAATAAACCACTTGGCAGAGTGGCTTACAAAACAAATATTAGAGCAATTATAGCGGACTATAGGAGGAATTTCAATGAGTAACTTAGCGGAACAATTTAATAATCCAATTCCTTTCCAACAACCACAAGGGGTACTAGCACAAGCTAGTTCCTCCCGTGAGATGGAAGAAGTAAAAGGACAAATATTTATGGCGAAACAGTTTCCTAGAAACGTATTTCAAGCTGAGCAACGTGTATTAGACACTTGTAAACGTCCAGCACTGGCACAGGTTGCAATGTATCAATATCCTCGTGGTGGACAACGTGTAACAGGTCCGTCTATTCGATTAGCTGAAGCAATTGCACAAAACTGGGGCAACTTATCCTACGGCATTCAAGAACTAGAACAACGTGAAGGTGAATCGGTCGCAAAAGCGTTCTGTTGGGACCTTGAAACGAATGTCCGACAAGAAAAGGTATTTACCATCAAGCACTCTATGAAAGCTAAAGGGGCTATCAAAAAATTAGAGGATCCACGTGATATTTACGAAAAAGTAGCAAATGATGGTGCTCGTCGTTTACGTTCATGCATTTTAGGTGTAATACCAGGTGACATCATTGATAAAGCGATTGTTCAATGTCATGAAACTTTAGCAGGAAATAGTCAGGGGCCATTAAAAGATCGTATTGCAAATGCATTACGTAGTTTTAAAGAACAACATCGTGTAACACAAGAAATGATTAAGCAAAGTTTGGTTACAATGCTGACTCGTTTACTGAATACGACTATGTAGAATTAATCAACATTTTTAACAGTTTAAGAGATGGAGTAAGTAAGATAGAGGATTGGTTTAATAAGGAGATTGCTAAAAACCAATCGAGTGGTTTAGGGGCTGATTTCCAAGCGCAATCAGATTCAAAAAAAGAGGTGAAATCAGATGCACCAAACGACATTCCAATTGAGCAGCCAGAATTACCACTCTAATGAGGCAAATCAACAATACATGTCAGTGTCACAGTTTAAGAGCGCTATGGAATGTGAAGCTAGAACATTTGCAGAAGTAAGGGGCGAGTTTTCTCGTCCTCCTTCTACAGAATTATTAGTAGGTTCATATTTACATGCAGCCTTTGAAAGTGATACGAGATTTTCTGAATTTCTAGAACTGAACCACAACAGCATTTACGGCAGTCGAGGTGGTAAATACAAGGATTACGAAAAAGCTGACAACATGATCGAGACAATTAAAAATGACAAGTTTTGCATGTTCGCTTTACAAGGAGAAAAAGAAGTCATCTATACAGGCGAATTATTTGGGGTAGAGTGGAAAATCAAAGTAGATAACATCAATCATGAACGTGGATTTTTCAGCGATTTAAAAAGTACCCAAGAGCTTAGTAAACGATACTGGAGCAAGAAATATAATACTTGGGTTTCATTTATCCAAGCCTTTGATTACGTGCTGCAAATGTGGGTGTATCGAGAGATCATTTTTCAAAACACAGGGCGTTACTATGATCCATACATTGTGGCAGTCACAAAAGAATCGCCACCTGATAAAGCCGTTTTACATTTCGATTCAGAGCGTTTCGATTTCGAGAAAGAATATGTTCAAATAATGTTACCAAGCATCATAGATGCAAAGCTAGGGCGTAAAAATCCACACCGATGTGACAAGTGCGAATTTTGTCGAGCAACTAAGAAACTTAGTGGCACATTTGAAATTGAATATCTACTAGATTAGGCGGTGCAGATGGATGAATAACGTACCACACAAAGTCCTTCTGCATGCTGGGATATTTGAGCAGGCAAGAGGGGAACAACGATGAAATCAGACGTTTGGTGTTGGAATGTAGAACTAAGCTTGTCATTTCTTGCGCTTACCCGGGAAATTTTTTATTTTATTTCCTAAATTGTATTGGTTGATGCTTCACAAAATTACAAATTTGAAACTTACGTTAAAGGAGTCGAGGGCAAATGGCTAAATTCAGATACGTCTATACAACTTTTTGGAACGATCCTCGTGTGGTTGAGGAAATGACAGCAGAGGACAAGTACTTTTTTCTGTATTTGCTGACAAATGAAAGTACGACTCAAATTGGCATCTATCAAATTACCAAAAAGCAAATTGCATTTGACATGGGCTATTCGATGGAAAGTGCTGGTGCGCTATTACAACGCTTTAAAGACCATTACAAGATTATTAAATACAACGAGGAAACTCGTGAAATTGCTATTAAGAACTGGGGAAAATATAACCTGAATCGTGGAGGAAAACCAATCCTTGATTGTGTGAGATCGGAACTAAAAGAGGTAAAAGATACTTCACTTATTCAATGGGTTGGTGAAGGAGTCCCGAATGATTCAGTACGTAACGTTTACGAATCGTACTACGATACGTCACACGATTCGTATAACGATAAGTCAGAAAATGAAGAATCCAGTAATGATGCGGGTTCTTACGATACGTCAACGATAAGTGGACAAAAAGAAAAAGAAAATAAAAAAGAAAATAAAAAAGAAAAACAAACAACAGAGGAGGAAGTCAGTCAGTCGTCTGTCACTGAGGAACAATTAATTTTCTTAACTAAATATTCTATGACGAAAACATTCAACGTGCATCAGGATTCATTTGTGAATGCATAGAGCACATGGCCAAAGAAAATGATCCAGCACTAGTTTATGAAGCCATGAAAATTACTGCACTTCAACAACCATCCAAGCCAATGCATTATACAGAACGAATCTTAGCTAACTGGAGAACGGATTTTATAACGAACGTTGAGCAACTAAAGGCCAAGGAAGAAAGGGACAAAAATAAGCGACAACAATCTAGTCAACTCTCTTATCAAAAATCAAAAGGTCGTACAGAGGTAGTACCTGAGTGGTTCACTAATCGAAATGATAGTGAAGAACCAAAATCATCTCCAGATTCTACTAGCAACACGATAGATTTCGAGGCTGAGAGGCAAAAGGTTTTAGAAATGTTAGGTAAGAAGGAGAGTGTAGAGGCTTGATTAACCGAGTCGTATTAGTTGGCCGCCTTACAAAAAATCCTGAGCTACGTTATACACCGAATGGCATTGCATCATGTCGCTTCACAGTTGCAGTAAACAGAGCATTCAAAGCGCAGAATGGTGAACAAGAGGCAGACTTCACAAATTGTCAGGCTTGGCGTAAACAAGCTGAGAATCTAGCAAACTTCATGAAGAAAGGTAGCTTAATAGGTTTGGAAGGGCGAATCCAAACAGGCAGCTATGAAGGACAAGATGGTAAGCGTGTCTTTACTACAGACGTTGTAGCAGACAGTATCCAATTCTTAGAGCCAAGAAACGGCACAGGAGGCTCACAGGGCGCATCAAACCACGAATCTAGTACAAATACAGGCGGACAGTATCGAAGTAGTTCACAGGGGCAATATGGCGGTAATAACAACCAGCCAAGTTATACAAGAGCAGATGAAGATCCGTTTGCAAATAGTAAAGGGCCAATAGGAGTTAGTGAGGATGACCTCCCTTTTGATTGATGAAAAAGAAAGGATGTGAAGAAATGAAAAGAATTTTAAATTACGTGGGAAGTAGGTAGTGAAATATGTTGAAACTTTAATTGTAACAAAGGCTATTGCAATATGGTCACATAAAAATAAAGGAGGCTGGGACAAAAAGAAAAAATGTTAGACCGATTGTATTTCGGTCTAACACTTTTTTGATTTAGGAAGGAACACTCTATTCATTGAAGCGAAAAAGTTATTATCTGTTTTTGCTATTTATCAAAATAATCGAGTTCTGTCCCAGCCTCTGGGGAATTCTAAATCAATCTGTTTTTAATAGTGAATACATTTTGATGTCAATAAAGTTTCCTTTAGATTTTTCGTACTGTCTAAGAGTCCCTTCAAATGTGAAATGAAGCTTTTCTAAAACCTTGATAGAATTCACATTCGCAGGTTCTACTTTTGCTTCGATTCTATTTAGTTTCAAAGTTTCGAAACCATAATTAAGTAATGCACTGATACCTTCTGGAGCATATCCCTTGCCCCAATAGGCTTTAGCAATATCATAACCAATTTCTGCCTTAGCATTTTCAAAATCTATAGAATTGAATCCACACGTACCAATTATTTCGTTGGATTTTAGTTCAATCATGCTGAAACGAATAGCTTCACTAGCCTGAGCCAATTCTTCAAAAAGTTCAATAATTTCTTTAGCTTGAGCTTCATGTGTAAAGCTAGAGATGTTCATGAATTTTGTTACATCTGGATCAGACCAAATTTTAAACAAACTATGTGAGTCTGAAACATCCATTTTTCTTAAGTGCAATCTTTGGGTATTTAGTTCTTTTATCAATACTTTTACCTCCAATATTTTTAATTAGTTAGATAAAAAATATTGCCATCTGCGCATAGTTCAGTCCCTTCAAAGTTGTGTGGTCTAATGATACCTAGAGTAACAAAATAAAGAAACATTAGCCACCGTATCATTTGAAGAAATACCTAAAAAAATAAGTTTAGCATTTCTATAACTTAAGACAAAATTACTGAACACTTTGAGGAAAGAAATTAGAAAAGGGTCACTGAGCTGGTAGTGACCCTTGTAATAAATTTTGTTATTTCCATCCACGATATTCGTCATATTCTTTCCCAGGTTTAAGAAATCGAAACCCTTTTGATTTTACGAAAATCGTATGCATTATTAATCCTAGAAGTGGCAAACCGACAATCCAAATCCAAGTCCACGTGTTACCTAAATAAAAGTGTAACATAGCAGTAATTCCTAAAAATCCTCCATATCGCAGGAGGAAAACGAACAAATGGTCTCTCCTTACAAATGAATAAAACAAGAAGCGACCAATACCTAAGATACATGTAGCTACCAAGAGTTGAATAAATAGCAAGATTAAAAACCTCCTTTTTTTCTTTGGTTAAAAATGTTTCCTTAAGGAAACATGAAAATAATATTAATTCATTTTCGTTCTGATTTCAATATTAAAAAAGCCGCAGCGTCATCACACGCTACAGCTTTCAAATGAAAAAAAATAAAGGGTCACTCGGGATAGTAGTGACCCTAAGTAACAATTCGAGAGGTTTCAAGTTAAACTAGTTTAGCTTAACACTACTATTTATTTGCTTAGTTAACTTAGGTTCTATAGTTTATTGCCTTTGGAATAGAAAAAGAACGACTAAAACATCGCTCTAAAAAACTCATAAAATCCCATGTTCATTGGGATTGCCCAAATAAAGAAACCCAACAGGGCAATTGGACCAAGCAAAAAGTTGTAAACCTTCTTTGGCAAAATACTGCCCAATAGGATTTTATAAATAACTGCACATCCTTTCATAACAACTGGAAGTAAGATCAGTGGTGGTATGAAAAACCACAGACTTCCGCCGCTTGATATATCTGTAAATATGTCCATTGAATTACCTCATTATGTATTTTCGGTAAATTATAACATAGAAAAAGCCGCAACGTTTGCACACGCTACAGCTCGAATTGGTTTATGCCCTTTTAGGTTAGTCAGATAAGTCATTATAACACAACTTAGGAGGGCAAACCTAATGGGCAAACAAGGGCAAATGAAAGTAACAAAAGAGAATTTACTTCAGTGGATTGAGAATTATCAATGGATGGTAGAAACGATTTAGGAAGCAAGGTAACCAGTAGCGAAAGCTGATAACAACAGCTACATTGGGGCGAAAACAGCTATGTATGGTATTGAGGCAACATTGCCAAAGGCGAGTGGTGGGACAAGTGATCCGGTGTTTACAGAAGTACAACGACGTGTTTATTCGCTAAATTATCGTATTAAGGAATACGAGCAAAAGATTGCAGAGGTGCAAAAACTTATTCCGTTAGTACAGGGTGACAGAGAGATTGAGGTGCTTCATAGACTGCTAGATGGGGACAGTATGCGAGCCATTGGTAAGCACATGAACTTATCCAGTACCACGATATTTAGGGTTAGAAATAACATATTAAAACAAATGGTGAAGTGATATTATCCCCTTTAAGTAGACAATGTAAAAAAAACTACACTAAACTGTAGT
>NZ_WMEF01000023.1 GCF_009724685.1 Lysinibacillus cavernae
CCAGTAGAACCAGTAGAACCAGTAGAACCAGTAGAACCAGTAGAACCAGTAGAACCAGTAGCCCCGGTAGCACCAGTAACCCCAGTAACCCCGGTAGCGCCAGTAGCCCCAGTAACCCCAGTAGCCCCGATATCACCAGTAGGTCCAGTAGGTCCAGTAGCGCCAGTAGAACCGATATCACCAGTAACCCCGGTAGCGCCAGTAGAACCAGTAGCGCCAGTAGAACCAGTCATGCCAGTAGCGCCAGTCATGCCAGTAGCGCCAGTAGAACCAGTAACCCCAGTAACCCCGGTAGCGCCAGTAGCCCCAGTAACGCCAGTAGCCCCGGTAGCGCCAGTAGAACCAGTAACCCCAGTAGCCCCGATATCACCAGTAGAACCAGTAACCCCAGTAGCCCCGATATCACCAGTAGGTCCAGTAGGTCCAGTAGGTCCAGTAGCCCCAGTAGCCCCGGTCACGCCAGTAGCCCCAGTAGCCCCAGTAACACCAGTAGCTCCGATAGAACCAGTAGCGCCAGTAGGCCCAGTAGAACCGATATCACCAGTAGCCCCGGTAGCGCCAGTAGAACCAGTAGAACCAGTAACCCCAGTAGCCCCGGTCACGCCAGTCGTACCAGTAGAACCAGTAGCCCCAGTAACACCAGTAGCCCCGGTAGCACCAGTAATCCCACCAGTTGGTCCAGTAGGTTTTACGGGCCAAATTGGACAATTTGGGGTAGGTCCAGTTTTACAACAACATGGAAAGGAATTGCACTTACTGCAAACTCTATCTAGAAAATTTCCAAAATGCATAATCTCACCTCCTCTCTCAAATATCGTATTCTGATAAATGATAGACGAGGCAGACACATAACTACTTATTTTTTGTATATAGAGAGTCTTTTTTATCTGGTTAATGATATTTTCAGGAGTCGTTTTGATTGATTTTTAAAATACGCTCGAAATACTTTTTATTGTGTAATATTTTTGGGTCATTAGGAATGAAGGAGCTAGCTAATTCATTATGTGCATTTGCAAGTTCGTGTTGTTGTAGACGGTCATAAAGCACACAAAGCTGTAAGTGGGGAAGCCACGTAAAGAAGCTTTTATTTTGAAAAGGGGCGTTTGGATTTTGAATAATGACAAGCGCTTGTTCATACCAAAAAATGGCTTCATAATTTTTGTGTTGCTCCATGAAATGGTAGCCTAGGCGACAGCAGGCTTCGGGGCGGGGTACATCGTATTCAAAGCTACGTAAAATAACACTGAAGTTGTTTTCTTTATCGTTTAAATTGGAATAGCAATCTGCTAATTTAAAACAGGCCCGAATATTATCTTCTACCCAACCTAATTTTGAAGTTAAAAATAATTCGTAATAGTAAATGGCTTCTTCAAACTGACCATGATCTAGTAATTCATTAGCAAAGTAAAACGTATCGCGGGGTGATAGTGTTTCGCCTGCTTCAATTAATTGTCTATAAATCGTAATATTACGTGTATGGTCATGTGTTAATGGTAAATGGCTAACGGCTACATCACTATCAAACAACATGCCACCTACTTCTAAATATTCATGGACAGCACCGATCCATTGAAAATGCTTTTCTCTTTTTACAAGGCGATATCTTCTTATTAAAATGTCTACATTTCCCTCATTATCGAAACTAAGATGATAGTTCATTGAAACTGCATCAATATCAGAGGAAAGGGATTTCTTTAACGCCTTAAATTTTTCTCGATCCTCCTCTAAAAATATATCGTCAGCATCTAGCCAAAGAATGTAATCTTTTGTTGCTTGCTGGAAGGAAAAGTTCCGTGCAGCTGCAAAATGATGAATCCATTCAAAATCAAAAACTCTGTCAGTAAATTGTGCAACTATCTGTTTTGTGCTATCTGTTGATCCTGTATCAATAATATTGATTTCATCTACTAAATCTTTAACAGATTCAAGACATCGTCCAATAACATCTTCTTCATTTTTTACAATCATACATAGACTAATGGAAATCACGTTATATTCCTCCTTACTAGTATCTTTGTAGTATATGTAACCATGGAAATATGGGTTAGATGATTGAACTGTGAGGAGAATCATGTGTTTTAAATGTGAAATGTATTTTTATGGTTTGTCATAAATTTACCTCTCAAGTTTCACCCGGATTTCACAATTGTGAAGTATAGTAAAGGGGCAGAGGTGATAAAGTTGAAAAAATGGGCATTCTTCATTTTTTCGTTACTACAAATTATATGGTTAGCGGGTTGCGCTGAAAAATCGTATGAACCCATTGAAAAGGATCGAAATTTTATAGCATCATTAAATATACAAGAACCATCATTAGATTTTATAGATGAGGATGGTAATGTACTTGCAACATGGTTATTTGATAAAGCTTATTCAGGGGCAATACTATTAGGCGATGATCAAGTCCTATTGTATGGACACCAATTAAATACTATCGATGTCTATACAATCTCAACCGGAGAAAAGCGCTATTCAAAAAAAGTAGAGATTGGTACAACGAATGTGTACTATGATGACAACTTCAAACAATTTTTTATCACGAATAGTAAAACCAATACTGTGACAAGCTTTGATGAAGAAGGAAAAGAGCTAGTAACACAACAACTTGGCAATTATCCTATGTCAATGGCATCGTATAAAGATAAACTGTATGTTATTAATTTTAAAGATACAAAATTAACTGTGTTAAATATGAAAAATTTGACCATTGAACAAGAGTGGCCGATTCAAAAATCCTCCCATGGAATAGCCATTTTAGAAGAGACACATGAGCTATGGATAGGTGGTCATGGAGAAGGAAGTAAGCCAAATAGTTCAGTTAAAAAATATGATTTGACCACTGGCCAACTGAATGGAGAGATTGACATGCCTTTGATGCCAGTAGGATTAAAAAAGACAAAAGATGCCGTCCTTGTTGTAAGTCACGGTCATAACGAGTTATATGTTGCTGACTTTGATGGCCATATAAAATGGCAGCAAGAGGTTGGAGCAAATCCGTTTGTGGTCAACCAATTTAAAGATTATATTGTTGTCGCTGGCTATGACGATCATACTTTGTACTTTATAAAAGATGGCCAGAAAGAAAAAACAGTTGATGTAGGAAAAGGTGCTTTTCAACTGTTAGTAAGGGAGGAAAAATGATGACAACTGTATTAATAGTTGATGATGAGCAGGATATGCGTAATTTAATAGAAATGATGCTCAATAACTCTGATATAGAGACATTTACTGCCGCAAGTGGTACAGAAGCTTACGATGTGATTGTACGTGAAAATATTGATTTAGTGCTACTTGATGTGATGATGCCTCATGAAGATGGTTTTGTTGTTTGTCAAAGTATACGTGCGATGTCCAATGTACCAATTATTTTCCTAACAGCACGTGATGCCAATGAAGATAAGGTGAAAGGTCTTACTCTTGGTGGAGACGACTATATTGTTAAACCATTTACACATGATGAACTTGTGGCAAGAATTTATGCTGTGTTAAGAAGAAGTGGTGCAAATATTACAGAACTACAGCAAAAGTATGTGATTTTTGGTCCTATTAAAATTGATGAAATTGCACGGAAAGTATCTGTTGATGGTAAGAGTATTCCACTTACATTAAAAGAATTTGAACTGTTACATTTATTTATGAAAAATCCAGGTAATGCTTATACACGGGAGCAGTTGCTAGAACGCATTTGGGATATAGATTATATAGGTGGTACTCGAACTGTTGATACACATATCAAAACTTTACGAATCAAGCTTGGAAAGGATGCGGCTGCGCATATTCAAACCGTCTGGGGAGTGGGCTACCGCTTTGATCCTGGCGAATGAAAAAGATTGCCACTCGCATTTGGTTGTTAATTTTCGCATTTTTAATCATTACGGTTGTCTTTATGTATGTCCTCACAAATTTCTTATATCAACGTTTATATGTACAGGATACAGAAGATACAATGGTTGAAGTCGGCTTGAAACTACAGACAATGTATGACAATGGGAAAGTAACGGATGAATTTATTGCAGATATTGAAAAATTTAATGATTATTCAAATTTAAATATATTTGCAGTAAGGAATCCACGTGAGTTAAGTGCCTGTGTTCCATTCGATATAGATTATGAGACATTGATTGGACCCGAGGAAAGGCAGAAATTATTATCAGGAAAATATGTGCAAAAAATTGGGTACGAACCGCGTTTTGATCGACAGCTTATTTCGGTAGTTATACCGCTCGTTGATCAGAATAGATTAGAAGGTATCATTTATATCTATTTCCCACTAGCCAAAATTAGTGAATTGGCTAATAGTGGCGTGATTTTGTTGTTTATCAGTGCCTTTATATTTTTAGTGGTTGCTAGCTATTTGATTTATAAAGGTGTTCGACATATTATGCGACCTTTAAGCGATTTGCAACGTGCTGTGGAACAGATGTCCTACGGGAATTATGAGACACGTGTACCTGTCAATTCACGGGATGAAATCGGTAAATTATCTAGTACTTTTAATAGAATGGCAGAGGCAATCCAGCAAGAGGATGAAGCGCAAAAAACATTTTTAGCAACAGTTTCGCATGAATTACGAACACCAATTAGCTATGTGAAAGGCTATAGCGAAGCGATGCAAAATGGTATTATCACAGAAAATCAAAAAGAAGAAACCATTCAGTTAATTGTTCGTGAGGCTAATCGAATGGAACGATTAACAAATGAATTACTTCAACTTGCAAGAACGGAAAATGAACAAACAGATATCGTTCTTTATCCAATCCCTCTAGGTGAAACATTACGAGAGGTTCAAAAAATCCTAACACATCAAGCAGATAAAAAGAACATAACATTATATTTAGATGTAGATGATGCTTTAATTATTGAAGCTGATGAAGTGAAGCTAAAGCAAATTTTTATAAATATTATTGAAAATGCTATTAATTACTCGTATGAAAATTCTCAGGTAGAAATTATGGCTGTTGAAAAAACTGGTAGTGCGCAAATTACGATCAAGGATTATGGAATCGGGATTCCACAGGAGGATTTATCACATGTCACGGAGCGATTTTATCGTGTTAACAAGGCACGGAGTCGAGCAGACGGTGGTAGTGGACTAGGTTTATCAATTGTTGAACAACTATTAAAGCAGTTACAGGGTACGTTAGAAATTGAAAGTGTTATTGAAAAAGGCACGATCGTTATGATTCGGTTGCCATTAATGGAGGATTAAATGATGAAAAAGTGGTTATTTGCACTAATTGCAGTCCCTACATTATTAGTAGGCTGTGGAGAAAAAAAAGAGGCTTTACCAGAACCAGAAGTACCTCAAATCCCAGAAGTTGAAATTTTAACACCAAAAGAAGTAACGCTCAATGAAACAATTGAGCTGGCAGCACATGTTGAACAAGGTGGCGAAAACGTAGATGATGCTGTTGTAGAATTTGAGGTTTGGGAATCAGGTAAACGCGATGAAGGACAAATGATTGATGGGAAATTAGAGAAAGACGGCGTTTATAAAGCGACGACTACATTTGATCATGATGGTGTCTACTATATGTATGCACATACTACAGCTAACGGTGTTCATAATATGCCAAAGCAGCAAATTGTCGCTGGAAGTCCAGATATGACACAAGTTTTGCCAGAGGATGAAAAAGCCAATAACAGTATGGATAATAACATGATGGATCATAGTAACGAAGAAAAAGATGAAGAAAATCATCATTAAATGCTTGCATTTTTTTAGAAATAGGAATATGATAATGACCAGATGACCGAAATGGTTTTCTGGTCATTTTTATTAAAATGTACTTTGAATGTACATAACCTAACAAGAAAGGGTGTTACTAATGGATCGTAGGCAGGAAATTCTTGAAGCAGCTGCAAAATCCTTTACATTGTTTGGCTATAAAGCAACAACGATGGAACAAGTGGCGAAAATCGCTAATGTTGGTAAAGGTACGATTTATACATTCTTTGCAAATAAAGAAATTTTATTTCAAGAGATTGCTATGTCACTTGTACATGAGATGAAGGCGGAAGCGGATGCCGTGTTGGATGCATCAGCAAGCTTTATGGATAATGCACATAATGCTTTAATGAAAATGCTACAGTTCCGTGAAAAACATCTTTTATTTGCGAAGCTAATTGAAGAAGAAAAAGAATTACGAACACCAGCTGTTAAACAGGTGCTACTACGCATCGAGACAGAAATTTTATCGTATGTCGCAGAGTTAATACAAAGACGTATCAATAAAGGTGAAATTAGAGATTGTGATGCAGAGCTTGTGAGTTACTTATTGTTAAAGGCATATCTTGCATTTGTTGTCGATTGGCATGAGTTACACGGTGATGTTATTCCTGAAGAAAAGATTCTAAATCTTTTCAAGGAAACAATTTTTCGAGGTTTGATTCTAACTTGATTCGATAGAATACGGAAGTATAAGTATCGAATCAAGTGTTCTTTTTTGCAAAGTTGTTGAGGTTAACTATTTTTTTTGAATAAAAATGACCAAATGACGTTTTCGGTCAAATAGTTTAGGAGTGAGAATAACTATGATTAAAGCTGAATGGCTGAAGATCTTTAAAACAAGAAAAATGCTTGTATCCATTATCGCTGTATTATTTATCCCAGTGATGTATGCAGGTATGTTTTTATGGGCGTTTTGGGATCCTTATGCAGGACTTCCTAATCTCCCAGTAGCTGTAGTCAATGAGGATACTGGTGCTGAGATGGAGGGTGTTAAATTAGACTTAGGGGACACCTTAGTCGATAAACTGGTGGATAGCGAACAGTTTAAGTTTATTGAAGTTTCAAAGGATGAGGCTGAGAAAGGCTTAAATAGTCGTGATTATTATATGATTCTAGAAATTCCAAAAAATTTCTCTGAACATGCTACAACACTATTAGATAACAAACCATCAAAATTAGTGATGAACTACATTCCAAATGAGGGACTAAACTTCCTTGGTGCACAAATTGGTGAGACTGCAATGGATCGTGTACGTGCTGAAGTAAATGCACAAGTATCAACGACTTATGCTGAAAAATTATTTGATTCCATTGCAACGCTAGGAGATGGCTTTACAGAGGCAGCAGATGGCTCGAATAAGCTAGATGAAGGTGCTCAAAAAGTAGCGAATGGAGCAAAAGATTTAAAAGGCTATCTTGAGCAGCTAGCATCAAGCACAGTCGAACTGTCAAATGGTACAGATAAACTAACAAAAGGTGCTGGAGATGCTGCAAAAGGTGCGAATGAATTATCGGGTGGTTTAGTAAAACTACAAGATGGTACAGTTCAATTACAACAAGGAGCACAGCAAGCTGCAAATGGTGCAACAAGTCTTGAACAAGGGTTATCACAATATACACAAGGTGTTGCAAAAGTCGGTGCAGGTTTAAACACTTTAAACGACAAACAACAACAAATTAGTACAGGTGCAGCATCTATTTCTGAAAATGCTGGCGCATTAAACGGCGCAGCAAATCAACTAACAGATGGTTCTGCAAAAGTGGAGGCAGGCATTACAGCCTTAGCAAACCAATTACAAACGACGATGGCTTCAATGCCTGAGGAACAAGCAGCAGCATTAAAACAAACGTTAGCAGAGCTACAAGCAGGTAGTGCTAGTGTGCATAATGGTTTAACGTCTTTATCTGCTGGTACAGAAAAATTACAAGCTGGTGCTAATCAAGTAAGCTCTGGTGCAAGCCAAATCGCAGCAGGTCAAGCAGAAGTGCTAGCAGGTGCGAATGCATTAACAGCAAAAAGTAATGCTTTAATGGAAGGTGCAAAAGGATTACAAGCAGGTAATGCGACATTAGCTGCGAAATTAGGTGAATTACATGCTGGTGTCAATACAGCTGTAACAGGCTCTAAAACATTGGCATCTGGTTTAAATGAATTAGCGAATGGTACAACAACATTAAATCAAGGTACTTCTACACTTGCATCAAAATCTGGTGAGCTGGCACAAGGTTCAGCAACACTTGCTGATGGTTCTACTGAACTGGCTGATGGTACATCAACATTAACTAGCAAATTAGGTGAGGCAAGTGAAAAAGCAAGTGAAGTAAAAGCAAATCAAGACACTTATGATATGGTAGGTAGTCCAGTTGAAGTTGAAAAGGAATCTGTAAACCATGTTCCTAACTATGGTACTGGTTTTGCACCGTACTTTATTTCTCTTGGCTTATTCGTAGGCGCATTATTAATTTCGATTGTATTCCCACTTGTTGAACCAGCAATTCGCCCTAAAAATGGAGCATCTTGGTTTACAAGTAAAGTGACTGTATTAGCAGTCGTAGGTTTAGTGCAAACATTACTAACAGTAGTCATTGTTAAATGGGGTCTAGGACTTGAAGTAAATAACATGGGCTACTTTATCGTAACAGCCTTATTAACAAGCTATGTATTTTTAGCATTAATTCAAATGCTTGTTTCGATCTTTGGTGACCCTGGACGTTTCATGGCAATTGTTGTGTTAATTTTACAATTAACAACAAGTGCAGGTACGTTCCCATTAGAATTAATCCCATCACCATTACAAGTATTTAACAAGCTATTACCGATGACATATACAGTCCAAGCATTTAAATCAAGTATTTCTACGGGTGATACGTCATTCTTAATGCAAAACTATGGTGTTTTAGCTGGCTTCCTAGTAGCATTCTTAGCTATTACATTCGGCTATTTCATGCTACTACACAATAAACGTTACTCTAAAGTAGCAGAAGAAAACTAATCATGTAGCACTCACCCAATGTACGGTGAGTGCTCAGACTGTAGACAAACTCAAAAAATTTGAGAGTTTGCCTACAGTCTTTTTTCT
>NZ_WMEF01000024.1 GCF_009724685.1 Lysinibacillus cavernae
CCAGACTACCTACAACTTCATATGCAAGCTAAAACAACTTCAGAAATGCTTTAATTTTCACGTTAACGTTAGGGCTGTTCGATAAGTAGAAAATTGAGGTATTTTAATAATAATTTTGCGAAACTTCTCCAGGTAATACTACCCCTGACTAAAACCGTAGACACTCATGACGAGGTAGTTTACTTTGGTGAAGTTAGCAAATTTATGATTTGAATTGTTGCTCAATTCTTAATCATTCTACTTATAGAGATACATAGTCCCTTTCTTCCATAAAATTTTTATCACGATATAGTAAGGAGAGAATAGGATATGACAAAAACGCAACAAGTTATTGAACAAACGCAAAATTATGGTGCAGCAAACTATCATCCACTGCCAATCGTAATCTCAGAGGCTGAGGGTGCTTGGGTTAAAGATCCAGAGGGCAATAAATATTTGGATATGTTATCAGCTTATTCTGCTGTTAACCAAGGACATCGTCACCCAAAAATTATCGCTGCTTTAAAAGAACAAGCTGATAAAGTAACATTAACTTCACGTGCATTCTACAGTGAAAACCTTGGTGAATGGTATGAGCTAGTAGGTAAATTAACAAATAAAGAAATGGTATTACCAATGAATACAGGTGCTGAAGCAGTAGAGACTGCATTTAAAGCAGCTCGTCGTTGGGCATATGATGTAAAAGGCGTAGAAGATGGCAAGGCTGAAATTATTGCATGTAACGGTAACTTCCATGGCCGTACAATGCTTGCAGTATCTTTATCTTCAGACGAAGAATACCGTCGTGGTTTCGGACCAATGTTACCAAATGTTAAATTAGTAGATTATGGTAGTCTTGAAGCTTTAAAAGCTGCAATTACACCAAATACTGCTGCATTTTTAATTGAACCAATTCAAGGTGAAGCTGGTATCGTGATTCCAACAGAAGGCTTCTTAAAAGCAGCTCGTGAGCTTTGCCGTGAAAACAATGTATTATTTATTGCTGACGAAATTCAAGCTGGTTTAGCACGTACTGGTAAAATGTTTGCTTGTGATTGGGAAGAAGTAGAGCCGGATATGTACATCTTAGGAAAAGCATTAGGTGGCGGAGTATTCCCAATTTCTTGTGTTGCTGCAAACCGTAGTATCTTAGGTGTATTCAACCCAGGTTCACATGGTTCAACTTTTGGTGGAAATCCTTTAGCTTGTGCAGTTTCAATTGCATCTATTAAAGTTTTATTAGATGAAAAATTAGCAGAACGTTCAAATGAACTTGGTGAGTATTTCAAAGGTAAATTAAAAGAAATTAACAACCCAGTTATTAAAGATGTACGTGGTCGTGGTTTATTTATCGGTATGGAATTAACAGAATCAGCTCGTCCATACTGTGAAAAACTAAAAGAATTAGGTCTTTTATGTAAAGAAACACATGATACAGTTATTCGTTTTGCACCACCACTTGTTATTTCTCAAGAGGATTTAGATTGGTCAATCGAACAAATTGAAAAAGTATTTAAACTTTAACAAAATGTTCACATTTTAATTCGGAAGTATGTTACAATGATGCCGAATACTATCATTAAAAAAAACAAAGAGGCGATTTAATATGTCTGAAAACTTAAATCTTTTCACATCAACACAAGATGTTATTCAAGATGCTCTAAATAAACTTGGCTATGATGAAGCAATGTACGAATTACTAAAAGAACCGCTTCGCATGCTACAAGTACGCATCCCGGTAAAAATGGATGATGGTACAACAAAAGTATTTACTGGTTACCGTGCACAACATAATGATGCAGTAGGACCAACTAAAGGTGGGGTTCGTTTCCACCCACAAGTGTCTGAGGAGGAAGTTAAAGCGCTTTCAATGTGGATGACACTGAAATGTGGTATTGTCGATCTACCATACGGTGGTGGTAAGGGCGGTGTCATTTGTGACCCTCGTCAAATGTCTATGGGTGAAATCGAACGTTTAAGCCGTGGTTATGTACGTGCAGTAAGTCAAATCGTAGGACCAACAAAAGATATTCCTGCGCCAGACGTATTTACAAATGCGCAAATTATGGCATGGATGATGGATGAATATAGCCGCATGGATGAATTCAACTCTCCAGGCTTCATCACTGGTAAGCCACTAGTACTTGGTGGTTCTCAAGGTCGTGACCGTGCGACTGCACAAGGTGTTACAATCGTAATCGAAGAAGCAGCGAAAAAACGTGGCATTGAAATTAAAGGTGCTCGCGTTGTTATTCAAGGATTTGGTAACGCAGGTAGCTTCCTTGCGAAATTCATGCATGATTTAGGTGCAAAAGTAATCGGTATTTCAGATGCTTATGGTGCACTTCATGATCCTGAAGGTTTAGATATCGACTACTTATTAGATCGTCGTGATAGCTTCGGAACAGTAACAACTTTATTTGAAAACACAATTTCAAACAAAGAATTATTAGAACTTGATTGTGATATTTTAGTGCCAGCTGCTATTGAAAACCAAATTACTGCTGATAATGCACACAATATTAAAGCAAATATTGTAGTAGAAGCAGCAAATGGTCCAACAACTGCTGAAGCAACTAAAATTTTAACAGAACGTGACATTTTACTTGTACCAGACGTATTAGCTTCTGCTGGTGGTGTTACAGTTTCTTACTTCGAATGGGTACAAAATAACCAAGGTTATTATTGGACAGAAGAAGAAGTTGAAGAACGTCTATACAAAAAAATGGTTGAAGCATTTGATAATGTTTATACAACAGCTACAACACGTAACATCAACATGCGCTTAGCAGCATACATGGTAGGTGTTCGCCGTACTGCAGAAGCTTCACGTTTCCGTGGATGGGTTTAATATCGATCAATGAAAACGAGTCATTCCTATATTAATGGGATGACTCGTTTTTTTCTTGTTTATTTGTTTTAACAGAATCTGAACAGTCTGATAGAATTCCGAAAGTAACGTTTAATCTTTGCGTTCTTCAACAGAAATATGAGAAAATCCAACTAGAAAGGGGCGAATTAGATGGATTCATTTACATTTTTTAACCCAGTGAAACTACATTTTGGTGAAGATGCACTGGAAAAGTTACCACAAGAATTAGAGCAATATGGAAATAAGGTATTAGTTGTATATGGTGGCGGAAGCATCAAAACAAATGGTGTTTACAATGCTGTTATGGACAAATTACAGCAGGCAGATAAAACGATATTTGAATTAAGTGGTGTAGAACCAAATCCACGTGTAGAAACAGCTAGACGTGGTATTGAAATTTGTAAAACGGAAGGAATCGATTTAGTTCTTGCAGTTGGTGGTGGTTCTGTTATCGATTGTTCTAAATTAATCGTTGCTGGTGCAAAATATGATGGCGATGCTTGGGATATTGTAAAACGTAAGGTGATTGTAGAGCAAGCCATTCCATTAGGTACTGTGTTAACGCTTGCTGCAACTGGCTCTGAAATGAATTCAGGATCAGTTATTACCAATGCTGCTACAGAAGAAAAACTAAGCTGGGGTAGCCCCGCAGCATTCCCGAAATTTTCAATACTAAATCCAGCGTATACCGTGACTGTCCCTAAAAACCACACTGTTTATGGAATCGTTGATATGATGTCACATGTATTCGAACAATATTTCCATAACACAACGAATACACCAATTACTGATGAAATGTGTGAGGGTATATTACGAACGGTCATTACTACTGCACCAAAATTACTAGAGGATTTAGAGAATACGCAGTTACGTGAAACGATTTTATTAGCAGGAACTGTTGGTTTAAATGGATTTTTATCAATAGGTTCTCGAGGTGATTGGGCGTCTCATAATATCGAACATGCTGTATCGGCGGTATATGACATTCCACACGCGGGTGGTTTAGCCATTCTCCAACCGCATTGGATGCGTTTAAGTGTACCAGTAAATCCTGAGCGTTTTGCAGGCATAGCAACACGCGTATTTGGTGTGGATGCGACAGGCAAGACGGTAGAAGAGGTTGCATATGAAGGAATCGATCAATTATCTGCTTTTTGGACATCTTTAGGGGCACCTAATCGTTTGGCGGATTACGATATTAATGATTCGAAATTCCAACAGATTGTAGAGCATGCAATGCAGAATGGTCCTTTTGGAAACTTCAATAAATTGCAAGAGGAAGATGTAAGAACAATTTTACAAAATTCTCTTTAAAACAAATGAGTGTGAGGCTTTGTTAGAGCCTCACACTTTTTTTATTTTGATTCAGCAACTGTTTTTTGCGGTTGTTTAAATGCCTGTTGAAATAGGTGAAGACCGTCAAAATAGGCACGTCCAATGGCAATGGCAGAGTGACCAACATTCTATTGCTTTAAAGCCTGTGTTGGCTGACACAGATACAGATAGGTGCCTATACATGACGCAGGTCAATTAATCGTTGTAGCAGGACATAAATTATTAATTAATGTTTAATTGATATGGAATTTTCTGTGCTGAGTAAGAAAAGTCACGTTGTTCATTGCGTCATTTGACCAATACCGTATTTTCTTAGATAAGGTTACTTTTGAATGATGAAACAAAACAGATTTTGTTGCAATTACTCAAATCATGTAAGGATGTTCAGAAATGGTTCAACCACCTTTACTAAAATAATTACAATAGTCAACAAAGAGGAGAGGGATCAAGTGTTGAAACCATTGCTAGATAATCGTATTGATACGTTAAGTTGTATAGAGATACCATTTCAGCAGCATGTTTATAAAATGCAAAATTGTGTAGAAGTATTGGGAATTGATGCGAAATTTCTGCAAATTGAAAATGATACAATTATTAAAGGATATATTGTTGATCAGAGTATTTTTTTCAAAAGCTTGTGTTTTGGACAAACGACTATTATTTTTTCGGATGGTGTAAATAAAGCAATAGTACAATTATTTGTTCGTCCTTCTGGAGAAATTGTAGTAGAAGTGAAGCCTTATTTAGGGGGAGCAGAAGTTGTACCTGTTTATTATCGAACAATTTTAGCAGATACAGCTATTGCAATTGATTTAAAAGGTGCTTTAAAACATTATTTGGTAGCCCATCGTTTTATGAATAGGGAAGATTCGATTGCAGAAGTACATTATCAATCCATGCACCCAAACGTGTTAAAGGATTCTTTTTTTGGAAATTTCGTATTAGGCTGTCATGTAGATGGTAGAGCCATCCTTAATGCTGAAGAATATGCTTTAGCCAATCGTCAAGCTACATTGCAATTTTCGAAGATAGTCAGTCAACATGATGGAAAAAGTAAGACTATTTCTTGTAACAGAGTACTTACTTTTATGATTACGAATCATGTCTTTGTAGGTCATGAGGATATACCTGATTATGTAAGCAAAATCAAAAATCATGACGGACGAACCTGTTTAATACCAGTATAAAAGATAGCCAACTGCCTGAAATAAGGCAATTGGCTATTTGTTTTCGTGAAATATTAAATGGAGTTGTTAGGTCTTTCACCAACATGCACCCAGTTTGTTCTTCCGTCATCTTCATCAAATAAAATAGCAACTTTAGATACCCCTTTTTGACTTAAAATGACCTCTGTTAAATGATCACGGACATCATCTAAAAAAGCCAGGGATAAATGGGGGTCAGATTCAGCCACTAATTCAACATGTAAAAATTCACCTTCTTTAATTACTTCAAGACGAACAATATCTTTGATGTTCGGATCATCCATTACAAGGTGGGCGATATGGTTTAACATTTCCTCATCCGTCTCACCAATTACGCCACGTGCATTATCGAGGAAAATTTTACCGACAACATAAAACATCATCGCTCCAATTATCATGGAAACTAGTCCCTCTATTCGATCCCAGCCTGTAAAGTAAGCAATTAAGATGGCAGTAAAGGCTAAAAAGTTTCCTGCAGTAGCAACTAAATCTTCCATAAAAACTAATTTGGTTGCAGGCTTTGCACGATTTAAATAAGCAAAGGCTTTTGGAATAGCTGCGATACCTGCCTTTTTTTGACCTGCTTCATGTAGTACCTCAGCAGCTGCTTTGGCTAATACTATACCTTCTAAAACAATCCCTATGAATAATACCCCAAGTGCAATCAATACCCCACTAGACTCTTTGGCAGGATGAATAAAATGATGCCAGCCTTCTTTTATTGTTTCATAAGAAAGGATGGCTACGATAATTACTGCAAAGAGGCATACTAAATTGACAATACGACCGAATCCTCCGGGAAATTGTTTTGTAGGTGCCTTTTTTGAAAGAGCTGAACCTATATACACAAATAATTGGTTCGCTGCATCACCTAGTGAGTGCATCATTTCTGCAAACATGGCAACATTACCAGTAAAGAAAAAGGCGATTCCTTTAATAATTCCTAAAAAGGCATTCACACAAGCCGCCATCAGTGAGGGTTTGTTGCCATCCTTTAGTAATTTAAATAGTTCTGCCATAAAAAATCCTCCAACTAATTTAAAATTTCCATTTCGATTTTTTCTATATAAGGTAGTGCTCGTAATGAACGATAAAATGATAATAAATTATCCGAAACAATGAGGGATAGACGTAAATCCAGTTCATGTAAAACATTATCATTTTTTAAATGAACATCTTTGATGCGTATGTTTTCGATAATTATGTTATTGTCCTTTAAAAATAATAGAAATGATTCAGTATTTTTGTCATCGTCAATTTGTACTTTTAATAAAATCTCTCGCATGCGAATTCGTTTTGGCCCAATTTTCATTAGAAAAGGCGATAGAATTTCAATTCCAAAAACAATGATTACAACAGCTAATGTTGCATCCATATAAAACCCCGCGCCAACTGCGATACCTATACCAGCAGCTCCCCATATCATGGCAGCAGTTGTTAAACCTGTAATGCTGTCATTGCCTCGTCTTAAAATGACACCTGCTCCAAGAAAGCCGATCCCACTCACAATTTGAGCAGCTAAACGAAGAGGATCCATAGTAATATTAATATCTTCCCTAGAAGGGGTTGAGTAGGCTGTTTCAATAGAGATGATGGTAAGTAAGCAGCTGAAAGTAGCTATAACTAAACTTGTTTTTAATCCAACTGGCTTCTTTTTTAATTCCCTCTCTATTCCGATAACTAAACTTAATGTGGCTGCAATAACTAATTTTATGCCTACTTCATATGTAATCATATTTTCCAATAATGTTTCCATATTCAACCCTCCATAGATATTTCGTATTGCTAAGAGATATGCAAGCTGTCATTATTATATGTGCATTACTTTTTTGTATTGTACAACAACATGAAAGTAAGGGAATATAAGTATTTTTTAATGGAGGTAGGATTTTATGGAGCAGCCTAAAATTCATCCATACATCCCCATTGTAGTTGGTGTTATTTCAGTATCTATGTCGGCTGTTTTTGTGAAATTAGCATCAGCGGAGGCGGGCATTATAGCATTTTATCGTATGCTATTTTCCGTTTTAATAATGACACCATTGTTTTTGGGGAGATATACGAAGGAGTTAGCTTTATTAAGAAAACGTGATTGGCTATTTTCTTCAATGGCGGGAATCTTTTTAGCATTCCATTTTATTTTATGGTTTGAATCACTCAACTATACTTCAGTAGCAAGCTCTACAGTTTTAGTGGCGCTACAGCCGTTGTTTGCCTTTGTTGGAACATACTTTTTCTTTAAAGAGAAGATTACGGTGAAAACAATCGTTGCAGGTACAATAGCTATAGCTGGAAGTGTTTTAATAGGTTGGGGTGATTTTAAAGTAAGTGGAACGGCTTTTTATGGAGATGTACTAGCTCTTATTGCTTGCGCACTTGCTACAGCTTATTTTTTATTGGGACAGGATGTACGTAAGAGATTATCTTTAATGACCTATACGATGGTTGTTTATGTTGTAAGTACAATTACTTTATTTATATATGTAATAATTAAAGGAGAATCATTTGGACCCTATTCTTCGATGGATTGGTTATGGTTTTTCTTATTGGCGTTAGTACCTAATTTATTTGGTCATACTTTATTTAATTGGTCTATTAAATATGTTAGTACGAACGTTGTTTCAATTGCTGTGTTATTTGAGCCTGTAGGTGCTGCTCTTTTAGCAATGCTAATATTTAAAGAGTATTTATTAGAGACACAGGTTATCGGTGGATTGATTGTATTAGCAGGAATTCTATTGTTTGTAATAGATGTTAAAAAGATTTTTAATTTTTTTATGAAAAACACTTGATTTTTAAAATACTATATTATATATTATTACTTGTCCTTAACAAGAGGAAACACTTGATAATGAAATTTAAAAATAAGTTGTTGACTTCTGGTTATTAATGAGATATGATAATAAAGTCGCTGAAAACGACTTAAATAATAATGAACCTTGAAAACTGAACAAGCAAAACGTAATCAATAACGTTTTTAGTAACTAGCTTCGCTAGTGAACAAAACAAAATTTTGGACATCAAAATTGATGCCAGCAAAACAATTTGAGCTAATCAA
>NZ_WMEF01000025.1 GCF_009724685.1 Lysinibacillus cavernae
GGTTAAGACACCGCCCTTTCACGGCGGTAACACGGGTTCGAATCCCGTAGGGGTCATACTAAAAAACAGTAGATGCAATTGTATCTACTGTTTTTTTATTTTCATAGATATAAAGATTACTCTTGATTCAATGCACTTTCATCCATATAAACTACTTCCCAGATGTGTCCATCTACATCTTGGAACCCCCAGCCGTACATAAACCCATGATCTTGAGGGTCACTGTAAGGTTTACCACCAGAGGCTAGTGCCTTATTTACTAATTGATCTACTTGCTCTCGATTTTCAGCAGATAGACATAAAATTGCTTCTGCAGAAGTAGTCGTATCTGCAATTTCCTTCTTACTAAATCCTTTGAATTTTTCTTCGGTCATTATTAATGCGAAGATATTTTCACTAATGATCATAGAAGCGGTCGTTTCATCGCTGAATTGTTGATTGAACTCAAAACCTAACGCATTAAAAAAGTTAATGGACTTGTTTAGATCTTTCACCGGTAAATTAATAAAAATATTTTTTGATTGAAAAGCCATTTACTCTCACCCCCAAATCGACAGTATCATAGAGCATAAAGCTATGTCAATTTCAGCAACAAATGAATTCCTTTTAATGTAATCTGTGATGGTGTATTCATAAATTTCAGGAATTTATGAATACACCTCGTTTTTAGTAAAGATGCATTCTTTGCAACATAAAAAGCAGAAACATTGATTTTACAACATTTCTACTTTTAAACTCTACCTCTTTATCTTCGTGCCAGCATTCTTTCAAGTGAGCTAAGTGCTTCAGCAGTAGTATTTTCATCTACTCGTATACGGTTATGTGGTTGCCCTTGTTCAATACTTTCAAGGCTCCATAGCAAGTGTGGAAGGTCGATTCGATTCATTGTTAGACAAGGACAAAAATTGCTATTTAAGGAGATAATATGTTTATCAGGATACTGCTTAATCATACGATTGACAAGGTTCATTTCTGTTCCAATGGCCCATTCTGATCCACTTGGTGCTCGATTTATTGTATCAATAATGTATTTTGTCGAGCCAGCATCATCTGCTGCTGCAACAACCTCGCGACTACATTCAGGATGAACAATAATGCGCATAGTTGGATGTTCTTTCCGAACAACCTCCGTATGCTGAACTGTAAATCCTTCGTGCACAGAGCAATGACCCTTCCACAGAATAACTTGGATGTTCTCAAGGGGTTGTTGTGTTTCCAGCATATTTTTATGTGGATTCCAAACTGCCATATTTTCAAGTGGAATACCTAAGTCATACGCAGTGTTTCTTCCTAAATGTTGGTCAGGTAAGAAGAAAATACGTTGTTTTTGTGTAAATGCCCATTGAACAAGTTCCTTTGCATTGGATGAAGTTACACAGGCACCACCATGTCTGCCTGTAAAGGCTTTAATGGCAGCAGTTGAATTGACATAGGTTAAAGGGATAATCGTATCACCAAAGAGCTGTTGAAGAATCGGCCATGCTTGTTCAGTTTGATAAATATCTGCCATATCAGCCATCGAACAACCTGCACGCATATCTGGTAAATAGACATGCTGCTGTTTTGTCGTCAACATATCAGCAGTTTCTGCCATAAAATGTACACCACAAAATACGATGTGTTCAGCTTCCTTGTTTGCTGCGGATAATTGAGCTAGCTGTAGAGAATCACCAGTAGCATCAGCAAATTGAATGACTTCATCTTTTTGATAATGATGTCCTGGTATAAATAGCTTAGGCCCTAATTTATCCTTTATTGCTAAAATACGAGATTCCATTTCCTTTACGGATAATTTCCGATAATGCTCCGGAAGTAGTGTCGTTTGCTGTAGTAAACTAGTGATGGACAAGGGTATGGTCTCCTTTCAATTGTACGAGTGCACTAATGTCAAAGGCTTTGACTGAATGTGTGAGTGAACCAAGTGAAATCCACTGAACTCCTGTTTGTGCATAGGTATGCAAGTTTTCAAGTGTGATGCCTCCTGATGCTTCTGTCGCAATAGAAGGGGGAACAAGCGGAAGCCATGCACGTATTTCTTCTGGACTTCGGTTATCAAACATGATGATATCTGCACCAGCTCTAATTGCTTCATCTAGCTGTTCCTTTGTTTCAATCTCAACTTCGATTTTGACGGTATGACCGATTTTCTTTCTAGCGGCTTGAACTGCTTTTGTAATGCTACCAGCAAAGGCAATGTGATTATCCTTTAACATAATTGCATCATATAGGCCATTACGATGATTAAAAGCACCACCGATTCTAACAGCATATTTATCAAGCATACGCAGACCAGGAACTGTTTTACGAGTATCACATATTTTTGCATGTGTACCTGTTGTTTTTTTGACTGCTAAATGAGTCGCTGTAGCAATAGCTGACATACGTTGAATAAGATTTAAAATGACTCGCTCACCCATTAATAATTTTTGTAAAGGGCCATTAATAACAGCAAGAACATCTCCAGATTCTACTGCATCTCCATCTTTTTTATGAAGATATATGTCAATTGATCGATCTAGTAGGAGAAAACCATTCTCAATAATGAGTGCTCCGCAAAAAATTCCGTTTTCTTTTGCATAAAAAGAAAACGAACCTTGCTGTTTGGCTGAAAAGATTAATTCACTCGATAAATCCCCATCTCCTAAATCCTCATTAAAAAATTGCTTGAGCATTTCCTCGAGTTTGATGATATTCATATAATGAGTTCCTCACTTTCATTTGTCCTTGCGTAAATATAATCCACCGATTTGCCCATTGTGCTTCCATTTCAGCATTATCAGTACGAATATGAGCACCACGTGTTTCCGTTCTTGTAATTGCTGCATATGCCATTAATGTTGCAACAACATGCATCATAAAGAGTTCCAACTCGGATTGTTCCAGATCCATTAGATTAACGTGAAGAAGTGATGGCAAGGAAGGTAGTTGTTGAACAAAATACTGCAAATCGTCAATGTTTCTAACAATGCCTAAGAACTGCATCATGTGTTGCTGTAACTGCTGCTTAGTGAATAAAGATGGCATTATATCAGCACATTTGCGGTGGTCAAGTAAGAAATTATTTTGGTGACAGCCTTTTTGAAGGATGGAATGCGCCATTTTTTGACCAAATGTGATCCCTTCTAATAGCGAATTACTTGCCAAACGATTTGCACCATGGACACCTGTGCAGGCAACTTCACCGACTGCATATAAATTGGGTATAGTGGTTCTGCCTTCGTCATCAGCTATAACCCCACCCATTAAAAAATGACTTCCTGGAGCAACAGGAATTATGCCATCTTGTAAATGAACTTGATTGTCATAACAGAGTTGTGCTATTGTTGGAAATTTCGCTTCGAAGTTTTTTATGTTGGAAATATCGATGAACGTTTCCTCACCAGCAGCACGTTTTTTAAATAGGGCAAGTGCAGTAATATGTCTTGGCGCTAAGTCAAGTTGTGCATGTAAGCCTTTCATAATGGGCTGACGTTGTGCATCTACGAAGATACCTCCA
This sequence comes from Lysinibacillus cavernae, assembly GCF_009724685.1. Lineage (GTDB taxonomy): Bacteria > Bacillota > Bacilli > Bacillales_A > Planococcaceae > Lysinibacillus > Lysinibacillus cavernae. Next base: position 3,497 of record NZ_WMEF01000025.1, read on the forward strand.
GCGCCTCGTACAGCTTCAGAGACTAATCCCTTTGCTTCGTTTTCACACCAAAGCAAGCTAGGATGAAACTGCATAAATTCCATATCACTGATTGCGGCACCTGCACGAAATGCTAAAGCAATGCCATCTCCAGTATTCGTCGGAAAATTAGATGTACTTGAATAGAGTGCTCCTGCACCACCTGTCGCTAAAATAACATGATGAGCCAAATAACGTTTCGTGCCTTTTTCTCCTTTAGTGAGTACACCTATACAATCACCATTTGTGTTCAATAAAAGCTCATAAGCCATTTCATAGCAGTTCACCTTTGTTTTAGGTGCAAGTTTATCAAGCAAGTAATCTATGAAAATTTGACCAGTACGATCACCACCTGCATGTAAAATTCGGTGGTGACTATGTGCCCCCTCGAGTCCTAGAGCTGGTTTTCCATCAACGTGCCGATCAATCGGGAGACCGGTCTTTAAATATTTCTGCATAATTTTAGTGCCATCTTCTATGAGTGTTTCGACATGTCTTTTTTCATGATGATATTCGCCAGCTTTCAATGTATCGGCAATGTGGTGTTCAATATGATCTTCTTCACTTGTAACAGCAGCGATGCCCCCTTGTGCACGATAAGAACTACTCATATAAACAGATGACTTTGTAACAATTTGTATTTGAAAATGTTCCTCAAGTAGTAAAGCAGCTTGAAGTGCAGCAATACCGCTGCCTATTATAAGGACGTCTGTCTTTACATCCATAGTTATACCTTCTTTACAGTTGTCTTGACACCTATCTTTACATAAAATAAAAAAGAAAACAAGACCTTAGAAACTTGAGAGGAAGAAGACGATGATTTATTTGGATTACGCTGCCACAACACCTATGGCTAGGGAAGCTCTTGAGGCATATGTAGAGGTAGCACAGCGTTATTATGGAAATAGTGCAAGTCTACATGATCTAGGAGGACAAGCCCATTATTTCGTCCAGCAGTCAAGAGAGGTTGTAGCTAATGCTCTAGGTGTAAATAGCGATGGCGTTATTTTTACAGGGAGCGGAACGGAAGGAAATATCATGGCCATATTGTCATTAGCGCTAGCTTCTAAAAAAGGGAAGCATATTATTTCATCCCAAGCCGAGCATACGTCTGTACATGCAGCATTAAATACACTTGAAAAAATGGGGTATGTTGTGACAAAACTGCCGTTACAGAAGGATGGTTGTATTGATCTGGAGCAATTACTACAAACAATCAGGGAAGACACTGCTTTAATTACTATTCAGCATGTCAATTCAGAAATTGGTTCCATTCAACCTGTGGAAAACATAATAGAAATGGCAAAAAAATCAGGTGTTTACTACCATGTTGATTGTGTACAATCATTTGGAAAACTAGCCATACCAAGAGGCGTAGATGCGCTCACAATTTCGGCTCATAAAATAGGTGGGCCAAAGGGGTGTGGTGCCGTTTATTTGAATCCCTCACTCCGTGTGCCTGCATTAACACCAGGTGTAACACATGAGAGAGGTTTAAGAGGGGGAACATTAGATACTCCTGCAATTGTTGCCTTTGCAGCAGCGATTGAAAACTATCACTATGAATTGCAGCATTATGAGGCTTTAAGAGAATTTTTTAAAAATAATTTACCTGAAAGATGCCAATTAATAGAATGTAAACAGCATTTGCCTAATATTTGTGGTGTAATGCTGGATAAAGTAGAAGGACAATATGTTCTATTAAAGTTAAATGAGGCAGGAATTTGTATCTCTACGGGTAGTGCATGTGATATTCATAGTGAATCTGGAACGAAGGCAATTTTATCAATGGGTTTTTCTATAGAAGCGGCACGCCAATTTTTTAGAGTATCTTTTGGCCCTTCCACAACATTTGAAAAAATTGCAAGATTGAAAAGAGAGCTTTCAACTATTTACTTAAATGACAAGTGAAGGAGGTGGTTCTATCACCTTCACTTGTTCTGCAATAGATTATAAGCTAAGAAAATATATAAAATAAAATAATTGTTTTCTTTTGAAACAACAATTGCTATAATATTTTGCAGGGCAATATTTTCTCTTACTTAACAAGAATATCTTTATAAAGTAATAATTTCTTTTTTTTATAAAAAAGTATTGCACAATGTGAGAAAACGTTATACAATAATTCTTGTCTTGAAGGACAGGTAAACAACTTCAAAACAAGATACATAAAATAGTCTAGTGATGATGGCAAAGAGGTCACACCCGTTCCCATACCGAACACGGAAGTTAAGCTCTTTAGCGCCGATGGTAGTTGGGGGCTTCCCCCTGTGAGAGTAGGACGTCGCTAGGCATAATACCCAGGAGGATTAGCTCAGCTGGGAGAGCATCTGCCTTAC
>NZ_WMEF01000026.1 GCF_009724685.1 Lysinibacillus cavernae
AGTGATGATGGCAAAGAGGTCACACCCGTTCCCATACCGAACACGGAAGTTAAGCTCTTTAGCGCCGATGGTAGTTGGGGGCTTCCCCCTGTGAGAGTAGGACGTCGCTAAGCAATGAAAACAGTCAGCTGTGTGCTGACTGTTTTTTTATTTGTTCATAGAAAAAAATTTATGTATCATCGTTTTATTTATTTGATTTATTCAGAAACAAATAATAGAAAGATGTACTGTGCACATGGATATTTCAAGGCTAAATAAGTAGAGATTATAAAATAGAAGAAATAAGAGATCCAATAGTTTTATATGTACATTTACTAAAATGCCCACATTTATGCCCCATTTGTAAAACGGAAATGATGATAGTCCCTAATTACCGAATGCAGAAGATTAAGCATTAAAATGATTTGAACGAATTAATCATCCAGTTTATAAACGTCGCCATTATGTTTGTAGCTGTGGCAAGTGAGTCACCTTTATGGAATGGAAAATATCAACGTTACTCAAAAAAACGTAATTAAGTAGTGCGTGTTCGTTCAGTAAAAGCAAAGAAAAAACTTTTTAGGAAGTAGCGGAAGCACTTAGGATATCGAGTAACGCTGTAATGAGTACTTTTAAAGATGTGGTTAAAGAGCGATTAGTACAAGGTGTAAGTTTACCAAAAACGATTGCCATTAATGAGTATAAAGGCGATACAAATGTAGGTAGTTTACTAATTGTTTATTAAAAATACAGAGATATGCGAGTACGGAGCTGCTGTTGAAATTGTGGTCATGCTTATGGATCCAAGTTTAGAAGCAGTTGTTCAGTAGCCGCTAAGTCACCTGTCATTGTGGCGGACCGTTTTTACTACTATTGCTATGTTTTGAAGATTTTTATCCGTTTTGTAATAGTATATAAATAATAAAAGTTATACCTATAACAATTGAAAAGATAGTGTTTCATAAGATAACTAAAAGTTAATAAAACACCTTGTATTTGTTTATATATACGCCAAATAAATGCGTTTCGTGTCAAACAATATTTTTACACTCCTACCTACTGTGATACATTACCTCTATATCTGACATTCACTTTTAATGATCACCTTATTTTATAATTTATTGCTATTTGCTTTGTGATAAAACTCATATTATAGCAATGATATATAAACCAACATTAATTATTTCTCGTCATTTTTAAAGACAAGTTAGTAGCTATGTATATAGGTATCGACAATAAAGTAGGAATTTTAGTTCTATTCGTCACTATCCATTCTTATAATGTAAAGATTACATCAAAAAGGAGAGGGAATTTTGTGGATTGATGGCGTATTTTCTGGTGGAGGTTTGAAGGGCTTCGCTCTTGTTGGAGCATATCAAGTTCTAGAAGCAGAACATTTTCGTTTTAAACGTGTAGCTGGTACTAGTGCAGGTGCAATTTTAGCTGCGTTTATCGCTGCAGGATATAGTGGTAAAGAGATTGAAACTATGCTAGAAGAGTTAGATGTACCTTCATTACTGGATTCAAGAAGAACAATATTACCTTTTCCTTTTATGAAATGGATAAATGTTTATAACCATTTAGGTCTCTACAAAGGAAAGGCATTAGAAAAATGGTTCTTTCAAAAATTAGCTGCAAAAGGAGTATACACTTTTGAAGATTTACCTAAAGATTCACTAAAGTTAGTGGCTTCAGATTTAACAAATGGTAGAATGATTGTCTTACCAGATGATTTACACAAATATCAAATTGAAGCCAAAAATTTTTCAGTTGCCTGTGCACTTCGTATGAGCTGTGGAATACCATTTTTCTTTGAACCGGTTACATTAAAGACAGGTAAAGGTGAGTCAATAATAGTGGACGGTGGTGTTTTAAGTAATTTTCCATTATGGATATTCGATGATAAAGAAGGTCGAAAAGTACGACCAATTTTAGGTTTAAAGCTTAGCAGAAGAAGAGAAGAACAGTGTCCTCATGAAATTAGAAATGGTTTAAATTTATTTGAAGCATTATTTTCGACTATGAAAGATGCACATGATGAAAGGTATATATCAAGAAGACATGAAAGAGATATTATTTTTATTCCTGTAGAAGATTATAGTGCAACCCAATTTGATTTAAATGAGGAAACTAAAGAAACTCTTTTAGAAATAGGAAGAAACCGTACAATTCAATTTTTGCGGAATTGGCCTAGATTGAAATAATAGTTATTTTATAAAAAAATAATATAAAAGTATTGACCGATAACAAATCGGATGTTATTATATAAAAGTTGCTGTTGAGTGAAGCAGCTACTAAAATATAAAAATTAAAATAACTGTTGACATTAAGTATAAAACATGTTATTATATAAAAGTTAGCTCTTAACAAAGAGAAAACATTTAAAATGAACCTTGAAAACTGAACAAGCAAAACGTAATCAATAAAGTTTTTAGTAACTA
>NZ_WMEF01000027.1 GCF_009724685.1 Lysinibacillus cavernae
CCTGCGACAACCTGATTAACAGTCAGGTGCTACTACCAACTGAGCTACTTCGGAACAATGCTATTCAACTTAGGTTTTAGATAACCTCTTAAGTACATTTATTATTATAGCAAGCATTCTAAATAATGCAACATATTTTGTGCAAATTTTTATATTTTTTGTCGAAGGACTCTTAAACATCAACCTCAAAGCATAATAGTTCTCTATTAAATCTAATATTTCTATTTTGTGTACTAAATATTCTTGCTGTATATTATTGCAATTGTTAAAATAAAAATAGTTTTAAGAATTTTCTATCAAATTTTTCTAGGGGAGGAATGTTTGTATGGTATCAAATGATTTAATTGCACCTGAATTTTACAACATCACAGAGGAATTAGAAAAATTTTCGCAAGATAGTGACCGCCAAGCAATACGCTGGTTAAATACACAACAAGAGCGACGAACAGTTTCTTATGTAGAGCTTGTTGAAAAAATGAATCAATACGCAAATGCCTTTACGAAGAAGGGGCTTCAAAAGGGTGATCGCGTCCTAGTTATTATTCCTCGTCTACCAGAAGCCTACTTTGTTTTTCTTGGCTGTTTAAAAGCTGGGATTGTTCCTATCTCATGTTCAGAAATGTTACGTGCAAGTGACTTAGAATATCGAATGGAGCATTCTTCTGCTAGTGCTGTTATTGCCTATGAGGCATTTACTGGTGAGGTTGACCAAATTACTTCTACTGTAGTGGCATTAAATAACAAGTTAGTTATCGGTACTGCAAAAGGAAATTGGACTTCTTTAGATGAATTGGCGAGCACACAGCCAGCTACATTTACAGCAGTAGCTACTAAACGTGATGACATGGCTTTCCTTTCCTATACATCAGGTACAACCGGTAAACCTAAAGGTGTTGTTCATTCACATGGCTGGGGATATGCACATATTAGAACAGCTGCTTCAAAATGGCTTTGTGTACGTGAAGGCGATTTAGTATGGGCAACGGCAGCTCCTGGCTGGCAAAAATGGATTTGGAGCCCTTTTTTATCAACGATCATGCTCGGCGCCACTGCATTCGTTTATCATGGTGGATTCGATGCAAAAACGTACCTTCAGCTAATGCAAGAGGAAAAAATAAATGTTCTATGCTGCACGCCGACTGAATATCGTATTATGGCAAAAATTGATAATTTACAAGCGTATAATTTATCTTCTCTACGTAGTGCCGTTTCTGCTGGTGAACCATTAAATCGCCCTGTCATAGAAACATTTATGAATCATTTTGGCCTAAAAGTACGTGATGGCTATGGGCAGACAGAAAATACATTACTAATTGGTACACTCGAAAACACTGAATTACGCCCTGGTTCAATGGGTGTTCCAACTCCAGGTAATATTGTACGTATTATCGACAATGAAGGAAATGAAGCACCAGTTGGCGAGGTTGGTGATATTGCCATACACAAATCCTCACCAGCTTTGTTTAAAGAGTATTACAAGGAGCCTGAACGCACACAAGCTGCATTCCGAGGTGATTGGTATATTACTGGTGATCAAGCAAAATGTGATGAAGACGGTTACTTCTGGTTTGAAGGTCGTGGAGATGATATTATTATTTCATCTGGTTATACGATTGGACCATTCGAGGTAGAAGATGCGTTAAATAAACATGAAGCTGTACAAGAGTGTGCAGTTGTTGCTGCACCAGATGAAATTAGGGGGCACATTGTAAAGGCCTTTGTTATCTTACGAGACGGCTTTAAAGAGCGTGATGAAGATGAGTTAAGAAAGGAACTACAGGAGCATGTAAAAGTGTTAACAGCGCCTTATAAATACCCTCGTAGTATCGTCTTTATTGATGAATTGCCAAAAACAACATCCGGGAAAATTCGCCGTATCGAACTTCGAGCAACCACTGTTCCAACCCTTTAATAAAAAAGTGATATATCGAAGGCATTTCATCATTTGAGAAATGCCTTCTTTTTATTTACTCTCATATACAATTTATTAATGGGTTAAGCAAAAAAAAAGCCACTACTGAGTGTATCAGTAGCGACTTTTTGCGCCTAGCGATGTCCTACTCTCACAGGGGGAAGCCCCCAACTACCATCGGCGCTAAAGAGCTTAAC
>NZ_WMEF01000002.1 GCF_009724685.1 Lysinibacillus cavernae
ACGCAACAAGGTGATGGATAGAACAGAGAAAGCGGTGGATAGAATGCGCAAAGTGACGGATAGAGAGAAGAAAGTGGAGGATAGACCGCGCAAAGTGATGGATAGAGAGAAGAAATCGGAGGGTACGCAACAAGGTGATGGATAGAACAGAGAAAGCGGTGGATAGAATGCGCAAAGTGGAGGATAGAGAGTAGAAAGAGGACGATAGACCGCGCAAAGTGATGGATAGAGAGGAGAAATCGGAGGGTACGCAACAAGGTGATGGATAGAGTAGAAAAATCGGTGGATAGACCGCGCAAAGTGGTGGATAGAGAGAAAAAGTGGAGGATAGACCGCGCAAAGTGATGGATAGAGAGGAGAAAAAGGAGGATACGCAACAATATGGTGGTTAGAACAGAAAAAGCGGTGGATAGGCCGCGCAAAGCCGTGGATAGTGAGAAGAAAGAAAAGGATACGCTACAAAACAACGTATAGAATGCCTGCAATAATAGCAGGCATTCATACATTTCCTACTAGACAAATAGAGTTTTAAGGTATATAGTTAGCTAGGCTAACTAATGTAAAAGGAAGTGATAGTATGACGATTGAACAGGAATTTTTTAATCAGTATCGCTTAATGTATAGGCCATTTATCAATCAGTTGAATGTGCAACTTGAACCATATCAGTTATATAGCTCGCAGTGGGCTGTACTTCGTTTGTTGAAGGATAAAGGTCCGCATTCATTTGTAGATATTGCTAATTTCATGTCTATAGAGAAACCAAGTGTAACGAAGCTTGTACATAAACTTGTGGAGCTGGGCTATGTGGAAACGATGGCGGGCAAAGATAAGCGTGAAAAGCTTGTCCATTTATCGACGTATGGAGAAGAGCTTGTGCAGGAAATTAAGGCGCATTTGAGTCCGTTTTTTGAGGAGGCCCTTGCAGGTGTGTCAAAACAGGATATTGAAATTGCGACACAGGTGTTAGCAAGGATTTGTATGAATATTAATCAATAGGAGAGAGAAATGTGGAAATAACCAGAAAGAAACTATGGACAAAGGATTTTTTATTTGTCTCACTCATTAACTTTACGATTACGTTAATCTTTTATTTGTTAATGGTTACGATCGCCGCTTATGCTGTGGCGCATTTTAATGCCTCTACAAGTACAGCAGGTCTTGTATCGAGTATTTTTATTATTGGGACACTTTTAGGTCGTCTTGGTACAGGGCGTATTATTGGGGACTGGGGTAGTAAAAAAACATTATTTTGCGGCTTATTGTTATTTATGCTGTCTACCATGTCTTATTTTGTAGCAGGTAATTTGCCACTGCTGATGTTGATTCGTTTAGTACAGGGGATTGCCCTTGGGGTGGCAAGTACAGCGACAGGAACAATTATTGCACAAATTTTACCACCTGAACGGCGTGGTGAAGGGATTGGTTATTATAGCTTAAGTGCGATTTTGGCAACAGCTATTGGGCCATTTGTTGGTATTCTATTGACACAGCTATTTGAAGATTATCGAATGATCTTTGCAGTAGATTCAGTTTTAGCCATTATTTGCTTTTTTATGTATTTTATCGTGACAGTGCCAGATGCACCGAAGAAAGCGAAGGATACAGCAGTGAAGGCTGGCTTTAAGGTGACAAACTTTATTGAGATGCGTGCGGTGCCAATCGCCTTTGTTGCGCTGGTTATTGGTTTTGCTTACTCAGGCGTTATGTCCTTTATGACGTTTTATGCAAAAGAGCTAAATTTAGTAGCTGCAGGCAGTTATTTCTTTATTATTTATGCGCTTGTTATTTTAGCAACTCGTCCATTTACAGGGAAATTACTAGATACTAGAGGTGCCAATATCATTATTTATCCTTGTTTAGTGCTTTTTGCTATCGGTATGTATGCCTTTAGCTCAGCGACAACGACTATGGCCTTTTTAATTGCTGCGGCATGTATTGGTATTGGTTATGGTAACTTCAATTCAGTTGCACAGGCAGTTGCCATTAAAGTAACACCGAATGAGCGTCTGGGGCTTGCGACATCTACTTACTTTATTTTTTATGATTTAGGCTTAGGTGTTGGGCCTTATTTCTTAGGATTATTTGTCCCATCAATGGGCTACGGCTCGATCTTCTATGCCATGGTATTTGTCATTTTAGTATCGATTGTGCTTTATTACTTCTTACATGGAAAACATGAAAATTTGAAACAAGCAAAAATTTCGTAGATTAGAATCATTATATTGTAGAAAAAATGTCTTTTTTCTAGTTTGTTGTATAGATGAACTGAAAAATGACGTTTTTTTCTATTAAAAAAAATATATCTTGCAATGGATGATGATAATCATTATCATCACAATATAAAACAAATGCGGAAGTAGGTACGAAGTATGAAAAACAAATCATTATTGTCGGTTTTAGTAGCAGGAGGCATTCTAATGGCTGGTTGTGGCAATACAGAAGAAACGAAAAAAGAGGATAAGCCGGCAACAGAACAGGCAACTCAAGAGGTGGATTTATCTGCTGAACTATCAGCCTATCAACAATTTGCGCTAGAGCAAATGGATCAATTTTTATTAGACACTGAAAAATTCGTGAACCTATTTAAGGCTGGTGATATCGAAGGAGCAAAAGCAGCGTATGCCCCGGCACGTATGTATTTTGAACGCTCAGAGCCAATCGCAGAAAGCTTCGGTGACCTTGACCCACGTATCGATGGACGTTTAGCAGATATTCAGGAAGAAGGAAAAGGCGAGGAAGAGTGGTCAGGCTACCATAAGCTTGAGTATGCATTATGGGAAGAAAATACAACAAAAGGTTATGAGGCTGTAGCAGATCAACTTCTTGCGGATGCAAAGGAATTACATGCACTTGTACAAACAGTAGAAGTGACACCTGATTTAATGATTACAGGTGCGGTGGATTTATTAAATGAAGTATCGACTTCTAAAATTACAGGTGAGGAAGAAATTTACTCACACACAGACCTTTATGATTTTAAAGCAAACATTGAAGGCGCAGAGAAAATCTTTGAAATTTTACGTTCAAAATTAGAGGCGAAAGATCAAGAATTAGTGACAACGCTTGATGAAAAGTTCAAAGCAGTGGACGATTTATTAGCACAGCACGCAACTGCTGATGGTGGTTATGTATCCTATGAAGAATTAACGGAGGACAATACGAAAGCACTTGCAGCTGCAGTTAATCAGCTTGGAGAACCATTAAGTCAAATGGGTATCATTTTGGAGTGAACATAAAACATGACAACGTCAAATGATGAAAAATGGATCAATAAAAAAATCTCTAGACGCGATATGTTAAAGCTGACAAGCATCGGTGTGGCAGGTGTTGCCATCGGTGCCTCTGGCTTGGGTGGTGTCATGAAGGCGATGGGCTACGATGTTTTTGAGACGGTTGCAGATAGCACGACAGCAAGCAATAAGGTCAATTTCTATGGCAAACATCAGTCGGGTATTGTGACACCTGTTCAAACGAATATTTATTTTGCTTCTTTGGATGTGCTAGTGACATCGAAGAAGGAGCTACAAGAGTTGTTCCAGCAATGGACACCTCTTGTTGTGCGTTTAATGAATGGTGAATTAATGGCAGACCTATCGACAAATACGAGAGTGCCTACTGGTGACACGGGTGAGGCAGAGGGTTTAAATGCAGCCAATTTATCCATCACGTTTGGTGTTGGTCCTTCGCTATTCGATAAACTTGGAATGCAGCATGTAAAGCCAGCGGAGCTAAAGGATTTGCCACATTTTCCAAAAGATCAGTTACAGAAGGAATATACAGGTGGTGATCTGTGTATTCAGGCATGTGCAGATGATCCGCAGGTGGCATTCCATGCAATTCGTAATTTAGTACGAGCTGCATCTGGCAAAGTAGAGATCAAATGGTCACAGGCCGGTTTTAACTCGTTCCCTGCCGCTGGAGGAACACCGCGAAACCTCTTTGCATTCAAGGACGGTACAGTAAATCCTGCGATTAAAGATGAGAAAGATTTAAACAAAGTTGTATGGGTAGATAAAGGCTGGTTAAAGGGTGGCTCTTATTTAATTGCACGTAAAGTTCAAATGCATCTTGAAACTTGGGATCGCACATCTTTGAAAGATCAAGAGGCTACATTTGGTCGTTACCGTGACAGTGGCGCACCATTTGGTAAAACAAAAGAATTTGATGATTTCGATGTAGAGGCAAAGGATGAGAAGGATAATTATATTATGCCTGATACTTCGCATGTTCATTTAGCGCGCAAATCAGGGGCACGTGTTTTACGTCGCTCTTATTCGTATGCATCAGGTGTCATGTCGAATACAGGGACCCATGATGCAGGGCTTATCTTTATCTCTTTCCAAAAAGACCCAGAACAATTTACAACCATCCAAAATAGCTTAGGGCGCATGGATAAAATGAATGAGTATATTACCCATCGAGGCAGTGCTGTGTTCGCTTGCTTCCCTGGTGTACAAAAGGGGAGTTATTTAGGTGAAGCACTTTTTAACGCGCTGTAGTATAGTGATTGCGCTCATTCTGACTTTAGCTATGCCTGTGCAAGCTGCGCAATCATATAGTCATTTATATATTGCGATTAGTGATGCGCTGATGAATACAAAGCAGGATAAAGAGGCGGAGGCCAAGCAGGCACTCGAACAATTTGCTACTGACTGGGCGCAGGTTTCATCAGAGCAACAAGAGGCGAAAGCGAAGGTTGATGAAATCCTTGTGCAAGCAACCGAAGCAGCGTCAAAAGAAGAACGTTTAGAGGCGCTGTCGGCACTGTCGAATGCATTACGTACATTAGAAAAGCTTGAAAATCCAGTAGATGAAGCGGCACAACGAGCTGAGTTTGGGCAAAAGTTTAAGCCAATCATGGCAGACTTTGAAAAGGCTTTAGCAAGCGGAGACATTGGGGCCATTGATGATGCGTACAAAGATTTTAATAGTAAATGGAATAAAAACGAGCGACCTGTACGTGAGCAAAGCATTGCAATGTATGGGCAAATCGAAACACAAATGGCGTTTCTTCGTATCTCCATTTCTGCTGAGGAGCCAGATATAGCTCTGATGCAATCTCAATTTGCAGATTTACAACAAACCATTGAAGACTTTGTGGCTGGTAAAGAAACGGCTGAAGTGGTAGAAGGAGACTATTCGTTAGCTACATTGATTGCTTATATTGATGAGGCGAAGGATTTCATCGATGCTGGTGATTATCAGGCAGCATCTGATAAAGTGCGTGAATTTATTACAATATGGCCAAGTGTTGAAATTGAAATTTCAACAAGAAATGGCAGTCTTTATACGAAAATTGAAAGTGATATGCCGATTATTGCGAGTGATTTATTAAAATCGAACGTAGATAAAGAAGCGATGACAAAGAAATTAGCTACTTTCCGTACAGAAATTGAGCTGGTTCAAGGTGATTCAGATTATACAATATGGGACGCAGCGTTAATATTACTACGTGAAGGGCTTGAGGCATTACTTATTATTTTAGCCTTAGTGTCATTCCTTGAAAAATCTGGACAGAAGAACATGCGTAAATGGATTTATGTCGGTGCATTTGTGGGTGTGCTGCTATCTGCCGTTGCAGCGATACTGATGTCGACGATTTTGAACTCAGCGACGATTGATACAAATAGAGAATTGATGGAAGGCTATGTAGGTTTACTTGCAGCAGCCATGATGATCGGTGTTGGTATTTGGCTGCATAGTAAATCAAGTGTTGTCAGCTGGAATCATTACATTTCAAAACAAATGGGCCATGCCATTTCCAGTGGCTCTATTTTTGCAATGGCAACGATTAGCTTCTTATCTGTCTTCCGTGAAGGGGCAGAAACACTGGTCTTTTACGCAGGGATTGCACCGAAAATGGAGACTTCGCAATTTGTCCTTGGTATTGTCGTAGCATTGCTGATTCTGGCTGTGCTCGCAATCGTGCTATTTAAAGCAAGTGGCAAAATCCCAATCCATAAATTCTTTGCCGTAGCAACAATTTTAATTTACGTATTAGCCTTTAAGATTATTGGTGTGAGTCTGCATACATTACAGCTCACTAACAATCTGTCCACAACGATTGTTGATGGCTTACCTGTTATTAGTCTGATTGGTTTCTACCCAACAATGGAAACAATGATAGGTCAAGCAATTCTATTATTTTTAGTAGCAGCTACAATTATCTATAAAAAGAAAAAAGCCTAATGAGAAGGGTAGATGAGCGTAAATCGTCATCTACCTTTTTTTATTGCCAATGGGCTGGACGTTTTATATAGAAAGGTAATTTCGTGGAACGATCACCCTGTGCGGCATTGATTTGCATTTGTGTTAAAAACATACTTGTTGAAAGGTCAGCCCCACGTAAATTGGCATCCCGTAAATCAGCTCCAATGAAATCTACCTCTTGTAAATTAGCACCTTGTAAGTTGGCCGCAATTAAATAGCCACCTCTTAAATCAGTAGCTCGTAAATCCTTGCCTTTTAAATTTTTGCCCATCCAATCAGCCCCACGCTGATTTAATTTTCTGGAAGTATTCTCTTTTCTGCTATGCTGACGTATTTGTTCACTTGTTTTTAGCAGTAATGCATTAACGGGCATACGGATAGCCACTATATCCAGTGCTAATAAGGTATCAGCATCTAGTTCTGTTGCCTGTTGAAGTTGCTCCAATTGAGCTCGAAGTTGTTCATAAAGGGTGTTGTCCACCTGATAGGATAGAGCCTCAGCTACATAGGCGATCATTTCATAAAGTTGTTCCATGATGGGGAAAACCCGAAACATCTTGTCAGCATGCTCACGAGATTGTCGCCAATCTTGACCTTGAAATGTCACCTGTGAAACCTGCTGTCCTGCACCTAAGCAATCAAAAACAGTACAGCCTTTAAAGCCAGTATCCCGTAGCTTGCTATGAATGTGACAGCTATAGTCATCCTTTAAATTTGGACATGGTGTGCCTGCTGGTTTATTGATGGCAAAGTCACTTGAAGCCACAATGTTTAAAGCTGTACAGCATAAACCAAAACAGCTTTGGCAATTCGCCTGCAAGCTTTCTCGAATTTTTATGTCAACTGATGTATCTCTATTTGTCAGATTAGACATCCTCATTTCCCTCTCTTATCTCATAAACTTAGTTATTATTTTATCACTAACAGGCTAGCAGATGAAATATAGACGAAACTGTATTTTGAAAGATAATAGGGGATATGGTATTCTTCTTCAAAAGACATTGTATAGAAAAGTGGTGGTTGAACATGGGGTAACTGTCAATGAATTACTACAACTGCCATCCTTTCGAGGGGCAGAGGTGTTAACTGGTCGAGATAATTTACATCGTACTGTATCTTCTTTATCTGTATTAGAAGTGTCGAATGTTGATTTTTATTCTAAAATTATTAACCGAGTGCAAGAGGAATGGTATGCAGAAGAGCTGGTCATCAGCTCCTTTTACTCCATCCGAGATAGTGTAAAACAGCAATGTGAAACCATTCAACATTTACATGATTTAGGAGAGCTTGGTCTTATTTTATATTATGTTGGGATTGTGTTGCCAGATATTCCAGAGGAAGTACTCGCATTAGCAGAGGCACAAGGCTTTATTATCATTTGTATGCCAAGAAATGACTATTCACTGCGCTATAATGAGGTTATTTATGAGGTAATGGAAGCGATTGTGAGCAATCAAGGTGTCAATGATTATTTTGTCAAGGAGACATTAGAGAAGGTGTCCTTGCTACCAGAGCATTTAAGAAGTGTTGAAATTACGTTGAAAATGCTCTCAGATCGATTGAAAGCCAATATTCTGCTAACGAATAGCCATTTCGATATTGTGAATCAAGTTATGTGGCCACGAAATTCATCATTAGATGTTGCGAACGTTATTGAAGAATGCTCGCAAGCCAATTTCCTTCGCGAAACAGGCAAGCTAGAGCTACAAAGAAGTGATGTCTCCTGTGTGGTTGACTATAAAAAAGTCCACCAGAAAAATGGAGAGCCCCTCTTTTTATTCTTAATAAAAGAAAATACAAAACTGCCCGCTAAAACGATTGAAAAAGTAAGTGAGGTTGTGCAAGTAGCCATAAATTTATGGGGAGATAAACATGATGAGGTAAGTGAGTATGCCTTAGTTAAAGCCATTATCAATGATGAAGGTGAGAAAATGAGAAGATTAGCGAATCTCCTTCATATAGATGTTTCAGCCATTCAAATGATGTGGCTAGTATACATGCATGATTTAGCGGACGAAAAAAGAATTCGCGATGAATTAGAAGAGCAACTGTCCAAGTATTATCAAACAAGGGTGATACAATGCATTGATCATTGTATGATTGTGCTATTAGGGAATTGTCTGTATAAGCACCATGAGTTTGAAATTGCCACTGTATTTAATGAAACTACTAGCTATGATACTCAAATTGCAGAAATTGTTTATGCACCGAAAATGAAAAACACAAAGGCTGTTCGCCAAATGTATCAATTAGTCAACCAGGTAGACAGCAAAGCCCATACCATTTACCCGATGAGAAAATTATTTACTGCTGCGGAAGTCCGTTCAATGAAACGAGCAATCGATGTAAGTATGCAGGGCGAAGAGATGATTGAAGAATATTTGGCTGTGATTGAACCTATTTTGCGTGACCACGATTCATTACAGACGTTGATTACATTTTTATTAGATGCAAATGCTAGTGTTGAGCGCTGCGCAGAGTTACTTTATATTCATAAAAATACAGTGAAATATCGCATCAAAAAAATAAGTGAGCTGATTGGCACGGACGTCACAGTTTACTCAGAATTTTACGATGTGTATATGGCTTGTATGCTGTATCGATTGATTAATGATTAGAATAATCTGAAATTTTGTCATTTTGAACAAAATTTCAGATTATTTTTTTCATTTACGCAAAAGACTCGAATCACGGCATTCTTTTATAATTAAGAACATTAATCAATCACCCAAAGTATAAGGAGGGAGTCACTTGCAAAATGAAAATAAAGGTCAATCTTGGTATAGCTTAGGTATTATTTGGGCTGGTGCTATGATTTGTATTCCCAGTTTATTAGTAGGAAACGCACTCATTACAAGTATGAGTTTATCAAAGGCACTTACTGTAGCTTTTGTAGGTTACGTTATTGTTGTATTGATCATGGTGTTACAAGGAATGCAAAGCAGCGATTTAGGAAAACCAACTGTTCATATTGCTGGGCAAGTGTTTGGGAAAAAAGGCTCGCGTACAATTTTGTCCATTATTTTAGCCATTGCTTGCTTAGGTTGGTTTGGCATTCAGGCCAATGTTTGTGGCGTTGCCTTAGCGAATTTATTAGCTATCTATCATGTGAATATACCAATTCCTCTCGCTTCATTCATAAGTGGAATGGTTATGGTCGTATCAGCTCTTTATGGTATGAAAGTGTTACGCATATTAAGCTATATCGCAGTTCCTTTACTTGTCATCATTTGCGTTTACGGTTTAGTACAAACATTAACAGGCGATCAACTTCAGCTGATTCGTGATTACCAGCCACAAGGCAATATGAGCTTTATGGATGGTTTAGCTGTAACGATTGGATCATTTGCGTTAGGGGCGGTCATAGCGGGAGATTATTCGCAATTTTCCAAAAAACGTTCGGATGTTTTCAAAGCAGCTACTTTAGGGATTATTCCTGCTGGTGTGCTGATGATTGCTGTGGGGGCTATTTTAACGATTGCTTATCAAACGAGTGATATTACAGCAGTCTTTTTGCATATCGCTACACCATTTATAGGTGGAGTTGGCTTGATTTTAGCTACATGGAAAACCAATTTGGTCAATGCAATTTCAGGCGGTATTGCCTTAATTAATGTATTCGATATTGCCAAAAACAAAGAGAGATTAGCGATTGGTATGGCAGGAACGATTGGTACGATATTAGCTGTAGTAGGAATATTAAATTACTTTACACCGATCATGTCGATCTTATCAGCCATGATTCCACCTGTTGCAGGTGTGATGATTGCTTCTTATTGGGTGATTCATAAAGGCAATAAAGATAGCTGGCATGAGGTGGAGGGTGTTAATCGATTAGGTGTATTTTCTTGGCTTGTAGGGGCTGTGATCGCATGTATGCCAGTCGTATTCTCCTTATTCCCGGAATTGCCTACACTACCAAACCAACCGATGATCGGCATCATTATTTCTTTTGTTATTTATTATATTGGGTATCGTGTATCTGTACAAAAAACTGTCATACTGGAGGAACATAGATGAGATATTTAGATCAAGCAGCTATTGAACATATTGCCATTGGTGCAGCATTTCTAGGAACAGGTGGGGGAGGAGATCCGTATATCGGAAAATTAATGGCTCTTTCTGCTATTGAGAAAAATGGACCTGTAAAACTGTATTCGGTGGATGAAATTGACGATGAAGACTTTTTCATTCCAGCAGCGATGATGGGTGCACCATCTGTTTTAGTAGAGAAGTTTCCACGCGGTGATGAGTTCGTAAAAGTTTTCCAAAAGCTTGCACAATATTTGGGCAAAGAAAAAATTGCAGGAACATACCCAATGGAGGCGGGCGGCGTCAATTCGATGATTCCAATTGTGGTAGCTGCCCAGCTTGGCTTACCGCTGATTGATTGTGACGGCATGGGTCGTGCATTCCCTGAATTACAAATGGTGACCTTTAATCTAGATGGAATTTCAGCAACCCCAATGGCGATTACAGATGAAAAAGGGAATATTGGTATTTTTGAAACGATTGATAATAAATGGACAGAGCGTATAGCACGAACAGCAACCGTCGAGATGGGGGCAAGTTCTTTAGTGAGCTTGTATCCAACAACTGGTGCACAAATCAAGAAAAGCGGTGTTCATCATATTGTGACGCTTTCTGAAAAAATCGGCGAAATTATTGCCTCCAAAGATCAAGAGGTGAACGATAAGCTACAAAATCTTTTGAAGCTTGTTGAGGGCTATGAGCTATTCCAAGGAAAGATAGTGGATGTTATTCGTGAAACAAAGGGTGGCTTTAACTTAGGAAAAATGAACCTTGAAGGGATTGAGTCCTATAAAAAAGATCAGATGATGGTTCATTTCCAAAATGAAAACTTGTTAGCAGAAAAGAACGAGCAGGTTGTCGCAATGACGCCAGACTTAATCTGTTTAGTCGATTATGAAACATTATTGCCTGTTACAACTGAAAGTTTAAAATACGGCAAACGTGTGCGCGTGATTGGCTTACCAGCACATGAAAAATGGCGTACAGCAAAAGGTATTGAAACGGCAGGACCTAAATACTTTGGTTACGATTATGATTATGTGCCAATTGAGGAAATGGTAAAAAAGGAGGTAGCAGAACATGTATAAAATTGGAATTGATGTAGGTGGAACAAATACGGATGCCATCCTTTTAGACCATAATAGTCAACTCATTTATAGTGTGAAATCACCAACAAGCTTAGATATTAAAACAGGCATTGAAAAATCATTGCAGCAATTACTAGAGGGCGCAAACATTGATAAAGCAAAAATTACGCATGCTATGCTAGGGACAACACAATGTACGAATGCTATTGTTGAACGAAAAAAATTAGCGAAGGTCGGCGTTATTCGACTGGGCTATCCAGCAACGGCCTCAGTTCTCCCTTATACAGCTTGGCCAGCGGATATGATTGATAAATTATCGGGAAATTATGCGATTGCACATGGTGGCTATGAATATGATGGCCAATTACTAAGTGCGCTCAATCAAGAAGAAATTACAAAACTAGTAGAGGAATGGCGTGACCAAGTAGAATCGATTGCAATTGTCGGTGTCTTTTCTTCTATTAAAAACGATCAAGAATTACAGGTTCGTGAATGGATACAAGAAGTTTATGGTGAGGATTTCCCAATTTCCTGCTCATCATTAATTGGTTCTGTCGGGCTAATTGAACGTGAAAATGCGACGATTCTAAATGCTGCGTTATGTAAAGTCATCGAGACGACAACACAGGGCTTTGTCCAAGCGCTTCAAGCGGAAGATATTTTTAACGTAGAAGTTTACCTATGTCAAAATGACGGTACCTTAATGTCCATTGACTACGCGAAGCAGTTTCCCATCTTAACGATTGCTTGTGGACCTACAAACAGTATTCGTGGTGCGTCGTATTTATCTCAAATTCAAAATACGATGGTGCTGGACGTTGGTGGAACGACTTCAGATATAGGTGTATTACAGGATGGATTCCCTCGAGAATCTTCTGTCGCAGTGGAAGTAGGAGACATCCGGACAAACTTTAGGATGCCAGATATTATTTCTGTCGGTCTTGGTGGTGGTAGTATTGTTCGTATGAACGGCGACAAAATTACAGTTGGACCAGATAGTGTAGGCTATAAAATTAGTGAAGAAGCCCTTGTCTTTGGTGGCTCGACTTTAACAACAACGGACATCGCTGTACGTTTAGGCTTAGCAGATGTAGGCGATCGCCATTTAGTGGCACATATTGATGAAGCATTTGCTAAAGCAGTTCAAGAAGAAATTTCCTCATTACTAGAGCAGGCGATTGATAAGATGAAAACTTCCTCAGAGGATGTGTCATTGGTCTTAGTAGGTGGTGGTGGTATCATCGTGCCAGAGAAGATTCGAGGCGTTTCCAATATTGTGAAATCTGAATACGGTGGTGTCGCGAATGCTATTGGTGCTTCCATTGCACAAATTAGTGGTCAATATGAGCAAATTTATATTTACTCAAAAGAACCACGTGAGGAATCATTAAAGGATGCACAAAGTAAAGCGGTGAAACAAGCGATATTAGCAGGTGCTCTTGCGGATACGATTGAGCTGGTAGAAGTAGAAGAAACACCACTCGCGTATCATCCAGAAAATGCAACAAGATTAAAAGTTAAAGTAGTAGGAAAAATGGTCTAGCACAAAAGGAAGAGTCCTAGTCAAACAGGGCTCTTCCTTTTACTAATTCATCAAACGAATGAATCTCAGCATAGGGTTTGATTTCAGTATCATTTATGCACCTATGTGGATTGAACCATATACCCTTAATTTTTGCATGCTGACAACCAGCTATATCCTTTTCTAAGTCATCTCCAACGAATAATGCATCTTCTGGTCGTACATTAAGTTTATTTAATGCTAGTTCAAATATGCGCTTGTCAGGCTTGCTGTAACCGACTTCTTCAGAAATAAAGATGAAATCGAAACAGCTGGTTAAATGAGTGTGCATGATTTTCGCTTTTTGTCTCTGAACTGTGCCATTCGTGATGATGCCAACTTGTACGTGCTTCTTGATAAAATTGATACTATTCAACGTATGTTGGTCGATAGAAAAACAATAAGGAAACTGATGATTCCAAAAGTCTTGCATGTCACTACTAGGTAATGGATCATTTGGTGGGAATTCATCAAAAAACGATGTCAAAACGTTTGTTTTATCAGGAAAGCCATAGAATCTTTTATCGTATTCTTTGAATTTCTGCAGCATGTCCTTTTTTACGGAATGCTGAATATCCTTATAAAACCTTTCTAAAATAATGAAAAATAGGTTATCTACAGCCTTATCTCGATTCAGTAAGGTATCATCTAAATCAAATAGCATAGCTTTCAATTAGCTTCATCTACTTTCTACTATACTTGAGGTCTAGTAACTAAAATTTTATTCATTAGTAGGTTTTCGTTTATGTTTTTCATCAATAATTTTCTTATTGAGGATTGTAACCTTACCAACCATAAGCAACCGCATATCTTCCACAATATACTTAGCTAGCTCTTCGTCCGATATATCATCTCCATCAAGATCAAGTCGGAATTCTTGTCCTTGTATGCCACCCCCATTTGTAAACTCAATTTCAAAATCAAATAATACTCTTTTATCCATTCGAGTACCACCTTACCGTTAGTTTTAGCGTGCTATCAATATATTCTGTTTTTCATATACGAATACCTTTTTCAAGAAGCAACGACTAGAAAAGAGGCGTTCCTGGCAATTTATAATCGTTCATATTAAAAACGAAAAAAGGAATGGGAGGCTATAGTAAAGAGGATAGACCTGAATAATTACGTAATCTTCCTTTTTCTTGTATTTGGCACTTGCAAACTAAAAAGTCATAGTGTACTATGTGACTAGTACACTATGACACGAGGTGTTGAGCTTGAAAAGTTTTGCAGGGCTTTTAAAAAAGGAATGGGTACTTTACCGATCTTGGTTTCTTGTGGGGATATTTGGTGGCATCATGCTATCTTGGATCGTTCCCTATGTACTACATCAATTTGTGGATATTTTCGCACAAGAGCATCAACTAGCATTTGTCTTTACTCTCCTAGTACTTTTTGCAGGTGGGTTTTATTCCGTCCTACAATTTTTAGCTAGTATGCGATTAGATATTAAAGCCAAGGAGAGTTGGCTACATTCAACAAGTTCCATCACGAAGTTAATCGGGGCGAAGATGGTCTGCTCACTAATAGGGTATACATTATTTAATACACTCTTTACGAGTATAGCCATCTACACTATAAAAGATGAGCTTATCGCAAATGCTGGACAAATTTTATTAATTTTGGTATTAATTGTTACTATGTTAGTTATTTTCCAATTAATGCTATTTATATTGCTCTTATTCTTTTTCGCATTATATTTGCAACTGAAGCATTTGATTGGGCGTTTTTCTATTGTGCTAACAATGGTTGCATTTTTCCTAGCGATTGATACTTGGATTCGCATAACGGAAAGTCAGCTGTACCAAACGATTTTCCTACGTGGAGAAGTCTCCCTAAGCAAAGTTGAACAGTATTTACCAAAAGCTAAAGAGATGACAATGGAATGGATGCTAGGTTCGATATATGTTGTAGAGGAAGTGGCTATGACGTTGTTCATGCTACTGCTTTTTTGGGCGGCATCCAAGTGGCTCGAAAAGGTGGTTTTACGATGACAATGGATTTTTCGCGTGATAAACCAATTTATAGCCAGCTTGTGGATCGAATTTGCGGGGACATTTTGAGGGGAAAGTTATTGCTAGGGGATCGACTTCCTTCTGTTCGAGAGTATGCAGTCGAAACAGGTGTTAATGTCAATACGGTGCAACGTGTATATAAGGAGTTAGAGGCGATGAATATAACGGAAACCAAACGAGGACAGGGTACATTTATTACGACAAATGAAGAACGCATTGAGTTATTACGGGAAGACATGAAAAACCAGTTAGCTGCAAATTTTTTAACATCGATTGAGGCATTAGGTTTTTCGAAGGAAGAAATGCTCGTTGTTCTGAAAAATAAAGCGTGAGGTGAAGGGTATGTTACAGCTTTCAAATGTGTCTTTTCAATATAAGAAAAAGCCTATTTTACAGGATGTATCCTTTTCCTTTCCAATTGGACAAATTATTGGTCTTGTAGGGGAGAATGGTAGTGGTAAATCCACATTAATGAAAGTCTTAGCTGGCTTACTGCAACCTACTGCTGGTGAAGTAACATTGAATGGTAAGCAAGTCACACGTAGAAGTGCTGACCAAATTGCTTATTTACCAGATACGGATTTATTTTTTGAGTACTATTCGGGTGAACAGCTATTCCAGTATTATGCCTCGCAATTTGAAGATTTTTCCTATGATAAGGCTTGTATCGTAGCGCAATATTTACAGGTTGATAAAAGTACGAAGCTACGCCAATTATCAAAGGGCAATCGTGGTCGCATGAAAATGGCAGCTACGCTTGGCCGAGAAGTTCCCTATTATTTAATGGATGAGCCATTTGCTGGGCTAGATCCTATTGTGCGAGAGCAGCTCATTAAAGGCTTAATTCAATTTACAGACATCGAAAATCAATCGATTTTGCTGTCAACACATGAATTATATGAGGTTGAGCCCATATTAGACCGAATTATTTTATTACAAGCGGGCTCTATTACGGCTTATGAAGAAGTAGAGACATTACGCGATGTGACGAACAAGAATGCAGTCGAGTGGATGAAAGGATTTTATCGTCCCTCAGTAAACGACACTGACCGCTCAAGGTGAAGAAAGAATCGTCAGTAAAGCTTATTTGCGGGATAACCTCAAAGGCATCTACTGGCTGATGATATAGCCGCTGGCCGATGTCATGAATTTTGATTGTGCGTGCACAATTAAATCCAGACTCAATTAAGCCAAGGTTAAATGGATTAGAAAGGGTGAAAAACATGACAGAACCAATTGTACAATTGCAAAATCTATCGAAGACAATTAAAGGAAAGCAATTAATTAAACAGTTAAATATTGATTTATATCCAGGGCAGATTACAGGATTTTTAGGACCAAATGGTGCGGGGAAAACAACAACGATTCGAATGATGACTGGCCTCATGCATCCAACAGAGGGCAAGGTGATTATTGATGGCCTTTCACTACAGGAGCATTATGAGGAAGCTATTAGTAAGGTTGGCGTAATTGTTGAAAATCCTGAAATGTATAAATTTATGTCAGGCTATAAAAATTTACTACATTTTGCGCGTATGCATAAAAATGTTACGAAAGAACGAATACAAGAGGTCGTTCAACAGGTTGGACTTGAAAATCGTATACATGAAAAGGTCTCCACGTATTCACTTGGTATGCGTCAACGACTAGGGTTAGCTCAGGCGCTACTGCATCGACCAAAATTTTTAATTTTAGATGAACCAACGAATGGCTTAGACCCTGCTGGTATTCGTGAGTTTCGTATGTACCTGCGCAAGATAGCTTCAGAAGAGGGTGTATCCGTATTTGTATCGAGTCACTTACTATCTGAAATTGAGCTAATGTGTGATCGCGTGGCAGTGATCCAAAATGGAAAGCTGATTGATATGCGTGATATTCACAATGAAGGCTCATCGTTTTATTATGTGGAAGCACAACCAAAAGAACAGGTGTCTGCTCATTTTGAACAGCATGATTACAATTTCGTCGCTGAAAATGAAGGCTATGTAGTGGAAATGAAGAAAGAGGATGTTCCAGCCTTGACAACACACTTAGTGCAAGCTGGTATTCAACTATTTGCAGTGCAGCCACATCAAAAAACATTAGAAGATCAATTCCTAGAAATGACTGGAGGCGGACAAATTGCTGAAGCTAATTCAAAATGAGTGGATGAAATTATGGCATAAAAAAGGAACATGGGCAATGGTTGCGATGCTGATTCTTGTCATCCTTGTTCCAGGAGCAATCACAAAATATTATGAAGTAAAATCGACAGATGAAGGCTCATGGCAGGAAGTAGAGCAGCAAGCCATTCAAACAAATAAAGAAATGTTAGCAAGTGAGGAATTAACGGAGGAAGATAAGGCATATTTTGAAGAGCAAATTGCCCTTTCGGAATATCGTTTAGCTAATGATGCTCCAAGTCAAAAGGAAAGTAGCCTTGCGAGCTTTATGTCCTTTACGAGTAACATGCTAACACTTGTCACTTTATTTACGGTTATTACAGCTGCTAGTATTGTCTCGAGTGAATTTTCAACAGGTACCATTAAAATGCTATTAACGCGTCCTATGTCTCGTGCAAAAGTACTTACGTCTAAATTACTGACAACATTTCTATTTGGCTTGTTTTTATATGCTGTAAATGTTGTTGTAAGTGCCATTGTAGGCTTACTATTGTTTGGGATTGGTACAGGTGTCGAATTAGAAATGGTCAATGGTCAATTCGTTGAAAAGGCAGTTTGGAATGATTTAGCGTATCATTATCTACTTTCTGGCGGTGACTTTGTCATGTCAACATTATTTGCCTTTTTAGTAGGTTCTGTCTTCCGTTCAAGTTCATTAGCAATTGGTTTAACGATGTTCCTATCCTTTACAGGTGGCATGATTGTCATGTTCTTAAGTAGATACGACATTGTGAAATACGTTTGGCTAACACATTCAGATTTAACACAGTATGAACGAGGTGGCTCGATGATAGCAGATATTACGATGCCTTTCTCACTAACTGTGCTTGCCGTTTACGCAATTCTTTTCCTTATTATTAGTTATACAACCTTTATGAAACGTGATGTAACTGCATAATGTAAATAAGAACTGTGCCCTAATACTTTATTGGGGTGCGGTTTTTTGGTATGACAACATGAAAAAATAAAAAAGTATTTATTTTTTTTCAAATTGCGCCTATAATAATAGCAACTTAGTGAAAACGCTTTTTTTTTACTAAAGTGGTCTAGACAACTATACCAAAGGGGGATAATGAATGTTTGCTTTCTTACAAAAAATCGGTAAGTCGCTTATGTTTCCAATCGCTACATTACCAGCAGCAGCATTACTATTGCGTTTAGGTTCTGGAGATATGCTTGGGGCAGTACCGAATGAAGCAATTCAGTACATCGCTAGTATTATGGCCGCTTCGGGAAATGCTATACTAGGGAATTTACCAATTATTTTTGCGATTGGTATTGCGATGGGGTTGGCACATGATAGCAGTGGAGGTGCAGCTCTTGCGGGTGCGATTGCTCATCTCGTTTTAGTAGCTGTTTTAGGTGCAGTTAACGAAGATTTAAATATGGGTGTGTTTGGTGGAATTATTGCCGGTATTACGGCAGGTTTATTGTATAACAAATATTATAATGTGAAATTTCCAGAATGGTTATCATTCTTTGGTGGACGGCGCTTTGTACCGATTATTACGTCCATCACCATGGCCATCTTAGGTAGTATTTTAGCGATTGTGTGGGGGCCAATTCAAGGCGGTATTGATGCTGTCGGCAATTGGATGATTGGTGCAGGATCACTTGGTGTTGGGATGTATGGTTTCTTCAACCGTCTGTTAATTCCTGTTGGTCTACATCATGTTATTAATACAGTCATTTGGTTTGATTTCGGTGAATTTACGAATGCTGCGGGAGAAGTGGTCAAAGGGGATATCCACCGTTTCTTAGCAGGGGACCCATCTGCTGGACATTTCCAAGCTGGATTCTTCCCAATCATGATGTTTGGTTTACCAGCAGCATGTCTTGCCATGTATTTTACAGCGAAAAAAGAAAAGCGTCCAATTGTTGGAGGGATGTTTGTATCCATCGCTTTAACAGCCTTCTTAACAGGTGTAACTGAACCTATCGAATTTTCGTTTATGTTCTTATCACCCGTTCTTTATGGTATCCATGCTGTGTTAACGGGTATTGCGCTGGCAGTTGCCTACATTGTGGGGTTCCGTGATGGTTTTGGTTTCTCGGCAGGGTTAATTGACTACTTGCTAAACTTTGGTCTAGCAGATAAACCGTTACTGTTAATTCCTTTAGGGTTAGGTTTTGGTGCAATTTACTTTGTTGTTTTCTATTTCTTAATCAAAAAATTAGACTTAAAAACACCTGGCCGTGAAGACGAAGATGAAGAAGAAGGAGAAGCCAATACTTCCATTTCTAACGATGTCGATTTACGTGCATACTACACAATTGAAGCATTAGGCGGAATAGACAATATTAAGCAAGTGGATTATTGTACGACTCGTTTACGTATGTCTGTGCAGGATGCCAATATTGTGGATGAAAAAACATTGAAACAAACAGGTGCACGAGGTGTTATGCGCATTAGTAAAACGAATGTTCAAGTAATAATTGGAACATCTGTTGAGTTTTTAGCTGAGGCCATGAAAGATCGTCTGAAAAGTGGTAATCCAGCACCTACGAATGCTGAGCTGTCAACAGCACAACCTAAAGTTGAAGAAACAGCGAAAAACGAAACAACGACATTCCATGATTTCGAGATGCCAATGACAGGTGATTTACTACCATTATCAGAAGTACCAGATGAGGCATTTTCTGCAGGCTTTATGGGGCCAGGATTTGGCATTCGTCCTACAGACGGGACAGTTTATGCGCCGTTTGATGGTCAAGTGGTGATGATTTTCCCTACGAAACATGCGATTGGCTTAAAATCAGATACAGGATTAGAGCTATTAATTCATGTCGGTTTAGATACGGTCAAACTTGATGGTGAAGGCTTTGACATGTTCGTGACTGACGGTCAAAAAATTAAGCGTGGTGATGCACTGTTAAAAGCAGACATCGCACGGATTAAAGACCAAGTGCCTTCCATCATCACGCCAGTCGTTTTCACTAGCTTAATGGGGCAAGAGATTACACTTGGTAAATCAGGTTACCAACGAGCAGGCTCTACAAATATTATTGCAATGAAAAAGTAACAACAAATGGGGCTGTTAGCTGAGGACACATAGGCAATTTGAAATTGCAAATGAACACCTTTTCAACAGCCCTTGTTCAAGAAGAGGAGATGTTTTTCTTGAGTTTATTAATTCGAAACATCACAGTGGTCAACGCAAATGGTCGAGAAGAACGAGTGGATGTGTGGATGAAGGATAGCAAAATTGCTGAAATCGCCACCCATATCGATGTCAGTGATGTGGATCAGTTAGATGGTTCAGGTAAATTTTTATTGCCAGGGTTTATTGATATGCATATTCATGGGTCTGCTCAAATGGATACAATGGATGCCTCTGATGAAGGGCTTCATATTATGGCCAAATCGCTTTTAAAGGAAGGAACGACAAGCTTTTTAGCAACAACGATGACACAAAGCTATGACAATATTGAACGTGCCATCGCCAATGTAGCACAATTCCAGCCGCAGCTGGATGAAGCGGAAGTATTGGGCATTCACATCGAAGGACCATTTGTCTCTAAAAACCGAGCGGGCGCCCAACCTCTTGATTACATTGTTCAGCCAGATATCGATGTCTGGACAAAGTGGCAAGAACTAAGCGGCAACAAAATTAAGCAAATTACACTAGCCCCTGAAGAGCCGAACGGAATGACATCTGTGCAAAGTATTTCTAATAGCGGTGTCATCGTATCGATTGGTCACTCAGATGCTACGTTTGAGCAAATGCAAGAAGCGGTTCAATTAGGTGCAACGCAGGGGACACATTTATACAACCAAATGCGTCCATTCCATCATCGTGACCCAGGTGTAGTTGGTGGTGTCCTGTTGCTAGATGCTATAAAGGCTGAGCTGATTGTTGATTTTATTCATATGCATGAAGGTGCAGTGGAAATGGCGTATCGTTTGAAGGGAGCAGACGGGATTATTTTAATAACCGATGCTATGCGAGCGAAGGGTATGCCTTTTGGTGAGTATGATTTAGGTGGTCAAATGGTTCATGTGACAGAAGCAGGGGCTCATTTATCAAACGGTTCATTAGCAGGCAGTATTTTAAAAATGGATCAAGCAGTGCGAAATATGCATCAAATTACGAATTGTACAGTGGAGGAGCTTGTGAAGATGTCAAGCTATAATGCTGCCCAACAATTGAAATTAACGAATAAGGGCCAGCTTGTGCAAGGCTATGATGCGGATGCGGTAATTTTGGATGAGCATTTAATGCTTCAGCAAACGATTAAAGCTGGTAAAGTCACATTTGATGCAATGGTAAAGGGCGATGGGCGCTAACGTCTCATGATGCAAGCAAACATCTAGCATGGAACGATCGAAATGAAAAGGTGATAGAACATGAATACCTATTTTCAACAAGTCAATCGATATTTAACAGTGGTGGCACAACAGGAGAGTAAACAAATTATCCATGTAGCCCAGCAAATTGTTAATCGTCTCTCACAAGGAGGCATTATCCAACTGTTTGGCTCTGGACATTCCATGTTATTAGCGCAGGAATGTTACTACAGAGCAGGAGGCTTAGTGCCTGTCAAACCGATACACATAGAATCGTTAATGCTTCATCAGGGTGCACGGCAATCCTCGCAAAATGAAAAAAAACAGGCTTTTTTAGCCTCTTATAAGGATCAGCTACAGTTTGATGACCAAGATGTTTGTATCATCA
The DNA here is from genome assembly GCF_009724685.1 of Lysinibacillus cavernae. Lineage (GTDB taxonomy): Bacteria > Bacillota > Bacilli > Bacillales_A > Planococcaceae > Lysinibacillus > Lysinibacillus cavernae. The sequence continues at coordinate 21,746 of NZ_WMEF01000002.1, forward strand.
TATCAACATCAGCCAATAATCCGGCTCCCATTGATATGGCTATCTATGCGAAGGAAGCAGGTGCCTTCACCATATCACTGCAATCACTAGACTATCAACATCAGCCATCACGCCATCCGTCAGGCAAGCGTTTAGAGCATGTAGTAGATGAGATTTTGAATACGCATGTGCCATTAGGAGACGGTGTTTTAACAGTCAATCAGTTGCAATATGCACCTGTATCAACCGTTTTAGGGGCGACTTTATTAAATGCTTTATTTGCCCAAATCATTGAGCTTATGCATGAACAAGGCGAAACTATACCAGTGTTTGGTAGCAGTAATGTAGGGAAAAACAATAACGATGAGCTCATAGATCAATATGGTCAGCGTATTCATTTCTAGGTACAAAGAGAAGGAGGATATGTGGTGAAAATAAAAAGATTTTCCTCAAAAGAAGATTTATATGCACAAGCAGTAACCACAATCGTTGAAGCTAAAAATAATGGTGCGACAACGTTTGGGCTAGCAACTGGTGGAACAATGGAACCGTTGTATGCTAAAATCTGTAAAACGGATATTGATTTTTCCGATTGCACTAGCTTTAATTTGGATGAATATGTTGGGCTCGAGGCAACGCATGAACAAAGCTATGCCTATTATATGAACAAACATTTATTTCATCAAAAGCCATTTCGAGCCTCCTTTCTACCGAATGGTCTAGCAGCCGCTCCTTTAGAGGAAGCAGCTCGCTATGAAGCATTATTACAACAACATCCCTTAGACTTTCAATTACTTGGTATCGGTCAAAATGGTCATATTGGCTTCAACGAACCAGGTACGCCATTTGATTCCTTGACACATCTAGTGACATTGGAGGAATCTACTCGCCAAGCTAATGCTCGTTTCTTTTCATCTATTGATGAAGTGCCTACACAAGCTTTCACGATGGGGATTCAATCCATTATGCGAGCAAAGTGCATTTTGTTAATTGCATTGGGAGAAACTAAGCGTGAGGTTTTAGAGCGAGTGCTGGCATGTGACTATACAGAGGATGTACCAGCAAGTGTTTTAGCCAAACATCCAAATGTCATCATTTTAACAGACTTACAAGAAGAGGAGAATAAAAAATGAAAACACAACAATTTACAGTAGTCGATCCTTTAGGTATTCATGCACGTCCAGCGAGTCAACTTGTGGCAAAAGCAACACCATTCGCTTCATCTATTGAGGTGCGTACAGAGGAAAAAGCAGCCAATCTAAAGTCCATTTTAGGTGTAATGGGATTAGCCTTAAAGCAAGGTTCTCAATTTACACTTGTTGTAGAGGGGGAAGATGAAGAGCAAGCATTTACAGCGTTAACAACACTATTAACAGAAATGGGGCTTGCACAATGACACATCTCACTGGTATTGCCGCTTCAGACGGCATTGCCATTGCCAAAGCGTATCGTTTTGTCCAACCAGATTTAACCATTACTAAAACAACTGTTCAACATACCGATGCTGAGCAGCAACGTTTAGCAGCCGCCCTTGCCAAAGCAGAGCAAGAACTGGCTGCGATTCAACAGCAAACATTGAAAAAGTTTAGTGCAGAAGAGGCAGCGATTTTTGAGGCCCATTTATTAGTGGTGAATGATCCAGAATTGATTGGACCAATCAATCAAAAAATTGCGGACGAAGCGGTTAACGCAGAGTATGCACTGCATGAAGTTTCATCCATGTTTGTGGCATTATTTGAAGGTATGGATAACGAATACATGAGTGAGCGTGCATCCGATATTAAAGACGTAACAAACCGCATTTTAGCCCATTTACTCGGTGTACATATTCCAAATCCAAGCCATATCGAAGAACAGGTGATTATTGTTGCCAATGATTTGACACCTTCAGAGACCGCCCAATTGGATCGAAACTTTGTCCTTGGTTTTATCACAGATATTGGTGGTCGTACTTCACATTCTGCCATTATGGCTCGTTCGTTAGAAATCCCAGCAGTAGTAGGGGCAGGAACAGCAACGACAACAATTCAAGATGGCGATCTATTAATTGTAGATGGTTTATCAGGTCAAGTCCTTGTCAATCCAACTGCAGATGTGATTGCTGACTACCAAGAAAAGGCACAAAACTTTCGTGCACAGCAAGCGGAGTGGTCAACATTAGTGAACGAACAAACCATGTCTAAAGATGGTGTGCATGTCGAACTAGCAGCCAACATCGGATCTCCGAGTGATTTGGATAGCGTGTTGCGTCATGGTGCTGAAGGTATTGGCTTGTATCGTACAGAGTTTTTATATATGGGTCGAGAAAACCTGCCATCAGAAGACGAGCAATTTACGGCTTATAAAATGGTCGTCGCAGGAATGAAGGGCAAGCCGGTTGTCATTCGAACATTGGATATTGGTGGCGACAAACATTTACCATATTTACCGCTGCAAGAAGAAATGAATCCATTCCTTGGTCATCGTGCCATTCGTCTATGCCTAGATCAACAGGAATTATTCCGTACGCAATTACGCGCATTACTTCGTGCATCCGTATACGGTAACCTAAAAATCATGTTCCCAATGATTGCGACAATTCAAGAATTCCATGATGCCAAAGCGGTTTTGGTGGAAGAAAAGGAAAAGCTTATAGCAGCAGGTATTGCTGTTAGTTCTGACCTCGAAATCGGGATGATGGTTGAAATTCCAGCCACGGCAGTGATCGCGGATATTTTTGCGAAAGAAGTAGACTTTTTCTCAATTGGAACCAATGATTTAATTCAATATACGATGGCTGCAGATCGCATGAATGAAAAAGTTTCTTATTTATATCAACCTTATAATCCAGCCATTTTACGCTTGATTCAAATGGTCATTAATGCCGCACATAAAGAACAAAAATGGGTAGGCATGTGTGGAGAAATGGCAGGCGATGAGCTAGCTGTCCCGCTATTACTGGGCTTAGGCTTAGACGAGTTTTCAATGAGTGCGACATCCATCTTAAAAACACGTTCCTTGCTTAAACAATTAACTGTTACAGACATGCAAGCTTTAGCAGCAGAAGCATTACAATTAGCGACAGCTGATGAAGTGATAGAAAAAGTAAAGCAAGCTGTGAAATAAGTTATACAAAAAACCATCTACCAACAAAATAGGGTAGATGGTTTTTCGCTTCATGCGCCTAACAAGATTATTTACTTAAATTGTCGATGATGAATGGTAATTCTAATAAATCATCCATGATGGCATCTGCCTCAACACTGTCCCATTGTAAATCTTTTTTCCAAATACCTTTCATTCCTATCCTTTGAGCACCTTTTACATCATTTTCAGGATGATCCCCTATAAAAATGCATTCATTCGGAAGAACATTAAGCTTCTCTAATGCTCTGATGAATAGTTGAGGATTTGGTTTTTTAATACCTTCCCATTCAGAAACTAAAATGACATCAAAATACTTCTCAATGGCTAAAGCTTTTATATTATTCATCTGAAATTGTCCATAGCCATTTGTAATCATGCCTAAAAGAAAATGTTCACGTTTTAATTCTTCTAACATGCTAAAAAGATTAGGAAAAGGAACACAGTGATTTTTGAATTCATTCATATAATCTTGGAGTAGTTCTTCCCAAGGAATAGTAAGCTTAAATTCATCCACTAATTGCTGATAGACTTTATCTTTCCAAACGTATCCTCGGTTATCTAATTGGATAAAACGAGCTATATAGCTTTCTTTTGGAACATGATTTAGTACCTCGTTTAATCGGTCATATTGTTTCTCAATGAATAGTTTTACGGATTCATCTCTATTTAACAAAGTGCCATCCAAATCAAATAAGACTGCTTTTAAGTCCATGAGATACACCATCCTAATGTGTTCTTGTTTGGAGGATTTATGGTACTATGTGAATCCACCTAAAATAAATTAAAAGTAGCTGAAAAGAAGCTTCAACTACTTTTGGTTGGATTATGCGTGTTTTGAAATAATTTGCTGAAGCTTCGCTTGAAGTGTTGGTAAGTCGTGCATCGTGATGGTAGTTCTAACATAGCTTTCATCCATGTCTAATGCCTCAGAGAAGAAGCTACCAATCCCTCTCACTTTGCGGTCAATTTGCATTAAAATTTCTGCAGAATGATTGGACTGAGAGAGGAAGACCACTTCAAGCTCATCTAAATGCCCTCTAAATTGTCCTGTTGGCACAAATTCAAACTCCTGCACAAATGGATAATAGCCACGGAATCGTGAAGGCGCTTGTTCACATTCGGCTTCACGTAAACGAAAACCTAATCCACGAATAGCATCTAGTATGTGCTCTGCAAGCGTTGTTGGCTCAACACGAATATAATCCTTATCACTCGGGTCCACTGCGTTTTTAATATCCAGCCCAGTTTGAATCCAGACCTGTGTTTTACCTGCACTAATCGGTGTTTCAAATGGTAGTGTTAACGAAATCGGAAAGACCTTTTCTTCACCAGCCCCCAATGTGAAAGGCTCTGTCACTTTGACTTTTTGCAGAGTGGCAACCTCTGTATGTTTGTGATCGTTCGACTCACGAATATACGTCGTATTCACTGATAGATAGATGGTATCCACTTGTTGCTCGACTTGACCGCCACGCACGATAATTTCTCCTTGCATGACCTCTCCTGCTTGATAAGTATCCTTTTCCAATCGTGTATCGACTGTTGCTGAACCTATTCCAAAACTTGCTAATGCTTTATGAAAAAAAGACATCTTTCATTCCTCCTACTAACTTGGTTAGCTATACATACGCTTATCTTGTAAAAAAGTTTCAAGACTAGCAAACTTTTCGCTATACTATTTGAAAAACGAGTGGGGGATGGCAATAGAGACAGAATGTATCCGCAGAATTTGAAGCATTTTTAACAGCTTGTTATAGCGTGTACAAACAAAAAGACAAACTTTAATCATAATTTTTATCTTCCAAACGGCTTCTTGTCTTTTCTGCATCATTTATTCATATTTAGCCTTTATACTGATTTAGGGTAGGTCTTAAACGACAGATAGAAGGTGTTTGTATGTATAGTGTGTTGTCAACAATAAGTCAGTTTATTAGTGAGCCAATTACGCAATTCTTACATGGTTATGAGCATTCTGCATTGACTATGGTTGTTCTTCTTGGCTTGATCGGTGCACTGGCTCCATGTCAATTAACAGGTAATTTGAGTGCTATTACATTTTATGGGAATCGAACATTTCAAATGAAAAGTAATTGGCAGGAGATTGTGTTTTTTATTCTTGGCAAGGTCGTTGTTTTTAGTGGACTTGGCCTTTTTGCTTGGCTTTTTGGTCAATCGTTTGAAACCAAGATGACAGTATATTTTCCGATTTTTCGTCAAGCTATTGGACCGATTATGGTCATCACAGGTCTCGTGCTAATCGGTTTATTTAAGTTAACATTTCTACATCGCTTGTCACGGCTTCTTCCACCTGTGGTAAAAGAGGGAAGATTGGGCTCCTTTTTATTGGGCGCTAGTTTTTCCATTGCTTTTTGCCCAACCATGTTTGTGCTGTTCTTTGTATGGTTAATGCCAATCGTTGCAAGCACTTCCTATGGCTTGATACTGCCAAGTATTTTTGGAGTGGCAACTTCTGTACCGTTCGTCATCATGCTCGTATTTATTTATCTATTTGATGCAAAGCGTCTCATTTTACGGACAAGTATGAAGATGGGGAAGGTCATTCAAATAGTAGCAGGTATACTGTTACTGTTAATCGGTATTATGGACACCATTACATATTGGGAATTGTAAGGAGCTAACAAAATGAATGCAGACATTAATCTTTTATTAGCCTTTGGTGCAGGCTTTTTAAATTTTATATCACCTTGCACATTACCGTTATATCCTGCCTTTATTTCTTATATTACAGGCATGTCGCTGAACGAGCTTCAGGGCGACAATAAAAAAATGAGGACAATTGGTATGCTTCATACTTTGTTCTTCCTTCTAGGTTTTTCGGTAATTTTTATTTTCTTAGGCTATGGCTCATCTGTTGTGGGATGGTTTTTTTATCAATACCAAGATTTACTTCGACAGGTCGGTGCCATCTTAATTGTCCTCTTTGGATTTATCATATTAGGGGTCTTGTCTCCAAAGTTTTTAATGCAAGAAAAGCGTCTATCCTTTAAAAATCGCCCAACAGGCTATATGGGCTCCTTTTTCATTGGCCTTGCCTTTGCTGCTGGTTGGACTCCATGTACAGGTCCTATCACGGGGGCAGTGTTCATGATGGCTTCCCAAAATCCAGGGGAGGGCATGTTTTATATGATTGCCTATGTATTAGGGTTTGCCATACCGTTTTTCTTATTATCACAATTTGTTACGAAAATCAGGTGGATAAGAAAATATAGTCAAACGATTACAAAGGTCGGTGGCTATCTCATGATTGCGTTAGGGATTATCTTATTTTTTGATGGTTTAACCTACATTATTATTTGGTTAAGTCCATTTTTTGATGGTTTTTCAGGCTTTTAAATTTATATCCGATTAGTGCATGTATAATAAAGCTAAAACGAGAAAGAGAGACAGATAAAATGACAGCAATAGTATTATTTATTCTTGCAGGAATTGGTGAGATTGGAGGGGGATATTTAATTTGGCTGTGGTTACGAGAGGGGAAGCCTTTTTATTGGGGGATTATCGGAGGGATTGCACTTGCTTTATATGGAGTAGTCGCAACCTTTCAATCCTTTCCAACGTTTGGAAGGGTCTATGCAGCATACGGTGGTGTCTTCATCGTATTGTCCATTTTATGGGGGTGGGGTATTGATGGCAAAAAGCCCGATCACTTGGATTTTATTGGTGCAGGGATCTGTCTAATTGGCGTGATCGTTATTTTATTACCGCGCTCTTAACATATAAAAAAAAGGTTACTAGTTGAATTAGTAACCTTTTTTCTCCTATTTTTTGCGAGCGACAAAGCGTAGTCGAAAATAATCAATGATCCATTGATCATCGTGAAAACAAGTCGGCTTTAATAATTCCTCACATGTAGCATAAACTTGTTTCTTCTCATCTTCTGTTAAATGTTGTAATAGATTGTCACTAAACATGACCAACCAATTGTGAAGCCCACCCTGCCCCTGAAGCGGTGTGGGGCGTTCATAAAGAGTGATCATTTCGACGTGAAAGCCTGCGTTTTCTAGTTTCGATTGATATTCTTCCGCACTTGGAAAATACCATGGGAAATAGTGTTCGATATAGGGCAACTTCAATTCTTCCATACTTGTTTGTAACGCCCATACGATCGACGCAATATTGCCTTGTCCACCCATTTCAGCAACGAAACGCCCTCCGTTATTCAATGCTTTGTAAACTTTTCCAATGACTAAATCAGGCTCCTTCATCCAATGCAGTGCTGCATTGGAGAAGACTGCATCGAATGGCTGTGGAAAGCGCATAGCTGTTGCCTCCATTGTTTGAAAGGCAATGGTAGGATATTTTTGCTGTGCGGCCATAATCATAGTAGCTGAGGCATCTACTCCGAATACAGAAGCCCCGAGACTTGTCATTTCATAAGCTAAATCTCCTGTGCCACAACCTACATCTAAAATAAGTTCATTTTTTTGAGGAGCCAATAAATCGATTAAGCTAGTTCCATATTTTGAAACAAAATCATGCTTTTCATCGTATAAATGGGCATTCCACTTTGTCGTCATGTCACTTCATCTCCTTTGTTTGAGAATAGCAAAGGATAGCATAGAACAGAAGTGCGAAAAATAATTAGTTTTGATTCCGATTTGGAATGATAGAATAAAAAGTTAGGGATAGAATAATCCGACTGATTCACTCATTCTGCTCTTTGCCGAAGGAACTTTTGAGTGACACTGGTAACCAATAATGCAGTAGTTATTCGTAGAAAGTAAATGTTGAGTGATTCAATTTTTTCAACTAACAGGTGCTTTAGCAAAATATTACTGAGCTGCATAAACGGCCCTTTTTTTATTGTAGAAATAATAATGTAAAGCTTATAATTTAATTGGGTGATTAAAAGTGACGATACAACATAAAAAGATAATCAATTTTTATGATAGGCGTATACTGTTCAATAAATATCGTAAAAATACACCCAGCGTAATCTTTATTGCAGGGTTAGGCGATAGCCATGAAACATGGAAAAAGGTTCAAGACCGAATATCGGAAGAAACGTCAACTTTGTCCTATGACAGGGCGGGTATTGGCAGGAGTCAAGGCGTAGCTGTCCCGCGGACTTGCTGTGATCTTGTCGAGGAGCTCTCCGAATTGTTGCAAGCGCTTGACGTGGAGAAGCCCTATATATTAGTAGGCCATTCCTTTGGTGGGTTGGTCGCCAGATTGTATACCAGTCTTTATCCGCTGGACATCTGTGGTATGGTTTTGGTTGACGCTGCACCGGAATATAAAGAACTTGCCTATGAAAAGGTTCTATCAGAAAATCTACTTGCAGGAAATAGGGAATATTTCGAGAAACCTATGTTGAATAGTAAGAAAATTGACAAAATACAGAGTTATAAGCAAGTTGTTGATTGTTCAAAACAAAGTGACATCCCTCTCTCCATTATTACAAGAGGTTTACCCGATAATGGTGAAGATGGATGGCCCTCTCAAGAAATATTAGAAATTGAACAAAGTCTACAAGCAGAATTCCAATGGCTATCAACGTCAAGTAAGTTCCGGATTGCTAGTCATAGTGGACATTATATACATCATGATGAACCTGAAATTGTAATAGAAGAGATTTTATTAATGTTAAAGGGGATAGGAAAATGAGTGATATAAGGTTGAAACTTATAGAGGGTTAGAAAATAATTGAGGAGGAATAATACCGACTTCATTAAGGTGAGCAGAAGAGGAAACTTTAATGTTGCGATATAACGGTGATCCTGAGCCTAGATTAAGTGATGGCTGTTTTTGAAGATGAACCTTATGTTATAAGCTCATATTTTAGTTATTCAATAAAAGCGCTTTTCTTTAGTATGGAATGCGTATTTCTTTCTTTTAATAAGTACGGAAAAAACATTCGGCTGTGAAGAGAAGAGTAGTTATGATTTAAAAAGACTTGGAGCTTCGTATGGATCTAAGGTTATTATTCTTAGTGATGATGCGCGACGGGATCTCCCATTACTGAGATTGAGGTAGGGTATTATTTTTTTGCCATAATCAAAGAGGTTGGTAGAGTGCCCTATTAATCTAAAATAATCAAGGAGAGGGGAAAACAAATGAACCCTTTGTTATTAGATATTCCTTTACAATTAGAAACAGAAAGGTTAATTCTTCGTGCACCACTTTTAACTGGAGATGGAGAAATTGTGAACCAAGCAATTAGAGAATCATTTTCTGAATTAAAAGAGTGGTTGTCACTTTTCCAACAACTTCCTACCATTGAAGAAACAGAAATCATGTTAAGGAATGCTCATATAAATTTTTTAAAAAGAGAAAGTTTTCGTTTTCTTATTTTTAATAAAGCTGGCGGCAAGGACTTAATTGGAACTACGAGCCTTCATGGGATTGACTGGAACATTCCTAAATGTGAAATGGGATACTGGATTAATACAAAATATAGTGGTAATGGATATATGACGGAAGCAGTAAAGGCGTTAGCTAACTTCGGATTATATCACCTCGAATTTAAGAGATTAGAAATAAGATGTGAATCAACAAATGTTAAAAGTCGTTATATACCTGAAAAACTTGGTTTTATATTTGAAGGTACATTAAGGAATGAGGATCTATCCGCAGATGGCAGCAAGCTGACTGACACTTGTATTTATTCCAAAATAAATTAATATTGCTTAAATTAAAGGCAGCTAAAATGAATTATCTAAATTCAAGTCTTCAAGAAAAAGGCTCATTTCTTTAGTAAGGGATTTGTCTTTCTTCATCTAAAGGGCCATTTAATGGAGGAAGAATCACAAGTAAAATTATTTATGGTATCACTTAGTGATAAAAAATTAAGGAAAGGTGATGTATGTAATGAGTGCATCTGAAATAATTATGAAAAGCACCATACCAATATTCCGTATTTTTAATGAGGAGAAAGCCAAAGAATTTTATTTAACATTTTTGGAGTTTACATTGGATTGGGAACATCGATTTGAAGATGATCTACCTTTATACATGCAAATTTCTTATGGAAATTGTATTATTCATCTTTCAGAACATCATGGAGATTGCTGTCCAGGAGGTGCTATAAGAATTGAAGTAGAAAACCTAGAGTTACTCCATTCAAACCTTCTATCAAAGAAATACAAATACGCGCGTCCTGGCATCGAAACAACCCCTTGGAATTCTCAGGAAGTTTGCATTGGAGACCCATTTGGAAATAGAATTGTCTTTTTTGAGAACCTTTAAAAATAACATTGCTAATTTTCGTTGTAGATGCTTCATACAGGGAGTATTTCTAATGAGATTATTTTCCATTATAAGTAATACTGAAGGCAAACGTATGGTGATTAATAGAGGTGTATTAAATCAATAGTATGGATGTGAATGTAGTTAATAAATGAGCGATTCCCTGAATGGTCAAAATGATAAATCAGCCTGTTAAAAATAGTGGACATGACAATAGAACGTTTCATTTAGGGGACGATATGAGTGTAAGGTTACCAAGTGCTAAAGCTTATGTTCCTCAAGTGGAGAAAGAACATAGCTGGTTACCAAAATTATCAAAAAAGCTTTAAAGGGATTACAAAAGAGCAATTAAACTATTAGAAAAGTTTGAAGCTATTTATATAGCTTCTTTTTTATTTTCGATAAATTAATATAATTAGTGGGAAATTTTTTATAATATGTAAACTTTTCTTTAAGTTCTGCGTTGTATAGGCAGAAGGGAGGTAGACATGGCACAGCAATCAATGAATGAATTTCTGCAGCAAGTAGGAACCATGTTATACAGTTATTTAAGGAAACGTGGATTAGCCCATGAAGATGCAGAAGATATCGTCCAAGATACATGTTATAAATTTTTATTACATAAAGATGGAATTCAATCAGACAAAGTAATGAGCTGGTTATATCGTGTAGCCACCAATCAGTTTTATGATCTCAAGAGAAAAGAAACGCGTCATCCCACAACCGAATTTGATGAAGTCCAATTGACAGCATTGATTAACATGCCTGAGATACAGGTGCTAAAAAAGGAAAAATTACAGGACATTCGGGACACACTTGACACGCTATCCACCTTGCATCAGGAATTATTAGTCCTGAAATATGAGTTGGGATTATCGTATAAAGAAATTTCATCCCTAATGAATAAAAACGAAAACACACTAAAAACGCATGTCAGACGTGCTAGGGAAGAATTTACTGAACGATTTAAGGAGGAAACTGATGATGAATAATGAACAAAATAATTTTTTATTTGATGATAAACAAATGAAAAAAATAATGAGAAAGGCAAAGTTTTGGTCAACGATAAAAATTATTGGTATAACACTCATTGTTACACCTATTGTTCTAGTAGTGTTATGGTATGGACTCAGGTATTTATCATTAAATAGTGCTCAGAAAGTAATGGATGATATTAGTTTATTCAATGAAATAAGTGCTCCAAATGTTCAAATTAGTAATCAGGTTTATGACGATAATTTAATCGGAGGGAAAATAACAACAACAACTTATAAGTTACTTGGAGATCAGCATAGGCCATATATTTGGCAACCTTTTGAAAGTGATTACAATTTATTTGGCACGCTTACACAAACTTATGTTTCTAGCTCCATCCAAATAGAAGGTTCAGAATCACTGGCAGAAACCTATCAATTTGAAAGGTTTAATGACTACACAGGTGATCGGGAAATGTTTTTTTATCACCCTAAGATTTCATACGATGTTTATAAAGATAAAATCAGTGAACTTACTCAATTGGATAAAAATACTTTTGTAGAATTAGCAATCTCTTTTGATAATGCTTATAGTTTTGACGAAATCAAAAGCAAGCTACCTTCAGAAGTGCAAGTAGATTGGTGGTGGGTGGATGCCTATACAGATGATACTCTAGATTTTTTTAAGCAAGGACAGAATACTATTCCAGCCAATTCCCCTTACATTTACGGCTTTCAATCAGAGCAATCAAAACCGGCACCCCGCCGTTCTTCAAATAATGAGGTTGACACCTTTGTTCGAAACATTGAGCTACTCCGTGAAAGCAAGAATTTTGAGTGGGAAACAAACCAAGTTTATCAATCTTTAATAGGGGAAAATGGGACTTTGGATAAAGGTGATGTGAAAATTATTGGGGCCGTAGTAACTGGCACACCAAAGCAATTGGAGTTATTACAAGGGCAATCATACATTAAAGCATCTACATTTGGGGTAATATCTAATCGAAAATAGGGAACTTGATGTAGCTTTGAAATAAAGTTGCGATGTTTATAAAAAAGATATGATGTTTAAAATAAAGTCGCGACGGTTGTAAAAAATCACGCAGAAACACCCTTTTAGATAATTGGTCTAAAGGGGTGTTTTTATGTCTATAAAAAAGGTAAATTCAAAAATCGAAATATGAGTTTAAGAATCCTTATAGATGGTGATGTAAGAAAATCAGAGGTGAATTGGCCTTGAAAGGGAAAACACTAAAACTAATTTTTTAACCTCAAACTAGCATGTTGAATCCTCATTTGGAATGTTAATTGTCGCATTATTAACATTTGTCAGTATCGTCCTCTATTTCCTCTTAGTACAATTAAGATATGTAATTACTAGAGGGCATCATGTCTATATGGAATTATGCCTTTGTTAATAATCAGCTCCATCAAGTTGAATTTAAGAGGACAATTTCTACTCTTAGTCAGACAGTATTTAGTAATCAAGTTAAACAAGGGGGCCATCATGGATGACCACCCTTCAAAAGATGCAATTGAAGTGGTGAAGTAAATGGGGTTATTTAGTGGCACAGGAAACGATATTCAATCCAAATGGAACGATTATACGCGCATAAATGGGCACAGTAATGGTCCATTGGATCGAAAATGAATGTGAGAAGGTTCCATCAAAAACGATCTGCCATGCCTCTGGAAAAGGCAAATCATTTACAGATGTTTCGCCAAATCACTGGCTGCCAGGGCGATTGAACAAGTGAGTGCATGGGGGATTATGACAGCTATAGTAAAACGACCTTTCATCCAAACGGTTCTTTAACACGGGCACAAACAGTGAAGGTACTCAACCAATTATTCGAATGACCAGTTCTAGAAGTAATCACAACGTCTACATTTAGCGATGTCCCTTCTACACATTGGGCCATTGAGGAAATTGATGCAGCTGCAACAGAAAGAATGGTCAAAAATGAAAGGAGCAACACAATATGCGAAAAATGAGTAAGTTTAAATGTTTCATCCCTATAATTTTCTTTTCGTTTTACATATTATTTTCTAATAATATAGTTTTTGCAAATAGTATAGAAAATGATTTTAATTATGGTGACAATATAACGGGTGTAGTACCAGAAAAATATTATCCAGGTGGGGTAACAATTTATGGCAATCTAGGAATGAGTAGAAAAGATTTAGTTTTACCAGATATACTAGGTGGAAAACCTGTCACTACAATATGGATCGATGCATTTAATAATAAACAACTGACCTCCTTAGAATTTTCAAATAATACGAAGTTAATTTCTTACGGGGCGTTTCAGAATAATCAGCTGACATCGGTAATGCTTTCGAATCAGCTTGAATGGATTGGGTATTTTGCTTTTAACAATAATAATCTGTCGAGTATAACGATACCAAGCAGCGTAAAAGAAATTGGTGAAAACGCATTTATTGGGAATGATTTGAAAACGATAACGGTTTTTGGCGCTAATACAGTATTATTGCAAAATTCTATCCCTAATAACACTAAGATATTAGGGATTATTCCATCTAAAGCAAAGGAATATTCTGATGCAAATGGATTTGCATTTGAAGAAATAGCGAATAAAATCACATATGATGGGAATGGACAAACGAGTGGTGAACTATCGGAAGACTACACAGGAAACACTACAAAAACATTTATTGTAAAAAATCAAGGGAGTTTAAAGAAAATAGGCTATACATTTATAGGGTGGAATAGTAAGCATGATGGAAGTGGAACGGATTATAATGTTGGAGAAGAAATAGTAATAAATCAAGATATTACTCTATACGCTAAATGGGAAGAGGGTCCCTTTCTGGTAAGTTATGAATCAAATGGTGGTACAACTGTAGCACCCGAAACCGTCGCGCGCAACACAATAGTGATGGAACCGCCTGTCCCAACTAAAACAGGTTATACATTTGATGGATGGTATAAAGAAGCTGCCCTGACGAATGTGTGGGACTTTACAAAAGATATGGTAACAGGAGATACGACGCTGTATGCGAAGTGGGACGTCACGCAGTATGAAGTGACGTTTAACAGCGATGGAGGTAGTATGGTCGCCTCACAATTCGTCACTCCCAACACAAAAGCGACAGCACCGCCAGTCCCGAAAAAACTAGGCTATATATTTGATGGCTGGTATAAGAATAATGCATTTTCAGCGCCATGGGATTTCACTACAGATGTCGTCACAGAAGCCATCACATTGTATGGGAAATGGACAACGAACCCAACATACACCGTCATATATGATAAAAACGGCGCAACTGGTGGTACTGTGCCACTAGATAACAAAGCATATGAAGATAATGACAGTGTAACGGTGCAGGACAACAGAGGTCAACTTGTCAGAACGAACTATACGTTCAAAGGTTGGAACACACAAGCAGATGGCAAAGGGACATCGTATGTTGAAAAAGCAACATTCCAAATGAGGAAAACGGATGTCACACTGTATGCCGAGTGGACAGTGAACCCACCAACGACAGGTGGAGATAGTAATCCACCACCTGGATCAAATGACAATGACTACTCGCCACCAACAAAAGTGAAAATCACGTTGCATACGAATGGTGGCACAGTGATAGCGCCAATCGACATCCGCTATAATACAAAAGTTAACGATTTACCTGTTCCAACAAGAGCTGGTTATCGCTTTGATGGTTGGTATCAAGATGAAGCACTAATAAAACGATGGGCAGAGGAAATCATTGTGCGAGAAAATATTTCACTTTATGCCAAATGGATAGAGTTACCTGTGGAAAAATCTGAATCTCCACAAGACCCACAACCATCCAAACCAATCGTGACATTTAGCGATGTAGAAGGACATTGGGCAAAAGCGATGATGGAGGAACTAGCGACACTTGGCATTATTCAAGGCTATGAAGATGGTACTTTCCGTCCGAATACCCCTATTAGTCGTATGCATGTGGCAGTTTTACTAACAAGAGCATTTTCACTAAAAATAGTAAGAGAAGCGGATGATTTCTCAGATGTGGCGTCCACACACCCTTATTATGAGGCGATACAAGCATTGCAACAAGCAGGCATTGTAGACGGGTCAAACGGTGCCTTCCGTCCAACAGAAAATATGACAAGAGCGCAATTAGCAAAAGTTCTTGTTGGCGTTCTTGGGCTAACACCAGAAGGCGCAAGTTCATTTGTAGATGTGGATAGCACCCATTGGAGTTCAGGCTATATTGCTGTGTTAGAGCGTGAAGGGATTACGTTAGGCGATAATGGCAATTTCCACCCAAATGTGCCAGTAACAAGAGCGCAGTTTGTGGCATTTTTATATCGGATTATACAAAAATAGCAAGAAGCAAAAAACTTGAAGGGATATTTCTTTCAAGTTTTTTTGTTGTACAAAACACGCTGCTAGATTATTTTGCCGTTTCCGCAATTTCAATGTCACTCACATACTATCTGGCATCCCAACCTCTATCGCTAATCTATTTTGCGAAACGCCATTAGCTAGGTGCTTTCCTTCAAGTCTGTATACCATGCATATTTATTCACTGGCATCAAAGTGACTAAATCAGCTAAGTAAGCATTTTTGGGGTCTAAGTTGTATTGCCGAAATACTTTTTTAAAGGTGTTGTTTATTCAGGCAAATGAACTTGAGGATGCCAACAGTGAACGGTAAATAAGCAATGAAGAAAGAATCTTAATGTATATTAATTAAACTTTTTTTCAAAACACACTTTTTCAAAGAGTTATCAATTTCATGTAAACTAAACTTTTTCTAGAGGAAACATAGGTTAAAAATCTTATGAAAATGAAACCAATATTTTGTATAATAGGAAAAATAGATTTATTTTGATTTTTAATATAGTTGGGATATTCACTGGAGGTAGCATAAAATGTTTTTCAAAAGAAAACCGAAAATAAATGAGAAAACAATCAAGGAACTCTTGCGGAAACTGGAAACAACATATACGGATAAGGAAATCGAACAATTGTCGAAAATGTTTCATCCCGACCATCGCAATATCTCCTTTTTAAATCACTTTTCCCTCATGATGAACTTTCAAATTTACAATATTACATCTGAAATTCTCAACCTCGAAGTATTGGATATGAATGAAGAGGAGGCAAGTTTTACATATACGCGGAAACATATGTATGCATGTATAAATAAAGAGGATGAAAACGGGACAAACCCGAACAATATATCCAGCTACTATGTCCAGCTTAAGGTAGAAAGTAAAGAAATTTGGGTCATGAAGTATGCAAGATACAGTGAGCTTTTTTTGGATCTTGAAGGAAATATTTTACCGGATGAAAAGGCGGTTGTGCCACCTGGGGCCTTGTACTTGGACAATATGAAGCGCTTTATCGATATTATTCATCTTGAGCATTTTAAGCCAGCTACCTATCTTACATATACCGATAGTGAGTTCATCGGCTACTATCCCGAAGAGGAGCGCTGTACCTATCGGACCTCGGAAAAGCTTACCTTCAATTACTTCCAAAAAATGGAGGTTAGCTCGATAGAAGAGCATACAAATGCGTATATTGAGGGAAATACCCTGGAATATAGTGATATCCTGATGATGGAGGAGAATTCCTCTATCATTGAATCAAAATTCAAGGGCAGCACCGGATTACAGCATGAATTGATCTTGAGCATGCTTGCCCCAGATGGGTTCTTTATAGTCCGTTTCTTGAAAAGCCGCAACGCTCCCATTGAGGAGGATTTGCGCCAACGTCTAATAGAACAGATGAAGATCGCTACGACAAATCTTGACGTTTCCGTTTGACCGGCTGTCATTTTTAGAGCGAGAAAATTTATAAAGTCATCCTAAGTTATATTTATTGTCAAAAAATTCAAGAATGATATTTGAACTCAGTTGTGAATTGTTTTTTACCTCACAACTGAACCCTATATATTTTGAATAGGCTCTTCTTATTCAAATAAAGGGCGCTTTTCTGAATAAGAAAGCGTCTTTATTCATGGAAAGTGCTAATTTCTTGAGTACCACATTTTAAGAAAATCGTTATGGAGCATAGAATTTTTCAGTTTAGTAGAATAAGAATTAGAAATAATAAAACGACAGCACATTGAAAAAACCGCCTAATGGTGTAAAATTACACTGTAAGGCGGTTTTTCCTGATCAATATAATATGGGGGTATATATAAATTGAAGAGGTTTATTAACAGTATTTTGTCTTTATTTCCTGTTCCTTTCTTATTTCATTTTTACGAATATAATTGTCATCTTGCTAGGCAACAAGCTGATTTTTTGTTTCCGGTATTTCTAGTGTTCATAATTGTTGTAGGTATATCATCGAGAAACATTAAATTCCCTTTGTTCTTTGGCTTGAATTTTATTATGACCGTAATTTCTTTGATAGTTGGCTATTTTTTCATAGTTGATGATGGAGGTTGGTTTAAACCTTTTGGCAGAGATGCCGCCATTATATTTGTTTCAATTATTTATATTTTAGGGCAATTAATGATAAGAGTATTTAGCAAGCTAGGTCATACTAACAGCCAAAGTAATAAGTAAATATGAAAAGAAAGGAAGTAATTTTTCTTTATGATGGATTGCTTTTTCAAAGGCTGCTAATGGGGTATTATTTTTGTATTGTATAAACTATTTAATTTAGCTAAATCAATAAAGTTTGTGAAAGAATGTTTATATTTAAGTGGTGATTTGTATTTATATAGTAAAATGTCATATGAAATTTAAGCGGGTTATGGAGAAATTTCAAAAAAAATATTGACAAAATATTTTTTTTCTGTAAAATGAAAAACAATTCAAAAATATTTGTATAGAACAAAGGCTATGAAAAGAAATAGTATCAATTATTTTTACGAACAGAAAGTTACCGGTTGATGAGAGGTGCATGTAAAACGATTGAGAATTCATCTTGGAGCTGTGTACCGAAAAGATCATTCTAAGTAGGCTACACCGGTAAGCACCCGTAATCATGTGCGAGAGTATCGTCAAATGACTGTACTTCTTAAGGTAAGTAATGTGAATTGCTTATAAATTAAAGGTGGTAACACGAGTTGAATCGTCCTTTTGGTTAATCCAAAAGGGCGTTTTTTTTATTCCTTTTTTGAGCAAAAGTATTTGAAAATCTAAACGTATTAGGAGTAGAACATTATGAAAGACAATCATCAAGATTCACAGCTAAAGCGCGGTTTAAGTACTCGTCACATGCAATTAATTGCACTTGGCGGATCCATTGGGGTCGGTTTATTTTATGGCTCTAGTTCAACAATTCAAATGGCTGGGCCATCTATTTTACTAGCTTATTTAATTGGCGGATTAGTTATTTTCACAATTATGCGTGCATTAGGCGAAATGGCAGTAGAGGAACCTGTATCAGGCTCGTTCAGTACGTACGCGAATAAATATTTAGGACGCTTCGCTGGGTTTTTATCTGGTTGGACGTATTGGTTCATGTGGATTGTCGTTGGCATGGCAGAATTAACAGTGGTCGGTGTATACATTAACTACTGGTTCCCTGATATTCCACAATGGGTAACTGCCCTTGTAGTACTTGTTATTATGACGCTTGTAAACTTAGCAAATGTAAAAGCTTACGGAGAATTCGAATTCTGGTTTGCGATGATTAAAGTCGTTGCGATTATTGGTATGATTGTTCTAGGATTAGCCATTATTTTCTTCGGTGTTGGCAACCACGGTGAAGCAATTGGCTTCGATAATTTATGGGCACACGGTGGCTTCATGCCAAACGGTTTCCATGGTATTTTAATGTCATTAGTATTAGTTATGTTCTCATTCGGTGGGGTTGAATTAGTTGGTATTTCTGCAGGAGAAGCAAAAAATCCTAGCAAGTCAATTCCTTCAGCTATTAACAACATCGTTTGGCGTATATTAATTTTCTACATTGGTGCATTAGGCGTTATGATGGTTATTTATCCTTGGAACGAAGTTGGTTCAGAAGGTAGCCCGTTCGTTCAAATTTTCGATTACGTTGGCATCCCTGCTGCGGCTCACATTATTAACTTTGTTGTCATTACAGCAGCAATGTCTGCATTTAATAGTGGGTTATACGGTTCAGGACGTATGCTACACAACTTATCGGTACAAAAAAATGGTCCAACATATTTTAAAACAGTAAGCAAAAACGGTAGTCCGCGTAGAGGGATTTTATTTTCTTCAGCGGTGTTATTAATTGCGGTTGTCTTAAACTATGTAGTACCTGAAAAAGTATTCATTTATATTTCTGCTGTTGCGACTGTTGCAGTCATTACAAGCTGGATGATTATTTTATTAGCACAATTGAAATTTAGAAAGTCAAAAACGAAAGAGGAAGTAGCCGAACTGAAATTCAAAATTCCGCTTTATCCACTTTCTACGTATATTGCCATTGCATTCTTATTAATGGTTATTGTGTTGATGGCGTTTATTCCAGATATGCGTGCTGCCCTATATGTCGCACCAGTTTGGTTTTTAATCTTATTTGTTGGATACAAAGTAATAAATGTTAAAAAGTAGTTAAATCATTTTCTTTAACTGATATTTCTTCAACGAAGACAACGATCTTCCACAATCGGGCGCGTTTTTGCGCTATATGGATGGCTAACGGGGCAGAATAATGGAATTAAGATAAAAATTGCCAAATTCAATTTTATTATCGAGGAATTCCGCTTTTTAGAATTAGAATTTCCCTAACATTGTAATTCCGCATTTTCTTAAACTACATCAAGTTGTATGTGTAAAATATCTCCTGAAGCAACCCGTCCTAGATTAGAACGGGTTAGCTTTACTGAGATTATAAAATTAAATAGCTATATTGCCACTTTATATTACTCCATCTGGTGGCTAGGTTGTGTCTTTCTCCAGCCATAAAACTGCATGACGACGTCTTTTGATCATATAAATCATTTCGATTCCCACCTTTCATGTTTTTTAATTAACAAAATTAATATTGACGAATACGAATATAATTTTCTACTTTTCTTCGGTTCTCTTCAAAGATTTTTTTCACATTTTCATTATGAAGTGCTTTCTCAAGAGAGTTCTCACGTTTTGTAATAGTTATCGTGAGATCAAAAATGTTTAATATCATTTATTATCACCTCCTTAAATTACCATGAAAAATGAAAAAAACCGTAGAGAGACTCCCCTACGGTGAAAAAAGGCACAAAAATACCGCAGGGGCACACTTCTCCCTGCGGTATGGGTATGCTTAATTACAAAAAAACCTTAAGCGATCCATTCCGATCTGGTCGAATGTGTGATTTTCATTTTTACTGAAGTTGTAACTACCAATGACTTTAATTTAACGATAACGATCATTTCATTCGACCTCCTTAAGAATTTTTTATTTACTTTGTAAGTATACCTATCTTTAAGTTGTTTGTAAACATCTTTTACTAAACTTTCCTGATTGTGTTAATGACTAGAAACACTTTTTGCTGCTTTACATTGTTAGTTACTTGATTTTTTCGGAGTAGCAAATAGAAGATATAGAAGACTTAAAGCCAAAAAACATCAGAAAAACGATCTTCAATAATCGGACGCTATTCTGGAGGAAGGGAAAAACCATCACAATCTTTTGAAACGATCCTAAAAGGGAAGGCATTCTCAAATTTAGATATAACACTTATACACGGAGATTTTGGAGCATCTAACATTTTGTGGAATCCAGTAATAAGTATGATTTCAGGGATATTAGATTTTGGTGGTTCAGGTTTAGGCGATCCAGCGTATGATTTTGCTGGAATACTCTCTAGCTATGGTGAGGATTTTTTTGATAGATGTATTAATCTATATCCTAACGGTGAAGAAATATCTGAACGAGTTAAATTTTATAAAAGCACTTTTGCTTTACAAGAAGCATTATACGGAATTGAGAATGCCGATAGACAGGCTTTTGAAGATGGAATTAAAGAATATAGATAGATTGCTTGTTCCACTTTAGGTGCAATAGTTGAATAACGATATTCTATAATACCAGCTATTAAAGGGCGCGATTGTTGAAGGGCGGAGGAAGCATATGATTAAACTTTATTATAAAACCTTAAGCAACATGCCCATGATCTTTTCATCCAAACATAAATTGAAAAAAGGGTAGCTGACGTTTTGCATCAGCTACCTTTTGTTATTGATCAAGTTTTGTTAGTGTTTTGCCACTCCAACCAAAAATTATAGTTAGAATCGGGCCTAGTAAACAGAAGAAGGTGAATGGCAGATAATCAAATGTGGATACACCAAGGATACTTGAGATGAAAATACCACAAACACTCCAAGGTACAAGTGGATTGACGACCGTACCAGCATCCTCCATGACACGAGATAGGTTTTTCGGTGCCAGGCCAACCTTCGCAAATTGAGCTTTAAAGGCTTCACCTGTCAACAGAATGGATAAGTACTGTTCACCGATTAATGTATTGACGCCAATGCCTGTAATCGCAGCACCTGTAATAACAGAGCCAGCACTTTTAAATAAGTTTTCAACTTTCGCTAAAATACTTTGAATAATGCCAAGTGTAAACAATAATCCACCCATTGTTAAGGCCAGTAATACAAGGGCAATAGTAAATAACATACTATTCATCCCACCACGAGTTAATAGGGCATCTACTTCCTTATTACCAGTTTGAGAGACATAGCCGTCAAACAAAATTTTGAAGACATCTGAAGCCGGAAGTGGGTCTAATAGATAGGAAAGACCTACGCCAAGAATGGACACGACTGCTAATGTAATGACGGCAGGTGCTTTATAAAAGGTCATAATAACGAGTACCACAATTGGCAATAATGTATACCAATGAATAAGCCCTGTCGATAATAAACCTTCTTTAAATTGCTCTACTGTATCAAACGAAGTATCTGCTCCTGTTGGTGAAAGGATCGCATACAGTACAAACGAGATAATGAAAGCGGGAATCGTTGTCCAGCCCATATTTTTAATGTGCTCAAATAGGTCTACACCAACTGTACCTGAGGCAAGATTGGTTGTATCTGATAATGGTGACATTTTATCACCAAAGAAGGCACCAGAAACGATGGCTCCAGCTGTGATCGTTAACGATATGTCCATGACACCAGCAATACCCATAAATGCCACACCAACAGTCGCTACTGTTGTTAGGGAGCTACCAACGGAAATACCGACGATACTACAAATAAGAAAAACAATTGCAAAGAAAAAGTTTGGTGAAACAGTTAAAAAACCATAATATATCAGCGTTGGGATCGTTCCACCCAT
Organism: Lysinibacillus cavernae; assembly: GCF_009724685.1. Taxonomy (GTDB): domain Bacteria; phylum Bacillota; class Bacilli; order Bacillales_A; family Planococcaceae; genus Lysinibacillus; species Lysinibacillus cavernae. Next base: position 44,255 of record NZ_WMEF01000002.1, read on the forward strand.
AATCCAACTAGAAATTAAAATACCAATAAAAAAGAAGATAAAAACGGCACCAAGGCCAGCACTAGCACCTGCAATCATACCGCCTTCAAGTTCGCGAAAGGGAACTTTTTTCAGTAATCCATAAGCCAGTAATAGTGAAATGACTAGAAAAATGGGAATATGGGGTGTTGCTTTTAAATAGCCAATACTAAAAGCCATAGTGGCAATAATTAAAAGTATAATGAAGCCTGCCTCGATAAATCGAGGGTTACTCTTTGCTTCTATTCGAAACATGTGAATCCTCCTAATAAATACTTCTGCGCTTCAATGCGGTGAAGCCCAAAAGTATTATAGCACGCTAATAATTTTTGTCAATTGACAGAAAATTGGAGTTCGTTAATGAAAACATAATTCGAAGCACATCAATTTTGTTCCAGGCTTCACGTATTGAAACGCATATAGAAAATTAACCTCTTGTTTTAGTATCTCCAGTATCGTGCAAAAAATTAAAAACGCCTCTGTCTGGTCTAAAAAGGTCATCGAAAAAACCAATCGCTGCAAGTGCACCAATGTATGTTATTTTTTCAGCTTTGCCGAGCACAAGTGTGACGGTTATTGTCCCCAATCTTTTTTTATTACCGTATAAGCAGCTACAAGGACGAGCATAACAAGCATAAGTGGTTTTAATAGCAGGAGATAAGATGACCAGCGCAAGAAATAAATGGGAGAATTTTTTCTAATCTTTTTAATGTCTAAAAAAGTTCTTATTAAATCGTATTCTGTTTATAGGGTCCAACAAGCGCATGATAAAGTAAGTAAAAATACATCGATATCCATGTATTTGCTCACATCTTTCTCTAAGAGCATTGCGAAAGACAAAAAATAACAATGAAATTCCATCATTTTCATGTAAATAGTCTTTACAATTCCTTAACATTTCATCTAGAAAACAAATAAGCGGAAAAAAGTTTATTTCAAGTATTTTTATAAAAATAAAAGAAAAAATGGTCATATTTAAAGAAAAAATAGTGATTTTTATCATTTGATTTCCAACGTTTTCAACTTGGAAAACAGCTTAAAAATAAATGTGGCGAATTTTATATTACATTTTTGTAAAATCAACATCTTTTTGTTTAAAATTTTGTAGAATTGTGTAAATGTTTTGTTATGATGGTTCAGAAATTGACCAATTTTTATTTCACAGGAGGAACAGGATGTTCAACTCAAATAAGCAAGATCCATTTTTTCAGTCATTATTAAAAATCGCAAAAAATGTGAATGAAGGTATTTATTATGCACATAATGCCCGTATTCAAGATATAGATGCGTTAAAAGAAATTGCAGATACAATGAAGCAATATGAAACAAGTGGTGATAAATTAATCCATGAGCTCATTGTGATGCTGAATAAATCGTTCATGACACCAATCGAGCGTGAGGACATTTTAGCATTAGCGAATAAACTAGATGATGTGATTGATGGGATGGAAGGCTGTATTGCTCATTTCAATATGTACAACTTAACAGAAGTAACAGAGCCAATGCGTCAATTCCTCACATATATTGCGAAGAGCACAGATGAAATGGTACAGGCCATGGAACTTTTAAATAGTAAAAAGCTTGTAGAAATGCGTAAACATGCTATTCAAATCAAGGACAATGAGCGTGAATGTGATGAAATTTTCCGTTCTTCTATGAAGCAGTTATTTATCCAGGAAAAAGATCCAATGCGTCTGATTATCTTCAAGGATATTTATGAACAATTTGAAGATATTGCGGATAGCTGTCAAACAGTAGCAAACACAATTGAAACAATAATTATGCGTAATGCGTAAGATGGAGTGTACGAAATGGATACGATATTATTAATCACCATATTAGTCGTTATTTTCGCACTTGTGTTCGACTTTATTAACGGCTTCCATGATACAGCAAATGCCATTGCCACTTCTGTATCAACCCGTGCCTTAAAGCCACGTACTGCGGTTTATATGGCGGCGGTTATGAACTTCGTCGGAGCGATTACATTCGTTGGAGTAGCAAAAGCATTAACAAAAGATATTGTAGACCCGTTTAGCTTAAATGCTTACGATGGCGATATTACGGGTTCTGTCGTTATTTTAGCAGCCTTATTTTCTGCGATCACATGGAATTTATTAACGTGGTATTTTGGGATTCCATCAAGTTCTTCCCATACATTAATTGGTTCTGTTGCAGGTGCAGCCATTGCGGCGGCAGGATTTGATATTTTGAACTATGCTGGTTTTATTAAAATTCTTCAAGCACTTATTTTTTCACCGTTACTAGCGTTTGCAGCTGGTTTCCTAATGATGACATTATTGAAGGTCATCTTTAAAGATATGAATTTATATCGTACGAATAAAGGCTTCCGAACGATGCAAATCGGGACAGCTGCCTTACAATCATTTACGCACGGTACAAACGATGCCCAAAAAGCGATGGGGATTATTACCCTTGCTTTAATAGCTGGAGGCATGCACCAAGGGGATGATATTCCGTTTTGGGTACGTTTTGCAGCAGCAACAGCGATGGGTCTTGGTACATCTGTAGGTGGTTATAAAATCATCAAAACAGTTGGTGGCAAGATCATGAAAATCCGCCCAGTGAATGGGGTAGCAGCAGATTTAGCTTCTGCTTCAATCATCTTTGGTGCGACGTTGATCCACCTACCTGTTTCCACAACACATGTTATTTCTTCATCAATCATGGGTGTAGGAACAGCACATCGTGTCAAAGGTGTTAAATGGGGAATGGCACGTAAAATCGTGACAACATGGGTCATCACAATGCCAATCTCAGCTGTCATGGCAGCATTGATTTACTATATTTTAAGTTTGTTCTTCTAGTAACATTGAGGAATGCACAATCCCTGTGCATTCCTTTTTTGTGTTTGAGGATAGCTCGCTGGGAAGTGGTGGATGGAATGCTTAGAGTGGTGGATAGAGCGAAAGAAACGGATAGAACGCTCGAAGTGGTGGATAGAACGCACAAAGTGGCGGATAGAGTGAGTAAAGTGGCGGATAGAATGCTCAAAGTGACGGATAGCCCGAGCGAAATGGTGTATGGAACGAACAGAGTGAAGGATAAGGCGAAAGAAACGGATAGAATGCTTAAAGTGAAGGATAGAACGTTCAAAGTGGTGGATAGAACGCTCAAAGTGAAGGATAGAGCGAGCAAAGTGGCGGATAGAACGCTCGAAGTGTTGGATAGAACGCACAGAGTGAAGGATAAGGCGAAAGAAACGGATAGAATGCTTAAAGTGAAGGATAGAACGTTCAAAGTGGTGGATAGAACGCTCAAAGTGAAGGATAGAGCGAGCAAAGTGGCGGATAGAACGCTCAGAGTGAAGGATAAGGCGAAAGAAACGGATAGAACGTTCAAAGTGAAGGATAGCCCGAGCAAAGTAGTGGATAGAACGCTCAAAGCGAAGGATAGCCCGAGAAAAGTGGCGGATAGAATACTCAAAGTGACGGATAGTCTGAGCAAAGTGTTGGATAGAACGCACAAGGTGAAGGATGCCTAAGGAAAGTGAAGGATAAAGCGCAGGAAACGGATAGAATGAGCAGAGTGACGGATAGAATGCTCAAAGTGACGGATAGAATGCTCAAAGTAGCGGATAGAACACTCAGAGTGACGGATAGAACGCACAAAGCGAAGGATAAAGCGTAGGAAACGGATAGAATACTCAAAACGAAAGATAGCGTGAGTAAAGTGTTGGATAGAACGCACAGAGTATGGGATAGAGTTAGGAAAGTGTTGGATAGAACGCACAAGGTGAAGGATAGAGCGAGCAAAGTAGAGGATAGAATACTCAAAGTGACGGATAGTCTGAGCAAAGTGTTGGATAGAACGCACAAGGTGAAGGATGCCTAAGGAAAGTGAAGGATAAAGCGCAGGAAACGGATAGAATGAGCAGAGTGACGGATAGAATGCTCAAAGTGACGGATAGAATGCTCAAAGTAGCGGATAGAACACTCAGAGTGACGGATAGAACGCACATAGTGGAGGATAAGGCGAAAGAAACGGATAGAACGCTCAAAATAGCGGATAATCCCATACTTGTGCGAAGTGCGGTTTCCCTCTAAGGTAATTATAAAGAAAGTGTAAAGTTCGGAGAGAATCGCTTTTTCCGTAGTAAAGTGGAAACAGGAGGAGAACGGATGAAGGAAAAGTTACTACTGATTGAGGATGATGCAGCCATTGGTTACATTGTAAAAGATACGCTGGAGCAGGAGGGCTACGGTGTGACATGGGCGACCACGGGCCTTGAAGGGCTGGCAGATTTTCAGTCGGATGCATTTGATTTAGTATTAGTTGATTGGATGCTACCAGAGATGGATGGTCTCACTGTTTGTCAGAATATACGCTGGGAAAGTGATGTACCGATTATTATGATGAGCGCCCGAAAGGAAGAAGCGGATAAGGTGGAGGGGTTGCAGGGGGCGGATGATTATATTGCAAAACCGTTTAGTTTAGAGGAGTTAAAGGCACGTGTGGCCTCTCATCTTCGCCGCTGGAAACGTTATAACAAGCTAGAAGAAGTAGAAGATCAAACTTCTTATACCTATGGATTAACAATTGATTGGCAACGAGAAATAGTGACTCTTAATCAGCAAGAGTTAGGGTTAACGCAAAAAGAATTTGCTCTTTTCAAGTTACTTGCAAAAAACCAAAATCAAACCTTTGCGAAAGAGGAACTGTATCAGCATATTTGGCAGCAAGCGAGTATAGAGGACACCCACACGGTTACAGTACATATTAAGGCATTACGTGAAAAGCTTAACGATTCTGTGAAAAACCCACAGTTTATTCAAACTGTATGGGGCAAGGGATACCGTTTTATTGGTGAACCATTATGAAAATTAAAACATGGTTACTCATTACATTTTTTCTTGTCATGGTGTTACCCATTACAGGTGCGTATAGCCTGTATGTGTGGATTAATGCTTATTATCAAGATAAACATGTTGCGGAATACTTTGATAAATGGACTGAGCTGAATCACATCAAAGCTATCGTTGACAATCCAGAGCTCTATGAAAAAAACGCGGATTATCAAGAGCTAGAAGAACTCACAAATGAGCAACTGGGGATTACACTTTATACAAAATCTGGCTTCGTTTTATATTCCTCCAATCCTTTGCTAACGGGCTATGTAGGAAAAGAGCGCATGTTTAAAGGTTTATATGATTTACAACAGACCTACAATGCTTTTACATACAAGGAGCCTGTCTATCAAAAAGGTGATTTGTTAGGAGTCTTTGAAATTCAATCAGTAAGAACAGATTGGGTAAAAGGTGTTGAAAATCGTTCTTTGCTTGTCATAACAGGCTCTATTCTACTGTTTCTTGCCATCTATTTAGCTGTCATATTCTTGCTTTATCGTAGATTAAATCGACCTTTAACAGTACTGATGCAGCAAATGCGTATTTTTGCAAAAGGTGGACATGTGGAAACAACGCTCAGTGCAAGAAAAGATGAGATTGGCGAATTGGCTCAAACGTTTGTGGCCATGCAGGATGAAATTGAAAAGACGCGAGCTTCTTTAAAAGCGGAGCAACTGCAAAAAGAATTGATGATTGCAAGTATCTCCCATGATTTAAAAACGCCCCTTACAGCCATCCAAGCCTACGCTGAATCTTTACAAAGCAAAGGTCTATCAGAACAGCAGCAAGCGGAATATCAGCAGGTTATTGTAACGAAGGCTGATCGGATGAAGCACATGTTAGAGGATTTACTCATGTTTACATTGCTCCAATCTACGAACTATGAATTAGAGCTGGTACCCGTTGATGGAGAAGAATTTTTCGAGATGGCATTGTCTGACTATGAACCGTTATGTGAGGAACAAGGGTTTTCATTAGAAGTTTTCTGCGACGTAGAAGGTCGATATGCTGTTCATCCGAAACAATTACAGCGGGTTATTGATAATTTAATGAGCAATGCATGGCGTTATGGCAAGACAGGTACATCTATCGGCTTAGCGGCCGTTAATACTGAGAAATATCCTATATGGGGTTTTGATTTTCTGAAGCCAGCCTTGAGCAAGCAAGAGGGAATGTATATTATCGTGCAAAATAGCGGACAGGGGATTCGGCAGGAGGACATCACAAAATTATTCGAGCCCATGTATCAAGCTGATCGTGCAAGATCGAAGGCTGGAGAACATGGCACAGGTCTAGGTTTAAATATTACCAAACAAATTATTGAAAAACATGGTGGTACTGTAGAGCTGCTTTCGATGGAGAACGTCGGAACAGCGGTTGTTTGTTGGCTACCACTATATAAAGGAGCAACTGAAAATGAATTGGAAAAAAACATGCAAAGCAGCGGGCTTCATCGCGGTCATGACATTTAGCTTAGTGGGTTGTAATACGGAAGTGTCGTATTCACCACAGGAAATTATGGAGCAAGCCCTACAAGAATCGAAGGAACCACTTACTTATTATGGCGAATATACGTTAGATATGGGCGAGCTTGGTGGCACAGCACAAGTGAAAGAATGGGTCAAGGATGGTAATAGACGCATGGAATTGACAGGTGATAATGGTGAACATGTCATCACGGTCACAACTGATTCACAGGTGATAAGCTATGACGTCACTGAAAATACTGCCTATAAAATGGCCTTCCCACAAGGAGAACTAGATGGGCTACAATCACCAAGAGATCAGGTACAGCTTATTTTTAATTTGGTCAAGGACACACATGAAATTAAGATCGTAGGTGAGGAGAAGGTCGCTGGTAGAGACACATATAAAATTGTCGCAAAAACTAAAAAAACAGAGTCTTTATTTGGAAACATGGAGGCATGGATTGACAAAAAAACATGGCTGACGTTAAAAATGAAGACAGACAATGCAGGCAATCAAATGATCACCGAATATTCAAAGTTGAATGTTGGTGAAAAAATAGATGATCAACAATTTACACTAGAGCTACCAAAGGATGTAACGATTCAAGAAATTAGTGGAGAGGATACTTCACAATCTATTTCGTTTGAAGTTGCAAAAGAAAAGCTAGGAGCCTTTTTAACAGTTCCACAAGAAAACGGTCTTACGTTAGACAAAATTTCCATGGATAAAGGATTAGAAGATCGACCTGAATACTCGTTTGACTATGGATTAGATGGGCAGCTAGCATTTTTTGTCACTATTTTTAAGGCAGATCCGAGTTTGGCAGAAATTGAGCCAATAGTAAATGAAAAAGAGATGTCTATTCGAGGGCAAAAAGGAACTGTTATGGATGATGAAAATTTCCGTTCTATTTCTTGGCAGGAAAATGGCTATCAATACAATATCGTTGGGGAAAATCCAGAGTTAACGCTTGAGGATCTTTTAAGCTATGTGCAACATATGACACTTGTTCAATGAGGTGATGCGATGAAAAGCGCAGAAGGACTGAAATGTCTGGCATTGTTTTTATTTACCACTATTTTTTTATATGGAGTGGGGGAGACCTATGATGTGTCTTGGCTGCAATTTCAATTTACGGGACGATATGATGATGTAGGTTTTTCTTTTCACTTTACTTCTCTGATTCCAGTATTGATAGGTATATTTATTGTGGGGCTTTATGAATCCAAATTAAAACGTTTTATTTAAATAGTTTGGTGGCAGGGTCATGAGTGTATGGTCCTGCCTTTTATTATGGTAGAATTATCTTTTATCTATTACAATATTTATATAAAAAGGGTTTTTAAAGGAGGTTTTATGAATGTCTACATTTATACATAGCTTGGTTCAACAACTGATTACGCCTTTGTTGATGGTCGTGTGTTTTTATTTGACATTAACGTATTTTCATCATCTAAAGACTGGTGATGACAAGGACATTAAGAAAACAAAGTGGTGGGCGGTACTGTGCTTAGCGTTCGCTTTCATTGTACCAGTTCTTTATAATATGATTACATTTACGATTATGATGAGATAAAACAGACAGAAACAGCCACTCTACACGGTAATTGAATTGACCATGCAGAGTGGCTGTTTTTTATCATTCTAGTAGAATATGCATGATAGCCTCTCCAAAATCATGTATTACACAATTTGCTGTAAATGCGTTTTCGTAAAGGCCTCATCATATTTTAAGCCATAACCAAGTGCACGATCTAAGAAAATATGCGCAAGCCAAATCATTGCAACCATAAGAAGAATAGGTGTAGTCGTCATAAAGCCTATAACGAGAAGTAGCGCTGGTACTACAAAACTATGCCCAATATTATAGAAAAGAGCACCTATTTTTGTATTGATGAAATAGCCAATCATTGTGACATCAGGGAGTAGTAAAAACACAATAAAATAAAGCCATGAAAAATCGAGTTGTCCATAGAAAAAGACGGTGATGATAAAGGCAATGACATATTCTAAAGAGATGATTTTACGTAGTTTCATTTAACCACGACCTTCCTGTAAATTTTGATACATACCCTCAATGAGTGAGGCGATTTGTTCTTGATTTTTTTCATATTGACCATCAGCCATTAATGTTTTTGTCAGTTGTAAGGATTGTAGCGCATGCTGATAAAAATGCAATTGCTGCTCGATGTGGGCGATCTTTGCATTAAATAGATGGACCGTTTCTTCATTACACGTTGGTGACATAGGCTTTTGTTCTAGTGTCAGTAAGTGTTTTATTTCTTGTAGGGTAAACCCTAGCTGGCGTAGGACGATGATGAATTTCATTGTATGTTCACATGTGGCATCATACACACGGTAGCCATTGTCTTGTTTTTGAGGGTACAATAGCCCCTCTTTTTCATAGTAACGAACCGTATCAGTAGTTAAGTGAAACTTGTCGGCGAATTGTTTAATTTTCAAAATGAGCACCTCCTAAAATCATCCTAACATTGGAGTATGCTCCAAGGTCAAGGTACTTGATGAAAATAATTGAAAAAAATGAAACGGTCATACAAATGGGCTATGAATCACTTTATCTTCAAAAGGTAGGAAGCGGAATGATTCAGTTAAAGGCAGAAAGAGCAAAGCAGTTAATATCCCTATTAGGTTTAGAAGAATCTTAACAAGTCTCTGTTAAAGAGGCTTGTTTTTTGTTTAGGAGAAAACTATAGTGAAGGGACCATGTTAAAATAACCTATCGACTTCTCAAAGGATTCTTAGGCTAAAATACACAGGAAAACTCATCATTAGGAATAATTGCTTAATTATGAAAAAATAAATGAGTCCTAAGAATTGTAATATTTTGTGAGCGAAGGTAGTATTAAAGAAGTAAGGGTGAAGATGAGGAGGGGTGGAATGAACACACAAGAATTTGAAGAATTATGGATTACGCTAAATGAATTATATAATGCAGATCGCTTTTTAGAATATATAGAAATAAGTAGTGTTGCAATCGAAAGTGCCATTAAGCTTGGCATGTATGATAAGGCTATCCTACTACTACGTTATAGTTGTGCCAGTTATTTTCAAACGGGTGATCTACAGCTTTCCATAAGTGTCCTTGAACAATATCGTGAGCTAACGTTTCAGCATGGCAATGACATTGATTTAATTCAATACTACAATTTAGCAGCCATTTATTGGGGGACATTCGGTCATTTAAAGAAGGCTGAAGAATTGATGCTGAAGGGCTTAAAAATTGCTGAAACGATTCATCATGTGGAGAGTATGGGGAAAATTAACAATAACCTAAGCGATTTAGAAATTTCCATGGGCAATTATCGTACAGCCAAGGAATTTGCCTTAAAGAGTCTTTATTATTCAAATGCGTTTGAAGTGAAGCATAAAGAGCCCTATACAGGGATTATATATCCAAAAACGAACCTGGCTGTTGCGCTTATTTGGCTGGAAGAATTTGATGAAGCGAGCGTACTCTTACAAGAATTGTTGGCAACGATTCAAGACCCACCTTATTCGAAAGTACAACTAGAGGTATTCAATGCGTTTGCCCTACTATGCGAGAGACAAGGGCGTATCAGTGAAGCCATTGATTTATACCAAAAGACGAAACATTATGCTTTGCAAAACAATGATTTGTCCTTGCTTCAAATAATTTATAGTTCTTTAGTGAAGCTAATTGAGGATCAGGGGAATAAAATCGTGTTATGTGCTGTGCAAAAAGAGTTTATTAATATTTTGTTAGAAATTCAACGTGAAAACTATTCACATGTATTGTTTGAAATGGAATACAACGATCATAAAAAGCAATTTGAAAAAAACGCCTACATTGATCCACTGACGAATATCTACAATCGACGCTATTTTGATGAAAACGCAAAAAAAATGATTGAAAAAGCCGCTGAAGACCATCAGCAAATAGCTTTTATGATGGTGGATTTAGACCATTTTAAAGTGATCAATGATACGAATGGTCATCTATTTGGTGATGATGCTTTGACAATTACAGCAAAAGCATTAAAGGACTATTTTCAGCCCCTTGAGTCTATCGTGGCACGTTTCGGTGGAGATGAGTTTATTGTACTCAGTCAAGTAAAGGAGGGTGAATCGGTGAAATCATTGGCTAACAATCTTTATCAAACTTTAACCTCATTGTCACTCACGGTTAATAATGAAACGGTTCATCTAGAATTTAGCATTGGAGTCAGTACGAATAATCAAGGTAAAATTACAAAAGTGGAAGAACTAATCAAACATGCAGATGAAGCACTTTACAAGTCAAAACGTAATGGTCGTAACCAAATTACACACTATAATCATTATTGTAATGTGGGAAATGGTATATAAATAAGAGAGAGGCAAATTTTAGTTAACGCCTCTTTCTTTTAAGGTTGTAACTAATGAAATGGATTGATAATGCCATAATAAACGATATCTTCATAAGCACCATTTTTATATACATGTTGTTTTAACGTTCCCTCATAGTGCATGCCACATTTCTCCATAATTTTGCCTGATGCGGGGTTGGATTGAAAATACTGGGCATAGACACGATGATATTGTTTTTCTTTAAAGGCAAACTCGATGATGGCTTGGGCTGCTTCTGTTCCATAGCCATTTCCCCAATAGGGCTCCCCAACCCAATAGGCGATTTCTCCTTTATGGTGTTGTTGATGATTTGACAATCCTATCGCTCCATATAATTTTCCGCTGCGCTTGTTTGTAATAGCAAATTCGTATAGTTTATCCGCTTCAAAGTTTTGTTGATGATTGGCAATCCATGCCAATGCACAATCTAACGTATAGGGATAGGGTAAATTCAGCGTGCTTTTGTACAGAGCAAAATTGTTACAAAGTACACTTACTTCAGGTGCATCTTCTTCTGTAAAAAGTCGGAGTAATAAACGCTCTGTCTCTATCGTTTTTTCTGCTGGTCGATAAATCATGGGATACCTCCTTCATAATAGTTGAATTCATTATAACACTAAATTAATCCAAATAATGGATATATAGTTTTAATATCTTGAAACAAGATAAATGTTTATTGAAAAACGATAAATAATATGGTAAATTGAACTGGAGAATAAATAAAAGAGGTGCGTAAGATGAAACGAGAAACGCTCTTTTTAAAGATTGCTGTTTTTCTAATGGGATTGCCAGTTCTTGCCTTATGTATAGTGGTGGTGCCTCGTGTTGCTATGGGAGCAGCATCGCATTTTCCAAAAACAACTTTCTTTGCTGTTATTGGTGCCTATGCAACGGCAATCGCTTATTTTGTTGCCCTATATATGACGATCAAACTTTTAAGCTATATTGATCAAAACATTGCATTTTCAGAGCGATCAGTGAAAGCTTTAATCAATATCAAATACTGTGCAATTATCATTAGTAGTATATACGTGGTAGGCATGCCACTGATATACTATGTGGCGGAAGTAGATGATGCCCCTGGTCTTATTATTATCGGAATGGTCATCTTTTTTGCTTCCTTTGTCGTAGCAGTTTTTGCTGCTGTGCTTCAAAAGCTTCTAAAAAATGCCATTGATATCAAATCAGAAAATGATTTGACAGTTTGAGGTGAATACTATGGCGATGATCATTAATATTGATGTAATGCTGGCGAAACGAAAAATGAGTGTAACAGAGCTTTCAGAAAAAGTTGGCATCACGATGGCAAACCTTTCTATTTTGAAAAATGGCAAGGCCAAAGCCATTCGTTTTTCAACATTAGAGGCAATTTGTGAAGCGTTAGATTGTCAGCCCGGCGATATTTTGGAATATCGTAAGAACGAAAATACGCAAGAATAAGAATCTGCTTTATGCAGATTCTTACAGACCGTTGACAAAAGGAATCGAGAAGTTCACACTCGATTCTTTTTGTCATTTTTTCTTCTTCAATATGTTTAAACGTACTCTTCAAGCATAAGTACTCTTTTAAGCTACCTGCCATTCCAAGTAGCCAGTTTTTTTAATTTCGTGGTAGCAAAGTAAGCATCCGCAGAGACATACTCAATAGTTTTCTTTACGCGGATATATGAAAGAAAAATCAATAGCAGCCTCTAGCTATGATTCTTCGTCATATGGTTAATCACCTCGAAAATTTACTTTTTATCAACATATGAATAAGGAGTTCTTTATGTAGAAGTTGATTGGAACGAAGGGCGGCGACTCCTGCGGGAAAAGCGGGAAAGTCGAGATCCTGGACTGAGCGGAGCGAGGGAAGCAGCACGCCCCCGCCCGCGGAAAGCGTCCGCCCGTAGTGGAAATCAACGGCTTTACTTTATTTCAATGTAAAAGAAAAAAGACTGTAGGCAAAATCAAAATTCGTTGAGTTTGTCTACAGTCTGAAAGATTCTGCTTTATGCAGATTCTTTTTTTTGTAGAAATAATTGCCATTATAAGTAGTCCTATGCTACGATTAGTGTATGAATTATCGACAGGCAGTCGGTCAATTGTAAGGAGTTGTCGTGATGAGAGAAATGAAAAAAGCAGAAGAACGTAGAAATGAAATATTAGATGCAGCAGATGCGTTATTTGCACAGAAGGGTTTTGACGGCACTAGCACAAGTAATATTCTTGAAAAAGTGGGCATTGCGCGAGGGACACTTTATTATCACTTTAAGTCGAAGGAAGACATTATGGATGCACTCATTGAGCGCTATACAAACACGATGCTAGCAAAAGCAAAAGCGGTTGCTACAGACACGAGCATTGCTGTTAATGAGCGCATATTGCGTGTTGTTATGGCATTAAACATGCAAAATGAAACCGGTGGTCAGGAAATGATGGAGCATGTTCATAAGCCTCAAAATGCATTGATGCATCGAAAAATCCAGCAGGTGGTCATCAACCAAGTACCGCCAATACTTGCTGCCATTATCCGTGAGGGCATTGAGCAAGGTATGTACCATACGCCATATCCTTATGAATGTATGGAAATGATTATTGCTTATACAAATACTGTCTTCGATGATGATATGGTGTTGATGACCAATGAGGAACGAGCTGCCCGCATCCCAGCATTTATTTTTAATGTGGAACGAATGCTTGGTGTGGAAACGGGTAGCTTGCTTTACATGATGCAAATGTTTGGCGAGGAAGGAGAAGGCGGTACGAAATAATATATTTTGGGTCTTGTTAGGTTTGACGGCAGTTAAAAACTTCCAAAGAGGTGACCTATGTATAGTAAGATTGTGCGCAATGATATGGCTAATAGCAAGCTAATTACATGTATGACAACACTATTTGTGGCAGCTGCAGCAATGCTTATAACGCTCTCGGCAGTGCTTATCGTCCATTTATCTGGAGCGATTGATACGCTGATGAAGCAAGCAGAAACGTCTCATTTTCTACAGATGCATTCGGGTGCTATCGATCAAGCAAGGCTTACTGAATTTGCGGAGCATCATGACCGTGTTGATGAATTTCAGATAAATGAATTTCTCAATGTTGATGGCGCAAAAATTAGCATTGCAGGCACTACACTGGCACATAGTGTACAGGACAATGGCTTTAGCACGCAAAGCGAGAAATTTGATTATTTACTTGACCTTGATGGGCATGCGATAGAAGTGGCAAATGGTGATATTTATATACCTGTAGGTTATTTGAAGGACGGCACTGCCAAACTGGGTGACACTATGATGGTCAATAATAAAACATTTACGATTGCAGGATTTTTAAGAGATTCACAGATGAATTCCATGCTGGCTTCCTCGAAACGATTCCTTGTCAGTGAGGAGGATTATACAGCGATTCAAAAAGCGGGTACGATTGAATATTTAATCGAATTTCGATTAAAAAATTTGTCTGATTTAAAGGACTTTGAAGAAGCATATATACGTGCAGGGCTAGAAGCGAATGGACCGACCATTACGTTCTCCCTCTTTAAAATGCTGAATGCCCTATCTGATGGACTGATGCTTGCTGTGATTCTCCTGATCAGCATCCTTGTAGTGGCAATAGCTTTCATGTGTATCCGTTTTACATTGCATACTAAAATCGAAGAGGATTATCGAGAAATCGGCGTGATGAAAGCGATTGGCATACGCGTTGTGGATATACAGAAAATGTATCTTGCTAAATATGGCGTTATTGCGGTAATTGGCTGTGTGCTTGGTTTTGCCTTTTCATTCTTGCTTCGAGATCTGCTACTAGAAAATATCCGTTTATATATGGGGGAAACGGATAATACCTCACTTGTATGGATAATCACAATCATAGGTTTGTTACTTGTATTTATTACTGTGATGGCTTATGTGCAATCGGTTTTGAAACAATTTCGCAAACTATCAGCTACTCAGGCTATCCGCTTTGGTACAACATACGGGAAAGCCCGCCATGCAAACTATTTGAACCTCAGCTCAAACAAAATGCTTCCGATCAATCTCTTTCTCGGGATGAAGGATGTGCTTTCACGAAAAAGGTTGTATGCCACAATGCTTACAGTCCTACTATTGGCAACTTTTATCATCATCGTACCTCAAAATTTATACAACACGATTTCCGCCAAAAGCTTTATTACGTATATGGGAATTGGCAATAGTGACATCCGTATCGATATTCCACAAGGTAATCAAAATGCTCAGCATGTAGCAGCTGTAGTCAAGACGCTAGAACGTGACACAGCCATCACAGATTATACAGTTTTAACGACAAAGAAGTTCACAACCATTGCAAGTGATGGAGCGGAAGAAAGCCTGAAAATAGAGCTTGGTGACCATACAATTTTCCCTGTTGAATATGCACTAGGACGGGTGCCTGTTGCACAGAATGAAATAGCGCTATCTGTGCTCAATGCACAGGAGCTTCATCTAAAGGTTGGTGATGTTATTCCGCTGGTCATCAATGGTGAGAAGAACAATCTGACAGTAAGCGGTATTTATTCAGATATTACAAATGGCGGTAAAACAGCCAAGGCAGCTTTCTCTGATCGTTCAGCGGAAAGCATGTGGAGTGTCGTCTATGGAACGATGGCAAATCCTTCGCAGGTCGAAGAAAAGATAACGGAATATGTGGATACATTTCATTTTGCCAAAGTATCAGGCATTAATCATTATATCAATCAAACATTTGGTACGACCATTCACTCCATCGGAAAGGTTTCTATTGCAGCACTTGTTATGGCACTCCTGCTATGTGTGCTTGTCACGCTATTATTTATGAACATGTTGATTGCTAAGGATCAAACTTCCATCGCTATCATGAAATCAGTAGGCTTTACAAATGTAGATATTTCCAAGCAATATATAGCGCGTTCCGTTTTTGTTTTACTGCTGGCCATTGTAATGGGAACGTTCCTCGCTAACACACTAGGAGAGTTCCTGACAAGTATGGTCATTGCATCATTTGGTGCGGCTGCATTTGAATTTACCATTAATCCACTAGCAGCCTATGTTTTTTGCCCTTTAGCCATCATTAGCGTCGTTCTTGTAGCAACGTTATTAGGTACTTTAAGGGCAGGGCAGTTAAAAATAATGGATCATATAAAGGAGTAGATCATGAAGAAACTAGTGAGTGGTGAACAAATAACAAAGTCATTCCAGGTAGGCAATGAACAGCACCATGTTTTAACGAATGTATCAGTCGATCTATATGAAGGGGAGTTCGTTTCCATCATGGGACCTTCAGGTTGTGGCAAATCGACACTCTTGTATGCACTCAGTGGGATGGACAGCATTGATCGGGGTCGGGTTATGTTTGATGGCATGGATTTAACGTCACTTAGTGACAAGGAGCTTGCGGATTTGCGTAGAACGAGGATGGGCTTTGTGTTTCAGCAGCCAACCTTCCTGAAAAGTTTAAATATCCTTGATAATATTCTTTTACCAGCAATGCGTGACCAACGAAAAAATGTGGTAGCTTTGACGGAAACAGCTAAAAACATCATGAAAAAAATGGGGATTGTCGACTTGGCAAAGCGTGATATTACGCAGGTTTCTGGCGGGCAGCTTCAGCGTGCAGGCATATGTCGAGCATTAATTAGCAAGCCTCAACTGATTTTTGGGGATGAACCAACAGGCGCTTTAAATTCAACGTCTGCACAGGAAATTATGGATCTATTAGCCTCCATCAATACAGAGGGAACAACGGTTATGCTCGTGACACATGATCCTAAAATTGCCGCAAGAACGGAGCGTATTCTCTTTATGTGTGATGGAGCCATTGTAAATGAAATGCGATTGCCAAGATTTACAGGCGCTGGTTTAGAAGATCGAATGATAGCAATTACAGCTAAAATGCGAGAAATAGGTATTTAAAAGCTGACTTGAAGAAATCCGTAATGGCCTAGAAAGCGATAATTACGGATTTTTTTATTTTTTTATGAAAAAATGAATCGCAATGGCATCGGTGTCCGTCAGTAGTGTGGAAAGAAGGTGATAGCAATGATGGATATTGAAAATATAATCGAGGAGCACGGTGATTACTTACTAAAGGTTGCCTATATATATGTGAAAAATCAGACGACAGCGGAAGACATTGTGCAGGATGTGTTCATCGCCTTTTATCAAAAGCAGGAACAGTTTCGTCAGGAAGCATCATTGCGTACATATTTAGTAAAAATGACGGTCAATCGAAGTCATGACTATTTACGGAGTTGGAAAAGTAAACGGCTGACACTGTTTGAAAAGATTACAGGACGCACAACGACTGTAACACCGGAGAAAGAGATGCTAGAGAAATCCGTCAAACAAGAATTAACAGTGGCATTGTTTACATTATCAGTAGCCTATCGAGAGGTCTTGATTTTGTATTATTTTGAGGAGATGTCGACAGTGGAAATCGCGCAGCTAGTTTGTTGTCCAGAAGCAACAATACGCACAAGATTACAGCGAGCTCGCAAACAGCTGGCAACAGCAATCGGTGATTTTGATTGGGAGGTGCTACGTCATGAATCAATTTAAAGAGGATATGTTAAAGGAGCTACAAGATGTCAAGCTCTCACAGCAGCGTAAACAATTAATCGCTGAAAAAGCTCGACGAACAGGAAAACGCAAATCAGATGGTCAATGGACGTATCGTCTTGTGCTAGCAACCTTTACTGTATTTGTCATTGGCTTTAGCTATATTTTAACGCAGCAGAAAGAACAGCGTACTACAGGTCATCAAGCTGCCAGTCTACAGTCAGAAACTTGGCACTGGTGGTCACTATTGGACTCGGATTATGTAAGAGGAGTTATATTACTAGGCATATTTATAGGTGCCACTTTTATGGTGAAGCGTCTTTTAGTGAAAAAAGGCTATGGGCTACCTGTTTGTATTGAATGTGGGGAGAGCTGGTCTGAGAAGGATGCGCGTAAATTGTCTCGCAAAAATGGAGAAATAGTATGCCCGCATTGTGGACAAAAACAGTATCGAACAAAAAAATCCATGCAGATGGGTGGGGTACTGTCAATGCCAATTCCATTTTTCCTTATGCTACAGCATGTTTTCCATCATTTTTTCATCGGCATTATATTCTTTATAGCGGGGATGATTATTTTCTATTACCAATTAGTGCCTTATGTGTATAAACTGCAAGAAAAAGACCCAATGAATGAGCCTTTATGGTAATCATGTTGAAGGGAAATTGCTATCGTATTCTAGCAATTTCTTTTTTTAGTCTAAAATAGATTGACAACGGTTTTCATTTGCTTTATCTTTGTGTTAACTTATTTTTATTATTAGTTAACGTACAAGGGGAGGCTTTTACATTGAAAAAGGGAAGTACATATCAATATGTGTTAGCAGCATTTGGCGCTGCGATTATTGCGGTTCTTGCACAGGTGACTATTCCGCTACCACTTATTCCAATTACAGGACAAACATTAGCTGTGGGTATCGTCGTGACGATTTTAGGGACAAGACTAGGTTCGCTATCGGTGCTGCTCTATATGTTATTAGGGGCTGCAGGTTTACCTGTATTTAGTGGTATGTCAGGAGGACTGGCAATTTTAGTTGGACCAACAGGGGGATATATCGTAGGTTTCCTTGCAACAGCGATCATTATGGGCTTATACTTAGATAAATTTGGTATTACATTTGTCCATGCGATTATTGCGAATATCATCGGGATGATTATCACATTAGCGTTTGGTACAGTGTGGTTAAAAATTGTAGCAGATTATACATGGACAGCTGCCTTTATGGGTGGTGTCGCACCATTTATCGTAGTTGGTATCGTTAAAGCGGTATTAGCAGCGTGGATTGGTGTCACTGTCCGTCGACGATTAGAAAGTGCACATTTAATTGAAGCTACAGCATAGGACATAGGAGGAATTGTTTTGGCAACATTATGGACAGGTGGAAAGATTTACACGATGGCTCAGGTTGGTGAAACAGTGGAAGCAGTCCTTGTAGAAGATGGAAAAATTGTGGCGACAGGCTCAGTGGAGAGCTTGTCGCCACTAGCTACTTCTATCGAACATTTACAAGGCAACGTGATGTACCCAGGCTTTGTCGATAGTCACTTACATATTATTGGTTACGGTGAAAAGCTCAAACATATTGATGTTTCAGCCGTCACAAGTAAAGAGGCGTTACTAGAAAAGCTGCAAGAGCGTATGTCCAATGCCACTGCACAGGAATGGGTCATTGCGATTGGACTAAATGAAAACCAATTCGATGAGCCGATTTTTCCGACATTAGCGGAGCTAGATGCACTTGGAGAGGCCCATTTAATCATTAAACGTAGCTGTCACCATTTAATTTTAGCCAATTCTAAGGCACTCGCATTTGCAGGGATTACCAATACTACGTCTTCCCCAGAAGGTGGTGTCATTGACAAAGTAGATGGCCAGCTCACTGGTGTGCTAAAGGATGCCGCATTGTATTTAATTGTCAATCATATGCCGCATATTACACCTGCCTATATTGAAGACGCTTTGGCAAAAGCGGTGACCTCGCTACAATCTTATGGTTTAGTGGGGGGGCATTCAGAAGATTTAAGCTATTATGGACCACCAAGCCAGCCGATTCAGGCTTATCGCAAAATAGTGGAGGCACAGCAATCCTTTAAAGTACATTTATTACAGCATCACACGGTTTTTGAAGAAGTCGCGAATATGGATTTAGCACCATCGCCTTACTTGGAGTTTGGCGCTATGAAAATTTTTATTGATGGAGCCTTTGGTGGTCGAACAGCTGCACTTCACCAACCTTATTGTGATGATCCAGAAAATGCAGGGATGCTCATTCATACAACGGAGCAATTAACAACATATGTTCAATTGGCACGTCAATATGGACAAACTGTTGCCGTTCATGCGATTGGCGATTTAGCGATTGACACGATTTTAGCAGTCTTTGCGGCCCATCCACCTCACAATGGTCAGCTTGATCGAGTCATTCATTGTAGCTTAGTCAATAATGAAATAGTTGCCAAGCTTACTAGTTTGCCTGTTGCCGTGGATATGCAACCACAGTTTGTACAAGGGGAATATCAAGCTGAACTGTCGAGACTGGGAGAGAAGCGAGCACAGGGGTTACATCCTTTAAAGTCGCTTCTTGACCGAGGACTCATTGTGGCAGGGGGCAGTGATGCGCCAATCGAAGTACCAAATCCACTTCATGGTATTTATGCCGCTGTCACAAGGAGAAATAGTGGCGAAACACATGAGGGCTATAATGCACAGGAGAAAGTTTCACGTTTTGAGGCAGTGCATCTGTATACGGTAGGCGCCGCTGAAATTATCGGTCAGCAACATGCCCGTGGCAAAATAGCGGAAGGCTATGCAGCAGATTTTACGATTTTGAAAGAGGATCTATTTTCTGTAGCTATTGAGCAACTACCTCACATTCAAGTGGCGTGTACGGTTGTGGATGGCAAAATGGTATATGAAAATCGCTGCGAGGGGTAACCTTTGCAGCGATTTTTTAGTGAAGCTATTTTCTGTCTGTTAAATTTTCTACTTGTTTTTCTAAGCTCGACACACGTTCTGTTAAGTCCTCTACTTGTTGTTGCATGGTTGGTGGAGGAGGCATAGGAATAGTCGATTTCATTTTTTTAATCATATGAATCAGGACGAAAAAGATAGCTAAAAACATACATAAAATAACAATCGTACTCATTATATCGCCAAGGTTAAATTTCATGATTGCGCTCCTTTCTCTCGTAGTTATCTAGTTATTTACAGGGTAACGTCCCGAAAAGTTTCAAGAAAATGGAGAAAGTCACGATAAATACACAAATCCTCCTCCTCTAAGTTGCATATGCTACTTGAACAAATTGCTATTTTACTTGCTTTGAGTACTGTGCTATAGCTGTAATAACATACGTTAGTAGAGAGCGATTTTAACAGCATGACAGGGGTGAGTATGTGCACAAGGCAGGACAAGTAATGCGACAAGCTGTCCACAATATTTATGTCTATCGGTTAGATTATGTACAGGTTTTCGCATTGATTAGAATCTTTCAGTTTTTATTGATGATCCCTGTAACCTCTATCGTCTTGAAGCTCATGCTACGAGTAACAGGGTTTACACATATTACAGAGCAAAATTGGCAAAGCTTTGTGGCGCATCCCTTTGTGATCATGATGATTTGTTTATTAATTTTGTTATTTTTATTATTTGTTTATTATGAAATGGGCTTTCTATTTTTAATGGCCTTTCATCAGCAAAGGGGAATGCGCTATCGATTTCTTCCTTTATGGCAGCAATTGAATCGAAAGGTTGTATATTTTTTTAGTATCCAAGTCTTATTTTTAATTGTTTATCTTGCTCTATTAATGCCATTAGCTTCCTTTATGCTACCACTCACCTTAACTCAATCCATCTCACTTCCACATTTTTTAACAGAAGAAATCATGAATAGTCGAGCTGGTAGGTTAGCGTACGCTACAGTGGCAAGCATCTTGGTGATGATAGGCATTCGTAGTATATTAACCTTACCTATTTTCACAATCCAACCAAACATCTCTATCTTACGCTCATTCAAACAAAGCTGGCGGTTTTCAAAGCGAGGTTTATTTGAATTGGTAGTATTACTGGCGATGCTGTTAACAGGTCATCTTCTGATGATGCTAGGCATTACGGTGATCAGCACGTTTCCACTTTATTTGATGGAGCGTTTAATGCCAAGTGCCGCACTGGTCACGGCTGGGCTGACACTCGCCTTTTTGGAAATGGTCTTTGTGGTGCTTTTCAGTTTATTACAGGCGATGTTTTCACAAGTCATGGTCGCCATTACCTATAATACGCCTGTGCTAGGCAGAGTCAAAGCTAGTAAACACAGGAAGCGGCGCTATAAGCCGTTGCTATTGATTGGTTTTATCGTTTTTATCGTATTAAGTATGATGAATATCAATTCATTAGAGAAAAGTGTTTATGCACCTGACACGAAAATTATTGCGCATCGAGGTTATGTAGCTGGCAATGTAGAGAACACCATTAGCGGATTAGTGAGCGCAGCCAATGCAGGGGCAGATTTAATCGAAATCGACATTCAGCAAACTGTGGATGGCGAATTTGTCGTGTTCCATGATCGAACATTACGACGACTAGCAGGTAAAAATGGCATGATCGCGAATATGACTTTGAGTGAGCTAAAAACAGTAACGATTCATCAAAATGGCTTTAGCGATAAAATTGCTTCATTAGATGATTGTATTGAAATTGCCAAAGCTTTAGATGTGGCATTATTAATAGAATTAAAGGTGCATGGTAAAGAAACGGAAGATGTGTTACCTAAATTAGTAGAGAAGCTACGAAAGTACAAGGTGCTAGATTCGTACTATGTGCAATCCGCTGATGGGCAGAA
The DNA here is from genome assembly GCF_009724685.1 of Lysinibacillus cavernae. Classification (GTDB taxonomy): domain Bacteria; phylum Bacillota; class Bacilli; order Bacillales_A; family Planococcaceae; genus Lysinibacillus; species Lysinibacillus cavernae. The sequence continues at coordinate 66,350 of NZ_WMEF01000002.1, forward strand.
AATGACACAGTTAAAAAAATTGGTGCCTAATCTGCGAGTCGGCATTGTCTACGCACTCAATATCGGGCCATTGGACGAAAATGTTGACTTTATCGCATTAGAGGAATCGTGGGTAACGGAGCAACTCATCGAGGAGTTGAAACAGCACCCAACGGATTTATTTGTCTGGACACTCAATGATGATCGTTCATTGCAGACCTTTATTGAGAAAAATGTCAGCGGAGTCATCACAGATCATCCAGACGTCGCCCGTGAATTAAGGACAAAACAAAGCGAACACCAATATTTCTTACAACGAGTCCTGAATCGATTGAGATTTATATTTTGAGCAAAGGTCCCCGGGCAAGGAGAATACTCGCTGGCGAGAGGTGAATACCCGCGGAGAAGAAGCGAATACCCGCGAGTGAGGGGTAAATACCCGCGGAAGAGAAGCGAATACCTGCGAACGAAGTGTGAATACTCGCGGAAGAGGTAAATGCCCGCGAACGAAGTGTGAATACTCGCGGAAGAGAAGTGAATCCCTGCGAACGAAGTGTGAATACTCGCGAAAGAGGTAAATACCCGCGGAAGAGAAGCGAATCCCCGCGAACGAAGTGTAAATACCCGCGGAAGAGAAGCGAATCCCCGCGAACGAAGTGTGAATACTCGCGGAAGAGGTAAATGCCCGCGAACGAAGTGTGAATACTCGCGGAAGAGAAGTGAATCCCTGCGAACGAAGTGTGAATACTCGCGAAAGAGGTAAATACCCGCGGAAGAGAAGCGAATCCCCGCGAACGAAGTGTGAATACCCGCGGAAGAGAAGCGAATCCCCGCGAACGAAGTGTAAATACCCGCGGAAGAGAAGCGAATCCCCGCGAACGAAGTGTGAATACTCGCGGAATCGAACCAAATATCCGCGAGCGAGGTGAACCCCCGCAAAGTAAGGATTCATCTGCTCACAAGTGAAGAAAAGGCGCTCCTTCAAATGGATACAATAATCGAAATAAAGCGAGGCACCGAAAAATTTTGATCAGGTTGTAACCTTTTTCATATAAACACGACTACTTCTATGAATTCGTGATATGAAGGAGATGCTTTTTGTATGAAAATGACGAAAGTTGTACCATTTGCTATGTCAGCATTATTATTAGGGGGCGCAATTGGGGTGCCAACTGCATCAGCAACCGAGGGAGAGGCTGTTGTGACGAACGCGGAAAATACGGAGCAACAAGTTCAGCCAATCTTTATTAAAGTAACAGGCACAGTTGAAAACGTGGATGTAAATGAAAACGCAACATACTATACAGTGATTGATGGTGACAATACAAATATTGTAATCGTTAATAAGGATTCGTTGGTTTTCGATAATACTGGGAAAGAAGTAAAGCTTCAAAAAGGGGATAAGGTGTCGGCTTACTCTTATGCGAAAAAGCCTATGCTTGCGATTTACCCACCACAATACAGCCCAGAAGTGATTATTGTTGAAACAGAAGAAATGAGCAGCGTGGAAGTTGATTTCTTCAATAAAGATTTAGTAGATACTGAAAACAACTTAAAATTAAATGTTGGGGAAGACACTAAATTAGGGAGTGCTTCAGGTAAGGATGTAAAAGTGGCAGATTTAGCAGAACAGCACTTAGTCGTGTTCTACACAATTGCTACAATGAGCATTCCTGCACAAACACCGCCTTCAAAAGTGATCGTTTTAGATAACATAGAGAAGGAAATGCCAGTTGAAGTAGACCCAGAACCAACACCAGAACCATCAGATTCTGCTGTTCAAGAAATCATCAATAACGACTTTTACGATGTCGAAGGTACGAAAATGGTTCCTTTACGATTAATTGCCGAAGAACTTGGCTTTAAAGTAGAAGTAACGCAAAAAGGTGCCATCGTTTCTAAAGGCGCACTATCTTACACAATTACACGTGGTCAAAAAGAATATGGCTACAATAAAGCGCTTCGCCAATTTAAAGTAGCACCAGCTTTATTAGAGTCTGGCAAAACATATGTACCAGTTGAATTCGTAGAAGAATTAATGAAATAATCTCATTGAAGTATCTAGCAATTTGCTAGATACTTCTTTTTATATTTTCTTCCAATGGATAATTCTGTACAATAAAAAGGGAAAAGTCAAAGCATAAAGGAGCACTCTATGAAACAAGCACTCATCATTATCGATATACAAGAAGCCTTTTTTCTAGATAGCCAACAAAATCTTTGGAACGATGAAGCCATTATCAAAAATATCAATACGGTAATTACATGGGCGCGTCACAACGAAGTACCGATTATTTTTATTCAGCATACAGATGCCAATGAAGACGATGATTTCGCGTTTGGTCAGCCTGGGTGGGCGCTGTATCACGGACTTCTTAGACAGGAACAAGATAAAGTGATTCAAAAAACAACTTGGGATGCCTTTTATCAAACAGAGCTTGCACAATATTTAAAGGAACAGCACATCGACCAGTTGATTTTCGCTGGCGCTCAAACAGAGTTCTGCCTTGATACGACAATCCGTAGTGCTTTTAGTCATGGTTACCATCACAATATTTTAGTAGAAGATGCCCATAGCACTTTAGATAGTCACGTACTGGCAGCTCCACAAATCATCCAGCATCATGAATCCGTCTGGCATAATCGTTTTGTTCAAATTCAGCCAATAGGAGGGCTCCAAAATGCTGATTGATCAGCAAGCGTTTCAAATAAAAGGGCTGTCATATACCATTCGCTGTGCGCAACTAGAGGATGCCCAAGCTTTATCGAATTTGCGTTACCAATTAGATGGTGAAACGGAAAACTTCGACCGAGAACAAGGCGAGGCGTTCATCGATAAAGCAGGCTTCGAGCAGCTTATTCTAAATGATACAAAAAGCCAAAAAAATCTGTGTTTAGTAGCGGTTGTTGCTGATCGAATCGTTGGATTTTCAAGATGTGAGGGCTCCTCATTAAAAAGGCTGGCACATAAAGTAACATTTGGGGTAGGGGTCAGTAAGGATTATTGGGGTTATGGCATTGGGAAAGCCTTGTTACAAATATCCATCGACTGGGCAGATGCCAATGGTATACAAAAAATGGCACTAGAAGTGCTGGAAACCAATGGAAAAGCCGTGCAGCTTTATGAAAAATTAGGCTTTGCAGTGGAAGGTATTTTAAAAAATGATAAGCGCCTTGCAGATGGTAAGTACTATCACACAATCATTATGGGAAGATGGCAAGCATAGCTAAGAAGGAACACGTATGACTAATTTTATGTATATTTTTTGTTTAATTGTATGGGGTCTTAATTTTATTGCGGTGAAAATTCAAGGAACTCCAGTAAGTCTAGAATTATCTTTAACCTATCGTTTAGTAATGACAGCTTTATTATTTTTAATACTTGCTTGGATTATGAAACCAAAAGGTAAACCTCAACAACACGATGTCCCTTTTATCATCGTTTTTGGCGTTTGTAATTTTGCATTTAGTTATTTAGCTCTGTATTACGCTACGATGTTGAGCTCTGCTGCCATCGTCACGTTAATTTTTTCATTAAAAGTAATATTAACGCCAATCGCTCTTCGGATTTTTCTTAAAGAGCCATTGCATCGTCGCGTTCTAATTGGAGGTATTCTCGGCGTAGTAGGTGTTGGCGTGTTAATTTATCCAACTTTACATAATTTTTCGGGATTGGCTGATTTAAAAGGGGTCATGATTGCGTTTCTAGGTACTGTACTGACGGCCATCGGTGATGCAAGCTCTGCGAGAAATGCGAAGCGTCATATTAATCCGATTTATGCTAATGCCATTGGTTTCGCAGTTGGTAGTGTGGTTATGTGTAGTATTGTCTGGATGCAGGGACAAAAAATCATGATGCCAACATCCATTACCTATTTATCGGCACTCTTATATTTAACCGTTATCGCATCTTTTCTTGCATGGCTATTTTATTTAAAACTAGTAGAAAGAATCGGCGGGGCTAAGAGTGGCTATATGGTAGCTTTATTCCCAGTGATTGGTGGCATTGCGTCTGTTGCCATTGGTGAATCAACGCTGAGTATTTATTTAATCATAGGCTGTCTTTCCAGCTGTATCGGTGCTGCGATTGCATTAGGTTTTAAAATTAAGCCTATTTTACGATGAACGAAAACCTCCTCCCCTTCATAAAATAGATAAGAACGTTTGAAAAGGGTGATGGACAATATGTCATTCATAGAAAAAGAAGAAGATCATTGGGACATTGATCGTTGGGAAAATGATGGTGGCAGAAGTCTGGAGGCGTAAGGGAGGCAAATTTGTCTCCCTTAAAAAAATTTGAAACCTTTTTTCTTATTGCTCGTATGAATAAGTAGACAAATATTAATTGTTAGATATGAAAAAAGGGAGAAATGATTTTTTTGAACTATTGAACAAAACGATTACTATTGATTATTTACGTGATTGTCATTGCGGATGCCTATTACTCAACATTGTATATGGAACCAAAAACACCACCGCAATATCAAACAATCAAAGCATCTGCTATTTCCGTTAATATACTACGGTAGCAAACCTCACAAAAAGAAACGGACAACCCGTCGTTTGAAGCCTAGTTCTTTCAAGCAATTTCTACAGAGGATTACCAATGAAATAATGACACGAGTAAAGTATTTAGAAGTTCGAACACAAAAGCGCGTCTTTTTACGATATCAACAGCTGCGTTGCTGACGCCCTGTAAATTTACAGGGTGTTTTTTTAAGGAGAATGAAGCAAATGAGCATGGCAACCTACATAGGATTAAATTTCCCAGTTGCAATAAATGACGACTATATGGAAAATGAAGTTGAAATAAGAGGGGTTTTCCTTGATAGCGAAGATTGCCAAATACTACAGCATAAACATTTTACAACGCCATTTCTTTATGAGCTTGAAACAAAAGGGGACCCCCTTTGGCAAATGCATGACGAAAATAAAGTACATTCTCCACATAACTATGAAAAATCCACAAGAACTTTTCTCCATGTATGTGATTTCCTAAAAGATTTACTGCCAAAAGGAGATTTTTGCGAGATTTACGTTTGCTGGATGGGAGAAGAAGGAGAGGACAGCGAAAAGAAATTTGAGCTCATGTTAGACCAACGCCCAATCGTCCAGCTCGAAATTAATGAGAAATGCTTGATCACAATAAAAAATTAAAAGTTTTTAATAACCGCACTGGTAGGGCAAGAATTTTCTCAGCAATCAATTGTTTATCTCCCTAATCAACCAATTCCATCTCGGGAGAATTGCTTGTACTCTTTATCTTGGAGAAAAATTCTGTTAGAACGATATTTCGAAAAGACCAGCTTCTTAATTTATCCTTCCTTAGATTGACAGTAATATTCCTGAAATTATCTAAAGTGCACGTAACACTTAATAACTCTTTTTGCACAATATCCCTCTGAAAGCTGCTTGTTCTTCGTATACGTAAATGCTAGAAGAGCTATATTTTCACTGTACTCATTGATTAACCATTCAACTCGCTCCTCCTTATTTAATTCTATACCTTCTTCAAATGGCATCCTTATTTGTTCACCCTTTCAACTATTAGATGGAACAGGCACAAGTTGTTGTAATGAATTTACTATAATTTCTATTTTTGGTAACCGAAGTAATTAAGGGGGGGAGAATAATGAGAACAATTCAACTCTTAGGCTATAAAGTGATTGTCCATATTGAGCAAACAAAAGAGCTCTATGCACCATTGCCTCTTATTTCTGATAAAGAGCATTGTGGATGTGAGGATTGTAGTTATTATGTAAAGGGTATTGTGCATACATCACCTGCCATCCAACAATTTTTTCAACAGTTTGGCATTGACCCGAGAAAACAGGGGGAAATTTGGAAAGCGGCTGATTATAGTGATGGTACTCGTTTATACATCGTTGAGTACTATTTTGTTGGAAAGGTAGAAGATACCGAGCAAATAGGTTGGATTGAAATGGAAAACGCTAAATTTGCATTGACGAATGTATCTGAATCATTACCGAATATAGAAGTAGAATCTATTATTGCATTAACAGGTGAAATTATTATGGATAGTTGAATTACCTTTATGTGTATATAGAATCACTAGGCTATATCAATAAACATAGCAATCAAGTGAGGAATGGGAATTGAGAGAAGAATTTACATTAGCCACGTCGTAGTGTGATTTACTACGACTAATCTTGGAAAGGCAAAATAAAAGGACTGGGGCTAAATCCCAATCCTACTTATACTGGTATTCAAACTATTTTACATTCGGATAAATCATTGTTGCAGGGTCTACATATTCATCGAACTGTTCTTCAGTTAGTAATCCACTTGCGATGGCTGCTTCTTTTAAAGTCGTGCCTTCATTGTGTGCCTTTTTCGCGATTTTTGCTGCGTTTTCGTAGCCGATATAAGGGTTTAATGCTGTTACAAGCATTAATGAGTTTTGTAAATTATGATCTAGCACTTCATTATTTGGTTCAATACCTACAGCACAATGGTCGTTAAATGATTTCATTGTATCAGCTAATAGGCGAGTTGATTGTATGAAGTTATAAATGATAACTGGTTTAAAGACGTTTAGTTCAAAGTTCCCTTGTGAAGCGGCGAAGGCAATTGTGGCGTCATTTCCGACTACTTGTGTAACAACCATTGTCATAGCTTCACTTTGTGTAGGATTTACTTTACCTGGCATAATCGATGAGCCTGGCTCGTTTTCTGGAATCGTGATTTCACCTATACCGGAGCGAGGCCCACTTGCTAGCCAGCGAACGTCATTGGCAATTTTCATTAAATCAGCTGCTAATGCTTTTAATGCGCCATGGGCAACGACTGCTTCATCATGGCTTGTTAAAGCATGGAATTTATTCGCAGCTGATGTAAATTGTTTGCTTGTTAGCTCACTAATCTCCGCAGCTACACGATCACCAAATTCAGGATGAGCGTTAATACCAGTACCAACCGCTGTTCCACCGATTGCAAGCTCCTTCATATAGTCAATGTTTTGGATAATCATGTGCTCTGATTTGGCAAGCATGGCTGCCCAGCCACTAATTTCCTGACCTAATGTAAGAGGCGTCGCGTCCTGTAAATGCGTACGTCCAATCTTAATAATATCTTTGAATTGAACAGCCTTGTCTTCTAAAGTTGATTTTAATAGACGAAGTCGTGGTAATAAATAATCTTCCACTTTTAATACAGCTGCAATATGCAATGCCGTTGGGAAAGTATCATTCGAGCTTTGTGATTTATTGACATCATCATTCGGATGAATACGATCAGCTTCACCTGCATCTTGTAATAGTTGGTTAGCGCGGTGTGCAATCACTTCGTTAACGTTCATGTTGGACTGTGTACCACTGCCTGTTTGCCAAACAACAAGAGGGAATTGATCGTCCCATTGACCATTTAAAATTTCATCTGCAGCCTGTACGATGGCATTCGTTTTAATAGCAGATAGCTTACCTAGTTTATGGTTAGCAATCGCGGCACTTTTCTTTAAAATCGTCATGGCTTGCACGAGCTCGATTGGCATTTGTTCCGTACCAATTTGGAAATTTTCTTTACTGCGCTGTGTTTGCGCACCCCAAATTTTATTGGCAGGTACTTTTATTTCACCCATTGTGTCTTTTTCAATACGATAATCCATGTCAAAACAGCTCCTTTATTATGTAAAATTCTCCTACGTATACAGATAAAAACGGATACTCTTAGTCTGATGTAAGAATATCCGTTTGATACATGCTTATTCAAAAAAGAGGGGGATTCTGATATAAGCAATTTGGAGATAAGAAATAATCTATTGATAATGATAATTGTTATCAATTAAAAAGTCAACGGTTTTGCTTGAGGAAATTTAATGATGAGAATATTTCGCATTTCGTTATCTTTTTTATTCCCGTACTATAGATAGAATAAACAGGATGTTGAAAGGTTATCTCTTTTTCTTTCCTATTTCTTTAAGTGGCTGCTTTTTAGGGATTTTTTCGAACACAATCTTCACCTGAAAATTGTATTCATCCATTTGAAGCACTTCCAACACCTTTGCCTTACGTCCTTTAATTCTAATATCCTCTTCCACAGTAGGGAGTTTGACGAGCAATTGGCTTAAAACGGACGTCTTATTTTCATAAAAATGAGTCACAAACATGGCGATTCTCCTTCTAACATTTGATTGTTACTCAATTTATGAGCGAGGCATAGCAGATAGAACTTTTGTTGAGGTCATCAATTTCGAGTGAAAACTTAGTTGATCGAGGAATTGGTGGTATAAGGAAGTTTGTTTAATGAAATAATGAAGGCGATTAAAAAATGAGAAAATACACTTGAAAAGGACGCAAGGTGATCAATCAGTAAAAGTTTCCGCGCAATAAAGCTTCTATCGGAAAAACCACGCCATCTATTCAAGGCGCTCGCCACCAATCATTTTATATGAAAATCAAAAATGTGACATAATTCTACGTCTAATAATTGCAACTTTCGACATATCTTTTATTTATTTCTCGGGAAATATATCATAGGTATTTGAGGAAATAGCAGGGACTTCGTGAACAGTTTCAGGCAATAATTTTGCTAGGGATTCTGGTGGGGTCATTAATAGAAATTATAGTGAGTTTATGATTTGATTGACTATTGTTATTTTTTATCTTCCGAATAGATAGGTGAATTACGTTTCAGCAACGATGATGTTCGTTATAATAAGAGAAAGGAGGAAACGCGATGTATCTAAAATCATGTAAGGTGTTACAGGATACGATTCCGAATAAACAAATGTATCCTTTTAATATCCCAAGCTTGCAGGAATTACACGAGTTGGAGTTTCCAACAAATGTGACGTTCTTTGTTGGGGAGAATGGCTCGGGCAAATCAACATTACTAGAGGCGATTGCAGATCGCTGTGATTTTAATACGGCGGGTGGTGGTCGTCAAAATTTATATGAAGTACATAAGGCAGAGTCCTCACTCGGTGAATATATCCGTTTGTCGTGGTTGCCGAAGATTTCGAATGGATTTTTTCTTCGTTCGGAAACATTTTATCAATTCGCCAGCCATATTGATTTGATAGAAGACCCAAGAAGATATAACGCTTTTGGTGGGAAATCTCTACACCATCAATCCCATGGTGAATCCTTTCTTGCATTATTTATGAATCGTTTTAAAGGCAAGGCTATCTATTTATTGGATGAGCCTGAGGCAGCATTGTCTCCAACAAGGCAGTTGAGTCTTTTGAAAATTATAAAGGACTTAGAACATGAGGCACAATTTATTATTGCCACACACTCACCCATTCTGCTTGGCTATCCCAATGCGACGATTTATAGTTTTGATAATGGAGAGATTGAATCGATTCGCTATGAGGATACAATTCATTACATTGTCACCAAACGTTTTTTGAGTGCACCACAATCCATTTTAAGTGAGTTATTTGATGAGGAGAGGGAATCATGAATCAACGTAAAGGCTTAGTCATGCGAGAAATTCGATTAGATGAAATGGCACAGTCCATTGATTTACTGAATTATGTATTTCAAATGTCTATGTCCATTCACAAGGATCGTCGTTTTGTGAATGCTAAAAGTAGACAATTTAATGAGGGGCATGCTATCGGCTGGTTTGATGGTTCACAGCTTGTATCGCAAATTCTAAGTTTGCCATTTGAGGTCAATGTGCATGGCAAGATTTATGAAATGGGTGGTATTACAGCGGTAGGGACATATCCTGAGTATTCGGGTCATGGCTTAATGGAGAGCTTGATTATTGAAAGTCTGCAAAGAATGCGAAACGAAGGGCAATGTATTTCCTATTTATTTCCATATTCAATTCCTTATTACCGCAAAAAAGGTTGGGAAATTATGAGTGATATTGTGGAGTTTCAGGTAAAGGATACGCAACTTCCGCATTATGCTGGGCTCAATGGGAAAATTCGTCGTGTCGATCCAAAGCATGAGGATGTCGTGGAAATCTACGCACGCTATGCAAAAAAAACACATGGGGTGATGGTGCGCAATAGTATTGCTTGGAATGAGAAATTTCAGGAGGATTTCTGGGAGGAAAAATTCATCGACAGTGATGTCAACCTTCAAGCAGCAGTCTATTACGATGAAGAAGATGTGGCGCAGGGCTATATGTTTTATCGTATTATGGAGGAAAATTATTACATTGACGAAATCGTCTATTTGCAGGAAGAGGCTCGCAAAGGTTTATGGAATTTCGTCTCTGCTCATGGCTCGATGGTTTATAATGTCTATGGAAAAACAACGGGAAATGAAGCGGTGGCCTTTTTATTAGAGGACAGCGAGATTATTCAAAAGGTTTCGCCTTATTTCATGGCGAGAATTGTTGATGTGAAAGAGTTTTTATTGCGCTATCCGTTTGTTGGTCATGATTTCGAGCTACAGTTAGCTGTCAGTGATCGTATTGTGGCTTGGAATAACGGCACATTCATTATCAAAATGAATGGTGGCAAGTTAGCTGTTCAAAAGGTGAGTGAGACTTTGAACGACAATGCGGTTCATTTAACGGTCCAAACATTGGCTACTATGCTGTTAGGGTACAAACGCCCGAACTATTTAGAAAAAATTGAACGTTTACAGGGGCGTGCTGAGGAAATTGCGTTGCTAGAAGCCGTGTTACCAGTGGGCATCCCGACATTTATTGATTATTTTTAGGATGTATCAAGAGTGAGGGGAAAGCCATAACTTTGTTGGTTATGGCTGCCAGGCCTCTTTTAATCGTTCGACACCTAGATTAATTTCTTCCATCGTTAACTTACTAAATCCTAATTGTAACATTGGTTGCTCAGCTGTTTCATGGAGAAAAAAGGGGCTAGTTGGGTAAACCTTCACACCGTAAGATGCCGCTCGTTGGATTAACTGTTGTTCTGAAAGTGGAGATAGGATCTTCACTAGAACATAAAGCCCAGATTGTTCACCTAAAATAGTCACTTGCTGACCGAATTGTCGTTGTAGCTCCTGAACAAGGTGCTGCATTTTTTGTTTATACGTCATTCGCATCCTTTTAATATGGCGTGTCCATTCCCCTTGAGCCATAAATTGTGCCATCGTTCGTTGGTGGAGGGACGAAGCATTTTGTTCAAATTGAGCAAATCGCTCTTTAAATGGCTGCACAAGCGCATTCGGTAACACCATATAGCTTAATCGCACGCCGGGTAAGAAGGATTTTGAAAATGTTCCTAGATAAATTACCCGAGAAGGGTCGATGGAGGCAAGGGCAGGAAATGGCTGCTGTGAATATCGAAATTCTCCATCATAGTCATCCTCAAGAATAAAGCCATCTACTTGTTGAGCCCATTGTATTAATGCTTGTCGCTGCTGAATGTTCATGGACACACCGTACGGAAAATGGTGTGACGGTGTGACATACACTAGTCGTGATTGACAGTGTGTTAATACATCAAGTTGTGCACCTGTCTCTAATACGGGCATTGCCTCTATGCTAAAATGATGCAACTGGAAAGCCTCACGCGCGCCGTTATAGCCAGGGTCCTCCAATAGTATACTTGGGAAATGGTCTTTCAATAAAAAGCCAAGATATAATAGCATTTGCTGTGTGCTACTGCCGATTACAATATTTTCTATATTGGTAGAAACACCCCTAGCTTGTAGTAGATATTGAACAAGCTGCTCCTTTAACAATGGGTCTCCAAACATTTCCCCATATTGATAGCATGATGGTTCCTGTAATACTTGATTGGACATTTGGCGCCACGTTTTCATTGGAAAGTGCTGCTGATCGACAGCCCCTGCTCGAAAGTCAAAAAGTAGCGATGTAGTGTTACTTTTGGGCTGCGACATAATTGGCTGTTCCTGCTCCTGTAAGAATACCTGCTCTAGTGCATTGACAAAATAGCCTTTCCGTCCCTCGCCACGTATGTATCCTTCTGCCACAAGCTGTTCGTATGCGGTTAACGTTGTGTTACGACTAACCTGCAGTGTCTCTGCTAGTTTTCGAATAGATGGCAGAGAATCATTTGGAGTAAGAGTTCCTTGTGTTATCAGTACTTTGATTTGCTGATAAACCTGTTTATATTTAGCCTCTTTTTCATTAAATAAAAAGATAAAATTGTCCAATAGAGCACCGCCTTGACATGTTAAAATGTTTGAAACTGTTTCTTTCGAAATGTCAGATTATTTATTACCATCATACAAGAAGGACAACGATAAAGAAATGGGGAATAGAAACATGAAAATTTGTACAGTGACACAGGCCACAATAAGGGAAGTCGTGCCATTATTTAATGCCTATCGAGAATTTTACGGTCAGCCATCGGATTTAAAGAAAGCCGAGCTGTTTATACAGGAGCGTGTTGAGAATGAAGAGTCAATTATTTTTCTCGCGTATCAGGAGGAGGAGCCAGTAGGTTTCGCTCAGTTATTTCCTCTTTTTTCATCGGTAGCAATGAAAAGATCGTTTATTTTAAACGATTTATTTGTGGCAAAACATGCTCGACAACAAGGGGTGGCACAAGCTTTAATGGAACAATGTTATTCGTACTGTCGACAGGAGGATGCTCGTTACATGATGCTCGAAACAGCGACAGATAATGAGAATGCACAGCAGCTCTATGAGAAGATGGGTATGACGGTCGATAAAAGTGTGTACTATTATAGTATTTATTGGTAAAAAAACGTTCTGAAATCCGCCATTGTAACTTGAAATGGCGGATTTTTTCGTTAGGCATGACTCATCCATCCTGCAAAAAGTCCAGAGGAGAAGAAGCGCGTACTATTTTTAAAACCTGATTCTCTCAACAATTCTTCAATTTGCTGAGCCGAAATGAAAGAAATATTTAGGATCACTCTGCCCATTTCTTCCACTTTTTCTTTTTTGTATCCAGCATCTAAAAAGAAGCTCTGCCATATTTTGATGCGATCTTGCAGCTCATCACTATCTCGCTCTCCGTAGGCACAAGCGAGAACAAAAGGCTTGCCAGGTTTTAATTGCCTGTGAATATTTTTCAGTAAGTTTAGTTTCTCCTGTCGATCTTCTATGAAATGAAGAACTAGGATACAGCTAGCCGCATCAAATTTCGAGGTTGTTTGTGGCAAGCTAGCTATTGTTCCTTGTATGAAGTGAACGTGGCTTTCTAAATCGTATTGTACGGCTTTATGTTGAGCGATTTGTAGCATATCTTCAGCTGGATCAATCCCCGTGAATGTCCACTTTGGGTTTGTTGGTCCCCATGCGACAAGCTCGTTGCCACCGCCAGCGCCCACAATAAGTAGGGAAGCATCTTGTTCACCTAAAGTAGTGCGAAAATAGGATTGCGTCATGGCGAACAAGTTGTCATAGGCAGGCACAGAGAGTCGAGTGCTTTGCTCATATATTCGTGCCTTCTCCAACAAATGTGTAGGTACTTTATCCATGGTTATGACCTCCAATATTTTAATGTGTATATTACAGACCTTTGTTGTCTGTAATTGAGTATAAATGAAAATAAGAGAAATGACAATGAGTAGATCCTTTGATGTATCATTTAGTTTTTATTGTAAAACATTTAAAAATTAATCTTAAAGATAAATAATTTAATGTTTATCATTAAAAAATATTGAAAATAATGGAACTTTCTTCTATGCTTGTTGTAACAAAGTAACAGGAGGGGAAATAGATGATGATTGAAAGTATGATCAGTGCCGTACTGCAAGTGATGTTATTTTCAGTACTACCTTTTATTTGGTGGTTTTGCACAGCGAAAAAAGAACAATCCTTTCTCACATGGCTAGGATTTCAAAAGCCTATTATTATGGATAAGGGAAGGTTCGCCTTGTTTTTTGTCCTTTCCAGTGTGGTGTTAGTGGTACCAAATACTGCCCTCATCTTGTTCTATATTGATCGCTCCTTAGTAGCAGCAAATCAATTCGCTGGTCTTGGTTTGGCTGGGGTTATACCAGCTCTTTTCTATGCCATTATTCAAACAGGTTTGTCAGAGGAGATTTTGTTTCGTGGCTTTCTATTGAAAAGGTTAGCTAAGTCTTTTGGTTTTCATGTGGGCAATTTACTACAAAGTATCGTTTTTGGCTGTGTACATGGAGCTATGTTATGGTCGGCCCTTCCTGTTCTAGTTATTCTGTTAGTGGTGCTTTCCACAGGGCTTGCAGGTTATGTTATGGGCTGGTTAAATGAGCGGATAGCAGGTGGCTCTATTGTCGCTAGCTGGAGTCTACATAGTATCGTTAATTTAATTGCAGCTAGCTTATTTATGTTTAAATTTTGACTTATTTGCATTTCTTTGTTGGCACTTGCATAATAGGGCAGAGAAGTTTTTTAGGTGAAGGGAAGTGCGAGTATGACAGAATGGCCTAAAGGAGTAGCTAAACCAGCGATTCGGGCATTACATGCGGCAGGCTATACAGAAATAAAACAACTGGAAAAAATAGACCTTTCCACATTAGCTCATCTTCATGGCATGGGACCGAAAGCGTTAGCGGCGATTGAAGAGGCATTAAAGGAAAGTAGGGAACCTGGTGAATAAGCTGACATTATTTTTACTGGCAATGGTTGTCTACTATATTATCGTTGTATTCCTTATTAGCAAGCTGTTTATTATCCCTATTATGAAAGTGATGGCTCTAATCTTCTTTGTGGGGGCGGGCTACATTTTTTCTCGTAAAATGCGCAAGAAATTCCAGTAGGAGGCATTATGAAAATTGTTAAACTAACATTCTTTTATTTAGCTATTATTTGCTTAGCGATGGCACTGTCATTAGCGGGTGTACGCCTATCCATATCACTCGGCATATTTGCTGTGATTGCGATGGCAATGATTTATCGACATATACATATTTTATATCGAACGAACAATATGGGGCTGGTGGATCAATGGATAAAAAATCGTCGAAAAGAGCCCATATTTGCTGCGCTCTATGCTAATGCTTATGGGACGAAAGAGGAACAGATTCATGCTGTCGAAGTCATCATCGAACATTATAAGCAACCAGCCGTAAAATATAATTACCAATTTATTAAGGCAATTATGGAAGAGAATCTTGGCGCGGCAAAAGTCGCGGCAGCGAAAATGGATAAGGAGCCTTTGGCGAGCTATGCACGATGCTACATTGCCGCCCTTGAAGGCCGTACAGCAGAAATGACAAGTGATAAGCTGACACAGCCATGGATGCAACCAGCGATTGAAGCAATATATGCCTCTACATTAAAAGATCAAGCATCATTTCGCCAGTTTGCAGATGCTAGTATTGAACAAGCTCGCGGCATACAGAAATATGGTTTAATACATAATTTCAGACAGATGGAAAAAGATTTGGTCATTAAATGATTGGCACTTTCCTGAGGCTACTTCATACCAATAAATTTGGTATCAGGTAGTCTTTTTTATGAACGACCTTTCAAAGAATAGTTTCGTAGAGCGAATGAGGTGATAGAATGTCTAAAATAGATAATATGATGCAGATTTTATGGATGTTAAATACAGGCAGGAAAATCACTGCGAATGAAATAGCTGAAAAATTAGAGATGAATATAAGGACTGTTTACCGATATATTGACTCTCTTTCTGCTAGTGGCGTGCCGATTATAGCTGAAGCAGGTCATAATGGGGGGTATACGCTGTTAAATAATTTCATTAAAAGTCCTCTTCTTTTTGATGTTGATGAGAAAACGGCATTACTTCAGGCTGCTGTTTTTGCAAAAGAAGCTGGGTATTTTTTAGATGATGCATTAAACCGCGCAACATCAAAGCTAACAATGTTTTCAAATCAAGAGCAAGACATCATGATTAAGCAACATTTAGAAGGCCTTGAAGTAATAAGTCCTGTTGATAAATCCTCTACTGAGCCGATATTGAAAAAATTAGAAGAAAGTATAGTGAACGAAACTTCCGTTGAAATGGAATACCATACAAGTAATGAAGAGCAATCTAAACGTAGGCTTGTTAATCCATATGGCTTGATTTATTGGAATAATAACTGGTATGTTATTGCATTTTGTCAGCTACGGAATGAAATCCGTAGTTTTAGAGTAGGACGAATTACTAGTATGAATCAAACAGCCACTACCTTTAAACGACCACCACTTTTTTCGGCTAGTGATTTTTTTATGAAAAACCTTCTGCCACAAGAAGAGGATAAGGGAAAGCTAACGACTTTAATCATAAGTGGTAGGACAAGTACTTTGGATGACTTATGCCAGCACTGGTTTTTAGGTCATCACTTAAAAGAACGTACTTCAAAGAAAGCAATATTTCTACTAAAGGAAGAAGTAATACATACATATGTTCCTTATTTACTGTTACCCTATGGCAAATCGATTCAAGTAATGGAACCAATAAGTTTTAAGCAAAAAATGATTGACATATTATATGACCTTATTATTTTTTATCAAGATGAAAACTTTACTGACTGAGACTGTCAGTGAAGTTTTTTTATAATAGGGTGTATCGTTTCATTCATTGTAAAAAGGAGGGTTATTATGGATACAAAAAAAGTATATTTTTATGTATTTGATACGATGGCAGACTGGGAGGTGGGCTATTTAATAGCCGAATTAAACTCAGGAAGGTATTTTAAAAAGGGAATTGTACCTTTAGAGGTGATTACGGTAGGGATCGATACAAGTCCTGTTCATACGATGGGAGGAATCAACATACTACCTACTATTTCTATTGAAGAATGTGAATTAAGAAGTGCAGATATTCTTATTCTGCCTGGAGGCAATACATGGCTAGAAGCCATCCATGAACCTATATTGAATAAAGTATCTAATGCTTTAAAAGAAGGAGTTTTGGTTGCTGCGATTTGTGGAGCGACTTTTGGTTTGGCAAAGGTAGGTTTACTCAATGCAAGAAGGCATACAAGCAACAATCTAGACTATTTGAAAATGATTTGTCCTCGTTACCTTGGTGAACAATATTACGAAATGGAGCCTGCCGTAACGGATGGGAATCTAGTTACTGCATCAGGTATAGCCCCGCTTGAATTTGCTATGCATGTATTGAGGGTTTTAGATGTATTTACACCAGCAACATTACATGCGTGGTTCAATCTTTATCAGACGCATGACTCAAACTATTTTTTTGAATTAATGAATTCTCTTAAATAGCGAGCTGTCCTATTGTAATAAGAGCATGTTGTATTTTAACAACATGCTCTTTCGCATAACAAAGAGAATCACTATCGCTTTTTTTCTAACAATATACCTCGTATGATGCTAGCACTGAAGATTCCACATAATATGAAAAGAAATAGGTACGCATGCCATTGCTGTAAAATACGATCGCGTCCTAATGCCACAGTGAGGTCATTGAAAAGGGAGTAGGTAAAATACAATAAAATACTATTTTTTATGAGACAAAAAGTAATGATGCCATTTTGTCGTTGTTTATGTGACAGTGGTGCTTTCTTTTTTCGTATGACAGGATAAGCAGCTTTCATTTCTAAATAGTGTAATAGTAAAAATAACATGAGTGCGATAAAGGGTAAATAAAAAATAGCGATTTTAGGTCCAAGCTGGGCATGATCACTCGTAAAGCTTTGTAGTACAGGTATTGTTGCAGGAAGCTTTTGATATTGGATGACTGTCGCTGTAATGCCAGCTATAAAAATAGTCGCCATTATGACAGTTAACTGGTGACAAAAGCGTGGTGTTGGTGTTTTTTGTTGTGTATGCATCCTTGCCCCTCATTTCCATCATCATTCAAAATAACAATCTGTTATACTGTATCATAGAAAGATTGCTTTTGTGTTAGAGAAAGAAGGATAGTATGGAATATTTATTGTTTTTACTAATTGGCATCATCGGGAATGTGATTGGTACGTTAGTTGGTGGTGGGGGTTTAATTACTTTACCAACCATGATGCTAATGGGGGTACCTGTCCATTCGGCCATTGGCGCTAACAAAGTGTCCAATATGGTGAGTGCCTTTTCTAGCTTTTATTCGATTTATAAACGAAAAGAAATAGCTTGGGCAGAAATGCGTGCTGTCTTACTGGTATCCTTGATTGGAGGTACATTTGGGGGGCTTTTCGCTTCGTTGATGAGTAGTCAATCATTGACGTTTATAGCCATTATATTATTGGGCTTTGCTCTTGTTATGTCCTTTATGGGTGGGGCTGACTTTGGTGACAATGAGCGTTTTACTATGAATCGAATAAACGGTCCAATCCTTCTTGGAGTTGGCTTTTATGATGGTATGTTTGGCCCTGGCAGTAGTACATTGGCGCTTTATACATATGCCCATGAGAAGATTTCCTATATTAAAGCGGTGGGGCTATCAAGAGTAGGCGTATTTGCCATGTGTTCGGGAGCAGCGATTACGTATATTGCTACGGGGAAAATTGAATGGCCGTTAACGCTTATTTTAATGGTCGGCTCTACGATTGGTGCACAAATTGGCATCGTCCTAGCGAGAAAAGTGAATGCCAAGCAAGTGAAGCTTTTACTACGTATTGTCACGATTGTCCTCATCGTACAGCTTGTCTATGATTTTATCCACCAGCTCTAGGAGGCGATTGTCCTGTTTGAAGTTACACCATACCCAACCTTTTCGTGGTCGTTATCGCGTCATAAAACGCTAACAAGCTGCGCCCGTAAATATGGCTATGAATACTATTTTTCACATAATGGATGGCTCAGCTATAATGTGGAGCCCTATCACCAGTATGTTTATCGCTTAAAAAAGTTACAGTCTATGCCTATTTTATTTGGGCAAATTGTCCACCGATTTATTGAGCAAGCGATTAATGATTATATACAAACTGGTAAGATGCCTACAGTAGAGGAGCTAATTCATTGGGCACGAGGGCAGCTGAATGCAGCTTTTATTGACTCTACACGCCACCTCGAATTGTGGAGACAAAAGCCTAATAAATACTATATGATGCAGGAAATTTACTATAATGGCACACTTGCTCCTGAACTTGTACAGGACTATAAAGAGCGTTTACGGTTAGTCTTTGAGCATTTTTTAATGAGTGAAACATTCCAGCAAATTACTGCACAAAAAGGCTCACTCCGTATCGGAGAACCAGAACAATTCCGCTCCATGAAAATCGATGGCATTCAAGTGTTTGTCGTCATGGACTTTCATTATTATGATGACTTGGCGGATAAATGGGTCATTGTTGACTGGAAGACAGGTGGGGAATCTGATGATGACCGCCAGCAATTAGCGCTCTATGCCTACTATGTTCAGCAAAAATATCGTGTATCATTGGAGCAAATCGAGGTCTATAACGAATATTTATTAACAGGAAAACGCAAGAAATATGTTTTTACCGACTTCGATATGAATACTATTTTGCATACGTTTCAGCGCAGTATAATAGAAATGAAAAAGTACCAAGCAGACATTTTCTCCAATGAGCCCGTAGACCTCGAAGACTTTGAACAAACCCAAGTAAAATGGCATTGTCGTGGCTGTAATTTTCGAGAATTGTGTGAGCACATTTTAGAGAGAAAATGAAGAGAGTGACTAATTTCACTCAGATTTGACTGTGGTATGTAAGGAAGAATAAAAGGTGGTGCTTCTTACTAATAAAAGAAGACCACCTTTTATAGGCGATTTCTAGTTTAATTTTCTTAACTGAACAATATGCCAATAGGTAAAGCATCTCCATACCCATTCTACTGGACCGTAGTTGAAAAATTTTAACCACACATTGCTCATAATTATTTGAATGACCCATGTGAAAATACACAAACCATAAATGATGATTGATGGAGAAAAATGATGAATGAACATCGGTAGAATAAATATTCCTACTACTGTTTGACCTAAATAATTGCTCATGGCCATTCTTCCATAAGCTTGTAATGGGTAAAGAATAGCACGACCATTTTTGTTCTTTAACAACAATAAGATTAACAGAATGTAAGTTAGCATTAATGGCAATTGCGATATTATTAATAAAATATGGGCTGGCTTATGGTCAGTTATCATGAACTGCGCAGTAACGGAAATAACAGAAATACTCCCAAAAACGATTAGCAACCATTTATGAAGGGGTGGACGAGTTTGGAGTTTTGAAAGAGCATCCATTTTCATTAAAGTGAAGCCTTCTATGAAATAGACTAAAAATGATGTTAAAGCAGTGATTAGTAATAGGGCATCTAATGTAGGAGGCATATTTGTCTTTCCACCATACAACCAATCATAGGCAGAAACATTAACTAGTATGCCTATCATATGCAAACTAAAAGTGATGATAAACAAAGCTTTAGAAGGGATTTTATGCAAAGCAAATAGTACTAATCCGACCAAAGCATAAGGTAGCAATACGTCTCCACCCCAAACTTGAGCATGAAGCAATCCTATCACCGCTAATACAACCATCCGGCGAATAAAAAGCAGGGATGGTTTTCCATTATGATTGGCACGCTTTATGAAAATAGCTGCGCCAGCTCCAAATAAAAGGGAAAATATAGCATAGAACTTTCCGGTGACTAAAATATCAATCCAATTACCAGTAGGTAAGAGGGTACTGTCGATACCTGCCCTTTGTATAAAATTAAATATATTTACTAAGAAAATACCTATTAAGGCAAATCCTCTAATTATATCAAGCTCATATATTCTATTTTGCCTGAATGATTGTTCTTTCTGTGAATTCATTTGTTAAGCCCCTTTCTGCATGTGTTATCATAAATTTTTAACATTACACCTATTTTACTTAAACCTTACATAATCCTTAAAACCATAATTGTTAGAAAGAAAAAGACCACTCCATTAGTGAAGTGAATTCAAACAGTGGTCACAGTAATAGTTTTTGATACATAAAGGTAATATGGGGAGAAAATAAAGATTTTGATGTTACTTGAAACATTGTGAAAGGGTGATTTAAGTATCAAGTTGATATCTTTTCTAATGAGCCCACTTCGTGCAAACGCAAGAAAAATGGTATTGTCGTAGCTGAATTTTTAGAGATTTGTGTGAGCAGAAATGAGTTGAAAAATGATGGATTATTTTGAACGTGTAATAAGGCTGAAAGATATGGAAGTATGGGATATTCGATTTGGGAAAGCTATTTATCGCATGTTTATTCTAGATGAAAACCGAGCTACTGAAAGCAAGGATTTGAATTTATCTCCAAACGAGCAAGTATTTGAGGAAGATTTAAGAGAGAATTTAATTACCGTTAAAGTTTACTCTGAACAACCTGTGAAAGCAGCGCATATCACGTTAATTGATCAGTTTTCTAAGCAACTAACGGATCATGTGGCATTAGCCCATTGTGACGTAGTTCTTACATTTTATACTGGCAAAATTGATGATGCATTGAAGGAGATTTTTAAGGCTATTTATCAGTTAGAGTTTGAACAATTACCCTTACAGCATCTGTCACATTTTAACCAAGATTTTATCAACATTACCCCACCATAAATTGCACCAATTGTTCGCTAGTAATGAAGCAGGAGATCAAAAGAGACGATTTAGTCGAAATGATCAACTGCTTCATTTTTTATATGAAATGTTAGCATAAAGTCGAGTAAATCATCATATATAAGAAAAGCATCATATAAAGAACGTATCATACCTTACGAGGGGGTTGGATATGGATAAACAAATGTCAATGTTTGATCTTGTGGAACGACCAATGAAAAAGCCAACTGAAGATTTTAATAAAACGGTTGATAAGAAGAATGTCGTGACACCCCGAAAGATAGGGTATATTGTGCAAAGGTAATGCTCATACATTCTTACTCAGTGTGGATTTATCAATTTATGCTTAAGCTGAATTTGCATTTTTGATCAATTTGTATTAAATTGTAGTAAGCTATTGATTGTTTTTAGAGAGGAGGCGAAAAGCCATGGAAACTGTTTTCAGAAGAACCGCCATTGAAGTAAAAACATTTTTACAAATAGAAGATGTATGCTCAAAGGGACCAGTCTGTGATTTTTTAAGAAAACACCATATTGAACTCAGTAACCGGAAGCTTTTTGCCTTTGTATATCATTCGTGAAAAATGCATTGTGAAACGATACAAAGAAATTTCTAGACGCCGGTTTGATGGCGTCTTTTTTGTTGTGATTGAATATTGAAAGGGTGAGACTATTGCTGAAAAAATTAAGGCAATTTAGGAATGTTTCAGTGTGCCAATCGCTTCTAATTTAGCAAAATAATTAGAAGCGAGGAATTCTAACATGAAAAAACAAATAATTTTTACACCATCATTTCTTTTTCTATTTATAAGTAATTTTTTAATTTTTATTGGATTTGAAATGTTACTACCTATCTTACCAGCCTATTTATTAAGCATAAACGCTTCGCCTATTCAAGTAGGTTTAGTGACAACGGTATTTACGATAGGTGCAATTATCATTAGACCTTTTGTAGGGTACTATTTGATTGATAATAAGAGAAAAAATCTAGCTATAGGTGCAAGTGTTACTTTATTGATGATTACAATGTTGTATCCTTTTCTTAGCACGATTTGGTTGTTCCTATTATTACGATTTTTCCATGGAGCTGTGTGGGGAGTGTCAACTACAGCTAATAGTACAATGGCTGTAGATATCATTCCAAAAGCTAGATTAGGAGAAGGAATAGGGTATTTTTCTATTTCAACAACAGTCGGAGCTATCGTTGCACCAAGTCTAGGTATCCTTATCTATAGTTCATTTTCCTTTCATGCGTTAATCAGCTCATCCGTATTTCTGTGCTTACTAGCAGTAATAACGCTTCAATTTGTAGGTTCATCAGCTCCTACTAAATACGAGAAGCAGCCATTTCGATTTATCGAAGCCATTTTTGAAAAAGATGTATGGTTTCAGGCATTATTAACTGTTATTACGACGCTAGGCTTTGGAGCTATCATTACCTTCTTGGTTCTGTATGGAGAACAAAAGGGATTAGCACATATTTTTCTATTCTTTCTTATCAATGCGATTGTTTCTACTTTACTACGACCATTTACCGGAAAATGGTTTGATCAGAATGGACCTTGGTCTATTATCATTGTGTCCGCGATATTAGGGTTTTTATCACTTATCGTGCTATCCTATACGTCAAATAATTTGAGTCTTATTTGTGCAGCGATTTTATTCGGTGCAGGTTATGGAACCGTTATGCCATGTTTACAAACATGGACTGTTCAAAAAGTAAGTGAGGCAAAAAGTGGTGCGGCTAATGCAACTTTCCTTTCTAGTTTTGATGTTGGTATTGGTATTAGCGCATTTGTATTAGGGATTTTAGCAGAATGGATTAGTTTAGAAATGATTTTCCGCCTTGTTAGTCTAAGTTTTATTATGGTAGCCGTGTTAGTGTACAAAGATTATTTGAATAACAAGAAAATCGATCATTAGTACGATCAAAAATGAAAGGACCAGTCTCAACTAAACTTGAGTGCTTGGTCCTTTTACTATTAGTAGATTGCTAATGATAAAAAATAAAGCAAGTATTTGACAGGGGATTTGGATTAGGAAACAGAAACTAACTATGTTGCACTATTTTTTACATGAAAAGATGGGGGAGGCGAGTGTTATGAAAATTGCGAAGGGTGTCGAAATGCTTGAACTGAACTATCAAGGGTTTATTATTCATCCAATGTTGTTATGGGATCAGGATATGGCGGTATTGATTGACGCAGGTTTTCCAGGGCAAATGGAAGATTTGCGTGAGGCCATGGCACAGGTAGGTGTGTCATTGGAGCAGCTCAAGGCGATAATACTAACGCATCAGGATGTCGATCATATTGGTTGTCTTCCTGATTTATTGCAGGCGTGTGGACACCATGTTCAAGTATATGCACACGCGCTTGATAAGCCTTATATTCAAGGGGAATTCCCGCTATTGAAAGACGGCCATTTAAAGAACCCACCAAAGGGCAGGGTGGATGTGACTGTGAGCGATGGTGAAGAATTACCGTTTTGCGGTGGAATTCGGGTTATTCATACACCAGGGCATACACCAGGTCATATCAGCCTCTATTTGACGCAAAGTAAAACATTAATTGCGGGTGACTCAATGTATAGTGTGGCTAGCAACATTGAAGGCATCCACGAACCAACCGCTTTGAATTTGGAAGAAGCTCGACTTTCTATAACAAAGTACCAAAATCTCGAACTTGAAGCGGTTGTTTGCTATCACGGTGGATTAAGTAGGGGAGATGTCCTTCATCAAATTCATCAAATCCTGTCATAACGAAAAGACCACTCAAATGGGTGGTCTCTACCTGTAATTATTCTGCAATCGTCTCTTGGAATGTTTTGCGACCAGGGCTTACTTTATTAATATGAATATCGATTTTGCTGATGGAGTCTTTGGTTAACGGAATTTTGCCATCCTTCTCAAGCTTTTTCCATACCTTTACATGATCGCGATAAAGGTATTCTGATAATCGAAAGACATCCGCGTCCAACTTCAATCCCTCCTCAAAGGTATCCATAATTTCTTTTTTGACTGCCTCTTCTACTTTTTTTCTTACTTGATCCGGCGTGAGCTTGCCTTTAAAGCCATTTAACACTGTGTTAAATTTTAAGTATACTTCAAATTTAACTTGGCTATTATTTACGATTGGTTTGACATCGACATCTAACTTTTTTATATCAACTGTTAAGTAATCACTTTTCTCATTATTTTCTAGTTGAACTGTTATTTCACCTTGCTGTGTTTCATCATTCATCCACTCTATACCACGAGCGGCATTTCCTTTGATATAGCCCTTAAAACTATCTTTTGAGAGCATACCGACACCTGCAAAAACGGTTTCAGTTTTGGGTCCATCCATTGTCTCCCAGTTTTCATTGACGGTCACTAGAGGTATTTTCATTTCATGGTTCGGTTCATTTAAGCCAATGACTAGCTGTCTCAAATTAACAGGCTCTACAAATGACTCCTGCTTAGCTGTGTTTTTAGGATTACTTAACTTAGTGGCAGTTGGTGATTTTTCCAATAGTGGAGAAACTAATAAAACATCCTCAATCGGGTCTTGCGTACAGTAGACCCAAATATGATATCTAGTCTCTCGAAAGCGTAAAAAAGTATCGATTACTGCAATCGCATGCTCATCTTGCATGGCACTCTCTGAGAAAAGAAGAAAGGTCATATGTCCCCAGAATACTTCTTGGTCCATTGAACGATATAATTTGAATACGGCTTCTTCAATTGTTTTTCCCTTCGCTTGACCAATTTCGGTAGGGTCAGCTTGTGGGTTAGCTTGTTCAGTTTTCGCTACGTTGGCAAAGTTGATAATTTGTAAGTATACTGTATATTCATTATCCTTGTAATCAACCCCAACACCTTGCACATAATACATTCGTTGTGGCTCTGTGACATCCCAACAACCTGACATGAGTAGTGTTGTTGTAAGCATTAATATACCAAGCACTATATTTTTTTGGCTCATATGTCTCCCTACTTTTTGAAGTTCGTGTATAGTAGTTTGGACAAGAACGAAGTGTATTATAAGTAGAGTTCGATTGAGGGATTAGTATGTAGTGAATTGAATAGGAAAGTGCCGCCCACAGCCAAAGTGACATGGGGACAGCACGAGTTGATTTAGTGGAAATATTTTTCGACGCGTTGAACGACTTCGTTTGCCGATAGCCCATCCGCATCAATAACAGGACCTTCCATGATTGGATCACTAATTCCCATCACATCTCGGTCCTGACCTGTAATAATACAAGCATCACATTTTTTTGCATCCTCTTCATTGCGAAGCTGGATTACTTCATAGCCCTTTGCTTTTAAAGCATCCTCGATATTAGATAATGATTGTTCAACACCAATAATTCTAGACATTCTGTCCACCTCCTACAAATAATGTGCCATTACAGGTTGCTCATTATTCATATTATTTTTAAGTGAAGGTGAATAATTTCCTAAAATTATTGACAACATGATCTAACGATATGTTCTTAATAGTGGCTGTGTACTACATCTAAAGGAACCTCCGAAACTTCGAGAGATGTTAAAATTTACATATTCGACAGTGATACCTCTTTGTTCTAATTGGTCACCAATCCATTTAAATTCTTCATCTGTAATGTAGACATGTTCATTGACTGGTAAACCGTTTGTAGCTAATCGTGCGGCATCTTCTAAGGAAACGTGAATTTTGTCCCAATCCTTTAGTTGTTCAGGTATGCCGTTTACAAGTGCTTCTTCACATACAATCATAAGACCTTCTCTTACCAAACTTAGCGCACAATCCAAATGGAGAATGGTCGGATGAAGCGGTACTTCTACAACTATATAATCGACGTTGCTTGCTAAGTTACGAAGCCACTGAACACCATTTTTATTCGAAGCTAGTCCTGAATTACCAACGAAAATAGTTTTATCTAGGACTAACACATCGCCACCCTCTAAAAATGGACCAGCTTCACAATCCTGTCCTTCGCCAATATCAGGCTTTGGTATCGAGACATAGAAACATTGATTTTCGTTTGCTTCCTGTGCCAATATATTACGCACTGGTAAGATTTCGTTGCGTCGATGTGGAAAGCGAAGTGAGCCTTCGATTAAAAAGTGGCCAATTGTGAAAAAGGGATCTCGGACAAAGAAATTACTATAGCCATCTTCTTTCCCTAACTCTTTTTCATAGTTTGTTAAAAGTCTTGGCACTTGTACTTCAACACCATACTTTTCTAACACTTTCTTTAAATTCGCCCTTTCCAATTCCCATTGCTGTTGTCTTTCTGGGAAAACTTCTTTGAAATTTTTACCAAGTGTATTGGCACCTTCATAAAGTGCTAACGTTTCTTCTGTTAAAAAATCATCATCTGTTTGATCCTCTGTAGCGGGGAAAGCAAATTCTGATTGAGCCATAACAACTCTTTTTAAAGGAGCAAACTCACTTTGAACAAAAATATTACGCATAGTACTTCCTCCTGTTGTATGATTTAGAGAAAAATAGTAGTATATTTTCCTTCGTTGTTACCTTATGCTAAGGTATATAGTAAGTACATAGTCAAGAAAGGGTTGTAAGGTGGTGAAAAGATGGGCATTGCAGAAGTGTTGACCACTGTCTTTGTCGTATTGAAGTTAACGGATGTCATTACATGGTCGTGGTGGCTTGTGTTATTACCAGCCATTATCTCATTTAGTTTTTACGCAATTATTTTAGTGGTGAAGCTCGTCACGGTATTGATTGCTGTGGTAGCAGTGAAAAAACGAGAAAAGAGGGCGGGTCTATGATTAAAGTAAGGCACTTTCATTTTGAAAGCGAGATTGTTCTGTACAATAAACATCACACCGTAAAGCATGAATCAAGGTCTTGAAAACGGTAATTGGCAGGGGGATAAATTAAATTGCACTTTAAAAACGATATACCAACATTTTGATTAATTGGTCCACTCAATGTTCGTGAGGTATGAAAATAGCCACCTCCAGAAAGGAAGTGGCTGCACGCACTCTTAAACTAAAGCACTTCGTTAATTGAAAAGGTGCCCTTATAAATTGCGAAAAAAGAACTCAAAGTTCTTGGCTATTCGTAAAAAGTAGTGGCTTGTTTTTTATTAATTTACTAAAAGTGTTCATTGAATGTATATTTTCTTACCATCATCGCACTTAATATTTTGTGCCGTTTCTCTGTTGCACCATATCTTTTCTTAGATAGAGTCAAGCCAAGAATGACCAGTTGGAAATTGTCTTTTCAAAGCCATTTTTAGCCAATCCTTTTGTTCAGGCAGTAAATAAGGAAGTATTGTTTGAAAATCTTTCGTATCTTTTTCTCTAATGTTAGAACTTCCACCTTTATAAAGGAGTTGAATCTCAGGTCTCAGGTAAGGTATTTTTTCATATGTTCTTAAAAATATATCCTCTATATCTCGTCGAATCGTTTTTTCTCTCCTGTATATCCAGTTTTGTTCCTCTATATCTACTAACATAATCTGAAAAGCCCAGGGAGAGTTACTGCCTTTGCTAATCCAAATGTCATTGGTAGTTTCTAAAAATTCACCTTCTTGCCAAAGAGCAAGTTTCCCACTTTCTGCTTTGTATAACATCCAATCATCCGACAAATGGCGATAAGTTGTTAATTGTTCATCTCGAAGTATTATTACATCTATATCTTTATGTACTCTGGATTGTTTCCCTAAATGTAAATCTAAAGCCCATCCCCCTGCAATACCCCATTTAATCGGAATAGTGGAAAAGAGATTATTAATTTCAGTTACGGTGATTGGTTCCCAGTTATCTATGTCTGTTCTCAAAAAAATATCCTCCTAAACAATCAAATTGGCATTATTATTGACGCTATTCCCAATGATTGCATTTATTTCAAACTATTAATCTTTACTATATCCTAGCAAACTTAATTTTAAATCTTTATTAATCGTAATTGTTTATTCAAAACCTTTTATTTATTTTATACAGTTCTATAAATACAGGTG
The DNA here is from genome assembly GCF_009724685.1 of Lysinibacillus cavernae. GTDB lineage: Bacteria > Bacillota > Bacilli > Bacillales_A > Planococcaceae > Lysinibacillus > Lysinibacillus cavernae. The sequence continues at coordinate 94,614 of NZ_WMEF01000002.1, forward strand.
ACTCTTCTATAGCTGTGCTCCTCAGAAAAATTATATAAAACAATTTATCATGGCATTATCAAAAGGGGATATTCATGGAGTAACCCATTTGTTATCTAATGATGTTCTATTTGCTGCGGATGGAGGGGGTAATGTTAGAACGGCAATGGAGGGAGGGAGAGAGCGAGTCAAAGAAGTTTTTCTTTGGAAAAAGTGCTACTGTAGCTATAGTAAATAATCAATATGGCATAGTAGCCACTGAAAATAAAAAAATAACAGGCGTTTTTTGTTTTGACTGGCATTCTTCAACCCAAACGATTAAAAAAATTTTCTATATAGTAGATCCAAATAAGTTGAAATATCATCCTTTTTAAGGGTGCGTTGGTATACGGATTGCTCTTTTTTAAGAGCTGTCCGTATTTTTTTGAACCAACCTACACGTTTCTATCCCTACCGCACGATTATTTGATTAGTTCATAGGTTTTCACAGCAGGAGGAACAAAGCTTTCACACTTATCTACTAGTGCTGATGCGTCTTCATCGACAATGAGTGCCTCACGATATTGTGCTTTTAAAAATTGTTCATGCTGCATATGGTCAAAAAATGAAATTAATAAATCAAAATAGCGTTCAATATTGAAAATAGCGCAAGGTTTTTGATGAAGGCCGATTTGATTCCAAGTAAATACTTCAAAAAATTCTTCTAATGTACCAGGACCACCAGGGAGCGCGATAAAGCCATCTGCTAGTTCCATCATTTTACTTTTACGTTCATGCATTGTGTTCACAACGATTAGCTCTGATAACTGCTGATGAGCAATTTCGCGTTCTTCTAATAATGTCGGAATCACCCCAATGACCTTTCCACCTTCTTGCAGAACCGTATTCGCTACTGTAGCCATGATGCCAACACTAGCACCACCATAAATGAGGGTAATTTGACGCTTTGCTAATTCTTTACCTAATTGAATCGCACCTTCGCGATATGCGTCCGAAGCGCCGATACTTGATCCACAAAATACTGCAATACTTTTCATAGTTGATTCCTCCATATCTAGTCAAATACTATTATCTTGATTCAGCAAATGTTTTTGTACCGAAAGTGAAGGGCTAGACTCCACTATCGATGGGAAACGAACGTCAGCTGAAAGAGGGGAACATCATTAAAATGCGCCACGTTCTATGGCAATGACGGTGTAACAAACATCATGTTGCCCCAAAGCCCCGAAGGATGTCACTAGGAGCTTTTCGAGCCAGCTCGAAAAAACTGGACTCCATGACGCCGAGGCTCAATTAATAGTATAATTTATTTTAAAGTGGAAAGGAATGGAGGAAAAGCAATGGAATTAAATGAATTTCAGCATTGGGTGAAGGATTATTATGAGGCACGAGGTTGGTCAGAGCTCAATATTTTTACACGTATTGGCTTTCTAGCAGAGGAAACAGGTGAGGTTGCAAGAGCAATACGAGCAATAGAAATTGGTAGGGATCGACCAGATGAAAAAACGAACTCCTATGAGGAAAATAAACAAGAGCTTGTCGAAGAACTAGGCGATGTATTAGGGAATATTACTGTGATTGCGAACCAATATGATATTCCATTAGCAGAAATATTTGCAGCTCATCAAGACAAACTGTTGAAGCGTTATCAAGAGTAGGGGGGCTTCAGGTGGAGTATCAAATCGAGGTTTTATGCGAACAGCATGATGATTTTAGGACCTTTTTAACTGAAAAAATTCGAGCGTACAATAATGAACACTCCTTTCACCATCGAGAAAGTAGGCAGAAGGGTGCGGTTCGTCCTTTACATTTGATTGTCACGGATCAACAGCAGCAATGGATTGGTGGTATGACGGCTGAAGTTTATTGGGGCTGGCTGGAAATACATAAATTTTGGTTTAGTGAAGCGTATCGTGGAAAAGGCATTGGCAGTAAATTGTTAGCACAGGCAGAGGAGACAGCTCAGAAGATGGGGGCTACGAAAGCTCTGCTAACAACCTACGAGTTTCAAGCCCGTACATTTTATGAGGCTCAAGGCTATCAAGTAGTGGGGGAAATTAAAGATTATCCGCCAGGCAGTAGCTATTATTCAATGGTGAAAACGTTGAAGTAAGGAAGGGCTGTCTAGAGAAAAAGACAGCCTATTTTAATTGACGTCCCCTAAATAAATCGTTGTTTTTTGACCCTGTACATATTGTTGTAATAGAGGGATGATTGCTTTCGGATAAAGTCTGTAAGTATGTAGCTTTTCTATTGGTATCCATTCTGTCCCGACTTGATGACTATCTGGATTTGTTGGCTGACAGGCTAGCGTATGTAACTGACATAGAAAATAATATTCTACTTGGTGAACAGCTGCATCAAAGGCGGCATGTTCATGATTTTTTCCGATGTATTCACGAATAAAAAGTAGCTCCCCGATATGAACAGAAGACCCAATTTCTTCGAGACATTCTCTTTGCAGTGTCTCGTGGAATGTTTCTCCATGTTCTTGTCCGCCTCCTGGGCAAAGATAAAAATAGCCCTCTGGATCTTGGTTTTTTGTCAGTAATATTTTTCCATCGTCAATAATGATAGCTTTTAAAGAATTTCTGATCATAGGCATCTCCTTTTGGTTGTTAATTTTTAATGCATTGACTAAAACGCTTCATGAATGTCTACCTTAGTAAAAAGGGGAGATGAAGCGTGTATTCAATGTCCAATTTTAAATTACTTGTAGAAAAACAGGCTGAAATCGATACAATTTATCAGAAATGCGATGATTTAATTCAATCGACTGTCACACCGAAACTAGATGAAGAGGTCGGGCAGTTTTTAAAGCTCGTTGAACAGCATCTGACGAAACAAGGCTTTACGATTACAAATACTTCGACAGGCATAGTCGCCAATTATCAAGAGGCAGTCATTAATGTAGATAAACATTCTAAGCATTTGGAAGAATGGTTTTTTTTCAATTTAAATAGCTACGCTGAGGACCAAGTGGCGATTGTCTTGGATATCTCACCAATGATGCTACCTAAAATATCAAATCAACTCGATGGCTATACGGATATAATTGAGCAAATGACCGATAAGCTAAAGCAGGCCAAAAGCCTTGAGAAAGCCTGTACGGATCCAAAGTTCATCTATAAAACGCAAAGCAACAAAATTTTTCAAGCAGCACAAGAAGTAGTGGATTACTATTTTCAATAATGTCAGTGACAGGCGAAGCCACCCTAACAATATTGAGGGTGGCTCATCTGTTTTATTGCGATTTTTCATCGATTATCAAATAAATTTTCTCCCACAAAGCCACATTGTCAAGGATAGAACCAAGAAATAGAGTGGCATTGTCAGTAAAGAACCGTTGTGTAGCAAACTCATACCAGATGTGATTACACTGACGAGTAAGTAATAGCCGAGACTAAAGATAGCGCCTGCTGTCCCAATGACATCCTGAAAATTTACTAGTGCAAGACTTAGGCAATTAGGTAGTGCGATGCCTGAGCCTAACAGCATGATAAAAACGGTGATCATGATACCAATTGCAATCATTGTAGCATGCAATGGCAGCGTACAGACGATAGTCAAAAGTAAAGTGCCGACTAGCATCACCAAACAACCGACATGGATTATTTTTTGTGGTGGATGAAGGCTGACGAGTCGTTTTGAAATCATAGCCCCTATAATAGAAGCAAGGGCAACGATGATGCCAAGAAAGCCATATAAGCCAGGTGACACCTGGAAATGATCTATGAAGATAAAGGGTGCTTCGGCATAGTAGCTAAATAGAACACCATTGATGCCGCCAATGAGCAGTCCATAGACAAGCACTGTTGGCGAGGCAAACATGCGTTTAACGACTGGCCATATTGCAATCCGTTGTCTTATTGTAGGATTTGTTGTTTCAGGAAGTCTACAATAAGCATAGATGAACAACAAGATACTCATCACCACAAGGACAAAAAACACGGCTCGAAAGCCAAGAGCTTGATCAACCCAGCCGCCAATTAACGGCCCTATCGCAGGAGTAAAAGCGATGACGGCTGAAATTTGAGCAAACATGGCATGTCGTTTACTACCTGTTACACTTTCACGCAAAATGGTCTGCGTAATAATGGAACCAGTAGCGGCCCCGAACGCTTGAATGAATCGACTTGCTAGTAGAAAAGGGACTGTCTCTGCGTAAAAGCAGAGAAAGCTACCTATTCCATAAAAAATTAAACCTCCTAGCATGGCAGGTCGACGGCCAATGAAATCAGAGAGCCATCCCCAGCAAAAAACCCCTAATGCAAAGCCAATAAAATAAATGCTTAAGGTTAATTGGACAGAGCTATTGGATACACCAAGAGCAGCTGCAATATCCGGTAGAGATGGTGTGTATATCGTTTCACTAATTTGTGGAAAAGCCACAAGAACAATCATTAATAATAAAGATGGTACTGCCTGTTTTTTCAACATATTGCCCTCCTACAAGCAAATTCTACTTTGTTTGTTACAAGTAGATAGCGTAGCTAGGGAAACGGCGGGACCATTATTAGTATACGTTCATAGGATGTCATGTTGAAATCACCTTTATATGCTTGAAGTAGGAGTGCATAGTCTAGTAGCTATTATAAGCTAATTTACAAGTCTTATATAGCAATAATTGCTAAACCTATCAATTATTAAGAGATATTGCTTGTACATGTAAGAGGAATTTTGTAAAATGGAACAAACGTTCTTTTTATATCAAATTTTAGAGGGTGAACAAAATTGACAATAATCAGTGATCATTTATATCAGCTAACATTATTTACTTCTACCGATATTCAGGGTTTAATCGAGCTATCGGCTTCAGTCGGTTGGGATTACGATGCCCATGAAATTGAGACAATCATGACAGCAGGTCGAATTTTCGGACATAAAAATAAGGAAGGAAAAATTGTTTCCAGTGCTGCAATTATTCCCTATGATACAAATGTAGCTTCCATTGGCATGGTGATTGTGCATGATCAATGTAGAGGGTATGGCTTAGGTAAAATCGTTACACAAGCATGTATCGATAGTGTTTCAGAGGAAACAGCCATTATGCTTGTGGCTACGAAAGAGGGAGAACCATTATATAATAAAATGGGTTTTACTACTGTGGCATATGTCCATAAATATTTGGCTGATAAATTTGTGGAGACGACTAGGGAATCCGATTTTTTAGGCTCCATCGATGAATTTCAAGAACAGGATTTTGAACAGCTTGTTAAACTTGATGCAGTTGCATTTGGGGATAGTAGAAGAGTCTTTTTGCATAAAAGAATTCAGCAGTCCCAGCGCTGTGTTGTCGTGAAAAATCAACACAACGAAATGATTGGCTATGGCTTAACAATCGCAGGTCCAATTTATCTTCTTTTTGGACCAATCGTAGCGCCAAATAAGGAAATAGCGCACTATATTATCAATGAATTGGCTAGGGGCTACCAGGGGAAAGTACGTATCGATTGTCCGTCTATCCAAAAGGAGCTTAGTCCAATTTTAGAACAAAGTGGTTTTTCGTTGGCTGCAACACCGCCTGTCATGATCCGCAATGCTAAAGAAATGCCTCTTCGGAACCAAACATTATTTGCTCTTGCAGCACAAGCATTTGGATAAATAAAAAGTGCAAGCCTAGAAAGAAGGTTTGCACTTTTTTTATTGTTAAAAAAAGGATTTTGAAGGGAGTATAGAGAATGGTATGGATGGTAGAGGGGGAGTACGAGATGTTTCCAATTTTAGAAACGGAAAGACTTAGATTAAGAGAGCTTACACAAGAGGATGCACCTGCGATTTTTCGTTGTTTTTCGAATGAGGCAGTAACACGCTATTATGGGCAAGAACCCTTTGTCGATAAACAGCAGGCCGAACAATTAGTCAAGCAATTTGCCAATAACTTTGAGGGCAAAAGAGGAATTCGGTGGGGCATTGAACGAAAAGACACGAATGAAGTCATTGGTACGATTGGCTTTCATCTGTGGTTAGCTGCGCATAAACGAGCAGAAATTGGCTATGAAATTCATCCGGATTACTGGCGACAAGGTTATACAAAAGAAGCCGTACAAAAAGCGATTACGTATGGTTTTGAGCACTTGAATTTGAATCGCATCGGAGCTGTTGTCTTTTTAGAAAATGAGGCATCCAATCAACTACTGATGAAGCTTGGATTTCAACAGGAAGGCATTTTGCGAGACTATATGTATCAAAATGGACAAGCCTATGATACATTTATCTATTCTTTGTTAAAAACATGTGAATAGTTTAGTTTTTAAGATTGATATTTTACTTAAATATGGATAATCAATAATATTTTAGTGTGAGTTTTGAGGTTGCTTTTTTCGGTTATAGTACTAATATGAACAACAATTCATTTGTTCGTGCAAAAAAGTAACAGACAAGGGGCTGGGTGTTATGGAGCAATATAGCACAGCTTATTTTCAAAAGCTAGATTTACTAGCAAGCTTATATGCAGGGCAGGCCGCTTTAAAAGATTCAATACCAACTGAGAAGGTACACCAAATGGAACGCTATCAACAAATGGAAGCGGCAATTGCCAAACTAAATAACGAAATTAGACTGATTGAACGGACCATATTAAAGTCCTCCCATTCTTCTAGAAATGGTTGATAGTAGTTCAACCCATGTATGTCCAATACATGGGTTTTTAATTTGATAAGATTAACTTATGTATTTGTATAATTATAATAGATTTTTCTTATAGATTAAGCACATGTACACTAAAATAAAAGGGGAGGGTGAAGCGAATGGGTATTGATTTCCATAATGAGCACCATCGTACGTCTTATACAACAAGACAGGCAGACAGGTCGTGGAAGGAAGCGTTAGCGACACATATTTCTTTTCATCATATGGAGCGGGCTGTTGATATCGGCTGTGGTGGAGGCATTTATGCCAAGGCACTTGTCGATATGGGGGCAGCATCTGTAATAGCTGTGGATTTTTCACAGGCCATGTTAGAGGGCGCAATAGAAAATTGTCGAGCTTATCCCCAAATCACATTTGTCCAAGGGAATGCTTTCGATACAGGGCTTACAGGGAATACCTTTGATGTTGTGCTTGAACGGGCATTGATTCATCACATACAAGATGTCAAAGTATGCTTTCAAGAGGCATATCGACTCCTACGGGAAAATGGTTACTTTATTGTACAGGATCGTACCCCAGAGGATTGCTTACTTCAAGGAGATGCCCATCATATAAGGGGTTATTTCTTTGAAAGTTTCCCATCCCTCATTCAAAAGGAAGTGGAGCGAAGACATAGTAGTCAGGTAGTTACAGAAAGCTTAAAAGAAGTAGGCTTTCAAGAAATTATCGAGCTGAAACTATGGGAAACAAGACAGGTCTATGCCAATAAGGAGCAATTACTGGTCGATTTACAAGGCAGAGTGGGACGTAGTCTTTTGCATGAATTAAATGATGATCAATTAGCGGCACTTATTGAAGATATAAGGAAGGTCATCACGATAGAAGGCTCCATCATCGAAAAGGATCGATGGACGATTTGGATAGCTGTGAAAAAATAATGGTTACTATTTGGAGAGGCTAATAACTCTCCATTTTTTATTGGATCATTTCGATTTCAGCATCAAAATATTGCTCCATAAACCGGACTTGCGCCAAAATTTCCTCTACTGTATATGTTTCATTTGGCGAAGCAATGACCCATTTATTCTCGTTGTCATCTTTTCGATGAATAATGGCTACTAGGACACCAGTGAAAGAGTCAAGAGGAAGTTGCTTACTTTTAGCAATAATATACGCATCTTGCTCTTCTCCATCACCGCCCATCACTCCAGCAATATATCCATAATTAATAGGATAAACATTATGATAGCTATCTATGTAACCAACTGGTCTATCTATGACCACCGTCCATGTCTTCACATTCATCACCATCCTTCGTGATACGAAAAAACCCTCATAGCATCACTATAAGGGTGTTCATCCTTTATTGAACAAGTGCCAGCAGAAATTGATCGCGATTTGCTTCTTCCTGCATTTTACTATCGACAAGCATTGCACCTGATTGGACACTTGTGATGTCGTTATCTACAAGAAACTGTACATTAACTTTGGCCACTTCATTGTTAACGGTGCAATCACCCTCGAACTCTACTACATCCTGTCCCTTTTGCGTTTCAAAATAAACCCAATATGGATTTTCGCAGGCAGAAGCAAAGGCACCCTCTAATGTTTTTGCACTATTTTCATAAGAATAGTTTTTTACATATGTAATATAGTCATTGTCCGTAATATCTTTTTGTGGACCATAAAAGTACCAAAACACCCCTAATATACCGATTGGTACAATCCACAGTATATTCCTTTTACTTAATTTTCCCATGCTTTGTATCCCCCTTTATGTGAATATTTTAACATCTTCTTTTGTCTTTTTGCTAGCTTACGATAATATTTTCTATGGAAGGCCGTTATTTTGTTCATAGCGCTAGTTTTGAATTCAGGTGGCGGTTATGATAACGTTAGTTGGTAGATTTATTTCGATGTTGCTATTTCATTGATGAAGGAGGTTTTAGTATGCATAAAAGAAGACGTGGTTTGCTCCTTATTGTTGTGCTGATGTTAATGGGTCTACTCTTTTTTATCGGCATGAAAATGAGGCCAGCCACACAAACGACTAGAAATTCTGAGACAACTCCAGTCCAAGCGGATGTTTCTGAAAATTTTGAGAAGTTGATACAGGACATTGTCCATTTTGCGCAACAAGGAAAAGTACCAGATGTGCCATTTGCTGCGGGAGAGGCAGATCAACAGACGGTTCATCAGCAATGGGGGGAACCACAGCAAGTAGTTGAGTCAGCTAATGGACAATACGAAGATTATCAGGATGTGACGATTGGCTATCATGGTTCGCAGGCTTTCGATATCCGTTCATTTAAAGAGGGTGTACAGAAGATTCATTTAGCTGATATAAAAAAAAGCATGGGTGAGCCCGATGATGTTCGCTATTATCAGGATACAACGACCAATCAAGTCATTCTTGTTTATCAAGTGAATGACTCCTATCAATTAAAGTGGATCTTACCAAAACCGACCGACAACGAAGCCAATCCTGCTGTTCACCATATTTCGGTCTATACCGAACTCACACATCAAGCAACAGATGTAGTAGAGCAGATGACGTTGGACGAAAAAATTGGCCAAATGATGTTTGCTGGCGTTTCGGGTACGACGCTCCAACAGGAGACGACAAGTTTAATTCAAGATTACAAAGTAGGTGGTTTCATTCTTTATGCCAATAATCTTGAAACATCTCAGCAAACAGTAACGCTCATCAATGACATAATGGCTGCAAACACAAATAACCAGCTTCCACTTTTCATTGGAACCGACCAAGAAGGTGGAAAAGTAGTCAGATTACCAAGACCTTTAAAAAATTTCCCAACGAACAAAAAAATTGGGGATATTAACCAATCCAAGTTCTCCTATGAGGTAGGTCAATTACTAGGGGAACAATTAAAGACGTTTGGCTTCAACCTTGACTTTGCACCAGTACTAGACGTCAACAGCAATCCGAATAATCCGATTATCGGTGATCGCTCGTTCTCCAATAATCCCGATATCGTTAGCAAATTAGGACTTCAAACAATGAAAGGGCTGGAGTCGCAACAAGTAATTCCTGTCGTCAAGCATTTTCCTGGGCATGGTGATACTTCGGTGGATTCCCATTTAGAATTGCCAAAGGTAACCAAAAGCTTGAACGATTTAAATCAATTAGAACTTTTACCATTTAAAGATGCCATTGACAATGGAGCGGATGTGGTGATGGTCGCCCATATTTTATTACCAAAAATTGATCAACAGTATCCTTCTTCTATGTCGAAGGAAATCATCACAGGCATGTTAAGAAAGCAACTTGGCTTCGATGGCGTTGTAATGACCGACGATATGACAATGAAAGCCATCACCAATCATTTTGATATCGGGCAAGCCGCTGTAGATTCTGTGAAGGCGGGGAGTGATATTATTTTAATCGCCCATGAATTCTCCAATGTAACATCAGCCATCGATGCTGTGAAAGCAGCAGTAAATAAGGGAGAAATAGCAGAGGACCGCATTAATGACAGCGTCCGTAGAATTATGCAGCTTAAACAAAAGTATCAGCTTGACAATCAACCCGTGACGACGGTCGATGTCAATAAACTCAATGCTGACATCGAGCAAGTATTGAATACGTATATGAAATAATGAAGGAAAGGGACATGCGGCTATTTGTGTATGTTCCTTTTTTCTAATTTCTTAGTATAAATAAGAACAACATTCGGTTAACGAGTGAGGGGCGTTAAATAAATGACATTCATTTTGCAGATGTTTTACTCAACAGGATGGTTTCTTAGAGTGGATTAGCTATATTATTTCTTGGGATTTTAGTCATCAACTCTGTCGAGGAGCATTTGAAAAGATACTAAGAATTTGGATGGACAAATCAGCATGGAAGTGTTCGCTTGGGGAGACAAGCGTTATGCAGCAGAAATGAGAATAAAAGTAATTGATATTACAGTTTTAAAAAAAGTAGAAAAAACTATTATGTAATTTCCTCACCAAGACATCGAGTTGGTGGGGGAATTTCATTTTTATAATAAAATAGCGTTCCTTCAAAAATAACGTTCGGACATTGATTCACATAAACTCCCGTATATCTCTAGATAAACTTCGCACTATCTACATATAAACTACATTTTACTCCTATATATTTAGAGCTATCAAGGAGGTAATGTAAATGAATTTTATCAAACGTGCATTTTTAAGTGTTAAAGCAAGGAAGGGGAAATCGTTAATATTATTTACTGTATTTTTAGTAGTTTCTAATTTAGTATTAGCAGGTTTTGCAATACAAAATGTCTCTCAAAGGGCGAATGATCATGCTAGACAAACATTAGGTGTAGACGTGAGCCTTAGATTAGACGAAGAGAAGCTTATGGAAAATGTGGCGAAACAGCGAGAAGAGAATCCAAATGGAAAAATAAAGCACCCTGAACTTTTTGCAGATGAAGCAGACCATTTAGCTAAATCACCCTATGTAATAGACTACAACTATCTTAAAAGTGACATGTTAGTAGCGGATGATTTCAACCCTATTAATGGTGATAAAGGTGACGAAGGGGTAGTTGGAACAGTAGGTGGTAGTAACTCTGGCAACATGAAAATGCCTAATACATTTATCCAAGGTGTAAGGAGTTCTGATTTATTGCAAGATTTTACAGATGGAACGAATGAAATTATTGATGGTCGTCCAATTACATCAGAGGATACGAATAAGAAAGTAGCCCTAATTGAAAAACGGTTAGCTGAACAAAACGAGCTTCAAGTTGGTGATAAATTAAAAATTCAATCAATCGATGAAACATCGAAGGTAGAGTTAGAAATAATAGGGATATACAAAAACTCCGGAATAACTGACTTCGAGGGAAATTTACCAGCTATGATGCACCCATCTAACAAAATATACACTATTTATGACTCAACGAAAGAAATGTCTGAAGAAAGTGATGAAAAGAATGTATCCATTCACGAAGCCATTTACTACTTAAATGATCCAGAGAATATTCAGGATTTTAAAGCAGAAGCAAAGAAAACAAATATCGATTTCGATTTATTTAAGTTAGATGCGCATGATGCTCTATATCAAAAAATGGTAGGCCCTATCGAGAATATTGCCGCTACTTCCAAAATGATTGTCTATTTAGTTTCCATTGCAGGATCAATTATTTTAGGTCTAATTATTACGTTGACGATAAAAGAGCGACGTAAGGAATTAGGTATCCTGTTGGCAATTGGTGAAAAAAAGAGGAAATTAATAGGACAACTATTAGTAGAAGTACTATGTATAGCGATTCTAGCATTTGGTATTTCTATCATTACAGGTGAAACAGTGTCTCAAAAAATGGGAGATAGTTTATTACAGCAAGAAGTTATTGCTGCCGAAGATCAGCAACAAGAATCAAATACTTTAGGATTCTCGTTTGGAATGGTGGGTAAACAAGAAAAAGATGTTGAACCTATTGACAACATAGATGTAAGTATATCATCACAAGATGTGTTGAATTTAGGTGGGATAGGGTTATTAATTGCGATTTTATCAACACTCCTTCCAGCATTATCAATTCTTCGCTTAAATCCAAAAGAAATACTTTTAAAAGATGAGTAGGAGGCGTCACATGGACACGATATTACAATTTAAAAATCTATCATACTATTATCAAAGTAATAACAAGAAGAATACTTTATTAGAAAATGTAAGCTTTACCTTTGAAACAGGCTGTTTCTATAGCATTTTAGGACCTTCTGGTTCAGGAAAAACAACAGCACTCAGTTTAGCAAGTGGGTTAGATAACCCAAAAGAAGGACATGTGCTCTACAAGGGAAAAGATATACGGAAAATTGGTTTAGATAAATATAGAAATAAATATGTTTCGATAATCTTTCAATCATATAATCTCATTACGTATATGACGGCTCTTCAAAATGTCGTCACGGCAATGGAAATTACAGGGGTTAACATAAAAGATAAAAAGAGAAGAGCTCTTGAGTTATTAGAAATGGTTGGCTTATCGGAAATCGAAGCAAAAAGAAAGGTTTTACAGCTTAGTGGCGGTCAACAACAGCGTGTAGCTATTGCTCGTGCACTGTCTTGTGAAGTAGATTTACTAATTGCGGATGAACCAACTGGTAATCTAGATGAGAAAACTTCAGATGAAATTGTGAAATTGTTCAAAGAACTAGCTCATAAAGAAAATAAATGTATCATCGTTGTTACGCATTCACAGGAAGTCGCTAAACAGTCTGATAAGGTAGTTTATCTTGAACAACGAAATTTGGTTTGTAAAAATTTAAAGAAGAACTAACAATATAGCTGAAATTTTAAATGGGAGTGAAAAAAATGTGGACGAAAATCGCAGCATCCATTGGCTTAGTATCAATCGGAATAGCAATTGGCTTATTTGCGAACTTGATGAACTCAGGTGGAAACTTGGATCAAAATGAAACCAATATGTACCAAGATCATAATACGTATTCAGAAGATAAAATTCCAGATCAGCGGCAGTGGGAATCTCCGAATCCAAGAGGGGAAATGACGCCAGAACAGAGGGAGGAGTTCTCCTCAAAACCAGATGAATGGACACCAGAACAGAGGGATCCTTTCTCATCTAATTCAGAAGAAGATATGATACAAGGCTCTACATCTCCAAATTAATGCATTAAATGTATAGCTGAATTGTACCCTAAATAGAAGTGAAAAATAACATACATTCCCCCTAGGATAAACAGGTGAAATTTAATACATGTTTATCTTAGGGGGAATTTTGTGAAATTAATTAAACTCTTTATGTAAGAAATCTACCAGTATAGATTTTTATATGCTAAAGGATGAAAATGCTACAAATAAACCATATAACGACAAAAAAGAATCCATCTTTTTTACCAAATGGATTTCTATTTTGAATCATATTGAAAAATACGTCTAAGAGACTATACTCATTGCCATGTTAACAAGTGACGTCAAACACTTAAAGAAGATATCCTCTGCTCCTAATGCTTTAAGTGATACATATGTTAAACACGTACACAATAACAACATAAATACGACCAAAAACAACACTGGAAGTAGATTAAATTTATACATAAAAGCTTCTCCTTAGTTGAATAAGTTGAAAGAAAACGGCTATATAGACTTATCAATCTAGAAGGCCCATTCTATTTAATAAAATGAATTTTCTTCCTAACAACTAATGTACATGACCAATCTGGTATTTGTGTGGAGATATTGAGGTGTTTATGTAGAGAAATTGTTCTTCTTGATGTTACAAAACAAAGTCGTTAAGAAGCTCCATCTTTGTAAAGGAAGGTTGTTTAATATAATTTTAAAATGTGAAATATCTTCACATAAACTACAAATTGAGCGGTTATAATGGCTACGAGGGGGATCTATCGATGAACTATCATATTCTTGTAGTAGAAGACGATTTAGAAATTCAAGAATTAATTAAACAGTTTTTAATGACACAAAATTATTCTATAGAGATTGCATCAGATGGGTTAGAGGGAATGAAACGATTTAATACGCAAGCCTTTGATTTAATTCTTCTGGATGTCATGATGCCAAACCTTAACGGGTTTGAAGTGGCCAAAATGATCCGAAGTGAGTCAAGTATACCAATTATTATGTTAACCGCTTTAGAAGAAGAACAAGATCAAATGAAAGGCTTTGACCTAGGGATAGACGATTATATAACAAAGCCATTTTCATTTCATGTGCTGATTAGACGAGTACAAGCGGTTCTAAGAAGAAGTAATAATAAAAATAGAGTTAATCATTTGAATTTTAATGAACTTAATGTCGATTGTGACGGATATAAAGCCTATGTCAATAAGGTAGAAATACCGTTAACAACAAAAGAATTCGAAATTCTACAACTACTACTTCAAAATGAAAAAAAGGTGCTAACTAGAGAAATCATCATTGAAAAAATATGGGGATATGATTATTCAGGAGAAACACGAATGATTGACACACATATAAAAAATTTAAGAAAAAAATTAACTATACCCTACATTAAAACAGTCAAGGGTATTGGATACAAAATCGATGAATAGGATTGTACACATCATGAAGATGAAAAAAATAACCTATAAGCTCTTTATGATTACCTCTCTCATATTGTTATCTTTTGCCGTCCTGATTTATTTAATATTATACTTCTTTCTTCCAACATTTTATGAACAATATAAAACCAATCAGCTCCAATCTGGAATAGAAAAAATAATCCATAATTCTAAAGATTTACAATTGCACAATGCGACACCTCTTTTTGAGGACTACATCAAAAATAATAATGCCTTCATTTTCCTACAAAATAAAGAAGGAACGATTATCTATTCGCCTACTTTTATGATGCAGGGGATTACGCAATCACCAAATCTTACTGCGAAAGCAGCATTAATAAAGAATGAAGAAACGCTTACGAATGCATTTTCTGTTACTTTGCCAATTGAATTTCTAGATGAGGATAATTTAACGGTTACTGTACTTGCGACATTTCAGCCTATTGATGAAGCGTCACAAGTTTTAGTACGTTTTCTCCCATATATAAGTATCATTGTAGTGTGTATTGGATTGGGGAGTGCCTATTTATATTCAAGATTCATTACAAAACCGCTCATTTATATAAATGAGGGTGCGCAAAAGATGGCAAACCTGGATTTTTCCGAACACATCGTAGTTCGATCAAATGACGAATTAGAGGAATTATCCAATAGCTTGAATGAGATGTCGAATAATTTGCAACAAACAATGATTGATTTACAAATAGCTAATGAACAATTAAAAGATGATATTGAAAGAGAAAGAAAAATTGAAACAAAACGTCGAGAATTTTTCGCAACGATTGCACATGAATTAAAAACGCCTCTCACTGTAATGAAGGGATATATAGAAGGAATGATTTATCATATCGGCCCTTATCAAGATCGTGATGTCTATTTAGAAAAAAACCACAAAATAATTGAAAGAATGGAGCAATTGGTTCGAGAGATATTGAGTATGTCTAAACTAGAACAAGATACCTTTAAACTGCAATTGGAAGAAGTTAAAGTTTTAGAATTATTTGATTCGGTAACAAAGGATCTCGGTTTTTTTGCTTCTGAAAAAGACATTCAGATCATAAAACAAATTTCTCCTTTCATGTATATAAGGACAGATCGTGACTTATTAGAAAAAGCCTTTAAAAACATTATCCATAATGCGATTATGTATTCGCCGCAAGGAGAAACAGTATTGATAGAGGTAACTGAGTTTCCAAAAGAAAATCAGGTTCAAATAAAAGTAATTAATACAGGTGTCAAAATCAAAGAAGAAGAAATCCAACAATTGTTCGAGCCATTTTATCGAATCGAAAAATCCAGAAATAGAGATACTGGTGGAAGTGGACTAGGTTTATATATTGTAAAACAAGTTTTTGAATCCCTTTCGATCATTTATTCAATGAAAAATACAGAAGAGGGCATTCAGTTTATAGTTACTATACCTAAATGAATAAGGAATAAACTGCACATTAAAGCACACTAACTGTCTCAAGTATTCTTTGAGTATCCGGCAACTTCAAAAGGTACTTGAGTAAGAAGGTGTCGGGAGTGCTATGAACCTCTATACGACTAAAGTGCTATAAAACATGTTAAGAAGGCCAAAGTGAAAAGAGCTAACAAAATAATTGCAATGAAACAAGTGGGTTGTGCTAAAAGGAGCCACTTCAGCCTGTCGACAAAAGGGATCGAGAAGTACAATTTCGATGCCTTTTGTTATTTTTGAAACTTCTCCGGCGAAATGGCTTTTCTTCCATGTTCCTAACTATCTATATGTAACTCTAATTGAAGTTTTTTTTCATAAGCCCTTGTTTGTTTTCGCACAACGCTTTAAATACCTTCGTTTATTAGTAATTGCTTTCTCATGTATAGCATCAAGTAAATGAAAACGAAGCAATGACATAAAATATCACATCAATAACTATGAACATGAATAACATACAGAAGTTTCTCAAGTGCACGATTCTATTTTTATCTCTTTGTAATAATTTATCGTCACACCGCATCACAAATCAATAAACTAGTAAATGTGGTACAAGAAACAATGTCTTCTCTACACTTTTACCTAGTTCAATGGTTTATATTGCCATATAGGTCTTTAGACAGTTGAGTCATTTCTATCTTTCCTATAGTATGTAATTATTATTGAAAATGATAATCATTATCAATATTTTATCAATCCAGTCT
This sequence comes from Lysinibacillus cavernae, assembly GCF_009724685.1. GTDB lineage: Bacteria > Bacillota > Bacilli > Bacillales_A > Planococcaceae > Lysinibacillus > Lysinibacillus cavernae. The sequence goes on from NZ_WMEF01000002.1 coordinate 111,384, forward strand.
TTCTACTTTGGAAGACTAATTTTTTTAACAGTGAGTGATAATCATTATCATTTGATAGGGAGAAGGCTCTGTGAAAGGATGGTTAATTACATGCAACAGGTTGCTAAACAGATAGCAGAAAATGCTACGTTTCAGGCGTTTATGAATTGTTATATACGAGAGGTGAGTAGCGGACATTGGGTCAGAAAGGAGGAGTGGATAAAAGAACAGCGACTAACTAACCTCGTAACAGAGGAACATATGTTAGAGATGGAGTTGCCAATACAAAACATACGCTTTGCATTTGGCATGGAATACAAATCTCTTGTTGGAAGACATCTATTTGGTGTCTCGTTGAAGTATTGTACGAAACAAAAACAATGGCTTGTCGAAGATAAATTAACGATACTCATCACGTTTATTCAGGAACTACATTTTATGGCTAAGGCGGATGGATGTCATGGACTTTCTTCCCATTTTGATGAGCTCATTCTTCGCATAATTGAGAGCTATCAAACGATGGCAAATTATATTGAAAAGCGTTTGGAAGATAAGAAACAAAATGAAGAAAACTCTACATTTATTGATGCTGAGCAGTCTCTCTTACTTGGACATTGGCTTCATCCGACACCTAAAAGCAGACAAGGGATGCCAGATTGGCAACAAACGAGTTTTGCTCCAGAGTTACAAGGTTCTTTCCAACTTCACTATTTTCGTGTCGACCGTAAAAATGTGAAGGAGTCGTCTATATTAGAAAAAAGTGCGAGTGAACACATTTCTCAATCTTTAATAAAATCACAACCTGAATTTGTTATGTCAGAGAAGGATTGCCTCATTCCGATGCATCCGCTTCAAGCACAGTGGCTTTTACAACAACAGTATGTAAAAGAAGCAATTGCTGAAGGATGGATAAAATACGAAGGTGCGCTTGGGGCGTTTTATACAGCAACCTCTTCGATAAGAACGGTATATAGTTCAAATGAGGAAATGATGTATAAGTTTTCAATTCCTGTGAAAATAACAAATTCATTGAGGGTGACTAGAACGCATGAATTAAAAGCTGGAATTGTTATGGCTCGGTTAATGAATAAGATTGATTTCTTACAGAACCATCCATCTTTCCGGATGATTGATGACCCAGCCTATATGACTGTAGAGTTCCCAAATCAGACGGAATCAGGGTTTGAGGTTATTTTTCGCTCAAACGTATTTCCTAAGGGACATGATGATGGAATCTGCATGATCGCTACTCTTGTGCAAGAGCCCCTGCCAAATGAAAAATCAAAATTGTGTCAGCTCATCATGAAAATCGCTCAATCGGAATTACGATCAGTAGAGAGCGTAAGCTTAGAGTGGTTTAAAGTCTACTGGAAGTGTTCTATTGAATCATTATTAAGATTATACGATGAGAATGGGATAGCTCTCGAAGCACATCAGCAAAATAGTCTGTTAAATATTTCTTCAGGTTATCCAACTACTTATTATTATCGTGATAACCAAGGATATTACTTATCAAAAACATATAAAGAAGTACTTCTTTCAATAGAGCCTTCTTTACATGAAACAGAAGAGCTTTTTTACGAGGATGCCCTTATTCACGATAGATTTACATATTATTTGTTTATGAATCAATTGTTTCCCGTTATTTCCCGATTTGGAGCAGATCAGCTAATCGATGAAAAAATTCTTTTGAAGTGGTCTATCGATCAACTGCACTTATTAGAAAAAGAATTTACAGGCTTCGGGAAGGCGTTTGTTCATAACATTCTGAAACAAGAGGAGCTTGCGTTCAAAGCAAATTTATTAACAAGGTTTCATGATGTAGATGAACTAGAAGCAGAACTTGAACAAGCGGTATACACGAAAATTCCAAATCCGTTCATTCTTCAGTATGAGGAGGCAGAATATGAAGCAGCTACAGCCCTCAGCTTCTAAACAAGGAGAGCTACGTGTAAGGCGGCAACTTGTAGAAGCTATGATTTTTGAAGGACTCATCAACTATGAAGAAACACGTCTAGATAACTGGACTTCAATTCTTACGCTTGTTGGACAGAAATGCACCTATCGTTGTGAAGGAAAAAGAATGGCATTTGATCGCATCCGAATAAAGGGAGACAGTGTTTTTCTAATAGGAAAAGATGAAACGTTACTAGAAGCAACACTTGAGGATCTAGTAGATGAATTACTTTCGACTCGTAAAGACAAAGATCGTTTGCTGAAAGAACTTCATTTAACGAGTAAGCTTTGTCAATGGAATGATCATCATCTCCAAATGCCGATGTCGAGAAGAAATTCGAGCTATGAAGAATTAGAATCAGAAATCATTGAAGGACATCCCTATCATCCTTGTTTTAAATCCAGAACAGGTTTTACGATCGACGACCATCATGACTATGGGCCTGAGGCAAAGCAATCATTTACCCTTAGATGGGTTGCAGTGAGAAGAAGCTACGTACGAATCACTGTTCTTGAAGAAGAGAACTTTTGGAAAAAAGAGCTAGGGCATTTGCTGTGGGAAGACCTTCTAGCAAAGCTTGCGGTATTCGGTGGAACATTTGAGAAATATACGTTTTTACCTGTTCATCCTTGGCAATGGCATAACATGAAACAGGAACTAGTTGAATTAATTGAGCAAAAAGATTTAATACCACTAAATGTGAAAGGTGATTATTACAGGGCAACCCAATCAGTGCGAACATTATGGAATTGTTCAAATCCTGAAAAGGCGCAATTAAAATGCTCGATGAATATGGTGAATACTTCTTCATTACGAAAGTTACATTCGCATGCTGTTTGTGCAGCTCCTCATATTTCGGCATGGCTTAAACAGGTGATTCAATTAGACGCCTATTTACAAAAGGAAGCATCTCTTATTGTACTGGAAGAATATGCAGGAATTATTTTTGAACCGAATGCAAAAAAGCATAGTAGCAAACTAGAAGGTCAGCTTGGCACCATTTGGCGAGAAAATGTGCGCTCGTATATGAAGGATGAAGAGGAAGCGGTACCTTTTACGGTATTAATGATGATGGAGATCGATGGGCGTCCATTTATTGATGATTGGCTTTGCCGATATGGAACGGAGGAGTGGATAAAACGCTTGATCGAAGTGAGTGTTATTCCTGTGTGGCACTTGCTTGTCGCTCACGGTATTACTGTTGAGGCCCATGCGCAAAATATGATTTTATTACATCAAAATGGGTGGCCAACTCGGGTTGTACTGAGGGATTTCCATGACAGTATCGAATATATGGAAGAATTCATTGCTGACAGAAGCCTCGTTCCAGACTTTGAAACGATACACGAACGATTTAAAGATGCACCTGTCGATCAATATTATTGGATGTCTTCTGTAGAGGCTTTACGAGAGTTAGTAATGGATACACTATTCGTATTTCATTTAAGTGAACTATCTTATTTGCTAGAAGAGCACTATGGATTTGCAGAAACACATTTTTGGCATCAAGTACAGGACGGCATACAGAAGCACGTTGAACGCTTTCCATCGTTAAGCGCAAGAAATGAACAGCTTCAGCATACTAGCACACATATTTATGTTGAATCTTTGCTAACAAAAAAACTTCAAAATCAAGACGAAGGTAATTTTCGACATATCGTCAGCAATACGTTGGCGCAAGCAGATAAAAAGGGGAAATGATGATGTTTTATGTCAATGATCAATTTTATACAGTGGAAGCTATCGAGAAGCAATTTGAACTATATGAAAGCTTACCTCATCTAAGGGAGTGTAACAATCGCAGACTAGCTATTTGTACGGAGGATACTTTCCAATATATAGCTCTTTGTTTATACATTCGTGAAAAAGGTGGATCAGTTGTCCCAATCCATCCAGCCACGCCAAAAGAGGGAGCTGTGCGGCTTGCATCTTCAGCAGGTAGTCATCTGTTGTTGTTCCAATCGATTGATACTTTCATCGAACTGTCCAATCTTTCAAATAACCAAGAGGGCGTATTAGTTCAAATGAGCTCAGGTACTACAGGCGCTCCGAAATGCATTGAACGAACGTGGAGTTCCGTGGAAAAAGAGATTGAAAGTTATGTGACGATGTTACCTGTCGATTCCTTGACAACTTCTGTTGTTGCTTGTCCAGTTACTCATTCTTATGGATTCATTTGTGGTGTTTTGGCTTGCATCAGTAGGGGAGCAAAGCCGGTTATTATTACGAATAATAATCCTAAATATATTTTGAAAAAGCTAAAAGAATATCCTAAACACATACTCTATGGGGCTCCAGCGTTACTTTATACATTAAGTCGATTATTACCGCTTGGTGAACAATTGGATCGTGTAATGACGTCAGGAACTTTGATGCCGCTTAGCTGGCTGACATCATTAAGAGAGAAATCTCGCCAAGTACTTCAGCAGTATGGATGCTCTGAAGCCGGATGTGTTGCGATTCACCCGAATGTCGAAGATCCGAAAGAAATGGGTTACCCCCTTCCTCATGTGAAGGTGACAGCAGGTGACAAACAAACACCGAGCGAAATTATCATTGAATTGTCTACACAAACGATTTATACGAAAGATCTTGGTTATATAGAAGATAATGTTCTTTGTTTTCTTGCAAGAATCGATGACACGATTAATGTAGCAGGCTTGAACGTGTATCCGCAAGAAGTTGAAACCGTGTTAATGGATGACCCAAGAATAGTCGAAGCAGTCGTATATAAAAAACAAGACAATCTATCAGGAGAGCGGGTATGCGCACTCTATGTGTCTACTGAACCAATCGATAATATGGAGCTAAGAGAATGGTGCCGGAAATTTCTAGCTCCACATCAAATTCCGATAGAGTTTGTGCCTGTTCAAGAAATTGAAAAGCTGCCTAATGGAAAAGTAAGTAGAAAAAAACTTGGAGGCATACTAGTATGACGCGACAACAATTGATCCAGAGCATCTATGATATTATGGAAAATTCTTTAGAGTTGCAGACACTGTCTTCTTTCAATGAAGATGCCCGATTAAATGAGGACTTATATATGGATTCCATTATGGTTCTTCAACTGATTCTTCATATAGAGTTGGATCTTGGCATTGCCATTCCCGATGAGATTCTTGTTCCTAAAGATTTCAAAACAGTAGGAACACTAGCAAGCTTTTTAGAAAAACAACAAAAGGTAGAATAATCGGAGGCCAAAAATGATAAAAGTTCATTGTTTTGTAAGTTGTGTTTGTGAGGTTATTAAGAAAACGAAAGGTGTCGATCATAGGCCCTACTATTTTGGGGTATGGGACGCAGATTTTGATGTGCTTGATAATGGCGTACTAACATACCACTCTGATCAAATTGATCATCATTTCTTTCAAACCTGGTATGAAATGCTCTATGGAATTAAGCTTTACAAATGGTATGACGAAAAGCAATCTAAACAAGACAATCTAAACAAATTGCTAGGGTTAGTAGAGAATAAATCGCCACATCAGCATGTGATGGTGATGCTGGATTTATCGATGCTGCCAGAGCGAGAGAATAAGTTTCATCAACGTCCATTCCCTCATTATGTGATGCTAGAATCGACAAAGAATGAAGAAGAGTGGTTTATGTATGACCCTGATTTTCGCTGGGAAGGGATTTTACCGAAGGAGAGAATATTAGCTGCAATCCAAGAGCCAACTGTCGGAGGTGGCTATTACTTTGATTCTAAGACGATTATTGCTCCAACTACAGAGACGGTTGAAGCCTATTTTAATACATGTATAAAGCTTCATTGTAATCCGTTGACAGATGCCATTACCGAAATTATGAAAGAGTCTATTGCAGGGAAAGAAAGTATGTCAAAACTACCGACTGCATTAAAACAATTGCCGGTTATCGCGATTAGAAAGTATGCATATGAGCATGCGTTTGCATTTTTTTGGGAAGCACTTGGCCGCGAAGAGGAAGGCTTTGAGGCATGGTGTGATGAAATTGAGCGTCTAGTGACTGGCTATACAACGATTCAGTATCGAGCGATGAAGCTGGCGATGACGCAAGATTTATTAGTAGCGGAAAATATTTTTGTGAAGTTAGAAGAACAAAATCTTCTTGAGTTCAAAATCAAGCAAGGATTACAAGAATGTTTTCAAGCATGGTTAACATTACAGCACAAGAAAGAGGTCATGTTATGAAACTATCTATCTGTACAATCTCGTTTAGGCACCATCTCTACTCGATGGATCAAATAGCACACTTTGCAAAAACTCAAGGTTTTCAAGGAATTGAGCTCTGGGGTATTCATGCAAAGAACTTGGCAGATGAACGTCATTATGGAGCAGATTGGCTAAGCTCCTACGGCTTGGAAGCAAGCATGCTGAGTGATTATTTGCCATTAGACGCACCAGTTTCTGAGATGATGGCTGAAACAGAGAGGTTATCTTCACTTGCAAAGCGCTGGGGAACAAATAAGATTCGTACATTTGTAGGAAAGAAGGGCAGCTCAGACACGAGCAAGAAAGAAAGGGATGCACTTATTGTCAGACTTAAAATGCTCTGTGATTATCTTGAGTCAGAGGGACAACATTTGCTTGTTGAAACGCATCCGAACACATTGACAGATAATCTATCTTCAACAATGCAGTTACTCGAAGAAACGAATCACGCAAGCCTACGAGTGAACTTTGACGTCTTACATATATGGGAATCAGGGACGAACCCTATTGTCGCCATGAAGCAACTTCGCCCTTATATCTCACATTATCATTTTAAAAATATTGCCTCACGTACACAACTAGGTGTTTTTTCTCCAAACAATGTTTATGCTGCAGCAGGCTCTAGAGAAGGGATGGTGCCATTGTTTGAAGGTGCAGTTGATTATAGTGAATTCCTTGCAGAAGTAGTTTCAACAATGGAGGTAGATGCTTCACTGGAATGGTTTGGCGCGAATGTGAAGAGCGTATTAGCACATGATAGTCAGGAGGTTAAGAAGGCGTTGCAGTTGGTGCAAATATAGTGTAAAGCTGTTTACATCCAGCAGCGGCAATGGGGTATCACAGCCTGATTCCATCAAAATTGTTTGCTTGCGACTGGAGATTTAAAATATATTTATAATTGTTTAAAGTAAAATAGTAGTAAGGTATTTCACCATAAACTCAACTAATCTGATGAGTTGGGTTTTATGTTTTTATAGAAAAAGCTTCTAAACTATTTTAAAAAAGATGTGATGATCAATGGGAAAAATAGCAATTTTGTTAAATGGATAGAGATGGACAAACAATAATAAATTTGCAAAGTCTGTTAGAACAAGTGGGAAAAAAGGCTGAGCGAATAAACACCTTAGAAGAAACTAACCAGAATTAACAAGCTTTATTGGACGGACTATTCTATACCATTATAGGATCAGATAAGGTAATGAAAAGAGGCGGAACGAGCTCAGAAACAGTTAAATATGCTCTAACAGAGACTTTTGGAAACCCTGCTGCATATATTGAAGACTTTAGTAAGTGTATATAGATAGATATTCTTACAAATAATGAAAAAAGGATAATGTCGTAAATTTTCAACCTATGAATCACTCATTGGAAGAGGATGATTATGGCTACTAACGATTCAAAGGTTGATATTTTTAAAAGCAAACAGTCTATAGACAACAGACATTGAGAAGGTGTTCCAAAAAGTTAGATTGTAAGGATTGAGTTCGGTATTGTATCGGACTTAATCCTTATTATTTTACCTTTATATGTGGCTCTGAAATAAAGTTGCGATGTTTATAAAAAAGACACGATGTTTAAAACAAAGTTGCAAAGTTATACCTCTTTAGATGCTTAGACTAAAGGGTTCTATAAAAAGTCAGTATTCCGCAAACAGGCCATTTAATTGAATAACGCTACTAAATTAAAAATAGGATTTTATGTTAATCTTGGTGTGAGTTTGTGAAACAGTGTTCTTAAGCTAACGAAGCAGGTTAGTTCAACTATTCAGAGAGGAAGTAAAACTATGGATTACTTTTTCTATCCAAAGCCAAATCTGTTGATGACAAAAAAGAGGGGTAGTGTCCCCCCTTTTTTAAATAAAACTGGCAAAGCATGTGATAAACTACCTTATTGTTGCACTCCAAGTAGTGCCTCCACGAATGCAAGTATATGTTCCTGAAACTGTCCTTCCATCATCAGAGATAGTACCAGTGTAATCACAGTCATTTCCATCACTACTATTTCGACGATTAACAATTACTGTATTACCACTTCTATGAATAGTTAGAACAGCAGTAACATCTGATAGCCCTGCTGCTGTCCATAATGCATCAAAGGTATTACTATTCCCTCTACGGGTCCACACACCAGTCCATCCTCCCTCATTTTCCAACCACGATGTACCTAAATCGAATTCTATTTCAACTTGAGGTGGAAGAATGTTTTCTAGTAAAGCTAAGTTAAGTTCTGGCATATTACATTTTGAGATATCATTGAAGCATAATCCTGCCGATGTCACGATTTTTGAAATCTCGGAACTAATTTCGTTATAGCGTTCATTCACTTGAGTAATGTCAATTCCAGGAAACTGTTTTTGATGAGCTAATGCAAATGAAAGATCGTTTTGATATTTGACATAACGTTGTCTCAAGGTTCCTAATTGCTCTAAAACAGTCAGTTGATTAGAGATATCCAACGAAGATGAAACAGGATGAGGAATATGATCGTAGGGTATTACCAATGCAACATATGGAAAGCCATTGTTACCTGTTACCTTAGTTGGGAAATCTAAAGCCTCTTTAATTAGTTGTTCAGGTGTTAATTGTGGTAATCCGTTACTGCCTCCTTGACGTAAAACCGTAGCCCTCATTTGATATGAAGATGTGATTTTCTTTAATGATTCCTCAAAAGTCCCTTTAGCATCACCAGAGAATAAACCATAAGTAGCATTACCCGAGAGGTTAGCTTTTATTTCTCTAAATTCAGAGGCAGAAGAGCTTTCAATTTCTAATACGGCAAGAAATTCACCACCTGTAATTAAACCATAGACAAATGAATCTCCAAATTGCTTAATAAATTCTTGAGGATTACTTGCATAGAGTCTTTCTGCTTGAGGATTGAGTTTAGATTTACTTAGATCCAATAAAGTTTGTTCATTGGTAACGTGTACTTGTACTAGTAAATAAACAGTAAAACTGTTTTGTTTGAAAGAACTAATAAAACTTGTTTTTGCAGAACCACTTGCAGTAATACCATACTTCATTGAAGCTCTAGCTGAAACATTTAATTGTTCAGTTAAACTTAGTGTGCTACTTGCAAGTTCAATTCTAAAGTAAACCTCTTGTCCTCCAGCATTAACAACTCTTCTAATCGTTGACACATCATCTAAGGCAGGTGTAGGGTGCAACTCATAGGAAGCGGAGTTAAATCCTAAGCCGAGATTCATGCCATTAATGTAACTAATTTCCATTTATACCTCCTGTTGAATTATTCAAATGATATATATTAGTTTGTACTGTTTAAATTGAATTGATTCAAATTAGGATAAGTATTTGATATCAGACACCTACGTGGGAGATTGTGAAGAATTGTACTTAAAGTAACGGGGTGCTTTAGTTCAATAACGATCTTCAACAATCGGGCGCAATTGTTGAACAACATAGATAATACTCTTTTTTGGTGAACTTATTTTCAGAAGAGAGTCTTTTAATTTATCATGGAATATGGATTTATGAGATTTTCTAATCAAACTTTCTCCTAAAGCCACAAATTATTCTGGTGGATATTAATACGTCTTTAGGAGGGTATGATTTATTTTAACCTCAGGCCCATAAGATATTTCATAGGTCATATTTTATTTTAGGCAAGTTTATACTTAAAAAAGTGTCACTTTAGGTGTTGTTTTGCATTTTAAATATAAAAAAGCTATCCAAAGGGGGATAGCTTTTCTATATTTAATTCCGATAACTAAACTATCTTGTGCTGCTTCAACAACCTCTGTAGTAATAGTATTAAGATGATTAATTTCAAGTATTCTTTTAATCTGAGAAGTCTAAAGCTTCCTCCTTTAATCTTAATAATACTGGTAATTGCCACGTAATTAGAAAAATTTTCAATATTTATAGAAATTCCTAACAGTGAGACAGGTAGTTATTTCCTTGTATTATTTGTGGTAAGAGATGTACGAATCCAATAGCCTCTGCAGATGCATACGCTATTCTTGCCACACGCTCATAGGGTCCCATGGCTTGATTCGTTCACCATATTTCTCGTATAAAAAAGCTTTCATGTCTTCCAGTTTTGTAGGAACCTCGTTCCAATTTGGAAGAGATGGCAACCCGCGTTTGCTTTTTAAGAGAATATCCACCGTAACATACAAACGTTCTGGCTGAATCCAATGAAGGAAGCGAGAAATATCGATTTCCTTAGTCAGGGACAAGGAATCAATCTCGTCATTGTAATGCTTGTTGAACTCGCTTATCAAGTTCAAGAGGTAGTCTCTCTGTTCCTTCACGAAGTCTAGGCCGCATATGGCGCCATGTCCTGGAACAACGATTTCAGGTTTAATGTCATCAATAATGCGATCAAGTACTTTAATCCAGTTGAGGGTTCCTTCTTCACTGTATGCTGTACAACCGTTAAACACGACATCGCCGGCGAACAGCACTTTTTCTTTTGGCATCCACAACAGCAAGTCACTGTCAGAGTGGGCCGGAGCTACATTGTAAATCATAACTTCAGTATCGCCAAGACGTATGTTGATATCGTCCTTTATTTCAATATTCGGGTGCACCCATTCTACGCCCTCCAGGTCGAATCCTTCAAATTCCGCTGCAAAAAACTGCTCTCCCTGAGTCGATTCCGGAGAATTCTTCCCTCTTTTGATGACGCTATCCATCCAGGTGATATTTTCAGTAAGACGCTCCCTGGCCGCTTCCTTGTGCATAATAATGCAGGCTTTTTCAAACACTTTGTTCCCCCAGGTATGGTCGCTGTTATAGTGCGAGTTTACTACATAGGCGGGAGAGCCGCCATTGCTTACTTCCTTAAAAGCATCTCGCATTTCTTGCGCATGGAACAAATCAAAGAACGTGTCATACACCAGACCTTCACCTTTGTTGATAAACCCAGCATTGGCCCAACTGATTCCACGATACGGCGAAATACCGGCAAAGACGCCATCTGCGACTTCAAAAAATTTAACCCGAGGTTTTTGGATAATACTTCTATACTGCATAACAATTCTCCTTTGCATATATGTTTTTTGGGGTTAGTCACACTGACTATATCTTTATTATAGAGAATAGAAAATAAAAAGCAAGCGAGCACTTGCGTGCATCCGCTCTATGTAATATGATAATAACTGAACAACATCACACTACATGGATGGAGGCGCTACAAACATGAAACTGGTAACCTTTCACACCGAAACTTCGAAGGAATGTTTTTTTGGGCTTGTCATTAACGAGAAATTTGTCGTGTCTTTTGCCGCAATCATGAAAAAGCAGGGGACATTCGTTGACAGTCTACAAAGTATGGACAGCTATCTACAACATTTGCCGGCAAGCCATACTGCCGCTAAGGAGCTGATGCAATACGCTGTTAGACAACCGCATCAATTCAATGAAAATGAAATCTGTCCAATTGCAGCGGTAAAACTGCTGCCGCCGATTCTGAACCCGGCTGCGCTTATTGATTTCGGGTTGACGCCAAGACATCTGAGAAATGCTAGCGTAAATCTGCTGCAAAGAGAATACACAGGAGCGGAAAGAGAAGAGTTTAAACAAAAAATTGCGGAAAAATTCCAGCAAGAACCGAATAAAGTAACTTTCAGTTATTACAAGTGTAACCATAATGCATTGATTGGCGATGGGGCTACAATTCATTGGCCTTCGTACTCTTCTTACCTGGATATCGAACCGGAGCTGGCCTTTGTTACAGGGAAGGGGAACTGCATTGCTGGTTATGTTATTTTTAACGACAGTACTGCTCGCGATGTGCAGTGGCCAGATTTTCAGGCGTTGACCGGACCAACACGGTGCAAAGATTTTGATTACAGCAAAGGAATAGGACCATTTCTCGTTACACCGGATGAAATCGATAACCCGCTGGCACTGGATGTGGATGTACGAATCGGAGAGAGACTGCACTGGAAGGGAAGCACATCCGAGTATTCCGCGCACCCTGCAAAGGTGATGGAGGAGGTTCTCAAAATTTTCACGCCGCTCCCGGGCACGATTATAGGAATGGGGACGATACCGGATTGCTGCGCAATCGAGACCGAACAATGGCTGTTGCCCTCTGACCGAATCCAGATTACGTTCGATAAATTAGGCACGCTCACGCAATTGGTGCCTGATAATGTCAAGATTACTGAAGCAAGTCGCTGGGAAAAAAGAAATGATTTACCTTAAATAAACGTTTACGAAGATGATGAACCCCCGAACCCTATTGCATATGTATAACTTGTTGTATAATAGGTTTAACATATGCAAAAGGAGTAATACAATGCATACTTCAGACAGAATCATCGAAGCCGCGACACGGCTCATAAAGAAGAATGGCTATCGGGGAGTAAGCACTAAAGCCATTGCAGCGGAAGCTACAGTCAATGAATCTACAATTTTCCGGCATTTTGGAAGCAAGCAAGGCATACTGGAAGCCATCATTGAAAAGCATTCGGATATCCCGCAATTTGAGAAGCTGTTAATGGAGGAAGCGACCGATAATCCGGAAGTTGATCTGCTGAATGTAAGCCAGCAGTACCGCTTGTTTTTCCATAAAAATACAGATATTATTTTGATTGGCATCCGCGAAAAAGGAATATTTCCTGAATTAGACAGAGTGCTGGCCGAGCCGCCGGTGAAGCTGCACTCTTTGCTGGTTGAATATTTTGAACGACTGCAGAAGAAAAAAATCATACCCAGTCAGGATGCGCGTCTTGCCGCCATGTCTTTTCTCTCGACGTGCTACGGCTTTCAGATGAGCGAGCTGATTCACCAGCAATATCAGTCTCAATTCGTCACCGAGGAAGAGTTCTACAAGTACATTGTCTCATCGTTCGTTAAAGCAATAATGTCTTAGTCATAAAAAGCCTGTAGCAGAAAATTGTTATGGAGCAAAGAAATTGAAAGATTTTTACTTAAACTAAAGAGGTAGTTTAATTTAACAAAAATCAGTTCGCTTGGAATGGAATAAGGTTTTTTACTTTTTTGACCAATCAGGGATTTAGAGGTGATTAGTGATGACACTCAAATGGTTATGGATATTAGTTATTACGTTTAGCTTACTAGAATGGATTTCAATCCCGTTCATAGGTGCATTTTCAGGAAAACTATATCAATTAGTTGATGGTATATTAATAATTGCTTTTATTATTTACCCATTATTTTTTATTACGTCTCTTTTACTATTACAAAAGGGAATTAAAAAAATTGGTGCAGTAATGTTGCTTATTCCATTAATCGTGTATGCACCCTTGCTAATAGGTCTTCAACCGTTGCTTAAATAATGTATTACATATTGAACTAACAGGTGATTTAGTATAAGAAGAAATATGCTTATGATCTTCCACAATCGGGCACTTTTCCTTAATAAGGAACGTCTTTATTCATGGAAAGGGCCATATTCTGGAGCAACGGAATTATAATATTATGTTAAAATTAGGAATTGATTGCGAATGGTTTTACCAAAAAGAACAGCGGGTATTAAAGTTGACGGGTATGTTGGGGGTCTATGAAAAATGAAAAACGAAGAAAGTAAGACAAATAAATACGTGCCAAAAATAAACTACGATGATACAACTAACGGCGAACATGACATTGAATCCGATATAGTAGTTGGAAATTCACCATGCCCTTGCTGCGAGTTTATTACAATTCCGAAAAATGGCGATGCCCTTGCCTACATTTGCCCCGTATGTTTTTGGGAGATAGATTTGTTTATTCAAAGTAATGTTGAGGCAAGTGACCAAAACCATGGCTTAACATTGACTGAAGCAAGAAAAAATTATCTTAGTTTTGGGGCAGTATTGCCCATGTTAAAGAAGTATTGCAGGCAACCAAAAGAATATGAATATCCAACAAAATGAAAAAGCAGATTCTAAGTCGATTTGAGTGGAAGACGGCGACTACGGGAGGATCAGCGGGACTGGCGAATCAACCAACGGAAGCGAAGCAAACGGGTTGTTCACCGCACGCCCTCCGGAACGGAAATCAACGATTTTACACTGTTCAAGAATCGGGCTCTTTTCTGAAATTGAAGTGACCCCAAAAAGTTAGACATTATATTAAGTTAAGCTGCGGATTGAATTCGGTACTGTATCGGACTCAATCCTTTTAATTTTCCTTTGATACGTTTGTGATTGTAGTATTCGATATACAGTTCAAGCTCACGCTTGAAGTGAACCATACTCTCAAATTCTTGTACCAAAGGTTTATTCCATTACAAATAGTATTGTGGTCTCGTAGAGGCAGCGTAATTAATTCTTTCATCGAACTATTAAATGAAGGATGACACGGAGAAGCCAGCAAAATAACTAAACTCAGACTATGAGTCTCCGGAGCATGGGAGGCATAAGTAACGCAGAGATCCATTGTGCATCACATAGTAGATTAAAAACCCCATTATTTCCATTAGTTTTAGCGAAGCGTACACTCGGATTGTAAATTATAACTATAAATTAAAAAATACTGTTCATAAATCAAGTGGAAAAATATTTTTTCTTCATCACGAAGTGGTGGAAACCGTTGATACATCAATGTTTATAGAGAGATTTTAGTTCAATAAGATAAAATGAAGAACAGAAGGAAAAAAATACATAAATAGAGAAATTATCTGTTAAAGATATTGGAAGGGGTCGAAAGAATGAACGAAAAGTTGCTAAGGGTAGGAACTACTTATATTCCAGTAATTAATGTAGAAAAATCTTATGAATGGTATGTAAACAAATTGGGTGCAGAGTTAAGCTATAAAGACGAAGACAAAGCAATTCTTAATTTTGCAAACCAAAGTATTTTTCTTGTTAAATCTAAAGAAAATCAAAGTTCTAACTTCTATGATTATTATGGGGTAGAACGTTTTTCTATAACATTTGAAGTTAATGGACTAACTGCATTAGAGGAAATTCATAAAGATTTTATCGATAAAGAAATAAGTGTTGGAGAAATTGAAAATAGAGGACACGTAGGAAGGAACTTTGTTTTCTATGATTTAGATGGTAATAAATTTGATGTGTGGAGTGAATTAAGTCCCCTTTTCAAAGAAAAATATCTTATCACTCAATAGAAAGAACTGTTTTTTTCTTGAAATAATGGTGCTTTACTTCAATATGGAGTAGAGCCTTTTTCTACTTAAACTAACGAGTGCGTTAATTAAAGATCATTGCACTTTGAGTTGCATATGCAGCTCTTTTTCTTTTTGAACTAACGGAGCAGATATGACATCGGGACTTGTTCATTATTTAGGGATAAAAAGTGAAAGTGGTCATCTTGAACAGCAAGAGCGTCAATTCTCAAGAATGGGAGGGATAGTCTTTCTATACCGTTGCAGCATTTAGTTGGCAATTGCCATAACAGTTAAATGAGTTTCAACAAGAGGCAAAAGAAAACGATTGGTCTTCAACATTTATTAGAGAAAAAGAGGCACTAGGTTTCTCAATAAATACGCCTTATATTTCAATCCATGATTTAGACGGTGAGTATGAACAATTTTTAGACTTACTACATATGAGTATTTCCCCTGATCACCAGAATGCTTTTAACAAGATGAAAGATATCAAGTTAGAGGATGTAGAAATATTAGGGGTGGTCGTTTATGGAACGAAGGATGAATTAAAAGAAATCCTTGAGAGTCCTAACATTAAAGCTTTTTCACTTGGAGGAGTCATTGAAAATTATTAGGATGAAATAAATAATATTGTTTTGCATTATCGAGTATTCTACAATTGGGCGCTTTCCTTGAATTAAGGAAAGTGCTTTTTTCCATTTAAGAGCCAGATTGTGGAAGAACGTTTTCAATAAAATTGGATATTATTGTTGAATTATAGAGTAATATATTATGAAGTTCCTCATTTAAACGAAGGGAGCAATTTAGTTGAAGAATCTATGGTTCATACAGTGATAATTGTAAAAGAGGCTTATTTTGTTGACTAGCCTCTTGATTTATTGAATTTCTATCAAAGAATACTATTGATTATTACTACTGTCTGTATGCTCAATGATTTTCTTCTTCATTTTTTTTACTTCCGATTGACTATAAAAATAAAATATCAGCCAAACTAGTGCAAAAATTAATATATTAAATAGCAACAATAGGATCGTTAGTTTTATCGAAAATGTCGGAATCCACTTTAAAGAAAAAGCAACAACTATAAAGGTACCTATAGCTATAAAAAAATGACAAGCACTTTGTTGTAAGAATGTTAAACGTTCTATTCTATAGATGTATGAAGGGAGTATACAAGCAATTCCAACAATAATTGATCCTACTACTTGTTGAGGAAAAGTAGCCATAACAGCATCTAAAAACAAATCTCCTTTAATCCAATATCCAATAAGATTAACAATAACAAAAACTGTACATCCCATACTTATACCGAATCCTAAACTCTTGAAAATGTTCATGTAACTATACCCCCAAACGCTCTTTAAATGTTTTTTTATAATTACGAGAAATCACTTCTTTTATTCCTAAAATAAGCTCGATTTCCATTGTTCCATTAAAGGAAGCTTCAATATTTCTGATTTTTCTAGGATTAATTATTGCAGATTTAGAAATCCGGATAAAATCATCACCTAGCTGCTGTTCTAACTCATATAAAGGTTTACTCATAATAACACGATTACCATCGTCGCTATATAGTACTAATTCTTTTCCTTCTGTTCTAATAACAATTACAGTATGAGGTTCGATAATATGTATTTTATTGTTTGCAGTCCCTGTTAAAATTTGTTCATTTTCTTGTTGCAAGAGTGAGATTGCAGCCTGAATAGCTGGTGTTAATTTGGACACGCAGATTGTTATATAGGGTTCATCGATTTGTGTATCAATTTTTATTTCTATCTTCATCTCTATCACCTCTCCCTAAAAATATAGCATAAATTACGATTCGAATAATGCAGGTTATATGTAATAAAATGCATTTCACCTAACAATAAAGACATGTTACTCGTAAAGCATTGTTGCTAAACTTTTATGTCGTTATATTTGGCTTTAACAAAAGTAATTTAAAAATATAACTCAAGGAGGCAGCGAGTATGAACGAGATTACAACGCTAAAAGACCGAATTAAGACGGGATGGATATTAGTAAGCATATCAAGTATGCTTACAATATGTGTTATTTATTGGTATATAAATAATCCTAAGAGGTTTATTGAGAATGGATTGGGCTATTCACCGGAAATGTTACTTAATATCCCTATGTGGTTTTTCACTTTATTAATTGTTATAGGGTATATTTCCTATACAATGATTGCAATACCTTATGTGAAAAGAAATTTATTATCATTTTCTTTGCTTAAATTAATTGGTATATGGGCTGCTATTGTAAGTGGAATAGTAGAAGAAGTAGTATTTAGACATTTGCTCATGGATTATCTATTATCTATTGGATTTTCAAATATTTCACAAGTGTTAGTCTCAGGAATTACATTTGGGATTGTTCACGGTGCATGGGTATTATTGCGAGGAGAGATAAAAATTGCACTTCCAGCAATTCTTTCAACTACAATCTTAGGTTGTCTTCTTGCTATGCTCTATATTTATACTGGAAGGAGCACCCTTGCACCAATTATAGCTCATGTTTTAATCAATATGATAATAGAGCCATGGTTAATGTTATCTGCCATTTCAGGGAAATGGCAAATAAATAAAAGTTTAAAGTAATAATTGAGGGGATGTTGAATAATTTCGCCTCGAAATTAAATAACTGGTGTTACCTTTAACAAGCAAAAGACTAATCACCGACTTGATATTCAACAATCAGGCGCTTTCCTGGAATAAGGAAAGTGCTTTTTTCATTCAAATAGCAACTATATAAAATATCCCTAAAGTGGTATTATTAGGATATATATTGTTTGGGAGGCGTAACAATGAAATTAAATATGATTTTAAGTGTTATATCTATTTTTTTATTGCTAACCCTAAGTGCCTGTTCACAAGATGAAAAAGAATATCATTTTTATGGAACAGGTAATAACTGGGTTGTAAAATACGAAACTGAAATAAGTGAAGGCAAAGAATGGGCTGATTTTTCATTTGAATATATTGGAGAAGAAGATGCACCAGCAATCTTTGGATATAACTTAAAAAGTAAGTGGTTTGAATTAACAAGCAAAGAAGAAAGATTCAATCATCAAGATAAAACTATTAATTCTGGTAATAGTGAGTGTACAGGACCTCCAACAAACAATGAAAGTTGTGCAGTAATTATTGAAGAAGATGAACAAATGGAAGCAAAAATAGAGTGGAACGGCAAATCTGAAGTTATTTTATTGAATAGAAAATAAAGCTAAAGGCTGTGAAGTATGCTAATAACGTATACATAAACAAACCTAATAAACGTTCTCAATTGAAATTTTGGAAAGAAACCGAAATTCGAGAAATGCTGTTAAACCAACATTTCTTGGATTTTCCTTTGAATATTGTTTATACAGCTTTTTATGCAAATATAGAAACATGTCTACTATAGTGCTTTTCAAAATTATTCAGAGTGTGTTAGCTGAATAAAAATCAGTAAATTTGACGCTTTAAACCTGCATTATTTAATCATCCCTATACTTTAATTACAGGGGCTTTAGTTGAAAACGAACTTCAACAATCGTGCGCATTTCTTTAATAAGGAATGCGTCTTTACGTAGTAGTTCGAGCGATAGAATATGTGACAATAAAGAAGACTAATAATGTTCCACGCTGGTTAGTACTGGGATCTTATGGAATAGCTGTGCTAACAGCTATTGGCATGACATACTGGATAATTTAAATACTTAGAATTTATTTAAACATAAGGCTCGGTTAAATTTAAATGTTGTTTTTATCTAGTAAATATGAACTCTCACAATCGATTTTTCCTTCTTTTTACAAAGGTCTTTTTGTGGTATTAATATATTTGAAACTAAATCGTTAAAGTAGTCGTATAAGGTATTTTTGATTAGAGGAGGTCGGAAAAATGGATTATACTAAAATCTATAATGAGGAACTGATTGCCTTAGTAAAAGAGAAAATAAAGTCCGTCGGTGAAATTAAAGCGGTGAAGTTTGTGAGAGAACAAACAGATATATCCTTAATACAGGCAAAAAAATTTGTAGATTTTTGTAAAGAATAGACATAAAAATTAGAGTCACTAAACTGTGGCTCTAATTTTTATTAAAAGTATCTTCAATAAATAATAAACTTTGACAGACGTAAACTACGATATGTTTCTGTCATTTTTTTGTGCTTTCATTGCTATGACTATCTACAAATAAAAAGCGAGCTTAATTATCGAGGTATTTAGAATCAACGCCTTTAAAACGATTTATCTAATGTTTTAAACGTGAATGTAGTCCGTTCACAATAAAAAATGGTTTAAAAAAAGAAAAAGAGATTTTATTAAACGAGAAAATTGTTAGTATATATACTACCTAAAAATAGATATAGAAATATATGAGAAAACGCTATTAATAATAAAAAATAGTTATTCAACAATCGGACACTTACCTTGAACAAGGAAAGCGTCTTTTTCCATTAAAGGGCGATATAATTGATAACCTTTTTGGAGAGTGTCACATGATCATCAAGCTAATGAACGGAATTTCCCCAAAATGAAAAAACGTTATTCTTTTAGTAAAACATTTACATATGAATGGAAAGAATTTTAATCCTAAATCCATTAATGAATACCCTACTTTTGGCAGGACTTCCTTGAACACTGCCCCATAAAAGTCAAACCCACGCATTTTAGTCAATCTTTTTTCAAAATTCGTGGGTTTTATAGAATATTTTGAAGTACTCAAAATACGGTTTTCTCGCTCCTGATGTAATTTTTTCAATATAATTACTCAGATGGATATTTATATGTCTTTAGGTGAGTGTGATTTATCAATTTAACCTCAGGTCCATAAGATATTTCATAGGTCATTCTATCCTTACCAATGGGATTATACTGAACGCCTGTAGGTTCAATTTCAAATGTAATTTGCAATATAAAGCCACGGAAATCATTTACTCTTCTAGTTTCGATAACTTCAATTTTCCAAGGAGTAACCTGGGGCGGAAAATCCTTAAAAATCTTCGGATAATAATAGCTACTCAAATCTTTTTCAATATAGGGAGTAAGCATGAGCATGAGCATATCCTGCATTCTAAGTTCGTTAAAGTCTTGAGTGGGTTCATTTATCCCAAACCCTGTCTTTGGAAGTAAAAATAAAACAAAAATCAGTGATATTATTAAAGAATATAATCCCTTTTTCATATATAATAAACCTCTTTAAATTTTTTATATACTTATTATTAAGAAATCCTTTAAAAGTATGTAGTTAATATATATAAAATTTTTTAGAGATAGGCAATATTATCCGAATTGAATATTACTATAAATTCCTCTGTAAAATGGAAACAAATCTAATCTTGAAACCCGAAATTCAGTTTTTTAACAAGGGAACGCTTACAGGTAAACGTAGTAAAGAAAAGAATATTACTTTGCAAAATCTTTATAATATGGTTAAGTTTTTGACAAAAAAATCTGTACTTGAAAAACTTTCGAAAGAGAAGAAGCTTAAATTATGTTTATTTTATTTCAATACAATCAAGGAATTGTTCCCTGATGAATGGGATGATAATAAGCTTTATCGAATGACACATTTTACATGTTTAAATGCATTAGCGATAGTTGGTAATAAAGTGATAAATGAAAATTACTTAGTTAAATCACAGCAGCCAGATTCCGTCAAAATTGCACAGATTTTAATGAAGTTAGACGAAATCGATTGGATTGCGACTGGAGATTTAAAATAGTTGAAGGTTGCCCCTGGTACAAAGATTTTAGGAAGTGATATTTTTAATTGTTTAAAGTAAAATAGTAGTAAGGTATTTCACCATAAACTCAACTAATCTGATTAGTTGGGTTTTATGTTTTTATAGAAAAAGCTACTAAACTATTTTAAAGAAGATGTGATGATCAATGGGAAAAATCGCAATTTTAGCAGAGAAGCCATCTCAAGCAAGGGCTTATGCAGACGCATTTAAAATAAAACAAAAAGAAAAAACATTTATTGAACTGGAACCTTGTTCAACTTTTCCTAATGGTGCAGTAATTACATGGGCAGTTGGTCATCTTGTTGAATTAAAGGAACCAAAAGAATATCAAAAGGAATGGGAGAAATGGTCGCTTGGATCATTACCAATCATTCCACAAAAATTTGAAGATAAAGTTGTCTCTAAAATGTATACACAATTTAATGCAGTCAAAAAAATCTTTGGTGCTCCGCAAGTAACTGAGATTTATAACTGCTGCGATAGTGAACGTGAGGGTTCAAATATCTTCTACTCACTTTTAAAAATGACTAAAGTCAATAAGCCTGTTAAACGATTATGGATCAATTCATTAGAGGTTGAGGAAATTCGAAAAGGGTTTAATAATATGCAAAGTAATGAGCGTGATTTGCTCATGTACCAAGAAGCAAAAACACGTCAAGTTAGCGATTGGTTAGTAGGGATGAATTGTAGTCGACTATATACGCTACTTTTACAAAAAAAAGGCTTTAAAGGTAGTATCTCTATCGGGCGTGTGCAATCGCCAACCGTTTATTTAATTTATAAAAGACAACAGGAAATCAAACATTTCAAGCCTGAAAAATTTTATGAAATTGAAGGGGTTTTTAAAGCACAAAATGGTGTATATAAAGGGAAGGCAAATTTAAAAACAAAAGAGCGTGCAGAGGCTGTGCAATTATTGCAGCAGCATGGGATTGAACCAATGGATACAGGTTTAATTTCGAGTATAACGAACAAAACGAAGCGTATTGCACCACCCAAACTACATGCGTTATCAACATTACAAGCCGCCGCCAATAGACGTTGGAAATACAGTCCGTCGCATGTGTTGAAACTTACACAATCACTATATGAAAAAAAGCTCGTTTCTTACCCAAGGACTGATTCACAACTCATTACACATAATGAGTTTGCCTATTTAAATGAAACATTGGCAAACTATCAGCAGCTCGTGGGACAAACATTCCATGCGGTCAATCGAGGGCATAACAAACGCTACGTCGACAGTGCCAACGTTGGAGAGCACTATGCTATTATTCCAACGAAAAAAATACCGACAGTAAAAGCATTACAATCAATGAATGCTGATGAACGAAATATTTATTTCGAAATCGTCAATACGACACTCGCCATGTTTCATCAAGATTATGAATACGATGAAAAAACGATTATAACGAATGTTAAAAACGTAGCGTTTAAAACGGTCGGGAAAACAGAACTTGTCAAAGGTTGGAAAGAATTGTTTTCAAGTGATAAAGAGTTGCAGGAGCGTGAGGAGTCGTTACCTGTCGTTTTCCAAGATGAGATGGTACAAAGTAAGATTTCTATTTTAGAAGGCACAACAACGCCTCCTAAGCCTTATACAGAAGGGCAACTCATTACGATGATGAAAACATGTGGTAAATCAGTTGAGGATGATGAAGAAATCGAGGTGCTGAAATCGATTGAAGGTATTGGTACAGAAGCAACTCGAAGTGGCATTATCGAGACCATTAAAAAGCATGGTTTTATTGAAGTACGAAAAAACATAGTGAGCATAATGCCTAAAGGGGAGCTTTTATGTCAGGCAATTGAAGGGACATTACTTTCAAGTCCATCTATGACGGCCAAATGGGAAATTTACTTAAATAAAATTGGTCGTGGAGAAGGCTCTGCAAAACATTTTATTGAAAACATAGGCAAGTTTATTAATCAATTAATAGTCGAGGTACCTAAACAGTTAGAGTCACTCACAATTGAGGCTGAGCAGTTTAAACCAGCTGGTGTGAAAGATATTGAGATGTGTCCGACATGTAAAGTAGGTAAAATCGGTCTACGTAAAAGTTTTTACGGCTGTTCGAACTATAAAAATGGTTGTAAACAAACGTTCCCAGGAAGGCTATTAGGAAAAAAACTAACGGAAAAGAACATTCATGATTTATGTAAGATTGGTAAAACAGCTGTGGTTAAAGGGTTTAAATCAAAGAATGGTAAACAATTTAACGCGTCACTCCGTTTGGTAGAAGGAAAAATAGAATTTGAGTTTAATGAAAAATAAAAGCGGAAAAGATTGAAAAATTATAGATAATGACTATTTTAACTGGAAGATGGACTGCCCACTAAGGGTCAAACATAATAAGCTGGCATATACAAAAGTGCCAGCTTTTATTGTTGGAAGGGGTTGTCAATATAGGGTCCTTTAATGGTAATACGCATTAACTGGGTTGCCATAAATTTTGGTGTATAGGGCATATCATTTTCTAACCACCAGACAATCACTTCAAGGAAGGCTGCAGCATAAAAACGGACGGCCATCTCTCGTGGCACTGTCAGCTTTTGATCGTTAGGCTCCATAAATTGTATGCCGCTTGAGACAAAATCAATAATGATGTCTTTCAACCCACCAGAAAAGTAAGGGATGTTTTTTTCCGTGAGATACACCTTGTATAGCTTACTATTCAGTCCTATTTGTTCAAATAAATGCATAAATGTTTCGTGTGGCTGTTCATAATTGGGTAATAAATCAAAATCCTTCTTCTCTTCAAACGTTGGATGGATACTATTGACAAGCTCATGCAAAGTCTCCTCTGAGCTTTGATAGAGTAGGTCCAGCTTATCACGGTAATGTAAATAAAAAGTGGCACGATTTAACGTTGCTCGTTGTGTAATATCTTGAACTGTAATCTTCTCATAACCTTGTTCATCAATTAATTCCACCAATGCATCTCTTAATAATTGGCGCGTTCTGATCACGCGAGGGTCCATTTTTTTCGACATTTTCATGCTCCTTGTATTAAATTTTCTATTTAAACAACATATTTGTTGTGAGTGTTGTGTAAGCATCACAACAGGTTTTTGTGTTGTTTGCCCTTTTCAAATAGCGAGTTATAATTATATTAACGACACGGTGTCGATAATACAACTAGTTGTTAACGTGTTCACGAATTGTTCATTTATATAGAGAGAAAGGAAGTTTTAATATGAATCGTTTAAATGGGAAAGTAGCAATTATTACTGGAGCAGCAATGGGGATGGGTGCTTCTGAAGCAAAGCTATTTGCACAAGAAGGAGCAAAGGTTATTGCGACAGACGTGCAATTGGAGCCATTGAATAACTTAGTCAAAGAAATTAAAGAAAATGGCGGAGATATCATTGGTATTCAGCATAATGTAACATCTGAAGACGAGTGGAAAGCAGTCATCGCAGAAGCTGTAAAAGCTTATGGCAAAGTGGATATTTTGGTCAACAATGCAGGTGTTTCATCACCAAAAACGATTGCCAACATGGAAATGGATGAATGGAATAAAGTCATGGACATTAACCTAAATGGCTGTATTATTGGCATGAAATATGTAATTCCTGAAATGCAAAAAGCTGGTGGCGGTTCAATCATCAATATTTCTTCTATTGGTGGAATCGTTGGGATGGCTGGCACAAGCCCCTATACAGCAGCAAAGGGCGCGCTTCGAGTTCTTTCTAAATCGGCTGCAATCGAATATGGTAAAGATAAAATTCGCGTGAATTCAGTTCACCCAGGCATTATCGTCACACCAATGACAGCACCTACAATGGAAGCTGGTGGTGCACTGCCATACTATCAAACTTACACACAACTACCATACTTTGGTGAACCTGAAGATGTAGCTTACGGCGTAGTCTTCCTAGCATCTGACGAATCACGCTTCATGACAGGGGCAGAACTAGTCATCGACGGCGGCTGGACAGCAATCTAATAAAATAGCAAAAAGTAAACTAGGCCCACTAAGCGTGAGCCTAGTTTTTTTATGTGTAAGAGGTGGGATACCCGCGGAAAGCACAGGAATACCCGCGAAAGGTAGAGAAATACCCGCGAAAGGTCGATGAATCAAAGCCAATGAGAGCGATGACACCCCTGATATCGAGCAGCTATACCTTCGCTCAAGTAACCCTCTTTACATAGAAAATAGCACAAACATAGTGGATATTTGTGCATATCATATGGGGAGTAAGCGTTTTCTTCATTATATAGAAGAAAGTCAAAACAGAAAATTTCACGAATATGTGAACGTCACGAAAAAAAATTCACAAAAACCTTAACTATTTCATGCGAAATCCGTATAATAAATCAAACAGTACGAAAATTGTCCATATTTCTTGATAAATTGCGTGAATTTTTTAAATTGTATTGACGTAGGAAACGATAATTTGTACACTGTGTACATTCAATTGTTTTTTGGAGGAATACAATTAATTTGAAAAAGTTAGGATTTGATAGATATGATCGTGTGTAAATTTGGTGGAACATCTGTAGCAAATGCAGAACAAATTCAAAAAGTGGCAAACATTGTGAAATCTAATCCGGCACGAAAAATTGTTGCCGTTTCAGCACCAGGGAAACGTTCTGGTGACGATATAAAAGTAACCGATCTATTAATACAATTAGCAAATGCAGCGTTACAACATGAAAATACAGAGGAAAAATTGCAGACTGTTGTGGATCGTTTTAGAGCGATTGCAGATGGTTTGGGATTAGATTATGCGATTTGTGACGTTATTGCAGATGATTTAAGTGAACGTGTACAAGGTGACAAAACGAACGTGGAATTATTCATCGATAGTATTAAAGCGGCAGGTGAAGATAATAACGCCAAGCTCATTGCAGCTTATTTTAATGCCATTGGTATGCCTGCACGTTATGTAAGCCCAAAAGAAGGTTTAGTGGTCAATGATTTACCAGAAAGAACATTTGCTTTACCTGAAGCGTATGCTAATTTAGCCCCTTTAAAGGATACAAAAGAAATTATTGTGTTCCCAGGGTTCTTCGGTTACACTAAAGCGGGCGTATTGCGAACATTTGACCGCGGTGGCTCTGATATTACAGGTTCCATTTTAGCAGCAGCCGTTGAAGCGGAGCTGTATGAAAACTTTACGGATGTGGATTGTGTGTTCTCTGCGAATCCGAAAGTTGTGAATGATCCAGTGGAAATTAAAGAAATTACGTATCGCGAAATGCGCGAATTATCATATGCAGGCTTTTCAGTGTTCCATGATGAAGCGTTAATGCCTGTCTACAAGATTGGGGTGCCCGTTAACATAAAAAATACAAATAATCCATCAGCCCCAGGTACTCGTATTGTACCAAGCCGTCCTGCAACAGGTCGTCCGGTTACAGGTATCTCGGCAGACAGTGGCTTTTCAACTTTATATGTCTCTAAATATTTGATGAATCGTGAAGTTGGCTTTGGACGAAAGCTACTACAAATTTTAGAAGATGAAAATATTTCTTATGAACACACACCATCTGGTTTAGACGATATTTCAGTCATCATGCGTTCGAATCAACTAACACCAGACAACGAAGCACGTATTATCAGTCGTGTGAAAGAAGAACTACATGCAGAGTATGTAGAAATGCGTCATGGTTTTTCAATGATCGTGATTGTTGGCGAAGGTATGCGTCATAACACAGGGTTAGCTGCCCGTGCTGCAACAGCGATTTCAAAAACTGGCGCAAATATTGAAATGATCAATCAAGGTTCGTCTGAAGTGAGCCTCGTGTTTGGTGTACTTCAGGAATATGAGAACCGCATTTTACAAGCATTATATGAAGAGTTTTTTGCCCATGCGAGAGCTTAATGACACAATTATCACTAATCCAAGTGTTCTTTGCTTGGATTAGTGTTTTCTTTTTGCTTAGAATACGGTAAAATCGAGGGCGTACATAGTTGGGAGGGTTTTTCGTGAAGAATTTAACAATTGGTATGCTTTTTTCAGTCATTGGGATACTTTTTGTCTGTTTAACGATTATGGATATTCTACCATCGTCGACAAAAACAATGAAAATTGTTTATATAGGCATTGGGTGGGTCTTTATCATTGTTGGCTCTGTTATCCGCTTTAAGAATCTCAAACAAAAGCAACAATAACGCTTCGAAAATGGAATTGTGACAATAGGCAAACTTATGATACAATTTCAAAGAAAATAAATAATTTGAGTATTATGAAGTTATTCTGTACAAGCGTTCAGAAGGTTCAAATTTTAATAAAGAATCGACAGTACAAATTCTTCTTTGTAAGAATTTGTTTTTTTATGTTTTGTTACACACCTATCAAGAGGAGGCGATTGAATGCCTATACTTACTAAGGATCACATTAAAATCTTCGACCATTATGTTGCACTTCAAACAGCTTCATCGATGAAGGTCGTTTCCTCTGCTATGCATAATCCAGGATTTGGGTATTATACACATTTAATGAATCGAACGGTACCCATCACCTACGATGAACGACAACCACATCATGAATTACAGCAATTTTTGCACGCACAGCGCTTTCCAATCGATCATACGGTGGCGATGATGACGGCAGTTCAGGCCAAATTTGCGACTATTCGTGACTTTACATATGAGGGAATTCATCTTGTCATTATGATCACCGCAGGACTGGGCAATGCGGTAGATATTACGCGAGCTTTTCATCGTGAGGAGCAGTACCATGCAGGCACCATTAATACATGGGTGCTCATCAACGGGAAATTATCTGATGAAGCGTTATTTCAAGCCATGATTTCGACAACGGAAGCCAAGGTTAAAGCGTTAATGGATGAAGGTATTACAGACCCAACTACAGGCACACAAGCAACAGGTACTTCGACCGATAGCTTGCTAATTGCCTCTACAGAAGAAGGGGACTACCATCAATATGCTGGCCCCATCACGATGCTTGGTAAGGTCATTGGCTATGGTGTCTATGAAACAATGCGTGAGGCTATCAGTAAATACAAAAAAGATAAAGAGGAGAGGGCTTTATGATTGCTATAGTGATTGCCTGTATCATAGGGCTTATTTTTGATTTAGTAGTGGGGGACCCGCCAAAGCTACCGCATCCTGTACGTTGGATTGGTCAACTGATTCAATCGCAAACAGCCTTATGGAATAAAGGGAAAAGGCGAAAATTCCGTGGAATGGTGATGGCACTCGCTGTCGTGGGCACGACGATGTTTGTTGTTACACTAATTCTGCTCCTTAGTTATCAAGTGAGTGTGATTTTTGGCATCCTAGTAGAAGGGCTTCTAATTGGTATTGGGCTGGCGCAGCGCAGCTTGAAGGAGGCAGCGCTGGCTGTTTATGAGCCTCTTGTTAAAGGTGATTTTGCGGAAGCGCGTGTCAAGCTATCGTGGATTGTTGGACGTGATACCGATAAGCTGGGTGAGGATGAGATTGTGCGTGGGGTGGTTGAAACCGTATCAGAAAATACTAGCGATGGTGTGACGGCTCCACTTTTTTATGCATTTTTATTTGGTGCAATTGGTTTATGGGGCTATAAGGCTGTCAATACATTAGATTCGATGGTTGGCTATAAAAATGAAAAATACAAAGACTTTGGCATGTTCTCTGCCAAACTTGATGATGTCCTGAATTTTATTCCAAGTCGTATCACGGGCTTCCTCATCGTACTTGGTACAAAAAATGAAACAGATCAATCACTTGGCAAGCGGCTAAAGCGCTGGGCGCAGGACGCTAAAAAGCATCCAAGTCCAAATAGTGGCTATTTAGAGGCAGCGACGGCTGTACAGCTAGGTATTCAGCTAGGTGGTAAAAATACGTATCAGGGGGTTGTCTCTCATCGAGCTATTATGGGAGAAAAATTAGTTCCTTTAACAAAGGAACATATTGCAGCGTCCATTATGCAACTACGTATTGCCACGGTACTCTTTACGCTTGTCATGTTAGCAGTGGAGGTGTTCATTTATGCCATTACCTAATCACGGAGCAAATCCGCAAAATGTGTATCGGCAATTAGGCTTAACGATGCCTGATGAAGTATATGATTTTAGTGAAAATGTCAATGCGGCTGGACCACCTTCCTTTGTAGAAGCACGTTGGCGTACATTCTATCCGCTCATTCAACGCTATCCAGATTCTGATGGAGAGCCCTTTTTAACGAAGGTCGCTGCTTTTCATCAAGTGGCAAAGGATACCATTTTACTGGGCAACGGGGCATCAGAGCTTTTTAGTGTGCTAGCAAGACGCTATGCCAAAAAGCGGGTTATTATTGTTCATCCGACCTTCTCTGAATATGAACGTACATTGCGGGCAGCTGGTGCTGAGATTGTCCCAATTTTAGTGACTGATTTCATTCAGTACACATTACCAATGGAGCAGCTCAAACAGGAGATGGTGGAGGCAGACGCTGTTTATATTTGTACACCTAACAATCCAACTGGTGTATTACCGAAAAAAGAGGAATTACTCGCATTGATGGAACACGGAAGAGCTGTTAACTGTGAGTTTGTCATCGATGAAGCCTTTATGGATTGGGTAGATGAGGCGTATTCGCTGATTCATTATAGCGCGCAAAACCCACATATTATTGTGGTGCGATCGATGACCAAAATGTATGCGATTCCTGGCTTACGTCTTGGCTATTTAGTCGCACATGCCTCTATTGTGACGACATTAAAGGACATGCTGCCACATTGGAATTTAAATGCCTTTGCACTTGTCATTGGTGCCAGCTGTTTAGACGAGCAGCATTATTGTCAGCAGGCGATTGCCTATGCAGCAACGCAAAGAGAGTGGTTGCATCGTTATTTACAAGAAAATGGTTGTCAAGTAACGAACAGTGTCACGAATTATGTATGCTTTTCATTACCAAAAGAACAACAGACAGATACCTTTTTCACATATTGTCTAGCACAAGGTGTTGTTTTGCGTCATACAAAGAACTATAAAGGTTTACAAGGTGAATGGTTCCGTATTGGGATAAAAGATATTGCGGCCATGACTTCTTTACATAATTGTCTGCAGGCTTGGTTTAACGCAAATAAGGGGAGAGAAAAGTGACTACTTTTTATCTAGTAAGGCATGGGGAAACAAAATGGAATCAAGAGCAACGACTACAGGGATGGCTGGACTCTCCATTAACAGAAAACGGCAGAGCAGCAGCTGACAAGCTTCAGCAGCAACTACAACATATCCCTTTTGCCGTAGCTTATTGTAGTTCAAGTGGTCGCGCAAGGGAAACGATGGACATTTTGACGGTTCATCGCCAACTACCTATTTATTATGAAAATGATTTACGAGAAATCTTTTTAGGAGATTGGCAAGGCAATAAAATCGAGGACATTATGACTTTACATGGGTTTGATTATGAGCTGTATACAAACTATCCAGCTCAGTTTGTTGCCACCCATACAGAAAGCTTCGGAGCAGTCACAGAAAGAGCGATGTTTACGTTGAAAAAAATTGCAGAGCATCATCGGGATGAGTCGATCCTCATAGTCTCCCATGCAGTAACCATTAAATGTATCGTTAATGCCATTTTACAGCGCAGCATCAGCGAGCTCTGGACAGCCCCTTCTATTCATGGGACAAGTGTTACGGTGGTCGAGCGTCAAGGTCAACAATGGCTTGTCAAAGAAATTGGCAATGTGCATCATTTACAATAGGAGGTGTTCCAGATGCCACTCATTTTTATCACAGGTGGCGTACGTAGTGGCAAATCCCGTTTTGCTGAGCAAACAGCAATTCAACATTATCAAGCACAGCCTGAAACTGAAAAACGTTTGTTGTATCTTGCTTCTGGCGTCGCCTTGGATGGCGAAATGGAGAAACGGATTTTACGTCATCAGACAGATCGCCAGACACAGCCCTGTCAATGGCTGACTTTGGAGGTACCCTATGCAATTGCAGAAGTATTGGAGACACTTAGGGATGGGGATGTTGTACTGTGGGATTGTGTCACAACGTGGCTAACCAATGCTTTTTATGAAGGCTATGACAGTGGTACACCTTGCCTGAATCAGCCTGGGTGCATAGAGGACAAGCTACAGGTCGTCAAACAGGCCATCCAGTTATTACTGAATAAGGATGTGACTTTTTTGGTTGTATCCAATGAATTGTTTGATGAACCACCTTATGATAGTGATGAAGTAGAGCTATATCGACGAACACTCGGTCAATTCCATCAATGGTTCGTTGCCATTGCACAGGAGGCCTATGAAATGAATTACGGTATTGTGAAGAGATGGAAATAATCGAGAAAGAGGGCAAGACGATGAAAAATTTTTGGTATAGCCTACAGTTGGCATTTCAATTTTTTACGGTTTTGCCAGTACATAAAGAGCTACCCTTAACGAAATCAACCATTACAGGAATGTTTGCCTTTTTACCGTGGATAGGGGCTTTGATGGGGACCACTGTGGCAGCTGTTCTTTATAGTCTCACACAGTGGACAGCGAGCAGTGAGGTCATGCTAGCCTTTATAGTCATAGGGCTTTTTGCTTTATGGACAGGTGGATTGCATTTGGACGGCTTTATTGATATGGGCGATGCCTATTTTTCCTATCGAGATCGAGACAAGCGACTGGAAATATTAGATGATCCACGTGTTGGTGCATTTGGTGTGCTGTCAGTGGTGTTTTTATTAATGGGGAAATTTGTCATCCTTCATGAACTTTTTGTACAACATAAATTTGCATTGTGGATGGTGCTATTTGTACCTTTTCTGACAAGAGTAGGGATGAGCTTTTATTTTATGTCACTTAACTGCTCAAAGGAAAAAGGGCTCGCTTATTTTTTTAAATCTCACATCAACACGAATCTATTGAAAGTTTTTATGCTATTATCGCTTGTATTGGCTATGACTGTTGCTTTAATCGTAACTCAGTTCTCTTTACTGCCAATTGTATTAGGCATCGTTTTAGCTATTGCGTTGTTCATTTTTCGACAATTTACGTTGCGCAATTTTGGAGGCGTATCGGGGGATTTATTGGGTGCATCGATTGAAGGGATGGAGGTTGTGCTATGGGTGACATTGTTACTGTGTGCTTAATGAGGCATGCGCCAACAAAGGCCAATTTGGAAAAGCGCTATCTTGGGTGGACAGATTCACCATTAGCAGATACGACATCGCTTTCCATTGTGGATGAAACTGTAAATAAAATATATGGCAGTGATTTACAACGCTGTCGAGTAACGGCTGCTCATTATTTTCCGAATGCTCGCTACCATGCAGATGAACGTTTTCGGGAGTCCAACTTTGGTGAATTTGAAGGAAAAACCTATGAGGATTTAAAAATGAATGCTCATTATCGTGCTTGGATTGATGATCCTATCCACACGCCACCACCACAAGGGGAGGCATTTGATGACTTTGTTGCACGTGTAGTGGATGGTTTCAACCACTTACCGAAGGATGAGGATATGTATTATTTAGTTGCTCATGGCGGTGTGATTCGTGCCTTACTTGTCACTTTTGCCCCTATAGAACAGCCTTTTTGGAGCTACCATGTATCACATGATCACCAATTTATCTTAACGTTTACGAGAAAGGATTGGGAGGAGGGAGCAAGATGCATGTCTTTATCGGAGGCGCCTATAATGGAAAAACGGACTATGTGATGCGCTTGTATGAACAGCGACAGGTGACACTTGTCGATGGCGAACTACCTGATGTCATACAAACCTATGATGTTCTTGTCATAAAGAATTTGGAAAAATGGCTTGTGACACAAAATCTTGAGGACGATGACCTAGTGGTACAAACGGTGCTAGCAAAATTAAAGACACTTGCACAACAATGTACGGTGGCGCTCATTGTTACCGATATGGGGCGTGGTGTTGTGCCGATGGAAAAACAAGCACGACTACTTCGAGATACATGTGGACGTTTATACCAGGCTTTATTTGCTGAAGCGGAGCAGGTTGTACGTATTTGGTACGGGCTAGGTGAACAAATGAAGTAAGGGTGACATATTCAACAGAAAAGAGGAAATCGAATGGATCGACAAAAATTAATGAAATGGATACTGACGGCAATGGTAGCGGCCATTTGTGCAGTAGGGGCAGTCATTAAGGTGCCAGCGTTTATAACGACTGCTGCTCTTGACTCGGCTCCTGCCTTTTTAGGTGTTGTCTTTTTATCCCCGTTATTAGCTGGGGTGGCTGGATTCATCGGTCATTTTATTACTGCGTTAACTGCTGGATTCCCACTTGGTCCACTACATTTAATTATTGCTGTAGAAATGTTGATTGTTGTATGGGTTTTTGGTGTGATGCATAAAAAGGGCATGCACTTCTGGAAATGGCCTGTTGCCTTGGTGTTAAACGGTATTGTGGCACCACTTCCGTTTTATTTTATTATTAGCCCAGCATTTTTCTGGGGTGCTTTAGGAAGTATTTTTATGGCAACGATTATCAACCTAGTTATTGTGGCTGTTGTCATGCCAATTCTGTCAAAGGTCTTTGTGCGTAAGGAAGGTCGTGTACATTGAGAAATGCCATGAAGGTTGGAGCGTTTATTGCGACGATGGATAACGCGGCAGCTATCGGGGAAAAGTCACAAGATATTGTGTTTGCACCCGATCAATTGACAGCCTACATGACGGCACGTGTGACGTTTTTAGAGCAGCTTGCCGCTCAGGCGCTACCTATCCAAATTCTACTCGCTAATTTTTCTGGAGATGCCGCATGGTCGCGCTATGAAAAGGGTATTCAGCAAGTATTTGAAGAGGCAGGTCTTACATGTCCAGCGATTGCAGGTAGTACGGAATCCAATATGCCTACGTTGCAATCTAGTTTAGCCATCACCATGCTAGGTGAAGTACAATCGCGTAGAGTATTTGACCAGAAACAGCTCAGCTGGTTCACCTATGGCTTGCCGCTTGTTGGCGAAGAGCTGTTGGCACAGCCTGAAGATATAGCACAGCTGCAACCTATCTTTCAGGCATGGCAAGCGGAAATTGTTCAGCAAGTATGGCCAGTCGGCTCAAAGGGACTACAAGGAGAATTTGCTCGGCTATTTGGTGAACAGCAAGTTGAATGTTCCCTCGATAGGACAAAATCTGCAGGACCATGTACGGTCATTTTACTGGGCATTGATTCTGAAAAAGTACATCAGGCACAAAAATTTTTCCTGCGAAATTTTGAAAAACTATGCATAACTGCACCATAACAGAGCTTGTTTTGAGTCAAACAGCTGCTTTGAAAATGGCAAGGTAGTCAACGTCGAAGGTAACGGCTTTGATGATGGTAATAGTAATGGTCACTTCGCCCCCATGGTCTTGCATGGGGGTGTTTTTTGTGTTTGAGTGAGCAATATGGAGTGGCAGTGAAAAGTGGGGGCAGATGGCAGATGCTCGAACAATTGGTATGTTGAACCGCTCAAAGTAGGATGGAGCAACTCCAAAGTAAAAGTAACCTTATAGGATGTCCCCCTTACATTCAACATGTCAAAAAATTAATCTAATCTCAAATATTACGAGACTCGAAAAATTATTGCCAAATGGGAATGATTTTCAGTTATAATGAGGAACGAATGGGATTTATACAGAACGGAGACGAACGTATGCAGGCAGTTAAACAATTAGGGCAGTATTTGGGACCCTATAAATTTTTCACTTTGATTGCGCCATTTTTGATGGTGTTGGAGGTGACAATGGATTTAATTCAGCCGACCATCATGCAGCATATGATTGATACAGGGATTGCCAATGGGGATAATGCGTATGTGTTGACTATGTTTGTGTGGATGCTAGGCAGTGCGCTGATTGGGCTTGTTGGAGGGGTTGGTTGCTCATATTATAGCTCGAAAGCGGCCATTCATTTTGCTTCGGATGTTCGGCAGGCTCTTTATGAGAAGATGATGACTTACTCAGCCAAGGAACGTGATGCCTTTACGACCGGCAAGCTGATTACGATTTTAACGAGTGATGTGGAAAGTATTCAGCGTGCATTTATGATGACGCTACGGATTTTTGTGCGTGGACCACTGCTCTTTATCGGGGCAGTTATTATTGTGTTTGTGACAGCGCGTGAGCTTTTTTCCATACTCCTCATAATTGTGCCATTGTTGATCATCGCGATGTATTTTTTTACGAAATATTCGGGCGTACTCTATCGTCGGGTACAAGAGGCTATTGATGCGGTCAATACAAAGCTACAGGAAAATTTGGCAGGTATTCGTGTAGTCAAGGCATTTCGCCGAGAAAAACAACAAGTCGAGCAATTTGGAGATTTAAATGATGCACTGACAAAACGTTTTATCACAGCTGAGCAAATTGTAGGGGTACTTGTGCCATTTACGATGTTCGTAGTCAACCTTGGGATTGTTGCGGCACTGTGGCTTGGAGCAATTAAGGTCGAGGCAGGTACTTTACAGGTTGGGGTCATTCTCGCGTTTATCAACTATTTAACGATCATTTTAAATGGGTTGATGTCTTCTAGTATGGTGCTAATGCAGATTGCACGAGCACTACCATCAGGGGAACGAATTGTGGATGTTTTAAACAAAGAAATAGCTGTTAAAGAAACAGAGCATGCATGCACGGATTCCATTAGAGGGGCGATTGACTTCAATCAGGTAAGCTATCGTTACTATGAGACAGCAGAGGATGTGCTAAAAAACATTTCGTTTTCTGTGAAGCCTGGGCAAACGGTTGGGATCATTGGGAAAACAGGCAGTGGCAAATCGACACTTGTGAAGCTGCTACCTCGCTTATTCGACCCAACAGGTGGTGAAATCCGCTTGGACGGTAAACCGTTAAAAGCGTATTCTTTATCAACGCTACGTGAGCATATTGGCTTTACTTCACAAAAGGCTTTATTATTCTCTGGTGCGATAGAAAAAAATATACGACTCGGTAAGAACGATGCGACAGTCGGGGAAATTCAACAGGCAATAGAGGAGGCATGTGCCAGTGAATTTGTGGAACGGCTTGATAAAGGATTAGCACATGAATTGTCACAGGGAGCTACGAATCTATCGGGTGGGCAAAAACAGCGTCTCGCTTTAAGTCGTGCATTCATTCGAAAGCCTGCCATTTTAGTGCTTGATGATACAACCTCAGCGCTCGATAGTGCGTCAGAACAACATGTGCAGCAGGCCATTGCAACACATTATCAAGATACAACGACGTTTATCGTAGCGTCTAAGATTGCCTCGATTCAGCAGGCAGATGTCATCCTTGTCTTAGAGGATGGGGATATTGTTGGGCAAGGGACACATCAGCAACTACTACAATCAAATGCCTATTACCAAGCAATTTACGCGTCACAGCAAAAGGTTGGTGAACAAGAATGAGTCAAAATCAACCAAAGCAAATGAATTTTGGACGTGGACCACGCATAGGGGGACCCGCCGAGAAAGCTAAAGATCAAAAAGCAACACTGACAAGAGTATGGCACTATCTTAAACAGCAAAAAATAGGGCTGTTTTTATCCATCTTTTTTGTAGTTACTGCTACATTTTTAAGCTTAGCAGGCCCTTATATGATTGGCTATATTATTGATGACTACATTATGAAAAAGGATGTTGAAGGAACGGTCCGTCTAGGAATCCTTTTAGCCGTTATTTTTACGGTAGCATCTATTCTGACATGGCTTCAAACCTATGTCATGATTCATGTGGCGATGAAAACCATTCGGACATTACGTCTGGAACTATTTCAAAAGCTTCAAACGCTCACATTACGATTTTTTGATCAACGTGCACTTGGCGATTTAATGAGCCGTGTTACAAATGATATTGATAATTTAAACACAGCACTCGTGCAAAGTGTGACGCAAATCGTGTCATCCATCTTAACGGTGATTGGTGTTAGTATTGCCATGTTTACATTGAGCTGGCAATTAGCGATTGTAACATTGATTATTATTCCGCTTATCGTGTTCACAACCAAGCAAATCATTAAACGCAGTAGTAAAAATTATGCAGCACGTCAACGAGATTTGGGTAAGCTGAATGGTTATATCGAGGAGATGATTACAGGAGCGGAGGTACTCACACTTTTTGGCAAGGAACAGCAAACCATTGACACGTTCCGTAAGCAAAATGAAAACTTACGAAATTCCGCCCAACGTGCAGAAATTACCTCTGGTTTATTAGGACCCATTAATAACTTTATGAATAACCTAGGTCTAGCTGTGGTCATCGGGACTGGCGCCTTTTTAGCAGTGAAGAGTATTGTTACTGTCGGGATCATTGCAGCCTTTGTTACCTATACAAGGCAATTTTTCCGTCCGCTCAATCAGTTATCCAATCTATTAAATACCTTTCAGTCGGCCATCGCTGGAGCAGAGCGTGTTTTTGAAATACTAGATGAACCATCAGAGGTAGCAGATCGACCTCATGCGATCGAAACGCCATCGTTAAAAGGGGATGTCGTTTTCCAGCAAGTTTCGTTTAGCTATGTGCAAGATAAGCCTGTTCTAAAAAACATTCACTTCCATGCCAAGGCAGGGGAGACGATAGCCCTTGTTGGCCCTACAGGCTCTGGGAAAACGACCATTATCAATTTATTAACACGTTTCTATGATGTCAATCAAGGAGAAATTTTAATCGATGGTCATAATATCGAACACTATAAAATGGCAACCATTCGTCAAAGAGTGGGAGTGGTCTTACAAGACACTTATTTGTTCTCTGGCACCATTCGTGACAACATTCGTTTTGGGAAGCTAGATGCGACAGATGCTGAGGTCGTAGAAGCAGCGAAAATCGCCAATGCTCATCATTTTATTAAATATTTACCAGCACAATACGATACACCTGTTCAAGCAGGCGGCGCCAATTTAAGTCAAGGACAACGACAACTAATCGCGATTGCCCGTGCCATTTTAGAGAATGCGGATATTTTAATTTTGGATGAAGCGACATCAAGTGTAGATACGCAAACAGAGGTTGATATTCAAAAAGGTTTACAGCATTTAATGCAGGGACGCACAAGCTTTGTCATTGCCCATCGCTTAAAAACAATTGAGAATGCAGACCAAATCCTCGTTATTCAGCAGGGTGAAATTGTCGAGCAAGGCAATCATCAAACACTTATGCAACAGCAGGGCATTTATCGTCAACTGCAACAAAAGCTGTTGTTAGAACAGGTAGAATAGGGAATAATAGGAGAAAGGTACAGCCAAATTTGAGAAGGCGGGGATGCACATGTATGAATTAAAAACCAAAGAAACCGATGCGAGTGTCATTGAATTTATTGAAAATGTAGACCATCCTAAAAAACGAGAAGATGCTTATCGACTATTGGATATTTTTACAGAGGTCACAGGCCATGATGCTAAAATGTGGGGACCGAGTATTATCGGGTTTGGAAAATATCATTATAAATATAAAACGGGACATGAAGGCGATGCACCACTCGCTGGGTATTCCCCTCGCAAAGCGAAAATTAGCTTGTATTTAGCTCCAGATGACAGTGAGCGAGCTCAGTTATTGCAGCAATTCGGCAAGCATACAACAAGTAAGGCTTGCATTTATATTAATAAACTCGCTGATGTTGATGAAGCTATCTTAAAAGACCTCATCCAACAATCGCTCGATTTTGTACAAAAAAACTATCCAGATGAATAGTACAATTAGGAAGCTGCCTATTATATGTAGGCAGCTTTTACTGTATTATATAAAAATTTCTCAAAAATTAATTAGAAATTAATTTTTTACGTGTATCCTTGCAAGTATCAACTGAGAGGAGAAACGTATGAAAAAAATAATTAAGAAACTTTTTGTTTATCTGGGGGTATTGATCGCGCTTGGAATTGTAGCGGTATGTATTACTCACTATAGTTTAGTACATAAGGAAGCTGCCATCTTACAAAATAAGGGCACTCTTGTAAACGTTGATGGTCAAAACATCAATGTCTATCAGGAGGGGGCAGGCGAGGACACGTATGTATTTATGGCAGGCTCAGGCATTGCAGCTCCTGTATATGAATTAAAAGGGCTTTACAATAAATTTTCACAGCATCATCAAATTGCTGTAGTGGAACGAGCTGGCTACGGCTATAGTGACGTAGCCCATGATGAAAGGGATATTGATACGATGCTTACGCAAACACGGGAGGCACTTCTACAAAGTGGCCTTCAACCACCGTATGTACTTGTACCTCATTCTATATCGGGACTTGAGGCCATTTACTGGGCCCAAAACTATCCAGAGGAAGTAAAGGGCATCATTGCACTAGACATTGGCTTGCCTAGTCAATATGTAAAACATAAAATGGGGACCGTGGATAAATGGATGGTGAAGGGGATGAATCTAGCTACTAAAGTGGGCTTACATCGTCTCTTGCCATCACAAGTATATAATCCGCAAGTACTTAACATGTCCTTTTTAACTGCAGAGGAAAAGAAAATCTACCAAGCATTGTCCTTTAAGCAATTTTTTAATGAAGATATGGAAAATGAGCTGTTACAGGTCTATAAAAATAGTTTACAATCAGAACAGCTTCCAAAGCCACAAAACACCCCGATCTTGCTGATTGACGCCATTGCAGAAGAGAACAAAAATTCAAAATATACAAAGCAAACACGGCAGGATTACGCAGACTTTGCTAACCAATTCACTTATGCAGAAGTAAAAGAGGTAAGCGGCACACATAGTATTTATCTTTATCAACCAGATGAAATCTATCAACTAGCGATAGCATTCATGAAATCAAATGCTACTAAGAAAGGTCGATAACATGAAAGGATTTAGGATTTTAATTGTAGAAGACGATCAGATGATTGGTGATTTGCTACAAAAAATAATACAGCGAGAAGGCTACGAAGCGGTGTGGAAAACGGATGGTCAGGATATCATGACGCTGATTCAGCAAGTGGATTTAGTCATTATGGATATTATGCTGCCAGGGGAGGATGGCTACCAATTGAGCAAGAACATTAAGCGATTAGGCTTAAACATTCCCATCATCTTTCTTTCAGCACGCAGTGATATCGAAAGCAAGCTAGAAGGCTTAACGGTCGGGGAGGATTATTTGACAAAGCCATTCGATCCTCGAGAGCTATTGCTCAGGATGCAAAAAATGCTAGCCCAACAATATGGGACGTTTACGCAAATTCAACATTTATTTATTGATGGGGAGCGTCGTAAAGTATTTTATCAAAATCTTCATGACGAAATTGCATTAACAGCGATAGAGCGAAAAATTTTCTTTTATTTAGTAGATAATCGAGACAGAGTATTAACAAAGGACCATTTTTTCGACTATCTTTGGCCCCTAGATGATCGCAATCATAATATTTTGAATGTCCATATTAAAAAAATTCGAACAAAGCTACATGATCCAACAGGCAACATTGTGCAAAATATTTATGGAGAAGGGTATCGTTTAAATACCTACAGCAAGAAATGACCTTAAAAAATAAATACCGTACTTTATTATTTTTTGCGATTGTTAGTGTACCCATTGTCTTATTAAGCATTAGCGTGGCCATGTCTATTCTTTATGACAAGGCGTTTAAATTGAAAAATGATGGCATTCCGTTTCATGAATCTTTTGCCTATCCTATTATGCTCGTTGCGTTTGTGCTGTCATTAGGACTGTTAGCGTTATTATTTTCAACATCTATCCATTCCTTATTGTCAAAAATCACGATGCTCAATAAAACGATACGAGATTTAGCGAGTAATGAACGAATTCCAGAAACGTTAGCAGTTCGTAGTGAGGATGAAATAGGCCAGCTTATTCAGTCTGTCAATCTCTTAATTGAGCGTACGACTTACCGAGAATTGGAGCTGGCGCAACAGCAGGAGCTCCAAAAAGAGCTGCTTCAAAAGTTGCGGCATGACATCCATACGCCATTGACGGCCATTCGTTTGCAATTGTTTTATTTAGAAGATCAATTACAGGAGCAGCCGAAATTGGTGGAATCTTTAAATGCACAAATCCAATATATAACGAATTTAACAAATGCATTTCAGCTACAATCCTTTGATACAAGTGAAAATTCCTATGTTGTGCAGGAGGAAGTCCAGCTTGCGCAGTTGCTAGAAACGATGATGAAGAAGTGGCGTTATTTATATCGCATGCAAAACATTGTCCTGCACTTTGATCATGACGAGTCACAGGCAATATGGAGAAGCAATGAATTATGGTTACAACGTTTATTCGATAATGTTTTCCAAAATACATTAAAGCATGCCCAAGCAACCAAGCTAGAGGTTACGATAAAGGATGGACAAGTGATCATGTGTGATGATGGAATCGGCTTCAATCCTCATGCTGATTATGAAGGACTTGGGCTCAAAATTATACAGGACATTGCAAGAACACTGAACATTGAAGTTTCATTACAATCAAACGAGACGGGTACTTCCTATAGCTTTTCTTATAAGTTTCCGAAATAAAAAACAACGGCAGCCTTTGCCTACAGTCTTTTTACTTTTAAAATGAAATGAAGTAAAGCCATTGATTTCGACTACGGACGGGGTCGAGCTGCTTCCCTCGCTTCTCTCAGTCCAGTATCTCGACTATCTCGCAGGAATCGCCGCCCTTCGTTCCAATCAACTTCTACATAAAGAACTTCCTATTCATATGTTGATAAAAAGTGGTGATTAGCCATATGACGAAGAATCAAAGCTAGAGGCTGCTAATGATTTTTCTTTCATATATCCGCGTGAAGAAACCATTGAGCATGTCTTTGCGGATGCTTACTTTGCTACCATGAAATTAAAGAAACTGGTTACTTGGAATGACAAGCAGCTTAAAAGAGGTCTTATGCTTGAAGAGTATGTTTAAATGGATAGAAAATCACATATTCATAGAAGAAAAAAGACAAAAGGAATCGAGTGTGAACTTCTCGATTCCTTTTGTAGTCAGTCTGACTAGCCTTTGCCGTTGTTTTGTATTAATGAGATTTTCGTTGTTGCAGTAAAAAGAGGGCAAGGCCAAGTAAAATAACTACAATACCGACTCCTTGCTGAACGGAAATCATCTCATCTAAAATGAAATAAGCCAGTATACATGTGCCAATCGTTTCGCCTAAAATACTCATGGATATTATCGTTGTACTTAGCCATTTCAATAGCCAATTAAAAATAGTTTGCCCGAAAATCGTCGCAATTACGGCTAGTCCTACAAGAGACCACCAAGTGGATGCTGAATAGTCGAAGAATGATTCCTGCATAAAGAGGGCGTATATTGCTAGAAAGATAGAGCTGCTTCCATAGCCAATGATAGAATAAGGAATGAGTGATAAATCCTTACGCACGGATTGACCGATAAAAAAGTAGGCCGTAATAATACCTGCTGCAATAAAGGCAAGGATATCGCCATAAAGAGCTTGTCCACTAATTTGGAAATCTTGCCAGCCGATAATGAAACAACCTATGATGGCAACGAAACAACCAACAATTGCTCCTTTTGAAAAACGCTCTTTAAACAAAAAATAGCTTCCCACTAAAGAGAATAGCGGTTGTAACGTGACAATGACGGTTGAACTAGCCACTGATGTGTAGTTTAACGATTCAAACCATAATACATAATGACAGGCTAAAAATAAACCCGATAAAATGCCAAGTCCCCATTGTTTTTTGGAGAGGCCAGCAATTTCCTGTCGCAATCCCTTTTTCGTTAATAAAAAGGGGAGTAGCACTAGCATCGCAAAAAATAGGCGATAAAAGGCCGTAATGGCTGGTGGCGCATCGGCAAGCTTGACAAAAATAGCTGAGGTCGATAACGCAAAGACAGCAAAAAACAAAGAGATGTAATAAAACATGATGAACTCCTATGTATTTGTTTATAATAATAAACAAGATTAATTATATTGCCTAACCTATTATAGTGTAGTCTTCCTCAATAATATAGGGTTTTTAGAATACAGCACAAAACACGAAAAATACACATTATGATAAAAAAGGAGTCGTGCCATGCAGTATCATCAATTAGGACAAACCGTGCTAAGTTATCGTAAGAAAAATGGTATGACCATTAGAGAGTTCGCAGATTACGCAGGAATTAGTACTTCTTTAATTAGTCAAATCGAACGTGGGCAAGCGAATCCATCGTTAAGTGTGCTGGAGTTAATTGCAAAGGCCTTACATGTCCCATTGTTTACACTTTTTATTCATGATATCGATACAAGTACACTGATTTCACGCAAGCACAGCAGGAAAAAAATATATCGAGAAAACAAGGATCATATTGTCTACGATGTATTAACACCTGACTTTATGAAAGCTCGAATTGACATGCTCATGATGGAATTAAACCCACATGCTGTGACTACGGAAAGTCACTATTGTCATAATGATAAAGAAGAAATAGCTGTGATGATGAAGGGGCAAGGCTATGTAGAACTAGAAGGAGAAGAGTATGAGCTATTGGAAGGGGATGTTGTCCGAATTCCACCGAATGTTCGACATCGTTTCCTCAATAAAAGCAATGACAGCATCCACGTATTATTCGTCCTAACACCTTCATTAATATAGAATAAGCAAGGACTAGCTAGGCCTTGCTTTATTCGATACTATTCCCTTTCAATCAAGGACTCTATTACCTGTTTCAGTTGCATAATAGAGGATTGCTTACTATCATTTTTTTTGTAAATAAAGACGGTTTCAATCACTTTGTTGAGATCATCCATGGCATAAAAGTGCAGATCAGGGCAATGATAAAGTGCCAATAATTTCGTATTTAAGACCGCCACCGTGTGCTCAATTTCTAGAAAATCAAGAATACTACTGACGGATTTAATTTCTTTCATCGTAAATGGAACTTGCTTCATTGTTAGCCATTGTGCTAGTGCATGTGTATACATACAGCCTTTACTTAAGACAAGTAGTGTCACGGGCGTACGTTGCTCAAAATCTATTATATGAGAAGGACTCGAAATGACTTCAAACGTTTCCGACGCAATTAAATCATAGTTTAATTCGGCATAATGTTTAATGGGATTACTAGTCAATGCACAATCTAGCTCAGCATTGTGTACTTTGTGATTTAAAGATGTACTCGATTCTACA
The DNA here is from genome assembly GCF_009724685.1 of Lysinibacillus cavernae. Taxonomy (GTDB): domain Bacteria; phylum Bacillota; class Bacilli; order Bacillales_A; family Planococcaceae; genus Lysinibacillus; species Lysinibacillus cavernae. The sequence continues at coordinate 155,241 of NZ_WMEF01000002.1, forward strand.
GTGAAATCGACATCAATTGGACTATGACTCGTTTGTAGTTCGTTCATAATGGATGCACCATAAATTTTAATGGTTGTATGAGACGTACCAAAATGAAGGCTTGTTTGAGTAGGTCCGATCATTTGTAAAAATTCTTCATAGTTTTGAGCAACCTGTTTTAAAAATTGTAAATAATAGCTACCAACCTCTGTCAACTTCAAACCTTGAGGTGTTCGTTTAAAGATTTCCTGTCCAATCTCACTTTCTATTCTTTTGACCTTCGATGTTAAGGCCGATTGTGTATAGTTGGTGATTTCAGCGGATTTACTCAAATTTTGCCTCTCTAAGAGCTCAATTTTCAAGGCAATATCTTCAATGTTCATATTGTTTGTCACACACCTATTAAATTTTTTGATAGCCACTATCATTTTCCTCCATTTTACGTACGCTAATAGTCAACGTAAACTCTAGGTAATTAAAGTTATACTGCACAACTAAGTCGGTGTAATGTTTATGGAGGGTTTATATGAATACATATTATAAATGGGTCATTCTACTAGTTGCTACACTTTCACAAACTGCAGCAACCTTTGTCACCTACGGGATGGGGCCGGTTGCTTCCTTTTATCAAATGGAATGGGATTTATCGTCATTCCAGACAGGGCTTATCGTTTCAGCTGTTAATATCGGTCCGCTTTTCTCCATGCTGCTATTTGGCTACCTCATGGATAAAAAAGGAGAAAAACGAATTATCGGTTGGGGTTCCATTTTACTTGGTCTCTCTACCTTACTGTTAGTACCCGTGGACCATTATACGACATTACTACTCGTATTAATAGTTGTTGGTATTTGGTATGGTAGTGCTCAAACTGGGGGTAGTACAGCCATTGTGAAATGGTTTCCAGACAAACATCGAGGACTAGCAATCGGCATTCGTCAGACAGGTATTCCAATTGGTGGTGCATTAGCTTCAAGTGTTCTTACCTATCTGTACCATCATTTCAACCTGTCATCGGTGCATTTGACACAAGGCTTGATGGCAATTGGCGGAGGGCTATTATTTTTATTAATGTATCAAGAACCAAAACAGTACAAAACGGCTGCGGCAACCCCAATCAAATTTAAAGAGAAGATGTATGCGATTAAGCACAATCGAGCGCTCTATCCGCTATTTTTGGTAGGCATTGTTATGATGTCCTTGCAAATGATCCTCATTGCGCATTTTATGAGCTACCTACATCAAGAAGGTGATTATTCATTAGCAGAGGCAGGGAGCTATTTAAGTCTTCTATTGCTTGGTGGGATGGTAGGGAGGATCGTGCTCGCCTGGATGAGCGACCATTATTTCGCTCAAAAACGTGAGTCATTATTAGTGCTAGTTATGGTGGCCACATTTATCATGATTGGCTGTATGCCCTTTGTCTTACATGATACGAGCTTTATGCGTATTTTTTGTTGTGTACTTGGCTTTCTAGCACTTGGCTGGTATTCCTTATATATTACTTGTGTAACCGAGCAATCAGATCCACAAGCTGTTGGGTTGACTGTTAGTGCAGCTTTAACGATTAATCAAATTTTTATTGTCTTGGCACCAACGATCTATGGCTTACTTGTTGCTATTTTTTCAAGCCATCAGATAGCCATGGACATTATAGCCGTAATCGTGATTATAGGGGCATTCCATTTATATAGGACAACCAAAAGTAGTCTATCTCCTGAAATTTCGGTAAAATAATGGAAATAGGAAACGGAGGGTGTTGCGTATGAACAGTACAATTTGGATTGATGCGGAGATTGAAAAAGTTTGGCAAGCGATTACAGAGGAGCAATCCCTCACTCGCTGGTATGCGCCAGGCTCCACTTGGGACATACCTAAATTGGCAGCTGGGGAAAGGATGACATTTACGTTAATGCCGAATGCGCATAACCAGCTATCTGATCCACTGCCCATGCAGTTAACGATTCAACAAGTTAACAAGTATGAGGTGTTTTCATTTTACTTGGAGGTGCCTGAAACAGTGATAGCCATAACGTTGGCGGAACAGCACAATGGCACAACAGTGAGCTTCAACATGACAGGCTATGATGCTTCCCTCGCTAATTTGAAAGCGTTGTTGGAGGGCGATGAAATTCCTTATTTATAGCTATCTCTACGTCTCAGGTCTTAGATGAATTTCAAGCGCAAGGACGTATTTTAAATTATTTACTCCTATATAATGAAATTATTGGTAGATTATATAGTGGGAGGAAATAAAATTGAAAAAATTAGTTGGTTTGGGTGTCGTAATGGGCACGTCAGTATTGGTATTATCAGGGTGCTTTTCATTTATCCCAAGCAAGATGCGAGAGGAAGCCATCTTGGTGGAAAAAGATAAAGTGAAAGCACTTGAAGTGGACATTGAATTAGGTGTCGGTGAAATGAATGTTTCGAGCGGTGCGAAGGAATGGGTTGAGGGCAAAGCAGACTATAATATTAAAAAACTAGCCCCTCAGGTAGACTATGATGTACACGGCGATACAGGCGAAGTCGAAATCAAGCATAAAGGCTCCACAAAGCTAGGCATCTCCAATATTAAAAACACTTGGGCTATTCAGCTAAATGACGACATTCCAATGGATCTGGCTGTTGAGACAGGTGCGTCCATAGCAAATCTTGATTTACAGGGGCTCCAGCTGGAAAAGCTTGATATTGATGCAGGTGTTGGTGATTTAACGGTCAATTTAGGTGGCGATTGGAAAAAAAGCTTTAAGACATCGATTGAAACAGGCGTCGGTCAAACAACCGTTATTTTACCATCAAAGGTTGGTGTCAAATTAACGACAGAAAAGGGCATCGGTTCTTCTAATGTTGAAGGTCTTGTATCAAAAGGTAATGGTGTCTATGTCAACGAAGCTTACGATAAAGCCGATGTTGTACTGGAAATCAATTCTGAAATGGGCGTAGGAGACATTACGTTTAAATTAGATTAATAAAGAAAAATTCAGTAGGCTACTTTAGAGGCAGTAGTCTACTTTTTTGTGCATCCCAAAAAAATTAGTAAAAGTGAAACCTTTTGGAAGGGTGAATGACTCTAAGTATCGAAAGGAGGGAACAGTGTGGAACATGATTTATCGATCGTTAAACAGGCAATTGCTGGCCATAAGGAAGCTTTTGAACAGCTACTCGTTCTTGAGGAAGAAAAACTGTATTACACAGCGCTTTCTTATGTTGGTCAAAAAGAGGATGCGCTGGATGCTATTCAAGAAGCGGCATGTAAAGCCTATTTAACCGTTCATCAACTAAAAAATCCAGCATTTTTCTCGACATGGCTGTTTCGCATTTTAATTCATGAATGCTATCGTTTACTAAAAAAGGGCAAGAAAATGATTCCTTATGAGGAGAGGGCATTATTAGATCGGTTACATGACCAGGAACATGTCATAGGTAGCCCAATTGATTTATCAGAAGCTATCCAACAATTAAACCATTCCCAGCAGATGGCGCTCATTTTATTTTATTATCACGATTTGCCGATTAAAGAGATTTCGGACCTGATGGAAAAGCCGGTGAGCACCATTAAAACCTATTTGCATCGTGGTAAAAAACAGCTAAAGCGACAATTAGAAAGGAGTGCAATGTTCAATGAAAAAGTCAGTGACCCTTCCTGAATTTCCTCGAAATGAGGTACGAGCAGCGATTGCACAAGGTATTCGACAAGCACAAGATAAACCTATTCAAATGAAAAGAAAAAGCAAGCGTAAACCATTTGTATTTATTGCCAGTGCTGTTGCAGTTATTAGTTTAACCATTGGCACAGCCTATGTGTCACCAACATTTGCAAGCACATTGTCCAAGCTACCGATTATCGGTTCCGTATTCAATGACTCTGGTTTACCTGGGCTAAAACAAGCCAGTGAACAGGGTCTAACCAAGGCTGTTGGCGAAACACAAACCATCAATGGGATTTCGGTCACAGTAGATGAGGTGCTGTATGATGATTCCCGTTTAACGGTTGGGGTTACGATGGAATCTGAGATGGAATTGAGTGAACTATATTTTGGAGCAGGCCTGGAATTTACCATCAATGGCGCCCAACCAACTGTCAGCTCAGGTGGTTATTCTGAAAATAGGTTAAGTCCTACGGTTCGGACTGGTATTGCGACGTTTGATGTCAAACAGGTTGAGGAAATGCCAGATTCCTTTCAATTGGGCTTAACATTAGAAGGCGAAAAGGGAGAGAAGTGGACGTTTTCGACCCCGATTGAAAAAATTACAGAAATTGTCCATGTTCCTGTGAACCATCAACAACAGATTGATGGCATTGAGCTTGATGTATCCAACATCTCCTTCAGTCCATCGGGGATCTCACTTGACTATGAAGCAACGATGAAAGGAATCCTTGATAATCCACCAGCATCTATAGAATTCTTTATAACAGATGGGCAAGGCAGGGAGATTGCCTCTCATTCGGGTGGTGGAAAAGCGCTATTTGATGATGGGGTGTGGAAATTAAGTAGTACAAAAGCCTTTGATCCAATAGCACAACACGTTGAAAAAATAATCATTACGCCTTATGTTTCCATTCCAACAGGGGGTGGGAGCGTTCGAATAGACGCTGATGGCAAAGAAACACATCTACCATTTAATCCATCTGCCAATAAAGAAGTGAAGTTCCAACCATTTACAGTAGATGTCCCAGTACAATAATAATCATGATAGCAGCGTCAAATACATCCTTTGTATTTGGCGCTTATTTTATGGTAGCTTTAAGGAAGCAATTGTTTTAAAGGAGCGAATGGATTGAAAACTTATACATACAAGCAGCCTATGGAAATACAATCGACCGAGGTTGTCTCAATTTTAAATGAAGCAGAAGAGGTATCATCCACTGTTCAACGTATCTATACCAATGCCCTAAAAAGAGCATTCGATAAGACGATGGACTATCGTTATTTCGTCCGTTTTGATGTCAGTGATGCGAAGGGGCAGCCACTGTTCACGTGTAAAAAGGTTTCACGTCGTGGGCGTGTGCATTTCCGAGGCAAGGATCTGGTGACTGGTAAGGACTATATGATTGCCTACGATGGCTGGCAAATCATGATTCCTGATTTACTCATTTCTGATGGTGAACAACAAATCAAGCTCGGCAAAGAAATGGAAGATTGGTCTGTCTTTACAGTGAATGAGCAGCCTATCGCACGTTGGCAAGCTATTTTCTGTGAGACTCATTTTGATATTACTTTGCAAATTGAAGACTCCAGTCCGATTCAACACGAAGCCTTTTTTATTGCCATTGGACAGGCTGTGCTATTTGTGGGGGCATAATAGTGTGATTCAAGTCAAAATGATGAAGAAAGGTTCTGATAATGTGGTTCACATACTGCCAGCGAAAGAAATTTACTTACAAGGAAATGAGCATGCCCTGTTGCTTTTACATTCCTTTACAAGCCATACAAGAGATATGAAGAAAGTGGCCACGCTGTTACATGAACAAGGCTACACATGCTACGCACCGCTATACCGCGGACATGGCTGTATGCCGGAGCAGTTAGTACAATACAACGTCGACGACTGGTGGCAAGATGTGATGAATGCCCATCTATTTTTACTGAATGAAGGCTATCAAAAGATTTCAGTCATCGGTTTATCCATCGGTGGTATTTTCACTTTGAAGCTTGCTCAATTAGAACAGCTAGAGCAAATCATTGTCTTATCGGTACCAATTGATAAGGAGCCAGAACAATTAAAACAAAGAATCGTTGATTATGCTTACAATTATAAAAACATAGAGGGGAAATCAGCGCTACAAATCTCAAATGAAATCGAGCCATTTAATGACATGCCGTTAGATGCTTTGATTGCATTCCAGAAGTTTATTAAAGAAACGATGCAGCAACTTGATAAAATCACAATTCCAATCGCTATCTTTTATGGGGAACGAGATGATGCTTTATACGCGCATAGCGCGGAAATAATCTATCAACATGTTCATTCTTCTAAAAAGCGCAAGAGGGGCTTTGAAAACGCCAAACATTTAATGACATTAGGGCGGGATCAAAATGAAATCATTCAGGAGATGATAGATTTTTTGGAATAATTGCTGATTGAGGGATGTTGTGGCAAGTCATACTAGCATGAACCTTTACCAAGCCCCTGAACATTTCTACTAATTTTTGTTGATTATTAGATGAAATTTGAGGGGAAACCTAATTTTTACGGGTTTCCCTATTCTTATTAAAAAACAAAACTTACAATGTAATCCCATTATTTTTAGACTGGATTATATAGTTGTTATTTGATTCCCACTTGTAGTGTCCTACATTAAATTTGTTCAGGTTTATTAAATCTTTGAAGTATCTTGGGACAGGGCAATTCCAGTTTATATTGTCTATTTTCAGTGGGAAATTGTCCCCATTAGGATTGGGCGTATGCATATAGACTGAATCCAAACCAGCGTCTTCATCAACGAACTCAATCCACAATTGATATGGTTTTCCGAGTGTTCCGAGCTTTTCTAATAAACTGTGATGTAAGGCTATATGTGCTTTTAAATGCTCTCTTCGTATCTTCAAACTGTTATTCCCAAGCCCGTAAAAATCAAGATGGGTGTGCCACAAATCAAACCAACCTTCTTTGCCGAAGTCTAGATTATATTGCTCTGCTGCTGTTGTTTCCTGCCATAAGTTACGGAAATAACGCTTTTTCCCACGAAACTTTTTCAAAAGTATTATTCCCCCATTTAAACAAGTTTTTTTACTTATTATCCATGATTGAAAAGGATTAAGCACACAAAAGCAAAAGAGAATGGAAACTATTTACACATTGAATGTGCTAGTAAGTTGCCATCATCTCAAAGGAGGTGGCTTTTTTAGATTATAATGTGTCAAAATTTTGAAGTGTTGTTCCCTTTTGTGAACCTTGTTATTTGGATGTGTTATGATCAAATTTGTGAAGAAATGTACACGAACGGTGCATTTGGTTAAGTGAAATAGGGGGGCAGATGATGGATAACCAATATTTCGTAGGTTGGGGTACATTGGCGTTGATAAATGCTGCACTTGCACAAGGGAAGAATAGAACGGGGTTTAATTGGTTTTTTCTTTCTCTTTTATTAGGTCCATTTGCAACACTAATATTGTTATTTGTTGAAAAGAGACAGTAATCTACATATTTTATAAGCTAATAAAATGAGAAGCGTGGTAATGTAAACTCTTGCTTATTCAACTAGGGATGTTTAATAAATATAAGTTGATTATAAATAGGCTTATTTTTTTACTTCAATAGTGCTTTTTTGACGTTGCATCTAACATATCAGAACGACAAAACCAGCTACCTCTGCATATGGAGGTAGCTGGTTTTTTCTTACATTTCAATCATCTCATTCGCTAACTTTCTCCGGCTAATCCAATAGCCTTGTAGTGTGAAAACCAAGAGGGTGGCACTTAAGAAGGTCATGCTTGTGATGCCTAATGTCAGGAAGTCATAAGTCATGGGAGAGCCTTCATCAATCAAGCCTATCATTCTAGTTAAAATGAGCCCAATCAATGTACCAACAGTGAGACCATATAGCACAAACGATAGGACTTGAGTCAAGATGAGTTTCATGAGCCCATTCGGAGATAGGCCAATCAATCGTTGGATAGCATAGTCGCTACGTTTTGTATAAATGGTGTGCAGTAACGTTTGTAATACACCAAGGCAAGTAGCGACAATCAATATGACAAACACGCCAACAAATAAGCTCCAACGTTGGAAGAACATTTCTTTGGACTGCTCTAGCATGGTCACTTTATCCGTAAACTTCAAGGCAGGCCAGCGTTCCTCTAAGAATGACAGGTCAGACAATGCTTGCTCAGAATGAGTCGTTTCAACCATGATGTCTTCGATAATCGTATGATCTTGAGATGTAAGGTACGACGACCAGTCAACGATTAAATCAGCATAGTGAAGAGGTGCATCAATAATCCCTATAATCTGTAAGTCACCTGTAGGCCTATCATGCTGTGTAGCGAAATCATAGGAACCAATCGTGACACGATCGCCAAGCACTAGCTGATGACGTTTGGCAAAGCGCTTTGTCACCAATAGTCCATCCTGGAAATTGCCCTCGATTTTAGGCAATTTCCCTAATTTCACAAATTTCTCGATATCAATGGTTGTATAGTTCTCTGGTAGCCATTCATCGCCGAGTTGCAGGGCAATATACGCATTATTACTTTGTGCATAAGCATACTGCACGCTTGGCAATGCTTCTATTTCCTCGATAACTGCTGGCGTAATGGTTGGGTCATTTAATTCATTATTAATTTTTACAGCTGTTTCGTATTGTGATTCGATGTAGGCAAGGTCATTGTGCTGTAAGGTTTTCAGTAACGAGCTACCAAAAGTTAAAATGACCATTAACCCAATAATGCTAAGTACAATGGGCATATTTTTGCGTACTTGTGGCATCAGCTGTTGACATGCTAAATAAGCTTCCTTTCCGAGCACTTTCCGAATCGGCTTTAAAGCCATATGAAGAATAGCTGTAAACAGGTAAGGGATTAATAACAGTAAAATCCCGCAAAGTAATAGTGTACCGATTAAAATAAATAAGGCCCCTTGATTGCTTCCTGTTCCAGCTAAATAGGCTTGCAAAAAGAATAATAATGCGATCATACTCACAACACAGACTAGTACCGTTTTCCATTTTGTCCAACGTAGACCTAAATGCTCGTTTTCTGTGGCGATTTGTAGCGGCAATAATCTTGAACTTTTTGCCACTTGCCATTGAGTAATAAGCTGAAGGACTATGAAACTTGACACCGCAATAAGAATAACAAATACAATAGGAAATACTGTTCTCGCATCAGGCAAATGTAAGAGACCAATCAATTGTGGTAGCCAAATTTTGATTACTAGTAAACTCAATGTTGTGCCGAGCACCACGCCAAAGCTAATAATGAGAGATAATTGTAGCCTCACTATACGCCCAACTTGCTTTACTGAGGCCCCAAGAGCTCGTAAGACCATCAGCTGTTCTTTGATTTTATAGAATAATAGCTGGAAAGTGGACAGCAATAAGACACTCGATATGAGTAAAATAAAGATGGACAGGACAATCATAAAAATCATTAAGCTTTGTAAATTTCTTTTAAACAGATCGTAATCGCTCATGATATCTACACGTAATGTTTCATCAAGCTGTTTGAGCTCTGTGCCGACTGCCTTCGCATAATCGCCATCTGTTTTGATAAGCGCAAACATGCCAGCTGTTTGCGACTGACTATTATTCATCCAATTTTTTACAATCGAATTTGACAACAATATGACATTCGGGCTGTCGGTGCCTTTCATCGTTGGCAAAATTTCTTGGACGACAAAATTGTGCGATTGAATATGAATGGTGTCCCCAACATTTTTCTTGAAAATACGCGCCACATTTTCTGAAAGAACGGCATCATTTGGGCCAAGATTCACCTCAAAATGGTAGCGGCTTTTTACGAGGTCATCATTTTCGACTCCAACCGTATAAAACGATGTATTTTCTTCTTGTTCAACCGTTGTCTGGGCTAACGATACACTGGATACTTGTGTAACGCCTGCAAGGGTAGAAAATTCCTCTATTTGCTGTAGTGTTAGCAGTTTAGATTGATCGGGATTATAGCCCACCATTAAATCCATATCCCCATAAAGCGCTCGGATGTCTTCTTTCATTTGGCTATTGGCATTCCAGATGTAGACACTCATCGTCATCACAAGGCAAATAGAAATCGTAATAATACTAATACTCGTTAGGACATTAGCCCAAGCAGCACGAAAAAACTTAAGGGCAATGGCACGCATTGTAAACATTATCGATCACCCCTTGTCATCTGCTTAAATTTCATTAAAATACAATCCAAATCCGCTTCACTTTGCTGGTTTTGATAGGAGTCTACAATCGATCCATCATGGAAAAACAACACTCGATTGGCATATGTGGCAACATAAGGGTCGTGGGTGACAAGTAAAATCGTTTGTTGGTTATTTTTTTGTAGATCAACGAGCAGCTCCAAAATTTCATCCGTGGTATTGACGTCCAGCGCCCCTGTTGGTTCATCTGCCAGCAAAATAGGAGGGTTCGCAATAATGGCACGTGCAATGGCGACACGTTGCTTTTGTCCACCAGATAGTTCATGTGGTCGATGTTTTGCCCATGAGGCAATAGTTAATTTTTCCATCATGTGCTGCACGCGAATCTTTATCTCTTTACTAGGAACATCATTTAGAATAAGCGGCAAGGCAATGTTATCCTCAACGGATAAGTCCTTTAACAAATGAAAGGACTGGAAGATAAAGCCGATATTTTCTTTACGGAATTGTGATGCTTTTGGCTCTTGGTAAATAGCTTGAGCTTCCTCCCCAAATAAAAATAATGCCCCATCTGTCGGTTCATCGATTGCACTGATCATATTCAGTAAGGTACTTTTACCAGAACCACTTGTCCCCATAATCGCCACCATTTCACCTTGATAAATGGTACAATGGATATTTTTTAAAGCATTCACGGTATGATGCTTTTGCTGATAAACTTTTGACATTCCTTCTACACGTAACACTTCCGTTAAACGCCCTTCAGGAATGGGTATCGCATTAATGACTTCTTTCAACGGATTGAACCCACTCATCGAGATATGCCCCCTTTAATTGTTGTCGTAATGCTTGTAAACCACGGCGAATATGTGTTTTCACGGTGCCTTCGGGACATTGTAAAATCACAGCAATATCCTTTACGGAGTAGTCCTGATAAAACCGTAGTAATAACACCGTTTTATACTTTTCCTCGAGCTGGCAAAGGGCCTGCCATAAATCCAGCTCTTCTTCGATATATGTAGGAGATGTACTTTTTAAATCCTCTAATGTTTGTGGTTCAACAAGCTGAATGGACTTTTTCTTGGCTATATAAGTTTTACAGCAATTAATCATAATGCGTGTTAACCATGTTGCAAAATAGTGAGGCTCCTTTAATTGCGGCAAACCCTCATAGGCTCGAATAATGGTTTGCTGAAAAACTTCTACGGCGTCGTTTTCATTCTGTACGTAGACATAGGCCATGCGATAAAGCTTATGCTGTTCTTCCTCGATTAGCTGATAAAATGCTTGTTCATCGCCATTCTGGGCTAGGACTACTAATGATGGTTGCGTAGTTGTAATGGAAATCGCCTCCTTTTCGACTATTAGACTCAGCAAGCGGACATTTCGATTCAAATTTTTTTATTTTTATTAAAAAACTTTTTGATCATACGAATCATACCCAATTTATAGAAGGTTATCAATTTACTGTTATAATAGCATTATCTTTAACTAGGGAGGAGAAGAGTATGAAACGAAAGCCGATTTATGTAGAAGTAGAAATCCAAGCTCCTATAGATGAGGCGTGGGCTTATACGCAAAATCCGAAACTGCATGAGCAATGGGATTTGCGTTTTACGTCGATTACCTATATACCAAAAAAAGAACCTGAGGAACCACAGCGTTTTACCTATGTAACGAAAATAATGCCTGGCTTACAGGTAAGTGGCTGGGGGGAAAGCAAAGGGGAGCATCATAAAGAAAATGGCACCAAAACATCCACTCTCCACTTTGGCACACCTCAAAAAATTTCACCTATTGCTGAGGGGAAAGGGTATTGGCAGTATATCCCGAATAACGAGGGGCTGACTTTCTTAACACAGTATGATTATCAGACACGTTATGGAAGGCTTGGCGCATTCATGGACCTATTTTTTCGTCCATTAATGGGATGGGCGACTGCACTTAGCTTTGACGTTTTAAAAAGATGGTTAGAAACAGGAGAAAATCCTGCAGCTCAGTATAGAAGATTCTTCTTAACGATGCTCATTAGTATTCTTTTTAGCTTTGTCTGGTTCTACCATGGGCTTGTCCCTAAAATTATCGTACAGCATCCACAGGAAATCATGATGACTGCTTCTTTTTTCAGTCATGCTGATCAAATGGTGGTGTGGATAGGCTTTGCTGAAATATTTTTTGCCTTGTGTTGGCTTTACCCCCGAGGAAAACGACTATTATTCGGCATGCAAATAATCTTTTTTCCTTTATTAACGCTAGGTGCAATTGTTGCAAATCAGTCAAGTGTGATCGCGCCATTTAATCCATTAACCTTTAATAGTTCGTTATGGGTTTTGTCTATTATCGGATTTATTTTCAGTAAAGACTTGCCAAGTGCTAAAAGCTGTAGGAGAGAGAGAGGACAACGAAAATGACAATCTATCAAACATTATTAGGGGATGATTTTGCTAGACTTCACCCCATGCTACAACAACGTTATGCCCTACCAGTTGATGAATCATTTTTTGCGCAAGGCGTGATGTACAAAATAACATCTGGTTCAAAATGGCTGCGTCCCTTTTATCATGTCGCAGCGAAAACACGCTTTTTGTTTCCGGAGTCAGGAGAACAGGTACCATTCACCATTTCCAATACATGTCGAGCCTTACCAAGTGGCGAACTTGAGGTGTTATGGGAACGAACTTTTATTTTTCCAAATAATAAAAGGCATTTTGATGCAAGGATGACCATTGATCCTACTCGAAAAATCGTGAGAGATTATTTAGGCTATCCAGCCCTTTTTTACTCAGATTTGCACTTTGCTGTTACACGCGAGGGAACTTTACTCATTCGTTCAGGGAAGCAGCGCTTTGTCCTATCTAGATTTGAATGCTCAATGCCAAGAATTTTAGAGGGGCGCGTTATTGTGGAGGAAGGCTTTGATGAATCGAAAAATGTCTTTACCATTCATGTGTCTATTCATAATCCGTTGATAGGGAGGCTCATGATGTATGCTGGTGAATTTACACAACAAACACAACAAACACAACAAACACAACAAATACAGTAGCTTTATATTATTGATAGGGATTGTGTTAACAGCAATTTGTTTTGGGTTGAGTGGACAACCAAGTTATGTGAGCTTACTAACAGCTGCACAACTTATTTTTGTTCCTGCAATGGTAATGATGATCGTTGATGTTCAAAAAGTGGGCAAGTACATAATTGTAGGGATGATGCTAGCAGTCACACTGTTGCAATGGTGGTCTGAGGGCTACCTTGCTATCATTCTCGCATTGATTTATTTACTGTATACCTTATATATTGCAGCACAAGGAATAATAAGATTTTTGCAACGAGGATTTATGAATCTAGCGGAGTTCTCGATTGACATGGGGTTTTTATACCTTGCACTTGGTGGTCTGTGGTTTTTCGCCTTCGTTGCAAATATTGATACTGGCTTTTCACCGTTAATCACGTGGTTAACAGCAATTCATTTCCATTATTCAGCTTGCTTATTACCCATTTCAGTCGGACTCTTTGGTCGCTTACACGATAGTAGCTGGTACCGTATCATTGTCATGATCTTGCTTGCAGGGCCACTTCTTGTAGCGATTGGCATTGCCTTTTCAATCATAATAGAAATCATCGCTGTTGCCCTTTATATCTTTGCTATCTACGGCTTGTTTTTCCTTACGTTCAAAACAAAACTGCCTATTGGACAAGGTATACTACTAAGAATATCCTACGGAGCACTATGTCTGACGATAATTTGGTCATGTCTTTATGTATATAGTCGTTTTAGTGGAACCTTTTATGTTGGAATTCCAGAAATGCTGCAATTTCATGGTGTAGTAAATGGTGTTTTCTTTGGTGGTGTAGGGGTTATGGCATGGGCAATGGCTGTCCCTCCAACAACTCAACGCTGCTTTGATTTCCCTGTAAGTCAAATTCGAGGGAAGCTACATCATGAAAACGAATCGCACCCTGGATTGGTCGATGCATTACATGATTTTGTCGATACAAAAAAGCTACCCCCAGTCATTTCACAGTTTTATGAGCAAACGACTACATATCGTCTGTTGGCGACTGTGCAATGGAAAACATGGTTTAAGCCTTTTGCGTTTATTTATCAGGGGATCAGCCGATTATTACAGCAACTAAATTTACCATTTTCCAGTCAGCAAATTGAAATGACGGGTAAAATTGTGGCGATTGATGCTGAACGAGATAGCCGCCAAGCACCACGTGCATGGATTCGGACAATCAAGCAGCAAACCGTTTTTGTAGCGATTTATTCGAAACACACAACAAACCAAACTACCTATATGAATATCGCCCTCCCATTACCGTTTTCAACAATGATTGGCATACTGTATGCGTACGAAGAAAATGGTCAATTGCACCTAACTAGCCAACATGAGGGAGATGCGGGGATTTATTTGGCGATAGGACCCTATGTAATGAAGCTACCATTACAAGAACATTTTCAAATTCATGCCGTAGATGACCAGACACTTACAGCTTTACATAAAATGACGATATTTGGTGTTCATTTTTTACAAATTGACTATTTTATTCAAAGTAATCGGGTAGATAGGCAGGAAATGACTTGTGAAAACGAGAAGGTCCTTTATGAGACAAATAAAAAGGAGTGATGAGTTGCGCCTAACAAAGGGAATTACGGGGTTTGATGCAGAGCACTTAATCGAACAGGATATGCGTATGTTTCAGTCGATGGTTTATCATCTAGTCACAAGTGAGCAGCGAGCGAAAGTATGGCAATTTATCGATCAACCGCACTGTGTATATATGCAAGCGGTGGTAGAAATAGATGGCAAGATGTTGGCTATCCTTCATCATCGGTTGATGCCGTATATTGCGATTGCGAAGTATACCGAGGAGCTTAGTTTTACATTTTTGACGATGCCTCAGCTCCACAAATATTTTCCGATGCGTAAATGTTTGGAAGCAGCAACACTTACTACCTTACTAACAAAGGATCAAGCTTTGCATAGCTTATCTGCTATGGAATGGAAGTATGTTTCTTATTTTAATAGTCAAACCATTGGAGACGTTATGTTTAATACTTGGGATTAATATATAACTAGGATAAAATACCTAATGTAAAAGATGCTATAAAATACACAAAATTGACCGAGTTATATCTAGAAATATAGTAAAAATTCCTAAAGTCACCAATTTTCCATTTGAAGTGGTAGATTACTTTTTATGGAATCGATTTGGAAAATAAGGAGTTTTTGCAGATGAAATTCAAAACAATCAGTAGAAGAATTGTTTTTTCCTTTAGCATTGTTATAGCGATTATGATGTTATACATTGTCTACAATTACTATGCCATCACGCAAAGCAATAATGCGACAGAGCAAATTGTTCAGAAAGAATTACAACTGTTAATAACAGATTACGAGCAAGCGCAAACCATCGATTTAAGAATAGTCGCAGCAAGAGGCTATGTACTGTCTGGTGATAAAAAGTATAAAGAGATTTTTCAAGATAATGTAACACGGGCAGCAAGCAATGAAGAAAAACGATTAGCATTAACAACCTCAGATGATGATTTCGGCAAATTTGCGGATATGGCCAAGGAATGGAATCGTTATATTGAACAACAAGTATTTGCGGTTTATGACCAAGGCAAAACCAAGCTGGCTATTCAGAACTTAACGAAAATGGATGCAACCGCAACTACCATTCGTGAGGGCTACGAAGGATTAGCGCAACAGCGAAAGCAAGCCATCAACGAAGTAGGCACTGACATCATAGCTGCTGGGGAGACTAAGCAGCTGATAGCTATTGTCGTAGGTATTTTCATTGTCCTCGTAGCAGTGATGATTGAACTATTAAGTGCACGTGGTATTTCAAGACCTATCATTACATTAACTAAGCGCATGAATCAAATTACGAACGGTGATTTAAGCGAACCTCCTTTAATAGTTCAGTCGAAAGATGAAGTAGGGCAGTTGATGGAAGCGACCAATACGATGTCGGATATTATGAATCGTCTATTGAAGCATATTCAAACGGTTTCCAATGATGTGGCAGCACATAGTGAAGAGCTTTTACAATCAACTACAGAAGTAAAGGCAGGTACCGAGCAAATCGTCCATACTGTTACAGAGATTGCGAGTGGCACAGAGTTACAGACAAGTCATACATCAGATGTTGCTGCGACAATGAATGACTTTGCTGCTAAAGTAACAGCTGTTCATGAGAGCAGTAAGGACGCTCAACAGCATTCACAGGAAGTCAAAGCTTTAACGCAAGAAGGGCGCAATTTAATGACCTCGTCTACAAAGCAAATGGAAAATATCCAACATATTGTGAAGGAAGCTGTTGATCAAGTCGAAGGTTTAAGCAAGCAAACACAAGAGATTTCTCAACTTGTAGCTGTCATTCAAACGATTGCGGCACAAACCAATTTACTTGCATTGAACGCAGCGATCGAAGCAGCTAGAGCAGGAGAACAAGGAAAAGGCTTTGCCGTTGTAGCGGATGAAGTTCGGAAATTAGCCGAGCAAGTGGCGTTCTCTGTTGATGATATTACAGCTATTGTTAGAAAAATTCAGGATGATTCGAGCACGGTGACTTCTTCTCTAGAGCAAGGCTATGGTGAAGTAGAAAAAGGGACAATTCAAATTGCTACAACGAATACAACGTTCTACCGAATTGCGGACGCGATTGATTCAATGGCTATAAATATTGATGGCATGTCGTCCGAGCTAGAAGAATTCGTTCACAATACGGACACGATTAATAAATCTGTAGATGAAATTGCTGCTGTTTCTGAACAGTCAGCCGCAGGTATTCAGGAAACATCTGCAACCATTGAACAAACCGCAAGCTCGATGGAGGAAATTAAACATAGTGCCGAGCATTTAGCGGAAATGGCTGAACAATTAAATACCCTTATTCGTGGATTTAAACTGTAGAAATTTACTAAGGATTTCAAACTTCCAACACATTTACGTTGTATACTATTGCATTGGAAGGTGGAATCATTTTGAAAAAATATTTACTTTTATTACTAATGAGTACTTTATTCATGGCACCAGTTGCCTACGCCCATACGATGGATAAAAGTACGCTATTTACAGATGTCCCTGAAACAGACGCCACTATTCAGGACATTATGGTGTTACATAGTATTGGGCTTCTTGGGTACAACGGCAAAGATATGGCCTTAAATGCAACGGATAACTTATCACGCAAGGATTTTGCAGGCTGGGTAGGTGGCTTCTTTGGTCTTGAAGGAGCGACAGTAGATGAATTAGCCCAAGCAGCACAAAAAGAGGATTACGTTTCTTCCTTAGAGGGAGATATTACGTACAAGGAAATTAATACAGCACTTTTCCATCATAAATTAGAGCTAGCTAACCCAGATGCAACCATGACGAAAGAAGAGTATATTGCTTTCTTAACAGAGAACCTCACGTTTGATATGGGCGGCCACACGCTTCTTCAAATGGGCGGCTTTGCTGAAGGGCCAACGGGTACAATTGAAGATGTGGTAACAGGTGATGAAACAGGGATCATCATTGACGGGACAACGTACATGCTGTCAGGACATCCTCGCATCTTTGCCGATTCAACAGATGCAAAAAGCTGGAAAGGGCAACAATTAGAACGCTCTATTTTCACGACTGCAGGAGATCATCATCATGGTCATGAAGGTGGTCAAGAGGAAGGTCACGGCGACAGCCATGATCACGAAAAACAAGCATCCGATGTTGCCACACTCCAATATGTGCAAATTAGCTCCGCACAAGTGGCTAAAGATGATACACAAAATGTGCAATCCTCTAATGCAACACCAAGAGAAGAACAACAAACAGCAGCAAAAGATGACACGTCATCTAACACAAATACAGTGTGGATGATTGCCATCCTAGTAGTCCTAGCGGCTATTTTCGCCTTTGTTTTTGTGAAACGAAAAAAATAAAAAAATTTTATGAACCAGCAATGATCGAGGTACTTTGGTCATTGCTGGTTTTATTCAAATAGTGCGTTTTACAGTAGTTGTATCGATTCTTAATAACTAGATGTTGAATTATAGTTAAAAAACAGAATGGAACTATGTTTTAAAAAGAGTAAATGCTCGCTCCCATATGAATATCTAAATGGAAATTACATAATAAAAATGAACAGCGACTACAATCGCTGTTCATTTTTTGTTGCCTAAAATCATACACATTCATTATAATTTCATACATTTAGCGCAAACGCATGCATAATACAGCAATTTTACACAACATTGAATAACCACAAGCATGTTCGGTATATAAATAGGGTACGATTATTTTTTAGGCTGAGGAGTGTGTAAATGGCAGTACTTGTGGTAAAGAGAAGTATTATGCATCGTTATCAAAGTATAGGGCAGGCAATTGAAGAGGCAGCACCAGGAGATATGATTGAAATTCGGGATGGCATTTATGAGGAAAGCTTGGACATTTCCAAGCGATTGACGTTGTATGGGGTAGGCAATGTGACCATAAAAGGCGGCGTTTTTATTCGCTACCAAACACATGTCGATATGCGTAATTTACGTTTTAGACAAGGTCAAGGAATTTATGTCAAGGGAGATTTACAGTTAGAAAACTGTATCATCGAGGAGCAATTGATACGTACACAGATCATGGTGAGCTATGGTAGTTTGCTGATGAAAAATTGTGCTGTTCTTGCTACACCACTTAATCACTTTGGTTTACGTGTTACGAATGGTTCAAGCGTTATTTTAGTTGACACAACGCTGGAGCATCATGTGAAAGCTCAAATTATTGCCCAAAACTGTGAGTTAACCTTGACGAATTGTATACTGCTAGAAGGGAAAAAACATGGTATTTTTGCGATTCGTCATGTGAAGATGGCTATAGAGGATTGTGAGATACATGGACATGACAAGGCACAAATTATCGCGGCAGCTAGTGAGATTGCCATGACCAATTGTCTGATTCATCAAGGGCAAGGGGTAGGCATCCAACTATTTGACAGCACGATTTTCAGGATGGACGGCTGTGAAATAAAGGATCATCTTGACACGAACATGGTTGTACACCGAAGTGAGATAATGGCTTCCGATTCTATTATTTCAGATGGGCAAGGTCATGGACTTTACCTTGGAGAAAAAACGGAGGCCAAATTATATGATTGCCAATTTTATCGTCATGTCAAGGATCAGGTTTTGATAGAAAATAGCAAGGTAGAACTTCGTAAATGTCACGTCCGAAACGGCATGGCTGTAGGAATCTCGATTGTCGATGAAGCAGATGTTTCGATGACTCAATGTCAAATCCAAAACCATCAGCA
Source organism: Lysinibacillus cavernae (assembly GCF_009724685.1). Lineage (GTDB taxonomy): Bacteria > Bacillota > Bacilli > Bacillales_A > Planococcaceae > Lysinibacillus > Lysinibacillus cavernae. The sequence continues at coordinate 174,337 of NZ_WMEF01000002.1, forward strand.
ATTTCATATCATTGTCGATGCAAGTGGACTTCAGCTTCATCAATCCACCATTCAATTTGGACAATCGGGAGGCATTTACGGCAATGATCATGCCAAGATTATGATGCATCATACAAACATTCGAGAGCTGAAAAGCCATCATGTATACATTAACAATGCCCGATTGTTTACACAGTATTGCACGTTTGAACGAATGGAGGGTAATGGCGTTACGTGCATTGATGCTATTTTCGAAGTGGCTAACAGCTATTTTAAAGATGGTCAAGAAAGTTCTTATGCCATGATCTGGTCAGATCAATCCATGGGGCGCATCGAGCATTGTACAGTAGAAGAGGCAGCACGTCCATTTTTAGCCCTTTCCAATAAATCGTTAATGGAGATGCGTTATACGGATATTAGTGCAGTAAAGGCTCCTGCCGTGCTTCAAGAAAACAGTCAATTATTTGTTCAAGGGCATGTTCATACAGCGACATGGCAAAAGGATGCTACATCAAAGGTTACCCATATTGAGGGCATGCAAACGAATGAAGAAAAGAAAATAGAAATGTCGAAACATAATATTAAAAAAATAATATAAAAGCCGATTATACAAATAAGATAAGTAGTTTCAATTTTGAAATTACTTTTTTTATGTAGTCAATTAAGGACGTTTCATTTATATAAAAAGTGGATAAAAGAATAGGTTTGGCTGTTGATTTTCTTTAGTTTTATAAAAAAAACATGATAATTCGACAAAATGCATGAATATTTTTATAATAGTATAGATGTCTTAACTGCAATTACTGGAATATTTTGAAATATGCACCTAGAAAAGCTAGACTATTTCTTGTATAAGTTATAAATAAAATAATAAAATTAATATTGAATGTAAAAAAATTATTAAATATTTATGGATAATTGATTGATTATTTCCGATGATTTATCCTATAATTAGTAAAAATGGTTCATGGTATAGGATAATTATTCGTTAATTGCGAAATGTATGTAATGATTTTACAATAATAAATTTAGAGAGATATTGGGGTGATATGAGTATGTTTGGGCTGACAAAAGAAGAAATTATGTTACTGCTAGAGGAGATTGAATTAGCAGAAAAACAAAAGAATGTAATTGCTGATATCTTACATCTGAACAATATGCGAATTGAACAACAACTCGCATTAATGATCCATTTACTATTAGATGAGCGCGAACGAAATATTTCCAACAATACATATCTAAACTAAATAAATGTCGAAAAAGCGCAAGTGTTTTGTATAGAACACTTGTGCTTTTTTTTAGAAGCCGATTATAATTTTTTTGTGAAGCAAACGATGCGATTGGCTTCCGTAAAACCGAGTTGAAGATGCACTTGTATACTTTCTTCATTGTGCCATTCACAGTCACTTGCAAACTCTATGCAACCTTTGTGCTTTGCCCATTGTTCACAACGTTCCACAAGTTGTCTTGCATAGCCTTGCTGTCGATAATCTTCCATAACAAAAAGCCCTTCTAAGTAGCCAACTGGGCTAGAGTCGGTACCTTCTACATAATCCGTTCGCAATTGACATTGGGCAAATCCAATCGCTTTGTCATGGTCATAGGCAAGGAAAATAGCTGCATTTTCACCCCTTAGCATCTGTGAAATTTCTTCAGAAAATTCCTCAACTGTATGATTGGGCCAAAGTAGTAATGCTAATGTGGCTGCCACTCGGGCATCCTGCTGCTTTGCTTGTTGTATCATAACCATCCTCCTTATTTCAAATATGGTAAAAAATGAAACAAAATTATTTTATACACGTACAAACATATAAGAGCTTCTATTATCGCTGTACTGTCACTTATGCTATTATACCAAATACTCTCAATTCAGCACTTCTAACTTTAGCCTTAAAGAGGAGGAACCTAAAATTGTCACTATTACAAACGTTAATTGAGCAAGCAAAAAGACCAAATGGATGGATTGGCTCATGGATGCTACGGATTATGAATATGGCACATCGAGGTATGAATGTATGGTTCATTAGGCAAGGGGCCATCAATGATGGAGATCGTGTGTTAGACATAGGTTGTGGAGGAGGAAAAACACTCCAAATTTTATCCAAATTGAATCCAAATGGTATAATCTATGGGATAGATATTTCCGCGCAGGCAGTGAAGGAATCGATTAAAAAGAATGAAGCACATGTCGCTAATGGGAGCGTCATTGTGAAAGAGGCGAGTGTTTCGAGCATTCCGTATGAGAAACAATTCTTTGATGCCATTACAGCTTTTCAAACGCATTATTTTTGGCCCTCACTCGAACAGAATGTCGAGGAAGTATATAGGGTGCTGAAAAGTGGCGGGAAATTTATTATTATAGCGGAATTATACAAAATGAATTACCATATGGAAGCCTATCAAACACCAGCTGCCATGAAACAATTATTGGAACATACTGGTTTTCAAACAGTCTATGTAACTGAAAAATCTAGTAAAGGGTGGCTATGTATTACAGCCATTAAGTAAGGAATACATAAAATTGGAGGGTCTAGATATGAAAAGATGTGATTGGGTAAAGCTAAATGAGCCTTTGTATGTGGAGTACCATGACAAGGAATGGGGAGTGCCGGTCTATGATGATCAGCATTTGTTCGAGATGCTTTGTTTAGAGGGGGCTCAGGCAGGACTGAGCTGGTGGACTATTTTACAAAAGCGTGAAGGCTACCGTGAGGCATTCGATCAATTCGATGTTGAAAAAATTATACTTTATACAGAGGACAAGTTACAGGAATTACAGCAAGACTCACGTATCGTGCGCAATAAGTTGAAAATTGCAAGCGTAGTGACAAATGCCAAAGCTTATCTACAGATAAAGGAAAAACATGGCTCATTTTCGGATTATATTTGGGGGTTTGTTGACCATAAACCACTGATAAATGAGTGGGCATCCATAAAAGATGTACCTGTGACGACAGAAATTAGTGATCGTATGAGCAAACAATTGAAGAAGGATGGCTTTAAATTTATTGGTAGTACGATTTGTTATTCCTTTATGCAGGCAGTTGGTATGGTGAATGATCATACAACGGATTGCGTCTGTCGACAGAAGGAGACTGCGTATGGCAATTGAACACATTCGGGCTCGGTTAGCCAAGCAGGCAACCATTTTTCAAACGGGGGGCATTAGACCAACGCATGATTTATTGGAAAGCTGGATTGGCTCTGTAGGCTGGTCTTTACCAGAGGAACATCAACCAACTGGCTATCAGCCGCTTGCTACATTATTTCTAAAAGATTTGCCATATGTACCTACAGCACTCCAATCTTTTCAATTAGTGACGTTGTTTGTCAATGAGGATTTATTTGATCATCTAATGGAGGATGATCTTCGTCCCTATTTTGAAATCAGAACTTATTCAGATTTGGAAGGTTTGGTAAAGCGAGACTGGCAGCATGACCAAATACGTGCCTTTCCCCTTATTCCAAAACTAATAACCAATGACTATCCACTATGGGATGGGGGAGGTATTCCCGCTGAAATTGAGGAAGAGATTTTGTCATTGGAGCATGAAGAAGAGCTAGATTATTTTGATGATATCGTAGAAGACCTTTATCCGCTTCATAAAATGGGTGGCTACCCAACTTTTTGTCAAAGTGGCTTTGATTTCGGTGAAGATACGCCCTTTGTCTTCCAAATTGCTTCGGATGCAAAAGCTAAGTTGAACATTGTTGATAATGGCAATTTTTATTTTTTCTACAATCCAACAACACAGACTTGGCACGTCTATTGCGATTTCTATTAGGATTAGCGCTTGCGTCTCTCATGAATCGTAATCTCCATTATTCGGTGGATAAGAAATAAGCCGAGATATGCTCCAGTAATCAGAAAAATTGGGTTTAAGAAAACGGCATGAATCGTTGTCATAAAGACCGCCTCCTCAAGAATAATTTGCGTTATAGATGTAGCGGCAATCCAGCTAAATAGAATGGCAGCTATTACGCCTAAAACATTAAAAAGAAGGCGGAAGGTATACCATTTGTGCTGAAGATAAACCATGAGGCTCGGTATAACGATGGTGGTAGCTAACATGAAAATTTTCATCAAGTCACATCCTTTCTCTCAGGATGTCCTTGCTCGCTGCTACATAAACATAGATGACGTATAGGAGGAGAGCGCGTTGAGATGGCAAGATGGAGAAGTGAAAAGAACAAAGAAGGTGAAAAAAGTGGAGCATAAAACAGTCGTGAAAAATGGCATTGGCTTTGGTTCGGTTTTAGCGATTACCATTTCATGGAGTGTCCATCATTCCATCATTTGGGCAATCATCCATGGCTGTTTTAGCTGGCTGTATGTCATTTACTTTGCCATTACGCGCTAGGCGTGAATGTCAACCTATCAACTAAGTATTTGTTTGAATAAAAATAACTTAGGGTACATAAAAACTAACGTTCATAATTATTGAGCAGCAAACATAAATAACAAAGGTGCTCTTTTTCCAAAGAACAAACTGATTTTGATTCAGCCACTGTTTTTTGTACCGACGGCAGGGTCAGGTTCAGAAGACTCTTTCCTCTATCGAAGGAGATGAATGCCAATCTCTCTTTATTCCAGTAGGTGTTCAAATGTCAGCTGAATCAAGATTCTGCCTCCAGAGGATGTCACAGATTTGAAGAGGAGCTTTTCGAGTAAGGTCGAAAAAATCTGGATGCAAGTACGCCTTGGCGTAATTGATCTGTTGTATGAACGTAGTAGAAAGGTTGATAGAATGACACATCAAGTAACGGCTTTAAGTAATGTTAATGGTAATGCTAAGGGAGTAGAAAGTATTTTACAAAATGTAGCATTTATTTTATCAACGTTTACGATACCTTGTCCGCTTAGGGAGTATAGTAAAAGGTCTGATAGTCGTAAACCCTTCCAACGTATGAAGAAACTGAACACGAAACATCTAATTGAATGTATCCACCGTTTTGAGCCACGAGCTGTCGTAGTGGATGTGGATTATCTTGGCGATGTGAATAGAGGAAAACTAGAGCCTATTGTCAAAGTGATTGTTAGTGAATAACAAGAAAAATAGTAATTCTGCCAGGTATGGACTTAACCTGGCAGAAGATAAAATGAGCTAATAGTGCTAAGATTTATAGTATATGAATTGGTGTCATAAGGATATTTTGAACATTTAAGCTGGATGAGCGCTTCTAATCGCAATAATTTGTTGGCAATCAATGATGAGTGGTGACGCTGCTGCATCATCTACCTCAAAGAACGTTGCACAGCAAGTTTTAGAATCTAAGCTGATGAAATAAACTCCTGCGAAACTACCGCCACCTGCTAAAATTACGTCAACAAACGCGCCAGTAGATAAACATCTTAAGAGATGACAGATACAGCCTTTACAGTGGTGTTTTTTGTGTTTTTTAAATTTATCGTCTTCATAATAGTAGTCTTCATCATCATAATATCTATCCTCTTTTTTGCAATGGCATTTTTCTTCCTTATGTTCCCACTTGCATTTATCATGTTTATCTTCCCATTTATGCTCGCACTTGCATTTATCATGCTTATCTTCCCATTTACGCTCGCATTTGCATTTATCATATCTATGTTCCCATTTATGCTCACACTTGCATTTATCATGTTTATGTTCCCACTTATGATCGCACTTGCATCGATCCGGTTTGTGCTCACATTTCTTTTCTAAATGGCAATAGCATTTTACAAAATGTTCACAGGACTCTTCTTTCTTCTTATTCCAATTCATATAATTGCTAAATCTACTATCTTGCATCTTTTAATCTCCCTTTTTGTTAGTTTATTTTAGTAATGGTAGCGCTAACCTTTACACTTATAATCTATGAAGCAATCAAAAATACTTCTTGGTAATTTGCCCCCTGCAACCAATTAAAATTATTTTTTGAAAAATAAATATAGAAATAGCCATACATAATAATGATAAAAATAACAGGTTTCAGGGCAAAAGATTACTAGACTTCCGCCTGCAAAATTAAGATGAAATGGAGCGAATGTATGAAGACAATACTTCACATCTTTTTCCTGTTAATATGCTTCGTGATAGTGGTCTCCTTGCTAGTGAAAGAAAAGCAGCCGCTACCCGTAGCCACAAGTTCCAATAATTCATCCCCATATGCAGAGGAGCTTGGTGAAAAATTACAGGCTACTAATTTTACACAAAAGGTACTAACAGCCATACGAGAGGCTGGCTACTCTCCAGATAGTACAATTGGTTATTTAATTGATTCTCCAGACCATCAAGTTATCACGATTCAATTACACGATGGAGAAGAAGTTGATATAAGCACAGAAAGTGAGATACAATCCATCATCGACGAGCTGGCCAAAAAGAATAATATCCATTTATTTATCGTTAATGTCCAGTTACTGGGGGCTGAATAATCCAAACTTGCGACACATTCTATATGTGTCTTTTTTACATATAGAGGAAGTATGTGGCGTGCTATAATGAGAGGAGAGGTGAGGATTCATGAAAATCTTAGTTTTAGGTGCTACAGGACGAGTGGGAAGTTATATTGTTGCACGAGCATTAGAAGATCAACATACGATTACAGCATTGGTACGGGACCCACATAAATTGCAGCTACATCACAAACATCTGTGTGTGATCCAAGGAAATGCATACAACAAGCAGGATGTAGAGAGGGCTATGGGCAATGTGGATGTAGTTGTAAGTGCGTTAAATACAGATGGTGGCGATACATTATCGGCTACTTTACCATTGATTTTAGAGGCCATGACACAGCAAAATTTGAAAAGAATCATTACAATTGGGACAGCAGGTATCTTACAAAGTCGTGTTACACCAACGATTCTTCGTTATCAATCCACGGAATCTAAACAAAAATCTACCTTTGCGGCACAGGAGCATCAGCGCGTTTTTGAACAATTACAGCAATCTGACATGGATTGGACCATTGTTTGTCCTACCTATTTACCTGATGGGGGCTATACAGGGATCTATCGAGTTGAACGCAACTTTTTGCCAGAGGGAGGCACCCAAATTTCAGTAGCAGATACAGCGGACTTTGCCTATCAACAAATCTTGAGCGAGGAATTTTTGAAGACGCGCGTTGGTATTGCCTACTAGGAAAAGGGATGCGGAAATGAAAATTATACATACAATCGTTGGTATGGTCATTATTCTCATAGGCATTGCCTTTATTAGTACAACCATTTTTGACGCACCTGTTAGAAATGTGATGCTGAAAGTATATGGGGGTATCATTGTTTTCGTTGGTACGTTCTATCTCAAAAAAATTGCTAAATTTGGTAAGTAATAGCCGTTTTTATGGAAGGATAGTCTAAATGGACTTATGGAATTGGTCTGTTTTGATATCAATAGTCCATACATATAACATAAAGGGTGAAAAAATATATGTATATTTTCCTTTTTATAGAAGGTTTGCTATACTTTATGTCGAATATATCATTGAAGAGGTGATTGTATGGACAAGGAGATATCAAATAACTATCAATATCCTAAACACCTAATAAACCATGAGGGAATCGAAACGACAGAATTATATGTCATAAAGATAACAAAAGAACAAGTGGATAGGTTGATTGAGGATATCGATCAAACATTAAAGGCGTCTACATGACGTCTTTTTTTCATGGCGAAAAGGCCACCTTCCAAGGGAAAGTGACCTCAAAACAGGAGAGTTTGGGAAAGGCTAGGTTTGCTTCACACTACTATACTATGTGGAGGTAGTTTTGTAAGCTAGCCATTTGCCCGAAAGATAGAATAAAATTACTTGGGTTCCTATCAGTGCCCAAATCCATTATGTACAACCTCAATCCTTTTGACATGAAAAAGAGTAATTTAAAGCTAAATAATCTCGTATGATTTTTGGCTGTCCTCCATTTTCAAGACATTGCTTGCTAGCAATCTTAATTTCCTTTTGATTATAGTGGGATTGCGCACCTATTAAAAATATGCCCGACAGTATCAATAAAGTCCCGATTGCCAAAACATATTTTATAACCCTTTTCAATAATCTTACCTCCATTTCACTAAGTCATTCCCATTCTCTAGCATATGTTTGACCATTAAAGCATTATGTTTAATTGACATTTTGTATACGGTTGTATACAATGAATTTTAAATTAATGTATACGTTTGTATACAAAAGGAGGGCTTTTTGATGAGAGATTCAGGATTTAGAGAACATATGAGAGAAGGGCATCACCGTGGAGGGCGTCACAGAGGCATGGATGGGGCAGCACAGCGAGGAGCGAAAACGTTCCGAAGAGGCAAAGCATTATCCTTTTTAGAGATGCTGCATGTCAAGCGTGCAACGATTAAACAGCAATTAGAACAACCAGAGTTTCAATCCATTCAGCAAATTTTAGTAGGGGAATTAAAGGCCATCGATATGGTCATCCAAGAATTTAGCCAGTTGTTTGATATTCATGAAAATGAAACAGCGGAAACACCTGACAGTTCACAAGAGGAGGAGGGAAATAACGTACATGAAACAAATGAATAATTACATTGATACGGTATTCTATAAGCACGATGCCATTTTAGAGAACGTTATCTCCTCAATTGCGGAAAACGGAATGCCAGCAATTTCAGTGTCACCATCCTCAGGGAAACTGTTAACGATGCTCGTGTCAATTACAGGGGCTAAGGATATTTTGGAAATCGGTGCACTAGGTGGTTATAGTGGCATATGTTTGGCGAGAGGTATCGAAGGGGAGGGCGCATTGACCTCACTAGAGTTAGAGGAAAAATATGCAAAGCTTGCAGCTGAAAATCTTGCCAAGGCAGGCTTTGCTGAGCAAGTGACTTATTTGACTGGCCCTGCACTTCAAAGTCTTGAAAAGCTTGTAGTAGATGGACGACGTTTTGATTTTTTCTTTATTGATGCAGATAAGGATAATTACGAAAATTATTTAGCTTATTGCATCAAGCTAGCAAATCCGGGGGCATTAATTGTGACTGATAATGTCCTTGCAGCGGGCAGTGTAGCAGATCCTGAAGCTGCACCAAAGCGTTACACGGCCATTATGAAAAAATTTAATGTGCTGGTAGCCAATCATCCACAGCTAGAATCTGTGCTTCTACCAATAGGGGATGGCATGACCGTTTCGAGGGTCAAAAAATAGTGAATGTAAGTAGTTTACTATTTATGGTAACATATTCATAGAAAACAATAAGGGAGAGATGCTTTTGAAGCAAGCACTAGTCGTGATTGATGCACAGCAAGAATTAATAGAGGGTAATGAGGATGAACAGGCAGTATATAGGAAAGATGAGTTGCTTGAGACAATCAATGCCGTCATTAGTAAGGCAATTGAGGCCAAAGTTCATATTATTTTTGTACGTGATAAAGATGTAGCAGGTGGCGAAGGAGAAGGCTTCCAGGTACATAAAACGATTCATGTTCCGACGTCAGCTGTCTATTTTGATAAACTTGCTACAAATGCTTTTTACCAAACAGGTTTACTTGACTATTTACAGGCCAATGAAGTTCAACATTTGGTTATGATGGGCTGCAAAACCGAGCATTGTGTGGATACGGCAGTAAGAACAGCTACTGTCAATGGCTTTGATGTCACATTGGTGGCAGATGGTCATTCAACAAACGGCTCCCGTTCCTTATCACCAGAAGATATCGTTACGCATCATAATGACATTCTGCATGGCCATTACAATGTGGATCATTTCTCACTAGTGCGAAACGCCGATGAAGCATTATTTGAACCTTCACATAATCGTTATCGCTAACAAAAAAATGACCAAGAATATAGGTTCTTGGTCATTTTTACATCAATAAATGATTGAGAATACACCGTACACGTCGCCCCTGTGTCGCTTACGCCCCTCATACATAGAGCTATTACAAACCATTGCCCCAACTGATGATCAAAAGTAGTCGCTTACTATTGTTTTCCTGTTATTTTTCTGTCATCCTTTACGTGTAAATAAAGTGCGAAACCTGACGCGCCTAGTAGTATGATTGAAAAAATAATAGACATGACAGCTTGATAGACAATCGCTGTTATGAATAATACAAGTAAAACAACCAGCATGAGGATACGCAGCAGGAGATTTGTTCTCTGACTAATCGTGAAAAAATCCTGTAGAATAATGAGTAAAAAGCTCAAGCCGAACAGGAGAGCATATTCAAGAATTAAAAGAGGTTGCACATCGGACATATCGGTGGTGTGGAATTTTGAAATGAATACTAGTATGGCTATGTATTTTATATACTTGTACCATTGGTATTTAATTTCTATGATGATACCCCCAGCTCTAAGGATGCGTCTTGTTAATTTGCATTTACAAATATTGTAACGAAAACTACTGTTGGACACAACAGTCAATCATCTTCATAGGGCCACTGTGCGAGCAGTGACCCTAAGTATCAAGTCAGGAGGTGTAAGGCTAAAATTAGCTTTACACTATTATATGTATGAGAAAGTAGCTTCGAAAGATAGTTATTTGCCTGTTCGATAGATTATTTTTTAAAAAGGCGACAAAATGGTGCACGAATTGTCGGATGAGGTACTTCTATTCCTGTTATTGTGGTGATAAGGGAGGTTATGGATGTGGAGTCATTAACAAGAATGAATGAGGCTATTGCTTATATTGAGGCAAACCTAACAAATGATATTGACTTAAAGGAAGTGGCGAAAATAGCCTATTGCTCAGAATATCATTTTAAACGAATGTTTTCCTTTCTAGCAGGATTCTCGTTGTCCGAGTATATTCGTCGTAGGCGTTTGACACTTGCAGCTCTGGAACTGTCGAACTCCTCTATGAGAATCCTCGATATTGCGATTCATTTTGGCTATCGTTCAGCAGACGCTTTTACAAGAGCTTTTCAGCAAATGCATGGGATCACACCATCAGAGGCAAGACAAAGTGGTCAAAATTTAATAGCTTTCCCCCGAATGACCTTCCAACTAACAATCAAAGGAGGTTGTGAAATGAATTACAGACTTGAGCAAAAAGAAGCATTTCACATCATTGGTCTCATGAAAAGAGTACCAATCGTTTTTCAAGGAGAAAATCAAGCAATTACGGAGATGGCACGCGCTTTAACAATGGAGGATATTGCGCAACTCAAAAAACTGTCCACTATAGAACCAATGGGCATGATTCAAGCTTCCACAAACTTTTCAGAGGGTAGAATGGAGGAAAAGGGAGAACTCGACCATTACATTGGTGTGGCAACAACAGAAACAGCCACACATAACTTTTCACAGTTGAATGTGCCCGCATGTACGTGGGCAGTATTTGAAGCGGTCGGGCCATTTCCACAAACACTTCAGGAAACGTGGGGGCGCATCTATGCAGAATGGTTCCCCTCATCTGGCTATGAGCAAGTAGAGGGCCCAGAAATCGTCCGTCATACAAGCACCGATTTCTCTTCGCCAACCTTTACAAGTGAAATATGGATACCGATTTACAAGAAGGAGCCTCTAGCTTAAAGCGAGGGGCTTTCCCTATAAGTTAACTAATCTTTGTTCCATTTGGTACCTGTTGATCAGACGTTAACAGGATAACATCGCCCTCAACTGGTACGCCACCAATCACTAACACCTCTGACTTAAAACCAGCGACACGTCGTGGTGGGAAATTAACAATAGCCACTACTTGCTTACCAATCATTCCTTCTGGTGTATAGCGCTTGGTAATTTGTGCAGAAGACTGTTTGATGCCAAGCTCCTCACCAAAATCAATTTTCAATTTAATAGCAGGAACACGTGCCTTAGGAAGTTCATCTGCCTCTAATACCGTGCCAATCCGTATATCAAGTGCTGTAAAATCTTCTATTGTAGCCATAAAAAGACTCCTTTATCCATCAATTATTACAATTTTATCATCTGATAGAAAATAATTCAAAAAAAGAAGAGCACTTGCTGTGCCCTTCTCTCGTTAACGACGATGTTCTACAAGGTCAATCGCTCCTAACACAATATGTGCTAAGCCAAAGCCAAAGATGGTATTGGCCACCATTTTGTTAGAACCATGTTTTTGCTTCATTGCATATCCTGCTGCAGTGACAGCCGACCCTAGTATAGTTGGGATTAAACCTTCACGAATACTATTCATAAATTGATCCCTCCGTCGTATGATTTGGTGTGTAATTCACACCATACTTACTATGAACGTTTCGCGATCATACTATACTATGCATCAACCGAATCGATCATAAATGCAGTAACTTTTGATTTATCTTCATTTGTGCTTGCCTTACAAAAAAGAACAACGGCACTTTCTTCATCATCGAACCATAAATAGCGTATTTCTGTTATATAGTAACTGTGATCGTAGACTTCATAAACATCAATAGCCATTAATGCTTCATCGAGAGGCCATGTTAATGTTCCTTGCAAGTCGAAAACCTCTTGCAAAAATGCGGCAGTCTCATCCGTTAATAGATGCGCCTGCTGAAGCTTTTCATATCGTCTATGTACTAAATCATCCAGCGTATTTTTTGTTAGCGCAATTAATTGGTCTTCAATAAGCACCATCGTTTCCCTCCATTTTAACTAGTCAATGCCTCCTGCAAAATAACTTGTGCCAATTCATGATCATTAATTACATAAGGAATTTCTTCTGGTTCCACCCATATACGAGCAATTGTTTCATGCTCTCGTAAAAACGGTAGACACTCTTGTACCGCCATTTTATAAAATAGCTGATAGCCAATCATAGGGTATTTGCCCCCTTCAATAAATAGAGGGTTTTCTTCGTGACTAACTTCAATTGAACCAATATATTGACTATGACCTTTCACATAACCCTCTTCCAAAACCTCACGATGAAGGGTTACTTCAGGCGTTTCACCATGTTCTACATGGCCACCTGGAAAATTAAAGCCACGATTCTTTACATGGACTAATAAAACACGACCTTGATGAAAGCAAATACCGTGTACACTTGTTACGTTGCTTAAATCTTGCACGGTGTGTTGTGGACGCCATGTCAGTTTTACATGATGTCCGCTCCAATTAACAAAATAATGCACCATCCACTTTCCCTCCCCATATAGCTATTGTAGAGAATAGGGAAAATTTTGTATATGACAATTTGTGGATTGTTGAAACGAAAAGAGTGATCATCGATGCACTAGAGAAAGGGTGTGTGGAAATGAAATATGTAGGCATTGGAACGATATTGTCGATCCTAGGGGTTATCTTTTCAATCCTACTATGGGGTACGCAAAAAGCATATTTCCTTTCCGGAATGCTAGGAGGAATGTTCATCATCTTCGCCATGCTAATGTCGGGAGCAACAGTTAGCGGAGATAGATTGCGTGCCAATTTAGCATCCGAATTGAAGGAAGATAGGAACGAACGCAATCGTATGACAAATAATGCTTTATTGCTAGCATTACCGAATATTATTGTGGCCTTCATTGCGTATTATATGTGAAATAATCCGTCTGACCCGTTCTATCGGTGACAATAAAAGTTCTATCCATCAGTTTAAGCGTTCAATCCACCACAATTTGAATGCTATCCACCAGTATAGAAGAACAATCCACCCAAACAATTCTATCCGTCACAACAAAAGTTCTATCGGTCAGTTTAAGCGTTCAATCCACCACAATTTGAATGCTATCCACCAGTATAGAAGAACAATCCATCCAAACAATTTTATCCGTCACAAAAAGAGTTCTATCCATCAGTTTAAGCGTTCAATCCACCACAATTTGAATGCTATCCACCAGTGTAAAAGAACAATCCAACTAAACAATTCTATCCGTCACAATAGGAGTTCTATCCATCAGTTTAAGCGTTCAATCCACCACAATTTGAATGCTATCCACCAGTGTAGAAGAACAATCCATCCAAACAATTCTATCCGTCACAAAAAGAGTTCTATCGGTCAGTTTAAGCGTTCAATCCACCACAATTTGAATGCTATCCACCAGTATAGAAGAACAATCCATCCAAACAATTCTATCCGTCACAAAAAGAGTTCTATCCATCAGTTTACCCATTCAATCCGCCGCATGTTGTAGCAAAAAATACAAAGAAGAAAACGCTCTTGATAATCGTTACATAACTAATCAAAAAATGTGTCACATCTACCCTAGGTGTGGCGCTTTTTGTAGCATTTAATAGTAATGAGTACATTTGCAATAGAGAGGTGGTACTATGCAATTAACAGATGGTACACGGACATTTGAAACGGACATCATTGATGAAGCTGCCAGAAAGAAAGAACGTGATGAGCAGGAGCGGGAGATGCTCAATGCGTTTGCTCGCTATGCCTACCTTCGATACAAGCAAATACGTGACAAAGTAAACCCACGTAAATGCAAATACATGTATATCCATCAAGTCCGCCAGCAAGTCACATCACCTGCTAGGCTACAACGGGTTTGCAAGCTATTAAGCATGTCAGAAGAGGAAGTTCTGTACGTGGTGGAATTTGTGCGTAAGTATTTGAAATATGTCAAGTAACCCTCATCTGCAATGATGGGGTTTTTTTCCATAATTTCTAGGGAGAATTGTTTCTCAACTACCTACTTCATGTAGTATGATGAACGTGTATAAAGGAGTGAGCGTATTTGAGATTGATTAAATTTCTAGTTGTTTTTATTATTTTCCTCGGTGTAATCGGGTACGGTGTGGTACATTTCGGCACAAAATTTGCATCTGAAAAAATCGTAGAAACAGTATCCACGGAATTAGAAAACAGTGGACAAATGGAGGAAATAAAAAACACTATTGAAAATGACCCACAATTAAAAGCCTTTATGGAAGAGGCAAAAACGGTCGATAGCAGTACATTGCCGTTTACTACGAAAGAAGAGGCAACGAAAGTATTAATTCAAAAAGTGGGTATCACAGATTTGAATGATATGCGTGTTAAATTGCAAGACGGATCAATGACGCAAGAAGAAGCTCTACAAATGGTTGAAGGAAAATTGTCGGATGAGGAGATTGCTGCTTTAAAAGTAATCGTTTATAAAGAGCTTTACCAATAAAATTCCGGGCATGCTGTTGTGGCATGTCTTTTTTTTGTCCCTTTTTTCAAAATAATCTTTATATAGTAATAAAGGATACTAGATGGAAAGAGGGATTGAGATGATATATAGAGTAACGAAAAAGGAGAATTTCGTAGTATTAGATAAGGGTTTTTTAAATGATGATCAATTAAGCTGGAAAGCGAAGGGACTTCTTGCTTATATGCTGTCCTTACCGGATGATTGGTCTTTTAGTCTTTCCGATTTAGCAACGCGCAGTAAATGTGGACGAGAAGCAACGGCGAGCATTGTTGATGAACTTATACAGGCTGGTTATCTTCAAAAAGCTCAAGAGAGAACAAAGAATGGAAAGTTTGGTAAGGTTGAGTTTTTTGTTTTTGAAACACCAAAATGTGCTGCCATGCCGTCAACGGGAAATTCGTCAACGGTAGCACCACAAACGGAAAAGCCCACACTACTAAATAATGAATTACTAAATAACCAATTACTAAAAAATATAGATGATGATAATAAACAGCCGGCTACCACTGCCTATCATTTTTATGAACAGCAAGGCTTTGGCTCACAAACTGCCCATATTACGAGCAAAATTCGCTATTGGCACGCTATTTTTTCAGAGGAAATGGTGGTCCATGCCATGAAACTAGCTGTGGAACACAATGTATTACGCTGGAGGTATGTAGAAAAAATCTTACAAAATTGGTTCAGTAAAAAAATAAAGAGCCTGGCAGATGTAGCAATAGATCAACAGAGATATCAAATGCGCAAGCAACAAGTAACACAGAGTCAAACAAAAAGACGTCGAGAGATTATACCGAAGTGGTTTTATCAACGTCATGAAGATGAACCGCAATCACAGTCAACTATTGATTTTGAAGCGGAACGTCAGAAAATTTTAGCTATGCTAGGGAGTGTGTAAACTCCTCTGAATACCATAAAGGCTTGGCCGATGAAAAATAATCATGATCCTGTAAAATTAAGTGAATTCTTTCCAACGCATCGTCAAAGGATTGAGGATCGTATTGGCGTGTCCAAACAATGGTTGAGAAAACCGTCATTGCTGCGTATAGGGCATAGAGACGCCAAAAAGTATCGTCTGGTGCAGATGAAAAATAGCCATTGATTTGCCCGATGCAGAAGGGAATACTATGTCGTCTACTAAATAATGCAAGATTATAAAAGTCATGATAAGGATCCCCCACATCGTAACCGTTAAAATCAATAACCCCATTGAAAGACCGCTGTTTGCAAATGATATGTCCAAGATGGAAATCATCATGAAGTAGGGTAATAGGTCGCTGTCTTAAAAGTGGTAATTGCTTATCAATAAAGCTCAGAAGTTTAGTTTCTTGCGGAATTTGATAGGGATCTTGTTGATATGACTTGAAATAATGAGAGAATTTCTTTAGTTGTGTCGCTTCCCAATTAATCATGTGGGGAGGGCTCACTTGGTGTATTTTTCTCAATTCTTTTCCAGCTACAAGACCGAGATGAAATTGCTCAGAGTCAGAGAGTTCCTGGATGATTTCATCCGCAGGGGTGCCTTCCAAATAACTAACAACCATCGCTGATAGATTGTCGTTACTAAGCAAAGTATAGTCAATCGCTTTATGCGTTCGAACCCCTTGTAGCGCTAAGTCTTGTAGCAACGAAAATTCCTTTTTGCGCTTTTCGTGATACGTTAGATCTGATAACCGTACAAAATAGCACTTCTCATCAACCGTTACAAGGTACTTGGTATCCGGTGAATAGCCTTTGTCGACTTTTGTTATCTGCGTAAAACCGTGTAAGCTTGGTACTTGACTAATTACATCTACTATACGCACATTATTTCCCCTCACTTTCAATATTTTAGAAGTTACAAAATACTATATGAAGTAATGCTTTGTCAATGTCTTGGATAGTATGAAGGGGTAAAAAAATCATATTTAAAAATAGTAAAAGAGCACAACTAACTAGAAATCATAGTTGAGCTAGCATTTACTAACAATAAGTGAATGTCTTTGTTTACAAGGATCATTCACTCTTCTTAACTTCCCTTACATTATAGAAAGTGAGGTGAGCTATAGTAGCTAGTGCATTAGTTGTGTGCAAGTAAAAATCCTGTAAAGCCCCTTATGGAATAGCCTCTTATCAACTATCTTTTTTCCCTTAAAACCGTAAATAGAAGGAAAGAATAACATAGCTGTCATTCACTAAAAAATGATAGGAAAGGATGGTGCAGTATGAGTTATGTTATCGAAAAACAGATCATGTCAGGTTTACCTAATCAAGCGCTCACGGCAGTAAAATACGTAGTGGCTCATGAATCGGGTAATAGCAACAATACAGGTCCAAACGCATTGGAAAACGAGATTGCCTATATGAATAAAAATAAAGCCAATGCCTTCGTATCTCACTGGGTAGGCGGTGGTGGACGAATCGTACAAGTAGCTCCTGTTAATCGAGTGCAATATGGTTGTGGTCCGAAAGGTAATCCGTATAGCTATGCCCAAGTGGAGTTAGCACGGACTTCGGATAAAGAACAATTTAAAAAGGATTATGCTGCTTATATTTGGTTATTACGCAAGCTGGCTATAGAAGCAGGAATTCCTACTACTTTAGATGGAAACGGTAACGGCATTAAGTCCCATCGTTGGATAGCCGATAATTTGGGCGGCACCACACACAATGATCCTTTTACCTATTTAAAAAGTATGGGGATTACAGAAGCTCAGTTCCAGCGAGATATTAAAAATGGACTAGAGGAGGGATTAACAGTGTCACAATATAATGAGCTAAAACAGGAAATAGAGGCTTTAAAAAGCTTATTAGCTGAAAAAGCTAGCTTACAATCAAACAGAGAAGTAGGCGCAGCACATAAAGAATCATGGGAATGGGCCATTAAGGAAGGGATTATCCGTGGCGATGGCAGCAAGAACATGAATCCAGCAGGCGTTCTCACACGGGAACAAATGGCGACAATGCTCAAACGTTATTACGACAAATTTATAGTCAATTAACATGATGAAATTCGAAGGATAAAGCTCGTAAGCAATAGCGAGCTTTATCCTTTTACTTTAAATAGAGGTCTTTTTAAACTTTTGTCGAATGTAGTAGAAAAGAGGAGGGATTTTAATGTTAACGAAAATAAGAAAAGTGAAATTTGAACAAGAAAGAAAAAACCCATTATACAAAGTTATAATGGAGTGTCCAGAGGGTAATCAACTATATGTGAAATTTGATTATACGTATAAAACGAAAAACTTCTGGCCACTAGAAGTGAATTATAATAAAAAAAACTATGGAGCTAAACTAGCATGGTATACAAATGAAGTTGAGAATATGACTGTGGCCTTATTTTTAGAAACAATTGCTAGTAAAATTAACAAGAAATACGACTTTGACTTTAAACAACATTAAAAAAAGCAGCACCCAAATAAGAATGCTGCTGTAAAGCCTGTCCATTATTTTGTCGAGATATAGACAATCAATGCTGCCTCATCAAATGTTACATTTGCGCCAAGTGCTTGACTGACAAATCGTAAAGGCACCATGGTAGTTCCATGATAAATTTCAGCTGGATGGCTGAGGTTAATTGTTGATGTTGTACCATTCGCATCAACATAAGCCGTTTTATTCCCCACACCAATCACAATTTTTTTACTGTCCTTTATTGCCGTCACTTTTTTTGTTGCACTATCATAGGCAACTGTTGCCCCAAGTGATTCAAAAATGGCCTTCATCGGCACTAATGTTGTACCATTTTTCATATAAGCACCAGGCGTATAATTTTGCTTCATATTATTCAAATAGACAGCTACTTTTGTCAATGCTGGTGCAATAGTTGCTTTAGGTGTCTGTGTAGAAATGCTTTGACCACCTGAGGTAGATCCAGCATTATTTCCTCCATTGCCATTATGATAATGATAGCCTGAACAAAGACCTTTTGCTTTCGACTTTTCTGAACAATTGTGACCACCATTACTATCAAGACGTCCAGGATGTGCGTCCGCAATACTCGTTGTAGTAAAAAATAGTGTAAGCATCGCTATTAAAAATACCAATTTCTTCATAAGTATCCTCCTAATTCTCAAATTGTAATTATTATACTATATAAAAGAAAATTTTTCCATGTTTTTATAGTAAAAAAGGAGGGGTGAGATGGAGGAAGGATGCCATAAAAAACCAGTTGGTCAAAAGTTGAAACCTAAAAAAGTAGCCCTTTGCGTTTCACTGGAAAGGGGAAAAGTGTTGAATACAATTCAACGTGCTTCCTTGTTTTAACAGATACTTTTGCAACAGTAAAAGTTGCAAAATGAGCGAGAAATTTAAATTTGCTATAAAGCCTTCTGCCTTTATGGTTGCGATCGTGAATAAAAATAGTATGAGCAATTTGTGCAATAGATAGAAAGGCACTAACAGTGAGGGTTTGTTAGCGCCTATTCTTGATGTAGTGGGTGTTCAAAAGCACACTGAGATAGGGGAACCACCATCGTCTAAAAGCACCACGCCCTGTGGCAATGACGGTGTGACCAATATCAGTTGTCTCATAGCCCCTGAAGGATGTCATAGATGTTGAAAAATATGGACGCAATGTTTATCTGCGTAAAAGCCGCAATTACGCCAAGGCGTAGTTAGATTATACTGTTAAGTCATTTTCACATTGTAAATCAATGGCCTTTTGTAACAGCCGATGCAGAATGGCTGCAAAGGTTGCAATGATACTAGATGCAAAGATGCTGATAAGTGCTAGCATGATAATACCTGTAATATCTTCCTTTCCAGAAAACATGACTATCGATGCTGCAATGCCTAGCACAAGAAGGAGGATGATTGTGAGCGCACAATAGTTGATTTTTCTCAAGGCTCTTACTGATGATTCAGAGAACGCTTTGTGCTGGTCGATGTTAGTTAATAGGCGATAACCTTGAAATAATGCAACGTAGTATGGAATACATAGTGCATATGCATAGACTAAAAATAGATAGGACAAATAAGCCGATTCGGGATGTGCCGCTGCATCTCTGCTGGCCATCCCAGGTAACCAAAAAAGACCTAAAGCTAAAATGGGAATGCCCATCAAAATAATTACAACCTTCAAGAAAATAGTTGACCCTTGTTTACTTTTCATAAAAGCACCTCACTGGTTATGGTACATTGATTTTAAATCAATATTTATCGTTTATCAATAAAAAAATATTAAAATTCATTGTTTTTTTATTAACTAACAAAAAAAGCATCAATCCTTTTCGGATCGATACTTTTTAAGATGTGACGATTAACATCTTACATATTTGCGTTTAAAACCAAGCCTGCCTCGTGCTACTTCTTTTTGAATATTTTCGTAAGCATGCAATGTACTGCTTTTTTTATTATCTCGCTTCATTTCCACTGGACCAACTTCCTGAGCTGTTTCAACTGCTTGATTGTGAAGCGGTACATAGGAAATGGCTACAGTGTATAGAAAGTTATTCATTGCAGATTTTGTTCGCTCTGGTGCGTTGTGAATTGTGTTTTTCACTAATTCCAGCATATGAGCCAACTTGCTGTCAGAAAATTCGCTATCCTTGCGATTCCCTAAAAGCCAACAATAGCAGCTCCAGCCCGCTGACATTCTCAATTCTTCACCGCTGGCAATCCACGCATCTGCTACCTCTTGTGCAATAGGGGCTTCCGCTAAAGTGACCGCTACTACATAGTCAGACAGCATATAAAAATAAGCTGAATCTATCCAACGATCAAAATCTTCCGCAGTCATTGCTTTTGGATCTGCAATAACTCCTGCAAAGTACATAGCATCATAGTTGCCAGTGGCATATAGCTCCTCCGCTAAAGCCTGATCGATTTTAATTTTCTTCGCAATGGGCTTCATGGCACCTGTTGCCACGCCAAAAAGCGGCTCATGCGCACCATTTGACATATACATTTTTTTCGTACGTTCCTTGCCCAGAGCCTCCAGCTCCTGTATCACCATTTCTGCATTCATTGTCGTAGCACTTCCTTTTTCTTTCGTATTTGCTCATTCACTACTTTACCATGTTTCTATTGTAAGGATTAATGGTTGCCATATAAAATCTTTATACCGCCAATATGATCACGTAATAATCGAACCTCCATCTGAATAAGTTCTTCAACGGTTAAATCAAGTTGGCCTTGGAGCCTACTAATTGTCACGGCTGTAATGGACACGGTGAAAAATGGGTCACAAAATTCATATATTGTTCTTCTATTTCTTCACACATTTCACCAATTTGTTTCCGATGTGTTCGATTATACTATATACTGCTTGATGGAAAAAACGATTAAAATGCTCATGACCAAGGGAGTTTATAGCGTTTAACGCAAACACTCGATTTTTCTCTAAGTATAATAATAAATCGCTATAGCCTCCTTGACAAAGACTTTCATCTTGATAATCATCCAGTAACTCAATTGCCTCTTGCTCCAATGTCCACTTTACTAAATCATAAATGTCCTCGAAATGATAGTAGGCCGATCTTTCCAGCTTGGTTCGGTCTGTAGCAAAAAGAAAAGATAATAATTAATGACACCCATGAAAAAATGTGGATTTGGTAGATACCAAATCCACATTTTTTGGTCTAATAATAGCTAAAGTCTATTCCAGATAAACATAAATTGAGCCGCATCCGATTCGAGGGCAATTTGATGATATTCAGTTGATTCATCTTCAGTAATCAAGCGACCTTTTTGTACATTTAATATGGCATGTTTTACGGAATCGGGATGTTCAATCGAATAGGTGGAATCTTTCAAAAGGGTTAAGGCAGATCGACATTTATGTTTATCGATGCGCTCATTTTTTCCTTTGAAATATAGTTTTATCAAATAGGGGGTATCATCGATAATTAAACCAAGCTCAGGGTTTGAACGCACTGTTAATTCATCACAATACCAATTAGCCTTACCCGGTTCAAACCACTGAACATTTTTATTTTTTAAAAATTTTAAATAGGCTTTTACAACTTCTTGGTAATTCTTTTGACGTGCAGGGAGGGCATTGTCTACAATGTCGAGTAAATAGGCGTCATTAAAATGATGTTCATGGTATTTTTTTAAACCCTCTCGTAAAGCTTTCCAATAATCTTTAATTGGATGATAATCTTCTTGATACTTAATGTCTTTGACAAACTTTGTCTTTGCAGCACTACCCTTCATTGTGAAGTCTGTAAACTGTGTTAAGCCAATGGATGGCTTTGTCATAATCGCCACTTTACATCACCCTTCTTTCATAAAAAAACACCTGTTGTAGATTAATAGTATATTGAAAAGATCAAATTTATATGAAGAAGTTTGCGGTAAGGCTTAGGTCCATCGTTTTTTCTAACAGCCGATGAAGAACGGCCGCAAAGACTGCGTTCAAGAAAAGTCCTTGAAGTAAGCGTTAGCGTGTGATTTTATTTGTTACGGCAGAAGTTTCACTAAGAAAGAAATTAAAACGAGAACAGAATAGTTGTTTCAGCTATAATTATTGTCTATAAGAAAATCAATATAAATATTTTAAAAGCTAGGTGAAACGATGATTTACAATATTTTAGTAATTGAAGACGATCCGGATGTACAAGAATTAATATCCGAATTTTTAATAACCCAAAATTATCATGTTGATAAGGCAAGTGATGGGGTGGAGGGGCTAAAACTTTTTCAAACAGAAAATTATCATCTTGTCATCGCTGATATCATGATGCCAAATATGGATGGCTTTCATTTATGCAATATGATTCGACGAAAATCATCAGTCCCAATCATTATATTAACTGCATTAAGTGAGGAAAAATCAGAGTTGAAGGCATTTGATTTGCAGGTGGATGATTATATTACGAAACCGTTTTCCTTTAATGTTCTCATTAAACGAGTCCAAGCTGTTATACGTCGTGCCTATCCAGAGAATGTCACAAGAACAGCCAGTTTTAAAGAAATTGTTGTAGATTATGAAGCCTATACTGTCAAAATGAATGGAGAAGTCATTGAATTAACAACAAAAGAGTTCGATATTTTAAAACTATTCATCGAAAATGAAGGGAAGGTATTATCGAGGGAACTATTACTCGACCAACTATGGGGCTTTGATTATTTCGGTGACACAAGAGTGGTTGATACACATATTAAAAACTTGCGGAAAAAATTAGATGTGCCATACATTAAAACGATAAAAGGAGTAGGGTATAAACTTGAAATTTAACTTTGTACAAGGCAGTGTAACAAGAAAAATCTTTATTATCACAACCCTATTATTAATCATATCAGCTTTCATGATTTACTTACTTTTATATTTCCTACTACCACAATTCTATTATAAGTACAAACAAGATAACCTTAATGACAATGTCACTATGCTAGTCGATCAAATAGAAGGAAAATCTTTCGCTACTGTTGAAAGGATTTTAGACAAGTTCACTACTAAAACAAAAAATGTTAGCCTGATTGTATCGGATTTGGAAGGAAATATTGTTTATTTACCTTCAGTTTACATTCCTAATAATGAAAAGACAAAGGCTGTCAAGAGTGTTCCTGTGTTGCCAGTCCAACCTGCCAAAAGCAATGCAGAGAAAAATGAAGAAGAAAATAAAATAAATGAACAAGAAGTACCTTCTACTTATTCAGTTAATAAAGAAATTCAATTACAAGAAGGGAAATACCATATAACCTTTTATTCTTATCTCTATCCAATAGATGAAATTACACGTGTTCTTTCGTTATTCATGCCATATGTTCTTGCCATCATCATTGTGATTTCAATTGCTGGTGCGATAATTTATTCAAAGCTACTTGCTAAGCCACTTATTAAGCTAAATACGGTAGCAAAAAAGATGGCAAAGCTAGACTTTTCTCAAAAAAGTACGATTGATTCAAAAGATGAGCTAGGGGAGCTGTCGACCAATTTAAATAATTTGTCCGATAATTTACAACAAACAATGATTCAATTAAACAATGCAAATGATAAATTGAAAGACGATATAGAAAAAGAGCGCGAACTAGATGCCAAGCGCCGCCAATTTTTAATCGCCATCTCTCATGATTTAAAAACGCCCATTACCATCATTAAAGGTCAGCTAGAGGGGATGCTTTTGAACATAGGTGTCTTTAAGAACCGTGACCGCTATTTGCAAAAATCGTATGAAACGATGAATGGGATGGAGGCACTTGTAATAGAAATACTTGAACTCAGTAAGTTAGAATCAGAAGTTCTGCAATTAAACAAAAAAAATGTCAATCTCACCGATTTAATGCAGTCCATCCTTGAAGAACTTGATTATTTTAGCTACGCTAAACAATTGAAAGTGGTCAAGTCTTTAGAAGAAGACATATATTTTTCCGCTGATCAACCATTAGTAAAAAAAGGATTATCAACAATCATTCATAATGCGTATTCCTATACACAGGAAGGTAAGGAAGTATTTATTTCACTACAGCGTCAAAATAGCGGCAGTGTATTAGAGGTGTTAAATACAGGAGCGCATATTCATAACGACAATCTAGAACACATCTTTGAACCATTCTACCGCATTGAAAAGTCACGTAATCGTCATACTGGTGGCCACGGTCTCGGTTTGTTTATCGCTCAACAAATTTTTGATGCCCACAAACTACAATACAGTATTCAAAACACCGATGATGGAGTAAAATTCATTATCCGATTTTAAAAAGGAAGTTCTCGTTAACGGGTTCAATTCAGAAGTCAAAATCAAACCATATGGAACCTGATAAAAAGCACAATAAAAGGCATCGGTCAATAACCGCTGCCTTTTTAGCATTTAATTTTTGAATTAAGTCATGGTTAACATCTAAACGGATTGCCTTTAATGCTTGGCTTATTGCCCAACAAAAAAATGCAACTGAAATAATCAGTTACATTTTTGGGACTTTAATTTGTTTCATATTTTGTTCGTATTATGAAACAACCTCAAATTTCAAAGAGTGTCGATTTACGATGATATATTCACCTGTGGATTTATTCATTACTTGAGACACTTGCTTGGTATGCGTAATCTCAATCCAATCATTTTGTATATCCACCAATAATTTTATTTCAACATCAATTTCTCCATATTTTACACCACTATAGGATAGTTTTGTCATCGTTATCCTCCATTCAATCTTCTTTTTATATCACATACTATTATACTATATATTCTGGAGATTTATAAAAAAGCAACAATCTATTCGAAATCAGCCTAACATAAAATAGGGAGTCCAATTCGTTTGTGAATTGAACTCCCTTTAATATTACTTTTTTACATTTTGTACGCAACAACCGAACCCGTTAGGTTGTTTGTGAGCTTTTGTTTTAGCAGGAGTTTATCCATTTCAGCATCACACCTATTAACGTACGCATCTTCAATTAAACCACATCCTAACTACACACAAACTACACATTGGAAGCGTACTATCGAGGAGTATTGAAGGAGGAGATATGACGATGTTAACACTAAAGAATATAAGTAAAAAATTTGGCAATCAACCTGTCCTAAAAAACATAACCGCAGAATTTTTAGGAGGTTTAAATTTCATTATTGGGCCATCTGGAAGCGGTAAATCGACATTATTAAAGATAATAAGCGGTATGGATCCTATGTTTGATGGTGAGGTTTATTTTAATAATAAGTCTATCAAACAATTTTCAAAGTCTGAGCTCAATCACTATTATTACAATTCAATCGGATTTATTTGGCAGAACTTTCAATTGATTAACCACCTATCAGTTGAAGATAATGTCATGGTTGTTCTAGGACTCTCTAATTTAGACCAAGAAGCAAAACGTCACAAGGTCGAAAGTACACTACAAAAATTAGGTCTTCAAAGATTAGCAAAACATAATGTGAAGTCGCTCTCAGGTGGTGAAAAACAAAGAGTAGCCATTGCCAGAGCCTTGGTAAAAGATCCTGAAATCATTATTGCAGACGAGCCTACTGGAGCTTTAGATAAGAATAATACAAAGGCATTAATCAACACGCTAAAGCAAATCGCAAAAGAAAGAATGGTGATTATCGTTACGCATGATCAATCACTCATTGATGATGACTCCAATGCTTTTGTATTGAAGGACGGAGAATTGGTTCACGATAAAAAGCGCGAAAGTATGAGTCGAAAAAGC
Source organism: Lysinibacillus cavernae (assembly GCF_009724685.1). Taxonomy (GTDB): domain Bacteria; phylum Bacillota; class Bacilli; order Bacillales_A; family Planococcaceae; genus Lysinibacillus; species Lysinibacillus cavernae. The sequence goes on from NZ_WMEF01000002.1 coordinate 200,387, forward strand.
CTGTCTATCAAAAAAAATCCACCAATCTTGTCTGCGAAAAACACACTTAGTCAAAGTATTAAAAATGTGAAGGGCATGCTTTTCAAGACCATATTGACCTCAATTGTTCTCGTACTCGCCTCTTATTTTTTATTACTCAATGTCAGCGGTGAGGTAACAAATCAAGGGAATAAGGCCATGAATCATCTTGTGAAGCAATATGGACAATCCCTCTTTAATATTTCTGTTGTTTCGGAAATGTTGGGAGGAGCAGGAATGGGTGGCAGTGAGGACGCCAATAGTCCGAATAGAGATGTTAAGCAAGATATCTCGTCTATTTTTAAAGATTATCAGGATGACAAGAGGATAGAAGCGATGTATCCGATAGCTACAATTAATAAAATGGAAGTAACGATTGAAGGGGTAACGGATCATCTTCAACTAGAACAATCCAATACAGTACCCGTAAATAATGGTCTACTAGCAGGTAGAATGCCTGATAATGATCAAGAAGAAGTAGTCGTTCCAAAAGCGTTTCTATCAAAAATAGATGTTACGCCAGAAAAGGTTTTAAATAAAGAGATTGAAATTACTGGGACTATGTTTGTTTGGAATCAAGATGTTCCTGAAGAAAAATCGCATACACTGAACTTGAAAATTGTAGGTGTCATCGATTCTACGATGAAAATAGACAATGCTATGACTGGGGAAAAAATGTCCATTGAAAATGAAGATTCCTTTATTTACAGCAAAAAGGCTGTAGAGGAGTTTAATCAAGCGATTGGGAAAGATAATGATAAAACACCACTTGAAATGCGAGCAACCACACTTCCTAATGTACTATCTCTAGTGAAGGAGTTACAAGGGAAGGGCATTGTTCCAATAGGGCAATTTATGATGGTCAAAGATATTTCGGAACTAAATGCTACAACAGATCATCAATCGAATTCGATTTCGTATATTATGGGGGCACTCGCTATTATTATGACCACTGTGTTAACAGTAATGAATACCATTGTCCGTAAAAAAGAATATGCCATATTAAAAATGAATGGCTTTTCTATTGGCCATATTACGAAACTAACGATGGTTGAAAATGCTATCATCTCTGTTTTAACAATGGTTTTATTTTTTGTAGTTATGCCATTAGTAAATAAATTTTCAATGGCACTATTTCAATCTTCGCTCATAAATCAACAGGCCATCTTAGTAGCAATGGTGATTATTGTCTCTCTAGGATTGCTGATGACCTTCATCGCTTCTTTCCTGATTGGACGAGTGCAGCCAATGAAGAGTCTTCAAAGCGGAGGAGATCGATAATGATTCAGCTTCGCAATGTAACAAAGAAATATGGTGATACTACGATTTATTCGAATGTGAATTATGAATTCAAAGATGCGTCTTTAACATGCTTCCTAGGGCCGAGTGGCTCTGGGAAGAGTACGTTGTTTAACCTTTTAGCTGGTTTTGATTCAGATTTCACTGGTGAAATTGTCGTTGGTACAACAAATATAAAAGATTTATCACCTGATGAATTACCCTCTTATCGATTGAATAGCATTGGATTTATCTTTCAAGAGTATCATTTATTAGATGGGTATACTGCATTAGAGAATGTTTTGTTAGCTGTTTATAGCGCTAAAAATGCGGGGGCGAAGGAGTATGTACAAAAAGCACAGAAATTGCTTGTTGAATTAGGCTTAGAGCCACAAATTCATCAAAAGGTACAAACTTTAAGCGGTGGACAGAAACAAAGAGTAGCCATCGCACGCTCTTTAATAAATGATCCAGCTATTATCTTAGCAGATGAGCCTACAGGTGCATTGGATCAAGAATCAGCTCTGTCAATTATGAAGATTTTGAAAAAGATTTCAACTACTAAAACAGTACTTATGATTACCCATGATGAAGAATTAGCGACTTTTGGGGATGAAATAATTGAAATTGAAGATGAACAGCTGATTGTCAAAAAAGCTAGTATATCGCAAAAAACAGTAAATACGACAACCAAAAGTGATTCATTACAACTGCAATCAAATGATTTTTTTAGAATCGGATTTAAAAATTTTAAAATTCATTTGATCAAGTATGTCATAGCGGCCATTTTAATCGCTTGTGGTTCAGCGTCATTTTTAGGAACAGTAGGCTCGAAGGAAATTATGAATCATTCAATAAGCGAATTCAAAGAAAAGAATGCTTATTTTAATAAAGGTATGATTCCAAAATATGATCAAGGAATAGAAGTCAATAAAGACTTAGCCTTAACCTATGAACGATTATCTTCGATGAAGCAAGTTCAAAATGTTTATTATCAATATGACTTGAAAAACATTTCGTTAACGATGAAGGATGTAACGATTAATAACGAAGTGAAAATGCCAACTGCACCATCAACCGTTTCGATGGTCTACGGAAATATGCCTCAAGATAACAAAAAAGAAATGGTCATTTCTCCAAGTTTAGCTAGTAAATTTGAAAAACAAATTCAAAAGCTAGTAGGGGAGAGAATGGCGTTATCGTATGTCAATAAGATGGGGAAGAAAGTAACGATTGAGCTAACGATAGCTGGTATAACAGATACGCAATACGATGATTTCATTGTAAGTGCATCAGTAGAAAAAGATATGTATAAAAACACTACTATAAATAATGCAACATCGATTAGCTTTGATGTAAAAGGATTCAATGAAATCCCAAAGGTACAAAAGTTGCTAATAGACAAGCAAGTAGCTGTTTATACGAACTATAAACAAGTCGAAAATTTTAATCAAGCATTTACGAGTTTGATCAAATTATTTACATTTGTCTCTTATTTCGTTCTTGCCGTTGCCCTATTCATCAGTACGATTATGCTTTATAAAATTTCTATAGAAAGGTATAAAGAAATTGGACTTTTATCTGCGTTAGGCTTTAAAAGGAAGCATATCAAATCAATCCTGTTCAAAGAATCTTTATTATTCAGTGGACTGTCTACAATCATTTCACTAATAGTAGTTCATATTTTAAATCTGTTATATAAGGCCCAATTTAATTATGGTTTGGGATTAAATTTGTATTCGTATTGTCTCCTTATCGCAATGAATATGTTCGTAAGCATAGTTATTTCATTTATTATTAACCAGAAGCTAGTGAAAACCGAAACAATTAGTGCCATAAGAAAGTAATTGTAGAAAGAACGCAATGTAACGTCAAATGCGTTGTATAGACAAATAATGACATATGGCATTAGCAAAACCAAGTATAGATCATCTTAAAAAGGGCAATGTAAGAATACTTGGAGGTGATCATTTGACAAAGGGCAAACAATATAAACGCCAGTCAGAGTTGGCGGAATTATCGACAGATTTAAGTCCAGATGATTTAGACGTACGTGAAGATAATGCTTTAACGCAAGAACAAAAGAAAAATGCGAGCGAAGGCAATCGTTCGAAAAAATCCTCTGCACGTAAATCTGAATCATAATGTGAGCACCACAATCATATTGGTTGTGGTGTTATTTTTCCCTTAATTTCATATTCATTAGACCAATGCCAAAGAGAAGGGATAAGATGAATACATAGAATAAAATAGACCAAAAACTTTACGCCCCTTGTCCGATAGGCCCTGTAGGTAATGGAATTTGAGAAAAAAATATATGTTACAATTAATATAATAAATGAGAGGAGTTGGAATAAATGACTTTATTTATTATGTTTATTGGAATCATCATCATTGTTAGTATAGTTAGCAATGTAGGTAAAAACCACAACAAAACGAACGAGCACACACACTATATGCATTCAACAAACGATTTTACAAATGATTCACAAATTTCTTCACAGGATAACAATCATTGTGCTGATTATAGCTCAACTACTAGTGATTCCTCATGTGGCTCATCTGGGGAATGAAAAAGCAGTGATAATTGAAAAGGATTTGCTGAAAGAGCCGATTGTAACGAGGATTGGTTTACCATTCTTTTCATTGTTCATGCAACCCCTCCTATAACTATAATGTACAAAAAAACCTAATGGTGACTGCGTCATCATTAGGCATTTTTCATTATTAAGAATGTTCAGCTTTTAAATCCTGTTTTTGATGTAGCTTTTTCATTGCGAAACGGGCAATAGGTTGTGCCAGCAATAGTTCAATCCAAAAGGCTACAGCAAAATTTCTTGGCCAAATATGAAGAAAGTTTTCAAAAGGCGCCAGACTAATGTGTTTTGTACCAACCCATGTACCAATAATGGATAAGCAAAAAGATAAAACGGTCACATTTAATAATGTGTTCAATAGCACTCGGGCATTAAATCCATCCGTTTGTCCTACAAAAAGAGGCATTACTTTTCCAACCACTGGTCCAGCAACTCCTCTGACTAAAATTATAACGATAATCCACATAATCGGAATTATTTTTAACGTTTCGAGATAAACTTCTTTATTGAATCCACGTTCAAGTCCTACAATAATGGGCGATATGGTATTAACTGAAATTATTGATATAATCAATAAAAATAGCAAGCCCTCTTTTGCATTTTGTGGTAGCCGATCTTCTTTGTACATGTATATCCTCTCCATTTTCCTTATTTCAGATGGCAGAGATTTGTGACACAAGACGGCTTGTACACTATGCGTGAGGGTAAAGCTTAATAAGCATGTACCCCATTACTGCGCATTGATATTCCTAGTATATCAGTTTTTTTTTCCATAAACAAATAGGGCTATTGGAACAAAATGCCGTAATATATGATTAAAGAGACGCAATATTAGGAGGGAAAATATGGGCTATATAATGGATTTACGACAAGATGTCGGCACAAAGCCACTCATTATGGTTGGCGCGAGTGTCCTCATTATTAATGAAAATAACGAGTTACTTCTGCAGTTACGTAAGGATAATGAATGTTGGGGTCTGATAGGCGGCTCGATGGAATTAGGCGAGTCACTTGAAGAGGTGGCTATTCGGGAAATGTATGAAGAGAGTGGATTAACACCTAATGATTTAGAGCTGCTAAAGGTTTTTTCTGGTCAGGCATTTTATTATCAATATCCTCATGGGGATGAAGTTTTTAATGTCGTGGCTGCCTATGAATGCCGTAGTTTTACTGGTGATTTAAAGTTTGATGTAGAAGAGGCGATTGCTATCGATTTCTTTCCTCTACATCAGCTACCCAAGAGGATGAGCCCTCCAGACCAACAAATCCTAGATTATTACGTTAATAAGGTTGTAAAAGAAAATAAGTGAGAGCTATAGTAAGATAAAGAGAGAATTTGGAGGGAATAGATATGATACGATTCGAAAATGATTATGCCGAAGGTGCACATCCACAGATTTTGCAACAATTAGTGGCGACGAATGAAGAACAATCACCAGGCTACGGTACGGATGTGCATTCTGAAAAAGCTAGAGCCTATATAAAAAAAGCGATTGCAGCCGAGCAGGCAGACATTCACTTTTTAGTTGGTGGTACGCAAACGAATACAACCGTTATCGCCTCTATCTTGCGTCCTCATCAGGGCGTAATAGCAGCAAATACGGGGCATATTGCAGTGCATGAAACAGGAGCCATTGAGGCAACGGGTCATAAGGTACTTACATTGCCAAGCGATGATGGCAAAATAACAGCCGCACAGGTGAAAGCATACTATGATGCTCATTGGCAAGACAGCACACATGAGCATATGGTGCAGCCAGGCTTAGTGTACATATCTCATCCTACAGAAAACGGTACAACCTATAGTAAAGCAGAATTAACAGCTTTAAGTGAAGTTTGTAAAGATTGTAACTTGCCATTGTTTTTAGATGGAGCCCGTTTAGGGTACGGACTAGTAGCGCAAGATAGTGATTTATCCTTAGAAGATATTGCACAGCTTTGCGATGTATTTTATATTGGTGGCACTAAAATGGGTGCACTGTTTGGCGAAGCGGTCGTCATTGTCAATCCCGCTTATCAAAATGATTTCCGCTACATGATTAAGCAAAGAGGGGGGCTGCTTGCCAAAGGGAGATTATTAGGCATCCAGTTTGAAACGTTATTTGAAGATAGCCTATACATGGATATTTCTCATCATGCTGTAGAAATGGCAATGATGATTCGACAAGCGTTTATCGACAAAGGTTTTGCACTTCGCTATGAGTCGAAAACCAATCAGCAGTTTCCGATATTACCAAATGATATGCTAACGACTTTGGGGGAAACTTATTCTTTCTCTATTTGGGAAACATTCGATGATACTCATATGGTTGTTCGTTTTTGCACAAGCTGGGCTACAAAAAAAGAAAATGTGGATCGTTTGATTAAAGACATCCATCAATTAGTATAATTCATCAAACTGCACCCAACCGGTTAGGGTGCAGTTTTTTCCTATTATTCCCTAATTATTGTTATACTAGAGATGAAATGAAAGGTGGAATCGTATGACAAACTATGTAGCACTTTTAAGAGGCATTAATGTAGGTGGGCACAATAAATTGAAAATGGCTGAATTAAGAGAAGCCCTGTTACCACTTGGGCTGCAAAACATTCGGACCTATATTCAAAGTGGGAATATTCTGTTTGAATCGAGCGAATCTGAGGAACTCTTGCAACAGAAAATTCAAGAAACCATCCAAACAGCATTCAATATCACGAGTACAGTCATTATTCGAACAGCCGAAGAACTAAAATATATCGTGAACAACTGTCCTTTTTCAGCGCAAGACATGGCAGTAGCAAGTTCCACAGCAGTAGGGGAAAGTCTCCATGTAGCATTATTACCAGTCGCACCAACTGAAGAGAGTGGTGCTAAGTTATTAGCATATGAGAGTGAAAAAGAGCGTTGTATCATCAATGGCAGAGATGTTTATTTGTTATTTAACGATAGTATCCGCAATGCCAAGCTAAGTCAACAGCTACACAAGTTGGAGGTACCAACAACGGTACGCAATTGGAAAACGATGATGAAGCTAGTTACTTTAATTGACCAGTAAGAGGAGAATAACGCTTATGATAGGGGCGGTTTAAAGGAGTGTTAGGATGAGACGAAATCAATTAAGTTATTTCATATATCCTTTTGTCTATTTCATTATAAGAACGATTAATCAATGGAGGAAACAAGAGCCGATTACATGGGGAGAAAATGTCATGATGATGATTGGCACGATAATCTTCATATTTATCTTTATTATAATGTGGAATTGGGCGAAAAAGCCTTATCAATGGGGAAAGAAGACAAAATGAGTAAAAACCCTTAATTGTTTCACTTCAAAAGTAGGGAGGAAAGTATGGTAGATGAAAACAAAAAAATAAATAAATGGCTATTACTGATTAGTATTATTTTAGTGATTTGTCTACCTTTTATTTTGGGAAGCAGAGAAAATTTAAATGTTCATGGTGACAGAGAATATTTAAAGGCAATCTATGGATTTCCATTTGATTGGTTACATTTATACCCTAATAATCGTTTCAGCTTTCTTTGGATAGGTTTTATTCTCAATATAATGTTTTTCTATTATATGATTAAACTGTTCATTTGGATTTATAAAAAAATAGTTGGTATGTTAAGGTGGATGACCACCTAACATTTTAAATTTGGAGTCAAGTAGATAATTGAATGTTTTACTTCGTAATGCAATGAGGTCATAGCACATACATAGGTTACGAATAGGTTTACTGAAAAAGCGCCTATTTTAATTTTTTACGGGTTTTGTGGCTCTGATGGAGGCAATTTCTCCACATTGTTTACAGACTGAAAAAAATAAGGAGAGAGCCAGGAGAAAATAGGGCGTCAACTGGTTTCAGGGCAGCATAGCCATACTGAAAATGAATGGCCACCACATACTTTCCATGTTTACACCTTATTATTTACTTTTAGGTAAACCATAACATCTAAAAAAGCTGTAGCGATATGAATCACTACAGCTCAGAATTGGTTGATGCCCTTTGAGGTAATCTCATGTATTATAGCATAATTATTTATTGACTGTATAGATAGGTGAAAAGCTTATGGATGATCCTAACTAGTTAGCTTTTAGTAAAGGCGTTACTCCCATATAAACCAACAAGTAAATGAGCATCTTTTGTAAAATGAATGTCATACATTTTTTCATATTGAACAGTAATGATTGGGATCGATGCTTGAAACATGTCTCTTATTGGCAATAAATCTGGTAATTTTAATGTATGCTTTTCTAATGCAGCTTGCTTTTTTTTCTTCCAAATGGTGGCAATGATATTGAAAATACTCCTCATAATGTTTTTCTTTGTTAGCATAATAATCAGTCAAATATTTTACGGTAGGTTGATAATTTTTAACAAAATCTGTAACCGTATCGAAAACGATCATCTTATGCTCCTTGTCATTTTTATTTAAATTTCTCAGGCTTGGCTACTTTGATAGAAGCAGCTTCTCCACATTTTTTACAGAACGTTAAAATAAGAGGGGAGCCTGTAGCAATAATAGAGCCTATTGGGCGGACGTTTCCTTCACTCGTTATACTACCAACTTGTCCCGTTGCAAATAGGTCATTCCCACACGCCTTGCAAACTGGTTTATTGTTTTCCACGTAATCACCTCTTTATGAAATATATGTAAATTTTAACATAGTGCGTTCAAGTAACTCAAAAATAATTCAATTTTCTTGTGTTGTTAGTTTAAAAATAAATAGTTTAATGTTAAACTATTTTACGATAAAAAAGTGAGCTATTGCTCTTTTATAGTATTGATTGAATTGAGGAGGAATTGAAATGGATCGACTGAAAAATAAGGTAGCATTAGTGACTGGGGGTGCTTCTGGCATTGGTTTATCAGCCGCTACATTAGTAGCAAAAGAAGGGGCAAAAGTGGTCATTGCTGATTTCAACGTAGATGGTGCAAAAGAAGCGGCAGACGCTCTAGTCAAAGAAGGGTATGAGGCGTCAGCCATTTTCCTTGATGCTGGAGATGCATCATCTATAGAAGCAGTGGTGAATTTCACAGTTGAACAATACGGCACATTAACTGTTCTGTTTAACAATGTGGGGCTAACAAACTTGAAAAAGGATTTGGATGTGGTAAATATTGATTTAGATGAGTGGGATCGTTTAGTTAATGTGAACTTAAAATCTATATTACTTGGTAGCCGTTTCGCGATTCCGCATATGCAAAAAGCAGGTGGGGGTTCGATTATTAATACGGCTTCCATGGCTGCATTCGCTAGTGATCAAATTCGTACAGCTTATGGTGCCACAAAAGCAGGCGTGGTGAACATGACCAAAAACATTGCCACACAATACGGAAAAGATCAAATTCGTTGTAATGCGGTCGCACCAGGTCTTATTTTAACACCAGCTGCCAAAAACAATATGCCTGATGAAATGCTTGCAATCTATGCCAAATTTAATGCGTTACCATACCATGGAGAAGCGGATGATATCGGCCATGCAGTCGTATTTTTAGCCTCTGATGAATCGAAGTTTATGACGGGTCAAACGCTACAAATTGAGGGCGGGCACTATCTTGCAAACCCAACGATAGCAGATACAAATAACTGGCTAGCAACTTTATAAATCACCAACAAAAGAGGTTGTCCTCATAATGGACAACCTCTTTCGTTATGCTGTAAAAGCTTCTGAATATTGTACAACACCTTGTACATTGGCAAGCGCATTTTCCGATAATTCAATCGCCATAAATACTTCGTCTGGCACATCAAACGGCGCTCGAATATGCCATTTGCTTGCTGGTTGAAAGCCAAATTTGGGGTAGTAATCTTTGTGACCTAATAGAATGACGGAATGATAGCCCAGTTCTTGTGCTTTTTTCAGTGCAGCACGAATTAATTGACTTCCTATACCGAACTTCTGATGGGAAGGGACGACAGAGACAGGGGCAAGTGCCAATGACTCCACAGCCTTGTCACCGTCCATGATGTGAATTTTAGATAAAAGAATATGGCCAACCAGTTTATCTTGGAAAATAGCAACTAATGATAGCTCCGGGATAAAGGCATCTGTTTGGCGTATACGCTGTACGAGTAAATGCTCCTTTTTATCACTGAATGGTTCATTCAAAAAAGCGCTTTTAACGACAGCCTCCGTTGTTTGATAATCTGCTGTGAGTTCTTGTCTAATCATACTATCCATTTGTAGTCTCCTGTTCTTTTTAATGATCCTATAAATGGTGCCCTCTTCATACATTGGTTGCATGAAGAAAGCTTACTCACAATGCTTAAACATAAGTTGAACAAACAAAAACCTCCCATGTCGTATGTTCATAGTATAGCGAGAAAAAGTTGTAGAGGTCAATGGTGGAGAAGAGTGGTAAATACAGCTATTGATACATATGCTTTCTCTTCGGCAGAAGTGTTAATTGATACATATTTTGCTTACGCTACATTTGTGGGGCTTTCAATCCAAACTGTGCCCATTCCTCTTTGGCTGGACCATAAATACCAGGGACAGTTAATCCAGCTTGGCGCATCAAAACGGTCATTTGCCCTCGATGGTGGCTTTGGTGCTGTAATAAAAATAATAAGAGGGAGCCATTGGGTATTGCTTGACCAATAAATTCAATCGTTTCATTCATTGTATGGTCAGTCCATTGCGTCTTTAATGCTTCCACAAAGGCATTACTTGTTTGAAGATAGCTATCAGCAATAAACTGCGCAGAAGTAGGAACAGGAAAATCTGTCGCTGGCGCTTCAAACACTATGTTTGTATTAGCCGTAATAATACGTATCGCAGCGACAGTATGCCAAGCAATGCGTCCTAAAGTCCAGTTTTCTGGCGTTATTGCCTGATCAAGTGATTCGTCCGTGAGATGATTGAGTAGTTTTTGCGTAGCTGCAGCTTCAAATGTCCAGGATTGTAAAAAATGATCTACTGTTTGAAACATAACAAATCCTCCCCGAAAATAAAGTCTTCCATCCAATTATAATCTCTTTTTAGTTAATAGGGTTCCATTTCCATTATTTATGTTCCCAAAAGAAAGACAGCATAAAGTATCGCATAAATAGGAATGGCGATAGAAATCATGATATACATAGTCCATTCACCTATCGTCAGTTTTCTTTGCCATCTCGCTAATTTAAGCTGTCTCCGATACACAAAACTAGAAAACAAAATGAGTAGTAAAGCTAGATCCTTTAAGTTACCTAAAAAGGTTATCAAATTATCAGCTCCTTTAGGCTTTTGCAATATATGAGCTAACCTATGGTAACATGACTATCCATCACGCCTCATTTTCGAGCCCGTTGATATGTGTCTTGATTTTGCGTGCATTTGAGCAGGAAGGTGTCTTCTGCTTCCATCAAAATAAAAAGTGCGCCTCTATACATGATAGAGACGCACTTTCGTTTATTCTTCTCGAATGACAATAAAAACACCACTAAAAATTAATAGGGAACCCAACCAAAAGGATAGACCGATCGTCTCTCCTAATAAAAGCCAGCCTAAAAATGTGCCGACAATTGGTTGAAAGAAGAAAAATAACCCTCCACTAGAAGCATTCATTAATTGAAGCCCTTTGTTCCACAATAAAAACCCACCCGCTGTTGAAACAATGCCTAAGTAAAGTAAGCCACCTGAAATAGTTGGCTGCAACACACTTGTCATATCCAAATCTTTTAACCTTGGAAGTACTAAAGGTGTCAATAACAAAACGGCAATCGTAGATGTATAGGTCGTGACTACAATTTGCGAATAATGGCTCGGAACTTTTTTCACTAACACAGACATCAATGCCCAGGTTAATGCTGCAATTAGTAAGTAGATGCCACCTAATTGCTGTGTCATGTCGATTTGACCATTGCCTACTATGATACCAACGCCAATCGTTGCGAGAACAATGGACAAGCATTTTTTTAGGGTTATGTTTTCTTTCAAAATCAAACGTGCGAATACAACCATAAAAGCAGGAGTTGTAGCTGTAATAATCGCTCCCATCTGAGCCGTGGATAGCATCGTGCCCATTTCTTGCGTAACAATCGAAATCGTATTTCCAATTAAACTTACAAGGAAAATGAACAACCAATCTTTTTTAGCTATTTTCCAAGATTGCTTCATGACGATGCCAATAATGCCAAGGGCCACCACCGCAATTAAATAGCGCATCCAAACTAGTTCCGATGGCGGCACAACATCCACCACTACTTTAACAACCACATACATAGCACCCCATATACTCGCTGCAAGCGATAAAAAGATGGCGCCGATTACTTTATTTCTCATGTTTTTTCCTCCGTTTTCATAGATACCTATGTCCTTAACGGAGAAAAAGCGCTTCTACCGTTAAGGAAGAAGAAGTGCTGGTACGTCCTGTTCGAATAATGGAGCAAACATCATAGTTATCACACCATCCTATTTTCATTTTTTATAAGTATAATGGAATATTCATAGTTTTCATAGAGGCTATTATGGTCATTTACTAGTTGAAACCTAGTGTTTAAAGGGGAAGATGAAAAAATCTATATGTCAAACGGACGATCGAGCATTTAACCAGGAGAAACATATGTGATTATCGTAATTGACTACAGAGTGAGATAATAAATGATACGATACATATAAAAACATGACATTCACTAGTAAAAGTATTGCTTTAATGTGATGAAGGTCTAAAAAATGGGGGAATTTGATTTGTTATATTATGTAATTGATGCATTTACAGAAACAAAATTTGGTGGGAATCCAGCTGGCATTGTAATCTATGAAAATTTAAACGAGGAGTTTATGCAGAAATTTGCTGCAGAAGTTCGTTTTTCAGAAACAGCATTTATTAAGAAGATAGACAATAAAACTTTTGAAATTAAATTTTTTACACCGACTGCTCAGGTTGATCTTTGTGGACATGCTACAGTCGCATCCTTCAAAGCCCTATTGGACAGCCATCTTATAGAAGATAACAATACCTATTATATGAAAACACACGCTGGCACACTTTCCGTTCAAGTAAATCAATCCTTTATCATGATGGAGCAAGCTGAACCTAAGCTAGGAAAAATAGTTGACGATTATGATTATTTGTCTGACCTTTTTAAAATTGATAAAAGTCAAATAGGAGATGAAAATTTCAGTCTAGTACCTCAAGCCGCAAGCACTGGTCTTTGGGATATCATGCTGCCACTAAAAACAAAGGAAACCTTGTATAGTTTAAATCCGGATTTTAAAGCACTTGCTGAATATTCAAAGATGAATAAAGTAGGGGGCTTCCATGCATTTACGCTTGACACAAACAATGCCCTAGCAGAGAGTAGAAACTTTTGTCCACTCTACGGTATTGACGAGGAAGCAGCAACAGGTACTTCTAATGGGGCATTAACCTATTATCTTTTTAAGAACCATGTATTGAATACATTTTATCAAGAGTATACGTTCAAGCAAGGGTATAGTATGGGCAGACCTTCTACGATCATGACAAAATTAATTAATAAAAATAATCCGAGAGTGATGGTAGGTGGGCATGCAGTAATATTGACAAAAGGTGAACTATACTGAGTGTTATCCAACTGGATAAAGGAGATTGATGAAAAGTAAAACACGTAGTAGCTCCACACTACTACGTGATCTCCTAATCGTGCTGATTAGTAAGATGGTTACAGCAAATACTGAACTACTAGTTGTATCCATTAGAGCAGACCAATCCTCAATCTTAACCAGATGCTGATTATAAAACAATTGGAAGCTTATCGAAATAGCACAAAAGCTTATGCTTAAAGTGCAAATAATTAATCACCTTCCAAAATATACAATGATTATATAATTTAGTAAAATACAAGATATGGAAGTATCATTGATATTACAGCTATGAAAAGGAGTATTTAAATGATTAGTTGTTATCAACAATTTACGCTAGTCTCTACAATAAAAAAATTTATCACAATAATTGTTTAATAATATTAATATAGTATAAAAAAGGGTGATATTTTGTCGAATAACTCCTCTAAATATTATAAATATGTAGCATTATTTTTTCTCATAGTTGAATTACTGTATTTTGGAATTCCAGATTATGTGAAGCCTATCTTTGTTTATGAGTACATTATATTTTTCGGATTAGCTTATTTATTTGGTATTCTTCAAGATTTTTTTAATCTCAGTGAAAAAACAGATAGATTATTACGTATAGCCCTTATCATCAGTTCAATCGTCATGGCTATTACATCCGTCTACTATAAAGCCACGTTCTCGGTTGTTTTTTCTGTAATAATGGTCGTGGCGATAAGTTTCTCATTATATTTAGCGATCAAGGACAACAAAAAAAATAAGCAAAAGGAATAATACCTTTCGCTTGTTTTTTTTTGTTGCCACTCCAATCATACTGTATTTAATTTTCCCCTAAAGCTTAATTAAAACAATGGCTTTTGAAACCCATTAATGCGGGCGATAATAGAGATTTGTCCAACATGGTATGCTTCATGCGTGTAAACATGATTAAACAACCAATTGAGAGTAGGTACTGAAGGTGGCGTCCATCCATCAGAAAACTTAGGAACTTCGACTAATTGATTGAGTTGCGAATCGTCTAACGTATGTAGAATGTCATCAGTATAATGTCTAATTTGAATATAGCTATCTACTATTTCTTTAGGCGAACAATCATCGTTAAGCTTTAAAAAACAACTCTTTTTAAGTCCAATTTCATTAACCCAATAGTCTTCGCTACTTGATATATGTGAAATAATCCAAGCTAGATTAGTTGGATAGACATCTGATTTCTTAAACCAAAATTCCTCATCAAGTTTGTTTAGGTAAGGTATCAACGTTTTCCTAATATCATTACGATATGAAAACAGCAAATAAATACATCCTTTCATATATTATTAAATTTATTTTAAATGAATGAACAATAGATAAGAAGGGGTTTGGAAATTAAAAAATACTGTATTTCACAGTTCGAAAAGTATATGTTCAACAAGGGGATTTGAAATCAAAAAAGAGTTGCTCTGAAATGAACAGCTAATTAATAAAAAAATTATTTGACAGATTTTAATAAAACTTTCCCTTTGTTGTATACAAATCTTTCCCACTTAGCTAAAAATCCATTTCCATTCTCGCCATTTTCTAATTCTAAAGCGTGATTTTTATGGAAATCTTTTACTCGTTTATGATGTTCTTTTTGCCATTGATGTAAAGGATGATGTTTCATTTTTTAGCCTCCTTTTAGTTTATTAATTATATGGTTTGTATGGATAAATTAAAAGAAATTTATTCATAAAATTGGTAGTTATGAGGTATGAATATTCGACAATGAGAAAGTAATCGAATATAGGTAAGTACAAATGATAAAAAAATGGTCAAGGAACTCCTGTTAGTTACGGTTCTTTTGCTTCTTCCCATTTGCAACGCCTACTTCGAAAATAAAGATGACCATGAGAAAGAAAAGCGCAATTTTTGTAGTAGCGTTTGCAGTCCAAAAGCCCAAATAATACATGAATACAAGAATGATAGATAAAAGAGTTTTAACAATTTTTAGAGTCATTCTGAAACCTCCTAATATTTGGAGTGTGGGTTATAAAAGGATAACATAGTTAAAAAGTTTCAAGTACTATGAATTGTGCATTTACTGAACACTTTAAGGATTAGTTGATAAAAAAATGTAGTGAAGGAGATATGTTTATGAAACCATTTATCATTCACCATAAAATCGGTTGGTTACCTAGTAAATTACAGTACCGCAAAACGTATTCGATAGGCTTTAAAGGAGTAGAGAACGAAGTGTTTACCTTCAAACTAACGAAGAATAGTACGCATGTTATTTTAAAAAGTGACAGTAGAGAAATTGTTGTTAGCAAACGAGAACTAAAGCGTTATTTTAAAGACGGATGTTTACAATTTCTATCTGCACAATTTGAGGTGAATGATATGCCAGTTCAAGCGTTTGGGTTAGGGGGTAGTGCAAAATGTCCATATTGTGGAAAAACGTTCGTAATGAATGATATAGATGAAGAAGATGACAAATATGTAGAACACGTTTTAATGTGTGAAGGTTAATGAACAGTTTGCTATTTCTTTTCATTTTTTTTACTATTCCATGCCCAATTAAAGAAAGCATAGAAAAATACTGCCCATAAAGAAAAGAAAAGGCTATTAAGCAAATCCCAAGTACCATTTTTGACATAATCCCGGACCAATAAAGTTAAAAACAGAAATAAAAAGTAGAATATATAGATATATTTCCTGACAAATTCCAAAATATCACCTCATTGTGCAATATATGTAAATTTTATCATAATTAAGCCGCAACGTCGTCACACACTACAGCAAACTTCTGAACAATACGAGCAAAATGTACAGGCAATGAGTTGTTGTGACTATGTATTCAAGAAATAAAAGAAAAGGGTCATCTGGATGAGCGACGACCCTTTGGTCATAACAAGAGTGAATAAGGGTGATAAATAAGTAGTTCACTATTATTATGATAGTTTGTAGAAGGTGTTATGGAGATTTTTTACTGTTGTTCGTAATGAAGATGTTATTTATGCCTGAAACTAGCGCCGACAATGATTAGAAGAATGAATAGGACAACAATTAAAGCGAATGATAATTTATCATGCTTGCCATGGTCCGTACCATAAAGCTCATTTCCCATAGTAAATTCCCTCCTTTCTATAATCTAGAATATGTCATGTTATAGATAGGAGAGATGCTATTCATCTAATCCTTCCTTCGATCCTTATTGTAAAAATAAATATTCTATTACTTAGTTTGAAAAAGAATAACGGTGTCCACAAGTCATTGAACAAACTACTATGCTAATTATTTTGGATAACTGTTCTTTTTGTTATTACTCTACTGAAAACGGAAGCGAGAACTTGTTGAAAAAGCATACCGAACACAACAGGCATTGCTACTTTACCTGGAAAGTATGTTGTAGCAACAATGACACCAACAGCAATATTTCGCATGCCACCTGTAAAGACAAAGGTCGTCATTTGAGGATCGTCCTTTAAAATCGTCCGACCAATGATGAAAGCAAATATATAGCCTGATACAGCTAGCATAAACACTAAAAGTATCACAAAAAATAGGTGAAAGTTGATATCTTTTAAGTAGGGAGAGATCGCACTACTATTGATCATAATGACCGCAAATAGACACAGCTTCGAGAATGGAGCAAGCTTCTTTCCAAATTTCTTTGGTACTTCCCCTTTTGAAAGTTCATTCACCAATATGCCTAAAATCGTAGGTAACACAATCATCAGCAGTAAGTTCACAATCAGTGAAGCAACATCCAGTTCAATTTTTTCACCCGAAACGATATACAGTATGAAAGGGAGGATGAACGGAGAAAGTAGCGTATCAATTAAAATAATTGATAAGCCTAATGGTAAATTTCCCTTGCAAATATTAATCCAAATCACACTTGTTACGCCAGTTGGGAGTGCGACAGCTAATACAAAACCAACCGTCAACAAATGGTCATCGAAGATAACAGTGGATAAGAAATAAGCCCATAAAGGCATCAATAGATGAAGAAAAATAATGGAGAATACAATCAGTGCTGGATGCTTCATGAAAATTTTTACATCTTTAAATTTCATCGTTAAGCTTCCTGAGAATGTCATGAAAGCAAATAGCCAGGCCACAAGGAATAATAAATGATGTCCAACGCTTTCTAAGAAAACACCTAAAACTAAGCTTGCTGGTGTCAGGATCGCAATGTATTTTTGGAGAAATACATTTAGTTTTTCTAACATACAAAGACCTTCTTTTTTAGATTATTTTTTAACTTTAGCATAATTATTTAATAAAATGCTAACTAAATTTCATGCCTAGCATTAGTAGTTTTCATGCATTAAAAACCAATTCGTTCAATAAATAAAGAAAAGTCGCTCATCCTAAAATGGGCGACTTTTTGATGGAGCAACTATTTACTTGTTAGGGCTGAAAACATAAGGCAAGGACTAAGCTTAATTTTTTTTTTGCAACCATCGCAATCCACGATACGATACACTAGCAGGGACTACTTTTTCCTAGAACTCTAAACGCATAGTCTGGTTCGTATCTTTGAACCCATGTCTTTCATACAAAGTTTTAGCCCCTTTATTTTCAGTCAAAACATTTAACTCTAAGTAATCCAATTTCCGATCGTTAGCCCATTTTTTTGCCTCTGCTAATAATGCGGACCCAATTCCTTGACTTTGGTAGTGCTTTCCGACGATAACATCAATAATAAAAGCATATTTATGTTCAACCAAACAGGAATAAGATGGGGTGGTTGTTTCCTGAACTAGTAAGAAGCCCACGATTTGATTATGGATGCAAGCAATGAAAATATCTGAATCGTCTTCAATTATGGTATATCGGATAAAGTTCACATCTTGTTTAGCAGGTCTGATATATTTAGGTTGTAGAATTGACATTTCTAAAAAAAGCTCTTGGTATAAAACCTCAATTTGTTGAATGTCATCTAATGTAGCGATTTTAATTTCCATCCTATCCCTCCGTCTTTGATTAGAATAGTATTAAGTAATATATTACATTATTGGGTGATTAATAGAAAGGGGAGAGCGAGAATGAGACTATGGCATGTTGATATAATTGCCTATTTACCAAAAGGACAACTACTCTCACAGTGGAGAGAACTAAATAGCATATTTGCCAAAGAAGACCAACATATTCTTATTAATTATATTTACGAATATCCTAAAGACGATTTGTATAGGTATACAGAAAAAGTCATCGGTGAAATGAAGAAGCGTGGTTATCAAATTAGAGCATACGAAAAAATGAATAAATACTTTGAAGATTTAGGACAAGTTCAGCATATACAACCTTTTCAGCATCATCATGATAAGGAATATCTTGAAATTTGTTTTTATAATTTAAAGGAGAAATTTATACGTGGTCAGAAAGATTATGAAGAAGAAATGTATCAACAATTATGCACATACGTTAATGGCGTGCTTAAATAGGAGGGTTCATTATGTTGAAAGCGATTATTTTTGATGTAGATGGGACTATTTTGGATACAGAGCAAGCCATCTTACAGTCTTTACAAAGAACGTTACGAGAAGAAACGCAAAAAGATTATACGTTTGAGGAATTACGATTTGCTTTAGGCATTCCGGGGTTAGATGCATTACAGAGACTAGAAGTCAGCAACATAGAGACTGTTCATAAAAAGTGGTCTGCGGCTGTTCTTGATTTTTCACAGGAAGTTTCTGTTTTTGCCAATCTAGCAGAAATCATACAATACTTAGCAACAAAACCAGTACACCTAGGCATCGTGACTTCTAAAACAAAACAAGAGGTAGTAGATGAGTTTGATCCGTTTGGGTTAAGTGATTATTTTAAGCAGGTTGTGAGTGCCAGTGATACAGAGAAACATAAACCTCATCCAGAACCACTTTTAAAATGTCTAGAATTATTACAAGTAGCACCAGAAGAAGCCATTTATATTGGGGATTCTAAATATGATCTACAATGTGCAAAGCAAGCAGGAGCCAAATTTGCCCTTGCCCTATGGGGTGCCAAAACCACAAATGGATTTGGGGAGGCAGATTACGTTTTACGTGAGCCACAGGATATTTTGAACATCCTTTAAGAGAAGTTAAAAAGGTGTAGCACCTCAGTGCTACACCTAAAAACATTAATCCCAAATATTTGGGATGGCAACTTGCGCTGTGCGTAAATAATCCAGTAATTGGCCCGTATGGACTGACTCATGATACGCAATTCTTAGCAACATATCTCCCAATTCTCGTATGTATCCAACATCTGAGCGGTCAATCTGTATCTCTGCTAAATCCTCAGCAGAAAAAGATTGAATTGTTTTGATAAATTCCTCTCTAAAAGGTGCTGCAAACAATAATTCTGCTTCCACTGTGGAGTAGGGTTGTTTTTCAAAAGGCGAATCAAATGCAGCTAAACTTCCTTTATTTTTTATTGCCAGGTGGTAATAATGTTCACTTTCTAGAACATGTCTTATCATTTCAATGCAAGACATGGCTTCATCATCAGGTCTCCAATGCAATTTCTCTTGGGGGATAGACATCCACACCTTGATACTACGTCTTCGCACTTCGTTGAAATTTACTATAATCAAATCAATTGCGCTCATCATTCATCCTCCATTCGTTAATAGTAATAAAATTATATAAGAATATACGTTCGTTTGGAAGCATTTTCTATGAACTTCGAGGATGATTTTTCAATTGCTTACTTAAAAAATAGATAAACCTCTCTTGTACTTGCTTTTTCTTTATCATCCGATTCACACGAACATTACTTTCAAGGAATTTTCTGACGTGACGGTTGGCAAAAAATAATCTGCGATACTGATCATCGTGGTAAATGTCTTTAAACCAGTCATATTGCTGTAAACGTTCAATATTACGATCGATTTTTCTTGTATGTAGAGTGGTAGTACTTACAGAAAAAGCATCAGTTAAAATTTCAAAAATAAAATACAACAAGTTATACACCCTTCCATTAAAAATACTTAACTATACTAATAGAAGGGGATGGGTTATTCAATAGTTAAAAAATGGGACATTAACAAACATATAGTTTTACACATGCTTCTACAGAGAATACTCAAGCGAGGTGTTCCATAAGAATCGATAGTAGGGAGTGTATTTATAGCCGATATTTGCATTACCTATATGTTGAAGAGTAACAAGGACCAAATCAAATTAATTAAATTCGTCCCTTATTGGAAATAGGTGCTACGGCATTCTTTATGTCTTGCAGTTGAAGACATTTTATTGCTTTAAAAAGATGGAAGGGGCACTTGTTGGAAGTGCCCCTTAGTAACAAATCGGGAGGTATCATGTTAAACGAAATGCGCTTAACAATACTATTTATATGATAGGGTAACTTGGTTTTGTAGACCATCGTCTTTAAAAAATAAATAAGCTAAATTACAGCTCGTATTTGAAAGATAGCTGCACCCAATTCCTTACATGTAGTTCCCATTTCTTTATTTTATTTTTATACTATAATATAGGTAGTTTTATCCAAAATTAAAGTTCTATATTTTAGCTTAAAGAGAAAAGTTTAATGGACAATTATTGATAAGGGGGGGTTGTATGAAAGCCTTTTATGTTATATTTTTCTGTTTAGCAGTCACATTGCACAATTTAGAAGAAGCGTTATGGTTACCTCAATGGTCTCAAATTGATTCATCATTTCAAAAACCTGTAACACCAAATGAATTTCATTTTGCAGTATTGATTATTACTGCACTAGCCTATTTAGTTTCATTTTTAACTTTAAGTTTTCCAAAGTCAAAATTAATAAAATGGGCATTTACTGGATTTTTAGGCTCTATGATTTTTAATGCATTTTTTCCGCATCTAATTGTCACAATAGTAATGAAAACATATTCCCCAGGACTTATTACAGCTTTATTATTGAATGTACCTATTAATACTGTAATTCTTCATTCATTACATAAGAAAAATTTTATTAAACTAAAAGAAATTATTATTTCAACAGTTATTGTAGGGATTCTTTTATTAGCAATGATTCCTTTACTATTTACTCTCGGAGGTAGCTTAATAAATTTTTAATCAAATAAAGAGCTAGTTTAAATGGTGCCAAAACTTAATAGATAGCGTCCTTTTAGTTCCTGCTTATAATTAGATGGAAAATCGAGCGCTCTTAATACACGTGTGGAAAATTCTAAACCATTTAGTGTAACGTGACAATCAAGTCATTTAATCTAAAAACCTCAAACAAGCATAACCCCGTTCTAAGCAAGGACGAGGTTAATAATATAGTTTTTTAATTTTTGATGTAGATACTTCTCTACACTAAAAAATATAACAATCAAGTCGTTTACAAATCTAAATTTTATGCAACAATCGCGCCCAATCGTTGCATAAGGGTGGCATCAGATTTATACATATACAATGTTAGGTAAAAAGATGGTACCAAACGACGCTTTGAGAAGGTTATACTTCAACTAACGCAGCAGTTTAGTTGAAGAAGGAATCATAGTTTTTGGTAAAATAATGGTATTATATTTAAGTATAGTGGGATGGCTAAAGTGCATTAATAGAACTGTACGGATACAAGGTATATTGTGGAGGGGAAAAATGAAATTCTTTAGAAAAATGTCTAAACTTGAGAAAAGTAATTGGAATAAAGGAGCCCCCTTGGTCTGCCGGAGAATTTTCGGGGAAGAAAATTCAGCAGACAACCCTTCAAGGCTAAGTGGTGAAGCCACCCAGTCGCTACGCTCCTTTAAGCCTTTCGGGTTCGTAGATACACTAACGTTAGGCGAAACTCTCGAAGGACATTATAAAAAATGAAGTGAAGTTCTAAGACCTTAAATATTATGGAGGGACAGAAATGAATAATTTAGAACAAATAATTTATGACAAAGTTAAGAAACGGATTGATGGTTGGTGTGATGATATTATCAAAGATATTTATGTATTGTCGTTTTATATTGATTGTGAATTAGACGATATGAGAAAGCCTAGGCTTACTTTGGGGTACAATACAAACTCTAATTTGACGTTTAATATTTCACAAGCCACTGATGAATGTGAAGCGAAGTGGAATTATGCTTTTTGGCTACAAAATGAAGAAATCGTGATTGGAGAGAACAACGAGGGTACTAACAAAGAAGAACTACAATTAAGGGATCAATGGGTCGGAGAATCACAATGGTTTTATACGGATACAGATGAGGAAGAGGATTTTGATCGAACTTTAGAATTAGGAGAAAGAATAGTAGAAGATTTCTATGAAATAATTAAAAATGTTGTTAAACGATTACACAATGAAGGTGTGATTATTGGAAAATTCAATAAAGTCTTACCATTAATTATTCATGAACTAGAGTATTATGAAAGGTTTATAGAAATTAACCAGGATATCAATCCAGAAGACTGTATAAGGGAATTTGTAATGTGGATAGATTCAATGTAGGAGTAATTGAAACGGACGAGAGCATCGCCTAACATCATATCTACACCGCGTCTGCCCAAGGCATTTATCAGGCAGACAACCCTGCAAGGCTAAGTGGCGGCGAAGCCACCCAGTCGTGGGTGATAGAAATCCCCACCCGTAACCTTAAAACTTTTACGATACGGTTTGCCTTTATCTAAGAATGCCCGAACCTGGCTTTCTCCTTTTGAAATATCCAGACCAACGACTGGATTCATTCTTAATCTCCTCCTAGAATCATATTTGCAGTTACCCCTAATCCTCCATGCAGTGTCATAGCTTCGCTTGTTATACGAGAGCTAAGTCCCAACCAGCCTCAATCATGTTTCTGCAAGTAGGGGGCGAACGGTTTAGTTGACGGGATCATGCCCCACGAGCAGGTACGTTCTACCCTGGCTACTGCTATAATAAAACTATATAAAAAATGGTCAACCAGAAATATCTGGCTGACCTTATAATACGAACGATGCAGGATAGTTGAAGTGGGGTGTATGATGAGATCGCATGATGAGTCAACTTACAACGATGAGTTCAAGGAAAATGCCTTAGAAATCATTTTTCTTTTTGAGGTAGGTATTGAGTTCATTGGTTTCCCTCAGTCAGAGCTGTAACGATTAAATGATTTTTATGAGATAAAATGCACTCAAAAGGAAGAAGAAGTAAAAAAGCGGATTATGAATATTCACTATGATTTTTTTGGAGGTGCTAATTTCAAGGATAGAGACGATCCCCAAAATAAACAATTATCCAACTATCTGTTAAAGGAACTTAGTGAGATAAAAAACACGTTACGCTAACGGAGAACGATAGCTCGATACTGCTCCGATATAGGGATAGGGATCGGTGCCTCGTTGAGTTAACTGGCAGAATAGTTGAAACGAAAGCATTGAAGCACGGCAAAAATTTTATTAGGAGTTCTTATGAAAAACAAAACAATAATTGATATAAGGTATTATGGGGTAGAAGATTATCACTTTGATATTCCTTACATTGGAGACAGATATGCAAGAAAACTGCGTGAATTCGATTTTAAAACAGGAGATTATGACCATATTTACATCAATTTTGTTGATTCATTACAAGAAGGTCATGTAGAGATTACACCAAATCTCAATGATAATTGGTTTATTTACGTTAACATCGGTGTTTCCGTTAATAAATTCAATAGGTTAAACCCAGATGAAAAATTCATTTTTAAAATTGAATTGACTACGGAAGTCCTACGTGCCCTTTGTGAAAGAGACGGACTTGACTTTGAAATAGTAAAAAAGGTCAAGAAAATGATGCTAAAATATAAAACCGAATTGGAAATTGTTCATAAGGAAAAGGAAACGGCAAAATATAAAGTCGTTATTAGCCATCAGATAAGACCATTGAACAAGGCTTCTATTTCATTTGTTGAATATACTGATAAAATTACAGGTGTTAGTATGAAGAAAGTACTTACTAAACTTAAAAAGTATAAAGATATTTACTTTTTGGTTTCATCAATAAGTGTTACAAAGGACGTAGTAACATTAAAACCAAGAATATCATCAACAGCAGAAGTGCATTTGCGTTCATATAGAACACCTATCCAAATCCCTATTGTGGATTTCTTTACCAACGATGAAAAGATTTCTTCAGAGGTAATGTTCCGCTAACGGGCACTTTAGTGCAACAAGGATTTATAAAGCATACAAAATAAACCTAATAAACGTTCCCAAATGCAAGTTTTGGAATACACGAAAAAGCCACGAACGTTGTTAAATCAGCGTTTGGGCTTTTTTTCGAACATTGGTTATGCAGCATTTTATACAGATGGCACAAATGGTTGATGCAACGATGTTTGTGCTTGCTAGGCTTGTTCTTTAATTTGCATAAAAACTTGTATAGTAAATCTCTTATCGCTATGAATATACAGTTTTTCTAACACTCCCCTGGAAAAACGTTATTCAACAATCTGGCCCTTTTGTTGGATTCGCATTGGCATCATATGTATCCTATCTGATTTCTGCTGTTGTTTCTGCAACGTCTGAGCTTTTTGAAGTCAAGTATTTCCGAACAATTTTTTGATGGTGCCATTATCTAAGTCACAACCATAGCTGAGAATGGTCACTTGTCTTCGTTGTGCATCATCATTTAAATCCCATCCATAACGAGCGTTGTAATGAATATATTTACTTTTGTTCATGGGATGCTCCCTTAATTAGTATCTAATAAAGATAGCATAGAAAAAGAGTTCATATAATTAATTTTACTATTTTTCCTTATTTTTCTTTTTAACATGAAACTTTTGGATTCTAAGTCTCGTATAAACAGAAAAATACGTTTTTCTGGAGGTAAACATGTTTAAATTGAGAGGCTCCTTTCTTCTAAGTATTTTGTTATTAACTGCCTGTACAGAGGAAACCGTTGATCCTAAAGAACAAATACAAGAAGAAAAAGATAATAATATGGTCGTGACAGAGGATGGAAAACTAACCTTCGAGATTATTAATAAAATTAATGTTTCGCAAGACAAAGTAGATGCTATAAAAGATGAACTCCTGACGGCCTATGATGACATTCAGCAGACAATACATACTTCATATGTTCCATCCGAGAAGATAAAAGTATACCTCAATGAAGGCAATCAAAATTCCTGGGGGCTTGCGTCAAAAATCGAGTTAACTGGCGTTAAAGAAGATCAATATCCGCTTGTCCATGAACTGACACATTCTTTACTTGGCTATGGCAACAATTTTGATGCAAGTAGTGGTTATTTTACACAAGAGGGTTTTGCGAGTTATATGGAAGATCAATATGGAAAAAATGACTTATATCTCGAAAAGTACATGAAGCATTTTATGGATTCAGACAAATTAATTCCCATTAGCAAGTTGATCGATCCTAATCAAGACGATGCTTATTTTCGTCCAGACCTTACAAATATAGAAGAGCTGGACACCCTTAGGTGGATGAGCTATACGCATGCTGCTTCATTTATAAAATATTTAATTGATACCTATGGACTAGAAAAGTTTGAACAACTATACAACGAGAAGGACCTAGCTAATAAAATGGAGGAAGTATACGGAAAAAATAGTCGTGAATTAGAGAAGGACTGGTTAGCATTTATTCATATTCAAAAAGGATTTACCCATGAAGAAAAATTAAAATCGGGTTATTTTTATGGTAAAAATACAATAATTATTCAACTAGATCCAACATATTTTGCCAAGGAATAGTTTTTCCTAGATCATCAAGTAAAACCAGATACCTGGTTTTACTTTTTGTATTGATTCGGATGAAATTGCCTATGTACTAAATTCACACCCATCAAAATGCACACGACACCGAAGATTCTTAAACAGATATTTTTAAGCAATACAGTATCGTCAACAGGAATGACGATCAACATCGGACCAATCATTATCAATACAATTCCAATTACTCCTTTTATCATTCTTAGTATGTAGTTAAACAAGTATGAATTCATCTCTATTCTCCACTTCAGTTTGACGGTAGCCGAAAAGTAAAAGGGTCACTAGGCTGGTAAAGCGACCCTTAATCGGCTGATAGAAGTATCTTACACTACTTTGGCAGTGTAGAAGGTGCTAATGGGAAATATTAATAATCTTTCTGCATGAAAGAAGCGCCCACGATAATTAATAAAATGAATAGAACTACGATTAAAACGAATGTTGAACCGTTATAGCTACCACCAGAGTCGCCGCCATAATAGCAGTTTGTATTGTAATTACCTACGTTTCCATTGTATCCCACTGAAAATCCCCCCTTTCTACAACCTATAATATGTATGGTTGTAGAAAAGGGAAATGTTATTTACCCTATGTGATGAAAAAATTTTCGGTAATATTGCATGAGAGAGAAAAATAGCCATCCATCTAACTTCATTAAAGTAAAGAAATAGATGCAAAAAAACATTTTTTGTCACTTTTAATGGCAAAAGAGTTTTGTTTAGTGATGCTTTGTCATGGCGAAAGAAGTAAGAAAAGGAAGCGGGAGATAGATGCAACGAGAAAAGCTAAAGCAAAAATAGTAAGTGAACCGACTGAATGTATTGCATATTTGAAAGAATTGGTGAAGTCAAATCGAATTTATGATGGTCTTAATAGATAAGGGTTTACTACCTAATCTTTATGTAGAATGTGACTCGATTCAGTGGGCTGAAATGTACCATGTGATTTTTATTCTGAAAGATCATTATTGTCTTTTTTGCAGATATTTAGTAAATAAAGGGAAGTGAGGATAGTAGAATAAGATGGTAAGGACAACAATAATAAAAAGGTTACTTGATATAGCTGAATGGCTATTCTTTATTTATATCGTGATTTGTCTATTGATTTTTAACATGATTCATTTTGGCAACCTTCTATATGTGGATACGCCACAAGAAGAGCCGATGATGGTGACATCATCTTTTGCTCAATCATTACTGTTCGTCATAAGTATAGGTGTCATTTGTTTCTTTTATCTGAGGTATTTAAGAGGCGATAAAGTATATAAAAGAATCAAAGCGGTCTTATGGGGGCTACTATTTGCCTTCAATGTGTTGGGGAGTGGTTTTTGCTTGGTAATGAGCGATGGATTGACATTTAATCAGCACGAAACGATTTTACTATTATTGGCTCCTTTGATTAGTGTCGCTCTAACAAGCCAAGCAGTCATGAAATATTATGAATGTAAGTAAAAAGAATGTCTTCCAGAAATGAAAGTACAGGTCAATCCAAATAGCTATATGGTCCAAAATGGTCATCCTATCAACTATTTATTTAGAGAATTTTATAGGAGGAGATATGGTAAAATGAACTATAGCTTTTGTTTGGAGGGATGATGTTGACAGCAGAAAAAAGTTTAAGGATTTGTGAAAAAGGACATACGTATTATAAAAGCACAGATTGTCGAAGTTGCCCTACCTGTGATAAGGAAAATAAACCTAGCAGCGGCTTCCTTTCAAAACTCAGTTCACCTGCAAGGAATGCATTAGTTCACGAAGGAATAGACACTTTACAAAAACTATCCCAATATACTGAAAAAGATATATTAAAAATTCATGGTATTGGACCTGCCACTTTACCAAGTATGAGATCCTCCTTGGAAGAAGAAGGGTTGTCCTTTAAATAAGTTTTAACACAATGTGGAGGAGATATAAATATGACAAATAAGGAATTAACACAGGAACAGCGTGAGGAGCTAATTAGTACTTTGCATGTTCGATTTGAGAAAAATAAGAACCGTCATGAAGAGCTTGAATGGGCCAATGTACAAGCTAAGCTTGAAGCTAATCTAGAGAAACTATGGTCGCTCCATGAAATGGAAGCTTCTGGTGGTGAACCAGATGTTGTTGGCTATGATCAAAAGACGGATGAATATATTTTTTATGATTGTTCAGCGGAAAGCCCAAAAGGTCGCAGAAGTGTATGTTACGACCGAGAAGCATGGGAGTCAAGAAAAAATCACAAACCAGAAAATACCGCTATGGATATGGCAACAGATATGGGCATTCAGCTATTAACGGAAGAACAATATCGAGAGTTACAGGAACTTGGGAATTTCGATTTGAAAACGTCAAGCTGGGTACAAACACCTGAAAACATAAGAGAACGAGGCGGTGCCATCTTCTGTGATCGTCGCTACGACATGGTCTTTATGTACCACAATGGAGCTGAATCCTATTACGCTGCTAGGGGCTTCCGTGGCTCACTAAGAGTCTAAAGAAATAGATTAAATTGATGTACTAAAAAGGTATTTGTTCGATGAGTTGACGAACACAAAAAAGCCGATGTCCATATGTGGAGATCGGCTTTTTTGTATAAAGACTGACAATTCCTTCTTAATAGTAACTATTCTATTTATTTATCTGTCGAGAAGAATCGTTAGTAATGAAATGAGTGTGAATAAATAGATTGATTTTTGTTATATATTTTGAATCAATCGCCATTTCTTTTATATGAGGAAAGAAACTATTTAAGGGTCACTCGACTGGAAGTGACCCTAAGTAACAATTCGGGAGGTACTTGTTAAACTAGTTTCGCTTAACACTACTATTTATATGCTGAGTTAACTGGGGTTTTATAGTTAATTGCCTTTGGAAAAAGAAAAAAGCCATAGTGTATGCAGACGCTACAGCTCAGAATTGGTTTATGTCCTTACATAAGGTGCACTATGTTAAACGGGTAAACAGCAGTAACTAAAGAGAATTTATTACAAATGATTGAGTTCTATTTACGTAGGAATTATATTTTTGAAATTTCAAAAAAATGAATGACCGAAATTGTATTAAGTGGTAAAGTATAGAAAAAAGAATGGAGAATTATGTTATGGAGAAATTGAAAAGCGTTGAATTAAAGCATTTTTCAAGTGAATATACGAAAGAATTAAACGCTTTTGTACTGACAGAAGAACAAAAGCAATTTTCTGCACTTCCAAGCAAATTTGAGGAAATTAATGAAGGACAGTATCGTATTGTTATTTTAAGTGATCATACACCCGTTGGCTTCTTTCTCCTAAATTCAAATGAAAGAGTAAAGAAATACACTACTAATTTGAATGCTATGTTATTAACTGCACTATCAATTAATCATTCAGAGCAAGGAAAAGGTTACGCAAAACAAGGAATGTCATTACTAGTTGAGTTTGTTAAAACAGAATTCCCTCAATGCGATGAAATTGTTTTAGTTGTAGACAAAGATAACATCCCTGCACAAAAACTATATCTAAAAGTAGGATTTGTAGATACAAATGAGAGGCTAAAAGGACGTATCGGCGAAGAAATTATTATGAGCCAATTAATAAAATAATAGTAGAAGACGAACAAACGTGTTTGGCTGAAAGTTAGAAAATCAGTTTAATAAAAACGAAAATACCATCTTTAATTGTGAAATGAACGAGCATAGCTTTTGAAGGGGGCATTGGTGAGTGTGAAAATAGACCAAGTGGGGAAATATTGCCTCCATCAACAATGCGATATTACTCACAACAAGGTTAAATTTGATCACAGCACGATGAAGAGTGTCAATTTTATAGTTTCACAATGCTAAAATTTACAAACACCCTCTAACTTTTTGGAGGGTGTTTGTATGCTAATCATATTAGATTGATTTTCGATAAGCGTTTAATGTTGAATTGTGCTTAGTGTTTGATAAGAATTTTTGGAGATTGTGTTTTCCCCATGGTCCTAATTTATTAGCACTAGAGCCTAATAAACCATCCCTGGCGGCGTTTTTAAGTGTTTCCAACTGTTTAGTAGAGAGTTTAGAGGTTTTGCTTTCTTCAATAATTTTATTAACGCTGTTAAGTCTTTCTTGACTCCCCTTAGATGTCCCATTCGCCTCATTGCCAGTTCGTTTAGTTAATCCGTAATACTTAGATGAAGACCGACGAGACATTAAATATTGCATATTTGAAAATTTAGAAGTGATCATAATTTAATTTTCTCCTTTCTATTAGATAAATTATGAGTCCATTGTTGTTATCGAACAAAATATGGAATAATTTAGTTTTAGATAATATTTTATAGACAAATATGTCCATTTACTCAATTAATTTGATTCTGGGCTTTTTTATTTTTCATGATAAATTTACTATGATTGTGTAAATGCTCCTTCATTCCCATACACGAAAATGTTACATTTCCCCCGAAAACCCATGAAATCAGGCAAAAAGCATGTCTTTGTACTTTCATGCGAAACCTTGCTATAATAGGCTCTGCGAATACATACGAAAAGGGGTAAATAAATGAACGCTTATGATGAATATATGAAGCAAGTTGTGAAACCAATGCGTGAGGAACTGGTGGAGGCTGGATTTACTGAGCTGACAACGGCTGATGCGGTGAATGAATTTATGACTGAAACGAAAGGAATTTCGTTAGTGGTGATTAACTCAGTGTGTGGTTGTGCGGCAGGACTTGCACGTCCAGCAGCGCGTGAGGCGATTGCAGCGGTGAAGCCGGACAATCTAGTGACGGTGTTTGCGGGGCAGGATCCAGAGGCAACTGCAGCAATGCGCGGTTATTTTGACGATGTGCCACCTAGCTCACCATCGATGGCAATTTTAAAGGATGGGCAGTTAGCGTACTTTATTCCACGTGAGCAAATTGAGGGATTCCCTGTGGAGCAAATTGTCTCCCATTTAACCGGCGTGTTAGAACAAACATGCGAGCAATAACAACAATTGTGACGACAGCGGGCAGACCAGACGATGTATCGATGGCGCTCGCTGCTTTTGCGTGTCAAGAACTAGGCGCCGCGTTTGAACCGAGGAGAAAGCGTTCTGTTCGTAAAATTTCACAGGAGTTGCAGGCTCATGTGATCGTGGCGGGGAAAGATCGATATGACTATTATGCATACGGGGCACAGGAGCCGTTTTTCTTTCATCCTAACTCTGCGGCATTTCGTTTGAAACGTATTGCACGTGGTGAGGCAGAGCCATTTTTAGAAGCGGCACAGCTTCAGCAGGGTGATACTGTGCTTGATTGTACATTAGGGCTAGCAGCAGATGCCATGCTAGCAGCTTATACAGTGGGTGAAGTGGGCCGTGTTGTAGGACTGGAAGCGAATTCGAATGTCGCGTTTATAGTTAGACAAGGAATGCAAAGCTACGATACGTCCGAATTGCCGTTAACAGCATGTATGCGACAGATCGAGGTCGTTCAATGTGAGGCTGTGGGCTATTTAAAATCCTTACCAGACAATGCGTTTGATGTGGTCTATATGGACCCGATGTTTGAGGAGATCATTGAAGAGGCCAATAATTTTCAGGCACTAAGGCTAGCGGGGGAACATGTCACATTAACAGATGAATGGGTGCATGAAGCCAAGCGTGTAGCGAGAAAGCGTGTCGTGTTAAAGGCACATTTTCGTTCGGAATGGTTTGCACAGTACGATTTCCGGCAATTGACGAGAGAAACAGCGAAGTTTCATTATGGTGTGCTTGAGGTTTAGGGGGCTTGTTTTTTGAAATAAGTCTTTATTTTATTTGCTCAGAATGGGTATCAAGAATATCTTATTACCCTTTACTTTTGTAAAATAAGATGTTATAATAATTCACGTGCTATTTTAGGTGGCATATTTCTGTAATCTGGCATTCTGCTTTTTGTTTTTGTAGATACTTATTCACACTGGCGCATGCTTTGGGGCTGCAAGGACGCAAAAGATGGTAGGGTTTGCGTTGCTTAAGTTAGAAAGCTCACAGTGGAATTTTACCGCGGTAATGAAACTAATTCTGTTTCAAGATAATATTCCCCAGATGATTGGGTTGAGACTTTTACAATTTACGAAAATGTTACCTATAAATACTAAAGGGGTGGTTTCGCAATAAGCGAGGCTGCCCCTTGTCTAATTTTTCTAGTCTGTCGTTGTCATCTACGACAGGCTATTTTTTATTTACTAAATTATATTGGAATACATTACCGTTTACTCAGATACTTAAATAAGTAATAATAAAAATAAGAATATTAGGTATAATCTAAATTCTGAAATTAGAAAACTGAAAAATCAAAAAGGTGAGGGATGTCTATGGGAATAGTCAACGCACAATCCACGAATGTAGTCACACAATTAACAGAAATGGCTGAAACACGGCAAGAAAGTATGGATCAGCTAATATCACTTTATTGTCAAGAAAGGCTTCTTTATCGCCTATCTGTATCATCATATGACGATCAATTTAACTTAGATGGAGATTTGTTATTATTTGCCTTAACAGAAGGATTGGTGAAGCCTTCAAAAGAAATCTTACTGATAGCTAAACCAAGTGTTCATCAAAACGAGATTGTGAAACAGGCATTTAAAGAAATTTGTTCGATTGCAGTTCCTGAGGATGATATTGAATGGTTCGAAGAGGAGATAGAGAGTACTTTAACCGATGACGGTATACACTTAACAATACCAGTTGCATTGGCCCAGATCACATCATACATAGAAGTAAGAATTAATTTTAAAGAAAATGTTCGAGTGACACCTAAAACCATTGTATTTCCAACCTTGCTAGACATGAAAGCAGCTGTGCTTTATACATACCCAATGGAATTCATAATTGCACAAAAATTTATAGAAATGTACCAATACCCAGCATTAGAGAAGACAGCGAGTGCAATGGCGGAAGTGAATAAGCTGTTACAAACCCAAAACATAGACGGACGTATATTGCAGGCGTATATCGTAGAATTGTTTGATCGACATCACTTTACAATTGAATTGAATCCTACTCTCGAAATATCAGGTGTACTCAAACACTTTTTTAGCCCAGTTTATGAGGTCATTTTGGCCGAGAATGAATTCTTCAAACAATGGAATGTCACCAATCAAGCTTGGCAATAACAATAGAAAACCCGCGAACATCATATAGTTCGCGGGTTTCTGCATAATATAAATGAAATTAGTCCGTGAAACATAAAGATGATAAGTAACCTAACATTAATAAAAGACCAATACCCATTGCGATGCTCATGCTTTGTACCTCCTTTAAAAAACCGACACATTATTCATAAATATTGTACAATGAATTATAGAAATATGAAACCTTTTAATGACGATAACGTATATAATAATAGGAGAATTACCAATTTGTACATAAAGAGAAGGTGATAATAAATGAAGACGTGGGTTAAGAAAAGTATAGTCATCATGGTTGCGTTTTTAACATTTGGATTAATAACGCCTACACATGAAATTTGGGAAGCATTCGATCAAAATCCTTCGAATCGCGCATCTATCGGACCTTCATCAGGGACAAGCACTGCTGTAGCTGCTGAGCTTGATGATAGTAGAGACGAGCAGGTCCAGATTCAAGAGGAAGAGATTGATTATAATGCCTTACTGGTGGATGCAGCGAGAGAGCAATCGTACATAAAGTTTGGTACTAAAATTGGTCCAAAAATTAGCAATGAATTTGATAGCATCATCTTCCCAAAAATAGAAGAGGCGATCGAGATGACAGTTGCCAATCTTGACGAGCAAACCGTAGCATCTTTAACCATCTCTGAAAAGCCAAGTGGTAATTATGGTGAAAAAATTTTTAACGTGATCAACAATGAAAACGGTAAAGATATTATCCGTTTCCATGTGCGTACAGAAAAAAGACCACAGGAAGGCTACTATTACAATTTCCACTATCACAGTGCTGAGGATGATTTCATGGCACACAACAACCTAGGCGATATTTATTGGGAAAAAAACACACCACCTAAGTGGTTGTCATAAAATACCCGAAACACTCGTTTATACAGCGGGTGTTTTTTTGTGCGAAAACGTTGATATATCAATGTTTATAGTGAATCACTTAATTGTCACTTTTTAATGTAATATAGTGAGAGGAGGTAGGGAAAAACAGTTGCCACAGGAAGAAGTACTAGCAAAGGTACACCGTAAGTATCATGTATTATGATGAAGAGGTAGCCTCGATTAATAACAAACAATACGAATGTACAAGGATGTTGGGGGCTAATTTGAAATGAACGTCGATGAAGATGAAACCGGTATGACTTACGATAAGTCGTTTCAAATCTGGGTTGATTTGAATGTGAAACATGTAAAAACTCTAACAATCTTATAAAGGTTAGTGATATCACAGAAGAATTTAAAGCAAAATTTCAAAACTTTTTATTCAAAGGTGCTCTTAAGGTTGTTCAGGACATGCACAGATTGGCTGTTAAATATTTTGCAGAATTTGAACAAAACAAAACAGTACTGCTTATTTAGGACAACCAGATTCAGGAAAAACACATCTATTAATAGCCTTGGCAAGCCTATAATGGCTAAAGATTCTATTGAAAAGCATCGAGAATTATTACCCTCGATGCTTTTTGTCATTTGTCAAAATTGTTCAACTATCAAATCAATCATACTCTTCCTGCTTAAGCGCTCTCTTAGGAGGTCTACGTTATAATACTTCTAAAATTAACACTTCCTTTTTTTAAAAAAATTATTTGCTTCTTCTATTTGCTGCCTTGGTAAAGTCCGTAGTAGTTCTTCTTCTAACCACGCTATTGTTTTACTTCTTAAATAATTCCGCATTTGTTCTTCAGCTTCAAGCATTACACTATTGATCGTACAGATTGATTGACCTGAACAAGATTCACACTTTTGGTTTGTATTTTGATAAGCAAAATTTGCTTTAATATTCTTACACTGAAATATCGGGTCTTCACCCTCGACAGCTCGCACAACATCCCAAAATGTAATATCTTCTGGTTTCTTATTGAGTCGATAACCCCCTTTTACACCAGATACTGAACTTACAATCCCTTCCTTGGACATCTTCCCTAAAACTTTTGAGAGATAGGTCTCTGATAATCCTTGAAATTCTGATAAATCTTTAATTCCAATACTTTCATTTGGTGGTACATCAATTAAATAAACTAGGCTGTGTAGTGCATATTCAACCATAACACTATATTTCATTATTTCACCTTCTTAAAACAATATGTTTATCATGATAGTAACACATTTTAGAAATACATAAATTAATCAGTTTGACAAAAGATAATTAAAAGAGTATATTGTAGACAAAGTTAATCAACGATTAAATTAATCGACGATTAATAATGTCTTTATTATAATGGAGGATTTTTTATGAGTAAACTACTTGTTATTAATGCACACCCCGAAGTGGAATCAAAGACTTCTATGAGCCTTCAAGTTTTTGACCATTTTCTAAGAACATATAAAGAGAATAAAGATGAAAATGAAGTTATTGAACAGATTAATCTATATGAAGACGTTGTTCCTATGATAGATAAAGTTGTTTTAAGTGGTTGGGAAAAGTCACGAAATGGGGAGCCTTTGACATACGAAGAAAATGAAGTTTTGGAACACATGAATAAAATTTTAGTTCAGTTTAAAAGCGCAAATAAATATCTGATTGTTATGCCTTTGCATAATTTTAATATTCCTTCAAAGTTAAAAGATTATATGGATAACATTCTGATTGCACGAGAGACATTCAAATATACAGAAAATGGTTCTGTCGGGTTGTTGAATGATGGAAGAAGCATGATTGTATTACAGGCAAGTGGTTCAATCTATACAAATGATGATTGGTATACTGAAGTGGAGTATTCTTACAAATACCTTAAATCGATGTTTAACTTTATTGGAATAGATGATTTTAAAATCCTTCGTGCCCAAGGGACAGCATTATTGAATACAGAAGATGTTTTACAAAATGTACTTAATAATTCGGACCAATTATCATTTGAATTAGCGAATAAATAATGGAGGTATTAACAATGACACAACGTATGAATTATTATGAAATTGCACCAGATGCTATGAAGATAATGATGGAAATGGAAAAATACACGAAGAAAAGTGGTGTTGATAGAAAACTTCGTGAACTCATTAAAATCAGAGCTTCTCAAATTAATGGCTGTGCATATTGCATCAACATGCACACTGCTGATGCTAAAAAAATGGGAGAGACTGAACAGCGTTTATACTGTATCAGTGCTTGGAGAGAATGTACATTTTATTCAGAAGTTGAAAAAGTAGCATTAGAATTAACTGAACATATTACTCTTATTTCTGAAAAACGTGTTCCTGATGATTTATATGAACGTGTTCGCAAACATTTTGATGAAAAAGCATATGTCGATTTGGTTATCTTGATTAATCAAATTAATAGTTGGAATCGAATTTCTATCGCTATGGGTAATGTTGCAGAATAATTAACAGGTAGCTATTTTTCTTCTTTAGTACATGTTAGTACTTGTATTGATTAAGAAAGAATGACCAAAATATCCGCAATGTCACAAAAGACGGATATTTGTTTATATGATAAATCATCACGTATCATTGAAGGGAGTCTATTTGAACTCTGGGAAAAACAAACCACCAAAGTGGTTGTCATAAAAATACTCGAAACACTCGTTTAGATAGCGAGTGTTTTTTGTGCGAAAACGTTGATGTATCGATGTTTGTAGTAGTTCACCAAATCCTAAAGGTTTTTACCACCAATATGAGCCGAGGGTTTACTACACAGCACAAACAGAGGAGTTGATTGCATGAGACAACGTAAACGGCATACCAATAGACATTCCTAGTGCTCGCAAGCAGGTTCTGAAGGGTAAAAAAACCGGTAGATAATTCTACCGGTTTTTTACAATCCGTCTTTAACCTTTACATCTACTGAAATCGGAGAGCCATCATTAGTATCAAAATACAATGTCCAAGAACCCTGTTGAGAAGCCCCGAAATAGTGTTCAGAAATAAGGGTTTTTCCTGGTGCAATCGTAAATCCGCTGATCCAAGCAGTACCACCTGGGAAACCATCTTTACATTAATAGTTTTTGCACTATTATTTTGAACAAAAACTTGAACTTTTTCAGTACCCGATGCCGGTGCTTTATAACTAAAATTAAGAGAGCCTTGACCTGTTGGGAAGGAAGCAGATGTTTCAAGAATTACGGCATATGGAGTAATTACAATACTATTTTGATTGTTGTCTTCATCAATGAATTTAACATTAGGAACTTCCGTCACAGTAGAAGAGGTTACTGAAATAGATGGAATACTTGTGCTATTAGCTGCAAGTGCTGAAGATGCCCCTCCTATAGACGCTGTTAAAAGTGCAGCAGTTAGTATAGTTGAAATTTTTTTCATAATTACATGCAACTCCGAAATATTTATTTCTATCACATTAAAATATTACCATTTTAAAATTAAAAAGTAAAAATAGTATAAAATATACTATTAGTAAATTAAAAACCTTAAGAAAAGATTTGATTTATGTCCCAATCAACACGGTTAAGTTTTATGAAAATGAAAAATATCCATTTCAGATATTAGTAGAGAAAAAATGGTTAGTGAAGGGGCGTAAAATGAGGGAGTATGCACTATACAAAGGTGATCAGATGGTGTACATGTCTGACTTAGGCCTTACTTAAAAGCAAGCTCTCAATAAAGCATACAAACAGGTAAGGCCACCAAGCCAAATAGTGCCATTCTGAACTACGAGTATTGGAGAAAACAATGTAGCGCAAAAGAAAGTTTTATAAAGATCGTTAGTTTTCTTAGAAGTGATTATATCGTTGTGTATTTATGTCGGGATAGTTTTTGTGTAAAATTTTAAAACGTGGTAAAATAAACCATAATAACATGTTAAAAGACACGGAAAGATCATTTAATAGGAGGTTGAGTGTATGAATGATAAAAAGAATAAAAAATTACAAATTTTAGCAATAGTGTTAATGATAGCATTACCGGTTGCGGCGTTTGTTATTTTTTTCTTAGGTCATTACATGGTGGGTTCAGTTTTATTTGTAATTTTTCTGATTATTTTGAATTCTATTAGTGGTTGGAAGAAAATTAAAAATGATGAATACGTTTACTCAAAAAATTTTAAAAATAGTGAGAAGTGGTAATTAAAATTAGGATCGCCTACGCTATTTTTATTGACTTATTGACTAAGAAAGAAGGGGGTCATTCCCTATTATTGAATTTAGTAATGAAAAGGGGAAATTATTAAATAAAACAACATACTATTTTAAATCCTTAATGCTTTATAAATACCTAGTCAATAGCTAATAAATATTTTTAGGAGTGTCGCAAAATGAGTGGTCCAGATATAAAAAGTGTTTTTCCCATGAAAAATATTAGAAGCTTATGTTTTTTAAAAAATGTGGTGGTTAACCCAAATATTGAAATTGGGGATTACACGTACTATGACGATTCTAATAATCCTTTGGGGTTTGAAAAAAATGTCCTTTATCATTTTGACTTTATTGGAGATAAACTAAAAATCGGAAAGTTTTGTGCTATTGCTTCCAATGTCAAATTTATTATGAATGGTGCAAATCATAACACAAATTCTTTTACAACGTTTCCTTTTGGTGCCTTTGGTGGAGATTGGGAAGTAGGTTTAGAGAATTTAAGTGGTGGATTCAAAGGTGATACAGTTATAGGAAATGATGTTTGGATAGGCTATAATGCTACCATTATGCCTGGTGTTAAGATAGGTGATGGAGCTATTATAGCGACAAATACTGTTGTAACAAAAGATGTTCCATCTTATTCAATTGTAGGAGGGAATCCGGGAAAATTAATACGCTATAGATTCGAGCAGGAGACAATTGATATTCTCAATATCATCAAGTGGTGGGATTGGGATATAGACAAGATAACTGAATTCATACCCGTTTTGACAGGCAATAATATTAGTGCTTTAAAGGAACTGATAAAGTCACAATAAAAAACTGTTAAGCACCAGTAAGAAAATTGAAAGCTATTTCAATTATTACTGGCGTATATAGCATAGAAATAAAGAAGCTATCCATTAGAAATAAAATATTTTGATTTGCTAAACACTTTCAATAGAAGGTGTTTTTTATTTTCCCAAACGAATGGAATGTGCCTTCCACATCGATTGTGGAGGGCTTTTATTATACGTTATGAGAGTAATCGAGATGGGCAACGGTACATTGTACTGAAAGGCAAAGGACGTGGTGGATAATTGGAACAGTAGGTGGCTGGGGCTTATTAATGACAGTGTTGTTGCTATTGAATGCGGTTGCTACTGCTGGGAATGATGTAGTACTTCGCTAAGGAAATGAATATTTAATTTCCTCTCATTAATTAGAATGTATACCAAAGATATTGTGAAAATCATTTAGTTTTCACTTTTTATTGTAATACAGAAAAGGGAGGTAGCGATAAGCGTTAAATACATTTCTACTTATAGCCTTGCAATGATGTGTTTATTGGGACTATTGTGCAGCAAAAGCTGAAAAGATTATTCCAATCAGCTTTTGCCTTTTTAATTTATTGACTTTACCTTTAATCCCAACAAAGAAGCAAAACCGATAGCTTGTTCAGTGGAAACTTCACATCCATTCAAACTTTCTGGGCTTACATTAAGTCTTTCAAAATGACACGTACTAATATCGATACCGTTTAAGGACGTTTGAGAAAAATCAGCATCATTAATATCACTTTCATTAAATTTCACCTTGTTTAGCAAACAATCATAAAAATTCGCACCTTGTAGTGTTGAGTTGTCAAATATTACTTGTTTGAAACGAGTTTCAGAAAAATTGCATAGATTTGCAATGCAATTTTCAAAAGAAACGTTTCCAAGATTAGCCTCAGAAAAATTCAGTCCTAATAATTTACAGTTTCTGAAATTGACTCTATGTATAATGCCTTCACATAAGTTTGAATTAGATAAATCGCAGTTTTCAAAAATTACATCAGTCAAATCAATTTTGCTAAAAGAAACATCAATGAATTTTGCATTTTTAAAAACAACTTTAGACACAACTAATTTCTCAACAATATCATTATCAATTGCTGTATCAGTAATAATACAATTTGATAAATATGGTTCTTCATCATAATAAATATCTTGAAAATTAGCTTTTTCTAAATCTGAGGGGATCTTTGGTAATTCAATTTTGAAGCTTCGTGACATATTAGCACACCCTTTAAAAGTTAGTAAAATCTATACGTAAATTTAAAACAAAAAAAATAGAATGAAAAGACTTTTTTATTTAGAAAAAGTATGCACAAATTTAAATTTCTATCACATTACTGAACAATATGAAGATTTTGTTCAGTAAGAAAGAAGAAAATGAGGGGTTATTAAAAAGGAGGTTAATCAAGCGAATGCGATTACCTTAATCTCAATGTGAGAACTAGTAAACCAGCAACGGTTCCCACATTGCATA
Organism: Lysinibacillus cavernae; assembly: GCF_009724685.1. Classification (GTDB taxonomy): domain Bacteria; phylum Bacillota; class Bacilli; order Bacillales_A; family Planococcaceae; genus Lysinibacillus; species Lysinibacillus cavernae. The sequence continues at coordinate 240,854 of NZ_WMEF01000002.1, forward strand.
AAGGTACTTAATGTAAGTAATAAAATTAATTATTTTAAAACCTTTTTGATAAATTCTGTTTTAGCTTTTGTGTATGATTCTCTATCTTGGTTAAACCTTTTAGCTAACCCTTGCTTAAGCATTGAATATTCATAAACTAATTGTGGATTTTCTCGTAAACGGTTGCGAAATAAAAGTTGTTGCTCCCATCGCTCATTTCCTTTAACCATTAAATGTAAGTGGGCAACACGCTTATTGTTTTTAACCTTTACAAAGAACCTTCGCCAAGGTCTTTCATCTAATTCTGGGCTAACATAATGCCAATCATAATTAGCCAATTTAGCTAAGATTTCTTCTACTCGATCAAATGAGTCTGTTTCTGCCATTAAATCAATTATAGGTTTTGCTGGTAGACCGGGTATGGATGTGCTACCAATATGCATTACCTCGCTTATACCATAAGGGTTAAGAAGATCATAAAGGTGTTGCTCTTCGGATCGCCCTTGGTCTTGCCAATCAGGATTTGCTGTTACTATTTCTACAGTCTCATTCGCCCATATTGGCCAATCATTTGGATTATTATTAATCATTTAAAACAACCTCCTTTAGCTAATTTTAACACTATTACGAATATTATTAAAATAGACCTAGTTTTGATGTGGTTTTGAGAACAAAAAGTTAAATTCTTCCAAAACGATAGGGTAATACAATTAAATTTACCAATATTTTGGAAAGTAGGGGTTGTATAGATAGTTGAAGGAATCAAACAAAAAAGGAATTTAAGATATTTTGTTATGAATTTAGGAATAATTCTATTATTTAAATACAATATTGTAAGTATAAAAAAGTAACAAGTTAGACCTCAACCAGTTTTTAGTTAAAGTCTAACTTATGGAGTTCACTACAAATTCAAACCTGAGGGACTTTTGGTGTAATTAATACTTTAAATCATTATGTAACATGATAGTATGTAGCGATCTCTTTTAAATCAGACGCCTTGAAATTAGCTAAATCAATCTTGTCAAAGTCTCCCTTTTTAAACAGCACAGTCATTGCAGAACCAGGATTAATGTTTCCATATGCATCTTTCAAGTTAGCTTGCCAATTGATACGGATATCGCTCATATCCTCTACACCTTTTAATACTTTAATTAATTCAGCTGTATTACGTTGAGTATAATCTAGAGTATTCTTTTTTGTTCCTGCATCGTCATTCAACATCTCTAAATAATAGATATCTCCCATGCTTTCAATGGTGATATTTCGATCATTTCCATCAATAGTAGTAGTGCCGAATAAATCAGTAGCTATCTTGGCAATACGTTCTTCTAAAGGGATGCTTTTATCATTTGCAATAGACATATCGATAACAATCTCATTACCCTTCACAGCTTCAACAGGAGCAGCTGGTTGAGAATCTTCCTTTGCTTTTTCTTCACTACATGCCGCTAACAGCACAGTTGACAATATTCCTATAAATAATAATTTCTTCATAGTAAAATCTTCTCCTAAAATGTAATATGTTACCTATTTTAGTTGATATTTAGCTGATTGTACATACAAAAAACAGTCAACATTTAAGTAGGTTGGTAACAGGTGCTGATTAAAAAGGAATTACTATTAAATATAGCTAAATTAATAAAACGTATAACCTTTGATCAGATACAAAAAGCATCATTTGTAGAAGCTGGTGATTAATCAAGAACAATTACTTCCATTAATGGATTCATTACTAAAGGAACTTCGACAAGACTTCTTTAACCTCGAGTGAAAACTATCACAACAACAGATGGACGACTGTAGACGAATTTTTTAGTGAATGTACAGGTTGCTACGGCAGGGAATGATGTAGGCTTGCGGTTAATCAGTCATTGAAAACCCTTTATTACAAGAAATTCAATCATTATCAAAATACTTCACTGACCGTACTTGTCAGTGAAGTTTTTTTATAATGTACATGTTCCAAATTAAATTTTTAGGAGGCATAAAAATCATGAAGGATTTGAAGTATCAATTTTATATTGCAGGTACACCTGAGGAAGTTTGGAAAGTACTTATCTCTCCTGAAGGTACAAAACAAATTTATTATGGCTCCATCATAAAATCTACCTTTCATGTAGGTGATCTTTTGGAGTATATAGGTCCTGGGGTGGATGGAGATGAGACGGTGCATGTATACGGAAACGTATTGGAATATGAACCAAATAAGGTACTTCGATTTACTCACTACCCTGGCAAATCTTATATAAAAGGCAATCGTGCATTAGAGTCAAGGATTTCTTATCTTTTAGAACCTGCTGATTCATGCACAAAATTGACAGTCATTCAAGATCAGTGGAAAGAAGGAGATTCCACTTACGAGAACAGCGACAAGGCCTGGTGGATGATTTTAAGTAATACAAAGACTTTAGTAGAAACAGGAAGTACACTAGACTTTGGTAAAGGTTTATAGAGCCGTCACAAAGGAAGTAATGAAGTACAAATTCTTAAAAAATGTATTGTAAGAGTTGTGTCGTATTGATTTTGATAAAGTTCCCGAAACTACAAACTAAAAACCAGGCGCTCGGATGAGTACCTGGTTTTATCTCTATAAAAAAATCACCTACTAATAGGTGATTAATCAAGATTGACTTTAAGTTCTCTTAGAATTAAAAGAACGCCAATTCCATACACAATAGAAATTGCTAAAGGCACAAGAGTGAAAGCTTGATTTATAAAGAAGCTACCTAAGATTAGAGCAGAAAAACAGGATCCTAAAGTAATAAATAAATAAGCTTTACTTTTATAAATCCATATGTAAGGAAGAAAATGTGAGCCTGCAAGTAAACCGATTGTGAAGGGAAGGTATTCAGGTATTTTCATATACACAATGATAAATACAGGTATGTAAAAAGCTTGAGGAGCTGCAACTATTCCACCTAAAGTTCCTAAAGGGTTGTCAGTGGTGAATAAATTAACACCAAGAATTTTACTAATAAAAATTCCAATAGGAAAAATTACACCTAAGCCGAATATCCAAATTAAACGTACAGCTTCTAATGGGAAAACGAATGGCATCAGGGTGAAAAGTAAAAAAACAAAGGCGCCAGATAACAAAATTGGGTATCCCTTTTTTGCTTCAAATATAATTTGTTGTTGTAAATCATCAAGTGTTTTATTCATAAACATACCACCTTTCGTAAAATCAATAGAATGTCACTATAATATACCATCTTTTTACTATTTTTACTATATGTGATTAAAGAAATGGAGGTTTATATAGTGGCTTTATTGAATTAGTTAGTATGGTATTATTTGGTTATAAATAGTAGAAGGATAATAGATTGTAGTAAGGTTGGTGGAATGAAAATGGTTTGCTTAACTAGGAGTTAGAAGAGAAGGATATACCGTTTTAATAGAAATTTATCAATCAGCAGGGGGGATGAAACATGACGAACACATAATAAAAAAATTTTCAATGCAAGCACACACAAAGTTATTGGATTAAAAGATAACAACAAAATTGTAGGTGTTTGTAGGGCTCTTTTTGATGGCGTATTTAATGCTGCTATTTACGATGTTGTTGTTCATAAAGATTATCAAGGAAGAGGAATTGCTCGACTTCTTTTAAAAGACATTATCACACAGTTAGAGGATGTTTCTTGCATTCATTTAATCGCAACAACAGGTAAAGATTCTTTTTATGAAAAAATAGGATTTAAAAAATTGAAAACAGGTATGGCCATCTATAAAAATCAGAAACTAGCACAAGAGTACTTAGAGTGATGTATCTATTGTGAAAATTAAATTACTGAACCTTTGAGGATTAAAACGAAAAAAGAGCGATTAAAAAGTCGCTCTAAAAAATTCAGAATATCCCATATTCATCGGTACTGCCCAAATGTAAAAAGCAGCAAGAGCTACGCAAACTAAAAGGGATTTATAAATTTTATGGGGGAGTAATTTTTCAAAGATTGACGAAAAAATAATGATACATCCAATTTCAACAGCCATTAATAGCATCACTGGAAGAATGATAAATAGCACACTTAATCCACCAGATAAAAATGTTGTTAATAAGTTCATATAATTACCTCATTATGTATTTTGGTAAATTATAACACAAAAAAGACGTGACGTTTGTACATGCCAAAACGTATTCCATTGGTGCATGGGAATCGAGAGCTTGAGGTACTACATAGGTTGCTTAATGGGAACAGTATGAGCGCTTTATAATTAGATAAAGGGATATATTTAGTACTCCGTTATTCAAATCAAAGGCTATGGATTCTCATATTTATAAATAACCAGGCGCTCTAGTGAGTACCTGGTTTTAAATCAACTGAACTCGGTCGGCGTAAAGCTTCTCGAATGTGATAATCTACTTTTTCTCTCTGTTTTGAATTATAGTAATCAATTTTTGGTCTTTTCTTTAAAACGTTCGATGAGAAAATCAATAAAATATCTACTTGCTATTGGTAATACCCTTTTATCTTTGTATACCAAGCTTATTGTACGTCTGACAGAAGGCGAGATAGGCTTTGTTACAATACTATATGGGCATCTATCTAAAACAAGTTTCGGTAATACGGATATTCCAAGACCTTGTTCAATCATAGACATAATAGCATAATCATCGTGTACGCGGAATTGTATATTAGGTTCAAGGCCATTCTGTTTAAAAACGGTTAATGTTTCATTTATTTCTCCTTCATCTAAAAGAATATATGGTTCACCGATTAATTCTTTCAATAATACTTTGTTTTCAGATGCTAAGTAATGATTTGTTGGTAATACGGCAAGCATGTCGTCTTCTTGCAATGGAATGGTAGTTAGTTTGGACACAGCGTCAGGATTAACAAAGCCAAAGTCTACGAAACCTTCTTTCACCCAATTAGAAATAACCGTATATTCACCTTGATATATATTAAAATGAACAGCTGGGTACTTTTGTTTAAAATCTTTTATTAGTTCAGGTAGCCAATGACATGCCACGCTAGAAAATGATCCAATACGAATAAGCCCTCTTTGCAACCCCTTCATCTCATTTTGTTTTTCCAATAGTTCCAATTGAGAATTACTGATATTTCTAATATACGGTAAAAATTCTTCGCCATCTGGTGTAAGCGTAATACCAGTTCGAGAACGCAAAATTAGAGTGGTAGAAAGTTCTTTCTCTAAGGAATTTACCATTTGACTAATGGCTGACTGGGTGTAACCTAATTCTTCAGCAGCCTTTGTAAAATTACCTGTTTCAATTACTTTAATAAAAGCATGGTAAGCATTCATTTTAAATCACCTTTTGTATTAGATTTTCTAATAGTTATATTATAAACATTCGTTTTACTAATGGAAATACCGATGATACTATAAAGCCACTATTAAATGTTTGAAAGGGGGGAATACTAATGACACCAAAACAGGCAAATTTATTAATGGCAAGCGTCTCTTTAGTATGGGGAACATCTTATATTTTCATGAAACTTCTCGCTGATAGTGTTTCTCCTATTACAGTGGTAGCTTTACGGTTTGGGATTGCATTTCTAGTTATGTTTGTTTTATTTAGTAAGAAATTAATGAGTGTGAATGTCAAAACATTAACGTACAGCGCTATCGTTGGCGCATTATTATGCGGAATTTTCATTGCTCTCATGTATGGGATGAAAACAACAACTGCTTCTTCAGCAGGCTTTTTAACAAGTACAACCGTTATTTTAGTGCCTATTTTGCAAATACTAATTACACGAAAGTTGCCTCGGAAAGAAATTCTATATGGATTAACCACTGTTGCTATTGGTTTATCGCTACTTACGATTAAAGAAGATTTTACATTTGCTTCGGGTTCAATTTTATGTTTAGCTGCTGCCTTTCTGTATGCGGTTCACATTATAGTTACAAATTATTTTGTTCAAGACGTTGATGCTTTTCAATTAGGGATTTTCCAACTCGGCTTTGCCAGTCTTTATGCTGCGATAGGAAGTTTCATATTTAAAGCACCTATTTTACTAAGTGACACAAAGGCTTGGCTAGCAATCCTCGGGTTAGCAATTATTTGTTCTGCATATGGGTTTGTCATGCAGCCAATTGCTCAAAAATACACTACCCCTGAAAGTACAGGTTTTTTATTTTCTCTCGAACCAGTTTTTTCAGCCATATTTGCATTTATCGTTCTGAATGAAAATATGGGTGGGCAAGGATATTTAGGTGCTTCGCTAATTCTAGCTGGTGTAATCATTGCAAATCCGCCATTTAAAAAACAAATTAAATTGAAGGAGATAAAAGAATGAATATTTTAATTATCTACGCACATCCAGAACCGAAGTCTTTTAATGCAGCATTAAAAGACCTTGCTGTTTCAGAATTAACTACCTTAGGCCATGAAGTCAAAGTATCCGATTTGTATGCTATGAATTTCAAGGCAGTTGCCAATAGTGAAGACTTTAATGAACGAGAAAACAAAGAGTTCTTAAAGTATGCAGTAGAACAAAAACATGCAGTTAAAACAAATAGCTTTTCAAAAGATATTGAAGAAGAGCAAAAAAAGCTTGTATGGGCAGATTTTGTAATTTTTCAATTCCCTCTATGGTGGTACTCGGCTCCAGCTATATTAAAAGGATGGTTTGATAGGGTTTTTGCTTCGGGATTTATTTATTCAAGGGATATGCGGTATGACACAGGGGGCCTAAAAGGAAGAAAAGCAATGTTATCTATTACAACAGGATCTCCTAAAGATGCCTATACGCCACACGGAATGGATGGAGATATTCATGAGAAAATTCTTTATCATATCAATCATGGGATGCTTTATTTTGCTGGGTTAGAGCCTGTTGAGCCATTTATCGCATGGACTCCATCACATGATGAAGAAGATCGAAACGTTTACTTAGAAAAATACAAATGGCGCTTAAATCATCTTTTAGATATCCCTTCAATTAATTATCATCCACAATCACATTATGACGAGAATCATCAATTGAAAAGTAAATATAGATAGTGAATGATATTGTAGAAAATGACCACTCCAACTGGGGTGGTCATAAAATTTGCTTGTGAAAAAATATGTATTAAAAATTAAATCCAACTATGCTAAAAGTTGAAAACCCTTGATACTATGTAATTGAACGGAAGGTTGGCTAAACAAATTGTAACCTAGGCAGTGCTACTTGGTTCAATATTTAGAAAAATATAGTAAAATATTTACTGATACTATGCATGTAATCATAAAGAGATAATGAGGGGATAGCATGAAAACATTTATTTATATGGTGAGGCATGGGGATTCACCGAAAGATGGAAATGAAAGAACAAGAGAGTTAACCGAAAAAGGACGATTAGATGTGCATCAAATTACGGCTATCTTACAGGAAGAGGAGATTGATACTGTAGTCTCAAGCCCATATCATCGTTCAATCCTAACCGTGCAGGAAGTAGCGGATAACATAGAAAGTGATGTAATTGTATTTGAAGACCTTAAAGAAAGAATTTTTATCGCTGGAGATAAGCGAATAGCTGATAAGGACTTATATCCTCTATTAGAAAAGTCATTCGCTGACCCAAACTTTGCTTTAGCAGAAGGGGAATCTAATGCAGACTGTCAGAAACGTGCAATAAAAGTATTAAAAGAACTATTAAACACATATCAAGGTCGGAAAGTGGCGATAGGAACGCATGGGGCTGTAATGACATTAATGATGGGGCATTATGACAATAAATATGATTTGGACTTTCTACTCCATACAACAAAACCAGATATATACAGAATGGAATTTGAAGGGCAAGAATTGATTGAGGTAAAAAGATTATGGAGTATGAAATAAACGACTAGAGGAAATCATATAGACAAATTACCAGGGGCTCATTAGAAAGTGAGTACCTGGTTTTTTGTCATTACATACAAGTTATTGAGGAATGGATTCGTTAGATGTTAAGGGTTTGATTGCCTAGCTTTATCTTTCAAGCTGATATATAAGGACCCATTTGTTTGAACCTGAGCAAAAAAGACATCTTCAACAGATTGTATATTTTGCTTTTTTAACTTTTTCATTAGCCATTCTTCTGTTAACTCAAGTTCTACTAGGTTTTCGTTTATTAGTTGGCCATCTGAAACCACTTCTGTTGGTAGGTAAGTGGGAGGTGATACATCTGCTTTAACATCCTGCTTCGTAGCAATTTGTTCAGAAGTTTTTTGCATAACACTGAGTTTACCATCAGTTTCAAGTACTGCATATTGTACATCCTGTACAGAGAAAATTGCTTGTTCGCGTAACAACATGGTTAACTCATCCAAATGGAGACGATTTTTCTTTAAGGCAGATTCTAAAATAACTCCTTTTTGTATAACTATAGTAGGTTTATCATCTAGGAGGACACGAGCTTTCTTAGATTTAATAGTAATAATAGTCATTATATACGTTAAAACCCCCCACCAAATGAGTGCAATGAGTGCATCTAAAAAATGTGTTTGGGCTTGTGATGCAATTTGAGCAGCGATCGAACCAAGTGAAATACCTGTTATATAGTGAAAAAAAGTGAGCTGACTAAGTTGTTTTTTTCCGAGGATTCGAGTCAAAATAAGTAGCACAAAAAAAGAAACAATAACTCTTAGTATTATTTCCCAAAACTCTGTATGGATAAAGTCTCCCACAAATAAATCCTCCCTTAAATTGGTGTCGAAAAATAGCCTGTGCAAAAATTTAATGGGTATACAACAATCACGGATCACTGACAAAGGAGCGTTTTGAATATAAACCAATTTATATTCCTATTATGTATAAAAATAAAAGAAGCCACTTATGTAAGTGACTGAGATACTTAAAAATAATCCAAATATAAAATGGAACGGTAATCGCTATGAACTCTAGGGGACGGAAAAAAGGGGTAATTCTCGTCATTCATAGCGATTCCCCCTTACAACTTTAGTATTTACTATGTAAGTTAATTTTAAACAATAATTTATTTAAAGAACATTTATTGAAAAATAATAATTGGCTATTTGTTAACCTAATTTTTCTGCAACTTAAAATCGTATGGGTAAAGATAATCTGGACAATAATAAAGATGAAAAGAGAAAAGAGGTGAATAGATGAGGAAAATACTATTAGGCACTTTTACAGCAGTTCTTTCTACAGGGTTATTATTTGGATGTGGCACAGCTAATGATGAACAGGAGCCAGACCCAACTGAAGAACCATCTGAACAACAAGATGAGCAAAGTCAAAACGATCAAAGTCAAAACGATAACCAAAATAATCATGAAGAAGATAACCATTAGTTATATTTTACATTTTTATAATTACAAAAATGAATAGTTTTAATTTATGGATCAAGATAGATATAACTATCTTGATCTTTTGTTAAACTGAGACGATGAACAAATGCACCAGTTAAATTAAATCAAAAGTTTGATACGTTTATCCAGAAACATTGCGCTCTAAATTCTCTACATTAAATCGAACATCATTTAATACATAATAAATTGAATCCATACTGCTAGACGAGTTAGATGTTCCGATAATATTATCCGTAAAATTATACAAAAACATATTACATAATATATCAACGCTTAGTTTTAATTAGTGGATTAAAATAGCTACCTATAGAGTCTATATTGCTTTGGTTGAGGGAGCGAAACTAAATGCACAACATTATGGAGATGAATCGCACAAACTCAAAATGACAAGGATGACTAAAAATTAGCCTTGTTTCAAACTTCAATTTCGATAGTAGGTAGAATGGGTTTTTGATTTACATAACTATATAAACTGACTATTTTTGAGAATTTACTGAAAATAATATGTTACTATGCAAATATGGAATGTTAATAAATGATGAAAAGGGGAGTTATTATTTTGACCATAAAGTACGAATTTAAAGATTTTCCTCAATTGGAAACAGAACGTTTTATCCTACGAAAAGGAATAGTGGGGGATTGCAAAGATATTTTTGAGCTTTATTCCGATGAGAATGTAGTTAAGTATCTTCCATTAACATCATTTAAATCAGTTGAAGATGCAATGGATGAAATAAATTGGTATGATAAAATTTTCAAAGAACAAATTGGATTAAGATGGGTAATCGAAGAAACTAAGACAAAAAAAGTGATTGGAACATGTGGTTATTTGAATTATGAAAAAGTACATAACCGCATAGAAATTGGGTATGATTTAAGCCCCCAATATTGGGGGAAGGGGATTATGCAGGAGGCTTTAAGCAACATTATACATTTTGCCTTTTCATCGATGGGAATAAATAAGATCGAGGCGAAAATAGAACCGGAAAATAAATCATCTTTAAGATTGGTGGAAAAATTAAATTTTTGTAAAGAAGGTGTTTTGAGACAACATGAATATGAAAAAGGAAAGTATGTTGATCTTGTCATCTTATCGTTATTGAAAAGTGATTATTAGAAGGATTATGAAGAGGTCATACTTTAAAGCTGTTAGTATTCCAGCGATGGGATGTTGCTGTTTTTCCATGCTATTATGATTTGGTGGTGGTATAGATGGACAGTAATTTAGCACATATTAGTCTTGGTGATGTCGTTAATATTGAACTAGCGCTCACTAAACGTAATGGTTTTAGCATCATACCAAATTTATTGGGAAAAACCCGTGGTTGTCATAAAAGACTTGAAACACTCATTTATTTTAAGAGTGTTTTTTGTTGCCCATTATCAGTTAAAAGAAAAATAAATAATTTCAATTAAATACAAAAAAAGGTATATAATAGTATGTTGTTGTAATTAATAAAAGAAGAGGTATAATATTATGGCAGAATTTAACGATAATGTAGCAGTATCTTTTGTATCAAACGTTCCGCATTTAAAATATCTTAAAGATGAAATTCAAGAATTAGCTGAAAAATTTAATTTTAATTATCAGCAACTTTCAAAAATAATAGATTTACCTATAAATGAGATAGAAAATTTTATGAATAGTAAAGGTACAATCACAATTGAACAACAAGAGAAGATTGAGAATAAATTAGCTATATTAAATCATGGGTTTGAAAGTTTTGATGCGAGAGAAAGAGTATCATTACTATTAAATGATTTGATAGCGGATTACATGTTTTCAACTGAAAGTATATCGAAAATTATCCATGTAGAAGAAAAAGAACTTGCCAATTTCAGACGAGGGAAATTATTAACGGATAGAAACGAAGAATTAAAGATCTGTGTGAATGTCATCATGCTTCATTTTGTTTTACATGACTAAGTGTAAGTGGGGGTACTTAATTTATTCCGATCCTGAGCAGTATCATTTAAAAAAATTGTCAACAGAATGGATTTAATGACTATCACTTTATTACATCTCGGGTTGGGATCTTTTCCGCTGCTCGCCAGACCAACAGTTAAATTCACCTTTATAAACAGTTTCTCTTTATACACAATTATTTTGTCATCTTTATAAACAGACGCAAAAAAGTAAATTGCATATTCGAAGTATGCAGGTCAACTATACCGATAATGTAAGCTTTTTCTTCAAAATTTATCTTAATTAATGATAGAAGAATGTAGATGAAAAATTGGTTTACTTTTGCACTAGACAAAGAAGATTTTTTGTTATATAATAAATTTAATAAAATCGTTCGTAAAAGAAACCATGAATTCACATATTACAAAAAGTAATCGTGTATTGATAGATGCTTTTTGCGATGTGTGTCTTTTTTTTTCAAGTAATATGATTTTATTTAATAAGATTAATGGAGGTCATTTAAATGACACAAGGTACAGTAAAATGGTTTAACGCAGAAAAAGGTTTTGGCTTCATCGAAGTTGAAGGCGGACAAGACGTATTCGCTCACTTCTCAGCTATCCAAGGTGAAGGTTTCAAATCACTTGAAGAAGGCCAAAAAGTTGAATTCACAGTAGAAGAAGGTCAACGTGGACCTCAAGCTGCTAACATCGTAAAACTTTAATTTTTAATTAAAAAAAATCAAGCTTAATTGAAGTGACTTCCAATTGTTATTTCATTAGGTAGCGGTTTGGGCATGAGTTCGATATACTATCGGACTCATGCCTTTTAATTTTGCCTTTAGTCGTTTTTTTTCTTGGAGTCACTAGCGAACCTAAAGAGATCTGTCGTATAAAGGTTAGTAACTAATGATTGTAATTAAAAATTTCTTCTTAATAATGTTTTTTGCAGTCGCTCTCTGTATGGAGAGTGTGAATTAAAATATATTGCTCGGGAAATAATTGAAAATTCAGACTTATAACTCTCTATATAGAGGGTGAGGAATAAAAGTGGTTCTTTAAGAAAATAGTCACTACATTAGGTAAACAGATCAAAGTTTGCTGTGTCAAGAGAATCACAATGATGATTTTTTCACCGAGAAAGAAACAATAGATCAAGCGACCATTTATCTTATGGGATATAGAGGGTGGATTTTCAGGTCTGTTGCTCTACATAAACAGGGATCCTTGCGAAAAAAAGGCAGAAACGTTGCATGCACAACATTTCTGCCTTTATTAATTTGCTATTTTTTCGTAATGCGCTGGAAAAATTCGCGTGTTCTGTCCATATCTGTGACATGCTCATTACATGTTTGACTATCCGCACAAATGTAATTGCTATGGCTGGTAAATGTACCAACGATTTGCCCTTTGATAGATGTTGTATATAAGCCAACATCTGAATGGCGATTACAGATGGCGCAAATGCCGCGAATGGTGTTGTTGGCAAATGTGCCCTTGATGCCTTTTAGTTCACCATTTTGCTCAAGGATGACGTATTTTCGATGTGTACCTGGATCATCCCAAGCCAGATAACAAATTTGCTGAAAATTGAATCCTTCTAGATTTGGCAGCTTTAGCTTTTTTTCCTTTTTAAATAAAGCTTTGAGCGTGCTAGCTGTCACTGGCTTGAAAGGAATAACATATGGTTTTAATTGTTCTAAAATTGCATCCCCTTGCGCACGATCGGTTACAGTCAAAAGCTGTTCAACAAGCATTGACTCTTCAGCGGAAAGCGCTAATTTTAACGTAATCTCGGTATCGACTAGACCACGGACTGCCAAGATTACATTTTTATCCTTCGTTGTCGTTAGGGCATGTAAAATTTTGCTTAATTGCTGTTCAAGTAAATGATAATTTGCCACCGTTAAAAACGGCTGTATTGTTTGTTTTTCCATTTGAAATCTCTCCTGTTTATTAGGCTATTTTTTAAGAGAATTTGGCCTAAAGAGATCATTCAATATTATGTTATTTGTATAACTTAATCTAGACCTCTTTGACCTAAAGAAGTCGTTCTAGAGCAAGCATTACAAGTGAATGCGTTCATGTCGATTCCTCCTTGAAAGAAAACTACCCTTATTATAACATCTTTTGACAATTTGATAAATGATAAAGTTGCCTTTATTTTCTGAATTGTTAGATATACAAAAAATGCTATAATAGTATGAATTGGTTATGAAAGGGGAAATTTTTATGAAACAGACTACTGAATTTAAAACAATGATGACTTGGAAAAATGATAAATTGTAGGAGGCACTATGATACTAAATAAACAAGGTTTTGATTTATGGGCAGATGGTTATGATCAAACTGTTCAACTAAGTGAAGAAAATAATCAATATCCATTTGCAGGTTATAAAGCGATTTTAAATAAAATTTTTAACGAAGTAATGGAAAATCCTGCTTCAACTGTTTTAGATATTGGCTTTGGGACAGGCGTTTTAACAGCTAAACTTTATGAACATGGACATCCTATTAGTGGCTTTGATTTTTCATCCAACATGATCGCTATTGCGAAGGGAAAAATGCCACAAGCAAACTTAATCGAATGGGATTTAACAAAGGGGTTGCCACCAGCATTGTTGCAGCAACAGTACGATGCCATTATTAGTACGTATGCTCTGCATCATTTTACAGATGAGCAGAAGGGTGAGTATATTTCACAATTATTACAGCACCTAACGCCAAATGGTAAAATTTTAATTGGTGATGTTGCCTTTGAGACAAGAGAGCAGCTAGAAAAATGCCGTTATGATAGCAGGGGGTATTGGGATGATGATGAATTTTACTTTGTGCATGAGGAGCTAAAATCCTTATTGCAGGATATTTGTCAGCTAACATTTTACCCGTTATCGCATTGTGGTGGAGTATTTGTAATTTCGGGGCTACCTAAGGATCCTGCATAAATGCTTTTTAAAGGCGAGTGATTTATCTAACATTGTAAAAAGAATGAATACTGATGCGATTGACGAGTTTGAAAAAGGTGTTCATGTAAAAATCATCAAAAGTTAGGGGATAAATTCTCAACTTTCTTGATAAATAAAAGAAAGGGGCTGTCAAAGGACAGCTCCTAAGACTGTAGACAAAAAGAATCGAGAAGTTCACACTCGATTATTCCTTTTGTCTTTTTTTCTTCTATGAATATATTTAAAAATGGTGATTTACTACCCATTTAAACATACTCTTCAAGCTTTTAAGCTGCCTATTATGTCAAAGTAGCCAGTTTCTTTAAATCCATGGCAGCGAAAGTAAGCATAACCTACATGGACTCTAGTTTTTGTACTAATTGATCAATCGTTAACATTTCTAATTGTTCACGTTCATTGATTTGATTCTTCATCATCATGGTTCATCACCTCGAAAGTATACTTTTTATCAATATATGAATAAGGCGTTCTTTATGTAGAAGTTGATTGGAACGAAGGGCGGCGACTCCTGCAGGAAAAGCGGGAAAGTCGAGATCCTGGATTGAGTGGAGCGAGGGAAGCAGCTCGACCCCGCCCGCGGAAAGCGTCCGCCCGTAGTGGAAATCAACGGCTTTACTTTATTTCATTGTAAAAGTAAAAAGACTGTAGGTAAACTCTCAAATTTTTTGAGTTTGTCTATGGTCTAAGGGGCTGTCAAAGGACAGCTCCTTTTCACTGTTAAGCGAACATGGATAAAATATATTTGCCAGATAGCATAAATACAGCATAGACAGCGAGCGCACTCATTACAGAAATGCCTGGTTTAAACCAGCTTGTTAAAAGAAAGGCAAGTACAGTAAATAACAGCATGCCCACTGCTCCAAAAACCGTGTTTTGTAAGACCGTATGAAAGGTATCTTCTTTCATATTTTTTATCTGCATGCCCATATTAATGAGCGTTAGAATCGGCAAGGCTGTAATAATGCCTGACAAAAATAAATATTTCGATTGACTTAATAGTAGCGCTAACACCATGATCGTGCCGCCTACTAAAAAATAGAGAAAGTATAGCATGCGATGCCCTCAATTAAATTCAGAATAGAGTAATAATACTGTAGAATTAAAGTGTCTACAAGTACCTATTTATCATATTTAGCAAGATGCGCAGAAAGATAGATGATTATGAAAAATAGATAGAATATTTTTGAAAGGATGAATAGCGTTGTGCTTAAAAAAATATCTGAAAATATAAACTTTATCTAGGTAGCTATTAATATATCGTGTTTTACGATATAATCGTAAGAAGCGATATATTAAAGGAGTTAATTCGATGATTAAAGATATAAATGACTATTTTACAACGATTTTCTATCATCTACATACAACACATGAAGATGTCATTTCCCATCAAAGCGTACGTATTTTACAGATGATTCAAAAGGAAGCAGAAGTAACGGTGCGCGATATTGCAGGATTATTAAATATTTCTCATAATACAGCGTCAGAGCATGTTAAAAAGCTGGAACGCCATGGTTGGGTGACGAAGGAACGTGCGAGTGATGATCAACGCAAAGTTATTCTGCATTTAACGGCAGAAGGGTTACAAGTGTTGAAGAAAAACTCGGAATTAGATGATGATAAGCTACAGAACGCACTTAATCAGCTGACTGAACAGGAACAGCAAGCTATTTTACAGGCATTCAGACGTTTAAGTGAGGTGGCGAAATAATGTATACATTCTTTAAAATTCTTAGCTCAGCAGCGATCATTGGTATTGTGACAGAGGTGGCACGAAGATTTCCTACGTATGGAGGGGTTATTGCCGCATTACCATTGGTAAGTATTTTAAGTATTATTTGGCTAACCGTGCAAAGTGAGTCGAGTGAGCATATTCAGCGCTTTACAGTGGGCGTAATTGTGGGCTTGCCAGCAACGATGTGTATGCTTTTCGTTATTTACATGGCAATGAAATCCTCGCTTCATATTGTACCTGCCATTGGTTTAGGTGTACTTTCATGGGCTGTGTTCTTAGGCATCCAGAAGGCGATTGCAGGTGTTTTTCATATTTCGATTTAAAGAAGGAGTTCAAACATGACAATTATTGCGATACAACAGGTACCCCAACAAGCTGTGCTGCAATTTTTTAAAGAACATTGGGGAAGTACAGAAATGGTTATTTCTAGTGGAATCTATGACTGTAGTCAATTAGAGGGCTTTGCTTTTGTGAATGAGCAACAGGATATTACAGGTCTTATAACCTATGTCATTCGGGAAAATGACTGTGAAATCATTTCATTGGATAGTACAGTAGAGGGCAAAGGGATTGGTTCAGCTCTAGTGAAAGCAGTAGAGCATGAAGCTTTTGAACAGGGCTGTACAAGCATTTCCCTTATTACGACGAATGATAATTTATATGCCTTGAAATTTTACCAAAAACGAGCGTATTGTTTAATAGAAATACTTCGCAATGCAGTCGAAAAAGCAAGGGCGTATAAGCCTTCTATCCCATTAATCGGTGATGACGGCATTCCGATACGAGATGAAATACGCTTACAAAAACAACTTGACTTCCAGTAAGTCAGGTTGTTTTTTGTTATACTGGTAAAGAGGAAAGAGAGGGAAAGTATGAAAAAACTACTATTTATTTTATTACTGAGTGTTCTTGTAGTTGGAGCGATTTTTATGATTTATCTCAAAAGTAATCCACCGCTTGTCATTCAAAGCTATACGAGCAAACAGAACAATGAGGCAGTAAAAATCATTGCGCTTAACAATAAAGGCCTGCGAGAAATTAAGCTTAAGCAACTACTCGTCAACGATAAGCTCCCTGACAGCGCGCAGCTTGTGATTAGTAAGTCAGAACCATTTGAGGCTGAAACAAAGCTAGAGGGAAACAGTCATATGTCTTTTCATAAATTATCACAGCGAACAATTTTACCTACACGATACATAGATCAACAAGCCATTGGCAAGCAGCCCCAGCATTATGCTGTTCAACTGCAAGCATCTGAAATAAAAAAAGTAACAATTCAATATGAGTATTTAAAAATACCTTTTACGTTAACTGCTGAGCTACAAGCAAACAACTAATCAAATATGAGGCATATTTTGTCTTATCCTTTATGCCTGTGTCAATTCCTTAGATTGTTTGATGAAAAGCACCTATCTATCCTAAATCATGGTAATATTTTAGTAACAGCAATCGTGATACTAGGAGGGACCTAATGGCATTTATCTTCTTTGGTATAGTACTAATTATCTGTGTTATCACTGTGGCTTTAGTGTTTATGAGGAAGTTTTCAAAAAATGATATTATGCTTGAAGTTGTAGCTACCTGTGAAGGGAGAAATGAAGACAATCAAGCGATTATGAGAATATATTTTACGTATTCCATTGGCAGACTTGCCAGAAGGAGACGAGAAATCATAGGGAGTATAGAATGGTCTGAAGGTTGGATGCCTGTTAGCTATAACTTAAAAGAGAATGGTGTTTATTATGAGGAACGACTTTTGTATGCAACGACTGAGCAGTCTTATTCTACCTTTGAAATCAATGCGATAAATGCCATTGATGAGCAAGGGCGAGGAGAGGGCTATGTTGTTCTTGTACTGGAAAAGCCGAATCCATCTACCATATCCAGAGCAGGTGTCGTCCTTGCTGTTACGGCCAATATGGTAACGTATCAATTATCAGACTCAACAAGCTGGCACAATGATGTTGTGGTGAATTAGCTATCCAATGAATTGGGTAGCTTTTTTGGTGCTCAAAAGTAAAATTAGGATTTTTATGGAACCAAATGGTGGGAATATCGTATAGAAAGAAGAAGGACTTGTAGGATGGAGGAGAATAAGATGTCCGAAAAAAACATGGACTTAAAACGAATCGCCATAGATGAGCAAATATGTGCACTCTTGCAGCAACGGAAAGAACTATCCAGTCTTACCCCAGGTTTTCCCTCAGATGAAACAATCTCGGAATGGGCGCAGAAATATGGCTTTGATGATACATTTTTAGCCACGTTCTTTCACTTAATGAAAACAGAAAAATATTATAAATCAAAAGTAGAACCATCTGGCTTTCGTCACTATATTCCTGTCTTACAAACGGTGGGAGTGGGTGAGCGGTTGTATACGGTTTCCTACATTCGCCAATACGAAAATGCGAGTGTTGTGCAGTTATTGGTTGATTGGGATGAACAGCAAGAACCCTATCATGATATTCGCAAAAAATTGGATCGAAAACATGTTGGCCTATTCATCGAAGGGCCATATGAATGCCGCTATAATGGTACAAGTGGCTCAGATGGACATGAATGCACTAAATTTATTGTGACACCACCATTGCCAGATGACATCAAGGGGCTTGATTTTGTTTTTACACAATATGAAGATGTCTTTGAAGAAAAGCCAACGGGATTTGCTGTTACCATTCATTGTTAGGGGGAATGTTCAATGAAAAAATGGATTGTTCCATTGGTTTTAGTCATCCTATTAGCGGCCTGTCGAAGTCCTGAACAAGAGGTGCACTATATCGCTAAAAGTGAACATTGGAAAGCGATTTATCATAGTAATGCCGAGGAGGGCTTACGCTTATTTTATTTAGGGGATAACGATGATTTGGGGCCGTTACAACTGACAATTGAAGGGAATAAAGAAAGTCAAACTTTAGATGACATTCAGTTAAACAAAGATGGGTATTATTCCTTCACAAAAAAAGAAAGTGAGAGAATCTTTAAACGTGATGCCAAACCAATGATTCATATGCAATGGCAGTCTGAAGTTGAGACTTTAGATGTGAAAAATCATTAGGAGATGACAAGAATATGCGGATTGAGCAACGTGATGATGTCGTGGTCATTAATGGACTAGAGATCAGTGGATCTATTCAAAAAAACCAAAAATGCTCCACTTGCCAAAGTCCTATCATTTATGACGACACGTTCGATAGTTATTTTTGTGCAAGCTGTAATGAGTGGCTAGAGGAGGCATGTGATGATCCGCATTGTAGCTACTGTGTACAAAGGCCAAAACCCCCATTAAAATCCCATGGATAATTGATTTCATTCAATGTTTGACAAAATATCCAGCATTCGTTATAGTAATTAACAATTTCATGTAATGATGAAATGGGCAATGAAAAGGACAAGAGATTCGATCAACCATTTTCAGAGAGGGAGGCATTAGCTGCAAGCTTCCTAATGACGTGATCCCATCTTACTACCTTGGAGCTGTGCTTGGAAACTTGCACCGTTTTTTGCAACGTTACAGCAAAGTCAATGAGCCACTAGCACGTAAACTAGTGGGAATTTGGGTGGAACCACGGGTAAACAACACATACTCGTCCCTTTGTAGGGGCGAATATGTGTTTTTTTATTTTATCTTCATTTTTTAAAATAAAGGAGTAGAGAACATGTCAAATCAAGATATTCACATTCAATTTCCAGATGGTCAACAGCAAACATTTACAAAAGGCGTGACACTAACCGATATTGCACAAGCGATTCGTCCTGAGCTTCGCAAAAAGGCAGTGGCAGGGAGTGTTAATGGAACCATCGTTGATTTGACGCGCCCGATTATGGAAGATGCTCAAATTACATTGTACGATGCAAGCTCGAAGGAAGGGATCGAAGTCATTCGTCACTCAACGGCCCATTTATTAGCACAGGCCATAAAGCGACTATACCCACATGCTCAATTTGGAGTAGGTCCAGTAATCGAAAACGGGTTTTATTATGATATTGAGATTGCGGATACGCTGACACCGAATGATTTGCAACAAATTGAGAAAAAGATGAAACAAATTACGCAAGAAAATGTACCAATCCACAGACGTGAAGTGTCACGCGAAGATGCCAAGCAATTATTTGCTCATGATGCGTTAAAGCTAGAATTATTGGATGCAATTCCGGCTGATGAGTCCGTAACGATTTATGAGCAGGGAGAGTTTTATGATTTATGTCGCGGCCCACATGTCCCTTCTACTGGAAAGTTACAGCACTTTAAACTAATGCATGTATCGGGTGCTTATTGGCGAGGGGATAGCAACAATCAAATGCTCCAGCGTATTTATGGTGTAGCTTTCGCAACAAAAGAAGAGCTGCACAATCACTTCATCTTTCTGGAGGAAGCGGAAAAGCGTAATCATCGCAAGCTAGGCAAAGAGCTGTCGTTATTTATGTTTTCAGAGGAAGCACCGGGTATGCCATTTTATTTAGCAAACGGGCAAATCTTACGTAATGAGCTAGAATCGTATTTGCGAAATTTACAAGCGAAATATGACTATAAGGAAGTGCGAACGCCACTGATGATGAATCAGCGCTTATGGGAGCAGTCAGGGCATTGGGATCACTATAAGGATAATATGTATTTTACACAGGTGGATGACCAAAGCTTTGCCTTAAAGCCAATGAACTGTCCAGGTCATATGCTGATTTTTAAAAATAGCCTACATTCCTACAGGGATTTACCGATTCGTATGGCAGAATTTGGGCAAGTACATCGACATGAATTTAGTGGAGCCTTGAATGGTCTGTTACGTGTACGGTCATTTTGCCAGGATGATGCACATATTTTTGTGACACCACAGCAAATTGAGGATGAAATTGCGCTCGCGTTAAAAATTATTGACGAGGTGTATAACGTATTTGGATTCCAGTATGCTATTGAATTATCGACTCGACCAGATGATTATATGGGTGATTTAGGATTGTGGGATCAAGCGGAAGCGGCACTCGAAAATGTACTGAAGAATTTAGGCGTGGCCTATACAATTAATAAGGGCGATGGCGCTTTCTATGGACCGAAAATTGACATTCATATTAAAGATGCGATTCAGCGAAGTCATCAATGTGCAACGGTTCAGCTAGATTTCCAACTACCTGAGAAATTTGATTTAACATATATAAATGAACTCAATGAAAAAATAAGACCTGTTGTCATTCATCGAGCAGTATTCGGGTCGATTGATCGCTTCTTAGGTATTTTAATTGAACATTTTGGCGGGGCGTTCCCAACTTGGCTTGCACCTCAACAAGTGCAAGTAATTGGTGTAGCAGATGCGCACCAAGCTTATGCTAAGCAAGTAGTGGAAGAACTACAAAATGAACAGATTCGTGTGCAATTAGATGATCGTCAAGAAAAGTTAGGTAAAAAGATACGAGAAGCACAATTGCAAAAAATACCTTATATCATTGTGATTGGTGATCGAGAGGTTGCCAACCAAAGTGTGACTGTTCGTAGACATAGTCAGCAAGATTCAGTTGAAAAATCTCTGCAGCAATTAATAGATGAAATAACAGCAGCCATTCAACAAAAAAGTCTATAAAAAAGAGAGCTTGCTTTGAATCACTAACATTCAAGGCAAGCTCTTCAAAAAATAATTTCTATTTTTTTGAAATGACTACTAGAATCTACGTGATGTGCATACAATGTATTAATGGTGCTTGGAACTTTCTTGAAAATGTGAATCTCCAAGTAAAACTACTTGTGTTTCAGCGTCGATGACAAGGAATTTATGATAGGTCTCATCGGAATTGTGCTGAAAGGATGCTAAAAAATAAATTTGTCGATTGGGATGAATAAAAGTATGTTGAGAGAGGTCTATTATTTCATATTTACTATTTGTTTGTAGATAAAAGCTTTGCGTTGCCTTTGATACATCTTTAAAAGCCATTTTTTGACGAATATTTAATGAAGCAAGGGGATATTCTTCGTAAATAGCTCGATTAAGTTGTTGATAAAATTCGTCCTCATCACGAAACGATTGAAATTGGTTGTTTGGATATTGATATAGTGTATTTATTTCAGTTGGTGTGCATAGTGTGGGTGTTGTATGGTCTACTGAATGTTGAGGTGGCAATAATATTTTAGAAACAACCATAAAAGTTAAGATGAATATTTGCATCATTCAACCTCCAAATGTCTTCTTATCAAAAACATCGCCTACTTTTTCGTGCTCTATACATCTAGAGATTTGGCTAGGTGAATACATGCAAAGATAAAACCAGCCAAAGAAATATTGTCTGGCTTTATCAAAATCTATTCTTTCTTCTATTATATGCCTCGTAATGATTAGGAAGCTTGTGCTTGTTTTAAATATCTATTAAGTAGGACATCCAATTCTTGACTGTAATCTACCACAACAGGGTGGGTGAAACCAAGATCCTTAGCCTTTTTATACATAATTCTTCGTTTGATCTCAATTTCCGCCTTCAAGAATTGTTTAAGCAATAAGTTTACCAAGATATTTTCCTCCTAATTTTTTATCCCTATTCTTGAAATGAATTTCTCGTGACCTCGATTCAACTTTTTCATTGTATATCACTTATATTAAAAAAAATGTCATATTGTGTATCGTTAATTAAATTCGTAATTTAGTCTTATATAAGGACCTTCATCCTGCTTGGTGATGTGGAATATTTTTTATCGTAATAGATAAAAAATACTTTATTATTTCCATTTTATTGAATAAAATACGAGACTTAAAACCCTGTTGATTGGAATGGCAGGGTTATTAGTTTGTTTAAATTTAGAAAATATTAAGCGAAAAAATGAAAGGCAATAAACCTTTTTTACTATGAAAAAAGTTGTTGTTGATGATTGAATTTTCCGAAATTTTTCCTTGCAATTCAAATCTTGTCACATTTTATCAAATTAACTTTTATGTTGTTTAGAAATGAGGACATTTCATTTTGTTTGGTGAAATGTTGAGAATTTTTGAAATTAATGGAATAATAGGTGGGAGATTTGAGATGATGAAAAAGCTAGTTTGTGTTGCTGTTATGAATGGCTGAATGATATGCGATTACCTATAACAATAATGAGTTCTTGACAATAGAAATGTTTAAGAAACAATTACTGGCAAATGAACTAATAGAATCCTATCAGATAGTATGATCGCATTGTCATTAATGAAGCTAACACAACGGAAATTCAGGTTGTACAATTGGAGATTTCTGCGGGAAGTCAGCGTTACCTAATAACCTTTGCACACCAAATGCAAAAAGGTAGTAGAAGATTTATTTAACTTGATTTAGCTGGCGCAAACTCTTCCTGAAGCAAGTTAAAAAAAGAGAGCTTTTTTAGTGTTCTCAAAAAATCAGGATTCAAATAGACAGAGGATAAATTGAGGTGAAACAGATGACCGTAATTTATTTTGTAAGACATGCACATGCCCATTATTCTGTGGATGAATATCACCGTCCACTATCCGTACAAGGGATGAAAGATGCGGAGCGTGTCACGTACTTATTCAAAGAGCAACAAATCGATGCGGTTTATGCTAGCCCTTATCGTAGAGCGATTCAAACAGTGGAGGGCATTGCACAAACCCGTCATCTACCCATCCAAACGGTGGATGCTTTAAAAGAACGACAGCTTTCCAGTGGTGCGATGGAGGATTTTCAAGCAGCGGTTCAACAAGTATGGCGTGATCCAAGCTTTGCGTGGGAGGGTGGGGAGTCTAATCAGCAGGCTATGGCCCGTGCTGTTCAAAGCTTGCAAGCAATTATGCTTGCTCATCCACAAGAGACCATCGTAATAGGCACGCATGGTAATATTATGGTATTAATGATGCACTATTTTGATCCTCAGTATGGTTACGCATTTTGGCAAAAGTTAACCATGCCAGATGTTTATCGACTAACATTCCAAGGGTTATCGTTGCGGGAGGTAAAGCATGTGTGGCAGGAAGACAGAGCATAAATTTGATTTATGGGAGAAGACAATGTTACTTAACTTACATAATTACATAATAAATTGGATATTCCTGATGGGGAATTTAGCTTGCAAGATTTCAATAATGAGTAAAAATGGATGAGTTCATGCCAGGTAATAGAAAGGGTTTAGTGGAAAAGAGTTGGCATGTTGAACAAGAGATACTAATTATTTAGTATCTCTTGTCCTGTAGAGTTAATCACGCTGCCATTCAGAACGTAATAAACCAAATAATAGTACGTCATGAAATGTGCCGAAGCGGAAAAGTTCTTGCCGTAAAATACCTTCTTTAGTGAAGCCGCATTTTTCATAGGAGCGAATGGCTGCTTTGTTGAAGCTGAAAACCTGTAGCTTAATTTTCTGGACAGCCATGTAATCAAAAATAAAGTCAATAAGCGTTCTCATCGCATCCGTGCCATAGCCATGACCGTGCCACTGCTGGCCGATTGAAATGCCCACAGCGCAAGTGCTGTTTTGCCAATTTACTGAATAAACACCACAGGAGCCAATCAGGTCATTGGTTGTTTTTTCATAGATGCCAAAAATGAATTCCTCCTTTTTTCCACTAATACCGTGAAAGAATGCAGTGTGATCCTCGACAGTATGTGGGAAGGGAATCTCATCATTAGCGAGTAGCAATGACGTGTTTTCACTTTCGATGGCTACAAAGGCTTCTAAGTCAGCAAGAGCCATTTGCTGTAAAGTGATAGAATGACCAGCTAA
Source organism: Lysinibacillus cavernae (assembly GCF_009724685.1). GTDB lineage: Bacteria > Bacillota > Bacilli > Bacillales_A > Planococcaceae > Lysinibacillus > Lysinibacillus cavernae. The sequence continues at coordinate 265,387 of NZ_WMEF01000002.1, forward strand.
AAATGTTTTTATATAATTTTCCATTATTTTATTCTCCCTTTTAAGGGCTGCAAGTAGCGTTACAACCCTACGATTGTAGATATAACCTTTACGTCTACTGCAATTCTAGCACTCATAGGCACATCTCCTTTGTTGTGAATACTTACATAGTAGCATGACGAACCTATAGCGCGAAAGATTTTTATGTTAAAATATGTAATAGTCTAGTAGAGAGTGAGGGATTTCAATGCGCACAGCTTATTTTAATAATTTATTACAATACTTACCTGAAGAGGAACAACAACAATTGCAACAGGCTATCGGTGCAACAGACGGACAAATTAAAGCTTTACTGGAAGTTTTTCCGAATTGCCCACAATCCTTGATAGAGTTATTACAGGATGTTAATGGTACTTATTATTGTAAACATGGCCAAGAAACGATCAGTGTCCTTGTTTTAGGCTCCGATTTAGGGGACTATCCGTACTATCTAAAGTCGGTTGAGCAAATAATAGCAGATTATCATAATAAGCGTGAAACGATTTTTGAACGATATCAAGATTTTTTAGATTATGTAGAAGTAAATGAAAAGATTACTATGCATGTGCCATTGAACGAGCGGTTATGCTTTGCAGATTGCATGAATAACGGTGGAACATCTAGCCTTTATATCGATTTTTCTCCTAATGAGGGTGGACAAGTTGGACAGGTGGTACGTTATGTACATGATCCTGATAGCTTTGAGGTGATAGCCTCATCCTTTGATGACTATTTACAGCAGCTAATGGAAGGGGACTACGAATTTACTGCACTATATGAGGAGGAGTTCTGATGGCCATCATGTTAATGTTCTATGAAGAAAAAGCACAAAAATTAATAGATCGGTATACAATAACTGAAGAACAGCTCCGCTATACAATATCTCCACAAGATAGTATCGAACTGGCTATGCAGGATACTAGTCGACATGCAATTTTAGCGATGGACGGTGACAAGCTTGTTACTTTTTTTGTGCTCCATGAAAAAGAAGGGGTTAAGCCCTATTCCTCCAATGAGCAGGCACTATTAATCAGGGCTTTTTCTACCGATTATTTTGAACAAGGAAAAGGCTATGCCAAGAAAGTACTCCAATTGTTACCTGACTTTGTTCGCAAGCATTTCTCGCATATTAATGAACTGGTGCTAGGGGTGAATGTGCCAAATATAGCAGCGCAAGCGCTATATAAGAAGTGCGGATTTGTGGATGAGGGTAGACTTGTAAAAGGGCTTCGGGATGAGATAAAGGTAATGAGCTATACCATAAAGGATGATGGAAATTGGGGCAAATAATAGAAGCAACGTTCGAACATTTACAAACACTTTGTACAATAGATCAAGAAGTTATTGGTGATCAATCAAGAGGTGACGAAATTAGGAAAGCTATTGAGGAAAAACGTTGTCTGCTCTATCAATCAGCTAAAGGCATTGCAGGTTTTCTGCTGTTTACTGATGACTTTTTTGGGCATTGCTTCATTTCCTTAGTTATTGTTAAACTATCAGAACGGAGAAAAGGAGTCGCTTCTGCGTTAATACATGCTTATGTAAACAGAGCCAAAACGACAAAAGTTTTTTCTTCTACTAATCAATCCAACACGAACATGCAACGAGTATTTCCGACCTTAGGGTTTGTCAAAAGTGGCTTTATTGACAACTTAGATGAGGGTGATCCTGAAATTATTTATGTACACAAGAAAGCCTCACCGCAGGAGTAGGGTGAGGCTTTCATTTATTTTTTTGCTTTTATGAATAAAAAGGACGGACGGCGTAGCTCCTTCTCAATAGAAGGAAGCTGTTGAATGGCTTCCTTGCCTGGGATAGGCTCAACTATTTTTTCAATCGTTAAGCCATGGGTAATTAATGTATTTACCATTGTAGCAATCGTGCGATGATATTTGACTACACCGTCTACCAACCAAGTTTGCTCACGTAAGCCTTCTTCCTGATAGTGATCCACGGCATAATGAAGACGATTATTGTTTTCGTCATAAATCCAATTATCATCCAATGTGTGACGAGCTGTAGCAATCGGGTGCTCCACAGAGAAAATAAAAATACCATTTGGACGAAGCTTTTGAGCAATTTGACGAATGACTGCATCAAAATCTTTCACATAGTGTAGGGAAAGCGAACTTGTTATACAATCAAAGCTATTCGAAGCTACTTCATAATCCTCTATTGCTTGCAGCTGATAGTCAATTTGTGGATGGCTATGTTCCTGTTTGGCGATGGCCAACATATTGCTGGAAACATCTAATGCTGTTACATGTTTGGCATGATGGTCGATACAGTAGTTGGCGAATTCGCCCATGCCACAGCCAATATCGAGTATTTGTAAATTCGCCAACGGTGGCAATAAAGACTTCATTGTGGGCTGCTCCAAGAGACGATTATAATTATATTGCTTTTGCCTTAAAGCTTTGTATTGATTAAAAAAAATAGGATTGTCATAGATATTTTGTTTCAATAGTAACCTCCATTTAGTGAAACATAACGTTATGTCAATTGTGCGCATCCTTATTGTCCCATGGTGACCAAAAAAGAAATAGACTTTTATTACAATTTTTTGTAAGATGTAGATAGAGGCATGTCATTTTTTTGAATATGATTAATTTCCATCTATTAACAGATAGATGGTTTATTTATTGAGGAGGAAACTAATGAAAAATTATTTTCTACTCACAACAACGCTGTGCCTATACAGCCTCACACTCGTGACGCATTATTTTTTAACTTTCCTAGAGAATGGTAGGGCATTCCTTGGTGTAACAATGGTGATCCCACTCGTATCCGTTGTCCTTGTTCAAAAGATTTTCGCCAAAATGTCCATTTTGCCTACTTTTTCTATATCTAAACCAACATGGCCATGGCTCCTAGCTAGCATCTTCATCCCTTTTTCGTTAGGGATCATACTGCATTTTTATTTTTATGTTACCCACCACGACTCTTTTCTCATCAAGACACCTTTCCAACTGATTTTTTTATCTGTAATAGGATTAACCATTAGTACTGGCTCCGCTTTTTTAGAAGAAATTGTCTGGCGCGGTAATTATCATGTTTCTTTGCGTCAACGTTTCAGTTTCGGTTCCACAGCATTCATAATCGGTGTGTTATGGTCATTCTGGCATTTACCTATTGCTTTGATATATAAACTATACATCTTGCCTGGCGTGGGGATACCTTCCTATTTAGTACTACTTTTTGTGTTATCACTTGTGCTTTCAATCGTTCGGGAATATGGTCAATCCATTATACCCGTTGCGATTTTCCATGGTATGATGAATGTCTTTTACTTAAGCGAAGGACAGCACATGACCGTTTCCATAGAAAAACAAGAGTTGATAAAATGTCTCATGCTGACAGTTGTTTTTTTCCTTTTGTGTCATAGGTTTGTAACAATTCCTAAAAATAAAAATATTTAAAGGGAAAAGCTGGCACTTCTTGCAAACGAGAACGTTCTTATAATTTGGAAGCAAATTCCGAAAAAGAGACGCTGGAGGTATTCTATTGAATCAAGAAACATTATTATCTATTAGTAGCAACGCCTTATTTATTGCCTTTATTCTACTGCTTATCGCCATTGTACCATTAGGGCTTGCAGTCAAATCAAAGGGGAAAATGTTTGGCAAGCTAGGGCTATTTCTCACTTATGTAGCATTTGCACTGCAGCTCGTTTATTTTGTCGTGCGATGGGTGGCTGTAGACCATGCACCTGTCAGTAATATGTACGAATTTATGACATTCTTTGGCATTATGCTCACAGGGAGTTATTTAATTATCCATTTCTTATATAAGCAGATTGTTGTCGGTTTATTTACAATCCCTGTGTCATTAATCATCCTTGGCTATGGAAGCGTTTTCGCCAAGGAAGTATCACCACTCGTTCCTTCTCTGCAAAGTCACTGGTTAACGATCCACGTCATGACAGTTGCTTTTTCCAGTGCTGTTTTATCGGTGTCTTTTGCCACTGGGTTAATTTATTTATTAAGAACGTTAGATATCACTAAAAAATCCATCAGTACATATAGTTTAGAGTTTGTCTTGTATTGTTTAATTGTAGTAATTGGCTTTATTGGCGCATCGACCTTTTTCAGCGTAGCGGCTGATGATGTACAAGTACGTTTTGATAATGCACAGGGACAGCAAGAACAAGCAAGCTACTCAATGATGCCCTTAATTGTTAATAAAGGTGCGGTTAAAGAGAGTGGTGAGGCGGTAGGTTTTGTAGAAATAACGAACAAAATTGATGCCAAAAAATTAAATTCGATTGTCTGGGCGTTTATGGTTGGCACTATTTTATATGGTGTCATTCGATTAATGACAAGAAAATCGATTAGTGCCTTATTGAAGCCGTGGACAAGCCGTGTTCAGCCACAATTAATGGACGAAATATCTTATCGCGCTGTCGTTATCGGTTTCCCATTATTTGCATTAGGTGGTCTATTATTTGCCATGATTTGGGCGCAAATCGCTTGGAGTCGCTATTGGGGCTGGGATCCCAAAGAGGTTTGGGCATTGATTACCTTTTTATTCTATGCAGCCTTTCTTCATTTCCGCTTATCGAAAGGCTGGGAAGGGGAGAAGACAGCCTGGTTAGCCATCATCGGCTTCGGCATCATCGTGTTCAACCAAGTATTTGTCAATTTAGTTATTGCAGGATTACATTCTTATGCGTAGGCTACTTATGATGATTTAGTGGGTACTTCACTCATTTGTGTGGTGAGAATGAATAAATCTTTTGGACGGGGAACGCTGAGATTGCTACAAAGTGAGTGAGAAGTGATCAAACTAATAGGACCCTGCTTGAAAGAAAGTGCCAGGCAACCAAACTTACAGAAAACCCCACTCAACAACAATGAAAGGAGGAAAAATCCTATGACCATGTCCTATTTCCTCAAATTAAATAGCGTTAGTCTGTTGTATGGTCTGATGTTCTTTCTATCCATGGAGTTACAGGTCAATTATTATCGTATGCTAAGACTTACTGGCTGGGAGGGGGGCTTTTTGGATATTTTCTTACTTCTTGTTCAGCTAGTGGGGCTTATTGTAGCGACGATGTTTATGTATAAGCTCGTTACTGCATGGCTTGGTCACAGTCGTTTTGTTTATGGAACAATGATACTTTGGCTGCCTTATACAGTGATTTTTACAATGGTATTTGCTCGTCTATTTCCTATTGAAAATCGCGGGGATATGCCAGCGCCTGTGCAAGGACTTATCCTCTTGGTCATGCTTGTAGGGTATCCGTTGTATATTTGGATGATTAGTATTGTTGGTAGGACATGAATCATGCCAAAAAAGAGACATCCTGAAATGGATGTCTCTTTCTATATGCACGTCTATGTTAGGTGAAGATTATAGTTTCACTACATTCGTTGCTTGAGGTCCACGGTTTCCTTCTTCTACGCCGAATTCAACTTTTTGGCCCTCTTCTAACGTTTTGAAGCCATCAGATTGGATAGCTGAGAAATGTACGAATACATCGTTGCCACCTTCAACTGCGATGAAGCCAAAACCTTTTTCTGCGTTAAACCATTTAACTGTCCCTTGTGTCATGTAAACACCCTCCCAAAAAAATTCAACAATCAATTTCTTCGATCACATATAAAAAACGTATTCAAAAGCTCGTATTACTTTTGAATACGCGTTTTTAATCATAGTAATGAAGTAATGTAATTATTAGCTTTATTATAGTACAGAATTGTTTGTATATCCAGTAAATTCCGTTTTTAGTAAGGAAAAATTTACATTTGTAATCTAGTAGTAATCTATTTATGACTGACCATTAGTCAATCCAGGCCCTTTCCTTGGCTACAATGACAGCTTCAGCTCGTGATTCTACGTTTAGCTTAACGAACAGTTTTGATAAATAATTCTCTACTGTGCGCTGTGTGACGCCTATTGCGGAGGCAATGGCTTTATTCGTACAGCCTTGCGCAACGAGCTGTAAAATTTCCTGTTCTTTATCGCTCAGTAATACCTCCTGTTGGACATTTGGCATGTTGGAGCGTTGCTGGATAAAATCTAAGAAATCCGCCGCAAGTAAAATCTCTCCTCGAAGGGCTGCTTGAATTGTTTGGATAACTTGTTCCTTTGTCGCGAGCTTTGATAATAGGCCATCAATTTTTTTCTCAATCAACAGCTCGTAATAATCGGAAAGCTCGTAGCCTGTATAAAGTATAATAAGTGCCTCTGGTTGTTTTTTCCTAATCATTTCTGCTAGTTGGATGCCGTTAATTGGCTTCATATTAATGTCGATCAGGAATAACTGAAAGGTTGCTGTATCCATTCTTGGTAAAACTGCTGCACTATCCTGCTCGGTTTCGATTTGGACATTGGCTAAATCCTGTAACAATGTTTTTGTACCATCTAAAACGACAGGATGGTCATCTATAATAAGTATGTTCATCATATAAATCCACGTCCTCTTGTATTTGTATAAAAATATGCATGCCTTCATTGTGGCTAGATTGGATGGTAATGTCACCATTAAAGGCACGGACACGTTCACGAATTCCATTAATGCCCATTGAAGCAGAGGACTGAATTAAATCGTCAATGTCACAGCCTATCCCATTATCATCATATTGTAGAATAAAGCCCTGAGGAATGGCTTGTAATTGTAGCGAAACCTCCGTTGCTTCAGCATGTTTAATGGCATTATTTAGAAGCTCCTGAACTAGACGATAGACCACTAGATGGAGGGTGACATCCTGGAAGTGGACCCGAGCTATTTGAGCGCTTAATAAAAAGTCAGCACGAATTTTTACCTTTTGAATCAGTTTCTTTAAGGCCATCTGTAAACCAAACGTATCTAGTAGTGGAGGGCTTAAGTTCTCGCAATATTCCCGTAAGTCCTTCGTGGCATTTAATAGCTGTTCACGAATATCTAAGACGGTTTCTTTACTAATAGTAGGGGAGCAAGCAAGGACGTCTAGCTCTCTGGCTAAATGGAGCTGCTCCTGTAAAATGGTATCGTGTAATTCTTGTGCTAAAATACTCTTTTCTTTTTCGATAATATTCCATAACAGTTTATCGAGCCAAGGAAGTGGTGTATCACTGGTGTTTTTCATATGCTGAATTTCACGAACTAAATCCTCAATTTGCTGTAAATTATTTATAAACATTGACACATACAGCGCGAGTAATTCTAACCAAAGAAGTTCTTCCCTTTGGAGAGCATGTCGAATTTCTAAAATGATTTTTTCCTCGCCAGCATCATGTAACAGCAGCTGCGTATGATGGTTTGTATGCTGTGTGCAATCATCTGTTATCGTACAGATATGAAAGGCTGTCGTCCCCAGTTTTTCGGTGATTTCATATTTAAAGCGTTCCAATAATTCTTGTTGGTTTTTCGCTTTACCCATGCGCTGAACAGCTGCATATAAATTATGTACATAATTTCCAGTAGAAGAAAAGATAATTTTTCTATACTTAAAATCCATGCGTTCCTTTATATAGAAGCTAGCAATGAATACCATGAAAACAAGTAAAAAAATACTTGTGAAATGAACAATGGATAGCTGTCCCATAAACAATAGTGCAATCCCAGCTGTCAATAGAAGGGAACTGAAAAAGGCCAGCGTTGAGTAATAGCGTAAACGTGATAATTGGTATTCAATATCGAATAATCGTTCGTTCACCTGAATGAACAAAAAGGAAAAAGGAATAAATAATAAAAATAACGCGGCTATCTCAGCATGTAGTAATGGCTTATGTCCTAATATTTCAGGTGTTACGAAAAATAGTAAAAATGGTAAAAATGGAACGATAAAAGCGAGGGCAATCAAACGAATTTTAGCCAATTTTGTACGTAAATAACTTGTTAATAAAATATAAATAGCATATAGCACGAGTACAGCAAATAAACTCAAGTTCAAGAGAGGTGTAATCTCCCGGAACGTTGGCACAAATCCTTCAAAAACATAGCAGCCAGGGATGATAAGCGGTAGAAAATAAAGCCATTTACTATGAATATAGGTCCATCTGATTTGTAGGTACTTGAAAAAATGCTGTAAAAAGTGAATGAAGAGAACCATACATAAAATGATACAAATACCAATGACAACCTTACCAATCATATTACCTCTTGCTGATGCCCCTGTACTGATGTAGGCCATGGAACAAGTCAATAAAAATAGGATCAATAGAAATGTTGACAGATTATGTTTATTGCGTTGACATAAATAAAATGCCACCACGAAAGCTAAGATAAAATAAAATAGAGGAAACAGTATCTGCAAATATAATTCTTCTGGCATATCCCTGTGCTTCACTTCAATGGTTTGAATGGTTTTATCAGACTTTTCAATGGTTAATGTATTGGCACTTCTAATAATTGAATCATGCTGAACAAAGCGATTATCCAGGGCTGGCTCTCCATCAATGGCTATAACAATATCGCCTTTTTCGATATTTTTTTGCTTAGCCCAATGAGGGTAGTAGCTATCTACTATGATGGCTTGCCCGTTTGTCGTATCAAGGCTAAGACTGACAAAGGGCGACTTGATTGTAACCACTAATACATAAATCCCAAGTATTAAATATGTAAGAAAAATACTATAAGTCCATTTTTTCATTTGTAAACCTCAAATTCCCTCATGATAATAATCTCCTATATATTATCGCTAATAATTGATAAATTTGGAATACCGAAATAATGTCTTTCGGAAAACCACTATTGCTTTTTCGGAATAACGAAATAGTTTTTTCGGACATGGCTATGGTAGGGTAAATTTAATAATTGTGACGAACAGGGGGACAATTGCGTGAAAAAAGGTATTTTAACACTCATTCTTTTTTTTCTTATCACCATCATCACCATTCCATTGACCACAATGGCCAAAACCATTGATCAAGATAAGGTCGAAGTGGAGATTTTTCTTATCGGCAGTGATCATCACTTTGTCTACAAGATTCCAAAGCGTTTACATAAGGATATACCCTATACGGAAATGAGAAATGGAATTCAAGATTCCTTAGCAAGTCATTGGAAGATTGAAGATGCTCATTACGAGGCAAATAAATCAGATGTTGCCTATACCTTTTACATTCATGATTTATTTCAAGAAAAGCAAGGTGGTCAGCTGAAAGTAGCGATTCCCTATAGTATTTTAGTAGGAATGTTTGGAGAGCAAGACCCCATTCAATTGCGTATTTTAGCGAGTAAATTATCCAATTGGACTGTCAATACAAAGGATTGGGCAGCGCTTGGTTTTATGGAACCTTTTACTTTTTTAAGTGAACGTGAATATGTTTATGAGGGAGCGGTCAACGATCTGTTAAACCAAAGGGTCGGTCACTTTGATGGCACGATACAGAAACGACAATTGTTCCTATACAGTGTCATTTACTTTAGTTTTATGGGTGCTCAACTGCTTGCTTGTATCATTTTGTCTCGACAACTGAAAAGGAAGATTATCGAGAATCCAGACAATTTGCATCAGTTCCGTAAACTTAACTACATGTATCAATTATTGCCGATATTAATTATTGTGGCTCAAATCATCTTCCTTGTGCTTTCTGGTCTGATCACAGCATTCGGTCTTTACTTTAGTCCTGGCATTGATTTATTAGTCATCGTTGGACCTATTTTATTGAATATTATTTTGCTTCCCACTTTTTTCGTCACAACGGAAAGTGAAATTTCACGGGAACTTAACAACAATTCCTACCATTCGGGCTGATAATGGAATAATTTCAACGTACGAAAATACGTTGTGAAATGGTATAATGGACAACAGTAAACTGGAAGGAGCTGTTGAAGAAAAATGACGCATCCAGAAATGGCGTACTTAAATTTACTACAACATATATTAGATAATGGCACGAAAAAAGAGGATCGTACAGGGACAGGTACATATAGTGTCTTTGGTTACCAAATGCGCTTTGATTTAAGCAAAGGATTTCCACTTTTAACAACAAAACGTGTACCTTTTAAGCTTGTAGCGAGTGAATTGTTATGGTTCATTAAAGGGGATACAAATATACGTTATCTATTGCAGCATAATAATCACATATGGGATGAATGGGCATTTAAAAAATGGGTGGAATCGAACGACTATACAGGACCTGATATGACAGATTTTGGTCGTCGTTGTTTAGTGGACGAGTCGTTTAATGCACTATACCAAAAAGAGCTAGCATCATTTTGTGAACGTATTTTAACTGACGATGACTTTGCGCAACAATACGGAGATCTTGGCAATGTCTATGGCAAGCAATGGCGTCATTGGACAACTTCTGATGGAGAGAGCCTTGACCAGCTTCAAGATGTCATTCATCAAATTAAACATAATCCGGATTCACGACGTATCATTGTGAATGCGTGGAATCCTGAAGATGTCATTAATGCGGGAGCAAAGGGCAGCAAGGCCGCACTACCGCCATGTCATGTTATGTTCCAATTTTATGTAGCAGATGGTAAATTAAGCTGTCAGTTAATGCAACGGAGCTTAGACACATTATTAGGCTGTCCGTTCAATATCGCTTCTTACGCACTATTAACACATCTGATTGCGCATGAATGTGGTTTAGAGGTTGGGGAATTTATTCATAGCATTGGGGATGCTCATATTTATGCGAACCATGTGGAGCAAGTAAAAGAACAGCTATCACGAGAGCCAAAGGAACTACCAACATTGCACATCAACTCAACTAAATCATCGATCTTTGATATAGAGCTTGAGGATTTATCCATTGAAGGGTATGATCCACATCCTACCATTAAAGCACCGATTGCCGTATAATACTAGCAGCAGCCGTTTTGGTTGCTGTTTTTTTAAAACTTGCAAGTAGGTCTAATTATTTGTTTTGCTAAATAGGCAAGTAGTTGGATGACTGGATGAAGAGAAGTCGATTATAGTGATTATGGTATTATTAGCATTATTTGGAACGACGATGTCAGTCAATTATAGTGTAGAGGTGAAAGTTGTGAAAAATTCAATGGTCCTTCAAGTAGAAGAAAGTGAACGACAGCCCAGTCATCTAGAACAAAAAATTGGATTAGAGCAACGAGCAGTTCCCAATCACACGACAAAATTGTCACAGCAGCAAATTCATGAAATGATGGAAGTCATTGAAGAGATTCGTTTGAAAGGCTATAAAGTAACACTATAAATGTAAGCGCCTTCTAAGCTATACTAGCTGTGGAGGTGTTTTTTATGAACGTAATTTTTATCGATTCATTCTCTGGGGAAGAATTGTTGCATATGATGTCACAGGATGTGGCAGGTATTTTAGCAGCAGCACAGGGAGAGAGTGTGACGTTTCCAGTAGGTCACTTTAAATATGAATTTCACAATTTAGATTTTTATGAGGACAATGGTCAAGTACGTCAAGAATTAGTGATTTATGTGAAGAAAATATAAGGATGCATCAGACGTAGAATAACGGAAACAATACATACAGGTGACAAAAAAGGCAAAAGTGCTTGCTTTTTTCTACACCTGTAACTATAATGGTTACAACGGGTGGTGATACATATGGTGAACAGTCGATTTTCGGTGGCGATCCATATTCTTTCGCTCATTGCAACAACATCTGATAGAAGCATACTAACATCTGACTTTATTGCTGGAAGTGTAAATACCAATCCTGTTGTCGTAAGACGTATGATTGGTGTTCTAAAAAAAGCAGGCTTACTATCATCACAATCTGGGCTTGCTGGCTATGAGCTATTAGTGGAACCAAAGGATTTAACACTTTTAGCTATCTATCAAGCGATTGATGGGCCAGAGCAGCTGTTTGCGATTCATGATCAGCCAAATCCAGCGTGTGCAGTAGGTCGAAAAATCCAGCATACACTGGAAGGTGTTTATACATCTGTTTGGCATGCAATGGTGGAGCAATTACAAGCGCAGACGCTACAGGATGTGCTAGATCAACTTCGTATTTAGACGGAGATGGTCTTCTTGTATCCAACCTGTAACTAAATTGGTTACAACTAAAATGTAGGAGGAATAAACAATGAAAATTGCAGTAATTGGAGCAACAGGGAAAGCGGGACAAAAAATAGTAGAGGAAGCGCTACAACGTGGTCATGACGTAACAGCCATCGTTCGTTCAGCAGCAAAAGTGACAGCCTCTATTCCAGTTATTGAAAAAGATGTGTTCGATTTAACACAAGATGATGTGAAAGGTTTTGATGTCGTTGTGAATGCATTTGGTGCGCCAGCAGGTCAAGAGGATTTACACGTAAAAGCTGGTCATCATTTAATTGCCATTTTTAAAGATAGTCAAACAAAATTATTTGTCGTAGGTGGTGCAGGTAGTTTATTTGTGGATCCAGAGAAAAAGGTGCGTGTCATGGAAACACCAGATTTCCCAGCAATGTACTTAGCGACTGCACAAAATCAAGGTCAGAACCTGCAGGATTTACAACAATCATCCATTCAATGGACATTTTTAAGTCCATCTGCCTTTTTTGATCCAGAAGGAGCTCGTACAGGTAACTATACAGCAGGTCTAGACCATCTATTAGTAAATGACGCTGGGGAAAGTTATGTCAGCTATGCCGATTATGCAGTTGCTGTCTTAGATGAACTAGAAAACCCACAACATGTAAATGGCCGTTTTACAGTGACATCAAATAAATAATAAACGTAACCGAGCGTAGGAAATGCGCTCGGTTTTTATCGATTTCTTTGCATTTTTGAAGAAATTTTTTCGTTTGCTGAAAAATGACTGTTTACAATACGACTTTTATTAGCTACTATCAAGTGTGAGTATTACATAAAAGGAGACGACAATGATGTCAACACAACGTATAGAAAAAGATTTTTTAGGTGAGCGCGTATTACCAGCAGAAGCTTATTACGGAATTCAAACACTACGTGCAACGGAAAACTTCCCAATTACAGGCTACACAATTCACTCTTCACTCATTAAAGCAATGGGGATCGTGAAAAAAGCAGCTGCATTAAGTAATATGGAAGTACACCTATTATCAAAAGAAATTGGTGAGGCAATTGTCGAAGCAGCACAAGAAGTGATTGATGGCAAATGGGATGCGGAATTTATTGTAGACCCAATCCAAGGTGGAGCAGGTACATCAATCAATATGAATGCCAATGAAGTCATCGCCAATCGCGCCCTAGAGATTTTAGGGAAAGAAAAAGGTGACTATCATACAGTAAGTCCAAACAGTCATGTAAATATGTCACAATCAACAAATGATGCTTTCCCAACAGCTATTCATATTGCTGTGTTAAATTTAATAGATGAATTATTAGTGACGATGGATTATATGCAATCTGTCTTCCATCAAAAAGCAGAGCAATTTGCACATGTCATTAAAATGGGTCGTACGCATTTACAGGATGCAGTACCAATTCGTTTAGGACAAGAGTTTGAAGCATATTGCCGCGTACTCAACCGTGATATCGTACGCATTCGTCAAACACGTCCAAATTTATATGATGTGAATATGGGTGCAACAGCTGTAGGGACAGGTTTAAATGCCTTCCCAGATTACATTAAATCGGTTGATGAGCATCTTGCTGACATTTCTGGTTTACCATTAAAAGGTGCAACACATTTAGTGGATGCTACACAAAATACAGATGCTTATACAGAAGTATCTGGCGCATTAAAAATCTGTATGATTAATATGTCTAAAATTGCCAATGACTTGCGCTTAATGGCTTCTGGTCCACGTGCAGGCTTAGGAGAAATCCTTTTACCAGCTCGTCAACCAGGATCTTCTATTATGCCAGGTAAAGTTAACCCTGTTATGCCAGAAGTACTGAACCAAGTAGCCTTCCAAGTGATTGGTAATGACCATACCATTTCTCTAGCATCTGAAGCTGGACAATTAGAATTAAACGTAATGGAGCCTGTATTAGTCTTTAACTTAATCCAATCCATTAGCATTATGAATAATGTATTCCATGCGTTTACGGAAAATTGCTTAAAAGACATCGAAGCAAATGAAGCACGTATGAAAGAATATGTAGAGAAAAGTGTTGGGGTATTAACAGCAGTAAACCCTCATGTCGGCTATGAAGTAGCTGCTCGTCTTGCCCGCGAAGCAATTCTAACAGGTCGTTCTATTCGTGAGCTTTGTATTGAAGAAGGTGTCTTAACAAAAGAGCAATTAGATTTAATTTTAGATCCATATGAAATGACACATCCAGGTATTGCTGGCTCTAGTATCATGAAATTAAAATAAATCAAGAACATTATAGACTGTAGACATGCTTTTTGGGCTGTCTATAGTCTTTTTTTTGCGACCAAGATCAACTTGCTGTGTCTTTATTCTTATAAAAACAGAGCGTATTCTTATGATTTTCAGGATTATTCAACTATAATACTGGTATGGAAGTAATATTTTAGTTGGGGGAATTTGTTATGAGTTTACGAAAAAAGAGTTTACTTGGCTTTTCATTATTAAATGTTTTAATGATTATTATTTTATTGATTGATTTGACCAATGTAACAACTTTAGAATGGCTTTCTACCATATTAACCATCGTAGGAATCGCTATTACGCTCTCTTACACGGTGTATGTCCACTACAAAGTCATTCAGCCAATTAAACAGTTAACTGAGGCTGCACAAGGGATTTCTGCAGGCCATCTAGATTCAGTTGTAATCGAGGTTCATGACAAGAGTGAAATTTCTCAGCTAGCTCAATCCTTTTTGGAGATGAAGGAACAATTACGAACAATGACACAAGAAATTGCCAACAACTCTACCGATCTATCAGCTAGCATCGAGGAGTTATCGGCAAGTACGAATGAAATTACACAGGCTGTTGAAGTAGTGGATCAACAGATGGAGAAAACGACAGAGGGCTTAAAACAAGCAGCACAATCGGCCAATCATAGTGCCAATGCGATGCAAGAAACAGTCACTGGAATCGAGCGTATTACAGTGGCAACACAAGATGTTTTTGATCATGCAAAAGATGCCAACGAGATTGCAGGGAATGGTGCAAACATTTTACATGTGGCGAAAGAACAAATGCAATTTATTTCATCTTCAACAGAAAAAACGAGTGATCTCATGCAACAATTATCCAATAAAATGTCGGATATTAGATCGATGACAGCTATGATTACAGCTATCACGGATCAAACGAATCTATTAGCATTGAATGCGGCTATTGAAGCAGCGCGTGCTGGGGAGCATGGTAAAGGCTTCGCAGTCGTGGCAGAAGAAGTGCGTAAATTAGCAGAGCAATCAAAGCACTCTGCTACGCAAATTGTGGATTTAGTCGTTGGTATTGAAAGTGACACAAAACAGGTAGCATCAGCGGTAGGCGATGATTTGAAAAATGTTCAACAAGGTGTGTATGTCATTGAGGAAGCGACAAAGTCATTCGGTACCATTTCACAGCATGTTAGTCGAATGACTAATCAGCTTGAAGATATTTCGACGACAGCTGGACAACTTTCTAGTAGTGCCAATGAAGTGGCATCAACGGTTACGACGATTGCAGATGGCATGGGTAGATTATCGAATTATACAGAAGCCGTTTTACATTCAATGGATGAGCAAACAGCCTCCATGCAAGCTGTCAATCATGTCACACAGGACTTAAGTGTCCAAGCTGATAACTTGCAAAAATTAACAAATCAATTCCATGTTTAGATAAGAAAAGGAGATTTTCAAGGGTTTTTAGCCCTGAAATAAGAATCTCTCAACAATAAATTTACAAGTTTTTTAGTATAATTTTTTGCTCCGTTTCACTGGGAGGATTAAGAGGCTTTTTTACAGATGACCAATTTTCTGTAAAATATGCCTCTTTTTTATTTTTTTATTTATAAAACTTGTAAATTCACAGATAAATAAAAATGTTGAATTTTTTAATTTAGTTTCTTATAATGGACTAGCTGTTACCTCTATTACTCACTTCAACTAATGCAACCCGCATTCGCCGGGTCAACAAGTCATTTCTATTTCTCTTCGCATATCCCTTGCGAAATCATAATTTGTAAGACAACAACTAAATGCAGTTAAAACTGAATGGTAAGAACATTAAAAATGAAGCTGAAAGGAAGTTATGCCACAAAAGAATATTATTGAAAGATAATTCTGAATATAGGAAAGAGAGAGATTGGATTGAAGCTATCACCAGTAGAACAAGAAAAATTACTCCTCCATGTGGCAGGAGAACTTGCGCTGAAAAGAAAAGCTCGTGGCTTAAAGCTAAATTATCCAGAAGCTGTTGCACTGATTAGTAGTTTTATTATGGAAGGTGCTAGAGATGGTAAAACGGTGGCACAGCTTATGAGTGAAGCCAAACATGTACTCACAGCGGAAGATGTGATGGATGGTGTCGGGGACATGATTCCAGATGTGCAGGTTGAATGTACATTCCCAGATGGGACGAAACTTGTCACGGTTCACCGTCCAATTCAGTAAAGGAGTGTTTGCATATGATTCCTGGAGAAATCAGACCGAAAAACGGTGTCATTGAAATCAATGTGGGCAGAGAAACAAAAAAGGTTTTAGTTGCGAATACAGGAGACCGACCAATACAAGTAGGCTCACATTTTCATTTTATCGAGGTTAATAGATTTCTAGAATTTAATCGTCAAGATGCCATCGGGATGCATTTAAATATTCCATCGGGAACAGCGGTGCGCTTTGAACCTGGTGAAGAAAAAGAGGTGGAGCTTGTTGAGTTTGGTGGTAAACAACATGTCTTTGGCTTAAATATGTTAACAGAAGGCTCTACCCACCATAAAGACGAAATTTTAGACAAGGCAATTGAAGGTGGCTTTAAAGGAGCGGAAGAAAAATGAAGGTAACACATGAAGCTTACGCGAAAATGTTTGGTCCCACAGTTGGCGATAAAGTTCGTTTAGCCGATACGGACCTGTGGATTGAAATCGAGAAAGATTATACATCTTACGGAGATGAAGGTGTCTTTGGTGGTGGCAAATCATTACGTGTCTCTATGGGACAAAACGGCAAAAATACACGCAATGAAGGTGTGCTTGATACAGTCATTACTAATGTCATGATAGTCGATTATACAGGTATCGTTAAAGCGGATATCGGCATAAAAGATGGGCGCATTATCGGCATAGGTAAAGCAGGTAATCCGAATAGCATGGATGGTGTCGATCAAGATATGATTATTGGCGTAGGGACAGAGGTATATGCAGGCGAAGGGCTTATTGCAACGGCAGGAGCTATCGACACACATATCCATTTCATCAGCCCTGATCAAGTGGAAACAGCATTACTAGCAGGTACAACGACTTTTATTGGCGGTGGCACAGGTCCAGCAGCTGGCTCGAAGGCGACGAGCTTAACAGCAGGTGAATGGCATTTGCATCGCATGCTTCAGGCTGTAGAAGGCTTCCCAATCAATGTTGGCTTACTTGGAAAGGGTAGTGCTTCTGACCCAGCACCAATCATTGAACAAGTTCGTGCAGGAGCAATCGGTTTGAAAATTCATGAGGACTGGGGCGCAACACCAGCAGCACTTGATCAAAGCCTATCAGTCGCAGATGATTACGATATTCAAGTTGCGCTACACTCTGATACTTTGAATGAAGCGGGGTTTGTGGAAGATACGATTAATGCCATTGATGGTCGTGTGATTCATATTTTCCATACAGAAGGGGCTGGTGGAGGACATGCGCCAGACCAGCTAATCATGGCATCATTACCTAATATTTTGCCAGCATCTACGAATCCTACCAAACCGTTTACAACTAACACGATTGACGAGCATTTAGATATGCTGATGGTGTGCCATCACTTAAAGCATGATGTACCAGAAGATGTGGCATTTGCGGATTCGCGCATTCGACCAGAAACGATTGCAGCGGAAGATATTATGCAAGATTTAGGTATTTTGAGCATCATGTCCTCGGATTCGCAAGCGATGGGGCGTGTCGGTGAAGTCACATTACGAACGTTCCAAACAGCTGACAAAATGAAAAAGCAACGAGGCCCACTATCGCAGGATGAAGGCAAGGATCACGATAATTATCGCGTCAAGCGTTATATAGCAAAACTCAATATAAATCCAGCCATTGCCCATGGTATTAGCCATGAGGTAGGCTCGCTTGAGGAAGGGAAGTTAGCCGATATTGTCCTTTGGGAGCCAGCTTTCTTTGGTGTGAAGGCTGAAGTTGTCATCAAAGCGGGTATTGCAGTGTATGGCATAACTGGTGATCCAAATGCATCGATCCCTACACCACAACCGATGAAGGGACGTCAAACATATGGCTTCTATGGACAAGGTCCGCAAAATTGTGGCATGACATTTTTACCGAAAATTGCTGTCGAAGAAGGCTTACCAGAAAAACTAGGCCTAAAACGAATGATTGGTACGGTCTCTAATTGCCGAAATATTCGTAAAACTGATATGAAGCTTAACGATGCTACACCAAAAATTGATGTGAATCCAGAAACGTATGAAGTGAAAATTGATGGTGAGTTAGCGACATGTGAGCCAGTGGACGTACTACCAATGGCACAGCGATATTTCCTATTCTAAAAGATTAAAGTGAGTGTAACAGCAAAAAAATAAGATGAGGTGCTGACTATATGTTAATTGAAAAAATTATTGGTAATATTGCCAACGAAGAACAACATCAAGAGAAGGCAACAGAATGGATTGAGTTAGAGTGGGAGGAATTAAGCAAACGAATTCTTCGCACAGAAACGGATAAGGGGACAGATGTTGCATTACGTTTAGAGGGAGAAGAACCACTTAAGTATGGTGACTTATTATTTGAGGATGATGACCGTCGAATTGCGATTCGCACTAAATTGGAGCCTGTGATTGTCATTACGCCAAAAGACATGAACGAAATGGGGAAATCGGCATTTGAACTAGGCAATCGTCATACACCTTGCTTAATCGAAAAAAATGAAATCATCGTACGAGCAGATCATACGATTAATCCGTTACTAGATGAAATAGGGGTACACTATGAAACAACTGAACGACGTTTCAAGCAGCCATTCAAATACCGTGGACACTCTCACTAATTTATCCTTGTTAAGATTATTGCAAGTCCATGATTCCGCATTTCCTATCGGTTCCTATACACATTCCTATGGCATGGAAACGTATATTCAGGAAGATGTCATTCGCACAAAGGAACAATTGGTGAATTTTTGTAAAGTGTATTTATTTCATAATTTAGTACATGGGGACGCCCTCTTGATTCAAGAAGCGTTCCATGCAGCCAAAAGAAGAGATGTTGCTCGTCTCACAGAGCTCGATGAACTATGTGGGGCCATAAAGCTAGCGAAGGAATCAAGAGAGGCAAGTGTCAATGTAGGAAAGCAGTTTATGCGAACAGTGGCACCTCTTATGGAGAGCCCTTTTTTATTGCAATGGAAAGAGAAGATTGACCGTGAGGAAGTGAAGGGTCATTACGCAGTCCTTTATGGCATTTATTGTGAGGCACTAGGTGTCAATGTCTTTCATGCGGTCATGACCTTTATGTATGCTTCGATTAGTGGCTTAGTACAAAATGCGGTCCGTGCTGTGCCGTTTGGTCAAAATACAGGTGTCCAAGCATTACATGAGTTACTTGTTTTTGTGGAGGAAGCTGCGACAACAGTGATGACGTTAACAATGGATGATCTAGCTAATAATGCGCTAGGGATCGAACTGGCATCCATGAAACATGAATTTTTATTTGCAAGATTATTTATTTCATAGAAAGCGAGAGGATAACAATGAAACCAATACGAATTGGCATTGGTGGTCCAGTAGGATCAGGGAAAACATCTTTAGTAGATCAATTAACACGTGTGATGCATGAGCACTACAATGTAGCGGTTATCACGAACGATATTTATACAAGAGAAGATGCTCAATATTTAATAACGAACGGTGTTTTAGCAGAAGAGCGTATTATTGGGGTGGAAACAGGTGGTTGCCCTCATACAGCTATTCGAGAAGATGCGTCGATGAATTTTGCTGCGATTGATGATTTGAATAAACGCTTTGCAGATTTAGATATTATTTTTATTGAAAGCGGTGGCGATAATTTATCAGCAACATTTAGCCCTGAGCTAGTACATGGCTATATTTATGTCATTGATGTAGCAGAAGGACAGGATATCCCACGTAAAGGTGGCCCTGCGTTAACACGTTCAGATTTATTATTGATTAATAAAACATCCCTGGCGCCTCATGTTGGTGTTGATTTAGAGCTTATGGATCAGGATGTGAAAAAAATGCGCAATGGACGTCCATATATTTTTGCAGATGTTCGATCACAAACGAATGTAGATAAAGTGATTGAATGGATTCAGCACCATATGTTACTTGAAGGTGCCGAAGCAGTTGAAGAGAATGCTTAATCTAGGAAAAGTCAATCATTTCGGCAAGTTGGAGATGGGCTTTGAGGTTAGACGAGGCTATACACGACTTGTTCATGTATACCAGCAGCCACCGTTAAAGGCTAGTCGGGAACTGTATGAAGGCAATAATCCGACAGCTACGGTTTTTATCATGGAATCCTCAGGTGGTATGGTAGCTGGTGATCGCAATGAAATTTCCATCAAGCTTGCGCCAGAGAGTCAGGTGAGGTTAAAGCAACAATCAGCCTTAAAAATCTACCCATCTCACACAGGCGAGGTTTGTACACAGGCTATTACGGTGGAGCTCGAAGAAGAGGCTAGACTAGAATGGCTTCCTGAGGTGACCATCCCATTTGAACGAGCGAAATTTCAGGTAGATACAACGATTCATATGAAAGAGAGCTCCACGTTGATTTGGGGAGAGATTGTCGCTCCAGGGAGAGAAATGCGAGGCGAAATCTTTGATTATCAAACATTCCAATCTAAATATAAACTCTATGTAGAGGGTACACTCATTGCTTTCGATTCCTTTCATTTCAAGCCTCAGGAGATGAATTTTTCAACGATTGGCTTGCTTGAACAGGCACTTTATGTTGGCTCATTATGGATTGTGTCACCGCTTGTTAAAAATCTCCCAATAAGAGATTTGCAGGATATGATTCAACAGGAGAAATCCCTTCAGGCAAGTGTGACTAAGCTGACAGATCAGGCGATTCATTGTAGATGGCTCGCAAAAGAGCAGAGAATTCTTATTAAAGAAATAAACTGTATGTTTGAGCATATATCGGCATACCTGTAATTTTTGTTGTAATAAAGGAGATAGTAAATTGAAAAAGTTTTTCGTATTTATACTTATGATGATACTAGCACTAAGTCTTGTGGGCTGTACTTCTAGTCAAGGCGAGAAGAAACTGCCATCTGCTACGTCATCCTCTCAGTCAAATGAGCTTATTTTCGCCTCAGAGTCTGAGTTTGCAGGTTTAAATCCAATTCTGGAGGAAACCAATTTAGATGCCTTTTTATTTAGAGGTCTGATGCGCTTTGATGAACATAACATTCCTGTTAATGATATAGCCGAAAGTATTAAAATATCAGATGACCAGATGACTTATACGATTACTATTCGTAATGATGTGACATTTCATGATGGGCAAACCTTAACGGTGGACGATATGATCTTTACCATTGACAGTATTCTTGATGATGCAAATGGCTCTTTTTTAAAGTCTGATTTTATTCATGTGGCCTCAATGAAAAAGGTCGATGATACTACAATGACCATTCAATTAGACGAGCCATTTACGCCGATGCTCGATAAATTAACAGTGCCTATTTTGCCAAAGCATGCCTTCGAAGGGCAAGAGATACGAACAGCTACGTTTAATCAACAACCCATTGGGGCTGGTCCTTATAAGTTCGAGCAATGGGATAAAGGAAACAGCTTGACACTAAAAGCTTATCCTTCATTCTTTGGCACGAAAGCTTCGATTGAAAAAGTTATTTTTAAATTTATCCCAGATAGCAATGTTCGTGCTTTACAGCTAAAATCTGGCGAAGTCGATATTGCATTACTTGATCCGAATCAGGTGGAGGAGCTATCGAAAGTCGAGCATTTAAAAATGTACGAGGTTGAATCAGCCGATTATCGCGGTGTTTTATTTAATATGAAGTATCCTCTTTGGCAGGATGTTACGATTCGAAAGGCAATTAGCTATTCGACAGATCGTGCGGGCATTGTGAAAGGCATTTTACATGGTTACGGCACAGAAGCCTATTCGCCACTTCAAAAACATACCTTTGTGAACAACAACATTGAACAGTATACTTACGACATCGATAAAGCAAATGAGCTACTTGAACAAGCTGACTGGCAATTAGCAGATGATGGTTTTCGCTATAAGGATGGCGAAAAATTAGCGTTTACCATCACTGCTCCGATTACAGATACAGTGCGTGTTAATATGGCCAATTATGTGGCAGAAGGCTATAAAGCGGTAGGGGCAGATGTGGAAGTAGCTGCCTTAGATTGGAGCAATATTGTTATTGAAGAAACCGAAGCGTTTATGGTTGGCTGGGGAAGTCCCTATGATGCTGACCACCATACGTATAGCTTATTCCATTCTGGTGAATCAAGTCTCACAAGTGCCGGCTACAATTACGGTAGCTATGCCAATGCTACAGTAGATGCTTTGCTAGAGGAAGGGCGTACAACCGTCGATCCAGAAAAACGTAAGGAAGTCTATATGGCATTACAAGAGGAGTTAGCACAAGACCCACCGTTCGCCTACTTTGCTTATGTGGATGCTGTTTATGGTATCAATCACCAGATTAGTGGTGTCAAAGAGCGCATTTTAGGTCACCACGGTGCAGGCTTCTTATGGAATGTCGAGGAGTGGGAATGGAATGATCGCTAAATGGATCGGGAAGCGAGTGATAATGGGGACAATCGTCCTCATTATCGTGAGCTTCCTCTCTTTTTTCATCATGCATGCAGCGCCTGGCAACCCAGCAGCGGCTTATTATGGTGGGAACGCACAAACATTATCGACGGCAGAGAAAGAACGCATTGAAAAAGCTTTTGGTCTCGATGAACCCGTACTGTATCAATATGGTACTTGGCTTCGTGAAGCACTACAAGGGAATCTTGGGTATTCGGCAAAAGAGGGCAGACCAGTAGCGGCGATTTTACAAGAACGTTTACCAACTACATTACAACTTGTTGTTCTGACTTTATTGATCGTAGCGATAGCCTCCACTTGGCTCGGTCTGTTGGCAGGAATGAAAGAGGGCTCAATAGTAGATCGCGTGCTATCTATGTTTAGTATTGCCAGCTCAGCCATTCCACCATTTTGGCTAGGCATCTTATTCATTATGGTGTTTTCTGTACAGCTCGGTTGGTTTCCTACATCGGGCATGAACGATGTACGAGGAGAAGGGGGGCTAGTGGATCGTTTATATCATATCGTCCTTCCTTTAACCGTCCTTGTTATTTCACATGTCGGCATATTTGCTCGTTTTTTACAGGATAGTGTGAAAGCGGAAAATCGAAGCTATTATGTGCAAGTTGCGTTTGCTAATGGCGTACCAGAACGAGAAATTCGGACAATGGTTTTCCGAAATGCTGTCATTCCCTATATCAATTATATCGGAATGACCATTCCTTCATTTTTCGGAGGGTCCATTGTAGTTGAAACACTATTTGGCTGGTCAGGCTTAGGTCAACTTTTAGTGAAATCAGTCATGGTAAAGGATTTTCCAGTTTTGATGGGAGCCATTTTAATCATTGGTGTGGTGGTGGTCATCTGTTTATTTATGATTGATGTACTGATGATTTGTCTCAATCCACGGTTAAGAAGAGGAGGTATTGTATGAGAAGAGGAACACAGCGGAAGATGCCCATCATTTGGTTCGTGCTGCTTGCTCTGATTTTTGGTTTGACTATTTTGTCCTCAATCCTCGCCCCTTTTGAACCAAATGCGATGGATATGAATCATATTTATGAAGCACCTAATGGCACACATTTACTGGGAACGGATCAGCTGGGCAGAGATGTCCTTTCACGCTTACTTGTTGGTGGGAAGGTGACCCTTTTCATTGCGGTTTTTTCGGTTGTTCTGTCAAGCATAATCGGCATCATTTACGGCGGATTAAGCGGCTATTTTGGCGGTACCATCGATGCAGTGATGATGCGTATTCTAGAAGCACTATTAACGATTCCTACCTTAGTCATTGTCCTAGCTCTTCAAGCTATTATGCAGGGAAGTGTGTGGCGTATGGCGATCATTATGGGGATCACTGGTTGGTTTGTCACAGCTCGTATTGTGCGTTCTGAATTTATTCGTTTGAAGGAATTAGAATTCGTGCAAATGGCTACGATGTTCCGCACACCATTGTGGAAAATTCTTTTTAGTCATTTATTACGCAATAGTTTTCCTGCCATCTTTGTCGTGACAATTTTTAATTTTGCTGGGGCAATTTTTACCGAAGTGTCCTTAAGCTTTTTAGGAATTGGTGTCCCTCCAGCTATTCCATCATGGGGAACAATGCTCTATACGGCACAAAATGACTTACTTGTAGGGGCATGGTGGATGGGGCTTTTCCCAGGGATGATAATCTTTGTAACGCTATTATGTGTGCAAGCGATTGGTGGCACTTTCAAGCAGGGAGGAGGACGGTCACATGTTTAATATTGAAAATTTGACTGTACGAATAAACGATAAATATTTAATAAAGGGTATGACATTTACTGTGCCTAAAGGTCAGATTACCGCTATCATCGGTGAAAGTGGAAGTGGCAAAAGTACAACCATTTCTGCACTTCTTGGCATCCTTCCAGCCCAAGCGACTCTGGAAGGAACTATCTTTTTTAATGGAAGAGATTTAATAGATTTATCGAGAGATGAGAGATTGGCTCTTCGTAAAAAGCATTTCTTTACCATTTTTCAGGATGCAACCAATAGCTTTTCTCCCACTTTAAAAATGAAGCAGCAATTATATTCGTTAACAGCTTTACGGCTGGGGCATAAAAATGAGGCGTTTTTAGCTAAAATCAAGGTGATTTTAAAGGACTTAAACCTATCTGAAGATGTGTTAGAAAGCTATCCCTTTGAACTTTCAGGTGGGATGCTACAAAGGTGTATGCTCGCCTGTGCTTTATATAATGAACCAGACGTCTTAATGGCGGATGAACCAACCTCTGCGTTGGATATGCTCCATCAACAGGAGTTTATCAAACGATTGAAAAAGCTTCATACCCAACTAGGAACAACAGTACTATTGATTACACATGATTTAGGCGTTGCCGCTTCCATCGCTGATTTTATACTTGTTATGAAAAACGGTGAAATTGTGGAACGTGGGCAAGTAGCGGAAATTTTTGAGCAGCCAAAGCATCTGTACACAAAACGGCTTGTAGCTAATCATTTTTAGGAGGCGTTCATTTTGTTGCTTCAAGTTGATAATATTTGTAAAACCTATCGAAAGGGACAGCAAGTATTAAACAATATTAACCTTACTGTTGAAAAAAGTGAAATCGTAGGTCTCGTTGGCGAAAGTGGCAGTGGCAAAAGTACATTGGCCAAAGTGATTATGCAATTAGAAGAACCTGAAAAAGGGGCAGTGTTTTTTCAACAACAACCAATTACCAAGCGTAATCGCACAGCTTTTTATGAAAAATGCCAAATCATTTTTCAAAATGCGACTGGAGCCTTAAACCCTGTATGGACAGTGAGGGAACTGTTAAGAGAGCCATTACAGCATCAAAAAACGGTGACGGACACTTATTTACAATCAATGTTAGAGAAGGTCATGCTACCAACAGATATCTTACATGCCTTGCCTTCTGAGCTTAGTGGTGGGGAAAGACAACGGATCAATTTACTACGATCCATTTTAGTTGAGCCACAATTATTGGTGTGTGATGAAATTGTTTCGAGCCTAGATCGCCTCATACAGCGGGAGATTATTGATTTATTGATCAACTTAAATAAAGAAAGAGGCATGTCCATTTTGTTCATCTCGCACGATTTAAGGGCAGTTTCCTATTTATGCGACCGCATTTATGTTATGAAGGCTGGAGTAATTGTCGATGAGAGCTACAAAGAAAAAGAGGGCTTTACTTTCACTGACAGCTATGCACAAATGCTGTTCCAGGCAATTCACGATGAATAAGTGTTTTTCTGTATTTTCTTAATTTTAACATTATTGTTATAATATAAGAAAAACAGCTAGGAGAACATACATGGAGATAAAATTTAATAGCATTTTAAGAGAAGAAATGTCCATCTATGACATTCAAAAAGCATTGGAACAAGGAGAAGTAACATCCAAAGAACTAATCATGTATTACTTACATCGCATAGCTATGTATGATCAAGATGGACCTAAGATCAATTCAATGCTAGAGATCAACCCAGAGGCACTATTTATTGCAGAAGCATTAGATGAAGAAAGAAAAACGAGAGGAGCAAGAGGCGCACTGCATGGTATTCCGATTGTGCTAAAAGACAGTATTGAAACAAAGGATTTTATGCATACAAGTGCGGGAACGATTGCTTTAGAAAATTATGTAGCGAAAGAAGAGGCATTTCTAGTTAAAAAACTTCGTGAAGCGGGAGCGATCATTTTAGGAAAGGCTAATATGACCGAATTAGCAAATGCCATGTCCAGTACGATGTGGGCAGGCTATAGTGCCAGAGGCGGTCAAACATTAAATCCTTATGGGGACCCAACACTCTTTGTGGGCGGTTCAAGTACAGGATCAGCCGTAGCGGTAGCTGCCAATTTTTCAGTTTTAGCTATCGGAACGGAAACAGATGCCTCTATTTTGAGCCCAGCTATTCAAAATTCAGTTGTTGGTATTAAACCAACTGTTGGACTCATTAGTCGTAGTGGTATTATCCCGTTTACCTACACACAGGATACCGCTGGACCATTTGCAAGAACGGTGACAGACGCAGCCATTTTATTAGGCACATTAGCGGGTGTAGATAAGGAAGACAGTGCTACATATAAGTGTGAAAGAAGAAGTCATGAGGATTACACAAGCTTTCTAGATAGTAAAGGGTTGAAGGGTGCGAGAGTAGGTATATATCATCGTGCGTCAAACGAGTATTATGATTCTGGTGAATATGATGAAGTACTATTTAAACAAGCTATTGAGGCTATGAAAGAGCAAGGTGCGATCATCGTGGATGACATTGATATTCCTTCATTTCATCGAGATTGGAAAAAAGGGGTCATGCTATATGAATTGAAGCATAGCTTGGATAATTTCTTAATGGGTTTACCTGCGCATTTCCAAGTACATTCAATGAAAGAGCTGATTCTATTCAATCAGCAGCGTAAAGTACAATCATTAAAATATGGTCAAGACAAGCTAGAGATGCGGGAGAGTTTAGCCAATACATTGAGGAATCCTGAGTATATACATGCTAAATTAGAGGACATTTATTTTTCTCAGGACCAGGGGATTGATTATGCCTTAAAAAAATATGACCTAGATGCGATTGTTTTCCCGTCCTATATAGGCTCTACCATTAGTGCCAAAGCAGGTTACCCAACAATCGCTGTTCCTGCTGGCTATATGGAAAGTGGCAGACCCTTTGGCATCACTTTTGCTAGTACTGCGTTTAGTGAAGCCAAATTAATAAAACTCGCCTATTCTTTTGAACAAGCAACAAAACTACGAAAAGCCCCACAATGGCGCTAGTGGATCAAATAAAAACACTTTCCTTGAAAATAGATGGAAAGTGTTTTTTTATTCCCTAATCAACGCAATTAGCTGCTCTGTGAAATCCTCTGAGATGTAATAAAGAGTGTGCGTATCATTCACATCCATGATGCCACTATTTTGACCTACTTCACCTAACCATAAATGATAATCCTGCTTCTTTCCATCTGTATCGACAACTCGTAGATCAAATTCAGGTGAAGCCATATCCACGATACCTTCGTTTTTTACAGCAGTTGTTCTAGCTTTTTGAAATAATTCGAGCGATTCCTTTTCCTCATACTCCTTAAAAAAATCGGTATTCACTTGACCGAATTCTGTGGCATTCGAAATGCTGACCATAGACAGCTCGCCATCAGGTAGCCTCTCTTCATTACAGCCTATAAATACAATTGTTAGTATCGACAAAAAAGAAACTATGATTTTGCGCAATGCCTCACCCCTATAGACTAAATAATACCATTATTTGCTGTCGTAGCTCTATCTACTTTGTAATACATTAAATAAACAAGAGTGAAAGGGGTCATGCAATGGGCTTATTTGATGGATTAATCGGCAATGCAAGCGAGGTGAATCTGGAAAAATTACAGGAGGAGGTCAAAGATTTATTGATTCCACATGAAACAATTAAAAATGCCTATAAAATTATTAGAGATACGTTTATTTTTACTGATAAACGTTTAATCCTTATTGATAAACAGGGGGTGACTGGCAAGAAAACCGAATACCATTCCATTCCCTATAAAAATATCGTTCATTTTTCTGTGGAAACAGCCGGAACATTTGATTTAGATGCAGAGCTCAAAATCTGGGTGTCAAGCACGCCATTACCCATTCAAAAAAACTTTAATAAGGCGACCAATATTTATAAAGTGCAGAGTGTTTTAGCGCAGTATGTTTTAGGGTCGTGATGATTGATGAAAGCCCACTTATGTGTGGCTTTTTTTTGTGGTCGAGTTCCTATCACGGAGAAGGGATGAAGAACATAAAAAAGAGGCACAAATGCTTTTAGCTCTTAGAGAGTAACAAACAGCATGAGCGACCAAAACTATAGATGCTTCAATGTTGGCTAAACATGTCGGGATTTTATCGTTAGATTTCAAGCGAAATTGGTATATTTTAGCATAAATTGACTTTGCACATACATTACTTTACAATGAATAGCTAAGGAATATAGAATTTTCACAAATTTCCTTACCAACTGAATACCGTGTAGTAATAGGTGTAAATTGCGTGCAATTTGCTTAAAAGGGAAGTCGGTGCGATTCCGACACTGTCCCGCAACTGTAAATGTGAGCGACTTTTCAGCAACCACTGTCTTTGGACGGGAAGGAGAAAAGAAGCAATGACCATGAGTCAGGATACCTGCCTAGTTACGAGTACACACCATAAACCTACGAGGAATAGGAGGTGGCATGTTGACAAAACAGAATGATCTGTTCGTCACAGTACGTCAAACGCCCAAAGTGAATGAAAGGGTTCTTAATCGAGCTCATTCACACATACTTAGGGTTAGTTTGGCATTGTGTGATGAAAGAAGATAAAGTAAAGGATTTCCTCAAAATAGTAGGGAGTCCTTTTTGTTTTGAAAATATGTACGCAAAGGGGATGCATGTATGACTTATTTAGATATGAACATTTGTAAGCAGCTACGCACAGAAGTTGCCAAGAAAGCGAAAACAAGAATGGTGGTCGAATCATTGATCGATCAATTATTGGCAACGAAGCTGATACGGAATGATCGTTTCTTCGAGCAAATCTTATATAATAAGGATATTATTTGGATACAAAATGGGGATGTGGACGGGCATCTTTTTGCAAAGGCAGCGTTAACCGATCAACTGAAAACAAAGACGAATAGCTTTATGATGTATATGCCAACGAATCCAATCGTTTATGAGGTAAATGGGGAGCAGTATCATTTAATTACACGCATTGATTCAACACGAGCGAAGCCCAACCTTGACCGACTATCTTTGGAGCCCAAACCCGTCTTAAGTGCCGCGCGTGTCAATGATGTAGTATGCTCGATTGTCATGCGTTTTTATGAAACCTATCTACACGATTTAGCGCAAATTCATCATAATGAAAAGTTAATAGCCTTTGTTCAACAGGAATATACGCAATTTATCGAAGCCGTTCAAGAATTAAATGATTACCATTTCAACTGGCATCCACGCGGTAACGGCCATGAGCAATTGCTGAAATTAATCGATCATCTACAAATTTTGAAAAGTCATCCAGGTAAGGTGTTAATTGATTTCACGAACACGCAAGGCTACGTTATTGTCGAACCTGCTTATCTGGTGTACAAGCCAACAAAGAAAGCTGTTGGTGCAATATAAAAACCAAGCCCTCCAGAAAATGGGGGGCTTGGTTTCGTTTAATTGAAGGGTGCAGGTGAATATACGAGCTTGAGCAGAGAATACCCGCGGAAGCAGGAGAAATACCCGCGCTTGAGCAAGAAATACCCGCTCAAGCAAGAGAAATACTCTCGCTTGAGCAGGGAATACCCGCGGAAGCAGGAGAAATACCAGCGCTTGAGCAAGGAATACCCGCGGAAGCAGGAAATACTCTCGCTTGAGCAAGAAATACCCGCGGAAGCAAGAGAAAAACTCATAGTTGAACACAGATCTCCCCCCAGCTCCCATCTTACTGACAATGCATAGCTGCCTGGGCTTCATGCCAAGGAACGGTGTATCCTTTGCCTTTCGCACAAAATATGCTCGAAGAACTATATTCAGGGTCAGCATTTTTTTCGTAGCCAATCTGCGCCATAACTTCCTCTGCATTATGGCACACATCATAGCCATCAAATTGGAGTATGAGTGCGCCCTTTCCATTTGTATAAGCGGCAAAGGTCGTGCTATAGCTCATAAGTGTGGCAACGGGCGCACGTCCTGTTAGCACAACGTTTGTTTCCGTTAAAATCGGGTCATCGAATGTGCCTGATGCTTGCTGAATGTCGGTCATCATGCGACCGATAAAATCATTTGATGCCTTCATTTTAAAGCGATAATATGGTTCAAGTAGGACGTTCTGTGCTTGCTCAAGTCCTTGACGCAGTGCACGGAAACTAGCTTCTCGGAAATCACCGCCCGAGGTATGCTCATTATGTCCACGACCGGTTAGTAGTGTGAAATGAACATCTGTCACGGGAAAGCCAGTGAGTAAGCCATGATGATCACGCTCAAACAGGTGCTTTTCAACAAGGCGTTGGTTGCCAACTGATAAATTATCCGCATGACAGGCATTGCTAAAGGTATTGCCTGTACCGCGTGCATTCGGCTCCATTAATAAATGGACTTCTGCATAATGCTTGAGTGGCTCGAAATGGCCATAGCCTGTTACTGTCGTCGCAATTGTTTCCATATATAAAATTTGAGGCTCGCCAAAGGAGACGGCTAATGAAAAACGCTTCATTAATACCTCGACAAGTACCTCCAACTGAATAACGCCCATAATATGCACATGGATTTCCTGGAACTTTTCCTGCCAAACAACTCGCAAAGAAGGCTCTTCCGCTTCTAATAAACGAAAAAATTGTAGAACTTCCTTAATATGCTGGTCACCTTCATATTGAACCTTTGCCTGTAGTGTTGGGACAAGCTCATAGGGCTGTGACAGGATAGTAGTGCCGATGCGATCCCCGATAGTTGCTTGACTAAGCCCTTTGACAGCAAAAATCTCGCCAGCTTCAACCTGTTGAACTGTTTCAAAGCGACTGCCGTTATAAAGGCGAATTTCTGTTACTTTTTCCGTCACTTCGCCAAATGAAAATTCATCACGAACATGTAAGGATCCCTTTACAGCCTTGATAAATGTTAAACGTTGGTGACCGTCATGGCGAATTTTAAAGACCTCTCCTTCAAACGGTGCATTCACTTCAAACTGGGTGTCCGTTAATAGTGGGAGCTGTGCAATGAATCCCTGAATGCCCTCATCCTTTAACGCGGAGCCTGAAAAGCAGGGGAAGGCACATTCACTTTTAATCATTGCTTGTAACTGAGCAAGACACTGTCCATGATCCAATGATTCATTCAAAAAGGCATCAAGAAGTGCTTCATCACGCTCCGCCACCCATTCCGTAATGCTACTCGAAATACAATCAGCTCGAAGCGGTTCATCGATGAACAACACATCCTGAGAGCAATCCTTACGTAGCTGGGTCATAACAGCCTCTACATTGGCTCCTTCACGGTCGATTTTATTGATAAAAAAGAACGTTGGGACATGGTATTTGCGTAAAAGCTGCCACACCGTTTCTGTATGGCCTTGTACACCTTCAACCGCACTGATGATAATAATGGCGTAATCCATAACACGAATGGCGCGCTCCATCTCAGGGGAAAAATCGACATGCCCTGGTGTATCAATCAATGTGTATGTATCATCGCCTATGTGCATGCGACCTTGCTCGGCAAATATCGTAATGCCACGCTTGCGCTCAACCTCATGATTATCGAGAAAGGTATCCTGATGATCGACACGGCCACGGGCTTGAATACTATTTGTATGAAAAAGCACTTGCTCGGAGAAGGTTGTTTTCCCTGCATCCACATGCGCAAGTACACCAATTGTTTTGTACATAACAAATCCTCGTTTCTATCTATCGCTATCTTTTTATTGTAACAGAATACTAGTACATATATTTCTTGTAAAATAGTTCGTATTTTTGTCGAAATAGTGCTAATATAGTGATGATTATGTATTTAGCGTCAACCTACTGATTGCGCTATAAATTTTCATCTGCTAGTCTATCAATAGTATTGACAATTATAGAACGTATTGGTGCAAATGGCATTTGTCATTTGCTTAAAAGGGAAATCGGTGCAATTCCGATGCTGTCCCGCAACTGTAAATGGGGAGTCTATACAGTATGCCACTGTAGTGTAACTATGGGAAGGCGTATAGACAATGAACCTAAGCCAGGATACCTGCCAGTATGTGTTTTTTGACTAAGAACCACGAGGATGGGGATAGTGATAAAGGTGACCATACCATTTTTTCACTATGCTACTCTCTTGGCGACAAGAGGGTTTTTTTTATGCCCTACAAATCAACCCGGTAGCAAGAAAGACTCTACTTTCTTTCTATATTTTAAACAACAAAGGAGAAAAGGACATGAAGAAATGGAAAAGTTTATGGCTGATAATGGTCATTGCCTTGGTCGCTGTATTAGGGGCTTGTAATGCAAAGGACAAACCTGAATCAGCAACACAAGGTGAAGTGGTTGAGCCGTCTGAGGCAACAACAGAAGTAACAATTGAAAATAATGAAACAACGCAAACATATAAGGAAGCACCAACAAAAGCGATTAGTTTAAATCAGCATGTGACAGAAATTATGCTAGCACTAGGCTTAGAGGAATCAATGGTTGGGACGGCTTATTTAGATGATAAAATCTACGAGCCACTACAAGAAGCCTATGATAAGGTCCCTGTGCTTTCTGATCAATACCCAACGAAGGAGCAAGTCATTGATGCCGAAGCAGATTTCTTATATGCTGGCTGGAAAAGTGGTTTTGGTGAAAAGGGCGTTGGCACACCAGAAGAGCTAGAGGAATTAGGGATTCACACCTATTTACATACGGCTTCGAATATGACAAAGCCAACATTAGAGGACATCTTCACAGATATTCGTCAAATCGCGAAGATTTTCCGTGTGGAAGATCGGGGAGAAGCATTAATTGAACAAATGACAAAAGATGTAGAGGAAGTTCAGGCTAAATTACCGAAAGATAGTGAGAAATTGCGTGTATTAGTGTTTGACAGTGGTGAAAAGGAAGTATTTACCGCTGCTCAAAACTTTATGAATGAGCTAGTGACAATTGCTGGCGGTCAAAATATCTTTGCAGATGTGGAATCAGGTTGGACAACAGTGTCGAAGGAAGATGCAGTAGACCGCAATCCAGAGGTTGTTGTCGTAATTGATTATGGTGAAACAACTGCGGAACAAAAGATCCAATTTTTAAAAACTGATCCAGCATTGAAGGAAATGGAAGCTGTTAAAAACGATCACTTTGTCATTCTACCGCTCTCTGCAGCATCTGAAGGAGTTCGTGCAGCAGAGGCCATTGAAATTTTAGCAAAGGGCTTCTATCCTGAAAACTTTTAAGACAATAAAATAAGCCACGACGTAATAGTGTCCAGACTTTTTAAACTCCCAACCATAGAAACGGGGATCTTCTGGTACCAAAAATTTACTGAATCAAAATCGAGCTAGCACCTTGCTAGCTCCTTTTTCATAAGGAGCGATACGAATGAATGCATTTCATAAAAACGTACCAGATCAAACTTTTGAAACACTCAACCATCATGGTGAATTTACACGTTTAGCAATCAGCCCTGGTCTTATTAATAAGCATTATACCCCTGCACAATTTCAAAAAATAGCTGAGATTGTGGGGGAAAAGGGAGCCATTAAATACTCTGCTTCCTATAGCATTTTATTATCGATTCCAACTAGTGAAGTTGCGGAAGCTATGCAAGCACTTCAGGAGGTTGGTCTTTATATTGCGCCGTCAGGATCGATCATTGCGATGAAAGCTTGTGATTTTTGTGATGGTGAAAAAATGGAGGCAGCTCCCATAACAGAACAGCTTTATCATACTTTAGAGGGCATCACTGTACCTGCGAGAGTACGTGTCAACGTCAATGGCTGTGCGTCAGCCTGCTATAATGCCGTATATGATGATATTGGACTTGTCTATCAACAGGAAAGCTTTGATGTCTATTTAGGCGCCATACCGATGGGGGCAAAAGCACAGGCTGGTACGTTATTTGCTAAAAGAGTAGACGTCGAGCACATTGAAGATTTTTTGCTACAAATGATGAACTTTTATAAGGAACATGCACGTCCGAATGAACCCTTTTATAAATTTTATCGCAGGACAAAATCAACCGAATATTGGGAACTGGTGAAAAATTCAATTAACTAGCAGGAATATTACTTAGGGTGTCGAAGTATTGTAGTAGAGCACAGAAAATATAATTCAAAGGAGCAAATAAATGACACCGAAACAAGGGATTCAACCAGAAGATCTTTATCACTTAAAATCAGTAGCAGATCCACAGCTATCACCTGATGGGACTGAGGTGGTCTATGTAGAAACACGTATTGACGAGAAGAAAAAAGACTATGTATCAAATTTATTTTACATAAACTTGGAGGACAAAACGCCACAGCAATGGACATTTGGTGAAGATAAAACCAATTCACCAGTTTGGTCTCCAAATGGCAATCAAATTGCATTCTTGTCAACGAGAACTGGCAAGCCACAAATTTATATCCTTTCTAAAGCAGGTGGAGAGGCAAAGCAAGTTACACATTGTAAACATGGTGCGACATCACCAGTATGGTCTCCGTGCGGAAAGAAAATAGCCTTTTCCGTTAAGCTTGGTCAAAATGAAACAATTCATGATCAGTTCGAGGACAATAAGAAAGAAGATAAAGAATTAAAACCACTAGAAATAGACAAGATGAAACATAAATCTGATGCAGCTGGATTTTTAGATATGGACCAGTTTACCCACGTTGCCATTGTCAATTTGGAATCTGGAGAGTTAGAGCAAGTAACAGAAGGTAACCACCATTTCCAACTTGGTACGTGGTCTCCAAATGGAACATACCTTACTTACTTAGCCAATTTATCAGAGGATCTAGACTTTTCATTTAAGAGCGATATCTACTTATTAGACATAGATAGGAAGCAGGCACGTCAATTAACAGAAGGAACAGGCATGTTTTATCAAACATCATGGTCTCCAAACAGCCGCTTCATCTCCTTCATAGGAAGTGAAAGAGAATTTGAAAATGCGACACATGCAAAGTTATGGATCTATGATTTAGAACAAAATCTTCTGACATGTGTAACAAGCGAATTTGACACACCTGTCGGTGATTTTGCTATCGGTGATTTCCTGCAAGGTGTCGTGGCACCACGTGTCCAATGGATGAATGATAATCAAAGCTTCTACTTCCAAGTAACCGATCACGGCAATGCAGCGATTTATTTCGGCAATGTAGATGGTGAAATATATCCAGCCATTCATGATGACCAATATGTCTATGGTTTTTCACTTGATTCGGAGCATGATAAAGCTGTCGTAGCCATTAGTACGACGACAAATCCTGGGGATTTATTTTACATCCACTTACAAACGGGTGAAAAAGAACAGTTGACGTCAATCAATGAAGAATTTTTAAAGTCGAGAACATTAGCTGTTCCAGAGGCCATTGAATATGAAGGAAAAGAAGGCTGGAAGGTACACGGCTGGATTATGAAGCCAGTAGGCTATGAGGAAGGGAAAAAATATCCCCTTGTTCTCGAAATCCATGGTGGACCGCATGCGATGTATGCCAATACTTATTTTAATGAATTCCAAATTCTTGCAGCACAAGGCTTTGCAGTGCTCTATACAAATCCACGTGGCAGTCATGGCTATGGTCAAAAATTTGTTGATGCCGTTCGTGGTGATTATGGCGGTAATGACTATCAAGACCTGATGGATGCTGTGGACTACGCATTGGCGCACTATGATTTTATCGACGAAGATCGTCTAGGTGTGACAGGTGGGAGCTATGGTGGCTTCATGACCAACTGGATTGTTGGCCATACGAATCGTTTCAAAGCAGCTGTAACGCAACGTTCCATTTCTAATTGGATTAGCTTCTATGGTGTCAGTGATATCGGCTACTACTTTACAGACTGGCAAATTCTTGCTGGCCTCGACGATATAGAAAAGCTTTGGCATCATTCACCATTGAAATATGTCAACAATATCGAAACACCGCTGTTAATTTTACATGCTGAAAAAGACTATCGTTGTCCGATTGAACAGGCAGAGCAATTATTTATCGCCTTAAAGCATCGCAAAAAGGAAGCGAAGTTTGTTCGCTTCCCTGAATCGAATCATGAACTGTCAAGGAGCGGAAAACCAACGTTAAGGATTAATCGACTTGAATATATTCGTGATTGGTTTGTGAACTATTTATAAGAATCTTAGCGTGGCTTAAGAAGTGAATTTCTTAGGCCACTTTTCTATTTCCACCTTTAATAAATTTATTCACAACATGTAAGCCTTTAAGCTAAAAAAAGAATCACAACAAAGTGTGATTCAGTCTGAATAGGATTTAATCGATTTTCTGAATGAAAACGACCTTTAAATAATTAAATTCTGGGTATTCACGTGATACACGGAAATCCTTTGGCAAACCGTATTCTTCTACAATTTTATAGCGAGTACGTGTTTCTTTAAATGCTTGGTCAATAAAGCCTTTAAATTTTTTCATGCCAAAGCTTGCATTGTTTGTGGAAGCAACAATAATGCCGTTTTTTGCAGTAATCGCAATGGTATCCTTCAATAATTTAGGGTAGTCCTTTGCCGTTGAGAACGTCATTTGCTTTGTTCGTGCAAAGCTAGGTGGATCTAATACGACAAGGTCAAACTGTAAGGCGTGACGCTGTGCGTATTTAAAATAATGAAAGACGTCCATTACTTTGATATCCTGTGCTTCGTAGTCAATCGAATTGACACTGAACTGCTCAATTGTTTTGGCTAAGCTACGTTTTGCAACATCCACACTCGTTGTTTTGATCGCACCACCTAGAGCGGCAGCCACAGAGAATGCCCCTGTATAAGAGAATGTATTCAGCATATTTGTATGGTTCGCATATCGCTCGCGAATAGCCAATCGCACCTCACGTTGATCGAGGAAAATCCCTGTCATCGCTCCGTCGTTTAAATGGACAGCATAGGTCATCCCATTTTCCTTCACCATAATTGGGAATTCACCTGGTGTGCCCATCACAAAATCATCCTGTTCAATATACTGCCCTTTACTGTCAAATCGTTTTTTCTCATAAATAGCTTGGTAGTTGACCGTTTCAGCAAGCGCCTCATAAACGACTTCTTTAAATGAGTAAATGCCCTCACTATACCAACTCACCATATAGTAGCCATTAAAAAAGTCAATTGTTAGACCGCCGATGCCATCTCCCTCACCATTGAAAACACGAAAGGCAGTTGTCTGTTCATCGTTGAAAAACTTTTCACGGTTATCCACCGCTTTTTTGAATTTTTTAATGAAAAAAGCCGTATCAATTGTTTCGTTCGTATCAGTCGTTAGCACCCAGCCAATCCCTTTATTTTGGATACCGTAGTAACCTGTACCAATAAAACGGTTATGATGATCCATCAGCTTTAGTAGCGTTCCTTGTTCAGCAGGTAAGTGTCGAGCATCCACTGCGTCCTTCGAAATAAGTGGGTAGCCTTTTTTTAATTGATCGGAAAAGGGCTGTTTTATTTGTAATGCAATTGTTTGTGTCATGTTGTCATCCTTTAAAAAACGTTTTGCTCTATTATCGCACTGTTTGAACGCGATAGCCAAACTTATTTCAGGAAATGAGCAATTTTTGTCACCGTTTCAATTGTTGCTTCTTCAAAATAATTCATTTTACTAAAATAGCTATGGATTAATCCTGGCATTGTGACATGCTCCGCTACTACGCCAGCAGCCGCAAGCTTATGTGCATAGCTTAGACCTTCATCAAAAAGAACATCTGCCTCTGCCGCTATGATGATTGTTTTTGGCATTTTACTTACATCTTCAAGCTGAAGGGGGGACACAAGCGGATTTGTATAATTTCTTTCATCTGTATAGTGTCGAGAGAACCATAGCATTCCTTGTTGATCTAAGCCGTAGTTTTCACCATACGCCTGATAGGAATCCGTTGTAAAATCTACATTCGTAACGGGATAGATAAGTGCTTGGGCTTGTAACGTTGGGCCACCCAATGTTGCGGCTAGGTATGCGACAACTGTTGCTAAATTGCCACCAGCACTGTCCCCAACAACCGTTATTCGAGCTGCATCTCCACCAAACACCCCAATATGGTCATGCACCCATTCTAGGCTATCGTAGGCATCATGCAGGGGAGTTGGGAAGGGGTATTCAGGTGCTAAACGATAATCTACTGAAACGACAATAGCTTGCGCTCGGTCTGCTAATAGCTGACAACCTGCATCGACAGATTCTAAATTGCCATAGACCCAGCCACCACCATGGTAATAAACAATGACGGGCAACTTTTTACCTATGACAGGTGTATAAATTCGCAGCGTAATTTGTGCACCATCTCGTACAGTAATGTGTTGATTCTCAATAGACGCTAGTTTTGGTTTATTGGGAGAATGCCATTGCGTACCTACACGCATCGCTCTTGCTTGCTGTGGTGTACCTCTGTAATAAGGTGTGCCAGTATGCTGGGCTTGAATATATTGAACAGCTTCTTTTCTTAAAGTAGTCATCTGCATCATTCCTTTATCGTGACGTCTGTTATCCTTATTATAAACTATTCATATAATTTTACTAGGATTTATGATCGAAAAAAGAAAATTCTTTTATAAATGAGGTGAAATAAACCAATTGTGTTTATAATAAAAGGGACGAAATATTTGGAGGGACAGTATGATTTCTTTAATTGTGGCACATGATGACAACTATGTCATCGGATATGACAACGGGATGCCGTGGCATTTACCAGGGGATTTGAAGTATTTTAAAAACAACACAATGGGCAAGCCCATGATTATGGGACGTAAAACATTTGAATCCATTGGACGACCGCTTCCAGGACGTCGCAACATTGTCATTACGCGAGATGAAAACTATCATGCGGAGGGCATTGAAGTAGTGACAAGCTTAGAGAAAGCATTAGCACTAGCAGGGGATGTACCAGAGATCATGATTATTGGAGGGGAGCAAATTTTCCGTTTAGTTATGGAGATTGCGGATCTCTTATATATTACGAAAATCAATCATGCCT
Organism: Lysinibacillus cavernae; assembly: GCF_009724685.1. GTDB lineage: Bacteria > Bacillota > Bacilli > Bacillales_A > Planococcaceae > Lysinibacillus > Lysinibacillus cavernae. Next base: position 304,752 of record NZ_WMEF01000002.1, read on the forward strand.
TCCAGGGGGATACGTATTTCCCTAACTACGAACAGGATTTTGTACAAGTCTCTACAGAGGAACCTGAAAAAGCACCAGAGGGCTATACATTCCAATATCAAATTTTTGAACGAAAAAAATAGACAGATCAGCACGGTTTTATTGGACCGTGCTTTTTCTACGCTTTTGGGGGATATGAATGAGAAAAATAATGTTATCAAGTGGAGAAATAGTACATGTTGACTGCTTGAGTTGTGCAATCACAAGTGGGCAAGTGAAACCAAATGGGGGTGTTGTCATTGAAACAGATTATTTTCACGCCCATCAAGATGTAGCGTATCCAATAAAGGGATTAGTCATTCTAGCTTCAAAGCGTCATATTCGTTGTATGGATGAATTAAATGATGAGGAAAAAATCGACTATATTAATCTCTTAACGAAAATAAGGAAGGCTCAAAGGACAGTGTTGGGTATCGAATATGTTTATTACTTTTACAATGAGGATACAACACACCATTTCCATACTTGGATGGTGCCGCGCTATGAGTGGATGAATGCATTTGGACGATCTGTTGAATCCTTGAGGCCCGTCTTACGTCATGCTAGAAATATGTTGAATGATGCAGAAAATGAAAAAGAGGTAATGCAAGCCATTGCGTTTATAAGAGAAGAATTAAAATAAACAGGAAAATCGCTCGCTTTTGAAGTAAAAGGAGCGATTTTTCATTATAGATAAAAGTAAACACAAGCATACATAGAGGCACAGCCAGCTAACACAAAGAGATGCCAAATTGCGTGATTATAGGGTAGAGAACGCCAAGCATAAAACATGGCTCCAATTGTATAGAATAGCCCACCTGCTAGTAGTAAAGCAAAACCATAAAATCCTAAGTAGAGATAAACGGGCTTAATGGCGAAAATAATTAACCAGCCCATCCCAATATAAAATATTAATGAAAGTATTTCAAAACGATTAATAAAGAAACATTTAAAAAGAACACCTAGCACAGCGAGCGACCAAATAATACATAATAAAGTCAATCCAACTGTGCCACCAACGGCAATCAATAAAAACGGCGTATAGGTGCCGGCAATTAAAATATAAATGGACGAGTGATCTAAAATAGCGAAAAAGTGTTTATATTTTTCTGGCATACTGTGTAGCAATGTAGACATTAAAAACAAAATGATAACAGACGCACCAAAAATGCTAAAGGTTGTAATATGTAGGGCATTTCCTGTTTGTATCGCTGCTAACAGTAAGACAACCAGTGCTGGAATACTGACAATAAAGCCAATGCCGTGTGTGATGGCATTCCAAAGCTCTTCCTTCCACGATTTATAGTCAAATGAATCAACCATTTGAAACACTCCTTTCGTTCATACATTTACTATACCCCAATAATTTATTCATGAACATTTACATTTGTCATATATTTCATATCAAAAATGTCATAAGGCTGTCATAATCTTTGAGGGGCTTTGTTAGACAAGAGGTAGGAGAAAAGGCTATAGTATCCAAGGTAGCGTTTACAATTCAGATAGGACAGGGTTTACCTAATGACAAATGTCATGTTTACATAATGATTCATTAGTCTATATAATAATTTTAATGAAGTAAAAGGATGTGTCGAAGTGGGACGAATTCATATAGTAACGGACTCAACTTGTGATTTAACAAAAGAAGAAGTAGCACAACATGAAATACATATCGTGCCTTTAACTATTCAAATTGATGGTGAAACATATATAGATGGTGTGGATTTAGAGCCACAACCTTTTTTAGGCTTAATGAAAAATGCTAAAAATTTACCAAAAAGCTCACAACCAGCCCCAGGGAAATTTAAAGAATTGTATGATGAGCTTGGTAAAGATGGTGATCAAATTATCTCCATCCATATGACTGGTGGCATGAGTGGCACGGTGGAATCTGCACGACAAGCCGCACAAATGACAGATGCGGATGTTACGGTAATTGACTCACGTTTTATCGCTATCGGACTTGCGATCCAGCTACGTGAGGCCATCAAAATGCGAGATGCAGGCGCAACGGTTGAAGACATTGTGGCACGTCTTGAAAAGGTACGTGAAAACACTCATTTGTATGTCATTGTGGATACGCTAGAAAACTTAATTAAAGGTGGTCGAATTGGTAAAGGAACGGGCTTTATCGGTTCACTTTTAAACATCAAGGTTATTGCTAACCTTGAAGGTGGTGTTTACAATCCTGTGTCAAAGGTACGTAGCCATAAGCAGGTAGTCAATTATTTATTCAAGCAATTCCAAGCAGACACGGCTGGCAAGACTGTCAAGGCAGTGGGCATTTCCCATGCAGATGGTTTAACAACGATGGGTAATCCATTAAAAGCGTTAATCGAAGGCACTGGCTTTAATGGTGTGGAAATTGCTTTTACATCCCCAATCATCTCAACACATACAGGTCCAGGGGCAATCGGTTTTATTTATTTTGCAGAATAATAGTGAGAAGCTACTACATAAGTAATTGTAGTGGCTTTTTTCATATTTTTACCTTTTTGGTATTATTGGAGGCGAAATCCTTGTTGTGCGGTTTTGTTCCCAATATGCCACAGCCGCCATAATGGAGCAGAATCTCTCATTTAGACCACTTTACCATCATCAACGTGAGTGGAAATTTTGGTAAGAACACAAAATTATGGAGAACTAAGGGTAAGTCACTTTTCATTGCGGCATGAACTATTCTATAATAGAAGTAATAGAAAGGGATGGAAGGTGGTCAAATGGACATTTGGCGATTTATGTTGTCATGTTTGACCGTCTTAGTACTAAGTGGTTGTGCAATATCAATCGATGAACCGAATCCACAAGCAGAGCCTGACGGTGAGCAAGTAGGAACGGAGCAAGATATGACGCAGGATGAGCAACAAACAGAGGATGAGGAAAAACCCTCTAGGAATATGTTGACGCAAATTTTTGAACATTTTTTTGAGCCATCAAAAGAGGATTTATCGCAAATTGATGAAGAACAAGCAAAGCAACTACATTACTTGGCACTGGGGGATTCGTTAACAGATGGTGTCGGTGATGAGTATAGTCAAGACGGTTATGTTGGAAGATTAGCAGATTCATTGCTTTCGTGGCCCTCGATTTCGGAGGTAGATGTCGACAATCGTGGCAAACGTGGTAGACGCAGTGATCAACTACTAAAATTAGTGAAGAAAGGGCATTATGATGAAGAGCTGCAAGAAGCGCAGCTTATTTCATTAACAATGGGTGGCAATGATGTCATGAAGGTCGTCAAGCAGGATTTGTTTAATTTGAAGCGTGACGCTTTTGACAAAGAATTGCGAGCTTATCAAGAACGTTACAGCAAAATCGTAGAAGGCATTCGTGCAAAAAATCCGACAGCGCCCGTATTGCTCATTGGTTTTTATAATCCATTCTCAATCGTAACCAATGAGGCGAATGAATTTGATACGATTATCACAGAATGGAATAATGTCATTGAAGAAGTAGCGAGCAAGGATTCGAATGCTTGCTATGTATCAGTAGAAGATTTATTTGATTCAAATGAAGAGCTCGTCTATCATACAGATTTTTTCCACCCGAATGCAAAGGGATATGAAAAAATGACAGAGCGTATATTAGCAGCGATGGAGCAGTGTGGAATGGAAAAAAAGATTAACAAGGCAATAGGCTTCGAGGAGTGACAAAATGAATAAATGGAAAGTAGCGTTTTTCGCCTTAGCAGGCACAGTGCTTTTTGCAATCCTCCTCGTCGTTTTTTTAGCAACTAGACCAGTAGATGGAGTCGATGTTGCAAAGAGTTCAGCAGGTGAAAGTGAAAGCAAAGGGAATGTACTCGTGGTGCAAACTACAACAAAGGAATTAGAATCGATATCGAAAAAGTATTTAAAGGATGCCGCAAAGGGCTCGCCTTTACCACTTGATTTTACAATTGGTGATGATATTCAATTAAGAAGCACACTTACGGCATTTTATACGGAAGTTCCGATTTCCATGAATTTTGAACCGATTGTGGATGACAAGGGCAATATTATTTTAAAGCAGACTAGAATGAATGTAGGGCTACTAAACATTCCACCAGAGACGACCATGAAAATTATGCGCGATTCGGTGGAATTCCCCTCATGGATTACAGTGAATCCGAATAAAGCGGAAATTTATATTGATTTATCGCGCATTAACATCGCTTCAGGATCACGTGTCCGTGCTAAAGAATTGGATTTACCAAATGATAAAATATTATTAGAAATTATTGTTCCTGGTGAATAAGGAGTGAAATGAATGGCAAAGCAATTCGCAACATTTGCAGGTGGTTGTTTTTGGTGTATGGTCAAGCCCTTTGACGAAACACCAGGCATTGACTCTGTGCTATCTGGCTATACAGGTGGACATGTTGTCAATCCCACATATGAACAAGTATGCTCTGAAACAACAGGGCATGTTGAAGCGGTACAAATTATTTATGATGATGAGCTTTATAGCTATGAGCAATTACTTGCGATTTATTGGACATTGATTGACCCAACAGATGCAGGGGGCCAATTTTACGATCGTGGTGAATCTTATACAACGGCCATATATTATCATAACGAAGAACAAAACGAGTTAGCCGAGCGTTCTAAAGCAGATTTAGAAACGTCTGGGAAGTTTGATAAACCAATCAAGGTAAAAATCTTACCAGCTAGTACGTTTTATCCGGCTGAGGATTATCATCAACATTATTATAAGAAAAATCCAATGCACTATGAACGCTATTCGATTGGATCAGGTCGCAGAGCGTTTCAGGAGCATCACTGGGGGAACCAACATGAATAAAGAACAACGTGTAAAAGAACTAACAGATATGCAATATTATGTGACACAGGAAAATGGCACAGAGCCACCATTCCGCAATGAGTTCGATGACCATTTTGAAGAGGGCCTCTATGTAGATATTGTCTCTGGAAAACCATTATTCAGCTCTTTAGATAAATTCAACTCAGGTTGTGGCTGGCCAGCTTTCGCAAAGCCAGTTGAAAAAGAAGAAGTGACCGAGCATTTCGATACATCCCACGGCATGCGTCGTGTAGAGGTACGCAGTAAAGATGCAGATTCCCACTTAGGACATGTCTTCCCAGACGGGCCAAGCGATCTAGGAGGCTTACGCTACTGCATTAACTCAGCAGCACTACGATTTGTAGCAAAAAAAGATTTAGAAAAAGAAGGCTACGGCGAGTATTTGTCATTATTTAAATAATAAAAATCCTAGCAGGATAATTCTTGCTAGGATTTTTAGATTAAGCTTGAAGTGCCGGATAGAACTTGCAAAGTGAAGGATAGAACTCATAAAGTGGTGGATAGAATTCTCAAAGTGATGGATAGAATCAACAAAATGGTGGATAGAACTATCAAAGCGATGGATAGAACTCACAAAGCGATGGATAGAACTCATAAAGTGGTGGATAGCCCCACAAATAGAGGGTAGAATCAGTGGATTGTAGGATAGCATTCTCAAATTGAAGGATAGAATCAACAAAGTGATGGATAGAACTCATAAAGTGGTGGATAGCCCCACAAATAGAGGAGAGAATCAGTAGAATGAAGGATAGAACCCTCAAATTGAAGGATAGAATCAACAAAGTGATGGATAGAGCTCACAAAGCGAAGGATAGCCCTACAAATAGAGGGTAGAATCAGCAGAATGAAGGATAGAACCCTCAAATTGAAGGATAGAATCAGCAAAGTGGTGGATAGAACTCTCAAAGCGAAGGATAGCCCCACGAAATTGAGAATCGAATCATTTGAGTGATCGAACCTTCAAATGAGCTCCACAAAATGAAAGAGGAATCAACAATCAACAAAATGTTGGTTCCCCCTTCAAATGGTTTACACTTTAAACTCACTCACTAGATTTCGTAGACTATCTGCTTGTTGTGCAAGTTCTGTAGCGGCTGCATTGATTTCCTGCATGGATGCAGAGCCCTGTGTTGCAGCTGCGGCTGATGTCACTGTGTTGGCTGCAGATTGCTCTGCATAGGCATTGACATGAACGAAGTCACTGGCTACTGCGTTGCTATAGTCAAGGGTAGTCGATATTTTATCTACCATGGCTGCGATAATTGTTGTTGTTTCCTCAGTATGCGATAAAATATTGGCTAATGATTGGTTCGTTTCGTTTGTCACTTCCACGCCTCGGATGACGGTCGTGACACCTTCATGATTTTGGGTAATAATCGATGTGACTTCATTTTGGATTGACGTGACAATGGCTGTTACTTCTTTCGCTGCACTTTGTGATTGCTCAGCTAGTTTACGAACCTCATCCGCTACAACCGCAAAACCTCGTCCATGCTCACCAGCTCGTGCCGCTTCAATGGCTGCGTTTAAAGCTAATAGATTCGTTTGCTCAGAAATAGCAGTGATCGTGCCAATAATGGAAGTAATGTCGGCAGATTTACGACCTAACGCTTCCACCGTTGATGTCGTGGAAGCCATTGTTTCTTCTATGGATTGCATAACAAGTGAGGATTGTTCCACAGAACGGCTACCTTCATCGGCTGCTTGTTGCATGGCGACAGAGGCGCGATGTACAGCACTTGCTTGTTCGTTTAATTGATGCATAGAATGCTCTAAATCGCTCATTTTTTGCTGGGCGCTATTCATACTCGAAATCGTATTATCACTATCACTTGCAATATCAGCTGTTGCATCTGCAATATCCTGAATTGTACGAGCATTTTCATCTGCTAACGACATCAGCTCCTGACTACTGCCTGACACATGATCTGCCAGTTCACTTACACGTCGGATTAAATTAGCAATCGATTCGATTAAGGTATTTGTAGATGCTGCAATGATCGAAAATTCATCATGATTACGTACTTTTACTCGTCTCGTCAAATCGCCACCTGCTTGCGCAATATCAAGGATGGAGTCATTAATTGCCTGTGTATTACGTTTTAATGATTTAAAGAGCATATAGCCAAAAATCACGATAGCTAAAAAGCCGACGATCGACACGATAAAGAACGTAGTAATCGAAATATTTACCTGTTGATTAAGCTTGTCCAATTTTGTTTTATTCGACTTATCCATTACCGTATTGATGGTTTCAATATTATTATCAATGTGCGTTTTCATTGTTTCCCCAGTAGCACCCATCATTAACTTGCGAGCCTGCTCAAGACCAAGTTCATCTCGCATCGTCATGACCTTATCTGAATAATCAAGGTAATTTTTATAATATTGTTCGATGGCCTGCATATGACCAAGTTCTACTTGTCGATCCTGAAATTGTTCTTTTAATGCAGCCAGCTTTTTATTAATGGTATCAATTTTTAAATGATAAGAAGTAGAATAAATGCCATTACCTGTAATTAAATAAGATTGCTCTAAATTTGTTAGTCTGGCAATCTCATACGCAAGTTGATTGACCGTTAGTTGCTCTTGGACGTTTTTCTTCGTGAAGTCTTCCATTTCCCGCTGTAAATTCTGTATATTGACGTACGACAATATACCCATAATACCATTAATCACAATAAGAAGTGCAAACATAATAAGCACTTTGCCCCGAATTAAATGGTAAAAACGTTGTCGTTTTTCTTTAATAGGAGGGGGATTGTTCCTGGGTTGCTCTTGTTTTGAAGCTTTCTTTCTCTTAAAAAAGCTAAAAGTAAAGAGAGACAGGCGTTTTTTCGCTGTATTACGAGTTTTTTTAGTATTTTTCATCGCCATCACCTTCCTATTTTTTTGAATAATCGATTTCAATTTTATCTTATTTTACTAGATATTTCTATTATTATTTCTAAAAATTTAAATTTTTCAGAAAAAAATAACTGTGACAAAAGTCAGGATTGTCCAAGGAAATAGTTCTAAAAACACAAGTAGGTAAAATATCTTAGTAGTGGAAATTATGACGAATACTAATTTTTTTGATACACTAGCGAAAAGTAATTGTTATAAAAAGGGGAAATTGTTTGATGAAAAAAAGTTTTTATTTATATGTCCTTACATTTCGTGGTGGCGATTGGTCTGACGCTAAGGTACGCTTTGCAGAAGAAGTGTTTCATGAGCATAATTTTCCAAAACAAAGCTCAGACTTTAATGAGCTGTCTGACTATATTGAATCCTACGCTACGGAAAACTTAACAATCGGGGTCTTTGATACTTTGTGGGCGCTTTATGAGGATCAAGCTTAATTGTTTAACAATCATCATTCGAGCTGACGGGTCGCGTCCTTTGGCAAGGCTAACTGACCTCCGTCGTGTTGATTTGTGACAACCGCTGAATCAAGATAAAAATTTTTAGGTTGCTAGACGTCTAGCATTGCGAAAATGACAGAAACACAGTATTATTTATAGTGATAACTGACAGAAAAGAGGGATTGCAGTATGAGTGTTCATATTAATGCAAAAAAAGGTGAAATTGCTGACACAATTTTACTTCCAGGAGATCCACTACGTGCAAAATACATTGCCGAAACATTTTTAGAAGATGTAACTTGTTATAACGAAGTACGTAACATGTTTGGTTATACAGGTACGTATAAAGGCAAACGTATTTCTGTACAAGGAACTGGTATGGGTGTGCCATCTATTTCCATCTATGCAACAGAATTAATGCAAGAATATGATGTTCAAAAATTAATTCGTGTTGGAACTTGTGGTGCAATTCAAAAAGACGTAAAAGTGCGTGACGTAATCTTAGCGCAAGCAGCAACTTCTGACACACGTATGAACCAAATCATTTGGGGCGGTGCTATCGACTTCGCACCAATCGCTGACTTTGACCTATTATTAAAAGCTTACAACGCAGGAAAAGATGCGGGTCTTAACTTACAAGTAGGGAATATCTTCACAGCAGATCTATTCTATTCAGACGAGCACCAAAACGAAAAATTAGCAAAATACGGTGTTCTAGCTGTAGAAATGGAAGCAGCTGCTCTTTACACATTAGCTGCAAAATTCGGCCGTAAAGCACTTGCTGTTCTAACAGTAAGTGACCACATTTTAACTGGCGAAGTAACAACTTCAGAAGAACGTCAAACGACATTCAATGACATGATCGTGGTAGCATTAGACGCAGCGATTCAAGACTAAGTATGTTAAGGGGTTGGCGTTTGAAATAAATTTCAAAGGGACTAACCTTTAATGTCTTGCCTGTTAGGTGACTGAATAAATCAGAGCCTAACGGGCTTTTTTATTTACTTCAAATTAATGAAAAGGACACTTACTTGTGCTTCCCTTAATGTGATGCGTGTTGTTTCGATAAGGTTCATCATATGAATAGGCATACATATCAATATCTAAAAAAGCGTTTATTTCAGATAAAAATTTACTAAACGCTGGATAAATAACTAATCCTGGTGTATGACCATCATATATTTGGATAACTAATTCCATTTGGACATCTAAAGTTAATTCTTCTTTTAATTGGTTAATGATATCTATCTTGGATTGAAAGACCTCAAGTAAGGGGTGTAATACTTCTTGTGTTTCGAGGGTTTCTAGTGCTGCTGACTCATATTTCCAACCAGTATAAGAATGTTCTAAAAGGTTCCTTGGATTGTTTGGCTGAACGCTGTCACCAATTTTCCAAGTTGCTGTCGGTAGGATACCTAACCGTTGTGTTACAACTTCCAATGAAAAATCATCATTACCACTAATCAGCAGATATGCATATTGTGTCGTCTTCATCATTTTGTCCCCATCTCTTTTCTTATCTAACATTAAAAGTGATTAAATAAAGAGATTATAACAGAGTACAGTGTAGGATGGTAAAGAAATGGTAAATGAACAACCGATGAGATTATGTATTAGCACAAACCGCTGACTAATATAAGCAGTAACTTACATAAAACCTATAGATACTTGAAATAGGACAAGTATCAAGTATCCATAGGAAATTAAAAACCAATAGGGGAGCATGCTCTTAAAAGAGTTTAAGAAGGGAATACCTTAGAATTTTAATTGCAGATTGTTCCGGTTTTTATACCTGTTGGGCCGTTAAATCCTGGGATTGTAGCTACTACCATATTGGTTGCTATATTGATGACAGACACCGTATTGTCAGCTTGATTTGTGACATATGCAAGTGTTCCATCAGGCAAGATGGTTACTTGGTCAGGAGATAATCCTACAGGGATTGTAGCAGTCACCGTATTAGTCGCTGTATTTATAACAGATACTGTATTACTGCCTTTATTTACAATATAAACAAGTGCGCCATTAGGTGTAATTGCCGTTCCAACAGGTCCTGTTCCCACAGTGATTGTATTAACTACCATATTCGTAGCTGCATTAATGACAGATACATTGTCACTATCTTGATTTGTAACGTAAGCAAATTGTCCGCTTGGTGTGAAAACGATTGATCTTGGACGAGTTCCTACAGTGATGGTAGCAACGACTAAATTAGTTGCTGTATTTATGACAGATACTGCACCTGAATTTTCGTTTGCAACATAAGCAAATGCGCCATTAGGCGTAAAAGCTATCCCCTGAGGTTGCATTCCTACTGAAATAGTAGCAGTTACCATATTTGTAGCCGTATTGATGACGGATACAGTGTTAGATCCATGATTGGATACATACGCTAGTGTTCCATTGGGTGAAATGGCTACACCGAGAGGTCTATCTCCTACCATAATGGTAGCGATCGGAGTGTTTGTTGCAGTACTAAATACCGTTACATTGTCGGAGAAGAGAGCTGGAACATAGCCAAACGCTCCGTTTGGAGTAATCGCTACTTCAAGAGGAGCAAGTCCTACTGGAATGGTAGCGACAATAGTATTTGTGGCGGTATCAACCACGGATACTCTATTATCAGGAGTAGCTTCCTGACCAGCGTCTGTAACGTACACTAAATAATGACAAGCTGGCGTTGGTGGTACAGGTATAAATGGTAGCTTACAACGACAAGGACAACAAAAACCACAGCAATGACAGTGACAACTTGGATTTGATTTAAACTTAATCTTCTTAAAATAATAATGTTTTTTCCGCACACTGGACATCCTTTCCGTCATATATTAATACTTTATGCGTAAAGAATTATGCTTTTTGTACGATTACCTAAACCAACTAGTACTGAAAAGAATCGAGTGGTTATCTATACTGATTTCCTAACATTGTTATCGGGTAAGTGGTGATTCTTCCAAGAGTTCTTATGAAATGATAAATGTAAAAGAGGGAGTATCTTGTCCGAAATTAGCTAAATGTGGATATTAATTTCCATATTAACAGCAGTTTTTTATGTAAAATCTCCGTAGAATGACGCAGGGAATGAAATAGTACGTTACATAATGTAATAGAGTGAGATTATGCACAATGAATGTCACGTTCATTCAATATTTTTGTATATATTGAGTAATTTAGGTTTCCTAGTATAATTGTATTAATATAAAACGATGTTCATTATTAAATGAAATGTATTTTAGGAGAAATGTATGAAGGATCGTAAACAAGTAGTAATAGAATCGACTATACAATTATTTACTGAAAAAGGTTTTCAAAATACATCAGTTCAAGATATTTTAGATAATGCAAATATTTCAAAAGGGACATTTTATAAGTATTTTTCATCTAAAAATGAATGTCTTACTGCGGTATTAGAACAAAATCGTCAAGAAAGAAATGTTTTAAAAGAGGAAATCTTAATTGGCAAGAAAATGAATGATATAGAGGTTTTAGTTGAACAATTAACTGCTTCACTAACAGTAAAGGAAAAATATAACTTAATGCCTTTATTTCGAGAAATAGCTTTTTTAAATGATGAAGAGTTACAAAAAATTCTTGCTTATCATCGTTTTCATGAAATTGCATGGCTAAAAAATAGATTTTTTGATATTTTTGGGGAGGTTGGAAAACCCTATTATTATGAATGTGCTGTTATATTTTTTGGTTTATTTCAATATTTAACTTTTTATTGGAATTTCGCAACAAATAAGATGGTAGATATAAAAAAATCAGTCTGGAGATCTTTAATGTTTGTAGAGAATCTTCTTCCTGAAATGATTAAGTGTGGAGAAGTATTTTTGGAACCCAGATATATGAACTTGTTAGAAATTGAATTAGAGTACAAGATAGTAACAAAAGAAATGATACAAGAGAAATTGGGGATTTTTTGTGAAAAAATAGTGGTTGTTGAACCTCAACAAAAATCGGTAGAATTAGCCACATTTCTTTTGGAAGAAGTTACTATGGAAAACCCGCGAATTAGCGTTTTAGAAATCATCATAGAACCATTTCGTCATTCTTTTTTAGAAACTAGATATAAATATGAAGCAGATGAAATAGCCAATCTTTTCTGGCTCTATATTAAAATGCAAAACAAAGCATAGTTCGAGGTATGTTTTAAGTATTTATCAATTGTCTATATAATTATAGTGAAAATATTTTCTATCTTTCGACCAGCAATTTAACTAACGTTTGTCTTTTTTTAACTGAGGTTTTGTAGTTCATTAATCAGGAAATGGAGATATAACAATGAATTTAACATATGAAGTGATACCTGATGACAAAGTTGAAATTTGTAAAGATTTATGTAATGAACTGATGATTTTTCAGAAATCAAAAGCAACTGTCAAACCAGAACTGTTTGACACCATGAATTTTGAAACACGGATGATTCCTTCTATGGAAAGTGCGATTTACAATTATATTGTAGTTGCTAAAGACGATAATAAGGTAGTTGGTTATGCATATTCAAATATTTCTCCTAAAGAAGCATATTCAAATCATTTTGCTACTTTTTTTAACTTATCTTCGGTTAGCAAAGATAATGTAGGCTGCTTATCTCAATTTTTTATCAAAGAAGCGTACAGACAATATGGGGTAGGCTCTACGCTTTTTAATATGTCGATGCAGTGGCTGAAACAATTTGATGATGTGGAAGACCATTTTATCTATGTGTCCAATGGCAATGAAAATGCCTTGGAATTCTATAAACGTAAAGGATTTTATGTTAGTCATGATATATTAGATGGTTTTATAACAGTTTTACGGAATAAGAAGGAGTCTGAAGACGTTTTGTAGGCAAAGTTTGTTAAAAATTATAAAGACCATACCATGAAGGGTGGTCTTTATTTGATGTGGAAAAATACATAGTCTATCTGATTATTGTTTTATATGGTAGGGCATAGGAAGTATTCACTTTTTTGAAAACGCCTAGTAGAAGAGTGACAAGTCCGACTAGAAATAGAAACGGGGACATGACCATCAATAGTGCGACTGCCGCAAATCCATCGCCTTTATGTATCCCATATAGAATAGAAACAACCCATGACAATAAAGGCGAGATGATGAACAAAATCGTTATTCCCCAAATGATGTATTTCATTTTATTCGATTTGCCATGACTTAAAAAAAAGTTGCTGCTAGGGACAATACAAATAAAACTAATCCAATAGCCAATGGAACCCTCCATTCTTTAAAAAGGTGAGTTCAAAAATGAATAAGCTGTTTGGTCAAAGGCATATGTCCAAGTATGACGAGAGCTGAGCCGTTTTAATAGCCTTTTGATTTTGTTTTTTATGGTAGATTACAGTTTAATTGTTTTTAAATACTATTCAACTTGAGGCTGACTTGCTGTCTTGAGCAACATCGTAGATATTTTCAAACACGACGGATATAGCAAGAAATTGTTTTGCTAAATTTTAAAATAGAGGAGGATCGAGTAAATGCTAACATATGAGCTTCTAGATACAAGGCTACTAGCCGACGAAGGAACGATTAGCCCTGTTAAGCTGACAGGTCCGTTTCCTGTTATTGTCATCCCTACCCAACCGATCACCATCCGAGCAGAAAAACGTACTTGTCGAATAGGAAAAGGACAATTTGTCTTGCTTTTGCACCCGGAGTACAACATCTATATGGTTCCAAGTAATAGCGAAGGATTTGCTCCTGTTTACAGCGTTTCATTTAATAGCTATCAGTTGGCTAAACGGGAAAATGACACGCTACTATACGTAGCTGATACAACGCATTTGCCTGCGCATGGGCAGATCATGGAATTTCCTCGGTATGCGGAAGGGCTGCTGAAAAATTTGATGGAGCAGTTTCATCAGACGCAGAAACTAAATGCTGCTCCTAAGCTCCATCTGCGTCTGCACGAGTTACTCGATACTATTTTTGAACGAAAGAGTATCGATATCAGTTTTATGACGAACGATCAAGCTATACAGCAGGCTGTTACATATATTAAACAACATTTTGAAGCACCGCTAACGCGATCATTTATGGCCAACATGACTGGTTTTAACGAAAGCTATTTCTCCTCATTGTTTAAGAAGGAAACAGGGTGGAGCTTTGCTGAGTATGTCAATCAAATTCGGATTGACCAAGCAAAACTTATGCTCCTCGCAACAAATGACAAATTGCATGATATTGCATTGAAAACAGGATTTGCGGACGGCTCATATTTAGGGAAAACGTTCACCAAGTATGTTCACCTTTCACCTAGCAATTTTCGCAAGAGGAGGCATACTAATCGTATTGTCAGTATACAATTTCTTGGGGCATTACTGGCATTGGGAATTCAGCCCCTTGCTACTACACGAGAGTTGCTGCAATCATCCCAACTGTTGCACAACCGATTGCCGCATATTGTGGAGATCGAGTCTTTTGATCAAGTCGAAGTGATAAGACACCTAGATCCAGAGTTAATTGTGGCACCAACTTATTTATATAATTACCCTGAGATACTGAAAGCACTCGAACAAATTGCCCCTGTTCTGACGATTCCTTGGGGGCATTTAGACAAGCTTGAAGAAGTACGACTGCTTGGTACACTGCTTGGGCGAACAAAAGAGGCTGAGCATTGGATTGCGAAGTTACAGCAATCAGCCATGGAAGCAAGAAAAGTCATCACGCCCATTCTAGAGTCGGGCGCTACAGCAGGTATCTTTGAATTAGGTCATGATAATTTATGGCTGATTCCTTATTTATCCGTTCGCTCCGCATATACTTTAAATCAGCTTTTGGGACTTCGGGCACCTCAACGCATTCAACAGGAGGTACTCCAGACTGGAAAACATCTTAAAGTCAAAGAGCAGGACTTACTACTGTACTCGGCAAATCACATGTTTTTGATTGTGCCAACTGATGATACGGAATCTTTCCGTGCAAAGTTGATGCAGCGGTCCGTTTGGCAACGATTAGTGTATGAACAAGGCTGCCAACTGCACTTACTTAAGCTACATGAGTTTTGGTTTGATGATGGCCTCTCCTTGGAGCTTCAACTATCTGTAATGGTAAATTTGTTAATTGACCAAAGCTGAATCCAACAATTTTCCCTATGCAACATCCAATTTATAGGCGTTGTCCTTGTACAAGACTGTCTTTATAATGAACTTATCGTCGCGAATGATAATCATTATCAAATAAGGAGGTACAATCTTGTACTTACATAAGATTTTAAAACCAATAGTATTTCTTGCTTTAATCGCCATACTTACGGCTTGTGGCAATGCTAATGACAGCACTAAATCCAATTCAAATCAGGATGCTTCCACAACAGCTGAAACATCAGAATCAGCTACAAAAATAATCAAAACGCAACGTGGTGATCTTGAAATGCCAAGTCATCCAAAGCGTATTGTGACGGATGGCTATTTACCAGAGCTGCTAGTGCTAGGTGTCAAGCCAATCGGTTCCACACAATGGGATTTAGAGAACAAGGTAATTAAAGATCAGATTGATGGAATTGAATCAACTGGAGAGAGATCATTGGAGACAATTGTTCAGCTAAAACCAGATTTAATCATTACTTGGGTGAGTGATGAAAAGATTCTTCAGCAGTATGAGAAAATTGCACCAACGCTCGCGATCCCTTATAGCTCGACAGGTGATATTTATGAAACAATGCGTCTTTTGGGCGATGCTTTGGACAAAAAGGATGAAGCGGAGCAATGGATTGCTAAATTGGATAGGACAGCCGAAGAAGCCCGAGCACAGCTTGCGGATATTATTAACCCCGACGACACATTTGCACTTATGGGCGTTTTTGTAGTAGATAAAGGATTTTATATTTACGGTGACGGAGGCTATAGGGGCGGTGAAGCCATTTATAAACATCTTCAACTAAAGCCACCAGCGAAACAGGAGAAAGAAATGATTGGCAAAGAGGCCTATCGACAAATTTCGTATGAGGTTATCCCTGAGTATGCTGGCGACTATATTTTCATCGATCAGGGTGATTTGATTTCAGAAGTATGGGGTGAGAGCGAAGGACTTTGGAAGTCACTGGATGCAGTGAAGAATGACCGAGTGTACAAGCTTGACCCAGAATTATTCTGGGGCAATGACCCAATATCATTAGAGCTGCAAATTAAAGAAGTAGTTAAAATGCTGAGCAATAAACAATGATCTTTTGAAGACCACTCCGTAAAGGGTGGTCTTCATTGTTGTTTGAAAACGTTTAACACGTTTAGATACAATAAAACGGGAAAATATATCCTAAAAATTGGATTTGAGGTATGATTAAGTTAAAGAAATAAGTGGTAGTTGTAGTTCTTTAAAATTTGTTTAATATTGAACACTAACACAAGTTTAGTTGTAACTCAGCTATACAAGGTTTTAAAGGTTTCGTACTTAAAGCAAGAGAGTTTGAATGGGATTTTTAAGGAGAGCGAGAATGGATTAAGGGGAAGAAAAATTGAAAAGAAATTTAATGATAGGTTTATTATGCTGTCTAGTTTTTTTATAGGATGTTCAGATGAAGAAAAATTTGAACATTTTTTTCAACAACAAATGAAAGAAATGCATATGGGTGAAAAAAATTATTCGTATTCCCTTGTTCAAAAAGAATTAGATATTGTTCATGGAGAAGATGCCATCGCAATTTTCACAGAATATAAAGATCAAGAAGAAAAAATATATATAGCTTACTTTGAAAAAGAAAATAATCAGTGGGAATGGCAACAAACTAGGGGAGCCGAATGGAATTCACCTGTAAAATGGTCTTCCATGAATAGTGAACCTTTTATCTATTCCGGTACCATTGATGACAAATCGATTGTAAAGGTTTATGCGGGTGATGAGTTGGCAAAGATCATTTCCATTAAAGATAATAAACGATTTTGGTACGCCATTAGTCCTGTTCAAGATGCAACAGTTAAGACAGTAAAGGAAGATGGAACAGAAGTTATTGTTGAAGAAGTTAATCATGAAGAATTCTAAAGAATTAAGTATGTTTAAATGTCATCTGAATTCGTTCCAATACATAAAGCTATTTCTTTATCGATCCACTTTAGTCATGTCTAATGGGGCAAACCCAACATCTATCTGCCACTAGAAAGTAAATGTTGGGCTAGTCCCAGTTTAAAAACCAGGTAAGAGCATTATTGAATTCTCTTTCTATTTATAAAATATATAAAAATCAGTTGGATTAATTGAAAGATAACAACAAAAAGGAATACAACACCTAAAACGCCAAATGATAGCATTTTAATTTCAGGCGTTTGCACTGCTCCCGCTGCATCGACTTTCCTTACACCAATAAATACTGCACTAGCAGCAAATAAGAGTAACCAGACAATATTTATCAACCACCATATTTTAATTTTCAGATTAAACACCCTCTTTCTATCCATTATTGAATTTACATTTATTACAATAATATCATATTATATAAAATTTTAATTAGTTTAGAATAATTTTAAGAAAGGCGAAATGAGAAAATGAAAAAATTAACCTTACTAATAATGGCTTTCTTTACAGTTAGTACAATTTTTATTTATAGTAATAAATTGTACTATCCTTCTCTCCCAATAGACTCCATATCCCCAAAGGAAGCAATTCAAACAATAAATGCATCAAACCATGATTTAGTGGAGCTTTCAAAAGATCGTAACGCAACTTGGTACATAACGAAATTTTCAGTAGTGGGCATACAACAGGTTGATGATAACATAAAACAATTAATTGGAAATAATGGTTGGGAATATATTGAGAAAGAAGGAAGTGGTCTATTTTTTGAAAAGAATGGCGAACGTTTAATTGTCACTACGGAAATGTGGACAAAGCAATATGTTCTTGTTAAAGTCCCTATTCAATTTCAATCATGAGGAATGAGGTGTTTTATGGAAGCATGGGATATATATGATAAAAATCGAAATAAAACAAATAAGCGTCATATAAGAGGAACAGCATTAGCAGCTGGAAACTACCATATCGTAGTTCACGTATGGATCAGCAATAAAAAAGGTGAGTTTCTGTTAACTAAGAGACATAAAGATAAGCATTATCCTCATTTATGGGAATGTCCAGGTGGTTCTATATTAGCTGGTGAAAGTAGCCTTGATGGAGCTATACGTGAAGTGAAAGAAGAAATTGGAATAGATTTATTGAGGTCAAGTGGGAAATTGCTAAAGAGTGAGCGTAGAGATATGTTCCATGATTTTTATGATGTTTGGCTATTTGACCAAAGCTTTGACATTACAGAAACTGTTCTTCAAGAGGACGAAGTGATAGATATTAAATGGATAACAAAGTCAGAGATTGAAAAAATGTTTACCACTAATGACATAGTGCCAACTCTTAGTTATTTTAAATCAATTTTTAACAATGAGGTCATGCCGTGATGATGATGATGAGTCTATTAAAATAACGGGTACAAATTGTAGCAAACTGACAGCATTGCTCGCAATTGGAAATAGGATTAATTAGTTTTTTAGCCTTTTAAGAAAAATCTATGTACTGATTTGATTTGGCTACAATTTTTCAACAATCCTCGAAATTTCAATTTATGGGAATAAATGATAGAAAGGTGGAGTTCAATGAAAATGATTCAAACTAGCTTGATTCAACCCGAAGTGAAAACATTATTATCCTACGCCACTTCAGAAAAGAAAGTGGAAAGGGAATATCAATTGTATATTGAATCCCCAGATAGAGAGTTATATGGCTATTACATAGATCAAGATGTTGTCGGGTGTATCGGAATAGCAAAGGGAGATGCAAAACACTGTGAAATTAAACATATTGCTGTATCGCTAAAATACCGCGGTCAAGGCATTGGACGTGACATGATTCGGTATATTGAAGAGCACTATTCATTGTCTTCTATTTATGCTGAAACGGATCAAGATGCTGTGATCTTTTATAAAAATTTAGGGTTTCACATTACGAGTTTAGGAGAAAAATACCCAGGGGTAGAGCGTTTTGCTTGTTTATTAAACTGTCGAAGTACTGTCAATGACCTATAACATCAACTTGTCTTCATTTTACGACCACTTAGTCCTTTATGTGAAAATGAGGTGAATTTAAATGTTACGCTAGAAAAAAAGGAGCTACAATAATGAAAAAGAAAATATGGTTAATCGTAAGCGGCTTGGCATTGTTAATAGCAGGCTATTCGATAGTTCAATATTTTGTTTTCGATGCACAACAGGCAGGGTTTGTTCAATTAAAACTCATGCTCAGTGCCACATTGAATTCATTTTGGTATATCATGCTATATATTCATATACTCTTTGGTGTATTAGCTTTAGTTATCGGTCCATTTACCTTGTCCTCAAAGCTAAGAGAGCAAAATGTGAAACGTCATAGAAGGTTGGGAAAAGTTTATATCGTTAGTATTTTGTTTGGTGGTGCTGCAGGACTTTATCTAGCATTCAACGCAACCGGGGGATGGGTGTCACAACTAGGTTTCGCTTTATTATCTATATTTTGGATCATCACCATGTTTCAGGCACTGGCTAAAATAAAACAAAGAAACATCCAGGGTCATCAAAAGTGGATGCTTCGAAATTATGCGTTAACCTTTGCAGCTGTGACATTGCGAATGTGGCTCCCTTTGTTTACAGTATTGTTTGGTTTTGAAAATTTCCAATATAGTTATGCCATCATCGCCTGGTTATGTTGGGTACCGAATTTAATTGTAATTGAATGGTATATACAGCTTAAGCTTCATGTTACAGATGATCGAGGGCTAACGAAGATTACATGACTTGCCCTAAAATAGTATTCAGTTGGACTTCACGTTTGGAGGTGTAAAGCTAATTTAGCTTTACACACATGAAGATGAGGTTAGATGAATTCCTATATTAGTAAAGAAATACTTGTAATTTATTATGTTGATCGATTGTTGCTAATAGGACATCTTCTATAGTGACGTTATATGTTGATGTCAGTTGATCTTTCAACCAATCATCCGCAAACATCGTTTTATTTAACTCATGGTAATCAATTTTTCCTTCTTTTATAAGGACGGTGGGTAGAAAAAAGGGTTCAGATTTTACATTCAAGTCTGCTCGTGTTGGTGTTTGATATTGTGTCTGTAAAAAACTGGAAATAGAGCCATCTGGTTCCCATAAGGCAAGCGCTACATGTTGAACCTCTTCTATTTTTTCCTTTCTTAATTCGGATAAAAGAAAATCTACGGAGATCCTAGCTTTCCGTAAGTTTGCGTTAATAATTTTCCCGTTTTTAATAAGCGGAATCGGAGGGGAGTCTAGAAAATGTCTTAACGATACCCATTTTAGACTCAAAAAAACACCGATGAGATATAAAAAAACTAAAACGGACATCGTAATCATGGAACCCTTCATGCCTAATCCTTCATCAGATAAGGGATGGGCGATAATATTACCAAGCGTAATGGCCATAGCAAAGTCCAGTAAACTTAGTTGTGAAATAGAACGCTGCCCCATAATTTTTGTCATAAAGAGTAAGAAGAAGAAGGCTATAATGGCTCTAAGAACCCATTGAATGGCAGTAAGTGATTCTTGACTGTGAAAGAAATCCACGATGACACATCCTCTTTTTTCTTATTGTCTCCTTACCACACACGATTATGCAGCTATTCAGATCAAATCGAACAACTGGAAATAAAATAGGCTTGTGAAAATGCTAGTAAATCGATATTGTTAGAATAGAAGAGTTATTATTTAGAAATTTTAAGAAAATCAGGAGAATAGCTATGAATACAAAATTACAAAATATCGTAATGGAAATTCAACAGAAGATGGATTTCTCAGGTACGGTACTAGTGGAAAATCAAGAGAAGGTTGCCTTGGTCAATCAAAGTTTTGGTTATGCTAATCGCTCAGAACAAATCGAGAATAATGCAAAGACTCGTTTTGGTATTGCCTCTGGCTGTAAACTCTTTACGGCTATTGCCATTTGTCAGCTTATAGAAAAAGGAAAGCTTACTTTAGACACTAAATTAAGTGAATGCCTGAATCATCATTTTAAACAATTTGATGAGCAAGTAACGATTTTTCATTTGTTAACGCATACTTCGGGAATACCGGATTATTTTGATGAGGAGGAAATGGAAAATTTTGAAGAGTTATGGATTGACAATCCGATGTATCAGCTTCGGAAATTGAGTGATTTCTTGCCGTTATTTCAGAATCGTGCAATGAAATATAAAGTAGGCAATCAATTTCATTATAACAATGCTGGGTATATTTTATTGGGGTTAATTGTCGAACATGCTTCTGGTATGTTATTTTCCGATTACATTCAACGATATATATTTGATCAAGCTAATATGACAGAATCTGGCTATTTCTCATTGGACTCTCTTCCATCTAATACGGCACTAGGTTACATAGACAACCAAGATGGGACATGGAAAACAAATATCTATTCATTACCTGTAAAGGGTGGTTCTGATGGGGGAGCATTTGTAACAGTGAATGATATGGCCAAGTTATGGCATGCATTGATGAACTTTGAACTGTTAAATGAAGTTTTAACAAATCAACTGCTATTGCCTCAAGTAGAAGTGAATGAAAGTGGTTGTTACGGGTATGGTGTATGGATGAAGAAAAACAGCGAGCAATCTATTCTAAAATATCATGTGATGGGGTACGATCCCGGTGTGTGCTTCCACTCAGCGTATTATCCAGACTCCTCCATCAAAGTTGTTGTTTGCTCAAATAAATCAAATGGAGCTTTTGACATAATGAAAGGAATAGAGGAGGAATTAGCAAGAATGCAAAACTTGTAAAAATCGGAATTAAATCAACCTAAGGAGCGGTGTACTTTTGTTTAATATAAGATGTTTTTAATGAAGCGTAACTACCAATTGCTGCTTATCCATAAAACCAGCCCATAGGAAAGTGGGGTAATCTATTCAAGTCCAGAATGCGCAAACAAATGAACATGCACGGCGTTCCCCCTTTCAACTTCTTTTATCAATAATGCAAATTAATATTGTCATCAGCCATTTCCAACTGTAAAATTTGATTATTAAAAAAATTATAGAAGAGGTAAGATATGTTTCCTATTTTACTAACGGAACGATTAGTATTAAGAGAATTGTCAGGTAATGATGCACAAGCTCTTCTCACTTGTTTTTCGAACCCAGAGGTTTTGCGTCATTATGGGCAACAGCCATTAACCAGTTTAGGACAAGTACAACAAATCATAAAAATTTTTTCAAACAATTTTATAGAAAAATGTGGAATTAAATGGGGTATTACATTAAAGGGACAGGAAGAGATTATTGGCACAATTGGTTTTCAAGAATGGTCAACTGAACATAAAAAAGCTGAAATCAGCTACGCACTTTTTCCTGAGTACTGGGGTAAAGGCTATGCAATGGAAGCTGTTAACTGTGTCATTTCATATGGCTTTGAAGAGATGGAACTATTACGTATCGGTGCGATCGTTTTTACTGAGAATGATGCTTCTAACCGACTATTACAAAAAATAGGCTTTGAAAAAGAAGGCCTTTTAAAAAAATATATGCATCAAAATAATGTTCCACATGATACATATATTTATTCGCTTATAAAATAAAGCATACTTAAAAATCAGGTCCCCAAAACGTGGTACTTGGTTTTTGCTTTTTCTATACATGTTTTTCGACCTGGATTTCTTTTTTCATTTCTGTAATAGTATGATTAAAATTTGAAGTTTGTTTTCATCGTTTCTCCACTCAAATTGCTCTGCAGTTATTTTTTAAAGTGTTAGCTTAGACAATAGATGTTTTTTATAAAGAGTTAGGAGCGTCATTTGGATTTGGAAAAACATAACCAAAAATGGCGTGTTTAAGGTATGATTAGCCAAGGGGGGAGAACGATGACTAGTATTTCATATTTTATCATTAACACATTTACTAAAGAGCTGTATAAAGGTAATCCAGCAGCAGTATGTCTAATAGATTCAGCCATGTCGGAGGGGATAATGCAAAAGATTGCTAGGGAGATTCCTGTTCCTACAACGGCCTTTGTTACAAAAATTAAGGATGATGCTTATTCTCTCAAATGGTTTACACCAGAAATCGAAATTCCTATATGTGGTCACGGAACGATAGCAAGTGCCTTTGTGCTTTGGCAGCAGGGCATTGTTCCTAGAAATCACTCGATTCTATTTCAAACGGCAAGTGGTCATTTGCATGCGAAGTGGGAGCATGGTCGAGTTGAAATTGCCATTAAACAATACCAAATTGATGAAATTGAATGCACGCAAGCTTTGGAAGAATGGATTGGAAGCAAACCAATCTATGTAGGGAAAACCGAATTGGATTATATTGTAGAGTTAAGCAACGAAGATCTTATTGCACACTTCGAACCCAATTTTTCTGCCATGAAGGACTTTCCCGTACGAGGGATATGTATCACAAGTCAATCGAATGAAGAAGGCATCGATATTGTATCTCGCTTTTTTTCTCCAGCACAAGGAATTGACGAAGATCATGTTAATGGTTCTAGTCATGGTGCACTAGGTCCTTATTGGAGTCAAAAATTATCGAAACATCAACTTGTCAGCAAGCAGCTTTCCAAACGAGGTGGGATCGTATATGTAACACCTAAACATGAAACAGTTGAAATTGCTGGCTCAGCGATTCTAGTATTGAATGGAAAGTTAAGCGTCTAAAAGCTGTTCATGAGGAGAGGATGTTTTGAAGGTTACAAAATTATTATTATTTGTAAGTAGTTTAAATGTTTTCGTCCTATATTTTTCATCATGGTTTTGGTATGGCAAAGAATTTTTCGCTATTATGTTTTACAGAAACGTTCAATTATCATTGGGCTAGTTCTTACCTCTTTCATCTTATTGCAGGTACTGTTTATCAAAGAATGGCGCTTGCAAAAAATAGAGGAGTGATAGAAGAAACGTTGATCAAACGATACGGCTATGCGGATCAACAATATCTCTTAGACATCACCTCGGGTCTAACCATTCATGTTAATCATCCATATTTTAATGTAAATACGTATTTGCTGTTATTTTTATCGCCTTACTATGCCTAGCACTTCCAGCAGGGGAGTACTAGGAAAATTTTTTATTTTTTGCTGTAACCTTTCTAAATGATAAACGACTACTCTATTAGTAGAATACAAAAAACTAAAGCATTAGTAGTAAAATTCGCTTTTCACAAAATGACCAGGGCTCAATTTCTGAGTACCTGGTCATTTTGTTGTACGAAAAAAGGACATGCGCTTGTTGCATGTCCTCATTCGTTTATTCGCTAAGCATCGCTTTTAATGTTCGCTTTTGCCAGCCTAGCTTGAAGTAAGCATATTGCATAATGAAATGCACGCAGAAGGTAATTGGGTAAGCTAACCAAACACCGTTTAATTCTAGTGACGTATGGTGAGATAATAGGAAAGCCAATGGCACTTCGACCACCCAAATTGTCAAGACTAAGAAGATGGTTGGCCATAACACGACACCAGTTGCACGCATAGTAGCGGAAACGGTTTGTGTATGTCCGAAAATTAAATAGCTCCAAAAGGCAATATATAAATAATTCTTTGCGATGAGCACAGTATCATGTGAATCGATAAAGAAAGCCAAAATTGGCTCCGCAAATAGATACATAATGACAATGATTGCTCCACCTAAAAGATAATTAATACGCACACCCATTTGACGAATTTTTTTAATCATTTCGGTAGAATTCGCACCTAAAGCCTGTGCTACGAAAACAGATGTGGCAATGGCAATACTCATTGCTGGCACTTGCGCATAGCTAGCCACCTGATTGACAACGCCATATGCAGCAGTGGCATTAGATCCATAGACGTTCACAAAACCAATCACAGCAATTTCTGCAACAGAGATGGCAACCATACTAATACTTGCTGGAATCGCTAGCTTTAATAAGGATGCTAATATATCTTTCTTTAATTTAAAATGCTGTAAGATAGATTTGTCTAAACGAAGTAAATGCTTTGTTTTATGCAAATAAGCCAATAACAAAATCATTGTCACTAAGTTTGATAAGACAGAAGCATAGGCAGCACCATTTAAACCAAATGCTGGTAGTCCGAGCCAACCAAATACTAAAGGCGGAAGGAAAGCGATATTTAAAACGACACTGATGACTAAAAATAGAAAAGGTGTTTTTGAATCACCTACTCCACGCATAAAGGTTGTATAGACCATATACCAAAACATGATCGGTAACGTGAAGAATAAAATTTGTGCATAGCTAATACTCATGTCTAAAATATTTGCGGGTGTTTGCATAAAGCGTAAAATCCACTCAATGAAAAAACCACCGAAGATTGCAACGATAATGGATAAAATCGTTGTGAAGGCTAAGGTTACCCCAACAACCTCTTTCATCTTTGCATGATTACCTGCCCCAAATGTTTGCCCAACTAAAATGGAGCTACCAGAGCCAATACCAATTGCAAAGGCCATTAAAAAGAAGAAAAATGGGAAGAAGGCTGAAATCGCAGCTAAAGCGTCGACACCTAAATTGCGCCCGACGATAAACATAGCAAAAACTTGGCCGACGGATTGTAGCACGTTTGCTAGCATAACCGGAATTAAGAAACTAAAAAATGCTTTTCGAAGCTTTTTATCATCCTGTAACATCTGTTCATTCATAGGTAAGATCCTCTTGGGTTTTAATAACCCATTTCTTTTAAGATTCGTGATAATGTGCTTAGGCGTTCACCCATTAACTCACCATCATTAGTTAAAGCCTGTTGAAAGAGCTGTATATCCTCTTTTATCTGTTCATTTTCTGTACAAACTTCTACAGTCATTGCATCTCCCTGTAAGCCTACACGATTAATAACTGGGTTTTGTTCATCATATAAATGCTCGTGGCGGTATGCCTCCTTAAAATAAAGTTGCGTTTCACACACTAAAATGGCCAGGTCAAGAACGCGATGCAATGGAAGTTCCTCTGATTGACGTGACCATTTCCCACCAGTATGTCGCCACACCTTCGCTGAAATATCAACTTTTCCTCTATCATTCCATTGCGCCAAGCCAAGTGAAAGCCCTTGTGCGTCTGTTTGATAAGCTGTACGCCCATCAATATTTGCATAGTTTTCTGCAACGATTACAGGTTTATGTTTTAAATGTGTTGGGATTTTCATGTGTAAGTACTCCTTGTTATTCAGATTTAGTAATTTAGTAAATTACTGCTTTAGTAAATTTATCATTGATGTAAAAATAAGTCAATCGAAATAGTTGGAGCATGTAACTTTTTTTTTTAGTGGCAGGTCTAATGGTAAAAGGTGTTGAAAGGGGGATTAGCATGAGAAAACAGAAACGAATAGTTTTAGTTATGTTAGTGATGATCTTATTTCCTATGAAGGCTTTTGCAACGAGCTGGGCGTATCCTTTTGTTGTTTGGGATGGTTATATGTATGAAGTAATTGAAGAGGAAGTGACAACAATTGAAAAAGAAATTGGAGTAGTTACAAAATATTCAGATATGAAGCAGTTAGAGGGTAATTTTTCAAATGCCTACCCAAAAGGGACAAAATATTTTTCCATCCAGGGCATACCTACAGATGTTGCGATAGCAATACAAGTGGACAATGGGCAATATTTTAAAGCAGTGAGGGAAGGGGAATATGGATATCAAAGCCCAAAAGACTATACCGCTTTTTTGTATAAAGCATTAGGGGTAATTGCTATATTTATTGTGATTTTTGTATTGCTCACATCTGTTCGTAAAAAATGGGGAAATTAAACCAATATACTGAAATAAGGGTATAATTATCGTATATGCTATTAAGTACAAGAAACGGGGGTTACGATGGAATTGAACAAAGAGTTAGTTTGCAGTCAATGTGGAGGTACAGCTATTGGTAAAGGAAAACAATCAGGTTATTCAACTGTTACGCCTTATAAGAAATTAGGATTTGGCAGCTCGTTGGTCCATTTAATCTGTACGGATTGTGGTTGGGTCCTCGGAAGCTATGTAGAAGACCCACATAGTTTTATAAAGACGATAAAATGAACAAAATAATAAGAAACCACTTTTTATTGGATGGTTGCATGAGCCTAACATTATCGCAGAATAAAGTAAGGACCACATGATTCTTCATGTGTGAGCATGAATGACCATGTCCTTTCGATAGACATTACATATAAATCGCCCTTCTGCATATCAAACGGAATATGGGGTAAATCATTGATCATTAAGGTGGTTGCATCTTCTACAATATAAGCCTCATCAATGAATTGATAAAAAATGACGCATTTACTTTTAGGCTGTTGATGAAACTGTTGAATGGCTTCTTCTCTTGTGACACAATCGGTTGCACCCCAGCTACATAAATGCCATAAAAAATGATCTAAATATAGTTTGTCTTTGTCGCGTTCGGATAAATGATGTGCGAATGTATTTTCCCATAGTTCCCGGTATTCCACACCCTTATGGAGATAGATTTGGACTTGCAGTTCTTCCCTAAAGGCCATTTGTATTCAAACCTTCCTGTGTATAAGATAATGTATGCCTGAATTTTAAGTCTCAATTAGCAATGAAATAAGTAAGAGTACAATGACCAGGACTCATCGAGACGGTGTGTCTTGGCTATTTGTATTTAGTTTAAGCTATTTCATTACAGCTCTACCTTTTTGAGAAATCATAATGACTTCCGTTTTTAAATCAACTGGTCGATAGCTTTTATCTATGCACTCATCCCAATATGCTAGATTTTTTTTATCAATCCAATACCTAGACTCTTCCATATCATGAACACAATACTAATATAAATATTCATCTTCATTTATAACTTCTCTAAAAATAGTTTCAACATACATTTTTTCACCTTCCACGGTTACTAACACATCCTGCATGTTGTCATTTAGAAATGTTAACCACTTATCAACCTGCACTGATTTTCCTTGCTTTACGCGATAACGTGTACATTCTACTTGCATTATAAACCTCTTGATTTTTTTACCATAATAGAAATCGTAGCATAAATAGTATATTATTGGAAGGTGATTATGTTTAGTATGCATGTTTGAAAGGAGTTGTTTAGCAATGGAATGTGGATGTCAATCGAAAATTACAAATCAATTAAGAGTTGAAGGAGATATTGGAGCGGACCCAATTTGGTGTCATCGCTGTTTTTGTAATTTGAATATTGAAGAGGTCCCAATATCTAATCAATTAAAACAGCAATTAGAGACATGGATTCGACAGTACGGAGAATGGATTGACTGGGGTAACGACACCGCCATTTTCCCCAATGGTGTTGAATTGGAAGATAAATTTAATCAGCAAGGCATGCAGTTAACGGAGCTAGTGAGGGAAGAACTTGCAGGGACATACATCGTACACTATAAGCCTTCAACCTTTGCAAGAAGATATGCGAATAAAAAGAAACTTACTGATTGAGAGGCCGTGAAATGGAAACATCCATTTTGTTAGTAAGACATGCAGCGTCTCCATTTATTTTTGGAGAAGAGAGGTCAAGAGGATTATCAGAAAAAGGTAAAAAGGACGCGACA
Source organism: Lysinibacillus cavernae (assembly GCF_009724685.1). GTDB lineage: Bacteria > Bacillota > Bacilli > Bacillales_A > Planococcaceae > Lysinibacillus > Lysinibacillus cavernae. Next base: position 333,386 of record NZ_WMEF01000002.1, read on the forward strand.
ACATTAACAGAAGCTTTCCGTTCAATTAAAATAGATGTGATGGTGTCAAGTCCATATTGGAGAGCAATACAAACTATACAAGGCATGGCGGATTATCGTAATCTTGAAATAAAAATCATTGAGGGATTGAGGGAAAGACAGCTAAAAGGCGCTTATCAATTACCAGCAGATGAAAGAGAAGAGGCAATTAAACTATCTTTTGAAGACTTTGATTTCCATTTGCACGGTGGAGAGTCAGTTAGGCATGTTCAAAATCGTGCCATTCCTGAAATAATGGATCTATTAGAAAAATACCAAGGAAAGACAATCGTGGTCGGTACACATGGTAACATCATGACCATCATAATGAATTATTTCGATGCAAGATATGGTTATGAATTTTGGAAAAGTACGACTAAACCCGATAGCTATCAATTATTTTTTGTAGGCACAAAGCTTAAAAAGGTACACAGAGTAACGCAAGAAGGTGAAAAATTAAATTTTTTTCAAAATTCTTTCGAAACCCTGTAACTTTTTTGGAGCTAATACGACTACTGTCATAGTAGAATACAAAAACTAAAGCAACTAGTAAGTTTCACTTTTCACAAAGAGACCAGAACTCAATATATTTTTGAGCTTCCTGGTCTTTTTGTGTTTAGGGAACACTAAACGACGATACACAGCAATAACAAATGCTTTGCAAATGGCATATGAAGTGAAAGTACATTTTATTCTGAAAAATGAAGCTTTTTCCATTTTGATACGGAGATGGAGTAAAGAAAAAAGAAGGGGGCTTTAAGAATGCGTAGAAAACATTATTTAATTATGGTCATTGCACTTGTTGTGGAGATATTGCTCACGTATTGGATTGCCCAAATGTTCACGGTAAGATTTATAGAAGTTATGTTTTTCACAGGTATTGTTTTTACTTTAGGGACTTTCTACTTTTCCAGTAGTGGCGGAGCCATGTCGAGGCTTTTTGCATCCCAAGTTAGTGCGCAAACAGGTATCATTCATGAGCGAGAACGGTTCCAGGTTAAGCTTGGTCCGATATTTTTCGCTTCACTCCTATTCTTCCTCGTTGGTTTAGTGTTCTTTCTATTACTTGTAACAGGCATTATCCCTCCTCAAAACATGTAATATGTGACAATAAACTGTATAGATTTTGTTCAGATATTTGCTAGGCTGTTGATATACCTTGGCAAAGTTTTAAAGAAATGACAACGTAGTGACTTTTGCGAAACATATGATAGAAAAGTTATGTCTACAATTAGCATGATAAATAAGAAAAAGATCAAGTCAGAAGAGTCGCTGCTTGATCTTTTTGATTTGTTCAGAATTTGTAGAGGTCCTCTTGGTAGAATATGAAGACTCTTTAATCATGATCTAGGAGGTGAAAAGGGCAAAGAAGATTGTGGGAATCAACTGAACACAACAACCTTTGACGATGTCGCTTATGAAAAAGAAAAAGATTGCGGTCATCATTATCCTCTTTCTACTAGTATTAACTAGCTCACGTATGTTATGGCTTCAATTATTTACGCAACCAGATCAACCCTATGCGATAAAAGGTCAAATTGATTTACGAGATGTTCATTTTCAACATAGTGCATTGACACTTGATGGCGAATGGGCGTTTTATCCATCTCAATGGTTGATGGAGGACAATTATCCATCAAATTCGGCTACATACATACAGGTTCCAGATGGCTGGGATAAAATTTTTCAAGAGGATCCATTCGGCTATGGCTCCTATCATTTGAAAATACTCGTTAACCCAGAAGAAACAAAAACTTTTAGCTTGAGAGTTCCAAGTATTCGCAGCGCAGCAGAAATATATGTGAATCATCGTCTCATTGCAAAGGCAGGGGAGCTAGGAGAAACTCGAGCGCAAACGATTGCCAAAAATGTTCCGTTTACAGCTTCTTTTGAAACAAAAGGTCAAAGCGAAATCGACATTATTGTCCAGGTAGCTAACTTTCAAGACCCTCGTAATGGTGGTATTGTTCGATCTATTAAATTTGGACAAGAAGATGTTATCTACCGTGAGACCCAATTGTCAATCACAATGCAGCTATTAGTTGCCGTTGTTTTAATCTTACATGGCATTTATTCTGTCATTCTTTACTTAGTTGGAAATAAAGATAGACGTTTACTGTTCTTTGCAGTCTTAACAGTTAGTATTATGTTTTATTATTTATTAGGGAGTGATGATAAGCTTCTTTCTTTTTGGTTTCCAATCAATTATGATTGGGGTTTTAAATTGGTTCATCTTTCGATGGTTTGTATTGGCTACTCATTGCTACAATGTATCGATCCATGGTTACCACGACAACTTAATCGGTATAAAATGGGGTTTGCCTTTGTTTGTGCGTGTGCATCATTATTGGCCATCATACTACCAACACGTTATTTAGTGACAATGCAAGGTATTTATATTGTCATTTTAGCCGGCCCAATTGTTATCACCATGTTTATGATGCTAGGGAGGACCATAAAAAATATTCGTCATCATGTGTTTCTTCTTTTAGCGATACTGGCATTTGTAAATAGTATTCTTTGGGATGTCATGCTATTGATTACAGGGATCAAGCTGATTTCTTATCCATTTGATATGATTATCACTATTGCTTGTTTAGCCACATTGTGGTTTAAAGATTATGCGAAAGTGCATGCCGATACAAAAGAGCTTGCACAAAAATTGCAAAAAACAGATAAACTAAAGGATGAATTTCTGGCAAGCACCTCCCATGAATTACGTAATCCACTTCATAGTATTATCAATATGTCAAAAGCAGTATTAGAGCGTGAGGCCGATGTACTTCGTCATAAAAGTATCAGTGATTTAGAAACGGTGCTGTCTGTAGGACAACGAATGTCACTTTTGTTGAATGATTTACTCGATGTGATGAACTTAAAGGATAATACGCAAAAATTGCAACTAAGTACTGTTTCTATCCATACGATTGTTACGGCTGTATTCGATATGCTACGTTTTATGATTGAAGGCAAGCCTGTTGAATTCGTTCATCATATTCCGGCAGACTTTAAGAAAGTTCTTGCGGATGAAAATAGGGTGATTCAAATTGTCTTTAATTTAGTGCATAATGCTGTGAAATTTACTAATGAAGGCTCTATTACGATATCAGGTAATACCTATAATAGGATGGCTAAAATTGTCATAGCGGATACAGGTATTGGCGTAGATGAGGAAACGATGCAACGACTATTTGAGCCTTATGAGCAAGGTACTGTCAGTAAAACGATGGTAGAAGGTGGATTTGGATTAGGTCTTTCTATTTGTAAGAGACTTATTGAATTACATGGTGGAACATTAGAGGTGCAATCTGTAGTCGGACAAGGGTCAACCTTTACCTTTACATTGCCATTGTCTGACGAAGCGGAAGTCCAAGAGGTAGTGAATGAGTATCAGGCTAAAAAGAAGCAGGAAAGCCCTGTTATCCAACCAGATATGGTCAACGTACTAGACGAGTGGAATCAACCAAGGATATTAGTAGTGGATGATGAGCCAATCAATTTGAGGGTTATCGAAGCCATTTTAGCTAACGAAAAATATGACATCATAACGGTGACAAGTGGGTTACAGGCGCTTGAATATATACGATCTCATGAGTGGGATTTAGTTATTTCAGATGTAATGATGCCGAAAATGTCTGGCTATGAATTAGTACGCATCATCCGTAAGCAATTTTCTATGACCGATTTACCCGTATTAATGCTGACAGCACATAGTCAGCCTCATGATATAGAAAATGGATTCTTAGCTGGGGCCAATGATTACGTCATCAAGCCTGTAGATGCCTTAGAGTTACGATCTCGCGTAGAGGCATTAACGAAGGTGAAAAGATCCATCCAAGAACGACATCGAATGGAGGCAGCTTGGCTTCAAGCACAAATAGAACCTCATTTCCTTTTTAATACATTAAATGCCATATTGACGTTGAGTGAATTGGATAGTGAACGGACAAGTAAATTAGTGGAGGCATTAAGTGATTTTTTAAGAGAATCCTACAATTTCCAAAATATCGAAGCCCTTGTTCCATTAGAAAATGAACTTAGGTTAATTCAAGCCTATCTCTATATTCAGCAGGAACGTTTTGGTGAACGTGTTCAGGTCATTTGGGAAATAGATGTAGCGAATGATGTACTTCTTCCATCGCTAACCATCCAACCTTTGATTGAAAATGCATTAAAGCATGGCATCTTAAAGCGTGCGGAGGGAGGAACCGTCCAGATCCGTATAATCGATTGCGGTACCCATGTCGAAATTACAGTATCGGATGATGGGGTTGGCATGAATGAAGAACAAGTGGCGCATTTACTACAGCCGAAAAAACGGTCATCCAGAAGTATCGGCTTATTAAATACCCATATAAGGCTGCAACAGCATTACGGTCAAGGCTTACACCTTACAAGCAAGCTTCACGAAGGAACGTCCGTTTCATTTGTTGTGCTAGCAAAGAAACCTACTAATCAATTAGATGCATTGCCTCTCGTAGAATTTTAAGAGAGGTAGTGCATCTTTTATCTTGATTTAGCAATGTTTTGAGAGATGAAGTCTCCTGTGGACGAAATGACGCCAATACGTCATTGATTTATAGCGCAGCTTGTGGCAATTTCGTTTTAAAATGCGTGAATAAATAACAGCCTAGAATAACAATCAGCCCTCCAATTCCTTGTAGCCAAGACAACTTTTCTCCGATAAATAAAAAAGCAAGCAGGGCTGTGAAAATAGGATTGAAGTTTAGAAAAATACCAGAGGTTGTCGCGCCTAATTTCTGTACCCCAATATTCCAAAAAACCATACAAACTACTGTGGAGATAATCCCTGTGTAAAGAAGGGAGAGTATGAAGGACGAATTGATATTGGAGAAGGTAAAATCCGTACTTGTGAATGGTACAAGGGTGAGTATGCCAAACAATCCTGCATATAACGTAGTCATTAACGGAGAGGTTGTTTTCATGGCCCACTTACTACAAACGGAGTAAAGTCCCCATACACACACGGCTGCTACCATCCATAAATCCCCTGTATTAAATTGGAAATCGAGTAACAGTTGCACATCTCCTTTGGAAAGGACGAGGACCACACCAAAAAATGAGAGCATCATCGCCAAAAGTTGCAATCCATTTATTTTTTCTTTAAGAAACGCAAACGAAAAAAGTGCAATCGACATGGTATTCATCGTTGAAATAAGTCCAGCATTTGTTGATGTTGTACGTTCTAACGCTAAAAATTGAAAAATATTAAATAAGGCCACACCTGTAATACCCATCATAAATAAAGGCACAAGAGCCTCTTTTGCAGGAACTATCTTTTTTTCTTTCCACCAGACCAATGGCACAAGAATGATTACTGCAATTAACCATCTTACCATGGTTAATGTCATAGGAGAGGCATGCGCAACAAGCGTCTTGGCCACGACGAAATTTCCACCCCATAGTAAGCTCGTGATTAGCATTAAGCCTATATAAAATTTGACCAAGGTTCGTAACACTCCTTTTGATGATATGTATACTAAGAATCATAGCATTATTGTTAATTTGGCTGTATAATATTTTGTTAAAGTAAATAAATTAGAAATAATATTAAGTTTATTTGTTTGTTTCGGAATAATCTTCTGAAAAGGTGTTCAATATACACTTAATTAGAAATAATCAAAGGGGGAGAAATCAGTGGAGGATATCAAAAATAAAGCAATCGATAGTGTGGATCTTCAAATTTTAGATATTTTACAGCGAGAGGTTCAAATCAGTAATGCGGAATTGGCCAGACGGGTTAACTTGTCCCCGCCAGCAACACATACAAGAGTCAAACGTTTAGAAAATGAAGGATATATTGATCAACAAGTCGCTATTTTAAATCAGGAAAAACTAGGTTTTGATTTACTGTGCTATGTTTTTATGAGTACCAATATTCATCAAGCGAAGGAATTAGAGGAATTGGAGAACAGTTTAAAAACAATGACAGAACTATTAGAATGTCATTGTTTGACAGGTGCGTATGACTATCTGCTAAAGGTCGTGGTTCGAGATCGTAAAGAATTGGATCAATTTATCCGAAAATTAAACAAGTTAGGAATTTCTAGAATTCAAACGAATTTATCTTTACGGGAAATCAAGTATTCTACCGTGCTACCGATATGAAAAACAGCAAGTGAAGGGGAAATTTAAAATCCTAATAACGAACCACTTAAAGATTTGCTGAAAGGATAGGTAGATTTAAATTTCAAAGAGCCAAATGTAACACCTACAAAGAGGAGGAAAAACAATGAAAATCATTGTAAACAGTATTTTTGTGCAAGATCAAGAGAAGGCACTGGCGTTTTATACGGAAAAGCTGGGGTTTGTTAAAAAGGAGGATGTTCCTTTAGGGAAATTTAGATGGCTAACGCTTGTATCTCCAGAAGATCAAGAAGGTACTGAACTGTTACTTGAGCCAGATGAGCATCCTGCCGCAAAGGACTATCAAAAGAAGATATTTACTGAAGGGATTCCAGCAACGATGTTTGGTGTTGACGATATTGACAAAGAGTACTCGCGTTTACTGGAGGAAGGTGTGAGATTTACGATTGAGCCGACGAAAGCGGGAGAAGTTACAATAGCTGTGTTAGATGATACATGTGGAAACCTTATTCAGATAATACAAAAGTAGTTTATTCAAGAAGCGTGTTTTGATACCATCTGATCAAAACACGCTTTTTTAGTTATTCATCAATTGCCAAACCTTGGTATTGTTGCAAAGCATGTAGATTTTCTTTTGGCTGAGCATTTACGGTCTGTTCTTTGGCTTCGGCTTCTTCGCTAGGTGGAGCTTCTTCCGCCGAACAGGCAGATAAGAAAAATAGTAGCGCGATACTTAATGACAGTAATTTCTGCAAGTGGCAAACCTCCATCAAAAAATGTTGATATGAATATTTTGCACATTTTCATACAGAATATGTTGAACTTAACGGTCACTAAAAAAATTTTTATCTACGCTACGGTATTACTAATAACTTTGCTAAAGCCATTGTTAAAGGCATTATCAAGAAGTTGTTGAATTGATTTTACTTCCTTATCCGTGAAGATATACCAAGTATTTTCGGTAAAATCATGAAGAAGGTACTCATGATAGCCTTCTAATAGTTCTTCTGGGAAAGGTTGATTTAATGTATAAATATCAAACTGCTTGACGCTGTTATTGTCTTGGCTCATAAAATCATATTGTCCAAGCTTATAATAAGACCCAGGTGTTTCTAAATTAAAGTGCCAAAAATAGTCTTTAGGAGCCTCTACTTTGTCACCTTTTTGTTCTTGGAAAATATTATAAATGGCTTTGTGATATGCATTACCCTTTATATTTTGAATCACACCACCCATTGTCATGTGATATTCATAGCGAAGGGCCTTTATTTTCTCGTTGTCAAGTAGCAATGGTTCCGTAGCGATACTGACTGTACCTTGCCTGTAATCGACCTGACTGCCAAATGTTTCGGCAATAAAGCGGATTGGTACAAAAGTACGATTGTCCTTAATGTATGGTTTTACATCCACTTGTTCTTTTTTGCCATTTTTAATGACTGTTTGGTCATTTACATTTAAAATAACGGTTGCTTGATTCATCGAAAGTGTAATTTGTGAATTGTTCCAATGAACTTGTGCACCGAGATTTTCACTGATTACACGTAATGGCACCATCGTACGATTGTTTTTTTGCTCAAGCGTAGTATCAGATTTTACCACAACATCGTCAATTTTGATTTGAGTTGTCGCTGCATCAGCTGGGGAAGCCGCAAATAATATAGATGTAATAATGATCCCCGTGAGAATTTTTTTCATGGTAATAAAACCTCCTTTAGTTAAAACACTTACCACCTACGAATTTTACCATAATATTCTTATGTAATTAATGAAAATTTTACTATTTAAAATAATATCTACTTTTTTACAGGGTATAATCCATAGTTGTTCTCGAATACTAACGCAGAAAGGAGGTTTTTGCATGAAGTATTTAACATGGGGCATTGTTGGAGCGGCATTATTTGCTGCTATGAAAGGCTATGGGAAATCAAGTCAAGCACAGAAGGAAGTGACTACACCAGTTCAAGTAGTTGCTAATGCTAATCCACTAACAGCCAATACACCGAAACAGTAAAACAAAGTGATAGCTTATAGATTGCTTGTATCTATAAGCTTACTGTAATTTTACATAAATAACCTATCGTTGGTATACTAGATCGTAAGAAGGAGGGGTGTATATGCTAAAATTTACAATCTTTCAGGAAGATGATCTGGCAGAAATTCTACAGTTGTTTTATGAAACCGTACATAGTGTAAATGCCAAAGATTATTCACAGGAACAATTGAATGCATGGGCACCGCTAGAAGAGCAGTCGTTTAAAATAACGGCTTGGCAGAAATCTTTAAAGAACAACAGAACCTATGTAGCTAGAATCCATCATCAAATTGTAGGCTTTGGTGATATAACGACTGATGGTTATTTAGATCGACTTTATGTACATAAGGATTTTCAGGGGCAGGGGATTGCGTCAGCCTTAGTTGATTTACTAGAAGCAGAGGCAAAAAAGCTTGGTCTTTCCCATATCTACACAGATGCTAGCCTAACAGCGAGACCATTTTTCGAGCGTAAAGGATATCAATGTAAACAAACACAAACCGTTGAACGTCTAGGCATAACGTTAATGAATGTTCAGATGATTAAATCATTGACAGGAGTGAGGACGAATGACGGTAGTCTATGATAAAGCAAAATATCAAATTGAAGGTGATTTTCCTGATGGCATAGCTTTCGAACAAGCCTATGTTCATACAGGAATGTTTCTAGGCTGGATTGTGGATCATCAATTGTATAGTGAAGAATTTGAGGAAGATGCTCTAGATGAAATTGAAAAATTTAAAACAAGACATGTCACTGGTCCTCAACTTTATCAAGCGTGGGATGGTGTTTTGGCTGATGATATGTTGAACGATGAGGGGAACGCATTTGCCCAATCATATTTTGACTTCGAACAGGGATTATTTTTGCAAGATTATGACAACGTTCTTTCAGGATATGATTCATTTTATCATGTAGAAGATACATGGGAGAACTATTTTAAAATAAAAGAGAAAATGGATCAGCGTTTTCAGGAATGGAAGAAAGCAAAAGACCCAGCTTAAGATTGGTCTTCTGCTTCGTTAAGTAAACGATGGATAGTTAGAATGGCTTGTAAATGCATACCCTCATGGAATATGGTGCGGAATAGTACTTGTTCAATGGTTTGCATGCCCATTTCTATAGGCGTAAAATCTTCAACTAATCGATGGCCATAGTGTTCCTTTAATTGTGCTGGCTGCTGAGCCAAATATTTTTTTAATTCCTCAAATGTTGGCGTCTCTTCGTCAAAATGCTTAGGCGAAGTTCCGAAGCCAAACCATTTCATGAAAGCATCTAACTCCACATGCTTTTCTTTCGTTAAAGCTTCTATCCATAAATATTGATCGAGGTAAAGATGCCCCATATTCCAGCGGATATTATTGTAAAAACCAATTGGGATTATGTTCGCCCTTTCTTCCGATACATGCTCTAGTACTTGGAGCAACTCGCTACGATAGGCCTCTAACTGCTGAAATATATTTTCCTGTCTTTGATTCATGTTAAATCCTCCTTTCTAGTATGTATTGGCTAAAATGTTTCATTTTCCTGCAAAAAAAGAAGAACACCATTTGGTGTTCTCCTTGAGTTTATCTACTTTGTGTCTGTAACGCTAAACGGACACCGAGACCGATATAGACGAAGCCGACAGTTTTTTCAAGCCAACGTGAATTACCACTTGTTTTGGTAAAGATTTTTTCACCAATGAAGCTCGTAATAATAGCTAATAAGATTGTATACAAAGCACTCATCACGACAAATGTAATGCCAAGTGTTAGTAATTGGCTTGTGACAGATTGTTCGTTGTGCTGTACAAATTGTGGTAAGAAGGCAAGGAAAAATAATGCGGTCTTCGGATTTAAAATTTCTGCTAAGAAGCCTTGGCGGAATGAAGTACTAGCAGGGCTTTGTTCCACAATTGGTTGTTCGATTTTCTTTGGCTTTGTGAGAAGCATCTGAACACCTAAGTAAACAAGGTATGCCACACCAATATATTTCACTACTTCAAAAGCTGTGGCGGATTTCATTAAAATTGCTGAAAGACCTAAAACAGCTGCCAATGTATGAACTAAGTCTCCTAGACCAATGCCTAAAGCTGTATAAATACCGTTCTTTTTACCACTTTTTAATGTATGGGTAATCGTGATAATAACAGCAGGGCCTGGAATTAAAAATAATAAAAGAACTATTGCGATAAAAGATAACATGCGAAACCATCCTATTCTAATAAACTAATCATTCTAGGGTGAATGCATGAAATATTATATTCCAGCTACTGTAGGGCTGTCGATAAAGAAATATTGAAAAAGTAATGAAAAAATATTCTGAAAATAATTTATTATCACCTACAGTTACTTTTCTTTGTGATGATTAGAGGGTGTTGGTATTTTTTTTAATACCAACTACTAATATTAAGTGTTAGAATAAGCTTATAAAAATGAAGTGGAGGAATCAACATGTTAACAAGCCAACAAATACAAGAAATTTTGCCACACCGTTATCCATTTCTTTTAGTGGATCGCATTATGGAATTAGAGGAAGGGAAGCGAGCAGTAGGACTGAAAAATGTGACCATCAATGAGGAGTTCTTTAATGGTCATTTTCCTCAATATCCTGTGATGCCAGGTGTACTTATTGTTGAAGCGTTGGCGCAAGTCAGTGCAGTCATTATGCTGACAAAGGAAGGTAATGAAGGGAAATTGGGTTTGTTAGCGGGGATTGATCATTGTCGTTTTAAAAAGCAAGTAAAGCCTGGTGACCAACTACGTCTTGAGGTTGACATCACACGTGTAAAAGGCGCAATCGGTAAAGGTAGGGGCATTGCTACGGTGGATGGAGAAATCGTGTGTGAAACGGACCTTGTTTTTGCATTTGGCAATTAAAAAATTAAGTGCCACTGAATTTATGAAGTTTCACCATACGTAAATGACTTGTGCTGGAAAGCACGCCTGATGAATCATTAGCCGCTCCGTGCATCATCATTTAAATAACTTATTCAAGATTATATAAAACAATTTTAATGGATTAATGCGAAACGTAAGCATTTTTTTATGAAAACCTCAAATAATAAAGTACGAAAAATTATTTGGGGACGTGAAAATGTGAAAAAATTTTTACTGTTTTTACTACCACTTTGTTTGATCACGGTGTCATTATTTTATGTCAAAGTGAGTTCTTCTGAAAATAAAGGAAGAAAGTATTATGAAGAAGCGGGGCAAATTCTTTGGGAAATCAAAACAACTGAAAAAATCATTGCATTGACCTTCGATGATGGCCCACATCGTACGTATACGGCAGATGTTCTTGATGTATTGGAAGAACATCATGCCAAAGCCACTTTTTTTATTGTTGGTCAAAATGCAGAAAAAAATCCTGAACTGATTTCTAGAATGTATGAAGAGGGGCATGAATTAGCTAATCATACATTTACACACCCATTTAAAACAAATGTACCCAAGCTAATGAAAGAAATTCAACAAACAGATGAAGTGATTGCAGGTATTACCGGCTATCAGCCAACATTATTTCGCCCAGTAGAAGGACAATATACTGATGCAATGATTGATGCGATAGCGAAAGAAGGTTATAAAGTGGTCATGTGGTCCTGGCATTTGGATACGCTTGATTGGAAGAACCCTGGAGTCTCTCGCATCGTTAGTACGGTACTAAAAGGTGTGAAGGCAGGCAATATTGTGTTGTTTCATGATGGTGGAGGGAATCGAGCGCAAACCGTGAAGGCACTTGAACAAATTCTGCCTGAGCTTGAAAAACAGGGCTACCAGTTTGTGACTGTTTCTGAATTAATGGAAGTACAAAGGACCAATAAAAAAATGGAAAAAAAACAGTAGTGTTGAAATCCTTCTTTCAACACTACTCTTTATGTAAAGGTCATTTTAACATTTTTCTAATGTGTTTTAGTTCGGCAATCAAATAATCTATTTGCTTCTGCATTTGATCCATTTTTTTAACCGTTTGAATATCATCACCATTATTATTTTGAGAAGAATCATTATTTGCATTTACAAGTGCTTCTAGGGCAAGACCAGCTGCGATGGTTTGTAAGCCATCCCCTAGTGTTGAAATGGCTGTGCCAATATAGGATAACTTAGCCGCATAAATTTCTATGGAATCATTACTTTGATTTGGTTTATTATTTCTCCCCATTTTTCTTCCTCCTTACAGTTGTCATTACTTGCATCATATGCGTGAACAAGTGAAAAGGGGATTAATGTTTCTCATAGAGCTATTTGATTGCGTTATGAGAAATGGTAAAATTAACAGAACAAACATTTATTGGGGGAAGTGCCATTGTCACATGTAGAGCTTGTTGAAATGAATGGTGAATTGTTAGAGGGGATAGGCAGTTACTGTCTACGAAGCAAAAAGAATTCAGAGGGGTATCAAAACAAAAATAAATGGCTCAATCAACAGTTTGAAAAAGGCTTACAATACATACAGTTACTCGAAAACCATAAACAAGTAGGCTTTATTGAGTATACGGACGCGGAATACTCTTCAAGGGTCGTGTATGCTGATGGCTATGTTGTTATTCATTGCCTATGGGTAAGTGTTGTAGGCAATGGCTATGGGACACGATTATTGGCTAAGTGTCTTGAGGATGCAAAAATGCGTGGTAAAAAAGGCGTGGTGGTCATTACGAATGACAAAACATCTTGGACACCAAGCAAGGATTTATTTTTACATCACCAATTTCAACTCATTGCAACGGCCCCATATGATTTTGAATTATTAGTTTATCCATTTAGTGAAGATGTTGATTTACCATACTTTCCTGAAAATTGGCAAGAACGATTGGTGAACTTTAAAAACGTAACGATTTTACGGTCTTTTCAATGTCCATATGTGGAAGTTGCGACTGAGAACATTCTAGTGGCTGCTACTAAACTAGGTATATCAGTAGATGTGATTGACATTCAAAATAGAGAAGAGCTGATGGAAAAATCACCGACGCCATATGGCATTTTTTCATTCGTTTATAAAGGACAACTGATTTCTTTCCACCGCCTAACCGTTCATTCGGTCTATAAAAGGCTTCAAAAACTAACGAATAGTTGATAATTGCGTGCAACTTTTTTGGTCACTTGTACGTTATAATCTTATAGCATTTCTATGATTCTTTGAGTTTTTTGTTGACTGCGACTAGGAAATGAGTAAAATTAAAAGGCAGTACCATTATCTACCTTACTTAGCCCAACCAATGACCAGTCTATGGCTGAGAATAGGATAGGTGAATAGGTGCTAAGATGCTAGATAGGATGAAGCATGATAGGACAATGTCTGTCATGAAATTTGGACAGTCTTTTTCTTTTCGTCTTCTATATAACCTGTTAAGATGGTAGTAGTGTGACAACAAGTTAGTTAGTGTATATGAGAGTGGTGACAATCAAGATGGATGAACAGAAAAAAGAAAGTACAGAACAGCAGCAAGAACCGAATACAACTGAAATAAAGCCGGCAGGGCAATTTATACAACTGAAACCGTTTAAATTTATCATGCTAATGTTCTTTACAATTCTTATTACGGCTGGTTTAACGATTTTTGCGTTAACATTTGGTGATAAGAAGGTAGTGGAAGTGAAAGTTCCGATTGAACGTGCGGAATTTACAAAATTATATGAAGCATTTGATTTACTGAAAAATAACTATTACCAAGATATTGATGATGAAAAAGTAGTCGATGGTGCCATTAATGGGATGTTCGATGCTTTAGGAGATCCGTACTCTGATTTTATGGTGAAGGAAGAAGCAGATCAATTTAATTCTGGCTTATCTTCTAGTTTCCAAGGAATTGGTGCAGAAATCCAAGAACGTAATGGCTATATTACAGTTGTGTCACCTATCAAAAATTCTCCTGCTGAAAAGGCAGGCTTATTACCAAAAGATATCATCTTAACGGTTGATGGGAAAAGCATTCAAGGCTTAAGTGCAACGGAAGCGGTCGCGCTTATTCGTGGGGAAAAAGGAACACCAGTGAAGTTAACGGTGAAACGTGGAGAAAACACGGAGCCTATTCAAATGACGATTGTTCGTGATGATATCCCAGTGGAAACTGTTTATGGCGAGATGCTTGATGGCAATATCGCCCATATTCAAATTACATCGTTTAGTGAACAAACGACGCAAGAGCTTGAAAAAATCCTTGCTGAGTACGAAGGTAAAGGAATGAAGGGCATTGTTTTAGATTTACGTCAAAATCCTGGTGGCTACTTAACGGCTGCAGTAGATATTTCTAATTTATTTGTGCCAGAAGGTAAAGCGATTGTTCAGGTACAAGAAAAAGAAAAAGAGCCAGAAATTACAAATGCCATTGCAGGTAAAAAATATAACCTACCGATTACAGTGCTTGTCGATAGTGGTAGTGCTTCTGCCTCTGAAATTTTAGCAGGTGCATTAAAAGAATCTGTAGGTGCCAAAGTTATAGGTGAAACATCATTCGGTAAAGGAACTGTCCAAAATGTGACACCATTAAAAGATGGCTCTAATCTGAAATTTACAACAGGTAAATGGTTAACGCCGAATGGCAACTGGATAAATGAAAAAGGTATTGAGCCTGATGTCAAAGTTGCTTATCCATCGTATGCCTCTTTACCATATTTAAATGCCTCATTAGAAATGAAGGCAGGCTTACAATCTGACTCTGTGAAAGCAGCAGAGGAAATGCTCCAAGTACTAGGGTATGAGCCTGGTGAAATTGACGGTATTTTTGATGAAAATACAGAGCGTGCTGTAGAAAAACTACAAGCAGCGAATAATCTTGAAGAGACAGGTATTTTAACAGGCAATACAACGTACGCATTAATGGATGCTTTACGTGCAAAAATGAAAGCGGATGATCCTCAGTTATTAAAAGCGAAAGAGGTCCTTTTAGGGACAGCTGAAAAAACAGAGCAATCAACAAACTAACAGTGTAGCTGTCGCAGCAGTCGTCTTTCACGGCATCTGCGACAGCTTTTATTATGGGAGGAAAACGAAAATGAAGGATGTTTACCTATTTAGTGGCTTTTTAGGGAGTGGCAAAACATCGATGCTCACAGATGTCATTCGCCAACTAAAAGAAAAGAATTTAAAACCTGCAGTCATTATGAATGAGCTTGGCAAACTGCCATTTGACTCACAAGCAGTGGAGAAAGACATTCCTCTTAAGGAGATGCTAGAGGGTTGTATTTGCTGTTCAGGTGCTGAAAAAACAGAGGCGCAAATTCAATCTCTTCTATTAGATAGTGATTTTGATGTGCTAATTATAGAAACAACAGGTGCTGCACATCCTGTAGAAGCTTTGGATGCTGTTTATTCTCCACTTTTTGCCGATAAGCTAAATATCAAAGGTATTGTAACCGTGGCAGATTCAAAGCTCTGGCTCCACCGTGATACGTTAACACCACAAATACGCTCTTTATTTATGGAGCAAATCCGCCATGCGCACTTATTACTAGCAAATAAAACAGATTTATTAACAGAGGCGGAGCAAGGGCAAGTGGTCTATGAACTCCAAGGCTTAAACCCACATGCTTTTATATTGCAAACAACAAATGGGCGAGTACCGCTAAGCTTATTAGAGGATTTAAAGGCAACAGCACAAGTAGATAAGGCAGACATAGTCAAAGCACCTATAGCCTCTATGCAACTTGGCTCACGCTTAGTAGCATTCACGGATATGGCATTTACACAGGAGCAGTTTGAAGATTGGGTTCGCACATTGCCTGAAACCGTCTATCGTATGAAAGGCTATGTGCCGATAGAGGGTGTAAAAAATCCCATGCTGTTCCAATATGCATATGGAATGGTGCAATGGCTACCTGAATTTATTAAAATGCCAGCTAAGCTTGTCATCATCGGTGAAAATGTAAGTTCTTTACCTGTCATTGGGATAGAATGAATAAAATGTAAACCTGCGAATTTTTGCACATCTAGACAGTGTGGAGATTTACGCAGGTTTTTTTATTTTTATGTAAATGAATTGTAACGCCCTTGTAACATAACTGTAATATTGAAAACGCAATAATCACACGACACTAGGTATCTCTTGGCCTAGCCAGTAATCGAAGGAAAGAAAATAGCATGTGAATCTAATGAATAAAACATACAATTTTTATTCATTTTAGGTCCATAATTACGAAACTATTTGCTAGTTTAGGAGGGGTGTCAACCCTCTTTCAAACGTAAGTATTTCATAGATTGGAGAAACTTAGTAAAAAATAGTGCGAAAAAAACGCGGTTTTCCGCGGATTTCTTTCTTCGTTGGGGTAGTTAGAAGATGTTGGTAAAATTTTAAGGAAAATTGTCCTTTACGATAAGTGGCATAGAAGGAGGAATTGCAAACATGAAAAAAACACTAACTGCAATTTGTGCAACATTTCTTTTAGCAGCTCCAATTCAAATAGCTTCCGCTGCTTCCAATACAACAGAAGGGAATTCAGTACAGCAATCAACGAACTGTAAAGTTTATTATTATAAATGGTCAAACAACAACCATCAATGGAATATTAAATTCCCACAGGCATCTACACCATCTAAAGAGACGCCTACAACAAATAATAATACACAAACAAAACCAAATACTAATCAACCATCACAAAATCAAAAGCCAGCAACAAAACCATCTACATCTACACCATCAACAACAACTTCAGATGTAAACGCATTTGAACAAGAGGTAGTGAAATTAACAAACGCTGAGCGAACAAAAGCTGGTTTATCACCGCTACAAACAGATGCGAAATTAATGGCTGCAGCGCGTGAAAAATCACAAGATATGCAAACTAACAACTATTTCTCACATACAAGCCCAACATTCGGTTCACCATTTGATCGTATGAAAGCTTTAGGCATCACGTATAAAGGTGCAGGAGAAAACATTGCCAAAGGTCAACGTTCACCACAAGAAGTAGTACAAGCGTGGATGGATTCACCAGGTCACCGTGCGAACATTTTAAACGGTAAATTTACGCATATCGGTGTGGGTTACGTGAAATCAGGTAACTACTGGACTCAACAATTTATTCAAAAATAATATGGTTTGAACAGAAGATGCCCTATCAGTTTTAAAAGACTGATAGGGCATCTTTTTTTATTGAACAGATTGGGAAAAGAGGCGTTAGTAGTCCATTTGCGATGTATGAGGATATCGAAGCTAATTAAAAAATAACCCTCACCAAGATGCCTGTTTTTTTCCTTAAGGGCATCTTTTTTCATGTCTTTGAATCCTTCAGTGGTGGCGTTTGAAATCATTCAAAAATGCTTATACTCTCCAATAGAGGAGGCGTTTTATGGATAAAGTGGAATATATGATGAAAAGCCTGCAAAAAGCATTCTACCATTCATCTGATTTGACAGTCAGACAGGTAGATTGGCATGAAGGAAACACGGCTATTTTATGCTTTTACGCTTCTCTTGTTGATGCTAAGGAAGTACAAAAAGTATTAGATACGATTTATGCACGTTTAGATACAGATAAACCTTTTTGGAGTGAAACATTAATTACGACACTAGAAAATTTAGCTTTGCCCCAAGCGATTGAGCGAGTATGTCAGGGGGAAACCGTCGTGATTCTGCCTGAAACTAGGAAAATGCTGACGCTGACCATTGTCAATGAAGTACGTCGTAATCTCGAAGAGCCAATGAATGAACATATTCTTCGTGGCTCACATGAAGGCCTCATTGAAAGGGCGGACACCAATTTAGCGTTGATACGAAAGCGGGTGAACAATCCCGCGCTTGTTGTGAAATCTTTTTTAATTGGCCAACAAACCAAAACAAAAGCTTATTATCTCTACATGGATGGGGTGATTCAGCAGGAGACTTTGCAAGAGATGGAAAAACGGATTGCGGCTATAAATATCGACTATTTTTATAGTATTGGTCAATTAAGTGATGCGTTAGAGGATTCCGTACTATCCCCATTTCCACAATTATTAAATACAGAGCATCCTGATCGAGTGGTAGCCAATTTAGTGGAGGGCAAAGTCGTGGTCATGACAAATATTTCACCTTCTGCCTTGATTGGACCAGTTACGTTTTTCTCCTTCTATCAAACACCAGATGATTATAATGGGCGGGTTGTAGTCGGTTCCTTTTACAAAATTGTTCGTTTACTGTCGTTTATAACGGCTGTTTTTTTACCAGCTTTTTATATTGCTGTAATTAGCTTTCACTTTGAGGTACTGCCTTTGGAATTAAGTAATCAAGTGAAAAATGATGTCAATAATATTCCCTATCGTCCACTTATTGAAGCCCTTATTCTTGAAATTATAATGGAGCTCATTCGAGAATCAAGTATTCGTTTGCCGCAATCGGTAGGGCAGACAATTGGAATCGTAGGAGGATTAGTCATAGGGGATGCTATTGTTAGTGCGGGATTAGTATCGAATCTAATGGTGATTGTTGTTGCCTTAACAGCTATTTCAAGCTATGTCGTCCCATCCGTCGAATTGAATAGTACCATCCGCATGCTACGTTTTCCTTTTATGGTACTTGCCTCTTTATTTGGTTTTTTAGGGATTGTTGTGGGGGTTATTATTTTACTCATTCATCTTATCAGTTTAACGTCATTAAAACAGCCGTATTTTTCACCCATCATACCTTTTCAACCTAAAGCGGTTTATAAAATTTTTTTACGTTGGCCATTTATAAAACCAACAGTTCAGGTCACTTCCTTTCAACTACCTAAAGATGAACATGCAAAAAATGAGGATACACCATGAATGTTTCACTATCGAAGGCGCAATTTTTTTTACTATTATTTATTATTCAGACAGGTGTTGTGTACATCGCCTTTCAAACACCGTTAATTATTAACAGCCAAAATAGTGCTTGGCTTATTTTTATTGTAGCGAGTGTCATACATTATGGCCTGTTGCTATTGTTTGAACGTTATTATCGGTACTTCTATTTAAATGTTTTTTTTCGCTGGGTCTATCAAATCTATTGGTTGTTATTGACGGCTGCATTGATTGCGTACATGGGGTATGTTTTGGCATCGTGGGTACTACCACAAACACCTGAATGGGTTGTCGTTGTCATGATTGTGGCATTATCTCTGTATGCCAACTTAGTAAGACCAGAAACAGTCATCAATATCGGTGTGATGCTCATACCAATCATTTTACTCTTTGTCATTTTTTTAATGTTGGCCGTCCCAGATTTAACATGGAGTAACCTTTTCCCAATAGAATGGAACAATACGAAACAAATCATGGAGGGATTGATTCACAGCACCTATGCTTATTTTGGCA
Organism: Lysinibacillus cavernae; assembly: GCF_009724685.1. Taxonomy (GTDB): domain Bacteria; phylum Bacillota; class Bacilli; order Bacillales_A; family Planococcaceae; genus Lysinibacillus; species Lysinibacillus cavernae. The sequence goes on from NZ_WMEF01000002.1 coordinate 352,775, forward strand.
TTGAAATGTACCTAATTTATAGACCATTTCTAAAACAGGATTTACAAGTAAAAGGCAAACCTCTATTGCTCTATCAACTGGTCATTTTTATGTTTTATTTTATTTCTGTTCTTTTTACGCAAATGTTCTTTGCTTTGGAGGAAATCAAACTAATACCAGAGCCAATTACGTATATTTTAAAATCTCAAGAAGTGACATTTGTGAAGCGGCTTGATATATTTTTCGTCTATATTTGGCTATCTTGGTCCATTGTCACTGTCATGATTTTCGGACTATCCTTTCGAGTGCTTTATTTGTCAAAAAAGAGGAAGCATCCGAAATGGAGTATATTCATCTATCATCTTTTATTAGCCATCCTTCCGCTATTTGTTATGCAATTTCAACGCATTGAGCTTGTCAAAAATTCTTTACACTACGTATTATTCGTTTTTACTTTTCTGTTACCGCTTGTCATTATCTGTTGGAATAAATGGAGGGGGAAAAGTGTATCGTAAAGGGATTATCATCATCTTGTCTGTATTTCTTCTAGCCAGCTGTTGGGATGAACGTCTTTATAAAAACTCTTCCGTTGTGACGCTCGTTGGTGTGGAAGGGCATATTGGGGAGTACAAAGGGTATTATGCCTATCCGAATACAACGGCTCAACAAAATGAAGTGATCGAAGCGGATGGAATTTCACCTAGAGATGTGCGCACTAAGGCCAATTTGAAAGTCGAACAGACACTTGATTTATCAGAGCTATCAACCATTCTTGTCTCGGATCAAACGGTGAGAGAGCCAATTTATGATATTTTGGATATATATTTTCGTGATCCGCAAAACCCCATTTCCATCAAAATTGCAATAACAGAAGGGGATGTCAAACCGTTTATTGACCTAACAAAGGATCTAGCGGGGAGTGCAGGAGGCTATTATGAACGCTTTATTGAAAGTACGGAGGAAAATACCTATTTCCCCAAATTGGATTTACAGACGATTGGCTCGATGTTATTCGAACAGACAATGGATATTGCTCTTCCGTATATTCAGCTAAGTGAGGATAGTAAACATGCTGTTGCGGCTGGTTTAGCCTTGTTTTCGGGTCAAACCTTTACTGGAACAGTATTAACGCCTAAGCAGTCCTTAATCATGCTGTTATTAATGAATCAATCTAGTAAACAAGCACGAATGAGCTATATGTGGCGGAACGACGGAAAAGATATTCCGATTACGGCGGATGTCATCCATGTGAAGCGGAAGTGGACGGTTAATGAGGAATTACGGCGAATCACTATGGATTATAGCATCGAGGTAGAAATCGAGGAATTTGCCAAAAACCATTTATATAAAGAGCCCATTCTTAAGGATGTTCAACAAATGATTCAAGATCATGTGCAAGCTGAATTTGAGGAAGTTTTACGCATTCTTCAAAATCAGAAGTCTGATACATTGGGAATTGGTCGTCATATTCGTGCCTTTCATCCAAAAATGTTCAAGGAGGATTGGCATGCTGAATATGCCTCATTGCAGCTAGTGCCGACGGTTCAAGTGAAAATTATTCGTACTGGTGTTTTACGTTAAAAAAATCGCCTTCTCAAGATAGAGAAAGGCGATTTTATGTCGTTAGATGGTTACTCTTTTTTGCACTATAAGCAGGCGAATCAGTAGGGTAATTGCGCCCATTGTCAAGCCTGCAACCAGTCCAATCCAATAGCCAAACGGGCCAACATCGGTATACGTAGCAAGGGCATAGCCAACTGGTAATCCAATCACCCAGTAAGAAATAATCGCCATTATAAATGTTATCATCACATCTTTATAGCCCCTTAATGCCCCTTGTACAGGTGCTTGGATCGCATCAGATAGCTGGAAAATGGCTGCATAGACTAAAAACTGTACGGCATTTTCGAGCACCAGGCTATCCGTTGTATACATATGTGCAACAGGCTCACGGAAAATAAATAAGATGCAAGCAGAAATAAAGCTAAATAAAATGGCTGTTCCTACACATAGATAACTATAAATTCGGGCATCTCGCATACGACCAGCACCAACCTCAAAACCTACTAATATGGTAACGCCCATGGAAATACTAAGCGGTACCATATATAACAGAGAGGTGAAATTTAATGCAATCTGATGGGCTGCAATAATTTCTGTGCTAAAATTACTCATCATCATTGTGACAGCGGAAAAAATACTCGTTTCTGCAAATAAGGAAATGCCAATCGGTACACCAATGAGTAAAATTTCCTTCCATCTAAGCCATTCAAGCTTGGGCCAATGATGAAACAGACGGAAACGTTCGAACGGTACACGTTTGGCGATAATCCAGACAGTAATCACGAAAATTAGCCAATACGTAATCGCAGTGGCTACACCAGCCCCGATCCCACCAAGTTCAGGTACGCCGAATTTGCCGAAAATAAATATGTAGTTTAGTACGATATTAATCGGAGTCGTCATTAATGTAATGATCATTGTGACACGTGTTTGACCAAGTGCATCAATAAAACAACGCATGACAAAGAATAAGAATAGCGGTAAAAGCCCAGCACACATCGCATAAATGTAGCCTTTCGCAATGTTATGTACAGCAGGTTCTAAGTTCATATTGCTAAGTATCCAATCGATGCCAAAGAAGAGTCCTGTGAAAATAATGACAGCAAGCAAAAACGCTACATAAATACCTTGTTGGACAGCCTTTTTCGCATCCATCTCTTTTTTTGCTCCGACAAGCTGTGAGACAATAGGTGTAATGGCAAGGAGAATACCTGACAGCCCTGTATAAATCGGCATCCAAATGGAGGAACCTATCGATACACCGGCTAAATCAGTGGTCCCATAGCGACTAGACATTAAAATATCAAAAAATGAAATGAGATAAATGGCTACTTGTGTCACTAAAATAGGGACAATCATTGTTAAAAGTAGTGCGTATTTTTCTTTGATTGTGGATGTTTGATACATGTATTATACTTCCTTCATGAACATAATGAACAAGTATAGCATATGTAAAGAGAGAAAAGCTGAAATTTTAATGCTTCATCTATATCTTTTCGTCAGCATATAGTAAAATAGAACACTGTAAACAAAAAAAGTAGTGCTAACTACAATGGTTTTTAAGGAATAGGAGAATTTGTGTGAAACAACAAACAATCATTTTAACCGGTGGTGGGACAGCAGGCCATGTATCGTTAAATCAAGCGATACTCCCGTCTTTACTAGAACTTGGTTATGATGTCCACTATATTGGCTCAGAACATGGTATTGAAAAAGAATTAATTGGCGAGGCGTTCCCCAATGTTCCGTTTTATGGCATTGCGAGTGGTAAATTGCGTCGTTATTTTTCAATGAAAAATTTTACAGACCCATTTAAAGTGCTTGCTGGAATGATGCAAGCTTTTCGTATTATAAAAAAAGTGAAGCCACAAGTTATCTTTTCAAAGGGTGGCTTCGTTTCTGTACCTGTTGTCATGGCAGCGAAACTTGCTGGTGTTCCAGTCGTAATTCATGAGTCCGATGTCACGCCTGGCCTTGCTAACAAAATTGCCTTGCCTTTTGCCTCTCATGTTTTCACGATTTTTGAAGAAACGCTGAAACATTTACCACAAGAAAAGGCGACATGCACGGGTTCCATTATACGTCCAGAGTTGTTTGATGGAGATAGAGCAAAAGGATTATCTTTCTGTGGCTTCACGACATTAAAACCTGTGTTGCTTGTCATGGGAGGAAGTTTAGGCTCAGTTGTCCTGAATGATGCACTACGCAAAAATTTACCAGAGCTCTTAAAGCAATTTTACATCATCCATTTATGCGGGAAAGGGAACTACGATCAAGCACTAGCGGAGATGCCGGGCTACAAGCAATTTGAGTATGTGACAACGGAGTTACCTGATTTATTACATGCAGCAGATTTTATCGTGTCAAGAGCAGGTTCTAACTCAATCTTTGAATTTTTAGCGCTTCACAAGCCGATGCTATTAGTGCCGCTATCTGCGCAAAAAAGCCGTGGGGATCAAATTTTAAATGCCAAATTGTTTAAAAAACAAGGCTATGCTGAAGTGCTACAAGAAGAAGAGCTAACAAAGGAATCTTTTATGAAGTCGGTTCATACACTTACAGAGCGTAAAGCAGAAATGGTGGAGACGATGGCGAAAACGCAAAAACCTAAAACACCAGACGAAATGGCATCATTAATTTTACACTATAAAAAATAAGTGCTTTTTGAAAAAAGAAAAGAAGCTATTAGGCGAGTCATTGATGACCCAACCTTATAGCTTCTTCTTTTATATAGCATTACATTGCTTGTTCTTCGCCTTCTTGCATTTGATAGGCTGTTGTTAGGTAGAATAAATCTTTTGGAATTTTAAATAAATTAAATTGTGCCTTGCCGCTATTAACCTGTTCTAATAAAGTTGGATGACTGTCATTGGCACTCATCACATAAGGTAACTTTAAGGCAGCACGCTGTGATTTTATATTTTCAACACGAATACGGAGAAATACCGTATGGAAATTATATTCAAAAAATAACTCGTTCAAAAAAAGCATTTTTGCTTTTTGATTATAACCTTTACCTTGGTAAGGGAGTCCAATCCACGTTCCTAAAAAGCCTGCACCGTCCTCAACATCGTGAATACTAATGGTGCCGATTGGTTGACCCCAATCATCAGTTATGGTCCTCGAGATAGCGAGTCCTCTCGCTTCCTCTTCAATCAGTTGTTTTGTCATAAACCAATATTCATCAGCGGATGTGGCTTTTTGACGGACAAAAGGGAATACAGAAGGGTGTGATAATAGCTCATAAAGCTCTGTACATTCATGCAGGTCTCGATGTTTAAGCATACGAAACGCCTCCTTTACTAGGGTAGTTAAAACAATTCCGTTGAAGCATAAAGAAGAAAACTAAAATTCGTACTGGAATTAAAACCCAAAGAACTAGACGTTATAACTATGATATTCCATAATCTCCCGCTGTCTTACTGATTTCGACCATACCGAAAAAAGGCTAGTTTTTTAAATATAATATAACACAGAAGCTGTTTGATGCAATCATTTTGCTCGTAAAAAACAAAATCTGAGTTTAATAGTCAGTAAATTCTGACAAAAGAAAGGAAGTTATCAATGAAATTGTTGTTTTTTAGTATTAAGCCAATCCTATCATTTTTATCAAATATTAATCTTTTTTCTATTTCTTTAGTATTACTTAAATTTTGTTTGAATAGGTAATATAACAAAATATATCCTAAAAAGGATATAATTTATACAATTCAAGAAAGGGTATTTTTTGTTTTTATGTTATAATAGTAGTATTATTTTAAATATATATAAACATACATATATAGCATGATTGCAATAGCTTTTCTGGAGGTGACAGCATGGAGTATCTTTTAAGCGAAGATTTTTTTAATACATTATTTATTGGCAAAGATTTTGTTTTTCTCATGAAAAAAGTAGGGGACGATTATCAATATATTCGCTTAAACCAAGCAGCTCGAGATCTGTTATCGAAGGATGCAATTGGAAAAATGATTTCGACCGTTACCTCAATACGTAATTTTTCGAACATTCAGGAAAAATATCATCAGGCAATTAGCGAACATAATCAGGTTGACTATGTAGATTATGCATATGTTCAGTCGGAGGTTCGTAAATACGAAACGTCCGTCAGGCCATTGATATATAATAATGAAAACTATATTTTAGCCATCACGAAGGAAATTCTTTATGATCGCAGTATTGAAGATAAATTTTTATTTATGCGCTCTATGTTCGATCATGCTTTTTTCTCAACGGTCATTTTATCTGCTGAAGGCATGATTTACGAAGTGAATTCAAGCTTTATGGAAGACTTCCAATTAGATAATGAAACCGTCAAACAAAAAATGTTTATTGATCTACCCATTATTCCAAAAGAAGAAGTTGAACATATTAACATTTGTTTACAAAAAGCAGCAAGAGGAGAATACGTTGGTGAAAAGGTTGTAAAATTGTATACTTTGGACCAGCAGGAACGCATGTATTTGTTATCATTATCACCTGTGATGCAGGATGATAATTCTTTTGCCATATTTCTTATCATGCAAGATTTTACACAATTTACTTTACAAAAAGCAGAGCTGCGTTCGAAGTCGCACGGGCTAGAGGTTTTTAAGTCTGCATTAAATTCAGCTACGGCAATTACTGTGTTAGATCTTGAAGGCATTATTACTGAAGTGAGTGACATGTTTTTACAGGCTTCTGGCTACACCGCAGATGAATTAATTGGTCAGCCATATGCATTGATTGAACCACGGTTCCATGCGCAAAATTTTTTTCAATTAATCGAAGGTAAGCTGGATACAACGGGGATATGGCGAGGGGAGCTTTGCTATCGAACGAAATATCATGCCGATTATTGGGTGGAGGCAACCATTGTGCCTTTAAAAAATGAATTTGGTCAAATTGAACAAATATTAACCATTAACTATGATATTACAGATAAGAAAAGAATGTTCACAGAATTAAAAAATATTGAACGTACTTTTCGTTTAATTACTGAAAATACGAATGATTTAATTGTGATTACGAATGAGGATGGCATCATTATTTATGCTTCACCATCCTATGAACTTTATTTAGGGTATGAAAAAGTAGAGCTACAAGGACAATTTTACAGTGATATCGTTGATAGAGAAAGTAAAAGTGAATGGCAAACATTTTTAAACAATTATACGGGTCAAACGGATACACAGTTTGAACTATTGCTTAAGGCGAAGGATGGTACACCGATTTGGACTGAGGGCAATGTCACAGTTGTACATGATCCTGAGCGTGAAAAGGTTTCCCAGATCATGATGGTGTCTCGTGAAATTACCCATCGTAAAGAAAGGGAAAATGATTTGCTGTATCTTGCTTATCATGATGCATTAACACAGTTACCCAATCGCCGTTATTTACAAAAGGAATTTCCTAAAATATTGGCAGAAGCAACTGAGAATCAGACCTGTGTGGCTATGCTTTATCTAGATGGTGATGATTTTAAGGAAGTAAATGATTGCTTTGGGCATGACACAGGTGATGCTTTTATTCAGCGATTTGGTAATGCTTTGAACAAAACGGTCCGAAGTCATGACATGGTTATTCGTATAGGTGGCGACGAGTTTATCGTCATCTTAACAGGTTTAACGAGAGATATAGAAAAAAGACATGACCAAATCATGCATATTATTCGTCGAATCCGTGATGAATTAGCAGCAGGCTGGATGATTGAGGATCATCACTTTACTCCAACGGCCTCTATAGGCATTGCCTATTATCCAGATCATGCACAAACATTGGATGATTTACTGTATTTAGCTGACCGAGCTTTATATAAATCAAAAGAATCAGGAAAAAATAACCTCTCCATTTCGGGAACACACTAAAAAAAGTCTGTCTACAAGTATTTACTTGTGAGACAGACTTTTTATTTGATGTTATGCTATAACCATAAGGGGTAAAAATCCTACTTCGTATTTTGGAATAGAAGGTGATAATATGCCTAAGAAGATATTGTTGGTAGAAGATGAAAAGCATATTGCGCGTTTTGTCGAACTAGAGCTACAGCATGAGGGCTATGAGGTGAAAACCGCCTTTGATGGTCGCGAGGGACTAGCAATGGCAACAACTGAAAATTTTGATGTACTATTACTGGACGTGATGCTACCAGGCATTAATGGGATTGAAATATGTCGGCGCATACGGACACAGTCACAAGTTCCGATTATTTTATTAACGGCTAGAGATGCAGTAATGGACCGTGTAGCGGGCTTGGATGCAGGAGCAGATGACTATATCGTCAAACCTTTTGCTATTGAAGAACTACTGGCGAGAATACGAACAATTTTACGCCGAGTGACACCAGAGCCTACAAACAGTGACTTCTTATGTTTACGTGATATCGAAATAGATGTAGCAGCCTATGAAGTTTTCGTCCAAGGGAATAAACTGGACTTAACAAAGACAGAATATGACTTACTGAAACTATTAATTGAGCACAAAAATAGAGTATGCACGCGTGAGCATATTTTAACGTCAGTTTGGGGATATGATACAGATATTGAGACCAATGTGGTTGATGTGTATGTAAGACATTTACGCACGAAACTCCCAGGTGATATGAATGCTTATATTGAAACCGTTCGTGGTGTTGGGTATGTGATGCGTGAATGAACAAGTTAAAAGATTATTTACGCCATCAATCTTTGCAAAAAAAATGGATGCTCACATCAAGTAGTGTGATCTTTATTAGCTTTACGATTATTTGCCTTGTCGTTTATATTTCACTGCATACTTGGCTCTTAAACGATGAGGAAAGTAAGGTCAAACGTACAAGCGACGATATCATTTCCTTTTTAGAATCTCAAGGTCCTAATATTACGATACAGCAAATTAAACAAAATACGGGTTTGCTTAAATCAATTGCTGATCGCGATGAAACGGTCAGAATATTTAATGCAGATGGTATTGATATCTTGCGTATTAATGATACTTCGGCTGCAGCACCTCTTAGCCCCATGCAAGAAATTGTGGAAATGACTATTCATAAGCAGAACGTGTTGGTCATTAATGAGCCAATACAGATAGCCTTTTTTCAAGGGTATATCCAAGTGATTCATCCATTAACTAGTTTTCAATCGCTCATGCATTATTTACTGACTGCGATGCTCATTGCGGGTCTAGGGGCATTGGTGTTATCAGGTTCCATTGGCTATTATCTTGCAAATTATTTAATGAAGCCACTACGTGAATTGCGATCATCCATGAAAACAGTGATGGATCAAGGATTTAATGAGCCTATACAGCTAACGTATCCATCACGCGATGAGATTGGTGATTTGTTGAATATGTACAATGCAATGATGAATGAGTTGCAAATTTCCTTTGCCCAACAGCAACAATTTGTGGCAGATGCTTCCCATGAGCTGCGAACACCCATTCAAGCAATTGAAGGACATCTTTCTCTATTAAAAAGATGGGGTAAAAATGATCCAGCCATTTTAGAAGAATCCATTGATACTTCTTTAACGGAAATCGCCCGTATGCGCAAAATGATTGAAGAATTATTAGAGCTAGCACGGCGTGAGGAGAAGGATCATACTAGTGAAGCAAATGGACTAGCGGTAATCGAAGCAGTGATGGATGAAATGAAGCTTGTGCATCCACAAGCGCGAATTTTGCTGTCGAAAAATGGTGAAATCGGTCCTTTATTTATCACCGAAAATGCACTAAGTCAAATCGTTCGTAATATAATAGAGAATGCAATTCGTTATTGTGAAAAAGTTCCTGAGATTCAAATTTCTATTTCAACTATTGGCAATAATGCATGTTTAGAAATTACAGATAATGGTATAGGAATAAAAGAAGAACATATCCCGTTTATCTTTGATCGTTTTTATCGAGTAGATGAAGCGAGAAATCGTCAAATTGGTGGAACAGGCTTAGGGCTTAGCATTTCGAAGATGTTACTTGAAAAATACAATTCATCAGTAGAAGTCAAGAGTGAGGTTAATAGTGGAACCGTTTTCTCGTTGAAAATACCGCTAAAATATTAAGAAAAATTCACGCTTTATTTCATTATTCTATTCTTTGCGAAAAAAATTGCTTAATTTGCTAAAAAGAGTTGTATTTTTTGTGAAGAGTAGTAAGATTGAGATGGAAAAAACGTTCTTTAAAATATGGAAAAGTAGTGTGAAACATTCTTTTAAAGAACGGCTAAATATTATATAATTAATTGCAATTTAATTAATGGAACTGCCGTATGGCAAAATTTGGAGGTCATTTTTCATGTCGAACAACGTTACAACTGTAAGTTCTCCATGGTCAGCTTTCTCTGGTCCTAACTTAGGATATGTGATGGAGCAATACGACTTATTCTTACAGTCTCCTGAAGAAGTAGAACCGGAGTTAGTTTCTTTATTCCAACAATTTGGTGCACCAGTAGTAGTAGAAGGTGAAGTAGCTGTAGCTAGTCATACAGCAGCGGCTCCTGCTGGCGATTACAAAAAAGTGTTAGCCGCTGTTAAGTTAGCAGACGCAATCCGTTCAAACGGTCATTTAGCGGCAGATATTTATCCTCTGAAAAACCGTGAACTACAAACAGCTCAAATTGAAGAAAGCGCGTTCAACTTAAGCGCTGCAGATTTAGCTGAAATTCCTGCAGCAATCTTCTTCAAAGATGTGCCAGCAAACGTGAAAAATGGTAAGGATGCAATTGACTATTTAAAAGCTGTTTATACAGATAAAGTAGCATTTGAATATGGTCACGTAGTAGCAACAGAAGAACGTGATTGGATTCAAGCGCAAATCGAATCAGGTTCATTTAAACATGCATTATCTTCTGATGAGAAGAAAGCCTTATTAGATCGTTTAACTCGCGTTGAAAATTTCGAGAAATTTATTCATAAAACTTTTGTAGGGCAAAAGCGTTTCTCTGGTGAGGGCTTAGATACGCAAATCGTTCTATTTGATGAAATCATTAAAACGGCAGAAGCAAAAAATGTGGAAAAAGTACGTATTGGTATGGCTCACCGTGGTCGCTTAAATGTCTTAACACACATTTTAAATAAACCTTATGACATGATGTTCTCTGACTTTGCACATGTTTCAAATGAATTATTTATGCCAGAGCATGGCCGTCTAGAAATTACAAAAGGTTGGACAGGTGATGTGAAATACCACATGGGTGCTTCTTACAACCGTGAAACAGGTATGAACGTTAAACTTGCTTACAACCCATCTCACTTAGAAGTAGGAAATCCAGTTGTATTAGGGGCTACTCGTGCAACTCAAGATGATACGTCTAAGCCAGGGCAAGCTGTATTTGATCGTACTAAAGGCTTAGGTATTCTTGTGCATGGTGATGCGGCATTCCCAGGGCAAGGTATCGTAACGGAAGTTTTAAACTTCGCTAAAACAGAAGGCTTTACAACGGGCGGTACAATCCACATTATCGCGAACAATATGATTGGTTTCACAACAGAACATTATGATTCTCGTTCTTCTGTGTACTCTTCTGACCCAGCAAAAGGTTATGAAGTACCAGTAGTTCATGTCAATGCAGATAGCCCGGAGGCAGTAGCACTAGTTGGTCGTTTTGCAGCTAACTACCGTCAAACTTTCGGTAAAGATATTATTGTGGACTTAGTTGGTTACCGTCGTCATGGTCATAACGAAACAGATGACCCAACAGTGACAAACCCAGAAACATATAAATTAGTAGCTAAACATGACACAGTACGTACGTTATACGGTACGCAATTAGTGGCAGAAGGTCTTGTATCTGCTGATGATGTAGCTGCATTAGATACAGCTATCTATGCAGAAATGCAAGCGGCCTACGATCATGTTAAAGAAATGGCAGATAAAGATGATCATCATCATTTAGAAATGCCAGCAGAATTAAAAGTAGAGTTTCCACAAATTGACACAGCAGTTGGTGTGGAACGTTTAGAAAAAATCAATGAAGAGCTTTTAGTGTTTGAATCAAACTTCGAACCTCAGAAAAAGCTTGGTAAAATTTTAGAAAAACGTCGTGATGCCTATGTGTCTGCAAAAGTAGACTGGGGTCATGCGGAAACATTAGCTTATGCAACAATTATCCAAGACGGCACACCAGTGCGATTTACAGGTCAAGATGCACAACGTGGTACATTCTCTCAACGTCACTTAGTACTACATGATAAAAACAATGGCAATGTCTTTACACCACTTCACCATATTTCTGGTGCGAGCGCATCATTTACAGTGCACAACTCACCACTGACTGAAGCAGGGGTAGTAGGCTTTGAATATGGTTACAACCTAGAAAATGGTCATGTGTTAACTGTTTGGGAAGCGCAATTTGGTGACTTTGCCAATATGGCACAAGTAATGTTTGATAACTTTATTTCAGGGGCACGCTCTAAATGGGGTCAAAAATCAGGCATGGTTATCCTCTTACCACATGGTTATGAAGGGCAAGGTCCAGAGCACTCTTCAAGCCGTATGGAACGCTATTTACAAATGTCAGCAGAAAATAACTGGTTTGTAGCAAACTGTTCAAACGCAGGTAACTACTACCACTTATTACGCCGCCAAGCAGCATTATTGGGCACAGAAGGGGTACGTCCACTTGTAGTCGTATCACCAAAATCACTATTACGTCACCCATTAGCTGCAGCTAACGCTGAGCAATTAGCAAACGGTTCATTCCAAGAAGTGATTGAACAACCAGGATTAGGTGCAAAACCAGAAGCTGTAGAGCGTATCGTTTTAGGTACAGGTAAAGTGATGATCGACTTAGCAGAACGTGTGAAAGACGGAGAAGGTTTCGATCACGTACACATTATTCGTGTAGAACAACTTTACCCATTCCCAAAAGAGCAAGTTGCTGGTATTATTGCTAAGTATCCTAATGCGAAAGAAATCGTTTGGGTACAAGAAGAACCTAAAAACCAAGGCTCATGGAATTATGCATTAGAAACATTACATGAACTTTCAGAAGGTAAAAAGCTACGCTATGTAGGTCGTCCTGCAATGAGCTCAACTTCAGAAGGGGATGCAGATTCTCATAAAGCAGCACAAGCAGCACTTATTGAAGAAGCAGTTGCTGAGTCAGTAAAGGTTAAATAATCACATATGATTTTTTGAAAACCGGGCTACTTGCCCATAAGCAGTAGCCCTTTTATGTGCGTCATGCACGTTAATCAAAGGAGGAAATGAAAGTGGCTGAAATTAAAGTCCCTGAATTAGCAGAATCGATTACAGAAGGTAGTATCGCACAGTGGGTAAAAAAAGTGGGCGATCGCGTTGAAAAAGGTGAATTCATCGTTGAACTTGAAACAGATAAAGTAAACGCTGAGATCATTTCTGAAGAAGCAGGTGTATTAACACAAATTTTAGCTGAAGAAGGCGATACTGTACTAGTTGGTCAAGTTATCGCAGTAGTAGAAGCAGGCGAAGGTGCAGCACCTGCACCAGCGGCGGCTCCAGCTGAAGCAGCTCCAGCTCCAGCAGCGCCACAAGCAGCACCTGCACCAGTTGCAGCAGCTCCGGTAGTTGAAGAAACTTCTGGTGAGCGAGTAATCGCATCTCCAGCAGCACGTCGTCTTGCACGTGAAAAAGGTATTGACCTTGCAGCGGTTTCTCCAGTAGATCCACAAGGTCGCGTACGTGTACAAGATGTAACAGCACATGGTACAGCACCAGCTGTAGCACCTGTAGCAGCACCTACATCAGTAGCAACATCAGGTGGCCCAGTAGTATTCACACCAGCAGCTAATTCTGACCGTGTAACAATTGAAAAAATGAGCCGTCGTCGTCAAACAATTGCAAAACGTTTATTAGAAGTTAAACAATCAACAGCAATGCTAACAACATTCAACGAAATTGACATGACAAATATCATGGCACTTCGTAAACGTAAACAAGAAGAGTTTGTGAAAGCAAACGACATCAAACTTGGTTTCATGTCATTCTTCACAAAAGCTGTTGTTGCAGCGCTGAAAAAATACCCATACGTAAACGCTCAAATCGCTGGCGATGAAATTCATTTAAATAAATTCTTTGATATCGGTATTGCTGTATCAACTGAAGAAGGTTTAGTAGTACCAGTTGTACGCGATGCAAACAGCAAAAATTTCGCTGAAATCGAAAAAGATATCGCTAACTTAGCGACAAAAGCTCGTGATAAAAAATTAGGCTTAAATGACATGGCTGGTGGATCATTCACAATCACAAACGGTGGTGTATTCGGTTCATTAATGTCAACACCAATTATGAACGGTACTCAAGCTGGTATTTTAGGTATGCACTCAATTGTTAACCGTCCAGTTGCAGTAAATGGAGAAGTTCAAATCCGTCCAATGATGTATGTAGCACTTTCTTACGATCACCGTATCATTGATGGAAAAGATTCTGTAGGATTCTTAAAAACAGTTAAAGAATTAATCGAAAATCCTGAAGATTTATTATTAAATTCATAATGCTATTAAACCCTGCGAACAATGTTCAGCAGGGTTTTTTTGTTGCTGAGAATCCGTGAGAGAAGCGCTTCCTGGACAATGATACTATATACAAAAACTTCATGAGTTATGTCGTTTTAGAGTGAAAATACGAATGATTATAACTTTTCTCACAGGGAATACATGCTTCATAATAAATATTTGCGGTAATTTTTCTGAATTATTCGATTTAAATTAGTTAGAGAAAGCATAATACCCTAATATTGTCATTAGTCAGAAAAATGTTAAAACTGTCTTGACTAACGTATTAGTTTTATAGTAGTATCTAAATATCAATTAAATAAACAAACCTCACTAACGTTTACCAGTGAGGTAGAGGCGCGGTATTTATTAGTTCATTGTTGAGTTAAAGCAAGCGAAGACGCAATGAAGAAGGAAATATCGCCGAAGTATAAAAGGAGCTCGTACTTTTATGCTGGGTCTGCAGTGAATAAGTGCAGGACTGTCCTAGTAAATTGATTTCCAGATTTACTAGGTTGTGCTATCTCGGAAATATGGAAATTATAGTGAGGATTTGGGCAACTGTCATAAAAGGTAAGACCTAAGTTCAATAAACTTAGGTCTTTTTTAGTACAGTTGTCTTATTTTTTTACAGAAAAGGGGAGTTTTTCATGGAAAGAAAATGGTTGTTAGTAATGATCTCTATCATGACGGCAATTGTGCTAGCTGCATGTGGCACGAGTGACAAAAAGGATGGCGGTTCAGGTGATGCTGGAGCCGACAAGGAAGAAGGCGGAGGTGAATTCCGCATCGGAATGGAGGCTGGCTATCCACCATTCAACTGGACACAGCAAGATGATGCAAATGGTGCAGTGAAAATTGCGGATAATGCAGAGTATGCAGGCGGCTATGATGTACAAATGGCGAAAAAAATTGCTGAAGGCTTAGGCAAAGAGCTAGTCATTGTCAAAATGGAATGGGATGGATTAGTTCCAGCGCTTCAATCTAATAAAATTGATGCGATCATCGCTGGTATGTCACCTACTGAAGAACGTAAGAAAACAATTGATTTTACAGAAAACTACTATACTTCTGATTTCGTAATGGTTATTAAAAAAGGTAGCAAATATGAAAATGCTAAATCCATTCAAGATTTCTCAGGAGCTAAAGTAACATCACAATTAAATACATCGAACTACACTGTGATTGATCAAATTAAAGGTGTAGACAAACAAACAGCAATGGAAAGCTTCCCAGCGATGCGTGTGGCTTTAGAGGCAGGCAAAATTGATGGCTATGTAGCAGAACGTCCAGAAGGAATTTCCGCTGCTGCAGCGAACGATAAGTTCACATATGTAGCATTTGAAGAAGGCTTTGATACTGATCTCTCAAACACTTCGATTGCTGTAGGCTTACGTAAAGATGATGCAAATCGTGAAAAAATTAATGAAATCCTAAAAGGTATTTCGGAAGACGATCGTCAAGCAATTATGGAAGAAGCTATTTCTCAACAACCAGCAGCACAATAATGATAAGGCACGGACTAGTTCCTGGTCCGTGCACTATCATTTCATCATTATCAAAATGAGATCCTCTCTACATAATGATAATGTCCTAGCGTGACAAATCATAGAATGGTAGAAAGAGCTAGGACAAAAAGAAATAAGCAAGCAACATGACATTGTTAGGAGGAACATCATGAGTCTTGAATGGATACTTTCAATTATTGAAAACAACTGGCAAATGTTTTTACGAGGTGCGTATTATACGCTATTGATTTCGATTATTAGTACAATTATTGGTGCATTCATCGGATTTTTCATCGGAATTATGCATACGATTCCAGTTCGTAAAAAGGGTGTGAAATTTTATAGCTTAAAGCTTTTTAATTTTATACTGACATGCTATGTTGAATTTTTCCGTGGTACACCAATGATTGTACAGGCTATGGTCGTCTACTACGGATTAGATATTGCATTTGGTATTGATATGCACTTTATTACGGCAGGTATTTTAGTCGTTTCTCTCAATACAGGGGCCTACATGACAGAAATTGTTCGTGGTGGTATTGTATCGATTGATAATGGCCAATACGAGGCAGCATCAGCCATTGGCATGAATCACTTTCAAATCATGCTTCACGTTGTTTTACCTCAAGTAGCACGTAACGTCTTACCTGCAACAGGTAACCAATTAATTATGAATATTAAAGATACAGCCGTATTAAATGTCATAGGGGTAACGGAATTATTCTTCCAAACAAAATCAATTTCAGGTAACAACTTCCGTTACTTTGAATCATTCTTTGTCGCATGCGTTCTTTATTTCATCATGACATTTACCGCATCTCGCATCCTTCTATATGTTGAAAAACGTTTGGATGGACCTGATGCCTATCAAAAAGAACAAAAAGAAGCAGTATAGGGGGACGCACAAATGGCAGTGATTAAGATCGAACATTTAAGTAAATCATTTGGACGTAACCAAGTGTTAAAAGATGTGAATTTCCAAGTTGATAAAGGCGAGGTTGTTTGTTTAATTGGTTCCTCTGGTTCTGGTAAATCCACATTACTACGTTGCATAAATTTATTAGAAACGCCAAGTGGTGGTCAGATTATTTATAAAGGGGAAGACATCTTAGATGAAAAGCACAATATTCAAGAATATCGTACACATCTAGGAATGGTGTTCCAGCAGTTCAATTTATTTAATAACCACAATGTTTTAAGTAATTGTACAGTGGGCCAAATCAAAGTATTAAAGCGTTCTAAGAAAGAAGCGGAAGAAACGGCGCTTAAATATTTGAAAATCGTAGGTATGGATCAATTTGTGAACGCAAAGCCTCGTCAGCTTTCAGGCGGACAAAAGCAGCGTGTGGCTATCGCAAGGGCATTGTCCATGAATCCGGATGTTATGCTATTTGATGAGCCAACATCAGCACTAGATCCAGAAATGGTGGGTGAGGTGTTGAAGGTCATGCGTCAGTTAGCAGATGCAGGTAACACAATGTTAATCGTGACACATGAGATGGAGTTTGCGAAAGAAGTGGCAGATCGTGTTGTCTTTATGGATAAAGGCATCATTGTCGAGGAAGGTCCTCCGTCCCAAGTATTAGTAAACCCTCAACATGACCGTACGAAAGAGTTTTTAAAGCGTACACTAAAATAAGCATAAAAAAGTGAGTCCAATCTACTGGACTCACTTATTTTCTAGAATTCCACTCTGCATATAGGACAAAGCAGATTACGAATGCTACGGCAATAATAAAAAACCATTGCGGTACACCACCAAAACTCATTAGAACACCTCAAATATTAATTTTTTTTGGATAGAATAGGTATTGTATTTCTTTTTTCTCCACAAAAGACCAAAAATATTATAAAATAAGCATTAGACATTAGCTTTTGCTAGTAAAGAGAGGTAGAGAGAATATGTTACATTTAAAATGGAAAGATGCGCCAACATTACGGACAGTAACGTGCAAACATACAAATGCATCAAAATACTTAGTGTCAAACGTATTAACAGTAGGCAAAGAATATGAAGTGAAAAATGAAACAGAAGAGTTCATTTTTATCATCGATAATACAGGTAATGTCGGTGGCTACTACAAAGATTACTTTGCATAAAATAAAAACAGGGTGGTTCAGAACGTTTGCTGAGCCACCCATTTTTTTTGCTAATCCCTCTGATAGCTTCTAGCATCTGCCGCATCTTGCAACTGTTGTTTCTCTTGTTCAGTCGCCGTATGCAGAGCAAAGACATCTTTAATGGCTGTTTGCAGCTCTTGCTGTGTTTCTTTAAATTTCGAAACTTGCTGCTCAAACGAAGGGCTAGAGAAGCGATCATGTGTACGTGATAATCTTTCCTCTAGCTGTGCATAATGATGATCCATATGCATCGATAGCATCATCGCTAATTGATTTTTCCAAAGAGGGATCAGCGTAACAATAGAAAACTCAATTTTTTCGGCTAAAGTTTGATTGGCCTGTTGAATCATGCGTATTTGAGGAGCCGTTTGCAGGGCTACTTGCTGCGATACTTGTAAATCATAAATACGTTGATCCAGTCTTTCAATTTGAGCGGCAAAGTCATTGAGCTGTTGAATAGCAAGTGGCTGCTTCGTAGCTTGGACACTCGTTATCTTTGTTGGTAACTCTACCTCGATAGCTTGCTGCTTTTTCATTTGACCCGCTGCAATAGCTGTAGCCAATTCCTCAAAAAATCCCCGATTATGTGTATAAAGCGCTTCTAAGTTTTCAACGTCCTTTATGAGCTGTAGCTGGGCACGTTCTAGCTGGACACCAATACGTTCCACCTGAATACTAATACGCTCAAATTTCGTTAACGTTTGCTTCACGGTAGGCTCTGTTTTTTTAAAGATTTTATTGAAAAAGGTTTGCTTCTTTGGCTCTAAAGCTGTTGGGTCTACTCGATCTAAAGTGTGCATTAAGGAATCGAGCATTTGACCAATTTTCGTCACATCTTTTTGTTTCACTTGAGCTAGCATACGATCGGCAAATTGCGACAGGGATCGTTGTGAATCTTGCCCAAGGGACAGCAATGATTCAAAATCAGTCAAATTGATTTGGCTCGCATAAAGTAAAGCACGACTTTGTGCAAGAGGCGATAGCGTTTCGTAAATCGCCATCGCCTCGTTTTGTGGAGTTGTTTCTAAGTAGGATTGGACTAGCGGAGAAAGTCCTGGTATGGTATTTAGTTCAAATGCATGTTCATTTGCTGTCATTTATCATCGCCTCGCCAGTCCAATTGTTCTCTACGTCTAAGATTGGAACGATTTGCGAATTCAATCTCCATTTGTAGGTGATCGATATCATTAGCAAGCGCATCCTTTAAATCAATTTGAATGGTATCATTTAAATTGGTCAAGGTTTCACGCGTCTTTGATAGCGTCAATTGAATTTCCTTATCCTTCACAGGCTGCTTTGATAGCATTGTATACTTATCTGTTAATTCCACTGCGGAAGGTAAGTGCGCATAGAAAAATTGTTCCACATTATAAAATTTTCGTGGGTCTGTCTTTACAATTTTTACGATATTTTTTGAAATACGCGTCATTTCAAGTAATTGTTTAAAAGCGGATACAGAACGCACACGTAAATAGTTTTGACTTAATGTTTGAATGTACTTATTAGCTGTTGATAGCTGTGTTTCAATGTGCTTGAATTCTTCTTTTGTGATACCTGCTATTTGCATGACTTTCTTTTTTTGTCTATGTTTCAACAACGCTGTACTCGTCGCATATGAACCAGCAAACAGTAAACCACCAAGGAAGAATCCAGGATTTGCTGCAATCGTTGCGATAGAAACAGTTGTGAGCGAAATAAAGAAGCTAGCAGCATGTCTAGAAAAAAACTGTCCGACACTAAGCATTGTTTCATCCTCCTTGCTTTTCAATATGTCTATCTTCTTATACGAAATAATCGACATAAAGTTTCATTGAAAATAAAACCTTACATAAATTTTACTTCTAATTGTTAACTTTCTCAATGATAATACACAGAAAAAACGAGTTGTTTCTATTAATACTATCGTACGAGGCTAATCCTTATATAGAATTGCTAGATTTCTTTCTATGTGAGCAGTGCCGATAGTGGTACTTGCTCTTTTACATTCTCAAAATGATTTTTACTTATCGAAATAAAATAGATTGAAGCATTAGCCTCAATCAAATTAAATAAACTTGCAACGCCATTTTCCAAAAAAGAAGAGCCAGACTAAACAATGTCTGACTCCATACGTACATATCCTTTTAAATCATCGTACAGTTCTAACGAAAATGAATTGGAATCCGCTTGGAGACTAACGCCTTTTTGTACAAAAAGAAGGAATTCGTTAAGTGCTTTTTCTGAACCCTCCACTTCCACCTCAATTTGTTCTGCGTCATTTAGTCTACAGTATCCTTTTAATCCTAATTCAATAGCCTTTTGCTTTATGAAGAAACGGTAGCCAGTGCCGTAAACATCACCAAAAAATTTTATACTTGCTCGTTTTTTCAAGCGAATACCTCCTACTAACTAGGGAGAGGGGGAAACCTCTCCGTTTATTGCATGACACGTTCTTTTTCTAAATAGGCGATTAAGTTATTAATATAATAGAGAACATGCTTAGAAGCCTCGTCCACCTCTTTTAGATGAACATCAGCTTGCTCAATCTTGCCCGCTTTATGAGCTTCAGCAGCTAACTTCGCAGATTCATGGACACGTAAATGATAGCCGTCTAAATCAAGATAATCCTGTAAATGGCCGAAACGTTCTACTGTGCGAGTCGCTGTATACCACTTGCCAAGTCGACAGTCTCTATGAGAGGAAACATCGCCTGGTTCAACAGTTTCTAGGCCAAGGAACATGTTATAAATGCGCCATTTCCATAAAATATGATCAGCCTTCGATAATTGTAGCAGGGCAATAGATGAAAGCTGCACATTATTGTTGGCGATAATATCATTACGGAAACGATTGATTTCTTTCCCTAATAAATGTATATCACTAGATGTATTATGGCTATAATCACGAATATCTTCTTGCAAACTTGAAATCTCAATCATTCTTGCAGAGACTTCATCAATCGCAGCAGCTTGTTGCTGTGAAATCGCAGCGGTATTTGTCACATCTAAATTAATGCCCTCAATCGCATGAACAATGGCATTTAATAATGGTAACGAATCTTTTGCCTCAACGGTTGCTTCTTTAATAATAGCTGTCGTTTCCGTAATCGAGTTGGAAACATCATTGGAATAACTTTTTAAATGATGAACATTCGCAGATACTTCGCTTAGAGCAGAGACTGTGTTTTCAGCAAGCTTTCGTACTTCCTGCGCAACAACCGCAAAGCCTTTCCCATGTTCGCCTGCACGTGCTGCTTCAATGGATGCATTTAGTGCGAGTAAATTGGTTTGATCAGCAATTTGATTGATTAACGTTACAACCTGCTCAATATCATTAACCCGTTTTTGCAGTTCGGAAAATGATTTTACAATGGAAGTAAACGTTTCTTCTGTTTTGAATATTTCTGTTAAGGCATGCTCAATGGCATTTTTTCCTTTCGTCGCATGATCAACAGATTCTGTCGTTTTCTCAGATATATGGGAAGACATGCGAGCTACCTCATTTATAGAAGCGGCGATCTGTTCAGTTGCAGCAGTGGAGGATTGAATTTCCTCATTTTGCTTATCTAAACTAAATACTAAATCCTTCATGTACATAATTTTGGCATTGACATCCATTAATGAGGATATTTCTCCCACTACATTTTCAATTATACGCTCCGTCAATACTTCCACCAATAGTTCCTGATCGACATTGACAGCGGACTGGAATGATTTCATGAATTGAAATGCCTTATTAGGCTTCATACCGAAATTGTGTAAAATATATGTAGTGATATAGAAGGCAAATTGATTGAATACGACAATTAATTTGCCAGGCTCATATTGATGCTTACGAAATAGATTGAAAAATTTGACAGTTTCATCCACATAATGATCATCTCGCGTTGCTAAGAAAAATTGCTTCAAGTATTGATTAATATTTTCTTCACTAATGGTTAATTGAGAGGTAGGGGATATCTCGCTTAAATAATGATGAAAAATGGCATTCATGGAAGGGGTAATATCTTTTAACTTTTGATAGAGTGTTTTTAAATGCTCCTCATCCTGTGAATTGAAATGATTAAATGCCAATGTTTGATGAAATCGGCCTGTTGCATGTAAATCTGTACCACGTTTTAGTAGCTCTTCTATCTCAGCTTTAGGTCGAATACTTGAAAACATAAAAATACCTCCCGAAAAGTATGTATAATAAGGTAATAATAGCATAATTCAGGTGATTTTAATAGACATTTCAGATGTGTTTGCTAAAATGAAACTATCTTATGACAGCAAGGAATGGGCAAATATGTATACAATTATTTACATGAAAGCGGACTATGAGCCTTGGTGGAAATTTGAAGGCTGGGAAGCTTTTATTCAAACACAAGATACATTTGAAGCGAAGGAGCTCTTTGAACGAGCATTACAGCAAAAATTAAGTCACTTTCGCTCCTCATATGACAATGAGGCAACAAAAGAAGGGCAATATTGGGCTTTTTGGTCGGAGGATGAAAGCTTTTATTGTGATGCTTGCGATGATGATGCACAGGTATATCATGGAATAATTGCTTGTAAAATAAAAGAAAAGTAAAAAAAATTTCAAATAAAGTAAAAAACATTTTTTCTTTATTTGACAAAATTATGAATGCTGGTTATACTTAGGTTAACAATTTAATTGCTTCACCGGTAACATGAATTCACATATTACAAAAAGTGATCGCGTTAGTTCGGTACTCTTTGTAATATGTGAATTTTTTTCATTCGCTGAAGAAATTACATATTGTTCACTTTTATTTTTTGGAGGTTTTCTTAAATGAAACAAGGTACAGTAAAATGGTTTAACTCAGAAAAAGGTTTTGGATTCATCGAAGTTGAAGGTGAAAACGACGTATTCGTACACTTCTCAGCTATCCAAGGCGAAGGTTTCAAAACTCTTGACGAAGGTCAAAAAGTGGAATTCGAAGTTGTAGATGGCAACCGCGGACCACAAGCTGCTAACGTAACTAAACTTTAATTCTCAGTAATTAAAATTACTTTCGTTAATCCGAGACATCCTATGCAAATAGGATGTCTTTTTTGTATCATTTAAAAGTTTTAGGATTACAAATCATAATTTAGGTTAAATATATAGTAGTGATAGATAGAGTCGCGAAAGTGATGGATAGCAGGGTAAAGTGACGGATAGCGCTGCAAGAGTGGTGGATAGAGTCGTAAAAGTAGTGGATAGAATGGTTAAAGTGGCGGATAGCCGCAAAAGTGACGGATAGCGCTGCAAGAGTGGTGGATAGAGTCGCGAAAGTAGTGGATAGCATGGTTAAAGTAGTGGATAGAATGGTTAAAGTGGCGGATAGCCGCAAAAGTGACGGATAGCGCTGCAAGAATGACGGATAGAGTCGCAAAAGTAGTGGATAGAATGGTTAAAGTGACGGATAGCACTTGCAGATAACCCCGTAAAATACCAGTAAGCTTGCAATGAAGGAGGTAAATGAATATGCAAAACTTAGAAAAATTACCTGATGAACAGGAGCAACAAGATTTTTATCAGAAGCTACGTACAAAATTAGTAGCTTTTCTTGGATCGAAAAAGGGGAAAAGCAATAAATTTACACCATATTTAATGTTTGTGCCCGATTTATTTCATTTATTAATAAAAACATTAACAGATGCAGGTGTGGATAAGAAAAGCCGTGCATTAATAGGGGCATCGATTGCGTATTTTGTGCTGCCGATGGATTTGATGCCAGAAGGGTTACTAGGCTTTGGGGGCTATTTAGATGATGTTGTGCTGGCAACCTTTGTGGTGAATACGATCATCAATAAATTAGGACCAGAAGTAGTGGAAAAACATTGGACAGGGGATGACAACCTGCTACATGTGCTGCAAAAGGTTGCAGAAGTAAGTGATGATGTAGTAAGTAAGATCCCTGTAAAATCGCCAATCGCTCAGTTTGTCAAACAAGAAAGTAAAGATAAATAATTATATTATGTAAACTATAAAAACCGAACCTGTGGCAAGCAGGTTCAATTTTTATGTTCATCTTCCAATAAATGATGAAGCCGTTCTACAGGAACAAAGAGACCTACACGTCCTATGGGCTCGTATTTCATTGTCGCAAAGACAATTCCAATGACCTCACCTTGTTGGTTAATCACGGGGCTACCACTATTGCCACGATAAACAGGTGCTTTCAACATCATAACAGGCTCCTGCCAATCCTCTAATTGAATGGATTCAAGTAATGTCCCTTCGTTGGCAATTCCCGAGAAGGCAAGTGGATTGCCAATAAAATAGACATGTTCATCAGCAGAAAAAGATGGATCTGTTGCTAGAGGAAGATAGGGAAGTTGCTCAGCTTCCACTTGTAATAGAGCTAAATCTACTTCTGGATAGCTCTCAATTAATGTTGCTTCCATTAATCCCTCATCAGGAAACACTACCGATAATGAAGATGCATGTTCAACCACGTGGGCGTTGGTGACAATAAGGCCGTCAGGAGAGATAGCAAAACCTGTACCTTTACTGGAGCCTGTTGAAATTTCAACGATCGCCTTTTTATAGGTTTGTATATCTTCTTGTGCAGAAAGCCTCGTTGAAACCTTGATAAATTCTATAGCAGGTATGGAATAAATTTGAAAGATTAGCGCAAATGTGTTGAAAAACAGTACCAACGCCATGCCCCAGACTAGCCAGCGGACGAGTGGCTTTTTCTTTTTTGGTTTTTTTCCACGAAGCCGTTCTTCTCGTTCCTGTGCTAATGCTTTTTGCTGTTCCTCGAGCACTAGTTCTATAAACTCTTCTTCCGTCAATTCTTCTTGTTTAGTGGTGGAATTATGTATATCACTCATAGAATGACCCCCTTTGCTAACATAACAGGCGCCCAAGCTGGACCCCTGTTATCACCTTACTATTCTATTTTTTGCAAGGTCGATGTCACAACAAATGGCTCATCTTGCTCTGTCTCCATCGTATCCTCTGAGCGAATAAGGCCAATGCCTTTCGCAAAATATTTGGTCGTTGTGACTGTATCTTCAGTGCGTGTTAGCTGGATGACATCTTGATAGACCGTTGTACCTGTATCGACAGTGGCTGTCGTTGATTGTATCGTCCAGCCTTGGAAATTTGCCCCAGCTTGTAATGGTTCTTGAAGAATCGTTTCTAGCACTGGATAGGACACTGCCTCTGTTGTACCTGGTAGGTTAGGCTTGCTGTCAACGGGTTCTCGATAGACAAGATCAATACTTGTATCTGAAATGCGATAGATTTTTAATAGTGTCACACCACCGTTATCCTCTATCTGTGCGATATGCTGTTTATCAAGATAGGTTGTTTGTAGTGTGAAACTGGCAAACTCATTTCCTTCACCCTGAAAATAAGCGATAGATCCATCAGGTGGGAAAAAGGATAGAAGTGACGTTTGTTCTTGTTCAACCGGTTGTTTGTCCTCCACAGGTGGAGTAGGCGGTTGTGTAGGTTCTTCTTTAATTTCTTTACTACAGCCGGTGAGTAAAAATGCAAGAGAAAGTACGAGGACATGAAGTCTCATAGGCATACTCCTTCGCTATTTTCTTTTATTATACGTGAATGGTAGTTGTTATACGAATGAAAAGTCATAATTAACTTGTAATCATATTATGTAAACTAAAAGCTAGAAACTTGTAACAGGGGAGAAAATTAACTATGATAGAAATGAAGTTAAAATGTGGGGGGCAAAGATATGTATAGACAAGTAGACGATTTTTTACAAGAATGGTCAATTGCAGCAAAGGGAACACAACAAGTATTACAGGCTATAACAGATGACAAGCTAGAGCAAAGCATTGTGGAAGGTCATAGTACACTTGGCTGGCTAGGTTGGCATTTAGTTGGATCAGCAGGTTATTTTAGTTATCTAGCAGGCTTAAAGGTGCCAATGATTCGTCAAGAAGATCCAGTCCCAACGTCTGCTGCTGAGATTGTGACAGCGTATGAAAACGTCGTAAACGGTATCAAAGAGGAAGCAGCAAAACTGACAAATGAAGACTTACTAGAGTTAGTAAATGGTTTTTCAGGGCCAGTGCCAAGAGGTGCTTTATTACGTGTACTAATCGAACATCAAACACATCATCGTGGACAAATGACTGTACTCCTTCGTCAAGCAGGTTTACCAGTACCAGGTGTTATGGGTCCAACAAAAGAAATGCAATAGTTCGTCAAGCAGCAGATAAACAACTTATTTGCTGCATTTTTTGAATTGACACTTACCTACTAGTAAGTTAGTGTAAAGTCATGACAAATAGAAAAACACAAATAATAGAATTAACATTGAAGAATATTCAGGAAAAAGGTTTCACATCATTTAGTTATGACCATTTAGCTAAAGAACTCGGCGTAACGAAGGCAAGTATTCATTATCATTTTGAAAAGAAAGGAGACTTAGGGATTGCCGTTTGCGAAAGAATACAAAAAGGATTAGAAGAGGCTTATACAATTATAAGAGAATCAGCTATGGCAGCTGAAGAAAAACCTTTCGCCTTTATTTTACAGCGAGTAAAATTCCTAGAGCAAAATGGTGTTTGCCCCATTTCAGCTTTACAGGCAGACTATCAAGAATTACCACAACCAATGCAAGAAAAGATTCAACAGCTTAGCCAAATGGAAATTGATGTCTTTGTTGAGTTACTAAAAGAGGCTAAACAACATGGCGCACTCAAATCGACAGAAGATCTAGAGTCACTAGCAATAGTCATCATTTCAAGTACGAAGGGTGCTTTACAATACAAGCGTGTTTTAGGCGAAGAATTCTTTCAAAAAATGCTGCTGCAATTAAAAGAACTAGTCAAGTAATTTTTCAAAACGAGAAGGAGAGATGTGTATGGTACGAAGAGTCGTTGTTACAGGATATGGTGTAATATCTCCACTAGGTAATACGGTATCAGCATTATGGGAGAATATAAAAGAAGGTAAGTCAGGCATTCAACAAATACAAGCTGAGGGATTTAGTGGTATTAATACGCAGATTGCTGGGACCATCATGGATTTTGATGCAACGCAATATATGGATAAAAAAGAAATAAGTAAATATGATTTATTTGTGCAATATGCTCTTGCCGCTTCTCAGCAAGCTTTGGCGCAAGCGAACTTAAATATGGAGCAGGTCGATACGGAGCGACTAGGTGTTTACATTGGCTCTGGTATTGGAGGTATTGACACGATTTTAGCAAATCATCAAGCCATGCTCAATAATGGCCCAAGGAAGGTGTCACCATTTATGGTGCCAATGATGATTAGTAATATGGCAGCGGGGATACTGGCGATTAAAACTGGCTTTAAAGGACCAAGCTTTTCACCTGTTTCTGCCTGTGCGACAGGAAATCAAGCAATTGGCGAAGCCTTTTTATCTATTCGACATGGTTATGCCGATGGGATATTGGCAGGTGGAGCGGAAGCACCAATTAATCCACTTAGTTTTGCAGGATTCTCACGAATGAAAGCGATGTCCACAAGAAATGAAGAGCCAGCAAAAGCTAGCCGTCCTTTTGATGGCGAGCGAGATGGTTTTGTGATGTCAGAGGGTGCTGGCATCGTGTTCTTAGAGGAATATGAACATGCCAAACAAAGGGGCGCAACGATTTTTGGTGAGATTGTTGGCTATGGCGTCACAACGGATGCGTATCATATTACTTCACCTGATTATAGTGGAGCAGCAAATGCCATGAAGCTCGCTTTAAAAATGGGCGACATTGATGTGTCAGCTGTTGATTATATTAATGCACATGGGACAAGCACACCAGAGGGAGATAAATCAGAAACGAAGGCTATTAAAAGTGTTTTTGGCGACCATGCCTATCAATTAAAGGTGAGTTCCACAAAATCGATGACAGGGCATCTCTTTGGAGCAGCAGGTGGAATAGAAGCCATTATTACGTTGAAAAGTATGGAGGAAGGCATCATTCCACCAACCATCAATTACGAAACACCTGATCCAGCATGTGATTTAAATTATGTTCCAAATGAAGCGCTTCAACAAAACGTCAACATTGCTTTATCCAATGGCTTTGGCTTTGGTGGTCATAATGCCGTGTTAGCCTTTAAGAAGTTTGAGGAATAAGTGACACAAAACAAAAGATTGTTTGTGAAAAAGATGGTATGAAATTGGCTGTTCATACCATCTTTTCTATGTATAATAATGAAAAAAATAGAGTCAACGAAAGGGTTGAAGTAGGGGTAGGGAAGTACGAAAAGCTTAAAGTATTTCAACTCCATTATCCTCTTGCAAAGGTAAAAATCATTCGTAATGGTTTAACACATACTGATGAAGTGAAAGAGTGTCTACAAAATTATAGCATGCAATAAGTTTTACTTATGACATCATGATAAAAAACGATAATTCTACTTATGCTTATAATGTGGTAATTTTAAGGTGACAAGGGGGATGGATGATGAGAATTTTTGATGCACATTTTCATATTATTGATTTTGATTTTCCAATAATCGAAAACCAGGGATATACACCACCGAGCTACGTGGTAGAGGATTATCAACAGGAAACGGCTCATCTCAATGTAATGGGAGGAGCAATTGTTTCAGGATCTTTTCAAGGATTTGACCAAGATTACTTGTTAAAAGCTTTGAAACAATTGGGTTCAGCATTTTGTGGTGTGACACAATTGCCTTATTCAGTAACCGATGATGAAATTATTCATTTACATAACAATGGGGTACGAGCATTACGCTTTAATATTAAACGAGGCGGTTCAGAAGATTTATCCAAGCTAGATAGCTTTGCACGAAGAGTGTATGATTTGGTTGGCTGGCATAGTGAACTGTATATAGATGCGAAGGAAATACGTGACATCACATCAACGATTGAAAAATTACCAGCCGTATCCATTGATCATTTAGGGTTATCAGAAGAAGGACTTCCATATTTATTAAAGCTAGTGGACAAAGGGGTGCGTGTCAAAGCGACTGGCTTTGGTCGTGTGGAACTGGATGTAAAGAATGCATTACAATCCATTTATAACATCAATCCAGATGCACTAATGTTTGGAACAGATTTGCCATCTACAAGAGCAAAACGACCTTTTGCGTATGCGGATATAGAATTAATTCAACAGCTTTTTGATGAACAGGCTGCTGATAAAATCCTCTACAAAAATGCTATGAAATGGTATTTCAAATAAAAAAAAAAATCCTCTACCAACATGCTCGGTAGAGGATTTTTTGTAGAAATTAGCTTAAACCTTGGCTATCTTTCCACTCTAAGAATTCATCATATGTTAAGAGTTTATCTAGAATTGTGCCGTCTTCACGGATTTCGATGACACGGTTCGCAATTGTTTGAATGAACTGGTGGTCATGAGATGTGAAGATCATCGCACCTTTGAAGCGAATTAAGCCTTCATTAAGTGCTTGGATTGACTCAAGGTCAAGATGGTTCGTAGGCTCATCGAGTAAGATAACGTTTGCAGTTGCAAGCATCATTTTAGAAAGCATACAACGTACTTTTTCGCCCCCTGATAACACAGAAGGAGATTTTTTCACTTCTTCACCAGAGAATAGCATACGACCTAAGAAGCCACGTAAGAAGCTTTCTGTTTCATCATCAGGTGAATATTGGCGTAGCCATTCCACTAATGATTTCTCAGAACCCTCGAAGTATTTATCGTGATCGTTTTCAAAGTAGCTTTGAGATGTTGTCACGCCCCATTTGAATGTACCAGCATCTGCTTGTCTTTCTTCCATTAGAATATCAAGAAGCGCTGTTTTTGCCATTGGGTTACCAAGTAAAATGATTTTATCATCTTTGTTCATCGAGAAGCGAATATCATTCAGTAGTGTTTCGCCTTCATTACTTGCTGTAAGGCCTTCAACCGTTAACACATCATTACCGATTTCACGACCTGTTTGGAAGTTGATGAATGGATATTTACGGCTAGATGGTTTAATGTCATCAAGCTCGATTTTATCTAGCATTTTCTTACGAGAAGTAGCTTGGCTTGATTTCGAAGCGTTCGCAGAGAAACGCGCAACGAATGCTTGTAATTCTTTAATCTTTTCTTCTTTCTTCTTGTTTTGGTCTGCCATCATTTTTTGCGCTAATTGGCTAGACTCATACCAGAAGTCATAGTTCCCAACGTATAATTGGATTTTAGAGAAATCAAGGTCAGCGATATGTGTACATACTTTGTTTAAGAAGTGACGGTCATGGGATACAACAATAACCGTATTTTCAAAGTTAATTAGGAATTCTTCTAACCATTGAATTGCTTTTAAGTCAAGGTGGTTGGTAGGCTCATCCAGTAATAGAACATCTGGTTTACCAAATAGAGCTTGTGCTAATAAGACTTTGACTTTGTCAGAACCTTCTAGGTCAGCCATTAGCATATAATGCAGCTCGTCGCCAATTCCTAAGCCGTTCAATAATGTTGCTGCTTCAGATTCAGCTTCCCAACCATTTAGGTCAGCAAATTCACCCTCTAATTCAGCAGCACGCATGCCATCTTCATCAGAAAATTCTTCTTTTGCATAGATTGCGTCTTTTTCAGCTTTTACTTCCCAAAGACGTTTGTTGCCCATAACCACTGTATCTAATACATTGAATTCATCATATTCGAAATGGTTTTGTTTCAGGACAGATAGGCGCTCGTCCTTGCCCATTGAGACATTTCCTTCTTGTGCTTCAATTTCACCAGAAAGAATTTTTAAGAATGTTGATTTACCAGCACCGTTTGCTCCGATTAAACCGTAGCAATTTCCTGGTGTGAATTTTATATTTACGTCTTCAAATAGTTTACGATCGCCATAGCGAAGACCTACATTACTAACTTGAATCATGCAAGTTCCTCCTTTTTTCACAATGGCTCTAGTATATCATGAAATATGTTCCATAGTCTATAAACATTATTAAATCAAGCTTTAGCGTATTACGGATGTATGGAATGAGTGAAGTAGGCATGGGAAATAATGTAATAATAAATAAATCCAAATAATCCTGTTTTAATTTAAACATTCCTAGGGTAAAGAACAGGGAAGTGAATAGAAATATTTTATCCCTTTTTATTTCCTATTAAATTTAACAAAAAGCAACCTCGTTACCAGAAAATATACCCTATAGTATAAGATATTGGGTATAATGTTATATAAATAAAGGGACACAGCATGAATCATTGGAGAAGTTTGAGCGACATATAAAAGCATCGTTTAATGGCTATTAAAGAATAGAATTACGTGAGAAACTCCCTAATCAATTAGTTATTATAATAGGGAAGATCAGCGTTTATAAAAATGGAGGAGTGACCTAAATGTCAGAAGAAAGAAAAGTGTCACTTGGAGTAGTGGGGGTAGATTCAGGTCAACTAATGATTATTGACCCATGCTATATCAATAGTGAATGGAAGGTTGACGGAAATCCGATAGCCGTTAAATTCTGGGGAAGAGATGAAGATAAATTGTCATCTTTGTTAAAAAATCTAGGCTACACAATTAGTGAAGAGGATGTTAAGTATGTCTCCTGTACCAATATGAATGCTGAGGACACTTTAAACATGATTAAAAAAACGGCAAAAGAAAACGACTTATTGATTGTTTCAACTATTGAAACGGACAATAGTTTTGATACGGTATGTAAATTAACTTCAGATGAGGAAAAACAAGGCGGTCAATTACATTACAAGCTAGGGCATGAAGGATTAGGTGTAGCATTTCGTTCAGGCTTTGGTGATGGGATGTATGAAGTTTTTGCAACGATTAAAGACTGCAGTCAATGGGGTGAAAGAATTTCCAAGGTTGAGATTGTGTTGATTGAAGATGATGAACTAGACGATTAAAGGATTTAGTTACCTAGAAGTCTATTATGCATGCAGAGGAAATTTGTGAATAGCATTTAGGTGGTGCTGGAGACTTTTTTTGGATTTTGATAGTACCTGAAATCAGAATATGAAGCAACTAAATCACAGTGATAGATGTTTCAAATCAGCGTTTTCAGTTCACAATAGAGCTATGAAGTCTTTACAATAAAATGAAGTTTTCCTTGAAAGGATCAAACCAGATGATCCTAGACTGTACAATTCAATGTTAAAGAATTAGCCAGTAATGATCTAAATTTGAGATTTTGAGAAGATGCGAGTCAGATAATAAGAATGTTCATTGGAAGTGTCCATATGGTCACACTTGAAACAAAGAACAAGCTAGAATCATTAGTAAACATAAACTGAATAAAGATACAGTGAAAAAATTTTTTCTTTGCTGTAACTTTCTCTTAGAATGAGACGTCTATATTGTAGTGTGATTAACTATTTTTGAAAAAGAATAGAAAAATGACATCATTTACCACAAGGATTTTGTTTGCTTATTCACAAAGGTATGGACTAAAATGATTCTGACTGTTTTTTTATGTCAGGTGAATCATCATGGGTGCCCACAAGCCCATCCTCGTTTTGAATGCCAGCTTATTCTTTGCTTTTCATTCATACTAGATTGATGTTGCTGTCTCCGTTGCAAGTCAGCCAAAACATCACAATCCTCATAAATGATTTCATTCATTGATCTTTACGATAATTTCATAGAGACTACTGTATCATGCAGGACTATTCGTTTGCGGTAAAGGTATTCCTGCATTCTAAAGTAAATGAACAATTAGGACATTCAGCTCTTTCGAGGGGTGGTAATGATGGTAAAATAAACACATTGATGGAAATATTAACTATTGGAGGTATATTATGGGTAAGGTCTTATTATGGACAGCCACTTCTATAATAGTAGTTTTACTTGGTTTTGGAAGCTACTATTTTATTAAAGAATTAACGAACTCAATGGCATACGATAAATTAGTGGATGAGTATAAAAAGCCAGTACCAATTAAAAATATAGAGGCACAATATGACGTAATTGTCATCGGTGGTGAGCCTGAGGGTGTTGCTGCTGCGGTTGCGTCTGCACGTAATGGAGCTAAAACATTGCTTGTAGAAAAAAGGGAAGAGCTAGGTGGATTATTTACATACGGTATGCTAAATTTCCTCGATATTCCTCGTGATGGCCATAATAACTCAATCAGTGAAGGTATTTTTAAAGAATGGCACGAGCTTGTCAGAGGAAATGATGCTTTTGGGATTGTAGGTGCAAAGGCAGCCTTTAAAAAATTGATTGATGAGGAACCAAATTTAACATTGTCAGTACAAACAGAGGTTGTGAAAGCGAATCTCAATGAACAGCAATTAACGTCTGTGGAATTAAAAAATGAATACGGTACATATGTTGTAACAGGGAAATCATTCATAGATGCCACACAAGATGCTGATTTTGCTGCCATGTCTAATGTTCCTTTCTTTGTTGGCGGAGAGGATATTGGTATAAAGGATAAACGCATGGCTGTAACATTAATGCTTCATTTGAAAAATGTAAATTGGGATGAAGTGAAAAAAGCGGCAAAATCCGATGTATTTGGTGGGGCGAACTTAAATCATACCGTAATGTGGGGCTTTACGAAGCTTCATGATGAATACAAGCCCTTGCAAGAGGGGACAAGGTTACGAGGGTTAAATTTGGCTCGAGTAGATGATGAATACTTTATTAATGCCTTACAAATCTTTGGAATTGATGGCTTGAATGAGAATTCGAAACAGGCTGCTATAGTTGCTGGCAAGAAAGAAACACAACAAATACTGCAGTATTTACAAGAAAAGTTCCCAGGGTTTGAAAATGCTGAAATTGTCAGCTATCCAGAAGAACTGTATGTGAGAGAAACAAGACATATTTGGGCAGAATATCAATTACCGATGTCAGACCTTTGGAAAAATAGTGATCAATGGGATAGCATTGGTATTGCCTCATATCCAGTCGATGTGCAAGCACAAACACCTCATGATTATGGCTATGTCATTTCCGCACCAAAGCAATATGCCATACCTTTCCGTTCATTAGTACCGAAGGACATCGATGGCTTACTTGTTGTTGGACGTTCGGCTGGTTATTCTTCTCTGGCAGCAGGAAGTGCTCGCATTGTTCCAACAGGAATGGTGACAGGTGAAGCGGCTGGGACTGCGGCAGCACTAGCATTGAAACAGGATGTAACCTTTAGAGACATGAGCAAAGATAAAAAGTTAATTGCTAAATTAAGAAAGCAGTTGGATAAACAGGGAGCCTATGTCGACTCATTTTCTGTGGATTACCCATATCAAGGGGAATGGTATGATGAAGCCATTCAAACATTAATTAATTATGGCCTTGTAGTGGGTGGCTATGATAATGACCTAAAAGTAGACAGTAAGGCAACGAAATTAAAATTTGCTAAAATGTTAAAAGAGAGTATGCTACGCGCCGGTAAAGAAAACTCATCAACTATGACTGACCAGCTCGAAATTGTCATTAATAAAGTTTACAATAATGGCGATGAAGCCATTACACGAGATGAGATGGCAC
The DNA here is from genome assembly GCF_009724685.1 of Lysinibacillus cavernae. Classification (GTDB taxonomy): domain Bacteria; phylum Bacillota; class Bacilli; order Bacillales_A; family Planococcaceae; genus Lysinibacillus; species Lysinibacillus cavernae. Next base: position 386,730 of record NZ_WMEF01000002.1, read on the forward strand.
AATATTTGGCTGACGTCCTTTTAGGTGAATCCAATGCGACTAACTGGGATACGTTAATCGAAAAAGGAATTGTGACTGACAAAGTGGCGAAGAAAATCTCAAACGATAAGAAATTAAAATTAAAAGAGATGTATGCCATCATGGCAGATGTCATTCATTATGTAGAAAAGAAACATTCCTCCTCTTGAGGAATGTTTCTTTTTTAACTGTTAATCCTTTTGCTCTAATCGATAGCTCATAACGGTTAATCCAGAAGCTATGAGAGCTAATAGTCCACCAGCCCATGCAAGTTTGTCTAGACTACCTGAAGCAACGACAATGCCTCCGATGGCAGAACCTAACGCAATCCCCACATTAACGGCTACTGGTGTTAATGACGACGCAAAGTCTTTTGCCGATGGAGAATACCTTTCTGCTAAATCCATGAAGTATAATTGAACCGTTGCATTAACGGCATAAAGCGTAACTGCCATTAGCATTATACTCATCAGACCCAACCACATGGAGGACATTGTAAAATACAGTGAAAATAAAATAATGGCCTGGACGATAAATGTATAGCGTAATTTACTTAAACCATTCTGTTGAGCAATCTTGCCAGCTAAAACATTGCTAAAAATAGAAAAGAAACCATAGATTAAGAGAACACCGCCTATGTATCTAGTAGGAATACCAAGTTTGTTTTCTAAAATTGGCGTTATAAATGTATAGATAGTGTATGTTCCAGCAATTGTGAAAATAGGAATAAAGAATGCTAGAATGATTTTAGGTTGTTTAAATAAACTCAATTGCTCTGAAAGTGAACCTTTTGTACCTTTTATATTTCGAGGCAGCACAAACATACTGATGATAAAGGCAATGCCTCCTAAAAAAGCCGTTAACCAGAATGTCATATGCCAATTACTCAATTGGCCCACCATAGTTCCAAGAGGCACACCCATTACGTTTGCAATGGTAAAGCCAGCAAAAATAAAAGCAATGATAGATGATCTTTTTTCTTTCGGCATACTATCATTGGCTATAGACATAGACAATGCCGTTAGCACACCACTGACAACAGCCGTAACAACTCTGGAGCTTATTAAAAGTCCATAAGAACTAGATAAGGCGCTTACGATATTTCCAAGAATAAAGATTGAGATGAGCACTAACATGAGCGGATATTTTGGAAATCTACTAATAAATCCAGTTAATAGGGGTGTACCAATCGCATAGGCTATGGCAAAACCAGATACCAATGAACCAGCCGTAGCAATTGTAATACCTAAATCTGTCGAGACCTCTGTTAATAAACCTACAATAACAAATTCACTCGTTCCCATGACAAAAGTTAATAAAATTAATGTAAAGGCTAAAATCTTATGCTTATAGCTAAGTTCATTTTCTTCGTTGGTCATTATATAGTCACTCCTAATATATTTATATATCGAGAATTATCGATATAAAACTAAATGAAAATCGGAACTCAGAAGCGTATATCTATTTATCGTGAATAATCGATATGACATCCTAAACAGAAACCCAATTACTCATTTTGGGTATCTGATACGAGAAATGATGCAATTTGATGCACCGTTTCCTCTTTTATTTTGTAATATGTCCATTGACCATGACGAAAAGATTCGAGAAGGCCAGCCTTTTGCATCATAGTTAAGTAGTGAGAAACGGTTGATTGAGAAGTTTTCGCTTTTTCCTGAATATCACCAACACACACGCCTCCTTCAATACTCACTTTTGGAAAATGCTTCTCAGGTTCCTTCAACCACTGTAAGATGTTTAGCCTTGTCTCGTTTGATAACGCTTTGAAAATTTCAATTGGTTCCATGTTAAAATGATATATCGGATTATCTCGATATGTCAATTACTAAATATGAATACAGAAATGAAAAAAAGGTTGACGGCAAAATGAAAGTCCTGTAATATATGTCAAAATCATAGAAAAATTCGATGAAAAAGAGAGTAATTGATGGAACGACTGGAAAGCGAGTTAGGGATGGTGTGAGCCTAATGCAGTAACCATGAATGAAGCGCACTTTGGAGAAGATTCTCGAACGAGTAGTAGAGAATAGCGGGGCGTCACCTCGTTAACAATGGAAAGTGGTCATGATAAATGGCAACTAGAGTGGTACCACGGGAATTTATGCTCTCGTCTCTAATTATAGAGGCGGGGGCTTTTTTATTTGGACAGGAGGATGAGAAAGATGAATAAACAAATCGCGCAAAGTATTGCAGCCGTATTAAATCAACAGTTATCAGTCAATGAAATTGAACAATTATTAGAAAAACCAAGAACAATAGAGCTAGGCGATGTGGCATTTCCATGCTTTACCTTAGCTAAAACGTGGAAAAAATCACCAGTAAGTATTGCGACCGAATTGGCGAGTCAATTAACAAGCGATAGCATTCAACGAGTGCAATCCGTTGGTGGCTATGTCAATATTTTTTTAAATCAACAAAAAGTGACGCAACAGGTGTTGAGCAAGATCCTGCATGAAAAACAATTATACGGCACCAATCAAAGTTCAAAGGGAAGCGTCGTTTTAGATTTTTCTTCACCAAATATTGCAAAGCCATTCTCCATGGGTCATTTACGTTCAACAGTCATCGGCAACGCCTTAGCAAATATTGCCGAGAAAAATGGTTATCAAGCCATTCGTGTCAATCATTTAGGGGATTGGGGTACACAGTTTGGCAAACTCATCGTTGCTTATCAGCGTTGGGGTAATAAAGAGGCCATTACAGCGTCACCGATTGAGGAGTTATTAAAGATTTATGTAAAGTTTCATGAAGAAGCGGAGCAAGACCCAGCATTGAATGAACTGGCTCGTGCCGCTTTTAAAGCATTAGAGGACGGGGATGCAGAGGCACTTGCATTATGGCAATGGTTCCGAGATGTATCATTAGTAGAGTTTCAAACAATCTATCAGTTGCTAGGAATTGATTTTGATGCCTTTACAGGCGAGGCGTTTTACAATGATAAAATGACGTCAGTTGTAACAGAACTGAAAACCAAAGGACTTCTGGTGGAATCTGATGGTGCTTATGTAGTAGAGATGGAGGAGATGCCCCCATGCTTAATCACGAAAACGGATGGTGCCACGCTGTATGCAACACGTGATTTAGCAGCTGCGTTTTATCGTCAACAACATTACCAGCCTGAAAAGATTTTTTATGTCGTTGGCAATGAACAGTCACTCCACTTTAAACAATTATTCCAAGTGATTGAGAAAATGGGCTATGCATGGGCAGCAGATCTGCAACATGTACCATTTGGGATGATGCTCAAGGATGGCAAAAAAATGTCTACTCGTAAAGGGAAAGTGGTGTTATTGGCAGATGTACTAGAGGAGGCAATTGCCACGGCAAAGCGCAATATAGAAGAGAAAAATCCTCGTCTGCCAAATAAAGAGCAAATAGCACAGCAAGTAGGGGTTGGAGCAGTTATTTTTAATGATTTAAAATATCATCGCCTCAATGATATTGAATTTTCAATCGAGCAAATGATGAATTTTGAAGGTGAAACAGGACCATATGTGCAATACACCTATGCACGTATTTGCTCTATTTTAGAAAAAGTAGAGAATCCATCTCAGCATGTGACCTTCATGCCATTAGGAGAACAGGCTTGGCCAATAATCTTATTACTAGAGCAGTTTCCGAAAGTGGTGGCCACTGCTTTTGAGCAGGCTGATCCGTCACAACTAGCGAAATTCGCCTTACAACTAGCACGTTTATTGAATAAATATTATGCACAACATAAAATATTAACTGACGATGCACAACAAGCATCACGTCTAGCTCTTTGTTCTTGTGTAGCGATTGTATTAAAAGAATTATTAGCCTTACTTGGCATTGAATCACCTGAAAATATGTAATCAACTATGCCACGGTGTAATAGCGTCCAGATTTATTTCTGTTCTTGCTCAAAACTCACCGCCATTTTCAAGTGAATTGTCCATTTATTGACCGACTATAGAAAACATGGTAAAAGGATAGAGTAATGAATAAACTCTTTCATCAAGAATGTTGAGTGGCAGTAGAGAGGATCTTGAATAAATGGCTAAAAAGCAATGGAACGTTTCACTCATACTTGTGGTGATAAGTATATTTTTTGTAGCACTTAATATGAGACCAGTAGTAACAGGGATCGGACCACTATTTAATGTGCTCATGACATCCTTACATGTATCCAATACAAGCATGAGTTTTCTCACAGCCATCCCTGTGTTTTGTATGGGGTTATTTGCACCTTTTGCAGTACCGCTTCAGCGAAAGATTGGAACGAAATCAGCTATCATACTATTAGTGGTAATCCTCGTAGTAGCCAATGGATTACGTTTTTTCCAAGAAAGCTATTTCTTGCTAGTCATCACAAGCTTTGGCGCAGGCTTGGCCATTGCAATGATTGGGCCCATTCTAAATGCGTATATCAAGAAAACATTTCCACAGCGTTTTACGACAGTTATTGGCATTTATTCGTTAGGCATTGGCGTAGGTGCTACATTAAGTGCAGCCTTAACCGTGACTTTTTATCATGAATCCGGTAATAGCTGGACAGTTGCACTTGGGATGTGGTCCCTCCTTGCTGTGGTTGCCCTAATAATCTGGGGTTGGGCGATACCATCACAGCACAATGAACAGGTTCAAATAACGTCGACTGAACATGCTCGTAATCCATGGACATCTGGACGTGCTTGGGCAATCTTGTTGTACTTTGGCTTACAAACGTCTCTGTTTTTCTCTATGATGTCGTGGCTCACACCGCTGTTGCAGGATAAAGGCTTTTCACTAGAAACAGCAAGTGCCATGCTGACGTTTATGTCCATTGTGCAAATGATTGGTAATATTGCTGTGCCAATGCTCATGGAAAAATGGCAAAGCCGGATGGCATGGATACTGGCATTAGGATTTTTAGGATTACTTGGTTTTACACTACTATGGCTTATGTCAGGTACTTATTTATGGCTGCCTGTATTATTAATCGGCGTTGTCCTAAGTGGTCTGTTTCCGATTGGTTTGTTGTTACCGCTCGATGAAGCCAAAAATGATCAAGAGGCCAATAGCTGGTCATCAATGGTGTTATCAGGTGGCTTTATGCTGAGTGCCATTATTCCCATTATGATTGGGGTTTGCTATGATATCACAGGCAACCATACATGGACTTATATCATTTTTTTAGCGTTGATGGTGGGCATTATCGTAACAACAGGACTGTTAAGAAAAAAATAATAGAAGAAGACATGTGTAACGATACGCATGTCTTTTTTAGTGAAAATTATTTTGAGGTTCAGTTATGCTCCAATCCTCACAGCAAATCTCGAAATTCATAAATAATAATAGGTAGAATGAAATAAATTTAGAGAGGTTGCTGCATTTTCCTAATAACACTATATAAATAATAATATTATGTAAACTTGAAACATCCTAAATCCTTGATTATGATAGATATTAGAGAATGTTGAATAGAAAGTTTTGGTGAAAGTATGTATAAAAAAATGCTCATTTTAGGAGCGACTGCTTTACTCGTCGCAGGCTGTGACACTCAAATAGGAGCAGGCTGGTTTCAAAATAAAAATGCAGAGAGTCAAACAGAGGGGGCAGTGACCAAGCAAGAAGAAAAAATTGTTCCAGAGGTCAAAGTCATTGGAGAGTATGGTATTGGTGCAGGCATAATTATTAAACAGCAGGATGATCAGCTGTTTATTTTAACGAATGGTGCACTAGTTGCGTCCAAACCAACGGCCCTTGTTCAATTTGGTCAGGATAAGCTAAAGGCAGCGAATGTACATGTCATGTCGACTGCACATAATCTAGCGCTTTTGCAAGTAACGTATAAAGCGAATGTACAAGTGCCAAAAATATATGAAGGTGAGCTGAATCAGCTAGCCGTATATGTGAATGGCTTGCCCTATACGATTCAGAAATATCAAGATAGAGTTGCAGCCTATTACATAGATGTACAAGAAGCTATGCCTTTAGGAAGCCCTGTGATGGAGGCTGAAAACGGAGCCATCGTAGGCCTTTATTTTAATCGTCAGCAGCAGGGAGAGTCCCAGCCATACATACTGCCGACAAAGGAAATCCAATCATTCATTGATAAATGGATTGAAGAAGGAATGAAAGCCAGTGTGCGGTTATCCCAATCCAAAAATTTATATCCCTATATAGAACAAGGGGACAAAGAAGCTGTACAGCAAGCAATTGAGCAATATGGTGAAAATGTGTTTGCCTATAATACGGATGAAATCAAGTTATTTTTAGATACGTTCCATAAGCATTTAAAAGGAGCTGTGGCGATACAGGATGCAATTGTCATGAAACCAATTGTCGGAACAGAGGATTTACTAGACACCTTGGAGAGTATGGTTGCTTATTATGCTTCCAAACAAGCGAAGATTCATTTCTCTAACACCGACATTCAAGCTATTCGTGTTGAAGGACAGCATCTCATTGTTCGAGCCAAAACGGAATATGTTTTGACGAATGCTGCTGGACAGGAAGCACTTGCCCATTCCATTACGCTATATGAAATTGAGAAAAATGAACAAGGCGAGTACAAGCTACTTCGTCTAACAAACGAGGAGTGAACTTTGCATGGAGCAAGCAAGACAAATGCTACAGCATCATTTTGGCTATGAATCCTTTCGTCAAGGACAAACCCAAATTATTGAACAAACATTACAAGGTCAATCGAGCCTTTGTGTTATGCCAACAGGTGGAGGGAAGTCCATTTGCTATCAAATTCCTGCGTTAATGTTAGAGGGTTTAACCATCGTCATTTCGCCACTTATTTCGTTGATGCAAGATCAAGTGGAGGCTTTACGTGCGGCCAATATTCCTGCGGCTTATATTAATAGCACATTGACAGCGCAGGAAGTGGATGAAACGATGCAACTTGCCAGTGCTGGCTATTTAAAACTACTATATATCGCACCTGAGAGACTGGAAAGTGTGTCCTTTCTTCAAGCATTGTCGTATTTATCAGTGCCATTAATAGCGGTTGATGAGGCACACTGTATCTCGCATTGGGGGCATGATTTTAGACCTAGTTATCGCTCCATTCAGAAGCTATTTACGCTATGGCCACAAAAGCCAACTGTTTTAGCGCTTACTGCAACAGCGACCCCTGCTGTGTGTGATGATATTCGCCACTTATTAACGATTGATGAGCAGGCAACAGTGATGACAGGTTTTTCACGTGAAAACCTCGCACTATCCGTGCTAATTGGGGAAAACAAAGAGCGTTATATAAAAAATTACTTACAGAAAAATAAACAAGAAGTCGGCATTATTTACGCTGCCACACGAAAAGCAGTAGATGCTATTTATGACACGCTAACTCGCTCTGGAGAAGCTGTTGCTAAATACCATGCAGGACTATCAGAGGACTTGCGAATGACTGAGCAGGAGCGCTTTTTAAAAGATGAGGCACGTATTATGGTAGCAACAAACGCTTTTGGTATGGGCATTGATAAAAGCAATGTGCGTTTTGTGCTACATTATCAAATGCCACGTAATATGGAGAGCTATTATCAGGAAGCGGGGCGTGCTGGCCGAGACGGTTTACCAAGTGCTTGTATATTACTGTATGCTTCTGGAGATGTCCAAACACAGCGTTTTTTGATTGAACAAACACTTGATGAAGCACGTATATCCCAGGAATTAGCCAAACTCCAAACAATGGTTGATTATTGCCATACAGAGGGCTGCTTACAAAATGCCATTTTATCGTATTTTGGTGAAGTGCAAGAGGAGCCATGTGGTCGCTGCAGTAATTGCAATGATGGACGCACTGTGACAGACGTAACAGAGGACGCACAAAAGGTATTGGCATGTGTCGTACGCATGGGGCAAAAATTCGGCAAGACGATGGTTGCCCAAGTATTAATTGGCTCCAAAAATCAAAAAATAGCTGAATTTGGTTTTGCTCGTTTATCGACTTATGGCATCTTAAAAGGGAAGTATGCCTCAAAGGATGTTTCAAACTTTATTGAATTTTTAATTGCAGAAGGTTTACTTGCTGTTAAGCATGGTACCTTTCCAACGATATATGTCTCTGCGGACGGCAAGGAAGTACTACTTGGAAATCGGCAGGTCACGCGAAAAGAAGCTGTCACTGTTCGTAAACTTGTTGACAATGATCCATTATTCGAGCATTTACGTGTATTGCGCAAAGAGATTGCAGATGAAGAAAAGGTACCACCTTTTGTAGTATTTTCTGATAAAACGTTGCGTGATCTATGCGATAAAAAACCAGCTGTACTTGAGGATTTACGCCAGGTGAGCGGTATTGGTGAGGTGAAGTTTGATAAGTACGGTAAACGTTTCTTTGACGCGCTGCAATCGTTTTTAGAAGGCTCTGTTTGACGCTGCGGTAGTCTAATCAGTGTAGTTTTATAAAAAAGATTAATTATTTATAACAATGTTTGATTAAAATCATCCCACCTTTATAGATTGTTAAGGTGAGATGATTTTTTGGATATTTATGTTAGTATTACTATGAAGATTGTGAAGAAATGTACTTAAACTATAGAGTCATCTTAGTTGAACAAGAGTAGTATAGGGGGAAAGAAAAATTGACCAGAGCAATAGAAACAGATTTTTTTATATTGAATTGTTTAAGTGAAGGGATTTATGCTGCTATTGCAAAACCTGGTCACGGGGCTTGGAGTAATGCTGGTTTTGTTGATTTAGGAGAAGAATTGTTAGTCTTCGATTCTTTTTCAACTCCATCAGCTGGAATTGAGTTAAGAAGACATGCTGAAAATATTACAGAAAAAAAAGTAAAGTATCTAATTAACAGTCATTATCATGGGGACCACGTTTTTGGTAATCAAGCATTTGAAGACACTACGATTATTTCTACTTCACTTACAAAGAAGTGGTTTATTGAGAAAAATGTGATTGGTGATTTAAAAAGAGAAATAGAAGAGATGGAAAAATATCTAAATAACCTTAAAATCAAGATTGAGAAAAATCAAGAACAAGTAATAAGAGATAGTCTGGTCAATCAGTTTAATGAAATGTCAAAGGTACTAGTTGACTTACCTCGATTGAAATTAGTTTTACCTACAGTTGTTTTTGAAGAAAAGCTCATTATTGAAGGTTCGAAGAGAAAGGTCGAATTGCATTGTTTAGGTGGGGGTCATACACCTAGCGATACGTTCATGTATTTGCCTGAAGAGAAGATTGCATTTATGGGAGATTTAGTTACTGAAAATCTACACTTACCTATTTATAACCCTGACGAATACAGATCAATTCTAAAGCAAGTGAAGGAAATGGATATCATAACTTTAGTTCCTGGTCACGGAAATGTCGGAAATAGAGAACAGTTGAATTCATTAGAACGCTATATTTCTGTTTTAATTAACAGCTCATTACAAGCATTGGAAAACAATCATTCAATTGATTCATTTCTTTTAGAGTTTACTATACCAAAAGAATACACTGAGTGGAGAGGCGTAAATGGTATTAAGGATAACCTTACAAAAATATATAATTTTTATTCATTAGCTAATTCAACTAATGGCTAATTCTATTAGGCTGTTGATTTAAGAACAGGGTTACACTACTAACTTATTCAACTCCCATAAAAGAACATAATAGCCTGTCATTTTCTATGGTATTGCTATTACTTTTAATGGGTGTTTAGTTGGAAAATAGCTACTAAAAACATAATCAAACTTTTTTATAAAAACTGTATCTTAAATTACCAGTAAAGAAAGCCTTTTGATCAATCTTTGTTTAAATACTTTCTTTTCATTTACTATAAAAAATGAATTTTAGAATTACTTTTAATCAAATGAAAAAGGTGTCTCAAACTTTTGAGACACCTCTTTTTGTTATTTATCCCAATGTTTTGTAATAAACTCATCACGACCTGAAACAGCTCGGTCTTGCTGATAGTGTTCAGACTCTTTCTTATAATAATCTTGGTGATAATCCTCCGCTGGGTAGAAGCGTTCGGCAGCGCGAATTTTGGTTACAATAGGTTTATCGAAGCGACCACTGTGTGTGAGCTTTTCTTTAGAAGCTTCTGCGATTTGCTTTTGTTCATCCGTATAGGTAAAGATGGCTGTAGAATAGGATTCTCCACGGTCATGGAACTGACCATAAGCATCTGTTGGATCAATTTGCATCCAATAAATATCAAGGAGCTGCTCGTAACTAAAAATAGCAGAATCGAATTCTATTTCGACTACTTCTAAATGACCTGAAGTCCCTTTCTTAACATCTTCATATGTTGGGTTTTCTAAATGGCCACCCATATAGCCAGAAGTAACCTTATGTATGCCGTCCCACTCGACGAATGGCTTGACCATGCACCAAAAACATCCGCCAGCAAATGTAGCTTTTTCGATCATTTGAATCATCCTTTCTTTTGTGAAAATATTATAGCATTGTTTTGCTCCAAACTGAGCAATTAGGTGTAAAATAACGATTAGATAGAAGAAGATGGAATTTAACATTAGCTAAATGAAACTTTCCAGCTAATCAATCGTTACATTAACTATATCAAAATAGAGGAGTTAGTTGTTATGGAAGAGCAAGATTATACGAGACGCTCACAACGTCCACAAAAACGTAGATTACGTAAAGGGAGAGCAATTTTCACACTATTATTACTGTGCATCATAGTGATAGTAGGTTACTCTGTTATGCAATATCGTAGCGGGCTTAAGCTGGCAAATGATACGAAAGTTGCACAGGAGGATTTTTCTGGCGATACGATCAAAGGGGAAATTGAGAACTATTTAATTTTAGGGGTCGATACACGTGGCGAGGAAAAATCTCGTACAGATACGATGATGGTATTATCTTGGAATAAAGCAAACAATGATATTAAACTTGTGTCCTTTATGCGTGATATTTACGCAGAAATTCCAGGCTATCAATCCTATAAACTCAATACAGCCTACTACTTAGACGGGGTACAGCTGTTAAAGGATACATTGACAAATATGTTTGGCTTACCGATTCATCATTATGCACTGATTGATTTTAAAAACTTTGAATCACTAGTGGATATTTTAGCGCCAAATGGTGTGGAGATGGATGTTGAAAAGGATATGTCTGAAAATATTGGAGTAGAGTTAAAGCAAGGTGTCCATCGTTTAAATGGACAGGAATTACTAGGCTATGCACGTTTCCGTCACGATGCTGAAGGAGATTTTGGTCGTGTTGCGCGTCAGCAAAAAGTCATTGAAGCTTTAAAATCGGAGCTATTAACGCCTACGAATATGTTACATTTACCGAAATTCGTCGGAGCAGCACAGGGCTATATTACAACAGATTATTCATCTACTGAGGAAATGCAACAAGTGCTTAAATTGCTGTCAAAAGGCAAGGTCAACATTGAAAAAGCAACGATACCAATTGAAGGTAGCTATCAATTCCAAAACTTTAGCCATGCGGGCGATTCCATTGTCATTGATGTGGAGCAAAATAAAGCCTTTTTAAGTGATTTTTTAGGCATTTCGCTGGAGTGATATTTAGCCAAAACCAGCATTATCCTGTAATATAAAGGTAAAGCAAGTTGGATTGGGGTGGATATATGGAAAAAGAGAGACCAAAAGAACGTTCAAACCTGCTAGCAACCAAGTTTATTCGTTTTTTAGGTGGGAGAAACCTATTATTTATGCTGGTGATTTTATTACTAGTTGCATGTGTTATTTTTATGTTTAATGAAGTTTCCTTTATCTTTACCCCGCTTCAAGTATTATTTGAAGTAGTGATTTTACCAGGAGTACTAGCCGTTATAGGCTACTATTTATTACGTCCATTGTTGGCAATCTTGGTAAAATGGCGGATCCCAAGAATTTGGGGGATTTTAATACTCTACATCGCGGTCATTGGTGTTATTACACTACTCGTTGTGCTGGTCTATCCATTTTTACGTGACCAGTTTACAAACTTAGTCCAGGAATTCCCTGAGTATTTCATGAAGTTTACGCAAAATATCGTTGCATTTTTGAATCATTCACGCTTTAACGATTATTTAGATAAAATTAATTTTGAATATAATGAAGTGGTTGAAAACTTCACTACAGATATGGTGAAAACTGTGAGGGATACGGCTGCAAATGTAGCGCAGGGTGTGGCCACAGGTATTACGGGCTTCCTATCAACTTTAACAGGTATTGTGCTATCCCTTGTAACAGTACCATTCATTTTATTTTATTTACTAAAAGAGGGCGAAAAATTACCGAAATTTATGCTGAAAGTGTGCCCACCACGTATGCGTAAAGAAGTAACTGAAATTTTCCATGACATGGACAAGCAAATTAGTTCATACATACAGGGGCAAATTTTAGTATCCATGTGTATTGGAGCAATGGTGACGATTGGCTTTTTAATCATCGGCATGAAATATGCTTTACTGCTTGGCTTCCTAGCGATGATTACAAGTGTGGTTCCTTATTTAGGGCCAGTCATTGCGATTACACCTGCTGTTGTTATTGCGCTCGTGACATCGCCACTTATGTTGGTTAAATTAGCCATTGTATGGACGATTGTTCAATTAATCGAAGGAAAGTTTATCTCTCCACAAATTATGGGGAAATCACTCAGTATCCACCCGATTACCATTATTTTTGTGTTATTAACGGCAGGCTCGTTATTCGGTGTTCCTGGTGTTATTTTAGGGATTCCAGGCTATGCAATCTTTAAAGTACTTGTAACCCATTTATTCAAGCTCTTTAAACAACGTTATAACCGATATGAAGATGACGCCCATCAAAAATACGATGTGTGATCAGACACAGCTACTGCCTCTTTGCAGTAGCTGTTTTTTGATGAAAGAAATGACGTGATGCTAGCCAATAAATAAATTCATGAAAGGATGGGAAAAGGGAATGCAAAACATAAGGTTTCCAAAAGTCATTGCTGGAATGAATGATTATCAATTTAAATTGATTAAATCCAGGGATGGTATAATAAAATATCTTTGATGAACCTAAATAACTAGGTCAAATTGGTGCTTAAGCGGAAATGATGTACTTCCTTAAATCTAATAGTAAAACCCTTCCAACATACAAAGTTAGAAGGGTTTTATATTAATAAATTTTCTAAAAGACTAGCTTTGTGCCATTAATTGTACTTGTGCTAAGCGATCAACTGCTTCTTGAAGAAGTTCCCTTGGCTGTACTAATGCTAAACGTAAATAACCTTGTCCAGCACTACCAAATACTGTCCCAGGAACTGTGACAACGCCAGCTTGTTCGATCAATTGAAAGGCTAGTTCTGTACAGTCAATATCGTACGGATATTTTGCCCAGACAAACATGCCTCCATCTGATGGTGCTGCGTCCCAGCCTAATGCTTGTAAACCATTCATGAGTGTTTTATGACGTTCTGAGAAAGTGGCACGTAAACTTGCTGTAATTTCTTCAGCGTTATCAAGTGCTACCACAGCTGCATCTTGAATTGGCTCAAAAATACCGAAGTCTAAATTTGATTTTAATTGCTTGATAACGGCGATCATTTCTGCATTTCCAGCGATATAAGCAATACGTGTTCCAGCAAGGCTGAAGCTTTTCGATAGGGAGTTAATTTCCATACCCACTTCCTTTGCACCTGGTGCAGCTAGGAAGCTAATTGGTCCATCCCCTGTAAAGTAAAACTCTGAATAGGCCGCATCATGGAGGACGATAATGTTATATTTTTTAGCAAAGGCAATGACCTTTTCAAAATAAGCTAATGATGGCATTGCAGGCACAGGATTCCCTGGCAAGTTTAAAATTAATAATTTTGCTTTCTGAGCAATGTCTTCTGGTACAGCATCTAAATCAGGCAAATAATTGTTATCTGCTGTTTGAGGCATATAATAAGGGGTTGCGCCTGCTAAATGTATTCCTGCGTCATAGGCAACGTAAGCTGGGTTTGTAGATAATACGATGTCCCCTGGATCACAAAAGGCGATTGGTAAGTGGACTAAGCCTTCTTGTGAGCCAATTGTTTGAATGATTTCCGAAGCAGGATCTAAGTGCACGTTGCTACGACGCATATAGTAGCGACTGACAGCCTCATAAAAACGCTGTGTGCCTGTTAGTGTATAGCCATAAGATTCCGCTAAACCTGCTCGATAAGATAGGTGTTCACGTATTTTGGCATGTGGAGGAAGATCCGGGCTTCCTAGACTTAAATCAATCATAGTCTTGCCCTTTGCTTGTTGCTCTCTAGCAAAGTTTTTCAAATCTCCGAAAATTGCTGGTGTAAATAATGACATTTTTTTAGATGGTACGATTTTCAAAACTAGTACACTCCTTATTATTGAATACAGTGAAACGTCAATCCCTAGAGGGAGTCATATCCCACTACGGATGGTTTGTTTTCACTAATTGGGCCTTTACGGGCCGCAGTTCTCCCAAATAAACTTGTTGAAATGGGGTTAAATATTGGTATGTCTGTTCCTGTTGGATAACAGAATAGTAGTTCACATTTTATCATACTAAAGCCCATAAAGGGGCAGATATTCTGAAAAAAGAAAATATTTATATAATGTAGAGGATGCGTGCATAGACTAGCGAAAATTGAATCGCTGATGTTGGGATAAGCTACTATAAATTCCTTAGAAAAGGAAGTTGTATTATACTAAGTATAAAGACTTTCTATAGGGGAGCCCTATGGGAACTGATCAAGAGGGGATTGTCTGAATCAGGACGATTGCACAACTAGACATGATTTAGTAAGGGGGTAGAGGAGCGTTGAAAGTATATTCATTAAGTGGACCAAGCGGCACAGGCAAAAGTACAAGTGCGCTTGCCTTTGCTCATAAGTTAGGGGTTGAGGCGATTATTGATGATGGCCTACTCATTGTCAATGGTGTAAGAGTCGCAGGTGTTTCTGCCAAATTTGAAAAAAATACAATTACGGCTGTACGGCGTGCTATTTTTACAGAAAAAGAGCACCGTGAGGCAGTAAAAAAAGCGTTAGCTAGCCATAAAGTGCAGTCTATTTTGCTCATTGGGACTTCAACTAAAATGACGAAGAGTATTGCCAAGCAGCTAGAACTTGATGCTATTGAACATTTTTACGAAGTGGAAGATGTCCGTTCCTTTAAGGAAATTCAAAAAGCCCGTTTTGTTCGTCAAACACAAGGCAAACACGTGATGCCTATTCCATACCGACAAGTGGAGCAAAATTTCTTTAAGCGCTTAGTGCAAAGGGGCATGGAGATTTTTTCATCGAAACGTGAAAAGATAGGGGAAACGACGATTGTTCGTCCTGATTTTCAACGGGAGTATATCGAGATTGGAAAGCATGTTTATGTACAGCTACTAACGTATTGCTGTAGTAAGCAGGACATTGTACAAAAGGTAGAACAAGCCCAATTTGTGTTAGGGGATCAGGTCCAAGCTATTTTGACAATACAGGTGAAGCTGCCCATAGATTATCCATTAGCAACTCGCTTGTATACCTTACAACAAGCGGTTCAGGATGAATTTTATCACCATTTTGGCTATGAATTAGATGCTATTCATGTTCATGTAAAGGCTGCTATGCAAAAGAAAAAATCGTAATAAACAGGTACTCCTAATCGCACCTTGACGAGAAGAGTACCTGTTTTTTATTTGGGCTGTCGCTTGAACTGTGGCTGGCGTTTTTCAACAAAGGCACGGCATCCTTCTGCAAAATCACTACCCACAAACGGAGTGGAGCCTTGCCATAACGTCGGAACACTATCTAGACATTCCTGTACGGATTGTTTCACGGCAAGTAAGGATTCTGGTGACATGCCTGCAACGAGCTTACCCATGCGAATCATGTACTTATTTAAATCCTTTTCTGCTACTAAGTAGTTGAGCATCCCTAACTTGAAGGCTTCCTCGGCTTTAAACATTCGTCCTGTGAAGACTAAATCTTTCGTTGTGGCAGGGCCAACGAGCTGTACTAAACGCTGAGCGAATTTGTTATTTAATGTGATGCCTAATTTACCTACAGGAATGCCGAGCTTGGCTTTGTCGGAACCAATGCGGATATCACAGGCTAAAGCCAATTCTAAGCCAGCGCCCATCGCCGGTCCGTTAATGACGCCAATTGTAGGAATCGGCAATCGCTCAATTGTGGAAATGGTTTTTTCCATATGTAGAAATGCTTCCTCCGCTTTGTCTAGAGAGATGGCATTAAATTCTTTAATATCGGAGCCAGCTGTGAAGCTTTCGCCAGAGCCTCGTAAAATAAGGACCTTATTTTTTGGATTGTCCAATACTTGAAGGGCAATTTTTGCTAGTTGATCCCACATGTTTGCGGTTAACGCATTTTTTGCTTGTGGTCGGTGAATCGTAATAATCGCTAGACCAGCTGTTTCTTGATAAATGATTTTTGCATCTTCTGCTTCCAGTCGAGTCGTCTTTACTTGCATATCGGAAAAGCCTCCCCATGTTAATGTATAGCTTTATTATATAACACAATCAAGAATAAACACGGAATTATACGAATTTTCATATAAAATTGCGTTGTTATACAAAAAAGAAGGGAATAGACAGCATTTGTACTACGAAAGAGGAGCGGATTTTACTATTGTAAGAAAGTAAAACATGTGAGAAACTACTATAGGAACATATGTTTCTACATCGCTTTAGGAGCGGTCGAATGATGAAGCGGGTTTATGTAACATAAATACAGATTATCCGACACTATAAAGCGATAAAATAAAGAGAACATACGCACCCCATCTATAGTAAAATATAGATATCATACGCATAGCAAACAAGGAGGGGCAATATGGTCACACTTAAGGAAGCTTGGAATAGTTACGTATTACTCTTGCAATCATTGAAAAAAAGTGCTGCCACGAAAAAGCAGTACAACATGGATGGACTGCAATTTTTAACGTTCGCCCATGAACAAAACTACTTGTATGTGAATCATCAATTAAAGGATTTATTAACAATCTATTGTGACCATTTAAAGGAAACCTACAATAATATCAATACATTTAATCATAAAATAGCAACATTGCGAGGCTTTGTAGACTTTATTTTTTTACGTGAATGGGTGGAGCCTTTTGATTATCAGAATATTTTACAACCGAAAAAAAGGCAAAAAGAGACCCTAGAAGTACTGACAAACAAGCAAATCATGCAAATTGCCAACGTTTGGTCAACCTATTTTCAATATGCCAAAACACAGGAGCATGCATGGCTGGCAAGGCGTAATGGTTGTATTGTTCAAGTTTTAATGGAAACAGGTTGTAAGCCTGCGGAACTTGTGCGCATGAAATGGGCTCACTTTAATAGAGAAAACGCAACACTTTTTATTGCGAATCAGAATGGGCGTCGAGAAATAAAGTATTCAGCCATACTAATGGACATGCTAGCACTTTATAGGAACGAGACAGAAGCATTACATGAGCGAGAGATGGGGGAATGGGTTTGGGTAAGTGAGGCGAGTCAGACAAAGCCGATTACAACGAAGACAGTGGAACGCATTTTCCAAACGATGTCTCAAGATATAGGGAAGAATATACGAGCAACCGATCTGCGGTACACCGTTATGCAAAGAGCGTTTCAGCAGGAAAAAACGCTGGAACATATTCAACAAGAAATGGGCTATGTGCGGAAATGGGTGCTTAAAGAAAGACAGCAGCGCTTAGAATAAATAAACGTGCAGCAATCGCTCTTTCTAGCCATTACTGCACGCCTTGTCAAATCCATTTTGACGTTTCACTTTATAAATGACTTAATGCTTTGACACTAACTTTTACTGTTAAATCATGTTTCCCTCCTGAATAAACACCTTCAACAGGGCTAATATCACTATAATCACGACCGATGCACAAAATAATATGATTTTCTAATACTTCCACATTATTTGTTGGATCAAGGCCAATCCAGCCAATACCGGGTATCATTACTTCTACCCATGCATGTGTCGCAATATCACCGATGAGGGCCGAATTTTCGTCGACATATAAATAACCACTAACATAACGAGCTGGAATTCCTTTTGCACGCAATACGGCAAGCATGACATGGGTGAAATCCTGACAAACACCTCGTTTTAAAGCAAACGCCTCACTTGCAGTTGTTGTTACATCTGTTGCTGTCGGGTCATATTCAAAGCTAGCATATAAATATTGCATTAAATTAAGCGAAAAGAGCACAGGATTTTCAGCATGACCGATTGCATGATAGACTTCCTCTAACTGTTGATCTGTCATAAATGTAAAATGGGTTACTTTTAAATAAGGTAAATAATGCTCATAAAATAGCTGCGAGTGAAAAATTGTCTGCATTTCGGGCGAATATTGAATACGATGAATAAATGGCGCACGCTGAATACTAACAATAGAAGATGTATGAATTTCTAGTACCTGATGTTGCTCTGGTATATAAAATGAACCAACTGTATTTCCCCAAATATCTGTATGCTCACGGGTAAGGGAGGACGGCGTAATGGCAATTCGATAGGATAATAATCGCTGACGCTCATCACTACGTGGCTTTAAACGAATGGTATTCAAGCTTTGATCGACTTCAGACTCATATTCAAAAATATTTGTATGTTGAATTTCAAATTTCATCGTGTCCGCTTCCTTCTGCTTACTGACTTGCCTGTTGAAAGGGAGCTGTGATGGATTCCTTTCAAGGTTGTATGCTGGGTTCATATAAATGATAGATTACCGAAAAGGTATCGCTAAATGCAATACATTGGCGCAATCTCTCCTCCAAAACGGTAATTGTTTCTACTACTGTCATTTGCCAAAAATCAAGATGATCGATTGCTAAGACGAGACTACTTATATTCGAATGAAGCGTTAAAAATCTTGAAGAGAAAGAATCATGCTCAATCGCAGTTATGGTTTCATCTATTTTCTTTACACAAAACATAACTGAACATGGGAAATGCTCATCCTGTACTAAATACTGAATGACTGTCAGTAAATTCGTTTGGCGATGCTTCCGTAAGAAAGATTCTTTTGCTGCAGTAAGCTCCAATAAAAAGGTTCCATCAGCCTCTAACAGTGATATGTCTGACAGTTTCAGTTGTTCAAGTATAATTAACGTCATCCGCATTGTTTTTTCTGCTCGTTCAAGCCATTTCCCAACCTGCAGGAAATAAAAGGGAAGATCTCGATCCATTGTGCCTTCAATCAACCCAGTCTCCATCCACAAAGTCTTGCGCACTTCCTGTAAAAAAGCCTGAATCTCAAACAGTGGGATGGGCCGTTCTCTTGTCAGTATGTCCTGTTGCTGCGTTAAATAAAAGGCATTTTGTATTTCCCATAGCTCAGTAGGCATACTATCACGCGTAATCCGTGCATTTTCTCGAATCGCACGTAATGTGGTATGGAGGGCATTACAGTTTTTCTCGGAAAACAGAAGATAATCTATTAATGGGTTAACACGTATGGCTGTGTAATTAGCTAAATACTCCTCCTTAGAGGCGCAAATATTTAAGACAGCTTCCCAATGATCAATATAATCATGTTCTTGCCCAGATTGCTCCAACATATTCAACAGCTGTACCTGTAATATATGTGCATTTGTTTGTGTGCGTTCACTATACCGTGCCATCCAGTACAACGCGTCGGCTACTCGACTCAGCATGCTGCAACTCCTCCTTTACTATCCACGTGTCCTTAGCTCCGCCGCCTTGAGATGAATTCACGACAAGTGATCCTTCTTGTAGTGCCACTCTGGATAAACCTCCAGGTAATACATAACAATCCTCACCCTTCATCACATAAACACGTAAGTCGACATGGCAAGGATAGAATCGTCCATTTTGGAATGCAGGCGCTCTAGACAATTTAATTGTTGGTTGTGCAATGTATTGAAATGGGTGTTTCATTATTTTTTGCTTAAACAAAGCAATTTCTTCCTCACTAGCATGTGGACCAATCAGCATATCATAGCCACCAGAGGCACTCACATTTTTAATCACTAACTCCTGTATATGCTCTAGGACCCATGCACGTTGATTAGCATCCTCAAGATGATAGGTTTTCACATTAGGTAAAACAGGCTCTTCCTGTAAATAATAACGAATCATGTCAGGTACATAAGCATACATCGCCTTATCATCTGCAACACCGTTCCCAATGGCATTTAAAATAGCTACATTACCCGCTTGAAAAGCTGCCATCAAATGTGAAACACCTAATAAAGAATCCTCTCGAAATACAGTAGGATCTAAAAAATCATCATCAATACGACGATAAATAATATCGATTTGCTGTAGACCATAGATGGTTTTCATATAGACTTTCATATCCTGTACAACCAAATCACGACCTTCTACTAGCTGTATGTTTAAATGCTGAGCTAAAAACACGTGATCATAATAGGCTGAATTGTACATACCTGCTGTCAGTAGCACAGCTTTAGGCTCTCGCTCCGCTTGCATGGAGGGTGGACGATGCGCAAGAAGTGCTTTTTTCATATAAGCCATGTGCTTATCAAGAGTCCGTATTGTATGCTTGGAGAAAAATTCAGGATACACTTCCTTCATCACATCACGATTTTCGAACACATAGGAGATACCAGAAGGATTGCGTAAATTATCTTCTAGCACATGATAATCACCTTTTTCATCACGAATTAAATCAATACCCGCTAAAAAGATATGATTTGCAATAGGTACTTGGAGACCCCTCATCTTTCGCGTGAAATAGGGATTATTTTCTACAAGATGTCTAGGAATAATGCCGTCCCGAATAATCCTTTGCTGACCATAGATATCCTGTAAAAATAAGTTCAGGGCTTCCACCCGCTGTTTAACGCCTACCTCAATCACGTCCCACTGTGATTGAGGAATAATAATCGGTACACAATCAAAGGGCATGGTGCGCTCGGTTCCATCTTGAGCACCATACACTGTAAAGGTAATACCTTGTCTGAGAAAGCTTGCTTGTGCTTGTCGGTATTTTTCTTCAAGTTGCTCCTGAGAGAAAAAGGATAGCTTATGATGAAAAGAACGATAATGAGGCTTTGGCTGGTTGCCATCAAACATTTCATCAAAAAACAGACTAGAATCATATAAATTCATCATATGGATCGCCTCCGAATTTAAGTAGTAGTGAAAACATGATACACTGTGAATAAATACATAAAAGGAGCTAACTACTATGACAATCATTAATTTAATGCAAGCGTATGAATTAGATAAACTATCAAAATTAAATTTATCAGACGAGGAGATCTTACTTGCTTTACGTACGGGGGATGTATCAGTTTGGCAAGAACGAGTACCAAACTATGAATTTAGTGAGACAATGGCTCTTTATCAGGAAGGGGAACAAGATTTCTTAGATGCATTGCATGGCCATTATCGAATCAAGTATGTAACATTGCCAGGCATCCAACGTTTATTGCAGCTACGCTTTCAACTAGAAGAAGGGAAGGATTACCAACTATTAGAAACAGGTATCCAGCATTTAACGTGTGATGAGGAAACAGTCACAAGACTTCAGCAAATGTTATCGACAAACTGGTCACTAACAAAACAAGAAGATGGAGCCTACTCGGTATTTGTATAATAATAGATTTATCCAAATAATACCATGCGTGTTGTGAGACGAATCGACATGGATAGTTACCCATCTTCTGTTTTTTCGATTCGTCTCACAAAGCAAATAAAGGCTACTAGATTTTAATATTCATTTGGCGTGAACTTTATGCCTAAAATCCAGCAATTGTCACAAAACATTTAAAAGAAGATCCTCTTTAGAAAAAAGGGGATTTTTTTTATTGAGCAAAAAAAGAACGTTTGTTCCGTTTGATGAAAAAGCGCATTTTTTTCAATAAAGTTCCCAAATTTATATTTGGGAACGTTTTTTCATGGTAAAATAGAGCAAATAGAGGTGATTTTGATGCAAAAAACGAAACAACCGAAATTCATGAAAGATTTTCTTGTATATTTAACCACGATAAAAGGAAAGTCACAGCGCACAAGAAAAGAATACGAATATGATTTGACCTTATTTTTCCGTTTCCACAAGGCTGTCCAGGAGGATCTGGCTATAGAGAATTTAGCAACCATTGATATTGCCACTATTACAATAGAAGAAATTCGTGATATCACGTTAGAGGATCTTTATTTATTTATGGAATACTGTGAGGTAAAGCGAGGAAATTCTGCTGCTGCGAGAGCGCGTAAAGTAGCGACGTTAAAATCCTTTTTTAAATATTTAAAAGGCAAACGCCGATTCATAGAGGAAAATCCAGCAGATGAATTAGAAACACCGAAGATAGGTAGAAAAAGACCCATCTATATGAATCTTCAAGAAGCCACACAATTTATGGATGGCATCCAGTCTAATCAGGCATCACCAAGAAATTACTGCATGATGATGTTTTTCTTAAATTTAGGAATCCGTGTAACAGAGCTATGCCAGCTCAACAAGTCATCTATTCAAGGGCGTTATTTAACGGTTGTTGGGAAGGGCAATAAGGAACGTACTGTCTATTTAAATGATAGCTGTATGCAGGCACTCACAGATTATGAAAACAGTGGCAAGACACTTTATAAAGGGGACGGAGAGGAGCCACTTTTTGTATCGCAAAAGGGAACGCGCTTTACACGCCAAACTGTTGCTAAAATCGTTAAACGCATTAATCAGCAATCTGGACTTCAAAAAGAACGACTCACACCACATAAACTGCGCCATACATCTGCAACCATGATGTATAAAGCTGGGGCTGATATCCGTAGTTTACAACATATTTTAGGGCATTCCAGTGTCGCGACAACGCAAATCTATACGCATATTGAAGATGAGCAGCTTCAACATGTTCTTGAAAATAATCCATTTAATATTGTTCGTGAAAGATGATTTTAATCATTCTGTGGCGAATATATAGAGGAATAC
Organism: Lysinibacillus cavernae; assembly: GCF_009724685.1. Classification (GTDB taxonomy): domain Bacteria; phylum Bacillota; class Bacilli; order Bacillales_A; family Planococcaceae; genus Lysinibacillus; species Lysinibacillus cavernae. The sequence goes on from NZ_WMEF01000002.1 coordinate 409,549, forward strand.
CAATTGAAAGGGGTAGTGTATGATGTTGATAGCAAAAGATCATCTCGATGCAACAAGAGCGCAACTACTTCAGGAAATTCACACTTTAGACGATGCGGCATTTAATGATAAGCCAAGTGCACATAGCTGGAGTGTAGCACAAATCTGTCATCACCTAGTTTTAGTAGAGGGAGCAACAAGCAAAGCTATTGCATGGGGATTAAAAGCACAAGAACAGTCAGTGCCAGTTCGAAAAAATGTCCAACTAATTTTAGATCGGACAAGAAAATTACAAGCACCTAAAATAGTGGAACCGACTGAAGAGCCATTTAAAGTGCATGCTATGCTGGATTTATTAGCCTCCACACGAACAAAATTCATTGCTTTTTTACAAACAATTGAAGAACCCGAGCTATTAGCTAAGCACGCAGTGAAACATCCTGCGTTGGGAGATTTACCACTGGATCAATGGATTGAACAAGTCTATTTGCATGAACAGCGTCATATCGAGCAGATCCGGGAAATAGTTAGGACATTTTGTAGCGAAGGAAAAGACGATTGATCAAAGAGATTGTATCGTAAATACCGAGTTAATTTTTTTAAAAAACCATACGTATTTTTCATTAGTGGTCCACTGTCATGATCTTTGATAGTGGACTCAATTATTTACGTCGAGGAAATGTTAATAGGAAATGATATAACTAGCTATGGTTCAGTCGAATTTTTCTGTCATAACCTCTTGACGTGCTACATAATCTGTTATATATTAAATAAAAATAATAACAACTGTTATAAAACAGTTTCCTTAGAGGAGGAATTTTAGATGTCAAAGTATCGTGATGGTTATGAATTTTATTGTGAAATGTGTGAACGCTATGGGTTAGAAGCAATCTCTTTCCGTTACTATGTATTACAGTTATCACAGCAACAACTTTCTGCTTATAACATGCAAGCAAAACAATTAGGAATTTAAAAGGATGTGGCCATGACGGAAGCCGACGTGAATATTTTATGAAAAGCCCAGCCATACTAAATAAAATGGACTGGGCTTTCGTGATTTATAAAAGAAATTTCAGATAATTCATTGACATTATTAACAGTCTGTTATATTTTTTTTTAAAAAATAAATCTGTTATATAACAAAATACAAACAAATCAAACTAACATGTATTGTAGCGATAGCGAAAGGAAGTTTTGAGGATGGCAGATTATCGAGAAGGTTATGAATTTTACCGACAAGTATGTGAAGAGCATGGGTTAGAGCCAATTAATTTTCACTATTATATTTTAAATTTATCCCAAGAGCAGCTAGATGCATACAACCAGCATGCTAAAACATCGGGAGGTTCAATAGAATATGAGGTCTCTTAGCTTGTAAAAATGCCTTACTGCCTATGTGGGACAGTAAGGCATTTTTGATAAAACGTTCATTATACGCTGGCACAATCGCTTTGTTTCTGATAATAAAATGTGCATGTACATTAATTGATGGGATTTACAGATGATCTACATAAATTTTACATTTCATCAATCCTCTTATTACGTATTCATGATATCTTGTATTTAAAAGATAAATTGACTAAAGAAAACACTTAAAATAGTGCAAAGGTACTTAAAAATCCTATATTTAGACAATTTTCGGGTTCTTATAACCACTAATTTTTGTCTATTTTATTAGAAACTATCAAATGAAGCTTTGAATGTTTTATATATTTGGGTTGAATTAACTGCTTTTCTAAGACTATAATATAATTACATAAAAAAGGGCGATATACCACAACTTTATACCTCGCTACAAGATAAAGCAAAAGTACCAAACCCTTCATATTTTAATGAATGGAGAATGCAAATGATGAATATCACGCCTAGTATTGTTAACCAAATGAACTACAGTCTAAAAGAATTACAAGATATCTTTTCCGCCATGAATAGCTCCATCATTGTAGCGATAACAGATCGCACCGGAAAAATTACTTTTGTTAATGATCATTTTTGTAAAATTTCTAAGTATCAGCGTGAAGAATTAATAGGTCAAGATCACCGTTTACTTAACTCAGGTTATCATCCTAAATCTTTCTTTAGAGAAATGTGGAAAACAATCGGTAAGGGTGATATGTGGAATGGCGAGGTGTGCAATCGTGCGAAAGATGGCAGTTTGTATTGGGTGAAGACAACGATTTTCCCATTTCTTGATGAACAGGGAAAGCCTTATCAATATATCGCCATACGTGTCGATATTACAGCACAAAAGGACATAAAAAAAATTACCCATATTGCCTATCACGATGAATTAACAGGGCTGCCAAATCGTCGTAAATTAGAACAACGTTTAGAAAATGAATTCCATCAATCTCGACGTACAGGAGAGAAGTTTGCGTTATTTTTCATTGATGTGAATCGTTTCAAACACATTAACGACGGGCTTGGTCATATTATCGGCGATATGTTTTTAGTGGAAATGTCGAATCGCCTGCGAAATATTGATTTTACATCTAATTCTTTCTATCGTCATAATAGTGATGAATTTGTCATGATTTTAAATGATGTTAGTCGCATTGATGAAATGGCAAAGGAAATTATTAACATATTCAATGAGAGTTTCATCGTAGATACCTATGAATTTTATGCAAGTATCAGTGTAGGCATTAGTATATTCCCGGATCATGCAAACTCAGTAGAAGAATTATTGAAAAATGCTGATATTGCTATGTACGCAGCAAAATCTACTCGAGGCAACCAATATCGCTTATATCGTGACAATATGGATGAAGCCAACGATAAGTGGCTTTTATTAGAAACGAAATTACATCAAGCGTTAAAACAAGATCGATTAGAATTACATTACCAGCCTAAAATTGATTTAAAAACAGATACTGTAATTGGTATGGAGGCATTGCTCCGCTGGTATGACCCTGAATTAGGTCATATTCCACCAGATCGTTTTATTCCATTTGCTGAAGAATGTGGGCTTATTAATGATATCGGTGTCTGGGTATTACGTAAGGCGTGCGCGCAAGCTCGTCTTTGGAACGAATCACATGAATTATCATTACGTGTAGCCGTTAATATTTCTCCTATTCATATTAGCACAACAGGGTTTGTAGAAATGGTTCGTCATGTAATTGCAGAAACTGGCATTGACCCACATTTACTAGAAATTGAAATTACGGAAATGAGTATGCTAGATTATACGGAAGACTTAATTGAGACAATCAATCAATTGCGAGCACTTGGTATTACCATTTCATTAGATGATTTTGGGACAGGCTATTCATCATTAAATTACTTAAAGAAATTCCCAGTAGATGTACTTAAAATTGATCGTGCTTTTGTCCGTGATATTGTGCCTGAAAAATCAGGTATCGCCATGATTTCAGCTATGATTTCCTTAGCTCACGCCCTCAATCTACAAGTAGTCGCTGAAGGTGTTGAGGAGGAAGCTGAATTGAACGTTCTACGAGAGCATGGCTGTGAGTTTGTACAGGGCTATTATTTCAGTAAGCCTTTGTCTGTAGGAGATTTTACGAATCTAATCGTCAATTCTGTCACAAATAAAACCAGTTATTAATTGCTATTCCTGAACGATTTTGCTAAAGTGGGATAAAGTAAATCTGTCAATATGAGACAATTTGTTGATGTGGCCAAGTAAGTGAGAATTGTGAAACAGAAAATATAGCAACTGCTGAGAGCTATATCACCGCTTCTTTACTGAACACCTACCACGGAGATGTTATGCAAACATAACCGAGTCGTTTTCGTTACCAAACGTGAGAGGGTTTTAAGTTCTACTTAAAGCTAAATTCAAGGTGGTACCACGTCTATCCAGTACAAAGACGTCCTTATTTTAAGGACAGCTTTGTGCTTTTTTATTTTAAAGTAAATGGAGGAATGCACATGTCAAAACAACTAGAAGATTTTTCGAAATGGTATATTGAGACCATCCAAAAAGCAGATTTAATGGATTATACACCGGTTCGTGGCTGTATTGCTTTTAAACCAGATGGCTATGAAATTTGGGAACATATTCAGGAGGAAATGGATCGTCGCTTTAAAGAAACAGGACATCGTAATGCTTATTTCCCAATGCTTATTCCTGAATCTTTCTTCCAAAAGGAAAAGGATCATATTGAGGGGTTCTCACCTGAGCTCCCTTGGGTGACAGAGGCAGCTGGGGAACAATTAGAAGAGCGCTTGGCACTTCGACCAACCTCGGAAACGATGATTGGTCATCTTTATTCAAATTGGATTAAAAGTTACCGTGATCTACCCGTTCTTATTAATCAATGGGCGAATGTCTTCCGCTGGGAAAAGAAAACTCTTCCTTTCATTCGTACATCTGAATTTCTGTGGCAGGAGGGGCATACGGCTCATGTAGATGAAGAAGATGCTCGTAAAGAAACGATGCAAATGTTAGCCATTTATAAAGAAGTAGTGGAACAAGTGCTAGCAATTCCTGTCTACGACGGGCAAAAAACACCTTCTGAGCGTTTTGCAGGTGCTGTCGATACGTATTCGATTGAGGCAATGATGAAAAACGGCAAGGCCGTGCAAGCAGGAACTTCACATTATTTAGGTACAAAATTTGCGGAAGCCTTTAGCATCAAGTATTTAAATAAAGAGAACAAACATGAATATGTACACACGACATCTTGGGGTACTTCTACTCGTTTAATTGGTTCGGTTATTATGGTGCATGGTGATGAGCAGGGTCTTGTTTTACCGCCACGTATTGCGCCAACTCAAGTGGTTTTAATCCCAGTTGGTCCATGGAAAAAGAACCCTCAAATTATGGAGCATCTAGATGAAATTTTTGCAGCATTAAAAGCGAAAGGAATTCGTGTCCGTCTTGACGATTCTGACCAATCACCTGGCTTTAAGTTTAATGAATGGGAGCTAAAAGGTGTACCAGTTCGCATTGAGTTAGGACCTCGTGATCTCGACAACAATCAGGCTCTACTGAAAGCCCGCGATGAAGAAGAGAAACGAACAATCGACTTATCTGCTATCGTCACAGCCGTTGAAGAAGAACTAACAACGATGCAAAAGCGTTTACTTGAAAAAGCTCGTCAGTTCCGCGAAGCAAACGCACATACGACGATTGACACACTTCCTCAATTACAACAACACATTGAAACAGCCAAAGAAAACGGCGTTATCCCTGGATGGGTACTTGCTGGATGGTGTGGGGAAGATACATGCGAGGAAAACGTGAAGGAAGAGACAAAATACACTTCTCGTAATATTCCATTCAATCCACCAATAACGAAAACGACTTGTATAGGCTGTGGCAACGAAGCAAAACATACAGTTTGGTTTGCACAAGCCTATTAATAACTTTTATTACACCCATCTATTCTTATGCAATAGATGGGTGGTTTTTGAATTGGCAAGGATTTATATATGTATAAAATGTAACACGTATTTTTCCAGCTACGAATAAACTTCCTAGATGGCCAGTCGAATCCTTTTTGAGATTAAACGTTATTACAGCATGATATTTGCGTTTTGAGGACCTCCATGATTTACTTGAGTATTTTCACGACCAAGCATTATCGTGTAAGATATTCATAGATGAAAACTATAGCACGCTAATATAGATATCGAAAGCTCTCTGATAGACTATTGCAGAATTGTAAAGGGGAAAAGGAAATGACAGATACAACAGGTTGGAAAAATAATGCGCAAGATCGTAAATTTATAGCTTCATTTAGTGGTGGTAAGGATAGTGTTTTAGCTTTATATAAAGCATCACAGGTAGGACAAGCGATTGGTCTGATTGTGATGCTAGAGGAAGAAGGGAAACGTTCTCGATCCCACGGCATGCCACCCGAGCTTATCCAGGCACAGGCTGATTCGATTGGGCTGCCTGTCTTTACAGCTGCAGCAAGCTGGACAGACTACGAAAATGTATTTATGCACCTTTTAGAAGAGGCAAAACAGCTAGGGGCAGAAGTATTAGTGACAGGTGACTTAGATATGCCTGCTCATGGCTGCTGGCATGATAAAGTCACAAAAAACGCTGGCTTACAGCTAGGTATGCCATTATGGGAAATGAACCATCGTGAGGCTGTTGATGAATTTATTAACTTAGGATTTGTCACGATATTGGTTACAGTTAACTTATCATTAGGCATGACTGAAGAAGATTTAGGACGTGTGCTTACCCCTGAGTATGTGAAGGAACTCGAATCCCGTAACATTGACCCTTGTGGTGAAGGTGGGGAATTCCATACAACCGTCATTGATGGACCCCTTTTCCAGCAGCCAATTGCTGTGCGCAAATGTTCGATTATTAGAGATGGGGACTATGCATTTTTACCTTTGGAACTAGATTAAATCAATCAAATGAAACAATAATCTTTGTTAATATACATGGGATTATTGTTTTTTTCGTTCTAAATTTCTCTCAATAAATCCCTATTCATTCAGCTATCACTTGAGGTGTATAAATACGATCATTTTTAAACCCCTATCTTAATGACGTTTTTCTGTATAGAACGATTACCTTTTTGTCCAAAATAATAATTGACTAGACACTTATTGGTGTCCTATAATTAAGACACCAATAAGTGTCCTATTAGAAAGGGTGGTGGTTTTGAGTAACAATCATCAAGAGCGTGACGTTTATGTAGCCATTGCTGACCCAACAAGACGACAATTGATTCGTTTATTGGCAGAGGTAGATGAGTTACCACTTCACGAATTAACCGCTCATTTTGAAATGGGCCGTACCGCTGTATCCAAACATTTAGCAATTCTAAAAGATGCTGGACTTGTTATTGCTCGAAAGGAAGGTAGGGAAACGAGATATCGGCTAAATGCTGCTCCCTTGAAAGAAATACAAGATTGGATATCGTTTTATGAAGGCTTTTGGAAAGAAAGAATGAACAAACTACATCTTTTATTGGAGGAGAAAAAATGAAACCAGATGTATCATTAGATTTTAAATTTACAAGTTCGATCGAGCAAGTATGGCATGCTTTAACAGATTCAGATATGCTTGCAAAATGGATATGGAACAATGATTTCCAACCAATCGTTGGTCATAAATTTCAATTCCGTGCTGAACCAAACGAATGGTGGGACGGCATTGTAGACTGTGAGGTGCTTGAAGTGGAAGAGCCTCATAAATTATCTTACACTTGGGCAAGTGCTGGTGAAACGACAACCGTAACTTGGACATTAACACAAGGGTCAGATGGCACGACTCAGCTTCATCTTGATCAAGGTGGCTTTAGCGAAGAAACAAAAGCGCGTCAAGGTGCAATCGAAGGGGCAAAATATGCTTGGACGAATATGAGTACACAGCTTGAAAAAGTATTAGCCTAGTCCAAATCAAATGGTAACCATAGAGCGCAATTCCGTAACAAGAATTGTGTTCTTTCATTTTCAGTCAACTCTTTTAAAATGGAAGGATAACAAAATGAAAATCACTCAACTAATTGCTAACAATATCAACCGTTTAGATGTCGACTTACCAGAAGATCAATCGCTAGGAATTGCAGGTTTATCTGGATCAGGGAAAACTACATTTTGCCAAACGATTGGGGAAGAATCCAAAAAACGTCTTGTTTCTTTATTACCGAAGGCTGAATATCAATATTTATTTCCAGCTATCATGGAAACGAACTTCAGCGCCATCCAGATGGAGGATATGCCCCTCGTTCTTTTTCTAGGGAAATCATCTATTTCTAGCAATCCGCGTTCAACAATCGGTACACATACGGGTGTTTTCAAAGAAATTCGTGATCGAATGGCGGATGAATTTCATCTGTCGCCCGAGGTTTTTTCCTTTAACAATGCATTAGGCTGGTGCCCTGCGTGTAAAGGACGTGGCACGACGAAAAATATAGAATGTAAAAAATGTCAGGGCAAACGCTATAGTTCAGAAGTGGAGCAACATACTATCACGTTATGGGATGAACCCCACAGTATCTCTGATATACACAATTTAAGCATTGAAACGATTTATTCTTTATCAAAAGAATTAAATATAAGTGAAGAGAAGCAGCATATTCTTCAAAATATTATCCAAATGAATATTGGCTATTTAACATTAAATCGCATAATGGGGACATTGTCAGGTGGGGAATTAACAAGACTTTACTTAGCTGAATTTATGGCTACAAGCGAAAATACGGTGATTATTGTCGATGAAATCTCTGTTGGTCTTGACCATAACACTTTATTAAAAATTTTAGAGCAAATACAACAACTAGGCTCTAAAAACCAAATTTGGCTTATTGATCATTCAGATACCGTACTAGATACAGCAGACAAGCATCTATTCTTCGGACCAGGTAGTGGAAAATACGGTGGGAAAATCGTGGAAGAGTCTCCTCGACTACAACCTATCTATTGGGAACGAAATCAGGCAATGCCAACAACCTATTATCAATTCCAAGATTTACATTGTCGTAATATACTAATGGACGAAATCAAAATTCCGCAAAATCGACTAGTAACCTTTACAGGGGAGTCTGGTTGTGGGAAGTCAACACTTGTAAATGAGTGTATCGCTAAAGATTTTGTTAAACGCTATCCAAAAGATAAACTAGTGATGGTTGGGCAAGACCGCAACCAATCGATTACTAGTCGTTCTACTGTTGCGACATTCCTCGATATTAAAAAGAAATTGACAAAATATAGTGAGGACATTGATGATATTTTCCAACGCTCCATTGAAGATATTATTGATGAACTACCGAATGAAGATATTGCCCATAAACGTTTAAGCTTGCTTATTAAACTTGGACTTGGCTATTTGACGTTAGAAAGGAAAACACAATCTCTGTCTACTGGTGAATTCCAATGTGTGCATTTAGTATCAGAGTTGTTTGCGAACGTTCGAAATCCACATACGCTATTTATTTTTGATGAGCCTTCTAAAGGATTGTCTCAAAACATATTAAACCAGTTTATTGATAGTGTCAGGGACATTCTTAAAGATGAATCAATCTCCATCGTTATGATTGAGCATAATGCTTATATGCTAGAAAGCTCTGATTTTATTGTGGATTTTGGTAAAAGACAGCAGGAGCCAGTGACACATCTTGATGTGGTCAGTCATGAAGATTATTTTAATGAGTCTAATCAAACAAAACACGAGGTTCCATTACAAATCGCGTCAACGCTCGAATCAAGAAACGGCATTCAATATTTAGAAGATCATCATATTAGTTATTTTAAAAATGCAGAAAATGTCTATAAAGGTGGCATCTTAAAAAGTCTATCCTCCATGGCTCGTCTCATTTACGGTGAGTATGAATCCAATAAGATTGCTCCTGTCATTGCCATAGACTTGGAGAGACATTTATATAGTCAGTATAGTTTTTTGTATGAAATGGGTGGTCTGATCAATCATATTGTCGCTGCACATCCAACGAATAAGGATACAAGAAGCTTCGACTTCTATAGCCAAGATAATCATTGTCCAAGCTGTTCGGGTCGATTAGAAATTGAAAAATTTGATTTTGATCTTGTGGTGCAAAACAAAAACGTGCCATTTTGGGATGGATTATTGCATCCAGACGTGATGGATGTCTTAAAATACTATCAACATTCAAAACTGGAGTTCCTCTTCGGAGAAATTAAAAATGAACTTGGTCAAGATATTAGTAAAAGCTACAATGACATGACCGAAGAAGAAAAACATACATTTTTATATGGTTATTGGGATAAATCATTTTATGATAAGGCAACGAAATCCTCGAAGAAATGGGAAGGCTTTAATTTTATCATTGGCCGTTATATCGTGATTTCGAAATCCATTATTAAAGAACAAATGAAAGAGACAAGAGAGATGATGCCTTGTCCAATTTGTCATGGCACTGTACTCAACCACCAGAAGAAATTACGATTTGGGGATACGGACATTCGTGAATTGATCCATCAACCACTGGATGAAGTCATCAAAACAGTTGGAAACTTACCACAACTAGAAAAAATCAAAGTGATCGTTGGAGGCGACATGTCGCTTCTACAAGATGTCTCCTTACTACCTAGAGAAACACAAGTAGCATTGAAGATGCTGGAATTAGAACTAGCTAGCTTTGTCGGTTATGAAATCGTCCTACAAAACGTTTTACCATTCTGGGATAAAATTAAACACAATATTAAAGCAATCAGTCTCAAAAACAAAGTAACCATTTGCGATTTTGCCAATATTTATGTGACACGAGAAACAATCATTGATCAATATTTTACAAATGGCAAATATAAAAAACTAACGTATGTGTATGAGGCATTTGGCTACAAAAAAATCGTAACGCAAATCAATAAGGTAAAAGCCAGTCATTCCTGTCCATTCTGTAAAGGCAAAAAAGTTCTTTCTGAGGATGGGCTCCATGATGGTGTTCATAAACTAACCGTACCGTGTGTTAGCTGTGGTGCGAGTGGCCTTAACGAGGAGGGGCTTGAGCAAATCGTTGATGGCATTGATGTGAAAACATGGCTAACTGGAAACGTAAGTGATGTGGTAACAGAAGGCTCCCATCTTGAGGCAGTCGCAAATATTCCTATTTTCAATCGCCTTCGTGAATTGAATAAACAGGAAATGATGGCAGTTTATCAATTCCTTGAGCATAATAACTAAATCTATCATGACAGAAAACCCATTTGCGATGTGCAAATGGGTTTATTTCGTTAGCCTAGAATCACACACTATTTTTTCCGAAAAAATGAACAATCAGTGTCGTCTTTGCCATATTAATCGTACTATAAGGTTAACTGGATTGGCAGTAAAAGGGAGGATATTTAGTGGTAAAAAAAGTGCTGTTATTCGGGGATATTGGCATTGATGATACTGTTGCGTTAATCTATGCAAGGCTAAATCAAGAAATAGAAATTGTGGGATTAATCGCAGACTACGGTAATGTATCACGAGAAGATGCGGTGTCTAATATTTATTATGTCATGAAATTGTTTGACTTTCCTCAAGAGATTCCTGTTATTTTAGGGGCAGAAATACCTTTAACTGGAGAACAGCCTACTTACTATCCAGAAATTCATGGGGAAAGAGGGCTTGGACCCATTATTCCGAAAGAGGATCACGAATTAAAAATTGAAAACTTTTTGGAAATCGTCAAGATTATTGAAAAATATAAAGATGATGAACTGGTCATCGTTAATATTGGACGACTTACCTCGCTTGCAACGATGTTTATTCTCTACAAAGAGCTCATGAAAAATGTGAAGGAATTTTATATTATGGGTGGAGCATTTTGGATTCCTGGCAATGTCACAACTGTGGCAGAAGCGAATTTCCATGGAGATCCTTTTGCAGTCAACATTGTGCTCATGTACGCAACGAATGTGACAATCATTCCATTGAATGCAACCCAAAAGGCTATAGTTACACCTGGGATGGTTGATTATATTGATTCCTTTGGGAAAACAAAAATTCTCAAACCATTAATGGAATACTATACTCGATTTTATAAAGGACGGGACCCCTCACTCCTAGGAAGCCCCGTTCATGATGCGTTAACCCTTATGGCCACGATTTATTCTGACATGTTCATCTATGAATCCTATCCTGTAACCGTAGTCGATAAATTAGAGGGTCCTGCAAGGGGGCAAAGTATTGCCGAAACACGACCCTTTGAAAGTTTAAACAATGGACAAAAAACGCATCGGATTGCCTTTGATATTCATTATGATGATTTCTTTCATAATTTTTTATCTATTATGACAGGCAGTAAATGACATGAATTTCATTCAAAAACGCCATCCCGTAAAATAACAAAATCAACATTCACATTTACTTTCATGTTCTTATACATCTCATGCCATTTATCTTTTGTCAGCTTAGAATGTCTTACAGTGCTTCTGTATTTCTCACCAAAGCCAAAAATATCCGACTCTACTTCTTGACTATGCGCAATAACTCTAGATATTTCTTTTGTCAAATTTTTTTCAATCGCTTTTTCAAGTCCTGCGACACTTTTCGGATCACCTTGATTTATATCAGGAAATACCTCTAATACTCTTGATTTTATTTTGATGTTTAAGTCAAACTCTGGTGTAGCAATATCCACTAGTTCCATTTCTCTATTCGAGTGGATTGCATCAAAGGCTACTGTTATTTTGTTCGCGGGTTTTTGAAGAAATTTAGAAGGAATATCTTCTTTTTCCAATACGGTTTCATACAATCCGACTTTAAACGTATCTCTGACAATTTTTACGTAAAAACTATCTTTTGCTGGAAGTGTACTGACCATTTTGCCGCCTTTAAATAGCGCTACGCCACTTAACTCAACAAGCTCGTCATCTCTTTTGATAATAGGCATGGCCAAATCTTTACCAATAGAATAATAATCATGTGCAATTTGATGAAGTGTGGCAGAAATCATATATTCTTGTTTCACATTTTGTTCAATTAGCCTAAAAATATGTTGTCCAATATCCTCAATATTTTGATACTCGTATTTCAGTAATGGTGCTGCTTTTCCTTCCACCACAGCCATGTATATACCATTGCTAACACTTGCGTTTTCTAAGTTTGTATCAATATAATAACGAAGATTATCTTTTGCCACGTCTTCACCAAACAAGATTACCCTCATTTGACCAACCATGATTTTTTTCGAAAGCTTGCGATTTGCGTCCATTCGATTTCCTTTACTTGTATCATTTTCCGTTGTCAGAACTTCCACATTGCTTTGGAATTCAGGATTCACCTCACGAATCACAGCCGTCGTAGCTATTTTTTCTTCTGCTCCTATATCGTAGCCGACTAAAGTAGTTAACCCTACTTTATCTAAAATATTTGTCTGGGCACATCCATATAAAAAAACAAAAGAGAGAAGAACTATACTTTTTCCTCTAAGCTTGTTCATTATTTTTCACCTTCTTTGCTGTGAAGTTCTTTTTTAGTTGGGCAATGAGCCATAGCAAAATCGGATAGACAAAGACAACGTAAAATGCTACTTGTCCAAATACTGTGTTAATGGTATTAATCTGAGTCCTAGTTTGAATAAGTATTGTTCCGATGAAAGCAAAGAATGAGAATAGCCATACAAATGTTGTGCCACTTATGTTAACTAAACGAATTGCCCCACGATAAGCAGCCCATAAATAAAAACATAAATTCGGTAAAATGATTAACATCCAAAAACAAACTGCTACGAATTCAAAGCGCTCCATAAAAGGGAAGCTAATAAAACTAAACAATGTCAATGTTGCCCAAATTGTTTTTAGTAGCTTGCCCTCACTGTAATAGGTAATCGACACCATCATGACAGATAGATAGATAAAAGTAGTAGCTAATAAAGCTAAATGAACAGGTTTTCTAACATTTTTCTTGTCTTTTACAAAGGGGTAAATAATGTTTAATATTTCAAAGCCAATAATGGTAAAAGTCATAGAATGAGCACCTTTTAAAATCGAGCGAAAGTCGTTTTCTAAAATAGGAAGCAGACTTGCTGCAGTTGAATACTTCATAGGGAAAGCTAGCATAGGAAATATCCATAATGAGAGTATAATACTAAAAAACGATACACCCACAATTACTCGAAGCCCACCAGTAAAGGCATAGATAATAATGATTAGTAATGTAGCAGATAGAAACCATGTCCCGATACTTGGGAAAATCCATGCCTGTATAACTTCAATATAATTTCGTAAAACAGAAAAGAAAGCGACAAAGCAGTATAAGATATACATAGCATTCAAAAAATTGCCAATCCATTTTCCAAAAATATTAATTTGGATTCCATATAGATCATTGGAGCCATAAATCTCTAATGTTTTAATCATACAAAATGTGACAATATGTGTCGCAATGCCAGCCAATAGAACTGAAATCCAAGCATCGTGTCGTGCATCCTGATAAATAATGCGCTGGAATCCCTGTATACCAACCCCAATTTGAGCCCCATGTACAACAAAAAAAAGTAAGTATGCATTGATCATCTCTTTCGGGCTAAGTTGTATAGGCTTTGCCATTTATTTCACCTTCAGTTCAACTTTTTTCCGGTTTTACAGGCTCAGGTTCGAATTTATTATTATCTTCTGGTCTAGTTAAAGCAGGTCTCTTCGCTGTTAATGGGATAGGCATTCTAATAATACTGTCTCGCATTTCCTTCAATCTTGGTGGATAGAAAGGAGACAGATACGGGGCACCCAGACTTGACTGACGTAAAAGATGAATAAGAATAAAACAAAAAGCCAGCATGATGCCATAAAAACCCCAAAATCCTGCAAGTATAATAATGGGAAATCGAATGAGACGAATTACATTGCCCATCATATAACTTGGTGAAGTGAATGAAGCGAGAGCACTTAAAGCAATGATAATAAGTAATATATTACTTGTAATACCTGCCTGTACGGCTGCAGTACCTATTACGATACCTCCAACGATACCGATCGTTTGTCCAATTTTAGTTGGCAATCTAGCTCCCGCTTCTCTCAGCAATTCAATAATAAATTCAAGGAGCAATGCCTCAAAGATGGGAGGAAAAGGTACCAAAGCCCTGGATTCACTTAATGGCACTAGAAAGGCTTGTGGAATTACTTCATAGTGAAAGGTAAGCGCTGCAACGTAAAATGGTGTTAAATAAACGGATAAAAAGAAGGCAGTAAGTCGTAATAAACGAACAAATGTGGCAATTTGCCATCTTAGGTTTTGATCTTCCTGACTTTGGAAAAACTCAGTAAATGATTGGGGACAAACGATGGCCATCGAACTACCATCCACAATAACACCCACTTTGCCATCTAAAATGGCATCACAAAATCTGTCTGGTCTTTCCGTCAGCAGCATTTGCGGGAAGACTGATAATGAATTATCATCAATCATTTCAGCTAAAACCGCACTATCAAGCAACTCATCAATAGTAAGATCTGTGATGCGTTGGCGCAAAGTATTGACCATCTGATCATTGGCGATTCCATGCATATATAAAAGGGAGACAGAAGTATTTGTCCGACTGCCAATTTTTAATTTTTCATTACAAAGATCAGGATTCACTATGTAGCGACGGATTAAGGAAATATTCGTAGAAAGGCTCTCGTTAAATCCAACCTGAGTACCAATAACTTGTGATTCATTTTCAGGAGCTGACAAAGCTCTAGATTCTCTGCTAGCGATATTGGCTACGATAGCCTGTGGGTAACCATCTACGTGAATAACAACAGAGCCATTGACCATCGTATCTATTGTTTCCTTTAGTAGACTAGATATATTAACTTCAGAAATAGAAAGTGCCACCTTAAGGGATTCCGGTGTTTCATATAAATTGTTCTGTAAATTGGCGATAATATCATTATTTAAACTTTGATCGTCGACTAATTTATCAATATAAATTAGCGCTATATTCGGTGGAAGAGTTTTAATAATTAAATCAGCTGGATTATTCGTAGCATTTTTAATGGACTGAATAAAATGATCAGTTTCATGAGCAACCCTCACGAGATTTTCTTTAGGTGCCTCTTTAATTGGTGCTGATTGTTTCTTATTGAAAGGTAGTTTAAATTTCATTTGAATTCTAGGCTCCCTTCATTGTTAACTTCGTTTATAGAATGGACGTTCGAAGGGTATTCTATACTTCTTTCATTTATTTTCATCAGACATGGCCAATGTTCAATCTAATAAAAGTAGACAATATTTAGAAAAAAGTGGTATTATAATAGTATTCTTAAAAACAGAAGGGAGATTAGACGTTTATGCTAAAACTTATTATCGCAAATTAAATTCCAATGAATTTAATAGAAGGGCTATTCTATAATTTTTTGTGAATTATAGGGTTTATTTAGTAATGTCCTTTTGCGATAACGAAGAGAAGCATTATAATGTCTAATCCATATAAGCAGATGTAATGGTAGCCACTTTTTGGTGGTTAGCTTTATTTTCTGTAGATATCGAAGGACTTTATGAGTTTATTCTCATAAGGTCTTTTTCTGTTTTTAGGAGGTGATCATTCCCACAACAATCTAAAATTGAAACATAAAAATCGGAGGGAATAGACGTGGAAAAATATGAATTAATTAGTGATTATCGTCATGATGAAAAATGGAAGGATAGCTTTAATGATTTAGCGATGAAAACATTCGGTTTAGATTTTCGAGGCTGGTACAATAAAGGTTATTGGAATGACCGATATATCCCTTTTTCATTTGTTAAGGAAGGAAAAGTGATTGCAAATGCCTCAATTAATAAAATGTCTTTACTGATAAATGGTCAACGTTTGAACGGGATTCAGATTGGTACAGTTATGACCGATGAAAAGTATCGCCATCAGGGGTTGGCTAAACAGTTGATGCAGCATATTCTTAAGGAATACGAAGATGCCTGTGATTTCATGTATCTTTTTGCCAATGATACCGTATTAGATTTTTATCCGAAATTTGGCTTTACACGTATTCATGAAACTGAGTTTTGCTTAGATCTAACGAAAAAGCCCATCCGACCAAAGAAGGATGCCGCCGTACAGCAGCTGACAATTGAACAGGATCTTGCCCTCCTTGAAAACTATGCGAAAAATCGTCATATCCAATCAAGTATTGTAGACGTTGAACTGAACGAAAGTTTATTAATGTTTTATTTCACTCTAGTTTTCCACAATGCCATTTTCTATCTAGAAGACTTAGAAACGATTGTGTTAATGGAGGAAGAAGAAGGGATTTTAACTATTTTCGATATCATCTCATTACAAGCAGTCAATATAGATGCTGTGTTAGCATGCATTGTGAAGGATACAACAAATAAAGTAGTATTTTATTTCACACCGAGCTTTACAATCGAAGGTATGACAGCAACCATCACACCCAATGATGACGATGCCTTATTTGTTCTATCGAAAAAGCCATTACTGCAGGGGGAGTTTATGTTTCCTTTAACTTCTCATTGTTAAGGGAAGAAGGATTGATTACTTCGATTACTAGCGTTCGCTTTACTTTGAGGATATTTGCGTGACTTCCGCGGGTATTCTACCTTCGTTCGCGGGTATTCACTTAGCATTCGTTTCTTTACTTAATAAGAATGTTTGTAGATTCGTAATAGGAGAATAGCCTGTACCTCAAAAAGGTGCGGGCTATTTTTTCGTAACTTATGATGTTTTGTCAAATTGCTGTAACATTGCTGTTTTACGATACAATCATAAGTTCAATTGAAATGAGGGTAACACAATGAAACGAATAATAATAATGCTACTTGCCGTTATTGTAGGCTTGTACATGGTAAAACTATTTGGACAGAAAGATAACGACGAAATGCAATTTATCGATGACATTGCACCAATTGCTGTTGCGATTAGCCAGCAAAATGGTGAGATATTGCCAAGTGTGACGATTGCACAGGCCATTCTAGAATCCAATTTCGGCAAAAGTGAGTTAGCCATCAACGGAAATAACCTGTTCGGTATAAAGGGCAGGTATCAGGGGGATTCCATCAAAATGCCCACGCTAGAATATAAAAACAATAAAAGCTATACAATCGAGGCTGAATTTCGAGCCTATCCTGATTGGAAGAGTGCATTAATGGATCATCATCAGCTATTATTAGAGGGGACAAGTTGGAATGCACAACAATATAAAGAGGTACTGACAGCAACTAATTATCAAGAGGCTGCCTATGCCTTGAAAAAAAATAATTACTCGACAGACCCTTTATATCCCGAAAAATTAATTGCAATTATCGAGCAATATAATCTGGGAAAATATGATAAGTAGGAGTTCCGTACAATGAATATACTCATCGCAGAGGATGAATTAGATATGTTAAAAATTTTGCAAAGCTATTTTCAAAGGGAAGGATTCACCGTCTTTACCGCCATCAATGGTGAGGAAGCACTCGCTATTTTTTATCAAGAAAAAATTGATTTGGCCATTTTGGATTGGATGATGCCGAAAATAGACGGAATAACTGTTTGTCGTGAGATGAAAAAAACACAAAAAATCAAAGTGTTAATGCTTACAGCAAGAGATACAGGTGAGGACGAATTTCAAGCGCTATCAGAAGGAGCCGACGATTATGTTAATAAACCATTTTATCCAAAGTCACTCATCATGAGAGTGAAAAAATTGCTACAAATCGATTCTGTGCAGCAATTAAGTGATGTGTCATTCGATGTCACCAGCAAACGTGTTTGGCAGGCAGGGAGAGAAATAGAGTTAACCAAAACGGAATTCGAGCTGTTACGCGTTTTTAGCCAAAATAGAAGACAAATCTTGACGAGAGATCAGCTTTTGGATTTAGTGTGGGGACAGGACTATATCGGAGACCCACGAACTGTTGACACACATATTCGACGATTGCGAGAAAAAATAGGAGAGGACATCATCCAAACACATCGTGGAATTGGATATAGTACAAGCGAATGAAACAAAAAATTGGGACAAAATTAACCATTTATATCACACTAGTTGTCATTCTCACTTTTTCCATCTCTCTTATCGTAAGCCAGTTTTTTCTACCTAAATATTACCTTTATCAGCTGAATAAAAAAGTATCACATGCGTTTGATACTTATCAAACGTTAGAGGATATAAGCTTGGTTGAGCGTCAATTTGATGTCACAATCATTAAAGTACCTCTTGAAGGTTCCATCAATGACCTCAATGAAAATTTAAAACTACAGCTAGCGAGAGACCATATCGCACTCAATAAATTTTGGGTTTCTGATGAAGTACTACAAGATATAGCTGAAGATAAAATAGTAGGGAAACTATATGATCAAGGAAAACAAAAGTCTAGTTTTATTGTGCATTATGCAAAAGAAGGAAACCAGCTCATTATGATAGGGGCATCGATGGCACATTTTACGGATATTGCTTACTTTATTAATCGCTTTAATTTAGTCTTTCTGATTGTGAGTATCTTAGTAATTATCATTGTCACAGCCCTATTGTCTCGCAAGTTAACCAATCCACTAAATGAGCTGCAACAAGTGGCGAAAGAAATTGGCAATCTGAACTTTCAACAAGCGAGCATTCAAACAGGTGATGAAATGGAGCAATTGGCGAAAAGTATTAATAAAATGAGTCAAGCACTAGAATCAGCCCAACAACTATTAACACAACGAAATCTGGATTTAAAACAATTTATGATAGGTTTAACACATGAGCTGAAAACGCCACTTGCCTTAATCAAAGTATACGCAAGTGGAGTAGAGGACGGTATGGATGATGGCACTTACTTAACGGTTATTCATAAGCAAATTGATCGAATGGATAAAATCATCTCGGACATGCTTTATTTTGCTAAAACGGAAGAGAACGATTCGAAAACAATCAGCTTTGATCTTATTCTGCTAGTAAAAGAAATCATTCATAGCTACCAGCCTATACAAGGTGACAAACAAATTTATCTTCAATCAGAGGTATGTGAATTTATGCTAAACACTGAGCAGGAGAAAGTCCATTTTATTATTGAAAATTTAATCAGTAATGCCACAAAATATACCTCAGGCAATGAAATACTCATATCCTTAAATCAACATGGCGTGATGGAAATTAGTAACGATACCACGCTTCTAGATATCACTAAAATATGGCAGCCATTTTATGTAGGAGAAAGCTCTCGAGACAAGCACTTTTCTGGAACCGGGCTTGGACTCGCCACAGTGAAAAGTCTTGCAGAACAATTGGGATACACAGCTGAATCCACATTAATTGATGGGAAAATCACGTTTATCATCCATTTTTTAAAGGATAAAGCCTTACTCTAACCAGCAGAGTAAGGCTTTTAGCTATGATGAGTACAGTTTGTTTCTCGATGCCAGACTATCTATTAGAATCAATGACAGATGAGACTCCCTCGGAAAGTATGCGAATAGTTGGATCAGTTTTTGATCTCACTTTAAACGTAAGCAGCATTAGGACAATCAAAATAAATAATAACGCGAAAAGGGCAAAGTCAAATGTGTTTGTTACATCTTTTATGACTCCCACAAGCATTGGAATAATGCCACTTATAATATATCCACCAAATTGAATCATGGCTGTCCATTCGCTAGCATCTTTAGGCGTAGCTGTTGCATCTAAAGGGAGAATCATTGCCAATGGGAATAAGCCACCAGCACCAATCCCCATCAATGTTGCACAAAAAATGGGTGAGATCCCTCCAATTATTAATAAGAGGATACCTATAAAAGAGCTTAGTGAACATAGGAGCATCCAAGGTTTTCTCTTTACACTATTATTAATTAAGATGGGAATAATAAAGCTACAAATCATTTGCATAACAGAAAACATGGTTACCGTTGTTGCAGCATAAGCATCACTATATCCGATGTCCTGCACTTTTGGAGCTAGCCATGTCGCTAGTGAATAATAGACACCCGATTGCAGACCAAACATCACCATAAGAAGCCAAACATATCGATTTCCCCAAGGTAAACGGCTTTTTTGGCTGACCGATTTCTCTACAGCTTCTTGTGTTTGATGTGATTTTTTGATAATAGGAAGCCAAACGATAATACCCACTAGTGCAAATAAAGACCAAATCGCTAAAGCTACGTTCCAAGATTGATGAAATGCATGCATAACAGGTACGACTAAGCCAGCACTTAATGACGCCCCAATACCCATGCCAGCTGAATAAACACCAATCATAGAGGATGAGGCTTTAGGAAAGTGTTTTTTTATATAACCCGAAATCAGCGGTCCAGTAATGGCAATACCTATCCCACTAAGGATAGCTGTTAGTAATAAAAGTGATGGAAAAGTCGCTACTAAACGCAATGCTGTTGATACACCAATTAGTAATACGGATAACGCAATCGTCAACTCGAGACCCCATCGTTCACTTAACTTCCCAGCCAATGGAGCAAAGAGCCCCATACAAAAAACGGGTAGAGCCGTTAATAAACTGACTACAACACTCGATATCTCCAAATCCATCTGAATATTTTTCAGAACGGGCGAGATAGAAGTAATCGAAGCTCGTAGATTCATCGATAGGATGAATAAAGAAAAAACGCTCCAAATTATCGATAGATTTTTTGATTTTGCAATCATTGAAAGCACCTCTTTGTATAAATATGAATGATTATTTGATATACTATAGTTAACTTTTCAACTTTAAAAATAAACTATAATTAATCGACTTGTATACTATAATATACTTATTTTACAAAGTCAATGGAGAGGTGCGACATGATGAAAGAGGAAAATATCGACTTATCTGGTCAAGTTGGGGTTAATCTAAGAGAAATTAGAAAAAACAAGAGGATGAGTCTTGAGGAGTTAGCGAATGTCAGTAATGTCAGTAAATTGACGTTAGGAAAAATTGAAAGAGGGGAAACAAATCCAACCGTCAATATCCTTTGGAAAATATGTAGAGGACTCAATATTCCGCTCGTCTCTTTATTATCTTTTGAAGAAAATATAGAAGTTCACCGTTTTGGCTCAGACTACCAATTTGCAGGACATAATAACAATTGGTTTGTCGAACCACTCTTTAAAACTCATGGAACGGAATGGTATAGAGGCTGTCTAGAACCTAATAGTGAATACAGTGAGTGTCACTTAGCAGGGTCAGAAGAAATGGTCCTTGTGTTAAATGGTCAATTGGAGATGAAGGTCGGAGAGAAAAACCATCAGTTAAACCAATGGGATGTCATTAAATTTAAAGGTGAAGAACTTCACACGTACATCAATCGCTCTAATGAAAAAGTACATTTGATGCTGTCGTTAACCTATACAACACCGTAAATTTAAGTTTGTCCCACAACTAGAACAAGGTAGAAATAACACACTATTTCTGCCTTGTTCATGAAACAAACAATTCTTTACCTTATTTTTTTAAGCCAGCAGCAAAAAATGGACCATTTAGTGTAATGGTTGATAGTATCCGTGCCATTTCTTGTGGCGTTTCTTTACCATCACAAAGTAGCCATTGCTGAACAACCCCGATGTGAGCCGAAGCAATATAAGAGGCTAGATATTCTCTAGGTACAAGTAAATTTTCCTGTTTTAGTGGGGTCTCTGTACTTTCAAATAATGTTCTCCACATAAAATTCTTTAATTTCGTCTGGAATGATAAATCTCCGTTTGTACCTAATACCGCTTTCATAAACCGCCTATTTTGATCTAATAATGTAAAGATTAACACAGCAATTTCCACTTTTGGATTGTTTGTATGATTTGTATTAAGATCATCGATTAATTTTTGTATATTTTCCTTTGCAATTGTTGATATTTCTAGCATTATTTCTTCTTGATAGCTATTCATTAAATCGAACTTATCTTGATAATGTGCGTAAAAAGTTCCTCGGTTGATTTTGGCTTTTGTCGTAATATCCTTGACAGTAATAGATTCAAAGCCTTTTTCCTCAATCAAATCAAGTAATGCTTCTTTAATACTTTCTACAGTTCGAATCACACGGAGATCTGTATAATTTTCTTTCATTTAAACCCTCCTAAATTTTATCCAACACAAGTAATAAATCTGTTTGATAAACGACACTTTCTACATTTTTGATTATTGAACGGCTCTATCCTCAAAATTATAATAAACAACAGGTTGTTCAATATTATAGCTTAAAAGGAGAGGTACATGAAATGTTTAAGAATAAACTTGCATGGTCTGCGCCAATTCTAGCATTTGTCGTTATTTTCATTTTTTCACTAACTTTATTTCCATCGGTGCAACCAAAACCGAAAAATTTACCGATAGCCATTGTAAATGAGGATCAAGGAGTGGAATTGCCTCATCAACAAGTTGTTAATATGGGGGAAAATATAGTGGAAATGATACAAACCACATCTAAATCAACAAAACAGGAAGATCCTGCTGTGAAATGGGTAGTAGTAAAAAGTACGGAAGAAATGCAAAGGGGGCTCAATAATCAAAAATACTATGCTGCATTCGTCATACCAAAAGATTTCAGTGTCAAACAAGCCTCTTTACGAACGCCAAAACCTTCTGCACCAGAGGTTCAACTGTATATTAATCAAGGAATGAACATGGCGGCTTCAACGATGGCAGGTCAAATACTAAATGGTGTAGTTGAGACGATGAACAATAATGTGCGTACCCAGCTAATAGCAGAATTAGAGGCACAAAAGGCAACATTAACAGTTGCACAGGCGGCTAATTTAGTTACACCGATTTCAAAAACAGTCACGAATGTCAATGAAGTAGGGGAAAACAGTGCTAACGGAAATGCGCCTGTGTCTCTATTCCAACCACTATGGATGGCGTGTATGGCAGCTGCCGCGATTGTCTTTATGTCGACAAACAAATTAGCAGGTCATTCTCGTAAAGAAAATTTTATGGTAAAGCTTAGTCAAATCTTAATTGGGGTGGTTGTAGCTCTTACTGTGGGGTTCGGCCTCACTTGGATAGTAGGTGGACTGGTAGGAATCCATATTCCAGTATTCGTGGATACAGCCTTATTTTTATCCATTACCGCTTTTTGCTTCTTTTTATTAATAGTAGCCGTTCTTTCTTGGTTCGGCATAAAAGGCATAGCTATTTTTGCGCTCCTGTTATTCTTCGGAGGACCACTGCTAGCCCTAGCTCCTGAAATGATACCATCTTTTTATCAGAATTGGGTATATTCCTGGATGCCAATGAGATTTATGGTTGAAGGCCTACGAGAACTCTTTTACTTTGGGAAAGGGCTATTCTGGAGTTCGTCTGTGTCTGTACTTATCTGGATGGGAATTATCAGCATTGTCTTGATTCTACTATCAACCTTTAAAATGAAACGTGAAAATACTGGTGAAGAAAGTCAGTAATTGTTTTCATACAAAAATCGTCCTTACTATGCAGTAAAGGACGATTTTTTTCATATTTAATTTCTAGATATAACCCCAAATCATGCATAATAATGTCCCAAAAATGGTCACCAGAGCTATGATTAACGCATAATAGATGTTTGTATAAATCGCGGGCTTATCATTTGTTTCACCTGCGTGCATAAAGACAACTAATTGTAGGCCAGCTTGAATAAATGCTGTGACCAATAAAATCGTCATAGTAATTGGGAAAGATAGATCAAAGAAATATACACAAGCTGCAATAATTGTCAGGATAATCGACAGGGCAAATCCCATCACTTGTTTTAGTGGGAATAAATCACTCATGTTATACCATTCCTTTCAAGTAAATGAAACTGAAAATAAAGATCCAGACCACATCTAAAAAGTGCCAGTATAATGAGAAGATGAACGATTTATTGGCTGTTTCAGGTGTCAATCCACGTTGTTTTAGCTGATAGACAATAAACATCCCCCAGAACACACCGAATGTGACGTGTGCACCATGTGTCCCTAATGTTGTCAAAAGAGCAGCCGTAAATGCACTTGTCTGCAATCCTGCACCAACATGTATATAATGCATAAACTCATACACTTCAAAGCCAAGGAATGCTACACCGAGTAGTAACGTCAAAACATAGAACGTTATCATTGCTTTCGTGTAGCCCTTACGCATAGCGTGTACACCTAAGCCAATGGTAAAGCTACTTGTTAAGAGAATAAACGTTTCAAATAACACAGGTGTCATTTCAAAAATGTCCGCTCCTGTAGGACCATTTCCTGTCCGATCTACTAATACAAAGTAGCCTGCAAACAACGTCCCAAAGAGCATGATTTCAGCACCGATAAAAACCCAGAAACCTAATATATTCAATTGATTTTGCTGTGTACTATATTCTAAAGGAAGCGATTGATCGATTTTCATGATTGAACACCTCGCAATTTCTTCTCCGTTGCTTTCACTTCATCTACAGAGACATAATGCCCTGGATCTTTTTCTAACGAACGGTGAGCCATGCAAATAAAAATACCGATGGTTGTGAGAATGGTTGGAATCCACATACCGAAAACAAATGAGAAGCCCCATGCAAAGAAAATACAGCCCAATATGAAAGGTACACCACTATTATTTGGCATATGAATTTTTTCATATTGCTCTGGGAATAGATCATGCTGATGATATTTAGCATCCCATAAAGCATCTGTTGAAATCACGTGTGGTACTTTAGCAAAATTGTAATAAGGCACAGGGCTTGGCGTTGCCCATTCTAATGTACGTGCGTCCCAAGGATCGGAACCAATGTTTCTTGGTGAGTAGCGAATACTGTAGTAGATGTTGTAAGCGATTAAAATAAAGCCAATTGCAAGGCCCATTGCTCCTACGAAAGACATCATATTCCACATACCAAAACCTGTGGATGCTGAGTAAGTGTACATGCGACGTGCTTGTCCATCTAAGCCAGAGAAGAACATTGGCATAAAGGCTAGGAGTGTGCTGATGGCAATAATCCAAGCCGTCCATTTACCGATTTTTTCATTCAACATAAAGCCAAACATTTTTGGCCAATAGTAATGTAAGCCTGCTAACATTGCAAAGACAACACCTGGAATAATCACCATATGGAAATGGGCAACCAAGAACATTGTGTTATGGTATTGATAATCAGCTGCTGACATGCCAAGCATCACGCCTGTTACGCCACCTATCGTAAAAGTGGGTATAAATAACATGGAGTAAAGCATTGGCGTTGTAAACACAATTTTTCCTTTCCACAGGGTGAATAGCCAGTTAAAAATCTTGACCCCAGTTGGCACGGCAATGGCCATCGTTGTAATGGAGAAAATACTGTTCGTTAAAGCACCTTGTCCCATCGTAAAGAAGTGATGTGTCCATACTAAAAATGATAGGAAGGAGATAATCACCATGGAGCCAACCATTGATTTATACCCATAGAGATTTCGTCCTGAGAAAGTAGAAATAATCTCACTGTAAATACCAAACGCTGGTAAAATTAAGATATAAACCTCAGGATGTCCCCAAACCCAGAAGAAATTGGCCCAAAGCATATCCATACCACCATTGGAAGTTGTGAAAAAATTAGTAGCAAATAGACGGTCAAAAGTTCCCATCGTTAGTGCTACAGTTAACACAGGAAATGCGAAAACAATAATCACATTTGCGACGAATGAAGACCACGTAAACATTGGCATTTTCATTAATGTCATACCTGGGGCTCTCATTTTAAGAATTGTCACAATCATATTAATCCCAGTAATTAACGTGCCAAGACCTGAAATCTGTAAGGCAAACAAATAATAGTTCGTTCCTACTGATTGACTAAATTCGTTATTAGCAAGTGGGAAATAGTTTGTCCACCCAGCATCAGGAGAGCCTCCTATAACAAAGGAAATATTCAGTAGCATTGCGCCCATGAAAAATAACCAAAAGCTTAAAGCATTTAAACGTGGGAATGCAACGTCTCTTGCGCCAATTTGTAAAGGCACAATATAGTTCATAAAGGCCATAATAAATGGCATGGCCATAAAAATAATCATAACCGTTCCATGTGTCGTAAATATTTCATTATAATGCTGTGCATCCAGTAATGTATTGTCAGGTACAGCCATTTGTGCACGCATCATAATCGCATCCGCCCCTCCTCTGAAAAGCATTAGGATGGCAGAAATTAAGTACATAATACCGATTCGTTTATGATCAACCGTCGTTAACCATTCACGCCAAAGGTAGCCCCATTTTTTAAAATAGGTTAATCCTACAATAATCGCTATCACTGTAAGACCAATAGCGACCATTGATGCATAAATGGCTGGGCTAGGATGGGGGATAGCAAATCGTTCAAAGTAATCCATATGACTAGATCTCCTTTTTATTAATGATTGTTTTCTTGAGAAGCATGATCTTTAGCGTGTGATGTGCCATGTTGGTGTCCACCATTTTCTCCCTCAGGCGCTGGAAGAAACGTTAAATGTGTTCCGTTATAGGTTGATTGTCCAACATGTCCAGGTTCTAGCAATGTATTAAACTTTTCCTCCGTTAATAGTTCCGCTGTTTCCTTTACTTCCTTCACCCAATCATCAAATTCACCTTGAGTCATCGCTGTGACATTAAACGTATTTTCAGCGAACCCTTTCCCATTAAAGTTTGCATTTCTTCCCATATATTCACCAGGGCTATCAGCAGCCAAATGCAATGTATTCACCATATCGGCCATTGCATATTTTTGACCTCCTAATTGGGGAATCCAGAAACTCGTAATCGGTCCATAAGAGTAAAGTTTAAATTCAATTGGACGTTCAGCAGGAATATACAAATAATTCACTGTTTCAATATTCTCCTCCGGATAACTAAAATGCCATTTCCAGTTAGATGTCGAAGCATAGATAACTAATGGCTCTTCATGTTTGTATTTCTCTGGTGTTGATTCCACCTTATAATTACTTTGCACAGAAATAATAGACAGGTAGATAACAATTAAAACGGGAATACCTACACAAATTATTTCAACCTTTGTACTCCCTTTAATGTAGGGAGGTTTATAGTTTGGACTTTGTTTAGATGCACGGAAATTAATTAACATATAAGCTAAGATCGCGAAAACAATCAGGACGATAATGGACATAATCCCTATCGATAGCATAATATCTTTGGCTTGTACTTGTGCTTGAGGTCCCTTTGGATCTAATACTAACAACGGGTCACATCCGGTTAGCATAGTGACAATAGTGAAAAGACCAATTAATTTGAGCCAACTTTTTTTCATAAACAAACCCCTTTAACTGATTCTTTGAAGTGCTATAGGCTACTATGGGTTTGCATGGAATTTGATTCACAATTGATTTTTATATTAGGGGCGTCTAAGTGGAAAGACAAGGAGTTTTGCAATATAACACAGAATGTTCTAAAACGGGAAAAATGATTTTAGTATAATTTTATCGACATAAATACATACCCAGTAAGGGTTTTCATAGAATTCTATCGAATGAAATTTAAAATGGTTGGCGATAGTACACATAAAGTGGATGGTTAGTTAGCAATAATGTTATAGTATGATTAACTTTTTAGCTTTTCTGATATAGCTAAAAAAGAAGGCACGATTGAGGTGAGTATATATGGATTGGAAACCCGACCGACAAGCAAAAAAAGCTATCTATAAACAGCTTGCAGAATATATAGAAAAAGGGATTGCCGATGGGACATTTCCGCCCGACAAGCCTTTACCATCTGAGCGTTCCTTAGCGAATGCTTTGAATGTCAACAGAAGTACTGTGGTAAGTGCTTATGACGAATTGGAAGCAATGGGGTTTATTGAAAGGAATCAGGGAAGTGGTACCACCATTAGCAAAGATATATGGGGGATCACGAGGAAACGAATTCCTAGCTGGAATCGCTATATTGAGGCAGGTTCCTTCTTACCAAATCTACCTGTAACGCAAAAAATTAGAAAAGAAGCTGTTGAACAAAAATTAATTAATTTAGCTACTGGCGAATTATCAGAAGATCTTTTTCCTAAAAGCTCATTAAGAGAAATTACGGCAACACGTTCTTTTATTGGTAGCCTAGGGTATGACCATCCATTAGGAAGTGAAATCCTTCGAACTACTCTTTCCAAACATATCAAAAATAGCAGAGGGATTGGAACAAAACCTTCTTCTATATTAATCACATCAGGAGCCCAGCAAGCCTTACATTTAATTGTTCAATGCTTGTTAAAGCCTGGAGATGCGGTCGCCATAGAAGATCCTTCCTACAACTTCAATCTACCCATCTTTAAATCTGCAGGCTTACAAATCCATTATCTTCCTGTAGATAAGGATGGCATTAATCCCGATGATTTGCAAGTATTGTATAAAAAACATCGTATAAAAATGATTTTTTTAAATCCTGATTTTCATAATCCAACGGGCTCTTCGTTAGATTTAAAGAAAAGAGAAGCAATTTTAGATATATCCTCCAAGCTAGGCATCCCAGTAGTAGAGGATGATCCCTATAGCTTAACTGCCTTTTCGGGGGATAAAGTTCCTACACTTAAATCGCTCGACAAAAATGGCAATGTTTTATACATTAGCTCGTTGTCTAAAATTGTGGCCTCTGGATTACGTATCGGGTGGATTGTTGGTCCTACTTCTGTTATTGAACGGCTCTCTGACGCGAAGCAACAAATCGACTTTGGTCATTCTAGCTTTACGCAATGGATAGCTAATGATTTTTTAGAGTCAACAAATTTCGATATGCATATTAAACATTTAGTAAAGGAATTAGAAACACGAAGAAATGCTATTGTGCAAAGTCTCAACACTTATTTAAAAGGTCAGGTGGCGTTTTTAATTCCACAAGGTGGGATTCACATCTGGTGTCAAGTACTTAAAGAACATAATGAAACGCAATTACTAGAAGAATCGATTAAACGAGGCGTCATTTATGTGCCAGGTTCAACCATGGGCTCGAAAAAAGGATTTGTCCGTTTTACGTATGCAAGGGAAGATGTAAAATCAATCGATGAGGGAATTAAAAGGTTTGCTCAAGCGCTTAATAGCTTCTAGAATTTTTGTAAATTATAGACAAGTGGATGACTGAAAAAGCAGTAAAGTGGATGGTTTAAAATAGACGCAAAGTATTTATGATAGGGTCATGGATAACAACTATCCATCAAGGCTAGCTACTATCATGAAGGTGTGGATTGATTCACAATTGTTCACACAGATAATGAAATCTGTCAATGGTATGGAGGGTGATAGGACAAACCTGTTACTAACAATGGAAATGCTTTAGTGAAGAGGTAGTTGACGAACATTTGCTATTGGAAAAGGTTTATCAAAAATATATTTAACCCACTTTTAATAAAGAGTAAATAAAATTCACAACAAGTATCGTTTATCTTGATTCAGTAAAAGAATTCCTCCTCTATAGGGGGAGAGAATTGCTAGCTATGCATTTTAACAGGTATTCAAACGCCTTCTGAATTAAGATAGCCTCTGGCCGATGTCACAGATTTTGAAGAAGCGCTTTTTGAGTAAACTTGAATAAATCTGGACGCATTTAGCGTCAGTGGTAATGACGCTGGAGATTTCCACAGCTTTACCTGTTCTAACAGTCTCAATTGTTAGCTTTTGCTGCCGATGAGAAAAAATCAAGGCAGTCACACCTTATTATATTTTAATTCCCACAAAGGTATATAAAGGAAATAGGCACCCTTTGTATACGCACAATAAAATCTTAGTTAAAAACACCATTCAGTCACTTAGCCATCGATAGTCAATCGGCGCTAGGTGACTGTTTTTATATAAAAAATAATCGTAACAGTAAGATTAATAGTTGAGTAATAGTTCAAAAAGATTTAATATTCTGATTATAATAGTTTATTATTGGCTTTATAGGAGGGATATGGGTGGCTTTACAAGTAGGTGAAAAAATTACATTTGAACGTACATTTACAATGGCAGATGTTGAATTGTTTACGAAAGTTTCCAAAGATGAAGGGGTTCATCATATTACACCAGATGAACAAGGTCGTTTTGTCGTACAAGGGCTTTTAACAGCAACACTCCCTACAAAAGTCGGTGGTGACTATAACGTATTAGCCCGCAAAATGAATTTCGAGTTTCTACGTCCCGTTTTTAGCGAAGATACAATTCGTTGTGAAGTCATAGTTGAACAATTTGAACCAGATGAAAAAAATCGAACGGCGATTACTACAACATTTTCATGTACAAATCAACTCGACAAGGAAGTATTAAAGGGGAGCTTTTCTGGTATTATTCTATCAATTATTAATGGAGGTTAACCTATGAAAACTGCTGAAACTTTGTTTTTTGAACGTCCATTCCCAAGTGCAAATAGTATTGTTATCCAAGATGAACAAACTTTATTAGTTGATACTGGCTTTGGTAGTGATATTACACGAACTGAGAAGCTTTTATCCGATGCTGGGATAGTACCAATGCAGTTAAATGGCATCATTAATACACATTATCATAGCGATCATGTCGGAGGAAATCATTACTTTCAGCAGCAATATGACCTGCCGATTGCCGCACATCTTTGGGAAGGAGAAATGGTGAATCAATGTGATGTAGAGTCATGTGGTGCTCATTATTTAGATCAACCTGTCGAACAATATGTCGTTCAACAGCTACTTGTAGATGAACAAGAAATTGTGACAGGAAATAGTGCTCTTCAGGTTTTACATACACCAGGACATACTTTAGGTCACATAGCTTTATACGAACCAAAGCAGCAGATGTTGATTTGTGGTGATTTATTTCATCACAATGATGTCGGATGGTTGAATATTTTTCGCGAAGGCACAAACAGTATAAGACGCTCCTATGAAAGTTTAGAGCGACTTGCTAAACTATCAATAAAAATAGCCTATCCTGGTCACGGACGGGCTATCGAAGACCCAAAAATGATGATGGACAAAGCGAGAGAACGACTAGAAAAGTGGATGGAATCTCCTGAAAAAATGGCTTGGCATGCATGTAAGCGAATCTTTTCTTTTACACTGATGATGAAAAATGGATTAACGAGCAAGGAAATCACACCTTATCTGCTAAGCTGTGGCTGGTTTCATGATTTCGCCGTTCACTCTTTTCGAATAGAGCCCAAGGAATTTGTCAAACCTTTACTAGATGAAATGATTCGATCTAAGGCAGCCATATGGCAACAAGATAAATTAATGGCGACAGCACCATATGAAGCACCGAATCCAACATGGATAGAAGAGGATTGGAAACCAGGTAATTGGACAAAATAAATGTGCAATTTTGTACTATAATGATTTAACTAATAGATGTAATAATTCAAAGAGATAAACTTGAAAGGGAGTTTGCTTCTTGAATATTACATCTTTTTTAATGTACTGTTTTATTATTACGGCTACACCAGGACCAACAAATATTGTCATTTTATCAACGACACAGAATTATGGGATCAAAAGAGGTTTACATTTTTCTTATGGTTCTACGATTGCATTTTTTATATTACTAGTTTTATCCGCTTTTCTAAATTCACTGTTTTCAACATGGATTCCAAAAGTTTTGCTGATTATGCAAATTATTGGTACGACTTATATGCTGTATCTTGCTTACCAAATATACAAAATGGATACTTCCAGTAAGAGTGAAAATAAAACAGGAAACTTCTCATCAGGGTTTTTGATGCAGTTTTTAAACCCTAAAGTAGTATTATTTACAATGACAGTTATTCCAAGCTTCGTTTTACCTTATTACAATTCGCTTTTCGCGTTATCATTAAGTGTATTGGCCATTACGATTATTGGTTTAATTGCTTTCTTATTATGGGTATTATTTGGCGCAATCTTTAAACAATTTTTACAAAACCATAAAAAAATCGTCAATGTTTTCATGGCAATGTGTTTGGTTTATGCAGCAGTGATGATTTGGATTTAAAAGAGGTGAAAATATGCAAAGTTTTACATATAAAAAAACAGCTGGGATTACTGCGTTAAAGGCTAGTTTTACAGATTTTAAATACAAAAAGCACGCACATCAAGAATATGCTTTGGGCGTAACGTTAAAAGGTATTCAGCATTACTATTTAGATGGAAATGTACAGCTTTCGCATGAAAATGGCGTCATGTTTTTTAATCCCGAACAAGTCCATGATGGGATGGCTTATAATCGAGAAGGACTTGAATATGTAATGCTTTACATTGACCCTGCATTATTTTTAGAGGCCATTCAAAAAAAGGATATTGTCAGTTTTGAGAAACCCATCATCTATAATAATCATATCAAGCAACAGATACTAAAGCTGTCACATGCCATTTTAACAGAAGAAAATTCCGCACGATGTAATGAATTGTTTTTACATTTAACAGACTGCTTAGTGGCACAAGATGTTAGTTCATCAATGAAAATGGATAGTTTTATTATAAAAAAAGCCAAAGAAATCATTCATTCACATGTTGAAAACGTACTGAAAATTGAAGATATTTGTCAGGAGCTACAAATGACGACATTCCAATTCATTCGTTTTTTTAAAAAGCACACGGGGATCACACCTTACCAATACTTCTTAAATTGTAAAGTGGAGCGAGCTAAATCCATAATTGAGCAAACAGGTGATATTTATGTAGCAGTCGCACAATGTGGCTACGTTGATTTAGCTCATTTAAACAAGCAATTTAAATGTATTTTTGGCACAACAGCTTTTGAGTATTTATCTTTTATTCATAATAGGTAATACAAAAGTGACTGATAGACACCAATAAAATTGACAATAAATAGAATAATATGGTAGATTGAAAATACTTAATTGGAACGGAGGGTGAAGAATTTGAGCAATTGTTTATCTATTAGAAAAGTTAATCTCATAATAAATAAACAAGAAGCTAATCTTCACCTATCATATTTTGAATTTACTACTCTATGACCTTTTATCTTGTCCTTTATACTCGGAAACGCTTGTTTTACCTTTTTTCAGCGATTGTTCAATCACCAGCTGAATGAGGAGCTTTTTGAGCAAGCTTGAAATCTGGACGTGATGACGCCGAGTCGTAATTGAAACATAGGGTGAATACTTTCGATGAGCGAGATGCTTCTGTTTATAAACAGAGGCATCTTTTTTATTTTGATTAAATTTAAGGGTGATGCACATGAACAACTAACAATCAAAGGAAAATCAAGTAAAAATGAAAGGGGCATCTACATGATAGAAATTCATAACCTTACCATTAAAACCATAAAAGACAATCGGACGCTAATTGATCACCTCCAGCTTAGTATTCAAAAAGGAGACAAGATGGTCATTATAGGAGAAGAAGGGAATGGTAAAAGCACTTTATTAAAATGCATTTACAATGAACAATTGATTGCTGATTATTGTACGTATGAAGGAAAAATTCTTAAAAACGATTTTTCACTAGGTTATCTTTCACAGGAGCTATCGGCACAAGAAAAAATGCAGACTATCACGGAGTTATTTTTAGAAAACAATTGGAATAAAGAATTGTTGCAAGCCATGGAGGATTTCAGAATTGAATCATTTGTTTCAGACAAAAGAATAGGAGATTTCTCAGGAGGGGAGCGATTTAAGTATCGTTTTTTAAAATTACTCGCTATGGATCCAGATATTCTTTTATTAGATGAACCGACAAATGATTTGGATATTAACACAATAGAATGGTTAGAAAAATTTATTCAACAAACTTCGATACCTGTTGTTTTTGTATCACATGATGAAACATTTATTCGTCAAACTGCTAACGCAATTATTCACATCGAGCTTACAAATCGCAAGCAAACGCCTAAATATACATTGACGAGAGAGCCTTATGAAACATACCTTGCCCATCGAGAAAATAATTTGCTTAAACAGGAACAGGTGGCAAGAAAGCAAGCGGCCGATTATAAAAAACAAATGGGGAAGTGGCATGATGTTTGGAACAAAGCAGAGCATCAGCATCAACATGTATCTCGTTCAGATCCCAGATTACAAAAGAAAATAAAGTCATTAAAAAATCAAAAAAAGCGCCTGGAGAGAGCGACAGATAATTTCCTAGAGATGCCAAGTGTAGAAGAGGCGAGTGAATTTCACTTTGATTCCTTGATACATGTCCATCGCCAGAAAAAAATACTTGAGCTATCATTAGAAACACTTCAAATAGCCAATAATCAACTTTCACAAAATATAAAGTTATCCATCATTGGACCAGAAAAAGTGGCGATTATTGGGGAAAATGGCGTCGGAAAATCAACTTTATTAAAATTAATAATGGATAAATTACAGGAACATTCTTCATTAAAAATAGGATACATGCCACAGAATTACGAGGATTTACTGGACCCAAGTCAATCTCCCATTAATTTTCTAGTCACTACTGGTGATAAAGAGGCGATGACAAGAGCTTTCACAATTTTGGGTAGTATGAAATTTACAAGCGATGAAATGCAGCAGAAGATTGGCAATTTGAGTGGGGGGCAAAAAGCGAAGCTACTTATAGTAAAAATGATTATGGAGCGCTGTGAGATATTGATTTTGGATGAACCAACAAGAAACTTTAGCCCTTTGACAACGCCTGTTTTGTGTCAGGCATTAGCACAATATAGAGGGGTTATTATTAGTGTTTCACATGATCGTCGCTACTTACAAGAAGTAGCCACAACTATTTATGAATTAACTAGCGCAGGGCTAATAAAAAGGTGAGGACAAACAAAAAAGTCGAATTCCTATCGTTTAGGAATCGACTTTTTTGTGAAAATCATTTATGTATAACAGATTGAAATTTACTATGTCTTATGGTAAATTTATAAAGATAGACGATGTATAATTAACTTTACGCAAATTATCCCTATTTTAATTATACAATACACTCTATTCTTTCGTCAACAATTTTAATTTTATTTTTTTGAGGGGTGGTTGCGATGAAATCAGCAGGAGCAAAACAGCAGATTGGGGGAAAAAACTACTCATCTCGATGACGTTGTAGTTCAAATTTGTTAAAGACTTAGAGGCAAATAAAAGGCTTTATAAAAATGCAAATGAAATTGAAAAAGATAAAGAAAGTAGGACTGATACTATATGTCGGAGAACACCATTTCTGTTGAGACAAAAGCGCCATACGGCATGATTGCCATTTTATTTATCGGGGCCTTTGTTGCGATTTTGAATGAAACATTACTTAATATTGCTCTTCCTGCCATTATGGAAGAATTTGATGTTAATGCAACTGCAGTACAATGGCTATCAACAGGTTATATGTTAGTTAACGGTATTTTAATCCCCGCAAGTGCGTTCTTCATTCAGCGCTTTACCGATAAAAGGCTATTTATTATTGCGATGGCCTTATTTACTTTGGGAACATTCATCGCAAGTATTGCACCTGCCTTTGGTGTGTTACTAGGGGCTCGAATGATTCAAGCTGCAGGCTCAGCAATTATGATGCCTTTATTAATGAATGTTATGTTGACTGCATTTCCAGTCGAAAAACGAGGGGCCGCAATGGGGATGTTCGGCCTCGTAATGATTACAGCACCAGCCATTGGACCAACACTTTCTGGCTGGTTGATTGAGCATTATAGCTGGAGAATGTTGTTTGATCTTGTTCTGCCAATTGCCATTTTAACGTTAATTTTCGCAGCCTTTAAATTAAAGAATGTTACACCACAACGTGCGATTAAGTTGGATGTCATGTCTCTTGTTCTATCAAGTATAGGGTTTGGTGGCTTGTTATATGGCTTTAGTTCGGCAGGGGAAAAAGGTTGGGACAATATATTTGTCTATGGAACGATTATTATTGGAGCACTCGCTTTAATTACCTTTATCCTTCGTCAACTACGAATGGATGAACCAATGCTTGAGTTTCGTATTTTCAAATACCCAATGTTCGCTTTGTCATCAGCGATTTCCATCGTCATTGCGGTAGCCATGTTTTCAGCGATGATCTTAATGCCTATTTACGTACAAACCATTCGTGGGATTTCACCAATGGATTCTGGTTTATTAATGCTACCTGGTGCGATTGTTATGGGGATTATGTCACCAATTACAGGGAAGCTATTTGATAAGTATGGGGCAAGAAGCTTGGCTGTTTTCGGCTTGATTATTACGATTGTGACATCGTATTACTTTAGCAAAATTAGTATGGATACTGCCTACTCAACACTTGTTCTGTTATATACATTACGTATGTTAGGGATGTCAATGGTTATGATGCCTGTTATGACAAATGGTTTGAATCAGCTTCCAGCACATAATAATCCACATGGAACAGCGATGAACAATACCTTACAGCAAGTATCTGGTGCGATAGGTTCTGCAGTTTTGATTACCATCATGAACAATAAAACAACTGCAAGGGCAGAAGAATTAGCTGCAAGTACAATGAACAATATGAGTGCCAATGCAGCACAAGCATCTACACAATCTGCCACTGAATTACAGCAACAAATTATGAATGAAGCCATGCTACATGGTATTAATTATACCTTCTTCCTTTCAACATTGATTGCGGTGATT
The DNA here is from genome assembly GCF_009724685.1 of Lysinibacillus cavernae. Classification (GTDB taxonomy): domain Bacteria; phylum Bacillota; class Bacilli; order Bacillales_A; family Planococcaceae; genus Lysinibacillus; species Lysinibacillus cavernae. The sequence continues at coordinate 446,237 of NZ_WMEF01000002.1, forward strand.
GCACTTATCCTCGCTTTCTTTATTAAGAGAGTCAAACCTAGTCATGAAAGTACTACAGGTGGAGAAGTTGTTGGAAAACAGTTAGAGGAGTAGCGAATAGGATAAAAAACGGGTGTTGCTTAGCTTAAGCAACACCTGTTTTTATAAATACGAAATGTTATAGTAATGAAACATAATTTACGTAACTGTAAAAATAAGTATAAAAAATAAATTGACAGTGGAAACAAATTACAATACAATTTGATTGATTCATCAATCATTTTTTTGGAAAGGAGTTTCAAAATGGAACCTAAACTTACTATTAATGAAAAAAAGAAAATAAAACGCGCTACTATTCTAAACGCTGCAATCAAATTATACAGCGAAAATGGTTTTGCAGAGACAAAAGTGGCCGAAATAGCAAAAGAAGCAGGAGTTAGTTTTGGAACAGTATTTACGTATTTTGATTCTAAAGAAGCACTTTATGAGGCAACGATTTTAGAGCCATTGGAGGAAATTAAAACTTACTTTATCGAGATAGAAAAACACTTTAAAGGTGATCCTCTTGATAGTGTGAAGGAAATGATAGATTGCCATGTACAACTGTTTTCAATGAGAAGTGATTTTCTACGCCTAATTCAACAGGTTCTTGCGAGACCTGATCGATATACAAAACTTTTTAATGAGTTAAACGATTTCGTCAATGGGTTTATAGTCAGTATTCACCCAGTTATTGAAGCAGGACAAAAGCAAGGTTACTTTTATGAAGAATCCACATCATTAATAGCCGAGTCATACTTATCCATCTTGAATGGGATGCGTTTAACGTTTATAGATGAGTATACAAACTTGATGTGGAAAGATATAACGAGACAAGCTCTTAGATTATTTGGTCCTATTACTAATAAGGGGTGAGTTAAATGAAATGGAAGGATATCCATCCTAATGTCAAACTTCGTCTAGCTATGCAATTTCTAGGAAGCCTTATTACAATGGCTGTTATACCTTTTCTAGCTATCTATTTTTCTCAAAAAATCGGAGCTACTCAAACAGGAATAATACTAATTATTATTGTAGTAAGTGGTGTTATTGGTGGTATTATAGGAGGTCATGTCTCAGACAGAATAGGCCGAAAAAAAATAATGATTTATTCTGAACTAGGTTTATTGCTTTCGTATTTGTTTATAACACTTTGCAATTCCCCTTGGTTTGACTCACCCTATTTTTCTGCAGGATTTTTTATCATCAATATGTTTTGTGGCGGCATGTTTCAGCCAGCAGCACAAGCTATGATTATAGATATTACTAATCCCGATTCTAGAAAGTTTGTTTTTACAATTAGCTATTGGTTGGGGAATTTAGCAACTGCTATTGGCGGAATCATTGGCGCATTTCTTTTCAAAAATTACTTATTTGAACTATTTATTGGGATAACACTAATCTCTCTGTTATCTGTATGGATAACGATATTTTTTATTACGGAAACCTACATACCCAAACCTTCTACTAAAGCACCTAATCATCAACAAAATTTTGCATTAAAAGAGATGTTTAATAGTTTTTCTATTGTTTTAAAAGATAAGCTGTTTATGTTTTATATTATGGGGGGGATTTTAATCTTTTCTCTGGAGCAGTCGTTAACAAACTATATTGGGATACGTCTTGAAAAAGATATACCTCATCAGTCAGCTTCATTTTTTACTATAGATTTCATGCTTGATGGTACAAAAATGTTAGGCTTTCTCCGCACAGAGAATACAATTCTTGTAGTACTTTTATCCAGTGTTATATTATTCGTCTTTAGAAAGTGGAGTGATCGCTGGACGCTAGCTACAGGGATGCTGATTTTTTCGATATGTTTTAGTATTTTTGCTGTTACAAATAATGTGTTAATTCTTTTTATTGCTATGTTTATTGGAACAATTGGTGAACTGATGTATGTTCCTATTAAACAAGCGATGCTAGGTGAAATTGCACCACCTAACGCGCGTAGCACCTACATGGCATTTAATAGCATGACTCTCTACGGGGCAATGGTTATTTCTTCGTTACTTACCATCATTGGAGAGTGGATTCCTCCAATTTATATGGGAGGATTACTGCTTATACTAGGATTAACTGGTACATTTTTGTACTTTATCGTCACAAAAAAACTATACTCTAAAGCTAGTGAGGAAAATGAAAGTAAAGTACCTGTTTCTTATTAGGAGTTCATTTAGAAAACAATAGCCTGTTTTAGGAATCATCGCGTTTATGTTAACGCTAATTGTTCTATCTAATAATCCAACAACCAGAATAATTTTTAAGTCAGTACAAATAGTACTGGCTTTTTTTCATGATTAAAGCTATGGGAGAAGGAATAGGAGGGATACAAGGGGCGTAATAAGTACAAGGAATAAAGGCATCTCATCCATAGATGAAATGCCTTTTCAATGAATTATTGAGTTAATCGTTGTAAAAAGGCATCTAAATGTACCAGTGTTACATTGTCGTTTACTCCGAATGTGCTGTCGCCTTTACCTACTGTAACTTTATTAGAAGCAAGGATAGCTACATAGTTGTTAGCCCAATGAGCATTTGGAACATCTATAAATTGTTCTGCTGTTCCTTGTTGTTTTAAATGAAATGCTTCCACTAAAACTTTCGATAATTGACCACGAGTAATCGGGGAACCTGGATTAAATTTCCCATTTTCATCACCAGTAAATACGCCGATTTTTTTCAGTGCTTCAGCAGCACCTGCATATTTAGAAGATGGTTTGACATCAGGGAAACTTGAGTCTGTATTACTAGTATTTAAATGTAATTTGTTAGCTAGTTGAAGCGCTACCTCTCCGCGAGATGCATAAATGTTAAAGTCTATTTCTGCATCTTTTACTTCGCCAAAATCATTTTCAGTAAAGTTTGCAATACGTTTTGCTCCTACGTAACGAGATCCCCAGTAATAAGGGTCGTTGATTTTGTCTATTTTAACCCCAGAACTTGTAGTAGCAGAAATAAAACTGCTGTCACCTATGTATATGCCAACGTGTGAAACACCGCTTCCAGAAGTATTAAAGAATACGAGATCACCCGTTTTTAAACTGTCTTTTGAGATAGAAGTACCTTGCTGATATTGAGCTTTAGATGTACGCTCTAGTGAAATACCTAACTTAGAAAAAATTAATTGTGTATATGCTGAGCAATCAATACCTGTCTTAATGTCAGTTCCTCCATATTTATAAGGAGCACCTATATATGCTTTTGCTGTATTTGTTATATCTGCTATTGTCGCCGCTTCCGCATCATGAATACCAACGCCTGTAAAGAACATAAACGATGCGAAAATGGGTAGTAACCATTTTTTCTTCAATTAAACCTTACCCCTTTCAAAAAGCTTCCGCCTTTGAACTAAAGTAAGAATAGCATGAAATAGGGAAGAGTTATTTTTCAATAATATTACTGATTATGACTAAACAACAAAATTGAAATCTTAATTTTAACTCTGTAAAACTTCTGCAATAATCATGGGCAATTTTACTAAAAATATATGAAGTTAATGGATAAAAAGGGACTAAAGTGTTAATTTAAATGTTTCATCCAATTGAAAAACTGTGAATAATAGTTTTATAAAGTAACAGTTATCCAATCAATAAGTGACTCTCCTCTTGTAGAAGATAGGAAAGGGAACTACCCTGTAGTATTGCGGAATTAGATAATTTCGAAAGGTGTATGAGAAGGATTCATTCAACCTTATTAAATTATTGGATATATACGAATCGTAAGGCACAGCGTTTATGGTTAGATGTAAAAGATAAAACAGGGCTTCGCGGTTAAAGGGGACAATAAGGGAGTGTCTAAAAACTGATCAAATTTTTGAGTCTCTACATATTATGTATATTTTAAAAAGGAAATATTAAAGGTCTTTTAATAAGAAATCCTGATTAAGTTGAAGCCTGAATTGAGTCAGCCATATTCAACAATAAAAATTAACCAGAACTCTATCTTGATCGAGTATCTGGTTTTATATTTTATCGTCTAGTTTCTATGCTCTTCATATGGATTATTTTGTGATGTATTAGCGTGTATAAGTATGTTATCGAGTATTCTTCTAGTAATTGGCATAAAGAAATGGAGGATAAATCCTCCCAAACAAACTGTTAATAATGTTCCGATCCCGATTGGCCCTTTAAACAGAAATGCCAATAATAAGAATAAGAGATAAATAACTGTTCTTGAGAAAAAGATAGATGTTTTCGTTAATTCTTTAATAATTAAGGTTAATCGGTCAACTGGAATTGGCGCAAAATTTGTATGTAAATAGGTTGCCGTCCCTAAGCCTGTTACGACTAAACCAATTCCAAAACAGACGGCCTTGCTATACCATATTGCAGGTGTTACTAAATTGTGTAATAAAAATAGCCACATATCAATCCCTAAACCTGTTATACATGCTGTGATTAAACCTAACAATTCTGGTCTTTGTCTTGCTAATGCTGAATTACAGGCAATCAATATGAAAGCAAGTATGATCTCCCAGCTTCCTACAGTTAACCCCACATTTTTAAATAGTCCTACCAAAAGGGCATCAAACGGGGAAGTGCCAAGGTTAGATTGAATTGTGAAAGAAATACCTAACGTTAAGATTAAAATGCCTATTACATAAATAGCATATTTCACTACAATACCTCTTTTCATCATTTTTATTGCAAATACAATAAAATTGCGTTAAATTGAATATATACTCTTTTTGTTGCATTTGCAATATAAAATCTAGAAAGAGTTGCCTATAAAGGAGTGTAATCTATGACAGTAAAATTAGAGAAATGTAATCTTGAAGATTTAAAAAAACTACAAGAGGTAAGCATTGAAACATTCAATGATACGTTTAAAGATCAGAACTCTGCTGAAAATATGAACGCTTATTTAGAACAAGCATTTCACGATAAACAGCTGGAGAAGGAATTATCTATCATCTCCTCAGAATTTTATTTCATCTATGATGACGAAGAAATTGCGGGTTATTTAAAGATAAATGTTAATGATGCTCAATCTGAACAAATGGGGGATGACTCACTCGAAATTGAAAGAATTTATATTCGAAATAAATATCAAGGAAAAGGACTTGGAAAACATCTATACAATCAAGCAATGGAAGTCGCTATTGCACAAAGCAAAAAAAGGATTTGGCTAGGGGTTTGGGAGAAAAATGATCATGCCATCGGTTTTTATAAGAAAATAGGCTTTGTCCAAACAGGTGCGCATTCTTTTTATATGGGTGATGAAGAACAAATTGATCTCATCATGACCAAAACACTTGATTAAAATTAAAGGCTGAAACGTTGACATAACAACATTTCAGCCTTTTGTTTATTCATTTCTATTTCTCTTCATTGCTTCTGCAACGGCTTCAGCATGAGGATTTTCTTCTTTATACAGTTCACTAATAATAGTGGCATAATCATTAGCATTACGATTTTGACTTAATTTATAGGCAGCTTGCACTTCCTCTATCTTAATTTTAAATCCTTTTATTCCTTTCATTTCTTGTTGTACTAATTCAGGAGATAATTTATCCAGTAAAACAGGATTTTCGCGGAATTTTTCATATTTTTCTAGTAAGTTGGCCACATCATGTTCTAACTCTTTTCCTTCTATAAGACTTGCTTTCCCGTATACATGAACAGATTGATAGTTCCAAGTTGGCACATTTTCTTGCTCATACCAAGAGGAAGAAATATAAGCATGGGGACCATTAAAGATCACTAGAATATCATTCACGTCCTCGAAGGTTTTCCATAATGGATTTCCATAGGCTAAGTGACCTGTAAGGTAATAATCATCTTGAATTTTATTCAATAATACCGGTATATGGGAGGCTATTGGCTTACCTTTTCTTATTGAAACAATAGTTGCAAAGGAATTTTCTTTCATAAATTCTTTGATTTCGTCTAAATCCGTAATTTTGTAATACTTAGGAATGTACATGTCATCTCTCCTCATTTCATGAAAATTATTGTAAGTTTTTTAAATAAACAAAATATTGTAATCAGAGGTCTTTACATTTTCTCCTCTACAATGTAGATTTTATTATAATCATTCACTGGTACCTCTAAAAGTGCCAAGATTGTTATTTTCAAAGGAGCCAAAAAACGATGCTCGAAATAACACCCATATTAAATAATGAAGAACCTCTTTATCTTCAATTATATAGCTATTTAAAAATAGAAATTCAGAATGGCAACATTTTAGCTAAAACCAAATTGCCATCTCAACGCAGTTTAGCAACCCATTTACATATTAGTCGTAACACGGTTGACGCTGCCTATCAACAGCTCCTAGCAGAAGGCTATGTGATCAGTAAAGAGCGAAAAGGGTTGTATGTTGTAGAACTCGAAAAAGATTATTTTCAAACAAGTCCTTCGCCTTTTAATCCACCACAGTTAGCGACCCAGCAAGAACAAAAGCTAACTGAAATTCAGTATGATTTTAATTATGGCGATATCAACTTAAAAGACTTTCCCTATAAAATATGGCGTAAGCTGACTATGCAAAGTCTTGATGAAGAACAGGCACATCTGTTTTTATATGGGGATGCACAAGGTGAGCTTGAATTACGGACTTATATTGCAAACTATCTTTATGAAGCTAGAGGAGTAAAATGTAGAGCAGATCAAATTGTCATCGGTGCAGGTCTGCAATATCTTACGGGAATTGTATGTAACTTAATTGGGCGAAATGAGCTTTTTGGAATGGAGGATCCAGGGTATTATCGCGTTCGTTACCTATTTAATGATAATGGCATAAAAGTGGAACCAGTACCTCTTGACGAATATGGGATACAAATCGATTATTTAAGAAATAGTAACATGAAAGCAGTCTATATAACTCCCTCACATCAATTCCCAATCGGTACTGTCATGCCCATTTCAAGAAGACTAGCGTTACTAGAATGGGCAAAAGAAAAAAATGCTTATATCATAGAGGACGATTATGATGGCGAGTTTAGATATGCTGGTAAACCAATACCTACGCTACAGGGGTTGGATTCGAATGATCGCGTTATCTATATGGGAACCTTTTCAAAATCATTGATTCCTTCCATCAAGCTAAGCTATATGGTATTACCAAGAAAATTAATTCATTTATTTAGCAAGAACAACTACTATGTTCAAACGGTATCGAGACTCCATCAACATACGTTACAGCTTTTTATGGAAAGTGGTCATTGGGAGAGACATCTTAATAAATCAAGGAATTACTATAAGCGAAAATATGAGGTGTTAATAAAGGCCATCCATCAAACTTTAGGGGATAACGTGAAAATATATGGGGCTAGTAGTGGCTTACATATTTTACTTGAACCAACTAATAAGATGTCTGAAGAGGAACTAATCAATACTGCGAAAACGAAAGGAGTGAAGGTCTATCCAACCTCTATTTTTTATGCACGCCCAACAGCCCTAGGGCCCGCGAAAGTTTTGCTAGGGTTTGCGAATCTAGAGGAAGAAGAAATTGAAAAGGGGATTGAGCTTTTAAAGAAAGCTTGGTTTGTAAGTCCCAAGATGTCGTGAATCCCTATAAAAGTTCTATTTCCAAATCTCTTGTATATACATATAAGAGATTAGTGGAATGGGGGAAAATGTATGCAGTTTTATTATGGAAATCAAATGCCTTTACGTGTACTAGATGAAGCTGAATTTTGGAAACATCAAGAAGAGGAACATACAGTAGTAATAAGAGAGCTTGTAAAAGATCTAGAGCAGCAATATGTGGAGGCACTAAAAGAATGGGAAAAAGCTTTTGCTCAGACACATCAGCAAGTCATTCGATTTATTGAAACCGTCAATCGATCACAGGGACAGGTTTCCCAAACACTTTTCCAGGATATATTAGAACTTACTTCCTTCTGTCTACAACAGAGTGAACAATTTATTAATTTCTGTCGCACTATGATGCAAGAAAGTAAACCGATAAGTACCAATCCTACAGCTAAAGTTGTTTTAAATCATATTATAGTTGAATCAGAGTATTTTATTGGGATTGCGCAAACAATTTTATATCAACAAAACATTCAATTTTAGAGCTAGTGCTTGATATAATACAATTATAGGTGAAGTGAGCAAAGGGGATGAACTCATGCAAGAAATAGAAATTTACGAGATTCGAACAATCAGCGAAGACATTGAAGAGCTATCTGAACTCCTAAAAACGGTAGTAGACGAAGGAGCATCGGTTGGGTTTTTACCTCCATTAGCACAAGAACAAGCGACAACGTATTGGCAAACTGCCTTAGCACCAGAGGTCATTTTGTTTATTGCTAAAATCAATAATCGAGTGGCTGGCAGTATTCAATTGCACTTAATGACAAAGCCAAATGGCATGCACAGAGCTGAGATTTGCAAGTTAATGACGCATCCAAACTTTAGACGTAACGGTATTGGGCGCTCACTTATGCAGAAAGCAGAAGAAAGAGCAAAACAAGAAAACCGTTCACTATTAGTGTTAGATACGCGAGAAGGAGATCCTTCTAATAGATTATACAAGTCATTAGATTATCAAGAAGTTGGTAAAATCCCGGGGTATGTTATTTCACAAGATGGTGATTTAGAGGCAACGGTTATTTATTATAAATCGATTTAGTATTTTGCACCGTTTGTATTTCTTTAGCTACAGCAAGTGACAAGGATTTAAACTATAATGTTTTCGGCATGTTGAAGCCTAACTGATTTAATCAGTAGGCTTCATTTTTTATACATACCAAGGTAATTTATAATCCATTTTCTTACCTGACTTACTTGCTTTATCGGTCACTTTCCAAGTGCCGTCTGTCTTTTGTAGTTGATAGCGGACATTAGTACCGTCAGCCTTTTTAAAGAGCATAAAACCTGAATTGCCTTTTATAAAGGTGACAGGGTCTACAACATTTTTGTACGGAATCTTTCGCTCTGGAAACAAAATGTTAGTTACGATTTCATCTGCTATCGTAACAAGAGATGTCATTTCATTGTTTATTTCAGCTTGATATTGTAATTGATTGTATGTGTAGGAAGAATAAGACGCTAAATTCAGACCAAAACTTTGCTCTAGATTTGAAAGTGTTGCACGATAAAATGCATTGATTTCTTTTTCTACATCATCTCCCTCATGTTGAAAACTTAAGGTTTTAATCTCATTTGGAAGAACTTCGAAGGTAATGGTTTCCTTACCATAAGGAGGGGAGTGTGCATGTTCAAATGTAACGACTTGAACTTTGACGATAAAGCTAAACTGACCTTCCCTAATGATACTTAGAATCTTCGGATCATTTAAAGGATACTGCTTGTGATACCCGTAGTAATTACTAATTTCTTTTTCTATGGATGGATTTAGGACTGTCATTAATAGATCAGCAAACAATTTATCATCGATTTGTTCACTTCGCGCATACATCTTATTGGGTATCATCAAAATAAATACTAAAATCATTAAAATATAAGCGAATTTTTTCATGGGATAGAAATCCTCTCTACAATTTATTGCCTTTGTAGGTTGTGCCAAGAAGAGAAAATTATCTACATTTTATTAGAAATGGAGGTGACAACATGAGAAAAATGATCATGCCCATTATAGTCATGCTTTTGATCTTTCCAACCAGTTTCTTAGGTGCAATACCTGATGGCTTAACATGTCCAAATCCTGATACACTGCTGAAAACGACTGAGAAAGACAAAGATGGGCTAGTTAGAGCATTGAATGAAATCATTCCCAAAACATACGGCACTAATCCTGATTATCAAGAATGGGAAATCGAGGTAATACAACCTATGCCTCTGTTAACTGGCTTTGAGGAAAATTACTATAAAATGGCTATTAACTTCTGTGGAAAAAGAGTTGCAGACCATTCTTGGTTTGTACGATTAAGGTTCCCTAAATTACTCCCAGCTCAAAGTGCATCACTTGGGGAACTGTATATTGTTAAGGATACTACTAATAAATGGGTCCCTTGGTTTCAATATCATTAAACATAAAAAAGGAAGAATCCATATTGAAAATGGATTCTTCTCTTGAGCATTCATTATACCTTATCTACATAGATATAGTTTTTGTTGCAATTGTTTGTTGAAATGCTAGATCATGCTCAACAAAAAGCATTGTGGGATTAAATCTTTGAATAAGCTCTTCAATCTGCATACGCGAGTAAATATCTATAAAATTTAAAGGTTCATCCCAAATATAGATATGCGCTTGTTCACATAAACTTTTGGCAATCAGCAGTTTTTTCTTTTGCCCACCAGAATAGTGAGAGATGTCTTTCTCAAATTGAATCCGATCAAAATCCATCTTCCGCAGAATGGATTTGAATAACGTTTCATCTATCTCATGCTCTTCAATAAAGTCCGATAACAGTCCCTTTAAGTGGGAAGTATCTTGTTGGACATAGGAAATAATAAGACCTGAAGCTACATTCATTGAGCCTGTATGCTGTAGTGGACTTCCTAGAATGAGTTTTAAAATACTACTTTTTCCACTTCCATTCTTTCCATCCAGTACAATTCGATCTCCTTGTTCAATTTTAAAGCTAATTGGTTTATTCACTATTTGGTCATCATACTTAACAGACACATCAGCTAAAGCAATCAATGCTTTTGATTGGAATGGCAATGGTTCTAATTTTAATGACTCTGTTTTTTCTACATTTTTTAGCAGTTTTGATTTTTCCTCAATTGCCTTTTGTTGCCTTGATTCAAGGTTCTTTGCTCGCTTCATCATCTTGGCCGCTTTATGTCCAACAAAACCTTTGTCTAACTTAGAGCCCGAATTTGTTGTCCCATTTTTGGAAGCTTCCACTTGATTAGACCAACCTACTGATCGTTTGGATGATTGTTTCAAACGGTCAATATCTTTTTGTAGGCGCAAATTTGTTACTTCTTCGTGTTCCTGCTGTCGGTCAAAATTTAACTTCCAAGAAGAATAATTACCACTCTGAACTTCAATATTTGCTCTATTTATAGATAAGATGTGGTCAACACAGCCATCTAAAAAGGTCCTGTCATGTGAAATTAAAATAAATCCTTTTTTCTTCCTTAAATATTCAGAGACGATCTTTCTTGCATCTGTGTCTAAATGATTCGTTGGTTCATCAATTAATAGGAATTGTCCCTCCGTCAAAAAAAGTGCGGCAAGTAACACCTTCGTTTGTTCACCGTTGGACAATGTTTTAAACGATCGATACATGACCTCAGCATCAACATCTAGATAAGCTATTTCACGAAGACACGCCCAATCTTCTGCCTCGGGGCAAATTTCCGCAAAAATTTCGTAGGTATATTTGTTTTTATCTGAAACTGGATAGGGGAAATAAGTAAAATCTACAGAAGAAATGATTTTGCCACTATACTCATAATTCCCTAATAATAATTGAAAGAATGTTGTTTTACCTCGTCCGTTTCTACCGATAAAACCAAGTTTCCAATCTGTATCGATTTGAAAGTTGACGTCCTCAAAAATAGTATCAAAGCTGCTTGGATAAGAAAAAGTTAAGTCTTGAACTTGTATCATTGACATGATAATTCCTCCTTTGTATAGAACAGTTTTACTTTTCATACAAAGTCGGTACATCCATCTATATTAAATATCTCCGTATACGTTTGATGGATAATAACGACTTATACGGAGCATTACATGTGTCACAATAGTATCTGATTCACTCATTTTTCTCTCTCCTTTATGAGGGTAGATGAAAGTTTTAACTATGAGAGAAATAAAAAACCTCCCAAATTGTCATTGGAAGGGTTAGTCATTCGACGTAAGAACTATTTGCCATTGGAATCATGACAAATAACGATAAACTGATTGTTAAAAATGGATAGACTAACCCTATATTTTGTCTTTTGAAGTGATTCATTTCAAATAAAAATATAGTTTAGTTCATCATTGTCCATTCATCAGTCCTCTCATAATTGTATTTTTATAGTAACAGATTTTTTTACTGAATACAATTCAATGCAAGGTAAGTTACCTGGTCTTTTTATGTTGTCATTTTTTCGAAACTTTTATTATATTCAAAGAACAATGAATCAAGATAAAATTGACGTGAACATTTGAGCATGTTATGTTTATTACTAATTTTATATTATTCATTACAAGTTTGAGTGAAAGTACTTTCATTCAATTAAAAGGAAAATGGGTGTAAATCCCATGCTGTCCCGCAGCTGTAAATGAGGAGTTTTGTTTCCAATACCACTGAGTGATTACTTGGGAAGGTGAAGCAAAATCATGATTCATGAGCCAGAATGCCTGCTTGTAAGAAGATTCATTAATGATCTACGAAAGATAGGGAGATGGATGGAGACTTGCTCATTGTAAGTTTTTCAGTCCTTATTCTTTTTGAGAATAAGGTTTTTTTTATGCATTTTTGCTATCTACTAGTAGATTGTTTTTGTACCACGAATAGAGATAGGAGACAGGAAATGAGATTGACAAAGTATTTACTGCCTTTCATGCTTGTACTGACTTTCAGTTTACTTGCTGGCTGCACAAGCACAGATCAAGAAAAGGGAGAGAAAACAACACAACAAACAGATGAAAAAATGATAACGATTGGCTGGCCATTAGATGTTGGTCCATTGAATCCCCATACATATTTACCGAATCAGATGACAGCTCAAGCAATGGTCTATGAATCATTGGTTGAGTATAACGACGATGGAACTGTTACACCAAAACTAGCAGAAAGCTGGGATATCTCAGAGGATAAAACTTCTTACACTTTTCATTTAAGAAAAGATGTAAAGTATTCAGACGGAACAACGTTTAATGCAGACAATGTGATACGTAACTTTGATGCAGTATTAGCGAATAGTGATATGCATTCTTGGATGGGTATGGTCAACCATATTAAAGAGGTTGTAAAAGAGGATGATTTTACAATTCGTTTGCAATTGGATGAACCCTATTATCCTGTCTTAAACGAACTTGCCTTTGTAAGACCCTTCCGCTTTTTAGGAGACAATGGATTCCCAGAAGGGGACATGACACAAGATTCGATTAAAGAGCCTATTGGGACCGGCCCGTGGGTATTAAAAGAGTATAAAAAGGATGAATATGCTTTATTTAGTCGAAACGAAAATTATTGGGGGGAAAAACCTCTCGTAGATCAAATAAAAGTAAAAATTATCCCTGATTCAGAATCTATTTCGTTGGCATTTGAAAACGAAGAATTAGATTTAATTTATGGACGTGGCATCATTAGTTTAGACAACTATACGTATTTAAAAGATAGTAGCAAGTATAAAACCGCTACATCTGAACCTTTGTCTACGAAAGCACTGTTATTTAATACACAGTCAGGTCCGTTAGCTGAATTAAAGGTACGTCAAGCCATTCAATATGCAATAAATAAGGAACAAATGGTTAACAGTATTACGCATGGTACAGAAAAAGTGGCTAACACACTATTTTGGGATGCGATTCCTTATGCCAATATTGATTTAGCGCCGATTTTATATAATCCAGAAAAAGCGCAACAATTGCTAGATGAAGCAGGATGGACGCTACCGAAGGGTGAAAAAATTCGTTCGAAAAACGGTCAACCATTAACATTAGATTTAATCTACATTGCAACAGACGCGATTCAAAAACCAATGGCGGAATTAATGCAAGGTGAACTAGCAAAAATTGGGGTACAGTTGAATTTAGAAGGCGCAGATGTGATGGTAGGTCTTCAAAAATTAATGGATGATCAGGTTGATATTAATTTCTGGCGAACAAATGGACCACCAACAGATCCACATAGCTTTGCCAATGAATCAGCTACACCAAACGCTAGTGGTGTTTATGAAGCAAAATTAGGTTTACCAAATGCTAAAGAAATCGATACGAAAATTCATCAATTACTAGTGGGTACAGATGAAGAGGAACGAGTGCAACTTTACACGGATATTTTAACAATGTTCCATGATGAAGCACTATTCTATCCTATATCTTACGAAACAAATAATGTGATTTATCAACCATATATGAAGGACTTTGCGCCACGTGCATCTGAGTATGATATTCCCTATGCACAAATGGAAAAAGAAAAAGAAAAATAAGAGTAGAAGAGAGAGTATGTCTAGTAAGACATCTCTCTCTTTATCATAGGATTGAGTAGGAAGTGACAGCATGTATGAATCAACATGGATGTTTAGTTTAAAAAGAATTTTCACATTGCCGTTTGTATTACTAGGCGTATCCATCCTGACATTTGTCTTTATTCGTTTCGTTCCAGTAGAGCCTGCTGAGGTCATTCTTCGCTTAGCAAGAGTTGCGCCAACTGCCGAAGCTATTCAGGCATTACGTGAAGAACTTGGGACAGACAAGCCTTTATTTATTCAATATCTACTATGGGTAAAAGGGGTTTTACAGCTAGACTTTGGAACATCTTTTGTTAGTAAATTACCAGTGGCGCATGAGCTTTTCGCTAAATTACCTGCAACCATTGAATTAGCAGTTGCTGCATTTATACTCATTTTAGGGCTAAGCATACCATTAGGGATTTTAGGTGCATTGTATAGGCATTCCATTGTCGATAAAGTAATTAGATTATTGACTATCTTGAGCGTATCGATTCCCACATTTTGGTTAGGTTTTCTACTACTCTATCTATTTAGCTTAAAACTAGGTATATTTCCTACCAATGGGAAGGGCACACTAGCTCATGTCGTTTTACCTGCACTAGCCCTAGCTTTACCAACAATTGGTCTGTTCGTTCAGTTTATCCGTTCAACCATCATTGAAGAATTACAACAGCATTATGTTCAATATGCACAGTTAAGAGGATTAAAACATTCTGTGATCCTTATTCGTCATGTGTTACGGAATGCTGCTATACCGTTAACTTCTTTGTTAGGTATGACACTTGGAAATTTATTGGGCGGTGCCGTCATTGTGGAGCAGGTTTTTAGTTGGCCAGGGCTTGGTAGGTATTTAATAGAATCCATTACGAACAGGGATTACCCAGTTGTACAATGCTATGTATTGATTATTGCTGTCATCTATGTAATTGCCAACTTATGCACGGATCTATTACACCGTCTATTGGATCCTCATCTAATGATGAAGGACAGGAGAGATTGAAATGAACCTAGTACGAAAAGACAGAGTTCATAGTAAGGGATTATTTAGTCTACCGCTCCTTTTGATCATTGGCTTGTTGGGTCTGTTTGCACCAATAGTAATGCCACATGACCCTTTAGCAGTCGATATTGCGAAGAAGTTTTTAGCTCCTTCATGGGACTATCCATTAGGCACAGATCATTTAGGAAGATGCGTTTTATCACGATTGCTTTTAGGTATTCGCTATTCATTCGGATCAGCACTCGTCATTCAACTAGTTGCCATTGTTTTAGCTCTTTTACTAGGTGCTTTTGTTGCGCTGAAAAGGGGTATAATCGATTTCCTATTTATTCGAATATGTGATATTTTATTAGCTTTTCCGACACTTGTACTTGCATTTGGGCTTTTAGGTTTATTAGGCCCTAGCTTAAAAAATGTGTTATTAGCACTTATTTTTACGCAGCTAATTTATTATTCAAGGATGATCAGAAGTTTATTTATTGGGATAAATAAAAAAGAGTTTATTCAAGCAGCAAGAATCACGGGCACTTCAGGAATCAAATTAGTCATTCGCCATTATATCCCTAATTTATTGCCACCTATCGTCACAATTGTTGCATTAGATGTTGGAAAGGTTATTTTAGAAATTGCAGGCTTTTCCTTTATTGGACTTGGCGTGCAGGCCCCCATCCCTGAATGGGGCATGATGGTGAATGAAGGAAAACAATACATTCGTCAACATCCTGAATTAATGCTTTATCCTGGGCTTGCCATCGTCCTTGTTGTGCTATTATTTAATCATTTGGCAAATAATTTAAAGAAGCTTGACTAGTAAAGGGGCAGCTATGGAGACAGTTTTAGATATAAAAGATTTAACAGTAAAAATTGGGGAGAAAAATGTATTAACCTCTATTAATCTGACAGCCTATAAGGGAAGAGTCTTAGGAATTATAGGGGAAAGTGGTAGTGGTAAAACCATGCTTTGCCAAGCCATCATGCAAACATTACCGTCTATAGCACAGGTTACACAGGGTGAAATTCTCTACCAGCAAGATAATTTATTGAACGTATCAGCAACTAATTTGAGAAATTATCGTGGTCGGCATCTTTCGATGATTGTGCAAAACCCATCCACTGCTTTTGATCGTATTCAAACGATTGAAAGTCATTTTCGCGAAACATTAAAAGCACATTTTAAGTTGACGAAAAAAGAAATGAGACAGATTGCCCTTGATGCCATGAATAAAGTTCATTTACCCAATCCTGAACAGCTTTTGCACTATTATCCTTTCCAATTAAGTGGGGGAATGCTACAGCGAGTGATGATTGCTTTATCATTGGCGATACAAGCCTCTCTATACATTGCAGATGAACCAACGACAGCTCTAGATACAGTCAATCAAAAACAAGTATTAACATTATTTGACCGTATTCGTTCAGAAACGGAGGCTGCTATCCTTCTTGTGACGCATGATTTAGGTGTTATTGCTGCACTAGCTGACGATGTGGCCGTTATGTACCGAGGAGAAATCATTGAGCAAGCAAATGTCTATGATTTTTTTGATGCACCCCAGCATCCCTATACAAATAAACTTTTACAATCAAGAATTATGTTTTAGAGGTGAAAATGTGCTACTAGAAGTGAAAAACATTGAGAAGCATTATGGTCAAAGACCGTTCCTATTCAAACGAGGACAGGAAGCTCCTGTATTACAGAAGGTGACATTTTCACTTCAGGAGGGTGAATGTTTAGGAATCGTTGGTCAAAGTGGTTCAGGGAAAAGTACATTAGGCCGCATTATTTTAGGAATTGAGCGACCAACAAACGGTGAGGTTCTTTTTCAAGGTATTAATCTTTACACAGCAACCAGCAAGCACAAAAAAATGATGCGTAGGGATTTGCAGGCTGTTTTTCAAAATAGCTATCATTCCTTTAATCCGAAGCAGACGATTTTTGAGATATTAGAAGAACCGTTCCTTAATTTCGAACATTTTAATAAATCAGAGCGACAACAAAAAGTAAGGGAATTATTAGACTGTGTGGAACTAGAGAGCGCACTTACTCAAAACTATCCATCGCAGCTTAGTGGAGGACAGCAGCAACGAGTCAACATTGCTAGAGCCCTTGCTTTACATCCAAAATTAATTGTATTAGATGAAGCCATAAGTAGTCTTGATATGATCTTGCAAAAACATATTATACAGTTACTCCAAACACTTCAAAAGGAAATGAAGTTAGCATATATTTTCATTTCTCATGATTTACAAGCAACACGTTTTATGTCAGACCGTATCCTTGTGATGCAGCATGGTCAGCTAGTGGAGGAGATTGGGGAAGATGGCGCATACCAACATCCCGCTTCCCAGGAACTATACAACGCTATCTTGCCATCACATCCTAGAGAAAGAGCTAATAACAGATTTGAATGATGCTAAGTTAAACGTGTAAAACTCCTAGGTTCTTTATTTCACTAAAGCAGGATCACTACATACCATTTGTTATACTATAGAAAAAGTTATACGAAACCGCATGTGATCAATTGAAGCAGAGAAAATGGAGGTATAGGATGAGGAAAGGACAAATTCGAGCAATAGCTATCTGTGTTTTTAGGAAAGGCGATTCGATACTCGTTGCTGAAGGCATTGACGAAGTAAAGGGAGATTATTTTTATCGACCAATTGGTGGTGGAATTGAATATGGGGAGACAAGTGTGCAAGCATTAAAGAGAGAAGTTTTAGAAGAAATCGGGGCAAAAATTAGTAATGTGCACCATCTAGGTACATTTGAAAACACCTTTACATACAACGGTGACCTTGGACACGAGGTGGTTTTTGTATATGATGCTGAATTTGTTGAAAAGTCTTTTTATAATCAACCTTCTTTTTTTGGACAAGAAGATAATGGCGCATCCTTTAAATTGCTTTGGAAGTCCATTGAAGAATTTTCAAATGGACAATTAAGATTAGTACCAGAAGAATTACTTAATATGCTGAAGAGCACTACATGAAAGTGCACTTACTAAATAAGAAAGAAACGTCATTTTGCATTTTTCAAAATGGCGTTTTTCTATTTAGTCTATTTTAAAACCTAAAACAAGCATAATGCCAAAACCACAACAGATAATCAATAATATTAAACAATGAATTAAAATAATTAATTATTTTAATTAAAAAAAATAAATTTTGTTATTTATTTTTTAAATTCTTTATTATATAATCAATTTAACTTATAGGAAGGAGTTCACTATGGCTTATCAAGTAATCACAAATTGTCCTGTCTGCAGTAAAACATTGAAAATTACCAAGTTACAGTGTACTCATTGTCACACTACAATTGAAAACGAGTTTGAATTATCTAAGCTAGCATCCTTATCCAAGGATCAGCTGCATTTTGTGGAAGTATTTTTAACATGCCGAGGGAATATTAAAGAGGTTGAAAAGGAACTAGGGATTTCCTATCCAACAGTTCGAGGCAAGCTAACCGACATTATTTCATCCCTTGGATATGTACAGAAAAAGAAAAATGAAATAGATGAGAAAAAAATTGTTACCATGTTGGAAAATGGCGAAATCACAACAGAAGAGGCCATTAAACTTTTAAAAGAAGAATAAGGAGGAATGGATTATGAAAGAGGAAATTACAAAAGTGTTAACAATGATTCAAGAAGGAAAGATAGATGCAGATAAGGGATCAGAACTCATTCAAGTACTACAAGAGAAAGCAGAATCAGGTAATAAGCTTTTTGAAAAACCAACTAAATATTTAGATAAGACATTAAAAATCCGTGTTGTATCAACTGAAAATGATAACGTAACAGTTAATTTGCCTATAAAACTTGTCAAGGCAGTATTAATGGCCGGTCACAGCATCGCAGCGAGTATTCCTCAATCGGAAAAATACGTGAAAGATTTAGATATAACTCTTCTTATTGAAGCAATCGAAAATGAATTAGATGGCCAAATTGTTGATATTAAATCAGCAAACGGGGATACCGTTTCGGTCATCATTGATTAGTGATAGGCTTATGATGCATGTAAAAGTGAAAGCAAAAGACGTTCGGTTTACGATCCCAGTTCCATATGCTATTTTAAACATCGCTATCTCCATCTTGTCGTCAAAATTTATTCAGCAAAATGCAAATAAATGGACAAAAGAGCACTTCGAAAGAAAAAAACTGGACTTTACCTTCCCACAAATAGACAAAGAAACACTAAAGCCTATCGTGAAGGAACTGCAAAATTATAAAGGCCTTGTGCTAGTAGATGTCAAAGCTAAGGACGGTACTGAGGTTAAGGTTAGACTATAATTGATTATAAAATACGCCGACCACAAAAGCCTCATTTTTCGCTTACAATACCAAGAGAATTTCATAATCAAGCATAACCCCATTCTAACAGACTTAATTCGAATGAACTGCCCCGTAAAAGTTAGATTGATGTCTAACATTTACGGGGCAGTTCAGAATGTTCAAGGCTGTTTTTTAACCAGTAAATTATTTGTATACAGAGGATGGGATATATACTTTTGGATGGCCCTCTGAATAAGGTGCTACTTCATACAACTGAAATACAAGTTTTATTCCATTATCAGAATAAACGTATTGTGGAGGTGTCTCTTTATTAACAACTACCTCATTGAGACTAGCAATATTAAAACGCTCGTCCTTCATCATTGTATGATACGCATATTTTTGTACTTTTGTATAATTTTCGTCATTTTTTAAGATATCATTTAATCGGATTATTTCACCAGTTTTTAAACTGAAGTTGTATGTTTGTGCATACCCCTCACTATGAGCACCACCTGTATACTGATAATCATAAATAATGATACTGAGTTTATCATTTTTATTGTACTCAACATCAAATGCAGTTATATAACTCCATTCAGGGTTCTGTTTACTTTGATTTTGCAACAACTGTTTTTTATTTTCAGCAGATTTAATAATATGATTTTTAAAAGTAGTATTAATTTTATCTTGAACAGCTTTATTGGTTAAACCAAAAACTTGAGGATAGTTAAGATCAGAATCATGATTATATTGACTATTCCTTATTTTTGGTACTACACTTGGCTTTTTTACTGCTGCATTTACTTTTGAGGCAGCAGAAACTTCTGAAGCATTAGTTAAATGAGATGAGAATAACACGACAAGTACAATACTGAGTGACAGAAATGTAAACACTATTTTTTTCATTTTATTTTCTCCTTTTCAAGTATTTCACTTAGTTTTTGCTACTATTTTATAGTAAGTATTTACAGTTAAAAAGTAATAAAAGATGTAAATAGCTGTATATACACTTATACATATCACGACAGGAACGACTAAGTTGGTTTGCAATAAGTTTGATAAAGCCGTTAAAGCAATAGCACTATGCGCGATTCCTGCAAGTAATGGTATAGCGAAAATAAATAATACTTGTTTGGCGATGGATTTGTAAATTTCTTTTTTCTTTACACCAATTTTGAGTAAAATTTCGTAACGTCCTTTATCTGATGTTGCTTCTGTTAACTGCTTAAAGTAAATGATACTACCTGTAGCTGCTAAGAAGACTAGCCCTAGAAAGCCACTCATGAAAATCAATAAACCTGTAGTTTCTAAACCACTTGTGTAATCTGTATAAAAGTTTGAGAATTTAGCTTGATCGGGTATGATGGATTTTAATTCTTTTGTTACATTCTCTGCATCATCTTCATTTTTGATTTTATAAACCTCCATATCCAATGGGTTAGTTACTTTTACTAATTCAGTAAATAACTCGTCACTGATTACAATCGTATTAAAAACCGTTTTGGCGTTTAATACACTGTATTTCTTTAAATCAATAAATGAAATTTTTTGCTCATGCTCTTTGAGATTAAATGAAACCTCTGTACCTATATATTTGGGTGAAAAGCCTTCCATGTATGCCGCGTCTAAGATAGCAGCCTGATTTCCTTTTAATGAAAGAGAATCTTTTCGATGCTGCTCTTTTGCTAATATATTAAAATCACTGACAGAAATAAACGTGTAGGGCATATCACCATAATCATATAGGTTTTTAGTATCTACATTTACTTCAATTGTTGGAATCGTTTCATGATATAAGATCTGATGATTTTTATCCTTTGAAATGGTATCCTGTACCTTTTTTGAAATGTTGTTATCAGTTACAGTAAACATGATACTGTTTGGATTGGTCATCTCTACATTATGTTTGTTGTTGTAATAAGAGCTGTATGATGTTCCAACGGCAGATAATGTTGTAGCACTTAATATGGCGATAATTGTTAAAGTTCGAGCATTACCTTTAATACGGTATAGTAATTGTGATACCCCAATAATGTTAATGCCATTCCAGTAACTTTTTTTATTTTTCTTAGCTAATTTCAACATATAAACGGTTACTGTACTGAATAAAAGATATGTACCTAGTATGACCGTAGCTAAAATAATCAGAGGGGTAATTGCCATCCCAAGTGTTTTCCAAACGTTTGATGTAACTAAATTTTGCAAAGCAATCCAATATCCAACTCCAATAAGGACAATGGACAATAATGCTAAGAATAATGATGCTTTAGGCTCTGACTCCCCTTGTTTTTCTGCTTGGAATAAATCAATTAGTTTAAAACGGTAAATAACTCGATATCCTTGAAATGATGTGAGTAAGGTAATAATCATAAATACGATGATTGTATTGACAATCGCTGAAAATGAAATTGAAAAGTGCGCCAATGATTCATGTCCCATTACCTTCATTAAAAGTAATACAAAATACTTCGATAGTATGGATCCTAGCGCTATCCCGATAGCAAGTGCAATAACTCCTAATAGAAAGTTTTCGTAAAACAGCATTTTGCCAATTTGTTTCTTACGAACACCTAATAACGAATAAAGCGCAACTTCTTTTTTTCGTTTTCGTGTGAAAAAGGAATTCGAATACCAAATAAAAATAGCTACGAAAATCATTAATACTACAGACGCAGCACTAAACGCAGCACTGATTTTTGGTGAGCTATCGGAAGAAGCTAAGATTGTTTTATCATATTTTAATGAAACGAATGTAAAATATATCACGATACTAAAAATCATCGATGCGAAATATAGAAAGTAGTTATTGAAATTATTTTTCATATTTTTACGAGCTATACTAAATAACGTCATGATGACCACCTCCGAGTGAAGAGAGCGCATCTAACACATCTTGAAAAAACGCTTTACGTGTCTTTTCTGCTTTATGCAGTTCCATGTAAAGTTTTCCATCATTAATAAATAGCACACGTTTGCAAAAACTAGCTGCGTATGCATCATGTGTAACCATCAAGATGGTTGCACTATTTTTTTTATTTAAATTACTGAGGCTTTCTAGTAAATTAGTTGCGGATTTTGAATCCAAGGCTCCTGTTGGCTCATCCGCTAGAATCAAGCTTGGATTCGCTACAATCGCACGGGATGCAGCAACTCGTTGCTTTTGTCCACCGGAGATATGATATGGATATTTATTTAGAATTTCACGAATGCCGAATGAATCTGCAATCTTCTCGACACGTTTTTCTATCTCTTTTTCTGGCACTTTTGCGAGTGCAAGGGGAAGTAAAATGTTTTCATTCACCGTTAATGTATCTAATAAATTATAATCTTGGAATATAAAACCTAATCTGTCGCGACGGAAGTCCGATAGTTGTTCATCGTCCATCATCATAATTTCTTTACCATCAATAACGATATCTCCTGATGTTGGCTTATCAATAGTTGAGAAAATATTTAATAATGTTGATTTTCCTGCACCAGACGGCCCCATGATCCCTACAAATTCACCTTCATTAATTTCTATGTTTATATCTTGTAGAGCTCTAAATAGATTACCTTTAGAACCAAAATCTTTCTGGACATTTTTTGCTTGTACAATTTTTTTCAAAATAAGATCTTCTCCCTCGTGAACTCATTTGTCTACAGAAGATAGGATATCTTTTTAACATTACATGGATTTTATTTAAACCTTAATTCGAACTTAATTTAACCTTAAATTGAGAAAGAGTTTATATTAAAGCATTAAAATTACGAAAGAAATAGTTATATTTAGAAAATATTGAATAATCAAATAGGTTATGTATAATAAATTTAAGTACCATTTAAATTTTTAAATAAAAATAAAAGTGTAGTTAAAATTATGAGGTTTGGTAACAACTCATATCCATATTAAAAATTTTGTTGTAAATGGAGGTAAATTCATGAATTTTAAAAAGATGTTTACTACGATTGATTTACATGTGTCAGGGGAGCCATTACGTGTAATTACAGGTGGGTTACCAGAGATTAAAGGTAAAACTCAATTAGAAAGACGAGCTTACTGTATGGAACACTTAGATCATGTACGAGAAGTACTCATGTATGAACCTCGTGGACATTATGATATGTACGGTTGTATCATCACGCCACCAGCAACGCCAGGAGCTGACTTAGGAGTTTTATTCATGCACAATGAAGGTTGGAGTACAATGTGTGGCCATGGTGTTATTGCAGTAGTCACAATGGCGATTGAAACTGGCCTCATAGAAGTGAACGAAGAAAATCAAAAATTAATAATTGATTGTCCATGTGGACCAGTGACTGCCTATGCAAAGTGCAATGGGCTTGAAGTAGAATCCGTATCTTTTGAGAATGTACCTTCTTTTGTTTATCGAAAGGATTTTCCAATCGAGATGGACGATTATGAATTCAACGTTGATATTTCATACGGTGGTGCTTTCTACGCCGTTGTCGACTCTCACCATTTTGGCTTAAACGTAAATTCAAAGGATCTGCATGATTTGCAAGAAATAGGGGACAAAATAAAACACTACATTGAAAGTAAAATTGATGTGAGACATCCGACTGAAGATATTTCAGGTATTTACGGCACCATTTTCTCAGATCAGCCTAATGATAGTAGAGCAGATTTACGAAATGTAACCGTTTTTGCAAATAAACAAGTTGATCGTTCTCCTTGTGGTTCAGGAACTGCTGCAAGAGTTGCTACGCTATACTCCCGTGGCAAACTCAAACAAGGTGAGAAATTTATTCACGAAAGCATAACAAACGGACACTTTGTGGGTGAAGTACTTTCCTTCACAACAGTGGGAGAATATGAATCGATTATTCCCAAAGTAACAGGGAATGCGTTTATCACCGGATTCCATCAATTTGTAGTTGATCCAAGAGACTCACTTGCTAATGGTTTTTTATTTAAGTAGATCTGATGGAACAAGACAAATTGACAGAAAGGGTGATAAATGATGCTAGTTATTAATGCTGAAGAACAAAGAAATTTAGTTGTTATGAAGGAAATTATTGAATTAGCAGCTGTTGCTTTAAAAGAATTTTCAGCAAAAAGAACGCTAACACCTATCCGATCAGCTCTTCCTTTTGATAATGGCCAAAGTACAGCACTAACTATGCCTTCCGTTGCTGAAGAACTTAGTTGTGTTGGGGTAAAGGTGGTAATGGTATCACCTAATAATCAAAAGTTAGGTAAAAAAACAATAAACGGTGTAGTTATGCTTTCAGACTTTAAAACAGGGGAACCACTTGCACTATTAGAAGGCTCTTTTTTAACAATGATAAGAACCGGTGCATTATCGGGTGTTGCCACTAACTATTTAGCTCGTGAAGATTCCAAAAAATTATGTATTATTGGTACTGGTGAACAAGCAAAAGGACTTGTTGAAGCCATTTTGGCAGTTCGAGATATTGAAGAAATTTTACTGTTTAACAGAACGGAACAGAAAGCGCATGAATTTGCTGATTATATTAGACTTAAATTTAATAAACAAGTACATGTTTATTGCGATGCAAATGAAGCTATACATGATGCTGATATTATCGTCACTACAACGAACGCTTCTACACCTGTGTTTTCTGATGCATTAAAGCCTGGTGTTCACATTAACGCAGTAGGTTCATTCAGACCTACAATGCAAGAATTACCGTCCCATGCTGTTTCTTCCGCAAACAAGGTAGTTGTTGAATCAAGGGAAGCAGCTATCGAAGAAACTGGTGACCTCATAATTCCTATAAATGAAGGTGTTTTTGATGCAACTAGTGTTCATGGAGAACTTGGACAAATTGTAGCTGGCGAATTAAAGGGAAGAGAGAACGCTGATGAAATTACACTATTTAAGTCTGTTGGTTTAGCAGTTGTAGACATTGTAGTGGCAAACTATTTTTATGAAAAAGCGTTAAAAAATCAACTAGGAACTCATCTCAAGCTTTAAGGTCGTCTGTGATTTCTCTAATTAACTTTGCAAAAGCCAGGTGCTCCTATAAAAGGAGTAGCACCTGGCTTTTGTTACCTGTTACTAGTTCTATATTGAAAACTTACTCTATTTTCCTCAATCATTCATAAATATATCTTCTAAAGAAGGACGATTCGTTTGAATAGCAAAGATGTCCGTATCAACATTACATAAAGAGTGTACGATTCTAGCAATATCCGATTCATCTCGTATTTCGGTAGTCAGTTGATGGTTATCCCAGTATTTAACTGAAGTCCAATTTTCGATTTCGTCGCGTGCTTGACGATACGAGGCTTCATTTTTAGGGAATAACTTGATAGTTGTTTCGATATTTGTTTGAAATTGCTTTTGCAATTGTTCTATAGTTCCTAGTCCTGAAATGATGCCTTTTTTCATAATCGCAATACGGCTGCATAGTTTTTCCACTTCATTTAGATTATGAGATGTCATAAAAATAGTCTTATTTTGACTGGCTAATGTACGAATAAATTTTTGCATCTCTAGGGCAGACTCTGGGTCCATTCCAGAAGTGGGCTCATCCAGAAAAATAAGTTCTGGATTTCCGATGACAGCTTGCGCTACTCCTAGCTTTTTCTTCATCCCAAAAGAGAATTTTTTTGTTTTAACATGTATAGCGTCCTTTAAACCAACCTGCTCTAATAAATCCATGCATTGTTGCTTTGTAACAGTGTGCTTTTGTATCTTTGCAAAAAATTGAAGATGTTCAAGCGCTGTATCGTTAGCGTAAAATTCTGTGTAGTCTGGAAGCACACCTACTTTGTGCTTGACCCGATCTAGCTGATTATTTGATACGCCTAATATGCGAAATTGTCCACTAGTTGGAAGTACAATCCCTGTAAGCATATTGATAAAAGTTGTTTTTCCTGCACCATTTCTACCTAGAAAGCCAAAGATTTCTCCTTCTTGTACTTGTAGGTTGATGCCACGTACTACTGAATGCTTATGATAGGATTTTTTTAAATCCACTGTTTCAATAACGGCCATTATAAATCCCTCCTATGAAGACTAAGTATCGAAATTCCGACCATGATAGCTGCAAACAGCAGAACGACAAGCCATCCCCAAGTCCCGCCTTCAAGCATATAATGATATGGTGTAATATATTTAATGACTTTTAACCATAATTTATCTGACAAAAGGCTCCATAAACCAAAAGTAGGAATAGCAATACTTATCAGCAATCCCGCAAACATAGACATCGATCTTTTAGGAATGAGACATGACATTAGCACACACAGAGCCACAATGTACGTTAGCATAACAAATAAGCTACCGAACGTTTTGATATAGAACTGATGGGAAAAGAATGCGATGATACTAAAAGATGCTAGTAAACAAACAAACCAGTATGAAAAGATTCCTAATAACTTTCCTAAAATAATAGCTGGTCGAGATGTTTT
The DNA here is from genome assembly GCF_009724685.1 of Lysinibacillus cavernae. Lineage (GTDB taxonomy): Bacteria > Bacillota > Bacilli > Bacillales_A > Planococcaceae > Lysinibacillus > Lysinibacillus cavernae. Next base: position 472,949 of record NZ_WMEF01000002.1, read on the forward strand.
TGTAACGAGGAATCGAATTGTCCTGCTTTCCGTTTCCCGATTAATTGTGTCGTGAAATAAAGAAAAGATAAATAAAAAGCCCATAATATAAATTAGGAATACCAACCCACTTACGTATCCAGCCTCTGCAAATTCAATGCCAGTAATGATACTGCTTTTTGAGACGAAATCAGATAGGTAATAGGAAACGGCAATAAAAATGGCAATCGTAATGAGTGAAAAGACACTGCGAAATGATTGAATAAATTCTTTTTTCCAAATAGCAATCATTGTTGTTCCTCCATTAGTAAATATTTTTAAAAGCTTTATCTAGAATATACATGCTGGATTTAACGTAAGCCGAAACGGTAGATTACCTTTTAATAAACTTTTATCAAAACAGTTTATGTTCTGTTTATTTTCATTGTAGTAGGCATTCAAATGGTATAATTACGTGTTAAAATGAATTCCATGCTAGACGGGAAAGGGAAGATTTAAATATGAATTTGCATGATGTTGCCATTTTACTTGTTGATGATGAACCAGCCATTCTGGATATGTTGCAAATGGTTTTAAATAAAGAAGGCTTTAGACAAATTGATCGTGCAAGCACGGCTCAAGAAGCGTTAAAGGCGTGCGAAAGGAAGCAATACGACATGATTCTTTTGGATGTCATGCTGCCAGATAAGAGTGGCTTTGATATTTGTCCCTTCATAAGAGAGACAACAGCTGCCCCAATTTTATTTATAACAGCCAAAAACTCAGATTTAGAGAAATTAACTGGCTTTGCTATGGGCGGAGATGACTATATTACAAAACCTTTCAACCCATTAGAAGTAGTAGCAAGAATGAAAGCGCAACTGCGTCGTGTTAGATTATACGAAGAAGAAAAAACAATGCACGTTTCTTCAAATTCGTATATTTATGATTTTGGTCGATTTCAAATGAATGAGCGGGCAGGCGAATTAACTGTAGATGGTCAGATCGTTTCTTGTCCAGCTCAGGTGTATCAATTACTGTTATTTTTTTGTAAGCATCCAAATCAAATATTTACAAAAAGTCAGTTATACGAAGCTGTCTGGGGTGATCATAGCTTTGGTGATGATAATACGGTTGCGGTCCATATTGGACGAATTCGAGAACGAATTGAAAAAGATCCAAAGGCACCCCAGTATTTGTTAACTATCAGAGGGCTTGGCTATAAATTAATCCAAAAAGAGGGTTTGTCATGAATCGAATTAGTCGTCGGCTTACCTTTACTTTTATATCGCAAATTGTGTTTGTGTTGGTGGCTTTAGCAATAGGCACAATCATTTTTTTAGTGTATGTTGGTATGCAATTAGAAAGTGAACCCGAAACGCAGCAATTATCGAGTGACAGCAATAGTGCACTAAGGCAAACTTTTTCGATAGAGAATGGCCATGTGTTAGTAGATTCAAACAAAATCTCTGCTATTGAAAAACGTGAAGAGTGGTTACAAATAGTAGATGCTCAAGGCAATATGCTTGCCTCTTCAAGACTTCCAGCGGATGTTCCATCGCATTACACGCCTGGGGAATTAATCGCTTTTTGGCAGCAAAGCAGACCTTTTCCTTACCATCTCACGATTAGTCGAGAAGAAAAAGGTGGGCAAACCTATTATGTTGTATTAGGGCAAAAACACCCTGCAAGACAGCTCGCAGAGCAACTATCGTTAGAATGGGATGGCTATCGCTTGTCACAGCGAGGGGAGCAGCTATTGCAAGAAGTACATGGCGCCTTGCAAATTTATTCAACAAGTGGGGAAGTAATACGACAGTTTGGGGAAGTAAGTAAGCCTAAAGAGCAACTCAAGCTTGATCATTTACTTGGAAAAGAGGCTGATGACCTTAGAAATAATGGTAATCAATATGTATACTATGATGCTGAGCAACAGCAGACCTGGGTTGTTGAGCTTGCGTCGACTGCTGTAAAGGTGGTAGATGAAGGGGATAATACTTCATTCTATTTTGGAAAAGCACTACTTATCTATGGAGTTGCACTTATATTATTCATAGTAGCCACAGCCTTTTGGTATGGCAAACGATTTGGACAACCATTTCTTTTTATTATTAACTTTATTCAAAGGTTGGCGGAGGGTAACTACAATGATCAAGTTCCCAAGAAAGACATTACATTAAATCGTAAAGGAAAAATGAAGCGTTCCTATCGTTTATTTCGCGAAATTAATGATTCTCTGTATGGTTTAAAGAAGAAACTAGAACAAAATGAAAAGCTTCGTCAACAAATTGAGCAAACCCGTGAAGAATGGATTGTTGGCGTTTCCCATGATCTAAAAACACCTTTATCTTCTATAAATGGCTATGCACATGTACTTGAGTCAGCCCCATACACATGGTCACAAGATGAATTACAAAGTATCGGGAAAACACTACGAGAGAAATCGACATTTATGGCTGAGCTAATTGAGGATTTAAGTTTAACGTATCGTCTAAAAAACGATGCATTACCAATGGATCGCCAAACTCAAGAAGTGAACGAAGTCATTCGAAGATCCGTTTTACATTTTATAAATGATCCTCAATTTAGTTCGTATGAAATTTCTTTTTATGCTTCTAACGAGCCGATCATGTACCCACTAGATATTAAATGGTTTACCCGTATTATTGATAATATGATTTCGAATGCTATTAAATATAATCCATCTAAAACTAAAATTGATGTAATCATTCAAAGACAGAATGATCATTGCTTCACGGTGGTGATTCGTGATAATGGCATTGGAATGGATCAATTGACTTTAGATAAATTATTTGAACGTTACTACCGAGGTACTAACTCTGAAGAAAATACAAGTGGTTCTGGCTTGGGTATGAGCATCGCTAAACAACTGACAGTAGCTCACGGTGGTCAAATACACGTTGATAGTAAATCAGGAGATGGAACGGAGATTGTATTGAAATTCTCCTCATGATGGCTTTATAACAAAATTTATTCACGCTTCTGGTTATAGCTTTGCTAGCTCCGATTAGATGTCCAAATTGTAGGGCTATCCGAGGATAGGGGTAGACGATAATTTTATTGAATCATCAACCACTTACCAGCTAAATAGTAAGTGGTTTTTTGTACATTAGCTACAAGTAGATCCAACCAAAAACATATTGAGCTATATGGAGACAAAATTTATAGTGCTGCACATACTGCATGAAGTCACAAGGATGATAAAAAAGATGAGGAGTTTAAAATCATATGACATTAATAAATTTAGTTACTTGTATTTGCAATGAAGCTAAAAATAGAGATAGTAAAAAATTAGAGGAATTACTAGATCAGCTTACCGATTATGATAATCCTAAAATACTTGATATTTACCCCTTTCAGATAAAAAGTAATGAAAAGTTTAGTCAAGTAGAAGTATTCTTTGATAAATTGGAAGTGAAAGATTTCCAAAAAAAAACGCAGAATTTTTACTCATATATGAAAAGCTTAGAAAAATTCGAGAAATTTTTTGAAATGATATGGTTACGATCGACTGAATTTTATGCATTTTATTTTTTACCAGAAACTTTATATAAAGAGGGAATGAATTATAAATTCTACGTGCGTGAATGGAAAAAAATAATTCCTAAAAATCGTGAAGAAGTAAATCTAATAAACATTGATGAGTACTCTATGCTAATTTCTCTAATTAAATTAGCAGTTTCCGATCATCTCACTTTACATTTCATCATACCTGAGGAGAATATTGTGTTTAGTGGGAATGGATTATGTTTTATACTTTATAGCCAACAGAATCTTGCTCTATTAGAAAAGATCGCTAATACTGAAGGCCTTTATTTACGTTGATACATCAGTGTCATTTTCGATTCATCAATAAAACAATTATTTTGTATCCAGTTGACGGTGTTGTATCGGCGACTGGTTTTTTTTCAATTTAATTGGGAGTTTGTTATCGACTAGGTTTAACTGAAGAACACGGATTTTTGGAGCATGGCATTCTGAAAATCATCATAGAAAAACCATTTCATCAACTACGATATGTATCAAAAGATGGTGATTCGTTATAGCAAGGCTTTAAAATGCAAAAATTGAAAAAATATCCACAATATCTTATTATAGTAATGTAAAGGCTTTCAGATAAGTGAGGAGGATGACTGTGTTAAGAGCATTAAAAATAGGTCTAGTTATTGAGCGAGCGAATAGAAAAAATTTAGTTGCACTAGCCGCTGTTGTAATTATCGTTTTTGGCTTTATGTTTTATATAAAGGCACAAGCCGTTGGTAATCAGCTTGTCGAAAAAAAGGGTGATTACTATTCAACACAGGCTATACTATCAAAGTTTCAAGTTAAAGATGCTTCAGAAGCAGGTGACGGAAGTGACTTATATAAAAATTTAACGAAACAAAAAAGCAAAATTGCTTTACAAATAGCGACATTAACGATGGACAGACAATCTATGTATTTTGAGGCTTCACTTCAACTCGCTGAATTAAGGCAAGCGGCATTTGAATTAGAAGGATACGAAAATATAGCAGAATTATTACCTTCTAAATTGCAAAATTCTATGGACTACCTTTATTTTAAGTGGATGATTGATGCGGGAGAGGATTCAATAACCGATTTATTTCAATACATACCGTTCTTATTATTTTTCTTTAGTCTCGTTGGAGCAGGCTGGTACATATTCGTTAGCTTCCATACAAGTTCTATTTTACTTGATGACTTTGAGCATTCTAGTTTAATTAAGGGCTTTCCTGTTCGATTTGATTCCTATATTTTATCTAAATGCATTATTGCTTTGTTATCCATCGTTACAAGCATTTTACTCATTTTTATTTGTGCAATTCCTTTGTGGATCATGAATGGGCTTGGTAACCCCCAAGAGCCTGTAGGGATATATGTAGGAAATGCGACATTAATATCTGCAATTCAATATATAACAATGAGCGTTGGTTATATGTTGGTCATTTCAATTTTTGTCATGCTGTTGTCGATTATTTTGAATGTGTTACTGAAAAATATGTATTTAACGTTATTTGTACATTTTATTTTATTCTTTTTACCGATGATTTTCCCATCACTTATTAGTCTATTCCCTTATAATCCTTTTAATTTCATGAACTTCAATGATATTTTACGAGGCGTACCAGTAGATTTAGTAAAGCCTGTTGATATTACTATGAATTTAGGCTTAATCATCATGTTTGTAAGTATTATTTTAATGTTAGTCATTATTAAAACATTTTTCTCAACAGGAAAAATCAAAAGGGCATAGGGGAGGTATTATAAGCATGTGGAGTTATTTCAAATTTGAATTCAAGCAATTTTTTACGAATAAGAAAAACATAGCAATCTATTTTTTGCTTGCTTTTGCAACCTTTTTTTATGTATTTAAAATAGCGCCAGCATTCGAACCGATTGAAAGTGTAGATTATGAAGAAATTGAGGCACGCTATTTAACACGTCAGGAATTTTTAGATCGTATGGAGGGTAAAGATTTATATGGTATCCATCCTCTCGTTATTTTTGCGATTGAAATATTTAAAGAAATTAATCCCATAGATAAAGCAAGATTAGATGCATTAGATGCGGGAGATTTAAAAAAATATGCAGATTTAACTAGTGATTGGTACTACTTTACGAATTCAATTACATATAAAAGCGATACATTTTCATATAACTCAAAGTATTTTATAGAAAATAACCAGTATGCAGAAGATGATGCCTTTTATGCTTATTTAGAGCAGGCTGCCCGTTACGATACTCATTCGAAAGCAGATTATGCATTATCAATGGAAATATTTGAACAACGTACAGCGCTTCAAACGTTCGAACGCTTATTAAAGGGAGCCCTTCCAATTATTTTAATTGTCTGTGTACTTCTTTTAGCAATCGATATTGTTACAAAAGATCGACGTCATCCGTCAATTTTAAAGGGGTTTCCTATTAGTGATTGGAAAAGGCTACTTGTAAAAATGTTTGTTGCACTACTAGGTAGCTTAGTATTATTTGTACCGCCTATCGTTGGGTTCCTTATCATAGGCTTACAATCTGGTTTTGGGCATTTCAATTTACCATCTCCAGTGTATGCACCTCATCTCGATTGGCGCACGGAAGGTAAATTTGAAATGATGACATTAGGTACGTTTTTAGGACAATCCTTCATTTTGCTTTTTGCCTGGTTTATTGTCATTATCAACGTTGTGCTGTTATCCAGTATTTTATTGCGTAGTGAGATGGTAAATTTCGCTGTTGGCTTGCTCCTTATTTTTGGGGAGAATTTTTACTTCAGCCGTTACGTTGGCTATTTCTGGGACATCCAAAACTATCCGACATCTTACATTCAAGTCGGTCAAATTATTTCAAAACAACGAAATTTTTATTATATGAACGATCATTTAGTTTTCACTTTAGGATTACAATTGTTACTTGGACTAGCATTAGTTGTCATTTTTTTAATAATACTTATAGCATTGAATAGACAATATAAGTTAATTAAATAGGAGGGATAAAGATGATTGAAATTCAAAATATTACTGTGCAATTCGGGGAAATGAAAGTGTTAAATGATATTTCAATGTCCTTTGAGCAAGGTGAAATGATCGGGCTTGTTGCGCCAAATGGAACGGGAAAATCCACATTTATGAATGTCTTGATGAATTATGTAAAACCTATGAAAGGGAAGGTAGTGTTTAAGGATGGCCTTTGTTACTCGAATAAATCAAATGAAGTGAAAATTCATCAATTCGTGTCGATGATGCCAGACCAAAGTGACCTGTATAATCACTTAACGGGGTACGAGCATTTAAAAATGTTTGCAACCATGTGGCAATCCGATGTAAAGCTAATAGATGAAACCATCGAAGCATTAAATATGAGGCATTATGTGAATAAAAAAACAGGCACGTATTCCCTTGGTATGCGCCAACGTCTATGCTTCGCAATGCAAATTGTCACAAATACAGAAATTATGATGATGGACGAAGTAATGAACGGACTTGATCCAAATAATGTAGAAATTATTTCGAAAATATTAGTAAAGAAAAAGGCGGAAGGTAAGATTATTATTATTGCCTCGCATTTACTTGATAATTTAGAAAAATATGCAGACCGAATTTTCTTATTTAACGAAGGAAAGCTAGTTAATACCAATCAAATAATAGAAGGTTTTAGTCAAGCGCATATTAAAACGATTCGAGTAAAACATATGGAAAGTACTACTAAAAATCAGCTTCAAGAGCTATATCCAGCTATAAAACTTCAAACACTTACAAATGGATTGACACTAATTCATTTACCAAGTTCTGAAGCAAGCTTATTAAGTTCGCTTACTTCTTTTTTAGTTGAGAGACATGTGGTGGATTTTGCATTTGGAAAAGTTACATTAAATGATTTGTATTCAATGTATTATCATGAAGATAGAAAAGTGACAGCCAAAAAAGCTTGATCATCTACTGAAAAGTAGCAACAATCTTTGAGAAGTGTTCATTTCTTACAGATTGTTGCTACACAAGTAAGAAGAAAGGAAAAGTTATCCGAATAGCATCCATCAAATTTAGTAAAAGTAAGTTAATTTTGCTCTTGATAATTAATGGCCTCTTTAAATTCGTCAGTAGCTAGGATATTGTAAAACATATTTCTACTATTTACATTTGCTATTGTCCCTGTGATTGTGTTGTCTATCCATAAATAGTATTCATCCTCGTTTAGTTTGATCTTATATTGCGGCACGATTGTATTATCTACTTCACCAAATTCTCAATAATTTTAATATCCTTCGCATCAGATATTATTTGTAGTGTGTCGGGTTTTTCTTCTTCGAAAATAATTAATTTTTGGATTTCTATCGTTTTTGTTGTTTTTTTATCACTGTTACAAGCTACTAACCATAAAGAACAAATAATTAAAAATAACATTGTTTTTATTTTCAACTTAGCTTCACCTCTTAATCGTTGAACTAAAAATACCCCCATATAAGTACTTTTTCACGCCATAAAAAATACCTGTTTTCGTCAATTAAAATGCTCATTACGATTAAAAGGGCCCCAGCACTATTTATTGGAATATGAAAAGAAGTAATAATTCCATTAAAATAATAGCCAAAGTTCCAAGACCAACAAAAAGTATCTTTTTTTGAATTTCATTTTCGTGCGTAGTTATTTTACAAACGGAACAGCTTAAGGCTACTCTTGATGGATTTACCATTGTCATCAAAGAAGAACTTACATTTTGAGCGCAAGCTACCAGAATAGGTGACATGCCAATATGAAGGGCTGTTTCTGTTTGTAATCGAATAAACATCGTATTGGAAGCCGTGTTACTGCCAGTTAAAAAACCACCAATTGCACCGACTAACGGAGAAACAAATACATAAAACTGACCGAAGGATTGTGCAGCTAGCAAGGAAAGTAACTGAATCATTTTTGCCTCAGACATTATTTCAGAAACAACTACATATAAAAAAGTTGTTATGATAACTGGATAACATTTTCTAAAAGTTAACATAACACTATTTCTTATTTCTAATGCCCGTAGTCGATAAAAAAAGATGGTGAAAATACAAACGATAAATAGGAAAAAACCAGGAGAATATAAAATGGATAATTCGAAATTATATTTTTCAATAGTTAGTGTAAACGTACTTGATAAATAATTTTTAAGAGGGATGACAATTCTAGATGTAAACAAAAGTACTATTAAGAGTAGGTACGGTGTTATATTTTTAATGGTATCTGATTTTTTTGCTAATTGAGTAGTTCCATACGTTTTATACCTTTTTCTAATCATAATGAAAATAAAGGATATGACTGTTAAAGATCCAAATAATCCAGCAAGTTCTACACTAACAAATCTATTACATAGCCAAACAGAAGCCCCTAATAAAAACCCAACAAATAGGATTGTGACTATTCTTTTTTTCAAAGCACTGAACCCTACTCCTATGTAAACAACTAGTATTGCATAATAAATATAGATTGGAATACACATTAATGCACTGCCCATTCCCATCTTATCCAAATGTACATTACCTAAAGTTGCTCCGATAATTGTTCCCATTGCAAGCGTTCCCCAGGGAATTATACATAGGCTAATTAACGCAATAAGTGAAGACTTAATAGGACTAAACCCTAATGCAATAAGTAATGGAGCTATTACAATTACGGCTAGACCAAAACCACTAACAGATTCTATTAAAGGTGATAATCCTAATGCTAAGATGAGGATTTGGTAAATTTTATCATCAGTAGCATTCGTAATAGATGAAGCTATCCCATTAATTGCACCTGCTTTATCCATTAAGTGAAATAAAAAAATGCCGAAAAATAATATATAAGCGATAACTGACGTAGTAAAAAAGCTTTTTATAATAGGGTCTGTTAAATCATTTATGTTACTATTAAAGATAGGAGATAGAGCGATTGTTGCTGTTAACATACTGGCTACAATTCCAGTAAAGATGGAAGATTTTTTCAAAACAAAGATCATCAACATAATACTAATTAATGGTAGTAAAGCAAGTAAAACTTTCAACAAATAAATCACTCCTTTATGTTCTTTTCCGCTATAGCGAATTTTTTTATCCTATAGTGTATGATTTTACACGAAAAACCATAAAAGGGAAGCGTTTATTTGGCATTTTATATAATCACTAAAAGAGAATGGAGAAAGACTCATGGAATTTGGCAAACAGGTAAATTTAATTAGAAAAAAAAGAGGTATGAGTTTACAGGAACTTTCTGCGTTAAGTAAAGTGAGTACATCCATGCTATCCCAAATTGAACGTGGTGAAAAAAACCCGACAATTTCAGTAGCTTGTCAGATTGCGGAAGCTTTAAATACTACTTTATCAGCACTATTAGATCAGCAAGAGAAGAGAGAAATCGTAGTTATAAGAAAAGAAGATAGACCCGTGTACTATGATGAAAACTCTGGTTTTCAGAGACATTTATTGTCACCATCTTTTCCGTCAAGAGGAATTGAATTTGTGAAAAATGTTATGCCTCCACTTTCAGAATCCGGCGTTTTTCCAGCACATAAATCAGGGGTTCAAGAATACATATATGTGGAAAAAGGTAGTTTAAAAGTAGAACTAGCAAAAGGGGTTTATAACGAGCGTTTATTTGAGGGGGATTCATTCTTTTTTGAAGCAGATACAGAGCATAGATTTATCAATGATTCAAAAGATGAATGCAACTATTTTTTAGTCATTGATTCAACTCAAAGTAAGAAGTAATGGCTATAAGCTTTTATCGTACAGTTTCTCATATATAAAAAACTTCAGCTAAGTGCTGTTTTTCTAGTAATCTTGATAAACGATCATAGAAAAGAGCGTGTTTTTGAGAAAGATTGATTAAAAACACGCTCTTACTATCCTGCATTCTATTCGCTCCACACTCACGCCTCATTGTTTAATTTCTGCCAGCTTTTGATTCATACTGATAAAGACCTCTAACCGTCAGCTATAGAAATGACATATTTAAAAAAATATTCAATTTCATTAGTTCATACAATATAATAAAGTGGATAATGTTCCAAATAATGGTGGTATTAGTTATAGGCTTTCATTTCATCAGGAAAATCCAAATTACATCATTCACGCTTATTTGTTGCAAGACACAGTTACAAAAATAAAAATTGTTTCATTTGAAGGGGAGATAGTGTATGAACGAAAAAGAGCCATTACCAGAAGTTAACAATAAAGAGAATATAAAAATTTCCATTTTAATACCCGCCCATAATGAAGAAAAGTACATTGGAAAATGCTTAGAATCAATTTCAAGAGCCTCAAAATTATATGAAAATCAAGTTGAAATCATTGTTGTGTTAAATCGATGTACGGACAGAACGGAAGAAATTGCGAAATCGTATAAATGTATCACACTAAAAAATAACGATAAAAACCTTTCTAAGATTAGGAACGCAGGTGTTGATATAGCTAGAGGTGAAATGATCGTGACGATTGATGCAGATACACAGATGAACGAACATGTGTTGTCTAAGGTAGAGGAAAACCTAATCAATGGAAAGTACATTGGTGGTGGAGTTACAGGGAAATTTGAAAGAATGTCTTTAGGAATTTTTGTTTCAACTTTACTATTAATTGGGCCACTATTAGTTAAATATGGGGCCATTTCTGTAGGGATTTTTTGGTGCTACAAAAAGGATTTTAAATCGATTAATGGATTTAATGAAGAGATGCTTATGGCAGAAGATGCAGATTTCGCTAAACGATTAAAAGAGTGGGGAAAAAAGAAGGGGAAAAAATACGGGACGATTCAAAATGGGATGATAACTTCAAGCAGAAAGTTTGATAAACATGGAGATTGGGTTTTACTTAAGCGCCCGAAATTAATCTTAGCGTATCTAAAGGGAACAGACCAAAAATATGCGGATGAAGCATATTATGAAAATCAAGATAGATAAAGAATAAAGGGAAACAGTTTCTTAAATAAACCATGACGTTAATCGAAAAAGGATTAACGTTTTTTTGTTGAAGTTATTAAACTATCGAGTAGCTTATCTTCATTAAGATTTTCCATCAACTAGCTAAATGTTGAACAAAGAAATACCCTACAACATAAATATTTTGATCACACTTAGACGAAACATTTGAACTGAACGGTTTTTTCGTTGGGAAATGGATTGCATCATAACTATAGTTATGGACGTTTTTATTCAATCCAAAGGTTGATAAGATGTCAGAATACTACTAGTAGGAGTGATAACAATGGTTGAGGTACGTTACAAGGTAAGAGAAGTGTTGGACAAAAACAAAATTGATATATTTTTGCAGCAAGCTCGAATTGGGCATCTAGGGATGGTTGATGGTCATTTGCCATATGTTGTCCCACTTAATTTTGTTTGGACAAAAGGAACGCTATATTTCCATGGAGCCACTGGTGGGAGACGAAATCAAGTGATGGAAGATAATCCAGAAGTCTGCTTTACAGTTTCCGAAGAATATGGAACGATTACTAATCCAGTACCAGCCAAGACAGACACCGCTTATATGAGTGTAATCGTTTTTGGCAGGGCTCAACCCGTCGTCGATCTGGATGAAGCTACACATATGTTGCAAGAAATGATTACTAAATATGTGCCTGGTTACTATAATCGTCCCTTATCCCAGCAACATGTGGACAAATATCGATCAGCCGTTTTCGGTGGTCCCGTTCAGGTTTACCGAATTGATCCACAACATATTACTGCCAAAGAAAATCCAATTGTATTAGGGGAGATGTTCAATATTGAAAAAATCCCACATACATAGCACTGGTTTTCAAAACTTGGTAAATCAAATCACTGGAAGCACCACTAACCCTAGTCATATAGGGATAGTGGTTTTTTATTGTACCTACTTTATGGACTGTTAAAATTCGCATTTTTGGATGTTTTTTATCAATCCGTATTACGTTATGCTAAGACCGTTCATTTATAACAGACAATTAGCAAGGAGGGGCATGCTACAGTTTAGTTCAGACTTTATCGGATAGCGGCAAGTGGAAGTGCGTAACACTTTTTTCATTCGGTAAAGCGCTTCTGGGAATCAAGCAATTTGAGGCATCACTGGACTCTTCACGATACATAAAAAGGGCTAATGACAACAGCCACAATTGAAGAGAACTGACGTTAAAGGACAAGAGTACGTGATGAATATTCCTAGAATGAAGATGTGATTTAAATAATTTGTAGAAAGGTAGGAAAGTGTATGAACTCAACATCCGTTTCACTAAATGTGCGTGATTTACCTTCGCCCACCATAGCTGCTTTTATATCTGTCTTAGTAAACTATGGGGGCACATTTATCCTGGTATTTCAGGCTGCCAAGATTGCTGGCTTAAGTCCAGAAATGACTGCATCATGGATATGGTCAATTTCCATTGGTGTGGGGGTAACCGGGATCTGGCTAAGTTACCGATACCGTGAACCCATTATTACAGCTTGGTCTACACCAGGCGTGGCGTTTCTTGTTTCGGCTTTGGCGGTTACACCCTATGCTGAAGCCATTGGTGCTTATATTATTTCTGCAGTAGCATTTGTTTTGTTAGGTTTATCAGGAATGTTCGAACGTTTTGTCCAGCTCATTCCTCCAGGCATTGCTTCAGGGCTGCTGGCAGGTATTTTATTACAGTTTGGTATTTCAGCCTTTGGTGGTGCGAAAGTGGAACCATTACTTGTCATTATCCTATTTACTACGTATATCGTATTAAGACGGTTTACATCTCGCTATGCCATTGTCGGTATACTAGTCATTGGCTTGATTTATTTGATAAGTATGGGGCAGGTAGATTTCAGCCATGTCGAGCTGGCCTTCGCATCTCCTGTTTTTGTTGCGCCAACGTTTTCTCTACATGCATTATTGGGTGTCGCTTTGCCGCTTTTTATTATTACCTTAACAGGACAGTACATGCCAGGAATGTTAGTGTTGCGAAATGATGGATTTAAAACGAGTGCCAATCCAATTTTGATTGTAACAGGATTGGGATCGCTCCTGACAGCACCCTTTGGATCGCATGCCTTTAACATAGCAGCGATTACAGCAGCCATCTGTACGGGAAAGGATGCTCATGAGGATTCAACAAAACGTTATATTGCAGGGATTGTCTGTGGCATTTTTTATATAATTGTCGGTGTTTTTGGGGTAACGTTGGCCGCATTGTTTTTAATTCTCCCAGCTACGTTTATTGCAACATTAGCGGGATTAGCCTTGCTTGGTACAATCGGTAGTAGCCTTGCCAATGCTTTAACAAATCCTAAAGGTCGCGAAACAGCACTCATTACTTTTTTGGCAACAGCCGCAAATGTTACATTACTTGGAGTCGGTGGTGCATTTTGGGGGCTTGTAGCTGGTTTGGGCGCACATTTATTAATGAATGTTCCATTGAGAAAACAGCAACACATAAATGAGGTACAACAAATTAGACAAAGATAAATATATAAACTAACAAACATTTAATACGAAAGGTGGTTTTTAAAATAAATACAAAAAAATCAACAGAAGCCTTCGAAATAGCTAAAAAACTGATGCCTGGTGGAGTAAACAGCCCCGTAAGAGCATTTAAATCAGTTGGTATCGACCCAATTTTTATTAGCCATGGGATAGGATCAAAAATATATGATATTGATGGTAATAGTTATATAGATTATGTACTATCCTGGGGACCATTAATTCATGGACATGCAGATAACGAGGTTTCAAGTGCACTACTTGAAGCCATAAATAGTGGGACGAGTTTTGGGTTACCCACTTTGCAAGAAAATAAACTAGCAACATTAATCACTAATCGGATTCCATCCATAGAGAAGATTAGAATGGTTAATTCGGGTACAGAAGCAACAATGAGTGCCATTAGACTAGCTAGAGGTTTTACTGGCAAAAACATGATTGTTAAATTTGAAGGAAACTATCATGGACACAGTGACCAGCTATTAGTAAAGGCAGGTTCAGGCATTGCTACATTCGGCCTTCCAGACAGCCCAGGTGTACCTTTAGAAATAACTAAAAATACACTATCAATTCAATACAACAATATTGAAGCACTAAATAAAATTTTTGCTAAATTTGGCTCAGAAATTGCAGCAGTTATAGTAGAACCATTCGCTGGTAATATGGCTGGAATACCAGCTGACCCCGATTTTCTACAGGCTATACGTTTTTTAACTAAAAAATATGGTGCACTATTTATTCTTGATGAGGTAATGACTGGTTTTCGTATAGATTACCACTCTGCCCAAGGGCTTTATAATATCCAGCCAGACTTAACTTGTTTGGGAAAGATAATTGGTGGAGGGATGCCTGTAGGCGCATATGGCGGAAGAAAAGAGATTATGAATTTAATTGCACCTGAAGGTACTATATATCAAGCTGGAACTTTATCAGGTAATCCAATAGCTATGGTAGCTGGGTATACTACAATAAATAAATTAAATCATGACAGTTACAAATATATCGAAGAGCTATCAGATAGACTTATTCAAGGATTATCAATAGTAGCTCATAAAAATAAGATATCCCTTAAAACAACTAAAGCAGGAACTATGATTGGATTCTCATTCATAGATAATCCCTTACAAAATTTTGATGATGCTCGAAAAATAGATGCTGAGTTGTTTCGCCGTTTCTATATAGAAATGCTTAAACAAGGTATACTTTTACCCCCTTCTCAATATGAAAGCATATTTATATCGACTGCTCATTCAATAAATGATATTGATAGAACGATTAATGCTGCAGATGTAGCTTTCAAAAGAATCGTATCATTTAATTAGTAGAACGAGGGTTTACTGCAATCTTTATGGCAGACTATTTTTCTGTAAGAACACCCGATTACAAAGATAATTTCCCAATTGATAGTATAATAATTATTAACTGAACCAAAATATTAATTTTCACATAATGTAACAATCCACATTTTAACTGGAAGTGAATTGAATGTTAAAAGTTAACCGAGACGATAAAAATCCTATATGGCAGCAGTTGCTTGACCAGGCTATTCATCATATTACAACTGGAAAATGGCCACCAGGCGAGTTGCTTCCTCCTTCTCGAGAGCTCGCCCTACTAGTCGGGGTTTCACGCTCAACAATACAAATTGTATATGAGGAATTATTTAGTCGTGGGTACACCGTTACAAATTGGCGTGGTGGAACAAGGGTAAGTGAATGGGGCTATAAAACCAACTCGGTAGAAGAGGTTATTTCTCATGGCCCAACCACGCCACAATTACCTTTATTAAACTCGGCAGTTGATGAGTTAAACAGTTGGTTAAGAGGCAAAGAAAATCAAAACGTAGAAATCGATTTTAGCCCTCATGAGCCGTATTTGGACGAGCACTTTCGAAAAATTTGGAGACAATCTTTTTTACAGGCTTCATCCGGCGCAGATTTGACCAATTGGGGTTACGGTAATGCTTATGGTTTTACACCGCTACGTGAACAGATTCAACGTTACCTGACATTTGAAAGAGGTATTCATGTTGATATCGACCAAATTATTTTAACTTCAGGTGCCCAGCATAGCATCGATCTCATTGCCCAAGCACTTTTAAATGAAGGAGAAACGGTTTGTGTTGAAGATCCCGGTTTTCCTGCTGCCTGGATGACCATGAAATACCGGCGAATGCATGTTGTTTCTGTACCTCTTGATGAGTACGGCATACAAGTAGATCGTATTCATCCACAAACCAAACTTACTTTTGTCACGCCTTCTCACCAATGTGCAGTTGGTGTTATTATGTCTGAGCCACGCAGGCAACAACTACTACAAAAGTCTGCGCAAGATCAATTTTGGATTGTTGAAGATGATTACGATGGCGAATTTAGGTATCGTGGTGGTCCGCTTCCTACCTTGTTCAGCCAACAACCTCAGAACACATTGTATATGATGAGTTTTTCCAAAATGGTTGCTCCTGGCATACGAATTTCGGCAGTTATTGGTCCAAAAGATGCCATTCGCCAACTTGCTCAAGTACAAGAACTAACCTATCGACATCTTCCAATTATGGAACAATTAACGCTTGCTCATTTTATTGAGCACGGTCATTTTATGCGTCATATGAGGAGAGCGAGAAATGTCTATCGACGCAGACATGAAGCGATGACGAAGGCCATCATGGCAACTGGACTAGCTGAGCGTTTCAAACTAAGTGGCATAGAAACAGGCTTACATATGCTTCTTGAAGCTGAAGAATCGTTTGATGAAGAAGCAATGACGGACCTTGCGCTCGAAAAAGGAATACGTGTTTATCCGCTTAGTAAGTATTGTTTAGAAAATAATCGAAAAGGATGGGTACTGGGATTTGCGAAAATTGATGAGGCAGCAATTGAAGAAGGCATTTTTCGGCTTGCGGAGATACTTTTATAATACGAATCAATAAAAGTGCGTTTCTTTTCGTTATAGTACTAGTTAGTGAGAGAAGGAATTTTTGTCAATTGTATAGAAATATTGTACAAAACACGTTCAATATCTTGTGATAGAGGAATGTAAATGAATATAAGGCTTACGGGAGATTTATTAATGGAAATGAATGAAAAAACATATCTACGTATAGAAGAGATTATTTCATTACCAACCTTATCAGGTACAACTATAAGTGAAAATGGCAAAAACGTAGCATTTGTCAAGAAAACAGCTAACTGGAAAGACAATAGATATAGAAATGATGTATGGATATATGAAAAAGATAAGGAGCAGTGTTACCCATTAACAACTAGGGATATAGATAGTACACACGCATTATGGTCTCCAGATTCTAGAGATATCGCATACCTTAGCCCAGCTGGTGACGGGGAAAATAAGAAAAATCAGATTTTTGTTAAGTCAATAGATAGTTATAGTGTGGTTCAAATTACGGACGAAAAAGAAGGTGTCAGTCAATTCAAGTGGGATCCTACTGGCAAGGGCTTTTATTATGTTGCACAGTCAAAAGAAACTGAGTCGATAAAGAAACGTAAGGAACTATATGGAGATTTCCATCATATAGGTAAAGAATTCCAGAATAATTGTTTATATTACATTGAAATAGAAAAAGTGATACAAAATGATAAATATGAACACGGAGATAACGTTGTTTATCAACTAACGGATGGTAAGGATTTTCATGTCCATGAATTTGATGTTTCAAATTGTGGAAAAAAGGTTGTATTAATGGCTACACCAAGCCCAAATATGGAAGATACTATCAATGGAGATCTATACATACTAGATAGTAAAGCTGGAGAACTGCAAAAGTTGAATCTAAATAAGTTGTTGGGAGGGAGCGTTTGCTTTTCGCCTGAAGGCAGTAAAATATGTTACGCAGCAAGCTTAATGGAGAGGGATTACTATAAGACCCATATACAAGACAGTACGCTAGAGATATATGATATTCATAATGGTGAGCTATTTCAACCTTTAACAGATTTTGATAGTACGGTTACTCCATTACGATGGACAGCAAGAGGAATATTAATTAGATGGCAGCATAAAACCAATTATCTTATTGGGCTGTTATCTGACAATGGCTCTGTGGAAATGTTAAGCGAAAATGTAGATGGCTTTATAATGGATGCTTCTATTACAAGGGATGGAAATTATATAGCCTATAATAAGGCTTTAACAAATGAAACCTTTGAAATCTATGTAGACCATAAAAAAATAACAAATGAAAATAGCATTTTCAAAGGAAAGCTTAAAAGCAACAGGCAAATAATTTCATGGCAAAGTAGTGATGGTCTTGAAATAGAGGGAGTTTTATCAACCCCAGTAGAGTTTGACGCAAATAAAAAATATCCCTTATTAGTAGTAATCCATGGTGGTCCGGCTTGGGCATCCTTTCCAATATTTTCAGACTGTTTTAATGAGAAATATCCTATTGAACAGTTTATAGAAAAAGGCTTTATCGTTTTAGAGCCAAACTATAGGGGAAGCTCGGGTTATGGTAATGAATTCTTAAAAGCAAACTATAGAAAGCTGGGAATTGCTAACTACGATGATGTTATTACTGGAGTGGATAAACTGGTTGACAAAGGGATTGCAGATAAAGATAGCGTAGGTGTTATGGGTTGGAGCAACGGAGGGTATATATCAGCTTTCTGTTCTACATTTAGTAATAGATTTAAAGCTATTTCAGTTGGAGGTGGCATTACTAATTGGAGTACCCATTATGTAAATACAGATATCCCTTACTTTATTAGGATGTATTTAGGAAATGATCCATGGAATGATCCAGAGATATATACGAAAACATCACCAATGACATATATTAAATCAGCCTGTACGCCTACTCTAATCCAACATGGCGAAAGGGATGCAAGAGTCCCAACTCCAAATGCATATGAACTATATCAAGGATTAAGGGATATGGAAGTTGATACAGAATTAATTATATATAAAGGAATGGCCTATAGTTCTGACCAACCAGGAGTGAATATGGCTATTATGAAGCAGAATTTGATGTGGTTTTCACACCATCTTCTTGGAGAAAGTATGGAGGATTTTAGGGTTTTATGATTAATAAATGGATATCCTCACAGGATATATAAGGATGAAACAATCTCATTTTTTGGAATGCCTAAACACATTTAAAAGAGTATATCTTGTTAGAATAAAGATTGTGAAGATTTCTAGTTAGCCTATAGGGTGCGATTGTTCAATAAGAGCAGTCGCTTTTTATGCTACCAGTGTAGTTTCGTGTAATAAATAACATTGAATAAATGAATATAACTAAATCTCTATTATTGCTATAATTTATCAGAAATGATTTGCAAAGAACAGAATATTGCTTTACAAAGAAAGAAGGGTTCATAAAATGATACAATCTGTTGTACATATTGCTTTAGTTGTTCAAGATTATGATGAAGCTATTGAATTTTACACAAAAAAACTTCATTTTACGTTACTTGAAGATACGTATCAACCAGATCAAGATAAACGTTGGGTAGTAGTATCCCCACCTGGTTCATCTGGAACTACCATATTACTTGCAAAGGCTTCAAAGCCAGAACAAACATCTTTTATTGGAAATCAAGCAGGAGGAAGAGTTTTTCTATTCCTTGGGACAGATGACTTTTGGAGAGACTATAATGAAATGATAGAAAATGGAGTTGAATTCGTTAGAGAACCAAAAGAACAGTCATATGGTATTGTGGCTGTATTCAAAGATTTATACGGTAATTTATGGGATTTAATTCAATTTAAAGAAGACCATCCTATGTTCCAACGAGTAAAATAGGCTAAAACCCTCAGAACAATTATCAATGTACTTATAAATTATTAAAGTGAACAATAGATTGCGAAAGAATACACTTCAAAATAAATAGCGTTATTCAAATAAAAGAGGGCTGTGATCAGCTCCTTTTTTGTTATCGTGCTAACGAAGCAGTTTGGTTTAATAAGAATTTAGTTGTCTATTGTTTATATGTGTGTATCCATAAAGGTGAGCAGTTAGTCGAGCTACCACTCGATGTAGTACTAATCGCCATTCCTTTATATATTTACTTTGTGGTCATGTTTGCTGTTTCATTTTTCTCTTCACGGGTTGCAAGTAACAACTTTGAGTTAGCGATTGCTGCGGCAGTTGGCGTGTTTGGCCTCCATAGTGGCGTGGCATTCGCCGCTGTTATTGGTCCACTTATAGAAGTACCTGTTCCCATAGAACTTGTATGGGTTACCTTACGTTGGCAGAATAAATACTTAAAAACCATTATTAGGATACTTAACATAGTAATCCAATCAGATTAGAATAAATAATAGGGTAATTAGTTTAAAAATAATTTCTACTATTCTGAAATGTATGTTATAGTAGGAGCATAATTGAATATTGTGTAAGACTTGGTGCCAAATGAAAGTTTGGCTTAAAAGGGAAGTCGGTGCAAATCCGACGCTGTCCCGCAACTGTAATTCGGAGCAAATCACAACTGCCACTGGGGAACTGGGAAGGCTGTGAGACGTATTGATGAAAAGCCAGGAGACCTGCCAATTTCTAGTACACACCAAATACCTACGTGGAAATAGGTGGTGAAAAGTGACCAAATAGGCACTGTGCGATAATAAATATTTATGCGAAAGAACCCACTTTTTTCGTATTGTTTATGCAATTTATAATTTTTACATGCAGCCATTTTCCGAGGAGGAGAATGGCTTTTTATTTTTTTCTGAAAGGGAGATATAAAAATGACATACACAAGCACACTCATTGGTTACCCGTATATTGGGGAAGAACGAGAATGGAAAAAAGCACTAGAAGCATTTTGGCGCAATGAACTTTCTGAAGAAGATTTTGAGGAAAGATTAAAGAAGATTCGTTTATCTAGAATTGACAAACAACTACAACTTGGTCTAGATATGGTGACAGTCGGCGACTTTACGTATTACGATAGAATGTTAGATACGGCATTGATGTTTGGTCTAGTTCCAAAACGCTTTAACTGGCAAGGAGGTAAAGTAGATTTATCTACCTACTACAGCGTAGCAAGAGGAAATAAAACAGCTGTAGCTAGTGAAATGACAAAATGGTTTAATACAAACTATCACTATATTGTTCCTGAGTATGAGGGACAAGCCTTGCAACTAACAGAAAATAAAGTGTTAGCCGATTTTTTAGAGGTGAAGGAAGCGTATGGTATTATTGCGAAGCCAACATTGATTGGTCCCTATACATTTTGTAAATTAACGAAAGGCTACAGCGAATTAACACAGGTTGAATACTTACTAGCCTTACTACCACTTTATACCCAAGTAATAAAAGAATTAGTGGAGGCAGGGGCAACTTGGATTCAACTAGAAGAACCATCCCTTGTCACAACCCTTGATTCAGCAGACATCAGGCTAGTGCAAGAGATTTACGACCAGTTAGCCGATGCCGTACCAGAAGTGAAGATCATGTTACAAACCTATTTTGAAGCATTATGTGCCTATGAAACATTGATAGCATTGCCTGTACAAGGATTTGGCCTAGACTTTGTTCATGGCTATAAAGAAAATATGGCGTCACTTCGTCAATATGGTTTCCCTCAGGATAAAGTACTAGCAATCGGGGTTGTAAATGGACGTGATATTTGGCGTTCCAACCTAGCGGAGGTCAATGCTACGATTCAGGCGATTGAGCATTTAAGTAATGCAGCAGAGCTATGGATTCAACCATCCAGCAATCTACAACACGTACCTATTACAACTGCTCTTGAAAATGAGATTGACCCAGTTTTAAAACATGCATTGGCCTTCGCAGATGAAAAAATCGTAGAGATTATTGAACTGACTACATGTAGACGAGATAAAGTGGGTACCTTACAACACAATTTTTCAGAAAGTATGAAGGCGATTGAGGCTCTAAAAAATCATCCAATCCGTCAAAACAAGATGATCCATCAAGTAGTTCAAACTGTGACAACACAAGACTTTGAGCGACATAGTAAATTTACTCAACGTCAAAAAATTCAACAGCTTGCGTTAGCATTACCGCTATTTCCAACGACAACAATCGGAAGCTTCCCGCAATCAGATGAGGTGAAAAGGAATCGTAATGCTTGGCGCAAAAAACAGTTATCGAATGAAGCCTACGAGGCATTTATAGAGCAGGAAACAAAACGCTGGATTACAATTCAAGAAGAACTAGATATTGATGTACTCGTTCATGGTGAATTTGAACGTACAGACATGGTCGAATACTTTGGTGAAAAACTGACTGGCTTTGCTTTTACAGAAAAAGCATGGGTCGTTTCCTATGGTTCACGATGTGTTAAGCCCCCG
The DNA here is from genome assembly GCF_009724685.1 of Lysinibacillus cavernae. Taxonomy (GTDB): domain Bacteria; phylum Bacillota; class Bacilli; order Bacillales_A; family Planococcaceae; genus Lysinibacillus; species Lysinibacillus cavernae. The sequence continues at coordinate 495,135 of NZ_WMEF01000002.1, forward strand.
ATTATTTATGGAGATGTTGCATGGGCTTCACCCATAACTGTAAAAGAGTCAGCCTATGCCCAAAGCTTAACAAAGCGCTTTGTAAAAGGCATGCTGACTGGACCCGTGACGATATTAAATTGGTCCTTTGTGCGAGATGATCTGTCACGAAAAGAGGTAGCTTATCAAATTGCATTAGCACTGCGTAAAGAGGTTGAAGCACTAGAGAGCGCAGGTATTTCGATTATTCAAGTGGATGAGCCCGCTTTAAGAGAAGGTTTACCGCTCCGGAAAGAAGAGTGGGGAGCTTACTTAGATTGGGCGGTCCATTCCTTCAAGCTAGCTACATCTAGTGTCAAAGATGAAACACAAATCCATACACATATGTGTTACTGCGAATTTAACGATTTCATCGAACCTATTAGCGCGCTTGATGCAGACGTGATTTCTATTGAAACATCGAGAAGCCATGGGGAGCTTATCACATCCCTGCAAGTGCAACCTTATCAAAAAGGCATTGGCCTAGGCGTCTATGACATTCATAGTCCTCGTGTACCAAGTGATGAAGAAATGCTAATTATTATGCGAGATAGTTTGCAGGTGCTTGATTGTCATCAATTTTGGGTGAATCCAGATTGTGGCTTAAAAACAAGAAAAGAAACGGAAACCGTTGCTGCTTTAGCTAATATGGTAGCTGCAACAAAAACGTTGCGCCAGGAAGTACAACAATCTATCTCGAGATAACAAAATCAATATGATTTAATCCACTTCAACTACTACATCTTCTCTCCTAAATACAACGAAGACCAGGTAATGTACCTGGTCTTCTGTCGTTTCATTATTCCAAGACTTTAATTATACTCAATAAAATTGAGTAGGTTATGTTTATTACCAAAGAATCAAAAGCAAGTCTTGATATGCCTTTACAAGTTGCCATTTTAGAAAAAGCTTAAAATTATTCAAGCACAAGTAGCCTTTTTATTACCAATGATGCTAGATGTGGAAAGCTTGAAACATTTTTATACGAAAAGGACTACAATAAATCCCACAATTTGTCCCCTAGATGGTCTAATAACGTTTTTGTTCTCTTTTCAAGATTTTCTGGAAGCTCGTTTTTATTGAAATATGTAAGGTTCAAACTCTCGCCATCTTTCATGTCCAATACACCACTTACATTTTTCGCAATATACAGATGAATGACTGTATAGACTTCATCCCCATTTGGATATTGGAAATAATAATCTGGTCCTGAAAAAACACCGATCAAGTCAAATTTATTGGCCACTAGTCCTGTTTCTTCATGGAGCTCACGAGCAGCAACTTCTTCTAACGTCTCATTAAGTTCCATTGAGCCTCCAGGTAATCCCCAATCCAATGTATCTGAACGATGTTGAAAGAGAATTTTCTTGTCATCGTTGACCACAAGAACTGTCGCCCCAATGCTTATAATAGGTCTACTACCGATGTGTTTTCTTAATTCTGAAATATACCCCATATTCGCCTCCTCATTTATGTCATAAAAAACTATTCGCCTTCCCTAAATAAAATACCTCTATTTTACGTATAAGCTTCAAAATAGCTTCATTGGTATGAAATAACAATCTTTTTTTATTCAAAATAATGCTAAGAAATGAAGAATAGTTCGTCAAAAATGAAAAATAGCTTTTTATAATCAGTCTTTTCTGAATTTTACCTATATTGATTGTTTTGAAAACTCTATGTTAAGGTAAAAAGACAAATTGAATATGCTAAATTTTGGTGGTTCAAATGAATTTGATTTCATTTGATTAAAAGGGAAGTTGGTGAGAATCCAACGCTGTCCCGCAACTGTATTTAGGAGCTCTATAACAAGGCCACTGTTTTGTTTTTCAAAAATGGGAAGGTGTTATTGTAGCGTTGATCATAAGTCAGGAGACCTGCCACTAAATAAGCATCAATTGACCTACGAGGATAGGGAGGTGTTAGCTACTGCATGATGATTGTGAATTCATGTAAATTCACTGTTTTTTTGAGCTGTCATGCTTTTGTAGATTAACAACTTCTAGAAAAGGGTAGAAGTTGTTTTTTTGTTGTTCTTTCGTGTTTGAATGGTAACGCTTACAAGAATAATTAAACAAAGGGGTGGTCGTTAAATGGAGTTAACTTATTCACCAGGTCTTGATGGAATCATCGCCGCAGAAACAAAGCTCTCTTTTTTAGACACTGTAGGAAGTCAAATAGTTATTCGAGGCTATGACTTGATTGAACTATCACAAAAATATTCGTATCTAGACATTGTCTACTTATTGTTACATGGAGAAATACCAACAACCGAGCAACAGGCTGACTTACAGGACACTTTAAAATCCAATTATCAGGTTCCACAAGAGATATTTCAAATTTTCAAGCTATTGCCTAACGGGACACATGCGATGGATGGGCTTAGAACAGGCATTTCTGTTTTGGCAGGTTATGATCAGCACATCAATGATCGTTCGACTGAAATGAATTTGTCGCGAGCATACAGACTTTTAGGTGGTATGCCCAACATTGTAGCAAACAGCTATCGTGTATTAAATGGACAAAATGTTGTTGAGCCTGATAGCCAACTTTCCTATAGTGCCAATTTTTATACCATGATTACTGGCAGAAAACCAACTACGTTAGAAGAAGAGATTTTTGATCAGTCACTTGTTTTATATAGTGAGCATGAGATGCCAAATTCGACGTTTGCGGCTCGTGTCATTGCCTCTACACAATCTGATTTGTATGGTGCTTTAACAGGAGCTGTCGCATCATTGAAGGGGAATTTACATGGAGGGGCCAACGAGGCAGTTATGTACATGCTTCTAGAAGCCAAAACGGTAGAAGGCTTTGAAAGCTTGCTGAAAAACAAACTACAAAATAAAGAAAAGATTATGGGTTTTGGTCACCGTGTCTATATGAAAAAGATGGACCCAAGAGCACAAATTATGAAAGAGGCTTTGCACAAATTATGTTTGGAGCAAGGAGATGACCGCTTATATCACATGTGTGAAGCTGGTGAAAAAGTGATGGTACAGGAGAAGGGGTTGTACCCTAATTTAGATTATTATGCAGCACCAGTGTACTACATGCTTGGGTTGCCGATTGAAATCTATACACCCATCTTCTTTGGCTCACGAACGATTGGCTTATGTGCTCATGTGATCGAGCAGCATGACAATAATCGATTATTTAGACCTCGTGTCAATTATATTGGCGAGCGTCATAACCTTGAAGAATTGTCGGTATAATCAAGTTTTAACTACTCGCCATTGAGCTGATGGGCATTCTGACCAATGCCCATCAGCATACTAGTATATCAAACTCACGTCTTGAAAGGAAGATATAGATGATTAAAACAAATGACATATCTAAAACAGATCAATTACTTACAGATATTGCGGATTATGTAGTAAATACAACAATAACAAGTGAAGAAGCATACGAAACGGCACGCTACGTTTTATTAGATACTTTAGGTTGTGGCATTTTGGCCTTGCAATATCCTGAATGCACGAAACTTCTTGGTCCAGTAGTACCAGGTACAATCGTTCCCAATGGTACACGTGTTCCCGGAACTTCCTATATTCTTGACCCAGTTAAAGGAGCTTTCAATATCGGCTGTATGATTCGTTGGTTAGATTATAACGATACTTGGCTAGCAGCTGAATGGGGGCATCCTTCTGATAATTTAGGTGGCATATTAGCTGTGGCCGATTATTTGAGTCGCGTGCGTGTTGCAGAAGGTAAAGAGCCTATGAATGTGAAAGATGTTTTAGAAATGATGATACAGGCCCATGAAATCCAAGGCATTTTAGCATTAGAAAATAGCTTAAACCGCGTTGGGTTAGATCATGTTCTGTTTGTCAAAATTGCGACAACAGCTGTTGTGACAAAGGCATTAGGTGGCACTCATGAGGAAATTGTCAATGCCTTATCAAATGCTTGGATTGATAATTCAAGCCTACGAACATATCGCCATGCACCGAATACGGGTTCTAGAAAATCATGGGCTGCTGGTGATGCAACGAGCAGGGCCGTACACTTAGCAATGATGGCTGTGAAAGGCGAAATGGGCTATGCAACAGCTTTATCTGCACCGGGCTGGGGTTTCCAAGACGTGCTCTTTAATAAGCGAGAATTAAAGCTTGCTAGACCACTTGCATCTTATGTTATGGAAAATGTTCTATTCAAAGTTTCCTATCCAGCCGAATTTCATGCACAAACAGCCGCAGAATGTGCCGTTCATTTACATCATGAAGTGAAAAATCGCTTACATGACATTGAACGCATTCAAATTACAACACATGAATCCGCTATACGAATTATTGATAAAGAAGGACCTCTCAATAATCCAGCTGATCGTGATCACTGTCTTCAATACATTACAGCTATTGGACTCATTTACGGTGACATTACAGCAGACCACTATGAAGATGATGTGGCCGCAGATCCACGTATCGATGACTTGAGAAAGAAAATGGTGGTCGTGGAAAAATCACAATATACAATCGATTACCTAGATCCCGAAAAACGCTCGATTGCCAATGCTGTTCAAGTTCATTACAAAGATGGCACATCATCTGAATTAATTGAGTGTGAATATCCTTTAGGACACCGTTTCCGTCGTGAGGAAGCATTCCCTCAAATTATTGAAAAATTCCAGCAAAACATTCGAACACACTATTCTCAAAAACAGTTCATTAAAATTAATGAGATTTGTGGTGATAAAGAGCTTCTTGAAAAAAGTGGCGTTCATGAATTTATTAATCTATTTGTTTAACTTCTTTCAGGAAATTAAAGCCTACGGATGTCACGCAATCATGCCGAGGCAAAATGGATTATTAGGAGGGCTTTATAGATGGCGTGGATTGTCAATGAAATGATAACACAAAAACAATTGGCTGAACAATTTCGAACACTCATCTCTCGTTCAACGATTTTACAAATACCAGGAGCTCATGATGCAATGGCTGGCTTAATGGCTAAAAAGGTTGGCTTTGAGGCATTGTATCTTTCTGGAGCTGCCTACACAGCCAGTAGAGGCTTACCTGATTTAGGTATGATTTATTCAAATGAAGTTGCGCAGCGTGCGAGCGATATTATTCGAGCTACTAATTTACCAATGCTAGTAGATATTGATACTGGCTTTGGTGGTGTATTGAACGTTGCACGCACAGCTCGCGAAATGGTAGAGGCAGGAGTTGCTGCTGTCCAGCTAGAAGATCAAAATCTTCCTAAAAAATGTGGCCATTTAAATGGTAAAACACTCGTCTCCCAAGAGGAAATGATACAAAAAATTAAAATGATCAAACAAATAGCCCCTACCTTAGTGATTGTTGCACGCACAGATGCAAGGTCTGTAGAAGGATTAGAACAGGCTATTTTAAGAGCTAAAACCTATGTAGCAGCAGGAGCAGATGCTATTTTTCCAGAGGCTCTCCAAACTGAAAGAGAGTTTAAACAATTTGCAAGTAAGATAGATGCTCCCTTATTAGCCAATATGACTGAATTTGGACAAACACCGTATTATACGGCTAAGGAATTTGAAAAAATGGGCTATTCAATGGTTATTTACCCCGTTACATCCATGAGAGTAGCTGCCAAAGCCTATGAGCAAGTGTTTGACTTAATAAAAAATACAGGGACTCAAAAAGAGGCTATTGAAGATATGCAAACGAGAAGCGAACTATATGAAACCATTTCCTATTACAAATTTGAAGATTTAGATAGTGAGTTGGCGAAAACCATCTTACCTAAAGAGGAAATAAAATAGGAGGGCTATCATGGATAAACTTGAGGACAAAATGGGGATCTTTACACCTGAGGACTTTCAAGATGAGGAAGAGCTCATAGCAAAAACGGCGGAACTCTTCATTAAACAGGATATCTCTCCTAATATTTCAGCTATTGAGCAGCATCAATATGAAATCACTCGTCAGTTATTTCAAAAAGCAGGTGATCTTGGTTTACTTGCTATCGAGATACCCGAAGCGTATGGAGGACTGGCGCTCAATAAAAAAATAGCAGGGCTAGTTGCAGAAAAAATGGGACATGGCGGCTCATTTAGTGTATCTTACAACATTCATGCGGGAGTAGGCACATTACCCTATGTCTATTTTGGAGACGAGTCGCAAAAGCTGAGGTACCTACCAAAGCTAGCTTCAGGTGAATGGATTGGAGCTTATGCCCTGACCGAGCCAGACGCAGGTTCAGATGCGTTACATCCCAAAACAAATGCCATTTTGGCTGAGGATGGCTCAGCATGGGTATTAAACGGTGAAAAACAATGGATTACCAATGCTCAACTAGCAGATATCTTTGTTGTTTTTGCGAAAACAAACGAAGGAATGACTGCTTTCATTGTAGAACGTGCCTTTACAGGGGTATCTGTAGGGCAGGAAGAACAGAAGATGGGCATTAAAGGGTCTTCGACAGCAACTCTTATTTTAGAGGATGTCGTTGTACCAACAGTTAATGTCCTTGGCGAGATTGGAAAAGGGCATAAGGTGGCTATGAATATATTGAATATGGCGCGTCTAAAGCTTGCTTTCTCCAATATCGGAACTGCCAAACAGGCACTTCAATTAGCTGTGAATTACGGTAAGGAACGCAAGCAATTTAACAAGTCGATCGTTGACTTTACAATGATACAAGAAAAACTTGCTGACATGGCCATCTTCATTTATGGTGCTGAAAGTGCTGCATACCGGACAGCTGGAGAAATGGATGATGCCATTGAGTTAGCTAGTAAAGAATCAATGGTTCAAAAAATAGCCGATTTTGCTTTGGAATGCGCACTCAATAAAGTCAATTGCTCAGAAGCACTTGGAAAAATTGTTGATGAGGCTGTACAAATACATGGTGGATATGGCTATATGCAAGATTACGAGATCGAACGATTGTATCGTGATGCGAGAATAAGCCGTATTTTTGAAGGAACAAACGAAATCAATCGTTTAACAATTGCAAAAATGTTATATAAGAAGTATGTGCAGACACCTACTACCTATAATGCTCCAAAGGCATATGAACCAGCGGAAAATAATCAGCAATATATCCAGCTTTCCAATTATTTATTGCAAATAGTCATTGCTGTCATTACAGATGCACAGATTCATCTGGAACAAGAGCAGGAATACATGCGTCTGTTGGCTGATATGGCAAAGGATATTTACGTTATGGAATGTTCTTTACTGAGAACAGAAAAAATCGCATATGAAAAAACGAAACATTTGATGACAGAAATCTTGTGTCAAGAAGGCTATCGTAAAATAGAAAAAAATGCAATTGACATTATTTGCGCTGCTGAAACAAATGAACAAACTCGAAAAACGTGGCTAGATGCTATTCAACAACTAAACATACCGCTACATCAGAATCTCTTTATGAAAAAGCGAGAGATTGCAAGAAGTGTGATCAACAATCCAAAAGCTATAAGTTATTTCTACTAAACAGGAGGGAAACAGTAATGGTCGATACATTTGCAAACGTAAGCAAAGAAGGTTCTATCACGATTATTCATTTAGACCATCCACCAGCAAATACTTTGTCATCAGCATCTATTGAAAATCTTCGTCTTGTTTTCAAAGAGCTAGCTGTGGACGAGGAAACGAGCGCCATCATTGTGACTGGCTCTGGACGATTTTTCGCCGCTGGTGCAGATATTAAGGAATTTGTTTCTGCCTTTGGGCAACAGGAAAGAGCCATGCAAATGGCTGAGGCTGGTCAAGCTCTATGTGATGAAATTGAAGCCATGAAAAAGCCTGTTATTGCTGCTATTAATGGTCCAGCCCTTGGAGGAGGACTAGAGCTAGCGTTAGGATGCCATTTTAGAATCGCCTCAACTAATGCCGTTGTTGGCTTACCAGAGTTAAAGCTCGGTTTACTGCCGACATTCGGTGGTACGCAACGACTTAGTAGAATAACGAATCAAGCAATAGCTCTACAATTAATTTTAACAAGCAAACAGTTAAGTGCTGACGAAGCACTACAATTAGGGATTATTCAACTAGTTAAGGAACCTGAGGAACTTTTGCCAACTGCAAAAGCTATTGCTCAGTCCTTTGTTGAAAATAAAAGTATGACAAGTGTATCTCGTACAATTGAATGTGTCATTCAGGGCGGGAAAGATCACCTCCAAAAAGGACTGGAACTTGAACGAACACGCTTTGCTGAGCTATTTTTAACAGAGGATGCCAAAGAAGGCGTTCAAGCATTTATTGAAAAACGACAGCCAGATTTTAAACATTCGTAGGGGGAATCCAATATGGAAAAAGAAGTACTATTTTCGGTCAGTGACGGTGGCGCAGCAACTATTACGCTGAATCGCCCTATAGCTTTAAACTCTCTTTCCACTGACATGTTAAAGCCCATTGGAGAGAAACTGAAGGAATGGCAAGCAAATGATCAAATCCATCTTATCATCCTAAGAGGTGCTGGTCATAAGGGTTTTTGTGCTGGGGGTGATATTAAAACACTCTATAAAGCTCGATCCAATCAGGAAGCTTACAAAAATGCTGAAGTCTTTTTTGAGGAAGAATACCAAGTAGATATGGCTATCTATCACTATCCTAAACCAATAATTGCATGCCTTGATGGTATTGTTATGGGAGGCGGGGTCGGTTTATCCTATGGGACTAGCCACCGAATCGTTACGGAACAAACAAAATGGGCTATGCCAGAAATGAATATTGGCTTCTTTCCTGATGTTGGAGCTGCCTATTTCTTAAATAAAGCACCAGGGTATGTAGGCTACTACTTAGCCTTAACTGCATCAGTCATCCAAGCTGCGGATGTTCTCTTTGCCAATGGCGCAGATTACTACATGACGAGCGATCATTTACACACATTCCTTACACGCATTGAACAGACAGATTGGCATACAATGGAGACTAACAAAGCTCTAAACCAATTAATTGAAGATTATTCAAGTAAACCATTAACAAACAGCAAACTTGCGAGCCTGCTAAATGAGATTGATCAACATTTCTCAAAACATTCAGTAGAGGAGATTGTAGAATCCTTAGACCATGACCCAAGCGAATTTGCCCAAGAAACAAAGGAGTTGCTTCTGTCTAAATCCCCATCATCGTTAAAAATTACGTTAAAGCAGCTTATAGATGCGCGAAATAAAACATTAGAAGAGTGTTTTTCAACGGATTTAATTTTGGCTAAAAACTTTTTAAAACATGAGGATTTCTTTGAAGGCGTACGTTCTGTCGTTATTGATAAGGATCGAAATCCACAGTATTTCTATAAAACATTAGCTGAATTTACAGATGCTGATATGGAAAAGTTCTTTCAAGATAATAGTGGGACAGTAATGAAGTAAAACAATCTTATATTTAAACCATCTACTATTTAAGAGGTAGGTGGTTTCTTGTATATAGTTATTTTCATAGTGAGTAGACAGCGAGAGAAGTATAATATGATATACTATAAAAAACGGAATAATAGGATAAAGGTACAAATTCATCGCGAGTTTGTTTAAAAGGGAAGAACGGTGAAAATCCGGCGCTGTCCCGCAACTGTAATTAGGAGCACATTTTATAAACCACTGTTATGTGAAGTAATGGGAAGGGAAAATGTGTGATGATCATAAGCCAGGAGACCTGCCTTTGTCTAATACAGCCAAAAACCTACGTGGATAGGGGGTGTTGAGTGTGACAAATAACCTTCATCATACTCATAGTGTGACAACCAAAAAAGGGTCTCTATTAAAGATAGACGACTTATTTTATATTGGTTGCAAAGCTATGTAGTATTTCAGTCATAACTAGCATCTTAACCATAAGGGAAAGATGTTTTTTTTTATGAACGAATAGGAGTGAACAAGATGACATCACATTCAATTTCTTATTATGAAAATCAATTAAAACAGCAAATTTCGGACAAACTTGCTGGTAAGCACATTATTTCATTACAACTTTTGATTACAAGTATATTCATTAAGCACATTTACATATAGAGAAATGGAAATGATGATAGATAAAAAAATCGTAAGAGAAGTGAACTTTTAAATGACATACAAAATAAACAAATCTGAAGACATTATCGACAATAAAATTATTGAAAAAAATGAGTTAATCAATCCTTCAGAATATTTTTTGACCTTATATAGAAATTTGGATAATTTTGAGCTAGAGAGATGTATGGTATTAAAAAATTTAGAAATTTTTTTAAGATGGAATAAACAAACACAACATATTTCGGAAGACAAACTTCAAAAGCTTTGGATGAAGCTAATAAGAAAACATAAATTTTCTCTTGATGAATGGGAAAGCAATGCTGCAAAAACTAATATCCACTCTTACCTAGTGAAAGAACAAGGACATGGTTTACAAAAGTTACTGCGTTTTTACAAGGAACGTCACGGAATAAAATGGTTAGAGAATGCCTTTGATTATGGGTTGACACTGCTAATTAAGGGTGGAGAAATGCCAGGATTAGAAATGTTTTTCCTAACAAATTTAATATGTTACAAATGGGAAATAGATTATTTAGAGGATGCAGATGTACAACATTTCTTTTGTCATTCCATAAACGGGAAAGTGAAAGAAGTCTACGATAGTTTCAGGTCTTACGTCAGAGAACAGAATCTTTTAACTGCTACTAAACTACATAAACTTTTATCCAAATATAATCCTCATTTTCATATAAATTCTGCAGCAACACCTAAATTTTATAAGGAATTGGCCCTATTTATTGAAATAAATTGATATGCATTCAAAGTGTAAAACAGTCTATTATTCTTTAGAATATAGGCTGTTTCTATAATGAATACAACTTAAAAAAAAGATTAGTTTAGGTATTTCACAAAGTATTTGCCTTTTACTATAAATAAATTTTAACAGATAAATTCATACTTAGTTTAAAATATACAATGTGTTTAGGTATAAATAATTAGTGTAGCCTATCTTAAATCACATAACACAAAATACTAAATAATCAAAAATGAAAGAAGTTTCGAATCTAGATTTACTTTTTATTTGAAGGATGGTAGACTTAAGACTATTGAACAACAACTACATATTGTGTTCGTTTCATAAAGGTACTACTACATGTAGTTTAATAGGGAAGTTCGGTACATACCGACGCTGTCCCCGCAACTGTGAAGCTGACGATGATTGAAAAACCACTGTGCATTCGCATGGGAAGGAAATCAGAGAATGATGCAAGCCAGGAGACCTGCCTTTATAAACAAATTAATCATTTCTTCGGGGATTAAGAGATGGGAACGTCGGTATTTTAAGTATGTTAACGTTTCCATTTAGGCTATCTCTCTAGAAGGGATAGCCTATTTTTATTTTACGAAAAGAGGGATTTCTATGAAACTTTATACGAAAACAATCTGTCCAAAATGCCTTTGGGTAAAATCTGAATTACAACGTGCAGGACTTGAAGCAGAAATTGTTAACATTGATCACGATGAACAAGCTAAGCAAACAATTATTGATGCAGGTTTTTTAAGTGTGCCCGTTTTAGAAATGGATGCAACATTTATAGGAGATGCACAGGAAATTGTTTCTCGTATTGAGATGATTGCACAATGATCGTTTACGCTAGTCGTACAGGCAATGTCCGAAATGTTGTATCCAAATTAAAGGCTGAATCTATCGAACTCTCTGAGGAATTACGATTAACTAAGCCTTATCTTTTAATTACGTACACGGATGGATTAGGTGACATTCCAGCAAAAGTGCAACGTTTTTTAGAAAAAAACAGAGATTTTTGTAAGGGAGTAGTTGCTAGTGGCAATAGTAACTTCGGACATCATGTGTTTGGCGCTGCAGGTGAGAAAATTGCTACTACATATCAAGTACCTTTAGTGAGGAAATTAGACTTACGAGGAAATCAAACAGATTATGAAGCGATACAAACGTTTTATGAAATGAGGGTAATGAAATGAAAACCTATTTAAAGCTTAATAATGACGTACTAAATCGTTACAGTACAACTGGGCTATTAGAGTTAGAAAAGGATCGTGAAGCTACGCGTCGCTACTTTTTAGAGTATGTCAACGTACGTTTACGTTATTTTATAGATATCGAGGAAAAAATCCGCTATTTAGTTGATGAGGGCTACTATGAGAAGGCATTTATCGACATGTACGAGATGGAATTTATTAAGCAGTTGTACAAAAAAGCATATGATTATAATTTCCGCTTCCCATCCTTTATGAGTGCTAGCAAGTTTTACGATAGCTACGCCATGAAAAGTCGTGATGGGGAAGAAATCTTAGAAAAATATGAGGACCGTATTGTCATTATTGCATTGTATTTGGCGCAAGGGAACACAGTGCTAGCAGAACGTTCTGTTGAAGCGATGATGGAAGCCTATCAGCCTGCTACACCAACTGCTTTAAATAGTGGGAAGAAAGCCCGTGGCGAATTAGTAAGTTGTTTTAAATTATCAATGGATGATTCTATGAATAGCATTTCTGAAAATATTGGTTATTGTTTAGAGCTATCACGTCTAGGTGGTGGGGTTGGGGTAAACTTAACGGATTTACGTCCTTTAGGTGATCCAATTAAAGAAATACTAAATCGTGCAAGTGGTGTAATCCCTGTTGCGAAACTATTAGAAAATTCTTTCAGTTATTCAAATCAACTTGGTCAACGAAATGGCTCTGGTGTTGTCTATTTAAATATTTTCCATGCAGATATAGAAAATTTCATTTCATCAAAAAAACCAAATGCTGATGATAAAATTCGCCTTGCAACACTATCAACAGGCATTATTATTCCGAGTATTTTCTTTGAACTGATGAAACGTGATAAAGATATTGTATTATTTAGTCCATACGATATTTTTAAAGAATATGGTAAACGTATGTCTGAGATTTCAATTTCAGACATGTACTATGAGCTACTTGATAACCCTAAAATTCGTAAAATTAAACGTTTGAATGCGCGTAAACTTTATACTGAGGTGAAAAAAGCACAATTTGAATCGGGCTATCCGTTTGAAATTTTTGATGATAATGTAAATAAAATGCATCCACTAAAAAATATCGGTCGCGTAAAAATGTCAAACTTATGTACAGAAATCTTGCAAGTTCAAGAAACTAGTGTCATTACAGATCAAGATCAACCGAACGAATATGGCTTAGATGTATCCTGTAACTTAGGGTCCATTGATATTCATGCAGCAAGTAAAGTGAATGATTTCGAAGCCTTAATCGATACGGCTATGCACCTATTAACAAATGTGTCGCAAATGACGCACATCAAGAATGTACCTTCTGTTGCAAAAGCAAATCAATTAATGCATTCAGTAGGGCTTGGCTGTATGAATCTCCACGGACATCTTGTTACTGAGGGCATCTTGTATGGCTCGAAAGATTCTATTGATTTCATGGATCGCTTTATGGAGGCCATGAACTATTATTCACTCAAATCATCTATGGAAATGGCTAAAGAAAAAGCTGAAACTTTCTACCGATTTGAGGACAGCGATTATGCTTCAGGTAGCTATTTTGAACAATATATAAATAAAACTGACGAAGAGCTATCGCCTGTTGTGTTAAAAGCGCTTGGTAATATACCAATCATTACAAACAAGATGTGGAACATGTTAAAGCAAGATGTGATGCAATATGGTCTATTTCATTCATATCGTTTGGCTATTGCACCAACTGGCAGCATTTCGTACATCCGTAGCTGTACGGCTTCAATCTCTCCATGTACAGAGCGTGTAGAAGTTCGTGATTATGCAGATAGTAGAACCATATACCCAATGCCACATTTAACAAATGACAACAGTCATTTATATGTGGAGGCCTATGATGTTGACCCTTATGATTTAATTGATTTATACGCAGCTTCTCAAAAACACGTTGACCAAGGTATTTCAATGACTCTTTATGTAACTGACAATTGGACAACAGAACAATTGGCCAAAGTATACATTTATGCATGGGTAAAGGGGATTAAGTCCGTTTACTATGTTCGTCAACGATTACAAAGCTTAGAGGAGTGTGTAGCATGTCAAATATAATATATGAGGCAGTCAACTGGAATAAGGCAACGAGTGAACTTGCACAAATATTCTGGGACCAGCAATGGAAGCAAATTTGGTTTCCAGAAGAAATTGCAGTCAGCAAAGATATCAAACAGTGGAAAAGCTTTGAGCATCAAGATACGTATAAAAAAGTATTCGCAGGATTAACCTTACTTGATACTGTTCAGACAAATATAGGGATGAATCGTGTTGCCGCTTATACTAACGATTTACAAGAGAAGGCTGTACTAACCGTTTTTGATGCATTTGAGGCGATCCATGCCAAATCATATTCTTATATATTCACAACGCTTTGTACAAACGAAGAAATCGATGAGCTATTTGAATGGGTAAAGAAAAATGAATTTCTACAATATAAAGCGAATAAAATTGCAGATATTTATAACGGTATTGAAGAAGGCGATTCTGAGAGCCTATGGAAAGCGATGTACTCTTCCGTTATGCTGGAATCTTTCCTTTTCTATTCTGGCTTTTTCTACCCACTGTACTTAGGAGGACAAGGTTTCCTAAGAAACAGTGCTGAAATTATTTCTCTTATTTTACGCGACGAATCCATCCATGGTGTTGCAGTAGGATTTTTTGCTCAAAATCTATTTAAGCAATTTTCAAAAGAAAAACAAGAAGCGTTACAATTATGGGGTTATGAATTATTGCTGGATTTATATCAGAATGAAATGAAATATACAGATGATATCTATGCGGAAACAGGGTTATCTCCTGAGGTAAAAGCCTATGTCCGTTATAATGCAAATAAAGCATTAATGAATGTCGGCTTTGAAGCAATGTTCCCTGAAGAGGAAGTTAATCCGATTGTTATGAATGGAATTCGTAATGAAGGCTCCACATATGATTTCTTTTCACAAAAGGGTGCTACCTATGCAAAAGCAAAAGTAGCGCCAATTACAGATGACACATTTAATTTTAATCGCTAAGGATGAAGAAAAATGAACGTAGAAGTAAAAATCAAAAGAATTCACGCTGATGCCATGCTACCTATGCAAGCCAACCCTGGGGATGCTGGGATGGATCTCTATTCCATTGAAGCTACAGAGATACCAGCAGGCGAATCCAAACTAATTAAAACAGGCATACAGATTGAATTACCTAAAGGAACGGAAGCTCAAATTCGACCTAGAAGTGGCCTAGCATTAAAACATAGCGTAACAGTTCTTAATAGCCCAGGCACAATAGATGAAGGCTACAGAGGGGAAATTGGCGTTATTTTAATTAATCATGGTAAAGAAACATTTAAAGTAGAAAAATCAATGCGTATTGCCCAAATGGTTATTCAATTTGTCCCGTCCATTCAATTAGTAGAAGTAAATGAATTAACGGAGACAATCCGTGGAACTTCTGGATTTGGAGCGAGTGGTACAAAATAGGGTTTAAAAGAGAACGCGTTTGTAAGGATTAGGTTCGGTATATATCGAATCTAATCCTTTTTATTTATTCATTTTTAAATAAAGACAAATTTTATTTCACTTTAACGTAACGGAGACTTATTATATAGGCAATTCTTCAAACCACGCCGTATTTAAAGAGGATGGACATAACAATATTTAATGCCTATAGGAAAACACTAAGAAAATCTTAAGAATTGGTGTGCGCGTTTGTTAAGATTTAATTAGTATTATATCCTTATACGAATCCTATAGGGGTGATCACATGAGCCAAGAGAGATGGAGGAGTGAATGTAGTTGAACATTTTGATTTGTGATGATGATAAAGAAATTGTAAGAGCGATTAGCATTTTTTTAGAAAATGAGGGCTATCAAGTATTCAAAGCTTACAATGGTATAGAGGCAATCGACCTTATTCGAGATCATGTTATTCACCTAATTATTATGGATATTATGATGCCAAAAATGGATGGGATTACAGCGACGATGAAGATACGGGAAGATAATATGATTCCGTTAATTATGCTTTCTGCCAAGTCGGAGGATCATGACAAAATACTCGGATTAAATATCGGAGCAGATGATTATATGGCCAAGCCGTTTAATCCATTAGAACTTGTGGCTAGAGTGAAATCGCAGTTAAGAAGGTATACGACATTTGGGAGTCTTGAGGTGGATAGTTATGTACTGCAAACGGGCGGGCTCATGATTGATGATGAACAGAAAGTCATTACCGTTGATAAACAAGAGGTTCATTTGACACCCGTGCAGTATAAAATTTTAAAGCTTCTCACAACAAATGCTGGGCGAGTGTTCACCATTGAAGAGATTTATGAAAAGGTATGGAATGAAAGGGCCATTAATCCAGAAAATACGGTTTCGGTTCATATTCGAAAGATTCGAGAAAAAATTGAGATTAATCCGAAAGAGCCGAAGTATTTAAAAGTTGTATGGGGAGTTGGATATAAAGTTGAGAAAATTGAGAAGTATTAGTCATGCACTCATTACGAAAGTGGTTGTGTTTCTGATTGCCATCGTATGTTTAATTGGTATAGCGAAGGTTATTATCAATCTAGAATTTAATGAGATTCATCTTAGTAGTATCAATCAAGATAATTATTTTGAAAGTCGAGCATTCGCTGATGAAAGTTACAGCCTTATTGCCTCCGTAGCGCAATTAATTGGAAAATACAAAAGTGAAGAGCATATTTTAAGCGGGAAGACACTAACAAAAGAAGAAATTAGAGAAATCGAAGATAATTTATATGATGAATTCCTTTATTCACACAGTTATGATTCGAATTTGAGTGAAGTGGAAAATAAGCGTATCTATCAAGAAAAATATGCAGATGATATAACTAGTAAAAAAGACGAGCACATGCAAGAACAAGTAAGAGCATATTATCGGTTACTCAGCACACTAGAAGAATATGAAGGAATCGTGTTTTATGCAAGTGACGGTGAACATGTATTCTCCAATAGTAAACTAAGTAAGAAAGAGCAATTTGAATCATTTGGTGCATATATACTATTTGAGGATTATCAACAAAAGCTTTATCCAAATGAAGTGAAAGAAAGTCGATACTTGGATTACTTTACACAAGACGTTGAAAAGTTGAATCCACAAACAGACGTCATTTATGTGGCGTTTAAAGATTCTTATTTACAACAAAAAATGTCGGAATGGGAAAAAGACAAAGAGCTTGCCAAAAGATTTCTTAATGCGTTCATTGTATTTCTAGCAGGATTTATTTTATCATTCATTTATTTAATCTTGGTTATTGGAAGAACGTCATTTAAAGATAAAGAAATTCATTTTCATGTCATTGACAAACTATATAACGATCTCAATATTGTCATAGTCGTTTGTTTAATAGCGATGTGGGTAGCAATGATTGTTGAAGTGTTGCATGATATGTACATGCTCCTCACGGTACCTATTTTTAGCATTGCCTTACTGTTGATTTTATCGCTCGTAAAGCATATCAAAAATAGATCATTTTTTCAGCATACACTTATCTATCAAATTCTCAAAAAGGTTTTTCTTTCGGTAAAAAATGTGTTTGATAATGGCAGTATGGCTGTAAAAATCGTGCTGCTTGTCATTGGCTATCCATTGGTAGTTGCGGCAACGTTTTTCGTGTTTCCCGTTACTATGGGTCTAGCTGCCTGGTTTGCTATGAGAAAGGTAAAGTCATTTAACCGCATTAAAGAGGGCGTAGAGCAAATTAAGGATGGGGATCTTCATCATCGAATTGAAGTAGATGGCAAAGGAGAGTTTAGCCAACTTGCAGCAAATATTAATAGCATTACCGATGGGTTAAAAAAGTCGGTGGACAGTGAGATCAAGAGCGAACGTTTAAAAACAGAGCTCATTACGAATGTTTCCCATGATATCAGAACACCTTTAACGTCAATCATTACGTATGTCGATTTATTAAAAATAGAAAACGACCCTGACATGATTGCTGAGTATGTAGACGTATTAGACCAAAAATCGAAAAGACTCAAGCTCTTAACGGACGATTTATTTGAAGCTGCTAAAGCTTCAAGTGGAAGTATGCCTGTTCAATTAGAACGGATTGACATCGTATCATTACTAACGCAAGGTGTAGGAGAAATGGGTGAAAAAATTGAAGCATCTTCATTAGATTTTAAGTTAGCCTATCCAAAAGAAAAGGTGTATATGAAGGCTGATGGTAAACTCCTATGGCGCGCCATTGAAAACTTATTCTCAAATATTTTTAAATACGCACTGCCTGCATCAAGGGTATATATAGATGTTGAAGATTTAGGAAATGAAATACTCGTGACATTTAAAAATATTTCAGCATACGAATTAAATATTTCAGTCGATGAGCTAATGGAACGCTTTAAACGAGGAGATGAATCTAGATCAAGTCAAGGTAGCGGATTAGGGTTGTCTATTGCAGAAAGCCTTGTTCACATCCAGCACGGAAAGTTCATAGTTCAAGTAGATGGCGATTTATTTAAGGCCATAATTTATCTACCAAAATTTCCAAATGAATAATGGAACAAAGGAATAGGTGGTGCTGATAAAAGTAATAGAGATGTTGTTGAGAAATTTCAACGTTCTTCAAATATAGAAAAACAAGATTATGCTAGTTTCAGTTTAGAGGAGTATCATTCACATGTAAGAATGATGCTCTTTTATTGTTGTTTAGAACCTATTTTGGGAATACATTATCATGGAAAGGAACAAATAATAATGCCTTATTCCGTTAAATAGAGTAAGGAAGGAAAAAGTTAAACATTTAAATGTAAATCATGACTATAAAAGGGTAGAATAGTTTAAGACTAGAATTCCCGATACAAAAAAAATTGGTTGGATAAGAAGAATAAGTGCACATTAGATGAAAGCTAGTTTTGTGTAAATAATGTTGATAGAGGTGCTTTTAGATGAAACAATGGACAAAAGAAATAGAAATAAATGCTCCAATTGAACAAGTTTGGATGCTATTTGATGGTTCACAAGAAAATATGCAAAAAATCATGCCTCAAGTAGTTGAACACAAACCGATTAAAATAACTGACGAAGTGGTTGGAAGTGTATATCGTCAAAAATATAAAGAAGGAAAACGGATAGAGGAGTATGATATAGAAACATTAGAATATTTGAATACACCTCATAAGAAAAAGCTAAAAGTAGGTTTTACACTTGCTAATATGTTTGAAATAACAGCCTGTTATGAACTAAGTGAAATAGATAATAATAAGACCTTGTTAAAATATACGGCGACTAATCGTGCTTTAAAGTGGTTTGTAAAATTATTTTTATTGTTTGCTTCTGAAAAAGTAATCATTGAATTTTTAGAACGTGTAAAAAATGTAGCTGAAGCCTAAAGAAATAGAGAGAAGGTAAAAGGGCAGCACGATATTTCTAAATCCTTGAGCTATAAAAAACACCCTACCTCTATTGTTGAATATATCGATTTTCAGTCGAGTATTTCAATATACATAAAGGAAGGGTGTAGGAAGATTTGGGGCTATTACTAGTTTTCTTTAGTAATAACGGCGGTCTCAAACCCACTATTTATTTTTTTGAATAGCAAAATGGCAAGAAGTAAAGCGATGCTTACAGCACCCAAACCTACCCAATTCAAATTCAGGACAGAGGTATGGCTGATGACAAGCCCGCCTAATCCAGATCCCAGCGCAAAACCAAATTGGATGAAGGAAGTATTTATGCTTAGGGCAATGTCTGGATTTCGAGGTACCAGTGTGACCAGAAATAGTTGCTGTGCAGGGGAAATACTCCATGTTGCCAACATAAAAATCATTAAAATCAAGATCAATACAAAGAGATGGACACCCGCTAGAGCGAATAGAAAGAGCGTTGCTCCTTGTAACAGCAGTCCGAGGTAAATTGTGAATTTCGATCCCCTTGCATCTGCCAATTGCCCGCCCACTCTTGATCCAACGAAGCTGCAAATGCCAGCCAGGAATAGAATGCCACTAATTTCGGTTATGGAAAGAGTGGATGTGGCTTGCAAGAAAGGCGTAATATAAGTGAATAGAGTAGCATATCCACCTATATAAAATAATGTAATAGCCAAGGCAGTTACTATTTTTGAATCTTTTAGAATGGAGAGCTGCATCCTGATGGTAACCGTTTCTTTTTCCTTGATTACCGGAACCTTTTGATAGACGATTAGCAATGGAAGAATGGTTAATAAACCAATCAAAATAAACAAAACTCTCCATCCAAACATCTCGCTAAAATATGTGCCGATCGGTACCCCTAGCACAAGTGAGCTGCTTAGGCCCATCAAAATAATGCCAATAGCACGGCCTCTTCTTTCTTTTTCAACCAGTCGAGTGGCTACTGCCATGGCTACAACTGTAGCGATTCCTCCACTAACTCCTTGAATAATTCGTATCCATAGTGCGATTTCATAAGAAGGGCTTATAAACATCAGTCCATTGCTGACAATGAACACACAAAGCGTTACCATGAGCAACTTTTTACGGTCCACATTAATCGTTAGGGCGATTAGAATTGGAGCGACAATGGCTGCAGCGAGGGCAAATACAGTCACCAACAACCCCGCTTCAGAAATAGTTACTCCAAAGTCTACCGCGATCATTTCAATTACTCCTGTAATAATGTATTCAACAGTTCCGATTAGAAAAAC
Source organism: Lysinibacillus cavernae (assembly GCF_009724685.1). GTDB lineage: Bacteria > Bacillota > Bacilli > Bacillales_A > Planococcaceae > Lysinibacillus > Lysinibacillus cavernae. Next base: position 515,698 of record NZ_WMEF01000002.1, read on the forward strand.
AGCAAGTGCTAGAACATAGATGATCAGATTTCCTTTCAACTCAATTCACTCCTCCAGTTAGCTTGTTATAATTGGAATTTGTATTTCCATTAATTGTGCATCTTGTGTTGTAGATAATGGCAAATATATTTCCCTACCAGGTTCGTTTTCTTTAATCTGATAGTTATTTTTCACAATCCATTTAGCTAAATCAACACAGGCTGTACAAGCAAAGTTAGAATCCGAACGAAAGGCCATTGTGGCCATCATCGGCTCAGGAGGCAGAGTCCGTAGTTGGAATGTATCTGGGAATGATGGAAGCTCCCGAGTTAAAAAATAACCGACTTCAAATTCAAATTCATCCTCTTTTTCATCAATTTCTTTCCATAAAACGACCTTAGGACTTTGAGTCAATTGGCGAGTTTCCTTAGTTAATAATTGATTAAATGTACGAAATAGGTCTGGAATGTCTTCTTCTCTCCCGCGCGCTTTCAAAGAAAGGAACTGCTGAGCACCTTCTGCTTTAATCCTGATTTCTTGTTCTGATTCCACTTGCCCCTCTCTTTCTATAAGTTGCATACGCTCCTCAATCCGGGCGAGCTTGGCTTGTTCCATATCGATAATTTGCTGAATTTCACTTTTTTTCAGCTTAAACATCCCTTGGATTTCCTTCAACGTAATCTCTTCGTGGAGCAAATGTATAATTTGTGGCAAGGTAAACCCCAATTCCTTATAGATAAAGATTCGGTTGAGCTCAAGAAGCTGGTCTGCTGAATAATAACGGTAGCCTGTGTCATGATCCACCTTTCTCGGCTTTAATATGCCAATCTGATCATAATAACGCAATGTTTTTAAGGATACTTTGCTTAGCCTGGAAAACTCACTGATTTTAAACAAAATATCACCTCCAATCTATAACGTAATGAAAGTATACAGTTTCCCGTGCAGGGGAAAGTCAAGTGTGCGAAGTTTTCATTCTAGCAGGAATAAGTTTGGTTTTTATCAACGCTAGTACCAATACTTATATATAGGATTTTTTGCTTGCTTTGAAAAGGTACTTCTTGAAAAACTTTTTTCTAGTTTTAAAAAATTGGACGTAGCGTTCTGTAAACCATCTTGTTCCACGTAGCATTAAAGCATATGTATTCCTAAAACCCCGTGAACCCTTAAAATAGGAGTAACCCATGCACTGATTTTTGTCGTCATGTCAAAATATAAAAAGATCCCTGTAGAGTGCTAAATTATGTAACTGAAAAACGATTCCTCAAGATATCTTCATTCGTATTGTTTGATTAGTTCCTGTAACTTGCTTTTTATTTGTTCCCGTACTACCTGAGGTTGTTTTACGTTGGCCTCTATGCCTAAGCCTAGGAAAAAATGGACGATCCATGGTGTAAACGAAGTGTTCATTTTTGTACGTATCGTACCAAAGCCATCCTCTCGCAGGTTAAGCCACTGGGATAACCAAACTTCTGATTGACATCGTCTTACTCCCTCTGGTGTTAAATCTACCTCAAGGTCTAACATAGTTTCCTCATTTGTTGGCATGATCCACGACCTTATGTGCTCATTCGCCATATTTAATTTCAAACTTTGGTCTGCGTCTAAAGAAAAATCCTTCACTCTATCTACACGAAACACTCGATAATCCTCTGCTAAAAAACAATAGGCCTGGCAGTACCATAACCCATTCATCGTATAAATTCCGAGAGGTTGAATTACTCTACTTTTGCTAGTAGAAGCTTCATACAGGATCGTGACGACATGTTGATCCAGTGCAGCTTCAAGTAGTTCCTTTAAAAATGGAACATGTAACTCATGTGGAGGCACCCAAAATATAAGGCGTTGTTGCATACTTTCAATCTTTTTCTTTAATTCACTCGACAAATAGTGGAAAAATTTATCTAATGCTGTATTCACTTCGTTTTTGAAGGGGAGTGCTTTGTAATTACGTAACGATTGGCAAGCAAAAAACAATGCGATTGCCTCATGTTCAGTAAAGCTGATTGGCGGTAACACTTTTTCACGTAAAACACGATAACCACCACTGGGTCCAGTTTCAGAATAAAGCGGTACACCAAGTTCACTCAGTTCCATTAAATCGCGAATCATTGTTCGGCGTGAAACACCGCATTCTTGTGCCATCTCCTGAATGGTAAATTTTTTACGTTCATTGACCTTCATCATGAGCTGAATAAGTCTTTGCGCTTTGTGCATAAAAAAGTTCCTCCTCTTCAAAAAATGAATTAATAGTGCCAATAGTTGTCACTATTATCCCGTATAGTAAAACTCGAAGTCAATATTTATGAAGCTTTGAAATCTATACGGGAATTACATTGACTTCCTTATTAAGAACATCGGAGGAGACGACAAATGGAACTAGAAAAACAAAACTATGTAATGGAAGTTGTATTATTTGAGCTAAAGCAGGGGACTGACAAGCATCGTTTCTGTCAAGCAGCTGCCGCACTTACCGAGGTATTAAAATTCGAAGTATCCGGATTCGAGGGGCGCACTTTGCTACATACAGCAGATGAAAGTCAATGGGCCGACATCATATATTGGTGCGACATGGAAAGAGCATCGACTGCAATGGAGCAACTCAAGTCTATACCAGCGTTTCAAAATTTTGTGTCGATGATCGATTCAAAGGAGATTACGCTAAGACATCTGATTCCGACTAATTTGAACTTGTAGATGTTTGTTAAGTGCCTATGGAATTACTAGCTAACAGAAGGGAAATAGAACATGGCTGATACATTTGCGGGTAAATACACACCGGATTTCTTCAACAAATTTACGCATATTGTAAAACTAGAATATCCTGCTTTCGATGCACATAAGTTTATGAGTTTAATCTACGACGATCACTGGGAAAAGGAACAATTCAAACAGCGTATCAGACATATTAGTGCTTCTTTACGAATGACCTTACCTACGTCCTATAGTGATGCATTATCTATTTTGACTCGCATTGCACCTAAATGTATTGGAGTGGAATACTTATTCTTTCCAGATTTTGTGGAAGTGAATGGATTAGATGATTGGCATGATTCCATTCATGCATTAGAGATATTTACACAATTCTCCAGTTCAGAGTTTGCTGTTCGGTCTTTCATATTAAAAGATCCAGAAAGGATGATGGATCAAATGCTGAAGTGGGCGAGCCATCCCAATCATCATATCAGACGGTTAGCCAGCGAGGGGTGCCGACCAAGATTACCTTGGGCGCCTATATTGCAAGCATTCAAATTGAATCCATCACCCATTTTACCGATCTTAAACCAGCTTAAACAGGATACTTCTGTGTATGTACAGAAAAGTGTGGCTAACAATTTGAATGATATTTCCAAAGACCATCCAGATTTAGTGAAAGATATCGCTCATAACTGGTATGGAGCGAACTCCATTACAAATTGGATTATTAAACATGGATGTCGTGGTTTACTAAGGAAGGGAGATGCAGCAGTACTTTTCTTGCTTGGTTTTGAAATCTCTCCAAATGTGTCAGTTACTGAATTATCGCTAGAAGAGGTTAGTTTGGAAATTGGGCAAACGCTTAATTTTTCATTTTTCGTTCAGACTAATTCCTCTGAATCGCAGAAGCTCCGTGTGGAATACGGGATTGATTTTGTCAAAGCCAATGGAACGACTTCTAGAAAATTATTTAAAGTGACGGAACGCATATTCGAAAAAGAAGGCCGCCGATATATAAAGAGTCATCATTTTAAAGATTTGACAACCCGTAAGCATTATCCAGGTAAACATAAGCTAGCCATCATAATAAATGGTAAAGAGCTAGCTACAACACAATTTTATGTCCGTAATACCGCAGAATTTTTTTAAGAAAAGTAAGAATCACACAAAAATGATAATAGGATATCGCGTAATACGTCATCTATTCTCTGTAATTAACCAAAACGGTCGTTAAGAAACCGTGTTTAATGGAGCAAAGCAGCCAATAAAAAAAGTCGGTTTCCTTATCGTACAGGAAATCGACTTTTTTAGGTTTACATTTGTTTGATAATTTTATCCTCATAAAAATTTTTCAAGGTATTTTTCTATTTCTTCAATTGAATTTATAGAGAATTTTTTATCTTTGTAACTTATAACGTCCTCATTTATGCACTGAGCTATTGAACGATTTAAGCTTCTAATTGGTGCACAGACCTCACTTGATAAATTTTGTTTTGTAAGGGTATCTAAATCACCGATTTTATAATGATTATGAATACTTAATAAGATACGATCTTTAACTGTTAGCAATGATAATTTTGCTGTAGTATCTGAACTTAAAGTTAATTTTAAGGCAAGTTGTTTTATTATGTAAAAATTAAAATTAAAATCGGTTTTCATCCATTCATAAACCTTTGTTTTATGGATGGCTATCGTTTCACAATTTTGTTTTGCAATTACACCGAGTGTTTTCATTTTTTCATTAAAAATTTCTATTTCCCCAAAACAACTATATGAATCATAAATATAAAGGGAAAGCATTGCTCCCTCATAACTTTGTCTATACACTTCTGCACTACCTGTAGTTAGAATATAAAGATAATTATTTTGTTCATGCGGGTGAAGAATAAGGCTACCTTTCTTGTGTCTTCTATAAATAAATTCTTTCTTAATATGCTTTGGTGCATCATTCACAATATCTTTAAAATCCATATGTTCACCTTCTTTTCGCTTTTGGTCATTTGACCTATTTTCATTATAGATTGAATTATATAATCAGGACAAATAAGGATTGGAGGTCTTGTTATGAGAAAATTAATTATTGATACAGATACCGGGAGTGATGACGCTGTAGCGTTAATTATGTCATTAAAATCAACTAATCTTAAAGTAGAAGCGATCACAACTGTTTGTGGCAATGTCCCAGTTGAATTAGCAACTAAAAATGCACTAATGACGATTGAAGTGGCTAATGGTCAAAAGCCACCTCTTTATGTTGGAGCAGGCAAACCACTTATGCGTGATTTAGTTACAGCTGTTAATGTTCATGGTGAAGACGGAATGGGAGATTGTCATTTAATAAATCCTACTCTTTTGCCAGAAACCAAGCATGCCGTAGATGCTATTCTTGAAATTATTGAAAATAACCCTGATGAAATCGAAATTGTAACCATTGGTCCTGTTACAAATATTGCCCTTGCCATTTTAAAAGCACCTGAGACCATGAAAAAGGTAAAGCATATTTACACAATGGGCACTTCAGGCTTTGGCCCTGGAAACACTACACCTGTTGCTGAATTTAATGTGTATGTAGATGCAGAGGCATATAGTATTATGCTCAACGCAGGTATACCGACTACCATCATTGGATTTGATGTATGTTTAGGTGAGGCAGCTTTAAATAAGGACGATATGGATGTATTACTATCAAGTGGTAAAGAAGAAGCTGTGTTCTCTGTTAAATGTAACCGCACCTTGCTTGAATATAATTTACAAAGAAGTAATGAACATATTGTTGATTTACCAGATGCCGTGGCAATGGGTGTTGTATTATGGGATGAAATTGTTCTTGAAGACAAGTTATGTTACTGCTATGTGTGCACGACAGAAGCTGCTGCCTATGGTCAAGTGATAGTAAACGACGGTAGTAAACTTGCCATTTCTGACGGATTTGCAGGTCACACTCCTAATGCAATAGTTTGTAAGACCATTGACAATCAGTTATTCAAGAAACGTCTATTAGAATTATTGGTAAGTTAACATTATGGGGTGTTTAGATGAAATTTTTAAATTTCGGATCATTAAATATCGATAAAGTTTATACAATTCCTCACATTGTTAAAGAAGGAGAAACGTTATCTTCGGTCAGTTATGATGAATATCCAGGTGGCAAAGGATTAAACCAATCCATAGCCCTTGCAAAATCTGGTGCTCAAGTGTTTCATGCAGGTAAAATTGGCAAAGATGGCCTGTTTCTAAAACAAGAATTAGCATTAGAAGGAATTAGTGTTGAGAGAATATATGATGACGGTTTGATAACAGGTCATGCCATTATTCAAGTGGCTCCAACAGGTGAGAACTGCATTTTCCTCTATGGTGGAGCGAATAAAGAAATAACGGTTGAACAAATTGATAACGTATTAGAGGACTTCAATGCCGATGATTTCCTAGTTCTACAAAACGAAATAAATTGTCTAGATTACCTAATCAATGCTGCTTTTAAAAAGGGTTTAACCATTGCGTTAAATCCTTCTCCAATAAGTGATTCTATTAAGAGCTTAGACTATTCAAAAATTAACTATCTGATACTGAATGAGATCGAAGGACGAGAAATGACTGGGGAAAAATCACCTAACAAAATACTCGATCACTTACTATCAAACTATAATAATTTAAAGGTTGTGCTGACTTTAGGTACAAATGGTGTCGTATATAGAGACAATGTACAAGAACACAAGCAAGAAATCTATAAAGTCAAAGTGAAAGACACGACGGCAGCAGGTGATACTTTCTTGGGTTATTTCCTTAGCATGATTTCCCAGAAACATGATATTAAATTTGCACTTATAGTTGCCTCAAAAGCTGCTTCACTTGCAGTATCTAGAAAAGGCTCCTCTTCTTCTATCCCGGTTTTGGCAGAGGTACTCGGTAAATAAGTTAGATATACATGATAGATAGGAAAGCTGCCGATTATTGAAGGTAATGACATCACTTTTCCCGCATGGTGATGATTCCACTCTTATGGGGAGTTACGGAAATAAGGTCATGCAGAGCCACTTGCAAGGGGAACGTAACACCAAATGTTTATCTTAATGTCCTCAGTAGTAGTAATCCATCTATTTGAGTCGGTTAGTTTCGTACTTATTTGCAAACAGTACATGGCTTAATTTGATATCGGCAAGTGTATTTGAAAGGAGTAGATTAAAAATTGAGATAAGAAAATACCTTGATTTTATTAAAGAAGTTGAAGGCTTGAAGTCAGTCACAAGGACGGCTTGGATGAAATCAGGTCGTCAAGAAAGTACAGCTGAACACTCATGGAGATTAGCACTTTTCGCAGCAATCGTAGCAAGGCAATTTCCAGAATTAGATCACGGGAAAGTACTATTTATGAGTTTAGTTCATGATCTTGGTGAACGTTATAGTGGAGACCAATCCGCCGTGTTACTGCCAGATAAGTTAGAGAAGACAAAAGAAGAAGAATTTGCAATTAAAAAGTTGGCAAGCTTTTTACCAGAAGAAATTGGTCATCATATAATTGATGTCTGTAAAGAGTACAATGAAGGAGTAACAAAGGAAGCTGTTTTGGTAAAAGCACTTGATAAAGCTGAAACCATTATACAGCATAATCAAGGGAAAAATCCTCCTGACTTCGACTATGAATTTAATCTCACCTATGGCTTAAAATATTTTGAACAGGAACCTTTCCTAATAAGTTTAAGAGCAGAACTGGATAGAGAGACAAGATACAAGTTAAATCAATAAAGAACGCATATTGTATTAAGAAAGTACCACTTATAGAGTAAGAAGAATTTTAACCTATCTACCTTTATTAAAAGAACAGGAGACTATTTTGCCCCTTTAGATATGCTGTATCTGAAGGGGTTTTCTGTGGTAAAAGTTATAAGATTATACAGCAAACGGGCAAGATTGTGGAGGAAAGTGAACAATACCAATTGTAGTTTATATAGACTGCAATAAAGATTGTAAAGGTTAAAACTTAATCGATTGAGTAGGTTATTTAAAAAAGGGTTTTTTATAATTTTGTGGAATTCATTAATGGTAGTAAGTTTTATTATGAGGGCTTACTTTAGAAAGATAGTGAAAAAGAGAGTTGATGTATTTCTGACATTCATGAAAATATAGGTGCAAGACAAGCCGTGCTATTAGCTATTAAAATTCGCGGTATTTAGGAAATCTATCATTAATGTACCCTATAAGTAGACACTTAAGTCAGATTTTTTCTTGTCTTGTAACTTTGAAAGATTACACTAAACAGTAAGGAGATTAGTTGTATGCAAGATGTAACCAAAATCTTTTTAGAACAACTCGACATGCATTGCCATAAGAATGATTGGTTTGCATCCATGGATCAGGCGCTTCATGAAGTCAACGCAGCTGAGGCAGCATGGACAAGTTCGGGAATCAGTAATTCGATTTGGCAAATTGTCAACCATTTGATATTTTGGAATGAAGACGTAATCCATCGAATTAAGGGCACGGAAAATCCGCATAAGGCAGAAGACAATGAAGAAACCTTTGGAAATCCGGGGGATCCAGAAGACGAAATTGAGTGGGCTCAGACAGTGCAGCGCCTCAATGAAGTCATGAATAAATTAAAAATGGTCATTGCGGACCTTGACGATGAAAAGTTAAAAGCCCCGTATGCAGCCAACAGGTCCTCTATTGAGTGTTTACTCAGCAATATCATGATGCACGATACGTATCACATCGGTCAAATTGTTCTGTTGCGAAAGTTGCAATCCTCTTGGGGTGGCGTTGATTGGTCATAAAGCACCAAAATTCAGCGACCTTCCTCGCAAAGCTGTAGAAGCAGTATTGACTGTGTGAAGCCCTATTCATTCTCTCAGGTGAAGCGGGTGATTTTATGGCTAAACGGGTGAGTAAGTCAAATAAATTAGAACGTATTGCAGAGCGATCTTTCGTATATTTCATTGTTCAACAGTCGGACTTTTTCTTGAGTAAGAAGAAGACTTTTTGCTTGTACAAACACATTTAGGGATTGACTTTAATGAGGTGTAAAAAAAGATTATGAAGTCCTGTACTTAAAGTATAGGGGGGCTTTACTTTAAAAAGCAAAAGGCAATAATCTGCAAGGTTATATTGGAAAGGGATTCTTGCCGTTAAAAGAATGGTTACTTGGAATAAAATTGTTTGTCAACTAACGGGTGTATTAAATTAGAGCAGGCGCTTCTTGTGCTAATGGTGTAGGTTAGTTGAAGAGCTGTTCATTTAGCAGCTACAAGTAACTCAAGCAAATGATGACTTACTCGGAAACAAATAAAGTAATAAAAGTATTAGACATCAGGGTTTCAACCTTGATGCCTTTTTAGATTGTTTTATTTTATCGTGGAATTATTCCAAAGCCACAAATTATTCTGGTGGATATTTATACGTCTTTAGATGAGTATGGTTTATCAATTTCACCTCAGGTCCAGCAGATATTTCATAAGTCATTCGATCCTTCCCTACTGGAATATGATGACCGCCATCTGTTGGTTCAATTTCAAATGTAATTTGCATATTAAAGCCTCGAAAATGATTTCTTTTTGTTTCAATCAACTCAATTTTCCACGGAGTAACAAAGGGTGAAACATCCTTTAAAATATTCGGATTATAATAGCTTCTCAAATCCTTTTCAATATAAGGAGTAAGCATTAGCATGAGCATATCCTGTAATCTAAGCTCACTAGAGTCCTGAGCGTGTTCAGATAATGAAACAGTTCTTGTTTGAAAAGATGTAACTAGAGCAAGAGAGAGTATAAAAACGAGTAATATCCTTTTCATTTACCTAAATACACCTCTTTAAGGTCTTTACATAATTAATTGTATTATTTCCTTTATAAGATAAAGTATGTACTTATTGAAATAACGGAGGGCTTTAGTTAAACAAGAAATATGCTTATAATTTCAACAATCGAGCGCCATTCTGCAAAAAGAATTGTGCTTGTTCTTTCGGGTAAGTCCATTTAACTGAATAAAATATAATAATTAAATTGGCCGTGGAGGTTGTGAAGAAAAGGATGCATTGGCAGCACGTGGCGCTCTGGGTGTTCGAATTCACGAATTAGTAGATACAGGTAAGGTTGAAGTAATAACACCTTTCTATATTTCACAGGTGAAGAAAGATGAGAACATCCATATTGTTGGTACTATAAATGGCGAACAAAAAGTATTAACAGGATTTGAAGAACTTATTGTCAATTCAGGAAATAGGCCCGACCTTACGAACAAGTTCGTTCCATAACAGCTTATTTATCAGATGATGAAGAAGCCTCAAAACGTGTGGAATTGGAGTTACCTGAAACAGGAGTATGCGGTATAAATCTTGCCAATCCATCAAATTCATGTTGTTAGAAATTAAAAATTTGACTGTTAGCGAAAGCTAACAGTTCTTTTAAAATATAAAGGGGGAAATGGGATGGACAACCTTATTGTTCGTAAAATGGAAACGAGTGATTTAAACGAGGTATTAAAGATTTATAAAGAGGGAATCGGAACAGGGATGGCAACCTTGCGCGTTGTAGCAAAAGAACACAATAGAGTAGTTGGTTGGATCGGCATTTCCCCCGTCTCTACACGCACCGTTTATTCTGGAGTGGGAGAAGTTAGTGTTTATATATCAAATGATAGTAAAGGAAAAGGTATTGCCTCAAAGCTATTTAAAATACTAATTGAAGAGAGTGAAAAGGCAAGTTTTTGGACACTCCAATCATCTATCTTTGCCATCAATACATCAAGTATTCAATTACATAAAAAGATGGGATTTAGAGTTGTTGGTACGAGAGAAAAAATCGCTCAGTTACAGGGGCAATGGCATGATACCGTTATTATGGAAAAAAGGAGTGCAAATCAAAAAAAGTAAATAGGCATTGTGCTGTTGAAGCATCCATGCCTATTTTTGTTTACCATCTGGGTATTTAATTGAGTTTAATCACTTCAATATATCTATACATTCCACTTAACATAACTGGGTCATCTTTTATAATTTTGAGCCTTTGTTCATTTTGTTTAAACAAATCCTCAAAACTTCGACCAATATCGGTTCCTAACATGCTTATAAACGGCCTTAATAGTTTTTTTGTTAATGTTATTTTTTGATTTTTAGGAGCAAATTTATCAAAGATGAGAACTCTTCCATCCTTTTTTAAAACTCTTATCATTTCTCCAAAACATTTATTGTCATCAGGAACGACCGAGAGAATTAAATTCGCTACAATATAGTCAAAAGATTCATCTTCAAAAGCCATTTTTTGAGCATCCATTTCTAAAAATTTGATAGTAGAGTGCTTGAATTTATTTATAGCCTTATTTAGCATATCAGGTGAATAATCAATGGCAGTTATATCGTAATCAACGTAATCAATTAATTCTAAATCAGCGCCAGTACCAATACCTACATATAAGATTTTTTGTTTACTCTGAAAAGGTGCTTCTTGAAAAATCCTTTTTCTGGCCCTTAAAAAAATACCTGTATTAAAAAATTTATCGTAGAAGGAAGAGCCAATTTTGTAAATAATCTTGTTCCACGTATTATTCAATATGTCCTCCAACCTTTCAACAGAACATTAAAGCATATGAACCCCTAAAATCCTGTGAACCCTCCGAAAATAGGCGTAACCCATGCAATAATTTTTGTCATCATGTCAAAGTATAATAAAATCCCCATTAAAATCATGATCCAACCGCCAATAATCATAAATTGATGACTTCTTTTTTGGAAAAAACGTAATTTGCCAATAAATAGGGACATCATAAGAAATGGGATTGAAAAACCAAGTACATAAATGAGCATATATAATAAGCCTTTATCGGGGTTTGTTAGCCCTAAAGCCATTACACCAGCTAAGATTGGACCTGTACAAGGTGTCCAGCCGGCAGCGAAACCTATTCCTATTAATATCGAACCTATATAGCCACTAGGCCTATTTTTAAACTGATATTTCTTTTCAGAGAGTAGAAAATTTAATTTAAGGATACCTACGCTTAGTAGACCAAAGAAAACCATAATGATGGCACCGATTTGTCTTAATAAATCTTTATATTGTATAAAGAATGTCCCTATAAACGAAGTAGAGAGACCAAGTGCTATAAAAATGATGGAAAAACCAAGTAAAAATAATAATGTATTTTTTATGGCATGGCGGCTTAACATCCCTTTGTTTTCTTTTAATTCATTTAAAGATACACCCGTTATATACGAAAGAAACACTGGATATAAAGGTAATGAGCAAGGAGATAAGAAGGATAATAATCCTGCTCCGAAGACTAGTAATAAATTAATCTCGTTTTGCAAAGATTACGCCACCTTTCGTTTGGCTCTTGATATAGCTATCATACTAATTGATATGAGTGTAAAGGCTGTTAATGCTAGGAAGGGAATTGTTACAAACCCAAACCAATTAATATATTGGATATTACAAGGTACACCACTTACACAAGGTTTAAATCCACCAAATCCAGGGATTTTCTGTTCAAGATAGTGAATAAGAGATATACAGCCTCCCATAATGGAAAGAGGTAAAACAAATTTTCTCACTGTTACATCACGTTGAAACATCGCAATTCCTAGAATAAAAACAAGTGGATACATGAAAATTCTTTGATACCAACACTTTTCACAAGGGATAAATTCTCGAATTTCACTAAAATATAAGCTGCCAAAAGTAGCAACTAATGAGACTAGCCAAGCAAAGTAAAGTAGATAAATGTCTTTGGAAGTTCCCTTCATCACTTTATTCATTTGCAGCACTCAATTCTTCTTTTATTATTTTTTGAATTTCTTCATAATCAAATGGATCACTAATTTTTTTATCACCAATGATAATTGTTGGTGTTACACCGACTCCGTGCTTTTTATATAAAGCAGTATCTGTTTCCACTTGTGGCATTGTCAGTTCTTGTTCCAAGTCTTGTGTTAATTTTTCAGGGGATATGGATGGAATAGTGCTTGTAAGTTCTAATAACTTTTCTGTTGTTACCCATAATTCATCATGTTTTGCTGTTTCTGGTTGAGAGGAGAAGAGCGTCTTATGGAACTCCCAATATGCACTTGGGTCTTGTTGATAAACAGATTCTGCAGCCAAAGCCGCTAAGATAGATTCTTGACCATGGAATGGAACATTAACATAGGCAAAATTCACTTCTCCACTATCAATATAATCTTCTACTAGTCTAGGAAATACTGTATCTCCCCAAGCTTTACACGCAGGACATTTGAAATCACCGAACTCAACGATTGTAACAGGAGCAGTTGATTCCCCGAATAGAGGTTGATCTTCTATGGAAGGTGGTCCTGTAGGGGCTTTCTCCGTAACTGGTTCATCCTTTTGATTTAATACAACGATTAAAGCAACGAATACAAAGATAAGTAGCGTGAGGATAACAGCGAGTTTAGCGCCAATATTTTTCTTTTTCATTATTAATAACCTCGTTTTTTAGATTTTCTCAAATTTAATGGTATGTTTCTGTAGTCACTTTATCATTCATATGATCTTGAATCTGCAATTGATGTATGCGCTTCCACATAACATCTTAATGCATTAATAAGAGTATTTTTATCATACTGACCTCCAATAAATTCATTTTTAAAGATTTTGACAGACATATTAGATAGTGCTAATATGATTGACACACATATTAGTAATATCGAATATGATAATAACAAAACATATTAGCAAAGTCTAATGTGAATTGGAGGAGATTTTGTGACAGACAATTCTTTTGATTTAAAAATTAAATTAATTCATGGATTTTCCAATAAGGTAAGACTTCAAATTTTAGAGTGTATTAAAGAGAAGGAAAAGACAGTATCTCAGATTGTTGATGAATTAAAGGGCAATCAGTCAAACATCTCACAACACTTAGCCTGTTTAAAAGGTTGTGGTATTATTGTTGGCCGTAATGAAGGTAAGTATTGCTACTATAGTTTGAGAAATGAGCGTATTCGCGATCTTCTTGAAATGTTTGATACTGTTTTAGAAGATGTTCACTCTGATGTTTCATGCTGTGCAAATCATATAGACTAGAGGGATTGAGATGGCAGATAAATGTTGTAGTTCAAATAGTCATGATGATAAAGATGAACAGGTAAGTAAGAGCTGTTGTGATTCAAATCATGATAATGATAAAGGGGAGCAGGCAAGTAAGAGCTGCTGTGATTCAACAAATCATAATGCCGATGATGAGCAACTAGGTAAGGGTTGTTGTTCTTCAACGACAATATCAAAAACTGCTAATAACAGTAACAGCACATGTTGTAGTGGGGGATCAAAACAGACATTTATCCCACTCGAAGATATTTCAGCAAATCATATCAACTCAAATAAAAAAGAACCTGTTAAATTTCAAATGTCGTATCGGATTTTCGGAATGGATTGTGCAGCGTGTGCAAAAACCATAGAAAAAGGGTTAGTTACTCTCCCTGAAATTAGTACAGTTCAAGTAAATTTCAGTACTGCAAAAATGCAGGTAAGTGCTGATTCTTCACAAGCATTATTGCCTATTGAACGAACTGTAAAAAAATTAGGATTTACTGCAGAACCCATCCAACAAAATAATCATCTAAAAACGTATGATGTTGTTGGCATGGATTGCAGTAGTTGTGCGAAAAGTATTGAAAAACACTTAATGAGTTTACCAACGGTTTCAACAGCTATCGTCAATTTTTCTATAGGAAAAATGAAGGTTGAACACGTAGGCACTTCAGATGAAATCATTTCAGAAGTCTCAAAGATTGGTTTCCAAGCTTCTCTTGTAGAAAATAGGATGTCATCGAAATCGAAACAAAAGCAATCGAAAACTGAAAACAAGATCATCATCTTTTCAGGAATTTTAATAGCATTAGGATTCATCGGATCCTATATGGCTCTCCCAGAATGGCTAAGTAATCTTTTTTATGGAATAGCTATGGTCGTTAGTGGATATAAGCCTGTCCGAAGTGCATTTTATGCAATTAAGAGCAGATCTCTAGATATGAATGTTTTGATGTCAGGTGCAGCTATAGGGGCTGTATTAATTGGGGAATGGCTTGAAGGAGCAACGGTTGTTTGGTTGTTTGCTATAGGAAATTACCTACAAACCAAATCAATCGAACGCACGAGAGATTCAATTTCAAATTTAATGGACTTAGCTCCACCAGAAGCTTGGGTTAAAGTAGGTACATCTATTGAAAAGAAACCTGTTGAGGAAATTGTACTTGGTCAAATTATCGTAATTAAACCAGGAGAAAAAATCCCATTAGATGGTGAAATTCTGGTAGGCGAATCAAGTATTAATCAAGCCCCAATAACGGGTGAATCTATACCAGTAGATAAGCAAATTGGTGATATTGTTTATGCAGGTACTATTAATGAACATGGTACATTGGAAGTAAAAGTAACAAAACTAGTTGCAGATACTACTATCGCTAAAATTATTCATCTAGTAGAAGAAGCACAAGAAAAAAAAGCACCGACAGAAGCATTTGTTGATAAATTTGCAAGCATCTATACACCTATAGTATTTATCTCTGCATTAGCATTGATTATTATTCCACCTTTATTTGGCTTTGGAACAGCTGGCGAGTGGTTTTATAAAGGTCTTGAACTTTTAGTAGTCGCTTGCCCTTGCGCATTAGTTATATCTACACCAGTAGCCATAGTCTCAGCTATCGGGAATGCGGCGAAAAATGGCGTTCTCATCAAAGGCGGCACATTCCTTGAGATTGCTGGGAAGATTGATGCCGTTGCATTTGATAAAACAGGAACATTAACAGAAGGAAAACCGACAGTATCGGATGTTCAAGTGGAAGAGATTTCTGAAGTGGAATTATTATCTATAGCACTAACATTAGAGGAATATTCCACTCATCCTATTGCTAAAGCCATTACAAATTACGTAGTGGAGCACAATATTGAGAAAAAAATAGGTACTGATTTCAAAAATATTGTAGGAAAGGGCGTTCAAGCAAAAATTGGAGAGTCGATTTACTATGCTGGAAATGTGAAGTTGTTTGAGGAGCTAGGTGTTCCTTTAACTATGCTGAATGAAAAAATCAATGAAATTCAAAATAACGGCAAAACAGTTGTCTTAATCGGTACTGAAAAACAGATGTTAGGCTTAATTTCAGTATCAGATAAGATTCGATCTTCCACTGTTTCAACCTTAAATTTATTGAAGCAAAACAATGTTAATCAAACTGTAATGTTAACTGGCGATAATGATGGTGCTGCTAAGATGATCGCTTCTGAAGCAAATGTTGGACGTTACTTTGCAAATCTATTACCGGAAGATAAAGTGAAGGCCATTCAGAAGCTTCAAAATGAAGGCTACACAGTTGCAATGGTAGGAGACGGTATAAATGATGCCCCGGCTCTTGCAACAGCAAATTTAGGCATCGCAATGGGTGGTGCGGGTACTGATACAGCCATGGAAACGGCAGATATTGTATTAATGGCTGATAACCTTGATAAACTACCACATACGATCAAACTAAGTAAAAAAGCTTTAATGATTATTAAACAAAATATTATCTTTTCAATTATTATTAAGGTTATTGCGCTAGTGATGATTTTCCCTGGATGGCTTACGCTATGGCTAGCAGTTTTAAGTGATACAGGGGCTGCTTTAATTGTTATTCTAAACTCGCTTCGTTTACTTAGAACAAAGTAAAATGAGATTATAACAGACCAAAAATTATATATGATAAAATAAAAAAATCTGTTATTTATGGATTATACGATAAGATTTTAATTAGATTAGAAAAATTTCTTTACAGAACAAAATTGTTTCGAAAAACTGTGTCGAGTTCTACAATCTTAATGATATTAAAGACACCAAAGTTTAAATTATTACTATAACATGGGTCTAAAAGATCTTGCCCATATGCAAAAGACATTATGGGAATTGTGTAAAAGGATATTAAAGTGAGGATTAAAGATTAGCTTAATAGAGGGATTTTAACAAAGAAGTCCTAACTTTTATGTACTAAAATTTGGACAATAAAGTTAGGACTTTCTTTACTATAAGTCATGAAGGTAAAAATTGTTTCTCTATTTTTATGAAAAATATATTTAAAACAAATTTATGAACATTCATTTTTGCTATTATTTACATCTTCAGTTGTAATTTTTAATTGTTTATAGCAAAGTTAAAATATCCCGTTCTGGTTTATTGTCCACCCATCACATTCTTTAGCAAATCAAACTGTTTCCATTTACGAATTATCGAACGAAGACTTTATTTATAGGGAACGTGGTAGCTCGACACTCGATTTATTGGAGGCGATATTTTACACTTTTAATGCGCCATTACCCAAATCAGGACTTCAAATGCAGGGATTACATGAATCGATCAAAGTAGTGGAAGCAGGGTACGGTATGACTTTAGCACCCTCAAATAGTGTGATAGAAAGTATATCAAAAGGGAAACTGGCTCGTGTGTTTATTGAGCATGCAGATATTCAGCAAAGTTTATTTATATGCACTCGCAAATCAGATATAGTAGAGCATCCATTTATTCAGTATTTAAAAGCTCATTTAGGCCGTTTAAATTAATCAATTAAATAAAAAAAACAAAAATCGAGAACAAGCATTAGACATGCTTATTTCTCGATTTTTAATTTATTTTTCACTTGTTGTATACGGCGTTCTATAATTTTAAAATTTTGCAGTCATCAGATTCAACACGTTTATTTTTTTGACTACGTTATTAGAAAAAAGAGGGGGCGTACTTTTATATTCAATTGAATTCCATTGGATACTCTTTCTAATTCATTTCAGTTTACTATTTGAATAGAATTCTTATTCTCTCACAATAATTTTCTTTTCAGCAAGAGAATCAATAACTCGATTAAGGTGTTCATATTTTGTTTCAAGTAAATCTGCTATTTCTTTAGTTTTAGTTCAATTCCAAAGCTGTCATCGGATTATTTAGATATGGTGGACATAAGGTGACTTGCAAACTTGTTTTCTACAGATGCTAATAAGTTTACATGTGAAGCTGTTGTACAAACTTTTCTGCATGAAAGCTAAGCATATAGTTAGCGTTATTTTAATGATATTGATTTTTTTATGAAAAGTGGATGTGTTAAAAAGTGTTGAAATGGATGGTTATAAAATTTTAAAATCGATTATTATAAAAGAGTGTTTTCAAACGTCAGAATACATTAGTAGAAAAGTGATAGTAATTGTCTTACATGAAGTCCCCAACAGAAATGTCATATTAATTTAGATCAAAATTTAAAGGAGAGAAACCAATGGAATTCTATAAATTGATTGATCATACTTTGCTTTCACCAGTTACGAAGGAAAATGAAATTATAAAATTATGTAATGAGGCAAGGCAGTATGGATTTGCATCTGTGTGTGTAAACCCAATATGGGTAAGTCTCTCTGCAAAGCAATTACAAGACACAGGAGTTAATGTTTGTACGGTTATAGGTTTTCCATTAGGTGCTAATACACCTGAAACAAAAGCATTTGAAACAAAAAATGCGATTGAAAATGGCGCATCGGAGGTTGATGTAGTAATTAATATCGGTGCTCTAAAAGATAAAAATGATTTTCTAGTAGAGCAGGACATTCGCAGTGTAGTAGAAGCAGCCAAGGGAAATGCTTTAGTAAAAGTAATCATCGAGGCAAGTCTTTTAACTGACGATGAAAAGGTTCGTGCATGTGCGTTATCAGTCAAAGCTGGAGCAGATTATGTGAAAACTTCAACAGGCTTTTCTTTACATGGGGCAACCGTTGAAGACGTAGCCTTAATGAGAAAAACTGTGGGCCAAGCAGTTGGAGTGAAAGCATCTGGAGGAGTTCGTAATGTAGCCGATATCAAAGCTATGATAGAAGCAGGGGCATCCAGAATTGGTACTAGCTCCGCAGTTAAAATCATTAATAACAATGACAATGCAACATCTTATTAGCACTGCTTTATTTTCGGGAAAGTAGTTTATGTTTTTCTTCTTTTTTGGTGCTGGTAACTAATTTATATTTAATACAAAGCCGGTTTCTCCGTGAAGAAATCGGCTTTTTATGCAGAAGAAAGGTGTATTGCTTCAACTTGATGACTACTTGAAGTTCGAAGTATCAGTATCTCCATTTATATTCGAAGCGATAACGGTGAGCAAAAAATCCTCCAGTGGATGGTTAAAAAATTTAATAAGTGGACCGCTAATTTTTATAAAAGATGCTATATCATTTTAGATAAATAACTAATTTTTATAACTTTACTTTGAGAAGTTGGGATTGTAGTTGAGTGAGGGAGTTTACTCACAGCGGGTGGATGATTATGGACTTTCTAGTAATCGAGATAACTACTGGTAATTTCTCAACTTTCTCGAAAAAAAGAAGTAAATTTGTTGTTGAACTAATAAAGGGACAATGTCAATTGAATAATCCAATACAATTCGTAATTGTATTATTTGTAAATTCGCTTTGACCTTTACTATTGTAATATCTATATTTGGAGGAATTTTCTATGAATCAATATTTTTTATTAAATAAGAGTTATATGAATGGTAAATGGGTTGAAGGAGAAACTCGTCGCATTTATCATGATCTAAACCCATTTGATGATACAGTAGTAGCCAATATTTCAATTGCTTCAAAAGCACAATTAGATGCTGCATTTGAAGCAGCAAGTGAAGCACAAAAAAAGTGGGCACAAAATGCTGAACTTCGAAAATCCGTTATTGAAAAAGTAATCGCTTACTTTAAAGAGCACCAACAAGAAATTGTGGATGTTTTAGTTTTAGAAACGGGTAGTAGCGTACTCAAAGGAAATGTAGAAGTTAGCTTTGTTATTGCAGATTTAGAAGAATCATTAAAAATAGTTAACGAAGTTGGTACAGTGAAGATTGTTGAGTCCGCAATACCTGATAAAGTGAATAAGGTTTATCGCTTACCTCTGGGCGTCATTGCATCCATTTCGCCTTTCAATTTCCCTCTTTATTTATCTATGCGTACGATTGCGCCAGCATTAGCTTTAGGAAATACTGTTGTGCATAAAGCAGATCTTCAAACTGGTATCTCAGGCGGCTCTGTTATTGCAAAAGCATTTGAAGAAGCCGGTGTTCCATCAGGTGTGTTCAATTCTATACTTACTGATATACCTGAAGTCGGAGATACAATGATTACTAATCCACATTCAAAACTAATTAGCTTCACAGGTTCTACTGGAGTTGGTAAACATATAGGAAAAATTGCTGGTGAATTGTTAAAACGTACAGCATTAGAATTGGGTGGCAATAACCCATTTGTTGTATTGAAAAATGCAGACATTGATCAGGCAGTGAATGCAGCAATCATGGGTAAATACCTACATCAAGGACAAATTTGTATGAGTATTAACCGTATTATTGTCCATGAAAATCTGTATGAAGAGTTTGCCATTAAATTTGTAGAACGTGCAAAACAATTACCATATGGTAATCCACAAGTTCCATCCACAGTCATTGGTCCACTTATTAACCACGCACAAATTGAGAAAGTATTAGGCTTTATTGAAGAAGCAAAAAAAGATGGTGTGGAAGTGTTATTAGACGGCAAACGTGAAGGCAATATTTTGACACCATTTATCTTTGGTAATGTCGATAATGAAAGTAATTTAGCAAGAAGAGAATTCTTTTCACCAGTTGTGTCACTCATTAAAGCTTCTACTGATGAAGAAGCGATCCAAATTGCCAATGATACAGAATATGGTCTAAGTTCTGCTGTTTTTACAAATGATTTAACACTTGGTGAAGATGTAG
The DNA here is from genome assembly GCF_009724685.1 of Lysinibacillus cavernae. Taxonomy (GTDB): domain Bacteria; phylum Bacillota; class Bacilli; order Bacillales_A; family Planococcaceae; genus Lysinibacillus; species Lysinibacillus cavernae. The sequence continues at coordinate 536,102 of NZ_WMEF01000002.1, forward strand.
CAGTACAAATTGAAGCTGGTATGACTCATGTAAATGATCAAACGGTTAATTGCTTATCTAATATTCCATTTGGTGGTATGAAGGGCAGTGGGATTGGCCGTTTTGGTAATCCGTGGATTGTCGATGAATTTACACAGGCAAAATGGGTATCGGTTCAAGTGAAACCAATAAACTATCCATTCTAAGAGATTGCTAAGCGATTGATTACGTTTTTTTAATGTTAACCTAATAAAGGTTGCCCTAAAAACAGAAACTTGGAACACTTTTTGGTGATTATTAATCTTCGAAAAGCTTTGAAATAAAGTTGCGACGAAATCCCCCGTTAGCTCATAGTAGTCTAAAGGGGGTTTTCCAAAATAGCATTATTGGAATATTTATTTGAACAAAGTTTTTGAATGCAGATGTACCATTTTCGATACACTATGATGAGAGTTTGGCTCTTCTCCTTGTAGTTAATCTGCTCACATTCAAATAAGAGCATGTTTTGATCAATCTTTTTCAAAACATGCTCTTTTGATTTGTTCTCCTATCAAGGTTAATATCATTAATTTAAACAAACCTCGGGGATTAGGGTTTAAAGTTCGTTCTCTTTTTATTGAGTACATTCCGGTTTGAATTGTAATTATTCAGCACAAGATACGCCATTTAAATCCTATGATTTCCAGTTTTTCTACGGAAACGATATTGCGAAATTTCATCTTTCGTAGGCTTTCGGTTCGTATTACGTAATACTTTTATCGAATTAATAAGACCCACATCATCGATTGGAAAAGCTGTCTGGAAGAGTTTGAACGTATAGTACATTTCAAAATGAAACCAGAAAAACACATAACATATTACAATACAAAACGACAATATCGAACTCATGCCCAAACCGCTGCTTAATGAAATAACCGTATCAACTTTTAAGGTCACTTCATTTAGTTATTTTTTGAGGTGATTGATTATTAAAATGATACTTGAAGTTTAACTTGTGAAAAATTTTACTTAAACGCTCATGAAAATAAAATCTCTGGCACTAACGGTGCAGTTTATTTGAATAACGGATATTTGTTTATTGATACACTAAAAGTTATACTGTGCGGCTATTGGGGTGAGTTAATTTTGAAATTCATTGAATTCGGGATAGGTAACGCATAGATAATTAGGACTGAAATAGAGTTAGAAGATGGCACGGAATATGAAGAGAAAGAAATAAAAGGACCAATAAAGTTCTACTCGTTGTATTTAAGAATTTGGATCGGTAAAACCGTTTTAATAGCAGATTTAAAAGAAGGTTTGAAAAGACAGAAGAAAAACCGTAACGAATTTAAAGTTATATTTGGTATAGTCAGTGGTTAAATCTTACAATACAAAATCAAACAAATTATCGTACACAGGTAGTCTAGGGTTTTCGATAGGACTTATGAAGGGGATAAGATTAAATGTTACTTCATTATCTGTAGGTGATAGTACTGCAAAAGATTTTTATGTGTATGAATGGTTTAAAAAGAAGTCTTCTACGTTGGCGAAGGACGTGACTGTTAATGCAGTAAATTGACCTGATTTTACAATGAAATAATTTCCATTGTAGAAGTTCTTAATAGTTTATAGTCAATTGGATGACTAAAATATGTTTGATTGGATGTTATAAGATATTATGTAATTATAAGTTAAATGGATGGTCAAAATAATTTTGAATTGGATGGTGAGAAAAAATATAAATCCCTTATCATTGAAAGGTGAATGATAAAACATGGATATAGCCTAATTACTAATTATTTTTTATGAAACAATGTGAAATGAAGTTAATAATTTAGTAATTGCTACTATAATAAATTACTGAAAGAGTTGATAGGATATGACATTGGGTTTGATAATTACGCTAGTGATTGGATCTATTATTAAATTGTTAATGAGTCCACCTAGTGCAGCTGTGGCATGGGGATTAAGTAAATTTGAACTTCATAAAAAACTCGATTCAAATGATGTTACGATAACATTTAATGGAAAGAATTTAGAAGAGGAAGAAAAAATTAGTTTTATAGACTATTTTAATAAAGCTTTCTTTTTAAAAAAACATTATATATTTCCAGGCAATGAAAAATTATTTTTACAGCCAGAAACTAATGTTACGCCATTTGTCATCAACTTAAATAGAGGCAAAAATAATGTTAATTTCTTTATTTTTAGTTACGACGATCACATTGATGTAGTCAAGAAGAGCAAGGAGAAAGTTATTTCATATAGTCTTAGCTCTGAACATCTACAAAAATTCACCATTTCAACTTCATATGCAAACCACTGAAAAAATAGGGATTCTGTCTTTGGCGCAGAATCCTTTTTTATTCGGATTAATACGGCTTAACTCTAAAAATTTATATGAGTGTTTGGAAGTTCTTGTCCATATTGATAATAAATAAGATATATGAGAGGGTGTGAAATTAAAACAGGAAACAATACTAATACAGATTTTAAAGACGAGATGTTGAATAAACTTCCTGTTGGTACAAAGTTTTTTTCACCAAAGAACGAGGAGATATTTTAATTGTTGAATCTGAAGAATCAACTAAATATCTTATTCAACGGGATACCTTAGTTCAATGAGAATTAAAACAACTTTACATGTCGAAATCTTTTATAATGATAATTTCATGTCTCCCTTAGCCACAGATAGCTTTAATTGTGCGCTGTGAAAGCGATCGAGAAAGGCAACGGTACATGTAACTGAATGTCGATACGCCTCATAGCGTTATTTTTAATGTAATTATCTAAAATTTCTTACCTTATTCGCCATATTGTTATCGCATGGTTCCTATAAATTTATCATTCAAAAGGGGATTATTCATCCAAACTGTAGTAAAAATTATTCACATAAGGAATACATATGTAAGTAGCAAACATTATGATCGTTGGGTTGAAGTGATATTAGTTAGAGCGATTGTTTACAAAAATACTGACAGACGACAATAAACGAACTATTGTACTCAAAATAAATCTAAATGTTCGTGTTTTAATTACAAAAATGCTATTCCTCCATCGACTGGATACAGCAAAGATTGAATAAAACACGAATATTGTATATAAAGTTAACTAACTAATAAATGCTGATTTTTTAGAATATGTTTGAACATTCTTGTCCAAATTCTGAGACACGAATGTCCAGACAAACATGTTAAATTTAACCAATAAGAAATAGTTGTTATTGGAATAGTTCAATCTCAGTTGGATACAATATTTGTGAACTTAAAAAGTTCATATTTCAAGGATGGGAGGACTAAATATGTCATCTGAAATGGGAGAAATACATCGTACTGGTCGAGACATTAACGACGTAATAGTACATTTAGGTGGGCAAGCTGAGAGTGTTTTTAGTTCATTAGCTGAACCAGGTCGACTTTCAATACAAAAGAAAGCAGACGAATTAGCTGCTCAGTATCTTGAAGGTAATCCTAATCCAGACTATTATGATTGTGTTGAAATTGTAGCAGAGGGAGTTTTGACAGCAGGGAACGAAATAAAGGCTAGCAGTGGTTCTTGGGGAGATTCAGTAGATGCTGCACTTGGTGCTGGTGTTGGCATTCCAGCAGCAAAAATAGCTTGTAAAAGAATAACGATGTCTTAACATTAATTTTGAAAAGCGTAGGCGTAAAAAGCTTATGCTTTTTGATATTTATTGATTTCTTTTATCCTCTCCTCAGTAATTTTAGTTGTCTGGACATTCTTGTCCAAAGTGTAAGCAAGGTCTTGACCATATACCGAAGTAAAGGGATAAGGGGAAGTTGACGTACTCACGCTCTACGCTAAATAATTTTAGTTTACATATTATAAATATACCTTGGTCATTACTTTATAATTATCGAAAACTCCCTATAATTTATTGTTAAATAGGGACTTATTCGGTACAAATTGAGCTAATTATTGTTTAAAGTATAGTACCCCAATACGAATAAAAATTATTCACATCCAATTTATCCTTGATAGCGTCCCCTGATCAACCAGTGGGCGCTAATTGTGCGGCTTTCCTATGATGAATGCTCATCATTGAATTTATTAGGTTATAATATAGTATAGATTTTTTTGAATGGAGCGATTGTTATGAATGATACGCAAAAAGCGTTTTTTGAGGAAAAGGAGCGTTCACTTGGCGTTCGTCTAAATGATGTGCAGACGCAGGCGGTGTTGCAAACGAATGGTCCGCTTTTACTATTGGCATCGCCCGGTTCAGGAAAAACGACGACGATTATTATGCGTATTGGGTATATGATTGAGGAGCTTGGTGTGAAACCTTCTCGCATAAAGGCTGTTACGTTTAGCAAGGCATCGGCAGGTGATATGAAAGCACGTTTTGCGAAATTTTTCCCGCATTTGCAACCAGTTGATTTTTCAACAATTCATAGTTTAGCTTTTCAAGTTGTGCGGCAGACACTCGAACGCCAGGGCATTTCGTATGGCATTATTGAAGACACGGACAAGCCGGGTGTCGTTTCAAAAAAACGAGTGCTTCGCGAAATTTTTGAACAATTAAATGACACAAAAATTACCGAAGATCAATTAGACGAGCTACTGACGTACATAACGTTTATCAAAAATAAAATGCTGCCAGAACAGGAATGGGATATTGCAAAAGTAAAGGTGCCAAGAAAAGTCCAGATTTTACAGCGTTATGAGGAATATAAACGCACAGGTAGTGACCGTTTGTTAATTGATTTTGACGATATGCTGTTAATGGCGAATGAAATTTTCACGAAAAATCGAGAAGTGCTGGCGCAATACCAACGCCGCTACGATTATTATTTAACGGATGAGAGTCAGGATACATCGCCCGTTCAACATGAGATTATCGCGAAGCTCGTCGCAGTCCATCAAAATTTATGCGTCGTAGCGGATGAGGATCAGGCCATTTATAGCTGGCGCGGTGCAGAGCCAGACTATTTGTTGGATTTCCAAAAGATCTATCCGGAGGCGCAAGTTTTACTTATGACGCAAAACTATCGTTCATCTGCAACGATTGTAGAGCCAGCCAATCTATTCATTCAGCGCAATAAAAAGCGTTATAACAAACAAATGTTTACGGAAAATCCTGCAGCAGAGCCAATCTCGTTTAAAATCCTAGAGAATTACACTTTACAGGCCAACTATTTAGTGGACCAGTTGAGAAATCTGTCTAAGCGCGGCTCAACGGCTATTTTATATCGAAATAATACGTCAGCCATTCCGCTTATGGACGCGATTGACAGAGCAGGTTTGCCTTTCTATATGAAAGATTCCACGATTCGCTTTTTTACGCATTGGGTTGTGGAGGATATTATGAACTTCATGCGTCTAGCGTACAATACAAAAAACATCACTGTATTTGAAAAAGTTTACAGAAAAATGAATGCTTATATTACACCAGCGCAATTGAAGGCACTACAAAAGGTGCCGGAGGAATGCTGTGTATTCACACAGTTGTTAGAGCATGTTGAGTTAAAGGATTATCAGCCTGAATATATTAAGCGAATTCGCAAAACGTATGATAGCATTCAATTTGATAAAACGACGCCAACCGCCATGCTAGAGCATATCCGTTATGACTTCGGATATGAGCGTACTTTAAAGAAAATGAGTGAGAATCTCGGTTTTAATTATGAAAATTTACTAGATATTGTGGATGTACTTGGTTTAATAGCGCGTCATACGCAGACGATGACCGAATTTGCAAGTCGTTTGAAGCAGCTTGAAAATTTAGCAAGCTCGTCTCACATAAAAAATGATTTGAATGCAATTACACTGACAACATTGCACAGTTCAAAAGGCTTGGAATTTGACCGTGTGTATTTGATTGACTTGATTGAGGGGATTTTACCTAGTGAGGCAGAAGAAGAAATCGAAGAAGAAACGCGACTCTTTTATGTCGGTATCACGCGTGCGATTCGCCATTTGGAATTAATTTCGTATAGCAAGCGCTTTAAAACAAGTGTGGTGCCATCGATTTTCATGAAGGAGTTAAAACAAATCGTCTCACCGCGGGAATTGCCAAAGAAAGCGCAGAAAAGCCCGAGGAAAGCACAGAAGCATTATCATAATGAGCGCACGATTACAACAGAGTCCGCGTTAATCGTTGGCTCAAAAGTAATGCATGTGATTTTTGGAGAAGGGGAAATATTAGCTATTACAAGTAGCACGATTGAATTGTCATTTGTAACAGGGATTAAGAAGTTTTTGACGGATACATGTTTACACCAAGGCTATTTAGAAACGATGGAAGATTAAATGAAGCGTATTCTGTTCTTTTTTGAATGTACAGGCGTCCGCTCGGTCAGTTCCACATCGAAGCTTCATTAAAATGGCGAGTAAATTGGTAAACTACATAAGCCAGATGAGACTGTTGATGGTTATCGTTAAAAGATGATCATATGAATATAACTTTTATAGATATTATTTTAAGTTACCGAAATGGTTGATAAATATGATGTTTGTCATAAAGAATTTAACAAGGATTATGAATGAAATGTCCATATTGCTGTGAAGAAGTATATGGAATACTTTTTTATTACTTAACATGAGAGCTAATAAGAATAAGTGTAATTCCCGTAAATAGGCAAATGATTCTCATTACAGGAATTTTATCAGCTAGTCCAAATAATGCAATTGCAGTCGTTACGATTAAAACTGTTGGACCAACCAAAGCAAGCATTGTATTAATATAGAAGGCTTTTTCTAAACTATTAAACTTTAGCATCAACAATCCAGCACTTACTTCAATACTTCCAGACAATACGCGTAAAATAACCATAGCAAGAAGAGATTTTTCAATAATTGTCATCATCCTATCTTATAGATAATTTTCGCTTATATAATAATTCCATCATTAGAATAATTATAGACTTCTGTTTTAAAGAAATACTAAAATCAATATATGTATGATTCGTATCAAATATTCTTGTTATATAATGCTTTATAGTGTTAAGTTAATAAGTGATTTCCTAGTTAAAAGTTTAATGAATTTATTAATAGAATCAGTTTTTATATATCCATTTTCTGTTTTAGAAAGGAAATAGTATAGGTGCATATAATAAATCCTAAAGATTTATGGGAAATATAGTACTTATAAACAGCTATGCAGTGCGTTTGATTAATAACGGTGCGCCAATCGATGTCATTCAAGGGTCATAAAAAAAGTGAGACTACAAAGATATTCGCTCAGCTAAGCGGAAAGCTAAGACAGGATTTTTACAGTAAATACTTTTGAAATTAAATAAATAAAACTTTAATTTCAAATAAGACACTCATGTAGAAATTGGGTGTCTTTTTGTTATAGAGTCATTTAATTGAATAAAATACAATAAGTAAAATTGGAAGTGGGATTTATGAAGAAAAACTTTTAAATAACTAAACAGTATAGGTGAACAAAATGAAATCTTATTTTGGAACAATTGTTTACTTATTTACGCAAAACTTATGAGTGGTGAATTGTTGCAGAATCTGTAATTGATTTTGAAAGGGGGAGTAGTAGTAATGAAGAAGTATATAAAAGGTTTAGTGCCTTGGATTTATTTGATGGTGTCTTTCTTTGTACTATCTGGCTGTAATGCTCAAAAAGGTGGTAATAATTATTATTTATTATTGATGGGTGAAAGTGAAAGTTGGAATCTAACAGGTTATGAAATTGTTATAACTCCAGAAGACTTTAAAGCAGGATTTGGGACTTTAAATATGAAAAACGTGAATGAGTATATTACAGATACCTTCCACTTTGAAACGCATGTGGTTATAAATAGTGATGATTCAGTGGTTCATTCTGATTCAGCTACTGGTGAGATGAACATAGCAGAATATACAACTGGTGCTATTGAAGGGCCATACCTAAATAAAAACGGTGACTCTGTTACACTTAAAGATATAGATGAGATTTATGTGGTCGTTGAATGGTGGGAAATTAGTAAGAACGAAAGTAGTAAAGAAAGAATAGATTTATTTAACAAATCTAAAAAAGAACGGTCCTTTTTGAACTAACTAAGGTTTTAGTTGAATAACGATCTTCAACAATCGGGCGCTTTTCTGAAATAAGGAAAGCGTCTTTCTTAATCTAAGGGCCAGATTGTGGAATAGCGTTTCACAGATTATTATTGATAATAAATATGTTTAAAAAGTAAGGAGACTTTAAATTATGAATGATAGTACAATAAGAAAAAGAGCTGTCTAAGCAGTTCAATGGTCTTTAGTTAATGCACCAGTTAATTTAAGTGTATTATTAAAATAACTATTTTCTCGTTTGAACATCGGAACAGAAAAGCGCCCGATTGTTGAATAACTAACACTTGTGACCCTTAGAATTTAGTTTTACTGATTTATTTACAATGTAGTTATAAATAGATAACCCAACAAAATAGTCAAAAATAATAGGATCATGACGTTTATAAGTTTCCTAACTTTGTATGGTAAATATGTTATAGCTACTCGAATTACATTCATCCAAAATGGTGCGCTACTAATGGTGGAATGTTCTTTTGGAAAACTGGACTCTTTAGCAATAATGGCTATTATAAAACGGTGCAGGTAAGTTTCCTTATTTAATTTATTGAAGAGGAGTGATAAAATTTGTTTTTTGTTCAAATGTCTGGATTTCCTGGTTCTGGAAAGTCTACTCTTGCTCGTGAGATTGCTAAAAGAACCGGGGGTATTGTCATTGACCACGATATAGTAAAATCATCCCTATTAAATTTTATTGATGAAGTTTCAATTGATGGGAAGCTTGCAGGTAAGATTTCATATAATATTGATTGGTCCTTAATTGACTTTCATTTATCACAAGGTCATAACGTAATATTTGATAGTCCTTGTCTATATGAAGAATTGGTTGATATAGGAACAAAACTATCAATTAAATACAATGCAAAATATAAATATATTGAGTGTTATCTTGATGACTTTAAAGAGATAAATTATAGATTGAAAAAACGAGAGAGAATGGTTAGTCAAATAGCAGAGATAAAATCGGAAGCCGCTTTTACTCAAACACTTCGAAATAGCAAAAAGCCCTCCAACTATAGGTGTATCACTGTGAATACAAGACAACCATTGGATAAATATATACAAGAAGTAATGGATTATATAAATACCTGATTATCTGTTTTTACTTATTCAACTAAACCAGCTAATAGAAGTTAATGGTTATTCAATAGTTATACAAATATCGGGCGCGATTCTGTAATAAGGATCAACGCTCGTTTTCATTAATGGGCCAGATTATTGAATAACAACTTTTTATAAAAGATTACCAAACGAACCAAGCAGAAAACTTTATTAAAGAAAAGATAAGTATTTAAAACAAATGAATGAACATTATATGATAATATGGTTATTAATTACATTAAATGTTTTTAATTACTACGGAGGGTATTTATGAATGATTTTTATTTAATAAAAAAGACCGAAACACAAGATGAAGAATTTTTTGAATATTTTTGGAGAGATAAAGAGCATTACAAAGATTTAATTGTTGAATACATTGGACTTGAAGATAACATAGTTGAATATATTTATGATTCACTTACATGGATTCCATGCAGGAACCCTAGCTTGCCTGGAATGCCTAAACACATTGGCTTTAATAACATTGGCGTCACCCTATTTGATGAACATTCGGCTACTTCCCTTATTTCTATTTTTACTGCTTGGAGTGATTTATTAAAAAATGGTCCAAATGAAATCCTAAAAATGATTTATTACCATAATTACTCCGAGGATGAATTAGTGCGTTTCGATAGAGACTATGCGATAGCAAAATTTGAAAAATTCACTTCTATATCCAAACAACTGTCTGAGGGCAATTATTATATATATCATTGTGGTATATGAAAATCAAAAACTAATTTTACTTTGAGCAGAAAGCGATAGGAGATTATCCTGATTAACAATCATTAAGCAAAAATCGTAACCAAACATCACTTTAGGAAGATTATACTTTAACGGAACATATTGTTACATAAAGAAAAACATAGATGTAGCAAAAACATGTTGATATTGGTCTGAAAAATCTTAAGGGGGATAAACAGTTGAAAGCATTATTTTTTCTGTATGAAGGATATGTTGATTGGGAAATCAGTCTTTTATCCTACATTTTAAATGAAACTGGTGTAGAAATTAATACAACCGCATTAAGTGATGAAGTCACTCATAAAGGGAAGTTCAAAATCAAAATGGATATGAATATCGAAGCATGTAATCCCAATGACTATGATGTTTTAATCATACCTGGTGGGGAGCCTGATCCGTTTGTTAAGGATGATCGTATATTGAATCTTATTAGAGGGTTTGATGACCAAGGTAAAGTGATTTCAGCTATTTGTGGAGGTTCTGCCTTTTTAGCAGCTGCAGGCGTTTTACGAGAAAGGAAATACTCCACTTCTATTGACGACGACCCGACCTACAAACACTATTTCAATGACACATTCAAGAGTGAAACCGATGTAACAGTATGTGAAAATTTAATCACAGCCGAAGGAAATGCGTATGTTGAATTTGCGGTCGCTGTTGGAAAAGAGTTGAAGATTTTTAAAGATAGGGAAGACGAATTAGAAACGGTATTGTTCTTTAAAAATCAATTAAGAGGATAAAAATTTTACTGTAACAAAGGTTTACAAAAAACATTGTTTGTCATTTCGTGTAGCTACTATCTTCTGCTAAAAGGTGCGATTTTTAAATAAACTCGACTTCGATGTCTAAAAAACCAAAAATAACAACAAAAAAACAAGAAAAATCAATGTCACGTAGGAACAGTTAGAACGAGAATTGAACTGCTTCGTTTAGAGGTGGCGTATTTAAAAAAGTTGAAAGTTTTTCGAGAGAATCCGGATGTCTTCCTCGAAAAGCACAAGCAGCGATTACCTTTGAACTCAAAGAAGAAGGATTTCGATTAACAGACGTCTTAAAACAAGTGGATATTCCAGAGGCAACGTACCATTATCATATCAAGCAAATGCATCAAAAAGCTCCAGACCAAACGTGGGAAACGTTAATTTTAAAGACGTTTGAAAAGCATGAAGGTCGATACGGATATCGCCGTATTCATGGGGAATTAAAAGCGCAAAGATACACAATTAATCATAAAAAGGTACAGCGATTTATGCAGAAATTGAATTTGAAATGTGAAAAATTCGTACGCAAATCACGCTATAAATCATAGAAAGGCACGGTTGGGAAAGTGGTGAAAAACCGTTTAAACCGTCGTTTCAGTACACCGTATGCCCTTCAAAAAGTCGTAACAGACATATCGGAAATCAAGTGTGCAAGAGACGAAAAATTATATACTGGATTTATATAATGGTGAGATTATCGCTTTTAGCATGTCAAAACGCCCGACACTCGATTTTGTGATGGGTTCACTAAAACAAGCGCTCCTAATCATTCATGAACGTGTAGAATACCGTACGACCATTCACTCAGATCAAGGCTGGCATTATCAACATCATTCGTGGGTGAAAACAATAAAACAAAACAAGGTTTTCCAAAGCATGTCTCGTAAAGGCAACTGTTTAGATAATGCAGTATTTGAGAACTTTTTTGGTTTATTAAAATCTGAGTTATTATATATACAAGAATTCGAGAGTATAGTTCACTTCAAGCGTGAGCTTGAACTGTATATTGAATACTACAATCACAAACGTATCAAAGGAAAATTAAAAGGATTGAGTCCGATACAGTACCGAATTCAATCCGCAGCTTAACTTAATATAATGTCTAACTTTTTGGGGTCACTTCAAAATAAGGAAAGTGTCTTTATTCATGGAAAGGGCCATTTAACAGAGCAAACCTTATTGAACTAACGAAGCAAAAGAAAATTAAGGATTTTACAAGGAGAAATGTAAATAAAAGGAGAATGTATATACTTATGTTTTCAAGTTATTGAAAGGCGATGATAAAATGAACGAAAAATTACTCAGAATAGGAACTACTTACATTCCTGTTACTAATGTAGAACTTTCTTCAGAATGGTATGTAAACAAATTGGGTGCAGAGTTGAGCTATAAAGACGAAGACAAAGCAATTCTTAACTTTGCAAACCAAAGCATTTTTCTGGTTAAATCCCAAGATAACCAAAGTTTGAACTTTTATGATATTTACGGTGAAGAGCGTTTCTCTTTAACATTTGAAGTAAATGGTTTAACTGCACTAGAAGCAATACATAGTGAGTTTATTAAAAAAGAAATAAGAGTTGGAGAGATTGAAAACAGAGGACATGCAGGAAGAAACTTTGTATTTTATGATTTAAACGGTAATAAATTTGATGTTTGGAGTGAATTAAGCTCGATATTCAAAGAAAGATACCTAATATCATAACCCGTAATAAAAGAGCTTTTAATTCAATAATCGCGCGCTTCGATTTAATTAGCAATTAAATTAACTATAAGGAGCTAAAGAAAATGACCAAACCAATATTGAAGGGAAGGAAATGGAAGGAGTATTTATTCCTGTGAAAGACCCTGAATTATCAGCATAATGGTACGAAGAATAACTTGGCTTTACGTTTATTTATATTGAGGTAGAAGCAGCTGTTATGAAGATAGCAGAACAATCTCAAACAGTAGTATGTCTTGTTAAAACACCAAATCATCAACCAATGAATTTCCCTGATAATAATTTTTGTGTTGGTAAATATTGCAATTTAATTCCTCAAGATATTGAAGAGACTCATAAATTGTTAGTTGAAAAGGATATCAAGGTAAATCCTATTAGTGAAGAAGGAACTACTAGGTTTTTTACTTTCTATGACCAGATGGCAATCTATTAGGGAGTTGTCAATAAATGTATTTGGATCAATTTAGTCGGGGCTTTTCTATAATATCTATGAATCTAATATAACGCTCTTCTGGAATCAGGCGCTTTTTCTGAAATAAGTAAAGCGTCTTTATTCATGGAAAGGGCCATTTAATTGAATTAAGTTTATTGGGCTTGAAAGGGTTTAAGCACATTATGTTATTATAAAAATATCGTTTAAAGGAAAAATAATGAGGTGAAAGAAATGGTAAGAAGGAGACGAAGAGCCTTTCTAAAATAGATATATGTAATCTTAATTTTAGGAAGGCTATCTTAATAGTAGGAGATGTATTAACGATGAAACAAAATAAATATGATGATCAGAATTTTTTTCTGCTTATGAACAAATGCCACGATCAGTTAAAGGACTTGAAGGTGCTGGAGAATGGTATATATTAAAAGAACTAATACCTGAACTGAAAGAAAAAAATGTACTCGATTTAGGTTGCGGCTTTGGTTGGCATTGCCGATATGCTCGTGAGCAGCAAGCAAGCTCTGTAACAGGCGTAGACATATCTGAAAAAATGATTCAAAGAGCACGTGAAATGACAAATGATCCTTTAATTTCATATATAAAAGCGTCAATTGAAGACATTGATTTTTCAATCTCTCAATTTGATGTGGTAATCAGTTCATTGGCTTTTCACTATATTAAGTCGTTTAAATCAGTGTGTGAAAAAGTTTCTAATTGTCTAAAGCCTGGGGGAAGCTTCGTTTTCTCAGTTGAACATCCAATTTTTACTTCTCGAAATGAACAGGATTGGTATTATAATGAACTGGGAAATCGCCTGCATTGGCCAGTTGACAACTATCAAATAGAAGGAATACGTGAAACAACATTTTTAAATGAGAATATTACAAAATACCATCGTACGGTTTCCACATATATAAATGACTTAATTAATACTGGATTTATTATAAGTGCAGTTAAGGAATCAGTTCCTTCTGATGAAATGTTAAAAAGTATTCCTAAAATGATAGATGAGAATCGAAGACCTATGTTTCTTATGATCTCAGTAGAAAAAGGAAAATAGCTGATAAGACTTTATACAATAATTGCTCGCCAAGAATATGTTGGATCAATATTCCATTATCGGGCGCAAGTCTTGAATTGGAATTGTACTTTTTCAGTAATATAAAACAAAGCACTAAGTAGCTTTGAGATAAAGTCGTACTGTTTATAAAGTTTAAAAGTTGGAATTATTTAAGTTTCGATTGAGAGCGTAGCCTAGGGGATAGGCCTGTATTAAGGTTAGACAGCGTGCGCAGTTTTATTATTCGGAAGGAAAAGGGAAAAATAAGGAGCGTAGTTCAAGTGAATTGTGGATTTACACATTTATTGTAGTTGATACGAGTGAAAAGTTTACATTAAATTTTTATTTTTTCTTTATATTTATTATAAATATATATTTTCACTGTGCTTTCTTTTAAAAGTTTATTAGAAGCTAACTTTTTCTCTAATGTTGTATATACTGTTTTTTCAATTTCCTTACCAATAGCTTCTTGTTTTTTCCCTTCTAACAATGTACTTACTTCCACTATTAGTTCTTGGGGAGCGTCTGATGGAGGAATTCTCATATCTACTCCTCCATCAATCTTATTTGGATAAGCATTAGATAATTCGTTATTTATTTTTTTTGCTATCTCAACCAATAAATTATTTCTTTCCAACTCTTCTTCTGTTATCATTTGAAGAATTTCACCTTTTTTTACATTAACATTATATACTTCAAATTTAGTTGATTTAATCAAATTTCTCACGATATCTTTTATTTCATGTTTTACTGAATCATAATACTCTTGGCTTCCAAGAACATCAATATTTATATCCTGTGAATTATTATCAACGTGAGTATTAATACTATATGTACCTATGTTATATTCCCCAACTAATTTAACTTCTATCTTTTCTAACATTTGAATTTCAGCACTTTTTGGCGGAGAGCTAATGTCTTTTTTAACAGAACCATTTAAAGTTGCTAATCCGAAGCTTATTAGAAGAACCCCTATGATGCTTAAGACTACAAAAAGGACTTTATTTCTAATAAATCCCATCTCCTCTCAATTAACGATATGAGCAGATATTTAAATGTATTCGACCTTTTCGTCTTAAACAATTTTCCTGGTGTTGTTAGCAATAATGCAAAAGAGATCTATATCGATGTGGATACTCCTTTAGAAGTCAAATTGGAAAAACTACGTATGAGTGATTTAGCAATTGAAGTAAGGCTTTTATCACCGTTTTCAAAACGAGTAATCGCATCTATTTTCTGTTCAAGAGTAATTCCTGCCATAAAAAAGGCACCTCCAAATGTTAGAGTCGTGTCTAACATTTGGGGTGCAGATCATAACAAGGATCAGCGCTCGTTTTCTAAAGAGCCATTTTGTGGGATAATGAAGTAAATTTGTTCTATAAAAAGAAGAATATAGGTGATAAATATGAAAGGAGGATTTAAACGTATTGTGTTGATAATATTTACAGTTATTATTTCGTTTTTTGTGTTGATTCTTTCCGTGAGTTTTATTAATCATAAAATACAATTGTCAAAAGAAGAGGAACTATTTGTTCCGACTGGACAACTTGTAGAAGTTAAAGGTCATCAAATGCACATTTATACAGAAGGAAAAGGAGAAGAAACACTTGTTTTTATGTCTGGTGGTGGCACAAGCTCACCTACATTAGATTTTAAATCACTTTATTCCTTGTTAAGCGATAAATATAAAATTGTTGTTGTTGAAAAGGCAGGTTATGGATTTAGCGAAGTCACAGATACTGATCGAGACATTGATACAATTCTAGCTGAAACAAAAGAAGCTCTTTTTAAATCAGGAGTTGAAGGACCATATATTTTATTTCCTCATTCTATGTCTGGCATTGAAGCCTTGAAATGGGCGCAAGACTACCCTGATGAAATAAAAGCTATCATTGGATTAGATATGGCTGTTCCAGCTGCATATGAAGAGTTCAATATCAATATGTTCCTCATTCGATTAGGTGCTTTTGCAGCAAATACTGGTTTAACCAGATGGATTTCAAATCTATCGGAAAGTGACACAATAAAATATGGAAATTTAACAGATAAAGAGAAAAAGTTGTATAAAGTAATTTTTTATCGAAGAACATTGACTAAAGATATGATCAATGAAATAAACAATATAAAAGGTAATGCACAAAAAGTTCAAAAAATTGGAATGCCGAACATTCCTATACTTTTGTTTTCATCCAATGGGGAGGGGACAGGTTTTGATAATAAAAAGTGGAATGGAATTCAGAATGACTTTATTAGTATGATTTATAATAGTAAATTAATTGAGTTAGATTCATCTCACTATGTTCATAGTATTGACTATGAGCGAATAGCTGAGGAATCAGAAGAGTTTATAGAAAGTTTAAATCGGTAATAATAGGAAGCAAGATGTAATTCAGTAATTATCCAACTCCAATTGAAGAGTCAAACTAAACTAATAAATCGCAAAGTCTTTTGTCCTTTATTAGTTTATTTCATTTCATTTAATTACAACTTACGTATGCAATCGTAACTTTTTATATTTTGTGGTCTTCAACAATCGGGCGCTTTTCTGTAATTAAGGAAATCGTCTTTATTCGTGGGAAGGGCCATATTGTTGAACAACATATTTAAAGGAATTTGGTTATTTATGTTAAAATTCAAAAGACGAAATTGTAATGGGGGAACGAAAAGATATTAAAAGAGAGGGAATTGTCAAATGGTTTAAAGAAGAAAAGGGTTACGGTCGTATTATGCTCGACGGTGAGGATCAAAATCATGTTTTCATTCACTTCAGTTCAATTTTGCCCGATAACAAAAGGTTTTCGGATGGATTCAGATTTCTTAAAGAAGGTCAAAAAGTATCTTTTGATTTAATTGAAAATCCCAATTCTACTGATCAGAAACAAGTTGCGGAAAATCTTATTGTTATCTCTGATTAAAGTATTGTACATGGCCTTATTGCTTCACGGTAGACATGCTGATTATTTCAAAGCCGTAGTGGATATTTTGCAAATAGTTTTTTTCACAAGAAGAATATTATTTGAAAAATTATCTAAAAATAGTTGTTGTATTTATTCTAATTATTACATGTCTTACGCTTACTTCCTGTACACAAACAGAAAAAGGTGAGAATCAACTTCAGGAGAAAAAGCAAATAACAGATTAAAAAGAGATTGTGTTCTCATTTGAGCACCCTCAAACCAAACAAAAGTACAAAATTATTCATGCCAATCAACTGTTTTATCCGTATGTTGAAAAGGTCAAAGATAATCCGAATCTTTCAACCTCGGAAACCTTCTTTTTGTGGTATTAATATATATTTGAAACTAAATGGTTAAAGTAGTCGTATAAGGTCTTATAGATTAGAGGAGGTCGGAAAAATGGATTATACTAAAATCTATAATGAGGAACTGATTGCCTTAGTAAAAGAGAAAATAAAGTCCGTCGGTGAAATTAAAGCGGTGAAGTTTGTGAGAGAACAAACAGATATATCCTTAATACAGGCAAAAAAATTTGTAGATTTTTGTAAAGAATAGACATAAAAATTAGAGTCACTAAACTGTGGCTCTAATTTTTATTAAAAGTATCTTCAATAGTCATTGAACTACTAAATAATAAACTTCGACAGACGTAAACTACGATATGTTCCTGTCATTTTTTTGTGCTTTCATTGCTATGACTATCTACAAATAAAAAACGCGCTAAGTAATGGAATTGTATTTTGTTCAATCTTTAGTTGGATGTAAAACAACCGAAGTATTAGAAAGCGAGTAGGGAGTAGTAGTTTCTCAGAAAAACGGGTTATAATCTGAATTAAAAAATGAAATAATAGTAATCTATGACAGCGCAAACGGGACTTGAAAGTGATTCAGTATATTTTGGAAAAATCTGATAAAATTTAAATAATTATAGTTAGAAGGAGGCGGTATATTGTGAAAATCGCGAACATATTTAACGGGGTGAATCTATTTTAAGGGACGAGCGTATAAATCCCCTATAAACTATGTGGTCCCTAAAATCCGGAGGGAAAAAAGTGATTATTAGAGACTATAGGGTTAATGACGAGACTGGTTGGGTAAGATGCCGAACACTTGCGTTTTTACAGACTGCCTATTTTGATAATGTACTAAATAAGAAAGAATGTTATGAAAATCCAGCAATCGAGCTAGTCGCAGAGTTGGACGGTCAAATCGTTGGGCTTATTGATGTAGAATATGAAATAGAAGAACGAACAGTTTGCTCCAGAGGAGAAGGGTTAGGAGGGATGATTTGGCATATCGCTGTTCATCCGGATTTCTCCCGACGTGGAATAGGACAACAATTACTCTATGCTGCTGAAACTAAAGCTAGAAGAGTGAATTTAAATCGTTTTGAGGCTTGGACAAGAGATGATTTATGGGTTCAGAACTGGTATAAAAAAATGAATTTTAATATCGTTGATTCCTATTATCACGTTTATTTTGAAGGAAATGAAATGAATCATCGAATTCAAAGTAATATGCCCAATCTATACTTAGTTAATGCTTTTACTCATTACGTTGGGAAAGATATTGACCAATTTACAAATAATAAACGTATTCACCAATGTGTTTGTTTTGAAAAATCATTTTAATCATTTCTAAGTTATGAATGACATATTTATCAATAATACTATTCAACAATTGGGCGCTTTTCCGTAATGAAGATAGCTTCTTTATTTATGGAAAGGGCCATTTTCTTGAGTAACACATTTAAAGAAAATCGATATGGAGCAAATAAATTATAAAAATTTTCACTTAAATTAAAGGTGCAGGATAGTAATAGTTGAAGAAAGAATTATTGTAAATGAACAAGACATACTATACCTAAATAAAAATTAGGGTGATGAAATTGGATAAACGTATTCCTCTTCTAATGGTTTTATTTAGTCTATTAATTTGCGTGTGGTGTTTTGGAACAGTAAAAAATGCAAATTCGAGTGACACGCCTCCTTCTTTTGAGGAAAAGTACACTGAAGCTGGATATAAATCTGTAAAAGCTGCTGTTAAGGAATTTAAAAATCAGTGTAAATGTGATGTAAAGCTACCCGAAAAGTTGCCTTCTATTTCTTTCACACATCAATATGGAAGATTCTTTGAAGATAAGAACTATAATGTGAATGATTCCCTAGAAATTAGGTTTGTTAACAAAGATTTAAGTAATAATATTTATAAAATTGATATTCGTCCTTTAAAAAACAAATTGGACTTCGCAGATAAACTGAACTTAAATGGAAAGGAGTATGCACTTCAAGATGGTGCAAAAGCCATTTATTTTGAGCATCAATTATTTAACTTTTTTGTCTTTGAAAAAAATAATTTGCAGTATATGCTTGGAATTTATAATAAAGTAGCCAACAAAGTAACACCTGAAACTTTTGTTCTAATAGCTAACTCAATTTAATAATTAATTCAAATAATAATTTAGATGAAAATCATTGGGACCTTATAAAACTAAATAGCCATCTTGCTGATTTCTCAACAGATGGCTATTTAGTGTTTAAAGTAAAATTGACTAATTGATAAGGAAAAGATACATCGATTAAATAAATTTATTTACAAAATTAATCTTCGTATTGAAGATCTATATCTCTTTTAGCTTGCATTTCTTGCTCCACATCTTGTTTTAAATATAAAACATAATCCATAACAAACTGTAAATCTACTTGCCCTTTATTGTACGCCGATTCCAGAGCTTCATAATTTCTAGCTACCAAATAATAAAATAGGTCATCTTTGTTTATACCTTGAATTTCAGCAATTTCAATCATACTTTTACCTTCCCGCATTTGGAAATATTCATTCTCAGTAAGGTTGAAAAAATTTGCTAAAGATTTAAAATCTCTTTTGTAAGTAAAAACAACTTTTCCTTCATCGTTATTTTCTATATGCGAAGAATTTCCAACGTTTTCTGAAGTCTGAGATTTTGCAGAAATTGAACTGTTTAAAAAAATGGAAATTAAAGAAATAAAGACTAGTGACGTGTATAGAATTTTTTTCATTGGCGCTTTTCCGTAATAAGGAAAGCGTCTTTTTCCATTTAAGTGCCATTAAATTGAGGAACAATATTTATGGGTAGCGTCAAAAAAGATGCAGATTTACAACGATAAGAAATATACTATACATGTTTTATGCAAATTGAAGAACAACCCCAGCAAATATAAATGCTGTTGCATCAACTGTTTGTGCTATTTGTATAAATAATAGTCCTCGCAAAAAGGCACGAACGTTGATTAAACAGCCTTCGTGCCTTTTGGGTGTATTCCAAAATTTTACTTGGAAACGTAATTTAGTTTTATTTTGTATACTTTTTAAATCCTTATTGCACTAAAGCACCGTTAGTTTAAGTGAAAAGAGACACAAACTTCATCATTTATTTTTGTGAATTAAGTTTACACTGTAACACTTAATTAAGTAACCCCTTCTATTACCAATTATCCCCTAAGCTAACATTCTGAAGTTGGAATAATACAAAGGCAACTGTTGCATCATCAAAATGGCTATAAGTGACATCAAATACTGCTAAAACCGCAATCTTTTTTAAGTAAGCACTTAAAAAATAAATATAAAAAGGCTATTCTTAAAATAATTTCAGGAGATTGAACAATTTTTTAGGAAACGAGCGTCTAAGTAGTAGGATTGAAACGAGGTGAGTTGTCGTTGGAACAAATCGTAGAACAATATGGTGAATATTTATATCATCTTAATTATTTGTATGTGAATGATTTTCAACTTGCAGAGGAAGTTACACAGGACGTACTAATGAAGTATCTATTACATAAAGACCATTTTAGAAAAGATGCTTCATTGAAAACATATTTAACTCGTATCGCTATTAATTGTTGTCATGATGAACTACGAAAACAAAAGAGAAAATCATTTATTTCAAAACTTTTCCCACTTGGTAGAACTGAACCATCAGTGGAGCAAACGTATATATCAACTGAAGATTATACAACTTTAAAGCAAATTGTCTTCACATTACCACTTCATTATAGGGAAGTCATAATACTGTTTTATTATGAAGAATTTGATGTTTCTGAAATTGCAAGTTTATTAAATGTTTCACAAAACACCGTTCGTACAAGGATTCGTAGAGCGAGAGAATTGTTGAAAACAAATCAGGAACTGGAGGCAATATTTTATGAAGGAATTTAAAACCAGGCTAAAAGAAGAATTGCGACAAGATGCCCCATTTACAAACGACATAAAGCAACGCTTACTGCAACCTAAACCAATAAAAAGGAAGAGTAACTGGCAGGTCGTCTCTGTATCTATTGCAGCTTGTTTCATTATTGGGTTAATGCTATTCGTTGAATTTTCTCAAAAGAATAACCTACAAACAGCTAGTCAGCAAAATGAGCTACTACCGATTGTCGATGATGTTTCCTCTTTAGACATAATTGAACCGAAATATGCCCGTCTACTTGGGAAACAATGGATGCTGCATTTTTTGCCAATGATTATCGATAAGGATGCCACCATTACGTATGGAGATTATATTGCCTTTTATGGAACTGATGGGCTTGTAGTTTCAACTGTATTAGGGTTAGGTAATGATAATGTAACAATGAATCAAGGGCAAATTTTAGTAGATCATACCGCATTAAAAGTTCATGGATTAAATGAGCAAATAAAAAAAGAGGATATCAATGACCCATTTAAGAATCCTTACTTTTTTCATAATTTTGGAACAAGACCAGCGCCATTCAATGACAAATCGATTTCTGCGAAAGAAAAAGAAATTGTTGTTTATGACAGTGACGAAGGGCACACGATTATGAAAATTAATGAAGAGCAATTAGTAGGTAAGGTCGTAGGTTTCCAAAATTTTGAACTAACATTTGAATTGACTGAACAGGAGCAGCAAGTTTTTAATGCTTTTAAAACGGATTATAATATTGAAAAGTTAAAAAATATGACACCACAAGCGATTACTAAAATGTTTTTATTGAGTGATATTGAAAAAGATTATGAAACATATGAAGCATTGTTTACAACAAATATTAACGAAGAAACAGAAAGTGTTCGAAGATATTACGAGAAAACGGAAATCGTACGTCAGGAGTTGTTTACAGAGGAAATAAATCGCCTTATTATTGCAAATCTCTTTGCTGGGTTAGAAAATGCAGAGTTTGAGCAACAAACAGATACAACTGGGGTTGTAAAATTTATTTCACTTGAAGGTCAAACAGAGCTAAGTATGGAGAAAAATGCCCAAGGAATATGGCAGCCAGCCTTTAGTAGGGGAATCTATTAGCTTTTAAGAAAGGACATCAATTCACTCTTAAATGCTTGCATTGATTTCCTTATGATTCTGTTTGGGTGCATCAAAAATTCTTTATGAAGTAAAAACCTTCCCAAAGCGTCATTTGGCAATTTTCATTCCCATGCTATTATAATCCAACCCCGTTCCCAAAATTGTATTTGGGAAGACTTTTGTGCTTAATGTTGTATCATATATATGAGGAATGTGAGGACATCTTATACAACAATCGGGCACATTTATTGAACAACATAGTTGGAAAATGATCAAACTTTTTTATAAAAAACTTATACTTATTTAAAAGGAGTAACTCCATTTTGAACAATCTTTTTTCAAAATGGAGTTTTTGAAGTTGCTATTAGATAAGGATTGAGGGATGTTTTTTAATTATTTTTTCCAATAATTACTCTAAATTAGAAATTAAAAAGTTAAAGTCAACCAGGAAAATTTATGATGTTATGGCTATTTTGGGAGCTGTACATGTAGAAGATGATCAGGATCAAACAGAAATCGTTTTCCATTTATTGAGATAATTGATGTAGCATGTCAAATATGCTGTACTGAAATGGGCATAAAAGCATCTCATCTAAACAATTTAGTGACTTCAAAATAAATTCGTATGTATCTTCCAAAAAAAAACATATTTATTTTCTTTTCAAAAATATATGAACCTAGCGTTAAAACACAAGTGAAGAATTGCAAGCCATCCCAAACAGTTTTGGGGTTCAGTTCAACTTTGTTCAAAATGAGATTAATTTTTAGCAGTAAAATCAATTAAAGTATAGCTTTTTTGATCAATTTTTTTATTAAACTAACAAAAATACTTGCAACACCTATTATAGTACTGTACAGTACTAATTATGACAAAGGGAAAATTAATGAATCAAAAACGTGTGATTGAAGTAGCTGCAACATTATTTTTAGAAAAAGGGTTTGCTTATACAAGCATGGATGAACTAGTTCGTGTAAGCAAAGTTTCAAAGTCTAATGTGTATTATCACTTCTCTAATAAGGAAGAATTGTTGGAAGGGGTCGTTGATTATTGGATTGAAATGTATCAATCTGCAATTGATGGCTTACTATCTCAAAACCAATTATTAGTTGAAGATCGTATCCAACTGTTTTTAAAGCAATTATCACAAGGAGTTCAGACGAGAGAGTATAAGGGGAGCTGTCCATTTATTACACTTTATATTCAAAGCCCTACAAATGCCACAAAAGTAAAAGAAAAAATAGGTCTTTTCTTTATAGGATTACAAACAAAAGTTTCTCTATTACTTAAACAAGGGGTAGAGAATGGTGAATTTAGAAAGACAATTAATATTGACGAGGTTGCATCTCTTTTTATTACAAATCTTGAAGGAGCGCTATTTATTTCAGAAACACTGAAGGATGCAACTGTAATCATGAAAACAGCAGATCATTTTTTTAACTTGCTTCGATAAAAGAAGCATTTTTTTTACATCAAATTAGTACTGAATAGTACTAAAAGGAGGATTTATATGAAAACAGTATTTTTAACTGGTGGAACAGGTTTTATTGGAAAGCAATTAGTGAAGGAATTAGCCAAAGAGCAGGTTACAATTCTTTTATTAGTGAGATCGAAAAGTAAAGCAACACGCATTTTTCAAGAAAGAGGCCTCTTAAAAGAGGCAGTTATGCACTTTATTGAAGGTGATTTGACTAAAATAGACTTAGGTTTAAGTGCTGAAGATAAGGAGTGGGTATTGAAAACGGATGTGATTATTCACGCAGGAGGCCCCATGGATATTCAAGCGACAAGCAAAGAGGCAGCTTCCGTATTTTTGAATGGTGCCCAACATATTAGTGAATTCGCTAAAAATATTCATCAATTGAAGGGATTGCAACAATTTATTCATGTTGTAGGTTATATGAGTCCCTTTGATGATAAAAATAGCAAGATTGCGATAGATGTGTTTAAAGAAGGAAACAATTTTTTGAAAATAAAAAATCCATATGAGAGAACAAAGTTTTTAGCAGATCTTTATATCCGTCAGCAAGCATCAACAGTAGGTTATCCGCTATCAGTAATTAATCCACCAACTGTAGTTGGTAGTAGTAAAACAGGGAGTACGGAGCAAACAGGAGGCTTAGGCTTGCTTGTGATGAGTATGCGAAAAGGGCTCATGCCAGTGATTCCTGGAGGTAAGGAATATAGATTACCACTTATTGCAAACGATGAGCTAGCAAAGTTTATTGTGCAGGTTTTCAGATTGGAGCAACCAACTATACAAACATATACACTTGTTGAAGATAAACAACAAGATCAAAATATTTCAGAATTATTAGATGCTATGTCAGAAAGTATGAATATGACTGCACCTAAAATTTCTGCACCATTGCCATTTATGAAAGCAATTATGAATAGTGGGGTAAGCAAAATAACCCAAATTCCTACTGATGGGCTGAATTTTATTACAAATCGAACATTTTCAAATGGTTCAGTGAAAAAGATTATGGGAGAAGATTGGTTTAAGGAGACGAATGTAATGAAATTTTTCCCAGCCGTAATAGCTGATTTGGATTATCGCATGATGTATCAAAATGGCCAGCATAGTCATTTATTTAAACGAACATTATGTAATAATACTACCATTTACCAATCTCAAGGAGAGGGTAAACCTTTCATTTTATTACATGGTTTATTAAGTGATGGAGAGGATTTATTTCCTTTAGGGAAAGAGCTTCATGAGAAAACGGGTCAGCCTGTATGGATCATGGATCTTCCAGGTTTGGGACGTTCTCCTTTTAAACGAGAGAAAAATCTTTTAAATATCTATTTAAATGTAGTGAAAGAGTTATTGGAGAAAGCTACTAATGGTGCACATCTAATTGGCCATTCATTTGGTGCATATATTCTTTTGGAAGCATTAGTACAAAAGTACATAGATAAGAAGTATACAATTACTTTACTTCAGCCACCTGTTGCTAAAAAAAATGCTAACTCGATAAATTTTCCTCAATTTATGAACAAATGGACATTGAAATTGTCTACTACTAATTTGATAGAGCGTTATTTATTAAGTAATGGTTTATTTGAAAATACGGAGAGTATCCCTAAACATTATATTGAAAAAATAAGTAAAAGTTTTACTTCTCCTAGAATTTTAAATACTACGGTTCAGCTTAACAGTTTACTTTTGAAAAACGTTCAACCTGATTTCAATGAAGTAACAAAGTATAATCTTCGCATTATTTGGGGGAATTATGACAGAGGCTATTCTGCTCCTTCGCACCTGGGTAAGGTTGATTTTGTCCCATATGGTCATCATTTTCCTCTTAACCATCCGAGTGAAACAGCTAATTTGGTAATAGAATAGTAGTACTAGCAAATGAGAGTGTGGGATAAATAAAAAGCGTGGAGTAAGATCGTGCAAAAAAAGATGAGATCTTGTCTCAAGTGTCCAAAACTATCTGACATTTTACAATTTAGAAAAAGAACATCAATTAATTTAAGTAACATCCAATAGTTTAATAGTAAACAGGAACAATAAATAAAATTAATAAAGACATCTAGGATTAACTAGGTGTCTTGGATTCTGTCTAAATAATATAGACTTTAAATGTGTGAAAATCGCCTAATTTTAATGGATTTTTATGTTAAGACTATACTTAATTTTTTGGAGTGTTATGAGAGGGTGTCAGGAAGTTCTTGTCCTTATACAACTGGGATGGAAACTTTTCGTATCCAAGCCCTCCTCCACGCCAAATAAAGTTTACATAATATAAATACCTTGGTCACTACTTTCTTATTATAAAAGCTTCCTATAATTTATCGTTCAAAAGGGAATTAATACTAATTATCGTTTAATCTAGATTCTCCTTAAGACGAATAAAATATTCATCGTAACAATTAATTGCACTTCAAATTGTCAGACAATAATCTAATCTAAGCCAACAGATGCAGCAGAGAAGCGCTAGAAGAGTTAGGTGTAAAGGTAATAAGGGTCAAGGATTGTAACGCAGAAGTTAAATTTAATGGCAATCAATAATTTTTCATATCGGAAATAATTGAAGTGGATTTTGGAACTGGGTCTTTATTCTTTATCTGAGAATAGAAATTATAAAAGGGGTCACTGAGTTAAACTGACCCTGAATGAGGGAAGATGTGACGGTCAACCAAAATCTGATTGACGAGATTTCTAATAAGGAGCTTGCTACTAAGGATTTGGGCTTGCCTTTTTTTTGAATTAAAAAATAATAAGTTAGATTTTTTTTGTGACATTCGTGTAACAAACCGATATTACACTAGGTATGGAGGTGTGTTACATGAAAAAAATTCTATCAATCATGTTAATTGCTGCAATATTAACAAGCGTTCTTACGGGATGTAAGAAAGAAAAAATTAATACAGGGATAGAGAGTAAGCCACAAGTAAATAATTTAGACTTTAACTTTAGTGTGGATCCTGAGACACTTGCGCTTGAGGTGGAATCCAATGGAATTACTGAGAAATTATCTGAACCATTGGGGAAAATGAAAGTTTCAAATTTAAAAGACAGTGGAGATAACATTAGCTGGACCTATTCAGAACAGGGAATTAAGGTTGATATCGAAAAAAAAGATAAGTATGTTGATGTAACCATACAATCCAGCAAGGATGAAGACAACATGTTTGCATGGCCAAAAGTGAAAGGTGACGGATATATGCTCCCATTAAATCAAGGGAAGTATATTCCAAGCAATGATTCAATTTGGAAAAATTACTTAAGTGAAGAAAAAATGAAGGTAATTGAGGCTTTATCTATGCAATTTTTTGCAGTTGATAAAAGTAGGTATTCACTAGTATATATAATTAAAAACCCTTATAATAGTGAAATTGTTTATAATACAGAAAACGATATTGAGTTTACTTTTAATCATGAGTTTCCAACTATTAACAAAGAGAAGGAATATGGTTTCAGAATATATTTAACGAAAAAAAATCCAGTAGACGTTGCAAAAACCTATAAAAATTATTTGATTGAACAGGGGGACTTCAAAAGCTTGGCGGATAAGGCTAAAGAAAATAGTAATATTGAAAAGCTTTATGGAGCACCTCATGCTTATTTTTGGGACAGAACTGTGATTTCAGAAGAAAATATTAAATGGGCAAAGCTGAGAGACATTTTTCCCGAAAAACTGAAATTATGGATTCAGAGGCTATTAACTACTAATGTTGAGGATGGATCAGAGCTTTCATCAGCTTTTGAAGATTTAAAAAGCTTAGATTATGTAGATATATACAATAAGATAAGAATAATAAAATCCTTAAGTGCAGTAATGCAACTAAATGAATTCTATAATCCGGAAGTATTTACTGAAACAGATAAAGATACTCAGAGGCTGTTAAACAAAGGAATAGAAAAATTAAATCCCGTTGAATTAATTGACCTAAATAAGAGATTATTAAAAAGCATACTTGGAGATGTAGTTGACCCAATAAAGAAGTGGGCAGATGCTAATACTGTAGATGTGATAAAGGACATGAAGGATTCTGGGCTAGAACATATGTGGATCGGCTTGGATGATTGGCAGGAAGGATTCATTAAACCTGAGTTAGTAAAAGATGCAGAAGAATTCGGCTATCTATTTGGTACCTATGATTCATATCATTCAATCCATGAACCAGGTAAAGAGAAGTGGGAAACTGCTAAGTTTAAGGATGCTTCACTTTACAAGAATGCAACTGTCACAAATAAAAATGGAGAAAAGATTGAAGGATTCCAAGGTGCAGGCAGAAAGTTGAATCCGACGCTTGCAATGCCTAGTGTAAAAGAAAGAGTAACTTCGATTTTAAATACTGGCTTAGCATTTAACTCATGGTTTTTAGACACAGATGGCACTGGAGAAATCTTCGATGACTATTCGCCAGAACATATTACTACTGAAAAGGAAGATATCCAGGCTAGGATTAAGAGAATGGAGTATCTGCAAAAAGAATGGGATATGGTAGTAGGAACTGAGGGCGGAAATGATTTTGCTAGCAAATCTATTGCCTTTGCACATGGAATAGAAACGCCATCATTTTCTTGGATGGACGAGGATATGGCAAAAAACAAACAAAGTGAGTATTACGTAGGGAGATACTATTCGAGTAATGGTGGAGTTCCCGAAATGTTTTCTAAACAAATACCACTAAAGGATAAGTACAAGAAGTTATTTTTGGATTCAAACTACACGATCCCATTGTATAAGTTGGTTTACAACGATTCAGTGATCACAACTCATTGGTGGGGATGGGGAACCTTAAAATTTAAAGACGAAATAACAAATAGAATGTTGTATGAGATACTTTATAATGTTCCTCCTTTATATCATATAGATAAACACGAGTGGGAAAAACAAAAAGAAACAATTGTAAAGCATTCAAAGGTATGGTCAAATTTTAGCAAAAAAGCAATAACGAAAGAAATGACAGATTTTAAAATTATATCAGATGATAGACTCGTTCAAATGACTGAATATGGTGAAGCATTAAGAGTAGTCGCAAATTTTTCAGAAGATGAATTTAACTATCAAGGCAAGACAATACCAGGAAAATCAGTGTTAATTATTGATGGAAATAGTAATACTATCTATTCACCGGAAAAATAAGCGTGAAATTCGCAATAGTATAACTGCTAATAATTTTCCTTGAGATAATCTTCAGAGAGGCTAAATCTGAACGCTAAGGAATAAGTTTACAAAAAGACATAGAAGTAGCTTATCCATTGTGGGGATTCATTGAAAAAAGTAATAATTACGTATGCTGCAGTTAGTGTAAAAATATTAGAAAAAAGGTGAAGTTTACGTTTTAAAATGTACCCTATAAGATAGACACTTTCAAAGAGGTCATCTTATAGGGTATTTTTGTTTATGTTGTAGAAGAAACGAGGAATAAAGGGCTGTTGGTACGCCATTACATCCCGCTGCACTTCAGGAGGCTATCACTTTAGCGAAAGAAATTCACAATAGCGATGGAGATGAGGAACCTGCGAGACTATGCGAGTTGGCAGTGCAATGGGTACTTAGCAATCCGAATCCGATTATTTTAGAACAGCCCGAATATAAGCGCTAGCATTTTTAACGAATCCAATAAGCATTTTTATAAACAATACAATCCTCTTTTCTAAGCACTTAACGGCTAAGAAAAGGGGATTGTATGCCGTAAGTGAAAAAAGGGGGTTAGAACGTATTTTGATTTTAAATAATTATGGACTAGTATCTAATCCGTATAAAGACGAGTGGACTCATACATATTTCACTGATATAAGTAGCGACGACGGTTATTGGAATATATGGTTAGAAAAAAAAAGTATCAACAGGATAAAAAAGAGTATACATCCGCATCAATTACGACACAGCTTTGCAACGCATATGATTAATAACGGTGCGCCAATTGATGTCATTCAAAGTTTACTGGGTCATGAAAAGAGTGAGACTACAAAGATATACGCTCAACTAAGCGGAAAGCTAAGACAAGATTTATACAGTAAAAACTTTTAAAAAACTTTTATTCAATTAAGACACTCATGTAGAAATGGGTGTTTTTTAGTTATAGGGCCAGACTGTTTAGTAAAGTAATTTCCTCTTCCTATACACAAATAGCTAAACAAACAAAGGCATCTATTTTAGATGCCTCAGACTGTAGATATCTTTTTAAAAAGATGTGTTTATTTTTTCTTTATGTTTGTTATAGATGAATATTTTAACGGTACTTTCATTTACAAGTTTATTAGAAAATAACTTTTTTTCTAACGTTGTATATACTGTATTTTCTATTTCCTTACCAATAGCTTCTTGGTTGTTTCTTTCTAGGAATGTATCTACTTCAATAATTAGTTCTGTGGGAGAATCTGCTGGGGTAATACTCATATTTACTCTGTCAAAGTAACTTGAATGAGCCTTAGATATATCGTTATCTATTGTTTTACCTATTTCACTTATTAAATTATGTCTTTCCAACAGATCTTTGTTTATCATTGGGCTTTCACTTTTTTTCACATTAACATTATAAGCTTCAAATTTAGTAGACTTAATTAAACTTTTCACAATATCTTTTACTTCATTTTTTACTGAATCATAATACTCTTGACTTCCAAGAACGCCTATATATATATCCTTTGTATTATTATCAACGTGGATTTTAATACTAACTCCACTTATGTCATATTTTCCAGACAGTTTTTCTTCTATCTTTTCCATCATTTTAACGTCGGCATTTTTTTGTGGTGGACTAATGTTTTTTTCAGCAGAACCATTTAAAGATGCTAATCCGAAGCTTAATAGAAGAACGCCAATGATGCTAAAGACTACAATAAGGGCTTTATTTCTAATAAATCCCATCTCCTCTCATTTAACGATATGAGCAGATATTAAAATGTATTCGACCATTTTCGTCTTAAACAATTTTTATAAAATGTATCATGAAAACTAGATTTCAAGAAAAAAGCCGCCTTTAAGGCGTCAGGTTTTTAATGCTCGGCTTTATTCTTTTTTAGTTCTTCTAACAATATCTTTGCCCCTTCAGGACTTAAGTCTAATCTACTTAAACCAACAGAGCAGGGTAGTTGAAGAGCTGTTCATTTAGCAGCTACAAGCAACTTAAGCAAACCAGGAATGGTTTGAGCAAGTAAATGATGAACAGTACTCGGAAACAACTAAAGTAAAATAAGTATTAGGTACCAGGGTTTCAACCTTGATGCCCTTTTTAAATGGAGGTCATGTTTTAGTTATTCCATTATAGGGCGCGATTCTGTAACAAGAATCAGCTCTCGTTTTCATTAAAGGGCCATTTAACGGAATAAGCCTTGAGGTATTCCTAGTAACAGGGGATGGACCTTGTTTCACTAATGGACGGCTTAGCTGAACAAATAGTGCAGCGTTTTCTCGTATTGTGCAATAAATATTAAGTCAATGTACTTATAATTGTTTAGTTTATAATGATTTTAAGGAGCTGATTTTTATATTAAATGTTAAAAATACAAGTACATCCGTTTTTGAAGATATTATTATTACTAATTTAACAGGTTACATCACCATCGCTGATGTAAACATGTGGTTTAATTCGTTTGAGCAAACATGCTATTCGTTTATTAAACAAGAAAAAAAGTATAAGTTGTTAGTTAACCGTAAAGGTTATACCCCAGAACATTTTTCTGTACAAAAATTATGGAAAGACAAATTTTTCTCAAATGGTATATTAGACAACACTATTGCGATTGCTTTTTTAATAGAAGAAGGGGATATTCTAAATCACCTCGAACAGTCTAATACTAAAGATAATGTCATATTCTCCAGTAACTATGATCAATTAATTGACTGGCTTTCTAAATATTAATAAAGAAATTCTAATTCTAAGTTACTAAAAGATAACTTTTTTATATTGCACAGTTGTGTCAACATTACGCTTTATAATAAAGTGGATTATTTCGGTGACCTTGTAATTTTATGCCACAAACGGGCGCTTTTCTGAAATAAAGAAAGTGTCATTCTTCATGAAAAGGGCCAGATTGTTGAGCAACTCTGTTAAAGAAAAGCGAAATCTATGCTAAATTTTAGAAGAGATTGTGAAATTCTGTACTTAAAGTAACCGAGCGTTTAGTGTGAGAAGCATAGAGTAAGAAATAATGGGGGGTAAAATGGCATATCAAATAAATTTTCAATGGAGAATAACTAAATACAATCCTGCTTTTAGAGATGATAATGGACACTACACATTAAAAGAAGAGTGGACTTGTCCTTCTGAAATTGGAAAAATAATAGACGGAAAAGAGTTCACTTTAGATGAGTATTTCAGGGTTGAATCTGCATATTTAAATACCGTATCAACATTTTTAAAAAAATCCGGACTTAATAAATTGAGAGTTTTACAATTATCTAAATTTGATATTTCACCTGAAGAAAAGTCTATGCCGTTGTATGAAAAAGCATTTGATGAACTAGATCTACAGGAAGATTTAGAAGTAAATCCAAACGAAATACGAACAATTTGTAAAATGATTTTAAGGAACTTTGGTTGGTGTCAATTGTATTCAAAAGGGAACTTTTTTGTGAACTTCGGTTGGGATTATTACATGTATATCGGTTCAAGTGTAAAATGTGCATCATCTATTTCCTTTGCGAAGGCTAATGGACTTTTTGTTGAGGATGCTAGGTCACCCTATTGTCTCACTGAAGAAGAAATAATTAGAAGAATCGAGTGGAAAGAAAAGAATGATGAGGATAAATTAATTGTAGGAGAGGAAGAACTTATTGGTATCCCTTTAAATGAATATCGTAAACTATTTAATTTATCAGAAGAACATCCAGTAATTGGCTCATTTTCACTCACTAACAAAAAAGCAGCTTCCATTCAAAAGTTTATGAAACATCAAATGGACTTCTCTAAATATGAATATGTATTATGGGGTGGTAACTAATTATATAACTACCATGTAAGAACCGTATTTTCTTACGTTCTTTGTAGTGAAACATGGCTTCATGGAAGGCGAAACCAGCTAATAGAGGCTGATCGATATTCAATTAAAGGGCGCTTTAATGGAGCAAGAAATCCTTTATCGTTCTAGTGAAAAGATTCACTAAAAATCACCTAAAACAAAATCAAATGGCACTAGTTGAATTAGAGTTTATTTTAACAAATTATCGAGGAGATGTATTAGCATTAACAGATAATAACGGTGACATTGTGGCTGAATACGCATATGATGCGTGGGGAAATATTATGAGCCAAAAAGGTAATATGGCAACTATTAATCCTTATCGTTATGCAGGTTATCGATATGATGAAAATACTAAACAATACTATTTAATGTCTCGTTACTATAATCCAGATACAGGTGTGTTCTTATCGTTAGATCCAGTACGTGGTGATACAATGAATCCCTTATCGTTGAATGGTTATAATTATGCGAATAATAATCCAGTGATGAATGTGGACCCTGATGGTGAGATAGCTTGGTGGATAGGTGCAGCAATTACAGGAGGTCTTTTAAACGCTATGCCTATGCTTTTAAATTATCTAGTTAAACATAAAAACCTAAAAGGTTTTTATTGGGGGAGATTCGGTACAGCTTTTGCTGTAGGTGCCATTACCTCCATTGGAGGAATGGGATTTTATAGAGCGATTGCTAGCACTGGTGCAGGTTTAATAACTAGAATAATTGTATATGGACAAGAATCTACAGACATTAAATATTTTACATATTATTTGATATAATAGTATTTATTAAAATTATGTCTGGACATTCTTGTCTAAATTTAGAGACAAGAATGTCCGGATTTTGTATAATAAAGACAAGAATATCCATATAAAATAATTTCAGAAAATTCAATTTATATGAGTGGGTGATATTTTTGTATAAACCATTGATAACTTCTGCTAGCAAAAGATATGGTAACAACAGATGGGAATCTTTTAGCATTAAATTAAAACGAAATGTATATTTATTTAGCGATTTAGAATATCAGCATTGGTTACAAATAGAAACCGATCCGAATATAATTGATTTTTGTGAACAAGCAATAAAAATGGAGATTATAGAAGATAATAAAAAACAATTCTCTATTATAGATATGTGGGTAAGATACAAAAATGGGAAGCAATTTTTTATTGAAATTAAATATTCAAAGGATTTAATGAAGGACTCTGTAAAGAAACAAATAAATGTACAACAACTTTGGTGTAAAGCAAATCAAGCAACTCATTTAATTAAGACGGAATATGAAATAGGACTCAGCCCTATTAAATTGTCTAACTTAAAGCTTTTAATACGACAAGTTAAAAATACAACAGAAATAAAACAAGAGAAAATAGACATCGTAAAAAAACATATTTCGGGGCAACCAAAATTGATTCAACAAATAGCAATTGAAACAAATATTGAAATAAGTGAATTGATAAAAATTGTATGTATTCTTGTAAATAACGGATATATTAATTGTGATTTAGATGCAACACATTTAGGGAAGAATATGGAGGTTTGGAAGATATGCGAAGATTCCTAACAGATAAAGTACCCATTAAAGATTTAAATATTTCAAATTGGGAACATATTTATACAGGGAATATGACTGTGAATGAACTACAAACATTTAATTCGCGGAAGAAAGCAATTGATCTTTTTTTCAGTACCGAACTTCCCATAGATAATATAGTTGAAGAAACAGGAATAGTAAGGAGTGAAATATATCGTTTTGCTTCCCGCTGTATTATGTATGATGACACTAACAAAATTCTAGGTTATAGAGGATTGATACATTATCAAACTGTTGTTCCATATAATCGTAAATTGATTTGTAATATTAATCCAACTAATTATTCAGGTGCATTCCAATTACTTTTGAAAAATTACCCTGAATTAAAAACTTTTTTAATAGAGGAGTATTTTAATAAATCTAAAGTAAAAAATAGCGCTAGAGAACGTAAAATTAGTTATAAAAATTTGCATAGGAAATTTATTAATGAATGTAGGAGACTAGGTATTAAAGCTAATGAGTATCCTTTTAACACAGTTAGTTTGGCGCGAAAGTCCGTTGAAAGATTTATTAAAGATATTTCCAATAATTATATTCGGGAAGTAGCTAACATTAATGGGGGACAATCCTCAATGCTTTTAAATAATGTAAATAACTCTATTAACTCAAATTCAACAATTACTAGACCATTGGAAAGAGTAGAGTTTGATGGTCATAAACTTGATGTAATAACAGCCATTGTATTTCAAACGCCCAAGGGGGATGAAATTATAGATATACTAAATCGTATCTGGTTACTAACTGTTGTTGACGTAGCAACTAGAGCTGTTATAGGTTACCATTTATCATTCAATAAAGAATATAACCTGGAAGATGTAAAAATGTGTTTTCAATCTGCAATTTCACCTTGGAAACCTAAAGAACTTACTATACCAGGATTAAGTTATTCTAAAAATGCGGGCTTTCCGTCATCTAAATTTTCTGAAGCTGAGTATGGTATTTGGGACGAAATATGTTATGACAATGCAAAATCACATCTTTCAAAAGAAATAAAAGATATTTTAACAAAACAAATAGGTTGTTCTATTAATATGGGACCTGTAGCAGTTCCTGTTAATAGACCAATTGTTGAACGTCTTTTCAGAAATATTGAAGAGAGCAGTTTTCATAGGCTTCCCTCAACTACAGGAAGTAATGTAATGGATCCTAGAAGAAAAGATGCTGAGCAAAATGCAATTAAATTTTCTATTACCTCAGATGCGATTGAGGAATTATGTGATGTAATTATAGCAAATTACAATTCAACACCTCATGATGGTAATGATGGCTTTACTCCGTTAGAGGTCTTTGAAAGTAGAATTAATCAAGGAATGCATATTGCTACTATTCCAATGGAAAACAGAGACTTAGTTAATTTATTTCCAATAACTTGTGT
Organism: Lysinibacillus cavernae; assembly: GCF_009724685.1. Taxonomy (GTDB): domain Bacteria; phylum Bacillota; class Bacilli; order Bacillales_A; family Planococcaceae; genus Lysinibacillus; species Lysinibacillus cavernae. The sequence continues at coordinate 571,568 of NZ_WMEF01000002.1, forward strand.
ACGAAGAGTTAAAGGTAACTTAGAACAAGGCAGAAGGCCATATATACATTATAAACATGAACGTTACTCTAACCCTGAACTTTCTATGGATTTTTCAATGGTAAATGAAAAAGTAACTGTCTTGATTAATACTGAAGATCTTCGTTCAGTTGTAATTTATAGACAAGATGGCTCAAAATATGGGGTATTAACTTGTAGTGGTTATTGGGGAACTGTGCAGCATTCCTTAAAATTAAGAGATGCAATAAATAAATTTAAGCGCGAACGATATTTCCATTATACTGAAAATGAAGATCCCATGGATGCTTTTCAAGCTTTTCTAGAAGAAAATGCAATTAACGATAGAAAACTTAGAAGTCTATTAGCTGAATTCAAATCCTATAAAAAAAGATATAACATTGATTCGAAAAATAAAGAGAAGAAGAAAGTACAGGTTAGGTTAAAAAAAGAACAACAATCACTACACCAAGAAGTTATTGATGTCAGAAAGGTTACTAAGGTTGAAGATATTTCTAAAGATAAACCTACTAATATCCAAAACAATGAATTCAAATCAACTCACGATTTAATAATAGAGCAAAAGTTAATTCAAAAAGAAAAAAATTCTACAGTGGCTAAAACTAATTCAGATAAAGAAAGTAGTTTAAATATCTTCAATCCTGAAATCACAGAAACAAACTACTATGAGCATTTAATAAACGTAGAAAAAAATAAAAATAAAAATAAAAGAAAATCAATCACTCTGTAGGTGGTGTATATTATGGTGAACTTAACTAATATTAATGTACCTTTGGGAAAACACCCTGTAGACACTGGAAAATATCTAATTGCCACAAATGAAATTGATAAATTATGTTATATAGTAGGTAACTGGATTGATAACAGATTTCCAGGTGCTATTATTCATGGTCGCCCCCGCTTAGGTAAAACACGTGCAATCTCTTATTTAATTAAAGTACTTCCAGATGAATTGAATCAAAATATTCCTATGTTCCACATTAGATGTAGAACCTATAAAAGTGCTAGGGAAAGTAACTTTTTTGAGGATTTGTTAGATGGAGTTGGACATGCTGCACCTGATCTAGGAAGACCAAGTGAAAAAAGAGTCCGTTTAAAACATTTTTTTATAAATGCAGCCGAAAAATCAAAACAAAATAAAATTGTTCTTTTTATTGATGATGCGCAAAAACTATCTGCCATCCAATATGACTGGTTAATGGATATATATAATGAATTAGATGAATATGGGATTGTATTAACTACTATTTTAGTAGGACATGATGAACTAATCGACCGCAGAAAAAGATTCATTAAAAATAAGGATTTTCAGATAGTAGGTAGATTTATGAGTGATAGCTATCAGTTTAATGGGTTAAAAGATGTCGAAGACTTTAAAATATTACTGGGGCAATATGATGAAGGAACTGAGTTTCCTGTTAGTTCAGATGTGTCATTTACACAGTATTATTACAGGGACCATTTTGAAAACGGGTTTAGATTAGTTAACTATGCAGAGGAGTTTTATGACGTATATCTAGAACTACAATTAGAGAAGGGATTACAACACAACAAGGAAATACCAATGCAATACGTTACACTGTCTATAGAATATATCTTGAAGAATTATGGTTTTTTTGCTGAGAATGTTCAACTACTAAACAAAAATCTTTTAAAAAAAGCAATAATTAATTCTGGTTACTTTCAATCCGAGTTAGTTTTATTAGATGTTGATTAAAGTGGAGGGGGTAATATGGATAAAAAGGAGTTCGTTTGGAAAAGAGACTGGATACATAGTTATATATCCAATTGGTGTGTATTTGAAAGATTTAAATTTTCTAATGCACTAAGCAACCATGATATACTGCATATTTTTGGAAACGAGCATGTTCATAATATAAAACATATTGCAAATGCTTGTTTTTACCTAAGAGATCTTACAAGTTTAGCTGGCATAGATGAAAAGAAGTCCCTTGATTTATTAGGAGTAAATCTGAACAGTAGGGACACAATGGTCTTTAAAAAATTAGTTCCGATTATTGGTACGTCGCACAACTATTTTATCAACAAACAAGTTACTTATTGTCCAAACTGTATTAAAAGTGGTTTTCATAGTATATTTCATCAATTGAATTTATTTAAATACTGTGTTTTTCACCCGAATATAGCATTAATAGACTCTTGCGAAAAATGTGATTCTCTTTTAGGTGAATATTTGTTATTCAATAATCCTAACCCTCCCTTTACTTGTAAGTGTGGTACTAGTTTATTGGATAGTACAAATGTAATTTCCATTTTTAATAGCTGGGAAAAAAAGTTCACTATTAAAGATAAAGAACTTTTAAACTTACTTACAATATATAAACATCAAAAAGCAACCCCAGTAATTATTCACCCTCAGCGTATTTTTCGAATGGATGAAGGATACAATCAATCAGCCCTATTTTTATTAATAAATTACACTAAAAACTATTATTTAGATACAGGCTTAAGTAGTATGGAAACTATAAAAGTGGAATATAATCATAACTCAAGATCTTCGAAAAACTCTTTTAAAAAAGCTTTAAACAATTACAATAATATTTTTGATTATCGGAATAGGTTCCATAACTTGGCGGAAAAGGATAAAATAGATGCAATACTTTTTGAAATTTATATCCATTCTAGAAATGTTTATAAAGCTATTAAAAGGTATTTACTCAAAAGCTATCTAAAAAAGCATAAAAACTGTATTCACCTTAATAATGAGCTACTTGAAAATGGGACATATTGCAAGTTTGCTACAGCATTTACTTTTTGGAGAGAGGAGTTTGAGGGAATCAATTTATCACATACTGTAAGAGAATCACCAGAAAAAACAAAAATATTTAACTTTGAGAGCTATAATGAGCAATTTTCAATTTACACAAAAGGTTTTTATAGTACATATCTAGAAGACTTGTTGGATAGCTGTTTTAAAAATACTCGTGATTTAAAAATTATTGATATAAATCAAATAAAAAAGATAGTGAGTACTCTGTTATCATATTTTTTGCTTGAGAGATTTTTAAAATACTTAGATTTAATTTCAAATTCTTCAACATACAAAAGATTTAATTATTACTTACCAAGAGAAGTGCCTATGCATTTAGTTATATTTGATACGAAAACAAATAAAACTACCATTTATCACCAAAATATACATGGTAAATTAAAAAAAATAGTACAAGATATACAAAACGAACAAAATACATGTGGATTTGATAGAAACCAAAAATACAATCCATACAGAACACCCCTACAACTTGCAATACAAAAAGTGGATCGTAGCAAAGATTAAAATTACATAGTTAAGAAAGAGGTTCCTAAAATGTGGAAAGATAGTGAAACTGAATTAGATTTTTTGGATTTTGATTATTTAATAGGATTGCTCGATGAGTTAATTGAGGATGATACATTACTTCCATCAAGTATTGGAGTATATGGGGACTGGGGAAGTGGAAAATCTAGCTTAATTCGCATGAGTATGAAAAAAGCCGAACAACGTGAGGGAACAGTATGTCTCAATTTTAATGGCTGGTTATTTGAAGGATATGAAGATGCGAAAACAGCTTTAGTAGGAAGTATTCTAGATGCTATCCAATCAAACCAGAAATTATCTACTAATGCCAAAAAGACAATTAACATTTTATATAAAAGTATTGATAAATTAAAGTTTGCTAAAAAAGGCGTTAGATACGGGGCAGATATATTATTAAGTGGAGGTATAGGCACGTTATTAGAACTGTCTACAAAGGAGGTAATTAATCAAGTAAAGGGTGCTGTTTCTACAGATAATTTTCCAGACCTTGAAGAGGGTAAAATTTTAGATGCTATTAAAAGTGAGTTAGAATTCAAAGAATTACGTGAAGATATAAAAGAATTTCAAGTGAATTTTGCAAAATTACTAGAAGAAAGTAAAATTAACCGATTGGTAATTTTTATTGACGAGTTAGATCGCTGTAGTCCAGATACTATATTAGAGACACTGGAAGCTATCAGGCTGTTTTTATTTACTGGGAATTCGGTATTTATTATTGGTGCCGATGAAAGGCATATATCTTACGCTGTACAACGAAAATTTGATGAGATAGAAGGACAGCAAATTAATATTGGAAAAGAATACTTAGAGAAAATTATTCAATATCCTATTAGAATTCCTAGATTAAGCTCCATAGAAATGAAATTCTATATAACTTGTTTACTTTTTGAAAAAAGATTAACCTCTGTAGAATTTGAAAAAATACTTAGTTTATTTAATGACGCAAAAAGCGAAAATTTCTTTAAATTTGCTATTTCTTTTGAATTGATTAATGAAAAATATCCTGATATTGCAGAAAAAGTTAAAGAGGATATTGTTGTGGCAGAACAACTATCAGATGTATTGGCGCAAGGTCTAAATGGTAATCCAAGGCATTGTAAGAGGTTTTTAAATTCGTTAGTTATGAGAGAAAAAATGTCTTCTTATAAAAAAATAGAATTAGATAGAAAAATCTTAGCTAAATTAATGATGCTGGAATATTTTAAACCTACTCTCTTTAAACAAATCGCTGAATTCCAAGGTAATTTACAAGAATTAAACAATCAATTAGGTGAATTGGAAAATGATAAATTAAGTGAAGAAAATGTTTTAAAAATCTGGAATGATGATAATTGGGTTAAAGATTGGTGTAATATCGATCCGAAAATAGGCGAAGTAGATTTAACACCTTACTTTTATTTCTCAAGGGATAGCTTAAATAATAAAAGTTTTAGTTCACTTAAAAAATTAAGTCACAATGCAAATAAAATATTTGAACAACTTATAAGTGGAAGTCAGGCAGCTAGAAATGCAGCAATTAAAGAAGCTATTAATATAAGTGATTATGAGGCAGTCGAAATATTACAAATGTTATTTACAAAATTGATTGGTACATCTAACATAGGAAAAGATATTTTTAGGTCTTATTTAGAATGGGGAAAAACCAAAGAATCTTTATATTCTCAAGTATTAAATGATCTCAATTCATTACCTGGATCAAAACTAAAATTACCAATAGTACCATTAATAACAAATTATATAAAACATACAAAACAATTTGCATTATTCCAAGAAACATTGGAAAACTGGAAAAAAGAAAATCCTAAAATTGTCACAGCTATAGAAACATCACTTACAAAAGGAGAGAAGTAACATGGGAACTTCTAGTATATATAGAGGGCCGATAGATAATAATCCTCTTCTTCCAGAAGGTTTTGATTCTAATGAGCTAAATGGGGATCAAGAACAGCAAGGAAAAGAGCCATTAGCGCCATGGAAAGCTGCTAAAAATTCTATGTCACAATATATTAATGAAAGTCATAGTAACAGGGGAAGGGTTTTACGGAGTTATACTAAAGCACTAGGTGGTGCAAGCAACGCTGCTAGTACAGCTAGAAGTGGTATTAAATCAGCAGTTAATTTAGGAAGATTTCTATCTTCGGTATCTTCTGAAGGTCTTGAAAATACACTTCAAAGAATAAGTGTCAATTTTAAAGGAAAAGGAGTTGAGGAACTATTTTCAACTCTAGTTAATGTCTTAGTTCCAGAATCAAATTTGAAAGAAGACGCAATAGCAAGAAAAGCTTCAATTGATGCTCTCTCTCAACTCTATGAATTTGTAGAACAAAATGATATGGATATAAAAGCTTTAGATTCTTTAAATCAAGAGTTTTTTGATACAGTTATGGCCACTTTTATTTCTAGCTTTATATTTGAACGATTATTAAATGATTTAGAAAGTCGTTTCGAACAATATGCTTCTGACACCAATCTTGCTATTGAAAAAGAATCAGAAGTTAAGGAATATATTATCCAGCATACAGATGTTAAATTACAAGATATTGACTTTAAAAACATAGATTATAATCAAAGTAGTATAGAAGATGTGTTTGAAGGCATTTATAAAGAGTGCTATGAAGTATTGGAGGATTATCTATGATTCAAAATGAGCTTTTAATTAGAATAGATAGTGAAGATACGTACAAAGTTGAAAATGATTATATAGATTACAACTTAAGTGATAATTCTATATTTACATATACTTTTTGGGATAAAAATTTAAAATCCCTACCAAACTTTTTCAGTGATGAAGGTTTAGATTTATTTTACATATCACTGTCAGTATTTGGGGCAGATAGAATTTTACTTAGAGATTATGGTGAGAATGCCTGGAAAAGAAATATAAAACTTCATATTCCGGTTTTATCAATCCAAAAGTGGGAGCAAAATAAAGCTTTAATAGAGTCTATCTTAAACTTTTTAAGTGGGGATAATTGGGAAATAGAATTCAGAGAAAGAGGATTGACAAAAAAAGAAAGACAATTCAAAGAAGAGATATTGAAAGCAGAGGAAAAATACGAGTACGAAAAATTATGTATGTTTTCAGGAGGATTAGATTCATTTATAGGTGTAATAGATGCAATTGAAAATTATCCTGATGATAAAACATTATTTGTTAGTCATTATGGTGGAGGTAAGGGAGTTCGAGAGTACCAAAATGCTTTATTTACCTCACTTAATGAGACTTATAATTTAGACTCACATGCTTTTTATAGCTTTTATGCTAGTGCAAAAAATGGAATAGAGGACACTACAAGAACTAGATCTTTAATGTTCTTCGCACATGCCATTCTATTAGGGACAGCTATGCAAAAAAGAATGACATTACTAATCCCTGAAAATGGATATATATCGTTAAATATCCCACTCACTAATTCTAGATTAGGAAGTAGTAGCACTAGAACAACGCATCCATATTACATGAAACTTTTACAAAATCTACTTACTAATTTGAACATAAATATTAACTTAGAAAACCCTTATCAATTTAAGACAAAAGGTGAAATGATTATAGAGTGCCAAAACATAGATTTATTAAATAAGAATCTAGCTAATACTATGTCGTGTTCTCATCCAGACTTAGGTAGATTGTATGGAGAATCGAATACAGCACATTGCGGAACATGTTTACCCTGCACAATTAGAAGGGCCTCAATAAGAAAGGCAAATATATTAGACACTAGTACGTATAGAGATTTATATTTTGAACACGGTCCAACTGCAAGAATGAATTTAATGTCTTATAATATGGGGTTACAAAAATATAACAAAAAGTATTCCTTTATGAACATTCAAAATTCAGGACCTATATCAACAAACATTTCTGAGTTTGTTAAGGTTTATGATCGCGGAATGGCTGAATTAAAGGCATTACTGGAGAGTATTCATGAGCAAATTTCACTTTGACACACATGTACATTTAGATTTATACAAAGACACAGATAACATCATTGCACATATTAACGAACGTAAATCATATACTATTGCCGTAACAAACTTACCAATATTATATGAAAAAGCTAGGAAAAATATCCCTGATACTAAATATATTCGATTTGCCCTTGGTCTACATCCTGAATTGATTCATGAATTTCCTGAACAAGTAACGGAGTTTTTTAAAAAACTTAAAAAAGTACGATATGTTGGCGAAATAGGATTAGATTTCAGTAAGGAGTACACATCATATCAAAATCTGCAACAAGAGTTTTTCAAGAGGTGTATAACAGAGTGCCATCGTTTGGGCAATAAAATACTAAGTATTCATTCGAGAAAAGCTGCGAGAGAAGTAATAGACATAATAGGACCTGAATTTAACGGAAAAGTTATTTTACATTGGTTTAATGGTAATCAATCTGATACAAGAAGAGCTATAGATAATGGATACTATTTTTCAATAAACAATGAAATGATAAAGAGTATAAACGGTAGAAAAATAATCGAGCTTATACCGCTAAATCGCATTCTACTTGAGAGTGACGGACCATTCACTAGAACATTTAAAAACAATTATGATATAAACTTTTTTGACGATTTGATTATGTCGATTTCAACACTAAAAGAATGTAAAATTGAAGATTTGTATAAGATATTAAGAAACAATTTCAAAACCATACTTGAAAGTAATAAATAAATTTTGATGTAAAGAGCAGTAAAGCTAAGAAGGAGTGTGGCTGTAAATGCTTATATTGGTACCATTTATAATAGCAATTATAGTATTTGTTTTAAAATTGAAATTAGTAAAAACTGAAGATGGGAAAAAATTCGCCAAAATTGAAATGATTATAGATATTTTAAAATTTACTATTCCATGTTTAGTATTTTTTTGTTTACATTTCATCTGGGGAATTCAGGTGTTTAGCATATTCACGAGGGTATTCGATATAGCGATTTTATTATTAATTGTGTTTGTTTTTCTAGGAGGAAAACATTCATATCAAGAAAGAAAAGCAATAGGTGCTATTTTTTCATTTTTATTGATATTAATTGCTATAATGATTTCAATATTTTCGATGATAATAGGTACGTTTGGTGAATCTGCAGGTACATATTTAGTTTTATTTATAAAAGCAGTAATAAGCTTTTTAACATTTACTTGGGCAACGTTTACAGCAAAATCTGAATCTGTAAAATATAAGATTAAAGATTTTGCTCAAACTATTATTCAATCGTTTAAACAACGAGATATTAGTAAACATGATTATTTTCTATTCGGTATATTAAGTTTATTTATGTTTACTGGAGATCCTTATCAATATCTTACACCTGTAGGTTTATTCGGAATACACGAGATATTAAATCGTAAATATTTTAAAGGAAGTATTTATATTGTAGTAGGTAATATTATATTATTAATGAAATCTACATCTTGGGCAGATACTATTTACGGTATATACTTTGATAGCTGTTATAGACTTAATCATACAGTTTTTTAAATTTAAAAAATAAATTTGGTTCCTAATATGAAGTTTAGAATCCTTGTTATAAGAAGCTAGTGAAAATTATCCGAATATGAACTGAGGATATTTAATTAAACGACTTTATTATTTTAAGTTATCCGTGGCGACAGAGAAGAACAATTACTCAATAGCAATATTTAGATGCAAAAATGATATAATATCTTTTTACAAGCTCAAAGCGAAAAATCCAATATTATATGTTTAAAATGAAAATAGCCCCCGAAAAATGGAGGCTATTTTCATTTTAATAGCTAGCTTTTCAAGCAATTTAAAATATCATCTGCTAACATTTTAGAACCTGCTGCCCCTTTAAGATACTTTAAATTTCCTGTAGATAACCAATCAATTTCTTTTAGGTTACTTAAAATCTTCGTTAATTGAGCAGAATCTGGTTGTTGAGATTTTATTGAATAATTTTCATTAATTATTTTATTTCCTACAATTGCCAATGCGTTTAAACATGTTATATGTGTCATTCTATACAACTTATTATCATCCCACTGATTTGGGAACATTTCTTTTATTAAGTTGAAATAAAATAAAGTAATATTTAACTTCCGTTCTTTTGAAAGGGATGCTAAAGCAGACTTTTTAGTTAATAATTTTATAATGTTGTACAGGTTTTGTAATGTTACGTTTTTTTCTTTAGTTCTTCTTCCGATTAAGGTTCCTTTACTAAAGAAAGGACTCTCTGGCTTAAGAATTAAGTTTGTAGCTACCCAGCTAATGTCATCATTATCCCTGTTTAAATAGCGACTTAGTGATGTACCAATACCCTTGGCTTTTGAATTAATTACATCAAATAATTTAATTTCTTCATCCTCATCTAAATAATGAAAAGCCAAGAAGGGAACATTAAGCATACTATCAGTTTCATTAATATATTCACTTATTCCGCCTAACCTATGCTGCCCATCCATTAAAGTAGCTTTTTTTGTGCAAATTAATCTCCCGAAATTTCTTCGTTGACCTTCATATGCGTGAAATTCCCAATGTCCTGAAGCATTTAATAAAATTGGCGTGTAAAGAGCATCTTCACCTTGTGATAAATAACTAGCAAAATCTTTACATCTTTTTTTATCTATGGGGCGTTGATAGCCTTTGCCAGAAGGATCATTATAAAGTTTGGAGTATGAGAAGTTGACTGCTATTTGAGATGAGACAAAGCCCTGGTAAGTAACACGACCACGCATTTTAGATTGTAATACATTTTCTATTGCTATATTTGAAGGTAAGTTATTACTCATAACAAAAACTCCTTAACAAAATTTTAATACTTAAACATTATAGTACTTATAAGTACATAATTCAATCAAATTTATACTATATGTAACTGTAAGATAGTACAAACCTCACATAGTCTAAATGTGAGGTGATTTTGTGGAAAGTTTAGTTAAATTAGTTGGTAGCAACATCAAAGAAATACGGAAAATGAAAAAACTCACTCAGGAAGAATTGGCTGAAAAATGTGGTCTGCAAACTTCGTATTTGGCCGGGGTTGAACGAGGGGATAGGAATATTACTATCCAAACCTTAGAAAAGATTACTGAAGGCTTGGAAGAAACACCTAGCAGTATCTTTAAATTTGATACTATCAATTTCGATAATAAGTATTTTGAAAAAAAAGAATTGATTATGATCTTGCAAAATTTAATAGAGGATAGAAGTGAAGTAGAGGTTCGTTTAATATTAAATATTGCTAATGAAATATTTAATACTTTTGAAAAATGAAGGCCTTTAATAAAAAAATCCATAAAGAATCATCAAGTTTACCACTCATCCGAGTGGTTTATTTTTTTATCATTCAAAAAAGTCAGTGTTTTTGAGTTAATAAAATCCACTATCGTTGCTCTTGAAAACATCACTTTACCCCTGGTATTTGATTATATTCTTAAATCTGTTAAACAAAGATTACATATGAAATGTGCTTATTTTCTAAATATGGTATACAATTGAATATAAATGCCTAATAGAATAGGAGCAATGAATCATGTATTTAGCAGAGTTAAAGATATGGAACTTCAGAAAATTTTCCTCTAATGAAAATGATCCAGGATTAGCCCTTAATTTCACACCTGGATTAAACCTTTTAGTTGGTGAAAATAATTCGGGAAAAACAGCAATTGTAGATGCAATAAAATACACTATACATACTCAAAGCTATGAAAATATTAGAATTGAGAATGAGGATTTCCATCTACCTGTTGGAGAAACCGAAGAAACAAACAGAGCTACTGAATTACGTGTCGAATGCGTTTTTAAAGGATTTAGCGATGATGAAGCAAAAAACTTTTTAGAATGGCTAGGTATGGAGAAAAACGATCAGGACAAATACGAATATTATCTTAAAGTATTTCTAACTGCAAAAAGAAATAATAACTCTATTTATTATGATATTAAAGCTGGGCCAGATCATGAAGGAAAACAACTTAGTGGAGAAGCAAGAAACCTATTAAGGAGTACCTACCTGAAACCTTTACGGGATGCTGAAAAAGAAATGTCTCCCAGAAGAAATTCTCGATTAGCACAAATTTTAACCAGTCATGATGCATTCAAAGGAAAGGAAGAAGAACATTATATTTTTGAAACTATTAAAGAAGCAAATGAAAAGATTCAAAGCTACTTCAAAGGTATAGATCAAGATGGAGCTCCATTATCAGACCAAGAAGGTAAGAAATTATTAGAAGATATCAATGACTACTTGGAGGAGTTTGGAGGTATTAATAATAAACTCCACTCAAATTTCACTTTAGCAAGATTAAATCTGAAGAATATACTTGAAAGGTTGAACCTAGAAATGACTGAGAATAAATCAGGACTGGGTTCTCAAAATTTATTATTTATCGCAACGGAATTGCTACTTTTAAAAAGAGACTCATATCAAGGATTAAAATTAGCTTTGATAGAAGAGATTGAGGCTCATCTACATGTCCAAGCACAAATTAGACTAATTGATTTTCTTCAGGAGGAAGTAAAAGGTTCTGGTGTTCAACTAATTATGACTACACATAGTACTGACCTTGCATCAAAAGTACGATTAGAAAATTTAATAATCTGCAAAGATGACAAAGCTTTTCCTATGGGACAAAATTACACAAAATTAAATAAAGGTGATTATTTATTTTTAGAACGTTTTTTAGACTCGACTAAAGCAAACCTATTCTTTGCACAAGGGGTCATTATGGTGGAAGGTGATTCGGAGAACTTATTATTACCGACAATCGCAGACATAATAGAAAAACCTTTTTCCAAGTACGGGGTAACTGTAGTTAATGTCGGTAACACGGCGTTCTTGAGATATTCAAGAATTTTTAAAAGGAAACATCCTGAACACGGATTGCTAAATATCCCTGTAGCAGCAATAACTGATAATGACATTAAACCTGATTTTTACAAAGATAAAGATCCACTTGTTAACACAAAGAGCGATTTAGAAAAAGTAAAAACTATAGAACAAAGAAGAGCAGATAAGAGCCATAATATAGATGGTCAGAATGTAAAATTGTTTATATCCCCTGATTGGACATTAGAATACGATATCGCGTTAGGTACATTACAAAAGGAATTATTACAAGCAGTTCTTAGAGCAGAAAAAATAGGTAACAGTGATGTCATTGGTTTAACACCTAAAAAGGAACAACAAATTTCAAAAGAAATCGACGAACTGTATAAAGAATGGGACAAAAAAAACACTTCTAATGAAGAAAAGGCTTTTTATATTTATTATGATTTAGTACTTGAGAAAAAAATATCAAAAGCAATAATCGCTCAATGCCTTGCTGGAATTTTAGAAGAATTGAAAGAAAAGGATCCTCTTGTCTTAAAATCCAAACTTCTAAGTGATGCGCAATTACAATATATTGTGAGAGCTATTAACCACGCTACAACCGGAGGTGAGTAACTATGCAGATAACAGATAACGATATTTTATATGCAGAAGGTCTATTACTAAAAGACGGTGAGTCATTTAATGATGAACGTAGAGAGATTATCAAAAGCTTAGAAACTGTGGACGTATTAGCAAGCCCAGGAAGTGGGAAAACGACTACATTATTAGCAAAGTTGGCAATATTAAATGCGAAACTACCATTAGAGAATAATGAAGGGATTTGTGTTCTTACTCACACCAACACTGCGATTGATGAAGTGAAAAATAGATTAGGTGTGTATGGAGATAAACTTTTTAGATATCCAAATAACTGTAGCACTATACAGTCTTTTATCAATCAATTTTTAGCAATCCCGGCATATATATATTTCTATGGAAAAAGGCCACTCAGGATAGATGACGAAATATACAATGAAGCTATCAGTAAAGAATTTTTTAACCATATACCTCGGAGATTACGATTTGGTATACAGAAACAACACATAGATATTACAAAAATTAGATTCAATTTAAACGATGCTACTTTGGTAAACAGCTTACATGGGAACCCCATTTATAAGAATCATGAGAGTGACAGCTATGTTGCTCTAAAAAAATTAAAAGAGAGTATTATGGAAGACGGAATCCTTTGTTATGATGATGCATATTACTTATCTTTAAAATACCTTAGGATACATCCTAATCTTAAAGAGATATTTTCTAAACGTTTTCGCTATGTCTTTATTGATGAAATGCAAGACACGATGGAACATCAGATTTCTTTACTTAATTCAATTTTCGATGACACTGTTGTCATCCAGAGAATTGGAGATCCAAATCAGGCAATATACGATGACCCCAACGCTACGGGACATTGGGATATAAACAAAGACTCAATTCTTCAAATATCAGATAGTAAGCGTTTTTCCCGTAAAATTGCCTCTGTTGTTCAAAATGTATGTATCAGCCCACAAAAATTGGTTGGAAACTCGTTAATTGAGGAAATAAAGCCTAGAATTCTGGTATTTAACGTAGATAACCAGAAAAATGTGTTCTTACACTTTTCAAGGTTAATCATCGAAAACAATCTGCATATCCGTGACAGTAATGTTTTCAAAGCCGTAGGATGGGTGGCAGAACATGAAAGTGAATTGGGGATAACTAGTTATTGGGATATGTATAAAAAAGAATATAAAAAGAAAATTGATTTTGACCATTTGAAAAGTTATTTGCTAAAAGTAACTAATGATGAAGGTATAAATCATGGCAGCAATTTCTATAGAAAAAGAATACTAAGAGGTCTTGTAAAAGCACTAAGAGAAATGAATGAAAAAAATAACAGAAAATATTTCACAGAAGAATCATTTTTAAGGTATCTTCAAGAGAACAATGAAGAAGTTTATGATAAATTATTATTAAACCTATCAAAATGGTGTCTAAAAATCCAAAACGATGAAGAAATATTGAGCGAAGTAACTTCTTTCATCACAGTTGAAATTAAAGAGATTTTTAATTGGAGCGATATTTCTAAATTAAATACCTTTTTCCAAGCAAAGTATGAAGATGTAATGGAAGATCATCAGATAAAGACGAACGTATTTACTTTTTCGGAGAATGAAAAAGATTTCAACATAGAGATCTCTTCTATTCATGGTGTCAAAGGTGAGACGCATACAGCCACACTTTATTTAGAAACCTTCTTCTATGATTATGATATTAAACGAATAATAGAGTATTTGAAAGGGCAACACTCTAAAACTACCGCTAAAAGAAAACTGCAAAACCTGAAGATGACTTACGTCGGAATAACACGCCCTTCTCATTTACTTTGTGTCGCAATTAGAGAAGAGACTATAGATGGACACGAAGATGAATTGAAGACTGCGGGTTGGGAAATTGAATATGTCGATAAGGTAAAATGACTATAAAATTCAATCAGTTTTAAATAAAGTAATATTTATTTACTTATATGTACATAATTATATTTTTTATCCCTTTTGTTGATACGAAGGGGTTTTTGTATATTGTGAATTGTACTCCAAATTAGTGAATTATAATAGAATAATAAATATCGAGGGCTTATCCGATGAAGCATTATTGCTAAGTATGTGATGGGTGTAATGGAAGTAGAATTGAAGCCGAGCGATTTTGCGACGGTGCATTATTAGATTTTTTTAAAAGTGGCTACATATTGAAGTGGCTTGAAAGATTAAACAGTATTGAGTATAGGAGGTTCGACTATGGATATAAACAAAATGAAAACTCTGTCGTATGATGAGCTGCGTGCTTTATATAAGATCTTCCTACAAAGCCAGGACATTTCAAGAGCTACCATCAATACAGCTTATGTGGATACTTTCTATCTCTGGAGGAAAGGGAGTCAGGAGCTGTTTTGGAATGCAGTGAACGCTACTGATTTTGAGAATGAAGCAAAGGGCGCATTAATAAAGTCTCTTTCTAAAAACTCGACCGGTAATGTTAATTCACTTGTTAATGGATACTTGTCTCATCTAAGAAGGTTCCGTTTATTTTTAGCTTCTAGTGGAACTGCCGAGCCAGCTAAGCCTAAGCAGGAAAAGGCTGCTATGAGTTCATATACTCGTAAGAAGAAAATGGACATTGATGTTCCTTATCCATCAATCGAGCAGGTTGAGTTTTATCTTGTAAAGTGGGATGGCCTTAAGAACTACCACCTGCAGGAGGATGCGCTTAATAAACTGTTCTTTGAGCTGTGTCCTAAGAATACAGATGTTACCGATATTCTTTTGAAGGCATCAGTGCTTAATGACTTTTATAGTACGAACATTTTCTCAATCTATCCAGTGGCTAAGCACATATGTGTCCTAGATATTGATACGAGACTTAAAGCCGGTGATATTACCCTGGTTGGAGATATCCAGTATGTAACTATCGGTGAGACAGAAAAGAATTTTTACTCATTTGCCTCAAAGTATTGTAGCCATCACAATCCGCTCGATTATCCAATTTATGACAGCTATGTCGATGAGGTGCTTCGCTATTTTAGAGATCGTGATAGTTTCTCAGATTTCCCAGATAGCGATTTGAAGGATTATGTAAAATTCAAAGGCATACTAATTGATTTTCGTGCCTTCTATGGCTTGGATAAATATAACCTGAAACAAATCGACCAATATGTTTGGTTGCTTGGGAAGAATTACTTCCCGAAGAAATACGGAAAGAAAGAGCGTAATGGAGGTGTTTCAGTTGGCTGATAATAATAAATACAGTGAAGATGAGCAGGCACTAAAAGACTTCCTACTGGATATAGATTGCTTAGATCCACTGGCAGACTGGACAAGCAAATTCAATCTGTTTGACATTCTTAAAATTACACGGACTGAAATCCGCCACAGCAATATGCTTTCATGGCTCCTCAATCCCAATGAAAATCACGGACTTAGTGATAGTGTTATCAGGGGTTTCATCCAATATGTGGTCACTTCATTTAGTGAGGATGTGGACGTGTTCGATACGTTGTTGATGGATTGCCACGATTTCATGATTCAACGTGAATGGAGGCATATAGATATCTTGGCTGTATCTGCTGAAGAGAAGTTTGTTCTCTGTTTCGAGAATAAAATCGATTCAGGGGAGCATGATAATCAGCTTAGAAGATACCGTTACAGCATTGACGAGACTTACCCTGATTACAAGAAGATGTACATATTCCTTTCACCGGATGGCTCTGAATCAAGTGAGCCGGAGTATTGGTGCTCTATGGGATACCAAGATGTGCTGGACATCGTTGAAAATGCTCGTAGAAAAGTTAAGTTGCTTCCAGATGCAGAATTGTTGATAGATAATTACGTTGAAACAATTAGGAGGGATATTGTGGGTGACGAAAGATTAGCACAGATTTGTGCAGATATATACGCAAAACATCAGAAAGCCCTTGATTTGATATTTGAAAACAAACCGGACCGTGCATCCGACGTTGCTGAGATTTTTAGGCAGTGGGCCACGGAAATGACAGAAAAAGGAGAGCTCGTAGTTGTGCTTGATAAGTGCGCCAAGACTTATACAAGATTTAAGACAAAGGGCATGTCGGAACTCATCCCTGATGCAGAAGAAGCACAAAGTGGATGGAAAACAAAGAATCATTACTTCTATGAGCTTTATAACAATGGCGGTAATGAATTCTTTATTCAGCTTGTTTTTAGCTCTAAAAACATTCCGGATAGTTTGAAGGATATGTGTGAGCGCATTAATGTGTATTATCCTTCCAGGCAGCAGAAAGCGAACTGGCAGTGGCGTACTCCGTTTACTACTAAACGTTCGAAGATTGAGGAGGAAGTCTCGAAAGAGAAAATCTATGAGCAGCTTAATAAAAAGTTAAATGTAATAAAAGCATTTGAACAGAAACTCAAAGGCCAATTGGAACAAGGGAACTAGCATGTATCGAATAGAGTATTGCTTTGATTCCTAGGATTACGAATGCAGTTTCAGTGGAGAAACCTTTCGTGTTACCGGAAGTATCCATGAGTCCCCGTTAGGAGCTTATAAGACTAGAAAAAGAAGGCCTCAAAGTACCCAAATTACTGCTACTAGAGATACTGTTTCAGGAATGGTTTCACAAGAGCTTGATGAAGCATATGAAAAGTATGAGCACGATATGACTAGCGAAGAAGCACAACGTGAACTTATGGATATATTTTTTCTGTCGGTTATGCTCATTGCTAAAATACGAAAGTTATCTAATGCTCGAATAATAAAGGATGGCGGCGCACCGGGAGAATGTATAGAAGGGCAAGATATAATACAAAAACTTTCAGCGCCTAAATATGTAGCTAGCATTAATCAGATACTGGAAAACAATCCGTTGTTGCTGGAAGAAAAATCAGCTACTCTGTCAGAAATATTAGGGCGTAGCATTGTTTTGAATTGTCAGTACGTACCTATTGAAAGCAACCAATTCAGAGAAAAACTAATGGTTTTATAAAGCGAATTTATGTAGGAACAATCTACCATCGAGAGCAAAATACCATAACTTTGTTCCACAAACTTCCGAGTCCATACTAATCCAGAGACTCAAGAAAGTAAATCCCAATAGTCCCCCCAATTTAAAATATGAATATCTTGTAACTCATTTTCCGGAATAGACGTAAGGTTCATGGAGTTATTCAACAATCGGGCGCGTTTATTTAGGAACGCGTCTTTTTCATTTAAGGGGTCATTTTGTTGAATAACTCTATTATGTAAAATATTACCTATTAAGGTTTAAAAAGGTTATACTTCAATTAACAGATTTGCTAAATACTATAGATTAGGTGATGTGAAATGATACAGTTTTTATTTGTTATTTTAATATGGATTATACTTGTTATAAATGCATATTTTAAAATGGCTAAGGAAGAACAACAGACATTAAAAATTGAGCTTAAAGAACCTTTTGTACTTTTTAGTGTGGGATTACTAGTCATAGGGTTTTTGTTATCATCTTCGGGAATTATTCTAGCGATTAGATTGATTCAGTATATTGGTGTAACTATGATATTTATTAGCTTATGGGCTTTTAGTTACTTATATTTAATAAAAAATCATTTTAAAACACCGCTTAGGTTGCGTTTTTTTATTCAACTAACGGGCCATTTTGTGGAATAACACTCTATAAAAATTATTTGGATATTTGTGCTAAAATTTAAGTGAAATTGTGAAGAAATATACTTAAACTACCAAGGAACGTAATTTTCTTCATTCTCTGTGGTGAATCTATATTTTTTAATTCATGGGATGGCTAAGAGACAAGTTAATTAGAAAAAGGGATAAATGTAATTTAAGTGTTAAGATTAAATTATCTATACACTAAGAGATTGGAGAGATTCACAAATGGAACAAAAAGAATGTCCTTAATGTAATAACAGGCAAATCGAAAAGGGTATTATTCGTTAAGGGAATGCAGTAGTTCATATGTTTTCCTACAATAATTCAAGAAGTCTATCATCACCAATATCCTCACATTACTGCTCGAATTGTGGGTAACTGTTAGGTCTATATGTTGAAAATCCTAAGAATCTTGAAAAGTGATATTTAACTAACTGTCTCATTTCTTTAATTAGGGAGAAATAGATAAAAATCTGAAAGGGTACTTTGGAAGAACCCTATTGATTAAATTAATATGAGGTGTGCATAAGTGAGTGATATATTTAATGAAAATACAAAATTGTTGCTTGAAATGAGTGTGGCTGATGGCAAATATGATTTCACATCGTCTATTTTCGGAGCACTAAATCAAGCAGAACTGGAAATACATAATTTAGATGAAACAATTGAATCAATTAACGGCTTAAAGCCTAATTGTGATAAATTGGATTATATATTAGCTGCAAGTTCGGGTGCGTTGTGTGGGATCATTGATATTTTCTTAGTCGGTAAGCCAGGAGAATCCCCTCTTGGAGATATTACTGATAAATGGTTTGCTAATCGAACAACTAATTTTGCAAAACTGTGTGGATGGAAAGATAAAGGAGAGAACTCTTTGTCTTCAGCAATCCGATTTCTTGAAAACAAGTTTAAAATTCCTTATGACCAGCGTGGAGCTGGAGACGCGGCAAGTTTTGTTTTCGATTTGAATCCGACAAATCATCATGTTAAATCACTCGCACATAATCCTAGTTTGCTTGGTTTGTTCTTTTCAATATTAGACCAGTTTACTAATTTTTCACATTTTATTTCTAATGGTGAACTTATATCTTTAGCTGATGCAGATGGGAAATTCGAGTTAAGAGGAAGCAACGTACCAAGTAAATTATTCTGTGCATTCGCTAATTGGTTTGGTCATTTAATATCTGATATATCAGGCTCATCAGGTAGCAAGGGACGTGGAATGGGAATTCCTTCACCTTTATGGACATGGACAAATGATATTATTACATTAAAAAGCAAATTGAATATTCCTGTGTCACAGCTCGATAAGTCAATAAACGAGCTGGCTATAAATATATTTAAAGAGGGATATGATGCTCGATTCCAGTCGGCTCAAGCCATTCCGGTTTTTATAAATGAGATGCTAGTTCGACTTGTTTATGCAATCAGAAGACTTATCAAATATTTTGCTGAAACCGATAAAGAAACTCGTTCGTTTTCGCTTATGTGGAAAAAGTGTGAGCCTTTTTCAAATCCAACTGTTAAAAGAATGTTGACTGTAGCACATGGGACGTTTTGTATTGTAGATATTAGTGATGCTTCTGTTCGTGGTTTTGTAACTGGTGGAGGATCTTTTAATCCGATTGAGTTCTTCTTGCGTTTTAACATCGTAGGGGTTGGACGATTTACTATTTCTTTATATGGTGAATTTAAGCGTGAAATGGGTATACAAAAGGCAGAAAGAGCAATAATCTTTGCTAGAAAAGAAAAATTAGTTGTAGAAAATTATATTGAAGGGCTCAAATTATTATCGGAGTTATATGAAGATAAAAATCTTTTGAATTTTATAACTGATTTCAAGAATAGTGATATGTGTATACAAGCCTTTGAAAAATCTGTTTTGTTAGCTACAAAGAGAAATGTGCCAAATCAAAAAATTTTAAAAAATAAGAGCGAAATAGATTCTTATTTTTTAGGAGGAAAAAAAGGTGAGTAAGAAGAAATCGAATCTACAAATTGCTCAAGAACAAGCAGAATCTACCATTAAAAAGACAAATGATAAAATAGAGGAACTTGGGAAAAACACTTACAATCTTTATACTGCATTAAACGATATTCAGGAGTTATTTGATAAAATTAGAAACGTGCCAAGCGAAAAGCGTTTGGAATATAATCAACTAAAAGGTGTTCGTTTAAATTGGAAACATCAGGTTGAAAAAATCGAGTCAGATTATAAAAATGCTGTTGCAAAAAATGCTGGAAAAGGTGTGGTTGGTGTTGGCGCAGGAGTTGCAGTAGCAGCTATTGGTCCAACTGCAGCAATGGGTATAGCTACAACTTTCGGTGTTGCATCAACCGGTACGGCAATTTCCGCTTTAAGTGGTGCCGCTGCCACTAATGCTGCATTAGCATGGTTGGGTGGTGGAGCACTTGCTGCAGGCGGTGGCGGTATGGCGGCCGGAAACGCCTTCTTGGCTCTTGCTGGACCTATCGGTTGGGCAATCGCAGGTGTTGCACTTTTGGGTAGTGGAATTCTCTTTTGGAAGACTAAAAGTGATCAGAATCGACTTGAAAACATTTTCACCTTGATTTGCAAGCGAGATATAAAATCCTATGAGCTTGCCATAGTTGAACTTAATGAACGCATATCTCGTATAAAAGAAGAAAGTGTTAAACTTTATAATGCAATTGAAAAAATTGAATCGTTTGGTTCGGATTATCATCAAATGGCCCAAGCTCAGCAATACGAATTAGGAGCTTATGTAAATTTGATGTCGGCATCAACTCAATTGCTTGTAAACCCGATATTAGGATTGCAACCAAAGTACAATGAAGAAGATTTCAGCAAATTTATTTCTGATGGCAACAGAAAAGATATTAATAAAGATCTAATAATCGCATTGTCAAACCTTTTATATAAAATTGAATTGGATAATAAAGATAAACAGCTTTTGTGGAAGTCTTTTAAAAAGAACAAGGAATTTTTAGCATCTATGGATATTTCGAAGAAAGAGTTTGATTATATAATTCTCGATATAGTTTCCGAGGCTCTTGACTTTAAATAAATTAGAATTGATCCATTTCCATTTGGAATCACAGCTTATCGAGCTTTTTTAAGTATTGGACAATCAAAAGAAGGTACAAAAGACTTGTAGATAAGATAAATCAATTTGACTTATTAAATAGTTGGGTCACTGTCCTAAAAAACCACGGAATTATGCCACTCCAAGATAGTATAAGTCCAACTGTTTTTGAAGCTGTTAAAGGGTGTTTAGCATTAATAGTAAAATTAAGAAATACCATCCGCATACATACAAAATGAAACTTGATGAAAATTTAAGTAACAGGCAGGTTGACCTTCGTATAAAGAATAAGTAGAAGAGTTATTCCACAATCAGGCGCGTTTGTGGAACAATACAGCTGGAAAATGATCAAACTTTTTTTATATAAATCTCATACTTATTTTAAAGGAGTAACTCCATTTTGAACAATCTTCTTTCAAAATGGAGGTTTTGAAGTTGCTATTAGATAAGGATTGAGGGATATTTTTTAATCAATCTTTATTCCTAATTAAAAAGTTAAAGTAAACCAGGATAATTTATGAAGTTATGGCTATTGTGGAGCTGCACATGTAGAAAATGAACAAACTTTGTTTTAGATATTAAAGGATATGGGGAATTTCAAACCCAACGGTTTATGTACAATTTCTTTAGACAATCATGTATTAAAAAAATGAGCTGTCCGGACATTCTTGTCCATTTTTCTTTTGAAAACGTGACTTTGTCTGGACTTTCTTGTCCAAAAAGTAGGGAATTATATTTTGTCTGTAGATTCTTGTCCAAAATGTCTGTAGATTCTTGTCCATATACAATAATTGCAATGGCTTCATATGGTCCGAAAGCGTATATTTTCCACGCCAAATAATTTTAGTTTACATAATATAAATTATAGGAAGTTACGTTTCATTGAAAAGTATACTACTAATAGTGAGACAAAATGAATGTAAAAGGTCAAATAGTTTGGACCAAAAAATTTAGTATTCAGCCAATCATCGAATGATTTTTCTAAGGTATCTTCTATATTTTCCTGTGATGAATTCAATTCTAATTTATTAATAAAGCAAATCTCCTCTTCTACAGTACCTATTTTTTCTTCCACATCAAAAATTCTATCTTGATAATAAATTTCCTATTGCAGCATGAATAATTTCCATACTATCCTTTCCATATGATAATGGTTGTGGAGAAACATAGTATATTCAGCTAGTTCATATTCAAAATGAATTTGAACTTTAGTTGCTAAATCTTCAAACATATTCGTTTCCATACGAATAAAGTAAATAATTTCACCTTCTATAATTTGATTCGACACATCTTTAATAGAGTTCATAGCTACAAATTTTTCAATGAATTCTTGAATTCGTGTAATATTTAAAGAGGAGAATTTCTCTAACATATAAATTTGATAATTTAATTCCAATTTCTTCAACCCCCATTCTTAAACTTCTTTTAGTAGTTGCTGTGTCTTAAACTTCAAACTAGTTAAGGATATCATTCGGATAAAATTATTTGATTTTAAAACCTAAAACAAGCATAACCTCGTTCTAAATTTAGGTCGGGGTTAAAATATAATTGTTTAATATAAGATACTTCACTGTACATTCAACCATAGCGCCCGGAAAAGCGTTTCCCAAATGGGTATCATTCTCGACTATTTTTTAAAATTCTCATCTACCAAAGGTTTTTCTTCTTGATCAACCATAACGGTTCATCACTTCCAGTACAGTTCTTGGTAGCTCCTTAATTTCAACATATATATGCCACACTTTTTAAAGCTATTATTCAAGACTCTGGCCCTTTTCAGGAAGAAAGTTGTTATCTTATTTCAGAAAAGCGCCCAATTGTTGCTCATCCTGCCTCAAAAAATTTCTAATTCTTCTTTTTACTACATCCTCTTTAGAAATCACTTCACTTGCATATTTTTTACATCCTGCGTTTCGACGTATACATTTAGTCATTTCCTTTTTCCTTACATAAGAAAAAACACCCTATGTAAGCGAGCAGACTAGTTCCATTATGAAATGGATAGTTTGAACACTTACATAGAGTGTTTTAAATACCTCTATATAGTTGGTTGCCGTTATAAAAGATAGTTAATGACGTTTTTTATGTTTAGTCATGCTTAACCTTGTAACGCCTCAATTGTTTGAGCTACTTGCTCTTCTGTTAAATTGTGTCGCACGATGTAGCGGTTGCGCTCATGCATTGTACATTCGATTGTACAGCCACCTAAATGCTTTGCTTCATTTTCTTCAGATGCGATGATTTGCTTGTTACATTCGGGGTTTGCACAGTTTATGTAACGTTCACAAGGTTCACCGTCATAGTGATCACGACCGATAATCACATGCTCTACTTGATTGATTGGCACCGTTAAACGCTCATCAAATACGTACATTTGACCGTCCCATAATTGACCTTTCGCAACAGTGTCTTTTCCGTATGTTGCAACACCGCCATGTAATTGACCGACATTGCCAAAGCCTTCACGTTTCATCCAGCCCGAAAACTTCTCACAGCGAATCCCACCCGTGCAATAGGTTAAAACATTTTTCCCTTCGAATAGCTCACGGTTTGCACGTACCCATTCCGGAGTATCACGGAAGTTTTTTACATCTGGTCGAATCGCGCCACGAAAATGGCCGACATCGTATTCATACGTGTTCCGCACATCTAATACTACTGTATTTTCATCTTGCATTTCAGCAAGGAATTGTTCTGGTGACAGGTAGCGACCTGTTAATTCATGTGGGTTTACGTCTTCTTCTAAGCCTAAGTTTACTAACTCACGACGTGGGCGTACGTGCATTTTTTTGAATGCATGACCATCTGCCGCATCAATTTTGAAGACAATGCCTTCAAATAATGAGTCTGCTTGCATGTTTGCCATGTATTGCTCTGTTTGCTCAATCGTACCTGAAACAGTACCGTTAATGCCCTCATTGGCTACTAAAATACGACCTTTTAAACCGATTTCTTTACACATTGCTAAGTGCGTTGCCGAAAACGCAGCTGGATCTTCAATCTTCGTGTAATGGTAATATAATAAAATTTGATAATTCATTGTTTTCACCTATCATTCCATATATTCACAGGATGCCCCTGATAGTTTCTTTTACGACCTATTAACCATAAAGGAAAATCATTTAATATGCTATCGGTAATTAGGCTGAAATGGGTATAAATATTGTTTTTAAAGAATTTGTGAAGTGGTCAGCGGACTTTTTGTGTTTTTCCACAATCTGGCCATTGAATGTAGACGTAGAGAAATGCGCCCAGATCTTTTTCTATTGAATAGTATCGTTGTACTGCGCAGCTGGAAAGTTGTTCTTTTAAAAGATAAGCGCTCTACAGATCAAGAAGAGATAATGGGTTAATCCTTTACATCTTTCTTTCATTATTTCACTAACTAGCTGCCATAACGCGTTGTTTTCTTTATTTTTCGGTTCAAACCTATTACAATTTTGATATCGAGGCTTTGAATTCCTTTTTTTTACATTAAACCCTAATAATTTTTTCAGAGGTAACTAATTATTATGTCGTTTGTTAACTTCAATCGTAATGAACTCCGGCAAATAGCTGGGCGTACATCCTTTTGCTACTTTTTCATCTTTGTAAAGACCCGTTTTCTCACCAAGTTTAATACAACGTGCACGATTCTTCTCATCATAAACGCCTATCCAGCCCGCGGTGAAATTCATAGCCCATTGAACTTCCGGTTCTTCCTGTGTAATATTAGCTTCTATTGCAGATAGCAAGTCTGCGGTGTTATCAGGCGGTGTTTGTCCAGTCCATCTCAATCGCCCTTGATAATACCAGAAAGCTCGCCTTTGAAGAGCTGAAGGGCTATTTTCCCATGACTCCATCAATGCAATCTTCTTCTTGTCTTTGGTAAGCTGATTAGCCATTAACCAATCCATTAAGTTATTTCGCTCATCAAAAGTGTGCGTCTGCATATCCTTATCAAGCTTATTTAGCACATCATATGAAAGAAGTTTTTTGTCCATTATTAAGATTGCTAATAGTCTGGGTAAAAACTCTTCGGTTGACCAAAGTTCCATAGCTAATTCGTGATCTTTTTTAATGTCCTTCGCGATTTTTCGTAAGTCGCCTAGCTTAGTTTTACTATTGATCTGAGGTAGAATGTCTTCTGCTTTTGAAGAGCGTTTTATTTCTGTATCTTTTTTTTCATCCATTTTATACAACTCCTTTATTAAAGCACTGTTTCATATTCGTTATATGTCTTATTGCAGTGGTGTGCCTCTAAAGTTTACCTTTTTTAATATTGTAGCATATATCATATTAAAGCTTCCTCCACCTATAATAGAAGAGCAACTATCTTTAATTAAAATAACTTTTACTTCCTTTAGGATACAAAAAGAGCATTCCTTTTTAAAGAAACGCCCCCGATACTTATACATAAAGACATACACAATAATTGCCTATTAAGTGATGTGACAATAAGTTATTGTTTCTTTCCTTTTCGTTCTAAAAGTATAGGTGCTATATTTAGTAAGATAGAAAAAATTGTCAAAAACCATAATGCCCTTTCCATACCAGGTACTACATCCTCTAAAGCTGCCCAATCATCCACTTTTACCCACCGGGATACAAGACTATATTCTGAACAAAGTGTCAACGCTGTAAATGATAACCCCATTGCCATCGCAAGTTTATAATCTTTACCTGTTGTATACATATAAAGATTTACAAAATTTGCTACTATTGCAATAAGTCCTAGTATTAACCACATAAGTATACCTCCTAAACAAATTTTATATTTTTTTTCACAGAATTTTCTACTAATGCGTAGAGTAAACCTGCAATCCCAAAAATAATAATCGAACTAACAATACTTAAATTATATTCTTCTATAAAGCGGGAATCATATATTATTTCTAAAGAAAAAGCCCCTATTACCCCACCAAATAAAGTAAAAGTAACCACTTTGAATATCCGATTTTTCATAAATCTACTCACAATACATGTTAATGGCAAAAATGAAAAAGGGTAAAGAATAAAAACATAAGAACCCGTTAAGAACAAATAAGCAACTCCAAAATCACGAAATCCTGTCATATATTCTGATGCCCTGATTTTATTGCCTTCTAAAACTTCTAGACCGAATCCAGCTAAGGCAAACAACAATATAAAAGGTATCCACATTATTAAACAATGATAAAAAGTTTTCATTCTAACTCATCCTCTTATGAATTTTATAATATTGGTACAATTAAACTTCTTATTAAATCAAACGAATATAGTGGAAGAAAGTTACAATGTTTCTCTGACTAACCACAGACAAGCGCTTCATCTAATCCTGTTTTGTTCATTATAAAAAGCGCTAATCACTTGTTGGATCAACGCTCTCATTAGTTATAAGAATTTATAATATGCATTGCTTCACTTTTTTTAAAATC
The DNA here is from genome assembly GCF_009724685.1 of Lysinibacillus cavernae. Classification (GTDB taxonomy): domain Bacteria; phylum Bacillota; class Bacilli; order Bacillales_A; family Planococcaceae; genus Lysinibacillus; species Lysinibacillus cavernae. The sequence goes on from NZ_WMEF01000002.1 coordinate 598,351, forward strand.
TTTTAGTCCAAATTAAGTATAGTTTTAATTACGATTCTTATTTGAATTTAACTTACTTATTAATTCTGTTCTATTCAGAACTCCGTATTTATCAAATATATTTTGCAAATGTTTTTTTACTGTATGAATTGAAATAAACAATTCTGTACCAATTTGGGCATTTGTGTAACCTTTCTTCACAAGATTCACGACTTCTTGTTCGCGCCTTGAAAGTATACTTTTCTTTTCTTCACTGCAATTCAATAATGCTGAAGAAATAATGGTCGATAAATACTCAAACCTAAGTACATCTTGGTTTGTAAAATAATTGTTTTTTTCACGTTTAATCATACCTATTGTACCAATAACTTGTTCATTATGTGAAAGCGTCACAACCATCTCGTCATAGAACCCATATTTATTCATAAAGCCCTTATAATATTCTGACAGCTCGTATTGTTCATGTGTCGTAACATCGGATAATCGTAAAACATTCTTCTGTTTAAATAAATCCTTCTTAAAAGGTGGATATAAAAAGTCTAAATTATAGTTCCCATTTAAATATTCATCTAGCATTCTGTCAGAAATATTATAGTTAATTGGATCTTTTAATTGTCCTTCATTGTCTGCAAGCCAAAATAAAGTATGATTGTATCCGAAAATTGAAGAAAGCTCCTGGAGCGCTGAACTTCTAACCTTTGGTATAGCTTTAGTTATTTGAGAAGCAAAGTAAATTATTTTTTCATAGTCTGTAACGGATAATTTGTTATACATAAAACCCCACCCTTTTAATATAGACATATCTCCAAAAAAATGAAAACAACAAAAAATTATACTTTGGTGTAATATTATTCTCTTAAAATCTAGTTTATCATAAATTTATCAAATTAGAGAGGAGCTTTAAATATGAAAAAAACTGCATTTATTTGCGATGAAAGTTACTTCTGGCATGATACTGGGAACGGTGCTTTATTTTCATTACCAGGTGGGTATGTCCAATCTGATGGTCATGCAGAAAGCCCTGAAACGAAACGGCGTTTCAAGAATCTACTTGAACGAAGTGGATTATACGAAAAGCTCTATAAACTAAAACCTTATGCTGCTACAGAAGACCAACTCGAATATTTTCATACAAAAGATTATATTCAAAAGGTGAAGGAATTAAGTCGTATTGGTCATGGTGACGCTGGTGAATTAGCTCTTGTTGGAAATGGCTCTTATGAGATCGCTCAATTATCAGTTGGTGGTGCCATTTCTGCAGTAGAAGCAGTTGTTAAGGGCGAATGTGACAATGCCTATGCTCTTACAAGACCACCTGGGCACCATGCAGAAGCCAATTTAGGGATGGGGTTCTGTCTATTTAATAACGTTGTTATTGCTGCTCACTATGCTCGTAAAGAACTTGGATTAGAGAGAGTTATGATTTTAGATTGGGATGTTCACCATGGAAATGGTACAGAATCTGCATTTTATAATGATCCTAACGTACTTTTTATATCCCTTCATCAAGAAGGACTCTTCCCTGCTGGACGTGGAGAAATCGATCATATTGGTGAGGAAAATGGGAAAGGAACGACTGTGAATATTCCCCTACCTGCTGGTACAGGAGATGCTGGTTATATGTATGCACTTGAAGAAATTGTAAAGCCAATAACTGACGATTTTAAACCTCAACTAATAATTATCTCTGCAGGACAAGATGCAAGTATTTTTGATCCTTTAGGAAGAATGATGGTATCTGCTGAGGGTTATAGAGAAATGACGAAATTCATGTTGCAACTAGCTGAATCTAATTGTGATGGAAAATTAGTTGCTGTACACGAAGGTGGTTATAGCACTGCGTATGTGCCGTTTTGTTCACATGCAATCGTTGAGGAACTGAGTGGTATCACTACAGATGTAGAAGATCCTTTTATCCATGCATTTAATGGCGTTCCTTATAATAAATTGTCTGATCATCAAAAAGAACGAATTGATGAAATAAAAGGCATACACATTAAACAAGAAAACTACTAAATTGAATATGCATAAATAAAATCTTAACAGGCTGTAGACAACATCACTTTGTTTACAGCCTGTTTTCATTGCCTTTTTTGGTATTCTTAATCTTATAACATGAAATTTAAAAAAGTTCCGACTTTAAAGACCAGGTACTCACTTATTATGAGCCCCACGGGTAACCTACTTCTGTTTGTAGAACGCTAGGTAAAATTTTTTGCTTAGCTACCTATCTAATTTTTACTATTATCTTCCCTTTAGCCCTTCCCGACTCTGCATATTCCATTGCCTTTTGAGCATCTTCGAATGAAAATGTTCGATCAATTACGGGTTTGATTTTACCAGATTCAATATAGTCTGCAATTATACGTAATTGAGCGCCACTTGGCTTCATAAACAAAAACGTATATTGAGCATGATGCTTTTTTTCGAGTGCAGTCAGTGAATGACTTGCTGCTGAAAATAATAATTTTTTGAAAATCCCTGAACCATATTCTTTAGCAAAACGGGCATTTGGCATGCCTGAAACGGAAACAATTTTTCCTCCATTTTTGATAATGTCGAAAGATTTTTCGAGTGACTTCCCTCCAAGTGTATCAAAGACTGCATCATAATTTTCCAGTATCTCTTCAAACTTTTCTTTCTTGTAGTTGATCACTTCATCTGCACCTAGAGATGTTACTAAATTAGCTCCAGCTTCACTAGCAGTCGTTGCAACGGTGGCACCCATTAATTTTGCCAGTTGAATTGCAAAAGTTCCGACACCACCAGACCCAGCATGAATCAAAATCTTTTGACCTTTTTGTAATTGCATGATGTCATGTAACGCTTGGTAGGAGGTTAACCCTACCAGTGGAATCGATGCAGCTTCCTCAAAGCTCAAATTTTTTGGTTTTAGCGCGATGTCATCTTCATGAATTGCGATATATTCCGCAAAGGTTCCGATGCTACTCTTACGTGGGCGTGCATATATTTCATCCCCAACTTTAAAACGAGTCACTTTTGCACCAATCTTTACCACAACGCCTGAAAAGTCATTACCAAGGATAAGAGGCATTTTATATTTAATTAGCAACTTCACTTTCCCATCGCGTATTTTAAAATCAATAGGGTTAATACTAGCGGCATGGATTTCCGCAAGTACCTCATATTCTCCAATTACAGGTGTAGTCATTTCCGCCAACCGCATGGGAGCTTTGCCATATCTATCAATAACCATTGCTTTCATTGTTTATTCCTCCAAATAACATATGTCTTATCACTTCAATAAAAGTTTTGCATAAACTCTTCTATATCCAGCACAAGTGTTTTTAATAGTCCTAATTTTGTACGTACATCAATATAATAAAAGTTTTTTGTACCTTCTTTACGCATTAAAATAACACCGGCATCTCGCAAAATCTTTAGATGATGAGACACTGCAGGTCGAGAAAGGTGTGTTTGTTCTGTAATTTCCCCTACACGCAAGCCTGTTTGACAATCCGTTCCCATTAATACCAACAAAATCGATTGACGTGTTTCATCCCCAATTGCTAGTAATACATTTTGACAATTAATAAAATCTTCTTTAATTAAGTTTAGTTGCTCCTGTTTATTCATTATAAAAACCTCCACTAATTCGTTGATTGGTTTAAGTTAATGAACCATATTACTGAATAACACAATATATTATTGTTACATTCGGTGCAATATTGGGAAAGAAAATCGAGACGAATCACATCTTAGCGTGACTCTGTAGGATATATATTTTTATAATAAAAAAACACAGAAGTCACATGGACCTCTGCGTTATTTGCTTTCCTTAATAAGAGCTTTCATATCTCCAACAATTGTTTCAACTGGTACGTTTGTCGCGCCATCATAGTCTTTTACAACTGTGCCGTCTGCGTTTACTAAATAATAGCTAGACATATGTATCACTTGGTCTGAGTTAGGATCATTTTTAACTAATGAATTAAATGATTTACGTGCAAATTGCTCAATGAATTTTTGTTGATAGCCCGTTAATAGCTGCCACTTGCTATCATCTACAACGTTATACGTATTTAAGTAATTCGTTAATACCTCAGGCTTATCCACCTCAGGGTCCACACTAAATGCAACAATTTGATAATCCTCAAGGTCTTCATCTTGAAGTGCTTGTTGAACTTCCGTCATATTAAATGTCATTGGCGGGCAGATCGTCGTACAGTTCGTGAAAATAAACATTGCTAACCATGGTTTACCTTTTAAATCATCCAGGCTTACTTGTTCATTTTTTTGATTGGTTACAGTGAAATCTTGAACCTCAAGGTTTAATGTTGGCTCAAATTTGTAACTTCCGCAAGCAGCTAAAATGCTACTTAATGCTAGTACTAAAACGAGCATTATACTTTTCTTTTTCATTTGTGGTGCCCACTTCCCTTCAATTTCATCATCTTATTTTATTCATTATAGAAGCTAAATACAAGATAATGGTCTTACACCAGTATTGCTTTTTGTGTAACATGTGAACATTAACTTATTCTGGTATTTCACCCTACTAAATTTTCCAAATAACGCATCTCTTTTAAAAAATTTTTTCACAGCTTTTTTATACTATTTTCGATATTTCCCAAGGCATCAGAAAATTGTTATATAACAACGTTTTTCTACTTTCTACTCTTTTTTTGATTTTACTAGCAGTATAATAAAATACAGAAAATTCTCTTTCATGTTTATATTTTCTCCTACATTCATCTTTATTAACAATAAACTATTTTAGTAATATTATTTCAAGAAATTTCTTATTTCTTCTTCGAGCGGTTTTTTTCTAACAATTCCCCATTATTTCTAAGTTATTTTCTCTAAGTAAAAGTGACTAAAAATTATAAAAACTCAAAATTTAGTATTGCATTATAAGAATCTCCCCCATAAAATAAGTGAATATAACGACGAATTAAAAAGAAATATGTCGTTTTAAACAGAAATATATAACTTTAGGGGGAATAATAATGGCTAACGTTTCAAGTGAAAAACAAGCCCAGTCAATTGATTATCATGCAATTGAGGCAATGGAATCGTTCAATAGCTTTGTAAAAAAGAAAAATACCTTCCTTTTCTCGATTACAGCAATGTTTCTAATCCTTTATATCTTGCTTCCGATCCTTGCTTTCCAACCTGTACTACAACAAAAATTCTTCGGAAATATTACGGGTGTTTGGGTTTATTCTGCAGGATTATTTATCATGACCATTGTGCTTTGTACAATATATGTAAAAAAAGCGGCTTCATTCGATCAAGCTGCAGCTGCTGTTTTAGCAGAGTATCATGCGAAAGGTGGTAAATAAATGAACTTCGTATCTGTTGGTTTCTTTTTAGCTATTGTTGGCTTAACACTTATTGTTACGTATATTGCGGCAAAGCGTACTTCCTCTGCGGCTGATTTCTATACTGCTGGTGGCGGTTTAAAAGGTTGGCAAAATGGCTTTGCGATTGCTGGTGACTATTTATCGGCAGCTGCTTTTCTAGGTGTTTCTGGTGCTATTGCCTTAACTGGTTTTGATGGCTTCTTCTTCTCTGTAGGCTATGTAGTAGCAAATTTAGTACTACTTTATGTAATTGCTGAGCCAATGCGTAATTTAGGTCGCTATACGTTAGCAGATATGTTAACGGCTCGTTTTAATGAAAAAAGAATTCGTGGTGTTGCTGCGTCAGGGACCATAATCATTGTGATTCTTTATATGATTGCACAGCTAGTAGGGGCCGGTGCATTGATTAAACTATTATTTGGGATTGAGTATTGGATTGCCGTGTTAATCGTTGGAGTTATGATGACTACGTATGTGTTATTCGGCGGCATGACAGCGACTTCTTGGGTTCAAATCATTAAAGCCAGTCTATTATTATTTGGGACAGGTCTATTAGCAGTATTAGTATTAGCGAAATTTGACTTCTCTCTTATGAAGATGTTTGACACGATTGCCGTCGATCATGGTGAAGAATTCCTTGTGCCAGGGATCAAATACACAAGTACAATCGACTCCGTTTCGATGATGATGGCTTTAGTTTTAGGAACATCAGGCTTACCACATATTTTAATGCGTTTCTTTACAGTAAAGGATGCAAAGACTGCACGTGCTTCGATTTCTTGGACAACTTGGATTACAGCTATTTTCTTCTCATTAACGATTTTCTTAGGATTCGGTGCATTAAACTTTGTAGGTCTGGATCAAATTCTAGCTGAAAGTAAGGCTGGTAACACAGCTGCCCCACTTCTGGCTCATTATCTAGGCGGAGATGTATTAATGGCATTTATCGGTGCTGTAGCCTTCGCGACAATTTTAGCAGTTGTTTCGGGCTTAGTATTAACGGGAGCTTCTGCGATTTCTCACGATATTTATGGAGAAATTATTAAAGGCGGGAAATTAACTGAAAAGCAACAGGTGGTAGCTGCTCGTACAGGCTCTATTTCGATTGCGATTGTGTCTATTATTCTTGCTCTGTTCGCTCAAAACTTAAATGTTTCGTTCTTAGTATCCTTTGCGTTTTGTATTGGTGCATCAGCGAACCTACCTGTTATCCTTTACACAATCTATTGGAAGAAGTTCAATTCTACAGGTGCAGTATCAGCTATGGTAACGGGTTTAGTGTCCTGTTTAATATTAGGGGCAATGGGACCAAATGTTTGGAGCCCTGTAGAAGGTGCTGCCATTTTTGTTGGAAATCCACTTGTGCCACTTGCTGTACCAGCTATTATTACAATTCCATTGGGCTTTATTGCTGGATATCTCGGGACAGTACTTACATCAAGCAAAGTACCACAGGAGGAGGCTGAGCGTATTTATCAAGAAATTCGCGTGAAAGCGAATACAGGTGTGTCTGTTTCTGATGTTTCACATTAATATTTATACACATCATGTACAATGAATCCTAATTCAAAAAATGCAAAAAAATAGGCAAAAAATTCGATTTTTGGTCGAGTTTTTCGCCTTTTTTGTTATTCAATATCTACCAATTTACTTATCGAACAATATTATTTCTCTTCCAAAAAACAGAAAAAATCCAATTTCCACTAAGTAAATAGTGTTTATTTTCAGTTGAAAAAACGAGATTATTTTGTAATTTTACCCTTCCTTTTTTGTCAAGAATCTAGATTTCTCTTCACTTCATTTATTTATCTGAATTTTCTAAAACCCTTTATATCCTTGACTTTGTGGCATTTTTTCTCTTCCAGGACTATTTTCAGAAAAATTTTTTTTGCATAATTTTTCTGAAATGTATTGCAATTTTGTGAACTGTTTCATAAAATGAGAATGTGAATTCACTAAACTAGCAAAATTAAGTCTTGAGGCAGAAAAAATATACACAAAATGGGGAATGTTAATGGCGAACAATCAAGCAAAAAAAGGTGTCGTGATTGACTATGATGCAATTGCAAACCAAGAATCGTTTAAGGCTCTTGTACGAAGAAAGAACTCTTTTCTTTGGTCTATGACTGCCATATTTTTAATGGCTTACATGTTGCTACCAATTCTGACATCATACACAACAATTCTACACCAAAAGGCATTTGGGGAAATTACTTGGGTGTGGATCTACTCGGCAGGGCTATTCATCATGACATGGGGGTTATGTCATTTATATGTAGCAAAAGCAAACAGCTTCGATAGAGAAGCAAAAGCGATTATCGCTGAATACGAAAACGGAGGTGGCCGCCGATGAATAACGGAATGAGTTTCACAGCCATATTCTTCTTCGTAGGCATTGTTGGTTTAACATTAGTTATTACATGGTGGGCATCTAAACGCACATCTTCAGCAAGTGATTTCTACACTGCTGGCGGTGGGTTAACAGGCTGGCAAAATGGACTAGCTATCGCTGGTGACTATTTATCAGCAGCATCTTTCCTAGGTATCGCTGGTGCAGTAGCACTATTTGGATTTGACGGATTCTTCTTCTCTATTGGTTATTTAGTAGCTTACTTAGTGGTATTATACATCGTTGCTGAGCCATTACGTAACCTTGGGAAATTCACATTAGCTGACATGATTACAGCGCGTTTCGATAACGCTAAAGTTCGTGGAACAGCTGCTTTAAGCACTATTACAATTGTATTATTCTACATGATTGCACAACTAGTTGGTGCAGGAGCACTTATTCAATTACTTTTAGGAATCGACTACTGGATTGCTGTCTTAATCGTAGGTTTCATGATGACAACATACGTACTATTCGGTGGTATGACAGCAACTTCTTGGGTACAAATTATTAAAGCTTGTCTTTTAATGATAGGTACGGTAATTATTTCGTTCTTAGTTTTAAAAGAGTTCGGCTTCAGTATTTCTACAATGTTTAAAGAAATGACGACAGCTACTGATAGTGGGGCTGCTTATTTAAACCCAGGTCTAAAATATACAAATGGACTTGACACAATCTCCATGTTAATTGCGTTAGTATTAGGTACTGCGGGTCTTCCGCATATCTTAATGCGTTTCTTCACAGTAAAAGACGCACAAACAGCTCGTTCATCAGTTATTTGGGCTACTTGGATCGTAGGTATCTTCTACGTTCTAACAATTTTCTTAGGTTTCGGTGCAGCAGCATTCGTTGGAAAAGAAGATATTATCGCGGCAAACGCTGCTGGTAATATGGCTGCCCCACTTCTTGCGGAAGCACTTGGTGGCGACATTCTATTCTCATTTGTTTGTGCGGTAGCATTCGCAACAATTCTTGCGGTAGTAGCAGGTCTTGTACTTTCTGGTGCATCTGCCCTATCTCATGATATTTATGGACAAATTATCAAAAAGGGTAAAATTACAGAAAAAGAGCAAGTACTTGCAGCTCGTATCGGTTCGATCACAATCGCTGTTATTTCTATCCTATTAGCACTTGGTGCACAAACATTAAACGTTGCGTTCTTAGTATCTCTAGCATTCTGTATTGCAGGTTCTGCTAACCTTCCAGTAATCATTTACACAATTTATTGGAAACGCTTTAATACAGCTGGTGCTGTAACGGCGATGTTAACAGGTTTAATTTCAGCATTAGTGTTAGTTGCTATGTCACCTAACGTGTGGAATCCAGTTGAAGGAAAAGCGATTTTCGTTGGTGATCCGTTAATTATGTTAACGAACCCGGCACTAATCTCTGTACCACTTGGTTTCCTTGGCGGCTTCATTGGCACATTACTTTCTAAAGAAACAGATGATGCGAAATATCGTGAAGTAGATGTTAAAGCAAACACAGGTATTTCTGTACAGGACGTATCTCACTAATACACTCGACAACCTCGTAAGTATCTTGCTTACGAGGTTTTACTTTTTCTCCCTTATTCGTTACTATAAAGTTAGAAAGAATTGGAGGGTATGCTTATGTCACAGTCTGATGCTAAAAAGAAGCGTATGCATGTTAAACGAACAATCGGCAAGGATGTTGAAAAAAATCGGCAATCTAGCTCTTTCAGCACACATGAACGCATGACGAAAACAAAGAATGAGCAATTGGAGCATCATTTCAGTAAACATAAAAAGCAGTATAAGGACGAATAATTCGTACCCTATACTGCTTTTTCTTGATCCATTAAAGTCGATAGAAGTTTTTTGTATTTTGTGTGATGATCTGAGCCGCTTCCTGTGTTGACAACCCTTTAATGGACGCAATGACCTCAATCGTCGAATGCATCATCCACGGTGATGTACGCTTATTCGTAAACGGTCCTTCAAACGGCCAAGGTCCATCTGTTTCTATCATCATGCGTTCAATGGGGTAAGCTTGAATTAACTGTTGAATCTCTTCTTCATAGAAACAATCAGGCGTTATAGAAATAAAATAACCATGCTGTATCATACGTTTCACCACAGCCTTATCCCCTTTAAACCAATGAAAATGCGCTTTACGTAGCTGATGTTTTTCAAGTAAATCACATACGATGGCGGCGTCCTCATATACGGCATGTAAAACAATCGGCTTATCAAGCTCCTTTGCCAAAATGATAAAACGCTCTAATAAAGCCACATAAGGACGATTATCAATGGCTTGTTCTTGCCTTAAATAATAAGGTAGACCAACCTCACCAACAGCTACCATATCATCCGCATGGGCACGTATCCAATCAAATAAAGCATCCTCGTCTCTTTGACCTGGTAGAGACTGTTCAGGATGAAAGCCAAAAGCTGCCTTTACTTGATGATAGGTTTTTGACAGATGCAGTGTTCTTTCACAAGATACTAGCTGCATGCTAACTGCAATCACATAATCTACCTCTTCCAATAAAGACGAAATTTCCTCATCTTTATACTGATCCAAATGAATATGAGCATCAATCAACATACAAATCACCTTTTTCTTCCTGTAAGTACATAAATAACTGTTGCTTTAAAGCGGTGAATGCTGCAGAATGACGAATTTCCTCTTTGCGAGGTCTTTCAAACGGTACAATGATTTCCTTTTTAACCATTGCTGGACGTTTCGTTAAAACAAGTATACGATCCGCTAAAAAGAGCGCTTCTTCAATACTATGTGTAACAAATAAGATTGATTTACGGTACTCTTCCCAAATAGATAAAAGCCATGCCTGCATTTCCAGTCTCGTAAATTCATCCAGCGCAGAAAATGGTTCGTCTAAGCATAAAATAGGCTTATTACTAACCATGGCTCGTATAAAGGATACACGCTGCTGCATGCCTCCTGAAAGTTCGTTCGGATACGCATGGATAAACGAAGCAAGCCCAACCTTTTCTAACCATTCTTTGGCACGTTCAACGTTTGGTTTATGTTGTAATTCCTCCACGATGGTAACATTCTCTAAAATGGTACGCCAAGGCAGTAGACAAGGCTGCTGTGGCATATAGCCAATCGTTCCTCGTTTTTGTTGAATATCTTCCCCGTTTAATAAAATGGCACCTTTATCAATGGAAGAGATACCGCCAATTAATTGAAATAGAGTACTTTTACCACTTCCTGAAGGTCCCACAATAGCCACAAACTCGCCATCCTTGACATCAAAAGATAATTTGTCCAGGACTTGCAGGACATTAAAAGATTTAGCGATGTTCTGAATGCTGAGCATGGTAGCCTCTCCCCTTTACCATTAACTTTTCAATCAAACGAATACTGCTAAACAACAGTAAACTTAACAAAACGATTGCAAAAATCGCTACAAACACTCGATCCGTACGGAAGGAGGACTGTGCTAAGGTCATGTAAACACCGATGCCCTTCTTTGCACCAAGCCACTCCGCAATGACAGCACCCATCACACTGTATGTAGCAGCTATTTTAATACCTGAGAAAATAGCTGGATACGCATGTGGCCATTCCAGTTTCCAAAAAGTTTGTGCCTTCGTTGCACCAATCATGGCAAAATAATGCTTTAACTCGGGTGCCGTTTGACGAAACCCATCCATCGCCGCAATGACAATCGGAAAAAAGCACACAAGACAAATAATAATGAGTTTCGGTAAAAGGCCGAAGCCAAACCAAATAATGAGCAGCGGTGCTAATACAAGAATGGGAATGTTTTGCGACATAATAAGAATCGGATAAAACAACTCCCGAATAAAAGTAAAACGATGCAAAACAATTGCCACCGTTAAACCACAACCAATCCCAATGGCAAGACCTAATAAGGCTAATTGCACCGTGGCCAAAGCATGGGGTAGAAACGTTTGATACGATTGCATGCCCTCCAACAAAATAATACTTGGTGCAGGTAAGAGCCAATGAGGAACTTCAGCCATTTGCACAACTAGCTCCCATATGAATAAGAGGAAGGCGATAAAAATTATCGTCCTTCCCTTTTGCAACGCGCGTTTCATTACTGATATTTCTCCGTTAACTTGCCCATCGTAATACCTGTTGGTTGATATAAAATTTTCACTTGTGTAATGACATTGATGGCACCAAGATCAATCATCTTGTCATTCATTTTTTCAATGATTTGGAGTAATGTTGTTAACTCACCTTCCATCGTTGTCTCTAGTGGATGTACTTCATATTTCACACCAGAAGCGTCAATAACAGCAATCGCCGCATCTACATAAGGAATAACATCCTCATATTTCTCTGTTTTCGGAATGATTTGAACACTAATTAATGAATTTGCCATCTTAATTTGCCCCCTTTTTAGGTAAGAAATCATTAGTAAAGGCTTGTTTTGCATCAAACTCGCCCTCTAATACATTGTTACTGGACATCCATTTCGCATAATTTTCCCATACAGAAAGTTTTTGTTCACCCCATTGCTTAGCATCATCCTGATACTTATCAGCTAGCCATTCCTGACTTTTATGCACTAACTCTTTATCTAAGTCAGGTGCCGCTTCTACTAAAATATCAGCCGCTTCACTTGGTTGCTCCATTGCGTATTCATAGCCTTTCGATGCAGCCGCAACAAACGCTTTAACCACTTCAGGATTGTCCTTAATCATTTTTTCATTCGTTGCAAGAACAGGTGTATAATAATCCAGCTGATCGCTATAGTCCGTTAAATACTGCATATTAATTTTTTCACCACGAAGCTCTGCCTCAATACCCGTCCATGCATAATAAATCCATGCAAAATCAATATCTTTTTCCATCATTGTAAAGAAATCTAAATCTCCTGCATTGACGATGTCTAGCTTATTAATGTCTGCATTTTCTGTTTGCATTAATGATTGAAGTACGGCTTGTTCTAGTGGAGCTCCCCATCCACCATAGGTTTTACCTTCAAAATCCTTTGGTGATGTAATGCCTTTTGAAACAATAGAAGCAAAGCCAGATGTATTATGCTGAATGATGGCTGCGATAGATACAAGCGGTACATCCTGTACACGAGCCTGTGTAATACCTTCCTGGTAGCTAACTCCAAATTCCGCCTTACCAGAAGCAACAAGCTGATCTGCTCCTGCTTCACCAGGCATAATAATTTCAACATCTAAGCCCTGTTCCTCAAAATAACCGAGTTTATCCGCGACATACAGCCCTGTATGATTCGTATTCGGTGTCCAGTCCAATACTACTGACACCTTTTTTAACTTGTCAGTAGCCTGCTTGTCCTCCTTGTTACTACAACCCACTAACGTCAGAAGTGCAGCCAATAGAATAAATAACCATTTTTTCATGCTAGGTCCTCCCAGTTTGTAATATGAAAGTGTTCATGATTGAATGTCACCAGAAGAAAGCGTATATGCGGATGGAAGATGCTGCTTAAAAACATAAAAAAAACGCCTAGGATTCTTCCCAGGCGTAATGCAATCAATCTTCAAAACTTTTGCTTTTTTGAATAGATGTTCCCTACGCTGGTACGAGCCAAATCAGGTTCAAAGGGTCAGCGTCTATCGGACACAATCTCAGCTAGCAACTACTAGCCCCCCTACATTCTTTCGATATGAACTTTTCGATGATTATTATACCCATAGTTGATCTTAAATGACAAGGTGCTATTTTTGAATAGATGCTCCACTATTAAAAATAGCCCAGCTCACGTCTGAGTCTGGGCATAATATTAGCTAGGTTTTTGTTCCTTTTTGGCCGTCAAGACATGTGAGATGGCACCGTCTGTTGCAATATCTACTTTAAACGAACCGTTTGAATGGCGATCTGCACGCGTCAATCCTTGGACATCTATGGTTTCTTGCACGCCTTTTTCTGTTTCAATGACAACTTGCTCCTCGTTTGTTGCTTGGATAACTGCCACAATACGGTGAGGATTTGCCTTTAATTCTGTTAATACCTTTAGACCACGTTTTGCTCGACTTGCCACTTCAACTTCAGCGACATTCATTTTCTTTACAGCCCCACGCTGTGTCACAATGACCACATAGTGCGTTTCATCTGGTTGTAGCACATTCACACCAACTAAAGCTTCTCCATCTTTCAGCGTAATGCCTTTCACCCCGCCTGTTTTGACACCTGTTACTGGTAATTCCTCAATTGGGAAACGAATCGCATAGGCTGTATCTGTTGTTAACATCAATTCCACTTCATCTGTCACAAACGCTGCATACATCATCGCATCGCCAGCTTTCACATTCATGGTTTTGATTGGTTTCGAATAACGTGTCACCGCATAATCTGCGAGTGGTGAGCGTTTAATTTGCCCATCTTTCGTTGCTGTAAAGATATACGTATTAGGTTGATCAAATGTCTCAAAGCCATAGACAGCGATAATTGATTCATCCTCGCTTGTTGGTACAATACTTGAAATATGCTGACCAAGATCCTTCCAACGAATATCAGGAAGTTCATGAACAGGCTGATAAATGTAATTGCCTCTATTTGTGAACAGTAATAGATGGTGCTGCGTATTTAAGGTTGCTTCATACAATAAATAATCCGAATCCTTCATCGCAAAATCTTGCCCGTTTGAAGCGGCATGTGAACGTGTCGAAGTACGTTTAATATAACCATCCTTCGTTACAGTCACGACAACCTCTTCACTTGGTACAAGGACATCTAATGTAATTTTAATTTCTTCAATTTCTTGCTCGATTTTCGAACGACGAGGTTCTGTAAAGCGTTTCTTAATATCTAGCAATTCTTGTTTAATGACACGGACAAGCTTCGCCTCGCTTTGCAGAATTCCTTCTAGTTTTGCAATCAACTTATCTAACTCGTCCTGTTCTTGACGAAGCTCTGTAATGTCGGTATTCGTTAAACGGTATAATTGCAAGCTAACAATGGCCTCTGCTTGCACCTCTGTAAAATCGAACTTCGCTTGTAAATTAAGCTTCGCATCCTTCTTATCGTTAGAAGAACGAATCGTAGCAATCACTTCATCTAAAATGGAGAGCGCTTTAATAAGCCCATCCACAATATGTGAGCGATCCTTTGCCTTTTGTAAATCATAGATAGAACGGTTCGTGACAACTTCTTTTTGATGGGCAATATAGGCATCCAGCAATAATGGCAATGTCATCATCGTTGGACGACGATTATGGATAGCAATCATATTAAAATTATAAGCTACTTGTAAATCCGTTGTTTTAAATAAATACTGTAAAATCCCTTGCCCTGGTACATCCTTTTTCAGCTCAATTACGACACGTAAGCCTGTACGGTCTGATTCATCCCGAATTTCCGCAATACCTTCCAGACGTTTATCGACACGTTGCTCATCGATTTTTTTCACAAGATTCGCTTTATTCACATCATATGGCAATTCCGTAATAACAATTTGCTCTTTGCCACCTTTGATTGGTTCCACAACAGCTTGTGCACGTACAATGATTTTACCACGACCTGTTTCATAAGCCTTTTTGATACCATCAACGCCTTGAATAATACCACCTGTCGGGAAATCCGGCCCTTTAATAACCGTCATTAATTCATCCACTGTTGCAGTAGGCTTTTCCAAGCGCATTAATACAGCATCAAGCACCTCATCTAACGCATGAGGAGGAATATCTGTCGCATAACCAGCCGAAATCCCTGTAGAGCCATTGACAAGTAAATTAGGGAAACGCGCAGGTAAAACGGTTGGCTCCATATCCTGGTCATCAAAGTTCGGCACAAACTCGACCGTTTTTTTGCCAATGTCTCGCAGCATTTCAGCCGCAATGGCAGATAGTCTCGCCTCAGTATAACGCATCGCAGCAGGTGGGTCTCCATCGACCGAACCATTGTTCCCATGCATCTCAATGAGCATATGTCGCGCTTTCCAATCCTGACTCATACGTACCATTGCTTCATACACAGAGCTATCTCCGTGAGGATGGTAATTACCAATTACGTTACCGACAGTTTTAGCCGATTTACGGAACGGTTTATCGTTTGTATTGCCTTCTGTAAACATCGCATATAATATACGACGCTGTACTGGTTTAAGACCGTCACGTGCATCAGGCAACGCGCGGTCTTGAATAATATATTTACTATAGCGACCAAAACGGTCACCCATTACTTCTTCTAAAGGTAAATCTTGAAACTTTTCCGTACTACTCATGCTTGGTCCTCCTCTTGCTGGATGAATTCATTCTCTAAAATGTTTGAATCATCCTCCATACCGAAGTCTACATTGGCTTCGATCCATTTACGACGTGGTTCTACTTTATCACCCATTAGCGTCGTAACACGTCTCTCTGCACGTGCACCATCCTCGATTGTGACACGTATTAATGTCCGTGTTTCAGGGTTCATCGTTGTATCCCATAGCTGGTCTGCATTCATCTCACCAAGACCTTTATAGCGTTGTAATATGTAACCCTTTCCAACCTTCTTGATGGCATTTTGTAAATCGCTTTCTGTCCAAGCATATTCAATCACTTCTTTTTTCCCTGTCCCTCTAGAGACTTTATAAAGTGGCGGTAATGCAATATATACTTTTCCTGCCTCAATAAGCGGACGCATATAACGATAGAAGAACGTTAATAGCAATACTTGAATATGTGCACCATCTGTATCGGCATCGGTCATAATGACTACTTTATTGTAGGCTGAATCTTCCACAGCAAAATCCGTTCCAACGCCTGCACCAATCGCATGAATAATCGTTGATATCTCTTCATTTTTCATAATGTCTTGTAGCTTGGCTTTTTCCGTGTTAATGACTTTCCCGCGCAATGGTAAAATCGCTTGGAACGTACGATCTCGCCCTTGTTTAGCAGAGCCACCCGCAGAATCACCCTCGACTAAATACAATTCATTTCTGGACGCATTACGTGACTGAGCAGGCGTTAATTTACCTGAAAGAATCGTACTGCCCTTTTTGTTTTTCTTACCATTCCGTGCGTCCTCACGTGCTTTACGAGCCGCTTCACGGACTTGCTGCGCACGAATTGCTTTGCGCACAAGAGAAGCCGATAATTCAGCATTTTCCTCTAGTACATATAAAATTTGCTCAGACACTACGCTATCGACTGCAGATCGAGCCTCACTAGTGCCGAGCTTACCCTTCGTTTGCCCTTCAAATTGAAGTAAATGTTCTGGAATACGAACAGACACGATCGCCGCTAAACCCTCTCGAATATCTGTCCCTTCAAGGTTTTTATCCTTATCCTTTAACAAGCCGATTTTTCTTGCATACTCATTAAACACACGCGTTAATGCCGCTTTCGCACCCGTTTCATGTGTCCCACCATCACGTGTACGAACATTATTAACAAACGACAAGATTGTTTCAGAATAACCATCGTTATATTGGAAGGCGAATTCTACTTCAATTTCGTCTTGAATCCCTTCAACATATTTCACAGGATGAAGGACATCTTTTTCTTCATTCAAATACGCAACGAAAGCTTCAATGCCGTTCTCATAAAAGAACACATCACCTTTGCCTTCCTCGCGCTCATCCATTAACTCAATTTTTAAGCCTTTTAATAAAAATGCTGACTCACGTAAACGTTCTGCTAGTGTTTCGTAATTGTATTTCGTGACAGAGAAAATCGTCTCATCTGGTAGAAAATGGACAAGTGTACCTGTCTGTTTAGTTTGTCCAATTTCTTCAAGCGTTGTTACAGGGTGCCCACCGTTTTCAAAACGTTGACGATATTTTTTACCATCTCGATGGATGGTTACTTCCAAAAATGTAGATAACGCATTCACAACGGAAGAACCTACACCATGTAAGCCACCACTTGTTTTATAACCACCTTGTCCAAATTTACCGCCAGCGTGTAGCACAGTAAAAATAATTTCAGGGGTTGGTTTGCCCATTTTATGCATACCGGTAGGCATTCCACGGCCAAAGTCACGCACACTGATACTCTGATCTTTATGAATCGTGACAGTAATATGAGATCCAAAGCCAGCCAGTGCTTCATCCACCGCATTATCTACAATTTCATACACAAGGTGGTGAAGTCCACGGCCATCCGTCGAACCGATATACATGCCAGGTCGTTTGCGTACCGCTTCTAATCCTTCTAATACTTGTATTGCGTCATCATTATAGACGCTAGGTGACTGTTTATTCGTCAAAAAAATTCCCCTCCAAAAAACAAACGCATGTTCTATTTATGTTCTCATCCTAATAATAATAGCATTTCCTGTCAATAGTTAGCGACAGGTCTAATAAAATTTTAAAATTTGCTCACAGTTTTGATCTTATTTATTAAAAGTAAACATCTTCAACAGTTGCTTAAAATTGGTATTTAAGCAAGGCAGACAGCTACTAGTATCCATAAACACCTGACGCATCATAGCTTATTTAGTTGCAAAATAAATTTGTGTTGCTTGCCTACCTTAATAGATATAAGAGCTACTTACGTACATTGTGATTAAACTGGATAAAGTTAGACTTCTATTCTACCAAAGGAATGAACGATTGACAAAATTGCCTTTTTGCCTATATTTTTAATAAGGCTTTTTTCGCTTCAAAAAAACTCATGTCTAAAAGCCTATCCCAAGGCTAGTATATTTTCTCTTGTATTGAATTCAAGGCTCCTAATGAAATCTCCTTCATAACATTGTAGATTAGCAAGAAAAAGTGTAAAATACTTGTTACAAACTATTAGTACCAAGTGATGGACTATGAATGAAAGGAGTCCAGCTATGATCAATGGACTTATTATTTTATGTGCTTATCTAATTGGCTCTATACCTTCTGGGTTATGGATAGGCAAAATTTTTTATACTACCGATATTCGTGAACACGGGAGCGGTAATCTAGGTGCGACCAATACTTTTCGAACGCTAGGGAAAAAAGCGGGTATTGTTGTTACGATTATGGATGTCTTAAAAGGTACAGCCGCTGTCTTACTCGTGACACTTCCCGTTTTCTCTGACAGTACGCTCCATCCCCTATTACTTGGTCTTGTTGCTGTTATCGGTCACATGTTTCCGATTTTCGCCAAGTTTCGTGGTGGGAAAGCAGTGGCAACATCTGCAGGTGTTTTATTAGGCTATTCTTGGCCTCTCTTTGTTTTACTATTTATTACCTTTATTGTGACATTAAAAATCACAAAAATCGTCAGCTTAACATCTATGATAGCCGCTTTAGTAGCACTTATTTATGCAATCGTTTATTATTTTGTTACAGGTGACTTTGCATTAGGCATCTTGGTAGCCTTTTTATTTACCTTTATTATGTATCGACACCGTGCCAATATTACACGAATTAAAAATGGCACCGAGCCAAAGGTAAAATGGCTTTAGTAAGAGAGGAGTATTCGATATGAATATTGCACTGACAGTTAAAGCTCTACAATGGTTCAAACAAGAGATGGAAGTTGAACCGGGTGATACAATTCGCTTTTATGCACGCTATGGTGGCTCTAGTCCTTTTCATGAAGGTTTTTCACTTGGCATGACACGTGAAGAACCTATTGACATAGGTGTTCAGACAGTGGTCGAAGGTGTAACCTATTACATTGATGAAAAAGATCTATGGTTCTTTAACGATCACAATTTACATGTTGACGTTGATGCAAGTAAAGATGAATTACATTATGAGTATCGTACATAAAGCAGTCTGTCCTTTCAAGCCATGAAAGGACAAACTGTTTTTTATTTTGTTTCAGCAGCGGCAATTTCGCCAAGTCATATTTGATTTAGTAGCAAATAGCTAGATTTTCATGTCCACTTCGTTTATCTCTCAAATAATTTGTCCATTCTATAGATAATGATCGACCATTTGAGGAGGAAAACGCATGTCAATGTCTAACAATATCAAGACCTCCCCATCGCATACAACGAACGATTTGTTGTACACTTCCCTATCTAAAAATATAAAAGTTATTCAAAATACACTCGGTCATAGTAATGACATTATTATTCGGGAAATCACCATTGGTGCATCAGATTCTCATAGCATTGCCGTCATCTCCATTGATGGCTTATCTGATAAAACGACAATATCGAATTCAGTTATCGATAAGCTCATGGCTAATATTGAAGAAGAACAAAACATTGAAATTACAACCATTAATCAATATATACGGAATTCTTATTTAACGGTAGGTGATGTAGCGAATATCGAGCATTTTACCGCCTTATTTAATGCCATTCTCAATGGCGAAACGGTCATTTTATTAGACGGTTTTGCCGAGGGAATTGTGACAAGTACGAGAAGTGCCAAGGATCGAGCAGTCACAGAGCCATCGACCGAATCGGTTATTCGAGGACCTAGGGAATCCTTTACCGAAACCTTGCGTACGAATACAGCGCTAATCCGTCGGAAAATAAAAAGCCCCAATCTTTGGATTAAAACACGTGTCATTGGTGATGTGACACAAACAGATGTAGCGATTATGTATATCAATGGCATCGCCAGCGACAAAGTCGTAGCTGAGGTGCTAGCTCGTTTAGATCGTATTAATATAGATGGCATACTAGAAAGTGGTTATATTGAGGATTTTATTCAAGACTCAAAAAATTCTATGTTTCCAACAGTCTATAACTCTGAACGCCCAGATGTGATTGCGGGTGAGTTATTAGATGGTAAAGTAGCCATATTAGTAGACGGTACACCCTTTGTTTTAGTGGTACCAGCTTTATTTACATCCTTTTTACAATCAGCAGAAGATTATTATCAACATTGGATGATTAGTTCCCTTGTACGAGTATTGCGATTTTTGGGGATCAGTCTCGCTCTAGTAGCACCTTCACTTTATGTAGCAATTACAACGTTTCACCAAGAAATGCTGCCAACAGCCATGCTGATCAGTATTGCGTCACAACGAGAAGGCGTGCCCTTCCCTGCAGTAGTAGAGGCACTCATTATGGAGGTTGCCTTTGAGGTACTAAGGGAAGCTGGACTTCGTATGCCAAGAACAATTGGTCCCGCTGTATCAATTGTGGGCACCTTAGTGATTGGTCAGGCAGCGGTTGATGCAGGCGTTGTATCAGCTGTAATGGTTATTATTGTAGCCCTAACTGCGATTTGTAGTTTTCTATTCCCAGCTTATGGCTTATCAAATACCATTCGTGTACTGCGTTTTCCATTAATGATTTTAGCTGCTATGTTTGGTTTATTTGGTGTTATGTTTGGCATTATGGTGATTATCCTACATTTATGTAGTATTCGTTCATTTGGCGTGCCTTATTTAAGTCCCTTCGCACCATTAATAATACAGGATCAAAAAGATGCCTTTCTTTTGTTCCCACGTAGAAAGTTACTAACACGACCTCGATTAGTCAATCAAAAAAATATTGTCAGAGGACATAACAATAAGAAAATCAAGAGTCGAAAATAAACTTCTGGTCAAAAGAGGGATGGAATATGGCAAAAGTACATGCAATTTGTTTACTATGCATCCTCACTTTGGTGTTAAGTGGTTGCTGGAGTAAGCGTGAATTAAATGAATTAGCCATTGTCGTAGCACTTGGGATAGACAAAGTAGACGATGAATATGAGATTTCTTTGCAAATTGTCGATCCAAGTGAAATTTCTATGAGACAGGCTACCACTCAACGCGCTCCAGTCGTTAGCTATCATTCAAAAGGCGAGACGATCTTTGAGGCTATTCGAAAAATGACAACCACAGCTGCCAGAAAGCCCTATTTTGCACATCTTCAAGTCGTCGTCTTAGGGGAAGATTTAGCCAAAGAAGGAATTAGTGAAGCACTTGATTTAATTTCGAGGGACCATGAATTTCGAAAAGATTTTGATGTCGTTATGTCTCATGAAGCTACAGCAAAAGAAGTGTTAAATGTGCTAACACCCATCGAAAAGGTTCCTGCTAATAAAATGTTAAACTCCCTAAAGGTCTCTGAGAGAGCTTGGGGTACCACAATAGCTGTTAATATAGACGAATTAGTCACTACGTTGAGTAATAAAGATGCAGGAGCATTAATTTCTGCGATTGAAATTCACGGTGATAAGAAATTAGGTGCAGATCAAACAAATGTCCAACGCGTAAAAACACCTGTGTTGCTACAATATGCAGGTTTGGCTGTCTTTAAAGAGGATAAATTCATGGGTCTGCTGACTGAGGGAGAAAGTAAAAGCATTAGTTTTCTAAAGGATAAAATTCAAAGTACGATTGAAATCATTGCCTGTCCAAAGAAAGGGACTTTATCTACTGAAATCACCCAATCGACTACGAAAGTAAAGGGGTCTTTTGAACACGGAGAGCCAAAAATTGATGTTCAAATTATCGTCGAGCAAAATGTTGGAGAGGTCGAATGTGATATCGATCTCACAAAAAATAAATCCATTGATTATGTCAATAAAAAAACAGCGCAAGGTATCGAGGAGCGAATCAAAAAAACATTAGAAACAATACAACAACAATATGAAGTTGATGTTTTTGGTTTTGGTGATGCACTACATCGGACGGATGCAAAACAATGGAAAAAAATCAAAGATGATTGGATATCCATTTTTCCAGATTTGACTGTTGACGTTCACGTGAAAGTGACGACACAAGGTTTAGGAACACTTCAAAACTCTTTATTAAATAATCCAAAGGAGGAGTAATCGAATGGTTCTAGCCGTAGCAATCTTAGTCATGTCGGTCATTCTTGTGCTTATTTTTATTCCTAAGTTAAAAAAGCAACAGGATACAAAAACCATTGTTGTATTCACCATTCTGCTACTCATTGGAACTGTTTTAAATATGGGGATTGCCCTAAGAATCCATATTCCGAGCCCATTAGACTTAATTACCTTTATATTTACACCAATCAGAGATTACATTGTGTCATTAACCAAATAGATAGATTGACGAAATCGGAGGGGTAGCAAGATGGATAAAGAGATCATTAGTTCAAGACAATTTACAATCATTACCTTCCTCTATTCTATCGGTACAGCTATATTAATTATCCCTTCGAGTATTACTGCTGCTTCTAAGCAAGATGCGTGGGTTGCAGCAGGCATTGGTATTGTCCTTAGTTTACTGATCATTAAGTTATTTTTAACACTCGCTAACCAAACACCGTCACTAAATTTTATAGAGGCGAACGAAAAAATTCTCGGGCGCTTTTTTGGAAAAATCACAGCAATAGGCTTTCTGATCCTTACTTTTCTTTCCGCTGGAGAACTGCTTTACTTTATCGGTATTTTCATGAAAACAGAAGTCATGCCAGAAACACCGACGATGGCATTTTCCTTACTGTTTTGTATTATTATTATGTATGCCGCCTATTTAGGTATTGAAACTTTTGCACGTTCGGCAGAAATTTTATTCCCGCTATTTGTCTTTATTTTTATTTTTTTTGTTATTTGTATTACACCTCAGATTACTTTTGAAAATATTCAACCTGTGCTAGAAGCGAGCAAAACATCCATGTTTTATAGTATTGCACGCTTCATGAGTATCTTTTCCTTTCCACTAGTTGTGTTATTAATGCTGTATCCTGCTTCCGTCAATGTACAGCCATCTGCCCAGAAAGGGTTTTATATTGGGACAATTCTAGGAGGTATCGTCTTAATCATGTTGATTGTGCTTTCAATCCTTGTATTAGGACCTGAGAATACTGCGTCCAGAACATTTCCAAGTTATGCCTTAGCACAAAGAATTTCAATAGGTAACTTTTTACAGCGTATTGAAATCATCATGGCTTTTATGTGGATCTCGTCCATTTATATTCGTACGTTTATGTATTTCTATACTACTGTTGTCGGTCTCGCACAGATTTTGAAAATCAAGGATCATCGGCCACTAATCATACCTATGGGTATTCTTGTGATTGGGCTTTCACAAATTGTTCATCCAGACATTGTCCATTCGAATAACTATAATAATGAAATTTGGCCTATTTTTTCATTTATCTTCACCATTTTATTACCTTTACTCATATTAATTGTGACGGTCATTCGGAATCGAAAATCTAACGATAACAATACCGAAGCAACCAATACAGAAACAACCAAAGAAAGTCAGAAAGTCTAATTTCTTCTATCAGGAAAGAAATTAGACTTTTTGTTAATTAAATATGATATTCAATTTCATCTACAAAATCCCATTCGTATGGTGTTTCTTGGTAAACGTAATAGTTCAACCAGTTAGAGAATAATAAATGCGTATGAGCACGCCATGTATTAATCGGTTCTTGTGCTGGATCATCAAGCGGGAAGTAATTCACTGGTACATCGATCTCAATGCCCTTCGCTACATCACGACTGTATTCATCGGCTAGTGTCGTAGCATCATACTCAAGATGTCCTGTAATCATAATGTTTTTATTGTCTTTTGATTGTACGATGAATACCCCAGCATCTTCTGAATAGGATAATAATCGTAAGTCTGGATGATTACGTACCTCCTCTATTGAAACGGATGTATAGCGTGAATGAGGAGCAGTAAATAAATCACTAAAGCCACGTACTAAATCCACCGTTAAATCTGTAATTACATGGGAATAGACGCCTGAACATTTAGCCGAAAGCTCAACCTTCCCAATACCATAATGGTGATACAATGCAGCCTGTGCTCCCCAACAGATATGTAACACTGATGTAACATTCTTTTTGGACCAATCCATAATTTCTGAAATTTCTTGCCAATAGTTTACATCTTCAAACGCCATTTTTTCTACTGGCGCCCCTGTAATAATCATACCATCATAGCGACGGTGACGAATTTGGTCGAACGTTGTGTAAAATAACTGTAAATGTGATTTACTCACATTTTTGGACTCATGTGTAGCTGTATTTAAAAAGGTAATATTCACCTGTAATGGCGTATTTCCTAATAATCGTAGTAATTGTAGCTCTGTTTTTTCTTTTTCAGGCATTAAATTTAATATTAATATATTTAACGGACGAATTTGCTGTGTTTTCGCACGATCCTCTTCCATGACGAAGATTTTTTCCTCACGTAAATGTTCTCCAGCTGGTAAATTTTTCGGAATATTAATTGGCATCTTGCGTTCCCCTCTCTATTTTCGCTCTCTTTTAGCAAAGAATGCATGTAAAATTAAAAAATCCCCCTCATTCCATACGAGATAGAATGAGAAGGATTTTTTCACGTCCACTCTTATCTCTCAAAGGAAAAATCCTTTGCTGGAATTAGCACCTTTCTAACAATTGTTAGAGGTTGCTGAAGCTTCATCGGGCCAAATCCCTCAGCTTCTCTTGATAAGATTATTTAATTACATTGAATTGTAACATGGACTAGTTAGAATATCAATAATTCATAGAATATTTTGTTATTCAGATGCATGTTCCTTGTTCATTTGATGTACACTAAGCTTGCTGTATGTGGATTTTCTACATTTAAATTTTATGGTAAACATGCCGTAATTATGTTACCATATATCTTTAGTAATAGAGAGGAACGTGAATAGTTTGATTAAAATTGAATTTCCAAAACCAGATCTAGTAATCCGTCAACGTGAACAAGATTTAAAACCAGGTGATGTCCCGATCACACCATACTTTGGTTTTATTGACTTCCATAAAATTACACGTGATAAAGGTGGCATTTTCTTATTCTATAATGATAAGAATGAGCTATTATTTGTCGGTAAAGCACGTAAAATTCGTCAGCGTGTTAAAAAGCATTTCGAGGACAATGTATCTCCGATGAAAAACCATCGTGATGAAGTCTTTAAAATCGAAGTCTATGAAGTAGAAGATCCAATGGAACGTGAAATTTACGAAACATATGCGATTAATACTTTCCGCTCAAAATACAATGTAGATAAAGTCTTTTATTAAGACATCTTGTAAAGAAACCGAAATCTCATTTAGTGAGATTTCGGTTTCTGCCTTATATAGAGGTTACGCGAACTATTGGCGTACTTTGGCCGTTTACTCGCAAATCAATCGTGTCTAGCGCAGGATCTTTGGTGATGATTTTAAATACATAAGGTTGAGCCTCTTTTCGTTGCTCGCTTCCTTCTTTGAGTTGGATAACTTGACTATTCCCTTCAGCCTCAATACTTGCCAGTACATTCCCTTTCGAATAATAAACAAGATAATACGTAGAGTCATCTTCATACAATAATTGAACCTTATCATTAGCCTCTATATTTTGTTGAATATTGTCTGGTACGACAGTTAGCTCACGAATCGTTAGTGGATTGGTAGGCGTTTTAGCGTTACATGCTCCTAACAATAGGAGGCACCATAAACCTAGCAATACATATTTTTTCACGATACTCCCCTTCCCTTATGACTACTCTAAGAAAAAAGCTTTACGCTCTTTGGCAATCCAGTCCTCAAGCTCCATGTCATCACGTTTTACCAATCGATTGATGAGGACGTCATGCCAAACATAATCCTCTAACAAATAAATATGGACAGGGTCATTGGTGATAAAAGCCATTTCTTGATTGGACGGTGCGTGTCCATAGATCATTTCCTGACCATCTACCGATAAAATAAACCAATGAGGTGTAGAAGTCTTTCTTGTATAGTGTGTGGCCCTATGCCGGTCTATCGATGCTAGATGTTCCTCTACATACAATGTAATGCCATGTACCTGAACATGCTGTGGCACCTCTTGAAGATCTTCCCGTAAAGCATCGTACATATCTTCCCACATCGACAAAATCACTTTTTTCTTGGCCTTTTTTAGAAGTGACTGACAGTAGTTGATGATAGCTTCCTTGCCCTTCAGCATGACTACCTTATGTTCCGCTTCCTGCACTTTTTCCTCTAATTTTTCTAATTGGGCACTCATAGATGTAAAATTCGATTGCCAGCGCTGCTGCATTTGCTGTAAAAAAACTGACACTGGCATAGCCGCATAGGTCGTTTGTTCAGCTGTCTCTTCTTTTAGGACGATCCCTTTTTCTACAAGGATATTCAAAATATCATAAATTCTTGCACGTGGTATGCCCGAATTTTTGCTGACTTGATAGGCACTGACATGACTTTGCTGAACAAGGGCCGTATAGGCCTTTGCTTCATATTCTGTAAAACCCATTTCTTTCAACTGGGCGATTAATTCCTCCATGTAATCCCTCCATTGTCTTTATTATAGGCTACTGTTGTGAAGATTTGCCAATAAAAAAGTTAGGGTTTACAGCTTCCATAAAATTAGTTACTATTTCAGTAGTAACTAATAAAAGAGGTGTAAAAATGCTTTTTGATGTTGATGTACATATCATCTTACTGTTAATTTCATTTGGCTTTCTAGCCGCTTTTGTCGACTCGGTAGTTGGAGGAGGGGGTTTAATTTCACTTCCGGCCTTACTGTTTGTCGGCCTAAACCCAGCTGCTGCTGTGGCAACTAATAAACTAGCGGGGGCAATGGGCTCACTCACATCGTCCATTTCCTTTTATCGTTCTGGTCAGCTTGAAATTCGATCTGTCCTCAAGTATTTTCCTCTAGCCTTTGTCGGATCATTATGTGGAGCATGGACTGTTCATTTAATCAATCCAGCTTTACTAAAGCCATTAATGCTTGTAATGCTTGCGGTGGTTGGGATTTATACGATCTTTAAAAAAGATTGGGGCTCAGTCTCTACCGTAAAAAATCTATCTAAAACCCATTTATTTTTATTTATGATGCTATTATTTGCTATTGGTTTTTATGATGGGTTTCTTGGTCCTGGTACGGGTTCCTTTTTAATTTTTAGCTTCTTACTTGTAGGCTTCGATTTTTTAAAGGCGGCAGGGAATGCGAAATTTTTAAATTTGGCGAGTAATGTGGCTGGTGTTTGTATGTTTGCTTACTTAGGACAAATCCACTATGTCTACGGCTTAGTAATGGGAATTGCTCAAATTGGGGGGGCTATGCTTGGATCACGAATGGCCATCAAAAAAGGAAGCGGTTTTGTCCGAACGCTTTTTATCGTCGTGACGATGACGTTACTAGCGAAAAACGCCTACGATTTTATGATGCATTAAAAATAAAAAATGCCACAGAAGTGAATCTGTGGCATTTTGAATTATATCATGAGCTGTTCATCTTTGAATTTATGACTAGTAGCAAGACTGACGATAACAAAAATAAAGAAGGACGCAACAATTGGAATCGTGACAGTATGCATACCAAAGACAGAAGGATAGAAGCGATCAATGGTAATATACAAGGACATACCTGAAATCATCGACGCAATTGCACCATACTTGTTTGCCTTTTTCCAATACAATCCTAAAATCACTGTCCAAATAAAGACAGCCTCTAGCCCACCGAAGGCAAATAAATTCAACCATACTAATAAATCTGGTGGATTGAGCGCAAAGACTATAACTGCTAAGCCAATGACCGTTGTCACAACGAAGCTTGCACGCTTAATTTCCGCGTTACTCGCTTTTGGCTTCATGTAATGTAAATAGATGTCTTTGACAACCGTAGAGCTAACAAGCATAAGTAACGCGTTGACAGTTGACATCGTAGCGGCCATTGGTGCAGCTAAGACGATCCCTGCTAAAAATGGCGGTAGTACCTTCAATGTCAGGAGCGGCATCACCTTATCACCAATATCAATGCCAGGTAAAACAGGTCGCGCTAATACACCAATTAAATGCATACCAAACATGATTGTCCCTATGGCAATCGTGCCAATAATGATGGCTTGATGCATACTTTTTGAATCCTTATAGCTCATGGCACGTACAGCGATTTGCGGTAATCCCACTACACCTACACCGATTAAAATCCAAAATGTCGAGACATAAAGAGGTGTTAAATCTCCTTCAGCCCCAAAAGGTGACACAAAATTTGGGTTTTCAGCGACAAGTGAGGCCATTATATTGTCAATGCCTCCACCTGCAACAATGGTTCCAATCAGCAAAATAACCGTACCGATGACCATAATAGAGCCCTGTACTGTGTCCGTTAAAGCAACCGCTCGGAAACCACCTATAATAACATACACTAACACCGAAATAGCAAAAATAAAAAGTGCCGTCGTGTAATTTAAGCCAGTTAATGACTCAATTAAACGGGCGCCACCTACCCATTGTGCCATCATGGCAGAAAATAAAAAGACAATAATACTAATCGCAGATAGAATAACAATAACGTGGCTTTTGTAGCGCTCTCGTAAAAAGTCGATTAATGTAATCGCTTGGTAACGACGAGCGATAATGGCAAATTTCTTACCTAATATCATTAATACAAAATAACCCGCAGGTAGCTGTGCCATCGCCAGTAATACCCAGCCAAGCCCTTTTGTATAGGCAACTCCAGGTCCTCCAATGAAACTACTCGCACTGCCGTATGTAGCAATCATTGTCATCGCAAGGATAAAACCACCCATCTCACGACCACCAAGGAAGTACTCCTGTAAGAAGGAATCCGAGGAGCGGATATGCTTATTGGCCCAAATCCCAATCCCAAAAATAATAATTAGAAATAATAGCAAAGGAAATACAACTTGCCAATGCATTAGCGACCCTCCTCCTCATCATCAAATGGAACCTCTTTGAAAAAGAGTTTCATAACAATCCAGATAAGTAGGATCATAAAGCCTGTCCCTGCGATACAGCTATAGAAAAACCAAGCAGGAAAACCAAATACATACGAATAATCGGCTGGGTCACCTGCCCCTAATCCATAGGCAAAGCCAAACCAAATCGCAAAGTTGATAATGACAAGTCCAATTCCGATAAGCGCCTCTCGATGCGCTATTTTAAAGCGTTGATCTTTCACATGACAATCCCCCTAACCTACTCTATTTTACTGATATGTTCGTTAGATGGGAAGGGTTGTGAAAAAATAAGGATACTTTATATAAATTTATTGTAAGTAAAAAAAGAAGTCTCTTGTATAGTCGAGTTGGATGTTTTAGTACTAATTATAATTAGAGATAAAAATAATAACCCTCGTCTTTATAGTTAGACGAAGGTTAGTTAGAGTGCTTGCATGCTTAAACGATCATTATAAAGGACCTTTTTCCCAAGGCTGAAGAGTGCCAACGATATTGATGAGTTGATCATGTTGAATAGAATCAATTACCCCTTGCGAAATTTCATCATTTGTAAGCCACCTTGAATGACCGTTTTCCATAATGAAACCTAGCTGGACTTGACGGTATTGAGTACTATCAAGTAGATTAATTTTCTTTTGGATGGCACGTAGATTTGCGCTACTACCTAATACATGAAACAGTTTCCATTTCCCGCTATTTTCATGTGAAATTTCACTTAAAGCGATTTCTAAAGTACTTTCAGCATTTGAATGGATCCAAGCAATGACTAATTCAATTGGTCCATTCTGCTCAATCGTACCTCTCAGTTTATTTTTGAATAAGCCTGTATCACGATAATCAACTAAAATCGGCGTTATATGCGAAGGATCTGTTGATTTATTTAGTAAACATTCCATCCGATTTGCATTACGTCCAATCACAGAGACATGATATCCTTTACGCTCTAACCAAAGGGATGTGTTGGCTAACATCCCTGTCCCGCCAATAACTAATGCATGCGTCATTCATGTGTCCCTCCCTTTTATTTTAGTCTTTATATTTAGAGAGACGAACGTGTCTTCATCCTATTCATGCTATTTAACAATTCGAAGTATCTACAAGCAACTGCAATGCCTTTTTATCAATTTTACCAACACTTGTTTTTGGTAGTTCTTCTAAGAAGATAATTTGTTTCGGTATTTTATAACGCCCTAATTGTTCATGGCACAGCTCGTTTAGTTCATCTAAAATGGGAGCTACTTGATGATGACAGACAATAAAGGCTGTTACTATTTCTCCCCAATAGTCATCTGCCACTCCAATCACTGCAACCTCTAGCACATGCGGATGCTGTAGCATACATTGCTCCACTTCCTGAGGATATACGTTTTCACCACCAGAGATAATCATCTCTTTTCGACGTCCCACGATATAAAAATCGCCATCTTCATCCATCATCGCTAAATCACCTGTTTTTAACCAACCATCTTGCAGTATATTATCTGTTTCTTGCTTGTTATTCCAGTAAAAACGAAACATATGCTTACCTCTTACCAACAGTTCTCCCACTTCACGTGGTGCACAGCTTTGCCCTGTTGGATTAACAATTTTGGCTTCATTGAATTGCATACTTTTTCCCACAGCACCTTTTTTGGCGTAGGCATGCTCTCGGGCAATATAAAAATTATTAGGTCCCGCTTCCGTTAAGCCGTAGCCCTCCTTAAAAAATAAGCCTTTCTTATAAAAGGCATCATAAATAGGATGAGGACATGGTGCACCGCCTGATAAAAATACGTTCATCGAAGGAAATTGATTTTCCTGAAAGTACTTCGTAGTAATCATTGCTTGATACATCGTCGGCACAAAAAGCGAAATCGTCGTTTCGTATTGATTCGTTGCTCGCAATGCTGCTTCCGCTTCAAACTTATCGCCAATGATAACAGTTCCTCCGGCCATAAGAAGCGGCATACATAGAGCATTTATGCCACCTGTATGAAACATCGGCATATAATTTAATGTGCGATCTTTATCATGTAAACCCCAGCTAATAATTGTATTCATGGCGTTCCAATTGACTGACTGAAAGGATAATACAACCCCCTTTGGTCGACCTGTGGTACCTCCCGTATAAATCATTAACCACGGATCATCCACGTCCACTGCTTGCCTGCTTGGTAACGAAGCGTTCTCATTTTGGATAACTTGAAGTGGAAACATCTTTTCTACTATTACAGGACAATGACTATCTTCTTCATACAACAAGAGAGAAGGTGTAGCATCCTCTACTATCTGTGTTAATTCCTCTTTGCTTAAACGCCAATTTAACGGCACATAAATAAGCCCACGTAGCCCACAGGCAAATAGGACAGCAAAAAGCTGTATATGATTTTTCGCAAATACAGCGACTCTACTCCCTTTCTGTAGCTGCTGACGCTCGAAAAATTGACTCCATTTGCCGATTTCCTCGGACAATTGCTGATAGGTCCACTGTTCCGCTGACGCTAGATTAATCAACGCGATGTGGTGAGGCGTTAATGCGGCACGTTTTAAAATCCACGCTTGCTCAACAAACATTTCGAACCCTCCTATCACATCATTATCGCGCCATCTACATGAAGCGTATGACCATGGACATAAGAAGCCTCATCAGATGCTAAAAACAAATAGGCATTAGCAATATCTCGTGGTGTCCCTAAGCGTTGTAACGGGACGATTGAACGCATTTGAGCAAGAATATTTTCAGGCATCTTCTTCACCATATCTGTTTCAGTGAAGCCGGGAGCCACTGCATTGACGTTGATGCCTTTACGTCCTAATTCCTTCGCCCATGTTTTCGTCATACCAACAATCGCTGCTTTTGTCGCTGCATAATTCGTTTGTCCAACATTGCCATAAACTCCGCTAACCGATGATGTATTAATAATTTTGCCACCACCTACCGCCACCATATGTGGAATAACCTCCTGTGTGCAATGAAAGACACCTGTCAAATTAACATCTAAGACCTGTTGAAACTGATCTTCTGTCATCTTTGTCAGCATGGCATCTCTAGTAATTCCCGCATTATTTACTAAAATATCGATACGTCCTGCTTGCTCAATCACTGCTATCACTAGATGTTTAACACTCTCTCTACTTGCCACATCAACTTGTATAAATGTTGCGTTTTGTCCCAATTGCTGAGCCGCAACAATACCTGCCTTGTCATCAAAATCAGCAATAAAAACAAATGCCCCTTCTTCGATAAAACGTTCAGCAGCTGCATAGCCAATGCCATTTGCAGCGCCAGTAATAATGGCAACTTTATTGTTTAAGCGCATGATTTCTCCCTCCAATTTCTAAAAAAGCTTCGATTTCTGCTGTCAGTTGCGCTAAATCATCAATCAATGGTGAATGCCCACAATCTTTTAAGCTTACAAACTGTGCCGTATTGCCTAAATCATGAAGCAATTCTTTATTCATTTCCTCCGTTATAACTAAATCACGATCTCCTCGTAGCACTAAAATCGGAATTTGAATAAGCAAGGCATCCTGAGAGCCTTTTGCCACCTCATGGTCAACCGTACTTATATTAAAAGTATTGAGTGCATGATAGACTTCAGCTAAATTGCGTTGTGTTAGCATATCCTCTACATATTCTTGATATTCCGCTGCACTTGGCTGCTGATGGGTATAAATTAAAGCATTCCATACTGACTGTAAGCCTTCTCTATTTTTTGTATCATAGAAGCCCTGAACAAGCTTCGTTTTCGATGTATCCACCAACACTTCTTCATAGCTATACGCTCTCTTGAAGGAGGCAGGATTGCCAGTTCCTAAATCCGTGTAAAATGGATAGCCACGTGTAGACGCAGATGCAAGTAAAATCAGTCGTTGACAATGACTTGGACAATTTGCCGCAAACTGCATACAGACAGCTCCGCCCGTTGACCAGCCAATCATATCAAAGCTCTGCAACTGCATAGCATCTACAAATAGCTTGACATCATCACTAAAATCCTTAATAGCGGTGATTGGCTTATGATAGGATGAACCGCCAAAGCCACGTAAATCTATTGCATAAATGGTGTATTTGTCATCTAATGCTTCCATCAGAATATCCCAGTGCTTAGATGATGTCATATTGCCATGAACCAATACTAAAGGACGTTCTCCCCCAGATCGTTTGCGATAAGCCATCGTTTCACCATTTGCCAGCTGAATCGTTTTTAACATGTCATTTCCCCCTTATCCCCAACGTATTGTTATAGCCCCCCAAACATAGCCAATACCTGCACTAACTAGTGTCACAATATCGCCAGCTTGAATACGATTTTGCTCAAGTGCTAGCTGTAAGGACAAAATTTGATCGATTTGACCAATATGTCCA
Source organism: Lysinibacillus cavernae (assembly GCF_009724685.1). Classification (GTDB taxonomy): domain Bacteria; phylum Bacillota; class Bacilli; order Bacillales_A; family Planococcaceae; genus Lysinibacillus; species Lysinibacillus cavernae. Next base: position 631,829 of record NZ_WMEF01000002.1, read on the forward strand.
TATTCTTGCAGATAAATAGACTGTTCCTGCTGTAAGCCAAGCTCTGCTAAAATATACTCATGCGCAGACCTTTTCATATGCAGCATCGCTAAATAATTTAGCTGTTCTTCACTGTATCCACTTTTCGCTAAAGAGCTGCGAATGACCTTCAAAAAATTGCTTAAAGATTTTTGTTCTAACCGCTCCTTCATACCAATCGGGTCGATCACATCAAGTTGATATAAATTTTCTGTTAAATGGGATGGGGTTAACGGTGTTTTCGTCCCCCCAACTGGAACGACTACATCTTCTGAAAACGAGCCATCTGTTACAATATCTGCCTCTAAAAGCTGGTTTTTATCGTAGTTTTTTTGTAACAATATTGCACCTCCTCCAGCAGCCAAATTGTACATAAACCGTGTTCGAGGATTGCTGTAATCGATAAAATCAACATTGCGATAACCGCCAGCGATAAGAATCGTATGAATTGTGTCATCTGAAGCCATTAAGCTTTTCGCTACTTTCAATGCCATAATTGTCGTGCCACAACGAAGTTGCACATCAAACGCCCATGCATTGACCGCACCAAGCTCCTCTTGCATTTTAATGGAGGCTGTCCATAGTGGATATTCCTTATGTTCCTCTCCCATATAAATGACAACATCAATATCTTTCGGATCAATATTTGCTTTTTTAATCGCTTGCTGTGCTGCCCATATCCCCATTTGCACTGTATGATCATGCTCGCCAGGGACTGGCTTTTCATGTATGCCCATTTTTTGACGGATAATGTCCTCTGGAATAGTCGAAAGAGCAGCTATATCCTTCGCTGTCATTTTATTTTGAGGTAGATAGATACCTGTACTGACAATACCTACAGTCATTCAAATCGCTCCTTTTCCTGTGGCAGGGCAACCTGTGATTTTCTTTGCTTTAGCTTTCCTCGCCACTTCCAGAACAGCAGCCTTAGTGTGCCAATAATGCCTTTTGGGAAAAAGATAACCGCTAAAATATAGAGAATCCCAAAGAAGATAATCCAACGTTCAAAAATTGGATAATCTCGTGCTAGCCCAGACAAAGCATGCTGAGCATATTCAATCACTGCCGCTCCTAATAATGGCCCCACTAATGTGCCAACCCCACCAATAATCGTCATTAATAGTGCATCAAGTGTAATATCCATCGCCATCACACTCGTATTCACGAAACGTAATGACACAGCATACAAGGAGCCTGCAAAGCTTGCTACAATGCCTGCAACAATTGAGGCAATGACTTTGTAGTGCAACGTGTTATAGCCTAATGATTTCGTACGTTGCTCATTTTCTCTAACAGCAATTAGAATGCGACCTGTTGGTGAGTTAACAAAGCGATAAAGTGCCAAAAAGATGATAACTAAGCTTGCAAGTACAAAGAAATAAAACGTCATACGATCTCTAAAAATATCTGGTGCTCGAAAAGTAAAACCATCATTGCCATACGTGACAGTACGCCACTTTTCTGCTAACACTAAAAATAATCCCGAAAAGGCTAGTGTGAGCATCGCGAAGAAATGACTTTTCAAGCGCAAGGTCAATAAACCTACTAAAAAACTAATAAAGCCTGCTAGTAGCATGCCAATTACTATGGACAATACAAAGATCAACAAAGTGTTATCCATTTGCTTGAGCATGACCGCTGTCGTATAAGCACCAACACCAAAAAACATGGCATGCCCAAATGAAACGATTCCTGTATACCCTAGTAAAATATCATAGCTCATTGCCAATATTCCAAAAATAAAGATTTGCGTCAGTAAAATGAGCAATGTTCTTGAATCATTAGCAAAAGGAAGAATAATAAAAATCGCGAGTAGCAGGAAAAAAGCAACATAGCGTAAGGACATTTTATTGTTCATGATGTTCGCTCCTTTCGCATCGCAAACAGCCCCTGTGGACGGAAAATTAATACGATTGCCATTAAAATCATATTGACTGCCAGTGAGAGCACAGGCACATAATACGCCATAAAGCTACCCGCAAGCCCTACTAAAATAGCTGCAAGTAAAGAGCCTGAGAAACTACCCATTCCACCAATTACGACAACGATAAAGCCTAAAATAGCGTACTCCATACCCATCTCCGCATAGATGACACCTGAATATGGAGCCATCAACATACCACTAAGTGCTGCAAGAGCAGCCCCTACCATAAAAACATATAAAAATACGCGTTTAATATGAATACCAAGTGCCTGTGCCATTTCCTTATCCTGTACACCAGCCCGAACGATTAGCCCAATCTTCGTACGCTTTAGCATATATTGAAAAATACCAAATATCACAAAACCTATGACAATAATAAACAAACGATATTTGATAATAATAACGTCTCCAATTTCCCAGCTCCCAGCTAAATAGCTCGGTGTTTTCACAGCCACACCATTCGGTCCAAAGAACACCTTAATAAGCTCCTGCAAAACAAGCATTAGCCCCAAGGTAATTAAAATTTGTTGAACATGATTGCCATAAACAGGCGTAATAATAAATTTCTCTGTTATTAGGCCAAGCAATGCGCCAGTCACAATGGCGCCAATAATCCCAACGATGAAGCTTTCCGTGAACATATAGGTAAAGATCCCCGCATAAGCCCCCCAAACGAATAACCCACCATGCGCAAAATTCAATACATCCATTAAGCCGAAAATTAATGTCAAACCTGCTGCCAGTAAGAAAATCAGCATCCCGGTTGCCAAGCCATTAATGATTAAATTGACTAAAAGCTCCAATGATGTCCACCCCCTTTATCCAATTCCTAGATACTTACGTTTTAGTTCTTCATCATGAATCAAATCCTGCATATCACCCGCATGCACAGTTCTGCCATCATCTATTAATGTATAGGTATCACCAATACGACTAGCCATCATAAAGTTTTGCTCAACGAGGACAATGGACGTTTTTTTCTTCATTTCCACAATGGCTTCCATTACTTTCTCAACAACAATAGGAGCAAGACCCTTAGAAGGCTCATCAATTAATATTAATTGGCTATCATTGATAAAGGCTCTGGCCATTGACAGCATTTGCTTTTGACCACCCGATAAATGGCCGCCAGCCTTCTTCCAAAATTTCTTTAAATCTGGAAAAAGATCAAGTACATATTGCTGTCGCTCTAACGTCTCTGAATCTTCCTTCCGCATCGCTACCTTCATATTTTCCTCCACCGTTAAATCCGCAAAAATCCCTTGATTTTCCGGCACATAACCTATACCTAATTTTGCCACCTTGTATGTTGGATTCTTTTTAATTGAGTGGGAGCGAAAAGCGATTTCTCCCTTTGTCGCAGGCGTTAATCCCATAATCGTTTTCAATGTAGTCGTTTTCCCAGCCCCATTGCGCCCGAGCAGTACAGTAACCTGCCCTTCCTTCGCTTCAAAATTAACGCCCTGTAAAATATGATATTGGCCAATATGCGTATGAACCTCATTTAATGTCAGTAAGGTGGTCATCGTACAGCCCTCCTAAATATGCATTTTGCACAGTATCATTATTCATAATTTCCTCTGGTGATCCATCTGCTAAAAGCTGACCATTAAACAGCACCATAATAGAGTCTGATAAATCTAAAATCATATCCATTTTGTGTTCAATGAGCAGAATAGTTTTATTCCCCTGATTTTTAATTGTTCGAATGACCTCTAAAATTGCAGGCACCTCCTCTAGAGACATACCAGCAGTCGGTTCATCGAGCAATAAAATTTCCGTATCTAACGCTAGTAGCATGGCAATCTCAAGCTTTCTTTTTTCTCCATGTGACAGCATCGTTGTGAGGGCATCTCGTTTATTGTCGAGTAAAACGAGTGATAATAGCTCCTCTGCTTTTTCAGAGATTGCCTTATAACTTTTGTAGTGTCGGAAAAGCTGATAGCGAATTTTCTCCTTGGACTGCACTGCTAAACGAACATTTTCAAGAACCGTTAAATTCGGAAACACATTGGTGATTTGAAAGGATCGGCCTAATCCCATACGTGTTCTTTCAATGGCCGATTTTTGAGCAAGTGATTGGCCCTTAAAATAAACATCGCCTGCCGTCGGCTTTAGCTCCCCGCTAATCAAATTAAAGAACGTTGTTTTTCCAGCACCATTCGGCCCAATGATCGACTTTAAATGCTTTTCAGGCATTTGAAAATTAACTCCATCCACAGCCGTATGTCCGCCAAAACGGATTGTTAAATTATCAGTGTATAATATAGGCTCCATCCTTTACTCCCTTCCCCTCTATTGATTATGTAGAGAGACAGAAAGACTGCCTCTCACTTGTCTAATTCATAACTGGAGGTGCTGTTTCCTCTGGGCTTAGCTCACGAATAAGTACAGGTACTGGATAATCCACCCCATCTTGTTTCTCTAAACGAATAGAATACATAGACTGAAGGGCCTGATGATCCTCTTCACGGAATGTCATTTTACCTTTTGGTGTCTCAAATGACATACCCTCCATTATGTCGATCAGCTTGTTAGCATCCGCATCCCCTTCGGATTTTTTCAATGCCTCTACAATCGCAATCGCCGATGACATACCACCAGGTGTAAATAAATCTGGTACTTCATTGAAGCGTTTTTGATGTTCCTCAACTAACCATTTATTCACATCATTTTGCGGTAACGTATGGTAATACACCGAGAAGCCTTCCATTCCAACTAATGGATTCATAAATTGAAGGGCAATGATATCAGGTGCACCTGTTGAAATTTTAATGCCCTTTTCTTGAATTTTAAGATCCGCGATTTGATTCCAAGGTGAATTTGTACCTGCCCATACAACAAATAAGTAATCCGGCTTAGCATCAATCACCTTTTGCAAATTCGATGTAAAGTCTGTTGCCGCTGGATCTGCATACTCCTCTAACACAATCTCAGCTCCTAATTTCTCCGCCGCTGTTTTAAAAGCATTCACACCATCCCAACCAAACGAATAATCGGGCGCGAAGGTAGCAATCTTTACACCTTTTCCAGCAATAGCTGCTGCCGCTGCATACGCATCCTGAGATGAGTTACGTCCTGTACGGAAAATGTACTCATTAAATTCTGAACCCGTAATACTATCAGCCACCGCAGGCTCCACCACCATAATTTTTTCATACTCCTCCGCAAGCGGTAGAACTGCAAGCGTATCACCAGAACTCGAAGAACCTACTAAAAAATCAACCTGGTCATCTTCTAAAAGCTTTGTAGCCTTCTGCACAGCTACCTCAGGCTTTGTCTCCGTATCCTCATAAACAATTTCTATTTTCTTACCATTGACCTCCATCGTACCGCCTGTTGCATACTCAATCCCTAAATCAAAGCCTCGCTGTGTTTGCTTCCCATAAGACTCAAGTGCACCTGTTAGAGAAGCAAGCACCCCAATCTTTATCGTGCCTCCTTCAGCCGTGACTGCTTTCGTCTCACCATCAGAATCGCCAGCATCCGTTGCACCATCCTTCTCGTCCTCCCCATTACATGCCACTAACAATACCGCTAGCAATAATAAAAGAAACCAATACAAATGCCTCTTCATCCCATATCCCCCTTTAAATTAAGCTCAATAGAAAGCGCTTTCGTTGCTTAGACAACACTATATAAAAGTCCAGTTACAAATTAGTTACAAAAAATAATCTGCCTATAGGCAGATTATTTTTCTGTCTCGAAAGTGTAGCGCAGCGCAACGACAGGGACAAATCGGTCTTGAATGATCTGCCCTATAGGCAGATTACTTTTCTGTCCCGAAAGTGCAGCGCAGCGCAACAACAGGGACAAATCGGTCTTGAATAATCTGCCCTATAGGCAGATTACTTTTCTGTCCCGAGGGAACTAAAAAACAATCCTCCTTCTAAACAAAGAAAAAGCTGAGTAATGACCATAATGTTGTTTAATTTTGAGGCTGAAAAATACATTACACCGTCCACATATGCGGACGGTGTAAAAATAAAGTCGTTTAATTTTTGGTACAATTGCTGAATAAGAAAGTACCTCTGCTTTTCATTTTATTGTATAATAAACATATTTTTTCAGTGAAAAGTTCAATCTCACTTTTTTGTTATTTATTTTTGGACGATACCTAGCAATCTTCTACCTATTAGCCATATTGCAAGACCAGTTCCCCACAAGATCAGGGCAGAGCCAAAGCCCACTACAGACATAAATGCATTGATCTGATGTTCCCCCAATGTGACTTTTGCAGGTACAAATAGCCATGTAAGAATTGCAAGTAAACAAAGAAGAGTGCCTGTAAAATAATAGAGTCTGACTTGAAAAAGAGGTGCCAATGGGAAAAAATGAACACCGACAATAAAAGCTATTACGACAGGGATCAGTTCAGGGTGACGAGTAGCGTTACTGACAGCAATCGTGATTGCTATAGCCAAACCCTCTGCCGCAAAAATAATGTTAAACCAAAACCTCGTACGCTTCCCATGCCTTAATGCTGTTTTTGAAACCTGATTCGTCAATTCTCTCGATGCGCGTATTAATGAAACACCGCCGATGAACAGCGCTATACCTATAGCAACTGCAGAAACTAACAACAATGGAACTCCCCAGCCTTGCAATCCCATAATTCCTGTATACGCCCACAGAGTACCAAAAAACGCCATAAAAAATACACCTGATGCCGTTCCGCGTACTGCAGCACCAGGAATAGTTCTAGGTGTTTGTGTCACAAATAAATACCTCCTTTCAACCTAAGTATGTGTTCATTACAACCGCATATCAGCCTATATCAGTATTAGGTTTAGTTCATTCGAGAAAAAATCCTCAATACCTTTTTATAATTATATTCAGGCAGGCAAATTGTTGAACTACTCTGCCCAGTTATCTCAATACACCTTATTCAACTAAATGGCCCTTTTCATGAAAAAAGACGCTTTCTTATTTCAGAAAAGCGCACGATTGTTGAAGATCAAATAGTGATTTCTTCCTTTTCCTTGTTAAAACTAAGCATCCTATAGTTGAACAACTAGCAGCCTTGTTTTTCTATCTATCCTTGAACAATACCTGCAATATAAATCTTGGTATTGCTATTTGTCTTAACCACCTTGATTTCTGGCCTTTAGCAACAGGTACAGTTATTAATCTATGAAACCATTCCATATTTAATTTCTTCCAAATTTCTGGTGTAACTTTTACTTTACCAGCTAGTACATCTAAACTACCTCCAACACCAAACACAACCTTTATTTTTAACAGCTCTTCTTTATACTTATAAATCCATTTGTCTGAATAAGGCGCACCCATAGCTACAATTAAAATATCTGGATTCGAAATCTTGATAGATTCAATAATTAAAGGTTCTTCTGCCTTTGTGAAAAATCCGTGATGTCTTCCTACTATTGAAACATTTGGATAAATTTTTTCAATTTGTTTAACAGCATCATTATTTGTTTGTTCATCTGTTCCCAAAAAGTAAAAACGCCAACCTTGTTGATTACCTTTTTGTAATAAACACTGTAGCAAATCAAACCCTGTTACTCTTTCAGGAATTGGGACTTTTTTAAGTTTAGATGCTAATACAATTCCTATGCCATCAGGTGTAATTAAGTCAGCTTCTTTGATGATTTTTCGAAATTCTCCATCAGACTGTGCAGTTATTGAGATTTCTGGATTTATCGTAATAAGATGTAAAAGTTTTGATTGTTCTTCTTCTAGATGTTTTTTTAAAAAGTCAGTTGTTTCATTTAATGTCATATTCGAAAACGGAATTCCTAATATTTCAACTGTTTTTTCCATAAAGTCACCTCAGTATATGCTTTCTATTGATGATTAACATTACTATAATTTTACAAATTTAGTGCATTTATTCTAATTACTCTTATATATTAACATAAATATCCATAAATTTATCACTGAGTGTTATTCCATAAAATGGACCATTTGTTAAATAGCGCAAACAAACTTTCAATTTTAAATGACTTGATTGTTTTTTAAACAACTTTATTATTATGAAACAAATTCAGGAATGTCGAGGACTCAACATTCCTGCCTTCTACAGGTCACACTTTTTATGCGTTTCTAATTCCAGACTGCATTGTGTAATTTCGAATGAGCATGCCATTAGATTGTATCATCCCAAATTTCTCATATAACGGAACTAAATCATCGTCACAGCATAAATCAATCATGTAAATATCATTCAGTTCAATCAACATTCTCTTTATTAATTCCTTGCCAATACCTTTATTTTTATAGGCAGGGAGCACTTCAAGAAATGGAATATACGCAGATAAAACCCCATCACTAATTGCAGTAATAAATCCAACTATTTGATTGGCATGTTCGTCCAGAGCAATGACGACTTTACTGCTATTTTCCATCATCTTCAAGTGTGTTAGTGGGCTTGGTGAATCAGGCCAATCTACAAAAAAGCCCTTCAACATATCAGATGAAATTTCTTCAATATTGTTTTTATAAATCAACAAATAACAACTCCTAAATTTATTTCTCAGCACTATTGACGATCAATGCTATAATGGCTTATTAGCAGCACCCTCTTTTGCCCATTCCTGTTTCAATACACTATACAATAATGAATCTCGCCAAACGCCATCTTTCATTAGCATATTTTCTCGTAGTAAACCCTCTCTTGTCATGCCTACTTTATCCAATACTTTGGATGATCCAACGTTTCTAGGGTCACATGTTGCATAAATACGATGAAGCTTCAATGATTCAAACCCAAATGTGAGCACTAACTGAGCACTCTCCGTTGCTACTCCTTTTCCCCAATAATCAGGGTTGACGATATAGCCAATTTCTCCAACTTTATTCGTAAAATCCGTAATCACAATCTCTACTGCACCTATTAAAGTGTCTTGATAGATAATGGCAAAAGCATATCTTTCCCTTGGCGTTTGTGTAGCTTGTTCCAGAACATCACGAATAAATTGTTTAGAATCCTCTTCTGTATTCGGTCCCCATACTTGATATTGGCATACAATTTCTTGTGAGGCATATTTATGAACATCAACCCAGTCCTGGTCAGTAAATTCTCGTAAAGATATTGTTTCTTGCGCTAGTATTATTTCATTATTTTTAGTCACTTCCTATGCATCCTCCCTTTATCTTCATCAACACGACCCAATCATTCAACAATTAGTCGCTATAGGGAACTTGTCTAGATCGGAAAAGCATCCTTATAGCCAACAATAGAGTCTTGTTTTCCATACAAAAAGACTAGGTTTATCAAAGGACTGTTCATTATAACTACTCCATTTAAACTGCTGCCATTGGCTACCCCATAATCAAATCATAAACAGCCATGGTCGATTCCATTGGAGTTGTATTTAATTCCTGCTGTAATTGCTGGACACATTTTTCGTACCATTTGAATGCTAGAGAGCGGTTTTGTAGTTGGTAGTGGCTGTACATGAGTAGGCGGTAGCCCTCCTCCCATAGTGCGTCCTCTCCAATTATTTTTTCTGCATAGTGAATGGCTTTTTTAAACTGCTGTTGCCTTGTTGCATTTTGTGCAAGACGTTCAAGGACTTCAATATATAAAAATTGTAGTTTGTCACGATCCTGGGTAAGCCAGTCGACTTGCTTCTTTTCTGCGTATAAGGCATCCGTATAACTCGTTTCAGCTAATAGAAGCCATTCGTTGGACAACTGCGGATCAAATTCCTCCATTCCTAACTGGTAATAATAGTGAAAGCGTTCCACATCAATTTGGAGAAAAGAGATATGCTGTAACTGATACATATTATTTTTTCGCTGAATGAAAAAACTATCTTGCCTTGCATGCCGTTGTGGTTCTAACACTTTTAATAATGTATTTAAGACCACTTTAAAGTCGCGATCTAATGACTCTACACTGCGTTCTGGCCATAATGCCTGGGCAATTTCTTCCTTTGGTATAAAACGGTTGCGATGACAATATAAATACACGAATAATTCCTTCGATTTTTCACGTTGCCATTCTTTATCTTCAAGCTTTCGTTCCGCTCGAATTAAACTGACACTTCCAAAAAAATTGATTTGTATTTCATCATGCGGATAACTGATACTGTCCTCCACTTGAAAATAGTTTCGTAATGCAAGGATGGCTGCATGTTCCACGCCGCATGTTTGACTAAATTGCAATAGCTCATAAAAAATCATTCGATTGCTTGGACCAAGGATCATTTTCCTTTGTAAAAAATAGTCATAGCCATTTGCCATACATAATTGCGCAAACTGTTGAAAATATGCATGAAATTGGTCTCTATTATTTTCTTGAAAGGCGATAACAGCTTGATAGAATAAAACATGCATCAAGCCATTGTGATCTCCGCATTCCTGAAATAGTTGCTGTGCTTTCTTTACTAATTGCTTTGCTCGCCCTGTTTCTTGCTGAGAAAGAATGATTTTTACTTCCGCTAAGAGAATGAGGCCCGTCATCCAAGCATCTTGGACTTGCTCTGTTTCCCGTAAACCAAGTGCCAAGTATTTTTTAGCCGCTACCATATCTCCTAAATAATGTTTAGCAATTGCTAGCCCCATATAAGGCTCAGCCTTAACCCGAGAAATATTAATCGTATTCATTAAAGTTAACGCTTTTTCATAAGCTTGACATGCCCCTTGATAGTCTGGGTAATCCATTAACAATAGTGCATGCGCTTTTCTGATATAACCAACCGCCTCGATAAAAATAGACTTCTCTCTTAACCCCCTCTGTATCCCATGTTGGGCTGCATACCAAGCTTCCTTTCCTTGTCCTAACAGTGCATAAACAAAAGCTGCTAGTAGTTCACTTTCACGGTGGGTTGCTACAAGCTGAGGTGGCATTTCAAGGCGCTGTGCTAATAATTCCTTCGCCTCTCGTAATTGCCCCGTCCGTAGCAAAACCCGGACATCAACATTCGCTCGTTGCATGACATCCTCTGGCAATGCCACTTCCTCAATAAATAACTGTGCACCCTTGGCCTTCCCTAAGTTCACTAAGTTTTCAGCGTATTGCCGTTGAAGTTCTACTAATTCCTCTTTTAGTAAGGGTGTATGCTTGGCAAGCTCTAATGCTTTTTTTAAATAGGGCTCTGCTAATGCAGGTTGTATGGTGTCTAAGTAAATATGTGCTAACCCTGCATGGGACTTTGTCGTAAAAAGGTGATCCCGCTGTTGTTGTGCCAGCGTTACACACTTGTCATAGGATTGTTTCGCTTTTTCATAATAAGCGCGGTAGCGATGACACTCCCCCTCAAAATAATATAATCTATAAAATTTATCTTTTTCTTGTACAGTAAATCGATTGATTTTTTCCAACAACCATTCAAATTGTCCAGCACGTACTAAAGGCTCTGCATGACGCTGTAACAGTTCCCCACAAAAATCATGGTCATTCGTTTTGAAGGCATGATACAGTACAGCTTGAATATTAGGATGTTCCACATAATACAATGCTGCTTTTTTATGTAGGTCCGTATAGTGACCTGCATGTTGTCGCCATTTCATTTCTAAAAATCGACTGAATAATGCATGGAAGCGGTATAAACCGTCTGTTGTTACTGGTTGAATAAATAAATGGCGCTGTGTTAAAGCATTCAAAATTTGTGCAATCTCTATGCCATAGAAATCTTCCAATAGCTCTACTGAAAATGTAGGGAAAATCGCTAATTTCAAGATGGTCTCTTGCTCTGTCGTAGTCATCCTACTGTAAACTTCTTCTGACAAATACGTGAAAAGATCATTTGTGGAAATCGTTAGCCAATGATCTAAAGAAGCATGATGCCATTGCTCTGCTAATAAAGAAATACTGATAGCCCAGCCTTCCGTAATCTCCAGTACCATTGCCATCTCAACATCGGATAAATGCACATCCACATATTCTTCAAAAAAGACAGCAATTTCCTCCGTTGAAAATGCCAGCTCGTCCTCTTTCATGACTAACCATTTCTTTTGCAACTTTAATTTCCTCATAATATCCCAATTAGGTAATGTTCTAGATGCCATAATAAAATGAATCGCTGGTGGAGCAAATTCAATAACTTTCTCCATAAAATAATTGATTGGAAAAACATGATCCACTAAATGAAAGTCATCAATGACAATTAGAAGTGGTTCCTCTATGCTACATAGACAATTAACAAAAAGCTTATACCAGCGATTCAGCTCCTCCATTTTAGGAAAGCGTGACAATTGATTCCACTCATCGAATGTAAGGCCAAAATTTGGCACAACTCGCTGTATACTAAAAAAAAGATGTTTTAAAAAGGGTAATAGATTATCATCTTCATCGGAGATACTATACCAAGAAAATTTATTCACTTCGTTCGAGAGAAATTGTGTAAGGATGGTCGTTTTACCATACCCTGCACCACTATGAAGAAATGTACAAGTATGGTGATGGCTCTTCTTTAATGTCCTCATGAGCGCTGCTCTATTAATACAATGAGTGGATGGACTTGGTGCCATACATTTTGATTGAATAATAATATCTGTCATGTTTACGATAACCTCCAAATTTGTGTAAGGTTACATTAGCTCCATTTTTTCACAAAAATTCAGATTATTAAATTATTGACAGTTTACCATATTTTATCGAATGAATGGCTTAAAATAAAAAAACCGATCATCAAATGAATGATAATCGGGTGAATTTTCTATGATTATAGTAATTCTTTACGTAATTCAGCAGCTGATTTTGGTGAAAGCAGACTGAATGGAATATCAAATACTGTTTTCGCTCCTTTATCACCAGCTTGACTTAGACGATGTGCAGCACGTGCATAAGCCACTAATACACTAGATGTGAAGTTTGGATTACTTTCAAGTTTTAATGAGAATTCGAGAATTTGTTTATCGTTTGCCCCACTGTCACCACTGCGAATGACAAAACCACCATGTGGCATACCTGTATGGTTTGCTTTAAATTCATCTTCAGAAATGAAGTTAACTGTTGTGTTATATTCATCGAAATAGTTAGGCATTGTGACAATTTCTTGTTCCACTTTTGTTGCATCTGCGCCTTCTTCTAACACAACCCAACATTCACGTGCATGTTTTTCACGCGTTGTTAGTTCAGGGTTTTCTCCGTTACGAACACGCTCTACAGCTTCTTTAATTGGTAATGTGTATTGAACCGCATTTTTAACACCTTCGATACGACGAACTGCATCTGAGTGACCTTGACTCAGGCCGTCTCCCCAGAATGTATATGTTGTACCAACTGGTAAAACTGATTCCCCTAAAATACGATTTAATGAGAATAAACCTGGATCCCAACCAACTGAGATAACAGATACTTTACCAGATTTTTGTGCTGCTGCGTCTACAGCATCGAAAAATTCAGGAATTTTCGCGTGTGTATCGAAGCTATCAATTGTATTGAACCATTGCGCAAAGTGTGGACCTTGTTCTGGTAAATCTGTTGCAGAGCCACCACATAAAATCATGACATCAATGTCGTTTTGGAATTTTTCAGCGTCATCTACTAAATATACGCTCGCTTTGCTTGCTACGTTTACTGTTGAAGGATCACGACGTGTGAATACCGCTACTAATTCCATATCCGGATTTTGTGAAATGGCATACTCCACACCACGTCCTAAATTTCCATATCCTACAATACCTACTCGAATTGCACTCATTAAAATTCCTCCTAACGATTTCGTGACTTTGTGATAACATTCACGTTAAATCTAATTACAATAATACTTTGTGTTAGAAAAATTCACAATAGTTTGAGTATGAGTTTTTTTAAAAGAATTTATATCAGTTTTCTATGATTTTCATCCAACAACGGTATGAATACGGTTACAAATTACTAAATATTCCATGAACCTTAAAGTTATTGTAAAAGCCTTGTAAATGACGGCTATTTTCCCAATGAGTCTTGTACAATAAATGTAACGACAAAAGGGGGCATGTTGAATGAAAAGTACTGGTTACTCAGCAAGCACAACATTGGCAAAAGGAGAACTACTTGCATTCCATATGACACAAAATTCTGAGGAAAAGAACAGTGAAGCTATGCAAACTGTAAGTAAACATGAAAGATTTGTACCCAACAAACATCAATGTATAGGCGTTTTACCTTTTGACGTTATGGAAGACACACAAGCTAATTCCATCCAAAAAACCACAGTTAGTGAGGTTGACTTTTACCATAGTGGCAAGGAAGTCGCTCGCTGGCTAATTAAAAAAAGTGAATACAACAAAACTAGCCCAGACTTCTTTCAATGAAGTCTGAAATAAATTGAGTTAATTAGTTTAACCCCGTTATGTTCGATCACTTTGACCATATTTTAGAACCCATTTCCTATTGTGAAATTTACTCCCCTCACTGAATCTCCTGCGCCAATTGTGAAAGACGCTTTTCATCAAGTATATGATAGCCTGTCTTGCGCTTTTCGAGTATCCTCTCCTCACAAAATTGTGCCAGCACATATAATAGATGGCGATAGGAAACCCCTAAATATTCACAGATTTCCGTATGCTTTTCCTTATAGACACCTTGATCGGCAGATAATTGAATAAAAGCAGCTAAGCGATTTTCAAAAGGATAGGCTTGATTTTGAGTATATTTAGACGTCATGTTCGTGGCTTTTTCTCCTAAAAACACACAAAGTCTACGTAAAAACAAGGCATCTGCAAGTAACTTTTCCTTACATGACTGCGTAATTGAGTAACAAATTGTCTTGGTTACTGTTTGAATCCCCTTTGTATACCTTGCCTCGTTTAGTAATTCAATTTCCCCCATAAAGCGAGAAGCCTCTAAGTATTCAATAAGTGAAACCTTGCCATTTTTATGTGTCATATAGAGCTTCGCCTTTCCTTCAATCATGTAATACAATGTGTCTGGAAAGGAGCCTTCCTGAAAAATCCATTCACCTTTCTCAAATTGGCAGACTTCAAGATATGGATTAATATCAAAAGAGAAAAAATCATCTATAGGATACTTTTCCAGATAATAGGTACGATCTTCCGCTGTTAGAATATGCATTTTTTTACTCTCTCCTATAAAAAATATGAGATATCTCACATTATTGTAGCGATGAACGTGCTATTATTCAACATAGTTAATGGAGGTACGGTAATTATATGAACAATCAACGATGGCTTTCTCAAAATTTCTTTACTTTTTTCATTACTTGGGGCATTTTCTTACCCTATTGGACAGGATGGCTCGTGGATGCAAAACATCTGACAGTATCACAGGCAAGTGTCGTGATGGGCTGTGGATTATTAGCACGGGCCACATCCAATCTTTTCTTCTTCCCAACACTTGCAAAATACGTACACAATAAACAACTTATTACGATTCTAGCAGTAGGTTCCATACTGACGGCATTACTCTATATCCCAAGTACAGGCTTTATAGCACTATTAATCGTGACCATTTTATTTAGCGTTTTTTATCCAGCATTGTTACCTGCTGTGGAAAGTAGTGCAGCAACGCTTGTCCAGCATGGTAATATTCATTATGGTAAAAGCCGCTCCTATGGTTCCTTTGGCTTTGTCATCGCCGTATTAATTATTAGTATGCTCACAGGCGTTTTTGGCAAAAACATCATCTTTTGGAGTATGATCATTGGGTTGATTGGCATGTTGCTTATGCAACAATTAGCAACACCAAAGGAATTACTCATTGTGCCGACAAAGGAGCAACGAGCAAAATCATTGTCGATGAAAACATTATGGACTATCAAAGGTTTCCCGATTGTGTTATTCATCGTTATTTTATTGCAGGGTGCTCATGCCTCCTATTATAGCTATGGTTATATTTATTTAGAAGATTTACAGGTTGACCCATTCTATATGGGTATGATTATTAATATTGCTGTAATTTGTGAAATCTTATACTTTATGAAGGCTGATACGTTCTTGACGAAATGGCGCTCATCTTCTTTATTACTCTTAGCAGCAAGTGGTTCTTCCCTGCGCTGGATACTAATTTTCATGTTCCCAAATGTCTGGGTATTTATTGCATCACAAACCTTGCATGCCTTATCCTTTGCCCTAGCACATTTTGCTTTTATTCGCTACTTAGCAAAAACGCTACCAAAGGAACAAATTCCAAATGCACAAGGCCTATACTCTGCATTAGCCATGGGCTTAAGTACAGCAATTCTTACTTTTTTAGGTGGCTATTTATACGAAATATCTCCAGGTCTATCCTTTGCAGCTATGCTAATTTGTACAGTGCCATCCATCGTTATTTTGCTTATGACACGCAAGAAGTATCAATATTGATGAAAAGCAGGTGAGAATTTCTTCACCTGCTTTGTTTATTTTGGATAATAGGAAAAACCAGGATATTTCACCACGGGCCATTTTTCCTTTCTGAGGGCATGTAGCAACTCAGGGCCCACCTGCAAATTACTTTGCACCAATTCAGTTGGCGTAAGGGCCATCCACTGATTTAATGACACATCCTGGAAACGGTCACTTTTAAACATTTCTAGAAACCATAATGGCTCCGTGCCAGTATTTTGAATATAATGACCTGTAGCAAACGGCACATACCCAACATCACCTGCACGGTAATCGAATGTTCGAGCTGTGCCATTACCTGTGAATACCGTCATACGCCCTTTTCCTTGTAGATAATACTGCCATTCATCATTATTAGGATGCCAATGCAATTCACGCATTTCACCAGGCTCAATTTCAACAAGTGCAGCTGCAATATTTTTAGAAATAGGAAAATTGGTTGAATCAACAATGCGCACACTTCCCCCTGGCGTTTTCAGTGGTGGCTGAGCTAACAAGCGATGTTTAAAGGATTGCGGAACCTTGCCATATGGAGATTGCACTTTTTGCGTATCAACAGGTCCCGGAACCTTATCCTGATAAATATACACCTGTTCGTTCGGAATGTGATCGAACGCACTAATTGGAACACCAAAATTCGCTGATAATACATCTTTTGGGGTATGCGCAAACCAATCCGAAATCGAAAGTGTATTAAGATCTGAGAAATGTCCATCATCAAATACTAATAAAAATTCACAGCCATCTTCTAGCCCCTGAATAGAATGAGGGATGCCGGGTGGAAAATACCATAAATCACCTGGTCCCACATCAGCAATAAAGTTACAACCATTCTGATCGACTGCCGTAATACGAGCATGCCCAAGTAACATATAAGACCACTCCGCTTGTTGATGCCAATGCAGTTCACGTACGCCACCGGGTGTCAAACTCATATTAACACCCGCTAATGTCGTGGCAATCGGTAATTCACGAACAGTAATTTCCCGAGACCATCCTCCTTGATTCAAAGTCATATTTGTGTCTGAAAACGAAAATCGCAGGTTAGGGATTAAACCCGCATCGGTCGTTGGCGGTACCAGCATATCAGGATTTTCCAAATCCCTCATTATATCTCGTGGCCCCTTATCCACACCTCCAGCTCCATCACTTCGAATAGGCTGTGGTACCTGAAAGTAACCTGGCGGCAAATTCTCCAATCGTTCACCTCTTTATGTTAGGAATCTAAAAAAATGCATTGATTCTTCTAAAATGTATGGGTACACTGCTTGGATTATTCACTTTCTTTGCTATTGGAGGGTGGTGAATGAGCATGGGTTTCATTTTACACAGAGCCTTGATGGAGTGAACGAATTTTACTTATTGTGGAGCAGTTTTCTCAATGATGTGATCACATCCATAGCAAAATTACTCCTTATTCCGTCCTATCATGGTTTCAACCACACATTTATGCAAGATTTGTAAGCCTTCCAACAGTTCGTCATAGGATGCATAGGCATAGGATAAACGAATATGATGATGATCTTGTGGATCGTAAATATAGCCCGGATTGATTAATACTTGTTGCTGCAACAACTTCATAAAAAAGTCTTTGTCTACAAGAGGCTCACGAAACTTGAGCCAAATATAAAAGCCTCCCTTTGGTTTGTTCCAGTTAGCCAACGTCTTAAATTTTTCCTGTAAAATCCGTTCAGTAAAATCGGCTCGTTCCTGTAATCGTTGACGCAAACCTATGAGATGGTTTTCATATTTTCCTGATTGCAGCCAGTTCAGTACAATTTCTTGTGAAATAGCACTTGAGCCATAGTCTGTTTGCATTTTAATATCTGCTAATCGTTCAATTACGGTTGTTGGACCGATGAGCCAGCCAATGCGTAGCCCTGGACTTAACGTTTTGGAGACACTCCCAATGTATAGAACTTGTCCGCTACTATCCATTGCTTTAATGGGAGGTGATGCTTCTTCAAAAAGCAATTCATGATAGACATCATCCTCTATAATTGGAATTCGTGATGCTTGACAGGCTTCATATAGCTGCTTTTTTTCCTGTAATGCCCATACATCGCCTGTTGGATTTTGTAATGTTGGAATAGCATAAAACACAGCTTGTTTTTTCCTTTTTCTTTGAGCTAATGTTTGTGTAAGCTGTTCGTTACGTTGAATTCCTATCATTCGCATGCCGACCGACTGAAAAGGATGAACAGAGTTTAAATAGGAGGTTGGTTCTTGGAATACGATGGACCCCTGTTCTAATAAACCAACGGCAATCAGCTGCAAGGCCTGAAGCGCACCCGATACAATACAGACATGTTGGGGCTGAGCATCAATGCCTCTTTTTTGAACATAGTGACAGATAGCTGCACGAAGTCGATCATTGCCCTGTGGCGAAGAGTAGCTTAATGTTTTTGGCTGAAAAGATAGTTCCCTAAGTGAAGCTTCAATTTCCTCTATGGGCAACAGGCTTGGAGCAAGCTCTCCTGTTCCTAAACGAATCACATCATCACGCTGCTCGTATTCATTAATTAATTGAATCGTATGGTAATTTGGTTTATAGATACTTGTTTCAATATAGGTTTGCCAGTTTGGCTGTGTTTGTTGAATTAATGCATGCCAGGAATTGTGGGTGACGTATACACCAGAGCCTACCTTTGCTTCAAGGATGCCCATTGCTTTTAATTCCTCTAAAGCCTGTTGAACCGTGCTGCGATTCACATCAAACTGCATGGCCAACTGTCTTTGAGTCGGCAGTTTGGTTCCCGCTGCCCAATCTCCTCGTTCCACTTGTGCTGTTACCCACTGAACTATTTGTTGCTGCAATGGCATGTTACTTTGTCTATTTGGCTGCCAGCTCATGATTTTTTCACCTTCTTTTCTCAAAAAAATTGGGTGGATAAAAAACCATCCAATTGGTCGTTTCCATATAGTTATACCATAGCTAAAATGAGTAGTGAAAGGAGGGGTTTTCATTGGAAGCATTTCTTCATGGCATCATTTTAGCATTTGGACTCATTTTGCCATTAGGCGTACAAAATGTTTTTGTTTTTTCGCAAGGCGCTACACAACCCAATCTACTACGCGCCCTGCCAGCGAGTGTAACAGCTGCCATCTGTGATACCATACTGATTTTACTTGCAGTATTCGGTCTATCATTAATTGTCTTACAATTTGAGTGGTTACGAATCACTTTAATGACTGTTGGGATCCTATTTTTACTTTATATGGGCTATGCCATTTGGCGTTCGAAGCCAGCAACCGCACATAATAGCGATGCTCTGCCAATAAAAAAACAAATTCTCTTTGCACTCTCTGTGTCTCTTCTAAATCCACATGCCATTTTGGACACAATTGGCGTCATTGGAACGAGTGCATTAAAATATAGTGGCACAGAGCAAATGATCTTCACTATAGCCTGTGTCATCATTTCTTGGCTGTGGTTTTTTGGACTAACTATTACAGGAGCCTCCTTCAAAAAACTCGATAGTTCTGGAAAATTGATGACAATATTTACTAAATGCTCTGCCATATTTATTTGGGCGACAGCATGCTACCTTGTAAGCGGGTTCCTGTAGCATACATAGAAAACGCTCAGGATTCCTCCTGAGCATTTCTGTTATAGAGAGACGAAAACAGTAAGCTTTTCATTAAACAATTCTGTTTCAATCGATTTCTCTTCATGCCATTCTTCGCTATAATGAAGAGCCTTTACTAATACATTGGCTTGTAATAAAGCTTCGTGCCGCTGGATGATGGAAAGTACCTCCATACTACCACTAAAGGCAATCGATACATATTGCTCTACAGGTAGCTGCCACTTTTTCCGTGCATCTTGAATTGTGCGAATTAATTCTCGCATTTGCCCCTCTTGTAGCAAACTCTCTGTTAGTTGAACGTTCATCAATACACGGCATGTGTTATCCTCCGCTAAAATATACTGATCCTTCACGAATGATTCAGCTACCACATGCTCTGTTAATAATGTTAGTTGTTGCCCTTCAATCTTAAAATCAACTGCTCCGTTTTGCTGTAGCTTCTGTTTTTCTTCATTCGTTAACGTCATAACATATTCTTTTACTTGGTTAACCTTTGAACCATATGCAGCTCCAGCTGTTTTAAAGTTAAGCTTATAATGGACGCTTTCATAGGCTGAAAAATCATGAGTCCACCTACAGGCTTTTATGTTTAGTTCATCCTGAATGAGCTCACTATAAGCTTGATAATCCGCCAGTTCACCTTCTACCGCTACAATGAGTTCACTTAAAGGTTGCTTAACCTTCATTCCCTGGCTATTACGGATACCGCGACCTAGTTCCACAACCGTTAAAATGGCTGCCATTTCATGTTCAAGTTTAACATCCACAAGTTTTTCATTAAAATTCGGGTAGTTTTCTAAATGAACACTTTTGCCAGTTAATTGGCGATAAATATCCTCTGCAATAAACGGCGTAAATGGTGCTACTAATTGGCAAATAGCTGTCAGAACTTCATAAAGTGTACTAAATGCACCTTTTTTGTCTGCTGTCAGCCCATTTGCCCAAAATCGAGTACGCGAACGTCGAATATACCAATTGCTTAACTCTTCCACCAATTCAGCAATTTCTCGTGTAGCCTGCGTAAATTGATAGTCATCCATGGACGTTGTTACAATCTGAATCGTGTGATGTAAGCGAGATACTATCCAATGATCTAAATGTGACCGTGTACCTGTATGCTCAGCATCATACGTAAATCCATCGATGTTGGCATACATTTGATAAAACTTAAATGTATTGTCAAGTGTATCCACTAGCTTTGATTTCGCATCCATCACGATTTTTTTAGAAAAACGCTTCGGATTCCACGGTGAGCTGTCTATTAAAAATGCCCAACGTAAAGCATCTGCTCCATACTGCTCAATCAACTCAACAGGTTCTAAGGCATTGCCTTTACTTTTAGACATCTTCTGCCCATACTCATCTAGCACATGCCCTAATGATAGTACATTTTTATAAGGTGGCTTCCCTGTAAATAGCGTGGAAACCGCTAATAAACTATAGAAAAAACCTCGCGTTTGATCGATCCCTTCAATGACGACATCTGCTGGATACTGATGTTGAAAAGTCGTGATATCTTTAAAAGGGTAATGTTGCTGTGCAAATGGCATCGAACCGCTATCAAACCAGACATCGATGACTTCTGGTGTACGCTTCATCTCTCCCTGGCAGTTCGGACACGTACAGACAATGTCATCAATAAATGGTTTATGAAGCTCTAATTGCTCATCGACAGCATCTTTTGCTAATTTTCTTAATGCTGTGATACTGTTTGGAGCCTCCTCCTGTCCGCAATCCTGACAAATCCATACATTCAGCGGTGTCCCCCAATAACGGTTACGACTAATATTCCAGTCCACTACATTTTCTAGGAAGTTGCCAAATCGACCATCCTTGATATGAGCCGGATACCATGTCACTTGTTGATTATTTTGTAAAAGCTGCTCTTTTAAAGCAGACATCTTGATAAACCAGCTATCTGTTGCATAGTACAGCAATGGTGAATCACAGCGCCAGCAATGTGGATAGCTATGCTCATATTTTTCTTTCGCAAATAAAAGCTCTTTTGTCGCAAGCATTTTAATGATATCGACATCACAATCTTTCACAAATCGTCCTATAAGCTCAGGCACCGCTTCTGTATAACATCCTTTCAGGTCCACTACATTGACAAATGACAAACCATGTTGCTGAACCGTTTTATAATCGTCCTCCCCATAAGCTGGCGCAATATGCACGATCCCTGTGCCACTATGCTCTGTCACATAATCAGCCATTACCACAACATGCCCCTTATCAACCGTTACATAAGAAAATGGTGGTTGATAGGAAACACCAGCAAATTCCTTCCCATCATGCTCACTTAATACTTCCACTGGCTCTAAAAAAACCTTCGATACCAGTGATTTAGCGAGGATATATACTTTATTTGCATGTTTGACACGTACATATTTAAGGGAAGGATTCATGGATAATGCCACATTGGCTGGTAATGTCCATGGCGTCGTTGTCCAGCCTAAGAAATATTCATCTTGATCCTTAAGCTTAAACATCGCTGTAACAGATAAATCTTTGACATCTTTATAGCCCTGCGCCACTTCGTGAGAGCTTAAAGATGTTTGACAGCTAGGGCAATAAGGTGAAACCCGGTGCCCTTTATATAAAAGCTTTTCCTTGTGAACATGGCTTAAAATATGCCATACAGATTCGATGTAATCATTACTTAACGTTAGATAAGGATCATCCATATCAAGCCAGTAACCAAGCTGCTCTGTGAAAGTTTTCCATTTCTGTTCATAGGTAAAAACGCTATTTTTACACGCTTGAATAAAACGCTCTACCCCATAATTCTCAATCTCCTGCTTCCCAGAGATGCCTAATGTTTTTTCTACCCCTAATTCCACGGGTAACCCATGTGTATCCCAACCTGCTTTTCGTTCAACAAAAAAGCCCTGCATTGTCTTATAACGCGCCACCACATCCTTAATTGTTCTGCCGAATGCATGGCCGACATGTGGTAAACCATTTGCTGTTGGTGGTCCCTCGTAAAATACAAAGGGCTGCTGTCCAGCGCGATTTGTTACAGATTTTGCAAAAGTCCCTTCTTGCTCCCACAATGTTCGAATCCTAGTTTCTCGTTCAACCGTTGTTTCCTTCTTTTGTTCTACTTGCATATTAGTTCCTCCTATACAATTATTTTTGTATAAAAGGCATACAAAAAACCCCGTCCCAAGGAAAGGGACGGGGTTAACCGCGAATACCACCCTAATTCTATTGACACCTTAGTCAATAGCACTCAGCAACGTACTATCATACGTGTTCTTTTTAACGGTAGACACCCGGGTTAGCTTACTATTTTCGGCTAACCTTCTCAGAGAGGATTTTCATGTAACAATTGCACACCGACTTCCACCAAATGTCGGCTCTCTGTAGAACAAAATGAAACACTACTCTTTCTCATCAACGAAGTTGTATGCTTTTATTGCTACTCATCTTACCAAATTACCAATTGGCTGTCAATAATGGACTACCTTAAAATAGTTCGTTGAGGCAAGTAGCGATGCTTTGATGAAGAGTCACATATTGTGGTTGATTATTTGTTTGAATAAAGAAGCTCTTTAGCAATGTTTTGCAATTGAACAAAACGTTTCTATACTGTTCTTCAACCAGCTGATCCTTTAGTGTAGATAAAGTGGAAGGAACTTGCTGCAATAATTGAATAACCTCATTTTGCTCTAAGCCATGCTCTAACATCGCGAAAATCGGCACTAACAGTCTTTCATCCTCATCATGGATAAACACATAATGAGGTTGTAAATAGATGGACCAAAGTGCATGTAGCATATCGACATAAGCTGTTCCAGTCATTTTAGGATTTTTCACCAGTTCATCGATAGCATCCGATGCATGTGCCACACTATGCGCCCATCCCTTGCCAGGCACATAGCCTCTTACATCCTTTTCAGCTACCACATAAGCCATTAACTTAGTTTGACAGTGTTCTATATTATCCTGAGATAAAAAATTATCTTGTAGATCTCGGGCTAGTAGAAGAGCAAGCAATAAAGTTGTAAAGGAGCGGGTAAAGACCCAATCAGATTCCTCTTCATCGATGCCTTTCAACAGTAAATGGTTCAAGCTGTAATCCCAAAGCTCCATTAAGCGGCGATGATTCAGTAGATTTTTTTCTAGAATCCACTCATAAAAGCTACCATAAATGCATGCATCCCTTAGCTCACTATCAGTAGAGCCGATATGTGCCAACATGGACTGCAAAAGCTGCTCTTGATTCACTTGTTCCCAGGTTGTTTGACCCTTTTTCAATGCGCTTAGTTTATCCTTTAAATCTTCTTCCTTCAATACATCACGTAATAGCAATTGTATGTCTCCCCTTTGCCTCATTGATTGTTGTACGCACCGCTACTTTCTCGGTACAGTCCATCTAGTTTCCATCCCTCATTAAAACGGACATATGTAAATTCCTTTTGCCCATTATCCATGTGAACAATAGCCTTGCTGGGCCAAGGAAAGGTTGTAGCGTATACCTGACATTACGCACTTCAGTTATGCCTTCAGCAACATCAAGAAGTGTAGAAGGCTGTAGCATTCTACAGTAGCGTAAATATCAACACAACATCCCTTTAACATTTAGAAAAATATTACAACTATTGTAACTGAAACCAACGCTTAATAAAAGACTAGATACTCTAATTCATAGTAGATGTGGGCTTTAGTCTTTACTCTGGATTTTCCTCTACTATTTTTATCCCTACTATATCTATAAATGGTTTTGACTCATCGTTTCCCAACATCTTGCTATATAGTACATCCACTAGAGGAAACCGCGTTCCATCTCTCTCCTATAAATGGTGCTAGCCGTTTCCAGGTTTGCCTTTTTGTCATTTATTCAAAATCATTGTTAGCAAACGGGACAACGACCTTTTTTTCCGCTGAAGATAACACGATGTTGGTAGAAGGTGTACCATAGGGCATAGCTGCATCAATAAACTGCTCTAATGTTTCTACTGAATAAGTTGCTAGCTTGACAATATAGCTAATTTCTCCCGCCACTCGATAGCACGCCATTACATCAGGATGGGCATTACAAAATGCTGAGAGGCTTTTACAATCAATGGATTTAAATAAAATAATGGCTTCAATAGTGCGCTCCATCTTTTTCAAATTCACCCTTGCATGATACCCTTCAATCACACCTTGTTCCTCCAACTTTTTGACACGTTCAATAACAGCGGGAGAAGATAAATGAACGATTGTAGCTAATTCTTTCATCGAGATTTTTGCATTATGCTGTAACTGTTGTAAAATTTGTGTATCAATTTGATCCATGGCCCTTCACCTTTCATAATCAACTATTTTTCCTATAATACCTTTTCAAATAAAGTTTTTTATCTAAAATACATTATACAACTTCTGTTAACATTCAGCTCTATTGATTACAATTAAAGCAATAAAGGAGGCAGAGTCAACATGAAAAAAATATTGTTACTTTTAGCAAATGGCTTTGAGGCAGTGGAGGCAAGTGTCTTTACCGATGTACTTGGCTGGAATAAATGGGAGGGCGATGGAACAACAGAAGTTGTTACAGTGGGATTACATAAACAATTGCAATGTACATGGAATTTTAACGTCACTCCAGAAAAATTGCTGCATGAAATTGATTTAGAGGATTTTGATGCTTTAGCTATCCCTGGTGGCTTTGAGGAAGCGGGATTTTATGAAGATGCCTTTAGCGAGGAATTCCAAACCGTTGTGCGTCATTTTGATGAACAGAAGAAGCCCATTGCAACGATCTGTGTAGCCTCCCTTATTTTAGGGCATAGCGGTATTCTACAACATCGTCAAGCAACAACCTACAATCACCCTACAAGTAAACGAATAGCGCAGCTTGAAGCTTATGGTGCGCATATTGTGAAGGAAAGAATTGTTCAAACGGATCATATCATTACTTCGTCGAATCCAGGCACAGCCTTTGATGTGGCCTTTCGCCTACTCGAAATGCTGACGTCTTCCACAAATACGATGAAAGTGAAGGATTTAATGGGCTTTAGCTAAAACCGAAGAGTTCTTATCTATTTAACATAAAAAGTAGGCTTACACCAAGATATTTGGCGTAAACCTACTTTTTATTTTTTTCTATTATTTTTTGGCTGGTACTGTTTCTGATGTGTTAAAATCCATTTCCTTAGCATTTTCAAGCACATCTTTTGGAATCGTAATCGTTGTCACAGCATTGAAATCATGATATTTGATTGTTGTTTGCTGTTTTGTTTTGATTGAATTGCCTTCTACTTGCATCTTTAATGTCATATCCATAGCCATTTCTTCTACATCAAATGTTTTTTTATTTATCAGTAATTTGTATGTGAGACTATCAAAAGAAATATTGCCCAATTGCGCCTCCAGATTAGCGTCCATACCTAAATCCATTACACCAAGCTGCTGCTTCATTAGCTCTGTGAATTTATCACCAGCGCCCTTTAGAGATAATTCATATCGGCTAGCTGTTTCAGTTATTGTGAAGTCTTCAGCAAATGCTTGTAGCATCTCTAATTGCTCCGCTGCATCTGGCTGCATCCCTGTTTGACTAAGTACATCCTCAAATAATTGTTTCGGGAACTTTATCCAAGCCTTTTGCTCTGCCTCATACATATACATACCATCTTTAGCTGTCATATACATTTTAATCGGCAAATTCATCGCTTCACCATTAGTTGAATCTGTTATAGACATTGTGCCATCCGCAAAGAATTGCATAGGCTCTGTAACAATTTCCATGGACATCTTGCCTTTAGAATCCATTGTCATGGTTTCCTGACCATCGTTTACCTCGACTGACTGAGTCATCGTCATCGTAGCCTTCATGCTTTTTAGCTCTTTCTGCTTGGCTAATGTTTTGGCAAATACTTCCTCTAAAAATGCACTATCTTTTGTTGTCGCAGGTTTTTCTTCAGTTACCTGCTCCTCTTTTGGTTGTTCCTCTTTTTCTTCTGTTGTAGGCTGAGCTTCCTCAGCTAAGTCTAATGCGTTCACAATAAATGTTGCTAACTGACCACGTGTAACATTTTTCTCCACACCAAATTCTGTTGCAGAAACACCTTTTGCAATACCTGCCTCATACAATGCCGTCACAGCATCTGCAAATGGACTATTTTGTGGTACATCTGTAAATGGACTTTTTCCATCTGCTGTTAAGCCCGTTGCCTGTGCCACCATAACTGCCATTTGACCACGTGTAATAGACTCATTTGGACGGAAAGTATCATCCTCATATCCTTGCACAACGTCAAGATTAACCAATGTAATAATCGCCTTATAGTATGGACTAGAAGAGTCTACATCCTTGAAATTCGGATTTTCTACAGTCGCCGTATCTGTTGTTGTTAGATGGAAAGCATCTGCAATCATCTTCACTGCTTGTCCACGTGTTACGTCCTGTGATGGCTTAAATGTACCATCTGGAAAACCATTAATAATATCTGCTGCATGTAATATTGAAATACTGTTAAAATGTGCATAATCTTCGCTTACATCCGAAAATGGACTAGCAGCTGAAACAGGTACAACTGCTAAAGCTGTTATTGCCACTGCTGTTGTTGCCGCCGTGTAAAGCTTATGTTTTTTCTTTGTCATAATTGATCGTCCCCCATTTATATATATATTAAAAGGCTTACATTTCAATTTTATATAAACATTTGGGAAAATGCTACGTATTTGGAAATAATCTTGCCTTGTATGCTAAGAATACTTTTGTTTTTAGCCAATCAATCCGCCATTGGTTCTCTCTATCGGCCACTTCTAGCGCTTTATCCTTCACTTTTTGAGTTCTATCCATCACTTTATGGTCTATCCATCACTTCTGCCATTCTATCCACCACTTTATAAGTTCTATCCATCACTTCTCCCATTCTATCCACCACTTTATGGTCTATCCATCACCTCTGCCGCTTTATCCTTCACTTTATGCGTTCTATCCATCACTTCTGCCATTCTATCCATCACTTCTGCCATTCTATCCACCACTTTATGCGTTCTATCCATCACTTCTGCCACTCTATCCACCACTTTATGGTCTATCCATCACTTCTGCCACCCTATCCACCACTTTATAAAGTTCACTATTCCAAACAAAAAAACCGACCTCCTAAGAGATCGGTTTTATGGTTATGATTACTCAGCAGCTTTTGCGCGTAGAACCATTTGTAGGATACCACCGTGACGGTAGTAGTCTACTTCTACTTCTGAGTCGAAAC
Organism: Lysinibacillus cavernae; assembly: GCF_009724685.1. Lineage (GTDB taxonomy): Bacteria > Bacillota > Bacilli > Bacillales_A > Planococcaceae > Lysinibacillus > Lysinibacillus cavernae. Next base: position 659,812 of record NZ_WMEF01000002.1, read on the forward strand.
GAGCTAAAGCTTGGAAAGTTTTAACTGTGCCGTCTTCAGATTTAGCAGTTACTGTTAAGATTTCACGTGGTTTTACGTTATCAGTAATGTTTACAGAGATTTCTTCTTTACCTGTTAAGCCTAATGTCTCAGCAGATTCACCTGGCATAAATTGAAGTGGAAGAACACCCATCATTACTAAGTTAGAACGGTGGATACGCTCGTAAGATTGTGCGATAACAGTTTTCACGCCAAGTAGGAATGTACCTTTCGCAGCCCAGTCACGAGAAGAACCCATACCATAGTCGTTACCAGCAAGTACTACTAAGCCAGTACCTTGTTCTTGGTATTTCATACATGCGTCATAGATGTACTCTACTTCGCCTGTTGGCCAGTAAGTTGTGAATCCACCTTCTGTACCAGGAGCAACTTGGTTACGAATACGGATGTTTGCGAATGTACCACGCATCATTACTTCGTGGTTACCACGACGAGAACCGTAAGAGTTGAAGTCACGGATTGCAACACCGTTTTCAATTAAATATTTACCTGCAGGTGTATCTTTACCGATTGCACCAGCTGGAGAAATATGGTCAGTTGTGATTGAGTCACCGAACTTCGCCATAATGCGTAAGCCATCTAAGCCTTTGATAGCTTCTGGCTCTTTTGCAAGACCTTGGAAGAATGGTGGGTTTTGGATGTAAGTTGATTTGTCATCAAATGTGTATAGAGACTCAGTTGATGTTTCAATTGCATTCCATTTTTCGTTAGCTGTGAATACAGTTTCGTATTCTTTTTGGAATAACTCACGGTTAACAACAGTACCTAATACTGCGTTAACTTCTTCAGTTGAAGGCCAGATATCAGCGAAGAATACTTCGTTGCCATCTTTGTCTTTACCGAATGAATCTTTTTGTAGGTCAACATCCACTGTACCAGCAAGTGCATAAGCAACAACAAGTGGTGGAGAAGCTAAGTAGTTAGCTTTTACAAGTGGGTGTACACGACCTTCGAAGTTACGGTTACCAGAAAGAACTGAAGTTACGAATAAGTCATTTTCTTTAATGGCATCTTCGATTTCAGGTAATAATGGACCTGAGTTCCCGATACATGTTGTACAACCGTAACCTACAGTATTGAAACCGATTTGGTCAAGGTAAGTTTGTAAACCTGAATCTTCAAGGTAACCAGTTACAACTTTAGAACCTGGTGCTAAAGAAGTTTTAACCCATTTAGGTACTGTTAGACCTTTTTCTACAGCTTTTTTCGCTACTAAGCCCGCAGCAATTAATACGTATGGGTTAGATGTATTTGTACAAGAAGTGATCGCAGCGATTGCAACAGCACCTGTTGGAATTTCTACATCGCCTTCAGCGAATTTTGCTACAGATGTTTTTGCGAATTCATCTTCTGTTAAACCGAAACCTTGTGTACCTTGTGGTGCCACTACTGCTTCTTTGTAACGAGAACGCATTTGAGATAGTGGAATTAAGTCTTGTGGACGTTTTGGACCAGAAAGGTTTGGTTCGATTTCAGCTAAGTTTACTTCTAATACGTCAGTGTAAACTGGCTCTAAAGTTGGATCGAAGAACATGTGGTTAGACTTTAAGTAAGATTCTACAACCGCGATGTGCTCTTCGTCACGACCAGTTAAACGCATGTAGTTTAATGATTCTTCGTCAATTGCGAAGTAACCACATGTAGCACCATATTCAGGAGCCATGTTAGAGATTGTCGCACGGTCAGCTAGTGGTAATTTAGATACGCCAGGTCCGAAGAACTCAACGAATTTACCAACTACGCCACGTTGACGTAATACTTGTGTTACTTTTAATGCTAAGTCAGTAGCAGTAGTTCCGTTTGGAAGGTCGCCCACTAATTTAACACCGATAACTTCTGGAATTGGGAAGTATGAAGGTTGACCAAGCATACCTGCTTCAGCTTCGATACCACCTACGCCCCATCCAAGAACGCCAATACCGTTGATCATTGTTGTATGAGAGTCAGTACCTACTACTGAATCTGGGAATGTTTCGAATGTGCCGTCAGCATTTTCGTTTACGTGTACAACTGGAGCTAAGTACTCTAAGTTTACTTGGTGAACGATACCTGTTGCTGGTGGTACAGCACGGAAGTTATTGTAAGCAGTTTGAGCCCATTTTAAGAAGTTATAACGCTCAGCGTTACGTTCAAATTCTAGGTCCATATTTGCTTGTAGTGCAGCTGCATTACCGTATTTGTCAACTTGTACTGAGTGGTCAATTACAAGGTCAACTGGAATAGCAGGGTTGATTTTGCTTGGGTCGCCGCCCATTTCCTTCATTGCTGAACGAAGAGATGCAAGGTCAACAACTACTGGTACACCAGTAAAGTCTTGTAATACAACGCGAGAAGGCTTGAATGGTACTTCTGCTTCCGGATCAGCACCATTGCCCCATTTTGCTAATTCGTTTACGTGCTCTTCTTTAATTACATATGCATCATATTGACGTAAAACAGATTCTAATAAAACTTTAATTGAGTAAGGAAGGTTTGAAACTTTTGCAACGCCAGCTTTTTCAATCGCAGCTAAATCATAGTAATTGTAAGTTTTACCATTTACTTCGAATGATGCGCGGCTGTTGTGTAAATTACCTTGTGCCATTTGCGGATCCCCCTAAATATATCTTTTTGAAAAGGCTTTATAAAAGTGTAGCATCTTTTCTCCAATACCCATGATAACGTATTTATATTCATAAGTAAATTACATTAATATTATCTTTTTTGATAAGCATAACTTATGACCTTGGTTGCTATCCTGATGTTTTTAATTTTTTGATGTGCATAATATCAAGGTTTTGTTTTAACACGACTTTCTATACCTCTCTAACTAAGTGTATTTAACTGTATTTAACTGGGGCACTTTTTGGGGCACTTACTGGGGTACTCGTAGGTTTTTTTAAAAAAGGTACCCCAGTTCATAATACTGTAAATAATTTAGGTTTGGACAGGTACTATTTTATAATAGAAGAAAAAATTTAACATGCTTAAAGTTAATATTATTTCTTTGCCACAACTCGTGGCATTTTTTTATGTACTGACAACATTCTACAATATCGATACAATTTTATTATTACAAATAAATCCCAAGGGAGTAAATACCTTATGAAGAAATTCTTTCCTAATTCAACACTTATATTTTCACTATTGTTAGTAGGATGTGTAGATACTGCAAAAGATAATACATCTAAACCTGAGAAATTCCCAAGTTTGACAATAGAAGAACAAAGCAAAAAATTTATAGATGAAAATTTAGAAGGTAAAACTATAGTGGATTTTACAAATAAATTACTTACTGTAGCAGATGAAAAATTGGTGGATATGATCATTCTTGGTCATAAAAACGGACAACAATTTAAAGATGATTTTGATATTCTTGGTAGAAAAGTAACGGCCACTGGAGTAATTACAGAATTTGTATTCGAAAGTTCTAATATTGGTTAAAAAAGAAGAAGAGAAGGTACAACTACTGGAGTACGTGCAGATAAGTTTATCATCCATATGGGCAAAACTTCGAGTTTATTGATTACGATGAGCTCTATGAGAAGGATAAGAATAAAGAAGACTTTTTCCTAGGGGTTTATCCAGAAGAAATTACAAACTTTGCAATAGTTGATTTAGATCAAGAGGCTGATTTATCGGCTGGTCAAAAAATATCAGTTGAAGGAACAATTGCAAATTATGTTTTACGTAAAGACTTTTCAGACAAAAGCCAAGTTGAATGAATGATGCTGTATTAAAATAAATTTAAAAAGAGAGGCTGGGACATAACTAGCTTCAATTAGCGAGAAATCCTAATTTGAATGAATTCAAATTAGGATTTCTCTATTTTTTATGTTGTCTCCATACCTAATGGCTGTGAATTTTCTTAAATTCACGGCCATTAATGCGAGGCCTATCTCGTTTTCAACCTTCGATTTTCCTCGTACAGAAAAACGAGTGAAACGCAAATTAGCCTTCAAGAATCCAAAAACTGGTTCCACGTCGATTTTGCGTTGACGATAAATGGTACTCGTTTTTTCTTCTGAAAGCTTTGTTCTCACATATTCTTTTTGTTGTTCCCACTTCTCATTCACTATTAACTTACGATTATTTCCTTCTTTTGCTTTTGTACATAATGAACGGAATGGGCGTCCGGAACAGTCTTCACATTCGTATACCTTAAACTCACGCGTGAAAGCATATTGATCCGTTTTCGTGGTACGATATTTAAATACAAGCTGTTGTTGGTTCGGGCAAGTGTATTGATCATTTTCTTCATCATAATCCCAGTAGGCTGTATTGAATTTGTTTTGTTTATACTTTTGCTTTTGTTCTTTTAAATACAAGTTATACGTAATTAAGGCTTCTCGTTTACGATTCGAAAGGATATCATCATAATTTTGTTCACTGCCATATCCGGCATCTGCGACGATGTGTTTTGGTAACTCAAAATAATGTTGTTCGATTTCATCTAAAAACGGGATTAAGGTACGTGTATCTGTTGGGTTCGAAAAAATCTTGTAGGCAAGCGCATACTGACCTTCTGTTGCGACTTGGATGTTATAACCTGCTTTCAATTGACCATTTTTCATATAGTCGTCTTTCATTCGCATAAATGTGGCATCTGAGTCCGTCTTGGAATAACTATTTCGCATGCCAAAGATTTCAAAGTCTTTTTGATATTTTAGTTTACGTACAATATAGTCGATTAATTGTTTGCGAGCTTGCTTTGGGAATTTCCGTTCGGCTCTTAAAGCTTTTCGCTCAGCTACATCCGATGAATCCTCTATTTTTTGATCATACTCGGAAATCACTTCGTCTACTTTTTCTACCATCTGGGCGAGCTCTTCTAATGCTAATTCTTCTACATTTTCTCTTTCAATTACTGGTATGATTTCTTTCTCTAGTAGCTCATCGTATAACTGGTTTGATTTTTCAATTAATCCGTTATGATATTTCTCGATGGATTTTTTCCATACGAAAGTAAATTTGTTCGCATTGGCTTCGATCTTTGTTCCATCAATAAAAATAGCTTCCTGATCAATTAATTCTTCTTGGACCAACTGGCAACGGAATTGGACGAAACATTGGCGGATCAACTCTTTCATTTCTGGTTGAACACGGAAACGATTGATCGTGCGGTAGCTTGGTTCATACCCTTGAGCTAGCCACATCATCCGAAGACTATCTTTTAATAGGGCTTCAATTTTACGCCCTGAGAAGACAGATTGTGTATAAGCACATAAGGTAATTTTAAGCATCATGCGTGGATGGTAGGCGGGACAGCCTTCATTTCGAAGGAATGGTTCAAACGCTTCAGGCGAGATACTTTCGACTAAATGGTGGACATGGAAGGCAATATCGCTTTTTTTGTAATGTTACTTCTAAATCTAAAGGCAAAACTAATTTATTCATGTTATAATTTTTAAACATAAGGATCCTTCTTTCTGTATAATTTTGTTGTGGTGACTTAATTCTATCAGAAGTGATCCTTATTTTTTTATGAAAAAATTTAAAGCCTGTGAAATTTTACTGATCGTAAAATTTCACAGGCTTTTTAATTTAGAGATGGGTTTTGTCCCAGCCTCTTAAATCTAAATATTAATTAAAAATATTAAATGTATTACAGCAAGAATCCCCATTGAATAAATAATTGATCTTGAAAACGTATTTTTAAATTCGTTTCGAGGATGTCGTTCAAAAAACAAGTGCAAGATTGCATGAATAATAAAGAATAAATCAAGGACCCAAAAAATTATTGTTTGATATTGGCTGAAAAGTAAGGAAAGTATTATTACATAAAGAAACAAGTGAATAAATGTGAATACTTTATAAGCCTTTGAATCTTCCATATCTTTAAGCACGATAAACAATCGCCACTCAGAGCGCCTTATTGCGTCCATTTCGTGCAAAAGAAATAAAGAAAGGTTAAATAAAAAAAGTACGAGCAATAAATCAGGCATATAAAACCTCCTACATCTTTATATAACCAATGTTACTATAAAACTACTTTCGAAATACCAAGTAAACCTGCCAAAATATGTCGATATAAAGTCTGGACTTACCCCTGTTAAGTAGACAACACTAAAAAACACTACGCAGCCATCTGG